>NZ_CP041692.1:2560597-5121194 GCF_007362775.1 Microlunatus elymi
CAGGGCCGGCAGCAGTTCGAAGCCGGGATCGCCGGCCAGCGGCTTCGGGTCGATCGCCAGCCAAGGCTCCCGGCCCGTGTCGGGCAGGCTGCCGAGCACGTTCTGATAGTGAAGATCCCAATGCAGCAGCCGATCTCCGGACTCCGGCAGCACTTCGCCGAGTGCGGCTGCGCAACTGTTGATCATGGTCCGCAACGGATCGTTGCCGATCTTGGCCAGGGTGGGCGGCACTCGTTGCAGCAACCGTTCGCCGATGTCGGACAACCGGCGCAGCTGCGGTGGTGCCGGCCATCGGCTGAGCCTGGCCAGCAGTTCGGACAGCAGCTGGAGCGCGGCAAGATCATCTTCGATCACGTCCAGACTGCGTTCGGCATCCGCGCGTTCCAGCAGCAGACTCCCGGTCTGTTGATCATGGTCGAGCAACCGGATTGCGCCGTCGCCGTGCCATGCTTGCAGGGCTACGGGTTCGCCGACGGTCTCGTCGTCGATCGGCTGCAGCTTCAGCACCGCCGGACCATGATCAACACTGCGCACCGGCAGCACCCAGGCCACCGCACCGTGTCCGCTCGGACCGTCCGGAGTGAGTTGCCACTGCTGCAACAGTTCGGCGGCGATCCTCGGAGCCTCGGACACCCACCGGAGCCCGGCCTCGCCGAAATATCTTCGATGCGAGTCGACCAGCTCCGGCGGCACTCGGAGCCCTGCGAAGTTGATCATCACATCAACCGCGCACCTCGGCCAGCAATCGCTCAGCGGCCGCGGGCAACTCGTCCGGGCGGTCGATGATCACGTCCGGATCGCTGGCCAGCAACTCGTCGCGACTGCCGTAGCCCCAGCTGACCGCGATCGTACGCAGTCCTTCGGCACGGCCGCCGGAGATGTCGGAGTGTCGATCGCCGACCATGATCATCTTTTCCGCGGGTGGTTCGCCGAGAGCGATCCGGGTGGCCTTGATGATTGCCGGCTTGTCGACGACACCGTCCTGCGCGCCGCCGATCACCTCGAAACGTCCGGCGACGCCATGGTGCTGCAGAAACGGGATGGCAGTGGTGATCAACTTCATCGTCGCGGTGGCCAGCCGATAGTGCGGCCGCAGCAGGTCGAGCAACTCGGCGACGCCGGGGAACAGGGCCGCGTTACGGATGCCCCGACCGAGATAGTGCCGGCGATAGGCCTCGACCGCCGGCGTGATCAACTCCTCCGGCAGTCCGATCCGGGCGAAGATCACCGCCGGTGGCGGACCGAGATCACTGAGCAACTCCGCCTCGTCCGGCGGTTCGAATCCGACGTCGCGCAACGCCTGCTGCTGGGCCGCGACAATGCCGGGAGCCGAGTCCAGCACCGTACCGTCGAGATCGAACAAGATCACCGGGCGGTCGTCGGCAACATCTGCAGGCTGAACGGACACGTACGGCATCTCATCACAGTCCCGGCGGACGCCGCGAAGCGGTCGCTCAGAGCGACGCGAGCTTGGCGGTCACCTCGCGCACCGACGGGTTCGTCAGCGCGGAACCGTCGGAGAACACCAGCGTCGGCACGGTCTGATTGCCGTGATTCACCGACGCCACCAGCTCAGCGGCCGCCGGCTGTTGCTCGATGTCCACCTCGTCGAAGTCGATCTGCTCGCGCTTCAGTTGCTGCTTCAGCCGGAAGCAATATCCGCACCAGGGGGTGGTGTACATGGTGAACGTGCTCATGCCGACAGCCAACCGGATCGCCGGACGAACTATTCCGCGGGATGCTCGCCGGCCGCGTTGTCGGTACGCCGGTCTAGGGTCGTCGGCATGACGATCTCGGCCAGTCCTGCGGCAGTCCCCGACGCGGACCAGCTGCTGGATCGGCTGGATCCGGAGCAGCGGGCGGTGGCCACCAGCCTGGGCGGGCCGGTGGCGGTGATCGCCGGCGCCGGCACCGGCAAGACCCGGGCGATCACCCACCGGATCGCCTACGCCGTGGCGACCGGGGTGTATGCGCCGACCTCGGTGCTTGCCGTCACCTTCACCACCCGGGCCGCCGGCGAGATGCGAGGCCGGCTGCAACGGCTGGGCATCGCTGGGGTGCAGGCCCGGACGTTCCACTCGGCCGCGTTGCGGCAGGCGCAGTACTTCTGGCCCAAGGCGTACGGGTCGGATCTGCCGCCCGTGCTGGACAACCGGTACGGGGTGATCGCCGAGGCCGCTTCTCGGCTGCGGCTGCCCACCGCGGCGCCGGGCCTGCGGGACCTGATGAGCGAAATCAGCTGGGCCAAGGTCAGCAACGTCACCCCCGACAGCTACCTTGAGCTGGCCGGATCACGCGGTCGCGAGCTCGCTTCCTTCGACGCCGAGACGGTGGCCCGCGCCTTCGCGGCGTACGAGGAGGTCAAGCGGGAGCGGCAGCGGATCGACTTCGAGGACATCCTGCTCTGCACCGCGGCGATGATCGCCGAGCACGATCGGGTCGCCACCGAGATCCGCCGCACCTACCGGCATCTGGTGGTCGACGAGTATCAGGACGTCAGCCCGCTGCAGCAGGCGTTGCTCGACCTGTGGCGCGGCGACTCGCAGGATCTCTGTGTGGTCGGCGATCCGGCGCAGACGATTCACTCCTTCGCCGGCGCACAGGCCGGCTTCCTGACCGGTTTCGCCAAACGCCACCCGGGCAGCACCGTGATCCGGCTGATTCGCGACTACCGCTCCACCCCGCAGGTCGTCCGGGTCGCCAATCGGGTGCTGCAACGGGCCCGCCCCGCCGACGGTGGTCAGCTCGGTTCGGTCCAGTTGGAGGCCCAGCGCGAGTCCGGCCCGGAGCCGGTGTTCGCCGACGCAGCCGACGAAGCGTCCGAAGCCGCCGACGTCGCGGACTGGCTGGCCTCGCTGCACAAGGGCGGTATCGAGTACCGCGAGATGGCCGTGCTGTTCCGGGTGAACGCCCAGTCACCCGCCTTCGAGCAGGCGCTGGCCGATCGCGACGTGCCCTACCTGGTCCGCGGCGGCGAGCGCTTCTACGAGCGGCCGGAGGTCCGGCAGGCGTTGATCACCTTGCGCACGCAGGCCCGGATCGCGGCCTCCGGCGAATCCACCGAACCCGACTCGCGGTCTGCGGCCGAGCAGGTGAAGCTGCTGCTCGGCAGCATGGGCTGGACCGACCAGCCACCTTCCGGCACCGGTGCGGTGCGGGAGCGGTGGGAGTCGCTGGCGGCCCTGGTCTCGGTGGCCGACGACCTGGTCCGGCAACAACCGGGTTGCACGCTGGCCGATGTCGTGGTCGAGCTGCAACGTCGAGCCGACGCCCAACACGTGCCGAGCGCCGACGGTGTCACGGTGTCCACCCTGCACTCGGCCAAGGGGCTGGAGTGGGAGGCCGTTGCCGTCGTCGGCGTCAGCGAGGGATCACTGCCGTTCGTGCTGGCTACCACGCCGGACGAGGTCGAGGAGGAGCGGCGGCTGTTCTATGTCGGCGTCACGCGGGCCAAGACCCGGCTGCGGATCTCCTGGGCCCGGACCCGGAACGGATCCGGCGAGCGGCGGCCGTCGCGCTTCATCGACGGTGTCCGGCCGGGCAGCGGTGCGACCCGGCCGAACGGACCGGTCCGGTCTGCTCGGCGAACGTCCACCGCGCTGGCGGCAACCTGCCGATCCTGCGGCCGGCACCTGAACGATGCGGCCGAGCGCAAGCTCGGACGTCACGCCGGCTGCCCGGCCAGCTACGACGAGCCGACCCTGGAGCGGTTGCGGACCTGGCGCAAGTCCCAGGCCGAGACCGAGCGGGTGCCGGCCTACTGCGTCTTCACCGACGCAACGCTGCTGGCGATCGCGGAGGCCCGGCCTCGTACCGCGCGCGAGTTGATCAAGGTCACCGGAGTCGGCGCGACCAAGATCAGCAAGTACGGTGCCGACCTGTTGGAGGTCGTCAATGACAGTTGAAATCTGCAGCATTCGCTTCGGACGATGTGGTGTCGGAGTGCGGCTCGGCGACTTACTCGTACCTTAGGTTCTGCGCCGATCGAGCATCTGAGGTGGCCATCGGGAAAATAAGTCACCGAAACGGGCTAAATCGGTTGCCACGCAGCCCATGTGGCCATAGTGTTTCCGATGCGGCAATCATCCGGCCGCAAAATCCACCGGACATCGAGTCAGGAGTCTGACGATGTTGATCATGCGCCGAGAGGAGGCAGTGACATGGCGACGTTGACCCGCAGCATCAGCACGCGGTCCACCGTGATCATCCCAGCATCGCGCCCACGGCTGACGATGTCGCTGTCGCGTGCTCTCGGCACGATCATGCCCGCCGGTGGCCGTTATTCCGCCTCCGTCCGCCCGACGGCCGGCATCGCGCTTCATCAGGACCTGCTGTCGCAGATCAATGACCACAAGTCCATCACCACCGACGTCACCGTGCAGCTCGACTCGAGCAAGCCGTGCGCTGCCGTCATCGACCAGGGTGCTCAGGGTATGAGCCGCAACGCCAAGGGCGCCTTTGTCACCAGTCTGGGGTCCAGACCTCCGAGTCCACCGGTGTAGATCAACACCGAGCCGACTCAAGGCCGTGAACCCGAGGCAATCCGGGATTCACGGCCTTCGTGTTTCCCGGCCCAAACCGAGGGCGGTTCCGCCCGGCGTAAACCAACGCCGTAGCGGGCCACCCGAGAAGAGAAGTTGGCCGACATGTTTGATGCAGTCAGTAACCAGTCCCTGGCCACCCAACTGCTCGCGCCTGTCGTGGGGGAGATCTTCGATCCGATGTTCGCCGCGGACGACACTCCGTGTCGTCTCGTCGATCCGGAGGTGTTCTTTGCCGAGCAGCCCGCGGATGTGGAGTACGCGAAGTCGCTGTGCCGCGATTGCCCGGTGCAGGATGCCTGCCTCGCCGGCGCCCTGCAGCGGCACGAGCCGTGGGGTGTCTGGGGCGGACAGTTGCTGGTCCAGGGTGAGGTTGTGGCTCGGAAGCGCCCGCGAGGGCGTCCACGGAAGCATCCGTTGCCCGAGCAGACCGAGGTAGCTCCCTCCGTGGTGCGCCGGTGGGCCCTGGAGCCGCAGCACAAGGACCGCCGGGTTGCCGTCGGTGCGCAGCAGGGTCCGGGGCGCGGGTCCGAGGACCGTCCGGAGCGAGCGGCATGACCGCCGAGCCGGTCGGCAGGATCTTCGGCGGACCGAGCACCCTCGGCGGGGGTCGGGCGAGCCGGATGTTCCACGCCGTCCGGCTCTGGCTCGGTCGCGCCCTGTCCTGATGACCTGGGGTAGCTGTCCTGATCGCCTGGGGTAGCAGGTCAGAAACGCCCGCCGCCCGGCAACTTCGGTTGCCGGGCGGCGGGCGTCTTGTCTGCTGATGCGTTACGGCAGCGGGTGATCAGTCGTCGAGCTCGGCCGTGTGGCATACCGCCTCGATGTTGTTTCCCTCGGTGTCGCGGACGAAGACGGCGAAGTAGTGCTCGTGGTATTCGGGCCAGATCCGCGGCTCGTGCAGGATCTCCGCGCCGAGATCGGTCGCGGCCTGACCGAACGCCCGGACCGTGGCCGCGTCCGGCGCGGTGAAGGCCACGTGCACCTCGCGGTTGGCGCCGACACCCTCGAAGGTGGAGATCCAGAACTGCGGCTGTTCGGTGCCGTAGCCGACGGCGACGCCGAAGTCCATCAACCGGCGATGTCCGAGCACCCCCAGGACCTTGTCGTAGAAGGCGCTCGCGGTGGCCATGTCACTGACGTTGATGCCGAAATGATCAATCATGGCTCGATCCTTGCCGAAGCCACCGACACTCGCTGCCGAAGCGATCGATCCGATCTCGCCGAATCCGCTGTCAGGCCGGTTCGACCGCGAACCCGGGCAGAAACTCGTCCAGCACGGCCCGGAAACCGGCCGTGATGCCGAGCTGGGAGAGCACCGCGATGCCGCCCATCCAGACCCGGTGGATCAGCAGGTAGTCGGTCGGCAGGTTGAACGCCTTGCCGAATTCGCGGGCAGCGATCGAGTCGGCGTTGGCCTGCCGGTAGATGTCCTGCATCCAGGCCCGGTTGAAGGTGAACTGCTCCTCGGCGGCCGGTTCGACGAACGGTGCCAGGTAGTCCATCACCAGTTGCGGATCCACCTCGCGGGTGAGGAATCCCTCCTGCTGCAGCAGCGCCACCGCCGCATGATCATCGCCGGTCATCGCGATCCGCAACGTCCGGCCGATCTCGTACGGCAGGCCGTCGGGAAGCCGAGCCACCAGGCCGAAGTCGACGACGCCGAGCCGCCCGTCGGCCAGCACCTTGAAGTTGCCGGGATGCGGGTCGGCATGCAGCATCTGGACCCGGCTCGGGCCGGCGAACAGGAAGCGTACGTACTTCAGGCCGATGGTGTTGCGTTCGTCGTCCGGCCGGTCGGCGATGCCGGTCAGCGGCTCGCCGTCGATCCAGTCGCTGACCATCACCCGCTGGGTGTGCGCCAGCACGTTCGGTACGACGAACTCGGGATCGTCGGCGAAGGCGTCGGCGAACGCCTGCTGGGACCGTGCCTCGAGGTTGTAGTCGAGTTCCTCGTCGATTCGGGCCGCGAACTCCTCGGCCACCGCCTTGACGTCCATCCCACCGGCCAGCGGGCCGGCGATGGAGGCGAGCCGGCCCAACTGCTTCAGGTCCGATCGCAGCGCCTCGTCGGCGCCGGGGTACTGCACCTTCACCGCCACCGTCCGGCCGTCGGACCAGACCGCGCGATGCACCTGGCCGATCGAGGCGGCCGCGGCCGGCCGCGACTCGAAGCTGCGGAAGTGATCCCGCCAGTGCGGGCCGAGTTCACGCGCGAGCACCGCGTGCACGCGCGAGGTCGGCATCGGCGGCGCGGAATCGCGCAGCATCGACAGCTTCTCCCGGTACGGGGCAGCCACCTCGTCGGGCAGGAACGACTCGAACAGGCTCATCGCCTGGCCGACCTTCATCGCCCCGCCCTTCAGCTCACCCAGCACCCGGAACAGCTGATCGGCCGCCCGCGCCTGCAGCTGCTCGTTCACGGTCTCCGCGGGCGTCCCGCCCAGCCGCTTGCCCAGGCCGAGGGTGGCCCGGCCGGCATAGCCGATCGGCAGCGAGGCGAGTTTGGCACCGCGCCGGAACGCGGAGCGGGCCAGCGAGTCGTCGTCTGAACTCATGCGGCCATTCTTGCTCAGCAGCAATCCGGTCCGGCTCGGCCCAGACGTGGCCCTCGTCACGCGGCCCGTGATCACGCGTCCTGATCCGGATGTGCCTGGTCACGCGTACCAGGCGCAGCCGCAGGACGGGTGCATCGGCCAGCTGCGATAGCGCAGCTCGCACTCGGGCGCGACCAGCTCCAGCGTGCCCGAGGCGGTGCTCGGTACGCCGCCGGCCAGATGATGGGCGAGCTGGCCGACCGCGGTGGTACCGGCCCACGTCGCCAGCAGCGGCAGCACCGGCAGTCGGGTGCGGCACAGCTGGGCGAGCAGCAGCGGCCAGGCTTCGTCGGCGTCGCGGCGGGTCAGATCGGTGCAGCGCAGACACGGGCCGCGACCCGGTCGGACGAACGGACCGACCAGCACGCCGTCGAGAAGCGGTCGGACGAAGAGGTGCGGGTGGTCGATCCGGGTGTAGTCCTCGCCGATCGCGCGGTCCGGTTCGGCTCGGTCGGTCGCGATCACGGTCAGATCGGGACTGAGATGTTCGGGCTTGGTCCAGTGGCCGACGACCCGGACCTCGGTAGCGCACGGCAGCCCGTCGGTGTGGTCACGATCGGGCAGGTGTTGCAGCACGGACTGCAGTGCCTGCGCGGCCGAGGACGCGAGCCCCGGCCGCGGGTACACGGCCGGGTCGATCGGATCGCCGTCGACCAGGAAGAGGCTGCCGACCTGAGCCTCCAGCAGTGCGGTGGCGACCGCACGTCCGAGCCGGCCGGCGCCGACCAGTCGGATCCGCTGCCGGGACAGGTCGATGGCGGCGGCGGGGGCCGAGGTGTTGTCGATCAACAGGCCGGCGGAGGACAGTGAGCGCAGGATCCGGTCGATCAGTTCGGGCTCGATGTCCGAGCGTCGGGCCGCGGCCAGGATCTGCGACCGGCCGTGGTTGCCGTCGACCAGCGCGAGCACGGCGCGCAGGCCGGTCGGTGCACCGGAGAGCACCAGCCCCGCGTCCGGTCCGAGGCCGATCTGGAGTTGGCCCGGGCCGCGCTCCAGCACGGGCATACCGGGCACCAGACGAGGTCGTTCCTCGGTGGCGCGATCGACAGCTGGCATGAGTCGATTCTGGGGCCACGGCGGCCCCGGACCCGGGCGGTTGTCCACAGGTACGGGTACAGACCGCGCGGCGGATCGAGTTGCGTCGTCCTCGGAAAGGGCGTCCTGCGGAGACGACGATGGGGCGACACCGAATCGCGGTGTCGCCCCATTCGCAGTCGTCAGGTCCGGCAGACGCCGGGCACTTCAAAGTCTTCGGGTCAGGCCTTCCCGAGGATGCGGTTCAGGTTGGTGCCGCACACCGGGCACTTCGCCTTGGCCATCCGGGTGCCCTTCTCGTTGACCTTGACCTCGCCGGTGGCCTCACGCTTCTCCTTGCACTTGACACAGTAAAACTCACCACTGTAGGTCTCTGCAGCCACGTTCTCTCCTCGCTCGTACATGGGCGCTCATCTCCGTGGCCGGGTTTCCGGCACGGACCCGGGGGTCAGCCTGGCCGACAAGCGCTCACTCGCCGGTAACTCTAGGTGAGTATGCCGCAAACCCACTGCGCGTGCGGATTGCCGCCCGGTGTGTCGGCCGGGGCCGGGAAGGACGAAACCTCCAGGAACATCGGATCGCTTGCCTTCCCCTGCGAGCGTGCCGACCATCCGGAGGTTTCGTGACCTGCACGTTATGGGTAAATCTCCCACCCGTCAAACGCCGAGATCTCCACTTCGGTGGATAACTCTGTGGACGATGTGTGTACGCCCGGACTCGGCGTGTGGACACCCGTCCGTCGCCGACCGGTCACGCTGCGGTAGCCCTGTGGACACGTCCGGTTCGCGGGTTTCTCAAATTCGTGTCCGGAGGTGAGACGACCATCCCGAATCGGACCCGACCGACCGTCCCGTCCGGAGGAGGTTCTGAACGGTCGGCACGCGTTCGGAAACCCGTGCTGCCGTCCGCACATCGAGGCGTACATTTTCCAGCCGGCGTTGGCATCGGCCGTGCCCGACCGCTATCAGCGTGTGCGTTTTCCCACCGGAGCTGAGTTCGTGCCAATCCATGCGGTCCGGGTCGAAATCCAGCCATGCGGTCCGGGGTCGAAATCCAGCCCATGCGGTCGGGGGTCGAAATCCAGCCATGCGGTCCGGGGTCGAAATCCAGCCATGCGGTCCGGGGTCGAAATCCAGCCGGAGCCGGGTTTTGATCTCCTCAAGCCGCGTGTCCCGGCCGCAGAACCCGCACGTGCTGGAAAGTGACCGCCCGGACCGGACCCAGGGCGTCGGCACGCGACCAAACCAGTGCGTACGTGATGAGAAGCGTCGGTGCTGACGGCTAACGTTGGTCTCGCTGGAAATGACCAGCTCGGGAGCCCGGGTTCGGGCCCGGTCGCCGGCGGAGGAGGGGCTGATGGCACGACGTAGTCGGCGTCCTGCTGCCGACCAGCCGGCGTTGCTCGGCCCTGATCATCCGAAGCGGGCGGAGGATCAACCCGAGGCGGAGCGTTCGACTCCGTTGATGGCGCGCGACGAGTCGACCCGACAGTCCGCGGATGATCGTTCCGGACGAGATCCGCAGGTCGCCGAGGCGCCGAGGGTGGTCGTTCGCCGCAGCGCACGGCGCAAGCGCACCGTGACCGCCTATCGGGACGCCGACACCATCGTGGTGCTGATTCCGCAGCGGATGACCAAGGCCGACGAGCGGGTCTACGTCGAGGACATGGTCGCCAAGGTGCTGGCCCGGGAGTCGCGCAGCGCCGCGCCGCGCGGCGACACCGCGTTGGCCGACCGAGCCCGTGAGTTGTCCGAGCGCTATCTGGAGCCGCAGCTCGGCTACGCGCCGGAGCCGTCCTCGGTGAACTGGGTGACCAATCAGAATCACCGCTGGGGCTCGTGTACGCCCAGTGCTGCGACGATCCGGTTGTCCGACCGGATGCTGCCGATGCCGTCCTGGGTCGTCGATTACGTGCTGCTGCACGAGCTCGCGCACCTGGTCGAGGCAGGCCACACCCGGCGGTTCTGGCGGCTGGTCAACGTCTACCCGGATGCGGACAAGGCGCAGGGCTACCTGGAGGGATTCCAGGCCGCAGCCACTCTCGGCCGCGGCAGTGAAACACCGGCCCTCAACGGTGCCAGCCAGTGAGTGAAGCAGCCGCCGACAGCCGCTGGGTGATCGTGCTGTCGGACTATCGTGCAGTGGCGCCACCCGGCGTCGACGCGGCGACCTTCGCAGAAGCGTGCCTGACCGACAGTTACGAAGCGATCGCGGCGATGTCCGGCGTCCGTGCCGGTCTGGCCGGAGATTCTCCTGTCCTGGAAGAGATCCGCTGGCCCGAGGATGTGTTGATCAACTCCGACGGACGATCCGCGCTCGCCGTCGTCGACCGGCTGGCTGCCGGCGGACATGATCATCCGCCGACCGTGTTGATCATGATTCCGGCCGACGTGCCCGACCTGCCGGAGATGATCATCGCCAAGATCGCCAGGGCGCTGATCCGAGCCGACGTCGCGCTGGCCCCGCAGCTCGGTGGCGACGGGCCGGCCGTCGACGGGCTGGCCGCTGCCGGGGTACGGCTGCCGTGGCCTGACTGGCTGGACCGCGACCTCGACCTCGACCATGATCCGTACGCCGAATTGAGCGACCTGGCCCCCAGACGCAATCTGGTCGTGCACACGCCCGGCTGGCACCGTCTCCGCAGCCCCGATTCGGTGTGCCGCCTGGATCCCGGCCTGGAGGGGTGGGACAACCTCCGGTTGTTGCTGTCCGAGTGAGCCTGGACGAGTCCGAACCATGCCGGCGCAGTCAGCAGCGACGCGCGGCGGCGATCAACTCTCGTACGGTCCGGTCGATCGCCGGCAGCCGGTCGAGCGAGAACCATTGCACATCGGTGGATTCACTGCTGACCACCGGCGGTTGGGCCGGGTCGGCGGTGATCAAGTACTGGACGTCGAGATGGTAGGCCGGCCGGACCGGACCGCACGGCACCTCGTGCCGGGACAGCCGCAGGACCGGGCCGAGCGTCAGCTCAGCCAGCCCGGACTCCTCGGCGGCCTCCCGCAACGCCGCCGAACCGAGGTCGGGATCGGCGGTCTCGATGTGGCCACCGGTCTGCAACCAACGCCCGAGCTTGCGATGCAGCGTCAGCAGGACCCGATCTCGTTCCGGCGAGATGATCATGCTGCTGGCGGTCAGATGCTCGCCGACACAGTCTCGCGACCAGCCGTCCGGATGTCGCCGAAGATGATCAAGGTACGCGGTACGCAACCGTTCCTGATCCTCGTCCGGCGGCCGCCAGGCTGCGAGGACAGCTCGGCAGCCGGCCGCCAGCTCCATCGGCTTCGATCGATCGCGGCTGGTCAACCGGCGATCGCGTCCAGCTCGTTGATCACCGGGGCCGGCAACCGCAGCTCGGCTGCCGCGACATTCTGCTCCAGATGCGCCACCGAGGACGTACCCGGGATGAGCAGGATGTTCGGCGAACGCTGCAGCAGCCACGCCAGGGCGACCGCCATCGGCGTCTGGTCGAGCTCCTTGGCGATCGTGTCCAGCTGCTCCGACTGCAGCGGGTTGAAGCCGCCGAGCGGGAAGTACGGCACATACGCGATTCCCTGCTCTGCAAGGGAATCCACCAGTTCGTCGTCACGCCGGTCGGCCAGGTTGTAGAGATTCTGTACGCACACGATCGGGGCGATCGACCGGGCCTCGGCGACCTGCTCGGCATTCACCGTGCTGATCCCGATGTGCTTGATCAATCCGTCGCGCTGCAGCTCGGCCATCACCTCGACCGTGTCGGCGATCGACCCCGGTTCCGGCGCGGCGAATCCGCCCAGCCGCAGGTTGACCACCTCGATCACATCCAGCCCGAGATGATCAAGATTGTCGTGCACCTGCTGACGCAACGACTCCGGGCTCAGGTGCGGGATCCAGTTGCCCTGGTCGTCGCGTTGGGAGCCGATCTTGGTGACCAGGTGAAGATCATCGGGGTAGGGATGAAGCGCTTCCTTGATGATCTCGTTGGTCACGTACGGGCCGTAGTAGTCGGACGTGTCGATGTGGTTGATCCCCAACTCGACGGCCCGCCGCAACACCGCGACGGCTTCCGCGCGATCCGCCGGCGGACCGAAGACACCCGGCCCGGCCAGCTGCATCGCGCCGTACCCCATCCGGCCGAGGGTGAGATTCTCCGCCAGCGTGTACGAGCCGCCGGGAAGGGGTGCTTCGGTCATTCTTTTCCGTCCTCGTCTTGTTGTCCCTTGGGATTGTCCAGCAACTCGGCCAGCGCGGCGTCGAAGGCGGCGTCCTCGCTGCTGCGGGTCTCGCCCTTGGCGTAGCCGATCGGGTCGTCCAAGTCGGAGGAGGAGGGGAGCAGATCGGGGTGGGCCCAGATGGCGTCCCGGCCGTCCGCGCCGCGTTCGGCCCGGACCGCCGCCCACAGGTTGGCGGCATCGCGCAGCCGCCGCGGCCGCAACTCCAAGCCGACCAGGGTGGCGAAGGTGGCCTCGGCCGGACCGCCGGTCGCCCGCTGGCGTCGAACCATCTCGGCGATCGCCTCGGCCGACGGCATCCAGCGCGACGTCGCGACGCCGACCACGTCGTCGACCCAACCCTCGACCAGGGCCAGCATGGTCTCCAGCCGTTCCAGGGTCGCCTGCTGCGCCGGGGTCTTCTGCGGCTCGAACAGACCGCCCTCGAGCGCGGAGGACAGGTCCTCCAGGTTGCCGCCCTCGATCTCGCCGACGGCCTGCTCCAAGGCGGACGTGTCGATGGTGATGCCGCGGGCGTACTCGGCGACCAGTGCGAACATCTGCTCCCGCAGCCAGCCGGCCGAGGCGAACAACCGCTGCCTGGCCGCCTCCCGCAGCGCGAGGTAGATCACCACGTCCGAGGCCGACTGCTGCAGGCCTTCGGCGAACTTGCTGACATTGGTCGGCAGCATCGCGGCCTGGCCGGAGGGAGCCAACGGCAACCCGATGTCGGTCGTGCCGACCACCTCGCTGGCCAGATTGCCCAGCGCCTGGCCGACCTGCATGCCGAACATGCTCGCGCCCGAGCTGCGCAACATCGGCCGGAGCATCTGCTCCATGCCCTTCATCTCCGGCGGCAGACCCGGGTGATCCTCGCCACCCAGGCTGAGGGCACCCTCCATCGCGTCGGCGATGTGGGTTGCCACCGGCTCGATCAGCCGCTGCCAGGTGGGCATCGTCCGCTCGACCCAGTCGGCGCGGCTCCAGGCAGCGATCGTCCGTGCGCCCGGCGGAAACTCGGTGGCCTGGTCCAGCCAGGACTCGGCCAGTTCGAACGCGTCGCTGACCTCACGCCGCTGGGCGTCGTTGGGGGTGCGATCCTCGCCCAGCGAGGCGACGGTCTTGCGGGCGACGTCCTTGGTGACGTCCCAGTTCACGCCGCCGTCCGGCGCCGTGCCGCCGAACATGCCGCCGCCGGCTCCGCCGCTGCCGCCGAACATGGCGAACGCGTTCTGGAGTTGCTGCATCAGCGCGTTCATGTCCGGGGCCTGGCCTCCTTGGCCGCCGAACGCGGCGAACAACGCCTCCAGCGGATTCTCGCCGCCGGCCTGACCGGAGCCGCCGGGGGCGCCGGCTCCGCTGCCGCCAAAGCCGACCGGGCCGTTGCCCGGGGACGCAGGAGAGTGTTCGCCGGGCGTCGGCCCGAGCGGCCGCTGCGTCGGCCCGCCGGTGGCCGGATCGGAACCGGGGTTGGGCTGGTCCGAAGAGTCGTCCTCACCGAACGGGTCCTGGGGTAGTTCGTCGTCGCCGGGACGGCGGTCGTCGGCCATATCGCTGCTCCTCTGCCTGGGGGCTGTCGGTGCTGGGGTACGGGGTGATCAAGGACCGTGCCCTGAGTCGACCTCGCTCAAGTTCCGACAGCCCATTCAACCGCACCGGGACAACGCACCGAAGTCGACGGGTCGGCGTTCGCTCTCAGCAGAGTCAGGACTGCAGTTGCGAGCTCGCCTCGTCGACCAGCGCCTGAGAGCCGTCCCGGACGCTCGCTTTGCCGAACAGGATGTCGGTGGCGTGCCGGATCACGACCGACTCCAGCGAACTGCCGCCCGGCGGCACCTGGGCCGGGGTGTCACCCAGCTCCGACTCCGAGGTGGTGAGGAAGTCGATCACCGCCTTGCCGGCGGCATCCAGCTTCGGCTTGATCGAAGTCGCCACCTCGGTGTTCGGCGGCATCCCGCGCTCGTCCTGGATGAAACCGCCGCACTCGGTGCTGTTGACCCACCAGTTGACGAACTTGCCGACCGCTTCGGGGTTCTTGGTCCGGGCCGACGCGGACCAGAGCATGGTCGGAACCAGCCAGGACTTCCGCTGCGCCGCCTGGCCGGCGACGCTGGGGAAGCGCAGCATCTTCAGCTCGGTGCCGGCCGCCTCGGTCAGTGCGGAGAGCTGGTTGGTGGCGTACCAAGCGATGCCGAGCTTGCCCTTGACGAAGGGCGCCTGGTCGAAGTTCGTGCTTTGCTCCTCGCTGATCGCCGAGGCCGGCGGCACGCTGTTGTCCTTGGTGAACTTCATCCAGTACTCGAAGTACGGCACCAGGTCGAGGGTGTCGAAGCCCAGTTTGCGGTCGGCGGTGAACAAGTCCTTGCCGTGCTGCCGCAGCCACGCCTGCAGCGGATTCAAGGCTCCGAGTACGGCGAAGGCGCCCTGACTGCCGTACGTGCCCTTCGGGCTTTTCGCGGTCAGTTCCTTGGAGATCTCGTGGTACTGGTCCCAGGTCCAGGTCTTGTCGTCAGGGAGGTCGACGCCTGCGGCGGAGAACACCTTCGGGTTGACCATCACCCCGCAGCTGCCGACACCCATGGTGATCCCGGTCAGCTCGCCGTCGACCTTGCCGACGTCCACCGTGCCTGCAGCGAATTTGGAGGTGTCGGCGTACTGCCCCAGATCCAGCAGAGCGCCGCCGGCACTGTACTGCGCCAGGTAGGTGTTGGCCATCTGGATCACGTCCGGCGCGTTGTGGCCGGCCACTTGGGTGGCGAACTTGTCCCAGTAGGTGCCCCACTCTCCGGGAATCGGCTTCAAGGTCACCCCGGGGTTGGCCTTGTGATAGGCCGCGAGTGCCTGGTTGGTCTCCTCGTTGCGCAGCGGGTTGCCCCACCAAGTGACGCTCAGCTCGGCTTCGGTGGCCGAACCGGATTTGGCGTCGTCCTTCCCGCATCCGGTCAACCCGAATGATGTGGCCGCCAGGCTGGCCGCGCCGGCGACGCCGGCACCCAGAAGTTGACGTCGTGTGATCATCGGCAGAGTCCTTCTCAGGCTGTTGGGAACCGCTTTCCAGCGGATTGAACCGTGCCGGTGGACGCGGTGTCAAGGACATCGCGGCGCGTCGTTATGACGTTTCAACGGGTCGGGTGCGGGGCATCCAGACCTGCCGCGCGGGCGGGCACGGCAACGCCCGGCCGGGAGTGTTCTCCGGCCGGGCGTCGAGTCGATGGTGCTGCGGATGGATCAGCTGTCGAAGGCCTCGAGCAACTGGTCCCGCTCGCCTTCGGTCAGGTTGGTGCTGATCAGGCTCGCGTGTACGCCGTGAAAGCGCTCGGCGAGACGGTCGAAGTCTCCTCGCTCGGTGATCAGGAAGAGCGCCGAGGTGCCCGGGGTGATCTCCCGCTTCAGCTTCTCCAGGTCCTCGTGCTTGATGCCGACCGAGGACAGTGCTCGGCTCAACCCGCCGATGGCTGCGCCGGCGGCGGCACCGACGACCGGGAGGAAGAACAGGGTGCCGATCAGCAGACCCCACAGCGCGCCCCAGCCGCCGGCCTTGGCGCTGTCCTCGTGGGAGCCGTACGACTTCGGCTTGGACTCGCCCTCGGGCCACTCCACGATCGCATGGTCGTACAGCTTCACCAGGCCGTCGCCCTCGGCATTCTTGACGATCGAGGCGGCATGAGCCGCGCCCTGCGGATCGTCGAACTTCCAGACCGTGAAGGTCGTCATCGGGCCTCGCTCCTTAGTAGTCACGACAACTGCAGGTGGCCGGGACGTATCCGCACCCCCACCACGGGCCGGCTCATCTCGGCCCGTCGGAACCCAACCATGCCGCCGTTCCGGGCTCATCACCCATTCCGGGCGATTCAGTCTCACAGGTCGGTCCGCGACCCGGTCACGTACCCGCCGAACCCACAACTGGACCGCGTAGGGTCTGGTGCCATGGAACCGGTGCGGATCTCGCGGATCACCGAGCAGCCGTTGAGCGTCGATCGGCTGCTGGCCGCGGTGTCCGGCCCGCGGGTGGGCGGGATCGTGATCTTCGTCGGCGCTGTACGTGATCATGATCAACCGGCGGCGGCGGACGCCGAGCGAACCGTCCGGTCATTGGACTACACCGCTCATCCGCTGGCCGACCAGCGGTTGGATGAGGTGGCGAAGCAGGCGGCCGCGATCGACGGCGTGCAGACGGTCGCGGTCGAGCATCGCGTCGGGCACCTGGACATCGGTGATCTCGCGGTGGTGATCGCGGTCGGCGCCGAGCATCGCGGCGAGGCGTTCGCCGGCTGCCGGCAGTTGATCGACGAGCTCAAGGCCGGTGTGCCGATCTGGAAGGAACAGACTTTCGCCGACGGGGTCTCGGAGTGGGTCGGTCTGCCATGACCCGGCAGACCTGGACCGCCTTCGTCGCGGCCTTGGCCTTCGTGCTGGCCGCCGTGTGTCTGGTGGTGATGCCGGTTCCGTTCGTCACCTGGACTCCCGGGTCGACCACCGACACGCTCGGCAAGGTCAACGGTCAGCCGGTGATCAGTATCAGCGGCACCAGCACCTACCCGACCAGCGGTGTGTTGGAGCTGACCACGGTCTCCGAGACCCGCGCCGATTCCCGGCTGTCGCTGCCGGAGGCGCTGCTGGCCTACTTCCTTCCCGACCGGGACACCCTGCCGCGCGACATCATCTATCCGCCCGGCAAGACAGCCGCCCAGGTCAACAGCGAGCAGCGGGTGATGATGGAGACGTCCCAGGACAACGCGGTGGTCGCGGCGCTGCGATCGGCCGGCCAGCGGGTGGTGCAGCGGCCGGCGGTCGCCTCGGTCCGGGTGGGCAGCCCGGCGTACAACAAGCTGCAGCCGGGCGATCTGATCCTGACCATCAACGGCACCGACGTGACCAGCAACGATCAGGCCGAGGATTTGATCCGCAGCAGCAAGCCGGGCGGCACGCTGCTCTTCGACGTGCTGCGCGATCGCAAACACAAGCTGGTCAAGGTTTCCCAGGGGACCGACAGCGAAGGTGGCGACGATCTGGCCGGCATCACCATCGGCGACGGCTACGAGTACGCCCCCGACATCTCCTTCGATCTCGGCGAGGAGATCGGCGGTCCGAGTGCCGGGTTGGTGTTCGCGTTGGCGATTTACGACAAGATCACGCCCGGTGCGTTGCTGGACGGCCATCGGGTCGCCGGCACCGGCACCATCACCGCCGACGGCGTGGTCGGCCCGATCGGCGGAATCCAGCAGAAGATTGCCGCCGCCTCGTCCAGTGGCGCCACGATCTTCCTGGTGCCGGCCAGCAACTGCGCGGACCTGGCCGGCCTGCACACCGATCTCAACCTGATCAAGGTGGCCAGCCTGGAGGACGCGATCACCGCGATGGACGACGTGGCCGACGGGCACACCACAGCGCTGCCCCGGTGCAGCCGGTGACGGCCCGACCCGTTCCGGCGACGCCGGCAAATCCCGTACCTGCAAAACCCGACCGAAATCCGACCCGAACGGCTGAATGACTGATGAGTGAACAGACTCCCGATCCGAGCACCGAACCGCAGCACGGGGACGGTCCCGAGGACGGCATCGCCGCCGGCGGCGAGCAGATCCTGGACAGTGCCGACGCCCTGGTGGCCGCGCTGATGGAGTTGGAACGCCACGTCGGCTCGGACGGGTGGGATCAAGCGCCGCGGCTGTTCGCACTGGTCCGTACCGATGCGGTGATCGCCGCCGAGCCGGAGATGGCCGAACAACTCGGGCTGCGCGGCACCGCCGACGGCGGTCACCCGGACGCGCTGACGGCGATCGAGCAAGATCATTTCCAACCCACCAACGATCTCCTGGCCGATCTCTCGACCATCGTCTGGCCCGAGGCGGTCCAGGGGTGCGCGCTCAGCCTGGTGAGCAGCTTCCTGCCGGCCGACGCCGAGGTGGACATCCCGGACGATCCCGAGGAGGCCGCCGAGTACGTGGCCGGGCACGAACTGCAGCAGGAGATGCGGGTGGTGGTCGGTGCCGACCGCGAAGATCATCGGCACGGCGTGGCCAGGCTCCGGAGCCAGCCCGACGAGCTGCTCGGAGCCCAGGACCTGGTGCCTGGGTTGACCGAAGCGTTGGCGCATACGCTTGCCGAGCCGGAAGACCCGATCGTCGCCGACCAGGAGTAGTGAGAAGACAACGTGAGCTCGATGCAGGCGCGGATGCCGCGACGCCGAAGCGCCATCCTGCCCTTCCTGATCATCGTCGCTGCCCTGGTGGTGGTGCTGGCGATCTACACCAACATCTGGACCGACCGGCTCTGGTATCAGTCGCTCGGCTACAGCGGCGTGTTCAGCAAAATGCTGCTGACCCGGCTCGGGTTGTTCGCCGGCTTCGGATTGATCATGGCCGCGGTGGTCGCGGCCAACGTGGCGATCGCGCATCGGGTCCGTCCCCGTACTCGGCCCGGCGGCAACACCAGCCCGATGCTGGAGCGCTACCGGGTGATGCTGGAGTCCCGCTTCACCATCGTGATGGTGGTGCTGGCGGTGATCGCCGGGCTCTTCGCCGGCGGCATCTCCACCGGGCAGGCCAAGACGTATCTGGCCTGGCAGAACGCGACCCCGTTCGGTGTCAAGGATCCGAAGTTCGGTCTGGACATCTCGTTCTTCGTCTTCGCCTACCCGTGGTGGGAATACGTGCTGTCGTTCGTCTTCACCACGTTGATCTTGAGCGCGATCGCCGCCGCGATCGTGCATTACGTGATGGGTGCGATCCGGCTGAACGCGCCCCGGCGCGGTGGCACCTCGGCGGCGCAGGCGCACCTGTCGATCCTGGTCGGGCTGGCGGTGCTCGTCCGCGGCGTGCAGTACTGGTTCGATCGGTACGGGCTGCAGCTGGGTGACGGACCGCGCTTCACCGGCCTGCGCTACACCACCGATCACGCAACCCTCAACGCACAAACGATTCTGGCGGTGATCGCGCTGATCTGCGCGGCGCTGTTCTTCGCCAACGCGGTGCTGCGGCGCTGGGTGGTCCCGACCATCGGACTGGTGTTGTTGATCTTGTCCGCGATCATCCTCGGGATGGTCTACCCGGCCATCGTGCAGGGCACCATAGCGGGCCCGAACGAGGCGGACAGGGAACAGCCGTACGTCCAGCAGAACATCAATGCAACCCGTGCCGCCTACGACGTCGACAACGTGAAGATCACCAGCTACGACGCGAAGACCACGGCCACCGCAGGCCAGTTGAAGCAGGACGCCTCCGTGCTGCCCAGCATCCGGTTGATGGATCCGGCGAAGATCGGTCCGGCCTTCGAACAGTTGCAACAGGTGAAGGGCTACTACCAGTTCCCGCCCGAACTCGACGTCGATCGCTATCAGCTCGGTGATTCGAAGACCGAGACCGACACCGTGGTGTCGGTCCGCGAGCTCAATCAGGCCGGGATTCAGGACCCGAACTGGAACACCCTGCACACCGTCTACACCCACGGCTTCGGCCTGGTGGCGGCGTACGGCGGCAAGGCCAGTCCGACCGGCGAACCGGATTGGATCGTCGGTGACATCCCGCCGCAGGGGCAGATCAAGCAGAAGCAGTCGCGGATCTACTTCGGCGAGCTGAACGACAACTACTCCATCGTCGGCGCCAAGCCGGGCGGCAAGTCGCTCGAGCTGGACACGCCGACCGGTGGCCTGGACAACGGCCCGAAGACCAACACCTACTCCGGCAAGGGCGGGGTCGAGCTGAACGGTTGGCGTCGATTCCTGTACGCGTTGAAGTATTTCGACGCCAACATCGTGCTGTCGGACCGCGCCCGCGGCGACGCCAAGATCATCTACGACCGGGATCCGAAGCAGCGGGTGGAGAAGGCGGCGCCCTGGCTGACCGTCGACCGGGACGCCTATCCTGCGGTGGTCGACGGCCGGGTGGTCTGGATCGTCGACGGCTACACGACCGCCAACAGTTATCCCAACAGTCAAAGGGTTTCGCTGCAGGATGCCACCAGTGACACCCGCAGCCGGGTCGGCACCATCGGCACCCAGCCGGACACCATGATCAACTACATGCGCAACTCGGTGAAGGCCGTGGTGGACGCCTACGACGGGACGGTGAAGCTCTACGCCTGGGACGAGAGCGACCCGGTACTGAAGACGTGGGAGAAGACCTTCCCGGGCACCGTCTTGCCGAAGTCGGACATCAGCGCCGATCTGATGCAGCATCTGCGCTATCCGCAGGACCTTTACAAGGTGCAGCGGGAGATCCTCGGCAAGTACCACGTCACCAACGCGTCGGACTGGTTCAACGCGACCGATCAGTGGGCGATCCCGAACGATCCGACCGCGGCCGAGGGTGAGGACACCAAGGAACCGCCGTACTACCTGACGGTGCGGATGCCCAACCAGGACACCGCCGACTTCAGCCTGACCAGCGTGTACGTGCCGAACGGTCGGCAGAACCTAGCCGCCTACGCGGCGGTGAACTCTGACCCGACCAGCCCCAACTACGGGCAGTGGGAGATCCTGCGGGTGCCGGCCGAGAGCCAGATCGACGGTCCCGGGCAGGCCTCGAACGCGATCCGGGCCAACGACGCGGTGGCCACCGCGTTGCGACCGTTCACCCAGGGCAGTGGTACCAGCGTGACGTGGGGCAATCTGCTCACCCTGCCGCTCGGCGGCGGACTGATGTACGTCCAGCCGGTCTACACCTCGCAGCAGGGCAGTGGCGGTGGTCAGTACCCGATCCTGCGGTACGTCGTGGTGAAGTTCGGTGCCTCGGTGGGCATCGGAACCACCCTGCAGGAGGCGCTGGACCAGGTCTTCAAGGGCGACGCCGGAGCCAGCACCGGCGAGAACAATTCCGGAGGCGGCAACACCGGCTCGACCGGCGGCACGCCCGGCACCGGCAAGGTCGACGAGGCACTCGCCCGATCCGAGCTGCAGCAGGCCGAAGCAGCCTTCAAGGACGCCGACGCAGCGCTGAAGAGCGGCAACCTCGGCGAGTATCAGACCCAGACCAAGAAGGCCGAGGACGCGGTCGCCGCCGCCGTCCGCGCCCTCGGCGGCAGCTGAGCCGGTGCGCCTGGTCCTCGTTGGAGACAGCCACCTCGCGCGGACCTCTGCGCGATGTTGGGCACCGTCGAACGTGCTCAACGTCGCCAGGGGCGGGGCGTCGAGCCGCGATCTCAGTACGCAAGTCGTCGGTACGAAGATCACCGACTCCGATGTCGTCGTCCTGTCCGTCGGCACCAACGATGCGGCGCCATGGCAGCAGGTGCCCGTCGATGAGTTCGCCGAGAACCTTTCGCGGTTCTGCTCATCGCACGTCCCCCGGAACTGGATCTACCTGGCATGTCCCGGCGTTGACGAACGGTGTCTCAATCCAGTCGGAGATCGCACCAACGCGATCATCGCTCCCTAGCGCGAAGCCGCAACCGCGGTGATGCCTGGTGACGCACGGACTATCCGTACTGATCAACTGATCGCACCACTCGGCTCCGATGCGTTCATCGACGACGGCGTGCATCTCACGACGGCGGCGTACGAGCTCGTCATGAGATTTCCCCGAAATCGTGAAGGGTTTCGGTTTAGGCCGCTGCCGGTTGGTCAGCGGTGATCATCTCGTATTGGTCGGGTGGCAGCAAGGCCGCGCCGCTGTGCCGTCGTTGGACGTTGTAGAACTGGTGGCACCAGGCCAGGACGACAGCCCTGGCTTGGGCTTTGGTTTCGAAGTGGTGGCGGGACAGGACTTCGTGTTCGAGGGTGGAGAAGAACGACTCCGCTGCCGCGTTGTCGAAACAGGATCCGACCCGTCCCATCGACTGTCGGATCCCGAGTTTCTTCTTACACAGCAGGGAAAAGTCCTTCGCTGTATACGTTGATCCACGGTCGGAGTGGAAGATCACACCCTCGATGTGGTCCCGGCCACCGCGGACCGCCGCGGCGATCTTGATCGCATCACAGACCAATGGCGCGTCGGGGTGATCGCTGATCGGGCAGGCCAGCAGCTTGCGCGAGAACAAGTCGATCACCGTGGCCATGTAGAGCTTGCCCTCATCGGTCGGAATCTCAGTGATATCGCCACACCATTTGCAGTTCGGCGCCCGGGCGGAGAAGTCCCGCTGCACCAGGTCCGGGAACTTGGCCGCCTTGCGGTCCTGTTTGGTCAATCCCTTACGGTGTTTGCGTTTTCTGCCCTGCAGGCCTTGGCGGGTCATCGAGTCGGCGACCGTGTTGTGGCCCACCCTCCAGCCGGCATCGACCAGATCCCGGTGGATCCGCGGTGAGCCGTAGGTACGACCGGACGCCTCAAACATGGCCAGCACCGCAGCATCCAGCTCGCGGCGCCGCTGCTGTCGGTCGGTGACCGGGGACTTGATCCACTTGTAGAACCAGCCCACACTCAGGCCGAGGATGGCGCAGCAGACCGCGATCGGGACGCGGTAGAAGGTCCTCTGGTCGGCGATGAAGCGTGCCACGCTCACCTCATCGCCTCCTTCACCCACAGGACCACGGAACGCTTGAGAACATCACGCTCCATCCGCAGCTCGGCGTTCTCAGAGCGCAGCCGCTTCAACTCGTCAAGATCATCTTTGGACAGGCTATTGACGCCTTCACGCTGTTCACGGTCCCGGGCCACCCAGTTGCCCAGGGTGCCCTCGTTGACCCCCAGGTCACGGGCGACCTGCGCGATCGACTTGTTGGACTCGTGCACCAGCCGCACAGCGCCCTCGCGGAACTCCGCGTCGAACTTCCGTCGCTTCTCTGGCATGACAACTCCTCATAGTGCATGCCTTCACGAAAGTGGGGGATTTCCATCATCGATGCCGTGATGGCGGCAGTCAGCCCGCGCGACTTCTGATGAGAGTGCGTGCTCTCGGGTCTTACGCGGTGTCGGCTCCCTTGGCGCGTCCGGCGGTTGTCCGAGCTTGCGAGGGTTGTCCGAGCAAACGCTGCGGAGATCGGCGATCCAGGGCTGGTTAGCTCGGCAAAGTCTGCAGAAGCTCGGACAAGGGCTTGGACAGGTGGCGATTGCGCTGCAGACGGGTCAAGCGCGACCGGAATCCTGGTCTTCACTGATCCGTCTTGATCCCAGGAGGTTCAGGATCCCCTAGGCGCGTCTATGAGTGCGGTAGCTCCTTCGATTCGGGCAAAGGTGGGGATCGGGAGTGCCGGGCGTTCGTTTTCCAACCATGGTTGGGTTGTAGGTCCTGGATCGTGCTGCCCGGCATTCCTTTCCAGCCCTGGGTGAAAAACGTACGGCGGCAGAGTGCGGTGGTCAGCTTGCCGCGCTCCGTGTCCCGGATTTGAGGAGGTTCTGGTCGCTCTGAGCGCCGTATGGGTGCGGTAGCTCCTGGGATTCGTCGCAGGTGGCCCGTTTTGATCAGGTCAGGTCGATCACGGTGACGTCGTCGAAGCCGGCGGCGCGGATGGGTTCGGTGATCTTGTCGGCGTCGCCGGCGATGGCCAGGGTGAGTCCGTCGGGATCGACCAGCGAGGTGTACGCGGCCGCAGCGGACTCCGGGGTCACCTCACGCAGCGCGGCGAGCCGCTGATCGAGGTAGTCGTCGGGCAACTGAGCCAGCGCCTGCACGGCGGCCTGGTCGGCGACCCCGTCGGCGGTTGCGTACCGCAGCGGCGAGACGCCGGTGAAGTAGTTCACCGCCTCGTCCACCTCGGTCCGGGTGAACGGCTTGTCACTGATCGACAGCAGCTTCCCGGCCTCGGTCAACGCGTCGCCGATCACCTCGGTCCGGAAGGATCCCGAGACCGCGAAGGTGCCACCGGTCCGCAGCGGCTGGAAGCCCATCCGGACCCCGTACGTGTAGCCCAGTTGCTCTCGCAGCACACTGTTCAGCCGGGACAGGAACGCACCGCCCATGATGTACGACGCGATGCTGATGTCGGCCCAGCGCGGGTCCGAGCGGTCGATGCCGAAACCACCGAGCTGCAGGTCGGCCTGGACCGCACCCGGCCGGTGCACGATCACTGCACGACGAACACCTGCGATCGGCGGTTCATGATCAACACTGATTTGGTCATCAGCACGCCAGTCGCCGAAATGCTGTGCCACCAGCGAATCCACGTCGTCGGGCAGTTCGCCGGCGATGATCAACTTCGCGCCGCGCGGACCGAAATGATCATGGTGGAACTGCCGCGCCCGCTCGGCGGTGATCGCTGAGACCGTCGACGGCTCACCCTCGGTCAGCCGACTGTAGCGGCTACCGGCGGCGAACACCGAACGGCGGAAGGCGATCGCGGCGGCCTGGGTCGGGTTGGCGTGGGCCTGCTCGATCTCGGCCAGCCGCAACTGCACCTGCCGATCGACGTCCGCCTCGTTCAAGCCGGGCGTTCGTACGGCCTCGGCCAGCAGCGCCAGCGCCGGCGACAGCCGCCGGTCCGGCACGTCCAAGATCAACTGCAGTCCGGAGGAGGCGACGTCGACTCCGAAACCGGCCCCGGCACTCTCCAGCAGTTCGGCGAATTCGTCGGCGCTGTGCTCGTCCGTCCCTTCGTCCAGGGTGCGGCAGGTGATCGCGGCGATGCCTTCCAGGTCGGCCGGCTCGGCGGCCAACGGCACGTCCAGCACCAGGCTCGCGGAGACGACGTGCTGACCCGGCAGCCGGTAGCTGATCTGTTCGAGGCCGTTGTCCAGTGTCTGCCGCGTCGGGCTGGGGAAGCTCCACGGCTTCGGCGGCGCGATCTGCGGCCGCGGGCCGAACTGGGGAAGCGGGCCCATACGGTCGGTCATCGGTTCTCCTGCCGGTAGATGAGGGTGGCGCGCCGATCGGCGGTGAACCAGTCGGCGATCGCCGCGGACACCTGCTCCCCGTCGACGGCCTCGATCTCGGCAAACCTGGTGTTGATCAGGCCGGGATCGTCATGCAGGGTGGCGAATCCGCTGAGTTGATCTGCCCGCGAATCCACCCGCGCCAGTTCGTGCATCCAGTGCCGTTCGAACTGGGCCTTGGCCCGCTCCAGCTCAGCCTCGGTCGGCGGTTCACTCGCCAGCCGATCGATCTCGGTCACCAAGGCCTCCTCCAACTGCTCGGGGGAGACGCCGCTGCGAGCCCTACCGCCGACCATGCCCAGCGAGGTGCCGCCGATCAGCGCCATCGGACTGGCGAAGGCGGACTCGGCGATCTCCCGGCCGCGGACCAGGTTCTTGATCAACCGTGAGCTCTGACCCTGGCCGAGCACCCCGAAAGCAAGATCAAGAGCGTCGTAGCCGGGAGCTCGGTCGGCCGGCAGTCGCCAGCTCAGATAGACCGCGTCGGCCGGTACGTCGGCGATCTTCTCGCGTCGCGGAAGTCCATCGGGATCGTCCGCCGCCAGCGGCGGCAGCGGCTCGGTGATCAACTTCTGCGGTCGCTCACCGGCCGGGACGGGGGAGAAGTACTGCTCTGCCTTGGCAAACGCGGTGTCCGCGTCGACATCGCCGACGATCGACAACACCGCGTTGTTCGGCATGTAGAAACGGCGGAAGAAGTCGCGCGCGTCGGCAACCTCGGCCGCGTTCAGGTCGTCCATCGAGCCGATCACCGTGTGGCTGTAGGGATGTCCCTGCGGGAAGACCTGGCCGATGATCAACTCGATCACGTCGCCGTACGGAACGTTGTCGTAGCGCTGCCGCTTCTCCTCCTTGACCACCTCGCGCTGGTTCTCGAAGTTGTCCTGCGTCAGAGCGGTCTGCAGGGTGCCCATCCGGTCGGCTTCCAGCCACAGAGCAAGATCAAGTCCGCCGGCCGGCAACGCCTCGAAGTAGTTGGTCCGGTCGAACCAGGTGGTCGCGTTGACCGACGCGCCGGCCGGTTGCAGCAGACCGAAGTGCTCGGCGCTGGCGACGTTGGCCGAGCCCTGGAACATCAGATGTTCGAACAGGTGGGCGAAGCCGGTCCGTCCCGGCTCCTCGTGCCGCGACCCGACGTCGTACCAGAGATTCACCGCCACCGAACCGCCGGCATGATCGGGACTGGCGATCACCCGCAGCCCGTTGTCCAGGACCCGTTCGACAACCGGATAGCCCAGTCGCAGCGAACCGGGTGGCACCGACGGGGCGGCTTGCGGCGAAGTCATGCCGCCCATCACAGCACATCAGGAATCGTGCTGGGCGAGCACTCCGGCCGCCCGGGCCGCGGCGGCGTACGCGTCCGCCAGCGAGGCGATGGTCTCGTGCGCATTCAGGCCGGACGGATTGGGCACCACCCACAGCTCGGCGCCGGACAGGTCTTCCGGCTGTCGACCGACCCGCGCCGTACGCCGGCCGAAGGCGGTCCGGTACGCGGTGATGCCGGCCAGCGCCACCACCCGGGGCCGGTGCTCGGCGACGAACTCGGTCAGCCGCAGCGCACCGAGCCGCAACTCGTCCGGGCTCAGCTCGTCGGCGCGAGCCGTCGCGCGGGCCACCAGATTGGTGTTGCCGATGCCGCGGCCGATCAGATACTCCCGGTCCTCGTCGGTGAAGCCGCGGGCCTGGTCGATCGGCCGGTCGATGATGCCGGCCTTCAGCAGCGCCGGATAGAAGCGGTTGCCGGGATGGGCGAAGTGGGTCTGGGTGGCGGTAGTCCACAACCCCGGGTTGATGCCGACGAAGAGCAGCTTCAGCCCGGGTCCGACCAGATCGGGGACGACATGATCACGAAAGCTCTCCAGTTCCGCCCGAGTGAATCCCATGAGGGTTGACCTTAGGACCGGCGGATTCTGGGGCAGCGGGCCGCCCGGGCTACCGTTCGGCTTCCGGCGTAAGTTGAAGTCGGCGGCCGACCTTGCGGCAAAGTGGGCGGCGCACCGTAAGAATCACCGCAACCTTTCTGGAGTACGAAGACCCGATGACCGCGCCCGAACGATCCGTCACCGCCGACGACGCCCTGCTGAACGATGTCGTCACCCTGGTCCGCCGGTGGCTGGACGAGGCCCGGGAGATTCCGCGGGACGCCGGCGGCAAGCGGCTGGCCAACCTGCTGCAGCATCCGGCCGGACTGGACTTCACCCTCGGCTTCGTCGACGGGGTGATCCGCCCGGAGGACCCGGTCGCCGCCGCGGCCGAGCTGGCGGTGTTGTCGCAGCAGATGCCGGCCTCGTTCCCGGTCTGGATGCGGGGCGGCGTGTGGCTCGGTGCCAGAGCCGGGAAAGTCCTTCCCCGGTTGGTGATTCCGGTGGTCCGCCGGGTGCTGCGCTCGCTGGTCCGGCACCTGATCATCGACGCCACCGATCTCCGACTCGGCCCGGCGATCAAGCGGCTGCGCGCCGACGGCACCCGGCTCAACCTCAACCTGCTCGGTGAGGCGGTGCACGGACCCGGTGAGGCCGACCGCCGGCTGCGGGGCACCACCGAGTTGCTGGCCCGTCCCGACGTCGACTACGTGTCGATCAAGGTGTCCTCGGCGGTGCCGCCGCACGCACCCTGGGCATTCGACGCTGCGGTGGACGACGTGGTGGAGCGGCTGACCCCGCTCTACCAGCTGGCCGCACGGTCGGCGACGCCGAAGTTCATCAACCTGGACATGGAGGAGTATCACGATCTCGACCTGACCATCGCGGTGTTCACCCGGCTGTTGAACCAGCCGCAGCTGCGCGGGCTGCAGGCCGGCATCGTGCTGCAGGCCTACCTGCCGGACGCGCTCGGCGCCATGATCAAGTTGCAGGATTGGGCCCGGACACGACGCGCTGCCGGCGGGGCGCCGATCAAGGTCCGACTGGTCAAGGGTGCCAACCTGCCGATGGAGCGGGTCGACGCGTCGGTGCATGGCTGGCCGCTGGCGACCTGGGGCAGCAAGCAGGAGACCGACACCAACTACAAGCGGGTGTTGAACTGGGCGATGCAGCCGGACCGGCTGGCCAACGTACGACTCGGGGTGGCCGGGCACAACCTGTTCGACATCGCGTACGCCTGGACGCTGGCCGGGCAGCGCGGAGGCAGGGGCGACGTCGAGTTCGAGATGTTGCTCGGGATGGCGCCGGAGCAGGCCAAGATCGTCAAACGGGAGGTCGGCGGCCTGCTGCTCTACACCCCGGTCGTTCGGCCGCGCGAGTTCGACACCGCGATCGCCTACCTGGTCCGACGGCTCGAGGAGGGCGCCAGCCAGCAGAACTTCATGTCGGCCGCCTTCGACCTCGGCAGCGACGAGGCCCTGTTCGAACGTGAACGGCAGCGCTTCGCCGCCTCGCTGGAAGATCTCGACGACGAGGTGCCGACCCCGCATCGGATCCAGGACCGCAACCAGCCGGTGCCCGAAGCGGCGGCGGTCCCGGTCGACGGCGGCTTCACCAACACCGCCGACAGCGATCCGTCGCTGGCGGCCAACCGGGACTGGGCGACCAAGATCACCGCGCGGATGCCGGAGTGCGCGTTGGGCGCGGAGCTGTTGCGGCAGTCGACGGTCGAGTCGGCCGATCGACTGGACACGGTGCTGTCGGCCGGCTGCGCGGCGCAACGGGAATGGGCCGCGTTGGGAGGTGCCGGCCGGGCGGCCGTGCTGAGGATCGTGGCACGCGAACTCGAACGGTCACGTGCCGACCTGCTGCAGGTGATGGGCTCGGAGTGCGGCAAGACCCTCGATCAGAGCGATCCCGAGGTGTCGGAGGCGATCGACTTCGCCAACTGGTACGCCGCGCACGCACTGGAGCTCGATGATCTTGACGGTGCGGTTGCGGTGCCACGCCGGTTGACGGTGGTGGCACCGCCATGGAACTTCCCGGTCGCCATCCCGACCGGTTCGGTGCTGGCCGCGCTCGCATCCGGATCGTCGGTGGTGATCAAGCCGGCGCCGGAGGCTTCCCGCTGCGCCGCGGTGATGGTGCAGGCGCTGTGGCGGGCCGGCGTGCCCCGAGACGTCCTGCAACTGGTGCAGCTGGACGAAGGTTCGCTCGGGCAGCGACTGATCGCCGATCCGCGGGTCGACCAGGTGATCCTGACCGGCGGGTACGAGACCGCTGAGCTGTTCGGTTCCTTCCGGCCGGGCCTGCGGCTGTTCGCCGAGACAAGCGGCAAGAACGCGATGGTGGTGACGCCGAGCGCCGATTTCGACTTGGCCGCCCGCGACCTGGTCTACTCCGCGTTCGGCCATGCCGGGCAGAAGTGCTCAGCGGCCTCGCTGGCGATCCTGGTCGGTTCGGTGGCCGAGTCCCGACGCTTCCGCAGCCAGCTGCTGGACGCCGCCCGGGCGCTCACCGTCGGCGACCCCGCGGACCTGCGGACGCGAATGGGTCCGTTGATCACGCCGGCCTCGGGCAAGTTGCTGCACGCGCTGACCACCCAGGACGACGGGGAAAGCTGGCTGCTGCGGCCCGAACGGCTGGACGAGTCCGGTCGGTTGTGGACGCCGGGCATCAAGACCGGTGTACGCCGCCGCTCGCCGTTCCACCTGACCGAGTACTTCGGGCCGGTGCTTGGGATCATGACCGCGGACTCGATGGCCGAGGCGCTGGAGATCCAGAACGAGGTCGCCTACGGGCTGACCGCCGGACTGCACTCACTCGATCACGCCGAGATCGCCGAGTGGATCGACGGCGTCCAGGCCGGCAACCTGTACGTGAACCGGCACACGACCGGCGCTCTGGTCGGCCGCCAACCCTTCGGTGGCTGGAAGCGGTCGGCGGTCGGGGCGGGCACCAAAGCCGGCGGTCCCAGCTATCTGATCGGCCTGACCGGTTGGGCGCCGCGTCCGGCAGCCGAGTCGGGCCAGCAGCCCACCGGAGTGATCGGCCGGCTGATCGACTCGGCCCAGATCGTGACCGATCCGGCCGAGCAGGAGTCGCTGCGGCGCGCGGTCGGCAGTGACGCAGCCGCCTGGGATGCCTACTACGCCCACCCGGTCGAACTGGCCAGGTTGGAGAGTGAACGCAACGTGCTGCGGCACGTGCCGGTGCCGGTGACGATCCGGCTGGCCGAGGACGGCTCGATCGCCGACCTGGTACGGGTCGCTGCCGCCGGTCTGCGAGCCGGGTCCCGGCTGGCGATCTCGGTCCCGGGGGCGGTTCCGGCGTCGATCGCGGATGCGCTGCGCAACGTCGGCTGCGAGCTCACCCTCGAGTCGGACCAGGAGTGGTGCCGACGGTTGGCGACTCGACCGCCGGCACGGATCCGGTTGGTCGGCGGCGACGTACACGCCGTCAGCGAGGCGCTCGGCGGTCGTGGCGACGTCGCGATCTGGGACGGACCGGTGACCGAGTCCGGCCGGCTGGAGTTGCTGGGTTTCCTGCACGAGCAATCGATCAGCATCACCGAACACCGCTTCGGCAACCCGACCAGTCTGTCGGCCGGCCTGGTCGAACCGGCGGGGACGTGATCATGGGCGGTGGCATTCGATCGCGAGGATCTGCGGGAGGTCGGTCGGCGGCTCGTCGAAGTGGTCAAGGATGAAACCGGCGGCGAGGATCGAGTTCAGGTAGCTGGACAGCATCCGGTGATTCGCGCCGACGTGGCCTCGTACGCCGGACTCGTTGGTGCTCCACCAGCCTTCGGCGGCGTAGCCGCGATCGGGCGGCCAACTGGACAGGTTGGTGGGATCGCCCGGGTCGCCGGGGAAGCACGGGTGCAGCAGGGTGATCAGGAACCAACCGCCCGGCTTGATCACCGTCGCCGCAGTGCACAGCGCGGCATCAAGATCATCGATGTCCATCAGGGCCATGTTGCAGACGACGCCGTCGAACGGTTCGCCCTCCCACCAGGTGGTGTCGGTCGCGTCGCCGCGGAGGTAGTTGATCTTGGTCGGTCGTTCCTGATCGAGCCGGATCGCCTGCCGGACAAAGGATTCTGACAGTTCGACACCGGTGACCTCGGCCCCCTGATCGGCCATGATCCGGCTCAGCTGGCCCCAGCCGCAAGCAAGATCAAGTACCCGCCGGCCCGCCAGCTCCGGCGGCAGATACGCCGCCGCCGTGGAACGCCAGTCCTTGGTGTACTGCAGGTACCAGTCGGCATGGGACTCGTAGCGCGAATGCGTGGTTGGCTTCGACGTCGTCGGCTGCATGATCACCAGACTGGTGAACCGTCCCGCTCGATTCAACCCGTTTGGAGCCGAGGAACCCCTCACGCGCACCCACGGCGCAGCCGCGCAAGTACGAACCTACGCGGGAGCGCCGCAGATGCGCGGGAATCGACGGTGCGGGAGGACCTATCCGTTGGCGCGACTCTTCCGACGCTCCAGTCACCCTGTTCGGGCGAAGAGGGCGCGAGTCGGCGGCCGTAGCGTGGCAGCCGACGAGAGGAGAAATCGTGGGACTTTTAGGGAGACGTGCGGCCGCGCCGGGGCCGCGGCGACGTCCGCTGGCGGCTGCGGCCGCGACCGGTGCCGTAGTCGGGGTGGCCGGTGCGCGCGGCGCCGCCGCGCGGCAGGCGGTGGCCGGCGGATCGCGCTACCAGATGCGGCAGCGGATGTTCTCGATCGGCGACGACTTCGTGATCACCAACGATCAGGGGCAACCGGCGTTCAAGGTCGACGGCAAGATGCTGCGGGTCCGGTCGACACTGTTCTTCGAGGACGTGCGGGGTCGGCAGCTCTACAAGATCCAGGAGCGGATGCTGCGCGTCCGCGACACCATGAACATCGAACGGGCCGACGGCGGTGTCGCCGCGAAGGTGCACAACGCCTTGATCACGCCGCTGCGTGATCGCTGGCAGATCGACATTCCCGGCGGCCAGGACCTGTCCACCCAGGGCAACATTGTCAACCACGAATACCGGGTCCAGCAGGGTGGCGCCGTGGTGGCGACCGTGTCCAAGCGCTGGTTCCGGATCCGCGATTCGTACGGGGTCGAGGTCGCGCCGGGGCAGGATGACGCGTTGCTGCTGGCGATCACCGTGGTGATCGACATGATGGCCCACCAGGGACGATGAGGGGGAGACGATGAAGTTCGAAGATGTCGGACCGTTGCAGGTCCTAGTGGTCGGCTTCGACTCCGACGCCGAATTCTCCGGTGCGATCGTCGAGGAGTTGGAGCGGCTGATCACGAGCGGCACCATCCGGGTGATCGACCTCCGCTTCCTGACCCGCGTTGACGACGACACGATCACCGAAGTTGATCTTGATTCGTTGGACGACGAGGAACGGGCCGGGTTCGGTCAGGTGATCGACTCGCTGCGTGAGATCGGCGGCCGGGAAGGCGCCCAGGTAGGCGATTCGGCGAGCTTCGGCCCGGCCGACATCGACCGGTTCGTGTCCGAGATCGAGGTCGGCCAGTCGGTCGGCATCCTGCTATTCGAGCACACCTGGGCAACCCAGTTGAAGTCGGCCATTCGCGACGTCGGCGGCACCATGATCGCTCAGGGGTTGCTGACACCGGAGGCGGCACTGATGGTGGGCGAGGAGGTCGCGGCCATCGCCGAGGCCGAGGCGACCATCGAGCTGGCCGCGGCGGTTTCCGGCGCCGCGATGCTGGACGCTGCCGCCGCAATTGCCGATGCCGAGGACATCAAGGCTGCGGCTGCGATCGACGCGATCCGGGCGTTGATCGCTTCCGAAGTGATCTCCGACATCGCCGCCACGGACGCGCTGGAGTCGCTGGTCGACGCCGAGTTGATCAGCGCCGAGGCGGTCAGTGCGGCCGCCGAGGAGGTGCTGGCCAAGGCCGAGGAAACAGAACAGGCACTGGACGCCCTGGCCGCAGCCGCCGAGGCGGATGCGCAGACCGAGGACGCGAAAGCCTGACGGGCGCGGCCGGCGGGCGTCGAACAAGCCTGCCGGCCAGCCACTCGCGATGCATGCATTGTGAAGGTAAAATGCCTGCATGGTGAATCTGCAGATTCGAGACGTTCCCGAAGACGTTCGCGATGCGCTGGCGGCGCGTGCTCGTGAGAATGCACAGTCGCTGAACATGTTTCTGCGGGATGTCGTCCTGCGGGAGGCGGCGTTCGCCCGGAACCGAATCCTGATCGACAAGGTGACGACTGACCGACGATCGTCCGGTGTGACCACCGAGGATGTGATGCGCGCGCTCGACGCCGGCCGTCGACGCGACGGCGCATGATCACGCCGGACGCCGCAGCGACGGTGCTGCTTCTGCATGGTGACCCGGACGCCGATCCGAGAGCTGCGAGCGCCGTCGAGATCATGAGGGACGATCCGGCGTGGATTGTGCCTGAGCACTGGCGAATCGAAGTCTTGTCGGCGACCCGTGGTCTATTTCTTGGCGGCCAGATTGGCCTGGCAGACGCGGAGGCGACGGTGCAATGGCTACGGGACGTAACTGTAGAGACGGCTCCGACCGTTCCACACCTCCAACGGGTGTGGGAGTTGCATGCAAACCTTTCGGCGTACGACGCTGGTTATGTCGCTGTCGCTGAGCTGCATGGCGTGACCCTGGTGACGGCTGACGTACGGATTCAGCGAGCCGGCGTGGCGCGCTGCCCGATCCGACTGGTCGGCTGATCGGTTCCTCGGCCGCCCACGCATCACGCCGAGTCGCTTGGGAGACTCCACGCACAGCGGAAGCCGATGTGGGTCATCCCGGTGTCGATCATCTGCGGACGCCGGGCGGCGGGTCGGTAACGCAGGCAGTAGCTGTCGGCGCACAGATGCGAGCCGCCCTTGATCACCTTGCGCGGAATCTTGAACTGCGGCTGGGCTGGGTCGTAGCTGCCGGCGATGTCGCCGCCGCGCGGATTCTGCGGCGCACAGCACGGATGGTCGACCTCGTCCGGGTGGCGTTCGGTCCACCAGTCGGCGGTCCACTCCCACACGTTGCCGGCCATGTCGTAGAGCCCGAATCCGTTGGCAGGAAAGGATCCGACCGGTGCCGTACGTTCGAAGCCGGACTCGCCGGTGGACCGCCACGGGAAGTCCGGACCGTCCCAGGTGTTGGCCATGATCTGGCCTGCGGGCCGTGGTTCGTCGCCCCAGGTGAACGCGGTGCCGTCCAGGCCGCCGCGGGCGGCGAACTCCCACTCCGCCTCGGTCGGCAGCCGGGCACCGACCCAATCGGCGTACGCAGTCGCATCCGCAAGCGCGATATGCACCACCGGATGATCGGCCCGGTCCTCGATCGACGACCGGCGACCCTCGGGTTTCGACCAGCGCGCTCCCGGCGTCCAGGCCCACCACTGACTGAGATGCCGCAGGTCGACCGGTCCGGAGGTCGGGGTGAACACCATCGACCCGGGCACCAGATTCTCCCGCGGCGCGCCCGGGTAGTCGGCCGGATCCAGGGGCCGTTCGGCCACCGTACGGTAGCCGGTCGCCTGGACGAACGCCGCGAACTGCCGGTTCGTCACCTGCCGGCGGTCGATGCCGAAGGCACCCACCTTGACCAGATGCACCGGCGCCTCCTCCGGATAATGATCATCCGAGCCCATCCGGAACTCACCGCCGGCCAGCTCCACCACGTCATGATCATTTGCGGTCATGATCAACTTCTGTCGCCCTTCTGCTCGGACGCACCACAGGTGTCCAGCACGATCAGATCATGCCGGAACAACCGTTCGACGAAACCGAGGGCCTGCGGGCCGAGATCGGCCACGGTTCGGCTGCCGTCGATCCGGCGGAACATGATCAACTCCTGCGCGTTGACGAACGAGACCAGATCCGTCTCGGTATGCGCCCGGTTCAGCAGCGCTCCCGCCGCACCGGGGGGCAGCCGCTCGGTGACAGCAATCGCCGTCGGCACCCTGATCGGCCGCCACGAGCCGGCCGCGGGATCGGCGAAGTCGGGCTGCTGCGGCCCGGAATCCGTTGTGGCCCCGGAATCTGTTGCAGCGTAGGCGATCGCGGTGTGCCGGGTGATGGTGCCGCGGAACAGCTCCAGGGCTGCGTACTGCTCGGCGACCGGCAGCTTCGCGATCCGCGCGGAGTGCGGTGTCTCACTGATCGACCCGCAGTCGGGCAGGTAGGGAGCTTGGCGCTGCCAGCGTCCGAACCGCAATCCCGCATCGGTGATCAACTCCAGCAGTTGGGGCACGGTGTAGGAGCGATCGCGCGGGTTCAGCAGCGCATCGGCCAGCGCGTCGTCGTCGGCGAAGTCCCGCGACTGGTGCAGCAGTCGGCTGATCGGATGCCCGCTGCCGATCTCGCGCAGGGTTGCGACCAGCTCGTCAAGATCGACTTGGTCGGTGCCGATGCCGAGCCGCAGGCAATAGTCCTGGATCAGATAGACGCCGGCCCGGCCGTAGGTCGCGTACACCATCAGGGTGAGCGCACCGCCGGGCGCCAGTATGGATTGCAAGCTGCGCAGGCCGATCAGCGGATCGGCCAGGTGATGCAGCACGCCGGTACAGACGATGTGATCGAACTGCCGATCGAGCCCGGCGACCTCCTCGATCGGCAGCCGGTGCAACTCCAGGTTGGCCAAGCGATGCCGTTCGATCAGTTGGCGGTGCTGCTCGATGCCGGTGCTGCTGACGTCGATGCCGACCACGTCGGCGTCGGGATGGGTGATCGCGTGCCGGGCCGCCTGGGAGGTGCCGCAGCCGGCGACCAGGATCCGAAGCCTTGAATCCCCGGACCGGTCGGCGTACGGCCGCCCGGGCCACACGAGGTGGTGGGCGGCCCTGCGTTGTTGCGGCTTCGGTGTCGCTACGGCATCGAGATCGTCCGGCGGGGGATAGGGGCGACGATCATAGAACTGTTCGATCACGTCCTGACCGCGGTCGTCCTCGTTGGTTGGCCGTAGCGCGCTTGTCATGCGCTTCCGACGCCCGCCTTCAGCTTCGCCATCACCTTGTCCACGCTGAACGACGCCGGCTCCTGACGCGGTGGGAACTCCGTCAGGGACTGCAGCATCTCGGCGACGTAGGCCTGCGCCGGTACCAGCAGGAAGACGTGATCGAGCATCCAATCGAAGTAGGCGTTCGAGGTCTCGTCTGCCCGTTCATACGGATCGGTGCGCAGATTGAAGATCTTCGGCACCCGGAGTTCGACGTACGGCTCGATCCAGATGTCCAACGTTCCTCGAGAACGTTGCTCGAGGAAGACGAACTTCCAGTTGTCGAAGCGCAACGCGGTCAGATCGCCATCGTCGGACACGTAGAAGAAGTAGTTGCGCGGACTTTGCTCGGCGCGACCGGTGATGTAGTCGAGCTGGTTGAACCCGTCCAGGTGAACCTTGTACTCGGTTCCGTTCAGCTCATGGCCGGACCTCAACTGCTCGGCGATGTCGGGATTGCCGGCCGCGGCGAGCAGCGTGACGAACCAGTCGTTGTGGCTGACGATCCCGTTCAGCACCGTGCCGGCCTCGATGTGTCCCGGCCAACGGACCACGCACGGCACCCGGTAGGCGCCCTCCCAGTTGGAGTTCTTCTCGTTGCGGAACGGGGTCATCCCGGCGTCGGGCCAGGAGTTCATGTGCGGCCCGTTGTCGGTGGAGTACATCACGATCGTGTTGTCCGCGATGCCCAGCCGGTCGAGTTCGTCCAGCACCTGCCCGACGATCTCGTCGTGGTAGAGCATCGTGTCGTGGTAGGGCGACTGCCAGCGCCCGGCCCGGCCCAGATCCTGCTCCCGGGTGTGGGTGCGGAAGTGCATGTGGGTGGTGTTGAACCAGGTGAAGAACGGCTTGTCCGCCTCGACCTGGCGCTGGATGAAGTCGATCGCCGCGTCGCGGAACTCCTCGTCGCAGGTCTCCATCCGTTTCTTGGTCAACGGTCCGGTGTTCTCGATCCGCTGGCTGCCGTCCGCACTGGCCCAGGACTTGATCACACCGCGTGGTCCGAACCGATCCTTGAAGTTCGGGAAGTCCTGCTCGGTCGGATAGTCCGGCAACTCCGGTTCCTCTTCGGCATTGAGGTGGTAGAGATTGCCGAAGAATTCGTCGAAGCCGTGGGCCGTCGGCAAGTGCTCGTCCCGGTCGCCGAAATGGTTCTTGCCGAACTGGCCGGTCGCGTACCCCTGTGCCTTCAGAGCGGTGGCGATGGTCGGATCCTCGGCCTGGTAACCGATCGGCGCGCCCGGCATGCCGACCTTGGTCAGCCCGGTCCGGTACGGGTTCTGGCCGCTGATGAACGCGGCCCGGCCGGCGGTGCAGCTCTGCTCGCCGTAGTAGTCGGTGAACCGTACGCCCTCGTCGGCAATCCGGTCGATGTTCGGGGTGCGGTATCCCATCAGCCCGTCGCTGTAGCAGCTCAGGTTGCTGATGCCGATGTCGTCGCCCCAGATGATCAAGATGTTCGGTTGGTCGGCCACGCTGTCTCCATCTCTCGGTGGTTCACTCTGGCGGTTCGCTCGTTGGTGCTCACCCGCCGCGGCGGTCCTTCGCGTCCACCATTGGCCCCCGACACGTCGTACGCCTCACCCAAAGGGGGTGATGGACCGAGAATCAGCAGGGCTCCGTCGGCGTCGCCGGTCTCAGCGACGCAGTCCGGTGAGTGAGTGACGACTCACTCACCGGTAACATCCGGCTCCGTGCCGGATGCTGCCCAGACTCTCGTACCGGAGAGTGTCGTCGACTACGCGGCGTTGCCCGGTCCGGGCGGACGAAAGTCCAAGATGCCGGTGCTGGACGCGAAGGCGTGGACGCTCAAGGTGGCGCTCTCGCAGCGTCCGTGGAGCTTTGTCGCTTCGCTTGCCATGGCGGCGTCCTTCGTCTGCAACGGCCTGACCCCGGTGGTGGTCGGCAACGCCGTGGACGAGGCCATCGCCAACTCCTCGCTCGGCCGGCTGGGCTACTGGATCGTCGTGCTGGCCGGGCTGTTCCTGGTCGCCGTCGGGGTGAACTGGGTGGCCCGCTTCATGCTGATCCGCAGCCAGCAACTGGTCAGCCACGACCTGCGCACCATGGTCACCGACCGGATCCAGGACCCGCGCGGATTCGCCGGCCGGGAACGTACCGCCGGTGGGCTGCTGTCGATCGCCTCCTCCGACACCACGCGGGTGGGAGAGATCGTGATGATGACGGTGATGCCGGTCGCCGAGGCGGCTTCCATCACGTACGGCGCGATCATGATGTTCACCATCAACCCCTGGCTCAGCCTGGCGACCGTCGTCGGCGGACCGTTGCTGGTGATCGTGGCGCTGCGGGTGGGCAGGCCGCTGCAACGCCGGTCGGTCGCCCGGCAGCAGGCCATCGCCCAGGCCGCTGCCACCGCCGCGGATGTGGTGCAAGGACTGCGGATCCTCAAGGGGCTCGGCGCGATCGTCACCGTACGCGGCCGGTACGACGCCGTCTCCCAGACCGCGTACACCAAGACGGTCGAGGCCAACGCGGCCGAGGCCCGGCTGAACGGGGTCACCGAGGCCACCGGCGCCATCTTCGTCTCCGGCCTCGGCATCGGCGCGGGCGTGCTCGCCCTGAACGGCGCGGTGACGATCGGACAGCTGATCACCGTCGTCGGCCTGACCCAGTTCCTGATCACCCCGATGACGATGTTCGGCCGGAACCTGGCCTCCCGCTGGGCCTCGGCGGAGGCGTCCGGGCAGCGGATCCGTGAGGTCCTCGGCGCCGGCTTCGAACGCAGCACCGAGGTGGACGCCACCCGCACCAGCCAGTTCATCGGCGCGCTGCCCACCGGACTCACCGTGGTCCGCGGCGTCGATCACGAGCTGATCTCCCGGCTCGAGTCGCTGCCGCGCAGCCGGGTGATCGTCGCGCCGCACGCCGCCGATCTATTCGACGGAAGCGTTGCCGACAACGTGTTTCCCGATCGTGGCGTTGCTGAGCAGGCACTCCGGGTCGCCTGCTGTGACGACATCCCGGAGGGCCCCGACAAGCGGGTCGGCGAGGGCGGTCGGATGCTGTCCGGCGGGCAGCGCCAGCGGGTCGCGCTGGCCCGCGCGGTCGCGTTCGATCCCGAGGTCCTGGTGCTTCAGGATCCGACCACCGCGGTGGACTCGGTGACCGAGCAGAACATCGCCGACCGGCTGGCCGGCCACCGGGCCGACAAGATCACCCTGGTCTTCAGTGAGGCGCCCGCCTGGACCGCGGTGGCGGCCAACCATCTCCATGTGGCCGATCTGCTGGCGGTTGCGGACAGGTTTCTGGACCAGACCGGCGAAGAGCGTCCCGCCGTGGAGGTCCGATGAGTGCGGCGGTCACGGGCACACCCGCCTCCGGCGCGGCCCAGACCGCAGTCCGTTTCCCGCTGGCCAGCCTGAAGCAGGTCCGGCGCGAAGTCGTACGACAGCTGGGCCGGGTACACAACGCGAAACGGTGGTTCGTGCTGGCCGTGGTGCTGCTCAGCCTGGGCTCGTACGCGACCGTGCTGGCACCGCAGTTGCTGGGGCAGATCGTCGACCTGGTCTCCGGCGAGGGCAGTGGCCGGCCGATGTGGCTGATCGGTGCCGAGCTGGTCTTCGTGGCCGTCGCCGGCGCTGTGATGAGCGCGGCCGGCTATTACCTGGTGGCCCGGCTGTCCGAACGGGTGATCGCCACCCTCCGCCAGGACATGGTCGGAACCGCGCTGGGGCTGCCCACCCATCAGGTCGAGGACGCCGGAACCGGCGACCTGGTCAGCCGGTCCACCGACGACGTCGCTGAGCTGTCCGCGGCCGTCACCGAGACGCTGCCGACCCTGTCCACGTCGCTGTTCTCGATCGTCGTCACCGTGATCGCGCTGTTCACGTTGAACTGGCACTTCCTGATCATCCCGGTCGTGGTCGCCCCGGTGTACTACCTGGCCGCGCGGATCTACCTGGCCAGGGCGCCGAAGCGGTACGCCGCGGAGCGGGCCGCGATGGCCGAACGGGCCCGTCGAGTGCTCGAAGCCATCCGCGGTCGCGCGACGGTGCGGGCGTTCTCGATGGAGGACCGGATGCACGTCGAGATCGGGGACGCGTCCTGGAGCGTCGTCCGCAAGGGCATCCGGGCTCGTACCACGATGCTGGTGCTCAACACCTGGATGCTCGCCATCGAATTCCTGATGCTCAGCCTCGCGTTGGCGGTCGGCTACTACCTGGTGTCGGCCGACGCCCTGACGGTCGGCGCGGTGACCGGGGCGGTGCTGATGATCATCCGGCTGCGCGGGCCGATGAACACGTTCATGCGGGTGCTCGACGTCGTCCAGTCCGGGTACGCGTCGCTGGCCCGGATCGTGGGGGTGGTGTCCGACCCGCCGATCCCGGTGCCCGACAGCGGCGTCGACGCGCCGCGTGGCCGGGTGGAGCTGCGCAACGTCAGCTTCAGCTACGGCGGCGGTTGGGCCGTACGCAACGTCAACCTCACCATCGATCCGGGGCAGACCGTCGCCATCGTCGGCGCCTCCGGTGCCGGCAAGACCACAGTGGCGGCGTTGCTGGCGGGTCTGCGGGTGCCGGACGAGGGCGAGGTGCTCGTCGACGGCTTCCCGGTCTCCCAACTCTCCGATCGCGAACGCATCGCCCGGCTCGCCACCGTCAGCCAGGAGGTGCATGTCTTCTCCGGTACGTTGCGGCAGGACCTGACCCTGGCCAAACCCGACGCCACCGACGACGAACTTCACTCGGCGCTCGACCGGGTGCACGCGCACTCCTGGTTCGATCGGCTCCCGTCGGGTCTGGACACCGTCGTCGGCGCCCGCGGTCTGCAGCTGGAGCCGGTCGCCGCGCAGCAGCTGGCACTGGCCCGGATCCTGCTCCTGGACCCGGCCATCGTGGTGATGGACGAGGCCACCGCCGAGGCGGGCTCGGCCGGTGCGGGTGCGTTGGAGGACGCCGCCGACGAGGTCACCCACGGCCGATCCGCGCTGGTGGTCGCGCACCGCCTCGACCAGGCATCCCAGGCCGACAACATCCTGGTGATGGACGGCGGTGAAGTGGTCGAACGCGGCACCCACGACCAGCTGCTCGCCGCCGGCGGCATCTACCAACGCCTGTGGTCGGCCTGGAGCGCCGGCCGCCGTGAACTCGACGCCGACCCGGTCTGACGCGGGAGGGAGCGCTAACGAGCGCGGTCCATGAGTTGCGATGGGCGCTTGGCGACAAGCGTCTCCCAAGCCCTCAGCCGCAGGCTTGACTGGCTTTACTTGACTGGCTTTACTTGGTGAGGGACCTGTCGGTGGGGAGGGTGATCCGAAGCATGGTTGAGGTTCGGGAGCGTGGTGAACGCAGGATTTCCCGCGACGAGTACCGGGATCGCATCCTGCGCGCGGTGGATGACCGCGTCGCCTCGTTGATCTTGATGTCCGAGCGGACCGCGACTCCTGCGCCGTCAGCGGAGGAGGTCATCCGAGAGATCTTGGATCTTCCGGCGCTTGCGGCGGCACCGAGCGAGCTCGGCGAGGAGGTCGGCCCCTTCTATGACACTTCAGGGGTCACAAAACTGTTGCATGTCACCAAGCAGGCGGTCGGCGACCGTATCCGCAACGGCACGATCCTGGCGCTGACCACGTCGGATCGGAAGACAGTGTTTCCGGTGTTTCAGTTCGACGGCGGCAAAGTCAGCCCGCGGCTGGGCCCGGCTATCAGGGCGTTGAGCGGCCTGCCGCGCTGGTCGGTCGCGTTGTGGTTCGTGACGTCCAGCGACGATCTTGGCGAGAGGACTCCGCTGGAGTGGTCGAACGCTGGCTTTTCGGTCGACGAGCTGACGCTTGCGGCACAACGTGCCGCCCGGGACTGGAGATAGGCCGACGTGGCCCGCGCAGACCTGGCTCAGCAATTGCCTCCAGCCCGGACGGCACTCAACGGATTGCCCACCGGCACGGTTTCTCGGAAGCGAGGTTGGTTGCGGGAGCATCAGTTCCGCAGCGGTGCAGACGGTGGATGCTGGTACTTCGCCACCGTGCCCCCGGACCCGACGCTGCCGTCGGGTCGTTTCGATCTGCCGACGCCGCACGGGACCTGCTATTTCGCGGACACGCAGCGCGCCGCCGCCATGGAGCGGGTTGGCGTTTGGACGACGAAGCACAAGCCGGTGCCGCAGGACTTCGTCGACGGACGGGCGATCAGCACCGTCGATCCGGGTGCCCTCCCCGAGCGGGCGGTCAACCTGGGGTCGCCACGCGCCACCGGGTTCGGTGTTACGGGCGAATTGTTCACGATGTCGGACTATCAGGTTCCTCAGGCCTGGGCGCTCGCCGTGTACGGTCTCGGCCACGCAGGAATCCTGTATCCACCGCGATTCACTCCTGGCGGCCGTGCGCTCGCCGTCTTCGGTCGCGCGGGAGTTCCAGCGACGCCGATTGCAGTAGTTCGACAGCTGCCCCTCGCCGATGTCCTGCACCGCAATCACATCCGGATTGCTCGGATTCCGCACTCGACGAGCCTGACGATGGTCAACCCTCCATAAGCGTGGACGGCAATACGAAAGCGCTGCCCGACGCCGGTCGCCCGCCACCTGCGGGCGGTTTTCTGAGCTTGCGCGCGTACTTTGTGCGTACCTGGCCGGTTCGGGCGGGACAACAGAATGGCCCTGACCGGGCGTAACGCCTGGCCAGGGCCACCTTTTCGTAGCGGGGGCAGGATTTGAACCTGCGACCTCTGGGTTATGAGCCCAGCGAGCTACCGAGCTGCTCCACCCCGCGTCGACTCCGAGAAAGTTACACGACGTCCTTCGATCGTTCAAATCGGGGCCGATCGAGCACCGGACGGACGGATCTTCGTCCGAATGGCGAAATCCCGGCGAGCCTGGGCCCGGCGATCGTCGGACGGTGGTCGGATGGGTCGTTGTGAACCAACCGATCCGCGTCACCGTATGGGGCGAGAACTTCCATGAAACATCCGAACGAGACCGGGACGCGATGGCCAAGCGCTACCCGGACGGCATGCACGGCGCCATCGCTGCCGGCCTGGAGAAGGAGCTCGGCGATGCCGTCGAGGTCCGGACTGCGACCCGCGATCAGCCGGAGCACGGCCTCACAGACGAGGTGCTGAACACCACCGACGTCCTCACCTGGTGGGGACATGCCCGGCACGACGAGATCGACGACGCCATCGTCGACAAGGTGCACCAGCGGGTGCTCGGCGGGATGGGCATCCTGATCCTGCACTCGGCGCACTTCTCCAAGATCTTCAAGAAGCTGATGGGCACCAGCTGCTCGCTGTCCTGGCGCAGCGACGACGACGCCGAGTTGGTCTGGACCGTCTCACCCGACCACCCGATCGCCGAGGGCGTACCGAGTCCGATCGTGATCGACCAGCAGGAGATGTACGGCGAATACTTCGACATCCCGCAGCCCGACGAGTTGATCTTCATCTCGTCCTTCAGCGGCGGCGAGGTGTTCCGCTCCGGCTGCACCTGGAAGCGCGGCAAGGGCAAGGTCTTCTACTTCTCGCCCGGTGATCAGGACTTCCCGGTCTACCACCATCCCGACATCCAACGGGTGCTCGCCAACGGTGTCCGTTGGGCCGCGCCTGTGCAGAGCTCGTCGCTCGCCGCACCGGCGGTGCGAAACATGGTTGCGCGCCAGTTCACCGGTGCCAAGATCAACCCCGAGGCGGACAAGAGCGGGGAGGTCTGAGTCGATGAGCAGGAATCTTCGAGCCGGTGTGATCGGGCTCGGCTGGGCCGGGCAGCAACACCTGGACGGCTACCAGCGGGCGGCCGGAGTTGATCTTGTCGGGCTGGCCGGGATGGAGCCCGAGCCGCTGCAGCGGCTGGCCGACGAGTACGGCATCGAGCACCGCTACGCCGACTGGGCCGACCTGGTCAAGGACGCCGACCTCGACGTGGTCAGCGTCTGTACGCCGCCGTCGCTGCACGCGCCGATCACCGTCGCCGCGCTTGAGGCCGGCATCAACGTGCTGAGCGAGAAGCCGATGGCGCTGGACGCGGCCTCGGCCCGGACCATGGTGGACGCGGCCAAGGCGAACGGCAAGATCCTCGACATCTCCTTCAACCATCGCCGCAAGGCCGAGGTCACCGCCGCCAAGGATCTGATCGACAAGGGCCTGCTCGGCGACATCTACTACGCCAAGGCCGGCTGGATGCGGCACAACGGCATCCCCGGCGGCGTCGGCAACTGGTTCAGCCGCAAGGCCACCTCCGGCGGCGGTCCGCTGATGGACATCGGCGTACACATGCTGGACATGGCGCTGCACCTGATGGGCGAGCCGTCGGTGCAGACCGTGACCGCCTCCACGTACGCCGCCTTCGGTCCGCGTGGTCGCGGTCGCGGCCAGTACGGGGCCGGTGCGCACGGTGCCGCCGAGCCGGTCGACTTCGAGGTCGAGGACCTGGCCACCGCGTTCGTCCGGATGGACAACGGCGCCACCCTGCTGCTGGAGAGCAGCTGGGCCCAAGGCGTCGGCCACGACGACATGTACGTGACCTTGTTCGGCACCGAAGGCGGCGCCGAACTGACCTGGAATCCGCCGGCCCCCCAGCTCCGGGCCTGGACCACGATCGACGGCGTCGACGCCTCGCTCAATCCGCAGTTGGGGTTGAGCGGCGGTCACGCCGAGGCGGTCGCCGACTTCGTGGCTGCCGTCCGGGACCACAACCTGGACGGGCATCAGGGCGAGGAGGCGCTGACTCGGTCGCTGATCGTGGACGCCACTTACCACTCGGCGGCCGAGTCGACCGAGATCCGGCTCAGCCCGGCACCACCGCAGCCGGCCGGCCAGGACGCGGTCGTCCGTACCGCCGGTTGAGTCGGCTGACTGATCCGGGGACTGCTGGCTGAGATCCGCATCGGGTGCGCTGCACCGGCTCCGTAGGATGGGGCCGGTGCAGCGCAGCTGAACCGACCGGTCACCGATCGGCCGAGGTACGGATCAGGCAGATGGATCAGGCAGGAGCACAAACACCGCGATGAAAGCCTTGTTGCTGGAGAACATCCATCCCGACGCCGAGCAGTTGTTGCTCGATCGCGGCTTCGAGGTCGAGACCCGCAAGGGCGCGCTGGACGGCGAGGACCTGATCGAGGCGGTCGCCGACGTCAACCTGCTCGGCATCCGCTCCAAGACCCAGGTCACTGCCGAGGTGCTGGCGCAGGCGCCCAACCTGCTGGCCGTCGGCGCCTTCTGCATCGGCACCAACCAGATCGATCTCGGTGCGGCGGCCGAGCGCGGCATCGCCGTCTTCAACGCGCCGTTCTCCAACACCCGCAGCGTGGTCGAGCTGGCGATCGCCGAGATCATCGCGATGGCCCGGCATCTGACCGACAAGAACGCCGCGCTGCACAACGGCGTCTGGGACAAGTCGGCCAAGGGTGCACACGAGGTCCGCGGCCGCACTCTCGGCATCGTCGGTTACGGCAACATCGGCAGCCAGCTGTCCGTGGTGGCCGAGGCGCTGGGCATGCAGGTCTACTTCTACGACATCGCCGACAAGTTGGCGCTGGGCAACGCCCGCCGCTGCGGCAGCCTGGACGAGTTGCTGCAGACCGCGGAGACGGTCAGTCTGCACGTCGACGGCCGCGCCGGGAATGCGGGCATGTTCGGTGCCGAGCAGTTCGCCGCGATGCGTCCGCGCAGCCTGTTCCTGAACCTCTGCCGCGGCTTCGTTGTTGATCATGAAGCGTTGCGGGAGAACCTGCTCAGCGGCCACATCGCGGGCGCCGCGGTGGACGTCTTCCCGGAGGAGCCGAAGGTCGCCGGTGACCCGTTCGTGTCTTCCCTGCAAGGGATTCCGAACGTGATCTTGACTCCGCACGTCGGCGGTTCCACCGAGGAGGCGCAGACCGACATCGGTCAGTACGTGGCCGGCAAGCTCCGCGATTACGTCGCCGACGCGAACACCACGATGAGCGTCAACCTGCCCCAGGTGCAGGTGCACGAGCGGACCGCCCGGGCCCGGATCGTACACATCCACCAGAACGTCCCCGGCGTGCTTGCCACGGCCAACGGCGTGCTCGCCGATTACGGTGCCAACATCGAGGGACAGACCCTGAGCACCCGCGGCAACCTCGGCGTGGTCGTCACCGACGTCGGCTCCGACCTCTCCGATGAGCTGACCGATAAACTCCGCCAACTCCCGGAAACCGTCTCGCTGCGAGTGATCACCGCCGACTCGGCGTCCTGACCGCTCGCTGATGGCGGCGCCGATCAGGAGAATCGGCGTTCGGACTGTTCGACGGCGTCGAATCCGTCCTTGATCATCTGTCGTTCGTAACGGCTCACCGCGGTGATCAGGTCCCGCTCTCCGGTCGCCACCGCGGCCAGCTGCTCGGCCAGTGCGGCCGCATCGGCCAGCGCCACCGCGGCGCCGATTCCGGCCGGGATCATCGGATGCGCGGCATCGCCGATGACGGTGACCGGGCAACTCGGCCAGGGCGCGTCCGGACGCCGGGACGTCCGGACGGTGGTGGTCTGCACCGATCCGGTCTCGGATGCGCGGACGATCCGTCTCAGACTCGGCTGCCACCGTCCGACCTGATCGGCGGTGAAGTCCTGCAGGGCGGTTGACGTCCACGGATCCGGGATCGCCTCGGCAGGCAGCGAGAAGACCCACATCAGATAGTCGTGATCGGCACTGAGCTGCAGGCCTGGCCAGAGCCGCGCCGCGGTCGTTCGGGGCGGGTTCGCGAACCGGTGCGCCGCCAACGGCATCGCCCTCCCGTCCGGCCCGATCACGGTGCTGAAGCCGTCCAGCGCGGCCCATGGGATGTCCGGCAGCGTCTGGTTCGTCAACGGCGTCCGGCCGAAGATGTTGACCTGGCCGATGTCGATCACCTCCAGGTCCGGCAGCAACTGCTGCCGCAGCCGGGAGCCTGAACCGTCGGCTCCGACCAGAAGATCCGCGGTCAACGCGCTGCCGTTGTCGAGATCGACACGGACCGTGCCGTCGTCGGCGATCCGGAAGCCTTCGAAGCCAACCCCGTACTCGATCTTGTCCTCCAGCCCCGCCAGCAGAATCTCCCGCAGCGTTTGGCGGTCGACCGTGAGATGACGGCCCTCGGACTCGAGATCGGCGGGCTGTGGGACCACCAGCTCATTGATCACCTCGAGGTCGGTGTTCAGCACCCGGACGCCACCGCCGAGCGTGCCGGAGGTCAGGACGGCCAACTCGTGCAACCGGGCCGGCAGGCAGGCCCCCAGCGCCAGCTCGCCTTGCGGATCGAGGTGGATGCGGTAGCCGGTCCGCAGGTGGTCGACCGGTGGTCGTCTTTCGACGAGTGTCACGTCGTGTCCGTGACGTTGCACGCCCTGGGCCAGCAATGGTCCGGCCAGCCCGGCTCCGATGATGACAATACGCATGTGTGCAAACTATCTGTGCGCAGACAATCTGTCATCAGGGAGTACCCTGGTCGGGTGACCTCTGAACAGCAGACGGCCATCGAGCTGCGGCTCGGTGGCCTGTTCTATCTCGCGCACCGGGCGGCCAGGGCGACGACGAACCAGAGCCTGAAGGAGCTGGCGATCGACCTTCGCCATCTTGCGGTGCTCTCCGAGCTCGCGGACAGCGGGCCACTGAGTCAGCGCGAGTTGGTGGATCGGACCCAGATGGACAAGTCGTCGTTGGTGTACGTCCTGGACGAGCTGGAGCGGCAGGGCCTGGCCGAGCGGCGGCGCAACGAGCGGGATCGGCGCAGCCACGCGGTTCAGCTGACGGCCAAGGGCCGCCGGTCGCTGGTCCGGGCCAACGCGGCAGCGGAGCGCGCGATGAGCGAGCTACTCGTCGGTCTGAGCGATCGTGACAAGGGCCAACTCGACCGCCTGCTGACCAAGTTGATCTCCAGCCAGAAGTGATCTGCCGCCGGGCGCGTCGGTTCCTCGGATATCTGCTGGGACCGATTGTGCCGGGCCAACTAGACTCCTGCCGTTATGCCCGAAACCGCCGTCTCGACCGGATCCGCTCAAGCGTCGGATCCGACCAACCCGGCGGTTCCTGCGTTCGAGTTCGATCCGGCCCTGCCGATCTCGGCACGGGTCGACGGGATCGAGGCGGCGATCCGTGATCACCAGGTCGTGGTGGTGGCCGGCGAGACCGGCTCGGGCAAGACCACCCAGCTGCCGAAGATCTGTCTGAAGCTCGGCCGCCGCTCGATCGGCCACACCCAGCCGCGGCGGATCGCGGCTCGGACCGTCGCCGAACGGATCGCCGAGGAGATCGGGGTCGAGCTCGGCGATCTGATCGGCTATCAGGTCCGCTTCACCCGCAAGGCGTCCCGCAACACCCGGGTCAAGGTGATGACCGACGGCGTACTGCTGGCCGAGATCGGTCATGATCGTGATCTTCGTCGCTACGACACGATCATCATCGACGAGGCGCATGAACGCAGCCTGAACATCGACTTCCTGCTCGGTTATCTGAAGCAGTTGCTGCCACGCCGTCCCGAGTTGAAGGTGATCATCACCTCGGCCACCATCGACACCGTACGGTTCGCCGAGCATTTCGCCGATGATCATGGAAACCCGGCCCCGATCGTCGAGGTCTCCGGTCGCACCTTTCCGGTCGAGATGCGCTATCGACCGCTGGTCGGCAACGCCGGCGAGGGAGCCGGTGATCAACAGAGCGAGGATCTTGATCAGGTCGACGGGATCTGCCGCGCGGTCAAGGAACTGACCACCGAGGGTGACGGCGACATCCTGGTCTTCCTTTCCGGGGAACGCGAGATCCGCGATGCCGCGGATGCCCTTCGACAAGCTCAGGGATCTGATCTTCGACGTGAGCTGCGGTTCACCGAAGTGATCCCGCTGTACGCACGGCTGTCGGCGGCCGAACAACACAAGGTGTTCACCGCGCATACCGGGCGCCGGATCGTACTGGCCACCAACGTCGCCGAGACGTCGCTGACCGTGCCGGGCATCCGGTACGTGATCGACACCGGCACCGCGCGAATCTCCCGCTACTCGGCCCGGACCAAGGTGCAACGGCTGCCGATCGAACCGATCTCGCAGGCCTCGGCCAACCAGCGAGCCGGACGATGCGGGCGACTCGGTCCGGGCATCTGCATCCGGCTGTACTCCGAGGATGACTTCGCCGGCCGGCCCGAATTCACCGAGCCGGAGATCCTGCGGACCAACCTGGCCGCGGTGATCCTGCAGATGGCCGCCGCCGATCTCGGTGACATCGCCTCGTTCCCGTTCGTCGAACCGCCCGATTCCGCGCAGATCACCGACGGCCTGCGGCTGCTGGAGGAACTCGGCGCGATCGGTGCCCGTACACACCGGACGAATCGCCCGGATCGATCGAGATCGGATCAACCGAAGACGCAGCAACCGAACTCACCCCGGCTGACCAAGGTCGGCCGCCGACTGGCCGGCATCCCGATCGATCCGCGAATGGCCCGGATGCTGCTGGCCGGCGAGGAACAGGGCTGCCTGCGGGAGATGTTGATCATCGTCTCCGGCCTGTCGGTGCAGGATCCGCGGGAGCGTCCGGCCGAACATCAGCAGGCCGCCGATCAGCTTCACCGCCGCTTCTGGGCCCCGATGAACGACACCGATGACGAGGGTCCTGAGCCTGTCGAAGGGGCGGCCGAGCCGGACGGCAGCGACTTCCTGGCCGTCCTGCGGCTGTGGCAGTACCTGCGCCAGCAGCAGAAATCCCTGTCAGGCAACGCATTCCGGAGGCTGTGCCGAGACGAGTATCTGCACTTCCTGCGGATCCGCGAGTGGCAGGATCTGCACGCCCAATTGCGTCAGATCAGCCGCGAACTCGGCCTCAACCTGAACACCGAGCCGGCCGACCACGGCAAGATCCACACCGCGATCCTGTCCGGGCTGCTGTCGCATGTCGGCCTGGCCGAGGTGTTGGAGGATCGCAAGCGCGGCCGCGGAGCCGACGGCAAGCGACGGCGGATGTTGCGCGAATACCTCGGTGCCCGGGGGACGAAATTCGCGATCAACCCGGGCTCCAGCGTCGCCAAGATCAATCCGCCGTTGGCGATGGCGGCCGAGATCGTCGAGACCTCCCGATTGTGGGCGCGTACGGTGGCGGCGATCGACGTCGCCCAGGTCGAGGAAGTCGGCCGGCATCTGCTCAAGCACACCTACTCCGAACCGCATTGGTCGGCACGCAGCGGATCGGTGATGGCCTACGAGCAGGTCACGCTGTACGGCATCCCGATCATCGGCCGCCGCCGCGTCGGCTATGCCAAGATCAATCCCGCCGAAGCCCGGGAGATCTTCATCCGATCCGCACTGGTCGAGGGCGATTGGCGGACCCGGCATCGTTTCTTCGCCGAGAATCAAAAGGTCCGGGCCGAGGCCGAGGAGTTGGAGGAGCGGACCCGGCGTCGTGATCTGCTGGTCGATGATCACGTGATCTTCGACTTCTACGATGCCAGGATCCCGGCCGATGTCAGCTCGGGCGCCCATTTCGACCGGTGGTGGAAGCAGGTCCGCGAGGCCGATCCGGACCGACTCTCGCTGACCCTGGATGATCTTGTCGTCGACGGGCAGGCCGCCGGCGCCGACGACTTCCCCGAGGTCTGGTCCAGCGGCGAGCTCGATTTCAAGATCGACTACACCTTCGAACCGGGGTCCTCCCGAGACGGCGTCGGGATCGAGATCCCGGTCGGACTGCTGAACCGGACGGATCCGGCGAAGTTCAGTTGGCAGGTCCCGGGCCTGCGCAGCGAACTGGCCGGCGAGCTGATCCGTTCGCTGCCGAAGGCGATCCGGCGCAACTTCGTACCGGCGCCGCAGTTCGCCCAGCAGGCGTTGGCCTGGATCGGTGATCATCCGCAGGTCCACGACCGGTCCTTCCCGGACGCCCTCGGCGAGGCGCTGCGGGCGCTGACCGGGGTCGTCATTCCGGCGGACGCGTGGCTGTCCAGCCCGCCGCCGAGCCACCTGCTGCCGACCTACCTGATCAAGGACAAGGGCACCGTGATCGGCGAGGGCAAGGACCTCGACGAACTCAAACAGCGACTCGCCCCGGCAGTCAGCAAGACCCTGAACCGGGCGGCGGAGAAGGTCACCAGCACCGGCGCCGCGGACTGGGTGTTCGGCACGATCGACGACGAGATCCGCACCGGCAGCCTGATCAGCTACCCCGGCCTGGTCGACGAGGGCAGCACCGTCGGCCTGAAGGTGTACGAGAGTGCCGGCCGGCGCGATCATTTCCACGCCCTCGGCGTGCGCCGACTGGTCATGATCAACATCCCGGACCCGACCCGCTGGGTGATCGGACACCTGGGCAACAAGCAGAAGTTGGCGCTCGGCGGCAGCCCCTATCCCGGCGTACCGCAACTGCTGGCGGACGCCCGGCTGGCCGCGGTCGGCGAGCTGATCCGCCAGCATGCGGGCGGTGGTACTCATGATCAACAGGCGTTCCGTCGGCTGTGTGATCAGGTGCGGGCCGACCACGCCGACCGGATGCGTGAGCTGGTCAACGAGACCGCGGCCGCGCTCGAGGCGTGGGAGCAGGTGTCGGCCCAGCTCGACGCGGTGAAGGCGATCGATGATCTTGCCGCCGCCGATCTGCGTGAGCAGCTGGCCAATTTGATCTTCCCCGGGTTCCTGGCGGTCACCGACGCCGAACGCGTGCCCGATCTCACCCGCTATCTGCGGGCCGCACTCAACCGGGTCACCGTGCTGCGCGCCAACCCGGCCAAGGATGCTGCCGGGCTGGCCACCATCACCCGGGTCGAGGACGCGTACGCCGAACTCTGCGGCAAGCTGCCCGACGGGCCACTGCCGGCCGACGTGGAGGAGATCGGCTGGATGCTGGAAGAGTTGCGCGTGGGCCTCTTCGCACAGCAGCTGCGGACCAAGTTTCCCGTGTCGGAGAAGCGTGTGATGAACGCACTGGCCGGAGCCGGGCGTACGCACGGGCTCGGTTCCTAGAAAGCTGGCCGCCGACTGCCCGAAGGCGCCGGACCACTAGATTGGGGCCCATGTTGGATCCGCGTTCGCTGTACGAGTTGAGCTCAGAAGTCGCCGAACAGATGACGGGAAGCCGCCCGGTGATGCTCGTACAGCTGGACGGATTCATCGACGCCGGTCAGGCCGGCCGGCTGTTCTCGGCGCATCTGCTGGAGCACCTCGATCACCAACTGCTGGCCGAGTTCGATCATGATCAACTGCACGACTACCGGTCCCGGCGGCCGATGATGGACTACGACGGTGATCACTGGTCGTCGTTTCGCACCCGGAAGCTGCGGCTGCACCGGCTGACCGACGCGCAGGGCGAGGTGTTCCTGCTCTTCACCGGGCCGGAGCCGGACGTGCAGTGGGAACGTACGGTGCAGGCCGTGCTCGGGCTGATCGACGAATTCGGCGTACGGCTGACGGTGGCGCTGACCGGCATCCCCGGCGCCGTCCCGCACACCCGGCCGGTCGCGCTGAACGCGCACGCCACCGACCCGGACCTGATCCGCGACGAGCAATCCTGGTTCGGTGAGGCCGAGGTGCAGGCGAGCTTCTCGGCGATGCTGGAGTATCGGCTGGGGGAGCAGCAGCGGACCGCACTCGGGTTCGAGGCGTTCGTCCCGCACTACCTGGCGCAGGCGGCGTTCCCACAAGCTGCGTTGGTGTTGGGCCAGCGGATCGCCCAGGCGACCGGCCTGGTGTTCCCGCTGGCCGGGCTGGAAGAGGCGGCGGCCAGCAACATGGCCGAGATCGTCGAGGAGGTCGCCGGCTCCGGCGAAGCGCAGGAGATGGTCGGCCAACTGGAGCAGCAGTACGACACCCTGCGCGCTGACCGGGGCGGCATCGGCTTCCCGCGGCCCGCCTCGGAGGACCTCGCCTCGGTGCCGACCGCGGACGAGATCGGCGCCGCCTTCGAGCGCTTCCTTGCTGAACGCGACGACACCGCCGACGCCGAACGCGACGACGACCGGCCGGAGCCGGGGGACGAGGACCGCGACTGACTCGGCGTGGCAGCCCGCCGGCAGCGGGCACCGAGCGGGACGATTACCGGTAACATGAAGTATTCGAACCACGTGAATCCGCCCGTATAAGGCAGCACCCTTGCGGGCATCGCAGCCGGCGGGTCTATCGGGCGCTGGCGATTCCGCTGGTCACGAGGGTTTCGGTCGGCCCGCTGGGGGAAGCCGGGCTCGCTCGTTGACGGGTATTCTCTCGCGGGATCGTTACATGTAACCTGGTTGTATGTCAGTCAGGGACCGGGTCAGCAGCTATCGGCGCCGGATGCGTGAGCGGGGCTACCGCCCGGTGCAGATCTGGGTTCCCGATGTGCGTACCGAACGATTCGCCGCGGAGGCGCACCGCCAGGCCGCGCTGGTGGCTGCCGCGGATCGAACTGGCGACGATCAAGACTTCATCGAGGCCGTATCAGCGCCGTGGGATGACGAGGAGTGAACCGCGGGGAGCTCTGGACGGTCGCCGGCGGGGTCTACGCGTCCAAGCCGCGGCCGGCGCTGATCGTGCAAGACGAGGTCTTCGACGCCACGGCCTCGGTGACGGTGGCTCCGCTGACCAGCACACTGACTGATGCGCCGCTGCTGCGGATCCGTATCGGCCCCTCGGCGCTGTCCGGACTGGAGCGCGACAGCGAGGTCATGATCGACAAACTGACTACGGTGCGGCGGACGAGTGTTGCCAACCGTCTGGGGCGGCTGACAGCTGAACAGCTCACCGAAGTCGAACGCGCCATGATGGCCTTCCTGGGACTCGCCAGGTAGCCGATCGACTGCCAACGGCTGCGCGCCCCGTAACCGATCATCTGCGGGTGGCTCAGAAGCCGGCGAAGTAGTTCGTATTGCCCGGCATCTGGTGCTCAACCACGGGGACCGGGCCGAGCATCTCTGCCGGCACCCACTCCTGGATGACCTGGCTGGCATCGGAAACTCGACGGAGTCTTGCATCTGATGAAGACCGGCGATCGTTACGCCTCGTCAGGGGCCGCTTTGATGACCGCCAGTCGGGCAGCGCGGGGACACTGGCGACCGAGTCGCAGGCGTGGGCAACCGTTGCGACGATGCGTGAATGCCTTGTCAGCGGCAATAAGTCAGGCTTCGGCACCAGTAGGATCGCGGCGTGCCGCAGTCACTGGACGAACTACTCGACCTGCTGGAGCTCGAGCGCATCGAGGACGGGTTGTTTCGTGCCCGCCAGCCCAGGACCGATCTGCAACGAGCCTTCGGCGGGCAGGTGCTGGCGCAGGCCCTGACCGCTGCCGGACTGACCGTGCCCGAGGGCCGGTTCCCGCACTCGTTGCACGGCTACTTCCTGCTCGAGGGCCGGATCGACACGCCGATCGTGTACGACGTGGACGCGATCCGCGACGGCGGCTCGTTCTCCACCCGCCGAGTCAGCGCACGGCAGAACGGCAAGATCATCTTCTACATGTCGACCTCGTTCCACGTCGACGAGGACGGTTTCGACCACGCCGATCCGGTGCCCGACGGCGTAGGAGATCCGGAGTCCTCCCCGTCGATGGCCGAGGTGTTGAGCAAGCTCACCGGGGCGCCCGCCGATCGCTGGACCCGGGAGTGGGGAGCGCTCGACGTCCGCTACGTCGGCAACTCCGGTCCCGGCGGCGGCCTGGAGGCCGATCCGCGGCATCCGGCCAGGGCCCGGCTGTGGATCAAGACCGACGGCGAGGTGCCCGATGATCGATTCCTGCACAGCTGTCTGCTCGCCTACGCCAGTGACCTGACGCTGCTCGGCGCCAGTCTGGTCCCGCACGGCGAGGTGCTCGGATCGCCGCGCGTGCAGGCCGCCTCGATCGATCACGCCATGTGGTTCCACCGGCGATTCCGGGCCGACGACTGGCTGCTGTACGACCAGGTGTCGCCGTCCGCGTCGTCCGGCCTCGGCCTGTCCACCGCACGCCTGTTCCAGCGCGGGATCCTCATCGCCGATGTGGCTCAGGAAGGCTTGATCCGCCGGGCGCGCGCTCGCCCCTGACCGAGCAATTCGACGGGATCTGTGCGCTGGCGCTGCGGACGTTGCCGATCCAGGGCGCGGCGGTGATTCGGGTCGGCGAGGCGGGGTATCGCACGGTGATCGGTGCCGCAGGTGCAGCGGATCCGTTGACGTCCTACGTCAGTGCGGAGATCCACCAGGCGTCGGGGATGTTGATGGTGCAGCTGGGTATCTCGATCGAGGCGGCCCTGGCCCGGCTGCGCGCGTACGCCTTCGCCGAGGGACGCTCGTTGGCAGACGTGGCCCACGCCGTCGTCGAGAGAACCCTCGATCTGAGAGATGATGATCGGTGAAACCTATGCCAGGCAGGGAAATATGAGTATTGCTGAGTCCCGCGAGGTACGGCTCGGGCGGCTGTTCGTGCGGCTGGCCGACACTCTGGTCAGCGGCTTCGACGTGGTCGAGCTGCTCGACGAGTTGGTGGCCAGCTGCACCACCCTGCTGGAGGCGCGCGCGGCCGGATTGATGCTGGCCGATCCAACGGGCAGATTGCGGGTGATGGCCGCCTCGTCGGAGGAGACCCGGCTGTTGGAGCTGTTCGAGCTGCAGAATGAGCAGGGCCCGTGCCCGGACTGCTATCGCTCGGGTGCTCCGGTCAACGTGGTCTCGGTCGACGATCAGGTCGTTCGGTGGCCGAGGTTCGCGCCACGGTTGCGAGCGCTCGGCCTCGGCGCCGTGCACGCGCTGCCGATGCGGCTGCGGGACCAGACCATCGGCGCTTTGAATCTGTTTCGGCTACCGGGTGGCGAGTTGCCTGCCGACGATCTGATGATTGCTCAGGCGTTGGCCGACGTTGCCACCATCACCCTGCTGCAGCACCGGGCGACCGAGGCCAACGAACGGCTGGCCACCCAGCTGCAGACGGCGTTGAACAGCCGGATCGCGATCGAGCAGGCGAAGGGTGTGATCGCCCAGCACTCCGGACTGGACATGGACCGGGCGTTCCAGCTGCTGCGGACGTTTGCTCGAGACCGGCAGCTTCCGCTGACCCGGATCGCCTCCGACGTCGCCGCCGGCCGGGTCGATCTGACCCAGGTCGGTCCGGCACGGTAATTCCGTACCCGGCAAGGTTTGCGGGACGGCTCGCGGCCCTGCCGACCCGGGCAGGCTGTGGCCGATCCTCATCTTCGCCCCAGACCCCGGCGACTGATCGAGTCGTACGAGGGGTGGCAGCCATGGCGGCGCCGATGAAGCGGGTCGATTTCTCGACCTCAGCAGAGCAGGACCTGCCGGATCCGGTGCGGGCGACGGTTCGGGACGTGGGTGTCGGAGCGCGACATCCGCGGCGACGTCGGTGCGTTGCCGGCGACGGTCTGCCGGCAGTTGCGGGCGGTGATCACCGAAGCGGTGGACAACGTGATCACCCATGCCCGGGCGACCAGGCTCTCGGTACGTGTCGAGGTCACCGACGCGCAGGTCGAGGCCCGGGTCGCCGACGACGGCATCGGTCCGCCGGACCCGCCGATCTACGGGCTCGGGCTGGGCAGCATGGCCGCTCGCGCCCGGGACCTCGGCGGCAGCTTCGGCTTCGACGCTGCTGCGAAGGGCGGCACAATCGTGACCTGGCGGGTGCCGTTGATGTCGCCGGATCAGAACGCCTGACCCGACAGGTCTCGTACCGACTCAGGTCAGGTTCGCCCGCCAGACCGCCACCGTGCCACCGGCCGGACCAGCCCTCAGCTCGAAGGTCCCGTGATGCTGCTCGGCCCGTTCGCGCAGATTGTCCAGGCCGCTGCGGCGGCCACCGGCCGGCATCCCGATCCCGTTGTCGGTGACCGTAATGGTGATGCGCTTGGCGAGCAACTCCACATCGACCGACGCGTCGGTGGCGTGCGCGTGCTTGCCCACGTTGGTCAGCAGCTCCCGTACGCAGGCAACAGCGTCCTCGGTGAGCTCGTCGCTCAGACCGAGATCGAGCAGGCCGGCGAACGAAACACCGGGGGAGAAGCCGAGGATCGGAGTGACCGAACCGGCCACGTCCAGGATCGACTGCCGCAACCCCTGACGAGCGGGGCCGATGCTGCCGCGGAGCGCGAAGATCGACGTCCGGATCCGCCGGATCGCCCGATCCAGGTCCTCCACCCGTTCGCGCACCTTGCCGGCCAACGGATCCGTGCTCTGCATCTGCGAGGCGACGCCGTCCAGGCTCAAGCCGATCGCGAACAGTTGCTGAATCACATGATCATGAAGATCCCGGGCGATCCGCTCGCGATCCTCCAGGATGATCATCTTCTGTTCCGCTGCTCGGGCCTGGGCCAACTCCAACGCCACGCTGGCCTGTTGTGCGAACCCGGCCGCCATCGACGTCTCGATGTCGGTGAACGCGCGCCGGCCCCGGCGACGGGCCAGCGTCAGCACACCGCGCGGTTCGGCGGTGCCACGCAACGGCAACGCGATGATCGGGCCGGTCTCCAGCACGCCGCTCTGCTGGGACACCGGCGGATACTCCAGATCGGCCGCGTCGGCGGCCATGAACGGCTGCCCGGTGCGGACCACCAGGCCGGTCAGGGTCGGGGCCAGTTCGAAGCGGCGGGCCAGCAACTCCTGCGCCCGTTCGCCGAAGGCCGCCTCGATCACGAACGTCAGCCGATCCTCCGACAGCAGGCCGACCGTGACCAGGTCGGCGTCGGCGATCTCGATCGCCCGCCGGGCGATGCTGTGCAGCGGGTCCTCGCCGGTCGAGCTGAGCAACTGTGCATGCACCTCGGCCGATGCCTCCGACCACCGCTGCCGCAGCTGCGCCTCCTGGTAGAGCCGGGCGTTGCTGATCGCGGTGCCGGCGGCACTGGCGAGCGCGATCACCAACTGCTCGTCCTCCTCGGTGAACGCGCCCTTCCTGCTGTTGGTCAGGTAGAGGTTGCCGAACACCTCGTCGCGGACGTGAATCGGTACGCCGAGGAAGGAGTCCATGGCCGGGTGGTTGGCCGGGAATCCGCTGGAGCGTTCGTCGTCGGTGATGTGATTCAGCCGGATCGGACGCGGATCGGTGATCAACGCGCCGAGCAGCCCCTTGCCCTGCGGCAACGGCCCGATCCGGTCGGCGTCCTCGTCCGAGACACCGACGTGAATGAACTGATCCAGACCGCCGTCGCTGCCGATCACGCCCAGCGCGGCGTACTCGGCCCCGACGAGCGCGGCCGCGGCCTCGGCGATGCGGCGCAGCATCAACTGCAGGGAAAGATCTCCGGCCACCGACTCGGTGGCCCGCAGAAGCGCCCGTAGCCGCCCCTGAGCATGCCGCACACCCTGCGCTCGTTCGACGAGCTCGTCGATCAGCTCGTCCAACTCCAGCTTGGCGATGTCAGGAAACCGTACGGCGCCGCCGTCGCCGGTCATGCCGGACAGCCTACGCCGATGCTGCGCCGGACGTCGGCGGATGCCTCGAGCTCCACGATCACGTCCACCAGCTGTCGCCGTCGGGTCGGTGGGCTCGGCGGCGCCTGACCGACCTGCAACAGCACCTGCGGGTAGCCGTCGAGCGCCAGCACGCGACGCAGCCGCATCCTGGTGGAGGTCACGTGCGTGACCTGACTGCTCAGACTGGCGACGTACCCCTCGGCGGTCAGTTCCAGCAGTACCCGTTCCAGCGCCTCGCCGGTACGCAGCCAATCTGCGGGCGTGTCCTGCGGGCTGACCAACAGCATCAGTGACGGCGCCGCCATCGCCGGATCGCAGGGATCATGCTCGGACGGCCGGATCAGGCCGGCGGTGGCCGCCCAGGCCCGGTGCTCGGCTCGGTAGGCCGGATCCGTCCGCATGATCGAACCGGCGTCCTGATGCAGGGCGAGGGTGATCCGGCGCCGGGCGGCGGTGTCGAGCGTCGCGACCGCCGATCCTTCGCGGGCAGCGGCGGCACTGAGCCGGTGCACGACCCGACGGGGCAGCGCGCCGGACAGGAACGGCTGCCGATTGGTGTGCCGGTCGCCCAGCACCGCGGCCAGCCGGCTCAGCTCGGCGGTCTCGCTCGGATCCTGGTCGGCAACATCCTGGTCGGCCGGGTCCCGATCACCACGTTCCCGATCGGGCCGCGCCGCTGGATGAATCGCTGCCAGGGCAGCATCGCGGCCGCCCCCGGGCAGCCGCAGTACGCGGTGCGAGAATCCCTCGGCCGCCAGCGCGGCGCGGGCGTTGAACAACGCGCAGCCGCAGCTCATGATCAACTGCCGGCCGGACGGGTCGTGGACCGCCAACTGCCGGCTGTCGTCGGCCAGGAGTTGCATTCGGTTCCCGGACAGCAGCATCCGCCACGGCTGGGTGTTGTACAGCGATGGTGCCAACGTGGCCTGCAACGCCGCCCGGCGCAGCACGTCCTGGCACTGGACCGTGTTGATCATGAGGAACGCTGGTACGCGGCCGGTCGGGCGGTGATCCGGTCCAGTGCCGTCGGTTCGAGGAACGTCCGGTGGCCGTTCGGCGCCGGAACCGGCGCGGGGGAGACGGGGCCGGAGTAGCTCAGCACCGGCACCTTGCTGTGGCGAAGGCAGTACTGGCTGACCGATCCCTCGAGCAGTCGGTTGAGGCCGGTGTGACCTTGGCTGCCGATCACCAGCAGGACCGCGCGCTCGGCCTCCCGGACCAGTGCCTCGCCCGGTCGGCCGGTGAGCCGGATCAGCTGCCAGTCGTGTTCGGGCGCGACGCTGTCGAACATCCGCTCGATCCGCCGGAACCTCCCCTCACCGGTAGATCCGGCACCGATCGATCCGGCATCGATCGATCCGGCACCGATCGATCCGGCACCGATCGATCCGGCACCGGTCGACTCGGGCCGTCGAGCGGCGTACCCGTGCGGCCTTCCCGCCGGCGTGACATGAACCGCGACCACCCGGTAGTCGGTCATCCGGGCGTAGTCCGCGGCCCATTCGAGCGCGGCCCGAGCCGACGGCGAGTCGTCCAGCCCGACCACAACGAGGTTCTCCCGCATGGTCGACAGACTGGTCGTCGCCGGCGGTGGCCGCCACCGTCGTTCGACCCTGACGGCCGGGACTTTGGTCCCGGCTCCCGACGACACGACGGCGGGCGGCCAGCCGGCCTACGATGCGTCAGTTGATCATGATCAGCTGCCTTCGAACACCGGATAGGTGTGGTCAGGCAGCAGGCCGTGGGCTTCCTTGTGTACGGCGGCCGCGGCCTCTGCCGTCGGCGCCTCGACCAGGCAGAACACCTTGCCCTCTTCGACATCGACCCAGTAGCGCCGGTAGTCGACCCCGTACTGGTCCTGGATGGCCAGGTCCTTCTCGTGCGCCTCCGCCACGGCCTCGAGGGTGACGCCGGGCAGGTTCTCGTGGACGTCCATGAAGAGCATCGTTTGCTCCTCGGCTCGGAGATGAGACTGTCAGACTGAGTCTTGTGCGCGCGGCGACGCCCGACCATGACCGCGCCCCCGGGGGACCTGATCGGAACACCACGCTTGGCGGGATGCTCAACCGGATGCACCTCCAGGGGGCGGTGTTCCTGCGCGGCGTCTACACCGAGGCGTGGGCCTATCGAGCGCCGAGTGCTGAAGCCACCGCCGCATTGCTCAGTCCCGGTTCGGCCCGGGTTGCGCTCTTCCACGTGATCGCGGCCGGCCGTTGCTGGGCCGCACTGCCGGCCGGCGAGCGGCATTGGGCCAAGGAGGGCGATGTGATCGTCGTCCCGTACGGCGACGTGCATGCGATGGGCGGCGCGGCCGTCAGCGACGTGGTGGCGATGGAGGATCTGCTGGAACCTCCGCCCTGGCAGCGGATCCCGGTGATCACGCTCGGTGCCGGTGGTGCCCGTACCGACGTCGTCTGCGGCTACCTGAGCAGCGATCATCCGTTGTTCGACCCGAGGCTGCGGGCGCTGCCGCCGCTGTTCGTGGTCGGACTGCGGCCGGGCCCGGCCCGGGATTGGGTACGGGCCAGCATCGACTACGCGCTGACCCAGACCGCGCCCGCGCCCCAAGGCGGCCTGCCCGGGCCGACCCAACTGCCCGAGCTGGTGGTCCGTGAGGTGCTGCGGCTGCATCTGGCCAGCGCCCCGACGATCGATGCCGGCTGGTTCGCCGCACTCGGCGATCCGATCCTGGCGCCTGCGCTGTCGGCGATCCACGGTGCGCCCGCGACGCACTGGAACGTCGCCGAACTGGCACGACTGGCGCATGTCTCGATCTCGTCCCTGGACGGTCGATTCCGGGACGTACTCGGGCTACCGCCGATCCGCTACCTGGCCGGCTGGCGGATGCATGTCGCCGCCGATCTGCTCGGTTCCACCACGTTGAGTGTCGCGGCGGTGTCCCGGCGGGTCGGCTACGACTCGGAGGAAGCCTTCAGCCGAGCGTTCAAGCGGCACACCGGACGTTCGCCGAGCGAGGCGCGGAGCCGGTGACTCCGGACCGTGCCGGGTGCCTGCTCGTCGAGTCGAGGCGCGGAACCTGGCGGGACGACGCAGAGGCAACGCAAAGGGGCCGGTCGCGACGGCGACCGGCCCCTTGTTGATCTTGCTGTGATCTCGAAATTGTTGATCTTGAGTTGTTGATCTTGGCTCTGATCTTGATCAGCGGCGGAGGTGACGCCGCCTCAAGATCAACTGGTGATGATCACGCTGCCAGCGTCGATGCGTTGCGCAGCTTGGCGATCGCGTGCCGTTCGATCTGCCGAACCCGTTCGGCGGTGATGCCCCAGACGGCACCGATGTCGGCGAGCTTGGCCTGCCGGCCGTCCATCAGACCGTACCGGCGGCGTACGACGTCGGCCGAACGCTCATCGAGTTGATCAAGAAGAGCTTCCAGCCGCTGATGCTCCTCGGCGTCCAGGAACACCTCGTCCGGTCCCGGCATCGGTTCGCGAGCGATCAGGTCGCCCAGGGCGGTGTCGCCGCCTTCCTCCACCGGGGCGTCCAGGCTGACGTGATCACGGCCGTACCGCATCAGGTCCAGCACGCGTTCGACGTCGACCCCCATCTCGTCGGCGATCTCGTCCAGTTCCGGGTCGCGACCCAACCTGCGTTCCAGGGTGCGACGCACCGCGCCGACCTGGTTGACCTGCTCGGCGACGTGCACCGGCAGCCGGACGATCCGACCCTGCTGGGCGATGCCCCGGCTGATCGACTGCCGGACCCACCAGGTGCCGTAGGTGGAGAACTTGAATCCCTTGGTGTAGTCGAACTTCTCCACCGCCCGGATCAGACCGGTGTTGCCTTCCTGGACCAGGTCCAGCAGCGGCATCTGTGCGCGGCCGTACTTGCGGGCCACGGACACCACCAAACGGAGGTTCGCCATCACGAATCGGCGTTGGGCCTGCTCACCGAGCGCGACCAACTGCTCCAACTCCTCGTCGGTGCATTCGTTCGGATGCTCACCACGTTCGGCTTGGCTCACCTCGCCGGACAGCAGCTTGCTTGCATAGAGCCCAATCTCAATTCGCTTGGCCAGCTCGACCTCTTCGGCGGCGGTCAGCAGCGGCGTTTTGGCAATTCCGTCAAGATAGAGACCGACGGCATCCTTACCTTCGATGCCCTCGTTCATGCGGGTTGAGGTTCTTGTTGCCACGGTGGGCCCCTTTCGTTGCCTTCGACCAGTGCAACGCCCCGGGTATGATGTGGGATTCCTCAGTCACCCTGAAGAGTCCCTGAGATGTGTCCCCGGTCTTTCATGGCGTACCCGCCGCCGGGGAAGCTCAATCGACGGCAGCGGTCCTGGCGGCCCGGGCCGCGAGTCCGTCGATGATCAGGTCGAGGCCCAACTCGTACCCGTGCGGACCCTGGCGCGCCATCGCCGGCGCCAGCGCGATCAGATGCGGCAGCCTGCCTGCCGGCACGAGTTGCAGGTAGTCGCGAATCTTGTCGATCCGCTCGGCTGCCTCGTGGGCAGCGCGCTCGGACGTCTGCCGGGCCTGCTCGTAGGCGCCCGCCGCGACGTACAGCGAGAGGATGTCCGCGCCGACGACCGCGTCGTCGGCACTGAGGCCGCCGGCCAGCAGCAGCGCCAACATCTGGTCCATCTTGTCCAGCGTGTGCGGTGTGGTGGGGATCAGCGTCTCCAGGGCGATCCGAGCGATGCCGGGCCGGGACGCCATCAGCCGGGTGACCTGCAGGCCGACCTGCTTCAACTGCTGCTGCCAGCACTCCGGATCGGGTTCGGGCACCTCCAGCTCGCGCATCACCTCGTCCAGCATCAGTTCGTGCAGCTCGGCCTTGTCCCGGACGTAGGCGTAGAGCGACGCCGCACCGGTGTCCAGCCGCTGGGCCACCTTGCGCATGGTGACCGCGTCCAACCCGTCGGTGCTGAGCAGTTCGAGAGCGGCCTCGATGATCGACTCCAGGCTGAGCTGACGACGGGGGGACCTCCCTGATCGAAGCCAGGGTTGGCGGGGCAGCGGCTCAGGGGTCACGCGAACACTGTACTTGTCACGAACACTGTTCGTGAGTAGAACAATGTTCGTACTGAACGAACGGCGTTCGGTGCGGTGGATCTGATCGCCTCGACCCACCCGATCTCTCTGGCAGGAGCACGCAGATGAACCAGTTGTCCACCATTGAACCGGTCGCCGACCCCGCCGAGCGGGCCGCCGGGGATGTCCCGTTCGAGCACGTTCCGGTGCTGATCGTCGGCGCCGGACTGTCCGGCCTGTCCACCGCCACCTTCCTGGGCGTGCACGGCGCTCCCGCGTTGGTGATCGAACGCCACCCGAGCACGTCGACCGCACCCAAGGCTCGCGGCCAGATGCCGACCGTGATGGAGGCGCTGAAGATCGCCGACATCGACGACGCCGTACGAGAGGCCGGCTTCGACTTGCACGAGCCGATGGAGATCGTGATCGGTCGCACCGTCGCCGGCGAGCCGCTGCAGACCCTGCTGCAGAGCTTCGACTTCGACCTGTCCGCGATCACGGCGGCCGGCATGGGAATGGCCGGCCAGGAGCGGACGGAGGCGATCCTGGCCCGCCGGGCCACCGAGCTCGGCGCGGAGATCAGGTTCAACACCGAGCTCGTGTCGGTGGATCTTCGCGACGACGGCGTGCTCGCGGTGCTGCGGGATGTCGTCACCGGCTCGCAGCGACGGGTGTTCGCCGACTACGTGGTGGCCTCGGACGGATGGCGGACCGGGCTGCGGGACGTGGCCGGCATCGGTGTGCACGGCCACGGATCGGTCTCGCAGTGGATGAGCCTGGTCTTCCGGGCCGACCTCGGCGACGTGTTCGACCGTGAGTTCGGCCTGGTGTACCTGCAGAATCCCGAACTGCACGGCGGTGCCGGGGTGTTCGGCACCACCGATGACGCCGGTCGCTACATCTTCTCCTTCGGCTTCGACGCTGCCACCGAGGGTCCGGACGACTTCGACCACGACTTCTGCGTCGAGCAGATCCGGATCGGGATGGGGATGCCGGAACTCGACGTCCGCCTGGACGATGTCGCCGAAACCGAGTTCGCGCATCGGCTGGCCGATCGGTATTCAGCCGGCCGGATCCTGCTGGTCGGCGATGCCGCGCACGTGATGCCGCCGACCGGCGGCCAGGGCGGCAACACCGCGGTGCTGGACGGCTTCAGCCTGGGCTGGAAACTGGCCGCCGTGGTCAACGGGCAGGCCGGCCCGGGACTGCTGGACAGTCACGATCTCGAGCGCAGACCGTACGGCGAGATGATCGCCGACTGGCAGTATCAGAACCTGTTGCACCGGATGACACCCGGCGGAGCTGAAAAGCATGGGGCCGGGGAGCATGGAGCCGACCGGCGCAGCGATGATGATCATGGAGATGTTGATCATGATCGCGGCGAGCAGGACGGTGCCGGTGACAACAACGAGATCGGGATGATGTTCGGCTATCGCGTCGTCGGCGGCGCCGTCTGTCTGGAGCCGGACGATGATCATCAGCAGTTCGAGAACGGATTCCTGCCGACCGGTCGGCCCGGATCCCGCGTTCCGCAACTGTGGTTGACGAACGACGGCGTCCGGACCTCGATCATCGATCGACTGGGACGATCCTTCGTGATCATCACGGCATCGGTGGACTGGCGGGAAGCAGCCGCCCATGCCACCGCGGAGCTCGGTCTGCCGATCGAGGTCGTTGTGGTCGACGACCGGCAGCTTGATGATCATGAAACGAGCTGGACCGACCGGTACGGGATCGGCGAAAACGGCGCGACCTTGATCAGACCGGACTTGTTCGTCGGCTGGCGCACCGCGGCCCCCGCGTCGCCGGCGTCGACCGAGGAGTTGATCAAGGCCCTGAGTACCGTGCTCAGCCGCTGAGGATTCAGTCGAGGGTCTTGACTGCGGCGCGGAGGTCGTTCAGGGCGGCCAGCGCGTACGGCGTCAGGGACTCGGCGCTCTCCTGATCATCTTCCAGCCAGCGGGCGTACCCCTGTTTGAAGGCCAGTACGCCCAGCTCGGCCGCCAACTGCGCGGCCGGGCCGGGCACGCCGCGGCCGAGCAGCGCCTGACTGATCGCCGCCGCCAGGCCGACGGTCTTGAGTGCCTCGCGCTCCTGAAGTTCGGTGCTGGCGGCGATGGCCGCGGTCAGTCGCGGACCGAACTCACGATTGGCAGGACCCATCGTGGCGCATGCACGTTCCAACCCGGCAGCGAGCGCGTCCAGCGGGCCGGCCTCGTCCGGGGCCTCGGTGATCCCCTCGGTCAACAGCCGGCTGAGCGTCTCCTGGCCGGCCGACAACAACTCTCGCTTGTCCGGGAAGTACCGGAAGAACGTGCTCTTGGTGACGCCGGCTCGCTCGGCGATCTGGGCGACCGTGGTGGCGTCGTACCCCTGATCGGTGAACAGGTCGACCGCGGCCATCACCAGCCGTTCCCGCGCTCCGGGTTCCCATCGAGCCATGACCTCATCCTAGTGATGGGACTCTTGTCCCGTCATGCTGGTACGGTGATGGGACAAAGGTCCCATCAGTGGGCCCCCTCCATCGTCAGGAGAACGTCATGCAGGTCTTCATCACCGGCGGCAGCGGACTGGTCGGCAGGGCCGTTGTGGACGAACTGCTCCGCAACGGTCACCGTGTTCGCGCGCTGGCGCGCACGGACGCCTCGGCCTCGGCCCTCGGCGCAGCCGGAGCCGACGTCGTCCGCGGCGACCTTGCCGCCATCGAAACCCTGCGCGCCGCGGCTAGCGAGTCCGACGGCGTGATCCATCTCGCCTTCGCCAACGACTTCAGCAGCGCGGACGCGGTCGAGCAGGCCGTGGCCGAGGAGAGTGCCGCGCTGGCTGCTCTGGGAGAAGAGCTCGTCGGCAGCGACCGGCCGTTCGTCACCGTCTCCGGGACCCCGTACGTGGCCGGCAGGGCCTCCACCGAGGCGGATCCGGTGCCGACCGAGGGTCCGGTAGGCGGTCGCGGCCGGTCGGTCACTGCCGTGCTGGATCTCGCCTCGCGCGGGGTGCGCAGTTCTGCGGTTCGGCTGCCGCGCACCGTGCACAACCACGGCACCGGCGGATTCGCCGGGCTGCTCACCGATCTCGCGCGGCGCAACCGGGTGTCCGGCTATCCGAGCGACGGCAGCCAACGCTGGCCGGCCGTGCATGCACTGGACGCGGCCGTGCTGTTCCGTCTGGCCCTGGAGCAGGCGCCGGGCGGGACCGCCTGGCACGCGGTCGCCGACGAGGGTGATCGGGTGCTCGACATCGCCACCGTGATCGGGCGACGCCTGGACGTGCCGGTCGAATCGGTCGCGGCCGACATGTACGGACCGCTCGGCGCGATCTTCCTCGCCGACCAGCCGTCGTCGAGCGCCCACACCCGTCGGGCCCTTGGCTGGGAGCCGAAGCAGCCCAGCCTGCTCGAGGATCTGGAGAACATCCACCCCTGACCGAGTTGTCAGCGTTAGAAGGCGCTGTAGCGCGTTCTGACGCTGACAAGTCGGAGGGTTACGGCCGGACCTGGTCGATCAGCCAGGCGGATTCGAAGGCGATCTCGTGCCAGCGCTTGTAGCGGCCACTGGCGCCGCCGTGACCGGCCGACATCTCCGTCTTCAGCAGAATCGGGCGCTCCGGTCCGTTCGTCGCGACCCGGCGCAGCTCGGCGATCCACTTCGCCGGTTCGGTGAACAGCACCCGGGTGTCGTGCAAGCTGGTGGTGGCCAGGATCGCCGGATATTCCTTGTGGGCAAGGTTTTCGTACGGGCTGTACGACTTCATGTAGGCGTAGATGTCCGGGTCGTGCAGCGGGTCGCCCCACTCCTCCCACTCGGTCACCGTCAGCGGAAGTTCCGGCATCAGTATCGAGGTCAGCGGGTCCACGAACGGCACCGCGGCGTGGATCGCCCGAAAGGCGTCCGGGGCCAGGTTGGCCACCGCACCCATCAACAGGCCGCCGGCGCTGCCGCCCCGGGCCGCCAGCCGATCGGCGGAGGTGTAGCCGGCATCGACGAGGTGCCGGGCCGCGGTCACGAAGTCGGTGAAGGTGTTGATCTTGGTCGTGGTCTTGCCCTGCTCGTACCAGTGCCGGCCCATCTCGCCGCCGCCCCGGATGTGGGCGATCGCGTACACGAAACCCCTGTCCAGGAAGGAAAGCACGGGGATGGAGAAGGACGGATCCATCGGGATCTCGTACGAGCCGTAGCCGTAGATCACCGCCGGCGCGGAGCCGTCCAGCGGGGTGGTCTTGGCGTACACGATCGACAGCGGGATCTTGGTGCCGTCCGCGGCCGTTGCCCACTCCCGGCGCTGCTCGTAGTCCTCCTTGCGGTAGGCCCCGCTGGTCGGATGATCAAGCACCGGAGTGATCTTGCGCAAGATCAACTTCCGTTCGCCGACCCGGTAGTCGTAGATCGAGTTCGGCGTGATCATCGAGGTGAAGGACAGCCGCAGATCGGGGGAGTCGTAGTCGCCGGCGCCCATCGGCGACACCGTGTAGAGCGGCTCGTCGAAGTCGATGTCCCAGCCGTCACCAAGATCACCATCGGCGTCCCGCGCGATCAGGTGGATGCCGGCCAATCCGTTACGGCGTAGGCCGATCACGATCTGATCTTGGTAGGCGTCGACCTCCTGCAGCCGTACCCCGGGCTGATGTGGCAGCACCGTCTGCCACTGCTCGTGGGTCTGGGCGTCGAGCGGCGCCTGGGCCAGTGCGAAGTCCTCGGCGCCGTCGTTGTGCAAGATCAACAACCGGTCGCCGGCCGGCTCCACCTCATACTCCACACCCTGCCGGCGGGGTGCAACGATCCGCGGCTCCGACTCCGGTGCTGACGTCGGCAGCAACCGGACCTCACTGGTCAGCTTGCTGCCGGCGTCGATGATCACCCAGTTCTCGTCCCGACTGCTGCCGACGCCGACCCAGAACCGTTCGTCCGGCTCGGCGAACACCTCCGGGTCGCTCGCCGGATCGGAACCGAGTCGATGCCGCAGCACCTGGAACGGGCGCCACGCCTCGTCGGCGCGGGTGTAGAACAGATGATCATCACCGGCCCAGGCCGCGCCGTAGGCGACGTTGTCGATCACGTCGTCCAGCCGCTTGCCGCTGGTCAGGTCCAGGAAGCGGAGCTGGAAACGTTCGTTGCCGGTCAGGTCCACCGAGTAGGCGAGCAGGTCGCCGGTCGGCGAGACGCTGAACGCGCCCAACGAGAAGAACTCGCTGTCGCCGGCCTCGGCGTTGGCGTCCAGCAGCACCTGTTCGCCGGTGATCTCGCCCTCGACGTCCGGCAACTCGTTGCGGTCGCCGGCCGCGGCGCGGCAGAAGATCGGATACTCCGAGCCCTCGACCGTGCGCTGGTAGTACCAGTACGCCGTCGACCGGCCGCCCCAGCGATGGGTCGCGTACGACGGCACGCTCAGGTCGGTCTCCTGAGTACGGGACTTGATGTCGGTGAAGATCTCCTCCCGCAGCCCCTCCAGTTCGGCGGTGACGGCCTCGGTGTAGGCGTTCTCGGCCTCCAGATAGCCGACCACCGCCGGATCGTCCTTGTCCCGCAGCCACTCGTACGGATCGTCGAAGTCGTCTCCGTGATGGGAGCGGGTGAACGGCCGGCGCTCGGCCACCGGCGGTTCGGGGACTACCGGTCGTGGTCGGGACGTTGCCGGGGAATGATCATCGGTCACCGCGCCAGGCTAACGGGGCGGCGCCGTTCCCGCGCGGCCATATCCGAGTCCGACTTGTCAGCGTTAGGAGGCGCTATGACGCTTCCTGATGCTGACACGTCGGGATCGGACGCAGGGTGAGGATCTGCTCGGACCGGCCGACCGGCCCGTGGGTGTCGTGCAGGACTGCGGAGGTGACGCCGATCCCGTTCGGGCCCCAGGTCGAGGTCGCGTCGATGCCGATCCAGCCGTTGCCGTCGTCGAGCCGCGGCGTACGGAAGTAATGCACCGTCAGATCGGTGTTGGGGAACATCCACTCGCGCGGGTTGCGGCGGGCGGCGATCCCGTTCGCCGAGTCGATCAGACCGGTCATCCGGACCAGATCGGAGCTCGGCTCGCCGGCCACGACGTCGATCGGCGTACGCAGCCAGGCGCGGCAATGACCCGGCACCGAGGCCGGATCGACCCGGAAGTCCAGGCTGTCGATGAACCCACCCGACCACAGACCGGAGATGTCGTAGCCCGGCCAGGCGTCCGGTCCGGGCATCGGCTCGGGGGTGCCGCCGACGACCGCGGCGGTGTCCGCGGTGGCCAGCCGCCAGCCGGTGGCCCGGATCGCGGTCCGGCCGCCGATGATCATCCGCGCCCCGATCATCTCGATCGTCCGGCCGGGCCGGACCACTTCGACCTCGACCGTGCTGTCCTGCGCGGCGATCACCCCGAGGATGTCGTAGCTGATCCGGCACAGCTGCAGGTCCTCGCGCGGAAACGCGGTCTCCAGTGCACGAGCCAGCAGTCCCGACGCCGGTCCCATGTGCTGCTCGGACTCCCGCCAGGCGCCCTGCGCGTGCCGGGTCGGCCGGAGCGTCTGTTCGTCGATGCGTTCGTAGTAGCCGGTGGGGTCGGGGGAGTTCACGGCGGAGAGCCTAGAGCGTCGGGCTCGCGGTGCGACCTCGGCCGATCGTCCACGTCAAGCTTCCCGGATCAGAAGGCCGGCGGCTCATCACTGTTGATGGCTGCGACACCGGTCGGGCGGGCGTAGTAGGCCCACGGAAACCACATCGTGCCGATCTTCTGCCAGCCTTCGGCTTCCAGCCGGTTCCGCGGGGCGAGCACGCTGACCCGACGGTGCTCCCACTGTTCGTCCGAGCAGACCAGATCGTGATAGAGCGTCCCGAAGGCCACCGAATGCCAGCCGAACCTGCCGGCCTCGTTGAGCCGGGAGATCTCGTCGAACGCGTTCACCGGTGTCATCCGCCAGACCTGCCCGTCCGGCGTGGGTGCCGCCCGGCCGAAACGCTGCTGGGCAGCCTGCCGCGACACGTCCAGGACGCTGCCGATCTGTTCCCAGCTCAGACCAGCCGTACGGGCGGAGTCGACGGCACTGCGCAGCGTCGAATCGGCTTCGCTGCTGATGCTGGCAGCGACGGCGATGAGCCTGCCGTACGCGGCCGCGTCGGTGTTCAGCTCACCGCTGAGATCGGGATCGATGTCGGCGATATTCCTCGAGTTGTCAGCGTCACGAGGCGCCATAGCGCGTTCTTGCGCTGACAAGTCGGGGGTGTGCGGCAAGGATGTGCGGATGGGAGACGAAGTCGCCGCGCAGGTGTTCACCCGGGCCGACCGGACCCGCTATCGGGAGAAGACCGAGGCGGATCTGGGAGTGCTGGCTCGGATGTTGTCGGAGCAGGGCTTCGATACCGAACGACCGATGAGCGGCCTGGAGATCGAGCTGAACCTGATCGACGACCGGTTCGAGCCGGCGATGCGCAACGCCGAGGCGCTGTCGGTGATCGCCGATCCGCTGTTCCAGACCGAGCTCGGCCGGTTCAACCTGGAGATCAACCTGCCGCCGCGCCGGCTGGCCGGCGACGGGCTCGATTCGTTCGCCAGGTCGGTACGCGCCGCGTTGGACGGTGCCGATCAGAAGATCAGTGGGGCCCGGCTGGTGATGATCGGGATCCTGCCCACGCTGCGGCCCGAACACGCCGACAGCGAGCACCTGTCGGCCAACCCGCGCTACGCCCTGCTGAACGAGCAGGTGCTGCGGGCCCGGGGCGAGGACATCAAGATCAGCATCGACGGTGTCGAACAGCTCCGGCTGGTCACCGATTCGGTGATGCCGGAGGCGGCCTGCACCTCGACCCAGGTGCACCTGCAGGTCGAGCCGGAATCCTTTGCGGCCTACTGGAACGCCGCTCAGGCGATTGCCGGCGTACAGCTGGCGGTGGGTGCGAACTCTCCGTTCCTGTTCGGGCGGCGGCTGGTCGACGAGTCCCGGGTGCCGCTGTTCGAGCAGGCGACCGACACCCGCACGGACGACCTGAAGGCCCAGGGTGTACGCCCGCGGGTCTGGTTCGGCGAACGCTGGATCGACTCCGTCTACGACCTGTTCGAGGAGAACAACCGCTACTTCGCGCCCCTGCTGCCGGTGGTCGGCGACGAGGACCCGGCCGCGGTGCTGGACGCCGGCGGCGTACCCGAACTTGCCGAGTTGCAACTGCACAACGGCACCATCTACCGCTGGAACCGACCGGTCTACGACGCCACCGGCGATCGGCCGCACTTGCGGGTGGAGAACCGGGTGCTGCCGGCCGGCCCGACGGTGATCGACACCATGGCCAATGTTGCTTTCTTTGCAGGCCTGGTCCGCTCGCTCGCCGAGGCGGACCAGCCGGTGTGGGCGGACCTGGACTACGAGGTCGCGGCCGCGAACTTCCAGGCCGGCGTCCGCGACGGCATCCGTGCCCGGCTGTTCTGGCCGGGCAGCGGCGAACTGCCGGCCACCGAGCTGGTGCTGCGCAAGCTGCTGCCGCTGGCCGCCGACGGGCTGCGTCGCTGGGAGGTCACCGCAGACACCGCCGATCGGCTGCTCGACGTGATCGAGCGGAGGTGCCTCGGTGCGGTCAACGGGGCGACCTGGCAGACTGCGGCGGTAGCAGCACGCGAACGGGCAGGTGCGGATCGCGACTCGGCCTTGCACGGCATGCTCGGCGACTATCGCGAGCTGATGGCAACGGGCGAGCCGGTGCACACATGGAGGATGAGATGACGGGCACTGATCAGAGCGCTGATTCGACGGGCACCGAGTCGACCGTGGTGGTCGGCTATTCCGCCAAACCGGAGGGCCGGGCCGCGCTGGCCCGCGGCATCGCGATGGCACGCCTCAGCGGCGCCAAGATCGTCATCGTGCACACCGCGCCGGACGACGACGCGCCGGACGTACGCGCCCAACTGGACGCATCCGGACTGGCGTACGACATCCATCAGGCGCCCGACGTGCTGGACCCCGCCGAAGAGTTGATCAAGGTTTCTGAAGCTTCTGCCGATGCCATGATCGTCATCGGGCTGCGCCGTCGCTCACCGGTGGGAAAGTTGTTGCTGGGCAGCAATGCGCAGCGGATCCTGCTCGACGCGTCCTGCCCCGTACTGGCCGTCAAAGCGGAGTAGGTTGGCTTGAGCGGTAGCCGCCCGGCGGCCGCCGCGACATCCGGGAGACCCCTGGATGACAACCGATTTGGGTCGGCGTGCCAGAATACTTTCCGGAGCAGGGGGTTGACTTTTTCCGGTCTGACCCTGCCCAAAAACAATCACCCGGCCCGACCCCGATGCATTCCGTACCGGTAAGCGAGAGGTTCTTTGTGACACCCACCTCCAATGCCCGACCGGCCGACGGACGCGTTTCCGCTGCGACCTCCGCAGCCAGCAAGATCGACGCGCCCGTCAAGAAGGCCCCCGCCAAGAAGACGTCGAAGTCCACGACGAGGAAGTCACCCCTGCAGGCCGTCGAGGATCCCACCGTCGCCGAGAACGGCGAGGCGGCGACCGACGGCGCCAGGCAGGCGGCCAAGAAGACCGCAGCGAAGAAGGCGCCCGGCAGCAAGGCGTCGGCGAAGACCAGCCGCGCCAAGGGTGGCCGCAAGTCCAAGACCGAGACCGACATCTCCGTCGAGGTCGACGGCTCCGACGTCGTACTGACGGTCAGCGGCAAGAAGCGCAGCCTCGACGACGTCGACGAGTCCAAGTTCGACCAGGCCGAGGAAGGCAAGCTGGAGAAGGAACTGGTCGAGGAGAACCAGGGCTTCAGCCTGTCCGACGCCGACGACGCGGATGAGCCGGAGCAGCAGGTGCTCGCCGCCGGCGCCACCGCCGACCCGGTCAAGGACTACCTGAAGCAGATCGGCAAGGTTGCGCTGCTGAATGCCGAGCAGGAGGTCGAGCTGGCCAAGCGGATCGAGGCCGGCCTGTTCGCCGACGAGCAGCTGGGCGACAGCAAGGCCAAGATCAAGGAGGTCGAGCGGGTCGACTACGAGTGGATCGCCGAGGACGGCCGGCGGGCCAAGAATCACCTGCTGGAGGCCAACCTCCGGCTGGTCGTGAGCCTGGCCAAGCGGTTCACCGGCCGCGGGATGATGTTCCTGGACCTCATCCAAGAGGGCAACATGGGCCTGATCCGTGCGGTCGAGAAGTTCGACTACACCAAGGGCTACAAGTTCTCCACCTACGCCACCTGGTGGATCCGGCAGGCGATCACCCGGGCGATGGCCGACCAGGCCCGGACCATCCGGATCCCGGTGCACATGGTCGAGGTGATCAACAAGCTGGCCCGGGTGCAGCGGCAGATGCTGCAGGATCTCGGCCGCGAGCCCACTCCGGAGGAGCTCGCCAAGGAGCTCGACATGACCCCGGAGAAGGTCGTCGAGGTGCAGAAGTACGGCCGTGAGCCGATCTCCCTGCACACCCCGCTGGGCGAGGACGGCGACTCCGAGTTCGGTGACCTGATCGAGGACTCCGAGGCCGTCGTACCGGCCGATGCGGTCGGCTTCACCCTGCTGCAGGAACAGCTGCACGACGTGCTGGACACCCTCAGCGAGCGCGAGGCCGGCGTGGTGTCGATGCGCTTCGGCCTGACCGACGGCCAGCCGAAGACGCTGGACGAGATCGGCAAGGTGTATGGCGTCACCCGGGAGCGGATCCGGCAGATCGAGTCCAAGACGATGTCGAAGCTGCGCCACCCCTCGAGGTCCCAGGTCCTGCGGGATTACCTGGACTGACCACCTCGTACAACGGCCCCTTCTCCCAGGTGGGAGGAGGGGCCGTTGTCGTGCCCCGCAGAGGTCGAGGACATGACTGTTGGAGAACGCTGCAGAAGTCGAGATTCCGTACGAAGTCGAGGACCGCTCAGGTACGCGGCCTCGATCTGTGGGCCGAGAACGAAACGACCGCCGCGCCCGTGGTCGGGGCGCGGCGGTCGTGATGTCGTGGTGGGCCGTACTGGGAACTGTCGGTTCGCTTCCGGCTAGCTCACCGGTCAGCCGATGTTGGCGGTCTCGTCCTGGATCTTCAGGGCGACCTGCTTGAGCTTGTCGGCGTGCTCCTTGCCGTGATGGGCGCAGAAAAGAAGCTGCGAACCGCCCGGCATGGTCACGCGTACGTAGGCCTGCGCGCCGCAACGATCGCAGCGATCAGCCGCAGTCAGGGCTGCATCGTCGATGACTGAAGTGCTCACGATAGGCCTCTCTTCCTCAGATCCAGTTGCACGAACGTACTCGGATCTCACTTGCGCTGCTCAACGCTCTCGAACTTACCTACCAGTCAACAGTGAGGCCGCGGGACTTTGTTCCGTTTCCAGGTCTCGACTTCGTGTCACTTCTGTTACACCGATCACGCTCTGGTGGATCCTTCTCGAACGCTGCTTCAGCGCCCTTCTACAGCAAACGTTACCCGGCGAGGGGGACATCCAACGCAGCCACGCCCACCTCGGCTGACGAGGTCGTCGTGCCTGCGTCGAAGTGACGGTGCCGGCAGGTAATCTCGCGGGGTGCCCACGGTGAATCAGTCCGCATCGGTCAGAAAGTCAGCAGCCCCGGCCGACCAGGGCCGGGAGTACGAGGCTCGTCATCTGCTCGTCCTGGAGGGCCTGGAAGCCGTCCGCAAGCGCCCCGGCATGTACATCGGATCGACCGACACCCGCGGTCTGATGCACTGCGTCTGGGAGCTGATCGACAACACCGTGGACGAGGCGCTGGGCGGCTTCGGCGATCACGTCGAGGTGTTCCTGAACGCCGACGGCAGCATCTCGGTTCATGATCACGCTCGCGGCATCCCGGTGGACAAGGAGCCGCGAACCGGCCTCAGCGGGGTCGAGGTGGTGATGACCCGACTGCATGCCGGCGGCAAGTTCGGTGGGGGCTCGTACAACGCGGCCGGTGGTCTGCACGGGGTCGGCCTGTCGGTGGTGAACGCGCTGTCGTCGCGGGTCGACGTCGAGGTCGATCGCAACTCCGCCACCTGGGGAATGTCCTTCCAGCGTGGCGTTCCGGGCACGTTCGCCGGGCCGGGGGAGAAGGCGAAGTTCACCGCAGGTGGCGAGCTGCAGAAGCTGAAGCGGATCAAGAAGGGGGTCACCGGCACCCGGATCACCTGCTGGCCGGACCGGCAGATCTTCCACAAGGACGCCGAGCTCTCGCTGGAGGTGTTGAAGGGCCGGCTGCGGCAGACCAGTTTCCTGGTGCCCGGGCTGGCGCTGACCATCACCGACGCCCGCGGCCGCGGCGAGCCGGAGGTGGAGACCTTCAAACACGACGGCGGGATCACCGAATTCTGCGAGTACCTGGCCGAGGACGAGGCCGTCACCGACGTGATCCGGTTGCAGGGCGGCGAGCAGTTCACCGAGACCGTGCCGATGCTCGACGACGACGGGCACATGACACCGACCGATGTGGATCGTGACCTCGACGTCGACGTCGCGGTGCGCTGGGGCAAGGGGTACGAGTCCAAGGTGCGGTCGTTCGTGAACGTGATCGCCACCCCGAAGGGGGGCACCCATCTGCAGGGGTTCGAGCGATCGCTGACCAAGACCTTCGGCAAGGTGCTGGAGGGTACCCGGCTGCTGAAGAGCGGGGAGGAGGTGATCAAGGACGACATCCTCGAGGGGATGACGGCGGTGATCACCGTCCGGCTCGCCGAGCCGCAGTTCGAGGGGCAGACCAAGGAGGTGCTCGGCACCCCGGCGGTCACCCGGTTGGTCAGCAAGGTCGTCGATTGCGAGCTCAGTGCGTTCCTCACCTCGACCAAACGCGATGCGAAAGCCCAGGCTCGTACGGTGCTGGAGAAGGTCGTCTCGGCGTCGCGGGCTCGGGTTGCCGCGCGGCAGCACAAGGAGGCCCAGCGCCGGAAGAACGCGTTGGAGTCATCCAGCCTGCCGCCCAAGTTGAAGGACTGCCGCAGCAACGACGTCGATCGCTGCGAACTGTTCATCGTCGAGGGCGACTCGGCGCTGGGCACCGCGCAGGCGGCCCGGAACTCCGAATTCCAGGCCCTGCTGCCGATCCGCGGAAAGATCTTGAACGTGCAGAAGGCGTCCGTCGGCGACATGCTGAAGAACGCCGAGTGCGCCTCCATCATCCAGGTCGTCGGCGCCGGATCCGGTCGCAGTTTCGATCTTGATGCGGCTCGCTACGGCAAGATCATCTTCATGGCCGACGCGGACTCCGACGGCGCCCACATCCGTACCCTGCTGGCGACCTTGTTCTTCCGCTACATGCGGCCGCTGGTGGAGGCAGGGCGGGTCTACTCCGCGGTGCCGCCGTTGCATCGCTTCGAGCTGACCAACCCGAAGAAGGGGATGGAGAGGTACGTCTACACGTACAACGATCAGGAGTATCAGCGCAAGGCCGCCGAGCTGACCAAGAAGGGCATCAAGTACAAGGAACCCCAACGCTACAAGGGACTTGGCGAGATGGACGCCCACCAGCTCTCCGAGACCACGATGGATCCGCGCTATCGGATGCTGCGCCGGCTGACCGTCGACGACGTCGCCGCGGCCGAGCTGACCTTCGAGTTGCTGATGGGCAACGACGTCGCGCCGCGGCGTGAGTTCCTGGTCGACAGTGCCTACCAGCTGGACGCCGCCACCATCGACGCCTGATCGCCAGATCCCTTCGCCGGTAGATAGCAGGATCTTCCATGAACGCAGCCGGTCGGACCATCCCGTGGCGGGGACGATCTGTGCCAGGGTGGTGATCATGACGACGTTGTTGACCGAGCTCGCCGACGCTCCGACGCGGTACGAGCAACTCGGGGTCGTGCAGGTACGTGGCCTACTCACCACCGACGAGATCACGCGTATCCGTGACGTTTTCACCGATCAGGTCGAGCGGGACAGCTCGCTGGGGCACGATGATCACGTACCCGAGGACGACGTGCTGCGCCGCTATCCGCGCTTTGTTCACCCGCATCGGCACCCCGATACCGAGGCTGGACGGATCGCGCGGTCGCTGATGCTCGATCGGCGGATCTTCGATGTGGTGGAGTCGCTGATCGGCCCCGCCTTCGCGGCGCAGTCCATGTTCTACTTCAAGCCGCCGACTGCGCGTGGGCAGGCGATGCATCAGGACAATCTGTTCCTGCAGGCGCATCCGGAGACCTGCATCGCGGCGTGGATCGGGATCGACCGGTGCGCGGCCGACAACGGCGGGCTGGCGGTGGTGCCGGGGTCGCATCGGATCCAGGTGCTCTGCCCGGAGCCGGCCGACGAGTCCGAGTCGTTCACCAACATCCAAGTGCCGCTGCCCGAAGGCGTCGAGATCACCCAGACCGAACTGGAGCCGGGAGATGTGCTGTTCTTCCACGGCAGCCTGGTGCACGGGTCTCGCCCCAACACCAGTGATCGTTTCCGGCGCTCGCTGATCTTCCACTACGTCCCTCAGGCGTCGCGCGAGGTGGCAAAGTTCTACAACCCGCTGATCGCACGCACCGGTGAGGAAGTGAGCATCGCGGAATCGGCCGACGGTGGCGCCTGCGGAGACGGCTGGCAGCCCGGTCCGCACTGACCCGGCCGCCCGGGAAGGATCTGCAGCGTCGTGGTGTTCAGTCCACGTGCAGATCCTGAACAGTCTGGTGATCGGCGCCGGTCAGGCCGGACTGTCCGCCTCCTACCACCTGCAGCGGCGTGGCATAGAACATCTCTTGCTGGACAGCGATTCCGGCCCCGGCGGCGCCTGGCAGCATCGCTGGGACGCGTTGACGATGCGGGACGTGCACGGCATCGCCGAATTGCCCGGCAGCGAGCCGCCGGCCCGCGACGGACGTCGCGCCAACGAAGTGGTGCCGGCCTACTTCGCCCGGTACGAGGCCGAGCATCGGCTGCCCGTGCTCCGGCCGGTGCGGGTGAAGTCGGTCCGTGATGATCATGGTCTGCTGCGGGTCGATGCCGAGGATCGCAGCTGGTGGACTCGTACGCTGATCAACGCCACCGGGACCTGGTCACATCCGTTCGTGCCGCACTGTCCGGGGATGGAGACCTTCCTCGGCGATCAACTGCATACCGTCGACTATCCCGGTCCCGACCGGTTCCGCGGCAAGCGGGTCCTGGTCGTCGGCGGGGGCGCCTCGGCGGTTCAGTTCCTGGGTGCGCTGGCGCCGATCACCGACACGCTGTGGGTGACCCGGCGGGAGCCGTCCTGGCGGACCGACGAATTCACCCCGGAGATCGGCCGGTCCGCGGTCGCGTTGGTCGAGGACCGAGTGAGTCGCGGACTGCCGCCCGCCAGCGTTGTGAGCGTCACCGGGCTGATCCTTCGCGACCAGGAACGGGAGGCCGAGTGGCTCGGTGCCTACGCCGATCGGCGGCCGATGTTCGCACGGATCGAGCCGGACGGCGTCCGCTGGGCCGACGGCTCGTTCGAACCGGTCGACGTGATCCTGTGGGCCACCGGCTTCCGACCGGCGATCGGCCACCTGGCCCCGCTGCGGCTGCGCAGCCCGCAGGGCGGCATCCAGCTCAGTGATCATGGCAAGGGCACCACCGCCGTTGCCGACCCTCGAGTTCAGCTGGTCGGCTACGGACCATCGGCGAGCACCATCGGTGCCAACCGGGCCGGCCGGATCGCTGCCCGCGGAGTCGCACGCCGGCTCGCCGACGCGCCCCGGCTGCTCGATGATCAACTGCTGGCGACAGCCCACTGATGATCATGGTCGACTGTTGATCATGGTCGACGGATGATCAACTCCCGAACGGGTAACGGGCTATGTCGGCACGGACGGTGATCCGGCGGGTCTCGGTCAAGGCGTCGATGTCTGTTCTTCCTGGTCGCGCTCCTGCGCGCCGGCAATCAGGTCGAACTCCGCCAGCGCTCGGCCCGCGATCTTGTACGCGGTGTTGGCCGCCGGCACGCCGCAATAGATCGCCGACTGCAGCAGCACCTCGGAGATCTCGTCGGCGCTCAGGCCGTTGCGTCGGGCTGCTTTGACATGCATCGCCAACTCGTCGTGGTGCCCGAGTGCCACCAGAGCGGTGATGGTGATCATGGAACGGGCGCGGCGATCGAGTCCGGGGCGATTCCAGATGCCGTCCCAGGCGTAGTCGGTGATCAACTTCTGGAAGTCGGCGGTGAACGTGGTCACGCCGTGCTCGGCGCGATCGACGTGATCATCGCCGAGCACTGCGCGTCTCGTCGCCAGCCCGCGCTCGAACCGATCGGCCGGCGGTCCGCCGGCCAGGATCCGGGCCACCAGATCGGGAGCCTCCACCGGCGCCAGATGACCGACGTCGTCCAACCGGATGTGCACACCCTGGCGTACGCCGGTGGCCAGTTGTTCGACGACGGCGGGCGGCGCGGCGACATCGTGATCACCGGAGACGGCGATCAGCGGCAGCTCGATCTCGGCCAGCCGGTCGCGTACGTCGAAAACTGCCAGAACCTCACACAGCTTGGCGTAACTCTCGTCGTCGGCATCCGACAGCGCACGGCCGAGGGCCGTTGCACGACCGGGCCGGGACGAAGCGAAACCGGGCGCGAACCACCGCTGCAGGCTGCGGTCCAGCCAACTCGCCGAGCCCGAACGGCGTACCTCGTCGGCTCGCTGTTGCCAGTCCTCGGGTTCGCCGATCTTCGCGCCGGTACACAACAGCACCGGCATCGGCCGGAGCCGATCCGGATGATCAAGCAACAGCTGAAGACCGATCGCACCACCGATGGAGACCCCGGCGTACCGGAATCGGCGCTCACCGATCGGTGACGACCGCACCGCGTCGAGTACGCTGTCGGCGAGCTCGGCCATCGTGAAGGAGCCGGCAGCCGGGTCGCTGAGACCGTGGCCGGGCAGATCGAAGGCGAAGATGCTGAATTCGCCCCAGACCAGATCGATCACCGGCCGCCACAGGCTGTCCGCGGTGGTGCCGAGCGACGGACCCAGCACCAACGGCGGCAGGTCCGGATTGCCGTACATCCGGCCGCTGATCCTCGGCGTGCTCATCAGCCCTTGTTCCCGTCGCTCGCTCGCGCCAGTACGGCGTCGATGATCAAGGAGCAGGTCCCCAGATAGTCGTCCGGGCGCGACGGCGGTTCAGCAGATTGCCGGATGGTGATCATGGAGCTCGCCTCCGCCAGCAGGTCGTCGGAGCAGTTGCGGCGCATCCGGGTGGCGTCGATCCTCAGCCCCGCAACGAGTTCCGACGTCTGACCGGATGCGGTGAGGGTGTGCCGAGACAACTCCGCCAGAGCCGTCCACTCCAGGTGCCAGCCGCCGGGGGAGCGTTCCTCGGTGGCCTCGGCGGCCGCCAGCCGGAGCCGTTCGACGGAGCTCGGGGCGGCCAGTGCGGCACGCCGGATCATGATCGACAGGATCGGATTGGCCTTGCCCGGCATGGTCGACGATCCGCCGCCGGCGGCCTCGGCCAGTTCGCCGATCTCCGGCCGCGATCCGGTGATCACGTCGTTGGCGATCCTGCCCCAGGCCGTACAGCAATCGGCCAAGGCGTCGCCGATCCGGGTCACCGGTGCGCGCGAGGTGTGCCAGGGCGGCGCCGGTCTCAGACCCGATCGGCGGGCGGCGGATTCCGCCAACCGCCGGGCGACGGTGGCGGGCTCGCGCAGGCGGGCCTGCCGGGCCAGTTCGGTGCCGGCCGCCATCGTCCCGGCGGCACCGCCGAACTGTGCCGGTCGGCCGAGGCCGGCGATCGCGTCGGCGGCGTCCAACACACCGGTCAGCCAGTTCGCCGCCTTCAGCCCGAACGTGATCGGCACCGCCGGCTGGCCGAGGGTGCGGCCCGGCATCACGTCGTCGCGATGCTCATCCGCCAACCGGCACAGCACTTCGGTCTGCCGACCCAGTTGGAGATCAAGCTCGGCGAGCACATCGCCGACCATGATCATCATCGCGCTGTCGACGACGTCCTGACTGGTCAGGCCACGATGCAACCATTCGGCGGTGGCCTCGGGCAGTCGGTCGCGCAAGTGACGCAGCAGCGCCGGCACCGGGTTGCCCGCGGCTTCGCTCTCGGTGAAGATCCGCTCGAGGTCGGCGTCGGTGATCACCTCGGGTGTGATCAACTCGGGCTGGGCAGCCTCGGCGATGCCGGCGTCGGCCAACGACTCCAGCCAGCATCGTTCCACCGTGATCATGGCGTCGATCAACGCGCGCGCCGTGAACACCGCGCCGGCTCGATGGTCACCCGGCCAGAACGGATCAGGCGAAGGCAAGCCACACCGTCTCAGCCTCGCCCTGCAAGCACACGTCGAAACGCAGACCATGATCATCGCGGATCGCGATCATGGACTGCCGACGGTCGGGCGGCAGTGCGGTCAGCAGCGGATCGTTCTGCAGAGCCGGATGATCGGGCAGGTAGATCCGGGTGAACAGGCAGTCCAGCAGTCCGCGGGCGAAGAAGGTCAGGGCGATGAAGGGCGCCGCGCCGGCGGCTGTCGGCCCAGGCTCGATGGTGGTGAAGTTGTAGCTGCCGTCTCGGGCGGTGGCAGCGCGGCCGAAGCCGGTGAAGGTCCAGCCGTCGCGTTGCAGCGAACCCGGTCGTTCGATGATGTTGCCGTCCGCATCGGGCTGCCAGATCTCCAGCAGAGCATCCGGGATCGGGGTGCCCGCGCCGTCACGAATCGTTCCGTACAAGCGGATCGCGCCGGCGACGCCGGCCGTGACCAGTTCTGGACCCTGCTCGTACGGCAGCGCGAAACCGAAGAACGGTCCCACCGTCTGGCCCGGCGTCGGCTTCAACGTCGGATTCAAGGTCGGTTCCGGGGCCGGCGTCACGGCTGATCCTCCTCGGGCTCCATTGCGGTCCGGCGCGACCCGGACAGCACGATGTCCCAGCGGTAGCCCGTCATCGTCTCCGGCATCGAGAGAGTGTGGTCGTAGCGGGCGATCAACCGGGCCAGCACGGCCGGGTCGGTGATCGACTGCGATATCGGGTCGTACGGCATCAGCGGGTCAGCGGGAAAGTACATCTGCGTCACCAGACGCTCGGTGAATGCCCTGCCGAACAAGGAGAAATGGATGTGCGCCGGGCGCCAGGCGTTGTCGTGGTTGCGCCACGGGTAGGGGCCGGGCTTGATCGTGATGAAGCGATACTGCCCGTCGTCATCGGTGAGGCAGCGGCCGACTCCGGTGAAGTTGGGGTCGATCGGCGCGTGATGTTGATCATGGTTGTGGAGGTAGCGGCCGGCCGCGTTCGCCTGCCAGATCTCGACCAACTGGCCGCGTACCGGGCGTCCGTCGGCGTCGACGACCCGGCCGGTGACGACCATCCGCTCGCCCAACGGTTCGCCGGAATGCTGGATGGTCAGATCTGCCTCGACCGCGTCGATGTCCCGCTCGCCGAACACCGGCGCGGTGCGTTCGATCAACTCCGGAACGGCGTGCCGCAACGCCTTGGTCGGGTGCCGGAGCAGGCTGCTGCGATACGGCGGATAGTCGAGCAGCGGCTGGGGAACGCCTCGAGCAGGAGCGGCCGCCAACTCGCCGATCTCCCGGCTGATCTGCTGCTGGGAAGGCAGGATCCGTTGCTGCGAAGGGCTCGCACTCACGGAACCGATCATGCCTCACCCGCACGCCCCAGTCACCCGTGCGGCCCGAAGTTGTAGGTTCGGCGCAGAGGACGGAGGTACCCGATGGCCGCGAAGGTGCGCACCCAGGTCGCCATCGTCGGCGCCGGACCGGCCGGCCTGCTGCTCTCCGAACTCCTGCAGCGTCACGGCGTCGAGTCGATCGTGGTCGAATCCAGAACGCGGGAGCACGTCGAGGCGAGGGTACGCGCCGGCATCCTGGAGCATTCATCCGTGGAGTTGCTGACCGAGATCGGACTGGACCAGAACCTGCGCGCCCACGGCCAGCGGCACCACGGCATCTATCTGCAGTGGCCGGGATCACGCATCCACCTCGACTTCCAGCAGCTGATCGGTCGCAGTGTCTGGCTCTACGGCCAGACCGAGTTGACCACGGACCTGGGCCGAGCCCGGGACGCGGCGGGCCAGCAGATCATCTACCAGGTCAGTGACACCTCCGTTGTTGATCATCATTCCGACCACCCTGCGGTCATCCTCACCGACGCCGACGGCACGCCCCGGCGGATCGACGCCGAGGTGGTGGTGGGTTGCGACGGTTCGTTCGGCCCGTGCCGAGATGCCGCGACCGATCCGACCACCCGTCGTTACCAACGGCTACTGCCGTACTCCTGGTTGGGCGTGCTGGCGCAGGTGGCGCCGTCGACCGACGAGTTGATCTACTCCTGGCATCCGCGCGGGTTCGCGCTGCACTCGATGCGGTCGGCGGCCGTCAGCCGGCTCTACCTCCAGGTCCCGAATCAGACGAAGATCGAAGACTGGTCCGACGACCGGATCTGGAGCGAGCTGGCGACCCGGCTCGAGGCGGGCGAGCCGGGCTGGACGCTGCACGACGGTCCGATCCTGGAGAAGTCGGTGCTGCCGATGCACAGCTTCGTGATGGAGCCGCTGCGATCCGGGCGGCTGTTCCTGGCCGGCGATGCCGGGCACATCGTGCCGCCGACCGGAGCCAAGGGACTCAACCTGGCGATCGCCGACGTGGCGAGGCTGGCGCCGGCGCTGGCAACCATGATCATCAACGATGATCACGTTGCCGCCGACGCGTACTCCGACCAGGCTTTGCAACGAGTGTGGAGATGTACGGAGTTCTCCGTCCGGATGACGCAGATGTTGCACATCGACGACGATCGGTTCCGCGGGCGGTTGCAGCAGGCTCAGCTGCGGTGGCTCGCCAGCAGCACCACCGCAGCCCGGGAGTTGGCGCAGAACTACGCCGGCCTGCCGATCGGCTTCACCGACGACTGATCCAAGATCGTTACGCTGGCCGAATGACTGTCGTCGATGCGCGTACCGAAGATCTCGAACTGGCTGCCGGACTGGTGCGGGAGGCGGGCCGCCTGGCGGCACGGATGCTCGCCGAGGGCTTGGAGACCCGGCACAAGACGTCGATCTCCGACGTCGTTTCCGATGCCGATCAGGCCTGCGAGAAGTTGATCACCGAGCGACTGGCGGAGCAGCGTCCCGACGACGGGTTGGTCGGTGAGGAAGGGGCCCGTCGGCCGGGGCATCGGACCTGGTACATCGATCCGGTCGACGGCACCTACAACTTCCTGTCCAAGCTGGCGATCTGGTGCTCGGCGGTCGGGCTCACCGACGACGACGGTCTGGTGCTGGGTGCCGTCTATCACCCGGTGGCCGACGAACTGTGGGTCGGCGGTCGCGGGCACCCGACGACCTGCAACGGGGTGCCGGTGGAGCTGTTGACCGATGTCTCGCTGGCAAAGGTGTCGATCGGCAGCTACCTGCCCCCGCACCGGCTGACTGCCGACCGGATCGACGGCATCCGGCCGCTGCTGAACGCGATCTCCGCGGCCGCGACGGTCCGGGTGATCGGTTCCGGTTCGATCGAGCTGGCCTCGGTGGCGGGCGGCCGGATCGGTGCTTCGCTGCACGCCGGCACGCTGCCGTGGGACTGGGTGCCCGGCGCGGCCCTGGTGGAAGCCGCCGGTGGCGCGACCGAAAAGGTCACGGTGGCGGGTCGGGACTACTTCGTGGCCGGGAACCGGCAAGCGGTGCAGGAGATCCGCGCGGCACTGCTGTCGGCCTGAACTGCTTCGCGTCGGTTGGGATTCCCACCGGTGTTGCCTGATCGTTGCAAGAACGTGACGGATAACGGATCAAACGAAACAGTAGCGTGCAACGCTGATCCCGGTTACGCTCCATACACCTCGGCGAGCTGGCTGGACCCAACGGGGGGTGCGGCCCGAGTGAGCAACTGGGAGACTAATGACGGCAGTCAGTGCCCAAGTCGGCAGCAGTGCGCCACGTGCGACGACCGTGCCCGTCCTGAAACGGATCTGGCACAACTACGTGCTCCGGCGAATACTCCGGGCGATCTTCGTGATCTGGGTGGTCGCGACAGCGGTGTTCTTCATGGTCCGGTTGCTACCCGGCAACCCGGTGCAGGTCTACATCAACCAGCAGATCGCGCAGTACGGCGTCAGCTATCAGGATGCAGCTGCTTCGGCGGCCTCGTACTTCAGCTTCGATCCGCAGACCCCGATCCTGGTTCAGTACCTGAACTACATGCTCGGTCTGCTGCACGGTGACATGGGGATGTCGATCGCCACCCGCGGCGTCTCGGTCACTCACCTGATCGCGGAATATCTGCCCTGGACGTTGTTCAGTGTCGGCATCGGGATCTTGATCGCGATCGTGGTCGGATTGTTCCTGGGCATGGTGATGGCCTACCGTCGCGGCGGCGCCATCGATCACGGCGTGACCGCGATCGGCAGCTTCCTGCACGCGATCCCGAACTACCTGATGGCGATCATCATCGTGGTGATCGGCGGTGCGCTGCTCGGACTCTTCGACGTCGGCAGCATGCGCGGCACGGTCACCCCCGGCATCGATCCCTCGTACGGGCTGGCCTGGGTGCAGGACATCTTCTACCACGCGTCGTTGCCGATCTTGACCTACGTGTTGACCACGGTCGGCACCTGGGCGTTGATCATGAAATCCTCGACCACCCAGATCCTCGGCGAGGACTACGTCACGGTGGCTCGGGCGCGCGGACTGAACGACATGTGGATTCGCACCAACTACGTCGGCCGGAACGCGATCCTGCCGATGGTGGCGCAGATCGCCACTACCGCCGGATTCGTCGTCGGCGGCGCGATCTTCGTCGAACAGACCTTCAAGTACGACGGGATCGGCGTCACCCTCTACAGCGCATTGCAGACCCGGGATTACACCGTGCTGCAAGGAATCCTGCTCGTGCTGACCGCAACGGTGGTGTTCGCGAACCTGATCGCGGACCTGCTCTACAGCGTGCTGGATCCGCGGATCCGCACCGACGAGACGGGGGCATGAGATGAGTGCGGCTTCCGCAGAGACCGCCGGCCTGCCGGTCGAGCCCGTCACGGCCAAGCGTTCCTATCGTGGCGGGGGATTGCTCACCCAACTCACCCGCAGCCCTTCCGGCTTCGCCGGGCTGATCCTGGTGGTCGTGATCGTCGGTGTGTCACTGATCGCGCCGATCTTCGTCGAGGCTCCGTCCGCCGACGTCAACCTGATCTGGACGCCGCCGAGCTCGGCGCATCTGCTGGGCACCAACGGCAGCGGCGAGGACATCCTCAAGCTGGTCCTCCGCGGTGGCACCACGGTGATCTTCGTCGGCTTCGGGGCCGCAGCGCTGACCACGGCGATCGCGATCGTGATGGGTTCGCTGGCCGCCTATTTCCGCGGCCGGTTCGACGCGATTGCACTGCAGATCACCGACATCGTGATGACGATTCCGACGATCGTTCTGCTGGCCGTGCTGGGCGCCTTCTTCCAGCTCAACTCTCCGGTGGCTCTGGCCGCCCTGCTCGGTGCCTTCACCTGGCCGGTGCTGATGCGCTCGATCCGAGCCCAGGTGTTGTCGCTGAAGGAGCGCGAATTCGTCGAGGCTGCGCGACTGCTCGATCTGGGCACAATGCGGGTGGTGTTCGTCGAGATCGTGCCGAACATGGCCAGCTACATCTTGATCAACTTCATCATCGCGATCACCAACGCCATCTACGCCCTGGTCGGCCTCTACCTGTTGGGCCTGGCGCCGATGGCCGGCAGCAACTGGGCGATCATGATCAACGACGCGTGGACCTCCGGCGCGATGTTCAACCCGAACGCGATGAGTTACATCTTCTCGCCGGTGGCGGCGATCATCCTGCTCCAGCTCGGTTTGATCATGCTCAGCCGTTCGCTGGAAGAGATCCTCAACCCGCGGCTGCGGGACCGCTGAGAAGGACGCTGAGTGATGACTGAGAAAACTCCGATCCTGTCGGTGCAGGACTTGGTGGTCCGCTACTCGACGGGTTCCCATACCCATGTGGACGCGGTCCGCGGTGTGACGTTCGATCTCTACCCGGGGCAGTCGCTGGCGCTGGTCGGCGAGTCCGGTTGCGGCAAGACCACTCTGGGCCTTGGGCTGCTGAGACTGCTGCCTCGGATGGGCAGCGTGCCGAGCGGCAGCATGCAGTACGTCGGCAAGAACGGCAAGAAGATCGACGTGCTCAAGCTGAGCCACGGCGCCCTGCGACGGTGGCGGTGGGAGGAAGCCGCGATCGTCTTCCAGGGCGCGATGAACTCGTTCAACCCGGTGATGCGGATCGGCGACCAGATGGCCGACACCATGCGGTCGCACCTGGTCGGCGGTGTCAAACCGAGCAAGTCGGTGATCGCGGAGAAGAGCGCGGAGATGCTCCGCGCGGTCCGGTTGGAGCCCAAGCAGGTGCTGTCCAGCTATCCGCACGAACTGTCCGGCGGAATGCGGCAGCGGGTGCTGATCGCCATCAGCCTGCTGCTGGATCCGCGGTTGTTGATCTTGGACGAGCCGACCACGGCCCTCGACATCCTCACCCAGCGGGCGATCGTGGATGTGCTGGCCGAGCTGCGCGAACGGCTCGGCTTCACGATGATCTTCATCACCCACGACCTGGCGCTGGCCGCCGAGCTCGCCGACCGGGTGGCCACCATGTACGCCGGCCGGATCATCGAGACCGGCAGCGTGCGAGACATCTTCTCCAACGCACGCCATCCCTACACGGCGGGCTTGATCAACGCGGTGCCGCCGGTCACCGGGGAGCTGCCGACGCTGGCGTCGATTCCGGGTTCGCCGCCCTCGTTGGCGTCGTTGCCGGCCGGCTGCGCATTTCGAGATCGTTGCAGATTCGCCGAAGAGCAGTGCGCGAAGACCGATCCGGTGCTGGACTTGATCGAGCAGCGTCCCGAAGGAATGCAGCACAGCGCGGCGTGCCTGCGCTGGCAAGAGGTTCACAGCAAGCGAGAGGTGGTGGGGGCCGATGTCTGAGGCCGAGGCGAGCCAGAAATCGGGCCAGCCGCTGATGCAGCTGGACAATGTCTCGCAGATCTTCCACACCCGCAAGGGGGATCGGCCCGCGGTCCGCGATGTCAACCTCACCGTGAACGCGGGCGAGGTGCTCTGCCTGGTCGGTGAGTCCGGCTGCGGCAAGACCACCAGCGCCCGGATGGCCGCGGGCCTGAACAAGCCGTCAAATGGCCGGGTTTCCTACCAGGGCAAGGACATCTGGGAGCTGGACAAGGCGGAGTTCGCCTCGTACCGGACGTCGGTCCAGTATGTCCACCAGGATCCGTACGCCTCGCTCAACCCGATCCGCAGCGTGTTCAAGACGCTGGCCGCGCCGCTGCGCCGGCACGGACTGGTGAAGAACGCTCGTGAGGCGTGGGATCGGTCGGCCGAGCTGCTGCGCCGGGTGGACCTGACGCCGCCGGAAAGTTATCTGAACAAGTTCCCGCACCAGATGTCGGGCGGCCAGCGGCAGCGGGTCGCGGTGGCCCGAGCGCTGGCTCTTGATCCGAAGTTGATCATCGCCGACGAGTCCACCTCGATGCTGGACGTGTCCATCCGGGTCGGCATGCTCAACATGTTGGGTCGGCTGCGTGATGATCTTGGTGTCGGTTTCCTGTTCATCACCCACGACCTGGCGATCGCCAAGTACTTCGGCTGGCACGGCCGGACCGCGGTGATGTATCTCGGCCGGGTGGTGGAGTACGGGCCGACGCCGGACGTGATCAACAACCCGAAACACCCGTACACCAAGGCGTTGTTGAATGCGGTGCCGGAGCCAGATCCGGACCTTGCGGCCAAGAAGCTGCCGGGCGGGGGACTGCGAAGTGCGGACATCCCGAGTCTGGCCGCCTTGCCTAACGGCTGCACCTTCCATCCGCGCTGTCCGCTGTTCGAGGAAGGCCTGTGCGATGTCACCGGTCCGGAACTGACCTTGATCGAACCGCGACGCGAGGTCGCCTGCCATGTGGTGGCTCGGGACGCGCTGGAGCGTGATCTTGGTTCGGGCGGGATCGTCAGGGCCGACCCGCCGAAGCCGACCGCGTCGCTTAGCGGAGCGGAGTAGTAGTGATTCAGATCGTGACACGCGTGGCGCTCAGCGTGGGAGCCTTCCTGATGCTGGCGTCATGCCTGTTGCTGCTCGCCGTCAAGCCGGGGACGAGCGAGTTCGTCATCACCATCATCAACTTGATCATGGGAGCGACCATGATCGCCATTGGGGTGTTTGCGGCGCGGCTGGTAACACGTCGGGCATCCTCTGAGGAGGAGCAGTGAGCGAACCACGGGGATTGTCCCGCCGAAATCTCTTGCAGGTGGTCGGTATGTCCACCCTCGGAGTGGCGGGCGTGACGGCTGCGGCAGGCTGTTCGCCGGCCAAGCCGACGTCGTCGACCTCACCGGGAGCATCGGGGGGCGGGGGAAAGAAGGGCGGGGACTTCCACGGCGGTTGGCCCTATCTGCCTTCACCGCAGGGCAACTACAACCTGGTCGGTTCGCCGTACGTGCCGGTGCCGAACGCGATCCTGTTCGGCGGCCCGTACGGCGACCTGATCGCACCGCCGAGTGCCTACTACCACTGGAAGGAGCAGACCTGGGAGTTCTTCCTGGCCGACTCCTACGACCTGGACAAGTCCACCAACACGTACACGGTCAAGATCAAGTCCGGGCTGAAGTGGAGCGACGGCTCGGCCCTGTCCAGCAAGGACTACCTGACCACGTTCTGGTGCCAGTGGGCGATGAACTCGCCGCTGTGGTCCTACATCGACAAGATCGACGCGCCGGACGACACCACCTTCACCATGCGGATGAACTCGCCGGCGATGGTGGTCGAGCGGTACCTGCTGCGCAGTAACATCCTGCCGACCTCGGTGTACGGCGACTTCGCCGATCGGGCCAAGACGATCCAGGGCAGCGGGAAGGACCAGTCCTCGACCGAAGGCGCCAAGCTGAACAGCGACGTGGTCAAGTTCACCCCGAAGGAGTACGTGGCCAGCGGCCCGTACAACATCGACTACAAGACGATCAACAACACCCAGCTGACGATGGTCAAGAACCCGACCGGGTTCAACGCCAACACGGTCAACTTCGACACCCTGTTGATCTACAACGGCGAGACTCCTGTCGTCACTCCGCTGGTGCTGAGCAAGGACGTCGACTACGCCACCCACGGCTTCCCGGTCGCCTCGGAGAAGCAGTTCCAGTCCATCGGGTACGACATCCTGCGGCCGCCGACCTACTCGGGCCCGGCGCTCTACATGAACTTCGACAAGGTACCGGAGTTCCTGAAGGACGAGAAGGTCCGGCAGGCGCTGAACTATGCCTTCGACCACAAGCAGAACGGCACTGTGGCGCTGGGCGAGTCGGGTGTCGCGCCGACACTGTTCACCGGCTTCTCCGACAACCTGGCCGACGCCTGGCTGGATCCCGCCTACAAGAGCAAGTTGATCCAGTACAGCTTCAATCAGGACAAGGCCGCCACGCTGCTGGAGCAGGCCGGCTGGAAACGCAGCGGCGGTGCCTGGAAGCTGCCGGACGGCAAGGCCGCGAGCTATCAGTTGTTGTATCCGTCCGACTTCGCCGACTGGAGTGCGGCGGCCAAGGACCTGCAGCAGCAGCTGACGAAGTTCGGCATCAAGATCAGCCTGCACGGCGTGGTGTCCACTCAGCAGCCGATCGACGTGGACAAGGGCAACTTCCAACTCGCCATCCAGGGTTGGGGCAACTCGACTCAGCCGTATCCGTACTTCTCTTACGTACAAGCGTTCCTGACGCACAACTACCCGATCGCGAAGAACAACGGCGGCAAGGGGATCGACTTCCCGTTGCAGACCACCGCTCCGGGCTTCGGCAAGATCGACATCCAGAAGATGATCAACGCCTCCGGCAGCGGCATCGACGAAGCGGCCCTGAAGGCCAACATCGGCAAGCTGGCCCAGGTCTTCAACTCGCTGTTGCCGATCATCCCGCTCTTCGAGCGGCACGGAAACTCGCCGGCCCTGAACGGCAAGCGGGTCAAGCAATTCCCGACCAACAGCGATCCGATCACTCAGAACTCCTTGTACGCGGACAACGAGGTCGTTCTGTGGATCCTGAACGGCAAGCTCCAGCCGGTGTGATCGTCGGTTAGGGGGACAGCGGGAGGCGGTGCTCTCCGGCTTCGGTCGGAGGGCACCGCTGTGTCGGGCCCTGTCCGGGGCCGGACGAGAAGTCACCGGACCGACGCTAGTTGCGAAAGCCAGCACCAACAGCGTCATCCTGTGTCAAGATCAACTTGTGCCGGAGAAGACCGGCGTACGGAAAGAATCCGCAAGCTCGATTCAGCACTTTCAACTTAGATCATGGTGGGACGGGCGCTCTCCAGATTCCGGGGAGGCCGGCCATGGCCGGCAGCGTCGTCGTCCACCGGGGAAATCCAGGAGGATCAGTGAGTGAACCCCAAGGCTTGTCTCGCCGCGGATTGCTGCAACTGGTGGGCATGTCGACGCTGGGCGTCGCGGGCGTAACAGCAGCAGCCGGTTGCGCACCGGCCAAGGTCGACCAGTCGTCGGACAACAAGTCCGGCGCACCCGCAGGCAAGGGCGGCGAGTACCACGGCGTCTACCCCTATCTGCCGCCGCCACAGGGCAACTTCAACGCCGTCGGCAAGCCGTACGTCGGGGCGCCGAACACGATCATGATCGGCAACCCGTACGGCGATCTGCTGCTGCCGCCCAGTGGCTACTACCACTGGAAGGAGCAGACCTGGGAGCTGTTCCTGGCCGAGTCGTACCAGTTGGACAAGGCCACCAACACGTACACGGTCAAGATCAAGCCGAATCTCAAGTGGAGCGACGGAAAGCCGCTGACCAGCAAGGATTACGTGACCACCTTCTGGTGTCAGTACGCGATCAACTCGCCGCTGTGGTCCTACATCGACGAGATCGATGCGCCGGACGACAGCACCTTCACGATGAAGATGAACCAGCCCGCCATGGTGGTCGAGCGCTACCTGTTGCGCAGCAACATCATCTCCACGGCCGTCTACGGCGACTTCGCCGACCGGGCCAAGCAGGCACACGACAACGGCGGCACCGAGTCGGCCGAGTTCACCAAGCTCAACGACGAGTTGATCAAGTTCTCGCCGGACAAGTTCGTGGTCAGCGGCCCGTACGACATCGACTACAAGACCATCAACAACACCCAGTTGACGTTCGTCAAGAACCCGAGCGGCTTCAACGCCAACACGGTCAACTTCGACACCTTGCTGATCTACAACGGCGAGACGCCGACCGCGACCCCGCTGGTGCTCAGCAAGGACGTCGACTACGCCACTCACGGCTTCCCGGTGGCATCGGAGAAGCAGTTCGAGAGCATCGGCTACAAGATCCTGCGGCCGCCGACGTACGGCGGTCCGGCCCTGTTCATGTCGTACGACAAGGTGCCGGAGTTCAAGGACTACAAGGTCCGGCAGGCTCTCATCCAGGCCTTCGATCATTCCCAGAACGGCACCGTGGCGCTGGGCGAGTCGGGTGTCGCGCCGGAGCTCTACGCAGGCTTCTCCGACAACCTGGCCGACGCGTGGATGGAGGACGACGCCAAGAGCAAGCTGACCAAGTACACCTTCGACCAGGACAAGGCAGCGTCCGGGCTGGAAGGAGCCGGCTGGAAGCGCAGCGGCAATGCCTGGAAACTGCCGAATGGGAAGGCAGCGAACTACCAGCTGCTCTACCCGTCGGACTACGCGGACTGGAGCGCAGCGGCGAAGGACATCGCTCAGCAGCTGACGAAGTTCGGGATCAAGATCACCTTGCATGGCGTGGTCTCGACCCAACAGCCGATCGACGTCGACAAGGGCAACTTCCAGCTGGCCTTGCAGGGTTGGGGAAACTCGAGCCACCCGTATCCGTACTTCTCCTTCGTGGCGGCGTTCCTGACGCACAACTACCCGATTGCGAAGAACAACGGCGGCAAGGGCATGGACTTCCCGCTGAAGACCACGGTCCCGGGGATGGGCACCGTCGACATCCAGAAGTTGATCGACGCATCCGGTGCCGGGATCGACGAAGCCGCGCTGAAGAAGAACATCGGCCAACTGGCGCAGGTGTTCAACACCCTGTTGCCGATCATCCCGATGTACGAACGGCACGGCAACACGCCCACCCTGAACGGCAAGCGGGTCAAGCAGTTCCCGACCGAGGACGACCCGATCACCCAGAACTCGCCCTACGGCGACAACGAGGTGTCGTTGTGGATCATGAACGGCAAGCTGCAGCCGGTGTGATCGATCAGCCGCAACCAGCACCACGACATGCCCCGCGACCAAGATCGCGGGGCATCGTCGTGCGCGGCAGACCAGGAGCCTGCGCACCCATAGACGCGTCCGGGTGGACCGAACCTCCTGCGATCCGAGCTGCCGGTGGTTCAGGGCCCTTCGTCGCGCCCACGGCCCCTGCGGGCCCGCATTCCCAAGACAGCTGAGTGGGTACCAGTTGTCCGGACTCCAGGAGCTTGCGCACCCATAGATGCGTCCGGGTGGACCGAACCTCCTGAAATCCCGAGGACTGAGGGCGGTCGGCGCCCCTCCGAAACCTGACGATCCCTAGCGCCACCCTCGACCCGACCGTGATCATCGAACCGGCCAGCCAGAGCAAGGATGCGGGATGAGGGTCCCGGGCTTGTCGAAGGACCGAAACGCGACCCCCAGGGTCCTGAGCCTGTCGAAGGACCCGGAATCGCCCCGTTCGGTAGCTGCTGGTGCCGTTGGACGGTCCCTCCCGAGGTGGCCGTGGAGAAATCTGCCGGCCGGATGGACCTACGCCGGGAAGCGGCGGGTCGCCGCGGCAACGATCGGTTGAGCGGCAGGGGTGCCGGAGCCGTCGCGGCGGCCGGTGGCTTCTGGCAGGTCGATCGGGGCGCCGCTGTCGGCGGCGGCGATTGCGGGGGTCGGTCCGGCCCAGGCGAACAGCAGAGTGCTCTCGCCCTTCAGGAACCGGTGGCACCGCACGCCGCCGGTCGCCCGGCCCTTGCCCGGGTATTCGGCGTACGGGGTGACCTTGATCGTGCCCGCGTCGGTTCCCGGTAGCGCGTCGCCACTGCCGGCCACGGTGACCACGATCGCCTCGCCATGCGGAACGACACCGAAGAACGCGACGCTCTGGCCGGCACCGAGCTTGATGCCGGCGATGCCGCCGCCGGACCTGCCCTGCGGACGTACCGCTGAAGCAGGGAAGTGCAGCAGTTGGGCATCGTCGGAGATGAACGTCAGCTCGACGTTCTCATCGGTCAACTCCACCGCCCCGACCACCTCGTCGCCGTCGTCCAGCCGGATGATCTCCCAGACGTCCTTGTTCAGCAACTCCGGATTCGCGCGCTTGACGATGCCGCGCCTGGTACCCAGAGCGATCGTGCCGGCATCCTCGCCGAGGCGACTCAGCGCGAGGATCCGTTCACCAGGCTCGGCCGCCGAGATCAACTCGGTGACGTGCGCTCCACCCTGCAGGTTGGGCGCGTTGGCGGTGACCGGGACGGTGGGCAGATCGAGCGCGTTGCCGCGGATCAGCCTACCGGCGTTGGTGATCAGGCCGTAGTCGCCGCGGGCGGTGGTGCGGATCGCCGAGATGATCACGTCGTGGTTGCTACGACCGCCGTCGGTGGGCAGCGGATCGGCGTTCTCGGTGCGGGCCAGCAGGCCGGCGGAGGAGAGCAGCACCCAACACGGATCGTCCGGAACCTCAAGCGGGGTAGCAGTTGCGGTCGCGGTGACACCACTGGACGACAGCAGAATGGTCCGCCGCGGGGTCCCGAACTGCTTGGCCACCTCGGCCAACTCGTTGCCGACCAGCAGCCGAAGTTGATCATCGTTCTCGATGATCTCGTTCAGCTCGGCGATGGTGTTCTGCAGCTCCTCGCGTTCGGCTTCCAATTCGATCTTGGAATACTTGGTCAACCGGCGCAGCTGCATGTCCAGGATGTAGTTGGCTTGCGTCTCGGTCAGCTCGAACACCTCGATCAACCGGGTCCGCGCAGCCGCCGCGTCGTCCGATCCGCGGATGATCGCGATCACGTCGTCGATGTCCACGATCGCGATCAACAGACCCTCGACCAGATGCAGCCGCTCGACCGCCTTGTCCCGGTCATAGGTCGTACGACGCAGCACGACGTCCAGCCGATGCCGCAGGTAGACCTCCAGCATTTCCTTCAGCGGAAGGGTTCTGGGCTGTTCGTCGACCAGGGCGACCGCGTTGATCGCGAACGAGTCCTCCAGCTTGGTCTGCCGGTAGAGCTGCTCCAGCAGGGCGTCCGGGTTGAAGCCGTTCTTCACCTCGATCACCAGCCGGGTGCCGTTGGCCAGGTCGGTGAGGTCCTTCAGGTCGGCGATACCCTGCAGTTTCTTCGAGCCGACCAGGGCCTTCACCTGCTCGATGATCTTCTCCGGGCCGACGTTGTACGGCAGTTCGGTGATCACGATGCCCTTGCGGCGTGGGCTGACCTGCTCGATCCGCGCGGTCGCCCGGATCTTGAACGAACCCTTACCCGTCTCGTACGCGTCCCGGATGCCGTCCAGCCCGATGATCTTTCCGCCGGTGGGCAGATCCGGCCCGGGGATGAAGCGCATCAGCGTGTCCAGGGTGGCGTCGGGATGCTTCAGCAGATGGCGCAGCGCCTGCACCACCTCGACCAGGTTGTGCGGCGCGCAGTTGGTCGCCATCCCGACCGCGATCCCGTTGGTGCCGTTGACCAGCAGGTTGGGATAGGCAGCGGGCAGGACGATCGGCTCGGTCTCCTTGCCGTCGTAGTTGGCCTTGAAGTCGACGGTGTCCTTGTCCAGCCCGTCGGTCATCGCCAACGCTGCCGGGGCCATCCGGCACTCGGTGTAACGCATCGCGGCCGGGCCGGCGTCCAGCGAACCGAAGTTGCCGTGGCCGTCGACCATCGGCAGCCGCATCGTCCACGGCTGAGCCATCCGCACCAGTGCGTCGTAGATCGCCCCGTCGCCGTGCGGGTGCAGCACACCCATCACCTGGCCGACCACCCGGGCACACTTCACGTGCGGCCGATTCGGCAGCACCCCCATGTCCCGCATGGAGTAGAGAATCCGCCGCTGCACCGGCTTCAGCCCGTCCCGGGCGTCGGGCAGCGCCCGGGCATAGATCACCGAGTACGCGTACTCCAGGAAGCTCGTCTCCATCTCCGACGAGACGTCCATGTCGACGATCCGCTCGACGAAATCGTCCGCCGGCGGCGTCTTGGTCCTGCGTGCAGCCATCTGTTGCCAACTCCCTCAGCTCAGTGCGAGGCGATTGTCCCTCACCAAGGTACGAATGCCGAGCGGGGCTCGCCGGGCACAGCCGGCTCGGATCCTCCCGCTCAGGAGGTGGGGGCCCGTTTGGCGATCTTCTTGCGCAGGTGGCGCCGGTGCTGAAGCTCCTGGTCGTAGAGGATGCCGAAGGTGAAGCCGTTGCGGCCGGGGATGCCGCCGAGATCGCGGAGCAGGATCGAGGCCAGTCGGCTGTCCTGGTAGTCGCCGAGTTGATCTTGAAGCCGCTTGCGGCGGGCGATCGTACGATCCGCAGCCGAACCGAACACGGATGCGCTCGCCTCGACCGCGTACCGGTGTCGCTTCGCCGCCTTGCGAGCGGAGTGAATCAACGCGTCGGTCTCCGGATCGTCGGCGTTGATCGCGTCGGCGGCATGCCGCAGCCGCCGATCCAGCCGATACCCGGCTCGCTTGACGTACTTCTTGATCTTGGTCGCGGGCTTGTCGGCACGCGCGGTCCAGGCCGGCTGATCCTTCCACTTCTCCAACTGCTGCAGCAGCTCCGCGTAGCGTTCGTCATGCAGCGCATCCCGCAACGCGGCCAATGCGATCCGTCGCCGGAACAGCAACTGATCGGCCAGTTCCTGGGCTGCCTGATGCAGCACAAGATCATCTTCCATCCGGTCCACTGCAGCGGTCAACCGTTCGCCCAGCACGTCCAGGTCACGTACGGCGCCCAGCCGCAGACCGAACCAGCGCAGCTCGTCGGACAAGCTTTCTGCCTGCTCTGCAAGGAAGAAGTCGTCGAAGACGCGCAAGGTGCTGCGTAGCCGCCGGCAGCCCACCCGGGCCTGATGGATCCGTTCCGCGGGCAACTCGCGGGCCCGATCGGCGTCGAAGGCGCGCTGCAGTTCGGCGCTGATCGTCAGCACGGTGACGCACTGGTCCGCGAGATAGGGACCGAGCACGTCCGCAGCTGTCGTCGTCTGCTGGTGCTTGCTCACCGGATCGTCCTCAGTCGAAATCGCCGGCGTAGAACTCGAACTCGGCCCGGCCGACATGGGTTTCCTCCGCGTGCCGCAACTCGACTCGGCGGATCTTGCCACTGATCGTTTTCGGCAACTCGCCGAATTCGAGGATCCGGATCCGCTTGTAGGGGGCGAGATGTTCGCGGGTGTAGGCGAAGATCGACTTCGCCGTCTCCGCGTCGGGCTGATGGCCGCCGGCCAAGATCACGAACGCCTTCGGCACCGCGAGCCGGACCGGATCGGGATGCGGGATCACTGCTGCCTCGGCCACCGCCGGATGTTCGATCAACACTGACTCCAACTCGAACGGGCTGATCCGATAGTCGCTGGCCTTGAACACGTCGTCGGAGCGGCCGACGTAGGTCAGGTAGCCGTCATCGTCGATGCTGACCACATCGCCGGTGTGATAGACGTCGCCGGCGAAGGCGTGCTCGTTCTTCCGATCGTCGAACACGTCGGCCCGATCCTTGTAGCCGGTCATCAGCGCCAGCGGCCGCGGATCCAGCTCCAAGCACAACTCGCCCTCGTCCGTGCGGTTCTCGCCGGTGGCCGGATCGACCAGCCGGACCCGGTACCCCGGCAGCGGCCGGCCCATCGAACCGGGCTTCAAGCCAACCCCCGGCGGATTCCCTACCTGGGCGGAGGTCTCGGTCTGCCCGTACCCGTCCCGGATGGTCAGTCCCCACGCCTTCTTGACCTGCTCGATCACCTCCGGGTTGAGCGGCTCACCGGCCGAGAACGCTTCCCTGATTGAGGTCTTGGCCGATCCGAGGTCGGCCTGGATCAGCATCCGCCACACCGTCGGCGGGGCGCAGAAGGTGCTCACCCCGGTGCTCTCCAGCACCCGCAGCAGACCGTCGGCGGCGAACCGCTGATAGTTGTAGACCAAGATCGTCGACCCCGCCAGCCACGGAGCGAAGAAGCTGCTCCAGGCATGTTTGGCCCAGCCGGGCGAGCTGATGTTGAGGTGAACGTCGCCGGGTCGCAACCCCATCCAGTACATCGTGCTCAGATGCCCGATCGGGTACGAGGTCTGGGTGTGCTCGACCAGCTTCGGCAACGCGGTGGTGCCGGAGGTGAAGTACAGCAGCATCGGGTCGTCGGCCTTGCTGACACCGGGGAAGTGCCGGTCGGCGTCGGGATCGACTACGACCTCGGCGTAATCGTGCCAGCCGTCGGGCACCGGGCTGCCGGAACCGGAACCGTCCACCGCCACCCGGCCGTGCTCGACCTGCAACTCGGCGAATTTGGCGTGGTCGGCGACGTCGGCAATCAGCAACCTGGCCTCGCCACGGTCGACGCGGTCGGCCAGGTCCTTGGCCGCCAACTGCGGTGTGGCCGGGATGATCACCGCGCCGATCCGGATCGCGGCCAGCATGATCTCCCACAGCGGCACGCAATTTCCCAACACCAGCAGGATCCGATCGCCACGGCGTACCCCCAGACCGGCCAGCCACTGCGCGGCCGCCACCGAACGATCCCGCAACTCGGCGAAGCTGAGCTTGGCCTCCCGGCCAACGCCGCCCGCCTCGTCGGCGTCGATCACCCACAGCGCGGTCTGCTCGGGGCTCTCCTCGGCCAGCCCGTCGAACCAGTCGGCGGCGAAGTTGAACAGCTGCAGCTGGGGCCAACTGAAACCGGCGTACGCAGTCTGGTAGTCGCTGCGATGCAGCAACAGGAAGTCTCGTGCTGCGCGGACCTGCGGATGAGTCGGCATGGCCGCACGCTATCGCAACGGCACCGGCCTCGTACCGGGTCAGGAGTCGTCGATGTCGACCCAGTCCAAGGTGCGTTGAACGGCCTTCTGCCAGCCTGCGTACCCGGCACTGCGCTGTTCGTCGGAGGTCTGCGGGTTCCACCGCCTGCTCTCGTGCCAGTTCTGCCGCAACTCCTCGGGATCGCTCCAGAAACCGACCGCCAGGCCGGCCGCATAGGCGGCGCCCAGCGCCGTGGTCTCGGCGATCTGCGGCTTGCTCACCTCGACCCCGAGCACGTCGGCCTGGATCTGCATGCACAGCTCGTTGGCGGTGATCCCGCCGTCCACCTTGAGCACGTCGATCTTGCTGCCGGAGTCCTTCTCCATCGCGTCGGCCACATCCTTGCTCTGATAGCAGATCGCCTCCAGCGCGGCTCGGGCCAGATGTCCGCCGGTGTTGTAGCGCGACATCCCGACGATCACGCCGCGGGCGTCGGATCGCCAGTACGGCGCGAACAGTCCGGAGAACGCCGGTACGAAGTACAAGCCGCCGTTGTCGGTCACCGTGCGGGCCAGCACCTCGCTGTCGTCGGCGTCGGTGATGATCTTGAGCTGGTCGCGCAGCCACTGGATCGCCGAGCCGGTGACCGCGATCGAACCCTCCAACGCGAACACCGGATCCTGATCACCGAACTGGTAGCAAACCGTGGTCAGCAAGCCGTTCTCGGAGCGGACCAGCTCGGTGCCGGTGTTCATCAACAGGAAGTTTCCGGTCCCGTAGGTGTTCTTCGCCTCGCCGGCGGACAGACAGACCTGACCGACCATGGCGGCTTGTTGATCACCGAGCGTGCCGGCCAGCGACACCTCGCCCTGCAGGGGTCCGCGCTTGAGGGTCTTGCCGTACAGGTTGGGATCGGAAGAGGGTCGGATCTCGGGCAGCATCTGCCGGGGGATGTCGAAGAAGCCGAGCAGCTCGTCGTCCCAGTCCAGCGTCTCCAGATTCATCAGCATGGTGCGGCCGGCGTTGGTGACGTCGGTGATGTGTACGCCGCCGTCGGTGCCGCCGGTCAGATTCCACAGCAGCCAGCAGTCGGTGGTGCCGAAGAGCGCGTCGCCCTTCTCGGCGGCCTCCCGGACGCCGGAGACGTTCTCGAAGATCCACTGGATCTTGCCCGCGGAGAAGTAGGTCGCCGGCGGGATGCCGGCCTTGCGGCGGATCACATCACCTCGCCCGTCGCGTTCCAGCGCGGCGGCGATCTTGTCGGTCCGGGTGTCCTGCCAGACGATCGCGTTGTAGTAGGGCCGGCCGGTGCGCTTGTTCCAGATCACCGTGGTCTCGCGCTGGTTGGTGATCCCGAGCGCGGCCAGATCGCCGGCTTCCAGGTCGAGCTTGTTCATCGCGGTCTGGATCACCGAGGAGGTGCGGTCCAGGATCTCCACCGGGTTGTGCTCCACCCAGCCGGGCTTGGGCATGATCTGGGAGTGTTCCAGCTGGTGCTTGCCGATCTCCGCGCCGTCATGATCGAAAACCATGAATCGGCTGCTGGTGGTGCCCTGGTCGATCGCCGCGACGTAGTCGGCCATGCCTCGTCTCCCTTGATCAGATCCGCCGATTGGTTCGGTCTCTGTGATCGGCACGCCGATCCCCGGATGATCATGCCAGCACCGACCGGCCGGGCGATGCTGTGCGGCGGAGACAGCACAAGAATCCTGCTCCAGTGGCGTCCTGACCCGCAGATCCGGCCGGCTGGACCCGACTGGCGCAGGATCCTTGTAATCCTGGCCGCTCCGAGTCGACCACGCGGATCAACTGCGCAGGGCGAGTGCGCGGCGGATGCATTCGATCAACCAGTCGGGGTCGTCGATCAGGTGCGCCCAGGTGAAGTTCAGAACCAGGTATCCGGCGAGCTCGAGTTCGTTGCGCCGACGGCGATCGTTGTTGAACACGTCCCGATCACTGTGGAAGGCGTAACTGTCGAACTCGACAATTACTCGTTGCCTGCCGAACAGCAGGTCGGCGCGATAACGCCGGCCGGACCGGAGTCGGATCTGTCGGTTGGCCGTCCAACCCGTGATCCCGCGATTGCGCAGCAGCCGATGCAGGCGACGCTCGGCGGCCGACCACGGGTCGTCGCGCGAATCGCGAAGCACCCTCATGCGCTGCTGGTTGCCAGGTCGACCCGGGGTGGCTCGGAACGCGGCCCACAGCTCATCCAAGCTGATTCCCGCCCGGAGGGCAGCGTCGATCGCGTCCGCATCCTCGGCGGCCAGGTCGACGGCTGTCATGGCCGGCGAAGTGACCGCCACGGTCGCGATCCGCATGGCGAGTTCCGGCGGGATCTCACGGCGTTCGGTCCGGTATCGACCGCGACACGCCGCGGGACGACGTGGGGCTGCGAAGGTCAGCCGGGACACCGGCGCCTTCGGCCAGAAGGTAAGTGCCGCCGCGGCCCAGCCGGTGAGCACAGCGTCCGGTCCCAGCCACAGGGACCCGGCCAGGACGGCAAGCTCCAGGTCGTCCTCGGCGCTGGGGACCGTCAGGATTCCCGGCAGCGGCGAAGCGAGGTGCCCGCGCCGGCGGAGGTAGTCGAGCCGATAGCGCAGCTCTGGATGATCGGCTCGGCGAATCGCGCCGCCGGCAGCTTTCAGAAGTTGGTCAATGTCTTGTGTCCACACAGAGAGTTTGTGACTTTTGGTGCCGAGGTGATCAGGGGCTGTGGATACGGGCTGCGAGGTGGGTCGCCAGGGTTGTGGACAACCGATCGGCACCGCCGGTGTGGGACGAGGATGACAAGAGTGCTGCACCAGTGATGCTGTCCTGCTCGGTTCCGGGCAGCTGAGCGGCACTGGTGCAGGATTCTTGTCATCGCCAGGTCCGGTGAAACGACGGCACGCATATACCGTGTGGGCGTGGACCAAGATCTGCATGTTGAGCACGCATCCTGCTGCGCTCCCAGCGGGCGAGGCATGGCCATCAGTGCCGCGCGTCCGGCCGACGGCGCCGCGGCGCCTTCTTCAGCGGCGACATCGGACGCGTACTCGAGATCCCTCGAGCCGGACCTGGGGGAGCGGATCTCCTTGCCCGGCGGGGATTTCCTGATGGGGACCGAGGACGCCGAGGGGTTTCCCGACGACGCCGAGGGGCCGATCCGCCGGGTCCACGTGGACGGCTTCCGCATCGGCGCGACTGCGGTAACCAACGATCAGTTCGCTCGGTTCATCGCGGCCACCGGTCACCGGACCGAGGCGCAGAGCTTCGGCTGGAGCTTCGTGTTCGCCGGTTTCCTGTCGGCGGCGGTCCGCAAGATCAGCCCGCGACCGGAGGTGACGCCGTGGTGGTGCGCGGTCGAGGGCGCCAGCTGGGATCATCCCGAAGGCCCCGGCTCCGACCTCGCCGGCCGCGGCGACCATCCCGTTGTCCATGTCTCCTGGAACGACGCGGTCGCCTACTGCACCTGGGCCGGCGGCCGGCTGCCCACCGAGGCCGAGTGGGAGTACGCCGCCCGCGGCGGCCTGGAGCAGGCGCGCTACCCGTGGGGCGACGACCTCACCCCGGACGGGCGGCATCTGTGCAACATCTGGCAGGGACGCTTCCCGATCCACAACAACGCCGACGACGGCTATCGCGGCACCGCATCGGTCCGCAGCTTCCCGGCCAACGGCTACGGCCTGTACGAGGTGGTCGGCAACGTCTGGGAGTGGACCGCCGACCACTGGGGCACCGACCATGATCAAGAACCGGCCCCGGACCGGCCGATCGTGAACCCGACCGGTCCCGATCACGGACCACAGCGGGTGATGCGCGGCGGTTCGTACCTCTGCCACAAGTCCTACTGCAACCGCTACCGGGTCGCCGCCCGCAGCCGCAACGAGCCCAACAGCGGCGGCGGCAACAACGGCTTCCGCTGCGTCTGGCCGTCCTGATCACCCGACCTCACCGACTTGTCAGCAGGAGAGGGCGCCATAGCGCGTCCTGCCGCTGACAACTCGGCATGGGCGGCGAAGATCACAGCGGACGCACGGACGCGGCCGAGGGTGCGCCGTAACCGGCTGCGTACGATGTGCGCGTGCCCGTCGAGCGCAGTGCGAACCCACCCGGCTACCCGGCCGAATGGGAGGCGGATGTCGTTCTCAGCGACGGCGGTCTGGCCCGGCTGCGGCCGATCAGACCCGACGACGCGGACCTGCTGGTCGACTTCTACGCCCGGGTCTCCGACGAGTCCAAATACCTCCGCTTCTTCGCCCCGTACCCCCGGCTGAGCGACCGCGACGTCGAACGTTTCACCACCGTCGACTACGTCGACCGGGTCGCCTTCATCCTGACCGTCGGGGAGAAGATGATCGCCGTCGGCCGCTACGAGCGGCTGGAGGACGATCGGGCCGAGGTCGCCTTCTTGGTTGAGGATTCCCAGCAGGGCAGGGGAATCGGCCAGCTGCTGCTGGAGCATCTGGCCGAGGCCGCCCGAGAGCGCGGCATCACCGGCTTCGTCGCCGACGTGCTGCCGGAGAACGAGCGGATGGCCCAGGTGTTCGCCGAGGCCGGCTATCAGGTCTCCCGCGCGTACGAGGACGGCGTGCTCAGCGTCGAATTCCCGATCCTGCCCTCCGACACCTCGGTGGGGGTGATGGAACGCCGCGAGCACCGGGCCGAGGGCGCCTCGATCCGGCGGATGCTGAACCCCGAACGGGTGGTGGTGCTCGGTGCCGGCGCCAAGGTGCAGACCATCGTGACGGCCATGTTGTCCGGCGGTTTTCGGGGCGAGCTGGTCGCGGTCAGCACCGACCACACTGCGGTCGCCGGCGTCCCGACCAGCCCGACCCTGGCCACCGTCGACGGGCGCATCGACCTGGTCCTCGCCTCGATCCCGCGCGACGATCTGGGCGCCGCGGTGATCGACGCGGCGCACAAGGGCGCGCACGCGATGGTGGTGCTGACCGGTGCCGACATCGGCATCAACGACAGTCATCGGGTGGTCAGTCTGGCCAGGGCGTACGGGATCCGGGCGCTCGGGCCGGACGCGCTCGGTCTGATCAACACCGCCACCGACGTGGCGTTGACCGCGATCCCCGGCCCGGTGCCGCGCCCCGGATCGGTCGGCCTGTTCTGCCAGTCGGCGGCGACCGGGGTGGCGATGCTGGCACCGGCGATCCGGCGGCACCTGGGCATCTCCTCCTTCATCTCCACCGGCGAATACGCCGACGTCAGCGGCAACGACGTGATGCAGTACTGGGAGGACGACGACGACACCCGGGTCTGCCTGATGTCCCTGGACACCCTGGGCAACCCGCGCAAGTTCACCCGGGTCATCCGCCGGTTGGCCCGCCGCAAGCCGGTGGTGGTCTACTCTCCCGGTCGGGCCCGGCGGACCTCGTACGCCTCCGGTGAGAGCACGCCGGCCGGTCAGAAGAGCCTCGCCCACGCACCCGAGGCGGCAGTGGACGCGTTGTTCCGGCAGTCCGGGGTGATCGTGGTCGGCCGGCGCGACGAGATGATCGGCATCGCCCAGGTCGCCGGCCGGCAGCCGCTGCCGGCGGGGCCGCGGACCCGGCTGATCACCAACTCCGAGACGCTGGCCCACCAGCTCGCCCAGACGGTCATCTCCAGCGGTCTGCTGCTGGCCGGCGAACCGTGGGTGCTGCCGCCGAGTCAGCAGCCGGAGGCGATCGCCGAACTCGCCCGGAACGCGCTCGCCGACGACTCCTGCGACGCCGTACTGTGCGCGGTGGTCGGGGTGTTCGGCGCGGACCCGCAGGAGGCGCGCTGGCGGCTGGAGGAGCTGGCCGCGACCTCGACCAAGCCACTGCTGGCCGGATTCCTCGACTTCACCGACGTGGAGGACGCCGACGAGGCGGAGGAACCCGACATCGGCCAGTCGCTGCCGATCTTCGACGCGCCGGTGGATGCGATCCGGGCGCTGGCCGCGGTCAGCGCCTACGCCCATTGGCGCGAACGCGATCCGGGCGCAGTGCCGATGCTGCAGGGGATCGACCCGGCCGCCGCCAAGCGGGTGATCAACAAGGCGCTTGCCGACGCTCCGGACGGCCGGCGGCTGACCGACGACGAGGCAGCCGACCTGCTGGCCGCGTACGGGATCGGACTGGTGCGGCAGCGCCGGGTCAACACCCTGAGCGAGGCGATGGAGGCCGGCGCCGGGTACGGCTGGAACGTGGTGTTGAAGGCCACCGCCGAGAAGGTACGAGGCCGGCCCGACCTGGCCAGCGTGTTCCGCAACCTGGACGGTCCGGATGCGATGAAACGGGCCTGGTCCGACCTCACCGAGCTGGTCGCCGAACTGGGCCCGGAGCCGCAAGCGCCCGGAATGGAAACCGCCGGCACGGATGAGCTGGCCGCGGCGGCGCCGGTGGTGCAGCCGATGGTGGCACCGGGGGTCCCGCTGCGGGTGACCAGCCGGGAGGATGCGGCGTTCGGCCCGATCGTCGAACTCGGGCTGGCCGGCATCGCCAGTGACCTGCTCGGCGACACAGCCTTCCGGGTGCCGCCGTTGACCACGGTCGACGCCGCGGCGATGGTGCGGGATCTGCGCGCCGCGCCGACCCTGTTCGGCCGCGGCGGCAGCCCGGGTGTGGACACCTCGAAGGTGGAGGAGTTGCTGCACCGGGTGTCGCAGCTCGCCGACGAGTTGCCCCAGCTGGCGTACCTGCTGCTGACTCCGTGCATCGCCACCCGGGCCGGCTTGTCGGTGCTGGGCGCCAGGATCGAGATCGCGCCGATCGGGGAGCATCGCGACCCGCTGGCCCGGGTGCTGTAATCGGGCCTGTGGATGGGGCGGCCGACCGTACTCACCCGGCGTGCAAGGATGTGCCCATGCAGGCATCGACCACCATCCGGCAGGAGCTGCGCGCCGACATCGTGTCGTGCGGTTACTATCCCGACCTGGTCGAGGACGGGGTGCTGCTGGCCGCCGGTGACGAGCCGATCCTCAACTTCGCGGTGCACCACGAACCCACCTTCGACCGGGACGAGATCCACCGCCATCTGACCGTGTTGCTGCTGACCGGGAGCCGGCTGATCGTCGGGCACACGGATGATCATCTGGCCGAGGGCGGCGGCAACCAGACCTACGCGTCCTCGTCGACCGAATCGGTGTCGATCGGCAAGCTCTCCAGCGTGGTTCTGACCCGGGTGGTCGCCGACCCTGAGCGCTACCAGTCGCAGACCTCGCCGGTGTACGAGACCTGGCTGTCGATCGGCTGGGGGGCGATGCGGCGGGTCGACCTGGAGCCGGCCAGCTGTGGCGACCCGAACTGCGAAGCCGATCACGGCTACACCGGAAACCTGGTCGCCGACGATCTGACCATCCGGATGAGCAGCGCCGCCGACGGCGCGGAGCGGGTGGGCCGGCTGATCCGGTTCGCCACCGATCTGCAGCGGGCGGCCGGGCTGTGACCGTCACCCGTGACAGCGCGCCTCCGGGAGCGTACGGCGGATCGGTGCGGCGGCTGCCGGAGATGATCCGGCCCTCGTACCAGCGGTCAACCCTGGCCGACCTGCTGCCCAGCATCGGCGCCCAGCTGGGCGTACGGGGGTGCGACGACATCCTGCAGCTGCCGCCGGCCGACCGTTACGTGGTGGTGCTGGTCGACGGGCTCGGCTGGCATCTGCTGCGTCGCGCGGTCCGCAACGCGGAGTACCTGACCAGCCTGCTCGGCGACGCCCGGCCGATCACTTCCGGGGTGCCGAGCACCACGGTGACCAGCCTGACCAGTCTGGGCACCGGGCTGACGCCTGGCGAGCACGGGATGGCCGGTTACACCTCCCGGGTGCCTGAGCTGGACAAGGTGCTCAACGCCCTCTACTGGGACGTGCCGATCAGCCCCGAGCGGTATCAGCCGCGGCCGACCCTGTTCGACCGGGCCGCCGAAGCCGGAGTCCGAGTGAGCTCGGTGTCACCGGCCCATTTCGCCGGCAGTGGGCTGACCCGGGCCGCCCAGCGCGGCGCTGAATTCGTCGGCTACCCGCCGGCAGCCGATGATCATGAACGCGCCGAACTGGTCACCCGGGCCGCGATGCAGGGTGAGCGCAGCCTGGTCTACGCGTACGAACGTGATCTTGATCATTGCGGCCACTCGCGTGGTTGCGAATCGCCGGACTGGTTGGACGTGCTGACCCAGATCGACCGCAGGCTTGGGATGTTGCGTGATCAACTTCCCGATGAGGTGCGGATGATCATCACCGGTGATCATGGAATGATCGACATCCCGCGGGACCTGAGGATCATCGCCGAGGACGAGTCGGAACTGCTCGTCGGGGTGGACGCCATCGCCGGCGAGGCGCGGTTCCGGCAGCTTTACGTCGACCGGGACAACCCGCACTTGGTGGCCGCTCGATGGGCGGACCTGCTGGGCGACCGGGCCTGGGTCCGCACCCGCGGCGACGCCATCGACGACGGTTGGTTCGGCCCCGTCGACGACCGGGTGATCGAACGCTTCGGCCACGTCCTGGTGGCGATGCGCGACGACTGGGCGGTGATGACCCGGACCCAGCCGCGCGAATCGTCGCTGATCGGGATGCACGGGTCGCTCACCCCCGCCGAGATGACCGTCCCGCTGCTCGTCGACTGACCCGCGTCCCCCTGCTCCCGCACCCGTTATCGCCGGGCACCCCATCAGCCGCGCGCAAGAACTGCTCCCGCACCCGTTATTTCGGATGCGGCGGTCGATCTTGCGCGCGGCTGTGCCTGGTGGCCCGGGAGAGTGGGGCGGTCAGACGTGCGGGCGGAACGGGTTGTCGGCCCAGGGGCCGTCGATCACAGGGCGGTCGCCCTTGAAGCGCATGCGGGACAGCCAGACCAACCGGCCGCCGGGCTCACCACTCGGCTGCCAGGCGTGGTAGACGTACCACCAGTGCGCACCGACCTTGATCGGCATCCCGTGGCCGGGACCCTTGGCGACGTCGTTGGTGACCAACAGCGGCTCGTCGGACGGCTTCGTCCACGGCCCGGTGAGCCGCCGCGCGGTCGCCCAGCAGACCCGGTAGGTCTCGTTCCAGTACTCGCCGGTGGAGTAGAGGCAGTAATACCGTCCCTTGTTGATGAAGACCGACGGGCCCTCGATCGTGTAGGTCTCGTACGGCTGATCCATGCCGATGATTCGCTGCGGCTCACCGACCAACTCCAGGCCGTCGTCGCTGAGCCGTTGCAGATAGATGTACGAGGTCTGGTTGATCGCGTTGCCGTCGTTCTTCCACAGCAGCCACAAGTCACCGTTGTGATCACGGAACGGTGAGCAGTCGATGCTGCCGCCCTCGTCACTCTGACCCACCAGCGGCGTGGTCCGATTGTCGACGAACGGTCCGACCGGGCTGTCGGACACGGCCACCGACACCGCCTGCTGCGCCAGGTCGGCCCGGCGGGCGGTGTAGTAGCAGTGGTAGCGGTTGCCGATCTTGATCACTTCCGGCGCCCAGTGCCGGCCGGACACGCACCATGGCGCGATCGCCGGCATGCCGTCGCCGACCAGCGTCCAGTTGATCAAGTCCGGTGAGGTCAGCACCGGCAGCCGCTGCGCTCCGTTGGTCGAATACAGGTAGAACGTGCCGTCGTCGGCCAACACCGCCGGGTCGGGATGGCTCGTCGGTTCGACCGGGTTGTGATAGCCCGCTTGCCCAGTGGCCTCGGCGGAGGCGCTGCCGATCGCCGTCAACGCGGCAGCACCTCCGGTCGCAGCCAGCAGGCGACGACGGCTGATCGAACCGACGGATCGGTTCTGCGGATTCTCGGGCATGCTTCTCCTTTGAAGATCATTTGGCCTTCGATCCCTGTGTGCACAGGAAATCAGCGCGACGCCTTGTACGCCGCGTACAGCTCCTCGGCGATCTTGTCGCCGCCGGACTTCTTCCACTTCTGCACGGCCGGCGCCCAGGCCGAGACCGGCTTGCGACCCTGGATGATGTCGCTCTCGACGTCGCTGAGATCGCCGCCGATCTGGCCGCCCTTGCGGTTGTCGGTCTCGGAGTACATCCCCGCCACCGGATTCTCCATCGCGTTCGGGCAGATCTCCTTCATCGCATTGAAGCAGGTCTCGGCGCTGCCCGGCCGTTCCGGCAGGAAGATCGTCCACGGGCCGTCCGCGGTGTACTGCAGCCCGAGTTGGACTTCACTGAAGCCCTTTGACGTCAATACCGGGTTGCCGTCGGTCTTCTTGTAGTCGACGCCGTCGATGCCGTACTTGCGGAACAGGTACTCCTCGGTGCCGAACGGGGTAGCGAGCCAGTTCAGGTAGGACAGCAGGGTCTCGACCCGATCCTCGGCCGCCTTGTTGATCGCGGTGACCGAGATCGTCGGCGCACCCAGGAAGGTGTGACCGACACCCGAACCGTCGTGCGCCGGCGGGGCGATGATCGCGATCTCGGCCTGCTTGTCCATCGTCTGCAGGTAGGTCGGCCAGCCGCTGAAGGTGTCGAAGACCAGCGGACTGGTGCCGTTGCCGAAGCGGGTCTTCAGGTCCTGGTTCTGGCCGGTGAACGCGTCCGGGTGGATGTAGCCCGATTTCCATAGCTGGTTCAGCAGCTTGAGCGCATCCTCGCGGGCGGGATCCTCGTTGGAGCTGACCAGCTTGTCGCCCTCGATGCTCCAGCCGTTCGGGATGCCCCACATGTTCTGCACGTACTGGGTCGGGACGCTGGCCAGCGCGAAGCGGTTCTTGCGCTTGTCGGTCAGCGCCTTGCAGAGCTCGGTGAACTCGTCGGCGCTCTTCACCTCGACCGGCAGACCCTGGCCTTCGAGAATGTCCTTGCGGGCATAGAGAGCCTGCGAGCTGATCGCGCCGCGGGGGATCGGAACGCCGAAGATCTTGCCGTCGAAGATCGCCGAATTCCAGGCGGTTTCCGGCAGGTTCGCCAGGAACGGATACTTCTTGATCTTGTCGCCGGACAGGTGCGGCGTCAGGTCGACCGCGGTCGCCTCCAGCATCTGCGGTTTCTGGGGTACGCCGCCGATCATGAACACGTCGCCGAGCTTCTTGCCCGCGACCGCGGTGGCGAACTTCTGGCCGTAGTCGACCGACGGGGTCAGGTTGACCTGGACCGGCGAGCCGACTCGTTTGTTGTAGGCCTGCCAGAACTCGTTCGACGACAGCTTCGGCGGGATCGGCGTGTTGGTGAAGGTCATCACCTTGATCGGCTTGCCGTCACCGGGTGCATCGGCGATCGCCTGCACCGGATTCGCCGGGTACTTGTTGAACGCGTCCGGGATCTTGTACTTTGCGCCGGCCATGTCCGGGGTGACGCCCTGATAGCGGACGTAGGCCGGCCGGACCTTGGACTTGGCGGCGGCGTCGTTGGCGTCCGGGCCGGCACTTCCGCCCCGGCCGGCGTTGGAGCAGCCGGCCAGCGCGCCGGTGATGCCGATGGCGGCCCCGCCGGCCAGCAGCGTACGGCGGGTGATGGATCGGGAGTCGAATTTCGTCATGATCAAACCTCTCGGAGGGGGTGATTCAGCCCTTGACGGCGCCGGTCAGGACGCCCTTGGCGAAGTGACGCTGGATGAACGGGTAGACACAGAGGATCGGGACGACGGAGATCACCAAGATCGCCATCTGGATGGTGGTCTGCGGCGGGAGTGCCTCGCCGCCGACGCCGAGGTCCTGACCGCCGAGCTCGACGCCGTTGACGACGTAGGTTCGCAGCACCAGCTGCAGCGGCCATTTGCTGGCGTCGTTGATGTAGAGCAGCGCGTTGAAGAAGCTGTTCCAGTAGCCAACGCCGTAGAACAGGCCGATCACCGCGATCACCGCCTTGGACAGCGGGAGTCCGATGTAGCGAAACATCTTCCACTCCGAGGCGCCGTCGATCCGTGCCGACTCCAGCACCTCGCCCGGCAGCCCAGTGAAGAAGGAACGGACCACGATCACGTTGAACGCGCTGACGCAGGTGGGGACGATCAACGCCCAGATGCTGTCCAGCAGACCGAACTGCTGGACCACCAGATAGGTGGGAATCAAACCAGGGTTGAAAAGCAGGCTGACCAGCACCAGCATCAGGAGCGTCTTGTTGCCGACCGTGCCGCGGCGGCTGAGCGCCCAGCCGAGGCTGCAGGTGAGGGCCAGCGAGATGGCGGTGCCGACCACGGTGATGAAGCCGCTGATGAGCAGGGCCTGGGTGACGGTGCCGCCGGCGAAGATCGACTTGTACGCGGTCAGGTCGACGCCCTTGGTCGGGAACATCACGAACCCGCCGGCGTGATTCACCTCGGCCGGGGTGGCCAGGCTGGTGGAGATCACGCCGATGAACGGCAGCACCACCAGGGCGCAGATCACCGTGAGGAAGATGCCCTTGATCACGCGTTCGGGCAGCTTCGGCCGCGGCATCCCGTCGACCACGGCCTGCGGTCGGCGTTTGCCCTTGCTGGGCAGGGTTTTGCGGTCGGTTGTGGTGAGCGTGGTCATCCTCGGTAGATCCCTTCCTCGCCGAGGCGATGGGCGAGCTTGTTGGCGCCGAGGACCAGGCCGAGTCCGATGACTCCCTTGACCAGGCCGACCGCGGCCGAGACACCCCAGGCGCCGCCGAGGATGCCGTTGTTGTAGACGTAGGTGTCGAGCACCTCACTGGCATCTCGGCCGACGGCCGGCTGCTGCAGGATGATCTGTTCGAAGCCGACCGACAGCGAGTCGCCGAGCCGCAAGATCAACAACAGGATGATGATCTGCTTCAGGCCCGGCAGGGTGACGTGCACGATCTGTTTCCACCGGCTGGCGCCGTCGACCGCCGAGGCCTCGTACAGCGAACGGTCGATCTGGGAAAGCACCGCCAGGAAGAGGATGGTCGCCCAGCCGGTGTCCTTCCAGATCACCTCGGAGGTGAGCAGCCCACGGAAGGCGTGCGCGTTGCCGATGACGTGGATCGGGTCCAGGCCGTGGCTGCGCAGCCAGTTGTTGATCATGCCGGTGCCGCCCAGCACCTGCTGGAAGACCGCCACCACGATCACCCAGCTCATGAAGTGCGGCAGGTAGAGGATCGACTGCACCAGCTGCCGCATCCGGTTCGACATCAACGTGTGCAGGGTGATCGCGACGATGATGGGCGCCGGGAAGACGATCACGGTCTGGATCAGGGTCAGGATCAACGTGTTCTTGACCGCGTTCAGGAACTCCGGATCACCGTTCACGATGACTGCGAAATTCTCCACCCCGTTCCACAGGCTCTTGCTGATGCCCAAGTACGGCTGGAAGTCCTGGAACGCGATGATGTTGCCGTAGAGCGGGTAGTACTGGAACGCCAGGATGATCAACATCCCCGGCACCGCCAACAACAGCACCGGATAGTCGGTGAGCAGGCGGCGGCGCAGCGGGATCCTGCGGCGCTTCGGCGTGCCGGCCGACGTGTCCAATTCGGCGACATCAACCGCGGGTGGCTGGGTCGAGACCTCCTGAGTCACCATGCCGGCAGCTCCGGCAGGCGTGGGCATCGGACGCCCATGGGGAGCTTATGTAGCCGGCGACGTTGGGACGTTGGTCGTACAACGCTAAAAGGTTGCGGCGTATGCGGACTGAGACCCATCGCAGCTCCATCGGTGCAATCGCTGTAGATACAGGATTTGGCTGATATGTCGTGTGCGTTCGTGCGAGGGCCATCATGTCGTACAACGCTGTAAGAGTGTCAACCGTTTGCCACCACATTTCCGCACCGGCGGCGCAAGAAGCTGTTGTGATACCGGTTGCTGAGGCGTTACCGGGTTACGATCCAGGCGTTCCGCCCCGGATGGCGACGCGTCGTGGCGTACGTGTTCGGGCGAAGGGATCAGCTGTCGCGAGATCTTGGGGGAGCCGGGTGATGAGTCCGGCCGCGTTTCAGTGAGGACCGCTATGCCTACCGTTCGTCTCGTTGATGTCGCCGAACGGGCCGGCGTCTCGATCAAGACCGTGTCCAACGTCGTTCATGATCATCCGTACGTGCGGGCCGAGCTGCGCGCCCGGGTGCAGGCCGCGATCGACGAGCTGGGCTACCGGCCGAACGTGACCGCCAGGCGGTTGGCGACCGGCCGAACCGGCACCATCTCGATCGCGGTGCCGTCGATCGACGTGCCCTACTTCGGGGAGATCTGCCAGGCGTTGGATCGAAGGCTTCGGGCGCACGAGTTGCGCAGTGCGATCGAGCAGACGCTGGCCGATCGCGACGCCGAGTCCGCCGTCCTGGAACAGCGGGAGCAGGGGCTGGTGGACGGGGTGATCTTCCATCCCGTGGCCCTGACGCCGGAAGATCTCGCCGATCGGCAGGCCGGCTTCCCGATGGTGCTGATCGGTGAGGGGCCCGCGCCGGCCAGTATCGACCACGTGATGATCGACAACGTGGTGGCGGCGCAGCAGGCGACCGCAAGCCTGCTGTCGGCCGGGCGTCGTCGGATCGCGTTCCTCGGCTACAACCGGCCCAAGCCGTCGGAAACCACCGGGCAGCGGCTGCGGGGCTACCAACAGGCGATCCACGCCGCCGGGCTGAAACTGGACCGCAAGCTCTACCTGCGGGTCGACAACTACGCGCCCGAGTCCGGGCGGCTGGCGGTGCACGAGGCGACCGAGCGGGGCATCGACTTCGACGGGATCGTCTGCCGCGACGATCTGCTCGCCCTCGGTGCGTTGCACGGCCTGGCCGAGCTCGGCCGGCGAGTCCCCGATGACGTGGCCGTGATCGGCTGGGACGACCTGGCCATCGCCGCGCACCTGACGCCGCCGTTGACCAGCATCGCCCCGGACAAGGAAGCCATCGCCCGGCGCGCCACCCAGCTGCTGCTGGAACGCATGAACGGCTACCACGGCCCCGGCCGGCACGAGATCGTCGGCCATCGCCTGATCGTCCGCGGCAGTTCCGGTGCCGATCGCCCCTGATCGAGACGCGCACCCGGCCCGTCACGGCGCGAGCCTGTCGAGAGGCCGTGAGCCCGACCTGGTCGGACTACCTCAGGACTTGCCCCAGACCGCGAGCTGATTGCCTGCTGGATCGGCGAAGTGGAATCGCCGGCCGCCAGGAAAGTCGTACGGCTCTGCGATGATCTCTCCGCCGGCACCCCGTACCGACTGGAGGGTGGCATCGAGATCATCGGAATAGATGATCACCAGAGGCAGCCCCGGACCCGCGGTCCCGTCAGGATTGAGCCCGCCGACCTCGCCCTCACCGTCGGCGTCCCGGATCCCGGCGTAGGCGCCGCCGTAGTCGTTGAACTCCCACCCGAACGCGCGCCGGTAGAACTCCTGCGAGGCCCGCAGATCGGGCGCCGCCAGCTCGACGTAGTCGATCGCGTGATGTGTGTTGGTCATGCTGCGGAGCCTAAAGAGCCCCACCGACACTCGGGCAAGCTCAGAAGGTCGGATGGTTATACTCATCAAGTATGACTGTCCGGGTAGGCGCCAAGGGCCAAATCGTCATCCCGAAGCCGATGCGTGACCAGCTGGGTCTGCACCCCGGTGACGAGGTTGACTTCGAACTGCGTGGCGACCAGATCGTCGTGAGAGCATCACGCCATCCGCGCTCGTTGGGTGGGCGGTTCGCGAAGAGCGGTATGGCCGGCCGGCTGCTGGACGACCGCAAGCGTGAACCCCGATGAATGTGTGCCTGGACTCGTGGGCGGTACTGGCATGGCTGGATGGCGAAGAGCCCGCAACGTCTCGGGTGAACGAGTGGATCGAGCAGCGACCGGTCATCAGCTGGGTCAACCTCGTGGAGGTCTATTACCGCGTTGAGCGCGATCACGGCCGAACATCGGCCGACGAGACACTGACCGACCTCCGCGCTGTCCTCGCGCCGGATCTGCCGGGCACTGCGCGGATGATCGACGCTGCGCGACTCAAAGCGCGGGCAGCGATTGCGCTGGGGGACTGCTTTGCCGCAGTCACGGCAGCCGCTCACGAGTCGGTGTTGTTGACCGGTGACCCGGAGCTCATCGACCTCGCGGATGCTCCCTGCGCCATCGAAGATCTTCGTCCTGGAAGGGCCGGTGGCGAGGCCTGAAAGCGCGGTCGTAGCCGCCCGCGGAAGGCAACTCTGCCGCGCCCGGACCGCGGCAGCGGCAGGATCCCAACAAAGGCGCCGACACCCCTGACGTAACCTACGCATGCCCGTCGAGCGCGCCAAGCGCGAGACCGGTGCCGAAGCGAAGCGGAGGCGCCGCGGCGAGGGAACCGTGGAGGCGCCCACGCCGGGGGCCCGGGGGTCGACCCCGGAACGCAACCTGGCCGCACCCAGACCGCGGCAGCCGCAGGAAAGGGACGCCAAGAGAGCATGTCCGAGTTGGTGTTCTTCACCGGTCCGATGGACTGCGGCAAGTCGACCCTGGCGTTGCAACTCGATTACACCCACGGCGGTACGGGCCGGCTGGGGCGGTTGTTCACCAGCCGCGATCGTGCCGGCGAGGCGATCATCTCGTCGCGGTTGGGGCTGCGTCGCCCTGCCATCGAGGTATCGGCGGAGCTCGACTTCTGGGCCTACGTCGTGGGTCAGTTGACCAGCGGCAAACGGGTCGACTACCTGATCTGCGACGAGGCGCAGTTCTATCAACCGGAGCAGATCGATCAACTCGCTCGGATCGCCGACGAACTGCAGATCGACGTCTTCACCTTCGGCATCCTGACCGACTTCCAGACCAAGATCTTTCCCGGCTCGCAACGCCTGGTGGAGTTGTGCGACCGGATCGAAACCCTGCAGGTGCGCGCGCTCTGCTGGTGTGGCGAACGCGCCACCCACAACGCGCGAACGCTGAACGGCGAGATGATCACCGAAGGCGATCAGGTCGTGGTCGGCGACACCGAGGAGCCCGAGCCGGGGGAGCGTCCGCAAGAAGTCTCGTACGAGGTGCTGTGCCGCCGTCATCACCGCCGCCACGTGACCCGCGCGGTCGCCAAGGCGACGTTGTCCGATCCGTTGCCGTTCGGCACCGACGAAGATCAACTCTGGTCGGGTCAACCCTGATCGTACGCACCGATCATGATCATGATCACTGCGCCGTGAATTCCCTCACGCCGTCGCGATAGCTGGGATGGTTCGGTGTCCAGCCGAGTTCGTCGCGAGCCTTCGCATTGCTGACCCGCAGCCCGCCGGTCATGATCACCGTCGCGTACGGCAACGCACCCAGCACGCAGGTCGGAATCGTCATCGGGCGCGGAGCACCGACCGCTGCGGCGATGGCGACCATCAGGTCCGACATGCTCACCGGTTCGTCGTCGGCGATGTTGTACGCACCGGATCCACGTTCCAGGGCGGCCACGGTCGCGTCGGCTGCGTCGTCGATGTAGATCCACGGCAGTACGCCGCCGTGTCGAACGACCGGCAGCCGCCGGCGTCGCAGGCTCTGCACGAGCGAGTCGCCGGCCGGACCGGGACCGTAGAACAGTCCGTACCGCAAGGCGATTCCTTGCACCTGGTTGATCCGAGCACCCGCGCCTCGGCTGATCGCATCGCGGCAAGATGATCTTCGAACCGGCCGTGGCCTGGCGGTCCGAACTGATCATCCTCGGTCAGCACCCGCCCGCCGAAGTCGCCGTACCCGTAGCCGAAGACCATCGACTGACTGACGAATCGGGTGGCACCGGTCTGTGCGGCGGCGGCAAGCAGATTGGCGGTGCCGTCGATCCGCAATCGGTTCGTCATCGCCATGTCGGAGTGCCGGGTCGGTGCCTTCTTCAATGCGGTCAGTTCGCTGATCACGACGTCGTACCGGTGGTGGTCGAGGCCGGCCAGCAAGGCGGATCGGTCGAGGACATCGACCTGGATCGGTTCGGCCCCGGACTCGCGGAGTCGCTGGGCACCGGCCGGGTTGTGGTGGATCGCAGCGACCTGATGGCCGGCGGCAATCAATCGTTGCAGGACGGGAAGGCCGATGGCGCCGATGCGGGCCATGGACCGCGTTCCTGCTACTCCCGCACCCGAAATCTGCCCGCGCTCCCGAAATACTGGCTGCGGGAGAAGTTTGTGCGCGCGGCTGTTGTTGGGCGGGGTCAGCGGGGCAGGTCGATGGGGCGGGTGGCCAGCAGGTGCGGGGAGGGCGGCGCCAGCGGGGTGGTGTACCAGCCGATCTCCACCGCGCCGTCGGTGTTGCGGTGGATGCGGAGCCGGTGCGGCGCCTGGAGGAAGCTGATCTCGGCGTCGAGGGCGCCGTCGACGGAGCCGGAAACACTGCCTGCGTAGGGAAGTTCGGCACCGTCGACGTCGATCACGCCGTCCGTCCAGTGGCCGATCCCGCAGCGGAAGGTCAGCGGCACGCCGACCCCGGCGCCGGGATCGACCCGGGGAGAGTCGGACGAGCCGTCCGACTGCTGGTCCCCTTGCACGGTGATCAGGAACTCGTCGTTGCCGACCGATTCGATCTTGGTCAGCTCCAACGGTTGGTCGGCCGTCCACTCCTGTACGGCCGGTGGTCGCCAATCCGCGGCGCCGACCGTCGGCAGGGCGAGTTGATCAAGGCGCTGACGCAGTACGGCAACTGCCGTCGGGTCGGCGGGCAGCGGGGCATCGGCGAAGCCGGGCAGCAACTCGTCCCAGACTGCGTCGAGCACCGCTTGCAGATCGTTGCTGGCCGAGGTGATGGCCACGACTGCGTCCAGCTCCGGCAGCATGACGCAGAACTGGCCGTACGCACCGTCGCCGCGGAAACCGTGCCGTGCGATCCAGAACTGGTAGCCGTACCCCTGCTGCCAATCCGGGCCGCCCTCGCGGTTGCTGTTGTCGGTCTGCTTGCTGGTCGCCAGCGCCAGCCACTCGGCCGGCAGCAGTTGTTGATCTTCGAAGCGGCCGCCCTGGATGATCAACTGTCCGAAGCGGGCGATCGATTCGGTGGTCAGATGCAGCCCGGAGAAGCCGAGATTGCGACCCTGGGTGTCGGTCTGCCAATAGGCGCGCTCGATGCCCAGCGGCCGGAACAACCGCGGTGTCAGGAAGCTGACGAGGTCCTCGCCGGACGCTTTCTGTACCGCAGCTCCGACCACGAAGGTGGCTGCGTTGTTGTAGCTGAAGATGCTGCCGGGCTCCTCGTCCAACGGCACCGACAGGAACCCCCGGACAAGATCATCCGGCGCCGCCCGGTGTGCACGTTCCAGGGCGTCCTCCCGATGCCCGGTCGCCATCCGTACGCACTGCCGCAGCGTCAGCTCGCGCATCCGGTCGTCGGTGACCACATCGGCATGCTCGGCGAAGACGTCGACGACCCGATCATCGAGCGAGATCAGCCCTTCGGCCTCGGCGATGCCGGCGGCGGCCGAGGTGAAGCTCTTGCTCAACGAGTAGAGCAGATGAAGTTGATCATGGCGGTAGGGATGCCACCAGCCCTCGGCCAGCACGTTGCCGTGCCGCAGGATCATCAGGCTGTGCAGGTCGAGGTCGTTGCGGGCGTCGATGGCGTCCAGGAAGGCGTGAATGGCGGCGGAGTTCAGGCCCTGGCTTTCCGGCGTGGTCCGCGGCAGTGGGGATTTCGGCACCCGCCCACGGTAGTTCGCACCGCGCCGGCACGCATGCCGGGGTCGGCAAGCCTCGCGAACACGATCGCCCGCTGATTGCGCCAGCAGGGCGAAAACGCCCGATCTGAGCCCAACCGCGGGTGATTGTGTTCGCGACCGTTCGCCGACCGGGCCCAGCGGGGCGGTGTCCGGCTGCCGATGCCCGCCGAACGGGAGCCGGGCCAAGGTGACAGGATGCGGGAACACGATCTTCAGAGGAGTGCGGGATGGGTGTGTTGGTCGAGGTCGACGAGTTGGCGCGGCTGCTGGCGGAGGATCGACCGCCGGTGTTGATCGACGTCCGCTGGACCCTCGGCGGCCCGTCCCGGCTGCCGGACTTCCTGAACGGGCACATCCCGGGCGCGCACTGGGTCGATCTGGAGACCGAGTTGTCCGATCATCAACGACCGGGTGGCCGGCATCCGCTGCCGGAGCGGGCCGCCTTCGAGGCGTCGATGCGGCGGGTCGGGGTCCGCAACGACTCGACGGTGATCATCTACGACGCCGACAACGCGCTCGCGGCATCGCGGTTGTGGTGGATGCTGCGGGACGCCGGTCGGGCCGACGTTCGGGTGCTGAACGGCGGTTTCGCCGCCTGGCTGGCCGATCTCCGGCCGACCGAGAGCGGACCCGGCCAGCAGGCGGTGCCCGGGGACTTCACCGCGGATCCTGACTCCCTGCCGAAGATCGACGGGCCGGACCTGGCGGACCGGATCGCCGCCGGCAATCCGCCGGTGATCATCGACGTCCGTGGACCGGAACGCTACGCGGGCGAGTCCGAACCGATCGATCCGGTGGCCGGCCACATCCCCGGTGCGATCAACGTGCCGTCCATGATCAACATCGGCGCGGACGGCCGATTCCGCGACCCGGCCGAGATCGCCGCGAACTTCCCGGCGGGCGACGAGGCACCCGTGGTCTACTGCGGTTCCGGGATCACCGCGGCCCACACCGCACTGGCCCGCCAGGTCGCCGGACTGTCGATGCCGACCGTCTATCCCGGCTCGTGGAGCGACTGGATCAGCGATCCCGAACGTCCGGTCGCCACCGGTGCTCAACCGTGAGCCCGAGGGACCAGGGCTGACCTCGGTTCGAGGTCGAGATGAGCGGCGTGATGACGCGCAAGTGGGGACCGGCCGGCCGCGGCAACGGTCCGCTGCCCGAGGTTTCCCTGCTGCCCGAGTCGCCCGGCGTCTACCGCTTCCGAGATGATCATGGCCGGATCCTGTACGTCGGCCGGGCACGCCGGCTGCGTCGCCGGGTCCGTTCCTACTGGAGCGACCTCAGCGATCGGCCGCGGTTGTCGCGGATGGTGCCCCAGATCGTACGGATCGAGGCTCTGGTCTGCGCCAGTGATCATGAAGCGTGCTGGCTGGAACGCAACCTGCTGGAGCATTCGCGGCCACGGTGGAACCGGGCGCTCGGTGGGGCAGAGGTGCCGCGCTATCTGGTGATCGAGGCGGACCGCCGGACGGCCAGGATCCGGCTGGTGCACCACCCGAAGGAGGCGCCGGGCCAGCTGATCTTCGGACCCTATCTGGGCGGGACCAAGGTCAGGCTGCTGGCAGCCGCGCTGCATCGCGTGCACCCGATCGCGTACGCGGTCGACGGGCTGACCGGAGCGGAACGCGACCTGGGCCGGATCCGCGGCGTCGAGGTCGCTGATCGCGACCAGCTCAGCCGGCGGCTGCGAGCGATTCTCGACGGCCGTCCGGCCGCGGTCGCGACGTTCCTGGATCAACTTGCCCGGCGGCGCGACGAACTGGCCGCGCAGCAGTCGTACGAACTGGCCGGTCAGGTACAGGAAGAACTGACCGCCGCCGCGTGGCTGCTGGGCGACCAGCGGATGGCGACCTTGAACGGCGGCGACGCCGAGCTGTACGGCTGGCACGACGGGGTCCTGCTTCAGCTGAGCACGATCAACGGCTTCGTGCGCCGCTGGCAGCAGCGTCCGTGCGGGCAGCGCCGGGCAGCCGAGTTGATCATCGGCACACCCGAGCCGTGGCAGGACTTCCTGCAGAGCAACGCCGAACTGGCGGCAGCGCTGAGCTGACCGGACGAGCTACTTCGCCTTCGGGCTGCCGAACATGATCTCGTCCCAACTGGGCACCGAGGCGCGTTTGCGCTTCTTCGACTTCGGTGCCGGCGCGGGGGTCTCGTCGGCTCCCGGCAGCGTGTCCTGGGTTGCGCCGTCCGCGGTCTGGGAGGCGGCCGGCTCCGGCACGGGCTCAGGTGGGACCGGCTCGGACGCGTCGGGCTCCGGCTGCTCGGATTCGGCGGCCTCCGGCTGCTCGGATTCGGCGGCCTCCGCGACCTCGGTCTCGACCTCAGCTTCAGCCTCGACCTCAGGTTCCGGTTCCGCCGGGAAGTCCTGATCCTCGTCGGCCACCCAGGCGTTGTCGGCGACGTCGGGCACGGCAACCGCGTCGGTCAGACCCTCGTACACGTGGGTCGACTCCTCGGAGTAGCCGTCGCGGCCGAGCAGGTCGTAGAGCAGATCCATCGGGGACGGTTCGTCCGGCTTCTGCTGTGACTCGTCGCCGGAATCGGCGGCTGCGCCCACGATCTCGGTCTCCTCGACGACCGTGACGATCGCGATCTCCTCGTCGACCTCGGCCTCGGCCTGCTCTTCGGCGGCCGAGGAGTGTTCGGCGACGTGTTCGTCCCCGCCATCGTCCGGTGCCGCGGACGCCACGTCATCCGCGGAAGCCACATCGTCCGCGGACGCCACATCGTCCGCGGATTCGGGGGCCTCTTCCGAACCCGAACCGTCCTCGGTCTCCACCGCCCGCAGGAGGGCGAGTTCGTCGGCCGGGCCGGACAACTTGAGCGTCGGTTCGGTGTCGATGTCCTCGTGCAGCGAGGTGGCCGGGGCCTGCGGGGCGGCGAGCTGATCGCCGATCGCCCACCGGCCCTCGTCGTTGCCGGCGACCGAGAACCGTCCGCGCTGATCGAAGTAGAAGACCGCCTCGCGGTCGGCCTGTTCGATCCGGTATCCGGCACTGACCGACCAACGGCCGTCGTCCATCTTGAACGCGTCCCACAGCACCGACTCCGGGTCGACCCCGCGTTCGCGCAGCCGGTCGGCGACCGCGAGCCGCAGCGTACGGTGTCCGGTCGGCTCGCCGCGACGGCGTACCGAACCGGTCTGGGCCAGGCCGGCGATGTGATTGCGTTCGGCGATCACCGGCGCGGCGAAGGCCTCGACCCGATTGATCGGCATCCCGCTGGCGTCGGCGATCTCCTCGACCGACGCACCGGCACGGATCCGCATCTGGATCTCGCGCGGCGTCATGGGTGTTTCCATCTCGATCTCCAGCTGGGGTCGGGGCCGAACACTTCGCAGCAACTGCCGCAGCTGCGAGTCCGCCAGGATAGCGATCCGCTCACCGTCGTCGGTCTCCACGATCACGGACAGGCCGTCCTCGCTCAGTCCCACCGGACGTGCGGTGTGCATCGATCGGTCGATCCTCGCTCTCTACTCCTCGGCGGTTTTGGGCGCGTCTGGCAATGTCTCGTCCACTGCGCGATACGCGGCACGCACCCTGGCGGCGTTGCCGCCGCTCGCGATACACCCGGTATCCCTTCGCAGCCGCGCCTTGCCAGGGCACGCGCCGCGCATCTGCTCGCTACGACGATCCATTGCCAGACGCGCCCTGGAGGACAACCTACTCGCAACGCCCCCGACCGCAGCACAGGCTCGCGGATCCTGTTCACCCGCGAGGCTCGGGACAGCAAGGTTGCGCAGAGCCCGATGCGGGCACCTTGCGCAGACGGACTAGCGTGGCAGAAGTCTCTGCACGTCTCGACGCTGCACCGCTGCCCGACCTGATCACCGGTCCGGCCGGGAGCGGGTGATCATCAGGAGCTCGATCAGATGAGTCAGACCATTCACACCCCCTCGGCCGAACGGCCTCGTACCCTCGGCGAGTTGAAGTCCGCCGGTCACCGGACCCGACCGGTGAAGGAGGAGATCCGGGCGAACCTGCTGGAACGGCTGAGATCAGGTACGCCGGCGTTCCCCGGCATCGTCGGCTTCGACGACTCGGTGCTGCCGGAGTTGGAGGCGGCGCTGCTGGCCGGCCACGACTTCGTCCTGCTCGGCGAACGCGGCCAGGGCAAGACCCGGCTGATGCGTACGGTGGCGGGCCTGTTGGACGAGTGGGTCCCGGTGGTCGAGGGGTGCGAGATCAACGACGACCCCTACCAGCCGATCTGCGTACGCTGCCGGTCGCTGGCCGCCGAGGTCGGCGACGCGCTGCCGATCGGTTGGCTGCATCGCGACGACCGCTACACCGAGAAGCTGGCCACTCCGGACACGTCGGTCGGTGACCTGATCGGTGACGTCGATCCGGTGAAGGTGGCCGAGGGACGGACGCTGGGCGATCCGGAGACCATTCACTTCGGGCTGGTGCCACGGACCAATCGCGGCTTGTTCGGGCTGAACGAGTTGCCCGATCTGGCCGAGCGGATCCAGGTCGCGTTGTTCAACGTGCTGGAGGAACGCGACATCCAGGTCCGTGGCTATTCGATCCGGATGCCCCTGGACGTGATGTTGATCGCCACCGCGAATCCGGAGGACTACACCAATCGCGGCCGGATCATCACCCCGCTGAAGGACCGGTTCGGCGGCGAGATCCGCACCCACTACCTGTCCGACCTCGCCGACGAGGTCGCTCTGCTGCGGCAGGAGTCCCGGCTGGTTGCCGAAGTCGGTGATCATCTTCTCGAGGTGATCGCCCGGCTGACCCAGGGACTGCGGGAGTCGTCGTCGGTTGATCAACGCTCCGGTGTCTCGGCCCGGTTCTCGATCGCTGCCGCAGAAGGGGTTTCGGCCTCGGCGCTGCGGCGGACCGCGCGCACCGGCGACCCGGAACCGGTGGCCCGAGTGTGTGATCTTCCGCAGGTGTTGCCGACGCTGTTGGGCAAGATCGAATTCGAGATGGGCGAGGAGGGCCGGGAGGCGGCCGTCCTTGATCATCTGCTCAAGCTGGCGGTGGCCGAGACCTTCCGGGAACGGCTCGGCGGTCTGGATCTTTCCGGCTTCACTGCGATCTTCGCCGAGGGTGCGGTGGTGGAGACCGGCGACCTGGTCACCGCCGACGAGCTGCTCGGCCAATTCGGTACGGTGCCTGGCTTGGCCCGAGTGCTGGAACGACTCGGCTATTCCGGAGCCAATCGGGGCGAGGTCGCCGCGGCCGTCGAGTTCGTCCTCGAGGGGCTGTATCTGACCCGCCGGATCGAGAAGGACATCGTCGACGGCCGCACCGTCTACGGCGCCTGATGGACACCGACTTGTCAGCGTCAGGACGCGCTATAGCGCCTTCTCGCGCTGACAAGTCGGAGGAGGTGAGGGGTGATGGGTGAGCAGCAGGGGCCGGGGTTTCATCGTGATCGCCACGGCCGGATTCGGTACGGGCGCTGGCGCGGCGGGCCCGATCCGCTGAAGGCGCCGTTCGACGTACGAGCGGCGGTCGATCGGCTCGGCCGCGACGTCCTCAACTCCGGCAACATCGGCGACGCGTTACGTGATCTGTTGCGTCGCGGCACCGACGGTCGCAGCGGGCTGGACAGCCTGGCGGACAAGATCAGAAAGCTCCGTGAACAGGCCCGCCGGCGCGGCAACCTGGGCGGCACTCTTGATCAAGTACGGGCCGCTCTCGACCAGGCGCTGGCCGCCGAACACGAAACCCTGGCCGGACAGGACGGGATGGACGCCCGGATGGCCGAGATGGAGCTGGACACCATCCCCGACGACGTCGCCGGCGCGGTGCGTTCGCTGGAGAACTACAACTGGCAGTCCGCCGAGGCGCGGCAGACCTACGAGTCGATCAAGGACATGCTGCGACAGCAGGTGCTGGACTCGCAGTTCAACGGACTGAAGCAGGCGTTGACCAATCCCGACCCGGAAGCGATGCAACGGGTCAAGGACATGATGGCCGACCTGAATCAGCTGCTGGCCGCGCATGCCCGCAACGAGGACACACCCGAGCAGTTCGCCGATTTCATGAACAAGCACGGCGAATTCTTCCCCGACGATCCGCAGAACGTGGAGGAACTGATCGACTCGCTGGCCCGGCAGCAGGCGGCGGCGGAGCGGATGATGAATTCGCTCAGTGCCGAGCAGCGGCGGCAGTTGTCGGAGTTGATCAACGACGCCCTGTCCGATGCTGATCTTGCGTCGGAGTTGGCCCAGCTGCAGGACAATCTGCGGGCACTGCGGCCCGGGTTGGATCGGCGATCGCCGACCGGGATGCCCAACCAGGGTGAGGACGGTCTCGGCTACGGCGAGGCGGTGTCGGCGGTTGCCGATCTTGCTGATCTTGAAGCGTTGGAGGCCCAGCTGTCGCAGAACCATCCGGGCGCGACGCTGGACGACGTCGATGTCGATGCCCTGGAACGCCACCTCGGTGACGAGGCGGTCCGTGACTTCGCTCAGCTTCGTGATCTTGAACGCGAGTTGGAGCAGCAGGGTTACCTGCGCCGTGGTGACGACGGTCTGCGGTTGACCCCCAAGGCGGTACGCCGGTTGGGCGAGACCGCGCTGAAGCGGGTGTTCGCCGAACTCGAAGCCCGTGGCGCCGGTGATCATGCCGACCGGCGTACGGGGTCGGCCGACGAACCGACCGGTCTCACCCGGCAGTGGACCTTCGGCGACGAGCTGCCCATCGACGTACCCCGTACCGTCGGCAACGCCCTGCGCCGCCGTGCCACCGAAGGAAGATCACTGAGGTCAGGAGCCCGGGACGGTGGCCCAGGGCGCCTGCTCGAGGTGGACGACTTCGAGGTGACCGAGACCGAGCGGCGGACGAGTGCTGCGGTCGCGTTGTGTGTTGATCTGTCCTTCTCGATGTTCGCCGACGGGCGTTGGGGGCCGATGAAGCAGACCGCGCTGGCGCTGTCGCATCTGGTGGAGACGAGATTTCGGCAGGACGCGCTGGAGATCATCGGTTTCAACCTGCTCGGCCGGCGGATGTCGGCGGTCGAACTGGCCGAGGCCGAACCGGAGTGGGTGCAGGGCACCAACCTGCAGCACGCGCTGATGCTGGCGTCGCGGCATCTGCGTCGCCATCCCGACGCCGAACCCGTCGTCCTGGTGGTGACCGACGGCGAGCCGACCGCGCATCTGTCCGAGACCGGCGAACCGATCTTCCACTGGCCCACCACGCCGGAAGCGGTCCGAGCGACCATCGCCCAGGTCGATTCGCTGGCCCGCTACGGCGCGACGCTGAACACGTTCATGCTCGGCGAGGATCAGGGCCTGGCCCGCTTCGTCGACGCGATCGCCCGCCGCTGCGGCGGCCGGGTCTTCACCCCGGACATCGGCAGGCTCGGTGAGTACGTGGTGGCGGACTACCTGCGCACCCGCAACCGCGGCAGGTGATCGGTGGTGACTGATCTTGATCTTGATGAGCTCGTCGACGGGGTAGCCCGGATCGCCGCAGAATCCTTCGCTGATCTGGGATTCCTCGAATCCTGCGGTGAGCTCGACCTCCGGAGCAGCGTGCCCGGGGCTACGGCCATCCGCTTCGAACTCCCACGGATCGAGTATCTGCATCTGGCCTCGGTGATCATCGACGCGGACGGGCTGGACGATCCGGTCCGGCAGACGACTCGAACCATGAGCAGCGTCTGGAAGGACTACGACCGGGTGCTGGAGAGCGGCGTGATCTTCGACGCCGCGAATCGGGAGAAGGGCTTCCACACCAAGAAGGAAAGCTATCCCTGGTTGGAGATCGGCTTCGACCGACCGCGTGAGCTGTCCGGAGTCAAGGTCCGCAACGTCGAGGGTGTGAACAGTGTGCGGGCGCGCGGACTGCAGGTTCAGGTCCGTACCGCGGACGGCCGCCTGATCACCGCGTACGACGGCATCGAGCGCGAGCGTCAGTTCGTCCGTGCCGCCGAGCACTTCGCCAACGGGTCTGCCGCCCCGGTCACGGACGGTCAACCGGTCGACGGCCTGCAAGCCCGCGTGCTGCACGCAGGCAAGAGCTTCCTGACCAAGGCCGCCAAGTCAGCGTCCCGGGCCAACCGCTCCGCCGCCCAGGCCCCTGAGCTTGTCGAAGCGCCGGATTCGCAACCCAAGAAGGGATCCCGACCACCGATTCGCCCGGCCCAACCCGATGTCGTCAAGATCCTGACTCGGCTGGAATTGCGCGACTACGCCCCTGGCCGCAACGCGCTGGACCACCTCAAGCTCACTGCCGAACAGGTGTCGCACTTCCGGGCCCTGGTCAATCGCCGCTACCTGTTCGGACAGGAACTGGAGTGGACCAGCCACGGCGTCCGGCGTTCGTTCCGGTTCTGGACCGAGCAACAGCGGCAGGACTACCTGAGGTTCGCTCTCGAGGTGATCTCGGCCCTGCAGGACCTGACTCGGGACGTCTGCTTCGGGTTCGGATCGGTGCTGGCGATCGTTCGGGATCAGAACCTCATCCCGCACGATGATGATCTTGACGTGCTGATCGGCTTCGAACCCGAACAGGCCGGCACCCTGTTCGAGGGCCGGCAGCTGGTCCGTGCCTGCCTGCAGGCCAAGGGCTTTCAGGTCACCGGCGGGATGTCGGCCTACCAATGGGTGCAGCGAGCCGGCGGCGGCCTGCGGCTGGACGTCTTCATCGGCGTGTTCGAGGCCGACAAGATCTCCTGGTATCCGGGCAAGCGCGGCGGGTTGACGAGGGCCCAGCTGTTCCCTGCGATCGAACGCGATTTCCTCGGCCGCCCGTGTCCGGTGCCGCACCGGCCGGAGGAATATCTGGAACAGATCTACGGCCCGGGCTGGCGCGATCCCGACCCGAACTTCCAGCACAGTTGGAATCCCGCCGCGTACGCCGACATCTCCGGCACCTGACGTCGTCACGGTCGGTCGCGCGCACTCGTACGGCACGAAATCTGCGGCGTGGACAACACCGCAGCGTGGATCGGCTGTCGGTAGGATGCACGAAGTCTCGGCGCGATCGCACGGGCCGCACGCGAGCAGGAGAAGGATGAGGTAACCGATGGCGTCGTCCAAGAGCGACTACTGGAATCAGTACTACGCGCGCCCGGCAACCAATGCCCGGCCGGTGCCGTCGCAGTTCGCGGTGTTCGTCGCCGGGGAGCTCGGCGGTCCGCACCGGGTGATCGAATTCGGTTGTGGCACCGGGCGCGACTCGCTCTTCTTCGCCTCGTACGGGCATCAGGTGACGGCGATCGACAGCTCGACCACGGCGATCGAGCACGGGCAGGCGCTGGCCAGCGAGCTGGGCGAGAAGGTCGACTTCATCCAGGCCGACGTGAACACGCCCGATCTGCCGTCCTTGATCACCGAGGCGGGGGACCGGACCGCGATCTACGCCCGGTTCTTCGTCCACGCGATCACCGAGGAGGAGCAGGGCACGTTCCTGGACAGTGCGGCGGCACTGACCAAGTCCGGTGACGTGATGGCGGTGGAGTATCGGACCATCCGTGACCAGAGCGGCACCAAGGAGACCGACAGTCACTACCGCCGGTTCGTCAACCCGGCCGATTTTGATCATGCCGCCGCGCAACGCGGCTTCCGAGTGCAGTACGCGGTCGAGGGCTTCGGTTTCGCCAAGTACAAGCACGACGATGCCTACGTCGCGCGACGGTTGCTGGTGCGAGACTGAAGGCGGGTTTGATGACCGACGAGAGCCCGCTGCCGCTCGCGGAGATCATCGACGAGTTCACCCGAGTGACGCACAAGTTCGAAGATCTCGACTTCTTGAATGCCGGTGGCGTTCTGGAAGTGCGTGCAGCTGTCCCCGCCGTCACCGCGGTGTGGATCGAAGTTCCCGGGCTGACTTCGCTCGAGCTCGCATCGGTGGTCATCGAGGCGGACGGGTTGGAAGATCCTGTTGCGCAGAGCACGCTGAGGACCAGCAAGGCCGCCGGTCCTGAATTCGCCGAAGTGGCGCGGACCAAGCGTTTGTTGGATCCGGCTCGACTTGCCGAATCCGAGCCGGAGTTGGGCGTCTGCACCCAGCAGCAACAACGACCGTCCTTGAACATCGTGTTCGACGAACCCGTCGATCTGCGCAAGATCATCATCCGCAACCGTCGTGATCAAGATGCGGAACGCGCCCGTGGCATCCAGGTGCTCGTCCGCACTGCCGACGGTTGGTGGACGACTCTGTACGACGGGATCCGCCGCGAACGAGAACTGGTTCAGGCCGTCGAGCAGCATTTCGCCGGCCGTCTGGTGACCCGCCGGCTGACCGAGGCCGCTCGGCGGCGGTTCGGTCGCCCGAAGGCGGCTGAGCCGACACCCCTGCTGGCCGATCTGGTCCGGCTGCTGACCGCGATCCAACTGCGCGAAGTGCCCAAGCTGATCTTCCGGGAGCTCGATCGGCTGAGCCTGACGTCGGAACAGGCGTCGGAGTTTCGTCACCTGGTCAGCGAGAAGATCGTCGCTCGCCGGCAGCAGGAGTGGAACATCCACGGCATCAAGCGGTCCTTCCGATTCTGGTCGGAGCAGGAGAAGAAGGACTATCTCGACTTCGCGATCGACGTGATCAACTGCCTGCAGGAGTTGAACGAGAACGTCTGCCTCGGCTTCGGCTCGGTCCTGTCGGTGGTTCGTGATCATGATCTGATCCCGCACGATGATGATCTTGACGTGATCATCGCGTTCGAACCCGAGCAGGCGACGACGTTGGCCGAGGGCAAGGCGCTGATCAGGAAATGCCTTGAGGACAAGGGATTCGTGGTCACCGGCGACTTCACCTCGTACCACTGGGTCTTCCCAGCGAACGGGCGAGGGCAGAAGCTGGACGCGTTCGCCGGCATCTGGGAGGGCGACCACATCGCTTGGTATCCGGGCAAGCGCGGTGTGCTCACCCGGGACATGTTGTTCCCGGTGCAGCACCGGCCGCTGCTCGGCCGCGACTGCGCCATCCCGCACGACCCGGAGACGTACTTGGAACGCGTGTACGGGCCGGACTGGCAGACGCCCAACCCGCACTTCCGTCACACCTGGCGCCGCAAGGAGTACGCGGACCTGCTGAAATGACGGTCCGACGTCCGAGCCCCGTTGCCCGACTGACCACCAGCGAATTGCAGGAGGGTGCGCACCCATACGAACGCTGGGGACGACCGCAACCTCCTGGCATCCACCGGGGGTCCCGGCGGAGCGTCCTTCCAGCTCAGTGCTCACGCACCTGACTGCCGCGAGGGCGCAGCACCCGACGCGCTACCACCTGCCTCGGTTCGGCGGGGGAGACAGAGACCGGGGCGGTTAGCCGGCGACGACCGGGGCCGCGGGTGTGTCGACCTGGCCGGCGATCGGATCTTCGCGGGCGGCGATGTCGGCGATGCCCGCCAACAGGTCGGCGCGGTTGCGGGCGAGCAACAGGTCGGCGAGCTCGGTGTTGCCGGGGGACAGGGCCTCGCGGATGTCGTCGGTGAGGTGTTTGTCCAGGAATCCTTGGTGGGCAGCGATCCAGCGGTCCTGCAGGGCCGCCGGATAGCGCGGGAACCGGCCCGGGACGTAGATCTTGAAGATCTTGCGACGCATCACCTCGGCGAGCAGCGCGCGGGTCATCTTCGGACCGCGGCTGAGCTCGTACACGTTCTGCGCAATCCGTTCCAGGGAAGCGACATACGGCTCCGGCTCGATCCGCTGGGAGGAGATGTTGCCGCCGTCGTCCCGACCCCGCAGGAAGTAGAGATCTCGGTCGGCCAACGCGGACATCCGATCGGCGAGCAGGTAGCAGCGGCTGAAGAAGATGCCGTCCTCCAACCGCACCTTGCCTTCCGGGAAGCGGAGCTGGTGCTGCTCGATCAGGTCCCGACGAACCAGCTTGTGCGGGGTGAAGTTCCGGTACGCCTGCTTCTTGGTCACCGACTCCAGGGTCGTGGTGAACGGACGGCCGCCCGACCTGGTTCCGCAGCGACAAACGCGTGGGAAGACGACCTGCGCGTCCTGCAGGTCACCGAAATCGGCAAGATCACGCAGCGCGTTCGGGGCCAGATAGTCGTCGGCATCGGCGAAGAACACCCACCGGCCGACCGCGTGCCCGAGCGCCCGGTTCCGCGGCTGCCCGGGCCAGCCGGAGTTGGCCTGATGGATGACGATCGCGGACGGATGAGTGCTTGCAAAGGCATCCAACGCCTCGGCCGATCCGTCGGTGGAACCGTCATCGACGATGACCGGCTGAAGTTGATCTTGGGCGAGACCTTGATCATCCAGCGACGTCAGCAGCTGCCGCAGATACGGCATCGCGTTGAAGACCGGAATGATCACCGACACCCGTACGCCGCGACGCGCGGCCGCAAGCCGCCGACGCTGCTGGAAGTCGTGATTGGCTTCCTCAATCCGGGCACGCATCCGCCCGATGTCCACCGACCCCGCCTTTGGTGCCACGGCAACCCCCGTTCACAATTCGCGGACAGCCTAATGCGCCGCAGCCATCGCCGGTCGTCGCCGCGCTCGAGCGCTCGCGTGTTCGAGCATTCCGGCGCCACCGGCCGCGCCCATTGTCACCGCTGCCTGCGGTTACGCTGCGATCGGCCGCACAGCTCGGGCACAGCGTCAGCAATCCGGTCGTCGGGCGATCGAGTATCAGCCGGCGACGGCGGCGATGGCGGAGATGACGCGGTCCAGGTTCCCCGGATTGATGGCGGCCACGCACAACCGGCCCGAATCCAGCCCGTACACCGCGTGATCATCGCGCAACGTGATCATCTGGTCCTTGCTGAGCCCGGAGTAGCTGAACATGCCGTTCTGCCGGGTGATGTGATCCTGCCCGGTGACACCCGCGGCGGCCAACCCGTCGACCAGGGCGCTCCGCATCTGCTTGATCCGATCCCGCATGCCCGCGAGCTCGGACTCCCATTGCGTACGCAGGGCCGGATCGGTCAGCACCGAGGCGACGATCGCCGCCCCGTGCGTCGGCGGATTCGAGTACGTGGTCCGGACGATGATCTTGAGTTGGCTGAGCACCCGACCGGCCTCGTCGGCGTCGGCGCAGACCACGCCGAGGGCTCCGATCCGTTCGCCGTAAAGGCTGAACGTCTTGGAGAACGAGGTGGTGACCAGGGTGACCAGACCGGCGTCGACGAACCGGCGTACGGCGGCACCGTCCTCGGTCAGCGACTGCGCGAAGCCCTGATACGCCATGTCCAGCAGCGGCACCAAGCCACGTTCGGCGACCGCGTCGACCACCCGCTGCCAGTCGTCCGCGGTCAGGTCGTAGCCGGTCGGATTGTGACAACATGCGTGCAACACCACGACGCTGCCCGGCGCCGCCGCACGCAGCGTGTTGATCATGGAATCGACGTCGACCCGGCGATGCTCGGCGTCGTAGTAGGGATACTCGGCGACGGTGAGACCGGCCCGAGCGAAGATCGCGCGGTGGTTCTCCCAGCTCGGCGCCGAGATCAACACCGTCGCATCCGGCGTTGTCTGCTTGAGAAAATCGGCCGCGACCTTCAGCGCGCCGGTGCCGCCGAGGGACTGGACGACAGCAATTCGATCATGATCGGCCGCGCCGAACACCAACTCCTTGACGGCCGCGTCGTAGGCCGGCAGCCCGTCGATCGGCAGATAGCCGTACGGCTTGCCGCCGGCCGCCAGCTGCGCGTCGACGGTCCGTACGCAGTCCAGGATCGGCACCTTGCCGTTGGCGTCCTGGTAGACGCCGACGCCGAGGTTGACCTTCTCCGTTCGGGGGTCGGCGACGAACTGCTCGGTCAGGCCGAGGATCGGATCGCGCGGGGCCCGCGGGGTTTCAGCAAACACACTCACGATGCATCATCGTTGCACCCCGACGGCAAATTGCCGATTCCGTCTCGACGCGGCACGGACAGGAAGCCGGCAGATTGTGGTTAGCTGACCGAACTGTCGCATCTCAGAACTTGGGGGAGGACTCCGGTGAGGCGGTTACCGCGCAAGCTGGTGATGTTCGGTGCCGGCATCGTGGTCGGTCTGTTGATCCTGGTGATCGCCCTGGTCGGCCGCGGCAACCCCGACCCGACAACCGCAGGGCCGGAGTCGAGTCCGAGGGCAACGACACCGGCGTCGCCGACCCCGGCCCGCCCGGCATCCACACCGAGCCAGTCGGCCTCACCGCACCTCTCGCCAAGATCAACGAGTCCGAGCGAGACCGCTACGTCGAGGAAGCCGAAACCCGCACCGACCAAGATCACGACAAAGGCCGCACCGAAGCCGTCGGCCAGCGCGAAGCAGGGCACCGCGTTGGCGGCCGTCGCCACCCTGCCGGTGAAGGGACGCGCACCGAAGACGGGCTACGACCGGGACGAATTCGGTCCGGCCTGGGCGGACACCGACGACAACGGCTGCGACACCCGCGACGACGTCCTCAACCGTGATCTGAGCAGGAAGAAGTTCGACGGCTGCGTGGTGTTGCGCGGTGTGCTCGACGACCCGTACACCGGCGAGACGATCCACTTCCGGCGCGGCATCACGACCTCGGCGAAGGTCCAGATCGATCATCTGGTGGCCGAGTCGGACGCCTGGCAGAAGGGCGCGCAGCAGTGGACTGCGAGCAAGCGGGAGAAGTTCGCCAACGACACCCTCAATCTGCTCGCGGTCGACGGCCCGGAGAACGCGTCCAAGGGAGACGGCGACGCGGCCACCTGGCTGCCGCCGCAGAAGTCCTTCCGGTGCGACTACGTGGCCCATCAGGTCGCGGTGAAGCGGCTGTACGGACTGTGGGTCACGGCGGCCGAGAAGGTCGCGATGCAGCGTGTGCTGCGCAGCTGCCCGACCATGAAACTCCCAACCAGGCAAGCGATTCCGCCGCATCCGGCCACCACGTCGCACCCGAAGCACAGCACGCGTCCGAAGACCGGCTCCGGCTCGGACGGCAGCGGTTCGTCATCCCGTACGGGAAGCGGTGACAGCAACCCGGGTTCCGGCAGCGGAAGTGATCAAGGAGTGGTGCATCCCGGTGCGTTCTGCGCGCCGGCCGGCGCTACCGGTCACACGGCCAAGGGCACGCCGATGGAGTGCAAGACCAAGCCAGGCGATCCCCGCAACCGCTGGCGCAGCGCATCATGATCAACCCAGCATGATCAACTCGGCGGATTTCCGAGGGCCACGATCACCCGAGTGTGCCCGCCGACCGGATCGCACTGCTGATCGCCGACCCGATGCTGTTCTTGAACGACGGCTGACCGTTGGCGTACAGGGCGATCACGTGCCGCAGGATCGGGAACGAGACACTGCCGCTGGAACGGGTGTAGACCGGCTCGACGTACAGCATCCGGCCGGCCACCGGGATCGCTTCCAGGTCACCGAGAACCACTCGGGAGTTGCCGCCCCGCTGCAGCGTCAGCGCCTCGGTGATCTTGGTGTCCGACTCGATGTCGTTCTGCACCTGGGACGGCGACTCACCACCCGAGCTCGACGGGAAGTCCAGCACGGTGAACTTCCCGTACGACGGCCCCGGCTGGGCGTCGACCGACACGAACGCCGCCAGGTCGCGGCCGTTCAGGGTGGCCATCGGGCTGGACAACGCGTAGCGCTCGTTGCCGTACCCGTCGGCGGACTGCGACATGTACTTCGACGGCAACGGGGCGCTGATCGTCCCGGCCGATTTCGCGTTCAGCCTGCTGGTCCCACCGATCGTCGGATCGGTCGGCACCGACCAGAAGTCGTTGCCGCTGTAGAAATCCGCCGGATCGGTCACGTGATACTGCGCCAGCACGGTGCGTTGCACGTTGAACAGATCGGTCGGATAGCGCAGCTGCGACAGCAACGCGGGGGAGATACTCGACTGCGGTTGGACCAGGCCGGGAAACACCGACTCCCACGCCTTCAACAGCGGGTCCGGATGCGACGCCTGATTCCACTCATAAAGCGTGACCGCGCCGGTGTAGGCGTCCACCACGGCCTTGACCGAATTCTGCATGTAGTTGATCTGCGTGCTCGGCTGGGCGACCGAGGCCCCGTCGGCCACCAGCGTCGTCGACGTGGCGGAGCGGAGATTGATCAGTTGCGAGTCCGGATAGTTCGAGGTGGTGGTGTAGCCGTCGACGATCCACTTGATCCTCCCGTTCACCACCGCGGGATAGACATCGCCGTCGAGGGTGAGCCAGGGCGCGATCGCGGCGACCCGGGCGGCGGGGTTGCGCACCTGGAGCAGCTGCGAGGCGTGGTTCACCTCCGAGCTGAAGAAGACGTTCGTCGAGTTCAGCCGGATGGCGAACAGCAGCCGGCGCAACGCCGATCCGATCGGGATGCCGCCGTCTCCTCGGTACGTGGTGAAGGCCGACGTCGCGGAGCCGTCCGGGCCGGGGTGATCGAACTCCAGTTCGCGGCTACTGCCGGCCGGCTCGCCGACGATCGCATAAGACGACGAGCCGAAGCCCTGCCCGAAGTAGATCTGCTCCCGGCTGACCGGGATCTGCTGCGCCGGCGGCATTCCCTGATCCAGGAAGACCGGACTGGCGGTCGCGGGATCGATGGCGGTCGTCGGCGCGGCGACCACGCCGTAGCCGTGCGTGTAGACGACGTGCTGATTCACCCAGCTGTTCGACGGCAGCGCGCCGGGGTTCAGCTCCCGCACTGCCAGCACGACGTCCCGCGACCTCCCGCCGAGGTCGTAGTGACTGGTGTCGAGGGTCGACTTGAACGCGTAGTACGACTGCACCTGCTGCTTGACGTTGAAGGTCGGCGACAGTTGATTCGGGTCGATCACCGACTCCTGGGCAGTGCTGGAGGCCAGCCGCACGAGCCTGGCGGAGTCGGTCGAGTTCGAGCTGCTGTACGGGACTGTGGTGAGGTCGCCGTCGAGGCCGAACGCTGCCCGGGTGGCCGCGATGTTGTTGCGGATCTCGCTGAGGTCGAGCGTCGCGGCGCCCGGCGCCTCCCGGTAGCGATACACCAGGCCGGGCAGCGCAGATCCGACCAGGTAGGCCGCGACCACGGCCACCGCGACGGTACCGACCAGCCATCGGAGGCGGCCGACCCGGCCGGCGTTCACGGCCAATGCGACGGCACAGCCGAGCGCGATGACGGTCAACCCATAAGCCGCCGGCAGGGACGCATGGATGTCGGTGTAACCGGCGCCGGTCACCGGCCCGCGCGCGGAGGTGGTCAGGCCGTAGCGCGACAGCCAGTAGCCGTACGCCTTCAGCAGCAGAAACGCGCCCAGCAGCACCGACAGCAACTGGATCATCGCGCGGGTGACCTTCCGCCGGCCGCGGCGGATCCGCCAGGCCGCGTACCAGTAGCCGGCGATCACGGCGATCCAGATTGCGTACGTGACCGCCTGCTTGAGCAGGCTGACGACCAGCTGGTGGAAGGGCGCGATCTCCACATAGAACGAGGCGTCGCGGTGGAACAGCGGGTCGGTCCGACCGAACGGTGTGGCGTGCAGCCAGAGCAGATAGGTCTGCCAACCGCCGGCCGCGCTGATGCCGACCAGGATCAGCGGGACCAGCGCCGCGGCCAGGATCAGCAGCGGCCGGAACCGCGGCTCGTACTTGCGAAAGGTCCACCGGAACGTGTCGTAGTCGGGAGACAGCGCGAGCCCGTCGATCCGGGTCACGGCCAGCATCGTCAGGCCGCCGATGAGCGCGGCGATGATCCCGAACACACCGAACAGGAGGACTCGGGCCTCGAGCATCGTCACATACGCCGAGCCGGCCCGGACCGAGTCGAACCACAGGTCGGTGGTAGCGATGCCGACGACCACCCGAAGTAGTCGCCACAGCCCGTACAGCACGATCAGCGCGATCAGCAGTCGGGGGAGCCAGCGCTTGAGGTGGCTCTTTCCCAACGTACGTTGAAAAAGCGGCGTGCCGGACACCCGGCTGACAAAAGCGCTGGCCGCGGCCAGTTGCGCGAATCCCGCCGGGACGGCCGGCCGGGCCGGCGATCGGTTGAGTGCCGACGCCTTGTTCAGCCCAGACGCCTTGTTCAGCCCAGACGCCTTGTTCAGCCCGGACGCCTTGTTCAGCCCGGACGCCTTGTTCAACTCGGAGAGCTTCGGCACCTCATCCACCCCCGTAGGTTGTCGTCCCCGGCCGCCGACCTGACGCCCCCGGACCGGGCGGCGCCAGCCGTGCCGGCGCATGCCGTTCCTGGTAGGCGTCGACCACGGCGTCGGGATCGCCGTCCAGCACGAGCTTGCCGTTCTCGATCCAGATCGCCCGGGTGCAGGTCTCCCGGATGGTGCCCAGACCGTGACTGACCAGGAACACCGTGGCCGCGTTCTCGCGCAGCTCGCGGATGCGTTGCGCACTACGGCGCTGGAACTCGGCGTCGCCGGTGGTCAGCGCCTCGTCGATCAACAGGATGTCGGGGACCCGGGCCGCGGCGATCGCGAAGCGCAGCCGGGCCCCCATCCCGGAGGAGTACGTGTTCATCGGCATGTGCACGAAGTCGCCGATGCCGGCGAAGTCGCAGATCGCGTCGTACTCGTCGATGATCTCGTCCGGCGTCATGCCGATGGCCAGGCAGCCGAGCAGGATGTTCTGGTCGCCCGACATCCCGCCCATCATCGCCGCGGCCACCCCCAGCAGGGACGCCTGCCCGCGGGTCCACACGACGCCGCGCGAGGGTGCCATCAGTCCGGCGATGGCGCGCAGCAGGGTCGACTTGCCGGCCCCGTTCGGCCCGATCACGCCGATCGCCTCGCCCCGGTACGCGGTGAAGCTGACGCCGCGGACCGCGTGGATGGAGCGCTGTCCGGGCACCGGCTCGCGCAGCAGCGTCCGCCGAAGCGCCGCTGCGGCACCGCCTTGTTGTCGTTTGCCGACGATCCGGTAGTTCAGGTGGACGCGATCCACGATCACGGTCGGTTCGGCCGGCTGCGGGGTCGGCCGCCGGTCGATCGCGGACGGTCGGCCGTCGGGAGTGTCAGACATTGCCGTACTTCTCCTCACCGCGCCAGAAGTACGGGTAGGCGAGCGCGAGCACGCCGACGGCCCAGGCTGCGGCGGACAGCCAGGTGGAGGCAGTGACCGGATTTCCGCCGAGCAGGGCGTGCCGGGCGAGCAGCAGGTAGACGTACCCGGGGTTGTTGGTCAGCAGGAAGGACACCCAGCCGTGGTGCGCGGCGGTGAAGTACCTGACGCTGTACATCACGCCGGAGGTGTACATCCACACCCGCGCCACGAACGGCAGCAACTGGCTCGCGTCCGGCACCCGGGCGCCGATCCGGGCGACCGTGAACGCCAGGCCCAGACAGAACAGCGATTGCAACGCGACCGCCGGCACGAACTCCAGCCAACGCAGGCTGGGCATCACCCCGGTCAGCAGCAGGATCGGGATCAGCACGATCATCGAGTAGAGCAGGTGCTGCAGGGCGATCAGTGTGGTCGAGATCGGCAGTACGGCCCGGGGGAACTGCAGCGCCCGGACCAGCCCGAGATTTCCGGCGATCGCTCGCGAGCCCGAGACCAGAACGGTCTGGCAGAAGGAGAACACGAACACGCCGACGGCGAGGAACGGGATGTAGTTGGGAACGCCGCGGTTGATGTTCAGCAGCAGGCCGAAGATCAGGTAGTAGACGACGATCCGCAGCGTCGGTGTCAGCAGCTGCCAGGCCTGCCCGAGAAAGCTGCGTTCATAGCCGACGCTGCTGGACGCGGTGGCGTACGCGACCACGAACCAGCGTCGCTGCCACAGCCGCCGGGTGTATTCGCCGATCGGCAACCGGGCGCCGGCGCGCTGCAACCCGGGCGCCGGCGGCTCCAGGTCGTCGGTCGCGGCGATCCGGTCGGCCGGCGCAGCCGCCAGCGCGGAGCGTTGCCCGATCGGATCCCGCGCGGAGCGCCGCCCGAGCGCATTGGATGCGGCTCCATCGTCCACGCTGTAAAGGAAACACCTTGCCGGCGATCAAACCTGAGGACAATGCCAGGCAGGCCGGAGCACGCGTCCTGACACGATCCGCTACTTGATCAACTTCCGATAGGTACGCCGAGCCCGTTTCCGAAGCGAGGTGGGCAGCAGTCGCCCGGCAGGCTTGAACACCGGCAGCACCCGCTGAGCAAGTTTCGGTGAGTTTTCCGTTGCAGGATAGGGCTTTGCGGTCGTACGGGGAGGCGTCGCATTCTTGGCCGGTGCTGCGTTCTTGGCCGGTGCAGCCTTCCTAGCCGGTGCTGCCTTCTTGGCGGCCGGCTTGGGCTCAGAAACCGTCTCCACCGAGAAGTCGCCGGCGCCGCCGATCCGTAGTTGAAGCCCGAGCTGCTGATGCTTGGCCGGTGGGAATCGGCCGCTCAGTTTGCTCACTCCGGCCAGGCCGCTGAGATAACACTCGATCCGCGCGCCACGGTCGTCGGCCTGCAGCGTCGCCGGCAGTGCGAACTTGTCCTGATAGAGCGTCCCGCGCAGCGTCGCTTCGCCGCGTACGGCCACATCGGGCAACCGCAGCGTGAGCAAGCTACCGGCGGCCGACTCGTCGATGTTCGCATCGGAGGGCCTGGCGGTGCCGAAGATCCCGTGCTTTGCCGCGCCGACATCGAGCGCGAACTGCTTCTCGTCGTCGAACGGCGTGACCGGCACGCCGTCGATGATCGCGCCTCCGGTCGGCACGTACGGCACAGCCGCCGTGGTCGGCGCATCGGAACCGCCGCCGGCCAGTCGCACCCAGAACCGCCAGACGCCACGGGACAGCGGCGAGCCGCCGGCCGCGGTGGCAACGTCGATCTCGGTCGCCAGTTCGAACGTCCGGGCTTCACCGGAGCCGTCGCGTACCGACACCTCGGCGGGCAGCTCGTAGGGGGCGGCGGTCGCCGGATTGCGCACCACCAACACGGGCACCAGGTCGGCGAATCCGTCCGGCGTGCCTGCGGCTCCGGCGGAGACCTCGACCCTGAGCCGAAGGGTCAGATTTCCGTCCCGCCAGCTGGACGACATGACCGTCGAGTTGATCTTGATCTGGGCCCAGTCGCGATGGGCAGCCAGAGCCGCGGCAAGGCCGCTGTCGGCGTCAGCGGCATCGAGCAACGCGCTCAGGGCGCCGCGATGCGCCGGCGCCACGGCCGACATGTCGGCGCCCTTGGCATGCCGGCGTACGACCTCGGTGATCGACTGGGCCGGGGTCGTGTCGCGATCGCGTCGGATCGCGGCGGCGGCGTGAGCGGCGACGAACCTGACCCGCTGGTTGCCGTCGAGCTCCTGCGCGGCTGCATCGGCGTCCCGCCAGACCTCCTCGGCAGTCTCATCGGTGCCCGCGCCGGCCCCCTGGCCGACCGGGCGGTCGACCAGCGTGCCGATGGCCTGGGCGGCCGCGAGCAGCTTGAGCCGCGCGGTCCGCCAGCCGGTGTCGGCTGAGTTCATCGACTCCCGCAGCAGGTCGGTGCGGATGAGCGCGACCGGTGCCAGCATCGCGATCGCCGCGTCGGGGTCGTCCGCCCGCCACGGCTGGGCGAGGGTCTCCGGTACGAAGCCGACCGGGCCGAGGCCCGCGGTGCGTCCGAGCACGACTTCCAGGCCGCCCTCGTCCGCCCGCTGCAGCAGCGCCGACAACGCCCACGGCTGCAGCCGATCCTTTGCATCGAGAATTACGACGAAGTCGGCGTCGGCCTCATCCACCGCGGTGCGGACCGCCGCGGAATCGGCGGCGGTCCGCACCGCGACGTTGGGCCGGTGCGTGCTCAAGTCGGCCAGCCGTTCCGCCGTGCCGTCGGTCGAGCCCAAGTCGACGAAGATCACCCGATACTGCTCGTACGGCAGATCCTGCGTGTCCAGACTCCGGACGAGCGCGCGAAGCTGCGTGCCCACGTTGAGCACCGGTACGACGACGGTGACGGTCGGTTTCGGCATTGATCCTCCGTGGCGATTGCTGGCTCGGGGGAGTCCGTGGTGATCCCGGTGCCGACCGACATCGATCCGGACCCAACTTGCAGCCCGAATGTACGGCATCGCCCCGCTGCGCGCCTCCGTTGCTAAGGAGCGAGTCGGCTGAGAGCGCGGTGGAAGCAGAGCAGCCCCCCGTTGGGATGGGAATATCACGCATGAGCAAGACACGGGGCGCAAACCGCGCTGTCGTCATCGCGGCTTAGCTACGCTGCAACGAAGCTGAAGGGACGCGGAACCCGGGAACACCTCGTGGCTCAGGTCGAAGATATCGCCGGGCAGAGTCTCTCGACCTGCCGGAAATGAATACCTTCACCTCGGTCAGGTCTTGATAGACGTAGCCAGATCGAGTGGGGCAGATCACGTATTCCCGGCGTCGCGCTCTGCGATCCACCGTTCGTTCTGATATCCGACGCCCGGCTCCCACGGCTTGGGCTGGTGGGCAAAATGCACGAGTCCAGCGTCAGCCGGCAGCTGCGTGGCGGCTGCTGTTTGAGCCCAGCGATCGGGGAGCGGGGCGTGGTTTGCGCCAATCAGCAGTAGCAACTGCTGTCGATTGCTCAATTTGAGATGCCGGGCGTACCTCCGTGCGAGTTCCCCGAGTCGCTCGGCGCGGAGCCGTGCAGCGTCAAGTACCACGACGTCTGTTCGAAGGGAGGGCAAATCACGGGGTTGGCGAATAAGTGCCTCGCGCCTGAGTTCGGCCGCGAGTTCGCGATCCCTCAATCGGGCGGCGGCACTGCGTAGCTCCTCCATGCCCGAACCGAACACATTGTCAGCTGAGCGCGCCATGGCGGCTGGCCGGCCCTCCAAATCGACCTCCGCCAACTCGGCCACGTCTGCTAGGCAGAGAGATTCCGCTGACAGTTGCACAACGCGGTCTGACTCTACGAGGTCTGGGAGACTGAGCGTCAGCGCGACCTTTGGCACCTGCTTCGCGTCAACATTCCGCAAAGACAGGTTGTCGACTCGTCTGGCGAGGGCGCCGAGCGGGGAGCGTGCGGAAAAGGCGGACTGAGAAACGTCGGTTGTGACGACCAGCCACTCGATCGGCCGCGTGCTCCTCGACATGACCGACTTGACCAGCACCTGGAAGGGAAGGATCTGCGCTCGGTTGATGGAGGTGACGATGGTCACCGCGGATTGTGGGTGGGCTCTGCTTTCCGTCACCGTGCGGATCGCGGCTTTGGCCTTCGCCATTCGCGCGGAATCATCCATTGCAGCAGGGAGTTCCGCGACTGGCGCGGCGAACCGACGACGGGCGGCGGCAACTCGATCGGCCGTCGCGTCTCGCCACAGCTGACGAATCGTCGACTCCTCCTCGCCGCCGAGAATTGCTGTCATGATTGGCTCAAGAAGGTCATTGATCCCGTTTCGGATGGATGTGAACTCATCATCTGTGATGCCAGCTAGACCAGGATAGCGGGGGTCGGCTGGGTTGTTTGGAAGGAATTTCACATCCATACCGAGGGACCGCGTCGGCATGTAGCAATGAAGGCGCTTTGTGTGCACCTCAGCGAAGTGGCGGTACCCGTCGAGCATCGTGTGCACTCGGCGAAGTTGCTGGGCCGGGGATTGATCCCGCATCCCGTCGTCCATCTGGCTCGCGGTTGTTGCACCGAGTGGTGCGTCCGGGGCCTCAACATAGATTGTTTCGTCGCGATCGATCGTCCGATGGCGGTCGAAGACAGTCGAAACCGTAGACGTGATGCAGCCGCTGAAAAAGGCCGGAACACCCGCTTTGAGAAGCAGATCGACAGTTGTCCAGTCGCGGCAGCCCACCGGACCATACCGCTTCAGATAGTTGACCGCGTCGTCGGTGAGGAAGGATGGATGACGACAATAGAACGAGAGAATGATGGGCTTGATGTTCTCGTTGAGGGGGATTTGGTAGTCGAGGCCGAAGATCGGATACATCCACCAGCCAATAACCAGCATCCAGGTGTTGGGAGGGATGTCGTTAAAGCGCGTGGCATCCCGGTCGACGATCATGACGTCGACGTCCGCCCTTGTCGGTCGACGAAGGTCTTCGGGCACCTGAGATTGGAAGTACTCGAGGGCGTCCACCAATTCGGGATCGCCATGCAACTTGACTTGATGGCGCACCAAATGACCGAGCGAAGCAAGCGATTGAACTGGGTCGCCGAGATTCCATGAGGAACTCTTCCGCTCAGGGCTTCCGAACGAGAGAACACCGAAGCGTACATGTCCATCGGAGAGGCGCGGCGCAGGGTGCGGTCCGTGGTCTGTAATCCACGGCGCGAGCCAGTCCCGCTGAACCGCCGCTGGGCGCCATTGATCCGGGAACGAGTCAACTGCCTCTGCAAAGCGCCGATACAACGCTCTCGCGAGTTCTGAGTTCGAGCGCCCGAGCGCCGTGCCAGTTAGGTGATACCAGCTCTGCACCGGCAGATCATCAGGGGAAAGGTTGGCGAGGTTGCGAAGTATTCTCGCAGCTTCACTGGGGTCGACACGCATCGCGGCTTTGGACGCTTCCGCCGGCGCGTGTGCTGCCCACAGCCGCGAGTCGACCCCGGAGAAATGAGCCCAGGCGGCGTCTGCATCTCCCCGCCTGAACGCGATGAGACCGTGCAAGAGTGCGGCAACATCTTTTTGCCCCCCGAGCGCGCCGATCGCATTTGCAAGCGAGATTGCGTCGGCCGGCGAAGACTTCAGGCGGTCGCGCACATAGAGGACCGTGCCAGCTACTGATGGACTCTCGGCGCTGACGGTCCGGCTTGGATCAGCCGAACGGGTCCGGTCTCGCAAGACGCGGTCGAGGCCGCGCTCGAGACGCTGGCGGACATCGACGACGGATCGAGACAGGCGGAGGTCAGCGATGGCGGAGGGGATCATGGGCCTCGTGTGTTCGGGGTCAGTAGCTGTGCGGTGTATGACATGTACCGACGCGGCTGATGGTGCGGGTAACGTCCCAGCGCGACGACTACTTGAGCCGATCCGCACGGAACAAGTGCTGAGCGTACGCCATCGAATGCGTGTCGCGACAAATGACGGCGCGGTGCCAGAGGCGCACGACATCCGTTGATACGGTACCCGCCGTGGATGAGACGAGAAGAGAAGTCGACGCGGGCAAAATCCATCGCCACTCGGAACAGGCCTTGCCATGGTGACGGCAACCGTCCAGGGGCTTGCCTCGCGAGCCCAGGGCCGCCTTCGCGGACTAGACGGGCTGCGGTTCATCGCAGCAGCGGGCGTCGTCGCATACCACTACACAGGCAAGGCGATCGGCTACTGGGGTCATGTGGCGCCCGCCGCGAAGTTTCCGTCGCTTAACGAGCTGACACGGTACGGGTTTATCGGCGTTGAGTTCTTCTTCATGATCTCTGGCTTCGTAATCTTGATGACCGCCTATGGGCGCGGAGTCGAAGATTTCGTTGCTTCCAGATTCTCTCGACTCTTTCCTGCATACTGGGCGGCGGTCGTAATCACCGTCGTCCTGCAGCTGTTCTGGCATTCGGGGCGCGGCTTGAAGCCAGTAGAGGTCTTCGTCAACTTCACTATGATGCAAGAGGGCTTCAATATCGTCAACGCGCAAGGCGCATTCTGGACATTGTGGGTAGAATTGAAATTCTACTTGTTGATCGGAATCTTCGTGCTCGCGGGAATAACTCGGAAACGGGTTATCGCATTTGCACTTATCTGGCCAGTCTTCGGACAACTTGCGGCGGCGACGCACGAGTCACTGCTCGTTTCACTGCTCGTTCCTACGTATGCTCCGTACTTTGCAATAGGCATGCTTCTCTATCTGATCTATCGGGACGGGGGTGACATCGTTGTTTGGCTCGGAGTTGCTTTGAACCTTGTGTGGTGCGTGCATCATATTTCAAATTACGCGCCAAAGGTCAGTAAGCTGGTGGGCGCGCCCGTATCCCCCATGGTGCTGTCAATCATCGTCGTCATCATGGTAGCAGCGATCTGGTCAGTCAGTGCCGGCCCGCTGGCGATAATCGATTGGCGGTGGCTCACCGTTGCGGGGGCGCTGACGTATCCCTTGTATTTGATTCACGGGCAGTTCGGCTTTTTTGTAATCGACCAGCTCCATAATGTTCTGCATCCTTACATCGCATTGCTTGTCGCGTTTCTCGTTTCTCTCGGCTTGGCTGCCGCGTTGCACTACGGGGTCGAGAATACACTCCACTATCGCTTGCGAAGCACCGTTCGGGCTGCCCTAAACAAGGTTGGTCGCACGGCCGAGGTGAAGCCGAAGCGTGGGAATCCGGCACCCCATCCGGAAGTCGCGCCGGGTGTCTCGGCGGAGTAGTTCGGCAGGCGCGTACCCATGACAGACTCCGGGTTGCGGTGCGGCAGGAGAGCTACTCGATCGCTGTTGGGACGGGTCAGGGACTCGATCGCAACCTACCTGGATCGGAACTTCCGTAATGCCGTACCAATCAAAGAATTTGGTTTCCTAGAGTGCATTTGATCGGCGGGCAGTAAAACGTAAATGTCCATCCGGGGAAGCATCGGCGTCCCAGTGCACCGGTGCGACTAATGTCACGGGAGCGGAAAACGGCACTTGCCGCACTGCTCCAACCACCTCTACACGGGCCAGCGTGTTGCGTGTGCCATCAGCTTCGGATAATGCGACGCCAGGGTCCAGGCTCAGGGAGCCAGAAACACCGGATTCGATCAGGTCGTGAAGTTCGAATTGCCGAGTTAGCGCGGGACCCGATGTTTCCGGGACGATCCTCAGGCGGGCATCGATGTCGCTCTTGTCTATCTGCCGGCCCGCGACGCACGACCAGCGTAAGTCCAGAGCAACTTCGATATGCTGATTGACGTCCTTGTGCGCCGTTGCATTGCATTGGACGGAGGCGACGGGCGGGGCGATTTCCCGCTCTTGCCAGAGTCGTCGGACTAGATCTGCCCACGCCTGAGTGACGGATTCAGATGAACAGGCCTGCGCCCGCCTGCGACCCGCCTCCCCCATGCGCTGCGCCATGTCCTTGTCGGTGCAGATCTGCACGATGCGGTTGGCCATCGCGTCAATGTCGTTGACCGGAACGGTGAAGCCAGCTGCATCTTTGCCAATCAAGTCCGGCGGGCCATACCGCAGGTCGAAGGAGATGAGCGGGCAGCCTCTGGACAGGCTTTCGAGAGCAGCCAACGGAAACCCCTCGTACCTGCTCGTCATCAGTGAGAAGCCAGCAGTCGCGAACTCGCGAGCTGCACCCGTGACGTGGCCGTGTAGATGTACCGCACCTTGTAGGTTCTTGCTCACGATCAGCTCTTCAAGCTCTTCCCGCTGTTCACCCTCGCCGTAGATGTCCAGGACCAGGTCAGGAACAGACTCACGTGCTAGCCGCACCGCCTCGATCGCAGCCGCCAGGTTCTTGCTCTTGGCGAGCCGGCCAATAATCACACCTCGAGCCGGATTACGCTGTGCTGCTGCCGAGTCGTCTTCCGGAATCTTGACGGGATTGGGGATGACGGCAAGGTTGGACGCAGACCCGTAACGAGCTGTGTATTCTCGGTGCTGTGTATCGGTCAGAAATACCAGCGAGTCCCATCTCCAGGACTCCTTGAATATCTTCTCGCGGTTTGGATCGAGCTCGCCGCGCTCGTGATCTCCGGCAGACTTGATATGGTTGCTGTGGATTGGCGTCACCATTAGCACATTCGGGCGATGATACCGACGCAGGATCGTTGCGGCAGACTTGTCGTCGAATATAAACGTACTGCGTTCATTTCCAGTCAATTCGTCAAGCCAGGCATAGTAGAACTGGCTCGCTCCTGCGTAGGTGCCGACTGGTTCGCCATCTTTATTGATAAGCCAAACCTGTCGCTTCGTCCGCTTGTCATTGTTGTCGAGCTCGCTGTGGTCCACGAAGAACACGGATCCATCGGCGCGAAAGCACTCGCGGTACACAATCGCGTTCTCGTCATCTCGGAAGACGTTTGCAATTATGAGGCCGTCCTGATCGAGCAATTGCTCATGGCGGAAATCACTGCGATCTGGGCGCCGGCTCCGCCAGTCTGGAGCCTGGACTGGTTCCTGTTCACCCAGGTTGCGTTCGCGGTAGTATTCGAATACGTTGAGGACCTTATTCTCGGGAAGTAGGTAGCCGCGCTTAATGAGGGACTGCTCTAGTGCCTTGTAGCGACCTGTGAGCGAAAAGCTGAGGACCGGCGCATTGACGCCCGCATAAGTTAAGAAGTTCCGGGCTCTGGCCATGCACATCGATGTCATGCCGCCAAACTGCTGGGCAATATTCCACATCACCATGAAGTACTTGCCCGGGGGTAGCTCGATCATTCGTCACTCTCGTTTCGGTCTGCGGTCGGGGCCGGCCGAGCTTGCGGTCCGTGCGTCGGGACCGAGGTAATGAGCAGACGGTAGCGTGATTTGGGCGGCCCAGTCGTCCAACACTCGGAATGGCTTGCGGTGTGCGCGGCGAAGAACGGTTATCGCCTTGCGTCGCGACGAGGACTCTGCCAGGAAACCAGCGGGCCAGTCGCTTGAACTGACGCCATGGCGGAGGCTCCTCACGATTCGGGCCGCCAGCGGACACATTGGGCGAACGTGAGGTGTCGTCGTTAGTATGTCGCGAGCCGCGCAGGCGTGGCCTCTGCGTGAGGTCGATGGCGAGTTGTCTAGTCTGCCCTGTCGGCCAGGCTTGAGCCCTTGAGAGAAGCACCAAGCCCTGTTCGTGGAGATCGGAGGACGGATATCGTGGCGCTGGGGTCGCTGAGCTTGCGTGGGTCCCGGGTGAGCGGGGTCGCGCGACGTCTGCCGACCCCCCTGAAGCGCCGCGCTCGTGCGATTGCGGTTGCAGTGGCGCGACCGCCTGCACAAGAGCGGCCCAGCCGACTCAAGTTCAGCATCGAAGGCGACTACGCGGTCCTGAAGTTCGATGTGCGGCGCGGCCGGAAGCGTCCGACTGGTGTTTGCCTGTGGATGCGTGACGGCCGGCACTGGTTCTACAAGGTGTCGCAGCCCGATGCGAAGGGGATGCAGAAGGCCCGGATCAACCTTCGGAAGTTGATCGAGCGACAGCAGCTCTCGGGGCAGAGCGCCGACTTGTACCTGGATTGGCGTGACACCAAGGTGCAGCCTCCGATGTTGGAGCGGCTCGGGAAGTTCGACGAGACGACGCGCGCGCGCTGCTTCGACCAGGTCGAAATCGACGGTGTCGAGGTGGTGCTTGAGCCCACTGGGTTGGGCAACCTGTCGGTGCGGTTCAATCACTCGAACGTCTACAAGCCCAAGGTGGAGTACCGCCGTATCGACTGGCACCGGTCGAGTGTGACGCTCGTATGTCGTGTCCGGACGTACAACCGACCAATCCGCGACGCGGCCCTAGTTGTGACTGGGCGTGAGACCCAGAATCGAGCCGAGTTCTCGGTGACATACACCCTCGATAAGTCGGCAGCCCGAAAGGATTTTGGGCTGCTGAGCTACGAGATGAAGATCGAGCTTGACTTCGAGGCGATAGCGAAAGCGCTTCACGACGACGACGCGACCTTGGACTTTGCGGTTGAGATGGCGACTCTGGGCGCAGATGCGCCACGACGTATAGGCCTCGTCCTGCCACCCGGAAAGTCCGAGCGCGATTTGCAGTCAATCCCAATAGCGTCCGGCAGGCGCGTAGCTTTTTTTGTCCCCTATCTGACGTTTCGCAACCGGCGACTGACCTTCCGCGTGGAGCGGTTCACTGAGGACAACTTCAAGCTGATGCGCAGGCTGCAGCGTGTCGGTTGGCTTGTCCCGCTGGTGAAGCCGCTGACAAAAGTCTGGTTGATTGGAGAGGTGCCGTATAAGGCGCAAGACAACGGATACCGGTTTTTCGAGTACGTACGGCGTAACCATCCGACGAAGCGTGCGTTTTACGTGCTCGATCACGACTCGCCCGATCGTGAGAAGGTAGCCAAGCTTGGCAATTTGGTCGAGCGCTTTTCTCGCGAGCACGTACTCTACTCGTTCTTGGCCTCGAGGATCGTCGGCTCGCATCACGCTGAGTATCTCTATGTCACCCGAGATCGAGCGATATCCCGGCATATACGTGGCGTTCGTATATTTCTGCAGCATGGTGTGACGGCGACCAAAAATGTTGTGCCGAACTATGCGCGTCAGGGAACAGTGGAGAAGCCTACCGAGCGGTTTGTCGTCGTCTCCGAGCTCGAGCAGAAGATCGTCACCGAGGACTACGGCTACGCGCAACGGCAGGCGCCGGTTGCAGGCTTTGCGCGATTTGACTCCTTGTTTGGTGATCCGGTCACACCGGATCGCACAATTCTCGTCATGCCCACGTGGCGAGACACGCTCGTTCGACTCGAGAAATTCCTGGAGAGCGACTACTACGCAAACTGGCACGGTCTGCTTGGCGATCCGCAACTACAGCGACTGGTCGAGGACCACGGCTACACCGTGACCTTTGTGGTTCACCCCAACATGCGGATGTTCGCTGACCACTTCGATCTCCCGGGTGTGAGCCTGGTTCGGCAGGATGAGGTTGACGTTCAGGAACTACTTCGTCGCAGCTCCGTCCTTATCACCGACTACTCAAGCGTTGCCTGGGACTTCAGTTTCCAGGGTCGTCCAGTGCTCTACTTCTTGTTCGACCTGCACAACCTGGCGAACGAGCGCGCACCGCATATCGACTTCCACACGGAGTTGCCCGGTCCGGTCCTGTCGTCGCCGACAGACGTCATCGAGGAGCTTGCGGAGACGCTTCAGCGCGGCGCCGGCATGAAGCCCGAGTACCGTCGTCGCGCGGAGCTGTTCATAGACAACCGCGACACCGACAATTGTGCTCGGATCTACGACGTGGTGGAGAACGCCTGGACACCACTCACCGCATGGGATCGCGTACGCAACTCGGACTGGGCCCAAGCGCAATGGTGGTCCTTCCGGAAGAGCGGTGAGACCTACTTTAAATGGGTGCGTCGCCTCTATGCCTTCGGTCAGCGGCTGCCGCGCAAGCAGACCGTCATGTTTGAATGCGACCGGGGCGCCCACTTCGGTGATGCCCCTCGTTATATCTACGAGCGTCTTATCGAGCGTGACCACGGTTTGAAGATCTTCTGGTCCAATAACACGACGCAGCGGTTCCCGGATCCCAATACGACCAAGATCAAGCGACACTCGCCTCGGTACTACTGGGAGCTCTCACGAGCTCGCTACTGGGTTAACAACCAGAACTTCCCTGGCGATCTGAGCAAACCGAGGCGGACTCGTTTTCTTCAGACATGGCACGGCACGCCCTTGAAGCGCATGCAGCACGACGTTCCACACATGTTGAGTCGCGATCCCGGATACCAGGAGCGGGCCGCGCGGCTGACAAGCTACTGGGATGTCCTGCTGTCGTCCGGTCCGTACGCCACCGAGTGCTTTCGAAGTGCGTTCCGATACGAAGGGCCGATCCTCGAAGTGGGATACCCGCGGAACGACCCGTTCTTCTGGGGTGACGCCGCGACACGTGCCCAAGAAGTGCGGTCCCGGCTAGGGCTCGGATCAGACAGCCGAAAGATCCTGCTGTACGCCCCGACCTTCCGTGACGATGAGCGCAAAGGCGTTCACTGGAAGCACAAGATCGAGCTGGACCTGGACCGGCTCGTGCGTGAGTTCGGCGACGAGTACGTGGTCGTGGTGCGCTTCCACCAGCTGGTCAGGCAGTCGATGACGAAGCTCAAGCTGAGCCGCGACGATGTTCTGATTGACGGCTCTACCTATCCAGACATTCAAGAGCTTCTACTTGCGACTGATGTGCTCATTACGGACTATTCGTCAATCTTCTTTGACTTTGCCCTTCTCCGCCGTCCAATCCTGTTCTTTGCCTACGACATCGAGAAATACGAGAAGGATCTCCGCGGTTTCTATCTCGATCTCGCCGAGAGCGCGCCGGGTCCAGTGCTTCGCACGAACGATGAATTGTTCTCGGCCCTCAGTGATCTGGAAGGCCTCACCGCCGAATATGCCGATCGGTTGGCCGACTTCGCTAGACGGTACGGTCCCGCAAGTGACGGGGGTGCCAGCGATCGGGTGATCGACGCGTTCTTCGGCAACATTCCAGTCCTGAGTCAGGACGGGCCCCGCAATCGTGTGGACCCGGCCCCCGTCGACGTCAGGTTTGAGGCATCGTGAGCGTGGCGGCGTTCCGTGCGGTCACCGCTTCATCGGTCCTCGCGACCCATCAATCGGCGAGAGAGGCTGGACGACTCGCCCAGGCTCGTGGATACTCTCTGTCGGGCCGCATGCCTACGGTAAAGGCCTGCCCAAGATGGTGGAGCGACAGTGGAGAGTTGGAAATCCGTTCAGAGCGCCCGCCCAGCGCACAGAGTAACGGGGGGTGATGAATAGGTGGTCGATTCAGCGACGACTATCCCATCCCGCTTGGGGCCGCACTCAGTGCGGCGCGCCCAGCGGTGGTGGCGTCGTCACCGCGACCACCAGCGGCTGCAGCGGGTGCCCGCCTATCACCGGCATCGCAACCGTCAGTTCGACGTGCTGTTGCACTTCCCGGATCAGCCGGTCAACCTGTATCAGGTCCGGCAGTGGTATGGCCCGCTGGAGCAGCTGTCGCGACAGCGGTCGACGGCGATCCTGTGTTACGAACCGGAGACCGCCGAGATCATCCGGACCGAGACTTCGCTACCGGTGTTGCTGATTCGCGGATCGGCCGACTTCGGCCACGTACGGGACGTGCACCGGCCCAAGGTGATCTTGTATCCGAATCAGAACTACACCAACTTCGGCATTCTCGGCCTGAACACCTGTCAGCACGCTTTCATTTGTCACGGCGAGTCCGACAAGATCTACATGGCGTCCAACTGGATGAAGGTGTTCAACTACGACCTGGTCGCCGGGCAGGCAGCCAAGGACCGGCTGAGCCGGCGGCTGTTCGGTTACGACGTGGAGGCCCGGACGATCGAGATCGGCCGACCGCAGATCGACGTCGAATACAGTTCGCCGTTCTTCCTGGACAAGTCCCGGACCACCATCCTCTACGCCCCGACCTGGGAGGGCGGCCGGACCTCCATGCGGTACGGGTCGGTGGCCAGCCACGGTGTCGCGCTGACCGAGGCGATCCTGGCCGACCGTAACTACCGCCTGATCTATCGGCCGCATCCGCGCACCGGCATCGTGCTCAGCGAGCAACGGGTCGCCGACGAACGCATCCGAGGTCTGATCTCCGCCGCCAACGCCACCGACGCGTCCGCCGGCCACCTGGTCGACGACAGCCCGTTCGGCTGGCAGTTGAGCGTCGCCGATCTGATGATCACCGACATCTCCGCCGTCGCCTACGACTGGCTGACCACCGCCAAGCCGCTGATCGTGACCCAGCCGGAGGAGACCTCGGCGGTCGTCGATCCGACGAGCTTCATTGCTGATCTTGAGTTGGTGCCGTCCGGTGACGCCGGCCGGATCGTCTCGATCGTGCAGCGGGCGTTGACCGATCCCGCCCAACTCGAGCAGATGCAGCGCTGGTGCAGCTACTACTACGGCGACACCAGTCCGGGCGCATCGATGGCGCGGTTCATCGATGCGGTCGAGCGCATGATCGCCGAACGAGACACCTGGGTCGGAGTTGATCATCCGGTTGCCGATGATCTTGATCGGGTCGGGCAGGTGGTTGGCTGATGGTGGCTGAACGCTCCGAGATCATGATCACGCGTCGGCAGGCGAGCCGCGAACCGGTCCGGGTACGCGGCAAACGGGTAATGACCTATTTGCGGCGTTACCGCCGGCTGCAGCTCAACCTGCGCCACCAACATCGCGTACTGCCGACCAGCCGGTCCCGCGCCGCAGACCCGGCCAACCGTACTCATTTCTTGATCAACTTCCCCGGATCGCCGAACAGCATCGACGGGCTGACCGACTGGCTGCCGGTGCTGCATCGGCTGAATCAGCACGCGCCGGTGGCGATCCTGGTCGGCGACGTCGCCGCCTACCAGGCGGTCTGCGCAGCGACACAGCTGCCGTGTTACTTCGGCCGGGCCGCCACCGAGGCCGAGTACGTCGCGCAGCAGATGCAGACCAAGGTGATGTTGTACGTCAACCAGTCGAAGCTGAACCTGCGCGAAGGCGGCTTCCACGACATGTTCCACGTCTTCCTCGGCGCGCCCGGTGCGGCCCGCTCACGGTGGCTGAACAACCGGGTCCGGCTGTACGACTACGTGCTCGCCCCGGACGACGAATCCAAAGTCTGGTTGGGATCGCGGCTGATGGGCTTCGACGCCGAGTCCCGGGTCCGGGTGGTCGGCCGGCCTCGTACGAGTGATGGGCCGCTGGATCAGATCGGCTCCGCGCTGCGCGGCAGCGACGTGGTTTCCGGCGGAGTTGATCACGAAGCCGTGGTCGCCGAGCTGCTGCGGATCCGGGACGAGCGTGATCGCGTTGTCGCCGACCGCGACCGTCGCCTCGCCGAGCAGGGCATCGTCCTGCTCAAGGGCGGCCAGGCCTGAGCTCCGCACGGAGCGTGTCGCTAGCCACGAACGATTCAACGCCTCGTCAGAGGAACCAATGGGTTCCTGCTATGTCTGGACCCGACTCGGACCACTCGGTGAGGGCAGCCGTCAGCGCACCGATCAGTCCGCGATTCTCCGGGAATCTGCGGTTTGCGATGCACAGTATTCCTGAGTGCCCCCGGCCCGCCGCAGCCCATTCGGTGTCGAGTTGCACGAAGTCTCCGATGTTGCGCGTCACCAGGATTCGCTTCTCAGCTGCAGCCGCCTGGAGGATCTCCGGGTCCGGGAGTGTCCGCAGGTCGGGCCTGGAGGACACTGCGACAGCGTCGATCGATCGCGCGGCCAGTTGCTCGGCAATCACGGGCGGAAGGTGCTCGTCCAGCATGAAGCGGGCGGTCACGAGAGGAGTGCCCGACGGCGTTCCCACGCGTCCAGTGCAGCTTCTTCTGCCGCGTCGGCATCGCGAACCAGCTGGTCGATCTCGTCCGGATAGGCGAGGTAGTAGTCGATGGCGGATCGGATCTGACCTGCCGTCATGCCGGAATTCGTTGCCACCAGCTCGATCCTGGCATTGTCGGTCAGCTCAGGCTCGTGGCGCTTTGCATCGCGCAGAGAGCGAACAATCTCCCACACATCCGATCCCGCCATCAGGCCGGCGCGTCGACCGGTCGGCCCGTCGCGGAAAACGATCGCCGGATGTTCCCGCATTCGCAGTCCCTCGTCAACGAAGGAAGAAATCACCGCGGAGACTGACGTTCCCGGATGGCGGGCGGCGAACGCCCGGACCCGGTCCGGCACAGATGGATCGGTCCAGCGGACTGACGAAGGGTTTGACCGTGGCATGGCTACATCGTAGTCACGAGTAGCCAAGTCGGTCAGCGGGCGTAGCGCTTCTCGTTGATCAGCAGGGTCACCAGCAGGCCGACGACGGGGCCGATGGCCAGCACGATGAACGCGCTGTAGACCGAACTGGTGGCGGCGTAGACCAGGCCGACGACGGTGGGCACCACGACGCTGCCGAGCTGCCAGACCGCGTTCACCGAGCCGGCGGCCGAACCGGCGGTGCCCGGGGCGGCGAGGTCCTGGATCATCGCGTTCTGCAGCGGGCTGTAGCAGTAGCCGGCGAAGCCGAGGAAGGGCGCGGCGATCAGGAACGCGGTGAAGCTGTGCAGTTGGCCGAAGATCAACAGCATGATCGCGAACATGGCCAGGATGCCGACGATGATCAACTTCTTCCGGCCGCCGGCCCGGTAGGACACGAAACCGACCACGGGCTTGAAGATCACCGCGGTGATCGCGAACAGTGCGACCACCAGCCCGGCGTCGACCGGATCGATGCCGGAGCCCTTGATCATCAACGTGTTGGACCAGGTGACGAAACCGTACGTGCCCCACAGCGAGCCGAAGCCGGCGATCGCCAGGAAAATCAGATCGCGATCTGCCAGCGACTTCAGACTGGGCAGCCGCCGAGTGCCGGAGGGCGCGACCTCCAGCGGTCCGGTCCGCAGCACCAGCGCGATCACGACCGCCAGCACGATGCAGATGCTGCCGAACAGGAAGTACGAGGGCCGCCAGCCCGCATTCTCGATCAGGTGCGGCACGGCCAGGTTGGCGATCACGGTGCCGAGCGAGGTCGCGGTGATGTAGAAGCCGAACGCCAGATTGCGTTCCTTCGGCGCGAACCAGCTGGTGATCGTCTTCGCCCCCGCACTGTAGTCTGCGCCGGCGAAGAAGCCGAGGATTCCCTGCAGAGCAAGGCCGAACGCGAAACTCTGCACCGTACCGAACAAGATCATGCAGATGCCGGCGACGCCGATCGAGGCGGTCAGCACGACCCGCGGCCCGACCCAGTCGCTGGCCACTCCGCCGAGGAAGTTCGTCACCACGTAGCCGATGTAGTACGTGGTGGCGAAGATGCCGAGGGCGGCGATCGGGACCCCGAGCGCCGATCCGACCGACGGCGCGGCCGGTCCCCACACGGATCGGTCGACCGAAGTCAGGATGAACGCCAGCCAGCAGACCGTGAGCACGAGCCAGCGGTAGCCGGGTCGCTGACCGAGCGCGGAGCCGGAAACGGACTGCAGTTGTGCCGAGGACATGGCGTCTTTCTTAGCCGACGTATGCGTCCTGGCGCCAATCCAGGTGCGGATCCGCCCTTCGGCAAGCTCAGGGGCCCTCCGACAAGCTCACGGATCTTCGTGCTCAGCTTTGGGCTTGGAAGCTGACTTGCTGTTGCTGCGTGGTGCCGCCGACGTCGTTGGTGACCACGCGGGCGATCTGGCTGGCCAGATCATTTCCGGCGGTCTGCGGGCTCATGCCACGGGCCTGCGGTTGGGCAGAGCGCTGGAGCAGCTGTTCGGCATTGGCCTTCAGGTCGTCGAGCTCGGCTCGGGTCTGCGCGGACGGCGTCCGGCGGGCTCCGACGATGACCACCTGGATCGCCATCGCGGCACTGTTGCAGCCGGTGCAGTTCACCGTGCTGGCACTGGCGTGGTTGTTCACCACGACGGTCTTGGCGCGGCGCGCCAGCACCACCTGGATGGACAACGCGCTCGCGTTGGCATCTGCGCCGGTGGCCTGCGACTCGGCGACGTTGTCGCTCTGCACCGTACGACTCCAGTCGACCGTGATCAGGTGCACGGTCTCGGCGGCGGCGTTACAGCCATCGCAACCGGACGTACCGACCGCCGCCGTGTTGATGGTGGTCGGGCGTAGGCCCCAACTGCGGGCCCGCGCGTTCGTCACCGAGTCGGTGACGTTCGGCTCCGCGGAACTGGGCAGCGCGACCGACAGCAACTCCAGGCGATCGGGAGTTTGCGAACCGCCGGCTCCCCGGGACACAGGTCCAGGGGAAACCGGCGGCCGCTCGGGGGAGACCGGATGGCGCGAGGGGAACGTGAGTGACGCACCGGTGACCCCCAGCACGAGGCTGGTCGCAACGGCGATCAGGAGACGACCGATCTGGATGGGCGTGTTGTGCATGATTCCTCCGGCTTATCGCGATGACGATTTCGGTCAGAGACTGTCCGTCCCGGCGCTGTGGCGTGGCACGCTGCCGGTCGGTTGTCGATCTTGGTTCGTAGGATCTTGACGGCCCCTCGGCAGGCTCAGGGACCTTTGATCGGGTTGGGCTGCAGTCACGGAGCTTTGATCGGGTTGGGCTGCACTGTGATCTTGGTCGGCGGTGGAGCTGCCGAGTGCCCAGCGGACCAGCGATCGGCCGAGCCGCCAGAAGAGCACCGCGATGCCGAGCAGCGGCAGCATCAGCAACAGCACCGAGACCACGGACAAGATCAACAAGCTGATCTCGTGGCGTTGCATCCCGACCTGGAACTGGTCCAGCTGCACACCGACCGACTGCATGGTCGTCCTGATGATCACCGGCAGATTCCACAGCAGCCAACCGAAACTGAACACCAGCACCGGTACCACGATCAGCACCCAGATGGTGACGAACCTGCGCGCACCGGGTTTGAGATCCGAGGCCGGTCGGTCAGCGCGACGTCCCGGCCGCAGTCCCATCAACACCGGCCGGATCCGGGAGAACAGATTCGGCACGCCGGTCAGATCGGCGAGGATGTAATACCCGTCGAACCGCACCAGCGGCAGCAGCTGCTGCACCATCTCCACCTGGAGCAAGATCAACACCAGCAGGAAGAACCCGTGCCCGGTGACCAGATAGGCGATCGCCATCCCGATCACCGTGAGCGCGTTGAAGTAGAGACCGCCGAGATCGGTACGCAGCCGGCCGTTGCGGCTGAGCCGGTACGCATCGGTCACGTCGGTGTAGAAGGCCAGGAAGACGAGGTAGATGCCGAAGCCGATCCGGCCCGGCCGTCCGCCGCTGTAACGGCAGGCCGTGGCATGACCGAGTTCGTGCACCAGCGAGGTCAGCGTCATCGTGACGTACAGCGCCAGCAGCAGCCACGGCGTACTCAACACCTCGGTCAGCGCACTGGCCAGACCGGCTCGACCGGCGCTGATCAAGGTCCACACGTCCAGTCCGACGAGTGCGACCAGCGCGACCCAGACGACCGGCGGCCAGTAGGCCGGACGAAGCACCGACGCCAGCCGGCGGGTGACGGACGGGGGCACCAGAGTGCCGCGGAAACTCAACGAGAGAATGGGAGTTGCCCGCGGCAACGTGGTCGGCGCTTGACCCGGACCCGCCGCTGCCGACGGTCCGGCGGTCACCTGCACATCCGTCACCTCGCCGGCTGGACTCACCAACCCCAGCCGAGATAACGCGTTCGTCAGCAGATGCAGCAGGCCGTCCGGCGTCAGCACCCGGTCGTAATCCCGGCTGACCGCTTCGGCGACCTGCGGCAACGTACGGTCGGGGGAGAGTTCCTGCAGCACGAGCTCGATCAGAGCCGACACCTGCACGACCTGGCCGTCGGAGCGCCGTACCAGGTAGGTGGCCGACTGCAGGCCCGAGTCCTGCACGGGGCCCAACAACTCCAAACCGGGCGCGGTGCGCCAGCGGTCCACGTCGTTCGACGACTCCATCGTTCCCCCGAGAATGTCCTTGTTCGAACAGATTGTGTCTACGCCGGTTCCGGTCGGTCCGCTGGGTGTGTGGCCAAACCGTGATCAACTTCGCGGGACCGGCGGTGTGGCAGGCGGTGCCGACAGGGCTTTCGCCGGCCGGGGCACCGCCTGCAAACTCTTGTGATGTTGGCGTTCGTGCGAACGCCCGGTTGCTTGTGAAGCCCGCAGAAATGGCGACGGGCGGTGGTCGACACCGTTATCGACCTCCGCCCGTCACAGACCGACAGGTCACCGCTGCCAGGCGCCGATTTGCTGCCACGCGTACGCGGTGGCGATCGAGTTGATCGTTGCCGCGTTGACTGCGATGGCCAGATTCACTCCAACCACCGTTGCGATGTTGACGCACCCGATCGTGCACATCGTCTCCCGCGCAGGCAGCAGGCTTGCTGTCTGGGAGTCGAGCTCTGCAGTTCCCAAGGCTGGTTGCTTTTGCATTCAGATTCACCTCCCCCCAAGCCAACTGGCGACGTGCGCTGTCGCCGGCATCACCGCCTGGCAGCGGATCCCAGGTCAGCCCTGGCTTACGACAACTGCCTGATTGGCAGAGGCTTGCGCGTTGGCGAGCAGGCTGCCCGCGTTGAGCGCGATGGACGAGTTCGAGGCGTAGACGTTTGCCCAGTTGAAGTTGAAGAACAGGGTCTCCCGCTCCGGCAGCAGTTCCACGTACTCGGTGTCCAACTCGATGGTGCTGATTTCCTTGCGCATCTTGATCACCCCCTAACCGCTGCGCTGAGGTCTGCGACTACTCTGACCGCCGTCCGTCACGCCAGCGTTACTGGAAATCAATGTCGTCTAAAGCCCCAGATGTGACCTTCAACGGGTTTAGAATCCGCTGCAAGGATGCCCGTGTCCGGGGTCCACAGCGCCGAATTTGATCATGCTCAGAACATGATCACCGAGAGTTTTCGCGAGGGGATGAGCAACATCGTTGTCGCGAACGATCAACCAGCCGAGACACCGCCGGCCAGCGGTGTGATGGTGATCAACGTCCGGCACCGCGGGGGTGAGGACGGCGGTCTGTTGATCAGGCTGACCAGCGCCCTGGGCGACGCCGAGCCGGACGTCACGGTGGTGACCGCCGACGACGACGTGCTGACGGCGGTGGCGTCGTTCCTGAGGCGGTTCGAGGGACCAAAGTCCTGACCTGGTGAGATTTCTCCCGGGACCCACCTCGGCTGCACCCCTACGGGTGATCATGGGCGCAGGGGAACATGGTGCTTGGACAACGGGGGACCCACGTCGCAGGCAACTCAGCAACGCTGACGCTGCTGGGCCGGTGGCGGCTGCGGGTCGGCGATCAGGAAATCATCTTGGGGCGGCGCGAACGCCGGCTGTTGGCCTGCCTGGCGATCAACGGCGGTCGCAGCCGGGACTGGCTGGCCGCGACTCTCTGGCCGGACGCCACCGAAGAGCGCGCGACGGCCAGCTTGCGAACGACCCTGTGGAGCCTGCGGCGTACGGTTCCGGGCCTGACCTGCATCACCGGAAGATTGCTCAGCCTGGGAGTCGGTGTGGAGAGCGATCTCGACCGGCTCCGGCACGACATTTCCAAGATCACCTCGCGGACGTCCGCCGAGCAGACCGACCTCGACGAGGCCGGCGTGCTGCAGGTCTCGGTGGCCCCGGAGTTGCTCCCGGGGTGGTACGAGGACTGGGTGCTGTTCGAGCGGGAACGGCTCCGCAATCGACAGCTGGAGGCGCTGAAGTCGCTGGCGGACCGGGCCTTGCGTGCCGGACAGACTCGGCCGGCGATCACCTACGCCAACGCGGCGATCGCGATCGAACCGCACGACGACCAGAGCGTGATCATGTTGATCAGCGCCCAACTCGAGCTCGGACATGTCGCCGACGCACTGCGCAGCTTCCATCAGTACCGGACCAGGTTGCGTGCCGAGCTCAACGCACAGCCGTCGCTGCAGGTGCGACGGGTGATCGAACAAGCCCTGCCGGCTCCGCTGCGAAGCCGCTCGGCAACACCGGTGGCAGCACCGGTGGCCCGGGTCGTACGGCTCCGAGCGGGTCGTGTGGCCGGGCCCGGGAAATGATCAACTTCGCGGAACGGGGGGACCGCATGAGATCGGCTGAATCAGGTCCGGGAAGCCGGGCTCCGGTACGAACTGGCGTTTCGGTTCGCCCGGTGCGCCACCGTGATCACACGCCTTCGGGCACACGATTTCCTTGTCCAGCGCCGAATTGTGTTCTCGGGGCGTGCCGTGACGGAACCCCTGAGTGACCCGGCCCTGCGTGATCCAGCCCTGCGTGATCCAGCCCTGCGTGATCCAGCCCTGCGTGATTCAACTCTGCGTGATCCGGCGTCACACGACCCGGACCTGCAGGATCGATTGATGCGGGCCGGCCGACCGGGGGTTCGGCTGGAGGTGCTCGGCCATTGGCAGTTGACGGCGGCCGGACGCTCGGTCGCGTTGGGTCAGCGCGAACAGCGGCTGCTGGGGCTGCTCGCGGTACGCCGCAACGGCTCACGCAGCCTGATCGCCGGCACGTTGTGGCCGGACTCCTCGGAGTCGCTGGCGTTGGCGAATCTGCGCTCGGCGCTCTGGCAGGTCCAGCACCGGGTCCCGGCGATGATCGAGGCGCAGCGTTCCGAGCTGACCTTGGCCGGGTTCGTGCAGAGCGACGTCGGTGACTTGTTGACCATGGTCAACCTCTGCGAATCCGAACCGGACAAGGCAACTACCGACGACATCGCGATCCTGGCGACTCGGCGACTGCTCCCCGGATGGACCGACGAATGGGTGCTGTTGGAACGTGAACGGATCTGCAACCGGCAACTCGCCGTGCTGCAGGCGGTTGCCCGAGATCGAGCGACCGCCGGCTGTCATCGGCCGGCGATCCTGGCGGCAGAAGCAGCGACCCGGCTGGAACCGCTGAGTGAGGACACCGTCGAGTTGTTGATCACTTCTCGGCTCGCGGTGGGCGACCGAAGCGGTGCCCTGCAGGCCTACCGGCAGTGGGAGCATCGGCTGCGTCGTGATCTTCGGCTGGAACCGACACTGCAGATGCGTCGGCTGGTGCCGCGACTGATCGGGGATGCGACCGTCGATCAGCGCGACACCGGCGGCTGATGATCTACAGCCGCCAGGCGGTGCCGGCGGTCAGCCGAATCCTCTCCTCGTCCCGGCCGGGCATCCGCAGCCAGACCTGCTGATCATCGGCGGAGTTGATCGTCAGCTCGGTGATCCTGCCGTCGGACCAGGCGAAGTCGATGGTCAGCCCGCCCCGGGCCCGTACGCCCCGCACCGTGCCCTCCGGCCACTCGGCCGGCAGGCAGGGCAGCAGGTCGAGGATGATCTCGCCGTCCCGGCGGCCGTGTGACTGCACCAGCATCTCGATCACGCCCGCGGTGGCGCCGAAGTTGCCGTCGATCTGGAACGGAGGATGCGCGCAGAACAGGTTTCGGTAGACCCCGCCGGCGTGCCGGCCGCTCTGCTGCTCGGGCACCGGACTGAGGAACAGCCGCAGACTCTGCAGGGCATGATCAACATCGTGCAGCCGTGCGTGCAGACAGATCCGCCAGGCCAGCGACCAGCCGGTGGAATGCGGACCACGCAGGCGCAACGATTCGGCCATCGCGGCAATCCGGTGCGCCTGCTCCGGGGCGTAGACGTTGACCGCGTCGCCGGGGAAGAGGTCGTAGAGATGCGACTGATGCCGGTGCTCGGGTTCGGCCTCCCGCAGATCGTCACGCCACTCCGGATAGCTGCCGCGTGCGGTCGGCTCGGGAAGGGGCAACCGCTGGTACGCCTCCGCCACGGCTCGGCGCCGGTCCCGGTCGATGCTGTCGCCCTGGGCGCCGACGATCTCGGCCGTCTCCAGCCAGGTCCGGAAGGCGTCCCGCAACAGCGCGATGTCCATGGTGGCTGAGATGGTGACCGCCGCGGTGTCGCCGTCCTCGGTGCGGAAGCTGTTCTCCGGCGAGGTCGACGGCACCACGCCCAGTGACCCGTCCGGCAGGATGATCAAGGTCGCCAGAGCGAACTCGACCGCGCCGTCCAGGAGTGGCCACAGCCGCTCGGTCAGGAACTGCCGGTCCCCGGTGAATTCGTAGTGCTCCCAGAAGTGGCGCAGCAGCCAGAAGCCCGCCATCGGCCAGGTTGCCCAACAGGGCTTGGCGGTTCCGTTGCCGACGGGCAGAGTGAAGCCCCACACGTCGGCGTTGTGATGAGCCGCCCAGCCGGGACGATCGAAGACGCGGCGGGCGGTGTCCACGCCGGTCTCGGCCATGGTTTCGACCTGCTGGTAGAGCGGTTCGGCGCATTCGGCCAGATTGGCCGGCAGGACCGGCCAGTAGTTCATCTCGGTGTTGATGTTGACCGTGTAGTCGCTGCCCCAGGGTGGCTGCAGGTGATGATTCCAGATCCCCTGGAGATTGATCGCCCGGCTGCCCGGGCGGCTGGAGCTGATCATCAGATAGCGGCCGAACTGGACCATCAGCGCGACCAGTTCCGGGTCGAGTTCACCGGCTGCTGAACCCTGCAGCAACAGGTCGGTGCTCGTCCGGCCCGACTCGGCTGTCTCGTGCGCCTCACCGGTTCGTGCCGTCTCACCCGTGTCGGCGCGGCCGAGTCGAAGATCGAATCGGTCGAACCAGGACGCGTACTCGGCTTCATGATCATCGCGGAGCGCGTCGAACTCGGCGTCGGCCGCCGCCAGGGCCCGAGCCGATGCAGCGGCGATCAACTGGTCATGATCACCGTGGGGCAGGGTGCGGGGATCGACGAAGTCGGTCTCGGTGGCGACCGCCAGTTGCAGCCAGGTCGCGTCCCGTACGGTGATCGTCTGCGCTTCGGTGTTGATCGTGCCGTCGGTGCGGACCGCGACCACCACGGCCGCGGTGACGGCGTGTCCTGGCGCGTCGTCGAAGCGGACCGGCTCGTCCGGCCGATCCCGATCCGGTGCCACATCCGACGGCATCCGCGTGGTCAAGATCAACAGCCGATCGTCGGTGGTGAGGGTCGACCGCCCGTACTGCTGATGCGCGGCCTGCAGCGCGATGGTGATCGTCTGCGGCGTCCGATACCGGTAGTTGCCGATGATGGCGCCGGCCGGTGCACTGGCGAAGATCTCCGCCGAGGCCGCATCGGACTGCCAGCCCGTGATCGCAGTGTTCAGATCGAGGGTCCGCCGCTGCAGGGCGCCGACCTCGCCGGCGACCTCCAGCCGCAGGTCGGCCAGCGGCTGGTAGGTCTGGGCGTGGCCGTACTGGACCTTGTGGATCTCGCGTTCGGCGGTGGCCACATCGCCGTCCAGCAAGGCATTGCGGACGCGTTCGATGACCTGTGGCGACGGCTCCTGGCTGGCCGGCTCACCGACGACGTTGCCGGGCCAGCCGGACCAGCAGGTGTCGTCGTTGAGCTGCCAATGATCATGCTGCGGATCGCCGAAGATCATCGCGCCGAGCCGACCGTTGCCGATCGGCAAGGCGTCGGTCCACTCACCGGCCGCGGACTCGTACTGCAGTCGGTGATTTCCGTGTGCCTTGGTCATGTCAGGCGTTGGTCTCCACCAGTCGTTCGAAGAAGAACTCGTACGGCAGGTAGGCCACGTCGTACTCGTGGCCGGGCTGATGGGCCTGCAACTGGGAGGCCTGGATCAGCCGCCAGCCGTCGATCAGCGCGTCCACACCGGTGGCGTACGGCGGTTCGTCGCTGTCGCCCATGGTGGGCTTGGACCGTCCGGTGCCATCGTAGCGACTCCAGCCGATCACGTTGGAATCCAGCGCGGAGGTGCCGAGGTAGAGGACCAGGACCTGCTGGCGCAGATGCGGGTCGATCGGCCGGGCGGTGAAAGACTCTTCAACGGTGATGCTCATGTTCATCCCTTCCAGGTGGAGTTGATCAAGGCTCGTCAGCGCTGCTGACCCTGCGCCTGCTGGGTCGAACCGAGACGCAGGTCGGTCGCGCCGGGCGCGATGAACTGCGGTCGCAACTGTTCGCGAGTCAGGTAGTTGTCGATGTCGAAGAATTGATCACCGGTCAGCGTGCGCCACAGCTTGGCCCGGTTGACGAGCTCCAGCCGGCCCTCGTTGGCGGCGGTCCAGCCGAAACTCGCGGTGAGCTCCTTCAGCACGGCCGGATCGTCGATGTCGTCGGTGTTCCACAACCGCAGTTGGCGCACGGTCGGGTTGAACCTGATCTTGAACATGTAGCGCCGGTGATCGGAGTCGTTGCGACGGCCGCCGTGCCAGATGCCGTGATGGAGGAAGACGACGGTGCCGGCCGGGCAGGTCAGCCGGGTCTGGCCGGCGAGGTTCTGGTAGCGACCGATCCCGGTCTGATTGATCTTGCGCAGGTGGGTGCCGGGGACGCTGAGGGTGCCGCCCTGCTCGAGGGTGACCTCGCGCGGGTAGTACATCAACTGCATGTCGAACGCGTCGGTGCGGGTGTCCAAGATCGCGTCGCCGTGCATGTTCTGGGCCTCGCCACCGTGCGGCGGGCGGACGTGCACGGCATGATGATCAATGACCGGGTTCGGTCCGACCAGGCTCTGCACGGCTCCGGCGATCGCCGGCAGGTCCAACAGTTCGCGGACGAACGTGCCGGCCGGGAAGGCCTCGTCCAGCGGCGTTCCGAAGGGGTAGCCGGGAATGCCGGCATCGAAGACGTCGATTGCACGCTGGTTCATCGAGTCCGGCACGACGGCCTCCAGGGCAAAACTGCCGTGAGAGACGAAGTGGGCCATTTCTACCGAACTCATCAGGTGCTTCCGATCGACCAGGGCGGTCATGGAGCGATCCTTCCATCGGGGTGTCTGGTGCGTCCGCCGCCACGCCTGGGCTCAGGTTCGGCGGCGACTCGACCATTGACGCTAGGGGAGTGAGCATCGGATGTCGTGGCGCTGATCCGGCAACCAGTGGTTGAATTCCGGCATGGACCTTCCGGGGCGGGACGACACCGACGTTCCCCGGGTGTGGTTGGACCTGAGCGAGCCGCCGGTGGTGGTGAACCAGGGACGCGGCAGCCACGGGGTACGAAGCCTGGTCGACGAATTCCAGTTGCCGCAGTTGTGGTCGCTGCATCTGTACGGCTACCACGCGACTCTGGAGGTGGCCGCGCACTCGTACCAGATCGCGCCGGGCACGGTGTCGCTGGTGCCGCCCGTCGAGCGGATCCGCTACGTGTATCGGGGTCCGTCCAAGCATCTCTACGCACACTTCCGGCCGGCGGTCGGTCGCGACACTTCCCTTGACCACAAGGAAGAACTCGCGTTGATCATGTCGCCGGGTGCCGAGTTGCCGATGATCACCGACCTGATGGAGTCTGCAGTGGCAGCGGCCCCGGTCTCGCCGGCACGGACCCGCGCCGACATCTGGAGCGTGCTGCTGCGGCTGGCCGACCGCTCGTTGCTGCCGCGGGCGTCGCGCCCCAGCCGTGATCATCTTCGGGTCGCTCTGTCCCACATCGAGTCGCGACTGCCGGAGCCGGTGTCGGTCCCCGAGGTCGCTGCGGCCGCCGGCATCTCACCCGGCCACCTGGCCCGAGTTTTCGCCGCCGAGATGAACGAGACCGTGGTCGGCTACATCCGCCGTCGCCGGATCGAACACGCCCGCCGCCTGCTCGCCAGCAGCACCATGTCGATCGGCGCCATCGCCGTCAGCGTCGGTTACCCCGACCTCCAAGCCTTCAACAAGGCCTGCCGCCGCGTCACCGGCCGGTCACCCCGGCAGCTCCGCGACGGCTGATTGGAGCAGCTGCCGACCTCGCACTAACCGTCCGTTTTCCGTCCAGTGTTCGGTTCGGTCGGGGTGCTGGGTGCTGGCGGCGTTCGTTTTCCATCCGGGGGTGCGTTCGGTCGGGGTGGTGGGTGCTGTTGGTGTTCGTTTTCCATCCGGGGGTGGGTTCGGTCGGGGTGGTGGGTGCTGTTGGTGTTCGTTTTCCATCCGTGGAGACGGGGCGCGAGGGCGTCAGTCGTTCATCGGTGGCGAATCGGCCGGCCGGGACGTGGCGATTCCCTGGTAATGCTCGAGGAACGCTTCGGCGGCCTTGATCATCTGCACGGTGATCGAACCGTCCGGAGCGAACACCAAGATCATCTCGACGCTGCCGAGATAGTTGCCGTGGATGCGGAAGCTGAGCCTGAGCCGATCGGCACTGTCCCACCAACCGATCGCCAGCGCGGGGTAGCCGTACTCGCCGAAGGTGATCGACTGCCAACGACCGAGGCCGAAACAGAAGTCGAGGTCGCCGCGGTCGGTGATCAACTTCAGCCGGCCCGCGTCCGGACCGGAGGCGATGTCGAGTGCGCGCAGTCCGAGGGTGTTCGGCTCGAACTCGACCGACCGATCGACCTGCTCGACCCACCGGAGCCGATCTGAATCCGTGTCGTCGTAGGGAAGCACCGCCGGCAGCTGACCGAAGAACCGGCCGGTTTCATGATCATCGGCCGCCGAGTCCGGGTCGGTGAGTTTCGGCAGCAATTCGTCCCAGACGGCTCGGGAGAGAGTGTCGTTGGCGTCGCCGGTCAGTTGATCATCGGCCGTCGTGACTACCACGAGATCATCATCGGGATGCACCAGCGCCAGTTGACCACCCATGCCCTGGCAGGCGAACCCGTAGTACGGCGTACGCCAGAACTGATAGCCGTAACCGGGATCATCGTACGGATCGGCTCCGAGTCGTGGCCCGGTGCCGACGCGTCGCGAGGTGGCGGCCCGAACATATTCGGCCGACAACAGTTGCCGACCGTCCACCCTGCCGCCGGCGAGGCAGAACAACGCAAACCGAGCAAGATCACGAGGAGTGCACAGAATGCCCGAGCCGGCATGATCAACTCCGGCAGGATTGTCCTCAACCTCTCGCCACCACGGACTGCTGCCGGCATGATCACGAGGGAGGCCGGTCGGGGTCTTCATCGCTCGCAGGGGATGTTCGCAGCCGAGTGGCGTCCACAGCTGCTCCTGCAGGAATGCGGTCATCGACCTCCCGGTAACCCGTTCGATCAGCGCACTGAGCACCACCGATGCCGAGGTGTCGTAGGCGAACAGCCGTCCCGGCGGCCTGGTCGGCGGCACCGTGAAGTAGGTCCGGACCAGATCGGTGTCCTCGGTCTGTTTGTAGGTGCTGAAGCCGTGCGCGGTGGACATGGTGAGGAGGTGTTCGACGGTCATCGCCGCGGTCCACGGATGGACATCGTCGGGCACCAGCTCACCGAAGTAGCTGATGATCTTGTCGTCCAGCCGGATCATCCCGGCATCGACGCAGAATCCGATCGCGACCCCGGCGAAGCTCTTGCTGACTGAGTACATCCGATGCAGGGTGTCGGGGCCGTACGGCTGCCAATACAGCTCGGCCACCAGCCGGCCGTGCCGGATGATCAACAGGCTGTGCAGGTTGAGGTGCCGCGATCGGACTCGACCCAGCAGCGCATCCAGACTTCGCACCGGCACGCCGACCGCTTCGGGTGCGACGCGCTCCAGGGGCATCCCGACGGTCTGCGTCACCGCATCTGCCTTCCCGCCGGCCCAGCCCGGCTCAATCGTGATCATGGAACGTGGCCGCTGTGATCAGGGGACGGCGACCGTGATTCCGGGACTTGCGCTCGGATCGGCCATCGCGGCGAGGGCACGACCGGCGCCGGCGAGATCGGTGATGGTCGTGATCATCCGTTCCGGGTGCACCTTGCCGGACGTCACCAAGTCCAGCAAACCGCGGTAGTCGGCGGCGGCGATGCCGTGCGATCCGTGGATCGACAACTCCCAGGAGATCACCCGGTCCATCGGGATCGGCGGCGTTGCGGCATCGTCGAACAGCAGGCCGACCTGGACGTGATGGCCGCGGCGCCGCAGACTGCGTACCGATTGAACTGCCGTGGTCGCGGTCCCGGCGCAGTCCAGGCTGAGCGGTACGCCGCCGGTCAGCTCGGTGATCGCCGCGACGGGATCGTTCTGATCGGCTCGAACCACACGGTGAGCACCGACCGAGGAGGCCAGCCGCAACGCCGGCTCGGACACGTCGACCGCGATCACCCGTAGCCCGAGCGCGGCGCCGATCATGATCGCCGACAGACCCGCGCCACCGGCCCCGTACACCGCCATCGGTTCGCCGGAGTTGATCTTGGCGTGGCCGGTGACCGCGCGGTAGGCGGTGGCGAAGCGGCAGCCGAGCGCCGCGGCGGTGGTGAAGTCAAGATCATCGGGGAGCCGGACCAGATTGAAGTCGGCCGCGTGGATGATCACCTGCTGGGCAAAGGATCCCCATCCGGTGAATCCTGGTTGGGTTTGCTGCGGGCACACCTGCGGATCACCGGCCCGGCAGAAGTCGCAGCGTCCGCAGCCACAGACGAACGGGGTGGTGACGCGATCTCCGATGTGCCACCGGGACACGTCGCGTCCGATCTTGATGATCACCCCGGCCAGTTCGTGCCCGCCGACGTGCGGAAACTCAACCGGATCGTGGCCGACCCAGGCGTGATAGTCCGAACGGCACACCCCGGTGGCCCGGACCTCGATGATCACGCCGTCGTCCGGACAGGCCGGCGCTGCGACCTCGACCACCCGCGGCAGTTGGCCGACCCGGTCGTACGTCAACGCTCTCATGGCGACATCCTGCCCTGATCAGTCGGTCCAGGTCTCGATCGCGATCGTCGTGATCGGCGCGCCACGGTACTTCTTGTCACCGGTGAACAGCGGAGCCTTGACCAGTTCCGCGAGTGCGACGTAGAAGCCGTCATAAGCGGTGAAGTGGTTGCGCAGTTCCAGCACACGTCGCTGCAGTGGCTGCATCGGATACCGCTGCAGTGGGAGGTCGGCGTAATCCGCAATCATTTCGTCGGCGCGCTCAGCACTGATGCTCTGCCCAGAGGACGTGAGTAGCAGGCCACGAATGGCGGAGGCGACCTCTGCGTCGATCAGGCCGGGCGCCTCCAGCGCCGTGAGCTTGGCGAATCGGTCGCGCAAGTCTTGGTCGCGACGTCGATTGAGCAGCAACCGGACCACGATCGAGGCGTCGACGACTGTCATCGACGGCCATCGTCGATCGAAGCACGGATCTCATCGCCGTGTACCTCAACACGGTCGCGGGAGGAGATGCGCCCGATGACCTCGGTCATCGACGGTCGTGACACCTGGTCGTGGATAAGTTCGCGGAGGTATTGGGAGAGCGAGACCCCGCGCTCTGCCGCACGCTGCCGCAAAACAGCGACCTCAGTTGCTGGCACCTCGCGGACCTGGATGATTTCCGTTTTCACACTCCGTAGCGTAGTCCGACTGCATGAACGTTGCATGCACCCGATTTCGAGTCCCGGTCCGTGTGCGTTGTCGACCTTCGATTGGTAGAGAGGGTTGGGCCATGATCGACATCCCTGCCGCGTACCCGATGCACAAGCACGCCTCCCAGGAGGCGCGGACGATCGGCGAGGGCCCCAGCGGCTGGATCCGGTTCGAGCAGTACGAACGGCACAGCGCCTGGGATCGCGGCGGCCTGCGAGAACGCTCCGAGGCCGGTGACCTGGACACCCTGATCTACGGGGCGCGGAAGTGGGCCCGGCTCGCGCTGGAAGGTAACCCGACCGTGTTGCTGCCGCTGTTCGCACCGGACGACGCGGTGGTGTTGTCGACGCCAGCCGGTGATTCCCTGCGTGGCAACGGATGGCGCTTGGCCAGCAAGCAGTCGGTGCAGTGCTTCCTCGGCTACTTGCGTAGCCAACGCGAGGCGATGACGGGGAGCGGTCCAAGCGCACCAACCGGCCCGAGTTGATCGCGATCCACGGCTACGACACGAAGTTCGCGATGCACGCGCTCCGGCTCGGCTTCCAGGGCGTGGAGTTCGCCACCACCGGCCGGATCAGTCTGCCGATTCCCGAACCGGTACGAGGCCGGTTGCGCGCCGTCCGCCGGGGCGAGATCGACCTGGCCGCGGTGCTGGCCGAGATCGCCGCGTACGAGCAGCAACTGACCGTCCTGTTGGACGATCCGCAGCTGCCCGACTGCGGCGACCTGGCTTGGCTGAACGACTGGCTGATCGAAGGCTACGAAACCTTCTGGACTCGACGTTAGGCCTTCACACCGGAGAAGCGCAGCGAGACGATCTGGAACGGACGGACCGCGACCTCGGCGGACTCGGCACCGGCCTCGACCAGCGCCGGCTTCACGTCGACCTGCTCGATCGGACGCTCCAGAAGATCAACTTCGCTGACCGAGCCGTAGCCGAAGCCCGGGGTGATCTTGGCCCGGCCGCGGCCGCCGAACGGCTCGTACAGCCGGACGATCACGTCGCCGGATTGATCTTCGGCGAGCTTGATCGACTCGATGATCACCGGCCCGTCGACACGGGCGATCGCCGGCACCTGCGCTGCACCCGACTGGCGCCGTTCCGGCAGGTTGAGTTGGTAGCCGGCGTTGATCGCTTGCGCGACGTCGGCGCCCACCTCGAACCGAGCCTTGACCAGATGGCGGTCCTGATCGGTCCGCGGATCGGGGTAGCGCGGCCCCCGCAGCAACGACAACCGGACCACCGAGTAGCTGCCACCGTCGGGATGCGGATGCCGGGAAACGTCATGCCCATAGGTGGAATCGTTGGCCACCGCGGCACCGAAGCCGGTCTCGCCGACCTGCACCCAGCGATGCGCGCACACCTCGAAGCGTGCGGTGTCCCAGGAGGTGTTCTCGTGGGTCGGCCGCTGCAGATGCCCGAACTGGATCTCGTAGGAGGCGCTGTCGGCATGCACGTCGATCGGGAACGCCAGCTTGAGCAGCTTCTCCTGCTCGTGCCAGTCGATGTCGTTGCTGATCTCCACGCCGGACTCGTCGGGCCGCACGGTCAGCACCTGATCAACACTGGAGTTGTTGAACGTACGGCGCAGCCGCACCTCCACCGAACCGTCCGGCAACTGCTCCGCTTTGAGTCCCTCGATCTCGGTCAGATCGGTGACCGTGTGCTTGTAGAACTCGTCGATGTCCCAAGCGTCCCAGGCGTTCGGGAAGTCGGCGTGCAGCTGCAACAGGTTGGCGGTCTTACCCGCCGGCAGGGTCTCCCGGCCGGTCGCCTTGTCCACCGCGGAGGTGATCAGACCATGATCATCGATGGTGATGCTGACCTTGCTGTTGCTGATCAGGTAGCCGCCGTCGGACTCGGCCAGGCTGACTGGATCGGAGATCACCCGGCTGTCGGCAGGAGCTGCCGACAGTGCGACCAGACCGGCCCGGCTGACCGGCGCGCCGTTGAAGATCGTTTCGCCTTCGCCGGTGCCGAACTTGCCGACCAACGCCTGCTGGGCGGCGTCGATGATCTTGGTCAGATCGGCGAAGATCTGCTGGTAGTTCTCGCGAGCTTCGCGATGCACCCAGGCGATCGCCGAGCCGGGCAGGATGTCGTGGAACTGCTGCAGCAGCACCAGCTTCCAGATCCGCGCCAACTCCTCGTACGGGTAGGCAAGACCGGCGTGGATCGCGGCCATCGTCGACCACTGCTCGGCCTCGCGGAGCAGGTGTTCACTGCGCCGGTTGCCCTGCTTGGTCTTGGCCTGCGAGGTGTACGTGCCGCGGTGGATCTCCAGGTAGAGCTCGCCCTTCCACACCGCCGGGCTGTGATACTCGGCGGCCGCGTCGTCGAAGAACTCCTTCGGCGAGCGGATGGTGACCTTCGCCGAGCCCTCCAGGTCCTTGGTCCGGCGGGCGCGTTGCAGCATCTCGCGGGTGGGGCCGCCACCGCCGTCGCCCCAGCCGAACGGGGCCAGCGAGTGCGACGATGCTCCCTTGTCGCGGAAGTTGGTGACCGCATGATCAAGTTCGCGACCCGACAAGTCGGCGTTGTAGGTGTCGACCGGCGGGAAGTGGGTGAAGACGCGAGTGCCGTCGATCCCTTCCCACATGAAGGTGTGGTGCGGGAACTTGTTGACGGTGTTCCAGCTGATCTTCTGGGTCAGGAAGTACTGCGCGCCGGCCAGCTTGACGATCTGCGGCAGCGCACCGGAGTAGCCGAACGAGTCCGGCAGCCAGACCTCGTCGCAGAGCACACCGAACTCGGACTGGAAGAAGTTCTGACCGAAGATCAACTGCCGGGCCATCGCCTCGGAGCCGACCATGTTGGTGTCGGACTCGACCCACATGCCGCCGACCGGGATGAACCGGCCCTCGGCGACCGCGGCCTGGACCTTCTCGTAGACCTCGGGCCGGCGTTCCTTGATCCACTCGTACTGCTGAGCCGAGCTCATCGCGTACACGTGATCGGGGTAGGTCTCCAGCAGGTTGACCTGGTTGGCGGTGGTCCGAGCCACCTTCCGCACGGTTTCGCGAACCGGCCACAGCCAGGCCGAGTCGATGTGCGCGTGACCGGTGGCGGTCAACTGATGCGCGCTGGCATTGGCGGGCTTGGCGAAGACCGGCTTCAACGACTCGCGTGCGGCCTGGGCGCTGCCCGGGATGTCAGCAAGATCAACGAGGTCCAGAGCATGATCAAGGGCGAGCAGGATCTCCCACTTGCGCGGCTCGCCGACCGGCAATCCCTTGGCCAGTTGGGCCAGGACGTCGATGTCGGCGACCAGCTCCCACACGTTCTCGTGGAAGACGTTGATGTCCGCACGGATCAGCTTGTAGATCGGCTCGGTCGGCGCGGTCAGCTTGTCGCCGAGCTCGGTGGCCTTCCAATCGGCGACATGCGGATTGGCCGCGGCCTCGATGTAGAAGTCGATCTCCCGGCTCTCCAGCTTGAGCCACTCGTTGAACGGGTTGATGCCCTTGATCACCGAACCGTCCGGCCGGTAGACCAGCCCCTCGGCCTGGAAGCCGGCGCCGCCGTACTGCCAGCCCAGGTTGACGACGATCTCGGCGTCTTCCGGCTGCACGTCCTCGGGCAGCGTCCCGGTCACGTGCAGCCAGCTGGTGCCCCATGGCGGACCCCACGGATCGCCCACCCCGAAGGGCTCGTAGGCGGGCTTGCTGTTGCCCTGCAAGCCCAGCGCGATCGGCGGGTCGACCGGCTCGCCGCCGCCGCCCTCGACATGCCACGCCTCGATGGTGAGGCCGGCGACCGGCGTGTGGACGGCCGGCGTCAGCCGCTCCCGCAGCACCCGCCTGACACGGTTCTCGATTTCGGACTGGCGGTCGTGCATCGGTACAGCTCCTCGGGTGGGACATGACTGCAGATGAGGGTCGGCATCACACCGGAAACATTTCGTCACCCAGCTTGATTAATGCCGTGGAAACACTAGCCGATACGGCGCCCGGGCGGGAGAGAGCCCAACAACAGCTCAGCGGCCGACCAGGTCTCGAGCGGCGGAGGTGATGCCGACGGCGTCGATACCGGCCCCGTGCAGCAGCTGCTCGGGAGTGCCGGAGCCCGGCATCGTGCGGACCGCCAGCTTGTGCACCGGCGGATGGTCCGCCTCGGCCAGCGCCTCCAGTACGGCATCGCCGAGCCCGCCTTCGGGCCAATGGTCCTCGACGGTGACGATCGCGCGGCAGTCCCGGGCGGCCGACAGGACCGCGGCCGCGTCGATCGGCTTGATCGAGTAGGCGTCGATCACCCGTGCGTGGATGGAGTCGCCGACCAGCTGCTCGGCCGCCGCCACCGCCTCGTCCACGGTGATCCCGCAGGCGATGATCGCGACGTCGTCGCCGTCGGTCAGCTGCCGCGACCCGCCGATGGTGATCTTCTCGTCCGGCGACGTGTGCACGGTGGTCTTGCCCCGCAACGTACGGAGGAACGAGATGCCCTTGCGGTCGGCCATTGCGGACACCAGCTGCGCAGTCTGGTTCGCGTCGGACGGATGCAGAACGGTCGAGCCGTGGATCGCGCGGAAGGCAGCAATGTCCTCCAACGCCATCTGCGACGGTCCGTCCTCACCGATCGACACCCCGGCATGCGACCCGCACAGCCGCAGGTCGGCCCGGGAGATCGCGGCCATCCGGATGAAGTCGTACGCCCGGGACAGGAAGGCCGCAAAGGTCGATCCGAACGGCACCCAGCCCCGTACCTGCATCCCCACCGCTGCCGCGACCAGCTGCTGCTCGGCGATGAACATCTCGAAGTAGCGGTCCTCGTGCGCCTGCCGGAACAACTCCGCATGGGTCGAGTTGGAAACCTCGCCGTCGAGCGCGACCACGTCGCCGCGCAGGTTGCCGAGCGCCGCCAGCGCCTCGCCGTACGCCTGCCGTGTGGCGACCTGTTCGCCCACCTTCCAACTCGGCAGCTCGCCGCCGGCGGTGGGGAAGACGTGCTGCGTGCCCGGCTCGGGCTCGGCCACCCGGACGTGCAGGTCTCGTTCGCCGCCCAACTCCTGGATCGCCGCCGCCGCATCCTCCAACGGCTTGCCGTGCTTGCCCGGTTGGTCCTCGACCGCCGCGACGCCCTTGCCCTTCTTGGTCTTCGCGATGATCACCGTCGGCCGGCCGGTGGTCTGCACCGCCTCGTCGTAGGCCGCGGCGATCGCCTCCACGTCGTGGCCGTCGATCTCGATCGCGTGCCAGCCGAACGCCTCGGCCCGGGCCCGGTAGCGGTCCAGATCCCAACCCACCATGGTTTCCCGGGTCTGGCCGAGTCGGTTCACGTCGATGATCGCGGTCAGGTTGTCCAATTGATTGAAGGCGGCGTGCTCGAACGCCTCCCAGATCGATCCCTCGGCCATCTCCGAGTCACCGCACAGACACCAGACCCGGTAGGGCAACCGGTCCAGTCGCCGGCCGGCCAACGCGATCCCGACCGCGATCGGCAAACCCTGACCGAGCGAGCCGGTGGCCACGTCGGTCGGTGGGATCCGCGGCGTCGGGTGTCCCTCCAGCCGGCTGCCGAACTTGCGGAACGTGAGCAGTTCGGGGTCGTCGATCACGCCGGTGGCCTTCAGCACCGAGTAGTACAGCGGGGAGGCGTGGCCCTTGGAGAAGATCAGGTGGTCGTTCGCCGGGTTGCGCAGGTCGTCGCTGTCCCAGTGGAGGTAACCGCCGTCGATCAGCACCGCCATCAGGTCGGCCGCCGACATCGATGACGTCGGATGGCCGGACCCGGCCGCGTCGGAGGATCGTACGGAATCCACCCGCAGCTGTTGGCCCAGCTCGCGGAATCGATCGGTGTTGCTCATCGCAGAACCTCACTTGGATAGGGACTCGCCGTGACCGGAATCCGTACCCCGCCCGGTGCTGGTCACACGGTGCGACCGACCGGTCACTGGGGCGAGCGCACAAGATCGCTGCCTCAGTCGGACCCTACTGCCCGGAATCGGGCAGGTGGGTGCCACTGGCGCAGCATTCTTGTCATCCCGCCGCTCTACGACAGGCCGTAGGAGGTGGATTCCGGCCGCCCGAGCCGGTGTGTGAAGATCTGTCGGTGACCACAACAGCACAGCTCGACCCGTACGACGCGGTCATCCTGGTGTCGTTCGGCGGCCCGGAAAAGCCGGAGGACGTGGTCCCGTTCCTCCGCAACGTGACCCGGGGCCGGGGGATCCCGGACGAACGCCTCGAGGTGGTCGGTGAGCACTACTACCGCTTCGGTGGCCGCAGCCCGATCAACGACCAGTGCCGAGAACTGATCGCCGCGTTGCGGACCGAGTTCGACGCCCGTGGCATCGCCACCCCGATCTATTGGGGGAACCGCAACTGGGACCCGTACCTGGCCGACACGTTGCACCGGATCGGGGCCGACGGGCACCGTCGGGTGCTCGCGATCACCACCAGCGCCTACCCGTCGTACTCGTCGTGCCGGCAGTATCGGGAGAACCTGTTTGACGCCACCCGGGGCACCGCTCTCCAGGTCGATCGGATCCGGCAGTACGCCGATCATCCCGGCTTCGTCGCCGCATCGGTGGACGCGGTGTCCACCGGGCTCGATCGGCTCGCCACCGACGGTGTCGATACCGAGCGCACCCGGCTGGTGTACGTCACGCACTCGATCCCGGCCGCGATGTCGGAGGCGTCCCAGCGGGCGACCCGAGGTTACGTGTCCTGGCATCGTACGGTGATGGCGGAGGTCACCCGGCAGGTGTCCGCACGGCTCGGCACCGACTATCAAGCCGACCTCGTCTACTGCTCGCGTTCCGGAGCGCCGGGACAGCCGTGGCTGGAGCCGGACGTCAACGATCACCTGAAATCCCTTGCAGGGCAGGGAATCGGGTCGGCCCTGCTGGTGCCGATCGGCTTCATTTCCGATCACATGGAAGTGATCTACGACCTCGACACCGAGGCCGCCGAGACCGCCGAGGAGCTCGGCCTCGACTTCGTTCGGGCCGACACCGCCGGCGTCCACCCCGCCTTCATCCGCGGTCTTGTTGATCTTGCTCTGGAACGTGCCGGTGCCGCCCGCGGTCAGCGGCCGGACCAGTCGGTGATCGCCGGCGGCGAGATCGGAGCGTACGAGTGCCCGGCCGACTGCTGCCTCAACCTGCGCGACCCCGACCGCCCCGCCCTCTGCCAGCGCTGACCGCCGCCCGCCGGCGTCAGCCGCCCGCTGTCGTCCGCCGCCCGCTGTCGTCAGCCACCCGCTGTCATCAGCCGCGCGCAAGAGTTGCCGGCGCGCGCGAAATATCGGGTGCGGCGGCGAGTCTTGCGCGCGGCTGTGTGTGCCGGGGCCGGGACAGTGCGTGGAGAGCAGGCTGGGCTGTGCTGTACGGCGTTGGCTGGGTCGGTGCCGCGGAGTAACGTCATGGGGGACACTCACCGGGGAGTGTCCGATTCCAGAGTTGGTGTGCTGATGCAGGCCTGGATGATCTGGCTGGCTGTCGCCGCGGGGCTCGGATTCATCGAGCTGGCAGCGATGACGCTGGACTTCGCCCTGCTCGCGGTGGCCGCTCTCGCCGCAGCCGGCGTCGCTGCCCTCGGATTGCCGATCGGGCTGCAGTTCGTGGCCTTCTTCGTGGTCGCGATCCTGATGGTGCTGCTGGTGCGCCCGGTCGCGCGCCGCCACCTCACTCGTACTCCGGCGATTCCGTCCGGCACCGCCGCCCTGGTCGGAAAGTCCGCGGTCACCCTCACCGAGGTCGGCCGCGACACCGGCCGGGTCAAGATCGGCGGCGAGGAGTGGTCGGCGCGGGCCTATGACGCCGACCTGGTCATCCCGCAGGGCACCACCGTCGACGTGTTCGCGATCGAGGGCGCCACTGCCCTCGTCTATCCGCAGGAGGCACCGTGGCTGCATTGATCGTCGGCCTGATCGCCGCATTTGTCGCCGTACTGATCGTCTTCCGTACGGTCCGGATCGTGCCCCAGGCACGGGTCGGCAACGTGGAGCGACTCGGCCGCTACACCCGTACCTTGCAACCGGGCATGAACATCGTGATCCCGTTCGTGGATCGGGTCCGGCCGTTGATCGACATCCGCGAGCAGGTGGTGTCGTTCGAGCCGCGGGCGGTGATCACCGAGGACAACCTGAGCGTGCACATCGACACCGTGCTCTACTTCCAGGTCACCAACCCGCGAGATGCCGCCTACGAGATCGCCAACTACATCCAGGCCATCGAGCAGCTGACCGTGACGACGTTACGGAACGTGATCGGCAGTCTTGATCTGGAGAAGGTGCTGACCTCCCGCGAACACATCAACTCCACCCTGCGCGGGGTGCTGGACGAGGCCTCCGGCAAGTGGGGCATCCGGGTCAATCGGGTCGAGATCAAGGGCATCGAGCCCCCGGCCACCATCCGGGAGGCGATGGAGAAGCAGATGCGCGCCGAGCGGGAGAAGCGGGCCGCGATCCTCAATGCCGAAGGCGTACGGCAGTCCCGGATCCTCACCGCGGAGGGCGAACGGCAGGCCGCGATCCTGACCGCCGAAGGCCACCGGCAGGCTCAGATCCTGAACGCGGAAGGCGAAGCCAAGGCGATCGACACCGTCTTCCAGGCCGTACATCGCAACGATCCCGACCCGAAGCTGCTGGCCTATCAATACCTGCAGGTGCTGCCCGAACTGGCCAAGGGTCAGGGCAACACCTTCTGGGTGATTCCCAGCGAGGTCACCAGCGCGCTCACGCACGTCGCGCACGCCTTCGATCCCGCCGCGCTGACAGACGGTAGTGACGCGATCGCCGAACTACCTTCTGACAAGGCCCAGCCTTCGGGCACGGCGCGTCCTGCTGACAAGGCGAGCGACCTCGGCCATGTGCCGGTGTTGCGGCACGCGCAGGACCGGTTCACCATGCGGCGCCGGGCCGAGCTGAACAAGAAGACCGCTGCCCAGCGGCGCAGTCTGTCGGCTGCTCAGAACGGCAACGCCCCGACGAATGGTGCTGCCCAGTAACAGAATCTCGTACGAGAACAGTCCCGTGAGTGCGACCACGGGACTGCTCTCATACGACAGGGGACTGCTCAGTACGAGAGTGGTGCTGCTCAGTACGAGAGTCGTGCTGCTCAGTACGACAGCGGCGCCGGGCCGAGCTCGTCGAGGAGCTGCTGCATCTTCACGTACGCCTTGTTCCGGTACGCGACCAGTTCCGGCGTGGCATCGGCCGGGACGTTGAGGAAACCGGCGCCGGACTTCGTGCCGAGCTTGCCCGCATCCACCAGCTTCTCCAGGATCTCCGGGGTGGCGAAGCGCTCCGGGAACCCGCTCTGCAGCGACTCGTAGCAGAACTTGTACACGTCCAGCCCGGCCATGTCGGCGATCGCGAACGGGCCGAAGAAGGGCAGCCGGAAACCGAACGTGGTCCGCACGATGGTGTCGATGTCCTCGACCGTGGCGGTGCCCTCGTCGACCAGCTGAGTCGCTTCGTGGAAGAGCGCGTACTGCAGACGGTTCAGCACGAAGCCGACCGCGTCGTTGACCCGGGCGGTCTCCTTGCCGGTGGAGCGGACGACCTCCTCGGCATGGGAGATCGTCTCCTCCGACGTGTTGTCGTGCGGGATGATCTCGACGCCGGGGATGAACGGGGACGGGTTGGAGAAGTGCACACCGAGGAAGCGCGCGTTGTTGTCGACCGCGTCGGCCATCGAGTTGATCGAGATGGTGGAGGTGTTGCTCGCGATGATCGCGTCCGGCCGGGCGGCGGCGCTGATCCGGCCGAGAATCTCCTTCTTCAGTTCGAGTTTCTCCGGCACCGCCTCCTCGATCACGTCGGCGTCGGCGACGGCGTCCTCGATCGAGGTCGCCGCGGTCAGGTGCTCGTCGATGATCTTGGTCGAACCGGGCTGGAAGAGTTCGTCGGCGACGAACGCGTCGGACTCGGTCAGCAGCCGTTGCCGGTTCTTCTCCGCCACCTCGGCCGACACGTCGGCCAGCACGACCTGATGTCCGGCCAGCGCCAGCACCTGGGCGATGCCGCCGCCCATGTAGCCGGACCCGACGATCGCGATCTTGAGGGGGTTGTCTGTCTGGGTAATGGCCATGGTGGGCGCGATCCTTTCGACCGAAAAATATAGGATTTCGCTGCTGATTCTTGCACCGATCAGAGCAGGGTGGCTGCGCGGGCTCCCGCTTCGGACAGCCAGCGTTCGGGTTCGGCGATCGCGGCCTCGGCAGTGCCGGCCAATTCGGTCAACCCGATCGCCGGTACGCCCTCCAGTTGCAGTGCGACCTGACCGGCCACCACCAGCGCCGTCACCTCGGCTGCCGCCGCCTGCTGGAGTACGTGGCCGACCACCTTGCCGGTCAGCGAGGTCCGGTCGAATCGGCCCTCGCCGGTGATCACCAGATCGGCCTGGGGGAGCGAAGCGTGCAGCCCCGCCAGTTCGGCCAGGTACGGCGCGCCGGGTCGGATCTCGGCGCCCAGGCCGGCCACCAACCCGTAGCCGAGTCCGCCGGCGGCACCCATCCCCGGCCGGTCGGTCGGGCCGCCAAGCAGCCCGGCGAACCGGGCCAGGGCGGCGTCCAGCAGCGCGACCTGACCGTCGTCGGCGCCCTTCTGCGGACCGAAGACGACGGCGGCGCCGTGCACGCCGAGCAGCGGTGCCTCGACGTCGCTGAGCATGATCAGGTGCTCCGGCCGGCGGGCCTCGCCGCGGATCTCGGCCAGCACGGCCAGCCCACCACCGCCCGGCGGCACCGGTTTGCCGTCGGCGTCCAACAGTTCGAGTCCGAGCGCGGACAGCGCGCCGGCGCCGCCGTCGGTGCTGGCCGATCCGCCCGCGCCGACGATCACCGTGCGCATGCCGGCGTCCAATGCTGCCCCGATCAACTGGCCGAGCCCGTAGGTGCCGGCACCGAGCGGATCCAGATATTCCATCAGCGGCAGCCCGGAGACCGAGGCCATCTCGATCACCGCGGTGTCGCCGCCGAGCTGCAGCCAGTGGCCGATGACCGATCGGCCGTCCGGTCCGAGCAGCTCGCCGACCTCGTGCAGCACGCCGTCGGTACGGGCCGCGGCCACTGCCGCGACCGTGCCTTCGCCGCCGTCGGCGAGTGGACGATTGAGAATTTGATCATGAGGCCGGATCCGCCGCCAGCCGGCCGCGATCGCGGCGGCCGCATCCTGGGCGGAAACGCTGCCCTTGAAGGAATCCGGGGCGATCACCACCGTACGCGGATCGGTCGCGGCAGGGGTCGGCTCGCGGCTCTGTTGATCATGGTCGAACTGGGCGTGAGAATCTTGGCTAACCGGGTCGAAATCCTGCGAAGGCATGGCATAGTCTTGCGCGGCCGGGATGGACCGCTGACACGAGGTGGCTGATGACGACTCCGGAGTCCGTTGATACAAAACAAAGCGACGAGCAGGACCCCGACGAGGTGCCGCTGGGCTCGCCCTGGGCAGATCTTCGGGCCTACATCGCCACGCCCCGACTGGGGTCGCTGGTGCTGTCGGCCGACGGATCGACGCTGCTGGTATCGGTCAACGAACTTGATCATGAGCAGACCGGCTACCGCAGCAGCTGGTGGAAGCTCGACCCGTCCGGGGCCGCCCCGGCCCGTCGGCTGACCCGATCGGTCGAGGGCGAGAGCCTGGCCGCGTTCCTGCCCGGCGGCGATCTGATCTTCAGCTCCGGCCGGCCGGCGCCGCCGGTGACCAAGGAGTACGGGCCGAACCCGGAGATCGAGCCGAGCGACCAGGACGGGGTGCTGTGGTGCCTGCCGGTCGGCGGCGGCGAGGCGTATCCGATCGCACGCCGTTTCGGCGGCTGGGAAGGGGTTCTGCCGGCTCGTCGCAGCAACAGTGTCTTGTTCAGCGCGGCCGGATTCCCCGGCACGGCGGACGAGAAGCAAGATCAAAAACTGCGCAAGCTGCGCAAGAGCAAGAAGATCAGCGCGTTGCTGCACGACAGCTATCCGGTCCGCTACTGGGACCACGACCTTGGTGGCTCCGAGACCCGGCTGTACGCCACCGAGCTGGCCGGATCCGAAGTTGATCATGGTGATCTGCGGGTGGACCTGGACAAGATCACCCGGCTGATGCCCGACGCGGGTCGGCGTCTCGACGACGTCCAGGCGATCGCCGAGGACGGCAGCTTCGCCGTGGTGGGCCGGAAGACTCCGAAGCCGCGGGGCAAGACGCAGGTGTCGCTGGTCGAAGTTGATCTTGTGTCCGGTGAGACGATCGTGCGGGCCGAGGCCGAGGGTGCCGAGTTCGGCAACGCGGTGATCAGCCCGGACGGTACCTTGATCGTGGCGATCCGGGAGACCGAGCCGACCGCGACCGAGCCGCCCACGGTTCGGCTGTGGCTGATCGACCGGGCCACCGGCGAGGGCCGGGTGCTGGCCGAGGACTGGGATCGCTGGCCGTCTCCAGTCGCGTTCTCGCCGGATTCGCGGACGCTCTACGTGACCGCCGACGAGGACGGTGACTCGCCGATCTTCGCGATCGACCTGTCTGGTCAGGGTGCGGAGCCGAAGCGGCTGACCGGTGACGGGGCGTTCTCCTCCGTACTGCTGGCACCGGCCGGGGATCGGCTGTACGCCGTGCGGACCTCGTACGCGGATCCGGGCAGCATCGTCGCCGTCGACACCGTGTCCGGGGAGTTGACCGACCTGCCGTCCCCGGTGACCTATCCCGAGCCGCCCGGGCAGTTGCTGGACGTGGAGACGCGCGCCGCCGACGGCGTACGGATTCGGAGCTATCTCGCGCTGCCGTCCGGAGCGTCGGCGGAGCATCCTGCGCCCTTGGCGCTGTGGATCCACGGCGGGCCGCTGAGCTCGTGGAACGCCTGGAGTTGGCGGTGGAATCCGTGGCTGCTGGTCTCCCAGGGCTATGCCGTGCTGTTGCCCGACCCGGCGCTGTCCACCGGTTACGGCCAGGACTTCATCCGCCGCGGTTGGGGGCGCTGGGGTGCCGAGCCGTTCACCGACCTGATGGCGGCGACCGACGCCGTACTGGAACGTGACGAAATCTCCTCCGACAAGCCGGTCGCGATGGGCGGATCCTTCGGCGGGTACATGGCCAACTGGGTGGCGGGGCACACGGACCGGTTCGCCGGCATCGTCAGCCACGCGAGCCTGTGGAACCTGGACGCGTTCCGCTACACGACCGATTTCGGCGTCTACTGGCTGCCGGAGCTGAACGACCGGATGGTGGCCGACTACTCGCCGCATCGGGCCGCCGACGACATCCGTACGCCGATGCTGGTGATCCACGGTGACAAGGACTATCGGGTGCCGATCTCGGAGGGGCTCGGGCTGTGGGCCGAGTTGGTCTCGCGGCACGAGGGAGACCCGGAGGAACTGCCGCACAAGTTCCTCTACTTCCCCGACGAGAACCACTGGGTGCTCAGTCCGCAGCACGCAATCGTCTGGTACGAGACCGTCTGGTCCTTCCTGAAATCGGTACGCGGAGACGGGAATTTTGAGCGATCGCGCGTGTTGTAGCAGCACGATCCGGTGGGGCTTGACCGGATGTGGTATGCATTGCGCTCTCGGATCTCAGTGGTCGGGGCGTAGCGCGGACATCGTCCGGCGAGCCGAACCGGTCAGGACCGAGTAGCAACGCTCGTACGGCAGAACAGAAGTTTGTGGTAACCCGGGCGACCTTCGCGACGGAGCTGTCGAACCGACGGCCGGGATGGATGGTGGATACGAGCTCGGGCCTCGGGTCCGGGAGGGAAAGAGAATGGCGACTGATTACGACGCCCCACGCAAGACCGACGAGGACGTCAGCGAAGACAGCATCGAGGAACTGAAGAATCGGCGCAACGACAAGAACTCGGGCAAGGTCGACGAGGACGAGGCGGAGGCCGCCGAGTCGTTCGAGTTGCCCGGCGCCGACCTCTCGCACGAGGAACTGACCGTACGAGTCCTGCCGCGGCAGGCCGACGAGTTCACCTGTGCGAGCTGCTTCCTGGTGCGCCACCGCAGTCAGCTGGCCGAAGAACGCAACGGCCAGATGTACTGCGTCGACTGCGCCGGCTGACGCCCAACTCACGCACCGGGGCCGCATCCCACGCGTGGACGCGGCCCCGTTCGCATGCCCAGCCCCGCCCGCCGCCGAGTTCGCGCCCGGTCACAGTCGCGCGCGAAATCTTCTGCCGCGCGCCGTATTTCGGGTGCGCGGGTAGTTCTTGGGTGCGGCTGATGGCCGCGACCGGTCCGGGGGATGATCATCCCGATCACCTAGACCCAGAGGCCGGCTCGAGCAAAGGCCCGCTCGATGCGAGCGATCAGGATCTGGGGGTGCCAGAGGTCGTCCCAGATCCAGCGGACAACGATGTAGCCGAGGTCACGGAGGCGATCTTCGCGGATCTTCTCCCGGATGACCGCATCCGCAGGAGTTTCGCCGGGGCGCAGCAGTCGGCCGTACTTGATCTTGCCGTCGAATTCGCCGATGACTTTGTACTCGCGCCACAGGAAGTCCACTCGCGCATCCTCATCAAGCTCGGCACCGAGGATCTCGACCTGTAACTCAGGACGCGGGACCTGATTCTGGTGCAAGACGACCCGACTGATCGACTCTCCGGCGCTCTCGCTGTCTGCGTCGAGCAGCGCCGCGGCGTGCCGGGCACGGCTTACTCCTCGACGCGCCTTGGCCATCTCCAGCTGTTCCACCATCTCGGCCAGATCCATGCCGAGCCGCAAGGCCATGTCGCCGGCGGCGACCGACTGTGCGATCGAAACCGTACGGGCATGGTCGACAAACGTCCGCGCGAGCGAGGTCACCGGTATGCCGTCGACCTCTGCGACGTCGGCGGCCCCGAGTGGAGCAACGTGCAGATGAACGTTCGGCCGAATCCTGCCGCCGGCGACTCGATTTCGGGTCAGATGGACCTTCCGAACCGCGTTGGACCAGATCGGCAGATCGTGCATCACGGCGGCCGAACCGAAGCTCGCGACCGACTCTCCGCTCGAGAGTTCCATCGTGGCTTCGACCCGCAGGCGGTGCTCGGCCTCGAGATCGCGTTCCATCGGTGCTACGTAGACACCGTGCCGAAGGCGTTCAAGCTCGCCGTTTCGTTGCAGCCGTTGCAGTTCCTTCTGCGAGACCCCGGCCGCCGTGAGGTCCCTGGATAGTTGATAGTCCTTCACGTCCTATACATTCCGCCGTCAGACCGGAAGTGGCCGGGGCTGTGGACAGCGCTTCGAAGCAGCTTGCCCGTCTGTGGACAACTGCCTGGAAGCCCGCAGCGCGCTCGGTCGAAACCCCCGTTGTGCAGCCGCGCGCGAAATCGTCTCCCGCACCCGATATCGCCGGGCCGACGCCACAGCCGCGCGCAAGATCTTCCGCCGCACCCGGTATTTCGGTCGCGCGGGTGGTTTTTGGGTGCGGCTGATGATGGGGACCGGGGAGGCGGACAGCCGCACCCGAAATCACCGGGGATCACTACAGCCGCGCGCGAACTGTGCTCCCGCACCCGGTATTTGGCGCGCGGGGGTCACTCTTGCGCGCGGCTGTGGTGGGACGCGGGTACGGGACGCCCCGCGGCGGAACCGGGCTAGACCTTGAGCTTGATCTGGGGGATGCCGGGCGCCTTGGTGCCCATGTCCTTGGCCCAGCGGGTGGCGGCGAATCGGGTGACGACGAACTGGGTCAGGCCGATGCCGATGCCGCTGGCCAAAGCCCAACCGGCGGCTTCGGCGAGTGGGGTGTCCGGATCGGTGGGCGACGGCGGCTTCTTACCGGTGATCGACTTCCAGGCGATGCTGATCCCTTTCTGGGCGGCGATCGTGGTGGCGGTCCCGAGCACGCCCACGTAGACCTTCCAGACCAGCTTGGACGAGGTGCCCATCTGTCACTCCTTTGCCAGGGAACTGCCGCTGTCCTTACCCGGCCGCCGAGCGATCGACGCACAAGGACCAGGTTTCGCGTCGAGCCTATCGGCCCTGCAGCCGGATCGATCCGAGCGAGCTGCTCGGGACAATGAGCAATAGACAATGAGCAGTAGACGACTACCGCGGCGACGGCGACGAGAATCACGCTGTACGCGGCGCCGTACGATGCGCCGGTTGGACGCCAAGTCCCGTACGGTTGGGGCGTGTCCGAGCCCGTGCCGAACGCCTCACCGGGAGTGTCGAGTCCAGCCGTGTCGAATCGCCGTCAACCGGGTGGCACCTTGCCGTCCCATCGCGAGCTGCTGTGGGTGCCGGTCGGCTGGTGGATCCTGGCCGGATTGTTCGCACTGTCGATGTTCGTCGCGGTGCTGTTCTACCTCGGCCCCTGGATCGCGATCGGCACCTTCGTGGTGCTGATGGCGATCATTACAGCCGTGTTCGTCCCGTACGGTCGACTGACGATCCGGACCGACGAGGACCGTCTGTGGGTCGGACGGGCCAACATCGAGTGGCGCTACATCATCCAGGTCCGCGCGCTGGACGAGCAGCAGACCCGGCAGCGGCGCGGTCCGCGGGCCGACGCCCGGGCGTTTCTGACGCTCCGCCCCTACCTGTCGCGGGCCGTCGAGCTGACCATCAGCGACGCGGAGGACCCGACTCCGTACTGGCTGGTCAGCTCGCGCAGAGCAGATCAGTTCGCGAACGCCGTACGCGCCCGGATCAGTCCGGAATCCGGCGACACCCGCGATAGTGTGGAGCGATGAGCCGGATGAGGGCTCATCGCGTGGGGCCGGCCCGGCCCCTCGCGGACGACAGCCGCGAGCCAGGCGATCACATGCGGGATCAGCTTGATGTCTTGATCATGCAGTTCAGTGCGGTACGAGGCTGGACCGGCAGTGCTCCGGCCGCCGGCCGTCAGCCGACCCGCTCCGACAGGGCGAGTCGTGCACATTCCCAAGCGGTGTCACAATTGCCCGGGCCCATTCGCCGAACCGGTGGTCCCGACGAACACACGGGCGCTGTCAGCGCCGAACCGCAGGAGCAGCTTCCATGATCTTTCGCTCGCGCCGGCAGCGAAACGAATCCGCCGACACGGCAACCCTGAACGGCGAACGCGATGAGCAGCCGGACGTCGACCCGGAGGATGGTCAGCAGCTCGTTGATCATGATCAGGTCGCCGACGAGTCGACCGGACCGGAATCGCCCGAGGCTCCGGCCGGTCAGGCCGATCAGGTAGCTTCGGTCGACCCGACGGGTGCGGCCGAAGCGATCGATCCGATCGACCTGGCCGACCTGGACAACCAGGAGTGGCGCGACCTCGGTCCGTACGACATCGCCGAGGTCGACGCCGAAGCGTTGGAGGAACCGGACGCCGAGCAACCGCGGATCGACCTGGGCAGCATGGTGCTGGCCGCATCCGACGGGATGGAGCTACGGCTGCAGGTGGACGAGAACAGCCAGCAGATCGTCTCGGCGATGATGATCCGCGACGACTCCGCCCTGGAGGTCGGCGCGTTCGCCGCCCCGCGTAGTGGGGGACTGTGGGCCGAGATCCGCGACGAGCTGATCGAATCGGCTGAGAGCGCCGGCGGATCGGCCAACCTGGTGCCCGGTCCGTTCGGGGTGGAGCTGCGGCGGCTGCTGCCGGTGCGTACGCCAGATGGCCAGGAGGGCTACCAGCCGTCGCGGATGTGGGTCGCCGAGGGCCCGCGTTGGATGTTGCGCGGCATTATTTATGGGCAGGCCGCCCTTGAGGACGGCCTGGAGACCCCCGTCGCGGAGATCCTGGAGTCGTTCCGCCAGATCGTCGTACGACGGGGCGACGAAGCCATGGCACCGGGAGATCTGCTCCCGTTGTCGCTACCGGAGAACATGAGTCAGGGTGAACCGGTCGAAGAACAGGGCGAACCGGTCGACGAGTCGGCTGATCCGCAAACCCAGTCGGGAGAAGAGCAATGAGCCCGCACGTGCAGGCCCGAGTCGCCGAGGGTGACGCGGGACGCCCCGGTGGCCTGTTCCGCCGCGCCCTGCGGCGGCTGGCTTCCTCCAACGAGGAGTTGGAGGACGAAGAACTGCAGCGCACCGTACGCGAGAACGGGGCGACACCGATCAGTTCGTGTGCCGATCGGCAACTGGTCGACCTCTGCGGCGACGTCCGTACCGTCACGATCAACCCGCGCGGTGGCAAGCCCGCGGTCGAGGCCGAACTGAAGGACGGTTCGGGATCGGTGACACTGGTCTGGCTCGGCCGCCGGCGGATCCCCGGCATCGAACCGGGTCGGGCGATCCGGGTGTCCGGCCGGATCAGCTGTGCCGGCACCGGCCAGCGGGTGATGTTCAACCCCCGCTACGAACTGCTCTGACTTGACCGGCGAGACCTCATCCTCCGGCGAGGTGCCGGCCGACCGCGAGGACCTGCACCAACGGCTGCAGCAGTACGACTACGTCGAGCAGTACGTGCGCGCCGAGTTGTCCCGTACGCTCGGCGGCGCCCGCGGCATGATCGAGGGCGCGCTGCCCTTCGTCGGCTTCACCGTCGCCTGGATGATCACTTCCCGGCTGAGTTGGAGTCTCGGCGTCGCGGTAGCGGTCGCGCTGGTGCTGGCGGCGATCCGGCTGATCCAGAAGCAGTCCCTGCGCTACGTCGCCCAGGCGGTGGTGCCGACCGCGATCGCGGCCGTCATCGCGGCCCGTACCGGCCGGGCCCAGGACGCGTTCCTGCCGGGGATTCTCTACAACGGTCTGCTGGCGGTGATCTCGATCATCACCATCGCGATCGGCAAACCGTTGGTGGGCTTCATCCTCGGCGCGGCGATGGGCGACCCGACCGGCTGGTCGAAGGACCGCGGCCTGGTGAAGATGATGACCAAACTGACCGCGGTGCTGGCCGTGCCCTACCTGCTGCGTTTCGTGATCCAGTTGCCGATCTACCTGACCGACCACGTGGTGCTGCTCGGTGTGGCGAAGCTGGTGTTGGGCTGGCCGCTGCTCGCCCTCGCCCTGGTGATCATGGGCGTGATGCTGTCCAGAGGTCGTACGCCGATCGACCGCCTGTCCTGACTTACTCAATGACGTCCGCTATCTGCCGCCGCTGTCCCCGTTCCCGCGCATCTGCGGCGCTCCCGCGTATGCACGAACTTGCGCGGGAGCGCCGCAGGTGCGCGGGAGGGATTGGTGGTGTACGAAGGGTGCGCAGGAGTTCCGGAGGTACGCGGGAGCGCTACGGCTGATCGGACAGGCCGCGGGGGGAGAGCATGGCGGCCAGCTCCTTCTCGTAGTCCTCGGTGGCCACGAAGAGCAACTCGTCGCCGGCTTCCAGGGAGCCGTCCGGATCGGGGGCCTGGGCGTGGCCGTCGCGGATGATCGCGACTAGGACGACGTCGCCGGGCCAGATCAGATCGCCGACGCGTTCGCCGACCCGCGGGCTCTGCGGCGGCAGGGTCAGCTCGACCAGGCTGGCCTCGCCCTCCCGGAAGGTGAGCAGCCGGACCAGGTCACCGACCGAGACCGCCTCCTCCACCAGCGCCGACATCAGCCGCGGCGTCGAGACCGCGTGATCGACTCCCCAGTCGGAGGTGAACAGCCACTCGTTCTTCGGATGATTGACCCGGGCCACCGTACGAGGAACGCTGAACTCCGTCTTGGCCAGCAACGAGGTGACCAGATTGACCTTGTCGTCGCCGGTGGCGGCGATCGCCACGTCGCAGGTGTCGATGCCGACCTCCTCCAGCGTGGACAGCTCGCAGGCGTCGGCCAGCAGCCACTCCGCCTCGGGCAGCGAATCCACCTTGATCGCCCGCGGGTCCTTCTCGATCAGCAGCACCTCGTGACCGTTCTCGATCAACTCGGCGGCGATCGATCGGCCGACGTTGCCGGCACCGGCAATGGAGACTCGCATCTGGCTTCCGTTCTCGGTGGTCGTTCTGGGTGATCGTGATCTTGAAAGGGTCGGGTCGGAAGGTAGCTAACCGCGCGGGGGTGGTCCGCTGAGGATCGCCTCCACGGCCGCCAACCGCTCCTTGTCGACGCCGACGTAGAGCAGATCGCCGTCCTGGAAGACGGTGCTGTCCCGGGGCACGATGCCGGTGCCCATCCGGAACAGGAACGGCACCCGGGCGTCGGCGGCCTCCTCGATCTCACCGATCCGCATGCCGACCCAGTCGGAGTGCACGTGCACCTCGACCAGCAACACCGAACCGGACGGGTCGCGCCACTGCGGCTCGGAACCGGTCGGCAACAGCCGGCGCATCACCTGATCGGCGGTCCAGCGGACGGTGGCCACGGTCGGGATGCCGAGCCGCTCGTACACCTCGGCCCGGCCCGGGTCGTAGATCCGGGCGACCACGTTGTGCACTTCGAAGGTCTCCCGGACCACCCGGGCGGCCAGGATGTTGGAGTTGTCGCCACTGGAGACCGCGGCGAACGCGTCGGCCTCCCGGATCCCCGCCTCCAGCAGCACCTCGCGATCGAAGCCGACGCCCTTGACCGTACGGCCGCCGAAGTCCGGCCCGAGCCGGCGGAACGCGTCGGTGTTGACGTCGACCACGGCCACGCTGTGGCCGCGTTTCTCCAGGATGCGGGCCAGGGTCGAGCCGACCCGGCCGCAACCCATGATGACGATGTGCACTGCTTGGTCTCCTCAGTCCGCGCGGCTCCCCGCACCTGTTGACCCAGTCGTACGACACCGGCCGTGCGCTCACCGCGAGGCGATCGACATCCGGACGTCTTCTGCTGTTGAGGATTCATCCTGTTCCAAGCCGCCGGTAACGGCAAACTCCCGGCGCGTGTCGGCGATGTCCGCTCCGGCGGATTGTGGGCATAGAGTTTCCGGACGTGAACATCGCGGATGTCGGCAAGCGGCTTCTGATCGGCCGCAAGTTGCGCAGTACGCAGCTGGGCGAGACCCTGTTGCCGAAGCGCATCGCCCTTCCGGTCTTCGCCTCCGACGCCCTGAGCTCGGTCGCGTACGCCCCGGACGAGATCTTGATCACCCTGTCACTGGCCGGTGTCGCCGGGTTCGCGTACTCCTGGAAGATCGCGATCTTCGTGGCCATGGTGATGATCATCGTGGTGCTGAGCTACCGGCAGAACGTTCGCGCCTATCCATCCGGCGGCGGTGACTACGAGGTCGCGACCACCAACCTCGGTCGCAACGCCGGCCTGACGGTCGCGTCGGCGCTGTTGGTCGACTACGTGCTGACGGTGGCGGTGTCAGTGTCCTCCGGCATCCAGAACGCCGAGGCGGTGTTCCCGTTCCTGGCCGGACACGAGGCGTTCGTGGCGGTCCTGGTCGTGTTGCTGATGACCGCATTGAATCTTCGCGGCGTACGCGAGTCCGGGACGCTGTTCGCGATCCCGACCTACTGCTTCATGTTCGGCGTGCTCGCGATGGTCGTCACCGGACTGATCAGGATCCTGGTGCTCGGCAATGATCTTCAGGTCGAGACCGCCAAGTACGGGGTGCAGGGCGACTCGCAATACACCGGTCTGACCGGGATCGCGTTCGTGATCCTGATGGCGCGCGCGTTCTCGTCGGGCTCGGCGGCGCTGACCGGTGTCGAGGCGATCTCCAACGGGGTGCCGTCCTTCCGCAAGCCCAAGAGCAAGAACGCCGCGACCACGCTGGCACTGCTCGCCACGGTCGCGGTCAGCATGATGATCGGCGTGATCGTGCTGGCCAACCTGACCCATCTGCGGCTGGTGGACGAGCCGTTCAGCCACTTCACGCTGAACGGCAAGGTCGTGCACTTCGATGCCGACACCGCGATCGGCCAGCTGGCCAAGGTGGTCTTCGACTTCTTCCCGCCGGCCTTCTACTTCGTCCTGGCCGCGACCATGTTGATCTTGTTCCTGGCCGCGAACACGGCCTTCAACGGGTTCCCGGTGCTGGGATCGATCCTCGGCCGGGACGGTTACCTGCCGCGGCAGCTGCACACCCGCGGTGACCGGCTGGCGTTCAGCAACGGCATCCTGTTGCTGGCCGTCGGCGCGATCGTGTTGATCTTGGCCTTCGACGCCAGCGTGACCGCGCTGATCCAGCTGTACGTGGTGGGCGTGTTCGTCTCCTTCACCACCAGTCAGAGCGGCATGATCATCCACTGGACCCGGCTGCTGAAGACGGTCACCGATCCGGCCCGGCGGCGGCGGATGTATCGGGCTCGGGTGATCAACAGCGTCGGCGCGGTCTGCACCGGTGCGGTGCTGGTGATCGTGTTGATCTCCAAGTTCACCCACGGCGCCTACATCGCGATCATCGCCATGGCGTTGCTGTTCGTGATGATGAAGGGCATCCGCCGGCACTACGACCGGGTGGCCGAGGAGACCGCGATCGATCCGGACGAGGATCGGATGCTGCCGAGCCGGGTGCGCGCGGTGGTGCTGGTGTCCAAGCTGCACAAGCCGACCCTGCGGGCGTTGGCGTTCGCGAAGGCGTCGCGGCCGAGCGTGCTGGAGGCGATCACCGTCGACGTCGATCCCGAGGACACCGAGAAGCTGGTGCAGCAGTGGGAGGACGCCGGCATCCAGGTGCCGCTGAAGGTGATCGCCTCGCCCTACCGGGAGATCACCACCCCTGCGCTGGAATTCGTCAAGAACATCCGCCGGGAGAGTCCGCGCGACGTGGTCACCGTCTACATCCCCGAGTACGTGGTGGGGCATTGGTGGGAGCAGATCCTGCACAACCAGAGCGCGATGCGGCTGAAGGTGCGGCTGCTCTTCATGCCCGGTGTGATGGTCACCTCGGTGCCCTACCTGCTGCAATCCTCCGGCGCAGCCAGGCAGCGCCTGGAACGTTCCGCCGCCCGCCAGCGAACCTCCGTACGCTGATGCCGCCGGCGCAGGAACCGTCGGAATCCCAACCTCAACAGGGAGAACCGGTCGGCCCGGTCACGGTGGGACCGATCGCGCACGGCGGACATTGCGTGGCTCGCCATGACGGCCGCGTGATCTTCGTTCGCCACGCGCTTCCCGGTGAGCGGGTGATGATCAAGATCACCGACGACAGCAAAGAACGCTTCTGGCGTGGCGATGCGACCGAGATCCTGCAGCCGAGCCCGGATCGGGTGCCCGCTCCCTGCCCGATCAGCGGTCCGGGCGGCTGCGGCGGCTGTGACTTCCAGCATGTTGATCTTGCTGCCCAACGCCGGCTGAAGGCTGCGGTGCTGGCAGAGCAGCTGGAGCGGCTGGCCGGGCTGGAACTGGACGTCGCGGTGGAGGAGGTGCCGCTGCCGAGTGAGGTCAGCGAGCAGGGTGCGGCCATCGGTCCTTCGACAAGCTCAGGACTCGCGAACGGGTTGGGGTGGCGGACTCGGATGCGTTACCTGGTTGACGATCGGGGGCGGGCCGGGTTACGGCAGCATCGGTCGCATCGGGTGATCGCGTTGCCCGAGGAGGGGTGCCGGATCGCGGCTCCGGGAATTGCGCGGCCGGCCGATGGACTCCGAGGAATTGGCTCGGAACCGGCGCAGGACGGGACCACTTCCTCGGAGAGTGCGGGTTTGGTGGGCGAGTTGATCGGTGTCGCCGCGGCCGACGGTACGCACTGGATCGGCGACGAGTCCGGAGGGATCGGAGACGAGTCGGGGCCGATCGTCGAGCACGCGGCGGGACGCGATTGGCGGGTGGCCGGGGACGGCTTCTGGCAGGTGCATCCGGCGGCTGCCGACACCCTGGTCGATGCCGTACTGGAAGGACTGGCGCCGAGTGCAGGGGAGTCCGCGTTCGATCTCTACTGCGGGGTCGGATTGTTCACCGGCGCGTTGATCGACGCCGGCTGCCGGGTGATCGGCGTCGAGGCGAGCCGGCGCGCGATCACCGACGCCCGCCACAACCTGGCCGATGCCGGGTCGCGGGCACGATTCCTGGCCGCGCGGGTCGACCGAGCGCTGCGTCAGCCGAGGGGCAAGGGATCGCTGCCGCAGTCGACCGATCTCGTCGTCCTGGACCCGCCGCGTACCGGTGCGGGCCGCGCGGTGGTCGAACAGGTGGTGGCACGCGGACCACGCGCCATCGCCTATGTGGCTTGCGATCCCGCTGCCCTGGCCCGTGATCTGGCTTACTTCATGCGGCAGGGCTACCAGCTGGCGAACCTTCGCGCCTTCGACCTCTTTCCGATGACCCATCACCTGGAGTGCGTCGCCACCATCGTCCCGCGGTGATCCGCGAAGCGTCGACGATCGATCACCGGCACGGTCATCGACTGGTGGCGTGCCCGGGTGGCTACGGCCGCCAGCGGATCGACTCGATGTAGCGCTCGGAATCGCTGCCCTGGCTGGCGTAGTAGACGATCAGGATGCTGCCGTCTGCCATGGCCAGGGCTCGTGGATAGCCCAGGTCGGGATCGCCGAGATCATCGATCAGGACCTGCGGGGCCGACCAGCTCCGACCATGATCATCACTGATCACCGCCCGGATCCCGTACGGCATGGCCCGATGACCGTAGATCAACACCAGTCGGCCGGCGGCCGGCTTCACCAACGCCGGCGGGTTGCCGCCGCGGCCGGTGTCGGGCACCGGCGTGCTCCGAGGAACCCAACGCGACCCGTGATCATGACTGGCGAAGACGTCGATCCAGTGCGACCAGCGTCCCTCATGATCGGGGCCGGCGCAGCGGCGGGCCGTGATGATCACCCCGTCGTCGAGCAACACCGAGGACGGCATGATCGCAAAACCCTCCGGTTCGTCACCGACCCAGCTCCGACGATGCAGCGTGCGGCCGCCGTCGCCGGTCCAGGCACACAGCACGCGGCCCTCGCTGCCGTCGGCCTTTCCGCAGGTCAGCTGGAAGAGCGCCTCGTGCCGGCCGAGCGGGATGATGTCGGTCCGTGCGGACATCGCCGTCGTGCCCAGCATCGGGATCCGGTAGGGACCCTGCCAGGACCTGGCCCGGTCGGTGCTGGTGTAGAACCAGGACCGGGCTCCGGCCTCGATCCCGGTACGAGCGCAGAGCGTGATCAACTCCGGGTCGGTGAAGTCGATCGGATCGATCGGGCCAGCGAGATGATCATGGTCCAGTCGCGGTCCGATCTGCAGCCGTGGCTCGACATGTTCGTCCCCGGACAGCGTTGCGGCGCCGGTCGGGATCGCACCGGTGAACGGCTCATGATTCCAGCTGAGCCCGCCGTCGAGGCTGCGGGCCAGCACCGGTGCAAACGGCCGCGACTTGTCCCGAGGATGCAAGCCGCTGTCGATGCCCAACCAGCCGACGGCGAACATCGCGACCACTTCGTCGTCCCACCGCCAGAGTCCGTAGTTGGCCGGCCAGCCGGCGAGGCGGCCCGGCTCCCGGTAGACGGTTGTCCTGCTCAGCAACATGAGTGTCCGTTCGGGTCCGGGCCGGTGGTCACCTTCGGGTGATCACGTCGTGATGATCAAACAGCATGATCAACCGGGTTCGATCATCGGGCCACCGTGCTGCTGGCCGCGACCGGGGGCAAGACCGGCGACGTGTTCCCGCACCTGGCGGAAGGCGACCGAAGCCGAGCGGCCGTACTGAGTCAGATCTCCGCGCTTCGTAGGCTTTTCGAGGCCGCTCTCAATCAGCCGGCGGTCCAGTCCGGGTCGCGACCGGCCAGGCCGAGGACTCGATGCAGTTGCGGCGCGTCGTCGGCCACCGGAACCCGCGGCCCGAACAATCCGCTCCGATCGGGATCGTCGGGCACCTGGGCACAGAACTGCTCGACCGCATTCAGGGCCTCCGGCTCCACCTCGTACGACTGACCGGTCGCTGCGGCGAGGTCCCAACCGTGCAGCGTCACCTCGTCCAGGGCGACCAGGCCGGTGACCTCGCCGGGCATCTGCTGCCCGCCGGCCTTGCTCATGCCTTGCCACGCACTCGGGTCCTGCCAGGCTGCGGCGAGCTCGGCCAGACCGGCCCGGATGCTGTCGCGCCAGTCCTCGGGGAGCGGGGTGGTCGTCGGGTCCGGGGCGCCGGAGGTGGTCGGTCCGTCGATCTTGCGGGCAGCGTCCCGGAACGCGATCGACAGCCCGTGCAGATGATTGAGCAACACCCGTACCGACATCTGAGGGCAGGGCGTGGGCGCGTCCAGTTGATCATCGCGGACTTCGGCGACCAGCTGGGACACCCGGTCGGTGGTCGGTGTCAGGTCGATCATGGTCGGACTCCTTCGTCGTTCACGGCTCGGCGCCGCTGATGGCGGTCACGTTAGCGACCCGCCCCGACAAAGTGGTGATATCTTGACGTCGAGAGAGTTTCCACGACGACGGAGTGACTATGAACAGCGAAGCCCCTGTTGGTCCCAGCGTGAACAGCTTCGACGCCCAGGACACCCTGCAGGTGGGGGATAAGTCGTACCAGATCTTCCGGCTGGACAAGGTGCCGGGTGCCGAGCAGCTCCCGTACAGCCTGAAGGTGCTGCTGGAGAATCTGCTGCGGACCGAGGACGGCGCCAACATCACCGCCGACGACATCCGCGCGCTGGCCGACTGGGACCCGAATGCCCAACCCAGCAAGGAAATTCAGTTCACTCCGGCCCGGGTGATCATGCAGGACTTTACCGGCGTGCCGGCCATTGTTGATCTTGCCACCATGCGGGAGGCGTTCGCCGATCTGGGCGGCGATCCGAACAAGATCAACCCGCTGTCGCCGGCCGAGCTGGTGATCGACCACTCGGTGATCGCCGACGTCTTCGGCACCGCCGACGCGTTCACCCGCAACGTGGAGATCGAGTACGGCCGCAACCGCGAGCGCTACCAGTTCCTGCGCTGGGGACAGGGCGCCTTCGACGACTTCAAGGTCGTCCCGCCGGGCACCGGCATCGTGCATCAGGTCAACATCGAGCACCTGGCTCGGGTCGTCTTCCCGCGCGACATCGACGGCCAGACCTACGCCTACCCGGACACCCTGGTCGGCACCGACAGCCACACCACCATGGTCAACGGACTCGGCGTGGTCGGCTGGGGTGTCGGCGGCATCGAGGCCGAGGCCGCGATGCTGGGCCAGCCGGTGTCGATGCTGGTGCCGCGGGTGGTCGGCTTCAAACTCAACGGCAAGCTGCCCGAGGGTGCCACCGCGACCGACCTGGTGCTGACCATCACCGAGATGCTGCGTCAGCACGGCGTGGTCGGCAAGTTCGTCGAGTTCTACGGGCCGGGTGTGGCCGAGGTGCCGCTGGCGAACCGGGCGACCATCGGCAACATGAGCCCCGAGTACGGCTCCACCATCGCGGTCTTCCCGGTCGACGAGAAGACCATCGACTATCTCAAGCTGACCGGCCGCAGTGACGAGCAGGTCGCGCTGGTCGAGGCGTACGCCAAGGAGCAGGGGCTGTGGCACGAGCACGAGCGGGAGCCGAAGTACTCCGAATACCTCGAACTTGATCTTGGTACGGTCGTCCCCAGCATCGCCGGACCGAAGCGGCCACAGGACCGGGTGTCGCTCAGCCACGCCAAGCAGGGCTTCCGCGAAGCCCTGAAGGACTACGTGTCCGAACCCGAGCAGGGCTACGACGAGTCTGTCGCAGAATCCTTCCCTGCTTCGGATGTGCCGACTCACGACGGCGCCAACGGTGCTGCGGCGCCGAGCGATGTTGATCATCACCCGGACGGCGGACTCGGTCGTCCGAGCAACCCTGCGAAGGTCACCCTGGCCGACGGCACCGAATTCGATCTTGATCATGGTGCGGTGTCGATCGCGGCGATCACCTCCTGCACCAACACCTCCAACCCGAGTGTGATGGTCGGCGCTGCGCTGGTGGCCAAGAAGGCGGTGGAGAAGGGGCTGAACCGCAAGCCGTGGGTGAAGACGACACTCGCCCCCGGGTCGAAGGTGGTGATGGACTACTACGACCGGGCCGGCCTGACCCCGTACCTGGACAAGCTCGGGTTCAACCTGGTCGGTTACGGCTGCACCACCTGCATCGGCAACTCCGGCCCGCTGATCCCCGAGGTCAGCGAGGCGGTCAACGCGAATGATCTTGCCGTGGTCTCGGTGCTCTCCGGCAACCGCAACTTCGAGGGCCGGATCAATCCGGACGTGAAGATGAACTACCTGGCCAGCCCTCCGCTGGTGGTCGCCTACGCGCTGGCCGGCAGCATGGATCTGGATCTGACCCGTGACCCGCTGGGCACCGATCAGGACGGGAATCCCGTTTATTTGAAGGACATCTGGCCGACCGAGGCGGAGATCGACGAGATCGTGGCATCCTCGATCGGGGCCGAGATGTTCGCCCAGGGCTACCAGGACGTGTTCGCCGGTGATCAGCAGTGGCAGTCGCTGCCGACGCCCGAGGGCGAGACGTTCGCCTGGGACGACGACTCCACCTACGTCCGCAAGCCGCCCTACTTCGACGGCATGCCGACCGAGCCGGAGCCGGTCACCGACATCGACGGCGCGCGGGTGCTGCTGAAGCTCGGCGACTCGGTCACCACCGACCACATCAGCCCGGCCGGTGCGATCAAGGCCGACAGCCCGGCCGGCAAGTACCTGACCGAACACGGCATCGAGCGGCGGGACTTCAACTCGTACGGGTCACGGCGGGGCAATCACGAGGTGATGATCCGCGGCACCTTTGCCAACATCCGGCTGCGCAATCAGATCGCACCCGGCACCGAGGGCGGATTCACCCGTGACTTCACTCAGGACGACGCTCCGGTCACCACGGTGTACGAGGCGTCCGAGTCCTACGCCGCCGAGGGCACCCCGTTGGTGATCCTGGCCGGCAAGGAGTACGGCTCCGGCTCGTCCCGGGACTGGGCAGCCAAGGGCACCGCGCTGCTCGGGGTGCGCGCGGTGATCGCGGAGTCGTACGAGCGGATCCACCGGTCCAACCTGATCGGTATGGGTGTGCTGCCGCTGCAGTTCGGTGAGGGTGAGAACGCCGAGAGCCTCGGTCTGACCGGCGAGGAGACGTTCAAGATCACCGGCATCATCGGCCTCAATGACGGCGGCACCCCCGAGACGGTCAAGGTCACTGCGGGGGACAAGGAGTTCGATGCGGTCGTCCGGATCGACACTCCCGGTGAGGCCGACTACTACCGCCACGGCGGCATCATGCAGTACGTACTGCGCCAACTTGCCGGCAGGTGAGTGATCAGCCCAGCTGGTCGACGGGGCGCAGCAGAACCTCGTGGATGGCGAGGTGCCGCGGCCGGGCCAGGACGAAGGCGATGATCTCGGCGACCTCCTCGGGCTTGACGGTGGCCTGGTCGTAGCCCTTCTGCACCTGCGCTCGGGTGGCCTCGTGGGTGATGTGCTGGGGCAGCTCGGTGTCGACGACGCCGGGCTCGATGAGGGTGACGCGGACGCCGGGGAGTAGTTCCTGACGCAGGGACTCCGACCAGCCGTTCATGCCCCACTTGGTGGCGGCGTAGACGCCGTTTCCGGCACGGGCGGTGCGGCCGGCGACGGAGGAGATGTTGACCAGGTCTCCGGCTCCGCCGTTCTTGAGCTGATCGAGGAAGACCTCGGTGGCGGTGATCGCGCCGAGCAGGTTCGCCTCGATCATGGTCCGGTAGTCGTGGTGCTGTTCGGAGGAGAAGGGGCCCAGCAGCATGATGCCGGCGTTGTTGACCAGAACGCCGGCTCCGCCGAGCTCGTCCTGCACCCGGGACGCTGCGGCGAGCAGGGAGTCGCGGTCGGTGACGTCGGCCTGGATCGCGACGGAGCCGTTGCCGAGTTCCTGGGCGAGGGCCTCGATGCGGTCCAGGCGGCGGGCCAGCAGCGCGACCTGGTAACCGTCCGCCGCGAGGGCGCGGGCTGTCGCTGCGCCGATTCCGGAGGATGCTCCGGTGATGACCGCGACGCGGCCGACGCTCGGGTTCTCGTTCATCGGTTGACTCCTTCTTCTCGTTCATCGCATTGCTGCTCGTTCATCGCATTGCTGCGGCGCGGCGCGGCGGCGTCCTGCCGTCGTGCCTTGTCTCCATCTCACCGATGGCACAGCGGGCGAGGAAGGGACTGCCAGTTCCACCTTCCCGGCGGCGCTACAGCAGGTCGTTGGCGCGGAGCCAGTCCGCGACGGGAGCGGCTGCGCCGTCGACGTCTTCTCCGCGGACGGCGAGGCCGTCGGCGACGTCGCTGTCCGGCAGCGCGTCGCGGTAGTCCTGGTCAACGTCGCTCATGCCGGACACGGCGTAGGTGACGAACGGCAGGATCCGCTTGCCGGCGACGTCGACCGCCTCGACGAAGGTGGACATGATCATCGAGGTGCGCATGTTCCAGATTGGGCTGCCGATCAGCACGCTGCCGTACTCGCTCATGTCCGGAAGGTCCCCGGCGATCCGCGGGCGGGCGTCCTCGTTCTGCTCCCGCTCGTTGCGTTCGACCGTCGGGTCGTAGGCCTCCGGATAGGGGTCCGCGGCGAGGATCTCGAACTCGTCGCAGACGATCCGCTCGGCGATTATCTGCGCGAGCCGTTTGGTGTTGCCGACCTCGAGGTCGCGGCGGCCGCCCTCCCAGTAGTTCTCTCCGGGGCGGGAGAAGTACACGAGCAGGGCGCTCGTCCCCGGCGAGGTCTGGGCGCTGGGCGTCATCTCAGGGGTCGTCCGCTCGGGCTGCCGGGTCCGGCTGGTGGAATCGTCCTGCGGAGCGCAGCCGGCCAGAGCCGCGAGTGCGGCGAGCCCGGTTGCGCCCGCGAGGGACCTTCGGCTGATCTCGATCACGCATCCAGAACACCATCGGTCAGGGATGCGAAGAAGGAATCGGCTATCGGTGCACTGACAGTTCCTCCCTTGCCGGATTCGTCGCGCCTAGCGTGTGGGCCAGTCGAGAGAAGAAGGTAGGTCAACGCACGGAGAAGCGACGTCTCGGTCCCCTGGAGGTCTCCGCGATCGGGCTGGGCTGCATGGGGCTGAGCGCCAACTACGGCGAGTCGGTCGACACCGCCCACGGGGTCGGGCTGATCCGCGGGGCCCACGAGCAGGGGGTGACGTTCTTCGACACCGCGGAGGCGTACGGACCGTTCGCGAAAGAGGCCCTGGTCGGGGAGGCGCTGGAGCCGATCCGCGACCAGGTCGTGATCGCCACGAAGTTCGGCTTCGGCTACCACGGTATCGCCCGCACCGGCCTGGACAGCCGGCCGGAGAACATCCGCCGCGCGGTCGAGGGGTCGTTGCAGCGGCTGCGCACGGACCGGATAGACCTGTACTACCAGCACCGGGCCGACCCGCAGGTGCCGACCGAGGACGTCGCCGGGACGGTCAAGGAGCTGGTGGGCGAGGGCAAGGTCGTCCACTTCGGGCTGTCGGAGGCCGAGGCGGCCACGATCCGCCGCGCGCATGCGGTCCAGCCGGTCGTCGCGGTGCAGAACGAGTACTCGATCTGGGCCCGCGACGTCGAGGCCGAGGTGCTGCCCGCCTGCGTCGAGCTGGGCATCGGGCTGGTGCCATGGTCGCCGCTGGGGCAGGGGTTCCTGACCGGCACCGTGGGCCGCGGCGAGACCTTCGCCGCGAACGACATCCGCTCGCGGTTCCCGCGGTTCACCCCGGAGGCGCTGGCGGCGAATCAACCGGTGGCCGACTCGGTGGTCGAGGTCGCCGCCCGCAAGCAGGTCACGCCCGGGCAGGTCGCCCTGGCCTGGCTGCTGGCCAAGGGCGCGGCCATCGTGCCGATACCCGGCAGCCGCCGACCTGAGCGGGTGGCGGAGAACAACGCCGCCGCCGACGTCGCCCTCACGCGCGAGGAGATCGCCGAGATCGACGAGCGCTCGGCCCACCTCGCGGTGACCGGCGCGCGCGGCAGCGGGCACGAGACCTACGCCTGAATCGGCGGCACGATGAACCGCTGACGGGGGGCAAGGGGTGGACTGGCAGTTCCTCCCACGTCCCGCCGTCCTCGCTTAGGTTTGACGGATGGACCATCAGGACGAGGTGACCGATTTCCTGCGCACCCGCAGGGACCGGATCACGCCCGACCAGGCCGGCATCATCGGCGGCGGCCGCCGCCGGGTCCCGGGCCTGCGCCGCGAAGAGGTCGCGATGCTCACCGGGGTGAGCGTCGAGTACTACGCGCGGATGGAGCGCGGCGACCTGCGCGGTGTCTCGCTGGAGGTCCTGGACGCGCTGGCGCGGACCCTGAGGCTGAACGAGGCCGAGACCGACCACCTGGCCGACCTCGCGAAGGCCGCCGGTCCGACGCCGCCGCGGATGCGGCGCAGCAAGGCCAGGGAGCAGGCGGTGTCGGCCGAGCTGCAACGGTTCCTGGACGCCGTGACCGGCGCGCCGATGTACGTGCGCGACCGCCGGCTCGACTTCGTCGCCGCGAACGCGCTGGGCCGAGCGCTGTACGCACCGATGCTCGATGACCCGGCGAACCAGGGCAACACCGCCCGGTTCACCTTCCTCAGTCCCGCCTCACGGGTGTTCTTCCCCGACTGGGAGGTGAACGCCGACGACCTGGTCGCCACCCTGCGCACCTACGCAGGGCAGAACCCGCTGGACAAGCCGCTCACCGACCTGATCGGTGAGCTCGTGTGCCGCTCCGACGCGTTCCGGTTGCGGTGGGCCCGGCACGACGTGCGCCACCACCGCACCGGCCTGAAGCGGATGCGCCACCCGGCGGTCGGCGACCTCGAGCTGTCCTATCAGGCGATGGAGTTCCCGGCGAACCCTGACTGGTTCATGTTCGCCTTCACCGCCGAGCCCGGTTCGCCGAGCGACGAGCGGATCAAGTTGCTCGGCAGCCTCGCCGCGACCCCGGAGCTCGTCCAGGAGGCGGGCCGGCGCGACCGCCGGGAACGCCAGGGGTGAACTGACAGTTCCTTCCTGACCGCGCCGGGCCCTCCTAGCGTTGGTGCCATGAGCGAGAACATCACCCTGAACAACGGCGTCGAGATGCCCGCCCTGGGCTTCGGCGTCTTCCAGACCCCGCCCGAGGAGACCGAGGCTGCCGTGGCCGAGGCGCTCACGGTCGGCTACCGCCTCATCGACACCGCCGCCGCCTACGGCAACGAGCGCGGCGTCGGCGCCGCGATCCGCGCGTCCGGTCTGGACCGGTCCGAGGTGTTCATCGAGACCAAGCTGTGGATCTCCGACTACGGCTACGACGAAGCCCTGCACGCCTTCGACAAGTCAGCCGGCAAGCTCGGCGTCGACCAGATCGACCTGCTGCTCCTGCACCAGCCGCTCACGAGCGACTTCGACAGGACGATCGGCGCGTACACGGCGCTGGAGAAGCTCCTCGCCGACGGGAAGGTCCGCGCGATCGGGGTCTCCAACTTCATGCCCGAGGTGCTCGCCCGGCTGTCCGAGACCGGCGTGGTGCCAGCCGTCAACCAGGTCGAGGTGCACCCGTACTTCTCCCAGCCCGCCGTGCAGAAGGCTGACGCCGAGCACGGCATCCTCACCCAGGCCTGGTCACCGATCGGCGGCATCACCTTCTATCGGGACGGGCAGAAGAGCACGCTGGAGAACGAGGTCATCGGCGAGATCGCCAACCGGCACAGCAAGACGCCGGCGCAGGTGATGCTGCGCTGGCACCTGCAGCAGGGCCGCTCGGCGATCCCGAAGTCGGTCAAGCCCGAGCGGATCGCGGAGAACTTCGACGTCTTCGACCCTTCGACAAGCTCGGGACAGCGCTTCGAGCTGACCGCCGACGAGCTTGCTGCCATCGACGCACTGGACACGGGCGTGCGCAGCGGCCCCGAGCCCGACTCGATCACCCTCGAGAGCTACGGCCGAGACATTCCCGAGGCCTGAGCCTCGCCACCGCGAAAGGAGACAGCAGATGGACAAGCGCACGCTCGGAACCGGCCTCGAGGTGTCAGCGATCGGCTTCGGGTGCATGGGCCTGAACCACGGCTACGGGCACAGGTTGAGCGAGAACGAAGCCGCCGCGGTGCTCCGCCGGGCGGTCGACGTCGGAGTGACCTTCTTCGACACCGCCCAGGTCTACGGGCCGCTGACCAACGAGGTACTCGTCGGCAAGGCGCTCGCTCCGGTGCGCGACCAGGTTGCGATCGCGACGAAGTTCGGCTTCGACCTCGACGGGACCCGGGAGTCGGGGCTCAACAGCGAGCCCGCCTACATCAAGCAGACCGTGGACGCCTCCCTGCAGCGCCTCGGCGTGGAGAGGATCGACCTGCTCTACCAGCACCGCGTCGACCCCGCCGTGCCGATCGAGGACGTCGCCGGGGCCGTGAAGGAACTGATCGAGGCCGGGAAGGTGGCCCACTTCGGCCTGTCCGAGGCCGGCGCGTCGACCATCCGCCGGGCGCACGCTGTGCAGCGGGTGGCTGCGCTGCAGAGCGAGTACTCGCTGTGGTGGCGCGAGCCGGAGGCCGAGATCCTGCCGACGCTGGAGGAGCTGGGCATCGGCCTGGTGCCGTTCAGCCCGCTCGGCAAGGGGCTCCTCACCGGAACCGTCGACGGCTCGAGCTCCTTCGCCGAGGGCGACGTCCGCGCCACCCTGCCGCGCTACGGCGAGCAGAGCCGCGCTGGCGGCGAGCAGCTCGTCGACCTGGTCACCGACATCGCCCGGAGCAAGGACGCCACGCCTGCCCAGGTCGCCCTGGCGTGGCTGCTCGCCCAGCAGCCCTGGATCGTCCCGATCCCCGGCACGACGAAGATCCACCGCCTCGAAGAGAACACCGCCGCGGCTGCCGTGTCGCTGACCGACGACGAGCTGGCGCAGCTGGCCGAGCTGTCGGCGCAGATCGACACCACGGGCCCGCGCTACCCGGAGAAGATGCAGAGTTGGATCGACCGCTGACGTCGCAGCTCCACCGACGACGAGGCCCCGCAGATCGCTCCGCGGGGCCTTCGCGATGGTCGACGTGAGGAGTGAGACACCGCCGTCCTGCTGCTCAGCGGTCTTCGAGCACCCGCTTGAGCGTCGTCGCCGCGGTCATCCCCGCCGGCCAGCCGGCGTAGAAGGCCAGGTGCGTGGCGACCTCGGCCAGCTCGTCCTGGGTGACGCCGTTGTCCAGCGCCAGATTCAGGTGCGAGCGCAGCTGGTCGGTCCGACCGAGCGCCGTCAGCGCCGCGACGGTGACCAGGCTCCGGTCCCGCGCCGACAGCTCAGGCCGTGCCCAGACGTCGCCGAACAGCACCCCATCGGTCAGCTCCGCGAGCTTGGGCGCGACATCGCCCACCAGCTGCTGCGCTCGGCTCTTCTGCTCGGTCATGCAATGCCTCCTGAAGATCGGTCAGGAAACAGGAGTGTTCCCTGCGATCGACGCTACGGCGGCAAGGCCGGGGGAGGGAGGAACCGTCATTACACCCAAGACGAGTGCGCAGCTCGGCGTCTCGCGATCGGCTCGGATTACTGGCTGGGGTGGAGTTCCATGGTGTCCAGGACGTGGCGTTCCAGGTCCTGGTTGTACTGCGGGCTGAGGATCGACACCGCGACCGACTGCGGGTAGGGCCAGCGGACGGCCACGATCCACTCGCCGTTGACGGGGTCGCCGTTGTTGTTGGTGATGGTGTACCGAGTGAGGGTCGCGGTGGTCGCGCCCTTGATCTTGACGTCGCGCTTCTCGACGATCTTGAAACCCTGCACGCCACCGAGCCGGGCCTTGCCCTCCAGGGTGCCGACCGCCTCGCGCGCGGTGGTGTACTCGCCGAAGTCACCGGACAGTTGCATCTGCTCGACGGAGTCCTTCGACAGTCGGTAGCCGTCGGTCCACGGCTTGGTCACCTGCATCTTGGTGGACCAGTTCGCCGGCCGGTCGACGGTGAGCTTGCCGGTGGACACCTCGACCCAGTCCTTGGCGCCGGACGCGCAGCCGACCGAACCGACGGCCAGGGCGGCCGCAACCACCAGGGTCACTACGCCGCGTAGCTGGCGATGAAACATGCTGCTCCCGTTCAAGATCAACTTCCAAGATCAACTTCCGAACCCGCCCGATCCGGTCCGGCGGTCGGCCGCCGGTGGCTCGAAAGGCTCCGTCACTGTACCCAAGCCCGGCAAGGATCCCGGCGTTCGCCCATCAGCCCTCCAACGACTTGGCCCGGACCAATCAGCCCCTAGACGATCAGCCCAGGCATTCCGGAAAGTCGACCGGCGTCCGTACGCCGCTGCTGTCGGGCGCGTCGAGATAGCTCGCCTTGACCGCCTTGTTGTCCTGTGTGGTCAGGGAGAAGTCGACGCCGAGGGCGACGCCGAGCTTGACCTCGGCGGCGAACCCCTCCTTGTCGGTGATCTGGTCGTAGCTGACCTCGCTGGACTGTGCTTGCTGGTAGAAGAGGTTCTGGATGTCGTCGTTCGGTTCGGCCTTGGTCGGATTCAGCATGCCCGGCGTGATGATGCCGCCGTAGTCGAGCCAGGTGTTGATCATGTTCCGCTGCTCGTCGGTGCTGACGTTCAGGCTGGACGTGGTGACGGTGACGTCGCCGGCGCCGGCGCTCGAAGAGCTGCTGCCGCCGAGATCGGACTGCCCGTTGTTCACCGTGCCGGTGATCGAGCCACTGCTGGTGCTGGTCACCGTGACATTGGTGATCTTGCCGTCCTTGTCCTGGGTGATCGACATCGACGACCCGAGCAAACCCTTGACCTGGCCGGAGAGCGGGCCGAGGGTGCCGTCGGCGGAGGCGTAGCCGGTGATGTTGGTGGTGTAGGTCGTGGTGTCGGTGTCGGAGTTGGTGATCTGAGTCCATTTGCCGCTGCCGCCGATGGTCAGGCCGGCCTTGGCCAGCTTGAGGTTCGGCACCTTGGAATCGTTCTCGGTGCTGCTGCTGCCACTGCTGGTCGGGTCGTCCTGCTTGTCCCAGGGCAACGAGACGCCGAGGCTGCCCGTGGCTGATCCCTCGACCTCGATCGAGGTGACGCTCTGATTCGGCGGCTTCGGCGGGTCGACCTCGCCCATGGTGAGAACGGCGATGGCCCCGCCCGGCTGCTTCATCATCTCCTGCTGTGCCAGGTAGTCGTCCAGTTGGTCCTTCATCTTCTTCGCCTCGTCGGCGTCCTTGAAGGTCCAGGTGCTGCCGTAGTCGAACTTGACCCCGGCTCCGAAATCGACCTTGGCCTCGGCCTTCAACTTGCCGATGTCGAACTTGGCGCCGACGCCGCCTGTGACCCCCAGCCCGGCGCCGTCGGTGGCGGTGTAGGTTACGGTGCCGTCGCTGTAGGTGGTTTCGATGAAGCCGGCGTTGTTGCCGATCTTGATGAACGCGATCTTGATCTCGCTGTTCACCTGCTCGCTGTGATCGCTGATCCGGCACTTCTTCGGCTTCGGGTCGAAATCCTTGCCGTTGTTGGGATTTCCGGGGTCCTGAGACCCTGAGCAGGAGCCCGCTCCGAGCGCCGTCTTCACCTTGCAGATCGCGTCCTGGGCCAGCTTGTCGAACTGCCCTCCCTGCAAGGCCAAGATCGCCCCGACAGCAACGACGGCGGCCAGCGCGATGGCGGCGACGTATTCCAGCGTGCCCGTACCGCGCTCGCGCTGTCGCGAGCTGCGGACGCCCGCGCCGGAATCGTGTTGCGTCATCAAGTCTCCCGAGAAGTGCCTGGGCCCGATCGGGCCGCGAGGGTCAACCGTACGAAAAGCGGGGTGCGCAGTGGTGGGCCCGCGGACCCATCCCTGGGCCCAAATCCTTCCCGGGCCCCGGCGCCTGGGCCCCGACGTTGGCGGAATCGCGTCGGCCCGGACCGTCGCGGCTACCGCTGTCGGTCTTTGAGTCTCCAGGTCGCACAGAGCGTCAGCAACTGGATGGCGGTCCCGACCGGAACGCCGATCAGAACCGTGGCCCAGGGCAGCGGCAGCAGGGCTTTGCGGACCACCTGCCCGGCCGCGTACATGAGGATCCCGCCGAGGATGACGACGTCGACGACCGCGGCGGTGATCAACTGCGGCAGCAGGCTGACGCGTTGCACGATCAGCCCGGCGGCTACTCCGGCGGCGAAACCCGCGATCACGACCACCGCGTAGCCGGAATACGGCACCCGGCCGATGGCACGAAGATTGCCGAGGATCAGACTGCTCAGAAGGGTGCCGGCAATCAACGCCGGGCAGACGACGAGGAACATCCGGACCGCGGAACGCAGCCCGGACAACTCGGCGGTAGCGGACCCCGGTGAGGACAACTCCACGGGCTGACCGTCTCTGGGATGGCCGTAGGACAAGGCGATCGCCCTTCAGTGCAGGCATGGTGGTTGATCTTGAGCTGCTCGCGTAACGTTCACGAACGGCGCCCGGCGGATCGCCGAAGACGCGACCCTCGAGCGCGGACACTGTATCCGTTGCCGGGGTGACACCGAAGTCCGAGTTGTGACCGACGTGAGCCGGAAGAGACAAGCGAAACCTGGGAGATCCGTGAGTCAGTGGTGGTTGGTCGGCCTGGCGGCGGTGTTGTCCGCCGCAGCAGCCTGGTGGCTGCACCGCGGCAGTTTTCGGTACGACGATGACGTGATCCATCACCGCCCGCCGGTCTGGACCGTGCCGGTGGTCGCCGTGGCCGGCAGCGTGCTGGCCGCCCCGCTGGTGGCAAACCGGCCGGTCCTGGTGAACCTGATCTTCGTCCTGGCCTGGGTCTGGGCGGTCGTGCTGGCCTTCATCGACTTCTCGGTCCGCCGACTGCCGGACAAGCTCACGCTGCCGGCCTACCCGCTGGCCGCACTCGGTTTGGCCTTGTGCAGTTGGCAGATCGGTGACTGGCAGGCACTCCTCTGGGCGGCGATCTGCGCCGCGAGTGCCGTCGTCGGGTTCCTGCTGCTCGCCCTCTTCGGGTCGAGCAAGGAGGGCTTGGGACTCGGAGACGTCAAGCTGGCAGGGGTTCTGGGCGGTTTGCTCGGCTGGCTCGATCCGATGGTCGCCGTGCTCGGACTGCTGACCGGATTCATCCTCGGTGGACTGGTCGCGGTGGTGATCATGATCGCCCGTCGCGGCGGACGACAGAGCCACATGACCTTCGGCCCGGCTATGATTCTGGGCGCCTACCTGTGGGCCCTACTCGGCTGATGGTGATGATTCGGCGATCTGGAGTTGCCATGACAGGGTTGGCTCATCGCGTTGATCGGGGTTAATGAGGGGGATTCGTGCGCCCATCGGCGAGAAACCGGGCAGTCCGGGCTGGACTGGCGTTGTTGGCGTCCACGGCCCTGATTCTGGCGGCGGCAAGCGCACCGGCATCGGCCGACGAGCCGGAGAAGACGAAAATTCTCTTCCTGCTCGACGTATCCGGATCGATGAACGAAAAGGTGTCCTCCGGCGGCACCAAGTTAGCGGCGGCCAAACAAGCCGTTAAGAGTGTCGCAGGATCATTACCGGATAATGCCGAAGTCGGCCTGCGCGTTTATGGATCGAAGATTTCCGAACCCAAGGAAAAGAATCCGAAAGCCTGTCGGGACACCGATCTCGTACTGCCGGTCGGCCCGCTCGACCGGGGCAAGCTCGACACCGCCGTGGGCAGCTTCAAAGCGGTCGGGGAGACGCCGATCGCGTACTCACTGACCAAGTCCATCGGCGATCTCGGATCTTCCGGCAAGCGGGTGTTGGTGCTGGTCTCCGACGGCGAGGAGAACTGCGTCAAGGATCCGTGCCCGACGGCGAAGAAGTTGGCCGGGTCGGGTGTCGATCTGCAGTTCAACGCGGTCGGCTTCGATGTGAACGCCAAGGCTCGCAAACAGCTGAAGTGCATCGCCGGCGCCGGCAACGGCTCCTATTACGACGCCGATCGGTCCGGCGATCTGACCGATTCGTTGCAGAAGATCACTACTCGCGCACTGCGTCCGTTCCAGTTGTCGGGTACGCCGGTCAAGGGCACCGATGATCCGTCGTCAGCACCGGCCATCGCCGACGGCCAGTACACCGACCGATTCGCCAAGTCGGTGCAGGAGCGGTACTACCGCATCGATCGGCAGCCGGGCCATCCGGTCTCGGTGTCGCTGGCCGACGTCAACCACGCCGCCGGTGGTTATCGGATGACCAGCTACAACCTGGAACTGCAGACCGCCGACGGTCAGACCTGTGACTCGGCGCGCGGGGGATCGACCTCGTTGGGGTCGGCCAAGGTGGCCACCACCGTGGTGGGGGCACCGGCCACCGGTTCGGCGGCGAGTTCGTCGGGAACCGACGATCCCTGCGTTGCCGAGCCGTTGGTGCTGAAGGTCCAGCCCAGTCAGTTCGTGGAACAGCAACCGGTCCTGCGGATCGAGCTTCGGGTCTCGTCGACTCCGCCGGCGACCAACGTGACCGAGTTGCCTGAGCCGGCCGGACCGGCGGGCACGGCCAGGACCGTCAAGGCAGCCAAGCCGGTCCGCCACGTGGTCGGTGGGACGTCGTTCGTCGATGCGGGCAGCCTGCAGGCGGGGACCTGGGACGACACGATCGCCGTCGGCGAGACGCTGATGTACCGGGTGCCGGTCAAGTACGGGCAGCGGCTTCGGGTGACTGCAGATCTGCCGAAGCGCGGAACGGATTGGTCGCCCGGTGACACGGACGGGTTCTATCCCGGCCTGACGCTGTTCGGCCCCGATCGCGCCGAGCTGACCTCGAAGGAGGTCTCGGTCACCGGAGCGGGTGGCGGTGACGCCCGCTTGAGTGCAGTCACCACCCAGGTCCGCTACCGCAATCGCGAGAGCGCGGATCGATCGGTTCGCTGGACGTCGCAAGCCGGTGACTACTACATCGGTGTCTCCCTGGGGGCCCTGCAGCCCGAGTTGACCGGCCGGCTGATGCACATCCGGTTGAGTGTGGCGGTGGACGGTGCCGAGTCAGGAGTGCCGCAGTTGACCGCCGCATCGGCGTCCGCGTCGCCGTCGGCCGGCTCGACCCCGTCGACCTCGTCGACCTCGGCAGGCACTGCAGCGACCGACGCGACGCCCGGCTCGAACGCCGGCGATCCCGCCGACACGGGTGACGGCAACACCGGTAACGATCACACCGGGCTGGTCGTCGGCGTCGTGGTGGGCGGGCTGGTGTTGGCCGCAGCCTGTGTCGGCGGAGGAATTCTGATCGGCCGAAGCAGGCGGCGGAGCTAGCGCCGCTGCTCCGGCCACAGATGGGCTTTGTACGAGCCAAGTGCCGTACGAACATCTCCGCAATGTTTCCCGGACAGGTCCAGCTGTGGGCTGCTGATTTGCCGATGGGGGCTTCGCCCTGCCATCATCCTGATGCCTATACCGGCGATATCCGGTGTATGGCTCAGTCTCTTGGGGGAGAATTTCCGTGCGTCTGTTGACGACGAACCGTGATGTCCGGGGTGTGCCGACCCCCGAGACTGCGGCCGTCCCGGCGCTCAGTTCGCTCGGCGTCGGGTCGAGCAGACGAGCCCGAGTCGTCACTTTGACGCAGGTCGGACGAAGTAGGCGACGAAGGTAGCGGCGTTTTGGCCCATTGCCTCGGTACGCTTCTGGGGAAAGATTTCATCCGATTGCGAAGCGCCCGGTGACGTTGGGCAGAGTAATTTTGGGGGTTTTGCATGGAGATCGTTGTTCTCGGCGCAACGTCGTTGGGCACGGCAAAGGGATTGTCGACGGCGGCGCCGTCAGGATTGCTTTCCCTTCTGGAAACCGAGAATTCAACGGCAGAGCATCTCCTGTTTCTTGTGCCACAGGGAGCACTTGTATCCGCCCGTGAACAGGCTCACGTGGTGCTGGCCGGCCGACCGGCCATGAACATTTGCGTGCTCGGCGCCGACCATCATCCGTTGACCCTGGCAGTGGCCGGTGCGGTTGTCGGTGATCTTGCGTCCAACGGCGGTTGGACCGATCCCGGGCATGGCGTGCAGCTGGCTCGGCAGACGCTGCGGCAGTGCAGGAGTCTGGTCTGGCATCGGCAGCTGTTCGGGCTGCAGCAACCTGAACCCTCGTTCGGCCGGCGCTGGCTGTCGCTGCTGCCGTCGCGAACCTTTCTGTCCCAACTGGGCGACGATGATCTGACTCCGTTGCCGGCCACGGTGCCGACGTCGGCCGGGGAACTGCTGTACGTGGGCGGCCCGGTCGGTCCCGAGCTGGAACGCGCACTGTCGGCGACCCAGGCCCATCGGATCGAGGTCGGCACCACGGTCCGAGCGCCGTACCGGACCAAGGGGTCGATCGAGCTGACCGCCCTCACCCCGCCGCAGCTCATCGATGCACCGGCTCGGTCCTGCCGGACCTGCGACGCCGGCCTGGTCGACGGTTGGTGTGCGTTCTGCAACCAGCGGACCGACGGGCCATCCATGATCAACAGCGAGCAGCCGGTGTCGGTCCCGACCGCTTGAACCCACACAGGGTTCGCCCGAACCGCCGTTCGCAGCAACAAGAAGTTCCCGGCGACAAGACGTGCCAGGCAACACCGAATACAGGCAGCACGAAATAGGCAACACGAAGCTCGGAGCAGCAGGCGTTCAGGCCCGCACACGTTCGGAGCAGGAAACGTTCAGGAAGGTAACCAAGTCATATGAACCCCCGCCAACGACGCGGCGTATTGCTGATGGTGCTCGCCGCTGTCGCCGCCGTGGTGGTGTTTGTCGGCGTCTCGACCTACGTCGGAGACGTCAACAGCAAGGTCGGCCCGACGGTGACGGTTTACCAAGTCACCAAGGACTTGCCGGCGTTCACCACGCTGTCGAACAAGAACACCGAACCGGTCCAGGTGCCTGAGCGCTACGCGGCCGCGAACACCAAGCTGCAGGCCCAGGCGATCGACGGCCAAGTCACCGCAGTCCCGCTGACCGCCGGTGCCGCGGTCAGTACCGACGTGTTGGTGCCACAAAGTGATCTTGACCCCGACGAGCGGGAGGTCGCGGTCAACGTGAACGCGGTGACGGGACTGGTCGGCCGGATCAAGCCTGGTGACAGGGTCGACGTGTACGCGACGTTCGCCGACGTCCCCGGACTTCCTCAGCAGGCAAGGATCCTGGTCGAGAACGTGCGGGTGGTGTCGATCGAGGGCCAGAAGCAGGTGCCGTCTGCCGACAAGCAGACCATGCAGGACGTCATTCCGGTGACGTTGGCGCTGAAGTCGGACGCCGCACTGTCGGTCACCTATGCCAACTCCTTCGCCAAGGAGGTCCGGCTGGTCGGGTTGCCGTCCGGCGTGGCCCAGGACCGCAGCGGCGAGGAGAAGACGTACGACGCCGGCAAGCTCGGCGGCACTGCTATCCCGGTGGAGCAGAGATGAATCGCGCAGTTATTGCCGTTGCGGACCAGGTGATTCTGCAGGAGCTTCGCTCCCGCCTTGATCAAAGTGAGATGCAGGTCGAGGTCGCCTTCATCGCAGAGTCGACCACCGAGTTGCCGAGTGCGGTGTTGACGCACAAGCCGTCCGTGGTCTTCGTTCATGATCAACTCGGCCCGGGGCTGGTCAGTCAGGTGGTTCGTGACCTGACGCTGCGTAATCCCGCGCTGGCGGTGATCGTGATCACCGCCTCGCCGTCGGTGGCCAGCTACGGCGCTGCGTTGGAGGCCGGAGCCCGCGGCATCCTCAGCTATCCGTTCGGGCTGGAAGACCTTGATCAACGGATGGCGGCGGTGCTGGAGTGGGGCCAGACCGTACGCCGGGTGATCACCGACCAGCAGTCGGCCGCGCTGGCGGAGAATCGTGGCGGCCGGGTGCTCACCGTGACCGGCGCCAAGGGCGGGGTCGGCGCGACCGTCGTCGCATCCCACCTGGCCTGGGATGTCGCAACTCAGCAACGGGATCTGCGCGTCTGCCTGGTTGATCTGGACATCGAGAAGGGTGACGTGCCGAGCTTTCTCGACGTGTCGCATCGCGTCTCGGTGGCCGAACTCGCCAAGATCAGTGACGACCTGTCACCGCGGGCCGTCGCGGACACGGTCGTGGTGCACACCAGCGGTCTGCACCTGCTGTTGGCCCCGGTCGAGATCCGGGACACCGAGGCCGTCACCCCGGAGGCGATCCGCCGGATCGTCGCGCAGTTGCGCGGTTCGTACCACGTCGTGATCATCGACGCGGGAGCCGCGGTGACGACGACCCAGGCCGCCGCGGTGGAGACCGCCGACATCACCCTGCAACTGGTGACCGCCGACGTGCCGGCGCTGCGCGCGGCCCGGCGTCAGGTGACCTTCTGGGAGTCGCTCGCGGTCACCAACCCGGACGGCGTTCATGTCGTCGTGAACCGGTTCGACCGCAGCAGCGAGATCCAGCAGGACACGATCGATCAACTGGTGCTCGGCCGCCGTTCGGAGATCCTCATTCCCGACCTGGGACGCGGCCTCGAGCGGGCCGGCAACAGCAGGACGCCGGCCGAAGTTCGCAACCAGGCTTGGTGGAAGAGCCTTCGGGCCATCGCCCAGGAGGTCGGCCTCGTCCGGCCGACCACGAAGCCCGGCAAGCCTGCCCGTACCGATGATTCTCCGCCGGGCCCGGCGAAGTCCGGCGGTTCGCAGAAGAAGTCGCTGACCGGGGCGGGCAGACGAGCGAAGGCCGAGTCCGGCCAGGTCGCGCTGGAGACGGTGGCGTTGGTCCCGGCCGCTCTCGGTGTGCTGGTGCTCTGCCTGCAACTCGTGCTTCTGGGGCTGGCCTTCGTCTGGTCCGGCGTTGCCGGAGACGACGCGGCCCGGGCCGCGTCGCTGGGCCAGGATCCGGCCGCGGCCGTACGGAAGGCCGTGCCCGCAGGATTCGACGGCCGGGTGGTGTCGTCGACCGGGCAGCGGGTGGTCGTCCGGGTCAGCAGCCCGCTGCTGATCGGGCACGGCGTCGCCCGCGAGGTCAACGTCGATGTCGAGCACACGACCGTACGGGAGCCACGATGACCAGCCGCGACCTGTCCGTCCTGCCGTCCCGACACCGAGGAGCCCGGCGAGCCCGGCGAGAACGTGGCACGGCCAGCCTCGAGTTCGTCGGCCTGCTGCCGGTGGTGCTGATCGCGATGGTGCTGGTGCTCCAGCTCTTCGCGGCGGCGTACACCGCTCACGCGGCACACCAGTCGGCCCGGGACGCCGCACGCGCCTACTCGTTGGGGGAGTCGCCCCAGGCAGCCGCCGAAGCGAGCCTGCCGGGCGGTGTTGATCTTGTCTCGGTCTCCACCTTCGGCCCGCACCACGGCGTACGGGTGGTCGTCCGCGCGCCGTCGGTGCTGAAGATCGGCGACCCGCACTTCAGCAGTGAGGCGACGATGCCATGAGAAGCTCCTTCAGTCAGAGTTTCGCCCGGCCCACCGCCGCGGTCACCAGTACGCACACCGCCGACGACGAGGTCGTCCGCAGATTTCGCCAGATCCTGTTGGACGAGGTGGACCTGCAGGAACTGTCCCGTCTGCCCGGCGAGGAGCGACGGGCCCGGCTCGAGCGGGTGCTGGCCCATCTGATCTCCCGCGAGGGGTCATCCTCTCCAGCCGGGAACGGTCCACCCTGATCCGTCGCGTCGTCGACGAGGCGATCGGTCTCGGTGTGCTGGAGCCGCTGCTGGCCGACGAGACGATCTCCGAGATCATGATCAACGGCCACGAGACGGTGTACGTGGAGCGGTTCGGCCGGGTCGAGCGGATCCCGTCCGGCTTCACCAGCGAGGCGCAGCTGCTGCAGACCATCGACCGGATCGTGTCCGGCGTCAACCGGCGGGTCGACGAAGCCAGCCCGATGGTCGACGCCCGGCTGCCGGCCGACGCCCGGCTGCCGCGCGGCGCCCGGGTCAACGTGGTGCTGCCGCCGCTGTCGCTGAACGGCCCGTCGGTGACGATCCGGCTGTTCCCGAAGGCGTACGGCCTGCCGGAGTTGCTGCAACGCGGCACCTTGGACCAGCCGATCGCCGATCTGCTGGCGGCCAGCGTCAAGGCGCGGCTGAACATCACCGTCTCCGGCGGCACCTCGTCCGGCAAGACCACCATGCTCAACGCACTGTCGGCCTTCGTACCGGACTCGGAACGCATCATCACCGTCGAGGACGCCGCCGAGCTGTCCTTGACCCAGCCACACGTACTGCGGCTCGAGACGCGACCGGCCAACGTCGACGGCCGGGGCGCGGTGAGCATCCGTGATCTGGTCCGCAACTCGTTGCGGATGCGACCCGATCGGGTGATCGTGGGCGAGGTCCGCGGCGGCGAGGCGCTGGACATGTTGCAGGCGATGAACACCGGTCACGACGGCTCGCTGACCACCGTGCACGCTAACTCCGCGCTGGATGCGCTGTCCCGGATCGAGACGCTGGCCACCATGAGCGAGGTCGACATCCCGTTCGAGGCGATCCGGGACCAGGTCAACGGAGCACTCCAGCTGGTGATGCAGCTGACCCGCTACTCCGACGGTTCCCGCCGGGTGGTGGAGATCGGCTATCTGGTGTCCGAACAGCGCTCGGAGTATCGGATGCACACGATCGCCCGTTGGGACGGAATCGGTCATCGGTTCGAGCACTTCGATCTTCCCGACCGGCTGCTGGACAACCTGGCCCAGAGCGGCATCTCGGTGCCCGCGTCCTGGCCGGTGACCGTGCCGGCATCCTGGCCGGTGAGTTGATGATGGCGATCGCCTACCTGGCGTTGATCGCCTGTGTCGTGCTGGCGGTGGCCGGCATCGCCCAGCTCGTGGGCAGCGCTACCGGTCGCCGGCAGATCGTGCTGGCCACGCTGTCGGCGGGCGACCTCGACGAGAGCACCGGCACCCGGTTCCAGCGGGCGAATCGTCGCTTCCTGAGGACCCGGCTGGGCTCCTGGCTGGATCGGCAGCTGGACCAGGCCGGTATCGGCTACAACCGGCTCGCGGTGGTGATCGTGTTGCTGGCCATCACGGTGATCGTCCCGGTGGTGCTGTATCAGCTGCTGGCGCCGATCTTCGCGGTGGTCGGCCTGGCCGCTGGTTACGTCATCCTGCGGCTCTGGCTGTCCCGGGCCCGGGAACATCGCAAGGAGAAATTCGTCCAGCAGATTCCCGAACTGGCTCGAGTGCTGTCGAATGCCACCAACGCGGGACTGAGCATCGCCACCGCGTGGTCGGTGGCGGAGAACGAGATGGCCGAGCCGGCGCGCTCCGAGATCGCGCGGCTGAACGCCGAGGTGCGGTTCGGAGCATCGCTGGAGGACGCGATGACCGAGCTCGCGGATCGACTGCCGGCCAGCGAGGTGCAGGTGCTGATGTCCACCCTGGTGGTGAGTTCGCGCTCCGGCGGCTCGCTGGTCAAGGCGTTGCGGGACATCTCGTTCACCCTCGACGACCGCAAGGAGGTCCGCCGTGAGGTCCGTACGACGCTGGCCCAGGCCCGCAGCACCTCCAACCTGGTCGCGGCGATGAGCATCGGCATGCTCGCTGTGCTGAACGTCGTCCGGCCGGGCACCGTCGAGCTGATGACCCAGAACCTGATCGGGCAGCTGGCCCTGGTGGTCGGCTTCGGGCTGATCGTGCTGGGTCTGTGGATCATTCGCCGGATGACCAGGATCGGCCGCTGATGACCGCCGTCTCCGCCCTGTGGCCGGCCCTCGGCTTCACCGCTGCCGTGCTCGTCTTCATCCTCGGCCTGCGGCTGGTTCGTTCCCGGCCCGCGGACTATCTGGACGCCGACGACCTGATCCTGCTCCGCGACGAACGGCGTCGCGCCAATCGTCGATCACCCCTGGACCTGCTCGCCGACCCGCTGGTTCCGGCCCTTCGCCGGCTGCTCGGACGCCGCGGCGTCGGCTATCTGCGCCGGATGATCGATCAGGCCGGCCGTCCCGAGGGCGTCACGGTCGATCGGCTGATCCGCCGGGTCGCCTGGTGGATCGTGCTGATGATCCCGGTCGGCATCATGTTCATGATCAACGGTCAGTGGCTGGCGCTTCCGTTGCTGCCGGTGATCGTCGTAGTGGTGCCGCTGATGGGCATCGCCGGCAGCGCACGCAGACGACGCGAGGCGGTCGACCGCGAGCTGCCCGACTTCCTCGACATCCTGGCGGTGACCGTGTCGGCCGGCATCGCGTTCCGGGCCGCGTTGCGGCGCGTCACCGACCGGTTCTCCGGACCGATCGCCGAGGAGGTCGGGCTGACCCTGGACCAGATGAGTCACGGCGCGAGCCTGCGGGTCGCCTTCAGCGGCCTGCAGGAGCGGACCGGTTCGGAGTCGATGCGGACCTTCGTGACCGCCTTCCTGCAGGCGGAGGAGCTCGGCGCTCCGCTGATCGACACGCTGAACCAGATCGCGTTGGACATGCGCCGGACGAGTGCCCAGCAAGCCCGGCGCCGGGCGGCCCAGATCGCGCCGCGGGTCACCCTGGTGACGTCGCTGCTGATGGTGCCGGCCGCCCTGATCCTGCTGGTCGTCGGCATCGTGGTCGGCGCGGACATCGACTTCGGATCGTTGTTCAAGGCGTTCTCGTGACCGTCGCGCTGGAGTCGACCGTGCCCGACCGGATGACCACCGCCGCATCCGCGGTGCTGCTCGGCGACGCGCACTTCGTCCGGCTGGTGCGCTGGGTCTACACAGCGCGGCTGATCTGCCTGGCGCTGGCCGCGCCGGTCGCCATCCTGCAGGGCTCGGCCGTCGCGGCGATCAGCCTGCTGACGTTGACCTTCCTGAGCCTGCTCTACAGCCGCGGCCGGCGGCTGATGGAACTGCTGATCAGCCATCCGCTGCTGGCCTCGCTGGATGTCGCGCTGTCGGTGCTGCTGCTGCTCAGCGTGAGCAGCGCCCAGCCGTGGACGCTGACCGCGGTGTGTACGGCGCTGGCCGCCGGACTGCTGTTCCCGCGGCACGTGTTGTGGGTGCTGGTCGCCCCGTTGGCGCTGGGCGCGATCTGGGCGCCGGCCCTGATGGCCGCGGACACCGGCTGGGCGGACTGGCTGGCCGCCGTGGCCGGACTGCCGGCCTTGGTGGTCGGCGTCGCGGTGATCGGTGCCGTGATCAGGCACAGCACGATGGCCAGGATCGAGGCACAGGCGGAGGTGTCGGAGACGGTCGCGGCGATCGGTGCGGCCGAGGAACGGGCCCGGCTGGCCCGAGACATGCACGACTCGGTCGGCAAGTCGCTGCACGGGATCTCGCTCACCGCGTACGCGTTGACCCGTGCGGTCGATCAGCAGCCGGCAATGGTACGAGAGCTGGCCGACGGTCTGGCGCACGGCGCCGAGACGGCCGCCGCGGAGGCGCGCCGGTTGCTGATGGCCCTGCGCAGCGGGCAGTGGGATCGGCCGACCGTCGAGGTGGTCAGCGAACGGTTGCGGGACTGGTCGGCCAGGACATCCGTCCCGGCCAGGCTGAACAAGACCGCCGCGGTCGACGCGGCGGCTGAGGTGACGCACCAGCTGGTCGCGGCACTGGAGGAGTGCCTGCACAACATCGAGAAGCACGCGCAGGCGAGCGAGGTCGACGTGTCCCTGCTGGGCGGCGCCGACACGATCGAGTTGGTGGTCAGCGACGACGGGATCGGATTCGACCCGGCGGTGCTGGCCGAGCGAGAACGGGCAGGCCATTTCGGTCAACGCGGTCTGCGAGAACGGGCCGAATCAGTGGGCGGGACGGCCACCGTCGTTTCCGCCCCGGGGGAAGGAACAACGGTCAGATGGACAGCTCTGAGACAGCCGTGACCCAGCTGGTTAGCGGTACCGGGGTCATCAGCGTGGTCGTCGCCGACGACAACGCCGTGGTCCGGCTGGGCATTCGCAGTCTGCTGGGTACCGCAGCCGACATCAACGTGGTCGCCGAGGTCGCCGACGGGGTCGCCGCCGCGACGGCGGTCCGCAACCGGCGTCCGGATGTGCTGCTGCTGGACGTACGGATGCCGCGTCAGGACGGAGTCACCACCGCGACCGAGGTCGCGGAACTGACCAACGTCGTGATGCTGACCTACTCCGATGCGCCGGAGGTGGTCGGCGGAGCGATCCAGGCCGGGGCCAAGGGTTATCTGGTGCACGGTCACTTCAGTGCCGACGAGTTGATCGGCGCGGTCCGGATGGCCGCGAGCGGCCACGGCACCTTCTCCGGTCCGGCCCTGGTCGCACTGCGCACACCGGTCACCACGACCTCGCAGCGGGCCGCGCAGTTCGGCCTGTCGGAGCGCGAGACCGAGGTGATGGATCTGATCGCCGAGGGGGCCAGCAACGCCGAGATCGCGTTGAAGCTGTTCATCTCGGAGAAGACGGTGAAGAACCACATCAACCGGATCTTCGCCAAGCTCGACGTGACCAGCCGCAGCCGGGCGGTGTCGCTGTGGTTGACACCGTGATCATCGGTGCCGGCGACCATGATCAACTCGGATCTCACCATGATCAATTCGTGGGACACTCTGATCGACTCAGGGGCCGACGCATGAACGACCCTGCCCTGGAAACCATGATCAACTCGCGGCCGGGCGCCGACCGGCGGTCGATCGAGATGGGCCCAGCGTTGGGCCCGCGGGCCCATGTCCAAGCCGGCGCAGATCCGTACTGTTCATATTGCTGGAGCTCGGGGAGAACGGACTCCGGGACATGCGGAGCCTGCGGGCCCAGATCGAGGGAGGACAACCATGAACAAGCTCATCGCCACGTTGTACGCGTGGACCTACGTCAACACCAGCAAGCTGCGGGATCGCCGCGAGGCCGGTCAGGGCACCTTGGAGTACGTCGGCATGATCGCAGTGGCCGCGGTGATCGTGGTCGCGGTGATCGGCGTGCTGAAGGGCGCCGAGTTGGGCACCTGGATCCAGGGCTTCATCACCAACGTGAAGAGCTCGGTCTCCTCCGGCGGCTAAGCCATTCGGTGCGATCACTGGGGCTGGATGCGGGACGCGTCCAGCCCCGGTTTCGCGTCCCGCGGTCGAAGCGGCAGTCGAGGTGGAACCGGCTTCGGACCGGGCCGGGTTTCAAGACCTGGTCCAGCTTCAAGGGGAGTAGTCAGATGCGCGATGCGGAGCGGGGATCCGGACCGATCACGGCGATCCTGATCATGGGCTTTCTGGCCCTCGTGGTGGCCGCCGGACTGGTCGCGGTCGGCACCGTTGCTCGCGGTGAGGGTTCGCAGGCCCAGACGGCGGCCGACGCGGCCGCACTGGCGGGTGCCGGTCGGGTGCTGGATGACCTGCCCGGTCGGCTGACCGGCGGGGCGTTCACCGGCGATGACGCGTTGCATGACCGGGTGCGCCAGCCCGGCTGCCTGAATCTGGGACAGGTCGACGCGCAACAGCTCGCCAAGTCCAACGGAGCAACGCTGACCAGCTACTGCTGGGATGCGTTCGACGACGAGGTCCAGGTGAGCGTACGGCTCAACCACGCCGATCGCGGCCGGCCGGCCACCGCCCGGGCCACCGCCGAGACCGGCTTCAACGCCGACGACTGCAGGATCGACGGCAGCTTCGAGGCGCCGGAACCGCCGCCGCCCGCAGATGACCAGGACAAGAGCGGGGACAAAGGCAAGGACAAGGGCAAGGACGACGACAAGAAGCCGGACAAGCCGAAACCGGTGGAGACAACGCTGGATTGTGGCTTCGGACCGGTCACGGTGCGCTACGACCCCGAGACGAAACAATTCTCGTTCACCAACCCGTATCAGCTGGTCGATCAACTGCGGAACCTGAAGCCGCGACTGGTCGACTGACCGGATCCCGTCGTCCGTCAGTCCCGCCGGGGGCGACGCCAGGGCGGGTAACGCAGGAAGTCCGGCAGCACCCGGCTCAGCGGAACGCTGAGCAGGGGACCGAGCAGCCACGGCAGTCCGGTCAGCAGGGCCGACACAGCGTGCGTGTTCATGATCACGATCAGCACGGTGGCCAACCCGATCACGATCGGCAGCGCACCCCCCCAGACCAACGTCGCCGGAAGCGTACGATCGTCGCGATCGGTTGCCAGCAAGCAGATCGCGGTGGTGTAGACGCTGAGCACCGCGGCGGCGATGCCGAACTGGGCCGACGCCGCCGAGCCGCCGGCCAGCGCACGATCGAGCCCGGCGCCGGCGATGATCACGCCCAGCAAACCGACGACGAACGGCCAGCAGCGTTTGATCATGAAACCCAGCGTGCCGAGTCGAGAAGTTGATCAACCCGGCCCGCGGTCAGCACCGCGCTCGAGCCGGCGATCAACAGGATGCCGCTGTGATCGGGACCGGACGTGAACAGGGCGGTGCCGGAGTAGCTGACGCCTCGGGTCGGCGTGTAGCTGAACGATTGCCGCAGCTGATCCCCGTTGTCCTCGGACACGGTCCGTCGATCGTCCAGCCGCAGATCCGGCAACCGGCCGGCTGCCGCCGGGGCGATCAGGAGATTGAGCAGCTCGTCCGGCGCGGCCGGGGTGAGGTCACCGCGGGCCAGCACGATCACCGCGGGTGCCGGTGAGCCGGGCCGCTCTCCCTGCCATTGCCAGCCGTCAGCCGGCGGCACCGACTGAACGCCGTCGGGGGGAGTGAAGCTCAGCCGGCCGGCTCGTACGGTGTCGGCCTGCGCCCGCGCGGAGGACGCCAGCAGTGCGCCGGCGGAGATGACACCGGCGGCGGCCAGCAGGGCTCGACGGGGCAGGGTTCGGTCCGTCACGACGCCACGCAATGCCGGTCGGTGGTGGCCTGGCGCCGGGATCCGTCGGGCTGCGCCGGCACGACGATGACGGCGCGCAACCGGTCCGACTGCTCGGCCCGGCGCAGCGACGTCAGCTGCTGCTGTCCTCGGTCGGCGAGGGTGGCTGCCGTCTCCCCGGTGTAGGTCAGCGTGGTCACCGAGGCTGCCCGGCTCAGCCAGGACGCCAGTTGATCATCGGCCGAGGCGGTGGCCGTACCGAGCAACACCGGCAGGTCGACGCCGAAGCCGGTCGGGCTGTTCAGCCACGCCTCGGCCAGCGCTCGTTCGCTCTCGGTGTTCACCGGGACAGTGACGTAGCTGATCGAGGCGCCCTGAAAAGCCTGTCCCGGCAGGGTTTCGGGAGCCTGGGTGCTGCTGAAGGCGAACAGGATCTGGGTCAGCCGGCCGGTCACATCCCGAGTCGAGCGCAGCGTGCCGGTGATCGGCTCGCCGCTGAGTTCGCCGGTCAGCCGGGCCACCAGTGAGGTTTGTTCCAAGATTCGATTGTGGGCGATCACGGCCGGGCTGGACGGATCGATCCGGAGCCGGTTTTCGTCGCCGGTCGATGTGGGTGCCGGGTCCGAGCCGGGCAGCGCCGAACGGTCCAGGGCCACGCTGGAGTAGCTGATGGTCGGATCGGGGATCGGGTGCGAGCCGTTGTCGCCCACGGCCGCGAACAACGCCAGCGCCGAGCTGCGCTGGGCATGCAGTCGGTGCTGTTCGCCGATCGCCGCCAGCACGCTGTCGGCTCCCTGACCGCCGGGCTGCCACCACTCGACGTGACGCGGGATGGCGACACCGGGGAGGAGTTGCCGGGTGCCGCGCTGCTCACCGTCCAGGATCGCCGGCGGGGGTCCGTCGGATGTCCCGAGGTCGAGCGTGATGTCGCCGGATCTCGAACGCAGCATCCGCGCAGTCAGGCCGTCCGGCAACGTCGCGGTCGTGGCCGACACCTCCGGCAGTACCTGATCAAGCCGGGCCAGGTCGAGGCATCGGGGGCTGCCCAGCGGGGTCGCCGCCGCGGTCCACGCCTGCTGCCCGCAGGCACCCAGGCCCAGCGAAGCGATCCGGCAGACTGTACGCCGTACCGTCGATTGGGTCGATCCGGGAAGAACACTCATCAGCCCCGCCGCCGTGGCAACGGCCAGCACACCGATGATGATGCGATCAACGACCTTCTGCCGGCGATAGACCCGTTCCACGGATCGTCTCCGACCGTGCACCAACACCCTCCCAAGGTCGTGACGTCTGCGGCTACATGGTAGTGGAGCCGAGGGTCTCGACAGACTTCGAAGACTCCGGGACGGACTGCTGTGATGGCAGAATGCGGCGGTGCAGCAGAGAATCTTCGGGCCCGGTCCGCGACGTCTGATCCGCGACGGTGTCGACGTGGCCGCGTTGGCGGTGGCCGACACCTCGGCCACCAGGCGGCGCGGGCTGCTCGGTAGCGACGGCGTGCAGGGCGCGCTGTGGATCACTCGCTGTCCCTCGGTGCACATGATCGGCATGCGGTACCCGATCGACGTCGCGGTGGTCGACCGGGACGGCGTTGTGCTGCTGGTGAAGACGATCAAGCCGTGGACCGGCGGAACTCGCTTTCGGTTGCGGGCCAGCGCCACCGTCGAGGCAGCAGCCGGTGCGATGAGCCAGTGGGGGATCGGGCCGGGGAGCGTGCTGGCCATCGGCGGGTAGTCCCGCCGCCGGGAACCTCACGAGCCGGTGACCCGCTGAATCGGCGATCCTGAGCCGTCGCTGAGCGCGTTTCGGGCAGCGCTGCCGAGGGTAGGAAGTCGATAGTCCTACTATGCGGTGACCGTCAATGCTGCCGAGTTAGAGGCGTACTGGAGATGACATCGGAATCAGCTGAGAACACCAACCAGCGTTGGACATCCGCCCAACGCAGCACGCTCTTCGCGGGCGTCGCGAGCTGGACGCTGGACGCGTTCGACTACTTCATCCTGGTCTTCGTCCTGACCTCGGTCGCGACCGCATTTCACACCACCGTGGTGACAGCCTCACTGGCGATCACGCTGACACTGGCGTTGCGGCCGGTCGGTGCGTTGATCTTCGGGGCGATCGCCGAACGGATCGGCCGCAAGCCGGTGCTGATGGCCAACATCGTGATCTTCGCGGTGATCGAGTTGCTCACCGCGCTGGCGCCGAACCTGACCACGTTCATCACCCTGCGGGTGATCTACGGCGTGGCCATGGGCGGCATCTGGGGCGTCGCGTCGGCGCTGACCATGGAGACGATTCCGCAGCATTCTCGGGGCCGGGTCTCGGGACTGTTCCAGGCCGGCTATCCGCTCGGCTATCTGATCGCCTCGATCATCTACGGGCTGCTGTTCGTACACATCGGTTGGCGCGGCATGTTCGCCATCGGTGTGGTTCCGATCCTGCTGGCCGTCTTCATCGGCTTCCGAGTCAAGGAATCGCCGGTCTGGCTGGCCGCCCGGGGAGGCAAGGATCAGCCGAAGCAGGCCATGTTCTGGCCGGCGGTACGCAAGCACTGGCCGACGATGATCTACGCGATCATCCTGATGGCTGCGTTCAACTACTTCAGCCACGGCACCCAGGACATGTATCCGACCTTCCTGAAGGAACAGCACGGCTTCACGCCGGGCACCGTCAGCATCATCGCCATCTGCTACAACATCGCCGCGATCATCGGCGGCATCGTCGCCGGCACGCTGTCCCAGCGCTACGGCCGGAAGAAGATCATCATGATCTTCGCGCTGCTGGCGTTGCCGTGCATCCCGCTGTGGGCGTTCGCCACCGGCGTCTGGGCGCTGGGCGTCGGTGCGTTCCTCATCCAGTTCATGGTGCAGGGCGCCTGGGGCGTCATCCCGGCCTATCTGAACGAGCTGATGCCGGAGGGCACCCGCGCCATCCTGCCGGGATTCGTCTACCAGGTAGGCAATGTGATCGCCTCGCCGAACGCGACCCTGCAGGCCAGCATCGCCCAGGCCACCGGCGGCAACTACGGGTTGGCGATGGCCATCGTGGCCGGAACGGTGGCGATCGTGATCGCGATCATGATCTTCTTCGGCAAGGAGACCAGGGACACACACTTCCTGGCGAGCGCCGATGCTACGGCGCGGGGGACCGCTTGACCTGCGTACGACATCCTTCGGCTGACGTCGCTCGTCTAGAGTCGCTGACGTGATCAGTCATGATGCCGGATGGGTCCGTGATGCCGTACGCCAGTTGGAGGCGGACGCGAATCGCAGTGCGGACACCCACCTGCACGTGTTTCCGCTGCCCGCCGAGTGGGGCATCGACCTTTACCTGAAGGACGAATCGGTGCATCCGACCGGTTCGCTGAAGCACCGGCTGGCGCGGTCGTTGATCTTGTACGGGTTGGTCAACGGCCGGATCGGTCCGGACACCGGGCTGGTCGAGGCGTCCAGCGGGTCGACCGCCGTGTCGGAGGCATACTTCGCCCGGATGCTGGGGTTGTCGTTCACCGCTGTGGTGCCGCGGAAGACCAGCGAAGAGAAGATCGCCATGATCGAGTTCTACGGCGGCCGATGTCACTTCGTCGATCAGGCGTCTCAGATGTACGACGAGGCGGCACGGCTGGCCGCCGACTGCGACGGTCACTACCTTGATCAATTCAGTGATGCCGAGCGGGCCACCGACTGGCGCGGCAACAACAACATCGCCGAGTCCGTCTTCAGCCAGCTCAGCGCGGAACGCTTTCCGGTGCCGACCTGGATCGTGGTCGGCGCCGGCACCGGTGGCACCAGCGCGACCTTCGGCCGGTACGTCCGCTACCGCCGGCATCCGACCAAGATCGCCGTGGTGGATCCGGAGAACTCGGCGTTCTACGGTGGTTGGAAGACCGGCTCGCCCGACTACACCACCGGGCTGCCGTCTCGGATCGAGGGGATCGGACGGCCGCGCGTCGAACCGTCCTTCGTACCGGGGGTGATCGACGAGATGCTGCAGATCCCCGATGCCGGATCGCTGGCAGCGATCCGGCTGCTGCGGACGCGAACCCGACACTGGGCCGGCGGATCGACCGGCACGAATCTTTACGGTGCCTTCCAACTGATCGCCCGGATGATCAAGAACGGCGAGCGGGGCAGCGTGGTGACGCTGATCTGCGACGGCGGAGAACGCTACGCAGCGAGCTATTACGACGACACCTGGGTGGCCGACCAAGGATTTGATCTTGCCCCGCACCAACAGCGCATGGAACACTTCCTGACCACCGGCCACTGGCAGGACCCCGCGAAATGATCATGAACCCCCCCACGATCCGTCCTCCACGCAAGCTCCCCGAGCTTGTCGAAAGGAATACCACCCTCGCGCCGATCCATGCACGGCCACGAAGGCCCCTGAGTTTGGCGAAGGGCCCTACCAACCCGCACCGATCCATGGACCGGCACGAAGGCCGCTGAGCTTGTCGAAGGGCGCACACCCGCTGTATCCCTCGATCGGTGAAGTTCCCTGAAGTCGTCGAGCGGAGAGGTGACTCTTCCCGTCCGATCGGAGGACAGAAGAATTAATCATGAAACCTAGCGTGGCGGCGAATCCTAGCTGGGTCTTCTTCGACGTCGACCAGACGTTGTGCGACTTCACCACGATGATGCGTCGGGCGTTGGGCCGATCGATCCGCGAGATCGAGCTGAGCTGGCCGCAGCTGTCGGGGCGCTACCGTCCCGATGAGCTGGAGCGGATCCGTGATCACCTGGCCGACGGTTACGGCGATGCCCCGGTGCCGTTGGTCGCTGTCCGGCGAGAAATGTTCGCGACCGTGCTGCGTGAGGTGAGCGCCGGTGAGCAGGAGATCGACGAGGTCACCGATCACTATCTCGGGTTCCGGTTCGCCGATCCGGTGTTGTTTCCTGACGTCCTGCCCACCCTGGAAGCCCTGTCCGGTAAGGTTCGGCTGGGCGTGATCACCAACGGCAACTCCAAGTTGGACGCACTGGGGCTGGAGCACTTCTTCGAGGTGGAGTTCGTCGCCGAGCAGGTCGGTTTTGCCAAGCCGGACAGCAGAATCTACGAGTACGCAGCCGCCGAGGTCGGCGCCGATCCCGCGCAGTTGATCATGGTCGGCGACTCGTACGCCAAGGACGTCGCCGCCGCCGAACTCGCCGGTTGGCGAGCCGTCTGGCTGCGGCGCGACGATCAGTCGCCGGCCGACGGGCCCGCCGCGATCATCGATCCGACCTCGATGATCCGGGACCTCCGTCAGCTGATCACGCTGTGCTTCGATCCGCCACTACGCGAATCGAATCCAGACGACTCCGGCTCCGGAGCGCGGTCCCCAGGCCGGGCCGTGCAACTCGGGTACGCCGCCGGGACGTCCTGGAGCCCGGTGGCCTCGCACTCCCGCACCCGAAATCCACCGCCGCGCGCGGAACATCGGCTGCGGGGGTAGTTCTTGCGCGCGGCTGCTGCTGTGCCCGTCGGTCCCGGTGCGGCGGTCCGGCATCAACTGGGCCCGTCCCGACCCGGCCCGGCCCGGCCCGGCGAGACTTGGGTACGACTCCGGTCGCAGCGCGGCTGTCCACAGAGGTATCGCACCGCCGGCGAACCCGGCCCGCGGCCTGATGGTTGCCGATTGACGCCGCAGGACGCTGGGAACATGCACATCACGCAGATCCTGATCACCGTCCTGGCGCTACTCGGCATTCTGATCGTCGCCGTGCTCGCCATCGTCCCGACGGTGATGAACATCCCGCTTCCGGAGCATGTCGTACGCGACCACAAGCCCGAGCACAAGGACGACGTCCACCTCGCGGCGTGATGCCGCGCACACCGAGCGCTCGGCCGCGGCTGACATTCGTTTCGACCACTGCCGCACCACGAGCGCGCGTGCTCGGGCCAGGCGCGGATGTCACATGGCGCTGCGCCAGCCTGGGCAAGCGCCGTTTCGTTGTGCGAGATTCGTACCGACATTGGTGCGAATCTCACCCAACCGGTGTCACCGAGCGGCGCGGCTTGGAAACCTGTGCCGGATTCTCCGATCCAGGCCCAGGTCCGAGCCCGGAATTTCCAGCCCAGGTTGGATTCTCCGGTCCAGATAGAGGTTCCGAGCCCACCTTCCGAGCTCACATTCCCATTCGGCTGCCGAGGGCGAGGGTGGTCCGGATGCCCATCGTGGTTGAGCAACGTAGCCGTGCCGAGGGGCTGTCGGCCGAAACCGGAGTCCATCTGATCGCACCTGCGGCCAACCGACCGGACCGGCAGCGCAACCGATCGCACGTGCGACCCAACCGACCGGACCGGCGGCGTACGTGATCACCGTCCGCCCGGCCGGCTGATCGTCAGACCAGCGTTACTTCCTTGCCGGAGTCGGCGGAGGTGTAGATGCCGTCGAGGATCTTCATGATCTCGACACCGTGCCAGGCCGGGGCGACGCTCTCGGCGCGTCCGAGTGAGGCGTCGACGAAGTTGGCGATCTCTGCTGCGAACCCGGGCTGCAGTTCGAACGTCGGCGAGGAGATCTGCGGCGTCACGTTGATCACGGTGTCGTGCTGCTCGGTGGCGATCTGCAGTGCCGGTTCCAACTCGGCACCGCCCTTGTCGCCGTAGACCGCGACGTCCAACGAGTCCCGAACAGCATGCAGCGAGTACGAGACGTCGACCAGCAACGAGGCGCCGTTCTCGAACCGAACCACTGCGTTGACCAGATCCTCCACGCTGTTCTTGGTCGGGTCGTAGTCGGACACCTTGTAGCGGGGCGCGTTGGTGATGTTGGCGCGGTTGCCGATCCGCTGGTAGCTGTTGCCGCTGACCGCGGTGGCCCGCGGTGAACCCATCAGATACCAGCACAGATCGATCACGTGCACGCCGATGTCCAGCAGCGGGCCGCCGCCGGCGATGTCCTTGTCGGCGAACCAGCCGCCGGGATTGCCCATCCGACGGATCGAGCTTGCCTTGGCGTAGTAGATCTCACCAAGATCACCGGAGTCGATGAACGTCTTCAGCACCTGACAGTTGGGGGAGTGCCGGCGTACGAAGCCTACCTGCACGACCCGATCATGATCTTCGACCACGCGCTGCAGCTCCAGCGCCTCGGCGTAGGTCCGGCTGATCGGTTTCTCAACCAGGACGTGCTTTCCGGCCTCGACGGCGGCGATCGCCCAGGACGCGTGGCTGTTGTTCCAGGTGCAGATGCTGACGCCATCCACACCCTCGTCGGCGAGCAGCTCCTGCGGATCGCCGTAGGCCCGCGGAGCGCCGTACTGAGTAGCGACCTGCTGGGCTCGCTCGAAGTTGATGTCGCTGACCGCGACAAGATCAACATCGGAATTGGCGGCGTACGCAGCAAGGTGCAGCTGGGCGATGCTGCCGGTACCGATCACGCCCACCTTGAACTTCGACATGGTTTCCCTCTCAGGCTTCGGCGATCAGCCGCTTGGCGTTGGCGATTCCCCGGGCACAGCCGAGCAGGCAGTCCTCCCAGCCCTCGAACTCGATCGAGGCGTACCCGCTGTAGTCCGATTCCTTGATCGACTTCGCCACCGAACGAAGATCAAGATCACCGTTGCCGACGATGGCTCCGCGCAGATACTTTCCGCCGCGGCTGCGGAACCAGCCGTCGCCGGGGTTCTGGTCGGCCGGCCGGATGTAGAAGTCCTTGAAATGCACGATCATCGCGTACGGCAGATTCTGCGGCACCGACGCGGTCGGGTCCTCGTCGACACAGACGAAGTTGCCGACGTCCAGGGTGGTCTTGAAGTTGGGCTCGTCGACGGCATGAACGATCCGGCGTACGCGATCGGCTGCCTGAATGAAGAATCCGTGATTCTCCAGGCTGGTGGTGATGCCCTTGCCGGCGGCGTACTGTGCGATTTCCTTGGCTGCGTTGACGATTCCCGGCAAGGCCCGCTCGAACAGCGGGGTGTCGTCGCCTTCCAGCCCGGCGTGCGCGACCACGTCGTGACGCATCAGTTTGATACCGAACTGCTCGGCAAGATCAACATTGGCCTTCACTCGCTTGATCTCGGCCTCGAGCGAAGCCGGGTCGTCGGTGAAGAAGTTGGCACCGATCGCCATGTTCGACAGGGTCACGCCCTTTTTGTCGGCGTGCTCTCGGATGCCGTCGATCTCGCGCGGATCGGACTCGATGCTCGGCATCGGACCGTCGGGGCCACCGACCAGCGCCAACTCGAGGTGTTCGCCCTCACTGTCGGCAACCCAGTCGATCACGTCGGTCAGCGACATCTCGCCGCTGCCGAGCAACTGGTAGAAACTGTAGGAACTGAATCCGAAGCTGATCTTGTCCGTCATGTCCTTTTCTCTGCTTCGTTGGTGGATTGGGCGTTGTTTCGCCATCGGCACCAGGGCGCGGGTACGCCGGGGATGCCGAAGATCTCGGAGGAGCCATGTTCGAACGCGTGGCCCAGCGCGCCGGTCAAGGAACCGTCGGTGGTCAGCGCGGCCGCGACGAACGCCGGGCTGTCGGGCGTCATCAGGAGGTCACCCACGTGACGACGCAGGGGGTCGAGCAGGGTCTCGCCCGCCCGGGAGAGACCGCCACCGATCACGACCGACTCCGGATCGATCGTCAGCAGCAGTGCGGCCAGCCGTGGCGCGATCTCCCGGCAGAACGCGTCGATCTCCTGTTGTGCTTGGTCATCGCCGTCCGCGGCCCGGCGGAATACGCCGACGGCCTGGGTGCCGTCGGACCAGACCAGCTGTCCGTCCCGGGAGGTTCGCGTCCAGCGCATCGATCGCTGACTGCCGAGTTCTCCGGCCAGACGATGGCTGCCTTGAAGGATCTTGCCGTCAATGATCACCGCAACGGAGATCCGGTTGCCGATTTGGACGAAGATCGAATTGTCCGCGCCGGAACCGAGACGATGTTCGGCGTACGCGGCCAGCTTGACATCGTTCTCGATCGAGACGGTACATCCGAGCCGGTTCGACAGTTCCTGGCGCAGATCGAATCCGATCCATTCTCCGACGTTGAGGCTCTGCACGACTTGATCGTCGTGATCGAGGATCGCGGGCACCGATATCCCCACGGCGGCCAGCCGGGCCGGCTCGCCGTTGCTCATCGGAAGTTGATCATGGACTAGATGATCATGGTCGGTCCCGGCACGACGCTGATGATCTTGGTACCGGTCCGCGTCCCGGAGAGCCCGCTGGACCAGGTCCACGACGATCTGCGTCCGGTCGGCACCCGCGGGAACGGCGGCGTCGCTGCTGGTGATCAGCGCGCCACCGGCATCGGACAACGTACAGTGGACTCCCCGTGCACCGACGTCGACGCCGGCGACCAGTGCGAAACGAGCGTTGAAGGCGAACCGCCGTGCGGGCCGACCCGGGAGGTTCAGGTCGGTGGGCGCGCAGCCGTACACCGGACCGCGATCAACGAGGTCGGCCAGAACTGCGTCGACGGTCGGCCGGGACAGGCCGGTGCGTTCGGCGAGTTCTCCGACGGTCAGCGGGCCGGATGCATCCCGGAGTTGCAGCAGGCAGTCGCGCGCATTCGCCTGTCTGACCGCGGCGGCTGCGCTGTCGGCAGTCGACATGGCGTGCCTCCGTCCGGGTGCCGTGATTGCCGGCCGATCGCTGCGCCGGAACTATCTGCCGTCGATATTGAAAGAGGGTTGCAAATTGCGACATGAGTACCCTCGCGCGGAACGGGACGTACGTCAAGCGTCCGAGCCGATTTGCCGTCGTGCCTCGGACTGCGTCGCCGGTCGGGAGCGGCAGGGTTCGCTACGGATGGCTGTCGGGGGCGCCGGCGTGGAGGAGCGCCGTCCGGATCCGGTCCGCGTACGCGGCGGCCTCGCCGGCCGCGTACCGGGTGCGCGGCCAGAAGAACCCGCGAAGACCGTCGCCCTTGGTACGGGGGACGACGTGCAGGTGCAGATGTGGGATGGATTGGCTGACGATCGTGTTGATCGCCGTGAAGCTGCCCTTGGCGCCGAGCGCGTCCATCAGCGCCCGGGTGATCTGCTGGCCCAGCGCGATCAACGGCCGCATCAGATCGTCCGGCAGGGTGAGCAGACTGTCGATGTGCTGGACGGGTGCAACCAGGACGTGCCCCTTGAAGACCGGGCGATGATCAAGGAACGCGATCAACTGCTCGTCCCGGTGCACAATCTCGGCGTCGAGATCGCCGGCGATGATCTGACAGATGACGTCGTTGCTCACCGTCGCGATGCTACTGGTGCGCAAGATCGCCCGGCCCACCGTCAGCCGCACTCGAAAACGTCAGCCGCACCCGAAATTTCGGGTGCGGCTGACGTTTTTGCGCGCGGCTGTGTCCGGGCCGAGGACTCGAGCGCGCGCCAATGGTCAGGGGACGATGAGGCCCTGGGTCTGGCTGGTGGCGCGGGTGAAGCGGTCTTGGGCGTCGGCCCAGTTGACGACGTTCCACCAGGCTTTGACGTAGTCGGGTTTGACGTTTTGGTATTGCAGGTAGAAGGCGTGTTCCCACATGTCCAGCAGCACGATCGGGATCTGGGCCAGGGGCAGGTTGCCTTGTTGGTCGTAGAGCTGGACGATGTTGAGGCGGCGGCCCAGGGTGTCGTAGGCCAGGATGGCCCAGCCCGATCCCATGATGCTGGTGGCGGTGGCTTCGAAGTGGGCGCGGAAGGCGTCGAAGGTGCCGAAGTATTCGTCGATGGCCGCGGCGAGTTCGCCGGTGGGTTTGTCGCCGCCGTCGGGGGACAGGTTGGGCCAGAAGACGGAGTGGTTGACGTGGCCGCCGAGGTTGAAGGCGAGCGCCTTTTCCAGGCCGGCGACGGTGCCGAGTTGGTTCTTCTCCCGGGCTTCGGCCAGTTGGTCCAGGGCGGTGTTGATGCCCTTGACGTAGGTGGCGTGGTGCTTGTCGTGGTGCAGTTCCATGATCTTGCCCGAGATGTGCGGCTCCAGTGCGCCGTAGTCGTAGGGCAGATCAGGAAGCTCATAGGCAGCCATGTAGTCATCCTTCCGATGCGTCGTTCGCGTTCGTCGTCCCATCGTGCAACCTCAACCAGGGTTGAGGACAAGCCTCAGCGCCGCCGGGTTTTGGTTGCGCCACGTTTCGTTACCCGGCACACATCCGGTGAAGCACGCCGATCGGTTTCCGTGCAGCAAGGTCCTTGCGTTCGCTCGAACTCCGGGCCTAGAATCGAACAAAAGACCTATTCGAGGCGGTGTGAGATGAGCGGATATCTGCCGGCCGGCTGGCCGGCCGGCGTCGGGCCGCCGGGAGCGGTCGACTGGCAATCGCGAGCCGGACGGTACCTGATCGACTGCTGCGCCCCGGACTTCCGCCGGTACGCCGTCCTCACCCGGTATCCCGTCGTGCTGGCGGGTTTCGCCCAGCACTGTGTCAGCGGTGAGCGGCGGGCCGCCGCCGATGCAGTCGGGCTGGTCAGAACCGAGCTCGAAGACCAGGTCGGACCGGAGGTGATTGCCGCGGCCGTTGATGCGTGGCAGTCCGAGCTGGCTCGGCTGGCGCGCGTCGAGAGGGAGGTGGGGTTGCTGCGCAGGGCGCTCTCGGGTGAGCGCTTCGTGCCCAAGCTCGAATAGGCCGCTGGGGCGAGTGGGTGCGCGCCGTGCGGAATAGGTTGCCGACTGTGCGGGTTGGCGGTGGGGACGCCCAGTCGACCAAGGGACGCCCAGCCGAAGGAGAGCCCGCCCGTGAGCCTGATGTTCGAGCCGTACGCACTGCGTGAGTTGACCGTGCGCAACAGGGTCTGGATGGCGGCGATGTGTCAGTACAGCGCGGCGTCGACCGGGACGGAGGTCGGAGCGCCGAACGACTGGCATTTCGCCCACCTCGCGGCACGGGCAACCGGTGGCGCCGGCATGATCGTCACCGAGGCCACGGCGGTCAGCGCCGAAGGCAGGATCAGTCCGTACGACCTCGGCCTGTGGAACGACCGCCAGGTAGAGGCGTTCGCGCCGATCACCGCGTTCATCGCGGGTCAGGGCGCGATCCCGGGTGTCCAGCTGGCGCACGCCGGCCGGAAGGCATCGACCGATCGGCCCTGGGTCGGTGGCGCCCCGGTCCTGCCGGACGCCGGCGGCTGGTTGCCGGTCGGACCGAGCGCGGTCCCGTTCGACAACCGGCATCTGGTGCCGCACGAACTCAGCGTCGAGGAGATCGCCGCCATCGTCGAGGAGTTCCGGCAGGCGGCGACCCGAGCGCTGGCGGCCGGCTTCCAGGTCGCCGAGGTGCATGGTGCGCACGGCTACTTGATCCATCAGTTCCTGTCGCCGATCAGCAACCGTCGTACCGACCGGTACGGCGGCAGCTTCGCCAACCGGATCCGCCTCGCCCTCGAGGTCACCGAGGCGGTCCGTTCGGTCTGGCCCGAGGAGTTGCCGATCCTGTTCCGGGTGTCGGCCACCGATTGGCTGGTCGAGGCGGGCCGAACCGACGAGCACGGCTGGACGATCAAGGACAGCGTCGCGCTGTCGATCGAGCTCAAGCAGCGCGGCGTCGACCTGATCGACGTCTCCAGCGGCGGCAACGTCGCCGCGGTGTCGATCCCGGTCGAGGCCGGTTATCAGGTGCCGTTCGCCCGCCGGATCAAGGCGGACGCCGGTGTCGCCGTCGGGGCGGTCGGACTGATCACCGAACCCGTACAGGCCGAGAAGCTGATCGCCGACGGCGACGCGGACGTCGTCCTGCTGGGCCGCGAACTGCTGCGCGATCCGTACTGGCCGCTGCACGCCGCCCGCGAGTTGGGTGTGGAGGTCACGGTGCCGCCGCAGTATCGACGTGCCCTCTGATCCTCGCCATGCCGGGACACCCCGACACGTAGAATCAGGCCCATGTCCTTGCTGGAGACGATCAATGCGCCGTGCGATCTGCGTGGCCTCTCCGCCGAACAGCTGGACCAGCTCAGCGACGAGATCCGGTCTTTCCTGATCCATAACGTCAGCCAGACGGGTGGGCACCTCGGGCCCAACCTCGGCGTGGTCGAACTCACCATCGCCCTGCATCGCGTGTTCGACTCGCCGCGCGACCCGATCATCTTCGACACCGGGCACCAGAGCTACGTGCACAAGATCCTCACCGGGCGGCGCAACCTCTTCCCGACGCTGAAACAACGCGGTGGGCTCTCCGGCTACCCGAGCCGGGCCGAGTCCGAACACGACTGGGTGGAGAATCAGCACGCATCCGCCTCGTTGTCCTACGCCGACGGCCTGGCGAAGGCGTTCCGGCTGCGGGGGGAGAAACACACCGTTGCTGCGGTGATCGGCGACGGCGCCCTGACCGGCGGGATGGCCTGGGAGGCGTTGAACAACATCGCCGCGGCCAAGGACCTGCCGGTGGTGATCGTGGTCAACGACAACGGTCGCTCCTACACGCCGACGGTGGGGGCGATCGCCAATCACCTGACGACGCTGCGGACCGATCCGCGCTATGAGCAGGTGCTGGATCTGGTTCGTCGCGGGGTGACCCGTACGCCGCTGGTCGGCAGTGCCGCGTACGAGTTGTTGCACGGTGTGAAGACCGGCCTGAAGGATGTGCTGGCTCCGCAGGGCATGTTCGCCGACCTCGGGATGAAGTACGTCGGACCGATCGACGGCCACGACGAGCAGGCCGTCGAACGGGCGCTGCAGCAGGCCAAGCACTTCGGCGGTCCGGTGCTGGTGCACGTGATCACCCAGAAGGGCAAGGGATTCCCGGCGGCGGAGAACAACGTCGAGGATCAGTTCCACACGGTCGGCAAGATCGACGAGATCACCGGCGCACCGCTGGCCGGACCCAAGGGCCGCAGCTGGACCGACGTGTTCGGCGAGGAACTCGTCCGGCTGGGCCGCAGAGACGATCGGTTGGTCGCCATCACGGCTGCGATGCTGTATCCGACCGGACTGCACCGCTTCGCCGAGGTCTTCCCCGATCGAACGTTCGACGTCGGCATCGCCGAGCAGCACGCGGTCACCTCCGCTGCCGGTCTGGCGATGGGCGGTCTGCACCCGGTCTTCGGCGTGTACGCGACCTTCCTGAACCGCGCCTTCGACCAGGTGCTGATGGACGTGGCGATGCATCGGCTCGGCGTCACGTTCGTGCTGGATCGGGCCGGCGTCACCGGGAACGACGGGGCCAGTCACAACGGCATGTGGGATCTGTCGATGTTGCAGCTGGTGCCCGGCCTTCAATTGGCCGCACCCCGCGACGCGACGCGGTTGCGCCGGGCGCTGGCCCGGGCGATCACCGTCGACGATGCGCCGACCGTGCTTCGCTACTCCAAGGAATCGGTGCCGGCCGACATCGACCCGGTCGACGTGATCGACGGCCTGGACCTGCTGTATCGGTCCGGTCCACGCTCCGACCTCTACCGTGTCGATCTCCACGAGCCGCACCGCACCGAGCAAGCGGCCGAGGACGTGCTCGTCGTCGGGTACGGAGCGATGGTCCCGACCGCGCTCGCCGTCGGACGACGGCTGGCCGATCAAGGAGTCGCGGTCAGTGTGATCGATCCGGTCTGGGCACTGCCGGTCAATCCGGCGCTTGTTGATCTTGCTGCCCGGCATCAGTTGGTGATCACGATCGAGGACAACGGCGTGGTCGGCGGCTGCGGCTCGCGATTGGCCCAGGAGTTGAACAACTCCGGCCGGCCGACGCCGATCCGCAACTTCGGCATCCCGCAGAAGTTCCTCGAGCACGGCGGCCGCGCCGAACTGCTGGCCGACTTGGGGCTCTCCGGCCAGGAGATCGCCCGGGCCGCACTCGAACAACTGCTCGGACGCTCCCAGCCCCTGACCGCCGAGGACGTCCTGGTCAAACAGCAGCGCGACGCCTGACCTCGAACGCTGTCGGTGCCGATCCCTCTCAGCGGCGCTCTGAGCCTGTCGAAGGGGCGTGAACGAGTTACCGACGGGGTTGCGTTCCCGGTCCTTCGACCGTCTCAGGAGCCTTGGGGGCGTCTCGGTCCTTCGACAGGCTCAGGACCCTTGGGATCAGGATGGTTGGGCGACGCTCGCGATGCCGCGGGGGAGGAAGCGCTGGCCGAGGACCTTTTCCGAGATGCCGGTGCGATCCAGGTACGGGGTGATGCCGCCGTCGTGGAAGGGCCAGCCGGCTCCGAGGATCAGGCAGAGGTCGATGTCCATCGGCGCCGCGACCACCTTCTCCTGCAGCATCAGGCCGATCTCCTCTGCCAGCGCGGAGGTTGCTCGCTCGAGGATCTGCTCCGGCGTGCTCGCGTTGTCGCCGACGGTGAACATCTCCTTCACCTCGCCCGGCACGTACGGCTGGCCGTTCTCGTCCCAGTCGTAGAGCCCGCGCCGGCCCGACTCCACCCACGCACGCAGGTTCGGCGAGACACCGAATCGGTCGCCCAGCTTGGCGTTCAGCGTCTCGGCGACGTGCAGGGCGATGGCCGGGCCGACCAACTGCGTCAGCACCATCGGCGTCATCGGCAGCCCGAGCGGACGCAACGCGTTGTCGGCCACCTCGATCGGCGTGCCCTCGTCGATCGCGGCGATCACCTCGCCCATCAGCCGGGTCAGCAGCCGGTTCACCACGAACGCCGGCGCATCGGAGACGATCACCGCGTTCTTCTTCAGCTTCTTGGCCACCGCCAGCGCGGTCGCCACCGTCTCGTCGTCGGTTCGCTCACCGCGGGCGACCTCCAGCAGCGGCAGCACCGCGACCGGATTGAAGAAGTGGAAGCCGAGCACCCGCTGCGGATGATCAAGCTCGGCGGCCATCTCGGTCACCGACAGCGACGACGTGTTGGTGGCCAAGATCGTTTCGGCGCTGACGTACTTCTCCAACTCGCCGAAGACCTGCTTCTTCACCGCCAACTCTTCGAAGACGGCCTCGATCACGAACTCGCAGTCGGCGTAGTCCGCGTAGTCGGTGGTGCCGGTGATCAACGCCTTGAACCGGTTGACGGTGTCGTCGTTGATCCGTCCCTTGGACCGCAGCTTGTCGATTTCGCTGTGTACGTAGGCAATCCCACGGTCGACCCGCTCCTGATCGACGTCGCTGATCACCACCGGCAGCTGCAGCCGGCGCAGGAACAGCAGCGCCAGCTGACCGGCCATCAACCCGGCACCGACCACGCCGATCTTGGTCACCGGACGAGCCAGCCACGACTCGGGCGCTCCGGCGGGCTTACGCGCCCGCTTCTGCACCAGGTCGAAGGCGTACAGGCCAGAGCGGAGTTCGTCCGACAGCAGCAAGCTCCGCATCGCCTGGTTCTCCCGCTCGAAGGCGGCGAGTCGATCTTGATGCTTGGCGGCGGTGATCAACTCCAGAGCCTTGTACGGGGCCGGTGCGGCCCCCGAGACCTTGGCGTCGGCGATCTCACGACCCCGGGCGACCGCCTCGTCCCACGCGGCGCCGCGATCGACCTCGGGCCGCTCGACGGTGATCTTGCCGCTGATCACCTGACCGGCCCAGTCCAGCGACCGCTCCAGGAAGTCCGCGCCGTCGAAGATCGCGTCGGCGATGCCGAGCTGGTGGGCCTGCGGACCCTTCAGCATCCGGTTGTTGTTCAACGGGTTCTCGATGATCACCGTGACCGCGTTGTCGGCACCGATCAGGTTCGGCAGCAGGTAGGCGCCGCCCCAGGCCGGCACCATGCCGAGGAAACACTCCGGCAGCGCCAGCCCCGCCGCCGACGACGACACGGTCCGGTACGTGCAGTGCAAGCCGATCTCCAGCCCGCCGCCCAGCGCGAGCCCGTTGTAGAACGTGAAGGTCGGCACCGACGCGGTGGTCAGCTTCGCGTAGACCTCGTGACCGATCCGGGTGATCGCCTCGGCCTGATCGGCGTCGGTCAGCTTGGCCACCCCGGTCAGATCCGCGCCGGCGGCCAGGATGAACGGCTTGCCGGTGATACAGATCGCGGCGATGTCGTCACGAGCCAGCGCGGCGTCGATGGCGTTGTTCAGCTCGCGCAGGCTGCGTGGACCGAGCGTGTTCGGCCGGGTGTGATCATGACCGTTGTCCAGCGTGATCAACACCGCGGTGCCGGCGCCGTGCGGAAGATCAACATCGCGGCTGAGTGCCTTGGTGATCACCTCGTCGTCGGTCAGCGCGGCCGCTTCGGAGATGATGGTCGTCAGGTCCTTGCTCATCGCGCGGCTCCCTCGCCCGTGCCGGCCTGGCCGGAATCGCTGTTGTAGAAGGGGTTCTCCCAGATCACCGAGCCGCCCATGCCGAGCCCGACGCACATCGTGGTCAGGCCGTAGCGGACCTTGGGATTGTCGCGGAACGTCCGGGCCAGTTGGATCATCAGCCGGACACCGGAGCTGGCCAGCGGATGGCCGAGCGCGATCGCACCGCCGTACGGGTTGAGCTTGGGGTCGTCGTCGTCGACCTTGAAATGATCACAGAAGGCGAGCACCTGGACCGCGAACGCCTCGTTGATCTCGATCGCACCAAGATCATCGAAGGACAGATCGGCGCGCTGCAGCGCCTTCTCGGTGGCCGGGATCGGGCCGACGCCCATCACCTCGGGATCGACGCCGGCGAAGGCGTAACTGACCAACCGCATCGCGGCCGGCAGGCCCAGTTCGGCGGCGGTGTCCTCGGCGGCGAGCAGGGATGCGGTGGCGCCGTCGTTCAGTCCGGCAGCGTTGCCGGCGGTGACCCGGCCGTGCGGACGGAACGGGGTCCGCAGTCCGGCCAGGGCTTCCATCGAGGTGTCCGGCCGGGGCGGCTCGTCCTTGGTCGCCAGGCCCCAGCCCAACTCGGCGCTGCGGGTTGCGGTGGGCACCAGCGCCTCCTGGATGATCCCGTGCTGGTAGGCGTTGGCGACGCGCTGCTGGCTGAGCACCGCGTACGCGTCGGCCCGCTGTTTGGTGATCTCGGGATAACGATCATGAACGTTCTCCGCGGTGGATCCCATCACCAGCGCCGACTCGTCGACCAGCTTCTCCGCCACGATCCGCGGATTCGGGTCGATGCCTTCGCCCATCGGGTGCCGGCCCATATGCTCAACGCCGCCGGCGATGGCCACATCGTAAGCACCGAAGGCGATTCCGGAGGCCGTGGTGGTGACCGCGGTCATCGCGCCGGCACACATCCGGTCGATCGCGAAGCCCGGGACCGTACGGGGCAGGCCGGCCAGCAACGCCGCGCTGCGCCCGATGGTCAGACCTTGATCGCCGATCTGCGTGGTGGCCGCGATCGCGACCTCGTCGATCCGTTCCGGCGGCAGTTCTGGATGGCGGCGGACCAGCTCGCGAATGCAGTTGATCACCAGGTCGTCGGCACGCGTCTCGGCGTACATCGACCCGGCCTTGCCGAATGGGGTACGGACGCCGTCAACGTAGACGACCTCCCGGGAGGCTCTGGGCATGCGGTCATATTACTCACGAGTAACAACGGCGCGCGAGGGGTTGTCGAGGTCCGATTTCAGCCGCCCAGGAGCAGCGGACGTCACGCGTCCACGAGCAGCGGAGTGATCAGCGGAACGACGATCTCACGCTGCCAGGGTCGAGCCCCGAAACCGCCGAGCAGATCGTTCACACTCCGCTCGGTGAGCTCGGTCGGCGGCCGCCAGGTCAACCGGCGCAGGTAATCGGGGGTGAGCAGATTCTCTGCCGGCAGGTTCAGTTCCTCGGCCTTGTCGGCCAGCGCGTCCCGTACCCGGTAGAGCCGGGCGGCTGCGACCGGATCCTTCCCGGCCCACAGCCGGGCCTGCTGCGGCGGGCCGGACGCGTGCCGGTGCAGCGCGGGCAGCTCGCGCTCCGACAGCGCCAGCGCACGTTCCAGAGCGGCGACCCAGTTGGCCCGATAGCGAGCGGCGGCGCGGCGATTGAAACCCGGCACCTCCCGGAGCGAGGAAGCCGACGGGTTGCGGATCGCGGCCAGTTCGGTGATCGCAGAGTCCGGCAGGATCCGACCGGGTGCGTTGTCGGTGCGGCGGGCGATCTGGTCGCGGCTGTGCCACAGCTCGGCCACGATCGCCAGCCCGCGCCGCGACCGGATCTTGTGAATGCCCGACGTCCGGCGCCACGGGTCGGGCCGGACCGCGGCCGGCCGTCCGGCGCCGGCCGCGAGCCAGGCGAACTCCTGCCGGGCCCACTCGTCCTTGCCGGCCCGAACGAGTTGCTCGGCCAGCGCGTCACGCAGTTCGACCAGCAACTCGACGTCGAGGGCGGCGTAGTTCAGCCACTCCCGGGGCAGCGGCCGGGTGGACCAGTCGGCGGCGGAGTGCTCCTTGAGCAGCCGGACCGAGAACACCTCCTCGATCAGGGTGCCGAGATTGACCCTCGGATAGCCGAGCAGCCGACCGGCCAGTTCGGTGTCGAACAACCGCTGCGGAATCAGGTTGACCTCGGCCAGACACGGCAGGTCCTGGTTGGCGGCGTGGATGTCCCACTCGGCGTCCTCGATCGCCTCGGCCAGGTTGCTCAGATCGGCCAACGGCCGGGTACGCGACGATCTGGTCCGAGTGCCGGCGGCTTCGCCGTGGCTGATGCCATCCGCGGCGGCGGCCTCGGCCAGGGCGACCGGGTCGATCAGGAAGGTGCCGGCATCGTGGCGGCGAAGTTGAATCAGGTAGGCCCGCTGGCTGTAGCGGAAACCGTGGGCGCGTTCGGCGTCGATCGCGACCGGTCCGCTGCCGCCGGCGAGTGCGTTGATCGCCGTACGGAGTCCGGCCATCTCGCCGATCACCTCGCCGAGGCCCTCGGACGGCTCGTTCAGGACCCGTACCTCGGGGGGATCGGCCTCGGGCGCGTCGGAATCGTCGGCTCCCGCGCGGGTCACCGTTGCCGACCGGTCCGTCCCTGCGGCGACCGCCGGGACGGCATCGAGACGACCCCTTCGGGCAGCGGCGGCAGACCTGCGGTCATGCACAACAACTCGGCCCAGCCGGTCAGATGCGGAGTGATCGGCTCGCCATCCTCGATCTCCGGGGTCCAGGAGGCGCGGATCTCGACCTCGGCGCGCGGCGGTTCGTCGGCCATCCCGCCGAACGATTCGCTGGACACCGAGGTGACCGTCCCGCTGGGCGAGTGGAAGCCGGCCTGATGGCCGGTCAACGCGTCGATCAGCCAACTCCAGCCCACCGATCCGAGCAGAGGATCGGTGACCATCTCGGGGTCGACCTCGGCGCGGGCGAAGGTGACCAGCCGGAAGGTGCCGCCCCAGGCGGCGTTGCCGGCGGGATCGTGCAGCAACACCAGCCGGCCGCTGCCCACCTCGTCGCCGCCGATCACCACGTCCGCGGTGATGGCAGCGGCGAACGGCGCAATCCGTTGTGGTGCAGGGATCTCCTCGATCTGCAGCTCGGGGCGCCAACTGGCAGACCGGATCTGCCGCAGGACTGTCTGGAAGCCGTCCGGCGGTGCCGGCTTCACCTGGTTCGCACCCACGGCTGAGAGCCTATTCCGCGGCACCCACACCCGATCGTCTCGACGCGCCGCCCGTGAAAAGATTCAGCACGTGTCCGCCACCGAACCTGCCCACTCCGCTACCTATGCCCGGCCCGCCGCTGCCGTACCGCCGGACTCGGCGGAGCCGGTGCTGCTGGCCGCGGCGCGGCGGCGGCAGGGCGAACGGCTGCCGATCTGGTTCATGCGGCAGGCCGGCCGATCGCTGCCCGAGTATCACCGGGTCCGTGAGGGGGTCGGCATGCTGGAGGCCTGCGCCCGGCCGGAGCTGGTGACCGAGATCACCCTGCAGCCGGTCCGCCGCTACGGCGTCGACGGTGCGGTGCTCTACAGCGACATCGTGGTGCCGCTGCGGGTCGCCGGGATCGACGTGGACATCGTCGCCGGCACCGGCCCGGTGATCGCCGAGCCGATCCGCAGCCGCGGCGATCTGGATCGGGTTCGTCCGCTGGATCCGGGCCGTGCCGACTTTGTCGCCGAGTCGGTCCGGCTGCTGGTGGCCGAACTCGGCCCGATCCCGCTGATCGGCTTCGCCGGTGCCCCGTTCACCCTGGCCAGCTACCTGATCGAGGGTGGTCCGAGCAAGGACTACGCCCGCACCAAGGCGATGATGGTCGGCGATCCCGAGTTGTGGCACGACCTCTGCGGCCGGCTGGCGGACATCGCCGCGACGTTCCTGACCGTGCAGGTCGAGGCCGGTGCGCAGATCGTGCAGCTGTTCGACTCCTGGGCGGGCAGCCTGGCGCCGGTCGATTACCTCCGCTTCGTCCAGCCGCATTCGGCGGCGGTGCTGGCCCGGGCGGCGGCACTGGGAGTGCCGAGCATTCACTTCGGGGTCGGCACCGGCGAGTTGCTGCCGGCGATGGCCGCGGCCGGACCGGACGTGGTCGGTGTCGACTGGCGGGTGCCGCTGGCCGAGGCCAGCCTCCGGATCGGGCCGGATCATGCGGTTCAGGGCAATCTCGATCCGGCCCTGCTGCAGGCGCCCTGGCCGGTGCTCGCCGAACGGGTTCGCGACGTCATCCGCTCCGGAGCTCATGCGCCGGGGCACATCTTCAACCTCGGGCACGGGGTGCCGCCGAACGCCGACCCGGACGTGCTGACGAAGATCGTCGAGCTGGTGCATGCCGAAGGGCCGGCGTTGCGGGCCGAGGCGCTGGTGTGACCCGAACGATCCTGGTGGTCGGCGGCGGCATCACCGGTCTGGTCGCCGCCCGCCGGCTCAGCGAGCAGACCGACGCCGAGATCATCGTCTGCGAGTCCTCGCCCCGGCTCGGCGGCAAACTCAACGGGGTAGCGCTGGACGACCTCGGCGACCTTGATCAACAACTGGCGCTGCAGGATCCTGAGCAAGGCGGCGGACCGCAACGCAACCCACTCGACACTGAGTTCACCGTGGACGCCGGCGCCGAATCGCTGCTGGCCCGCCGACCGGAAGGTCTGCAGTTGATCACCGAGTTGGGACTCGATGATCAACGCGTGCATCCCACCGCGTCACGGGCACAAGCCTTCCTGGCCGGGCAGATCAGGTCGCTGCCGCCGAGCAACCTGGGCGTGCCGACCGATCTCGACGCGCTGCGCGGCTACCTGACCGACGCCGGGCTGGACCGGGCCCGTACCGAAGTTGATCTTGATGCACCGCCGCTGACCGGCGACGTGGAGATCGGCCGGTACGTGGCGACGAGGTTCGGCGACGAGGTCACCGACCGGGTGCTGGAGCCGATGCTCGGCGGGGTGTACGCGGGGCAGTCCCGCCGGCTTTCCTTCCAGGCTGTGCATCCGGCCCTGTTCACCGAGGCCTCGCGGGGCGGTTCGCTGCTGGCCGCAGCGCAGCGGGTGGCAGCAGCGGCGAAACGCAGCAATGATCACGGCACCGGTGACGAAGGTGTCGCGCCGCCGGTGTTCGCCGGGCTCATCGGCGGCGTGAACCGGTTGATCGGCGCGCTCGTTGCTGATCTTGAACGTCGCGGCGTCAAGATCCTGACTCGGGCCACGGTGCGGTCGCTCACGCGGAAGTCCGGACGGTACGAGGTGATCACCGGTCCGGTCCCGCAGCCGAAGTTGATCATGGCCGACCGGGTGCTGCTGGCCATCCCGGCAGCACCGACCGCGCGGCTGCTCACCGGCTTGTCGCCCGCGGCGGCGGCCGGACTGGCCGAGATCCCGTACGCGTCGATGGCGGTGATCACCTTCGTGCTGGCCGGAGCCGAGCTGCAGGGTTCGGGGCTGCTGGTGCCGCCGGGGGAGTTGCCGACGATCAAGGCGTTCACCTACTCGTCCAACAAATGGGACTGGATCAGGGAGCGGGCCGAGGCCGATTTCGGACCCGGCACGGCCGTGGTCCGGGCCAGCGTCGGCAGATTCGGCGAGGAACAGCTGTTGCAGGTCGATGATCAACAACTGGCTCGCCGAACACTCGCCGAGGCGCGCGGATTCGTGCCGGGTTTCCAGAGCGTGCGACCGCTACGGGTCCGGGTGCAACGCTGGGGCGGCGGCCTGCCGCAGTACCTGCTGGACCATCGCCGCCGGATCGCCGACATCCGGACCGCGGTCGCGGAGCTGGACGGCATCGCGATCGCCGGCGCGTACACCGACGGCGTCGGCCTGCCCGCGTGCATGGCCAGCGCAACCGCCGCCGCCGACACCCTCCTCTGACCGACTTGTCAGAAGGTGGTGGCCTATAGCCCAACCACCTTCTGACAGCTCGGAACCGGAGCGCAGAATGGGGGCGACGTTGACGATGAACGGAAGGAACTGCGGTGAAGGCGCGGGAGATCAATGACACGATCCGCTACACGATGTGGTCGGTGTTCCGCCGGCCGAAGCGGCCCGAGGGGGATCCGGCGGAGCTCGCCGCAGATGCGTTGGCCGACATCGAGAAGGCCGCGGACGGCGAGGATCTGACCATCCGCGGCTGGTACGACGTGGCCGGGTTGCGGGCTGACGCGGATCTCCTGGTCTGGTGGCACGCCCCGGACATTCAGGTGCTGCAGGATGCCTATCTCGCGTTCCGTCGATCGGCGCTGGGTGATCAACTGGAGTCAGTCTGGTCGCAGGCCGCGCTGCATCGGCCCGCCGAGTTCAACAAGGGCCACGTGCCGGCGTTCATGTCCGGCGAGGACCCCAAGGCGTACGTCTGCGTGTACCCGTTCGTCCGCTCGTACGAGTGGTATCTGCTGCCCGACGCCGAACGGCGCAAGATGCTGGCCGAGCACGGCATGATGGCGCGTCCGTTCCCGGGAGTCCGGGCCAACACGGTGTCCTCGTTCGCGCTCGGCGACTACGAGTGGATGCTGGCCTTCGAGTCCGACGAACTGCATCAGATCGTCGACCTGATGCGCGAACTGCGCAAGGCGGAGGCGCGCCGGCACACCCGCGCCGAGACCCCCTTCTACACCGGCCGCCGGCGCGAACTCGCCGACATCGTCGCCACCTGGTAAGCCGACTTGTCAGTGGGTTATTCCGCGGGTTCCAGGGACAGGCTGATGGAGTTGATGCAGTAGCGCAGGTCGGTGGGGGTGTTGTAGCCCTCGCCCTCGAAGACGTGGCCCAGGTGCGAGTCGCAGGCTGAGCAGCGTACCTCGACCCGGCGCATGCCCAGCGAGTCGTCGGTGATGTAGCGGACCCGGTCCTCCGCCAGTGGGGCGAAGAAGGACGGCCAACCGCAGTGGCTCTCGAACTTCTCGTCACTGCGGAACAACTCGGCACCGCAAGCCCGGCAGCGGTAGACGCCCGCGGTCTTGGTGTCTGTGTACTCGCCGGTGAACGGCCGCTCGGTGCCGGCTTCGCGCAGGACGTGGAACTCGGCGGCGCTGAGCTGCCGGCGCCACTCGTCCTCGGACTTGATGATCTTGCCCACGCCGGCGGCTGGGGACTGGTTCTGTTCGGTGGTCATATCGCTTCCTCCTACGTCGATCCGCCCGGTGCAACACACGCAGCCCGCGGGACGTTCCCGCCTCAGCGTACGCGGGAACCGGCGACCGGATCTCGGGCGGTGAAGGTCCGCCGGAGCCTCCACGGCGCGAGCTTGGATTCGGGACGGCACGGAGAAGATTCCTGGAGCAGGGAGCCGAACACGCTCCCGCGCGAATCGCAGGCGGCTAGACACCCATAGACCGTCCGCGAGCGCCGGAACCTCCTTGGATCCGCGAGCGCGGCCCGTGGTCGGGCTGGGGGCTGAGAACTCGACTCGTGCTGGAGAGTTGCCGCGGCTCGCCGGCTCACGGATGTCCGAATTCCCGGATCCGAAAGAGAGCGGGCCGCGGACCGGCCAGGGCGGATAGGGTGAGGGCTCATGGCGACCCCGAAGGCCGAGTTGACCATCGGCGACCGCACCGTCGCGGTATCGAGTCCGGACAAGATCTACTTCCCCGAACCGGGGCTGACCAAGATCGACATCGTCAACTACGTGGTCGCGGTCGGCGACGGCATCCTGCCGGCGTTGAAGGATCGGCCGACCACGATGGAGCGTTGGCCGGGCGGCTTCCGGGAGGGCGCCAAGCTGAGCACCCGCGCCGACCCGCGCGGGGACGCGTTCTATCAGAAGCGGGCACCGAAGAACACGCCGGACTGGGTACGCACGGCCGAGATCACCTTTCCCTCCGGCCGGACCGCCGAGGAGGTCTGCCCGCACGACCTGGCCAGCATCGTCTGGATGGCCAACCTCGGCACGCTGCGCTATCACCCCTGGGCGGTGTCGGCACCCGACACCGACAAGGTTGATCAACTTCGCATCGATCTTGATCCCCAGCCCGGTACGGATTTCGCCGACGCGATCGAGCCCGCGTACGAGTTGCGGCAGGTACTGGACGAGATCGGATTGACCGGTTTCTGCAAGACCAGCGGCGGCCGCGGCATCCATGTCTTCGTACCGATCAAACCGGACTTCGGCTTCATCGAGGCGCGGCATGCGGTGATCGCGGTCGGCCGCGAGCTGGCGCGTCGGATGCCGGAGCAGGTGACCGTCGACTGGTGGAAGGAAGAACGCGGGGAGCGGATCTTCATCGACTTCAACCAGATGGCCCGCGATCGGACGATCAGTTCGGCCTACTCGATCCGGCCGACGCCGAACGCGCGGGTGTCGGCGCCGTTGCAGTGGGACGAGCTGCGCGACTGCCGGCCGGACGACTTCACCGTGCAGACCATGATCACCAGGTTCGCCGACGGCGGTGATCGGTGGGCCGACTTCTATCGCGGTCAGCCCGGTGATCTTGCTGCCGCCCTCGAGCTCTATCTGCGCGATGAACGTGATCATGGTCTGGGCGAGCTGCCGTACCCGCCGGACTACCCCAAGATGCCCGGCGAGCCGCCCAGAGTCCAACCCAGCAAGAAGGTCGCCGGCCACTGGGACGAACAGGGCAACAGAATCGAGTCGTAGCTCTCAGGAGTGCGCGCGGTGGCCGCGGAGATAGCGCAGCAGCAGGGCTTGATCGTCGGCGGCGATGCAATGCGCCAGCTCGTACGGTTCCGGCTCGAGCAGGGCGCCGGCGGTGGTGCGGCTGGCGTGGCCCCCGATCACCAGCGGCGACAGGGTCAGGCAGATCTCGTCCACCAAACCCGCGGCATGCAGTTGGCGGCTCAGGTGCGGTCCGCCCTCGCAGAGCACGCGACGCAGTCCGCGGTCGGCCAGCGCGGTGATCAACTCCTTGCAGGGCACCAGATCATGATCATCCAACTCGATCAACTCGACATGATCAGGCGTCGGTCGAGCCTCGCCGGTGGCATGCGGTGCGATCAAGATCACCGGGCCGCCCTGCTCGCCGGCCGCCGGTCGAGCGAGATCATCAGGCAGGTCCCGACTGCGGGAGATGATCGCCAACGTCGGGTACGGTGCCAACCCGAGCCGAGACCTCAGCTCGCGTTGCCAGGGTTCAAGATCAACAGCCCGGTAGTGCTCGGCCCGAGCAGTCCCGGCGCCGATCAAGATCACGTCGGCATGCGCGCGTTGCAGCGCGAACACCTTGCGATCGCTGGCGGTGTTGATGCTGCCGGACCGACCGTCCGGACCCTGAGCCGCCCCGTCCAGGGTGCTGACGAAGTTGGTCCGCACCCAAGCCCGATCGCCGGGATCGGGATGCCGGTACAGCTCGGAGAGCCCCGCATCGGTGATCGAATCGCGGGACACGCCCGGGCCGGCGAGCAGGTGATAGCTGGTGGTCACGGCTTCGACCCTAACGGGAGCTTGTACGCGGCCAGGCTTTCGGGCAGCGCCCCGCAGCCGACCTCGGGCGGCGGGGACTCGTACGGGCTGGACGTTTTCCAACCACGGTTGGCAAATTCGCTCCGATTCGGGCGTGCGATCGTTCGTTTGGCAACCACGGTTGGAAAACGGCACGCAGCCGCCGCCGGTTCAATCGCAGTCAGGCGCCGACCACGGCGAGTTGTGGGCGCTGGTCACCGACGAGCGACTCGAGGTCGACCAGATCCATCGCGGAGACCACGTACCGGCTGATGATGGCCTGCAGCAGCTCCGACTCGGCACCCAGCGGCGCGGACACGGCGATCGCACCGGACTCGTACGCCAGACGGGCCTGGTGCAGGTAGTCCTCGGTCGGGCTCAGGTACCAGCTGCCGACGGCCACGTGCCGACGACCCTGCGCGTGCAGCGTACGTACAGCCTCGGCGGCGGTCGGTCCGTGATCACCGCCGAAGGCCGTCACCGACGGCAGCTTGTGGTGACCTGCCCAGGCGCGAGCGCGGCGGGCCACGATCGCATGACTGCGAACGTCCTGGCCGGCGTCGGAGAGGAAGACCAGCCCGTCCAGCTCGGTCACCCGCCGGGTCCGCAGCGCGGACCGCAGCCGACGATCGACCACCGACAGCAACTGCGGATCGGGTCCGATCGGCTTGGAGGCGACCACCTGCAGCCCGGGATGCGCGGCCCGGATCGCGGTCAGCATCGAACCGAGATCATCTCCGCCGCCGAAGGCGTCGGCGAGCTCCAACGGCGTCAGCACGATCTCGGTCACGCCGCGCTGGGTGAGCTTGTTGATCACGTTCAGCGCGGTCGGCGGGTTGTCCATGAATGCGGCGTGGACATCGAGCTCCGGGCGCAGTTCGGTGAGTCCGACCCGAAGAGCCTGACTGACTTGGGCCACCCGTGGCTCGGCGCCACCACGGCCCAGCAAGATCAGGGACGGCGCGGTCATTGTGCTTCCTTTCTCACGCTTGCTCTCACGGCAGTTGCCTGCCCAGGAGAGTCGAAACCAGCGCCTTGGTCTGTTCGACCGATTGCTTCAGCGGCACCTCGGAGGTGTCCACCACCAGTTCGGCGCTGGTCGGTTCTTCGTACGGGTCGTCGATGCCGGTCATCCCGGTGATCTCGCCCCGGCGGGCCTTGGCGTACAGCCCCTTCACGTCCCGCTGCTCGGTCACCTCGAGGCTGGTCGAGACGAAGATCTCGGCGAACGGAACGCCGTGCTCGGCATGGTCGGCACGGACCGCGGCCCGAGCCTCGGCGTACGGAGCGATCACCGGCACCAGCGTCAGCACACCGTGCGACGACAGCAGCCGGGCGACGTACCCGATCCGGGTGACGTTGGTGTTGCGATCCTCCCGGCTGAATCCCAGCCCCTTGGACAGGTACGGACGTACGTCGTCACCGTCCAGCACGTGCACGTCGACGCCCGCATCGCGGAGCTGATCGGCCAGCGCGTGCGCGATGGTCGACTTGCCCGCCGACGGCAGCCCGGTGAACCAGACCGTCGCTCCGGTGACCTCGGCCGGGACCGGATTGGACGGGCCGGACAGCCCGGTGGACAGCACCGGTTCGGCGCCGGCGACGGTCGGCTGGGTCGGGGACGGGCTCGGCTGCGTCATGGGATCGGCATGCTCTCTGTCGACGGTCTCGGTCACAGCTGGATCCCGCATTCGGTCTTGCCGCGACCGGCCCACCGTCCGCTGCGCGGATCGGAGCCGTCGATCGGACGACTGGTGCAGGGCTCGCAGCCGATCGAAGGATAGCCATCGGCGAGCAGTGGGTTGCTGATCAGGCCGTGGTCGTCGATGTAGGTCGCCACCTCGTCATCGGACCAGGCCGCGATCGGCGCGATCTTGACCAGTTTCTTGGCGCGGTCGTAGCCGACCACCTTGGTGCCGGCGCGGCGCGCGTTGTCGGCCCGCCGAACACCTGTCGCCCAGGCCTTGTACGGCTGCAGCGCCCGGCCGAGCGGCTCGACCTTGCGCATCGCGCAGCACAGATCGGGATTGCTGGCGAACAGATCCTTGCCGTACTTGGCGTCCTGCTGCGCCACGGTCAGCTCCGGGGTCACGTTGATCACGTTCACGTCGAACACCTGTTCCACCGCGTCGCGGGTGCCGATCGTCTCCACGAAGTGGTAGCCGGTGTCCAGGAAGATCACGTCCAGTCCGGGCGCGGTGCGCTCGGCCAGATGGATCATCACGGTGTCGGCCATCGACGAGGTGACGGCCAACCGGCGTCCGAACCGGGCGAAGGCCCAGGCCATGATCTCCTCGGCCGGCGCACCTTCCAGCTCCCGACCGGCTCGCTCGGCGAGCGCCTCGAGCTCGGCCGGGGACAGGTCGGTGCTGTCACCGGCGTCGGTTCCGTGTCCGGAGATGGTGCCTCGATCCTGGTGGGTCTGGCAGACAGTCACTGCTCATCCCTACTTTCCGGTGTCGAGCCCCCGGCTGTCGAATCCTGCGAGGTCGAGAGCAGCCCGTGGAAGGTCACCGAGAACGCGCGCAGGCAACTGCGGCACTCCCAGCCGCCACCCGCCCGGGGAAACAACGTCTCCTCCGAGCAGTACGGGCAGTACGCGATCGCCTGCCGCTCGGCCCGCGGCTCGCTGACCGCGGGACCGCTGCTGGTCACAGCAGAACCGCCTCGTCGGCCCGGCCCACCCACTGGGCGAACCGTTCGCCGTCGAGCCGATCAGCCAGGTACGCCTTGGCGACCCGCTCGATGTAGTCGGGCAACTCGTCGGCGGTCACCTTGTGGCCGCGGAGCTTGCGGCCGAAACCGGCGTCCAGGCCCAACCCGCCGCCCAGGTGCACCTGATAGCCCGGGACCTGGTTGCCGCCCGGCCCGGTGACCAGCTGGCCCTTGAGTCCGATGTCGGCGGTCTGCACCCGGGCGCAGGAGTTCGGGCAGCCGTTGAGGTGCACGGTGATCGGGGAGTCCAGCTCACCCAGCCGCTGCTCGAGCTCGTCGGCCACCCGGACCGCCTGCGCCTTCGTCTCCACGATGGCCAGCTTGCAGAACTCGATCCCGGTGCAGGCCAGCACCGAACGCTGCCAGGCCTTGCGGTTGGCCGACAGGCCCAGCTCGGCGAAGTCGGCGATCAGCCCCTCCACCTCGGCGTCGTCCACGTCGAGGACCAGAAGCTTCTGCATCGGAGTGGTCCGCAGCCGCTGCGACCCGTGTGCCTCGGCGATCTCGGCGGCCCGAGCCAGGATGTCGCCGCTGACCCGGCCCGCGGAGGTGTTGAAGCCGACGTAGTTGCGGCCGTCGTGCTGCCGATGCACGCCGACGTGGTCGCCTGTTGAGACGGGGGTCTCAGGTTTCGGTCCGTCGATCAGCTTGCGGTGCAGGTACTCGTCCTCCAGCACCTGGCGGAACTTCTCCGTACCCCAGTCGGCGACCAGGAACTTCATCCGGGCCCGGCCGCGCAGCCGCCGATAGCCGTAGTCGCGGAAGATGCTGGTCACACCGGCCCACACCTCGGGCACCTCGGCCAGCGGCACGAACGCGCCGAGCCGCTGCGCTAGCATCGGATTGGTGGACAGTCCGCCGCCCACCCACAGGTCGAAACCCGGACCGTACTGCGGATGACGTACGCCGACGAACGAGATGTCGTTCAGCTCCGGCACCACGTCCTGGCTCGGGTGGCCGCTGATCGAGGTCTTGAACTTGCGCGGCAGGTTGGAGAACTCCGGGCTGCCGATGTACTTGGCGCGGATCTCGTCCACGGCCGGTTGGCCGTTGATGATCTCGTCTGCGGCGATGCCGGCCACCGGCGAGCCGATCACGACCCGTGGGCAGTCGCCGCAGGCCTCGGTGGTGTGCAGGCCGACCTCTTCCAGTCGCCGCCAGATCTCCGGCACGTCCTCGATCCGGACCCAGTGCAGCTGGATGTTCTGCCGGTCGGTGATGTCGGCGCTGCCGCGGGCGAAGTCGCTGGAGATGCCGGCGATCACCCGCAGCTGCTCGGTGCTCAGCGCGCCGCCGTCGATCCGGACCCGGAGCATGAAGTAGGAGTCCTCGAGCTCCTCCGGCTCCAGCGATCCGGTCTTGCCGCCGTCGATGCCGGGCTTGCGCTGGGTGTAGAGACCCATCCAGCGGAACCGGCCGCGCAGATCGCCGGGATCGATGCTGGCGAATCCCTGCTTGGCGTAGATGTTGATGATCCTGGCCCGCACGTTCAGCGGGTTGTCGTCCTTCTTCTGCTGCTCGTTGGCGTTCAGCGGCTCGCGGTAGCCGAGCGCCCACTGGCCCTCGCCGCGCTTGCGGCCGACCTGCCGCCGCTGGCCCGGGGTGCGAGCCGGGCGCTCCGTACGGGCCGGTCGATCCGTACGAGCCGGTCGATCCGTACGAGCGTCGGGGGCGGTCGTGGTCTGGGTTGTCATCGCAGTCCTTCGTCAGGGTTCGTCGCCGGGTTTCAGGTTCGACAGGTACGCGCCGTCGCTCCCGGGTGCGGGAGACGCAGGCGTGGGATGCCGAGAGGCCGGCGATCGTCGGGGGACGGGTGTCGGCCGGTCAGGCGTGACGGCGACACATCATCGACTCCGTGCGCGCGAAGTCCACGAAGCGGCGCACCACGAACGGCCCGAGGTCCATCGCCGGTGCGGTGGGCAGAACTCGGGCAGGCGTCAGGACCGGATGGACCGCACCGAGACCCCGGAAGGGGCGGTGGATTCCGGTCGGACGGATGCGCATGGGTCAACCCTTGCGGTTGTCGGGGTGATCCGGCAACCCCCAATACCATGATCTGGACACGCGTCTCATTATGCGGATGGTTTGGGGCTGAATCCGGTGGGCAGATTGCGCCTTTTGTCGATCGCAGAATTGAATGCGGCCCCGATCAGCACCGCCAACGAGATCACGTACAGCCACAACATCAGCGCGATCGGCGCCGCCAACGGACCGAAGATGGACGGCGTCGCGGCGGTTCGGCTGAGCGCCACCCGCAGCACCCAACTGCCCCCGATCCAGATCAACAACGCGACCGCGGCGCCGGGCAACCCGGAGCAGAGTCGGTAGCGGCGGGGCAGTGACAGGTTGTAGAGGGTGGCCAGGAAGAAGCCGGAGCCGATCAGCACGATCGGCCAGTAGAGAGCGCCCAGCCAGGCGATCGGGTGGGGCAGGATCCGGTCCACGAAGCCCGGCCCGGCCAGCACCAGCGGCACCAGGATCATCGCGACGACCAGGAACACGAGATACAGCAGGAAGGACAGCAACCGGGCGCGGACGAAGTGCCGATGCCCGCGCTGGCCGTACATGATCCCGATCCCGTCGATGAACACGTTCAGCGCCCGGGATCCCGACCAGAGCGAGATCAGGAACCCGATCGAGATCACGGCCGCGCGGCCCTCGGCGAGCACGTCGTTGATGGTCGGCGCGATCACCGTCTCGACCGCGGACGGAGTCAGCACCCGCGACGCCAACTCCAGCAGTTTGTCCTTGAAGTCCTGGATCGCCTCCGGACGGATCATCGACGCCACGAAGCCCAGCGAGCCGACCGCGGCGAAGATCAACGGCGGCAGCGAGAGCAGGGCGAAGAATGCCGCCTCGGCGGCCAACCCGGTGACCCGATAGCGAAAGCACCCCACGACGGTGTCCACGACGACGCGCCAGCCGGTGCGTGCCCAGCGCGGAAGGTTGATCACCATCGGTCGGTTCGCATCCTCAGCGGTCGATCAGTTCGTGGTAGCTCGGGTAGCCGCGCGCGGCGGTCCGGACCGGTTCGGCGCTGCGGACGCCGTCCAGGATCGCCTCCTGCATGACGGTCGCGGCCGCCGCCTGGACCGCGGCCAGCACGCCGAGCCTGCTGCCGACATCATCGGGTAGCGGGATCGCGCCGGTGGCCAGGGCGAACACCGTGTCGCCGTCGGTCAGCGTGTGCACCGGGTCGATCGCCCGGGCGAACCCGTCATGGGCGCAGGCCGCGGTCCGGGTCGCGTCGGCCACGTCCAGCCGGGCATCGGTGGCGATCACCGCGATGGTGGTGTTGAACTCCGTCACACCCGACGTGGTCCGATCCTCCGACTCTCCGCCGGCTTGCCGGCCGGACTGTTGTTCGCCGCTGCGGGAGAGCGCTCGGCCGATGCCCGGCAGTTGCGGCACACCTCGGGCGTTCACCACGGCCAAGGCGCCGACGGTGATCGGCTGCGCACCGAGGTCGATCGTGATCGACGCGGTGCCGACGCCGCCCTTGAGACGGCCGTCCGCAACCTGAGCACCGGTGCCGGCGCCGACGTTGCCGCGTGCCACCTCGGCATGATCACCGGACCGGTCGGCGGCGGCCGCGGCGCGGTAGCCCCAGTCCTCGGCCGGTCGGGCAGTGAAGCGGCCACCACGGCCGAGATCGAAGATCACCGCGGCGGGGACGATCGGAACCACCTCACCCGGTCGACCCATCGGTACGCCGCGACCGTGTTCCTCACACCAGCGCTGGGCTCCGTGCGCGGCGATCAACCCGTACGCGCTGCCGCCGGTGAGCACCACCGCGTCGACGGTCGGGACCAGCGTGCCGGGTTTGAGCGCATCGGTCTCGTGGGTGCCCGGACCGCCGCCGCGAACGTCGACGCCGGCCACGGTGCCCGGCGGCGGCAGCACCACGGTGACCCCGGTGAGGTAGTCACCGTCGGTACGGGTGTGGTGACCGATCCGGATGCCGGCGACGTCGGTGATACTGGTGCTCATGGTCTCATCCTGCAGCAGGGCGGCTCAGGCGTCGGGATCATCCGGTAACCGTGATCCGGGGCAGCGCGGTGATCAACTTCTGGGTGTACGGGTGTTGCGGGTCGGCGTAGACCTGCTCGGTCGGCCCGCACTCGACGATCCGGCCGGTCTGCATCACCGCGACCGTGTCGCACAGGTGACGGATCACGTTCAGATCGTGGGAGACGAAGATCAACGTCAGCTCGTACGCGCCGACCAGATCGGTCAGCAGGTTCAACACCTGCGCGCGAACGGACACGTCCAAGGCCGAGACCGGTTCGTCGGCGAGCAGGATCCTCGGCCGGGTGATCAACGCCCGGGCGATCGCGATCCGCTGCCGCTGTCCACCGGAGAACTGATGCGGGTAGCGATCGGCCGCCTGGTTCGGCAGCCCCACGGCCTGCAACACCTCGGCGACCCGCGCTCGGCGTACCTCGAGAGGTGTCTTCCGCAGCGGCTCGGCAATGACGTCGCGGACCCGCATCCGCGGATCCAGCGACGAGTGCGGATCCTGGAACACCAACTGAACCTGACTGCGCAGCGGGCGAAGATCACGTTCGCTCGCACCGGCGAGTTCGAGGCCGGTCACCGATGCGCTGCCTGAAGTCGGAGAATCCAACCCACACAGCAATCTCAACAGCGTCGACTTGCCGGAACCCGACTCGCCGACGATCCCGAACCGGGCACCGGCAGCGACGTCGAATGACACCCGATCCAGTCCGACCACCTGCCGCCGCGGCCCGAACAGCGACACCCGGCCCCGGTGATAGATCCGACCAAGATCACGAACCCGGATCAGCGCATCGCCCGGCACCTCGTTGAAAACTCGCTCCTCAGCCTCTTGAGCCTGTCGGACCGCATCGTGAGCTTGATCATCCTCGGGTTTGCTCGACGCCTTGCTCAGGGACCTTTGGTCGGGTTGGTCGCTCAGGGAGTCTTGGGTAGGGGGTTGGCCCGACGCCTTGTTCAGGGCTCCTGGATCGGGTTGGTCGCCGGGGACGGTGATCAGGCGGCCGGTGCGGGGATCGGTGGCCAGCTCGGAGGCGGCCAACAATCCTGCCGTGTAAGGGTGTTGCGGTCGGGCGAACACGGTCTCGATCGGGCCGGACTCGACCACGGCGCCGTCCTTCATGATCAACACTCGTTCGCACATCTGCGACACCACCGCCAGGTCGTGGGTGATGAAGAGCAGGGCGCTGTCGTGATCGCGGACCTGCGCCCGCATCAGGTCCAGCACCTGCGCCTGCACGGTGACATCCAGCGCCGTGGTCGGTTCGTCGGCCAGCAGCAGGTCGGGAGAGTTGGCCATCGCCATCGCCAGCATCACTCGCTGTCGCTGGCCGCCGGAGAGCTGGTGCGGGTAGGCATGAACGGCGACCGCAGGATCCGGCAGCCCGACCTCGTCCAGCAGCTGCACCGTACGCTCTGCGGAGCGGCGGTCGGATTCGCCGTGCAGGCTCATCATCTCGGCAACCTGCTTGCCGACCTTCATCACCGGATTGAGCGCCGTCATCGGCTCCTGGAAGATCATCGACATCCGCGCACCGCGCAGCGGCGACCAGACCGACTCCGACGCGGTCAGCAGTTCATGATCAACATCCGCCAGCCGAAGCGATCCGGTCGCGGTCAGCCCGTCCGGCAGCAGGCTCATGATCGACAAGCAGGTCAGCGTCTTGCCCGAACCCGACTCGCCGATCAGGCCGACCCGTTCGCCGGGCGCCAGCTGCAGATCCAGATCGCGGACCAGGGTCTCGGAGCCGGCGGACACCCGCACCCCGGAGATCGTCAGCAGACTCATGATCAACTCTCCAGGCGCGGGTCGAGGCGGTCACGCAGTCCGTCGCCGAGCAGGTTGAATCCCAATACTGTCAGGGCTATCGCGCAGCCCGGGAAGACGATCAGCAGTGGTGCGGTGAAGATGTAGGTCTGTGACTCCTGCAGCATCCGGCCCCAGCTCGGCGTCGGTGCCGGCGTGCCCAGGCCGAGATAGGACAGCGCCGCCTCGGCCAGCACGGCGACCGCGAAGTTCACCGAGGCCTGCACGATCAACAGCCCGCCGATGTTCGGCAGCAGATGCCGGCCGGCCAGGAACCACCAGCCACGGCCGGCGGCGCGGGACGCGGTCACGTACTCCCGGCTCATCACCGCCAGGGTGCCGCCGCGAGCGACCCGGGCGAAGGCCGGCGCGGTGCCGATCCCCAACGCGAGCATCGCGGTCACCGTGCTGCCGCCCCAGATCGCACCGAAGATGATCGCCAGCAACAACGCCGGAAACGCTTGCATGATGTCGTTCCAGCGCATCAGCCAGCGACCGGCAGCACGAGAGGTGCTGCCGGCGACAACGCCGAGCGGGATCCCGATCACCGCGGCAACCCCGACCGCCACCAACCCGACCAGCAGGGTGGTCCGGCTGCCCGCCAGCAGGACCGAGAACACGTCGTGGCCGAAGGAGTCGGTGCCCAGCCAGTGCTGCGCCGACGGCGGCTGCAGCCGGATCGAGGCGTCGACCAGGGTCGGATCGTACGGAGTCCAGACGAAGGAGAGCAGGCAGCCGAGGACCACCAGGCCGACCAGCACGGCGCCGATGATCAAGGTCGCGCCGACTCTTCGACGAGGCACACCGGCAACGGCGACCTCGGACTCGGGCATCATCGGCAGCGCCGTCATCGTGAACTCCTCAACCGAGGGTCGATCACCGCATAGAGCAGGTCGACGACGAGATTGATCACCAGCACGATCACCACGATCACCATCACAATTCCCTGCACCTCGATCAGATCCCGGTTCTGCACCGAACGGATCAGCAGGCTGCCGATGCCGGGCACCACGAACACGGTCTCGATCACGATCGCGCCGACGAACAGAGCGGCCAGTTCGATGCCGGTGACCGTCAGCACCGGGATCATCGCGTTCCGCAGTCCGTGCCGGACCAACGCCCGCAACGGCCGCATGCCCTTCGATCGCGCGGTCCGCATGAAGTCCTCACGGGTGATCTCCAGCACCGCCGAGCGAACGTAGCGACTCAGGATCGCGCCCTGGATCAGTCCCAACGACAACGCCGGCAGCAGCAGGTGCGACAGGAAGGGGCCGATGCCCTCGATCGGCGCCGACCAGCCGCTGGCCGGTAGCCAGCCGAGTGTCACCGAGAACAAGATCACCAACAGCAGGCCGGCGAGGAAGCCGGGGACCGCGACGGCCAGCTGACTCAGCGCGCTGACCAGCGTGCCGTCCCAGCGGCGTTGCCGATAGGCGGCGTACACGCCGACCGGCAGAGCGACGCAGATCGCGACGATCATCGCCGCGATCACCAAGATCAACGAGACCTGCAGATGATCGAACACCTCCGGCGCGATCGGTTGACCGGTCACGTACGAGGTGCCCAGATCGCCGTGCAGCATCCCGGAAAGCCAATCCAGGTAACGGATCGGCACCGGTCGGTCGAGGCCGAGCTGCTGCTCCAGCGCCGCCACCGCCTGCGGAGTGGCCTGCACGCCGAGCATCGTCTGCGCGACGTTGCCGGGCAGGATCGCCAGCAGCGCGAACACCACGATCGAGGCGACCCAGGCGGTCAGCAGGAAGATGCCGGCCCGCCGGAGCAACCGGAAAGCCATGGTCACTTCGGATTGCTGGCCTTGGTCAGGTCCAGCGAAACCCCGGTGTCGTCGGCGTTGACGCCGGCGACCGACTTCTTGGCGATGACGATGTTCGGCGCGTTGTAGAGCCAGTCGGCTGCGGCGTCATCGACGATCCCGTTCACCGCCGTCTTCATGCCGGCCACAAACGCCTGTTGGCTGGGCGCTGCCACCGCGTCGGTGAGTTGCTTCTGTACGGCCTTGTTGCGATAGCTCCAGTAATAGCTGGGATCGGCATAGTTGAACACGTTGCGGGCCTCGACGTGGTTGATCACCGTCAGGTCGTAGTCGTGCTGAGTGAAGGTCTTGTCCAGCCAGACCGCGGGGAATTCCTGGGTCTGCAGGTTGGCGGTGACACCGATCTTGGCCAGATCCGACTTCACCACCTGCGCGATCGTCTGCGCGTACGGCAGGCTGGGAACCGTGAAATCCACGGTCAGCTTGGATTTCCCGGCCTCGGCCAGCAACTGCTTGGCCTTCTGCGGATCGTACGGGTACTTCTTCGACAGGTCGACGTACCACGGATCGGTCGGTGCGACCGGTCCGCCGAGCACCTTGCCGTAGCCGTTGGTGGCGGTGGTGTTGATCGCGTCCCGGTCGACGCCGTAGATGATCGCCAGCCGGACCCGTCGATCGTTGAACGGCGGCCGGGCGTTGTTCATCGACATCACCGTGATGCCGGTGGTGGCACCGATCTGCACGTTGTACTGATCATCGGCCTGGAACTGTTTGACCTGATCGGCCGCCTGGGTCTGATACACCACGTCCAGATCGCCACTGCGCAAGGCATTCACCGGGGCGTTGGCATCGTTGTAGTAACGCAAGGTGGCGGTCGCAAGCTGCGCCTCGGTGCCCCAGTAGTTGTCGTTGCGTTTCAAGATCAACGACTCGCCGCGGTTGTAGCGGTCGAGCAGGTAGGGCCCGGTGCCGATCGCCGTGGTGGCAAGATCATCAACGGCGTTGGGGGAGAACATCGCACCCAACGGCCCGGCCAGCCAGAACAGCAGATTGTTGTCCGGCTGCTTCAAGTTGATCATGACCTCGGTCGGCGAGACGACGCTCACCGACCTGATCGCCGACAGATAGGTCGGCGTGTTCGCCTTCCAGTCCGGCACCCGATCGAGGCTGAACTTGACCACGTCGGCGTTGAACGGATCGCCGTTGGAGAACTTGACTCCCGAGCGCAGCGTGAAGTCGTACTTCGTGCCGCCGTCGCTGATCTTCCACGACGTCGCCAGCAACGGCTTCACGTCGGCGTGCTCGTCGAGTTTCACCAGACCCTCGTACACGTTGTACATCAGCGCCTGCGGGATCGCGGCGCCCGCGGTCTGGGTGAAGTCGAGGTTGGCCGGGGCCGCGCCGAGTCCGACGGTGAGCGTCTGCTGGCCGGAGCCGCCGGTGTTGTTGCCGGTCCCGCCGGAGTTGCCGGCGCCGGCCGAGCAGGCGGCCAGCAGGGACAGTACGGCGAGCAGGGCGGCCACGGCCACCAGTCGAGGCCTGCGGGTCCGAGGGCGCGGCGTGGGTTCGCGCGGGTCCTCGAGGTCGGTCATCTGGGACGCTGTGGTCATGGAAGTGCCCCTTCTCTCGGCCAAGGTCGACTCGCCTCGGCCGGTCGATGTCGTTCGTACCATGCTGCAGCGGCGAGCACGCCGCGATCGTCGAATCGCCGTCCGGCCAGCTGGACTCCGATCGGCCGGCCGGCGGGTCTGCCGGCATCGGAATCGTCGGTGTAGCCGCAGTTGATGCTCAGCGCAGGTTGCCCGGACATGTTGTACGGCATGCAGAAGCCGATGTGCGCCATCGCCCGCTCCACGTCGTTGCTAGGCATCGGCCAGTCGACCGGGTAGGTCGGTTCCGGCGCGACCGGCGAGAGCACAAGATCGAATGGTGACGTTGCAGCCAGGCAGGCGCGGGCGATGGCCAGCTGCGCGTCGCTGCCGGCGACGGCCTGGGGTCCGGTCACCGCGGCACCGGCCCGGCACCAGTCGGCGATGAAGTCGAACAGCAGTCCCCGGCGGTCGGGCGCGACGGCCAGGTAGTCGTTCCAGTGTCCGACCCGCCAGAACCGGTCGACCGCGTCCAGCAGGGCCTGGGTCAGGAACGGCGGCAGCAGCTCGACGGCGGCACCGGCGTCCGCAAAGGTCTCGGCCGCCCGGCGGACGGCCGAGAGGACCGGCCCGGCCACCGGCGTACCGGCACCGGCCTCGAGCAACAGACCGATCCGTGATCCTGCCGGATCGAAACCCAGGTCGCCCCAGTCGACAGCCGCGGCCGGCAGGCTGTACGGGTCACGGTCGTCGGGCCCGTACAGGCAGCACATGGCGGCGGCGAGGTCGGCGACGGTGCGGGTCAGCGGGCCGATCGTCCGGCCGGTGTACGGGGGATCGACCGGGATCCGGCCGAAGCTCGGTTTGAACCCCAGACATCCGTTCCAGGTGGCGGGAAGCCTGATCGAGCCGCCGATGTCACTGCCCAGGTTGATCGGCGCGTAACCGGCCGTGGTGGCGGCCCCGGCGCCGGAACTCGAACCGCCGGGATTCCAATCCGGATGCCACGGATTGTGCGTGGTCGGATGCAGTGACGAGACGCCGCTGGACAACATCCCCCAATCCGGCATCGTGGTGCGCCCCAGCAGCACAGCTCCGGCCGCGAACAGGCGGTCGGCGACCGGCGCGTTGCGGGCGGCCGGCCGGTCCGGGCTGGCCGCCGTACCCCAGCGGGTCGCCTCGCCGGCAAGATCGACGTTTTCCTTGATCGTCACGGTCACCCCGTCCAGCGGGCCGAGCGCAGCTCCGGCCCGCCAACGCCGCTCGCTGTCGGCGGCAGCGGCCAGCGCCCGGTCCGGATAGACGGCTGCGAGCGCATGCAGCCGGGGTTCGGCCGCGGAGATCCGGTCCAGCGCCGCCCTGGTCACCTCGACCGGCGAAATCGAACCCTCGGCGTAGCCCCGGTGTTGATCCGTCGCGGTGAGGTCGGCGAGACCGTCGGCAACGACCACAAATCCTCCCGCAGAGTCCGGTGGAACACGTACGCATCAGTGCCGGAATGAACCTACTGGGATGCCGCGCAGGGCGTCGGACGGCGCGCGCATGGTGGACGCGATCGCGGCGTCCGACCGGCTCCGCTGGGCGCCGGCTCGATGGATCCACGGCTGTGAGCGCATTCCACCGAGGTCGCGATCTAACGACTGGACGTGCTAACGTCACGCCAGTTCTGAGAAGAACTCGGTAAATATCACATGAGCGTGCTGCGGGCGTCGCCACAAGCCGGACCCGCAGCAGCGAGTCGACGTCGTCCGTGACGGGAACCGGCCGGGCGGCGAGGAGGACGGCAAGGATGCGCGCAGTAGTTTTCTCTTCACCCCACGAGCTCACCTTGACCGAGGTCGACGATCCGCGTCCCGGACCGGGCGAGGTCGTGATCAAGACCGCGGCAGTCGGCATCTGCGGTACCGACACCCACGTCTTCGACGGTGAGTTCGAGGGCACCGTCTATCCGCTGATCCCCGGCCACGAGGCGACCGGCACCGTGGTCGAACTCGGCGAGGACGTCGACGATCTCGCGGTGGGAGATCCGGTGGCGATCAACCCCAGCACCACCTGCGGCCGCTGCGAGTTCTGCCTGAACGGCCGCGCCAATCTCTGCCGGGCCTGGAACGGGCTGGGCGTGGTGGCCAGTGACGGAGCATCCGCCGAGTACGCCCGGGTGCCGCGCGCGAACGTGTTCAAACTGCGCGCTGAAACCGACCTCCACCAGGCCGCACTGATCGAACCGCTGGCATGCGCGATCCGCGGCTACGACCTGCTGCCCCGCAGGATGGGCGAGCACTACCTGGTCTACGGCGCCGGCACCATGGGCCTGCTGATGGCCCAACTGGCACCGCGCGCCGGAGCGGCCAGTGTCACCGTGGTCGACCTGAACGAGAACCGGCTGCAGGCCGCCCGCGAGGTCGGTGTCCAGAACACCCTCACCTCCGCTGACGAGGCCGACGCCGACCGCGACCAGTGGGATGTGGTGATCGACTGCACCGGCGTGATCGCCGCGATCGAGGATGCGCTGCCGCGGGTCAAGGCCGGCGGCACCTTCCAGCACTTCGGCGTCGCCCCGGCCGAGGCGACTGCGCAGTATTCCCCCTTCCGGGTCTACCGGGACGAGATCAACATCGTCGGCACGATGGCCGTGTTGAACAGCTTCGGCCGCGCGGTGGAGATGTTCGAGGCCGGCGCGATCCAGCCGGCGCCGATGATCTCGCACGCGTTCGCGCTGGACGACTACGCGCAGGCGCTGGAGCAGTTCCGGGCCGGCACCGGTCGCAAGCTGCAGATCCGGCCGCACGCCTCCGAGTCCGTGGTGCTGTTGCCCGCCTGATCCTGCCGCCGGCCCGATTCCGAACCTCCAACAGGAGAACAGCTATGTCGCAATCAGTGCAGATCGATGCCGCACCGGCCCGGCCGCGGCACAAACCGAAGCGGCACACCCACCGCTGGGTGATCACCGGACTCGTTGTGGTCCTGGTGATCGCCATGGGCTTCGGCACCACCGTGGTGACGCCGCTGGAGGCCAGCAAGGCGAGCAGCAGTGGCGTTGATCCGGCCACGTTCGCTCGGGACAACTACGACGAGATCGCCGGCAAGATCACCGACCGAGCCAAACCGCTCGGCGAGGTCGCGACCGCGATCGACCAAGATCAGAACGCCGCCGCGAAGAAGTACGCGGTCGGCACCGGCCCGTCGGCCACGTACTCGGTGAAGTTCACCGGGACCGCCGGCAAGGCCGATCCGGAGACCGGCTATCTGCCGGTGACGGTGGACGGCATGCCGGACGGGGTGGGGGTGTCGGTGCAGACCGGCCCGGCCCTGCTCGGTACGGCGTTGCGCGATGCCACCGGGGAGGTCACCTTCCCGATGTTCACCAACCAGCTGGACTATCAGTCCGCCGGCGACGAGCTGAACAAGCAGCTGAAGGCCAAGACCCTCAAGGGTCTGGACGCCGCCGGTCTGGCCGGCAAGCAGGTCAGCGTGGTCGGCGCGTTCCAGCCGATCAACCCGGACGTGCTGTTGGTGATGCCCGTCTCGATCAAGGAGGCCTGATGCCTCCGGTGGCAACCGCTGAAGCCGAGGTGGGAACCGAGGTGGTGCTGACCGCGCGCGGCGTCCGGAAGAACTATGGCGGCACCCAGGCGCTGAAGGGTGTCGACTTCGAGGTGCACCGCGGCAAGGTGACCACGCTGTTCGGCGAGAACGGCGCCGGCAAGTCCACCCTGATGCGGATCCTGTCCGGCATCGAACAGCCGACCGTCGGCTCGATCGAGTTGGACGGCGAGCAGGTCATGTTCGAGTCGGCCAAAGACGCGGCGGCTCGGGGCATCGTGATCATCCACCAGGAGCTCAGCCTGGCCCCGAACCTCAACGTCCGCGACAACATCTTCATCGGTCGGGAGATCACCCGGGCCGGTCGGGTGGATTACCGGGCCGAGGAGAAGATCGTCGCCGAGCTGATGGCCCGGTTGCAGGCCGACATCGATCCGCGGACGCTGGTCTCCGATCTACGGCTCGGCCAGCAGCAGATGGTGGAGATCGCGCGGGCGCTGGCCCAGGACGCGCGGATCCTGATCATGGACGAGCCGACCTCGGCGCTCAGCGCATCCGAGGTCGAGGTCCTGTTCAAGGTGATCGACGACCTGACCACCGACGGGGTCTCGATCGTCTACATCTCCCATCATCTGGAGGAGGCACTCGAGGTCTCCGACTACGCGGTGGTGTTCCGCGACGGCAGCCTGGTCGCGACCGAGCGGGCCGCCGACATCGACCTGCCGTGGATCGTCGACAAGATGGTCGGCAGCGGATTCGATCTTGGTACGCCGCCGGATCCGAAGCGGTTCGGTGAGCCGGTGCTGGAGTTGACCAAGATCAGCGTCGCCGATCGCTCCAACCCGGATCGGCTCGCTGTCGACGACATCGACCTGACCGTACGAGCCGGCGAGATCGTCTGCATCTACGGGCTGATGGGCGCCGGCCGGACCGAGCTGCTGGAGGCCGTCGCCGGCCGGGATCCGTTGCTGGCAGGCGCGATCAGGGTCAACGGCGCCGACGTCGGCGGCCTCGGCATTGCCGAGCGGATCGACGCCGGGCTGGCGCTGGTGCCCGAAGATCGACAACGCGACGGCATCGTGCAGACCCTGTCGGTCGGCCGCAATCTGTCGTTGGCCAGCCTGGCCGAGATCGTCCGCGGCAAGATCCTGTCCCGGGACAAGGAACACCGGCGCAACGCGACGTCGATCAAGGACGTACACATCAAGACCGCCGGCCCGCAGGCCGCGATCGGCTCGCTGTCCGGCGGCAATCAGCAGAAGGTCGTGATCGGCAAGATCCTGCAGACCGATCCGGCGATCATCCTGCTCGACGAACCCAGCCGCGGCATCGACATCGGTGCCAAGACCGAGGTGTTCGCGCTGCTCGCGAGGCTGGCCGCCGAAGGTCTGGCCGTGGTCTACACCACCTCCGAGGTGGTGGAGTGCCTCGGCGTCGCCAACCGCGTGCTGGTGATGAATCGGGGCAGGTTCGCCGCCGAGTTCAGCCACGACCAGGCAACCAAGGAAGACATCATGGCCGCTTCCGGTGAATCGGCCGAGACCGAATCGACCCACACCGAATCGACCCACACCGAATCGACAAGGACGAAACAATCATGACCAGCACAGATGCTGCCATCAGCAAGCCACGCAGCGGCTTCGGTGAGGGCGTGACCATCGGCCGGCTGCTGCTTGACGGCAGGGCGTTCATCGCCCTGCTGGTGATCATCGTGATCTTCTCCCTGCTGTCGCCGAACTTCTTCACCTTCGACAACCTGATCGTGATGACCCGGCACGTCGCGGTGAACGCGCTGCTGGCGATCGGCATGTTGATGGTGATCTTGAACGCGGGCATCGACCTGTCGGTCGGTTCCACCGTCGCACTGACCGGTGTGGTGGCCGGATATCTCTTGCAGGGCGTGAATCTGCCGTTCAGCCAGCTGATCGCCTACCCGGCGGTCTGGGTGGTGGTGATCTTGTCGATCGCCATCGGAGCACTGGTCGGGCTGGTCAACGGTCTGCTGGTGTCGCGGTTCAAGGTGGCGCCGTTCGTGGCCACCCTGGGCATGATGTACATCGCCCGGGGGATCGCGTTGTTGATCACCAACGGCCAGACCTTCCCACGCCTGCAGGGATCCGACGAACTCGGCAACACCGGCTTCAACTGGGTCGGCTTCAACTCGATCGGGTTCCTGCCGATCGGCATCATCGCCATGATCATCGTCGCCGCGGCGGCCAGCTTCGTCCTGAACAAAACCCCGTTCGGTCGTTGGCTGTACGCGTCCGGTGGCAACGAGCGGGCAGCGGAGTTGTCCGGTGTGCCGGTGCGTTCGGTGAAGACCGGCGTGTACGTGATCTCCGGCGCGCTGGCCGGGATGGCCGGTTTGATCCTGACCTCGGAGCTCACCAGCGCGACCCCGCAGGCCGGTGACTCGTACGAGTTGACCGCGATCGCGGCCGTGGTGATCGGTGGCGCCTCGCTGATGGGCGGCAAGGGAACCGTACGCGGCACCCTGATCGGCGCCTTCGTGATCGGCTTCCTGTCCGACGGTCTGGTGATCATCGGCGTCTCCGAGTACTGGCAGATGGTGTTCAAGGGTGCAGTGATCGTGCTCGCGGTGATGTTGAACGCGGTCGACTACCGCAGCCGGCGGCCGAAGAACGCCAAGGACGAGGCCGGTTCTTCGACCAGCCAGGCACTGGCCGCGGCCGGGCTGCGGCCGCCGCCGCTCAGCGACACCGAAGCAGCACAGAAATTGTCCGACGACCGCACCGGCGGAAAGGAATGATCATGGGTCTCAACAAGGTCAACACCAAGATCATCCGCGGTCGGCGGTCCCGGATCGGCGCGGTGGCGATCATTGCCGTAGTGGCGAGTTTGATCTTGTCCGGCTGCGGCTCCGGTTCCGAGGTGGCCGGCAAGAAGTCGGCCCAGGAGTTGGAGGGCGCGTTGATCTCGGTGATCACCTCGCCACTGGACAACCCGTACTGGCGGACCGAGGCCGACACCATCACCGCCGAGGGTAAGCGGATGGGATACCAGGTCAACGTGGTCTCCCACGACGCGGATCCGAAGAAGGAAAGCGATCTGGTGGACACCGCGATCACCAAGAAGTCGGCGGCGATCGTGCTCGACCCGGCCGGTGCGGACTCGTCCATCGGCAATGCCAGCAAGGCCAACGCGGCCGGCATCCCGGTGTTCCTGGTCAACGCCGAGATCAACGAACAGGGCATCGCCAAGTCCCAGCTGGTGTCGAACAACGCCCAGGGCGCGGTGCTCGGCGCGCAGCAGTTCGCCGAGGCGATGGGCCGCAAGGGCGAGTATGTCGAGCTCGTCGGTCTGTCCACCGACACCAACGCCGCGGTCCGGTCGAACGGATTCGCCAGTGTCCTGGGTCAGTTCCCGGATCTGAAGAAGGTCCAGTCCGAGACGGCCGACTGGGACCAGAAGAAGGGCTTCGACAAGATGCAGACGATGTTGCAGGCCCATCCCGACCTGAAGGGCGTCATCGCGGGCAATGATCAGATGGCGCTCGGCGCGATCTCGGCGCTGAAGCAGGCCGGCAAACTGGACCAGGTCGTGGTCGGTGGCTTCGACGGCAACCAGGACGCGGTGAACGCGGTCAAGAACGGTGAGATGGCCTACACCGTGGTCCAGCCGGTGGTCGACTTCTCCACCGACGTGGTGCACCAGATCGACAGCTACCTGCGAACCGGCAAGACTGGTGTCGACGACGAGAAGCAATTGTTCGACTGTTCACTCGTGACCCGGGCCAACGCCGGGGAGTGGCAGGACTTCCAGCACAAGAAATGACGGGATAGGAACACCGATGTCCTTCATCAGCAACGATCCCGCCCGGTTCAGCGAGCAGGCGACCGCGGGATTCGTGGCCGCTCACTCCGACCTGATCCGAGCGGTCCCCGGCGGGGTGGCGCGACGCACCGCCACCCCGGCCGGCCAACCCGCGATCGTGATCGGCGGCGGGTCGGGCCACTATCCGGCCTTCGGCGGCCTGGTCGGCCCAGGACTGGCTCACGGCGCGGCGGTCGGCAACGTCTTCGCCTCACCCTCTGGTCAGCAGGTGTACGACGTGGCCAAGGCGGTGGAGAACGGCGGCGGCGTGCTGCTCACCTGCGGCAACTACGCCGGCGACGTACTCAACTTCAACCAGGCCAAGGAACGGCTGATCGCCGAGGGCATCCGGGCCGAGACCCTGTTCGTCACCGACGACATCTCCTCGGCCAAGCCGGAGGAGTCGGCCAAACGGCGCGGCATCGCCGGCGGACTGGCCGTCTACAAGATCGCCGCCGCGGCGGCCGAGGCGGGCAAGGACCTCGATCAGGTCGTCGAGCTGGCCAACCGGGTCAACGACAACATTCGTACGCTGGGGGTCGCGTTCACCGGTTGCACCCTGCCCGGTGCGCACGAGCCGCTGTTCACCGTGCCGGAGGGGCGGATGGGTGTCGGCGTCGGCATCCACGGCGAGCCCGGCATCGACGAGACCGACCTGCCGCGCTCCCAGGAGTTGGCCGCGAGGCTGTGGGATGCGGTGATCGCCGAACGTCCCGAGGGTGCCGGCGATCGTGCGGTGATCTTCGTCAACGGGCTCGGTGCGGTGAAGAACGAAGAGCTCTTCATCCTCTACAACGACATCCGGGCGCTGGCGGACCGGGACGGCATCGAGCCGGTCGCGGTCGAGGTCGGCGAGCTGGTGACCAGCTTCGAGATGGCCGGCGCCTCGCTCAGCCTGTGGTGGGTGGACGACGAGATCGAGCAACTGTGGGCGGCTCCGGCCTACACCTCCGGCTACCGCAAGGGCGCCGTGCAGGCCGATCAGGGTGAGGTGCTGGAGGACGTCAGCGAATCCGCCGAGACCGAGGTCGGCGAGGCGAGCGACGCGTCCCGGCAGGCGGCCCGGCGGATCGGCGGGCTGTTGAAGACGGTGCACGAGACCATCCACAGTCACGCCGACGAGTTGGGCAAGCTGGACGCGATCGCCGGCGACGGCGATCACGGCATCGGGATGGAACGCGGCGCCCGGGCCGCGGTCGAGGCGGCCGAGGCGATCCTGGACCGGGAACCGGGTGCGCAGACCCTGCTGGTGCAGGCCGGACAGGCCTGGGCCGCACAGGCGGGCGGCACTTCCGGCGTGCTCTGGGGTGCGGTGCTGGAGACGATCGGCCGGGCCCTCGGTGACGAGGACAAGCCCGACGCCGGCCGGGTTGCCGACGGTGTCGCGCAGGCCGACGAACAGGTACGCAAGATCGGTGGCGCTCAGGCCGGGGACAAGACCATGGTGGACGCTCTGATCCCGTTCGCCCAGGCGCTGACCGACGGCGTACAGGCGGGTAGGACTCTGGCCGAGGCGTGGACCGAGGCGGCCGCCCTGGCGACCGAGCAGGCCGAGGCCACCGCCGACCTGATGCCGAAGATGGGCCGGGCCCGTCCGCACGCCGAGAAGAGTCTCGGCACCCCCGATCCGGGCGCGATCTCGTTCGCCCTGATCGCCACCGCAGTAGGCAGGAAACTCTGACTTGTCAGCGTGAGGAAGCGCTATAGCGCCTGGTGAGGCTGACAAGTCGGGAAGAGAGAGGGAAAGATCATGAGTGGATGGAAGATCGTCGTCGGTTCCGACGACGCGGGTTTCGACTACAAGGAAGCCCTGAAGAAGGATCTGGAGAATTCCGACCTGGTCGAGTCCGTGGTCGACGCGGGCGTGGACGCGACCGGCCACACCCCGTACCCGACGATCGCGATCGCGGCGGCGGAGATGATCGCCCGGGGCGAGGCGGACCGGGCGCTGCTGGTCTGCGGCACCGGGCTCGGGGTGGCGATCTCGGCCAACAAGGTGCCCGGGATCCGCGCGGTCACCGCCCACGACACCTACTCGGTGGAGCGGTCGGTGCTGTCCAACAACGCGCAGGTGCTGTGCTTCGGCCAGCGGGTGGTCGGCCTGGAGCTGGCCCGCAAGCTGGCCAAGGAGTGGCTGACTCTGCACTTCGACGAGTCCAGCGCATCGGCGGAGAAGGTCGCGGTGATCAGCGAGTACGAGAGCAAGGTCGACGCCAGCGCCGATCAGGCTTCCGGCTCGGCCTGCTGAGCCGCGATGTCCAGATTCCTCGGCGTCAGTCTGAAGATGTACCTGGACCATCGCAGCACGCTGCGGTGGATCGCCGATGTCGCCGCCATCGCCGACGAACAGTCGGCGGTGGCCGACGGCACGGTGCAACTGGCCGTGCTGCCGAGCTTCGTCTCGCTGCAGGCTGCGGCGCGGATCACCGCCGGTACGCGGCTGGAGCTGGGTGCGCAGGATCTGAGCTGGGCCGACAGCGGTGCCTTCACCGGCGAGGTCAGCGGACGTGATCTTGCCGCGCTGGGCTGCCGGTACGTCGAGGTCGGGCACGCCGAACGGCGTCGATTGTTCGGCGAGGACGCCGTGATCATCGCCGGCAAACTCGCGGCCGCGCAGCGGAACGGGTTGACGCCGATTCTCTGTGTGGGCGAGGAAGAACGGGTGGACGAGGAAGAGGCCGCCGACTTCTGCCTCGATCAGATCGCCGGTGCGCTGGGCGACCTGGACGGTGAGCTGCCGGAGTTGATCATCGCGTACGAGCCGGTCTGGGCGATCGGCGCCGACCGGCCGGCCGGGGCAGATCACGTCCGGGCGGTCTGCCGCCGTCTGCGGGCCGAGCTCGCCGATGATCATCGGCCGCAGCAGGTCCGGGTGATCTACGGCGGCAGTGCCGGCCCCGGACTGCTGGCCCAGTTGGGCGATGCGGTCGACGGGCTCTTCCTGGGCCGGTTCGCGCACGACCCGCAACAGCTGCGCCAGGTGATCATCGAAGCCTCGGCGAGTTGATCATGATGTGTGCCGACTCGGACGCCGGGCGGGCAGAGCCCCGGCACGTCGTCACCCCGTCCGAGCCGGCGAGTCGGCAGGACCGTCGCGCGGCTCGGCAGAACGCGATCGCCGATGCGGTGATCGCCAACGGGTCGGTCCGAATCGAGGAGCTGGCCGAACAGTTCAAGATCAGCTTGATGACGGCCCATCGTGATCTTGACGAGCTGCAGGCCCGCGGGCTGTTGCGGAAGTCGCGTGGGGTGGCGACGGCGCAGGCCACCAGCCTGGTCGAATCCAGCGTGTTCTACCGGGGGGCCCAGCACCTGGACATCAAACGGGCGCTGGCTGCGGCGGCGATGGCCTACGTCGACAGCGGTCAGTCGGTGTTGCTGGACGACTCCACGACCGTGCAGCAGGTCATCGGGTTGCTGCCCGAGGTGGCGCCGCTGACCGTGATCACCAATTCCCTGATCGCGATCAACCAGGTGACCGGGATCGACGAGATCTCGGTGATCGGTCTCGGCGGCGAGTACCACCCGGGATTCGGCTCCTTCATGGGCCGGATGACGAACGAGGCGATCGGCCGGCTGCGCAGCGACGTGGTACTGATGTCCGCGGCGGCGATCATCGACCGCACCGTCTACTTCCAGGCGTCCGAGACCGTCGACACCAAGCGGGCGATGCTCGACGCCTCGGCGGTCCGCGTCCTGCTGGCCGACCACACCAAATTCAGCGCCCGAGCCCTGCACGCCCTGGCCGACCTGGACGAATTCGACCACGTGATCACCGACGACCGCACCCCGGCCGACACCATCGACCGGCTCCGCGAGTCCGGCATCGACCTGATCGTCGTCCCGACGCCCGCACAATCCTGACGGCTGTCTCCGACCCAGGGTCCTGAGCCACAGCCGCGCGCAAGATCGACCCCCGCCCCCGAAACCGCCGGCACCAGCACAGCCGCGCGCAAGATCGACCCCTGCACCCGAAATTTCGCGCGCGGCGGTCGGTTTGGGGTGCGGCAGTGTCCGGCAGCCGACAGCCGCGCGCGAACCCGACTCCCGCACCCGAAGCCGCTCGAGACCTGCGGGCACCGTACTGAAGCTTTCACCTTCATCCTTGCGGATGTGAAGCTTATGGCTTCACACTGGGGGAGTGAAGGAATCAGCTTCAGACCCTGCTGAATACCGGGCGGCGGTGATCGGGGATCTGGTCGGATCGCGTACGGCCTCCGACCGGCGTGGCGTCCATCGGCAACTGACCCGGGTGCTCGACGCGGTGGCAACCGAACTGCCGCCGCTGGATCCGGCCGTCGTCGTGGCCGGCGACGAACTCCAGTTGAGCTATCCGCGGCTCGGCGACGCGCTGCAGGCGGCCTTCCTGATCCGGCTCCGGCTGGCGCCCGAGATCGACGTCCGGTTCGGCATCGGCTGGGGCACGGTCGAGGTGCTCGATTCACGGTCCGGGGCGCAGGACGGACCGGCCTGGTGGCAGGCCCGATCGGCGATCGAGACGGTGGAAGCTCGGGCCCAGCACCCCGGGACCCGGAACGCCCGGTTCTGCTATCGGGCCGGCCCGGACGGGGAGGGGCCCGACGAGCCGGCGGTCGAAGCAGCGCTGATCTGTCGGGACCAGCTGATGGGATCGCTGAGTACGCGATCGATGCGGATCCTGGGAGGTTTGGTGGCCGGACGCAGCAAGACCGAAATTGCCCGTACGGAGCAGATCTCGACCTCCGCGGTGTCCCAGCGGGTGCAGCGCGACGGGCTGGACGTGATCGTGGCGGCGAGCGCGATGTTGCGGGAGGTCGGATGAGCATCCTTGCCGTGTTGCTGATCGCGATCGGCGTCTCGGATCTGTTCCGGCGTCCGCCGTTCCCGCCCTGGTTGCCGCTGCCGGCCGGACCGGCCATGGTGCTGCTGGTGGGTTTGCTGGCCGGGCTCGGCACGCCGGCGGAGGTCGGGCTGCTGGTGCTGGTCGCGCTGATCTGCCTGGCCTGGACCGTGTTGGTCGGCCGATCCCGTACCTTCGGCTCGGGCCGCCGGTGGCCGTTGATCGTGATGCTCGGCGGCGCCGGACTGGTGATCGGCTTGTCGGGCCTGGCGGGTCCGGCAGGCGGCTGGCTGGCCGACTGGTTGCGGGCCTTGCCCTGGTCCGGCTTGGCCGGACTCGAGCCGGATCGCTTCCTGTTGCTGGTCGGCCTGTTCCTGATCCAGCTCAGCACCGGCAACGAGCTGGTCCGGCTGGTGCTCGGCGGCGTCGGCGCGATCAAGCCCGCCGGCCAACCGCAGGCCGCGGATCAGTTGCGCGGCGGCCGGTTGCTGGGTCCGTTGGAACGGATCTTCATCCTCGGCCTCGGGCTGACCGGCCAGGTGACGGCCGCCGGACTGGTGATCGCCGCCAAGGGGCTGATCCGCTTTCCCGAGCTCAGCGCACGCCGGTCGGACGCGACCAGGATCAACGGCATCGGAATCGACGAAGTCACCGAGTATTTCCTGCTCGGCAGCTTCGTGAGCTGGTTGATCAGCCTGGCCGCGCTGGGCATCGCCTACCTCGGCTGACGCCCGATCCTCTCGCACCGCTCGGGACCCTGGTGCGACCCGTGATGCCGCAGAGGCAGCTGTGATCTCCGCCCGGATCGGCCCGAATTCACGCGATTGAGGTTCAATTGGACCTGAGCCGGAACATCACAAGATGCTTACAACGATGAACAAAATCGTGGCGGCATCGCTAGAGTCGCTCCCAGCGAACACCCTCGGGTCGTGTGCTGGACGCTTGCGCCGGTGCCCGGAAGGTGTCGCTGAGGTCTATCGGAAGCAGGGCGGCAAAGGGGCGCGCACCATGGTTTCTGAGGCAGGTACGAGCACACGGCTGAGTCGCCGGGGCCTGTTCCGCGGCGGATTGGGCATCGCCGCCGGCATCGGGCTGGCCGGTGGTCTGTCGGGCTGCGGCAGCGCGCTGTCGGCCGGACTCGCCGGGACGCAGCTGGCGCCGGGCACGATCATGTACTGGAACCTGTTCGGCGGCGGCGACGGCGTCCGAATGGTCGACATGGAGAACGCCTACCAAGCGTCGAAGGGGTCGGCGCCGTTGCAGGCGGCGACGTTCGCCTGGGGCAATCCGTACTACACCAAGGTGACGCTGGCGACCGAGGGCGGTGCCCCGCCGGACGTGGCGATCTCGCACCTGACCCGGGAGAAGAATCTCGCCGAGGCGGGGCTGCTGGAGCCGATCACCGACGACATGCTGGCCTCGGTCGGACTGTCCGCAAGTGACTTCAACCAGAAGGCCTGGGAGAACCAGAAGGTCGGCCGGAACACGTACGCGCTGCCGCTGGACACCCACCCGTTCGTGCTCTACTACAACATCGACGTCTGCAAGAAGGCCGGCCTGATCGGCTCGAACGGCCGACTGGTCCCGATCCACGGCACCGCCGAGTGGGAGTCGGCGCTGACGGCGGCGAAGAAGGCCACCGGCGCGTTCGGCTGCACCGTCTCCACCGTCGGCGACACGGCGACCAGCTGGCGCTGGTTCCAGACCCTCTACAGCCAGCGCGACGGCAACACCCCGTGGCTGGCCGACGGCGGCACCAAGCTCACGTACAACAAGGAACTCACCCTCGACACGCTGGCCTACATCCAGAAGCTGACCAAGACCGGGCTGATGCCGGCGACGACCGACTACGCCGGCGCACAGACGCTGATGTTCACCGGCAAGTCCGCCTTCTATCTCGAAGGTGAGTGGGAGATCACCACCGCCGAGGCGGTCAAGGGGCTGAAGTTCAGCATGGAGCCGATCCCGACGCTGTTCGACAAGCCCGCCTGCCAGGCCGACTCGCACACCTTCGTACTGCCGCGGAAGAACCGCAGCCCCGAGCAACTGAAGACGACGCTGGAGTTCGTCAGGTTCCTGCTCGGGCAGAGCATGACCTGGGCCGAGGGCGGTCACATCCCGGCCTATCTGCCGATCAAGGACAGTCAGGCCTACCGGAATCTGAAACCCCAGTCGTTCTACGCCCCGGCCGCCGACTTCGCGGTGTACGACGCGCCGGCCTGGTACTCCGGCTCGGGCTCGAACTTCGAGAACGTCGTCGGCGCCCAGATCGGCCTGGTTCAGCAGGGGCTGGCGACGCCGAAGGCCGCACTGGCGAGCATCCATCAGCAGTTGTCCGTGTACGCAGACACCCCGAGCCCGCTGTGATCACCGCCGGCATCGTCCGTGCGACCGATCGAATCCCGGATCGAGCTCGTCCGAAGGAGTTGTTGTGAGCGCTCAACTTGAAGCGAGCGTCCTGGGTCTCACGCCGAGGACGGACGTCGGCCGAGGCAGCAGACGTACCCGCGGGATGACCCGGGCGGCCTGGCTGTTCATCGCACCGTTCGGGATCTTCTACATCCTGTTCATGATCTGGCCGGTGATCTACATGATCATCACCAGCTTCTTCAACACCTCGCTGGTGCGTAAGGGGTTCGGCAGCTTCGCCGGCGTCGCCAACTACCACGAAATGCTGACCCGCCCCGACTTCTGGTCGGCGCTGTGGCACACCATCCAGTTCACCATCTACACCACGCCGCCGTTGGTGATCTTGGCGTTCGTCTTCGCCGTGCTGGCGAACCGGGTCCAGCACGGTCAGTGGTTCTTCCGGCTGGCCTTCTTCGTCCCGTTCATCCTGCCGTCGGCCGCGATCGCGCTGATCTGGACCTTCATCTTCACCCCGAGCACCGGGCTGTGGAACTCCTTCCAGGCCCTGCTCGGCGACCAGAATCCGCTGCCGGTGTTGGGAACCCCGAGCATCGCGATGGTGGGCATCGCGATCACCACCCTGTGGTGGACGATCGGGTTCAACTTCGTCTTGTACCTGGCCGGGCTGCAGGACATCCCGCGAGAGTTGTACGAGGCCGCGGCCGTCGACGGAGCGACTCAGTGGCAGCAGATCCGCGCGATCACCATCCCGCTGTTGAGCCGGACCACCACCTTGGTGCTGCTGCTGCAGATCATCGCCAGCATGAAGATCTTCGATCAGGTCTATCTGATGACCGGCGGCGGGCCGGGCATCTCCACCCAGGTACTGCTCGGACTGATCACCGGCACTGCCTTCACCGACAACCGGATCGGCGCCGCGTCGGCCGCCTCGGTGCTGTTGTTCATCGTGATCGTGATCATCACCGTGGCCCGGCAGGTCATCACGATGGTCCAGGAACGAAGGGCGGCTCGCAATGACTGAGCAAACAGCGAGTGGGCAGACCACCGCCGGCCAATCCGCCGACGCCCGGCGCAAATTCTCCAACGGCGTCTCCGCAGCGGCGCCTCCGCAGGCGATCACGGTCGGCAAGCACGGCTCCGGCCGGACGTTCGTGGTGGTCTCCTGGGTGATCTTGATCGTCTTCGCGGTGCTCTGGTTGATTCCGAGCCTGTGGGCGATCAAGACCTCACTGACCTCCAACAGCACGTCGGCGATCGGGGCCGGGCCGATCCTGAAGGACTGGCACCTGACCCTCGGCTCGTACAAGACGTTGCTCAGCAGTGGAGACATCTGGAACTGGTATCTGGCCAGCTTCGTCACCTCGATCCTGACCGTGATCTTCGCGATCGGCTTCTCCTCGATGGCCGCGTACGCGCTGTCCCGGATGAATTTCCGCGGTCGCCGCTGGGTCTTCCTGCTGTTCATCGGCGGCATCCTGGTGCCGTCCCAGGTGCTGATCGTGCCGGTCTTCCAGGAGTTGAATGTGGTCGGCCTGCTGAACACGTACTGGGCAGTCATCCTGCCGCAGATCCCAACGGTGATTGCGTTGTTCGTGTTCAAGCAGTTCTTCGACAACATCCCGCGGGACTACGAGGAGTCGGCCCGGCTGGACGGCGCGGGCTACTGGCGGATCTTCCGCTCGATCGTGCTGCCGCTGTCCCGGCCGGTGATCGCGGCGATGGCCATCGTCACCTTCGTCGGCACCTGGAACAACCTGATCCTGCCGCTGTTCGTGCTGTCCAATCCGAAGCTGATGACGATCCCGGTCGGTCTGGCCACGGTGCAGGGCTCGTTCGGCCAACGGCTGTCCGACATCCAGGCGTCCTCGATCCTGGGCGCGTTGCCGTTGGTGATCTTGTTCCTGATCTTCCAGCGGCAGATCGTGGAGGGCTTCGCCGGCTCCGGCCTGAAGGGCTGACTCGGCCCGAGCCGCACGCGACAGTGTGCTGCCCCGGATTTCCCTGTGTACGCAGGGATCCGGGGCGGTTCGCTGCCGCCCGGTGATCGCCTCAGCGCGGCGGCAAGATTCCTCCAACACACCCCAAAAGATGCTGCGTCAGCTTCGATCGGCATTTATTCTGAGTCGCGACAATAGGCACACAACGAAGGGGTTGTGATCATGAGCATGCCCGTACGCCTGGATCGGCGCCGTTTTCTCGGTGCGATCGGTGTCGGAGCCGCGGCAGTGGCCGGCTCTTCGGCCCTGTCCGCCTGCGGCGGCGGAAGTTCGGGACTTTCCGGGGACTCCGGCGGCAGCGGCGGCGGAGGCGACAAGCCGAACTTGAGTGTCTGGTATCACCAGTACGGCGAGGCAGGCACCCAGCAGGCGGTGGAGCGCTACGCCAAGGAGTATCCGGACGCCACCGTCAAGGTGCAGTGGACGCCCGGCGACTACACCTCCAAGGTGAACAGCGGCCTGCTGTCCAGCAGCGGCCCGGATTCCTTCGAGGGAACGCCGAATCTGCAGATGGTCAAGGCCAAGCAGATCGTCCCGCTGGACGACATCCTGGACGAGATCAAGAGCGACTACACCGATGCCGACATCAAGTCGGTCAGCGTCGACGGCAAGATGTACGGCGCCCGGATCGTCGACGACTGCACGTTGATCTACTATCGCAAATCCATGCTGGACAAGGCAGGCGTCAAACCGCCCACCACGATGGACGAGTTGGTCGCCGCGGCCAAGGAGCTGACCACCAAGGACGTCAAGGGTCTGTTCATCGGCAACGACGCGGGCGTCACGCCGGCCTACGGCGGCGGTTCGATGCTGGGACCGGTGTTGTGGAGCGTCGGCAAGAACTATCTCACCGATGACAACAAGGTCGACTTCACCGGAACCGATGTGGAGAACGCGTTCGGCAAGTTGCGTCAGCTGGTGGTGGACAAGTCGATCTTGCTCGGCGCACCCACCGACTACTGGGATTCCGGCTCCTTCACCCAGGGTCTGTGCGCGATGCAGTACACCGGCCTGTGGGCGATGCCCATTGTGCAGAAGGCGATCGGCGACGACTTCGGCGTGGTGGCGTTCCCGCCGTACAGCACCTCGGTCGGCAAACCGTCCACCGCACAGGGCGGCTGGTCGGCGATGGTCAGCGCGAAGTCGAAGAACGTCGACGCGGCGAAGAAGTACGTGAAATGGCTGTGGGTGAACAACACCAAGGACCAGGAGGACTTCAACCTGTCCTACGGTTTCCACGTCCCGCCGCGGAAGAGCCTGGCGGCCAAGGCCACCAAGCTGCAGTCGGGTCCGGCGGCCGAGGCGGTCAAGATCTACAACCAGTACGCGATCTCCGGCGGCACCACCTGGACCACCGAGATGAACACCTCGTTCGGGGACGCGGCCACCGCGATCGTCCGTAAGGGCAAGGAAGCCGGACCGGAGCTGGCCAAGGCCGAGACGACGATCAACGGCATCCTCGACAAGCTGCTGGGGTGACCTGGTGGCGGCCGTGAACGCAGTCGAGCCAAGCGGCAGCCGGGGCAGAGTCGGCGGCTCGGCGGGGACGATCGGCCCCGCCGGGCGGAAGGGCCGGGGACTTCGCGGCGTCACCGGCGCCTTCTGGCTCTTCGTCGGCCCGTTCCTGCTCGGACTGTTGATCTTCGTCTACATCCCGATCATCTGGTCGGTGGTGTTGAGCTTCAGCCAGGCGCAGAACACCGTCACCCCGAGCACCTGGGTCGGGCTGGCGAACTACATCGACCTGCTCAAACCCGGCCCGTTCCTGGACAGCTTGATCGACTTCTGCATCTTCGCGATCTTCATCGTCCCGCTCACTTTCGTGCTGTCGTTGCTGTTGGCGGTGCTGCTGAACCGGATCCGGATCGCGCGGGCGTTCTTCCGATCGGTGTTCTTCATCCCGACGGCCTGCTCGTACGTGGTGGCGTCGATGATCTGGAAGCTGTCGATCTTCAACGGGGTGCGGTTCGGGCTGGCCAACACGGTGTTGAGCTGGTTCGGCATCGACAACGTCGCCTGGCTGGCCACCCCGAGCCCTCCGCTGTACTGGGTGGCGATCGTCACCGCCCGGTTGTGGCTGCAGGTCGGCTTCTACATGATCTTGTTCATTGCCGGCCTGCAACGGATCTCGCCGCAGTTGTACGAGGCCGCAGAGGTCGACGGTGCCAAGCCCGGATGGCAGGTCTTCCGCTACATCACCTTCCCGCAACTGCGGGCGACCTCGGTCGCGGTGTTACTGCTGCTCTTCATCGCCGCCTTCCAGGCGTTCGACGAGTTCTTCAACCTGATGGGCAACTCGTCGCTGGCGCGACCGCCGCTGGTCTACCTCTACTACACGGCGTTGGGCAATCAGGACTTCGGTCGGGGCAGCGCGGGCGCGGTCATCCTGGCGTTGTTGATCATGATCGTCTCGCTGGCCCAGGGCAAGCTGTTCGGCTTCGGAAAGGCGGCGGAATGAGCATCGAGTCGACCTCGCCAGGCACATCGGCCCCCGGGACCTCGACCGTGCAGCCGCCGCGAGGCACGGTGGTCGCCGACGGCAAACCGGCCCGTCGGCACCGGCCGCTGACCGGTGCGCAGATCGCCGGCCAGTTCGTCCGCTATTTGATCTTGATCATCGCCGCGGTGCTGTTCCTGGTGCCGTTCTACTTGATCTTGCGCAACGGACTGGCCAGTGACCCGGAGATCACCTCGCCCCGGTGGACGCTGTTTCCGGAGCAGTTGCACTGGGAGAACTTCGGCGAGTTGTTCAGCGACAAGGCGGTCAACATCCTCGGCGGGCTGCGGGTCTCGGCGATCGTCGCGGTGTTGCAGACGATCGGCCAGTTGCTGTTCAGTTCGATGGCCGGCTACGGCCTGGCCCGGATCCCGTACAAGCATGCGAACAAGATCTTCTACGCAACCCTGGTGACGTTGATGATCCCGGCCGCGGTGACGTTCATCCCGACCTTCCTGATCGTGTCCCAGCTGCGCTGGGTGAACACGTTGCAGGGCATCATCGTGCCGACCTTGTTCAGCGGCTTCACCACCTTCCTGTTCCGGCAGTACTTCCTGAATTTCCCCAAGGAACTGGAGGAAGCGGCCCGGGTGGACGGTCTGGGCTGGTTCGGTGCGTTCATCCGGGTGGTGGTGCCGAACTCGCTGGCATTCTTCTCCGCGATCGCGGTGATCACCTTCATCAACAGCTGGAACGCCTTCCTGTGGCCGTTGGTGATCGGCCAGGACTCCTCGATGTGGACGGTTCAGGTGGCGCTGTCCACTCTGATGACGGCGCAGACCATCAACCTGCACGAACTGTTCCTGGCCGCCGCGGTCGCGATCGCCCCGCTGGTACTGGTCTTCCTGTTCCTGCAGCGATATCTGGTCCAAGGCGTAGCGGAGACCGGGCTGAAGGGTTGATCGACTCCGTCCTGCTTGGTGGTAGGTATCCAGGTATCCGAGACGGAGCTGAAAATGATCATGAAGATTCGCCGGGACGGCAAGGTCCCGGCGACCACCCGCGACATCCGGCAGGCCAGCAGGCTTTCGGTGCTGCGCGGGATCTACGCCACCGGCACGCCGACCCGCGGCGAGCTGACCCAACTGACCGGGCTGAGTTTCGCCACCGTGTCGACGGTGATCACCGAGCTGCTGATGATCGGACTGGTCACCGAGGCGGGACGGGAGGACTCCGGTATCGGCCGGCCCCGGGCTCGGCTGAAGATCGCCGAGGACTTCGGTCGGCTGATCGGCGTCGACGTCGCGGAGACCTACGTCGCGGTCGACGTGTTCGACTCGGCGCTGCGGCGACGGCACCGCCAGCAGCGACCGATCCGGGAGCTGTCCGATCCCGGCTACGTGATCGGCCAGGTCGTCGAGGCGGTCCGGGAGGCCACCGACGGGCAGCTTGATCACGATCTGCTGGGGGCCGGATTGAGCTTCCCCGGCCGGGTCCGGGTAGCCGCCGGAGTGTCGGTGTTCGCGCCCAACTGGGGCTGGGACAACGTGCCGGTACGCGACCTGCTCGCCGAACGGCTGCCGGTGGAGCTGCTGATCGACAACCCGCTCAAGGCGACGACGGTGGCCGAACTGTGGTTCGGTCAGGGACGGTCGATCGGCGACCTGGTCACGGTCGTGCTGGGAACCGGCGTCGGCGCCGGGATCGCGATCGGCGGACAGTTGGTCCGCGGCGTCAGCAACGATGCAGGGGAGTGGGGACACAGCACCCTGGTGTTGGACGGCGAACGGTGTCGGTGCGGCCGCCGCGGTTGTGTCGAGGCCTACATCGGGGTGCCGGGACTGATGCGCGCCTTCGGCCGGCAGTTCGGCAACCGGCACCGTTACCTGGCGACGGCTCGGCAGAGTGACTTCGTGCTGGAGCTGGCCCGCGGTCTCGGTGCCGGCGAACCGGAGGCGGAGTGGACGATCGACTGGTTCAGCCACTGCCTCGGCAACGCCCTGGCCGGGTTGGTCAACGTGCTGAACCCGTCGGCCGTGGTGCTCAGCTCCTGGGCTGCCCAGCAGTTGGCACCGTGGCTGCTGGATCGGACCCGTACGGTGTTGCGGGGCGAGCTGGCGTCGGCATCGCTGCAGACCGAGTTGCTGCTCAGCGAGGTCGACGATCCAGTCCCGCTGGGGATGGCGACCCTGGCACTTCAGGACAAGATCACGAAGCTGGTGCAGTCGCGGCGAGCTGCCGAAAGACCTATGGCGCCGACCCTGGACCGACAAGATCAGCAACCCGAGCCGCGCAGTTGACGCTGCGCGCGCCGTCCGATGATGGTGGGCGATACTGGAATCGAACCAGTGACCCCTTCCGTGTCAGGGAAGTGCGCTAACCGCTGCGCCAATCGCCCGAGGTGGAGACGGGATTTGAACCCGTGTACACGGATTTGCAGTCCGTTGCCTCGCCTCTCGGCCACTCCACCACAAGGGAGTCGAACCCTCCCCGAACGGTAGTGGGCCAGACCCGCTCCGAGCGGACGACGGGATTCGAACCCGCGACCCTCACCTTGGCAAGGTGATGCTCTACCAACTGAGCCACGTCCGCATGCTGTCCTGGGAACCTTACCGCGTTCCCGGGGCGCGAGCAGAAACAATAGCGGAGCCTGGCCAGGAGTCAAAACCGGGCCGGTTTCGACCTGTCGACCATGATCAACATCGGCTCCCGGCGGACCCGATTCGGCTGCCGAGGCCGGTCGATTCCACGAGCCGGAACGCCGGTTTCACGACGCCTGCGGCGGTGCGCTACAGTTGCCTACCGCGCCGGGTTTGAACGGCGTACGAGGGCGATTGGCGCAGCGGTTAGCGCACTTCGTTCACACCGAAGGGGTCACTGGTTCGATTCCAGTATCGCCCACCCTCATGATCATCGACGGGGCGCAGGGGACCATCCCGCGGCTCGCCAGGCCTGGCACGGAGAGGGCGACGGTTGTCCGACAGCGATGACTCCGGCCGCCGATTCCCGGCCCGGCTCTATCGCCAAGGACGTGAACCCGATCCGCGATTCACGCTGGCCAACGAACGCACCTTCCTGGCCTGGATCCGTACCGCGTTGGCTCTGCTGGCCGGCGGCGTGGCGCTGGAGTCGCTCGGTCTGGGCATCAATCCCGGCTTCCGGCTCGCGGCCTCGCTGGTGCTGGTGGTCAGCGGGCTGCTGACGCCGCTGCAGGCCTGGTTCGGCTGGCAGCGGGTGGAGCGGGCCATGCGGCTCGGCCGGCCGTTGCCCTCACCGGCGCTGGCGTTTCCGGTCGGTGTCGCGGTTGCCGTGGTCGGCGTACTGGTGCTGCTCGGAGTGATCTTCGCGTGAGCGGCGGGCCGGTGCTGGACGACGGTCTCGGGCCGGAACGTACGGCGCTGGCCTGGCGACGTACCGGTCTGTCCTTCGCGGCCGCGTCGCTGGTGGCGGTCCGGATCCTGCCCGAGCTGCTCGGCACCTGGTCCGTGATCCCGGCCGGCTTGGGTGTCCTCGCTTCGATCTTGATCATCGTGCTGGCCCATCGTCGCCACCACGCCGTCCACCGGGCCCTGATCGGTGAACAGGAGCGCTCGCCGCTGCCCAGCGGCACCCTGCCGCTGCTCACCGCCGTGATCACCCTCGCCGGCGGCGGCGTCGCCCTGCTGATCGTGCTGCACCTGGTGATCACCCGCGGTCGCTGACCGCCGACACATCGCAACCACCGGGGCCGGGAAAACGAACGCCCCGGGCCGCGTGCTGCGGACAGCGGACTCGGGAACTTGCGTGACGAGGGGGTGAGGTTCGGCGTCGATTTCCTGCGCTTTCGTCACGCAACTTCCTCACAGCGCTTCGCTCAGGTGTTGCGGATGCGGTGGACGCGCCGGCCCGTGATGTCGGTGGGCTGGAGCCTCAGGAAGCGGTCTCGTCGGCCGCCGGCCCAGGGCAGCACTCGGCCAGGATTGTCGATCCGATCCAGCTCAATCGCGTCGACCTCGAGCAGCGGACCGTGCATGAGCACGCTCCAGCCGATGCCGCTGGCGTCGTGGTAGTCGACGTGGAAGGCGACCGGCTGCCCGGCCTGAGCGGCGATCACCCCGTCGGGCAGCGTACGGATCAGGATCCCGTCGGCGACGAGATAGTTGACCGGGATGATCTGGACCGCGTCGTCGGCGACGAACCCGACCCGGCCGATCGTGGCCGCATCGACGAACTGCCAGCACTCGTCGGGTGTGAGGACGCTGATCTCCCCGGTCTCGGCACGATTATCCCCGGTCTCGGCTCGATCGCCCGCGGGTCCTGCTGCATGCTCGTCCATGGCCCCATCGTCGAATGCGCGCGGTGTCCTCGCAACCACCTGATCGCTCCCGAGGGGGACGAGCTCCACCGATCAACCTCCTGATCAACCGCTCCGGCTGACGAAGCAACCGGTTCCGGCCGGGGCAGTCTCAGCCGTCTGCTCGGGTAACACGCCGTCGGTCCCGGGCAGTAGGCTCTGCTCGCCGGCCGGCGGGTCCGGTCCGAGGTTGGATTGCCCGCCGCTCGGATCAGCAAGCTGGGATTGACAGCTTGGAACGACAGGGAGACGTACGCAGCAATGTCGCATCAGGATCAGGTGTTGGGCCATCAACCCGTCGCAACAGGTGGTGCGGGGACTGAGCAGCAGCCCGGCAACCAGGCGGAACGGCTGTCCTTCGCCGAGGTCGCGGTCGTGCCCGAGCCAGGCGACAACTGCGCGATGGCGTCCCGCACGCTGGCCGCCGGCACGGTGCTGGACGGCCCGGGTGTGGACAACAACGAGCAATCGATTGTCCTGTCGCATCGGGTGATGGAGGGCCACCGGTTCGTGATCACGCCGATCGCCGCCGGGGATCCGTTGCTCAGCTGGAACACCCCGTTCGCGACCGCTCTGCGTGATCTTGATCCGGGGACCTACGTCTGCACCGAGCCGGTGTTGGAGGCACTGGCCGGTCGAGACATCGAGGGGCTGCCGGCCGAGCCGTCGGCGGTGAACGTGCCGCTGGATCCCTATCAGCTGGACGAATCCGCGTTGGTGCTCGGCGAGCAGGTGCCGTTGTACGACGATCCGGACACCTTCGACGGGTTCGCCCGTGACAACGGCACCGTCGGCACCCGCAACCACCTGGTGATCGTCGGCGTCACCTCGCGCAGCGGCGCCTTCGCCACCGAGCTGGCCCGCCGGTTGGCCGAGCGCCATCCGGCCGGCGACAACTTCGACGGCATGGTCGCGGTCGCCCACACCGAGGCCGGCGAGGACACCCGGCCCAACAACGCCGACTTCGTACTGGCGGTGTTGGCCGGCACCCTGGTGCACCCCAACGTCGGCGCGGTGCTGCTGGTCGACGATCCGGGCGCGGTGATCACCAGCAAGGACGTCAACCAGTTCATGGCTGCCCGCAACTACCCGGCTGTCACGATCCCGTGCGCCGCCTTCACCCGCCGCGGCGGATTCGAAGATGATCTTGCTCGGGCCGCCGAGATCGTCGACCCGTGGCTGCCGCAGGTGCTGCAGGCACGGCGTACCCCGCAACCGCTGAGCGCGCTCAAGATCGGCTTGCAGTGCGGCGGTTCCGACGCGTTCTCCGGCGTCAGCGCGAACCCGCTGGCCGGCGCGGTCGGCCGCGAAGTGATTAAGCACGGCGGCATCGCCTGCCTGGCCGAGACCGACGAGTTGATCGCCGCCGAGGGCTACGTGCTGAAGAACGTCCGCACCGTCGACGTGGCCCGCCGCTTCCTGGAAACCGTGCAGAGCTTCAAGGAACGGGTCAGCTGGCACGGCCACACCGCCGAGGGCAACCCGTCCGGCGGCAACGTCTACCGGGGTCTCTACAACATCTCGCTGAAGTCGTTGGGTGCCGCCCGCAAGCTCGATCGGGCCGTCCGGCTGGACGAGGTGATCAACTACGGCGATCTGTATCCGCGGCCGGGTTACATCTTCATGGACAGCCCCGGAAATGATCTTGAATCGGTGGCCGGTCAGGTGGCGAGCGGTTCCAACATCATCTTCTTCACCACCGGCAACGGGTCGATCACCAACTTCCCGTTCGTGCCGACGATGAAGTTCGTCACAACCACCGAGCGCTACAAGCTGCTCAGTCACGAGATGGACGTCAACGCCGGCCGCTACCTGGACGGCGAGGATTTCGACGCGCTGACCGCCGAGACCTATCGCCAGACCGTACGAGTTGCCTCCGGCGAGCGGACCGCGGGGGAGAAGGCCGGCCACAGCCAGGTGTCGATCTGGCGGAACTGGAAGCAGACCGGCCCGCGCAAGGGCATCGCCATCTCCATCGACGGTCGGATCGGCCGCCGGCTGGACGAGCTGCCCGCCGACGAACGGGACGCCGAGTTGGACGGCCGGCCGGTCAAGATCACCGATGCCGCGGCGCTGCCGGCGGCACCGATCAGCGGCGTCGATCTGTATTCGGCCGAGGCGAGTCGGTACGCAACGGAGCAGGTCGCGTTGGTGTTGCCGACGTCGCTGTGCTCGGGCCAGATCGCCGCCCGGATGGCCGACCGGTTGGCGGCCGAGGACTGGACCGCCGGTCGTACCACCCGGTCGGTCGCCCTCCCGCACACCGAGGGCTGCGGGGTTTCCGGCGGCGCCAACATCGCCACCTTCGCCCGGACCATGGTCGGCTATCTCGCCCACCCGAACGTACGACTGGCGCTGCTGCTGGAGCACGGCTGCGAGAAGACCCACAACGACTTCTTCAAGCACGAGTTGGCAGCGGCCGGGCTGAGTCTGGAGCGGTTCGGCTGGGCCAGCATCCAACTGGACGGCGGGATCGAGGCCAGCACGGTACGGGTCCGGGACTGGTTCACCTCCACCGCTGCCGGGCTCGAACTGCCGGTCCGGGCGAGCCGTCCGCTGGGCGACCTGTCGATCGCGCTCGACGCTCGCGGCCCGCTGACCGATCTGACCGCGACGGCGCTGGCCCGGATCGGCGGCTGGATCACCTCCGCCGGCGGCACCGTGGTGCTGCCGTCGACCAGCAAACTGCTGCAGAGTGCGGCGTTCACCTCCGCCGCGTTCGGACATGCTCGGGTCGAGCCGACGCTCGCCCACGGCCAGCGGCCGACCGAGCCGGGCTGGCACATCATGCGGATGCCCGGCACCGACTGGCTGGAGACGGCCACCGGGCTCGGTGCGACCGGTGCCGAACTCGCTCTGGTGCACGTTGCCGGCGGCACGCTGCCGGGGCACCGGTTCCTGCCGGTGCTGCAGGTCAGTGCCGATTCCGACACCGTCGCCGACTACGGCGCGGACCTCGACGGCACCCTGGCAGCCGGCCCGGATCAGGCGGCCGAGGACGGTCTGCGAGTGCTCACCGACGCGGCTTCCGGACGGCTGCGGGCCCGCGCCGACCTGGAAGGCAACGTCGGCTTCCAGCTCACCCGCGGGCTGCTCGGCGCCTCGATGTAGCGACAGCGCGTCCGGACCGGGGCTTGCTTGCCGACGCGGTTCTTCGGCAATCTCGGCTGGGGTGTCGATCCGGGTCGGGATCGTTCGACGCTTGGGTGAGCGCCCCGACGGACGGGGCCGGTCAAGGGGGTAGCCATGCCGAACATCACCACCAACCTGTGGTTCGACACCCAGGCAGAGGAAGCCGCGCAGTACTACTGTCGGATCTTCCCGAATTCCAAGATCAACAACATCAGTCACTATCCCGACGGGACACCGCGGGCCGGCAGCGTCCTGACCGTCGACTTCGAGCTGGACGGCACCCGCTTCACCGCGCTGAACGGCGGACCGGAGTTCCGCTTCACCGAGGCTGTCTCGTTCCTGATCGACTGCCAGGACCAGGCCGAGGTCGATCACTACTGGGATGCGCTGACCGCCGACGGCGGCGAGGAAAGTCAGTGCGGCTGGCTGAAAGATCGTTTCGGCGTCTCTTGGCAGGTCGTTCCGCGGCAACTGCCCGAACTGCTGTCGAATCCGGATCAGGCGTTGGTCGGCCGGGTCACCCAGGCGATGTTTCAAATGGCCAAGATCGACGTCGCGGAGCTCGAGCGAGCCGCGGCGCAGTGATCATCAAGTGATCATGAAGTTGGTCCCGGGCCTTCTTTCCGCCAGATTTGACCCGTGCAGGAACAACCCGCCCAGGAAGACGCCGAGCAGGAGCGACCAGGGGCGAGGACGGCGATCAGTCCGCCCTGGTGGCGGACGGCGTCGGGCGCGCTCGCGATGTGTTTCGTCGGCAGCAGCACGGCCGTGTCCCAGTTGCTGGTGGACGCGCCGCTGTTCACGGCGCAGGCCGTCCGGTACGGCATCGCTGCGGCTCTGCTGGCGTTGGTGATGCGTTTGCGCGGACAGCAGATCGTCCGGCCGGCGGGCCGGGAATGGCTGTGGCTGCTGGGCTTGGCGGTGTCAGGCCTGGTCGTCTTCAACGTCGCACTGGTCCGCGGCGCCCGGCATGCCGAGCCGGCCGTGATCGCGGTTGCGGTGGCTGCGGTGCCGATCCTGCTCGGCGTGCTCGGCCCACTGCTGGAACGCCGGCGTCCGGGAGCCCGCTTGCTGCTGGCGGCCGCCGTGGTCACCGCGGGCGCGGTGCTGGTGGTCGGTGTCGGGCGTACCGATCTGATCGGCATCGGCTGGGCCCTGGTCGCTCTGATCTGCGAGGCGGGCTTCACGCTGCTGGCCGTGCCGGTGCTGCCCAGGCTCGGCCCGGCCGGCGTCTCCCTGCACAGCATCTGGATCGCGACCGTGCTGCTCGCCGCGATCGGCGTCGGCGCCGAAGGGCCGGCCGCGGTCGCCGCGCTGACGCGCAGCGAGTGGATCGCGATCGGCTACCTGGCGGTGTTCGTCACGGTGATCGCCTTCCTGCTCTGGTACGGCTGTGTGCAGGCGATCGGCGCCGACCGCGCCGGACTGCTGACCGGTGTCGCTCCCGTCGCCGCGGCCCTGATCGGAGCCGTTGTACTGGGTGAGATGCCGGCACTGGGTGTCTGGCTCGGGATCGCCGTGGTGATCGCCGGGCTGGCGATCGGGCTCGGCCCGTCCGCGCGTCGCCGTACGGGTGCGGACGCGGTCACGCTGAGCCGGACAGCGTAGGCTTGCGCCTCGGATTTACCGGCAAACATCGACATCTGCCGGCGCCAGGTCTGCGCCGGCCGGAGAGGGAGGACCGATCGTGGCCTCGACCAAGATCACCGTCGTTGCGGACAATGCGACAACCGAGCAGGTGATCGACGAGACGACGACGGGCCTGGACCTCTTCGGCACCGACCGCAGCATCGTTGCGATCAAGATCAACGGCGAGCTCCGTGATCTTGATCGGCCGGTGCTGGACGGTGTCGACGGTGCCGAGATCACGGTCGAGCCGGTGTCGATCGAGAGCACCGACGGGTTGAACGTGTTGCGGCACTCGACTGCGCACGTCGCCGCCCAGGCCGTACAAGCCCTGTACGCAGAGGCGAAACTCGGCATCGGGCCGCCGATCACCGACGGCTTCTACTACGACTTCCAGGTGGCCGAGCCGTTCACCCCCGAGGATCTGAAGGCCATCGACAAGCAGATGTCGATGATCATCAAGGAACGGCAGCGGTTCGTCCGCCGCGAGATCAGCGACGACGAGGGCCGCCACGAGCTCGCGGCCGAGCCGTTCAAGATCGAGTTGATCGGCAAGAAGGGCGCCGCCGATGATGCCGACGGCGCGGATGATCAAGGAATGGGCGTCGAGGTCGGCGCCGGCCAGCTGACCATCTACGACAACGTACGCCGGGACGGATCCGTTGCCTGGAAGGATCTTTGCCGCGGTCCGCACCTCCCGCACACCGGCTACATCCCCGCGTACGCGATCACTCGCAGCTCGGCGGCGTACTGGCTCGGCGATCAGAACAACCAGCAGTTGCAGCGGGTCTACGGCACCGCCTGGCCGAGCAAGTCGGAGCTGAAGGACTACCAGCATCGGATGGAGGAGGCCGCCAAGCGCGACCACCGCAAGCTCGGCGTCGAGCTCGATCTGTTCAGCTTCCCCGACGAGCTCGGCTCCGGCCTGGCGGTGTTTCACCCCAAGGGCGGTGTGCTGAAGCGGGAGATGGAGGACTACGTCCGCCGTCGGCACCTGGAGGAGGGGTTCTCCTACGTCGGAACCCCACATCTGACCAAGTCAGGACTGTTCGAGACCTCGGGACACTATCCGTACTACGCGGACACGATGTTCCCGCCGATGGAGTTCGAGGGCAGCCACTACCTGGTCAAGCCGATGAACTGCCCGATGCACAACCTGATCTACAAGTCGCGGGGGCGGTCCTACCGCGAGCTGCCGCTGAGGTTCTTCGAGTTCGGCTCGGTCTACCGGTACGAGAAGTCCGGTGTGGTGCACGGGCTGACCCGGGTTCGCGGGATGACGCAGGACGACTCGCACTCCTACGTCACGCCGGAGCAGGCGCCGGGGGAGATCAAGCATCTGCTCGGCTTCATCCTCGGGCTGCTGCGTGACTTCGGGCTGAACGACTACTACCTGGAGCTGTCCACCCGGGATCCGCAGTCGGACAAGTTCATCGGCAGCGACGAGCAGTGGGCGACCGCGACCGAGATCCTGGAGCAGGTCGGCCGCGACTCCGGGCTGGACCTGGTGCCCGATCCGGGCGGGGCCGCCTTCTACGGGCCGAAGATCTCCGTGCAGACCCGGGACGCGATCGGCCGGACCTGGCAGATGTCGACGATTCAGTACGACTTCAACCAGCCGGCACGGTTCGGTCTGGAATACCAGGCGGCCGACGGGTCCCGGCAGCAGCCGGTGATGATCCACTCGGCCAAGTTCGGCTCGATCGAACGCTTCATCGGGGTGCTCACCGAGCACTACGCCGGCGCGTTCCCGGTCTGGCTGGCGCCGGTGCAGGCGGTCGGTATCCCGGTCGCGGCCGAGTTTGACGGCTATCTGGTCGACGTCGCTGCCAGGATGCGCAAGGCCGACATCCGGGTCGAGGTCGACACCAGCGACGACCGGATGCAGAAGAAGATTCGTAACTGGACCAAGCAGAAGGTGCCCTACCAGCTGATCGCCGGCGGTCAGGACGCCGAGGCCGGTGCCGTCTCCTTCCGCTACCGCGACGGCAGCCAGAAGAACGGAGTCCCGGTGGACGAGGCGATCGCCGAGATCACCGCCGCCATCGCCGACAAGCGTCAGGTCTGAGGCACCAGCTCCGATCACGACGAATCGCGGTTGGCGTCGACCTCTCCGGCAGCGAACCCCGGCACGTTTCCGGCCGCAGTCGGAATCGACCCCCGAGCTCCGGGCATGGCGTCGAGTGCCGCCGCTCGCGAACAGAATCACCCGCGCATTGAGTGTTTCGAGCCAATTTGGACCGGTTCGGCACGAACAGCGGGTGATTGTGTTCGCGACGGTGACGCACAACTGCTGCCCACGGGCGCCGATCCCCGCAACAACGCCCAACCACCGGGCCCCCAACGGCATTGACGGACTCCGAATCCCGCGGAAATGGCCGAGACTGCGCCGGATTCGAGCCCCTTCCTCACGGTTGTCAGTCCAGGAGTGCGTTCGGGGTGATGGTCACTTCGTACGGATCGGCCGCGGTGAAGGATTGCTCGCCGCTGACCTCGGCGATCTGCCGATAGTTATCCTTGTTCAGCGCCCACGCGGTCAACGACGGCCGGTCCGGATCGACGATCCAGTAGGACCTGACTCCGGCGCGGCGGTAGCGGTCATGCTTGATGTTCAGCTCGAAGAGCCGGTTGCTCGGAGACAGGATCTCGACGGCGAGCAGCGGTGCGACCGGCAGAATCTTCGAGGTGAAGTCCGACCTGCGGGCGACAATCAGGTCCGGCACGACCACGGTGTCGTCGGCCAGGACGACGTCGGTGGGCGCCGCCAACACCCTGAGGTCGACCGGGCAGTTGGCCGCCAGCAACAGGTGCAGCTGCGCACTGACGATCTGGTGGCGTACCGCCGGCGACGGGCTCACGACGAGTACTCCATCGATGAGCTCATAGCGATTCCCGTCGTTCTCCGGGAACTGTTCCAGGTCGGCGACGGTCCACGCTCGTCCCTGCGGGAAGGTGGTCACGGCTCCCATCGTGCCTCATTTCTTCCGGCTCGGTCATCGTCACGTTCTGGAGTCGCTGTGCCCGGAAGCACCGATGGTCGTCCACAGGCAGCGGCGATTGCGGACAAGTGTCGTTGGTGGATGCGCGGCCCGATGACCGGGCCCGGAGTCAACCTTCGCCGACCTCATCCGGCATGCTTGGTCCCGACATGAATGACGAGATCACCGATCGGCCGGACGAGTTCGCCGGTGTGCCCGACCCGTTCGAACGGTTGTGGACGCCGCACCGGATGGTCTACATCGAGGGCGAGAACAAGCCGCCGGACGGCACCGCCGACACCTGCCCGTTCTGTCGTACGCCGGCCGGTGAGGACGAGACCGGACTGATCGTCCACCGCGACGAACTGGCCTACGTCGTGCTCAACCTCTACCCGTACTCGCCAGGTCATCTGCTGATCTGCCCCTATCGGCACGTTGCCGACTACACCGATCTCACTGACGCCGAACGGGACGCGATCGGCCGGTTGACCGCCGACGCGATGACCGTGATCCGCGCCACCAGCGCCCCGCACGGCTTCAACCTCGGCCTCAACCAGGGCGCTGTCGCCGGTGCCGGGATCGCCGCCCACCTGCATCAGCACGTGGTGCCGCGGTGGGCGGGAGACGCGAACTTCCTGCCGGTGATCGGCCACACCAAGGCGATCCCGCAACTCCTCGGCGACAGTTGGAAGCTGCTGTACGAGGTCTGGCAGAAACATGATCAGCAGCCGCACGGTACGGAGGGGAACGGCTGATGCTGGAACGGTTCCGCAACGCCTGGACCAAGGTGATCGCACCGATCGCAGCGTTCTTCGTCCGGCACAACATCTCGCCGGACGTGATCACCATCGTCGGCACGCTCGGCGTGGTCGCCGGTGCGGTGATCTGCTACCCGCAGGGCTGGCTGTGGCAGGGCACGGTGATCATCTTCCTGTTCGTCTTCGCCGACATGGTGGACGGCCAGATGGCCCGCAGCACCGGCCGGTCGAGCAAGTGGGGAGCGTTCCTGGACTCCAGCCTGGACCGGCTCGGCGACGGCGCGGTCTTCGGCGGGATCACGCTCTACTTCGTGCACGGTGCCGCGGTGCACGGCCGCGACGTCGCCTTCGACCTGCCCACCATCTGGGCCTCGATCACCCTGTGTGCGTTGGTGATGGGCCAGCTCACCTCGTACGTCAAGGCTCGGGCGGAGAGCCTCGGCTTCCGCTGCGGCGGTGGGTTGGCCGCCCGCGCCGACCGGTTGTTGATCATCCTGATGGGCGCCTGGCTGGCCGGTCTCGGTGTGCCGTACGTGTTGGAGTTCGCGGTCACCGCGTTGGCCGTGATGAGCACCGTGACGGTGTTCCAGCGGATCTTCCAGGTCCGCAATCAGGCCCGGGAGCAGGACCCGCATGGCGCCGGAGCATGACCGGACGACCGCACTGACGCCGGCTGCCGTCGGCCTGAGACTGCTGTACGGGTTGGGCTGGCGGATCGGACCGCAACTGCCGAAGCCGGTGCGGCAGTTGATCATGGAACAGGGCGCCCGGGTCGCGGTTCGTCGCGGCGGTGAGAACCTTGATCATTATCGGGACAACCTGCGCGCCGTACTCGGCCGGGAACCCGATGATCAACTTCTCCGGGCCGGCGTCGCCTCGTACCTGCGCAACTGGATCGAGGTGTTCTCGCTGCCGGGCTGGTCGACGGCCAGGATCGTCGGCACCGTGTCCACCACCGGCGAGGCCGAGTTGCGCCGGGCGTTGCGGGAGGAGGGCGCGGTGGTCGCGTTGCCGCACAGCGGCAACTGGGACCTGGCCGGTGCCTGGGCGTGCGTCACCGGCATGCCGGTGACCACCGTGGTGGAACAGCTCGAGGCTCCCGAGTACGCCGCCTTCAAGCGATTCCGCGAGCAGCTCGGGATGGAGATCATCTCCAACCATGATCCGGCCGCGTTGCCGCGGCTGATGACCGCCGTCCGGCAGCACCGGGTCGCCTGCCTGGTGGCCGATCGTGATCTGCTCGGCAGCGGCCTACCGGTCGACTGGGCAGGCCATCGGGTGACCATGCCCGCGGGTCCGGCAGTGGTGGCGCGCCGCACCGGCGCCTCGCTGTTTCCGATGGTGTGTCGATTCACTCCTGACGGGCTGCGGCTGGACATCGGCCGGCCGATCGAGCACCGACCCGGCCGCGACGGACTGATCGCGATGATCCAGGACGAGGCCGACTACTTCGCCGAACGGATCGCCCGTACGCCGCAGGACTGGCATCTGATGCAGCCGTTCTTCACCGCCGGGACCGGGGCGTCGGGTAAAGATCGTGGGGTTCCGGGAGAAGATGATCATGGTGTCGAGGGGAGACCATGACCGAGCTGTTGCGGCCGGACCAACGCGCAGATCCGACCCGGGACGGGGCGCTGGGCGTCGGGCTGGTCTGCCCGTATTCGCTGAGCACGCCAGGCGGTGTGCAGAGTCACGTGCTCGGGCTGGCCGGCTACCTGACGTCGATCGGCGACCGAGTGCAGATCCTCGCCCCCGGAGAACTCGATCCGCTCCGCGCACGGCAGTACGGTCTGGAACGCGACCAGTTCACCTCGGTCGGCCCGGCGCTGCCGGTCCCGTACAACGGATCGGTGGCCCGGATCACCTTCGGCCCGATCACAGCCGCCAGGGTCCGGCGCTGGCTGGACACGCATCGGCTGGATCTGCTGCACATCCACGAACCGCTGGCGCCGAGCGTTTCCATGATCAGCTTGATGTCGGCCGCTGTTCCGGTGGTCGCGACCTTTCACACGGCCACCCCGCGGTCGCTGCTGATGCGGCTGGCCGGCAGCTGCCTGCGTTCGGCGGTGGACAAGATCGAGGCCGGCATCGCGGTGTCGGATTCGGCCCGCCGGGTGGTCGTCGATCATCTCGGGCGTCACCCGCAGGTGATCCCGAACGGCATCCGGTCGGCTGATTTCCGGCGCCCCGACCATGATCAACAGGGACCGAACGTTGATCATCATGACGCTGTTGATCTCAGCGATGTTGATCATGGCGGCGTTGATCATGACGGTATCGATCATGGTGGGGTGGCGGCGCTGCGTCGGAGCGGCGACCAGCCACGGCTGGTCTTCCTCGGTCGGTTGGACGAGCCGCGCAAAGGGCTCGAGGTCCTGCTCCAGGCGCTGCCGATGATCAAGCAACGGCATCCCGAACTCGAGGTGGTGATCGCGGGCCAGGGTCGGCTGTCACGGATCGTACGCCGGTTGCCGCCCGGTTGCGTGGCCCTCGGCGAGGTGGACGACGCTGCCCGGTCGGCCCTGCTCCGCAGCGCCGACCTCTTCATCGCACCGCACCTGAACCGGGAGAGCTTCGGCATCGTACTGATCGAGGCGATCAGCGCCGGGGCCAGCGTGATCGCCTCCGACCTGCCGGCGTTCACCGACCTGCTCACCGACGGTCACGATGAACTCGGCTTCATGTTCCCCGCCGGAGATGCGGCGGCCCTTGCTGCCACCGTCGATCGCGCCCTGGCCGCCGATCGGCGCCGGATGAATCGTCGAGCCCAATCCTTCGTCGACCGCTACGACTGGTCCCGGGTCGGACCGGCCATCCGCCAGGTCTACGCCCAGTTGCTGCCCAGCTGACCCGGTACGCACGCGACTGGTCGCCTCGCACCCTGGTCGCCTCGCACCCTGGTCGTCCGCGTTCCGATCCCCGGACCACGCTTCACCCGCGTACCCGCGCACCGACGGCGCTCCCGCGCAAGTTCGTACTTCCGCGGCAGCGCCGTAGGTGCGCGGGAATTCTGATCCGACCGCGATCCCCGGTGAACGCAGCCAGTCATCCGCCCCACAACCGCCGACACTGACGCCGTCGGATATCGGCCATCGGGCCCGGCCGACCCGAACTCGACCGTGGTGGGGAAACGTACGACCCGATCGACCTTGGGCTCGCACGAAGTCGACTGTGGTGGGGAAACGTACGACCCGATCGACCTTGGGCTCGCGCGAAGTCGACTGTGGTGGGGAAACGTACGACCCGATCGACCTGGGGCTCGCACGAAGTCGACTGTGGTGGGGAAACGTACGACCCGATCGACCTGGGGCTCGCGCGAAGTCGACTGTGGTGGGGAAACGTACGACCCGATCGACCTGGGGCTCGCGCGAAGTCGACTGTGGTGGGGAAACGTACGACCCGATCGACCTGGGGCTCGCACGAAGTCGACTGTGGTGGGGAAACGTACGACCCGATCGACCTGGGGCTCGCGCGAAGTCGACTGTGGTGGGGAAACGTACGACCCGATCGACCTTGGGCTCGCGCGAAGTCGATCGTGGTGGGGAAACGTACGACCCGATCGACCTGGGAATGAATGGCTCAGCGGCGCTGTCCACCCCCGCCGGCGAGTTCGGGGAGTTGGGCGCGCCGGTCGGAATCCTGGAAATGCGGACGGAGTCGGCGGAATCGGGCTCGTCGAGGTCGGATCCGGGCGTCTGCGTCCGCAATGTCAGGTTCGTGATCGGGGGGCCATGATCGCCGGCATGTCGCGCGCCCTAGTCCCGACCAGGCCGCGCGCCCGAACCCAGCGCTTCTCCTGCGTTCCCGCGCATCCACGGCGCTGCCGCGGAAGTACGAACTTGCGCGGCAGCGCCGACGATGCGCGGGAAGGGGTTTGAAGCGGCGCGGCCGGACGATCCCGGGCCGGCCGACTGCTCCTGCGCACCCACGGCGCTCCTGAGCAGTACGAGGGAGTCCGAAGCTGCCCGGCATCGACTGGGGCAGGCGGAGACCGGGGCCGGAAGGTTTGGGCACGGGCGGGGTGGCGCCGGTAGATTCACCGGCGAGCCCGGGCGATCGGCGCCATGGCGAACCTGACGCGGTCGGAGGGAGGCCACCTTGTCTGCTGGTGACACCGGCTCGGTGCGCCGGACGCCGGACGCCAGCATGGATCTGCTCAAACAGATCATCGAGCACCCGATCGACCCCGACTACGCGGTGGTCGCAGCTCGGGAATCGGATCACGGCGACCGCCCGAGCACCGGCCGCCGGGTGGCGTTCGGGTTGGCCGCGTTGCTGATCGGCGCGATGTTCGCGGTGGCGGCGTTGCAGACCACCCGCAGCCAACCGGCCATCCAGCACGAACGCAACCAGTTGGTCGGCCAGATCAAGAACGCCCAGGCCAACCGGGACCGGTTGAAGGAACGTGCTGATGATCTCGCGGCGGACAACGCGCGGTTGCGGACCGCCGGCCTCGGCGACGACAGCCAGGACCGCGCCCTGAAGAGCCGACTCAACGATCTCGAAGCAGCAACCGGAGCCGCCCCGGTGTCCGGACCGGGAGTCAAGATCACCGTCGACGACGCGGCCGGCGGAACCGGACAGGGCCGGGTGCTCGACGTCGATCTTCAGGTGCTGGTCAACGGACTCTGGCAGGCCGGTGCGGAGGCCATCGCCGTCAACGGACTGCGGGTCACCAACCTGACCGCGATCCGAGAGGCCGGCCAGGCGATCACCGTGAACTACCGCTCGTTGACCGCGCCGTACCAGGTGCAGGCGATCGGGAATTCCGGGACACTGCAGACCCGGCTGTTGGATAGCTCGGCCGGTGCGTGGTGGAATGCCCTGAAGCAAAATCAAGGCATGCGCTACGACATCAGCGCGGCCGCCGAGCTCAAACTCGACGGCGTACCCGGACTGAGCGTACGCATCGGAAGGACGCGATGATCCCGCTTCTTGGCCTCATCGCCGGCATCATCGTCGGTCTGGTGCTGGAACCCAACGTGCCGACCTTTCTGCAGCCCTATCTGCCGATCGCCATCGTGGCGGCGATGGATGCGCTGTTCGGCGCCTTCCGTGCCTACCTGGAAGGGACGTTCACCGACAAGGTGTTCGTGGTCTCCTTCATCTCCAACGTGTTGATCGCCGCCGCGATCGTCTTCATCGGCGACCAGATCGGCGTCGGCGCCCAACTGTCCACCGGCGTGGTGGTCGTCCTCGGCATCCGCATCTTCACCAACGCCGCAGCCATCCGCCGGGCCTTGTTCCATGCCTGATCCGCAGCGAGAGCCCGAGGCGGAGACGACCACGTCCGAGGTGCCCGGAGCGGGCGAATCAGCCACAGCCTCGGCAGCTGCTGGCGCGAGGCCGAGCCCCGCTGCGGCGGCCCGGCAGCGACTGCGGCGGCTGCTCACCAAACCCGGACGCGGCCAGTTGATCGCCGGAGTGCTGGTGTTCCTGGTCGCCGTCGGCGCGGTCACCCAGGTCCGCACGCACGCCACCGACAAGGCGTACAGCAATGCCCGGCAGGACGATCTGGTGCAGATCCTGGACGGTCTGAACAGCGAGTCCCGCCGGCTGCAGGGCGAGATCGAGGACCTGGAGCAGACCCGGCAGAGTCTGCGTTCGGGGGCCGACCGGGAGCGGGTTGCCCGCAGCGAGACCGAGCGCCGAGTTGGCGAACTCGGCATCCTGGCCGGTACGGTGCCCGCCGTCGGTCAGGGCGTACGGATCACCGTCACCGATCCCGATCACAAACTCAGCCCGGAGCTGATGTTGGAGGGGATCGAGGAGTTGCGCGACGCCGGTGCCGAGGCGATCGAGATCAACGATCGGGTCCGGGTGGTGGCCTCGACCTCGTTCGGCGGCGGGCCCGGAGCGTTGCGGGTGGACGGAGTCAAGATCAAGACGCCGGTCGTGCTCGACGTCATCGGCGACTCGGACAGCCTGGCGACCGGGGCCAGTTTCCGCGGCGGATTCGCCGATCAGGTCAGCGGCAACGCCCACGGCGAGGTACGGATCAGCAAACAGGACAAGGTGTTGATCAACTCCTTGCACCGCGCCCGCGACAATCAGTACGCTCACCCCGCGTCCTCGCCCACCGGCCGGCGTTGACACAATGCGGCCCTGACACAATGCAGGGCCCTGACCATGCGGGCCTGACACAATGCAGGCTGGCAGCGCCACCGCGTACTCAAGACCATCGAGGAGAAACAGTCGTGCCCGACTTCCCGGAGGACCTCAAATACACCACCGAACACGAGTGGGTGCGCGAGGGCAACGAGTCGACCGTACGGATCGGCGTGACCGACTACGCGGCCGAACAGCTCGGCGACATCGTCTTCGTCTCATTGCCGGCGGTCGGCGACGAGGTCACCGCCGGCGATGCCTGCGGCGAGTTGGAGTCGACCAAATCGGTGTCGGACATCTTCAGCCCGGTCTCGGGTGTGATCAGCGCGATCAACGATCAGCTCGACGACAGCCCGGAGTCGGTGAACGCCGATCCGTACGGAGACGGCTGGCTTTTCGAGGTCGACACCGCCGACGGCACCGATCTGGACAGCCTGCTCGATGCGGACGCCTACGCTGACCATGTGGAGAGCCCGACCTGATGATCTACTGCACCAACTGCGGCCACCAGAACTCCGACCGCGCGAACTTCTGCAGCCAGTGCGGCACGGCGCTGGAACGCCCCCAGCGGCAGGCTGAGGACACCCGCGAAGCCGATCCGCAGAGCGGTGACGCGCGGGGCAGTGACGCTCGGGTCGGGGACACCACCCGGACGATGCCGGCCATGCCGGAGGAACGCGAGGGTTCGCGGCTCAGCGACGACGACGAGGAGGCCGTCAACGCGCTCCCGCACGGTTCGGCACTGCTCATCGTCCGTCGCGGCGCCGATGCAGGCAGCCGATTCCTGCTGGACACCGAGGTCAGCACGGTCGGCCGCAGTCAGGACGCCGACATCCTGCTGGACGACATCTCGGTGTCGCGCCGGCACGCGACCTTCACCCGTACCGATCAGGGTGTCGTGGTCCGCGACGTGGGCAGTTTGAACGGCACCTACGTCAATCGGCAGATGGTCGACGAGCAGTTGCTGCAAGCCGGCGACGAGGTGCAGATCGGCAAATTCCGGCTGGTGTTCTACGCCGCTCGGTCCTGACCTCGCTGACGTCGGCCTGCCCGGTGTCGGCTCGGCCTGGGTCGCTGTACGTCGCCAGGTGTTCCGGCGATTAGGCTGACCCAGATCCCCGGTGACCTCGTGCCGGGAGTGAACGACCGGGAGGGGGCGCCGAGACCCGTATGGCCGCAGCATCGACCCAGCGAAGCATCGGACAGGTGCTCGCCTCGCTGAAGGGCGAGTTTCCCGACATATCGATCTCCAAAATCCGGTTCCTGGAGAGCGTCGGGCTGGTGTCGCCGGAGCGCTCGCCGTCGTCGGGGTACCGTCGCTACGCCGAGCGTGACGTCGACCGGCTGCGCTACATCCTGCGGGTGCAGAAGTCGCACTACCTGCCGCTGAAGGTGATCCGCGAGCACCTCGAACTGATGGATCGCGGCCTGCAGCCGCCTCGACTGGAATCGCTGCGACCACAACCTCCGGTCGAGGAGCCGAACAACTCTGGACCTGTAGTCAACGGTGACGTTGCTGGTGGCAAACCGTCAGCTTCAGGGTCTGGCACCTCGGCCACCGCGACGCCGCCGCCGGCCGGACCCGCTGCCGCGACCAACGGCAGCGCGCGGCAACAGAACAAGCCGATCCGGCTCTCCCGCGACGATCTGCTGGAGGCGAGCGGGCTGACCGAGTCGGCGCTGTCGGAGCTGGAGTCGATTCAGGTGATCGTGCCCAGGCGCGGCACCCACTACTACGGACGCGAAGCCCTCGCCATCGCCGTCGCCGCCCGCCGGCTCGCCGTCTACGGCATCGACAGCCGGCACCTGCGCGCCTTCAAACTCGCCGCGGATCGTGAGATCGGCCTGGTCGAACAGGCGATCGCCCCGCACGTGCGGCGGAGCCAGCGCGACGGCCGCGGCGACGTCGCCGCCGAAGTCACCCAGTTGGTCATCGGTGTCCATGCGGCGCTGATCCGTACGGGTATGGAGCGGTAACGCCTGCTCCACGCGGTCGTGTCAGTCCCGCTGCCGCGATCTGGTCTGGCGTCCTACGTTTGCGCGCCCCGCATCCCGCTAATCGATGACGGTGTCGCCAGGCTGTTGCAGGGCCGGCCGCAGATTGTCGATGTCAGCAGGACCCGGGACCGGTTTGGAGTGCGCCCTACCAAGGAGCCGCAGGACAAACCGCCGCGCCAAGTCTTGAAGGTCACATTGAACTCCTGTCGAGCGCGCCAGCGCGAGACCGGCTCCGGAGCGAAGCGGAGGAGTCGACGTGAGTGATCGCGTGGGTAACCACGGCGGGAGCGCGAGGGTCGGCCCTCGCAACGTAAGCCGCCAACAAAGATCGCGGCAGCGGCGCTAACTCGACCGCGCGTAGGGTGGTCGCATGCGCGAACTCGATGTGGTCGGTGTGCGGGTGGAGATGCCATCGAACTCGCCGATGGTGCTGCTGCGCGAGGTCGACGGGGCTCGGTACCTGCCGATCTGGATCGGTGCCGGCGAGGCCTCGGCGATCGCCAATGCTCAGGAGGGGATCGTGCCCCCGCGGCCCCTCACCCATGACCTGATGGTCGACGTACTGTCGGGCCTGAACCACACATTGTCCGAGGTGCACATCACCGAATTGGACGGCGGCACCTTCTACGCGGTGCTGGTGATCGACGGTATCGAGATCAGCTCCCGGCCGTCGGACGCGATAGCCCTCGCACTCCGGGTCGGCTGCGACATCTACTGCGCCGACGACGTACTGGACGAGGCGGGCATCCCGATGCCGGACGATGTCGACGGCGAAGCGGACGAGCCGCTGGACTCCGACACCGAAGTGGCGAAGTTCCGGGAATTCCTGGATCAGGTCAATCCGGACGACTTCGTCACCGGTGACGAACCGCGGCCCGATCACTGATCGGTACGACGTTGGTTGCCTGCCATTCGACGGGCTCAAGGCTCTTCCAGCGACAGGTTCAGGCTCTGCGAGCGACGGGCTGATGGCCCTGCGCGCTTGGATCGGGATGGTCTTCTCGCGTCCCTCAAGTTGCGGTTGAGGGACGCGCGTTTGTGATCACGCGGTCCGGCGTGTCGTTGACCCTCGTCAAGCACGCGCCGTAGGTTCGGGTCTGTAATCCCGGCGATGGAATTACCCCGTTGGTATCGGCACTGCGGTCCGACGGTTCTTTGCCGGCAGCGTACGGCGTAGTGGAGGCATCCGGTGAGCAGCAAGGGACAACCCGTCCGTCCGACGGGCCACGACAACCAGCCGACCCTGCCGATGGGCGATCCGACGGCGGAGACCCAGGGGCTGCTGTTCGAGGGTGACTTCTCGCCGCTGCCGCAGGACTACGGCTTCCGCGGGCCGGTGGCCTGCAGCGTGGTCGGCATCACCTACCGCCAGCTCGACTACTGGGCCCGCACCGGCTTGGTCACCCCGGAGCTTCGCGGCGCCAAGGGTTCCGGGAGCCAGCGGCTCTACAGCTTCCGCGACATCCTGATCCTGAAGGTGATCAAGCGGCTGATCGACGCCGGCATCTCGCTGCAGCAGATCCGTACCGCGATCGAGCACCTGCGCGCCCGCGGTGTCAACGACCTGTCCGAGGTCACCCTGATGAGCGACGGGGTCAGCGTCTTCGAATGCACCTCCGACGACGAGGTGATCGACCTGCTGAAGGGCGGCCAGGGCGTCTTCGGCATCGCACTCGGCGGCGTCTGGAAGGACATCGAGGGCAGCCTCGCCGAGCTTCCGGTCGAGCGTCTGGAGGAACATCGGGCCGACGCCGAGACCGAGGCGATCCTGGACCGCGCCGACGACGAACTCTCTCGCCGTCGGCGCGCACGCGCCGCTGGATAGGGCCCGGCGCGCACGCGCGGCTGGATAGGGCCCGGCGCGCACGCGCCGCTGGATAGGGCCCGGCGCGCACGCGCCGCTGGATAGGTCGAGGTCCGGAACAAATCGACCGGCTGCCGGTGCTGACGTCATGGAGCGACATCAGACCAGGAGGCACGGATGCCAGGACCGCAGGACTTCAACACGCGCAACATCGAGGAATTTCGCCGCCGCGGCGGCCACGTCGGTGGACCGTTTGAAGGTGCGCCGCTGATCTTGCTGCACCACCGCGGACGCAGGAGCAACCGGGAGTTCGTGGCCCCGGTGATGTATCTCGCCGCCGACACCGATCCCGACAACGTCATCTACGTGTTCGCGTCCAAGGGCGGCGCACCGACCAACCCGGATTGGTACGACAACCTGGTCGCCGCCGGTGCCACGATCGTCGAACGGGGCACCGAGACCTATCCGGTCGCCGTGCAGGAGATCACCGGCGAGCAGCGGGACGCCATCTACGCCGAGCAGGCCGAGCGCTATCCCGGCTTCGCCGAGTACGAGAAGAAGACCGCCGGCATCCGTACCATTCCGGTGTTGCAATTGACCCGGCGCTGAAGCCGCGGAATGCCGGCTGGCGGAGCCGGTGGGCTAGAGTTGCCGCAGCCGCAATCAGTCGACGCGAGAGAGACCATCCCAACCCGAGGATGGCGCCGAAGGGGCAACCTCCCCGGAACCTCTCAGGCACCCGGACCGCGTACCGACTGGCGATCTGAAGCCGTCCGGCGACAGAGGGGAGTCGGGGTACGACGCGTACCCTCCGACCTCCCGCATCGCCAGCGAAGGACCGCTCGACATGTCGACATTCGCCAGCCGCCACATCGGACCCCAGGTCGACGAGACCGAAACCATGCTGACGGCGCTCGGCCTGGCCAGTCTGGACGAGTTGGCCGGGCGGGCCGTCCCGTCGACCATCCGGATGGCGGGGGAGCTCGATCTGCCGGCCGCCCGCACCGAGACCGAGACCCTGCAGTGGCTGCGTGAGCTTGCTGCCAAGAACAATCCGCGCCGGGCGATGATCGGTCTCGGTTACCACGGCACCATCACTCCGCCGGTGATCCGCCGCAACGTGCTCGAGGACCCGGCCTGGTACACCGCCTACACGCCGTACCAGCCGGAGATCAGTCAGGGCCGGCTGGAAGCCTTGATCAACTTCCAAACCATGATCAGCGACCTGACCGGGTTGCCGACCGCCGGCGCCAGCCTGCTGGACGAGTCGACCGCGGTGGCCGAGGCGATGGCGCTGGCTCGGCGGACCGTGAAGAGCGGCTCGGTGTTGATCATGGACGCGGACACGCTGCCGCAGACCGTCGAGGTCACCCGGACCCGCGCCGAGGGGCTGGGCATCGAGGTCGTGATTGCCGACGGCGACCTCCTCGCTGCCATCGATGATCATGATCTGTTCGGTGTGGTGGTGCAGACACCCGGTGCCAGCGGGGCGGTGCTGAGCACCGCCGAGCTGCGGTCGATCGCGGACCGGGCCCACGGCAAGGGCGCGCTGGTGATCGCCGCCACCGACCTGATGGCGTTGACCATGATCACTCCGCCGGGCGAGTGGGGTGCCGACGTCGCGGTCGGCTCCAGTCAGCGGTTCGGCGTGCCGCTGTTCTACGGCGGACCGCACGCCGGGTTCATGTCCGTACGATCCGGGCTGGAGCGTTCGTTGCCGGGCCGGCTGGTGGGCGCATCGGTGGACAGCCAGGGCGTGCGGGCCTTCCGGCTGGCGCTGCAGACCCGTGAACAACACATCCGGCGGGAGAAGGCGACCTCCAACATCTGTACGGCCCAGGTGTTGCTGGCCGTGGTGGCCGGGATGTACGCGACCTATCACGGTCCGGACGGGCTGCGGGAGATCGCCGCCGGCATCCATCGCAAGGCTCGGTCCGTGGCCGCCGATCTTCGGGCCGTCGACGGGATCGATGTTGATCATGAATCCTTCTTCGACACCGTGCAGGTGTCGGCACCCGGCCGGGCGCGGACGATCGTCGCCGACGCCCGGGCGCGCGGAGTCCATCTGCGGTTGATCGATGATGATCATGTCGGCGTCTCGGTCGGCGAGGACGCAGCCGATGATGATCTCGCTGCGGTGCGACTTGCCTTCGGCGCCGCCGAGGAAGCCTCCGGTGATCACTGGGGCGGACTGGCCGGATCGCAACGGAGCAGTGACTTCCTGACCCATCCGGTCTTTCACCGCTATCACAGCGAGACCGCGATGCTGCGTTACCTGCGGGCGTTGTCCGATCGTGACTACGCGCTGGATCGCGGCATGATCCCGCTCGGCTCGTGCACGATGAAACTGAACGCCACTGCGGAGATGGAGCCGATCAGCTACCCCGGCTTCGCGGACCTGCACCCGTTCGCGCCGGCCGAGGACGCCGAGGGCTACCGCGAGTTGATCACCACGCTGGAGGATTGGCTGGCCGAAGCCACCGGATATGCGAAGGTGTCGGTGCAGCCGAACGCCGGCAGCCAGGGCGAATTCGCCGGTCTGTTGGCGATCCGTGCCTACCATCAGGCAGGAGGTGATGATCAGCGGCTGGTGTGCCTGATCCCGTCCTCGGCGCACGGCACCAACGCCGCGTCGGCGGCGATGGCCGGGCTGAAAGTCGTTGTGGTGAAGGCGAATCCGGACGGCAGCATCGACGAGGTCGACCTGAAGAGCAAGATCGAGAAGCACCATGATCAACTCGCCGCGATCATGATCACCTACCCGTCCACCCACGGCGCGTACGAGGAGGGCATCGCGGACATCTGCGCAGTTGTGCATGACGCCGGTGGCCAGGTGTACGTGGACGGTGCGAACCTGAATGCGCTGCTCGGTCTGGCGCAGCCCGGCCGGTTCGGGGGAGACGTCAGTCATCTCAACCTGCACAAGACGTTCTGCATCCCGCACGGCGGCGGCGGACCCGGCGTCGGCCCGGTCGCGGTGGCCGAGCACCTGGTGCCGTACCTACCGAATCATCCGCTGGATCCGCGGGCCGGATCGGCGACCACCCCCCGGGAAGGTCAGTCCAAGGGGCCGATCTCCGCCGCGCCGTACGGGTCGGCCGGCATCCTGCCGATCAGCGCTGCGTACATCGCGATGATGGGACCGGACGGGCTGCGGAACGCGACCGAGCACGCCGTACTCGCCGCGAACTACGTCGCGCACCGGCTGGGTGATCATTACCCGGTGCTGTATCGCGGACACGGCGGGCTGGTCGCGCACGAGTGCATCCTCGACCTGCGGCCGCTGACCAAGCAGACCGGAGTCACCGTCGACGACGTGGCCAAGCGGCTGATCGACTACGGCTTCCACGCGCCGACGATGAGCTTCCCGGTGGCCGGCACGCTGATGGTGGAGCCGACCGAGTCGGAGGACCTGGCGGAGTTGGATCGCTTCTGCGACGCCATGATCAAGATCAGGCAGGAGGCGGACAAGGTCGGCGCGGGGGATTGGCCGGCCGACGACAATCCGCTGCGCAACGCCCCGCACACCGTGGCGGTCGTGATGGCCGACGACTGGACGCATCCGTACAGCCGAACCGAGGCCGCGCATCCGTTCGGCCTCCAACGCGGTCCGATCGGCAGCGGCGGCAGCGACAAGTACTGGCCGCCGGTCGGCCGGATCGACGGCGTCTACGGTGACCGCAACCTGGTCTGTTCCTGCCCGCCCCCGGAAGCCTTCGAGGACTGAGTTGTCAGTCGGTGGTTTGCCTATGGCCAATCCACCGACTGACAACTCGGCTATTCGCCGGAGCTGATCCGGTGGGCCATCTCGATGTCGCGCTGGGTCAGGCCGCCGGAGTCGTGGCTGGTCAGCACCAGGCGGACCTTGTTCCAGCGGATGTCGATGTCCGGGTGGTGATTGGCGTCCTCGGCCAGCGCCGCGACGCGATTGACGAACACCATCGCCTCGCCGAAATCAGCGAAGGTGAAGTCGGCCGCGATCTCGTCGCCGTCCAGTTTCCAATCCGGCAGGTCTTGCAACTGCCGGGTGATCTCGTCCGTATCCAGTAGCCGGCTCATGGCCTCACGTTAGCCGGTCAGTCGCCGGCCTTGCTGCCGTCGATCGCATCCGGGCCGGCGGGCTCGGTGCCGGGGCGAGTGGCGATGGACGGGTCGGTCGCGAACCAGAGCGACATCGGCAGCTGGAACGCGGTGAAGCAGTAGTTGCCCATCGGCAGCCAGTACGCGTACTCGTCCACACTGGACCCCTGGTAGACGACCACGAACTGCAGCTGGTCGGCGTACATCGCCCAGAGCCGCCGCTTCCGGGTCGCACCGTCCTCGGTGAAGGTGTAGGTGCGTTCCAGCTTGACGATGTTGTTGTACGTGTCGTCGCGACTCTCCAGCACCTGCAGGTCGGCCAGGTTGTCCAGTCCGGCGTCGAAACCGGCCCGCAGATCGGACAGGTCGTCGGCGACCACCCCGATCTCGAGCGGATTGACCCAGACGGCGAAATAGGTGGCGGGCTCGTCCTCCTCCGGCTGCACGATCACGCCCTCGCGATCGTCCTCCAGCGTGGAGATGATCCAGTCCGACGGGTAGCGGAATTCGAACCGCTGCTGATCGTCGGTGTAGGTCGTGGTTCCGGTGAAGCGGGGGCGGCCGACGCGCGACTGTGTCTGGTTCATGGTCCTTTTCGAGGTTCGGAATCTGGTCAGGATGTGGTCAGGTGCAAACTACCGGGTCGAGGCCCCGGCTCTGTCAGGCCGGCTTCGTCAGGCTGACGGCGTCGTGGACTTCACCTCGGTCACGACGTCCGGTTGGGCGTCGGGCAACGCCTCGGCGGACGGCACCACCGCACCCTTGAGGTTCAGTTGGTCGGAGAAATGACAGGCGGCCTGCCGGCCCTCGCCGACGTCGCGCAATAGCGGTGTCTCGACCGAGCAGATGTCCTGCGCATACGGACAACGGGTGTGGAAGTAGCAGCCGGACGGCGGATTGGCCGGACTCGGTACGTCGCCGGTCAGCGGCACCACCTCGGTCCGGGTTCGCGGATCGGGTTGCGGCACCGCCGACAGCAACGCCTCGGTGTACGGGTGCTTCGGCTTGCTGAACAGCTCCTGGGTCGGGCCGGTCTCCACCAGCTTGCCGACGTACATCACGGCCACCCGATCGGAAATGTGCTCCACCACCGACAGGTCGTGCGAGATGAACACGTAGGTGAGCTTCAACCGGTCCTGCAGATCCTCCAGCAGGTTGATCACCTGAGCCTGCACGGACACGTCGAGGGCGGACACCGCCTCGTCGCAGATGATCAGATCCGGGTCCAGAGCGATCGCTCGGGCGATCCCGATGCGTTGGCGCTGGCCGCCGGAGAACGCGTGCGGATACCGGCTGGCGTGCTCCGGGCGGAGCCCGACCATGGTCAGCAGATCGGCCACCCGATCGCGCAGCTGCTGGCCCTTCATCACCTTGTTGATGATCAACGGCTCGGCGATCACCCGGCCCACGGTCATCCGGGAATCCAACGAGGCAAACGGATCCTGGAAGATGATCTGCATCCGCGGACGGATCTGTTGCATCGTGTTGCTGTCCGCGGTGGCGAGATTCACCGGACCGAGCTTGGGATGATGGAAGACCACTTCGCCGTCGGTCGGTTCCTCCAACCGCAGGATGGTCCGCCCAGTGGTGCTCTTGCCGCAGCCCGACTCGCCGACCACGGCCAGCGTCTCGCCGCGGTTGACGGTCAGGTTGACGCCGTCGACCGCCTTGACCGCGCCGACCGTACGGCGGAACAGGCCGCCCTTGATCGGGAAGTGCTTCTTCAGGTCGCGGACTTCCAGCAGCGGTCCCTCGGCGGCGTTGGCGGAGTCGTCGGGGGAGTCGTCGGGCCGCGATTCGATCTTCGTGTCAGTCATCTCACGCCTCCGCCTTCACCGACGATGCCTCGGATTCGATCTCGGCCTGTTTGACAGCCTGGCCTTCTTCGGTATAGAGGTGACACCGCACCCCGTGCCGGGTCGGTCCGGCCAGCACGGTCTCCACCGGAATCACGGTGTCGCACAGCCCCGGCATGAACTCCGGACAGCGCGGATGGAAGGTGCAGCCGGACACCTTCGAGTACGGGTCCGGGATCGACCCCTTGATCACCTCGAGCTTTGTTCCGGTGGAGGTCCCGATCCGGGGGATCGACCGCAGCAACGCCCGGGTGTAGGGATGCTTCGGCGCGTAGAAGATCTCGTCCACCGAGGCACGTTCGACGACCCGGCCGAGATACATCACGATCACCTCGTCGCACAGCTGGGCGACCACGCCCATGCTGTGGGTGATGAACATGATCGACATCCCGATCTCGTCCTTCAGCTTGCGCATCAGGGACAGGATCTGGGCCTCGGTGGTCACGTCCAGGGCGGTGGTCGGCTCGTCCGCGATCAGCAACGCCGGGTGGCAGGACAGCGCCATCGCGATCATGGCGCGCTGCCGCATGCCGCCGGAAAGCTCGTGCGGATACGACTTGGCGATCCGCTCCGGGTTCGGCATGCCGACCTGCCGCAGCATGTCGACCGCCTGCTGCTGGGCCACTTTCTTGTCCCGGGTCTGATGCAGCAGGATCGCTTCCTCGATCTGCGAGCCGATCGTGTAGACCGGATTCAGCGAGGTCATCGGCTCCTGGAAAATCATCGCGATCTCGGCGCCGCGGATCGACCGCATCGTCGGCCCGCGCGGATCGAGCTTGCTGATGTCGACCCCGCCGGTGTCGGACTTGGCCGCCTTGAGCTCACTGTCGTCGTCGGGAAGCAGTTCGGACTGCTTGCCGTTGCCGGCTGCGCGGGCGGCGCGATGGAAGTCGATCGTCCCGGCGGTGATCTGGCCCGGACGCTCGATGATCTGCATCAGGGCTCGGGCGGTCACACTCTTGCCGCAGCCGCTCTCGCCGACGATGCCGACGACCTTTCCCCGTGGAATGTCGAAGCTGACCCCGTTGAGCGCGCGGACCAGGCCGAGCGCCGTCGGGAAGCCGACCTCGAGATCTCGTACGGAGATGATCGCGTCGTCGTCGGTGTCTTCGGCGGATCGGACGGACACAGTTTCTGTCATGAAGGCGGCCTAACTGTACGGGTCGACGGCGTCGCGGATGCCGTCACCGAGGAGCTGGAAGCAGGTGATCGCCAAGATCACGAAGAGTCCTGGAATGAGCACCCATGGATACTGCGTCAGCACGTCCAACTTGGAGGCGTCCTGCAGCAGCACCCCCCAGCTGATCGCCGGGTCCAGCATGCCGATGCCGAGGAAGGACAACGCGGTCTCGGCCAGGATGGTGGCCGGCACCGCCAGCATGGCGACGGCGACGATGTGGCTCGTGGCGTTCGGCAGCAGGTGGGTGGTGATGATCCGCATGTGCGACGACCCGGCCGAACGTGCGGCTGCCACGTAGTCCGCGGACTTGTACGCCATCACCTTGCCGCGCACTTGTCGAGCAAGACCGGTCCAGGCGACCAGAGACAGGATGATGGTCATCACGAAGTACCGCTTGGTGACCGTCATGTCCTGCGGTAGCACGGCCGCCATGGTGGCCCACAACGGCAGCGTCGGGATCGAGATGATCACCTCGATGAACCGTTGGATGATGTTGTCGGTGGCGCCCCGGGCGTAGCCGGAGATGGTGCCGATGATCGATCCGAGGATTGTTGCGATCGCCACACCGAGCAGGCCGATGGTCATCGACACCCGAGCGCCGTAGATGGTGCGGCTGAAGATGTCCCGGCCGTTGCTGTCGGCGCCGAAGATCAACAACTTCCCGTCGGAGACCGTCATCAGGTGCCGGTCGGTCGGGATGATGCCGAGCACCTTGTAGTCGAACCCCTTGCCGAAGAAGTGGATCGGGATCGCGTTGTTGCAGTCGGTCTTGTACGTGGTGGTGATGTTGATCGGGTCGATCTCCTGGGTCGTCCGGCAGATCGCCGGGCCACCGGACCAGGTCCACGAACTCGGCTTGGCGAACTTGTAGTTCTGATCGACCTTGGCCGGATCGTTCGGCGACAAGAACGGCGCGAAGATCGCCGCCAGGTAGATCAAGATCAACACGATCCCGCTGACAACCGCCAGCTTGCTGCGGCGGAACCGCATCAGCATCAGGCGCCACTGCGGGATCTCACCGACCTTGCTGTCCACCAACGGCACTTCGACGAGCTCTTCGGGCTCGTGATCTTCCTCGGTCTCGGGGGCAATGACTTCCTGTTGAACCATGTCGCTCCTCAGTCCGTCAGCTTGACCCGCGGGTCAATGATCGTCAGCAGGATGTCGGAGATCAGGTTTCCGATCACCAGCAGGGCGGACAGGAACACCAGCAGCGTTGCCGCGACGTAGGTGTCCTTGTTGATCAAGGTCTGTAACAGCGCCTGACCCGTGGTCGGCAGACCGAAGATGATCGACACGATCGCCTCACCGGAGATCAACACCGACAAGGTCGTGCCGATCGTCATCACCAACGGGTGCAGGGCATTGCGCACCGCGTGCTTCCAGATCACCTTGCGCTCGGCAACACCCTTGGCACGTGCGGTCTGCACGTATTGCTGGGTGAGCACGTCGAACAGGTTGGCGCGCATCACTCGGGTCAACCAGGCCGTACTGCCGACGGCGATCACCAGTAACGGCAGCCACAAGTGGTTGAACGTGTCGACCAGTTTGTCGAAACTCATCGGCGCATTCCTGTACTGGTTGGAGTTCAGGCCGCCGACATCGATCCCGAACCACTTCGACGCGGCGGTCATCACGCCCAGCGCCAGCAGGAACTCCGGGATCGCGACACCGACGAACTGCAGCACGGTGATCACGTTGTCCGGGATGTTGTAGCGGTGGGTCGCCGAGTAGACGCCGACCGGGATCGCGATCACCCAGGCAACGATGATCGCCCCGACCGACAGGGCGACCGAGAGTGCTAACCGGCTCCAGATCAGCTGGCTGACCGGCATCCGGTAGGTGAACGAGGTGCCGAAGTCGCCACGGAAGAATCCGCTGGCCCACTTCCAGTACTTGACCAGCCAGGGGTCGTTGACTCCGTACGCCTTCTCCAGCGCGGCCATCTGCGTGCCGGAGATGACGTCACCTTGTGCCTGCAGGCGCGCGATCTCCGCCGTCAGAGCCGACCCGGGGGCCAGCTCGACGATGAAGAACGCGATCAAGGACACCGCGACCAGGGTCAGTACTGCGTAGCCCAGTCGCCGGACGATGAAGATGATCATGAACGACTCCTACTTGTGCGAGTCGGGATTCTCCCAGTACCAGCATTCGGGGTCGTACACCGCCGGCGACGGCACGATCCACGGATTCACGAAGCCGCCCTGAGCAAGATTGTCCTTGCGGGGAACGTTCTTCAGGTCCGTCTTCGCGATCTCGACCTGCGGGTAGTTGGCCACCGTGCCCTGGAAGAACGGTCCGTCCGAGACGTGGATCTTGATCAGGTCCCAGACCAGCTGATGCCGCTTCATCTCGTCCGGCTCGACCTTGGTCTGGTTGTAGATGTCCCACATCTTCTGGATCGGTCCGTTCGGATCCGGCTTCATCCGCGGAGGATGCCGCTTCCACGGGCTCAAGCTGAGCTCCTTCTCGTTGGTGCTGGTGCCGATCTGCTGATACCACTGACCCTCCAGCGGCGCCCAGCGGGTGTACTCCAGCGGCACCAGCCACTGCGGGTAGACCAGATGGTTCGGTCCGTCGCCGACCTCCCAGTTGCTGTGGGCCATCAGCTTGCCGGACTTCCACTGGTCGTCGTAGGTCTGCGGCGGGATCGGGTTCATCGACATGATCACCCCGACCGCCTTCAGGTCGGCGACGAGCTGATTGTCCTTGGTCTTGTGCTCGGTCGACTCGTCGGCCTGGTAGTCCAGCCGCAGCTTGAGCGGCTTGCCGTTGGGCAGCGTCCGTACTCCGTCGCTGCCCTTCTTGCAGCCGAGCTCGTCCAGCAGCTGATTGGCCTTGGCCTGGTCGTACTGGACGTAGGAGTCGCGCCAGTCGGCGTAGGCCTTCTTTCCGGTGTCGTTGACGTGATACTCGATCGCCTTCGGGCTGAGCGTGCCGGTGGTCCGCTCGCCGGTGTTGAAGTACACCGACTTCTGCACCGCCTCGCGATTGAACGCGTGCGAGATGGCCTGGCGGAACTTCGGCTCGCGGATCAACGCCCGAAGATCATCATCGGGGTAGTCGTAGTTGAGGAAGAAGATCGAACCGGTGCCGGATCCGCTGTCCCACAGGAAGACCTCGGTCTGCGCCTTGGACTGGCTGTCGCGCATGCCCTTGACGTCGTTCAACGTGATCTGGTTGAAGTTGCCGTGACAGAAGTCGACACTGCCTTGCTGCACCTGCAGCTTGCCGGCCTCGGCGTCGTTGACGGCGTTGATCTGGATCTCGTCGATGTAGGGAAGTTGATCACCGTTGGGCATCACGGCGTAGTAGTACGGGTTGCGTTCCAGCACGACGCCCTTGGTGTCGTTGAAGGACTTGCACTTGTAGCCGATCATGGTCGGGCAGGCGGGGTTGCGGTGCCAGTCCGAATGCGTCTGCATGATGCCGCCGACCTTGTCCCAGTCGGCCGGCACCTTCTTGTTGTACTTGGGCAGGAACTGCTTCAGGTAGTGGCTCGGCATCACCCAGATCGGTCCGTTGCCGCCGTTGTTGCCGTTGACCCACATCGCCATTCGGTCGGCGGTCAGTGGTGCCGGCGCGTCGAAGCTCATCTTCAGCGTGGTGTCGTCGACGGCGTCGAACTTGGCCAGCGTGCCCTTGCCGGAACGAGCCTCGTCCGGCGGCGTCTGGGCCATCTTCTCGTCCAGGATGAAGTTGTCCCACCAGAACATCACGTCGGCGGTGCTGAACGGCTCGCCGTCCGACCACTTCAGGCCCTTGCGGAAGTGGAACGTCCACTCCGAGGCGTCGTCGTTGGATTCCCAGCTCTCGACCAGGCCCGGCCCGACGTCCTTGCCGTCGTTGAGCCAGCGCAGCGGGGAGTGGCCGTAGAAGAACTCGCGGTCCGACGTCGCGTTGCTGATGCCGGTGCTGGTGAACGTGTTCATGTTCAGCGTGCCGCCGTACTTGCCGGGCTTGGCCCAGCGGTGCGGAATCACGTACGGATTCTCCGGCAGGCGTTCGGCCACGTCCGGCAGCCCCTTGCCGTCCAGCGACGGTGCCTGGTTGTACTTACCCGGCTTGGCCAGCGGCTTGGGATCCGAGCCCTTGGCCGCGGACGCCGTACCGCCTGAACCGTTGCCGCTGGGACTGTTCCCGCCCCCGCTACAGGCGGACAGCGCGGCCGCTCCGGCGACAAGCGCCGAACCGTACAGCAGGCTGCGCCTGGTGATCTTGGAAGAAAGCATCTTTGGTCCTCCAGAGTGGTGCCCGACATCGACGTCTGTTCTGCGAACGGCGGCCCGGGTCCTCCGGGGTTCCCCACCGATCTGGCGCCGTCCTGCTCGCGCCTGATTGGCGATAGTAGAAGACAAAGTCCGGGCAGTTGATGAATCCGGGTGAAATTCCGCGAGTCGGGCCCAATCGTTACCGATCTCAGGTTGCTGCGGCCCGTCTTCGGCCGTTCGGGTGCCGGTCTTCTGTCGTTCTGGGCCGGTCTTCTGTCGTTCTGGGCCGGTCTTCTATCGTTCTGGGGTGGACCTCCTCCCGCTGGCCGCCCGGGTCGGGCCGATCTTGGGATTCCTGGTCTGCATCACCGTGATCGCCGAGTTGGCGGACGCGATCGGCGTGTTCCGGCTGCTGGCGTACGGGGCCGCGCGGCTGGCGCGTGGGTCGGTGCTGGCGCTGTGGCTGCTGGTCGTTGCGGTGTCGACCGCGGCGTCGGCGGTGCTCTCGTTGGACACCACCGCGGTGTTGATCACTCCGGTCGTGCTGGTGCTGGCACGTCGGCTCGGTCTCAATCTGGGGCTGTTCGCCTTCACCGCGGTCTGGCTGGCCAACACTGCGTCGTTGATCTTCCCGGTGTCCAACTTGACCAATCTGCTGGCGATGTCGTGGCTGGAGAAGGGCGTGCCCGGCGGTGCCGCGGCGAGCAGCGTCGGCGGCTTCGCCGCTTTGATGTGGCCGGCCGCGCTGGCGGCGTTCATGATCACGGTCGTCGCCCTCGCGGTGCTCTACCGCAAATCCTTGCGAGGGCGATATGCCATGCCTGGTTGGCGTCCCGTACGTGATCGTCCGTTGTTGATCATCGCCGGTGTGGTCTGTGCGGGGCTCGGCCCGGCCTTCGCCGCGGGGGTGAGTGTGTTCATCGCCGCCGCTGTCGGTGCGGCGATCTTGGTGGTCGCGTGCGCGGTGCGTGACCGGCGGATGCTGTCCTGGAAGCTGCTGCCGTGGAAGATGGTGCTCGGTGTGGCGGCACTCTTCCTGGTCGTCCAGTTCGCTCATGATCATGGACTGGCGCGACTGCTCGGGATGATCGCCGGTCACGGTGATCGGCCCGCCGACCTGCTCCGGCTGGGCGCGGTTGCCACCGGCGGCGCGAACGTGATCAACAACCTGCCCGCCTATCTCGCCCTGGAACCCTTGGCCGACTCGACGCTGCGGGTGGCCGTGCTGCTGGTCGGAACCAACTCCGGCCCGCTGATCCTGCCGTGGGGGAGCCTGGCGACCCTGCTCTGGGCCGCCCGCTGCCGATCCGCCGGCGTACGCGTCGGCTGGCCCCGATTCATCCGCCGCGGCCTGATCCTGGTCCCACTACTCCTGATCGGCTGCACCGCCGCCACCATCCTGGTGCATGGCACCTGATCCTCGACCGCCACACCGCAACCAGGGTCCTGAGCCTGCCGAAGGACCGATGGGTCACCCGGATCCCACCCCGCCAAGGGCCTCGAGCCGAACGTCGCCGCTCCCGCGCACGTTCGGCGCTGCCGCGCAGGTTCGTACTTCCGCGGAAGGGCCGTGGGTGCGCGGGAACGCAAGTGCGGCGGTGCACCCGAACTGTGCGCTCTCGCGGCCGCCGGGGGGCCGTACCACAGCCGCGCGCAAGATCGACTCGCGCACCCGGTATTCCGCGCGCGGCGGCAGGTTTCGCGCGCGGCTGTGGCGGCGGCGGCGTAGTGCCGGCGGTACATGAAAGGGTTAGCGGGTACCGACGTACACGCGGCGTAGCTGAAGATCGCTGATCCGAAGGAAGTCGATCATGTCCCAGCTGAAGGAACGGTTGACCAAGATCACCGAGCGGCCGATGGTCGCTCATCTGCTGCGAGCCAACAAACGGTTCGGGGAGCGTCTGGGCAACCAGTTCGGCGCCGCCATCACCTACTTCTCGGTGCTGGCGATCGTGCCGATCATCATGCTCGGCTTCTCCGCGCTCGGTTTCATCCTGGTGACGGCGGCGCCGCAACTGCTGGACGAGGTCCTGGGCCAGGTCAACAGCGCGCTCAGCGGCTTCGACAAGAGCACGCGGGAAAGCATCAACAACATGATCGAGACGGCGCTGCGCAACTACAAGGCCATCGGCATCGTCGGCGGGGTGTCGGCGCTCTACTCCGGCGCCGGCTGGATGGGCAATCTGAAGAACGCGGTACGGGCGCAATGGCGGGAGAGCTTCGACGTCCAGGTCAAGAAACAGAACTTCATCCTCAACGTGGTCAGCAACATCATCATCCTGATCGGGATGTTGATCTTGGTCGCGATCACCTTCGCGCTGGCGTCGGTGTCCACGTCGTTGAGCGACAACATCATCGGCTGGCTGGGGCTGGACTCGGTCGGCTGGCTTCACCCGGTGCTGCAGTTGGTACCGATCGTGATCTCGATCGGTGCCGGCTGGTTGATCTTCATGTTCCTCTACCTGGTGCTCCCGGAGACCCGGGAACCGTGGCACGCGGTACGACGTGGGGCGCTGATCGGGGCGATCGGGCTGGGCATCCTGCAGTATCTGACCAGCTTCCTGATCGGGAAGTTCACCGGCAACCCGGCCGCCGCGCTGTTCGGTCCGGTGATCGCGCTGATGCTGTTCCTGAATCTGTTCGCCCGGTTGATCTTGTTCGTCGCCGCCTGGATCGGCACCGCCGAACATCCGGCCGAGCCGGAGTACGCCACCGAGGAGGAGCAAGCCAACGCGTCGGCCGAGTCGCCGTCGCGTCCGGAGTCGGTGGACGACGAACGGGTTCCGGCAGGCGCACATGCCAACGGCTCCGGCCGGCCCGTCAGCGTCGGCGGCGTGAGTGTTGGCCACGGTGTGAGGAGCGCCCGCGGTGTGAACGGTGCGCAGGGAGCAGGAGGCTCTGAGGATTCGCGTGGCCCCTGGTCGAGCACGCCCGGCCTGATCCCGGAACAGCTCGCCGCCCGTTCGGTCCAGGCCGGCACCCGCGTCGGCTACCTGATCGGTGCGGCAACCGGGGTCGGCGCCGGATCGGCGCTGACCCGATTCCTGATGCGCCGCCGCGCACGCGGCTGATCGCAGCCGGCCCATACGCTTTTTCGCGGACCGGACCCGGGCCGTCGCCACGGATCGTCGCCCAGGTTTGCCGAACGGCGCTGTGCCGCCGCCCCCACGGACGCGCTCGGCAGGCGACATGGTTTGATTAGGCTCACCTAACTCATACCGGAGATTGAGAGTCGATGAGCACGTTCACCCGTCGTACGTTCGCCCTGCTCACCCTTGCTGCGGGATCCGCGGCCGTTGTCGGCTGTTCCTCCGGCGCCACCGCCGGCGGCTCGGCCGACGCTGCCGGCACACCCGCCGGAACCGGCTATCCGATGACGTTCGATCACGCGTTCGGTCGTACCGAGCTGACCGCGGTCCCGCGACGGGTGGTGGCGCTCGGCGTCAACGACGGCGATGCCCTGCTGGCGTTGGGATCCGTGCCGGTCGGGAACACCGGCTACACGTTCTACGCCGACGGCTTCGGCCCCTGGGCCAAGCCCTATCTCAAGGGCGCCGAGCTGACCTTGATCGAATCCGACTCCGAGCCGAAACTGGAGCAGATCGCCTCCCTGCGGCCCGACCTGATCAGCGCCCTGAACGCGGGCATCGACCAGGCGGCCTACGACAAGCTGGCCAAGATCGCCCCGACCCTGGCTCGACCGGCCGATGTCGCCACCTACGCCGTACCGAGCAGTCAGCAACTCGATCTGCTGGGCCGAGCGCTGGACAAGTCGTCCCGAGCCGCGGACCTGACCGCCGGACAACAGAAGTTGATCAAGGAAACAGTCGCGTCCCATCCTCGACTGAAGGGCAGAACCGGCGTGGTGATCTTGCCCTACGACGGACAGTACGCCGCCTACCTGCCGCGGGATCCGCGGGGCGCATTCCTTGCTGCGTTGGGCATCCAGCTGCCGAAGAAGGTCGCCGACCTGGACGACGGCAAATCCTTCTTCACGCCGATCTCGGCCGAACAGGTGCCCCTGCTGGACGGTGATCTGCTCGTCGTCATCGGCGCCGAGGACAAGAGCGAATTCACCAAGGCATCCAGCCTGTTCCGTCGGCTGAAGTCCAAGATCGTCTTCGCCGACACCGACCAGCGCGGTGCGATCAGCTACAACTCGGTCTTGTCCATCCCGTACGCGATCACGTCGCTGGTGCCCAAGATCGACAAGGCGATCGGCTCCTGATCACCTGGTCGGCAGAGCCGGATCCAGGAGCCAGGATCAGGCCGGCTGAGGTGCCGGTTGGCCGATCGCGGCAACCAGTTCGGTGAACCAGTCGGCGGTGATGTCGAACGGCTTCCCGCCACCGATCCTGGGAAATTCGATCGCCCGCAGCTGGTCGCCGTGCTCGACGTCCTGGCCGATCACCCCGGACTCGCCGCGCAACGCGCAGTCCACCGCGAGCTCGGTCATCTGCTTGATCAACTTCAGATCTTGATCATTTGCCGGCGCCGATCGGGAGAAGTAGCCGGACTTCTGCACCAGCACCTTCTGCGCGTCGAGCCGATCGGCGAATTGATCACCGAACCAGGCGCCCGGATTGATCTTGTCCAACTTGACGTGACCGAACGGATCCCGGGGGACCTCACCGCCGGATTGCTGCAGTTGTTCGACGATCGCATCGATCCCGGCGCCCTCGGAGATGAACAGGTTCACCGAACCGATCTCGTCCATCACCGTCTTCAGTCGGGCCGCCTCGGCATCAAGATCGAGTGCGGCCTCCGGCACGTAGACGCCGTGGATATCCCAGGCACGAGGGTCGAGGCCGATCGCCGGCAGCCAGCGCTGCTGCTGATGCCAACGCCGGTACGCCGCCGCAGTGGCCGCGGTCAGCCAGCCGCAGTTACGCCCCATCACCTCGTGCACGATCAACATCCGCGAGCCGGAGTTGTGCTCGGCGATGATGTTCTGCGCGTACCGCGCGCCCTGGTCGGCCGCGGTCCAGGCGCCCAGCGACTGCTTGATCGGCACGATGTCGTTGTCGATCGTCTTCGGCAGACCGACCACGGTGAGATCGTGGCCGTGCTCGGCGAGGTAGCCGGCCAGGTCTGCGGCGGTGGTGTTGGTGTCGTCGCCGCCGATAGTGTGCAACACGTCCACCCCGTCGGCGCTGAGTCGTTCCGCCGCGGCCTGAAGCGGATCGACGCCCTCGGCGACCAGACCTCGTTCGACCAGGTCGGCAGCGTTGGTGAGCTTGACCCGCGAATTGCCGATCGGGGACCCGCCGAAGTGATCCAGCAATCCGGCGTCGGCTCGTACCTCGTCGGTGATAGTGATCGAATCCCCGCTGAGCAGGCCCTGGTAGCCGTACCGATAGGCGATGATCTCCAGTTCGGGCGCCAGCGCTGTGTAGCGTTCGATCAGACCGCCGATTGCCGCCGACAGACAGGGCGCGAACCCGCCCGCCGTGAGCAGCGCGACCTTGGAGACTGACTTCTCGGGCACGTGGACATCCTTCCTCGGGGCCAGCGGATGCTCAGACCTTAGTGCCGGTTCACTCGCCGGCTGCCGCCGGTTCCAGATAGCGCGCGCCGGTGCCGGTCCGGCCGGCCTCGTCGTCGGGATTCTGCAGCGCGCACCGGCTCAGGCTGAGGCAACCGCAGCCGATGCAACTGTCCAGCTTGTCCCGCAGCGCCTCCAGTCGCTGGATCTGCTCGTCGATCCGCGGCCGCCAGTTCTGCGACAACTGAGCCCAGTCCGTACGGGTCGGGGTCCGGCCCTCGGGCAGCGTCGCCAGCGCCGCGCTGATCTCCTCCAGGGAGAGCCCGACGCGTTGTGCGGTCCGGATGAACGCCAGCCGGCGCAGGGTGGACCGACGGAACCGCCGCTGATTTCCCGCCGTGCGCTCACTGTTGATCAGCCCGTGTGTCTCGTAGAAGCGGATCGCCGACGGCGCCACACCCGATCGGGCGGAGATGTCGCCGATGGTGAGGAAGTCGGTGGTCTGCATGGGCCGAGCCTAGCCCGACCTCAAGTTTGGTTTAACTAACGTCCGGATGCCGGAGCCGCTCGAACGCCGGTACGGGTTGGCCGAGCCCGGCGCCGCGGCCCAGGGCGTCAGCCAGCCGCTGCGCCCCGTCGGGCACGAAGGGGCGCAACTCTGCGGCGAGTTGCCGGCAGAGGTGGATCAGCGGCGGCAGTACGGGGTTCAGTGCAGCCAGCGCCTCCGCGTCACCGTCGGCCGCGGCAGACAGGTGTTGCCAGGGACGTGTCGACTCGACGGCGATGTTGGCCGCGGTGGCCGTGGCGGTGATTGCTCGGGCGGCCCGCCGAAGATCGAAGTCCGCCAAGGCAGCATCGATCTGTGTCGGCAGCCCTTCCGCGGCGCGGACTGCGGTGATCAACTCGTGCGGTCGCGTCTGACAAGGAACCACTGTGGCAGCCGGTTCGGACAGCTGGGGCAGCCGTTCTCCGTAGGCGCGCCGAGCCAGCGTCACGCACCGGTTGATCAGATTGCCGATCGTGTTGACCAGATCCTCGCTGTAGCGATCGGCCAGCCGTTGCTCGGTGAAGTCGGTGTCACCGACCCGATTGACATCGCTGACGAACCACCAGCGCAGCGCGTCCCGGCCGTAGCGGTCCAGCAGTTCCTCGGGGCTGCTGAGACCGGCTGCCGGCGCCGACTTGGAGATCTTCCGTCCGCCGGCCTGCAGGTATTCGTGGACCGCGATCCGGGTCGGCAGCGGCTCGCCGGCACTGAGCAGGGTGGCCAGCCAGAACACCGCATGAAAGCGGATGATTCCCTTGCCGACAAGGTGAATCCGCGCTTCGGCATCGGCCCAGCGGTCTCGATAGGAATCGGCGTCGGTGCCGTAGCCGGGTGCGCTGATGTAGTTGCACAACGCGTCCCACCAGACGTAGATGGTCTGCTCCGGATCGCCGGGGACGGGGATGCCCCAGCCGTCCGAACGACCGCTCGGTCTGGAGACGCTGTAATCGTTCAGACCGGCCCGGACGAAGGCGAGCACCTCGGCCCGGCGATGCGCCGGCTGGATCTCGACCTGGCCGGAGCTGATCAGCTGTTCGAGTTGATCTTGGTAGCGGGACAGCGCGAAGAACCAGTTCTGCTCGGTCACCTCGTCGGGCACGGTGTCATGCTCCGGACAGCGTCCGGCCGCGAGTTCTGCGGGTTGGTAGAACTGTTCGCAGCCGAGGCAGTAGAGCCCGGTGTAGGTGCGTCGATAGAGATCGTGACCGACTCCGTGCCACAGTTTCTCGACCGCCGCGCGGTGCCGCGGATCGGTGCCCGTGTGCAGGACGTCGTCGTACCCGACGCCGAGTCGGTCGGCGAGCCGGACGAACACCTCGCCCGTCCTGGCAACGAACTCGGCCACCGGCACTCCGGCTGCTGCCGCTGCCGCGACGTTCTTGGCGGCGTTATCGTCGGTCCCGGTGAGCAGATAGGTGGCACGCCCCCGGGATCGTTGGTGCCGAGCCAGTACGTCGGCCTGGACGAACTCCAGCGCATGCCCGAGATGAGGTCGGGCGTTGACGTAGGGGGTGGAGGTGCTGATGAAGATGGTCATGATCGGCTCCTGACGGCTGAATGCACCCGCTGGAGCCGCCATCCGGATCCCTCGGTGTGCAAGGGAAAACGGATGTCTGCGTGATCGATCGCCCGGTTGCCCTCAACCGGTCCGCATGACGGTGATCACGACGTTCATGACGACATCCTGCGCTGCCCCCGGGACGGTGTCGAATCAATTACGCTGCGGCCATGCGATTCGACGATCAGGTCGTCTTCATCACCGGCGCGGGCAACGGGATCGGCGCCGCCACCGCACGCCGCGTCCACGGCGAGGGCGGCATCGTGGCGATCGCCGACCATGATCATTCCGCTGCCGAACGGCTGGCCCGCGAGCTCGGCGTACGAGCGCTGGCACTGAACTGCGACGTCACCGACCGGGCCTCGGTCGATGCGGCGATCGATACGGTGCGCAGCCGCCACGGCCGGCTCGATCAGTTGATCCTGGTCGCCGGCGGATCGGCTCCGATGCCCGGTTTCGCCGAGCAGGAAGATCAACTCTGGCAGCAGCTGATCGACCTGAATCTGGTCGGGGTGATGCGCTGCATCCGTGCCGCGCTGCCGCTGTTGCAGCAGAGTCCGCGGGCAGCCGTGGTTGCGGTCTCGTCGGTGAACGGGCTGGCGGCGTTCGGCGAGGAGTCCTACGGTGCCGCCAAGGCCGGATTGTCCAACCTGGTCAGGAATCTGGCCGTACGCCACGGGCCGGACAAGATCACCTTCAACGTCGTCGCACCTGGCACCGTACGGACTCGGGTCTGGGACCACCAGCCCGGATCACTGCAACGGCTGCGGCAGTTCTATCCGCTCGGCCGAGTCGGCGAACCGGAGGACATCGCCGCCGCAGTCTGCTTCCTGGCCTCCGATGACGCCCGCTGGATCACCGGCGTCACCCTCCCGGTCGACGGTGGCGCGCTGGCCGGGCCACTGCAGTGGTTCGACCGCGCCTTCTCCTGACCCTGCATCGCTGCTGCCGGTCGGGCTTCGCCACCACGCTCCCGCGCACCCACGGTTCTCCCGCGGAGGTCCGACAGTCGAGCTTGCACGGCAGCGCCGAAGGTGCGCGGGAGTAGGAATCAGGGGGGGCCGGGGTCGCTGTGGCCGGTCGTTTTCCAGCCGGGGTTGAGTTTTCGCGGGGCTTGGGTGGGTGTGGCCGGTCGTTTCCCAGCCACAGCTGAGTTCGAGCGGATTGGGACGCTCTGACCGTGCGCTTCTCGACCAGGGACGAGTTCCGGCCGCGGTTGACCTGGCCGCCGGCGTTCACCGGGCCCGCGGCGGTGACAGTGCGAGGCACTATCACGCGCATGCCGCGGATCGGGGTCGAGGGATGCTTCCCGCGCACCCGCGGTGCTCCCGCGTACGTTCGAACCTGCGCGGCAGCGCCGAAGGTGCGCGGGAAGCGTCCCCGGCGTCAGGAAGGTACGCGGGAGCATCCCAGGTGCGCGGGAAGCACCCCCGGGCGCGAAACTCCCACGCGGCGAGGGGCCGGAGTCAGGAGGCGACCTGGTCGAGGCGTTCGTCCTTGGTTTCCGGCAGTCGGGTCACGCACAGCAGGGAGATGACGGCGATGATCGAGATCATCACGCCGATCGCCCAGCTGCCGGTCCAATCCTGGAGCCGGATCGCCAGCAGCGGCGGCAACGCACCACCGAGTACGCCGCCGAGGCTGTAGGAGAGGGCGGCCCCGCTGTAGCGATAGCGGGTGGCGAAGAGTTCCGGCAGATACGCGCCCATGGTGCCGAAGCTCAACCCCATCAGCAGCAGACAGCCGGCCAACGCGACCCACATCAGCAGGTAGGACTTGGTGTCCATCAACGGGAAGATGACCAGACCCCAGGCGATCGAGATCGAACAGGCGATCAGCAGCACCCGCTTGCGGCCGATCCGGTCGGCCAGGTTGGCGCTGATCACCGTACCGACGCCGAGCATCAGCACCGCCAGCATCACCACGATCAACATCGGCGTCTGCCCGACCCCGAGGATCTTGGTGGCGTAGCTGAGGCAGTAGGCGGTCGAGGTGTAGAACAGCGCGTACTGGATCATCATCACGCCGGCGCCGAGCAGCAGCTGCTTCCACTGCCGCTGCAGCAACTCCTTGAACGGCGTACGCGACAACCGGTCCCGCTCCATCGCCTGCTGGAAGACCGGCGTCTCGGCGATGGTCATCCGCACCCACAATCCGACCAGCACCAGCAGGAAGCTGATCAAGAACGGGATCCGCCAACCGAACGTGGCAAAGGAATCCGGTGCCGCGATCCTGGCCAGCAGGAACGACGCGTTCGCCAGGATGAAGCCGATGGTCGGGCCGAGCTGGGGGAACATGCCCCAGCGCGCTCGTCGGCCGGCCGGTGCGTGCTCGGTGGCGAGCAGTGCCGCGCCACCCCATTCGCCGCCCAGGCCGATGCCCTGGATGACCCGCAGCACGACCAGCAGGATCGGAGCCAGCACACCGATCTTGTGGTAGCCGGGCAGCACCCCGACCAGGGCGGTACTGAGACCCATCATCAACAGCGAGATGATCAAGATCGACTTGCGGCCGATCCGGTCGCCGAAGTGACCGAAGATCGCGGCGCCGAGCGGGCGGGCGACGAAGGCAACCGCGTACGTGGAGAAGGCAGCCAGTGTGCCGGCAACCGGGCTGAGCTCGGGGAAGAACGCCTCGTTGAGGACCAGTGCGGCCGCCAGCCCGTAGGCGTAGAAGTCGAAGAACTCGATGGTGGTGCCGATGAAACTGGCCGCCGCCACCTTGGCCATCGACTCCGTCGACGCCGATGAATCCGCTGACTCCGCCGACTCCGCTGACGCCGCGGTGGCCGGGGCCCGCCGGCTGCTCTCCTGGGATTGCATGCGGCGAACCGTATCGGTGAGCTAAGCAACTGAGCAATTCACGTTTCACAGGACGGACAGCCGAGCCGTGGCCCGGCGAGCACGGCCGAACCGGTAGGGTCTGGGAATGGCGAGATACTTCGACGTACACCCGCAGAATCCGCAGCGTCGGACCATCACTCAGGTGGTCGAGTTGATCAAGGACGACGGTCTGATCGCCTATCCCACCGACTCCTGTTATGCGCTGGGTTGTCAGCTGGGCAACAAGGACGGGCTCGATCGGATCCGCGACATCCGCAAGCTCGACGACAAGCACCACTTCACCCTGGTCTGCCGCGACTTCGCCCAACTGGGGCAGTTCGTCCAGATCGACAACTCGATCTTCCGCAGCATCAAGGCGGCGACGCCGGGCAGCTACACGTTCATCCTGCCGGCCACCAAGGAGGTGCCGCGGCGAATGCTGCACCCGAAGAAGAAGACCGTCGGTGCCCGCATCCCGGACCATCCGGTGGTTCAGGCGCTGCTGGCCGAACTGGGGGAGCCGCTGCTGACCTCGACCCTGCTGCTGCCCGGCTCCGAGGAGCCGATGACCGAGGGCTGGGCGATCAAGGAGGCTCTCGATCATCAGGTCGACGCGGTGATCGACTCCGGGGACTGCGGTCCGGAGCCGACCACGGTGATCGACTTCCGCTCACCGCAACCCGAGGTCGTACGACGCGGCGCCGGCGATCCGTCGCTCTTCGAGTAGGCCAATAGGGTACGACGTCACATCAGGGCGGAGGTCAACCGCATCACGTTGTCCAGCGCCTTCTGCCGACGCGGCCGGCGAAGCCACTCGCCGAGGGTGAGCTGCCGGCTCTTGGAACGGTAGTCGTCCTCCACCATCCGCAGCTCCGAGACCAGCTCGCGGCCGGACATCATCACCATCAACTCCATGTGCAGACTGAGCGAACGGATGTCCATGTTGCTGGTGCCGATCATCGCCACATCGTCGTCCACGCTGAGATGTTTGGCGTGCAGCACGGTCGGCGCGCGGTAGAGAAAGATCTTCACCCCGGCCCGTAGCAGCTCCTCGTAGTAGGAGCGTTGCGCGTGATAGACCATGAATTGATCACTGATCTCGGACACGAACAGCTCCACGTCCAAGCCCCGTGACCCGGCGGTCACCATCGCCTTCTGGATGGTCTCGTCGGGTACGTAGTACGGGCTGGTGACGCTGACCCGGTGGCGCGCGTTCTGGATCGTGGCGGCAAACAACTTCAGGTTGTTGTCGTTGTCGAAGCTCGGACCGCTGGGCAGGATCTGCGCGTCCAGCCGGCGCGGCTGGGTGGCCGGCAGCGGCGGATAGTCCAACGGCAGCAGCTGATCCGTCTCGCTGTACCAGTCGGTGACGAAGACCGCATCCAGCTCCCGTACCACCGGACCTTCCAGTCGCATCATCAACTCGTGCCAGTGCAGGCCCTGCCGGATCGCCTTCTTCTTGTGATAGTGATCGGCGATCAGGTTCATCGAACCGGTGTGCCCGACCCGGCCGTCGATCACCACCAGCTTGCGATGATTGCGCAGATCCATCCGCCGCCGCGGATCGGTGATCGGCTTGATCGGCAGCATCGGCCGCAGCTCGGCACCCATGTCCTTCAACGCCTGTTCGGTTTTCCTCCGATTCGGATACATGATCAACGACAGGTGGTCCGCCAGCACCCGCACCGCCACGCCGCGCTCGCGAGCCCGGGCGAGAGCGTCGAAGAACGGTGCCGTGGTGTCGTCGTACACCAGGATGAAGAACTCGACGTGGACGTAATGTTCGGCGGCGTCGATGTCGTCGGCCATCTTCTTGATCATGGCGTCGTAGTCGGTGATCAACTCGGCCTGGTTGCTCGGCAGCATCGGCAGCGCACCGAGGTTGCGGTTCAGCGTCACCATGGTGGGCAACCAGTCCGGCCAGGACGAGCTGCGACCGGCATGATCAAGATCATCCTCGGAGCGTTCCAGCAGTCGTTCGGTGACGAACCGCTGCTTGTCGCGCCGGCTGCGGGTCAGCTTGGCGGTTCCGATCAACAGGTACAAGATCACCCCGAGCAGGGGCAGGAAGATCACGACCAGCAGCCAGGCGATGGCCGACGACGGCTTCCGGTTGGCCGAGACGGAGAAGGCGGCGATCAAGATCACGATCACGTGAGCGGCCAGCAGCACGATGCCCCAGGCGTCGAAGCTGCTCATCGGCCCCTGCAGCTGTTCGTCATCGCGTCCCTCATTCCGGTTGCCGGACACCCCGGCGTCCGGTCGGCTGCTCGAGCCGTCCGAGCGTAGCCGGTCAGCCGCCCGCGCCGGCGAGCAGCCTGACCTTCTGGATCTCGAACTCGTAATCGGTCAGCACGCCGGTGTCGCGGAGCTCGCCGAATGTCTTGAGCTGGGCCAGCAACTGGTCGGTGGACGGGGGAGGAGCGATCGGAGCGGGCGGATGGGCTGCCGGATCGGACGGCTGCCCGGCCGGTACGGCGGCCGCCTGATCGGCTGCCGCCCATCGCCGCTGCTGACGGCGTTGAACGCGTCCGTGCACCGAACTGGCCACGGCCACCTTGGCGGCGGTCTTGAGAAGTCCCATCGAATCGTCCTTCCGCGATGTCGGTGCCCGGTCAGGTCTCGCGGTCGAGGACCTCGACCAGGTCGTCGACGTCGACCGCCCCGGTGGACAGCAGGGTGGCACCGGACGCCTGCCACGCGGCCAGCGCCGGGTGCAGACCGAGATCCTCGTAGATCAACACGGCGGCCAGCGACTCCGGTGGCAGCTGGTCGGCCACCTCGGCCAGGTCCTCGACGTCGAGCAGTCGGGAGGAGGCGCCCGCGAATTCGGCGATCACGTCACCGAGCAGGCTCAACTCCTCGGCCGGCACCAGCCGGTACGAGCCGGTAGCGGGCTTGGACACGAACTCCAGGTCGAGAATCCGGATCCGGTGCTGCTGCACCAGTTCCAGCAGCGCCCGGAAGCCTGCCAGCGAGGCGTCCGCATCGGACAACCGGACGGCGACGAAGCCGAGCAGTCCCAGCTGGTCGTCGGCGTCGGCGGGCGCGGTCATCTCAGGCGTCTTGCCCGGCGGGCGAACGGAAGTTCAACGCCAGCTCGACCAGCAGCCGAGCGCCGAAGCCGGTCGGCCCCTTCGTACGCCAACTGGAAGGACGGTCCGCCTGGGCCGTGCCGGCGATGTCGAGGTGGGCCCAGGGCCGGTCGCCGACGAACTCCTCCAGGAAGAGGGCGGCGGTGATGCCGCCCGCGTTCGGCCCGCCCATGTTGGTCAGATCGGCGATCGGGGAGTCCAGTTCGCCGCGGTAGCGCCGGGCCAACGGGAACTGCCACACCTGCTCGTCGGTGTCCTCGGCCGCCGCCTTCACCTGCTCGATCAGCTGCTGGCTGTTGCCCATCAGCCCCGCGATCTCGACCCCGAGCGCCCGCATCGTGGCCCCGGTCAGGGTGGCGATGTCGACGATCGCGTCGGTCGGTTCCTCGGTGGCCAACACCAGCGCGTCCGCCATCACCAGCCGGCCCTCGGCATCGGTGTTCAGCACCTCGACGGTCTTGCCGCCGCGCAGGGTGATCACGTCGCCGAGCTTGAGCGCCGAACCCGACGGCATGTTGTCGGTGCACATCAGATACCCGGTGACCGCGGTCGGGCAGTCCAGCTCGGCCAGCGTGGACATTGCCGCGAGGATGGCGCCGGCCCCGCTCATGTCGTTCTTCATCGTGGCGTGCACCGCGTCGCTCGGCTTCAGCGAGATGCCGCCGGAGTCGTACATGATGCCCTTGCCGACAAGGGTGAGCCGACCGCCCTCGCCGGTGCCCGGGTAGCTGAGCTTGATCATCCGCGGCTCGTCTCGGCTGCCCCGATTGACCCCGAGCAGGCCACCGCAACCCATTTCCTGCAGGGTCTGGCGATCGAACACCTCCACCGTCAGCCCGGAGTCGGCGCCGATCTGCTCCGCCGCCTCGGCCATCCGCTCTGCGGTGAGCAGGCTCGGCGGGCAGGTAGCCAGGTCGCGGCTGAGTGCCGCCGCACCGGCCAGAATCGCACCGCGATCGGCGCCGGACCGGACGTCGGCAAGCCGATCCTGATCCGTCAACACGGTGAACGAGGTCAGCGGCAGTGGCCCGGCCACCCGATCGGACCGAAGATCGAATCGGTACCGGGCCAACAACGCACCCTCGACGACGGCCTGCGCCGCGGCGGCGGCACCGACGGTCCCGGTGTCCGGCTGGGCGAGTGCGAGGTCGGTGTGCTCCGGGACGGACCGGGCGAAGGCCGCCGCGGCGTCGCGAAGGTCGGCCGTGGTGAGTTGATCCCGGGGGCCGGCGCCGACGGCGACCAGCGACCCGCCGGCCGAGCGGGCGACGGTGAAAGTCTGGCCGACGCGGCCGGTGAACCCGACACCCTCCAGTGCGTCGGAGTCCAGTCCAAGATCATCGGGGACCGCGCCATCGGTGAAGACCAACAAGCCGATCGCCGCTGCGGGGCACTCTGTCGGTGCAGTCGCCTCGACCTGGATCCGACACGGGCCCCGGCGAGAAGGCGTCACGTCGATCGGTGTCGCGCTGGTCATGATCAACTCCTGTCGTTGCGGTACGGCGGACCGGATGGGGACGTGTCATCGAGCGGGCGGGCCCGGACGCCGTCGGTTGGACTCAGTGCAGATGGACGGGCGCTCCCGGCCCGAGCGGGATGCCGAGCAGATACCACACCACGAAGAAGATCGTCCAGGTGACCAGCACGATGCCGGTGTACGGCAGCATCATCGAGACCACCGTGCCCATGCCGGCCTTCTTCTGGTAGCGCTGACAGGTCAGCACGATGAACGGCAGATAGACCATCAGCGGAGTGATCACGTTCATCGGACCGTCACCGACCCGGTAGGCGGCGACGACGGTCTGCGGGGCGATGCCCAGCCGGTAGAACAGCGGGATGAAGATCGGCGCCAGGATCGCCCACTTCGGAATCACTCCGGGCATGATCAGGTCGACGACCAGCACCAACAGGATGAAACCGATCAGCAACAGCAGCGGGCCGACGTGGGCCTGCTCGAGCAGGTCGGCCAGCCCGACCGCCGCGATTCGCGCGATGTTGGAGTAGTTGAAGTAGGCGATGAACTGGGCGATGATCAACATCAGGAAGATGAGCGAGCCGAGTCCGGCGTACGTCTTCTCGATCGCACCGATCACCTTGGTCGATCCGATCAGCGACTTCGCGCCGCGGCCGTACCCCAGTCCGGCGGCCAGGAACAAGATCGAGATGATGAACAGCAGGCTGCTCATCAGCGGCGACGTACCGAAGATCTCTCCGGTTTCGTGGTTGCGCAGCGGCGCGCCCGGGAACACCGTGAGCAGCACGACGATGGCCACCGCGACCAGCAGGTAGATCACGGAGAACCGCAGTCCGCGGGACTCCAGCGCCTCCTGCTCGGGAGTCAGCCGCTCGTCGACCGCGGCCTCCTCGCCGGCCTCGCTGGGATCGAGCTTTCCCAGCCGGGGTTCGAGAAGCCGTTCGGTGACGATGGTCATCACGATCGCGCAGAAGATCGTCGAGCCGATCGAGAAGAAGAAGTTGTGGGTGACGTTGAGCTCGAGATTCGGGTTGACCAGGCCGATCATCTCGTTGGTCACCTCGGTGATGATGCCGTCCGCCGGAGTGATCAGGATGTTGACGAAGAAGGCCGCGCTGACGCCGGCGTACGCGGCCGCGATGCCGGCCAACGGATGTCTACCCAACGAGGCGAAAGCCGCCGCACCCAACGGAATCAGCACCAGATAGCCGGCGTCGGAGGCGACGCTGGAGATGCCGCCGAGCAACACGATGATGAACGTGATCATGGATCTGGGCGCGACCTTGACCATCTTGCGGATCAACGCGGCGATCAGCCCGGACTGTTCGGCAACGCCGACACCGAGCATCGCGACCAAGATCACCGCGACCACGCCGAAGTCGTTGAAGTTGTCCACCGCGCTGGTGAAGATGAAGGCGATGCCCTTGGCGGTCAGCAGACTCTCGGCGGTGATCTTCTCGGTGTGCACCTCGTACGCGCCCGGTTGCTTGTCACCGGTCAGCGGATACTCGATCGACGGATAGGTGCTGCCGCCGGACTCGGTCACCTCGCCCTGCACGGTCTGCGGTTCGCTGACCTCGGTGGTCACACTGGCGCCGGTCAGATAGAGGACGTGTGAGGCGATGATCACCAGCACACACAAGGCCAGGAAGATCAACGCCGGGTGCGGAACCTTGTTGCCGACCCGCTCGATCGTGTCCAGCACCCGCTGCATCCCGCCCCGTTTGCCGGGGTCGACCTCCTCGACGGTGCTCATCGCGATCCTCCGACCGGGTTCGGTCCCGCGGTGATCACTCGGCGGCGGGAGGCCGTCCCCCAGGGACGGCTGACTGGGGACGTCATAGGGCTGAACGTATTCATCCGGGCCGTTCTGCCTCTACGGCTGTGACCAACAATCACCCGCTACGGGTGGGTGAGAGATCAGCCGCAGGCTTTGCACTGGTCGCATGCGCGCGACGGGGGCGAAGTTGATCACCGCCTTCCGGATGTTCAACGCCGACCAGTGCCCGCTGTTGGCGGCGGGGATCGCCTTCTACACCTTCCTGGCACTGTTCCCGGCACTGATCGCGTTGGAATTCCTGTACGGGTTGGTGGCCGACCCGGCGACCCTGGTCAGCCAGATCGAGACGATCACCAGCACGCTGCCCGGCGTGGCCCGCAAGCTGATCGCCGAGCAGTTGGCGGTGATGGCGAGCAGCCCGCGGCCGGTGCTCGGGATTGGCTTCGTGATCGCGGTGCTGACCGAACTGTGGAGCGTCAGCGGCGTGGTCGGCAATCTGTTCGGCGCGGTCAACACCGCCTACCGGGTGCCGGACGATCGCGGCTGGGTCCGCCGCAAGCTGCTCGCGTTGGCAGCGGCCGTGGTCTCGATCCTGTTCATGGCGGTGGTCGTGGTCATGGTCGTCCTGGCACCGCAGCTGATCGCCATCGTCGGCGGGCCGGCCGTCCTCGGCTGGGTCCTGGAGGGGCTGCGGTGGCTGATCCTGGTGTCGTTGACGGTCGTCGGTGTCCGGCTGGTGTACCGGTTCGGGCCGCACCGACGCGCGACCCGGCCGCGGCTGATCTCGGCCGGCGCGGTGGTGGCAACCCTGATCTGGTTCGCCGCCTCGGCGGGCTTCGCGATCTACGTCGACCTGTTCGGGTCGCACGCCGAGACGTACGGTGCGCTGGCGGGCGTCGCCGTACTGCTGTTGTGGCTGTGGCTGGCCGGCTACGCCATCCTGCTCGGCGCCGAGATCAACTCCACCTTCGACGCGGATCAGAGCAGCCCCTGACTCCGTCCGGCCTGGATCGCCTCCCGCCGCGAACCCACGCCGAGCTTGCCGTAGATGGAGCGGACATGGGTCTTGACGGTGTTCAGCGAGACCGTCAGGTCACCGGCGATCTCCTCCAGCGATCGCATGCTCTGCAGCCGGTTCAGCACCTGCCGTTCGCGTTCGGTCAGGGAGACGGTGACCTCGTCGGTGGTCTGCCGCCGTGCCAACACCGTACGGGCGGTCTGTTCGTTCGCGCCCCAGCTGCCCAACTGCTCGGCCAGCAACGCGAGCACCACGGCCGGCGCTCGGAGGAGGGGCCGCAGCGCCGCCGACCGGGTTGCCTCGTCGAGGGCGGCGGCCAGCCCGTCGATCGCCCGTTCACGCTCGCCGCAACGCAGCCTGATCCAGGTCTCCAACACCCAGCCGTCGACGAGCGCGGACAGCATCAGCGGCTGTGCGCTGCCGTTCAGCAACGGGCCGAGGTCGGCTCGCGCCGAGGTGAATCGGCTGATCTTCGCCGAGCTGCGGGCCCGGAGCAGGCGCAGGTCGGGCACCGGACCGAGCGCCTCCTCGGCCCAGGCGATCACCTCGCGAGCCCGGCCGGTGTGGTTCAACTGGAGCGCGGCGTCGTGCTCGATCATCGCGTGCGCTGCGATCAGGGCCGGCGGGGCGTGTTCGGTGCCCAGCCCGGATCGCAACGCGGCAAGACGTTCCAGGGCCCGGGCACGGTTGCCCAGGTCGTGATCGGCGGTGGCGGACAGCAGCCGGATCCAGCCGGTCACCGGGTGCGGAGTGGCCGGGCCGCCGGCCGCTCCCGCTTGCGGCCGCAGCCGGGCGAGCAGTTCCTGACAACGGTCCGGCTGCCCGCCCGCCAGAGCCGCCTGCGCCCGGAACACATGCATCAGTACGTCGTCGGCGGTGCCCCGCCAGAGTTTGGGATCGGCCGCCGAGCCGACCCGATCCGACAGCGTCGCCACCGAGGCCAGGTCGCCGCCCTGCGCGGAGGCGATGGCGAGCAGGGCCAGCCCGCGGGCGGTGAGGTAGCCGTTTCCCACGCCGCGGCCGAGTGCCACCACGGTCTCGGCCAGCTCGCGGCAACGGTCTGCGGCACCTTCGGCCGCGGCAACCGTCGCCCGGGCCAGCACATTCAGGGCTTCGGCGTCCGGGTCGGCCGGGTCGGCCGAGGCGGCCCGCGACGCTGCGACGAGCCGCGGCGACAACGGATGATCGATCGCCACCCGATGTTCGCCGGCCAGCACCAGCCGTCCGTTCACCAACTGCCACAGGTCGGCGAGCGTCGGATCGGGGCGGTCGGGCCAGCCGGCCGCCGCTGCCTCGACCGAGTGTCGGGCGGAATCGGCTCGAGCGACGTCGAGCTGAGCCGCGGCCAGCAGCAGAGCCGATCGCGGGTCGGTCCGGAACAGCTGCGTGAACGCGCCCGCGGCCGACCGGAGCAGGGCATGCTGACCGCTCAGCAGCAGCCGGATCCCGTGGCGTTCGACCAGCGCCGCGACCAGCGCCGGATCTCCGCCGGCGATCGCGTGGCGGAGTGCGTCGTCCGGCTGGTCCTGCTGCTCGAACCAGCCGGCGGCGTCGGCATGCAGTTCGGACTCGAGGTCGGGGTGCAGCCGGCGCAGGTCCATCAGCAGATGGGCGCGCAGCAGCGGATGCACCTGGAACCAGCGCCGGCCGCCGCCGTGGCTGGTGACCAGCGAGTTGGTGGACTCCAGTTCGGCCAGCACCTCGCCCGCGTCGGGCAGATCGGTCAGGCAGCCGGCCAGGCCGGCGGTGATCCGGGTGCAGACAGCGGTGCGGTCCAACAGCCGGCGGGCCCGCGGCGACAGCCCGGAAAGCACCTCGCCGACCAGGTAGTCGGAGATGGTCTTCGTGCTGCCGATCAGGTCGGTGAGCACCGCGGCCGGTTCGGATCGACGCATCGCCAGCACTGCCAGCCGCAGCCCGGCCGCCCAGCCGCCGGTCTGCTCGATCAGCAGCCGGACCTGATCGTCGGTCAGGTTCAGGCCGCTGTGGGCGAGGAGGAGCTCGGTCTCCGGTCGGGTGAAGGCGAGGTCGGGGCCGCGCAGCGCGAGCAGCCGGTCGTCCAGCCGCAGCGGGCCGAACCGGAGTGCCGGATCGATCCGTCCGGAGAGCACCAGCCGGATCTGCGGGCCGGCGTAGGTGATCAGGTCGTCCAGCCCTTGCAGCGGTGCCGGGTCGGTGAGTTCACCGATGTCGTCCAGGATCAGCGTCACCGGCGTCGTGTCGGCCGCCTGCGGGCTCTGCTCGCCGGCGATCGATTCCGCGATGGCGGTCACGTACGTGACGTCGAGACTGCGACTCGGCGCCACGCCGCTGCGCGGCAGTGGTACGGCAGTCGGCACCGGGGCGCAGCTCCGCAACGCGCTCACCACCGCCGACCAGAATCGTTGCTCGTCGTTGTCGGCACGATCAACCTTCACCCAGGCAGTCGGGCCGGTACGCGACCCGGCCCACTCGGCCAGCAGTTGGGTCTTGCCGGATCCCGCCGGCGCGCTGAGCAGGACGACCGTGTCCTCGCCGGCCCCGTTCAGTCCGGCCAGCAACCGTTCCCGAGGAACCTGCGCCGCCGGCAGCTGCGGCGGCGTGATCTTGACGGCCGGGGGTGGCGACAGCCGGCCGCCGGCCGATCCGTCCGCGCGGCTCATCGGTTCACGTCCCTTCCGGTGATCATCGGCACGCCCCACGACCGGCTCAAATTCGGCTCAAGCGCTCAAGACTTCGATCAAGATAGTGCAAATTCGCGATGCCGAGCACGACTTCCCACCCGTGGCGGGCGACGCAGCCGCTGGCACCGTCCCGCAGATTTGGCCGGTGGACATCGTGATCACGCTGACGATTCTCGGGCTGTCCGTCGTCGTCTTCGTCTGGAACCGGCTGCCGGTGGAGATGGTGGCGTTGCTGACCAGCCTGGCGCTGCTGGCCACCGGCATGATCGGATTCGACGACGTCTTCGAGGGTTTCGCGAGCCCGACGATCGCCTTGATCGCGGCCCTGTTCGTGGTCGCGGAGGGGATCGACGCGGCCGGCATCACCACCTGGCTGGGCAGTCTGCTGGTCCGGTTGGCGGGCACCAGCAGGGCCCGACTGTTGATCTTGATCATGTCCGCGGTGGCGCTGCTGACGGCGTTGATCAGCGTGAACGGCGCGGTGGCCGCGCTGCTGCCGATGATCGTCGTGTTGTGCGTGCGATTGGGTCGGATGCCGTCGAAGGTGTTGCTGCCGATGGTGTTCGCGGCCCATGCCGGATCCTTGCTGGTGTTGACCGGTTCGCCGGTGAACATCCTGATCGCCCAGGCTGCGCACGACTCCGGCGGCGAGATCGGCTTCTTCGAGTTCGGCCTGGTCGGGGTGCCGATCTTCGTCGGTACGGTGCTGGTCGCGCTGCTGCTGGGCGAGAAGTTGTTGCCGGAGCGGCGCGGCGAGACGCCGCGGGATCTGTCCGCGCACTCGCGAGTGCTGAAGGAGCACTATCTTGCCGATCAGCGACTCGCCCGGGTACGGATCCTGGCCGGCTCGCCGTTGATCGGTCGTACCCCGTGGCTCGGGCTGGCGGCCGATGAGTTGATGCCGGAACCGGCGGCCGTGCACGTGCTGAGTCCGCAGACCGGGCGGGGCCGGCCACTGACCGGGCGGGACCTGATCGCCGGTGATCAACTCGTGGTCCGCGGCCGGGATGCCGAGCTGCTCGACTTCTGCGAGCGGCTGGGGCTGGAGATCGACAGCACCAACAGCGAGTTGTTGCTCAAGAACGGCTTGATCAACAAGGAGTTCGGGGTGGCCGAGGTGCTGATCCCGCCGCGATCGTCGTTGGTCGGCACGTCGGTCTATCCCGGCATGGTGACCGAGAGCGAACAACTCGTCGTGCTGGCGCATCAACGGGTCGGCGAACGACTGGGCGAGCAGCCGACGACGATCATGCCGGGGGACAGCCTGCTGTTGCAGGGTCGCTGGGATGCGTTGGACGAGCACACTGCCGGCGACGACGTGATCCTGGTCGACTCGCCGGATGCGATCCGCCGCCAGGCTGTGCCGCTGGGCCCGCGGGCCAAGCCGGCGGTGATCATCCTGGTGCTGATGGTTGCCTCGCTCACCGTCGATCTGATCCCCGCCGCGATCAGCTGTGTGCTGGCGGCGATCGCGATGGTGCTCTTCCGGGTGGTCACGCCCAAGCAGGCCCATCGTTCGATGCAGTGGCAGACGTTGATCTTGGTCGCGGCGATGTTCCCGATGTCCACTGCGATCACCGACACCGGCGTCGCGCACCTGCTGGCACACGGCATCGTGGATCTGGTCGGCGGCAGCAGCCCGTACCTGTATCTGCTCGGTTTGTCCTTGGTGACAGTGATTCTCGGCCAGTTGATCAGCAACACCGCGACCGCGTTGATCTTGATCCCGATCGGGATCTCGGTGGCCGCCCAGGCGCACATCTCGCCGCTGACCGTGTTGATGGCGATCAGTACGGTCTCCTCGGCCGCGTTGCTCACGCCGGTGGCCACGGCGTCGAACACGATGGTGATGCAGCCGGCCGGCTACCGCTTCGGCGACTACTGGAAATTCGGCGGCGCGGTGATGGTGATCTATCTGGCCGTGGCGGTGCTGCTGGTGCCGGTCTTCTGGCCGTTCGGTGGATGACGGTCGGCCGGCAAAGCTCACCAGCAACGGGTGAACCGATCGCGCTGCCTGCTGGCCAGGCTGACGCCATGACGGCAGAATGGCGGTTCCGAGGCTTGGGGCAACGGGGATCGTGAATTCCGACGACGTGGTGTGAGGACTCCGATGGCTGACGCGCAAGGCATTCCTTCCCAACCCGCGCCGGACGGCGATTCCGGCCGGCCGGACACCACGACCGCCGGCCGCAGGTCGTGGCCGGGCTGGCGTTGGGTCGTGGTCGGGGTGGTGGCGCTGGCGCTGGTTGCGGCGGGCGGCGTGATCGGCGGGCTGGTGGCGTTGCGGCTACGGCCCGCCTTCGGCACCGGCTGCTCTGTCGAGCAGACCGCCGAGCAGGTGCTGCCGACCGTGGTGACGCTGGCCGTGCAGGGGCCCTCCGGCGGCAGCAACGGCAGCGGCCAGGTGATCGACAACAACGGCAACGTGCTGACCAATGATCATGTGATCAGTCCGGCCGGTTCGTCCGGCACCATCGACGTCATCTTCAACGACGGACGTACGGTCCGGGCCACCGTCGTCGGCCGGGCACCGGAGTTGGACCTGGCTGTGGTGCATATCCAGCCGGAGCGGTCGACACCGGTGATCAACATCGGCTCGTCGGAGGACCTGCGGGTCGGCGAGCAGGTGATCGCCCTGGGGGCGCCGCTCGGCCTGTCCAACACGGTCACCACCGGGATCGTCAGCGCCATCGGGCGCGATGTCCCGGTGCCGGCCGACAACGGCGGCCAGGCCGTGATCGCCGGCGCCATCCAGACCGATGCCGCCATCAACCCAGGCAACTCGGGAGGCGCGCTGGTGGACTGTTCCGGTGACCTGGTCGGTGTCAACACCGCGATCGCCACCGTGCCCAACGCGTCCGGTGAAGCGGGCGGCGGCAACGTCGGAATCGGCTTCGCCATCCCGGTCGACCTGGCCATGCAGGTCGCCGATCAGTTGATCGCCAAGGGCAGCTTCACCCCGGTCTACTTCGGGGCCGAGACCTCGCCGATCAGTCCCGAGGCCGCTGACCGGCTCGGTCTCGACGGCGGTCTGGTGGTGCTGGACGTGTCCTCGGGCGGGCCCGCCGCTCAAGCCGGCCTGAAGCGTGGCGACGTGATCACTGCGGTGGACGGCAAGCCGACCCGGTCCGCCGACAGCATCTGGTTGATCACGTTGACGAAGAAGGCGGGGGATCGGGTCCGGGTTCAGTACACCCGGGGGACCGAGCAGAAGACGGCGACCGTGACCCTGGCCGACCAACCGTAGGCAGCGACCTGTAGGCAGCGAGAAGAGGAATCGAAGATGGCAGAGCAAGGTTCGGCGATCCAGAGCGCTGCCGGGTTCGCCCGGCGGTTGGGCTGGTTCGGCGTCGTACTCGGCGTGTGTTTGATCATCCTCGGGTTGATCGTCCTGATCAGGCCCGGCGCATCGCTGCTGTTGCTGGCCATCCTCGTCGGCATCCAGTTGATGTTCCTCGGCGTCGTACGGGTGATCTCGGCGCTGACCAGCAAGACTGTCTCCACCGTCTGGCGGGTGCTGGTGATCATCGCCGGCGTCCTGACCGCGATCGTCGGCATCATCTGCCTGCTGCGACCGGAGAAATCCCTGTCCCTGTTGGCGATCTTGGTCGGCATCGGCTGGCTGATCGACGGCGTGGCGACGATCGTGTCGGCCTTTCTCGCCCCGCGGAAGCGCCGGGCCCGGGTGAGTCAGGTGATCTTCGGCCTGTGCAGTCTGATCGCCGGCATCATCGTGATCGTGTGGCCGGAGAAGAGTCTGGTCGTGATGACCCAGCTGGTCGGCGTGATCTTGATCGTGCTCGGCGTTCTGGCCATCTCAGTGGCCCTGCCGCAGGTGCGGGCCAAGGACGAGCCGGCCGCCGGAACCCCTGCCCGGCCGTGACATCGCCGGCCACAGACCGGGGTTGTGGCCTCAGGGTGGCGTCTGATCACAGTGAACGGGCAAACGTGTCGACCCGGTGAGCCAGCGCGGTGATGGCGACCATCGTCCGATCCAGGTCGCCGGGGATCTGCAGTGAGTGGTCGGCATCCTCGATCTGCAGGGTCTGGGCCCCGGTCCGGTTGGCGATCGTCCTGTCCCAGTAGGGATCGGCGGTACCGCCGACCAACAGGTGCTCCGGGCCGAGTTGCTCGGCCAGCCGCCCGACCCGCGGCTCCTTGAGGACCGGTGTCAGCCAGATCCCGGGCAGGGTTGACTCGACCGCGACCGGCATCGCCAGCGTGCCGAGTGACTTGCCGATGATCAGGATCTGTGCCGTCGGATGATCGGTACGGAGCCGGTTGATCAACTCCGAGGCGATCTCCGGCACCTGTCCCGGGGTCATGTCGTCCGGCCAGGCGACCAGCTGGCAGGTCCAGCCGAGATAATCCAGGGCGGTGCCCGGATACCACAGCACCGGTCCGGCGACGGTGTAACCGCCGCCCGGCAGCAGGATCGCCTGTCGATCGGGCGCGCCGTCGACAACCTGTACGGAGAAACTCATCGAAGTCACCTCGCGGCCAGGCTAGCGGCGGGACTCGTGCAGGTGAAAGGCGTGGGTGCCGTAGGTTGATGCTCGGCGCCGTACCGGACGGGCGCCCGGGTGCGACCAGGAGGACAGCAGATGACAGCCGGCACCATCGACGGCACCGCGGTATCGAGGAAGTTGTTGGCCGAGACCGCGGAGCGGGCGGCGGCGTTCACCGAGAAGGCCGGACGCGCGCCGTGCCTGGCGACGGTACTGGTCGGACACGACCCGGCGTCGGAGACGTACGTGAAGATGAAGCGGAACCGGTCCCGCAAGAACGGCATCACCTCGCGCGCCGTCGAGTTGCCGGAGACCACCACGACCGACGAACTGGTCGCGGTGATCACCGAGCTGTCGAACGATCCCGAGGTGGACGGCATCCTGCTGCAGCACCCGGTCCCGGCCCAGATCGACGAGCGCGCCGCGTTCGAGGCGATCGCGCCGGGCAAGGACGTCGACGGCGTCACCATGTACAGCTTCGCGGCGATGGCGTTCGACCTGCCCGGCTTCCACTCCTGCACCCCGGGCGGCATCATGCGCCTGCTCGACGCGTACGACGTGGAGCTGTCCGGCAAGCACGCGGTGGTGGTCGGCCGCAGCCCGATTCTGGGCAAGCCCGTCGGCATGCTGCTGCTGAACCGCCACGCCACCGTCACCTACTGCCATTCCCGCACCACCGACCTGGCCGATCAGGTCGGCCGCGCGGACGTCGTCGTTGCCGCGGTCGGTAAACCGGAGTTGATCAAGGGGGAGTGGCTGAAGCCCGGCGCGGTGGTGATCGACGCCGGCTACAACCCGGGCAACGTCGGCGATGTCGAACAGTCGGTCGCCGCCGAACGTGCCAGCCTGATCACTCCCGTCCCCGGCGGCGTCGGCCCGATGACCATCGCGGTCCTGCTGGAGCAGACCGTCTCCGCCGCCGAAGCGACGATCTGATCATTTCGCCGCGCCTCAGGCCGGCAGGATGTTGTGGGCCGGCCGGAGCAGGTTGGCCGGGTCGTAGCGCCGCTTCAGCTCGCGCAGTCGGTAGTAGTCGGTGATCCTGTACGCCGTACGGGTGCGGCTCGGGTCGGCGAGGAAGTTCAGGAACTGCTTCCCGGTAGCCGAATCGGCCAGGCGATCGACGGTCGCGGGTTCGGCGTTGATCTTGATCGAGAACGGCACGTCCCGGTGGCCGACCGGACCATGATCAATTCCGGGCCGCGCGGTCGCTCCGCCCCAGTGACGGAACTCCAACGCCTGAGCCTCGCCGTCGGGTGCGGCCACCGCATCGATCACGGCCCTGATCAATTCCTCGTCGAGTCCGTCGTACAGCTCGAAGCCGCGCGGCGGCGTACCCGGAATGTTGATCTTGGCGTACGGCATCGACCGCAGCTCCTGGCCGAAGTCGACGCCGGTCACCCGCCGCAGGACCCGCAGCGCGCCGGCAGCGTAATCGACATCACCGGCCCAGACCGCGCCGATGGCCAGCTGCGGACCATGATCATCGACCGATCGGCGCAGGGTCGGCGCCAGCGTCAGCTCATCGGGCACCTGGTCCGCGTGATCACCGAACCAGCGCAGGAAATCGGCAGCGCGATCTATCGGAACGTTCACCGTCCCGGACAGCACTCGCGACACCGGCGCCAACGCGATCTCCAGTTCGGTGATCACACCGAAGTTGCCGCTGCCACCGCGTACCGCCCAGAACAGGTCGTCATGATCATCGGCGCTCGCCGTGATCAAGCGACCGTCGGCGGTGACCAGGTCCGCCGAGACCAGATTGTCTGCCGCATAGCCGTACTTGCGCGAGAGCCAGCCGACGCCGCCGCCGGTGGTGAAACCGACCACGCCGACGCCGGGAAAGTCGCCGGACGTCGGGCTCAGTCCGTACGAGGCGGCCGCAGCGATCACGGCCGACCAACGGGCTCCGGCCCGGATCCGCGCAACCTGCCGCCACGGGTCCACGGCCACCCCGGTCATCGCCGCCGTGCTCAGCAGCAGCCTTCCGTCGACGCCGGCGACCGAACCGTGTCCGGTGCCACGCACCGTCAGCGGAACACCCAGCCGGTCCGCGGTGATCACCGCGCGCTGTACGTCGGCGGTCGAGGCGGCCTCGACGATCGCGGCCGGGTACTGATCACCCACGATCCGCGCCCGTGCCGCGGCGTACTCGGCGCTTCCGGGCAGCAGGGCGCCGCGATCGATGGTGCGGGCGGATCCCGGGCGATGGATGGTGGCGATGCTCATCGTGATGTCCTCCGTGTCGAAGAATCCGGTCGGATTCGCTCTCTCGATGGTTTCGTCGAACGGCATCGGCCCACATCGACAGCGGAGCGGCACCTCCTCTGCGTCCGAGCGCGTAGTCGGCTGCGCCCCGACCCGTATCCCGCACGATCCCGGGCGTACGCGGCCGCGATCCTGGGCCGGGCGATCCGCTGTTCGGCTGAGCCGGCCGCTTCGTCGATTGCGGATGTCGGGCGCTGATAACTCAGGAATCCGTACACTCGTCGGCCGCCGATCGCGGGCTGCACGCTCAGCGGATCGCAGATGGTCGAACGAGTGTGCCGATTCCTGAGTTATGTACTGCCCGCCGCTCGTCCCATCCCAGGGATGAGCGGTCGGCCGGCAGCCGTTGCGGTCGCGGCAGGTCGGCTGTGGCCGATCCGACGCGGTGGGACTCGAACCGGTAACGGTCCCACTCGGCACCGCGGGTGGTTCGGACTTCGACGAGCCGAACCCCTACGCTAAGCCGCGATGACCGCACGTCAGCGGCTGCGCCGCTCCTTGACCGAACACCGGGCTAACGTCGATCCGACGTCCGCCCTCCGTCGTGATACCCGGCCCCGCGAACGAGCGGCACGGATGGCGCGGGGGAGCGGTCGGTGATCGCGCTGATCGTCGCGGGTGCGTTCGCGCTCGCGTTCACCCTGCTGACCATGCCGTTCTTCATCCGGCTGGTGCATCGGCTCGGCTGGGGACAACCGATCCGGGTGGACGGCCCGACAACCCATCAGATCAAGCGCGGTACGCCGACCATGGGCGGGTTGGTCTTCGTGATCGGCGCCGTTGCCGGCTACTTCATCGGCCATCTCGTGGTCGGAGCCAGTACGCCGATCACGGCCAGCGGATTGTTGGTGGTGCTGATGATGGTGGGGCTGGCGGCGGTCGGTTTCCTGGACGACTTCACCAAGACCCGCCGACAGCAGAGTCTCGGCCTGACCGGCTGGCAGAAGATCGGCGGCCAGGTCGTGGTGGCGACCGTGTTCGCGCTGCTGGCCTTGCTGTTCCGCGACCCGGAGAGCGGCCTGACGCCGGCCACCGCGGCGATCTCGGCGATCCGGGACATCGGCTGGTTGAACCTGATGGCGCTCGGCCCGGTGATCGGCGTGATCGCGTACGTGCTCTGGATCAATCTGCTCACCGTCTCGGTGTCGAACGCGGTCAACGTCACCGACGGTCTGGACGGTCTGGCGACCGGGGCCACCATCCTGGCGCTGTCGGCGTACATCTTCATCGGGTTCTTCCAGTTCAAGCAGGCCTGCCACAACGTCGGTGCCTCGGCACGCGGTTGCTTCGAGGTGCGTGATCCGCTGGACCTGACGATCATCTCCGTCGCGCTGGCCGGCAGTCTGGTCGGCTTCCTGTGGTGGAACGCGAGCCCGGCGCAGGTGTTCATGGGCGACACCGGGTCGTTGGCGATCGGCGGCACGCTCGGCGCGCTGGCGATCCTCACCCACACCGAACTTCTGCTGATCGTGATCGGCGGCCTGTTCATCATCGAGACCGGTTCGGTGATCATCCAGCGGGCCTACTTCAAGGTCACCCACGGCCGCCGGATCTTCCGGATGAGTCCGATCCATCACCACTTCGAGCTCAAGGGTTGGGAACAGGTCACCATCACCATCCGGTTCTGGATCCTGGCCGGCCTCTTCATGGTGATCGGCGTGGGCGTGTTCTACCTCGGCTGGCTGTCCAGTTGAATCTCGGTCGAATGGGTGCCGCTCCCGCGTTCCGGTCTGGCGTAGGGCGTTTGCGGGGACGACCCCGCACCCCGCCGACGTCACCCACGTCGACTGTCTGGACTCGGCACCTCCGCTGCGCTGCGGTGCCGGTCTCGCGCTTGGGGCGCTCGACGGGCATGCGATTGCTGTTTCAGACGATCGTGGCGGCGGTCGCTGAAGCCTCGGCCGGCTCCTGCACAAACGCTGCTCGGGTCAAAGCGGTAACTATGTAGGAGCAGATTGCAGACGGGCCCGATTCGGGGCCATTTGGGCAATCTGCCCCTGCATTCTTACCGCCGAGCGCTGGACTCTTGCGTGTCGTGGGGGATCCGACGAGGCTGGTAGGGGTCGCAAACCTGATCGGGCAGGAGGACCAGTCATGATCATCAACATCGGGGATCGGATCGAGGTCGAATCCGAAACGGTGGGCCGCTCGACCCGCTGCGGGGAAGTGGTCGGCAAGGACGGCGACCGGCTGCACGTCCGCTGGGACGACGGCCACGAGTCGACCATGATCGGCTACGCCGGCAACATCCGGATCCTGAGCTCAAACGGACCGTCGCAGAAGTAGTCGCCGATCGACGACCCGCGTGAACGCCTACCGGCCGGTTCGGTAACCGGTGTCGGGATATTTCGGGTGCGCCGGTGCCCTCGGCGCTCGTTCGGCAACCGGGGACCCGTACGGCGGTCATCGCGCTCCCCGCGGATCGCTGGTGCCCGGCGTTCGTTTTCCCGCCGATGTGGGGTTCGACCGGGCTGTTGGATACTACGGCCGTTCGTTTTCCAGCCGGAGTGGACTTTCGCCTGCCGCTGCGACGGTCAGCGCACGGGCGAACAGACCGGGACCAGGTCAGAGTGGTCCGATCGGGTCAGCCCAATCGGTTGGTCATCCCGGAGATCGCCGCGCGGGCGTCCTTGCGCAACTGGCGGGCGGCCACCGCGTACTCGCGGGACGAGTTGCTGGACAACATCATCAGTGCGGCGATCTGCAACCCCATCGCCGGGATGCTGGTGCCCAGCGGGCTGGCGAACAGGCCGAAGTGGTCGAGCATGCCGACGGTGATGCTGACCAGCAGGATCGTCATCAGTACCAGCCGCGGCAGCTGGCTGCCGCGCAAGGTCAGGATGATCAAGATCAACTGGGCGACCAGGGCCGCGGTGCCGATCACACCGGCGACATCGGCGTACTGGCTGTGATAGCCGAGACTGAAGTCGCCGGTACGGACCAGGTCGGCGACGCCGAGCGCGATCAGGATCGCCGCGCTGGCCAGCAACAACACCGCACTGGCCAGCACCGACAGGGGCCGACGCTGCGAGGCACGCGTCTCGTCCAGTACGTTGGCCAACCCGATCGGGCGCAGGATCCGCTCCTGGTGCCGGCCGATCTCCAGCGGTGAGTCGTCGGCATCGGGCAGCTCGACCACCGGCAGGTCACCGTCGGTGTGGATCGAGTCGCCGCCGCCGTTGCGGGAGTGGTAGCCGGTGGTGAAGTCCTTGAGCAGGTCGATGTCGCTGCCCGGCACCGTCTTGGTGATCGAGGCCGTGACGTAGTCGCGTTCGACGTCGATGTCGGCGTCGATCTTGTGGGTCACCTGCATGGTGAAGAGGCTGAAGCCGATCGCCCGGTCGTAGGTCGCTGCCGCCAGCCAATCGACCCGATGACCGCCCGGCAGCATCCAGCCGTCCGGACAGCGCCAGAACCGTACGTGATGACGTTTGCCGGGACTGCCGTCCACCTCCTGCTGGTAGGCGAAGTCCTGCTGCCGCCCGAACAGCAGCAACGGGGACACCGGAGCAGCCCGATAGCTACGCCGGGACAGCGTCGCCTTGACGATCTCCCAGGCCGACTCCAGCGTCAGCTCGTCGGCCAGCGTCCAACCGGCCTTGTGCATGGACTGATGCAACTGCTGCTCGTCGCCGCGGAACGCGATGTTGATCGGATCGCCGAGCAAACCGTCGCTGGTCCGGGTCCGGCCGATGAAGTAGTTCGGGACGTAGATGTCGGACAGGATGCGGTGCATCCGCGGCAACGTCAGGTACGCGGCCATCCCCCAGAAGACGATCAGCAGCAGCCAATTCGCCCAGTGCCAGTGGAAGCTCTCCCGGAGCAGGTAGATGGTCAGCCAGATCGCGGCGATGCCGGCGACGATGAAGAAGAACTGGTCGATCGGACCGGCCTCGGGCACCCGGACCCGGATCCGCTTGGGGAGCCGAAGCGTTCGGTGCCGCACCTCCTCCTCTGACATCACCCGCAGAGTGTAGGCAACTCGGCAACCGGGCGTGGCCGACGCGGCGAGGAGCCCCGGCAAGTAGCGTCAGGCCCGTGAACGCGACCGAGCAGCAACGGCAGGGTGTGGTGGATCGGCTGCGGGCCGCCGGTTGCGTGTTCGCCGAGGACGAGGCTCAGTTGCTGCTCTTGGAGGCCGGCGATGTCGAACAGCTGGAGCGCCAGGTGGCCCGCCGAGTCGGCGGTGAGCCGCTGGAGCAGATTGTCGGCTGGGCCGAATTCGGCGGTCGCCGGTACGCCGTCGCGCCGGGGGTGTTCGTACCCCGCCGGCGGACCGAGTTGCTGGCCCGGGCCGCGGTCGAAGGATGCCGGCCGGGTTCGGTTCTGGTCGATCTCTGTTGCGGTGTCGGCGCGGTCGCCGGTTACGTCGTCGACCGGGTGCCAGACCTCGAGGCGTACGGGACCGAGCTCGACCCGGTCGCCGCCGACTGCGCCCGCCGCAACCTCGGGCCTCGGGTCAAGATCAACTGTGGCGACCTCTACCGGCCACTACCCGCCGAACTGCGCGGGCACGTCGACGTGATCGCCGCCAACGCCCCGTACGTGCCGACGTCGGAGATCATCTTCATGCCCACCGAGGCTCGTGATCATGAAGCCCCGGCCACCCTGGACGGTGGCGAGGACGGCCTGGAGTTGCATCGCAGGATCATCGACCAGGCGCCGTTGTGGTTGGCGGCGGGCGGCCGGCTGCTGATCGAGACCGGCCGCGAACAGGCCCAAGTTGATCTTGACCTGCTCCGCGCCGCCGGCTTCACCGCGACCATGATCACCGACGACGAGATCGACGGCACCGTGGTGATCGGCGAAACCCCCTGAGATCGAGTCGCCAGTTGGCCGAATGGGCATCGCGGGCCCGATTTTCGCGATCTGGCGCCTCATTCCCAGGGTGTCCGCGAGATCACCCTCGTCCGGGCGCGGTCAGCCGGCCGGACGGACCGGGCCCGGATTCCGGGCCCCCATCGCAATGCCCGTAGGATCGCCTCTTGGGCCTGTCGCGAGCCGACGGGCGCATTCGTGAGCAGATCTCGTACGGAGGAACCAGTGATTCGCACCCATCAGGCCGGTACGTTGCGCGCCGAGCACGCCGGACAGACCGTCACTCTGGCCGGTTGGGTGGGGCGGCGGCGTGATCACGGTGGGGTCGCGTTCCTGGATCTGCGCGACGCCAGCGGCATCGCCCAGGTCGTCGTCCGGGACGAGATCCTGGAGGCGTCCGGCGCGCACGACCTGCGCAACGAGTACTGCATCAAGGTGACCGGTGAGGTCGAGCTGCGACCGGACGGCAACGCCAACCCCGATCTGCCGACCGGCGAGATCGAGGTCGTGACCAAGGACCTGGTGGTGCTCAGCGCCGCAGCGCCGCTGCCGTTCCAGATCGACGAACGGGTCACCGTCGGCGAGGACACCCGGCTGAAGTACCGCTACCTCGACCTGCGCCGGCCCGCCCCGGCGCACGCCATCCGGCTGCGCAGCGAGGTCAATCGGGTCGCCCGCAACACCCTGGCCGGCCACGACTTCGTCGAGATCGAGACCCCGACCCTGACCCGGTCCACGCCCGAGGGGGCCCGCGACTTCCTGGTGCCGGCCCGGCTGCGGCCCGGTTCCTGGTACGCGTTGCCGCAGAGCCCGCAGCTGTTCAAGCAGCTGCTGATGGTCGGCGGAATGGAGCGCTACTACCAGATCGCCCGCTGTTACCGGGACGAGGACTTCCGCGCCGACCGGCAGCCCGAATTCACCCAGCTCGACGTGGAGATGAGCTTCGTCGACCAGGACGACGTGATCGCCCTGTCCGAAGAACTGCTGACCAACATCTGGAAGCTGATCGGGTACGAGGTCAGCACGCCGATCCCGCGGATCAGCTACGCCGACGCGCTGAACAAGTACGGCACCGACAAGCCGGACCTGCGTTTCGACCTCGAGATCACCGAGCTGACCTCGTACTTCGCCGACACCCCGTTCCGGGTCTTCCAGGCGCCGTACGTAGGTGCCGTGGTGATGCCCGGGGGTGCCGACCAGCCGCGCCGCACGCTGGATGCCTGGCAGGAGTTCGCCAAGCAGCGCGGGCACAAGGGACTGGCCTACGTGCTGGTCGCCGAGGACGGAACCCTGGGCGGTCCGGTGGCCAAGAACCTCAGCGACTCCGAGAAGGACGGACTGGTCGAGGTCGTCGGCGCCAAGCCGGGGGACTGTGTCTTCTTCGCCGCGGGCGAGCGGAAGAAGGCGCAGGCGCTGCTCGGCGCGACCCGGCTGGAGATCGGCCATCGGGTCGGTCTCATCGACGAATCCGCCTGGTCGTTCGTCTGGGTGGTCGACGCGCCGCTGTTCGAGCCCGCCAGCGAGGCGGTCGCGGCCGGTGACGTGGCGGTCGGCTCCGGCGCCTGGACCGCGGTGCATCACGCCTTCACCTCGCCGAAGCCGGAGTGCCTGGACACGTTCGACACCGATCCGGGATCGGCCCTGGCCTACGCGTACGACATCGTCTGCAACGGCAACGAGATCGGCGGCGGCTCGATCCGTATCCATCGTCGCGACATCCAGGAGCGGGTGTTCAAGGTGATGGGGCTCGAGCAGGACGAGGCGCAGGAGAAGTTCGGCTTCCTGCTGGACGCGTTCTCCTTCGGCGCCCCGCCGCACGGCGGTATCGCGTTCGGCTGGGACCGGATCGTCGCGCTGCTGGCCGGCACCGATTCGATCCGGGACGTGATCGCCTTCCCGAAGTCCGGCGGCGGTGTCGACCCGCTGACCGACGCGCCGGCCCCGATCACTGCGCAGCAGCGCAAGGAAGCCGGCGTGGACGCCAAGCCCGTCGCCCGCTCCGCTGACGCTGCGGACACCGCGAAGGCTGCCCCCGCCGCAGGCTGAGTTGCCGCCGTGGCCGACGAATCCGGAACGGCGGTGGTGGTGCTGTCCACCACCGGTATTTCGGCTGCAAGCGATCGGTCGTCGGACGTTGATCGGTCGACGCGGGCCGATCCGGTTGATCATGGTCCCGGTCGACGACGGGTTCGGATCGCGGCACCCATCGATGAAGGCCTTCGCCGGCAGGTTCGGCGCCGAGCCCGGGGCGTACGGGATGCCGCTGGGACCCAACTACCCGATCGCACGCAAACTCGACGCCGCGTTGCGGGCAGCCGCGGCACCCGGTTACCCCGGACTGGAAGCATCCTGGATCACCCGGTCATGAGATCAGGATCGGCAGGGTGGCCGCGATGATCACCCCGGCCAGGAAGAGTGCCAGCGCGAACGCCAGCATCAGCCATTGGGTGAGCGGTCTGGCCAGCCGGGGTGAGACCGCGGCGAAGAACAGCACGATCGCGAACAGCACCGTCAGCACGGTGTAGTGGTCGCCACGGGTGTTGTACTCCAGCGCGGTGGCGAACTTCCGGTCGGCGTCTCGGTCGGCGGCGACGGACGCGGCCTGCCCGGGCGGTTGGTAGGCGGCCAGCGCGAAGGGCGAGTCGGCCTTCTGACCCTGCGCCTGCCACGCCTTGTAGGCGATCTCGAGGCGATCGGGAAACCGAGCCTGCACGTACGAGGCCAGCTGCTTGTCGCCGGTCGCGGTGGCCTGGACGAACAGCGTCCACAGGCTGACGTCGATCTGCCGGGCCGAGTTGGCCTCACCCTGGTCGCGGGCGGCCGCGATCCGGGCGCTGGACGCCTGGCTGAACGAGATCGACATCGCCCCGCCCCACTTGGAGGACTGGAACCCGCACCAGGCGGTGACAACCGCGGTCACCGACAACAGCACCAGCACGATCACGTCCCGGACGCGGGCGGTCGGGTCCTTCGGCCTCGTCTGATCGGACTCGGTGGCGATGATCTCGGCGTCGGCGAATTCCTCTTCCGCGCCCGAGGCGTTCCCGGACATTGATGCCCTCCGTGGCTCAGCTGATCGCTCGGCGGTCAGCACAGTCATTCAGTTGTGTGGCACACCTGCGCCAGACCTGATGTTTTTACCCTGCCGGTGTCGATCACGGCAAGCGACACCACCGCCGGACACCGGACCGTGCCGTACTTGTTGTTGATCTTGGTTCCACAGTGGCCCCGTACAGCGTGAGCAATTTCACAACGGTTGGGCAAAGTTGGTTGACACGTCCACCTGCCTGAGACATGATCCCGGCACGATGAACCGTTTCATCGATGCCGTATGGACAACGTAGTCAGGTCGCCCGGCGACCTACGGGAAGGGACCGAATCCATGAATCCCCACGGAAACCTCAGTCGCCGACAGTTGCTGGCAGGCATCGGCGCGACCACCGCTCTGGGTCTGGCCGGTTGCAGCGCGGGCAGCCTCGGCTCCAGCGATTCCGGCGGCAACTCGAATGCGAAGGTGACGCTCAAGTGGCAGGTCGGCAACACCGAGGACGGCATCGCGTCGGCCAAGAACGTCGTCAAACACTTCACCGCCAAGCACCCCGACATCGCGATCACGCTCGACCCGGTCCCGGGCGGCACCGAGGGCGACAACCTGGTGAAGACCCGGCTGTCGACGGGTTCGATGGACGACGTCTTCGGCTACAACTCGGGATCGTTGTTCCACGCCATCGATCCGGTGAAGAACCTGGTCCCGATCAGTGACCAGTCCTACGTCTCCCAGCTGGAGAAGACCTTCGTCTCGGTCGTCACCGAGCAGGGCAAGGTGTACGGCGTCCCGGCGGCATCCGCGCAGGGCGGCGGGATCCTCTACAGCAAGCCGGTGTACGAGAAGCTCGGCCTGGAGGTCCCCAAGACCTGGGACGACTTCATCGAGAACTGCAAGAAGGTCAAGTCCGACGCCAAGGAGGTGGCGCCGATCCTGCAGACCTACGGGACCGACTGGACCGCGCAGCTCTTCGTGTTGGCCGATTATCACAACGTTCAGGCGCAGGACGCCGAATGGCCGACCAAGTACACCAAGAATCAGGTGCACTACGCCCAGGAACCGGCGCTGGCCGGTTGGATGCATCTGCAGCAGACCCACGACCTGAAACTCTTCAACTCCGACTTCGCCTCGGCGACCTACGACGACGGGCTGAAGATGATCGCCAACGGCCAGGGGGCGCACTATCCGATGCTGTCCCAGGCAGTGTCGGGCATCGCGGCCACCTACCCGAACAAGATCGACGACATCGGCTTCTTCGCTCAGCCCGGCCAGGATGCGGCCAAGGTCGGCCTGACCGGCTGGCTGCCGAACGCGGTCTACATCCCGACGAGTACGAAGGGCGACAAACTCGAAGCAGCGAAGAAGTTCCTGGCCTTCCTGGCCAGCCCGGACGGCTGTGCTGCCTTCGGTGACTACTCCCCGCCGAGCGGTCCGTACGCGGTCGACGGCTGCGCGCTGCCGGACGCCGTACCGCAGGCGATCAAGGACGTAGCGGCGTACTTCGACGACGCCAAGGTGACCCCGGCGCTGGAGTTCGTGTCGCCGATCAAGGGCCCGGCGATGCCGGCGCTGTGTGTCGAGGTCGGGTCCGGCATCAAGTCCGGCAAACAGGGCGCACAGCTGTACGACCAGGACGTGAAGAAGCAGGCTCAGCAGCTGGGACTGCCGGGATGGTGACCCAGGCGCCGGACCAGAGCGCGGCCGTCGGCCGAGGAAGGGGTGCGGCACAGCGCAAGGGCACGTCACCACGGGCAGGCTCCGGGCACGCGCACGCCCGGGGAGCCCAATGGAAGAAGGTCTATCCGCTCTGGTTCTACATCGTCCCGGGCGTGATCTATCTGGCCATCTTCATCGTGCCCACGTTCGCGTCGTTCTTCTTCAGCCTGACCCGGTGGACGTTGAGCAGCTGGGAGTTCATCGGGTTCGACAACTTCGTCTCCTTCTTCCAGGAGCCGTCGCTGAGCCGCGGCCTGGTGAACACGATCATCTACGCCTTCCTCACCTCCGGCGCGAAGGTGGTGATCGGCCTGCTGCTGGCCGTTCTGCTGACCACCAATCTGGTGGGAAAGACGTTCCTGCGGTCGGTGGTGTTCTTTCCGGTGCTGGTGTCCACGGTCGGCGTCGGGATCACGTTCAAGGCGTTGATGAATCCCGAGGACGGACTGATCAACCAAGTGCTCGGCTGGTTCGGCGTCAGCGGGCCGGGCTGGCTGACCAGTCCTGATCTCGCCCTGTTCTCGATCATCATCGTCGACATCTGGAAGGGGCTGGGGATCGCGACGCTGATCTACATCGCCGGCATCGTCTCCATCCCGGCCGAGTACTACGAAGCGGCGAAGGTGGACGGCGCCGGTGCCTGGTCCCGATTCCGGCATCTCATCCTGCCGCTGTCCAGGCCGGCCACGGCGACCGTGATCATCCTGTCCTTGATCGGCGGGCTGCGGTCGTTCGAACTGATCTGGTCGATGACCGGCGGCGGTCCGGGCTACACCTCCGACGTACTGGCCTCGGTGATCTACAAGCAATACCAGGCAGGATTCTTCGGGCTGTCGACGGCCGGCAACGTGGTGCTGTTCGTGCTGGTCGCGGTGATCGCGATTCCGCTCAACTACTTCCTCACCCGGCGGCAGGTGGAGATATGAGAACCGGTGCGCGGTACGCGCTCAGCGGCCTGACGGTGGCGGTGTTTGCGATCGTCTTCGTGGTCCCCTTCGTGTTCATCGCCCTGAATGCACTGAAGAACCGTACCGAGGCGGCTGATCTTGCTTTCAGCTGGCCGACCCAGATTCAGTTCGTACAGAACCTGATCGACGTCATCCAGGCCCGCGACTTCATGGTGATCATCGCGTTCATCAACAGCGCGGTGCTGACGGTGGCCAGCGTGACGCTGCTGGTGATCTTGTCGGCGATGGTGGCGTTTGTCCTGCAACGCCGGCCGAGCAGGCTCAACCCGTTGATCAACTTCGCCGTACTGGCCGGGCTGATGATCCCTCCGGCCGTGGTGCCGACGATCTGGGTGCTGCAGTCGGTCGGCCTGTTCCAGACGATGCCGGGGCTGATCCTGGTGGAGATCGCGTTCGGGATGTCGTTCTCGATCATGCTGTTCAGGGCATTCGTCGGGACCGTCCCGCGGGAGCTGGACGAAGCGGCGATCACCGATGGTGCCGGGCCGCTGCGGCTGTTCTTCCAGATCATCTTCCCGCTGCTCAAACCCGTGATCGTGACCGTGGTCGTGGTGCAGTCGGTGATGATCTTCAACGATTTCACCAATCCGCTCTACTTCACGCCCAGCGTGCCGACGGTTCAGCTGACCTTGTACAACTTCCAGTCCCAGTTCGTCTCCGAGTACAACCTGCTGTTCATGAACATCCTGCTGATCACCATCCCGCCGCTGCTGGTGTTCCTGTTCTTCAACCGCCAGTTGGTGGCGGGCATGACCTCCGGCGCAGTCAAGGGCTAACGGCTGCTCCCCGACAGCTCGCCGGGCCGGCTCGCCCTTCGTGACTCCGGTCGCGCTCGCGCGTGGGCGGTGATTCGCGGTTACGGGTCGTTGTGGGCGAATGCAGGTGGTTACCGGCCCGCACCGTGTGCCCGGGCATGGCTCGTCGGACCAACTTGCGTGACGAAGGTGCAGATTTTGGTTCAGCAAACCCGCACCTTCGTTACGCAAGTTCGCGGGTACGCGCCGCGCCCCGCACCGAGCCGGAAAATCGGACCGACTCCCGGGCGGGGCCACCCGAAAACCCCGCACGTGCTGGAATCTCCGGGCCCGACACCGCCCGAGGCCCCCGAAAATCCCGCACGTGCTGGAATATCGGGACCCGACACCGCCCGAGGCCCCCGAAAATCCCGCACGTGCTGGAAAATCTGGACCCGACACCGCCCGAGGCCCCCGAAAATCCCGCACGTGCTGGAATATCGGGACCCGACACCGCCCGAGGCCCCCGAAAATCCCGCACGTGCTGGAAAATCTGGACCCGACACGGCCGCGGCCCCCGAGAATCCCGCACGTGTCGGAAAGTCGGACCGACTCCCGGGCTCGGCGCCCCGAAAGCCCCGCACGTGCTGGGAATCCGGGCCGGACACCGCCCGAGGTCCCCGAATATCCCGCACGACGTGCTGGAAAATCCGGACTCCCACGGGCTTTGAGGACCAGAAAATCCCACACGTCGTGCTGGAAAATCGGGGCCCGACACGGTCCGAGGCCCCCGAGAACCCAGGACGTGTCGGAAAGTCGGACCGACTCGCGGGCCCGGCGCCCCGAAAACCCCGCACGCGACGTGCTGGATTTCCAGGCCCAACACGGCCCGAGACCCCCTATAACCCCGCACGTGCTGGAAATTCCGGACCCGACACCCACCCGAGGACCCGAGAATCCGGGCTTCAGCCACGATGATCAGATGTCCTACCCGGCCGGCAGCATCAACGGCGACTTCGCCGCCGGAACGACCGCGACGGACTGCAACTCCATCGCCCCTGACCCGCTGCTGGCCGCCGCCGAAACCGCTGACTGACCTGCCGACTATCGTTCGCCTCGGATGCTGCACTGGGGGCACAGCGAAGGGGAGTTCGAGGGCCGATGAGTGAGGACCTGTTCGGCGAGCCGATCGTCGAGCGCGGACGGGCAGCCGAGGTCACGCCGGCGGGCGGCAGCCTCGGCGCCGGTGATCATGCCGGTACGCCGCTGGCCGTCCGGATGCGCCCGCGCGATCTGGACGAGATCGTCGGTCAGCAACACCTGCTGGCACCGGGCTCGCCGCTGCGCCGGTTGGCGGCGGGGGAGCCGATGTCGGTGTTCCTCTGGGGACCGCCCGGGGTGGGCAAGACCACGATCGCCTCGGTGGTGTCGCGGCAGACCGATCGGCGGTTCGTCGAGGTGTCGGCGGTGACCGCCGGAGTGAAGGAGGTCCGGGCGGTCCTCGACCAGGCCAAACGTGATCTTCGCACCGGCCGGCAGACGGTGCTGTTCGTGGACGAGGTGCACCGGTTCTCCAAGGCCCAGCAGGACGTTCTGCTGCCCGCGGTGGAGAACCGACTGGTCACCCTGATCGCTGCCACCACAGAGAATCCGAGCTTCTCGGTGATCTCTCCGCTGCTGTCGCGTTCGCTGCTGCTGACCCTGAAGCCGTTGACCGACGACGACATCTCCGGCCTGCTGGACCGAGCGATCATCGATGAGCGCGGACTCAGACGAGAAGACGGCAGCACCTTCGAACTGACCGACGACGCTCGCGCCGCGCTGCTCCGGATGGCCGGCGGTGATGCCCGCAGAGCCCTGACCTACTTGGAGGAATCGGCCGCCGGTGCAGCCGCCACCGATTCGTTGATCATCGATCCGCCGGTGGTGGAGCGCGCCGTGGACCGGGCCGCCGTGCAGTACGACAGGGACGGCGATCAGCACTACGACGTGATCAGCGCCTTCATCAAGTCGATGCGCGGGTCCGACGTGAACGCGGCCCTGCATTACCTGGCCCGGATGATCGAGGCGGGGGAGGATCCGCGCTTCATCGCCCGCCGGATCATGATCTTGGCCAGCGAGGACATCGGGATGGCCGACCCGACCGCGATCCAGGTCGCCGTCGCAGCGGCCCAGACCGTCCAGCTGATCGGACTGCCGGAAGGTGCGATCACCCTTGCCCATGCGGTCATCCACTGCTCGCTGGCGCCGAAGTCCAATGCCGTGGTGACCGCGATCGGCGAGGCACGGGCCGACGTCCGCGCCGGGAAGATCGGCACCGTACCGCCGCATCTGCGCGACGCGCACTACGCGACCGCCAAGAACTACGGCCACGGCGTCGACTACCTGTATGCCCACGACGCACCGCATGGCATCGCCGCCCAGCAGTATCTTCCCGACGATCTTGAAGGGGCCGACTATTACCGGCCCACCACCCACGGCAACGAGGCCGGCGTCGCCGAGCGACTCAAGATCATCAACGACCTGCTGGGTCGCTGAGCATCGGCTGAGGCCCGTGTCCAGGGTCAAGTTGTAACCGGCCGATTCGCAAATTTGCTGGATAATCTCTGGCAGGGATCGACGAAGGAGTCACCGATGTTCGCACGCAGCGTTGCGATGCGGCCCCGATCTTCCTCAGTGCTGATCGGCGTGCTTGCGGTAGTTGTCTCTTCACTGCTGGCGATCTGGAGCGGGTCGCCGAGGGTGATCGCAGCGCCGGATTCGTCGTCCGGCTCGACCCTGACGGTCGTCTCGGACACCCAGATGACCACCTTCAACCCGTTCGTCTCCTACTACGACGGCGAGTTGAACGTGATCAGCATGATCTTCCCCGCGCTGACCTACAGCGACAAGAACAACGAGCCGGCGCCGTACCTGGCCTCGAAGTGGACCACCTCCTCCGACGGACTCACCTGGACCTTCGACCTGAGACCGAACCTGAAATGGTCCGACGGTCAGCCACTGACCTCGAGCGACATCGCCTGGACCTACAACCTGGTGATGACCAACACGGTCGCGGCCACCGCGAACGGCACTCTGGTCGCCAACATCGCATCCGTGGCCGCGCCCAACGCGAACACGTTCGTGATCAAGACCAAGTCCAAGCAAGCCAACCTGCTGTACGAGTCACTGCCGGTGGTGCCCGAGCACATCTGGAAGAGTCACGTGGCCAACCTGAAGGCCTACACCAGCAAACCGAGCAAGGGACATCCCGTCGTCGGCTACGGCCCGTATGTGCTGACCGGGTTCAACACCACCTACGCAACTCTGCAGGCCAACAAGAACTTCGTTCTGGGCGCACCGAAGTACGACACCTTGATCAGTCAGTACTTCTCCAGCACCGACGCCGCGGTCAACGCGCTGAAGACCGGCCAGGTGCTGCAGAACGGCAGCTTGACGGCGACCCAGTACAACGCGCTCAAGAACACCGCCGGCATCACCACCTATCGGCAGGCACCGAGCGGCTGGACCGGGATCGAGATCAACCCGGGCGCCAAGACCAAGTCGGGAAAGCGGATCGGCACCGGCAACCCGATCCTCGCCGATCCGCAGGTACGCAAGGCGATCGCGTACGGGATCGACAAGCAGACGCTGGTGACGAAGGTGCTCGACGGACTTGGCGAGGCCGGCGCCGGCTACATCCCGTCCGGCTATCCGCAGTGGGCCTGGCAGCCGGATGCCGCGCAGAAGATCAGCTTCGACCAGGCCAAGGCCGATCAGATCCTGGATCAGGCCGGATATCCGAAGGGAGCCAACGGCATCCGGACCGACAAGAAGACCGGGAAGCCGCTCGAGTTCCGGCTGGGCATCCACTCCGACGACAGCAACGACGCCGCCATCGCGACCTATCTGGTGCCGTGGATGAAGGCGATCGGCATCCAGCTCAAGGTCCAACCGATGAGCTTCAGCCAGCTCAACGACAACCTGGCCAAGGGGGATTGGGACATCCTGATGGATGGCTGGTCGACCGGTCCGGATCCGACCTATCTGCTGAGCATCCAGACCTGCGGGGTGCTTCCCAACGACAACGGCCAGGGTGGCAACACCGACGCCTTCTTCTGTGATCCGACCTACGACCAGCTCTACGCCAAGCAGCAGACGCAATTCGATCAGTCGGCTCGGGCGGACACGATCCGGCAGATGCAGAACATTCTCTACAACGCCGACGTCGACATCATGCTCTACTACAAGGACCAGTTGTCTGCCGTCCGCACCGACAAGGTGACCTACATGACGGGCAAGGCCAACGCACAGGGCGTGTTCCCGCTTCAGAGCCTCTTCTACAACTGGACCCACGCCGCGCCGGTCGCAGCCAAGAGCACCCAGTCGTCCAACACGGGCCTGTTCATCGGCATCGGCATTGCGATCGTCGTGATCGTCGTCGGCGGAGCTACGGCATTGATCTTGGTGCGGCGTCGCCGGACGGCAGCGGATCGCGAATAGCCGATGGCGACCAACATCATCGGGCCGACCGAGGGCGAGATCGCCGAGGTCGACGAGGCGGTTCGGGCCGATCGGCGGCCCGAACCGAGCGCGTTCTGGCCGTATCTGATCCGCAAGATCATCACTGCACTGGTCAGTCTGCTGGTCGTGCTGGTGATCGGCTTCATCCTGTTCACGATCATGCCGCAGAACCCGGTTGCGTCGATTGCCCGCGCCAGCGGCAAACCGATGGACGCAGCACAACTCGAGGCGCTGCAACAGTCGCTCGGTCTGGATGAGCCGATCTGGCAACGGTTCATCACCTACGTCTGGCACAGCATCACGTTGAATCTGGGTTATTCCTATGGCTACAACCAATCCGTGGCCTCACTGGTTCTGCCGCGGATCGGTCCGACCCTGTTGTTGACCGGGTCGTCCACGCTGATCTCGATCGTGATCGGCCTCTGGCTGGGCGCTCGGGCCGGCTGGCGCCCGGGCAGCCTGTTGGATCGGATCTCGTCGGCCGTCTCGCTCACGCTGTGGTCGGTGCCGACGTTCTGGCTCGGTTTGATCTTGCTGATCGTGCTCGGCACCGGAGTCGGACCGATCCCGGCACTGTTTCCCTCCGGTGGGATGATCACGCCCGGATTCAGCGGAGGTCCGGTAGCCGAAATCTTCAACGTGGCTTGGCATCTGGTGTTGCCGTGCCTGACCTTGGTGCTGGTCGTCTTCGCCCAGTACGTCACGATCATGCGGTCGTCGCTGATCGACGAGTTGGGCAGTCCGTATCTGCTGACAGCCCGGGCCAAGGGCCTCAGAGACGATGACGTACGTCGCAAGCATGCGATGCCCAACGCCCTGCTGCCGACGGTGACCGTGATCTTCCTCCAGATCGGGGGACTCATCTCCGGCGCGATCACGGCCGAGACCGTGTACAGCTGGCCGGGACTCGGGCTGCTCACCTACGACGCGCTGAAAATTCCTGATCTTGGTCTGTTGCAGGGGACCTTCGTGATCTTTGCGGCGTCGATCATCGCGATGAATCTGGTCGCGGACCTGTTGTACCGGGTGATCGATCCGAGGGTGCGCGCACAGTGACAACGACCGGGGCCTCGACGCTCGCCAGGACCGGCGCACCGCCGCGAACCCAAGCGCTGCAACGATTCGTGCGTGCGTACCTGCACAATCGGGGTGGGATGGCGGGGCTGCTGGTGCTCGTCGTGTTCATCCTGATGGCGTTGACCGCACCGCTGTGGATCACCGAAAACGATCTGAGCGCGGCTGCCGCGACCGGGCCGCTGCTGGCACCGCCCAGCCCGGGATATCCCCTGGGGACGGATCAAGCCGGCCGGTCGGTGCTGTTGCTGTTGATCTACGGATCCCGTCCGTCGTTGGCGATCGGCGTGATCGCGACCGTGGCCACGGTGGTGATCGGGGCCGCGATCGGGCTGATCGCGGGGCATTACTCCGGCGCCGTCGGCAACGTGCTGATGCGGGTGACGGACTGGTTCATCGCACTGCCCGGGTTGCCGTTGGCGATCTCCCTGTCGGTCGTGCTCGGGCAGGGAGCGGTTTCGATCACGGTCGCCATCGCGATCACCTCGTGGACCGGCGCGGCCCGACTCGTACGAGCCCAGACGCTCGCCGTCGAAGCCCGCCCGTTCGTCGAGCGGGCCCGGGCGCTCGGCGCCGGCAACACGCAGATCATGGTCCGGCACGTGCTGCCGAACGTGATGCCGTTGATCTTGGTGTCCAGCACCCTGACGGTGGCCAGTGCGATCCTGTCCGAGACCACGTTGACATTTCTCGGCTTGGGCAATCCGACCGACGTCAGCTGGGGTTCCATGATCAATCAGGCCTTCACCCAGGGCGCCATCACCGCCGGCGCCTGGTGGTACGTGTTGCCGCCTGGGCTCGCGATCGTGATCGTCGTGCTCGGCTTCACACTGGTCGGCCGGGCGGTGGAGGCGATCCTGAATCCGCGGATGGCCGGCCGATGAGCCTGCTGGAGGTGAGCGGACTGTCTGTGAGCTATCGGGCCGGCGGCGACGACGTGCGTGCGGTACGGGGCGTCGACCTCAGCCTCGAGCCGGGCGAGACTCTGGGCGTCGCGGGAGAGTCCGGGTCCGGCAAGACCACGATGGTGCTCAGCCTGCTCCGGTTGCTGCCGGCCACCGCAACGGTGTCGGGATCGGTGCGCTTCCGTGACGAGGAGCTGTCCGAGGCGCGCTGGGGACGGATCAGGGCGATTCGCTGGGCCGAGGCGTCGGTGGTGTTCCAAGGTGCGATGAGTGCCCTCAATCCCGTACGCACGGTGGGCGAGCAGATCCGTGAACCGATCCTGTTGCACGAGAAGGTCTCCGAGAAGCAGGCCGCGGCGAGGGCGAACGAACTGTTGGACAACGTCGGCGTCTCGGCCGCTCGGGCCAGCAGCTACCCGCATGAACTGTCCGGCGGACAGCGTCAGCGGGTGATGATCGCGATGGCGTTGGCGTGCCGGCCGGACCTGATCATCGCCGACGAACCGACGACTGCGCTGGACGTGATCGTCCAAGCTCAGATCCTCGGGTTGCTGACCGAGCTGGTCGCCGAAAGCAAGATCGGCATGATCATGATCAGCCACGACCTGTCGGTGTTGAGTTCGGTGTGCTCCAGACTGGCCGTCATGTACGCCGGTCGGATCGTCGAGATCGGGCCCTCCAAACAACTGATGGACACCCCGGAACATCCGTACACGCGGGCGCTGTCCGGAGCCTTTCCCACGATCGGTGACCCCGCGTCCCGGATGGCACCGACAGGGCTCGCCGGGGATCCACCCGATCTGCGGTTGGCGCTGCCGGGATGTGCGTTCGAGCCGCGTTGTCCGGTGGCCCGCCCCGAGTGCGCCACCGCCGACATCGAGCTGTGGCCGGCGGGACCCGGCCGGGAAGCGGCGTGCGTGATCACCCGCGACCGCCGCAGCGGAGCGACACCATGACGACGGATCAGGACATCGATCTGGCCGTGAACCGGGCGGTGCTGCAGGCGCGTAACGTCGCGGTGACCTTCCCCGCTCGCCGTGGCCGCGGGCAGGCGCGTGCCGTCGATGATGTCAACCTCGGTGTCGGAGCGGGCGAGATCCTGGCGCTGATCGGGGAGTCCGGATGCGGCAAGAGCACGCTGGCACGTGTGCTGGTCGGGCTGATCCGGCCCACCTCCGGAACGGTCGACTACGGCGGCCGGCCGCTCGGCTACCGGGGTGCTGAGTTGAAGGCCTACCGGCGGCAGGTGCAGCTCGTACTGCAGGATCCCGCGGCCGCCCTGAACCCACGACAGAACGTTTTCGATGCGGTGGCCGAGGGTCTGCGGCTGCACGGCCTCCGGGACCAGTTGACTGCGCGAGTGCATGCCGCCATGGAGCAGGCCGGACTCCGTCCGGTGGAGAACTACCTGGCGCGCTATCCCCACGAACTCTCCGGCGGCCAGCAGCAACGGGTCGTGATCGCCGGTGCGCTTGCCCTCGGCCCTTCGGTGATCGTGGCGGATGAGCCGGTCTCCTCCCTCGATGCGTCGGTCCGCGGCGAGATCTTGAAGCTGTTCCTGGACCTGCGGGACCGACTCGGTCTGTCCGCCGTCGTGGTCAGTCACGATCTCGGGCTGGCCTGGAACGTCGCCGATCGGGTCGCGGTGATGTACCTGGGGCGGATCGTGGAGATCGGCACGGTCGAGGAGGTGTTGATCACCCCGCAACATCCCTACACCAAGGCACTGATCTCGGCGGTCGGAAGCACCGGTGAGCGCCCGCATCCGCTGCTGATGGGCGAACCTCCCGATCCGACCCGTATCCCGTCCGGCTGCCGGTTCCATCCGCGCTGCCCGTTGCGGGCGGCGTCCGGTGAACGAGGTCGGGTCTGTGACACGATCCCGCTGCCGGTGTTGGCCGCCGATGCAGGGCAACGCCAGGTCGCCTGCCATCTGGCCGAGGGGTAGCGGACAGTCCGGAGCACGACGATCAGCCGGCCAGTTGTTGATCATGACTCTTGTCGATCATTACTCCTTGTTGATCATGGCCTGCAGTTGATCATGCTGTTGTTGATCGTGCTGTTGTTGATCATGCTGTGCCGAGGCGGTGAGGTGGTCTTGATCGAGCCGTCGACCGGCCTGTGAGCCGGCTGTGATCGGCATCGCCGAGAGTCGGCATCACCTGCCCGTTCAGGGCAGGGCAACGATGCCGAGGAGACGACGATGAGACCAACGTCCGTGAGACCCGAAGAAGAAGGGCGCGGAGCTGCCGGTGTGCAGTCAGGGCCGACAAGACGAATCGGCCGAAGGCGGCTGGCCGTTGCCGCCGCCGTACTGCCGCTGCTGACCGGCACGGTGTTGGCGGCCTCACTGGGCGCTGGTACGTCCGCCCGGGCCGACGGGCTGACTGCGAGCACGGCAACCAAACCGCCGGATCCTACCTCCCAGCTGGAGAAGAAGCGGGTCGACTCGGTGCCGACGCCGAAGCTGGACTGGTACACCTGCTCGACGGCGTACGACGAAGGTCAGTGCGCGAGCGTCAAACTCCCGCGCGACTATGACCGGCCAAAGGGGCGAAGGTCGAGATCGGGCTGATCCGGTATCCGGCGACCGACACCAAGCGAGGAACGATCTTCGTCAATCCGGGCGGGCCGGGTGGCTCTGCGGCCGACCTCGCCGCCGCGGCCGACGGGCTGTTCCCGACGTCCGTACTGGCCCACTACGACATCGTCGGCATCGACCCGCGCGGCGTCGGCTACAGCGACCTGGTGCAGTGCTTTGCCAGCGAGAAGACCCAACGCCCGGTGCTGGCCAAGCTGAACGTCGCCTTTCCGGTCGGTACGAAGCAGACCAAGACCTACGAGCAGGGTGCCGCTGCCGCGGGCAAGGCCTGCTCGCACCACGGCGCGCCGCTGACCGGTGCCGTGTCGACCGCCGAGGACGCCCGCGACATGGACGTCATCCGGCGTGCGGTCGGTGACAAGGAGCTCACCTACCTCGGCTTCTCCTACGGCACCTATCTCGGCCAGGTCTACGCCAACCTGTTCCCCGATCGAGTCCGCTCGATGGTGCTGGACGGCGTCCTGGACCCGATTGCCTGGGCCGGCACCGCGAAGACCAAGAGCACCCCGCAGACGATCCGGGTGCCGTCCGGTCAGGCGTCGCTGCGCGCGTTCAACGAGTTGCTCGATCGCTGCGACCGGGCGAAGAAGTGCACGTTCAAGACCGCCTCGCAGACCTCCCGGCAGCGCTTCGCCAAGCTCGCCCAACGTCTGCACCAGCACAACATCCAGACGCCCGACACCTACAACTACTACGTCTACAGCTACGCCGACGCGATCGCCGAGATCACCTCGGACCTGTACGCGCCCGACGGCGGCCAGTACGTGGTCGAATTCCTGCAGGCGTTGGAGAAGGGCAAGAACAGCACCCTGCCGCCGGGTCCGATCGACGACACCGACCTGGCACGCAAGACCGCCGCACAGCACAAGCCAGCAGCTCTGCGTGAAACTGTTAACGGACTGCGTAACACCGAGCAGACGTCGTACGGATTCCCCTACGACAACAGCTTCGAGGCGTTCACCGCGCCGCTGTGTACCGATTCGCTCAACCCGGCCAAGGTGACCGACTGGCCGAAGGCAGTGAACAAGATCAACTCCTCGGCGAAATACTTCGGCGGGTACTGGGCCGGGTCGTCGGCGCCGTGTGCGAGCTCGACCTGGACGATCAAGGACGAGGACGCCTACCGCGGCCCGTTCGACAAGCGGACCTCAGGACCGGTGCTGGTGGTCGGCGACTTCTGGGATCCGGCGACCAACTATCGCAGCGCGGAGAAGGTGTCCAAGCTGCTGCCGAACAGCCGGCTGCTGCTCAGCGACAGCTGGGGGCACACCGCGTACGGCACCTCGGCCTGCGTCACCGACGCGGTCACGACCGCGCTGGTCCAGGCCAAGATGCCGGCCAAGGGCACCCGATGCGTCGGTGACGACCAGCCGTTCGGCGTCTCCACCCCGACACCCAGATCGCGGACGACGGCTGTCAGCGGAGTTGATCCGGCGAAGGTGAGTGAGATCCTGCGATCCCATCCGGGACGCTACTGATCAACTGATCATCAGCCAGTCCAGAGGGCCGCGTGGGCATCCCACGCGGCCCTCGCTGCGTCGTGAATCGGGTAACGGTTCGCCAGTTGCCGGACACCCCCGTAGCCTTGGCGACGAAGATCGTCGGACGCGCACGATAGGGTTCTGCAGCGACGCTGGAACGGCGTGCCCACGAACCCGATGGCAGGAGAGGAACCGATGTCCATAGGAGAGATTGCCGGTCTGATCGCGGCGATCGCTTTTGCGATCCTGGTGATCCTCTTCGCGGTGCCCCTGCTGAAGCTGGGCCGGGTGCTGGAGGAGGTCCGGCTGGCGGTCCGCGACATCGGGCACGAGAGCGTGCCGATCCTGACCGAGATGCAGGGCACGGTTCGGGCGACCAACGACGAGCTGGGCAAGCTGTCCGTGGTCACCGACGACCTGTCCAAGGTCAGCCAGCACGCCACCGTGGTCAGTGAGAACGCCGCCAACATGGCGACGCTGTTCTCGGCCACCGTCGGCGGCCCGCTGGTCAAGACCGCCGCGTTCACCTACGGCATCCGGCAGGCGATCCGGGGCGATTCCAAGTCCTCCAAGACGAGCAAGACGGTGGGGCGACGCAAGAAATGATCAAGCGACTGTTGTGGTTCGCGATCGGTGCCGCGGTCGGCATCTTCGTGATCAAGAAGGTACGGGACTACGTCGCGAAGGCGAGGCCCGAGGCGATCGGCCAGCGGCTGGCCGACCAGGCCGGCGGTCTCGGTGACCGGGCATCGTCCTTCATCGATCGGGCTCGAGCTGCCATGGCCGAGCGCGAAGCGGAGCTCCGCGACGCGATCGGCCAGCCCCAGATTCCGGGCAGCTCGCTCCCCGGCAGCACGCCGACCGACGACCCTCGCGAGCGCTGAGTCCGCCTGCCCGAGCAGCCTCTCCCGATCATCGGGACGAGGTCGCCGCCGGCCCGCCGACCCCGTCTCGCATCACCCGTAAGGAACCACTGACATGAAAACCGCCGAGATCCGGCGCCGCTTTCTGGACTTCTTCATCCAGCGTGGACACCGCGAAGTCCCCAGCGCGCCGCTGGTCTACAACGATCCGACCCTGCTGTTCGTGAACGCCGGCATGGTGCCGTTCAAGCCGTACTTCACCGGGGTCGAGCCGAACCCGTGGCCACGCGCCACCAGCGTGCAGAAGTGCGTCCGGACCGCCGACATCGAAGAGGTCGGCAAGACCACCCGGCACAACACGTTCTTCCAGATGAACGGCAACTTCTCCTTCGGCGACTACTTCAAGGACGGCGCGATCAGCTACGCCTGGGAGCTGATCACCAAGTCGCAGGACGCCGGCGGCTTCGGCTTCGACCCGGACAAGATCTGGGTCACCGTGCTGAGCGGCGACGACGAGACCCGCGGCCTGTGGAAGGCCATCGCCGGGCTGCCCGACGAGCGGATCCAGGATCGCGGACTGCTGGACAACTACTGGCACATGGGCGTCCCCGGACCGGGCGGCCCGAACAGCGAGATCTACATCGACCGCGGTGCCGAATACGGGCCCGACGGCGGCCCGGTGGTGGACGAGGACCGGTTCCTGGAGATCTGGAACCTGGTCTTCATGCAGGAGGAACTGTCCAAGGTTCGGGCCAAGGACGACTTCGACGTGCTGCATCCGCTGCCGCGCAAGAACATCGACACCGGGATGGGCCTGGAGCGGGTCGCCTACCTGCTGCAGGGCGTCGACAACCTGTACGAGATCGACGAGGTCTACCCGGTGCTGGACCGGGCGGCCGAGCTCGCCGGCAAGCGGTACGGCGCCAATCATGACGACGACGTACGCCTTCGGGTGGTCGCCGACCACGTCCGCTCCGGGCTGATGTTGATCAACGACGGCGTCACCCCGGGCAACGAGGCGCGCGGCTACGTGCTGCGCCGGCTGCTGCGCCGGGTGATCCGGTCGATGCGGCTGCTCGGCGTGCAGGATCCGGTCTTCGGCGAGCTGCTCCCGGTGAGCAAGGACCTGATGAAGGCGTCCTACCCGGAGCTGGAGACCGACTGGGGTCGGATCAGCGAGGTCGCCTACGGCGAGGAGGAAGCGTTCCGTCGTACGCTCACCGCCGGCACCCAGATCTTCGACCTGGCGGTGACTGACGCGAAGCGGCAGCAGCAGACCACGTTGACCGGTGAGCGGGCCTTCCAGTTGCACGACACCTACGGCTTCCCGATCGACCTGACCCTGGAGATGGCCGGCGAGCAGGGGCTGAACGTCGACGAGGCGGGCTTCCGCCGGTTGATGAACGAGCAGCGACAGCGGGCCAAGGCGGACGCGAAGGCCAAGAAGGGCGATGCGCAGGCGGTCCAGGCGTACGCCGAACTCCGTGACCGGGGCGAGACCCCGTTCACCGGCTTCCGGACGCTGTCCGGCGAGTCGTCGGTGCGCGGCATCATTGCCGACGGTGAGCTGACCGAGGTCGCGCAGCCCGGCGACACCGTCGAGGTGGTGCTGGAGGAGACCCCGTTCTACCCCGAGTCCGGCGGCCAGTCCGGTGATCACGGCCGGATCACCACTCCCGACGGGGTGGTGCTGGACATCGTCGACGTGCAGCGGCCGATCAAGGGCTTGGTGGTCCATCACGCGAAGGTGCTGGACGGCGAGTTGCGGAACGGCCAGAGCGTCCGCACCGATGTCGACGCCGGCTGGCGGCTCGGTGCCTGCCAGGCGCATTCGGCAACCCACGTGATCCATCAGGCGCTGCACGAGATCCTCGGCCCGACCGCCCTGCAACGGGGTTCGTTCAACCGGCCCGGCTACATGCGGCTGGACTTCGCCTGGGGCAACCAGGTCAGCGACCAGGAGCGGGAACAGATCGAGCAGATCGCCAACATCGCAATCCGTGACGACCTGGGGGTGACCGCGACCGAGATGGCGCTGGCCGAGGCCCGCGCTTCCGGCGCGATCGGCCTGTTCGGCGAGGTGTACGGCGATGTCGTCAGGGTCGTCGACATGGGTGAGGGCTGGTCCCGGGAGATGTGTGCGGGCACCCACGTCCAGCAGTCGGCGCAGGTCGGCCTGATCGCGGTCAACGCCGAGTCCTCGGTCGGCTCCGGCATCCGCCGGGTGGAGGCGTTCGTCGGCATGGAGGCGTTCCAGCAGCTGGCCAGGGAGCGGGCGCTGGTGCACGGGCTGACCGAGACGCTGAACGTGCAGCCCGACCAGCTGGTGGATCGGATCAACCGGATGGTCGCCCAGCTGAAGGATGCCGAGAAGCAGATCGCCGATCTCAAGTCGGCGAACCTGTCCACCACGGTGGATCCGATCCTGGCAAAGGGTCACGACATGTGGGGCGTCAACTACATCGGCGCCCAGGTGGACGGCATCAGCGGCGCCGACCTGCGCAATCTGGTCACCCAGGTCCGCGATCGGGTGCAGGATCAGGCGGCGGTAATCTGCCTGATCGGCGGCAGTAGCGACAAGCCGAGTGTGGTGATCGCGACCACCGATGCCGCCCGCTACCGCCGACTGAAGGCGGGCGAGCTGGTCAAGGTCGCCACCCAGACCCTCGGTGGCCGGGGCGGTGGCCGCGACGACATCGCCCAGGGCGGCGGCAGCGATGCGAGTAAGGCGTCCGACGCGTTGAAGGACGTCGAATACTCCATCGGCCACACGCTGCAGTCCTGAAGGCTCGGTCGTGCCCGAACTTCGCAGGGGTCGCCGGCTCGGCGTCGACTGGGGTGACGCCCGGATCGGTGTCGCGGTCAGCGACCCCGACGGCCTGCTCGCCGTGCCGCTGGACTTCGTAGCGGCCGGCGACGGCGAGTTGGGTCGGCTGACCGCGGTCATCAGCGAGTACGAACCGATCGAGGTCGTGGTCGGGCTGCCGCGATCGTTGAACGGGACCGAAGGGCCGGCGGCCATCAAGATCCGGGCCAAGGCAGCGGGGCTGGCCGCCGAGTTGGCGGCGCGGCCGGACCTGGCAGGGATCGCGATCCGGCTGGTCGACGAGCGGCTGTCCACGGTGGCGGCTGGGCGCAGGCTGAGTGCGAGCGGAAAATCAGCGAAAGCACAGCGCAGATTGATCGACTCCGAGGCCGCCCGCGAGATCCTGGACCGCGCCCTGGACGCCGAGCGCAACAGTGGCAATCCGCCGGGGCAGCTACTATCGAGCACCGATTCGTAACGGGCGCTTCACCAGGCGTTCTCGACCCCAGCTCGTGAGAACAGGAATTCAGCCGACGTGACATCACTCCTCGACCAGGAGCCGGAGAAGCGCAGCGCCTCCGCGGCCCGCCGCGGCAAGGGCTGCCTCGCGGTGCTGGTCGCGCTGGCGATCCTGGTCGGCGGCGGCTACCTCGGCTGGCACAAGCTGTCCGGGGTGGTCGAGAACGCACTGTCCACGCCGGACTACACCACCAAGCAGGGCGTCGCCAACGTCACGGTGACCGTGCCCGAGGGGGCGTCGCTGACCTCGATCGGACAGGAACTGGTCGAGGCCGACGTGGTCAAGTCGACCAAGGCGTTCAGCAAGGCGATCCAGAAGTACGACGGGCAGCCGACGGTGCAGGCGGGCTCCTACAAGATGCGCACTCAGTTGCCCGCGACGGTCGCGCTCACCCGGCTGACCACACCGCAGAAGTACCGCATCCGCAACCAGATCCAGATCCTCGAGGGTCTACGGCTGAGTGAGCAGGTGGCGGTGCTGGCCAAGGAGACCAAGATCCCGGCCAAGCAGTATCAGGCCGCGCTGAAGAAGCCGGGGGATCTCGGTCTGCCGACCTGGGCGAAGAATCGCCCGGAGGGCTTCCTCTTCCCGGACAGCTACGAGCTGACCGACAACGCCACCGCGACCTCGGTGCTGCAGCAGATGACCGAACGCTTCAACCAGGTGTCGGCCGAGATCGATCTGCCCGGCCGGGCCAGCGCGCTGCACCTGACCCCGTACCAGGTGGTGATCGTGGCCAGCCTGATCGAGGCCGAGGTGAATCGGCCGGCGGACCGGCCGAAGGCAGCCCGGGTGATCTACAACCGGCTGGCCAAGGGCATGCCGCTGCAGCTGGACTCGACCGTCCACTACGCGATCGGCCGGCGCGGCAAGGTGACCACCACCGCGCAGGAGCGGGCCAGCAAATCGCCGTACAACACCTACGTGCACAAGGGTCTGCCACCCGGCCCGATCGGCGCGCCCGGCAAGGCGGCGCTGGAGGCCGCGGCCAACCCCGCCGCCGGCAGCTGGCTTTATTGGGTCGCCATCAACCCGCAGACCGGCGAGACGGTGTTCACCAACACCAAAGCCGAACACGACGCGGCCGTGCTCCGCTTCCAGCAGTGGTGCCAAGCCCACAAGGGCAAATGCTGAATGACCGTACGTTGTGCCGTGCTCGGCTCGCCGATCGAGCACTCGCTGTCCCCGGCGCTGCATCGCGCCGCCTACGCCGCGCTCGGGTTGACCGACTGGGAGTATCAGCGGCATCGGGTGGAGGCCGACGAACTGGCCGGCTTCGTTGCTGGTCTTGATCCCAGTTGGCGAGGGCTGAGCCTGACGATGCCGCTGAAGGTGGCCGCGCTGGAGCTGGGGGAGCCGGACGAACTGGCCCTGCTGGCCGAAGCTGCGAACACCATGATCATTTCCGCCGACGGAGGTCGGAGGGTCTACAACACCGACGTCGGCGGTCTGGTCTCGGCGTTCGCCGCCGCCGGAGTGACCAAGATCAACTCCGCGACCGTGCTCGGTTCCGGCGCGACCGCACGCTCGTCGATGATCTCGGCGTCCCGGATGGGCGCGGAGCGGATCCTGCTGATGGCGCGCCGAGTTGATCATGCTCGGAGCTCGCTCGGAGGATTGGCTGATCGGCTCGGCGTCGGCCTCGACGTGGTCGGCTGGGGAGATCGGGTTCCGGTCGCGGACGTGCTGATCTCCACCGTCGTCGGCGGTGCCGCCGACCCGATCGCCGACGCCGCGGCGGCCGCCGCCCGGGTGATCTTCGACGTCATCTACGACCCCTGGCCGACCGCTCTGGCGACCGCCGCCGAGCAGTCCGGCAGGACCGTACTCAACGGGTTGGATCTGCTCGTACATCAGGCCATCGGCCAACTCGAGCTGATGACCGGCCGTACGGTCGACCCCGAAGTCCTGCTGCAAGCCGGACGTACCGCCCTCGCCGCCCTCTGAACCAGACCCCACCGCGCCCCGCCGGATTCCAGGAGGTTCTGGTCGTTCCGGGTGCAGGTATGGGTGCCGCCCCTCCTCAAACCTTCCCTCGAGCCAGGGCTGGCAGGACCCCTAACCGCGGGCCCACGACGAATTCCAAGAGGTTCTGGTCGTCCCCGGCGCGGGTATGGGTGCGTGCCCTCCTGGAATTCTCCTCCTACCGGGCTGGCGGGCCCACGGGCGGGCACCCCACGACGAATTCCAGGAGGTTCTGGTCGTCCCCGGCGCGGGTATGGGTGCGTGCCCTCCTGGAATTCTCCTCCCACCGGCTGGCGGCCCCACGGGCGGGCACCCCACGACGAATCCCAGGAGGTTGCGGTCGCCACAGCGTCGGTATGGGTGCGTACCATCCTGCGATTTGCTGCCGGTGAGTCGGGGTTGGGGTCGGACCTCGTTCCGGTGCTCGTGGGGCGGATAGCGCTCCGAGCGGCCCATGCGGTTGGGCGTTCCGAGCCACCGATCCTTGGCCCACGGATTCCAGGAGGTTCCGGTCGTTCCCAGTGCAGGTATGGGTGCGTATCCTCCTGAAACTCTCCTCCCCACCGGGTCCGGCAGACCCCTCGCCGATCCTTGGCCGACGGATTCCAGGAGGTACTGGTCGTTCCGAGTCCGCGTGTGGGGGCACACCCGCCAACTCTGCACGAGACGCGTGGTGACGCCGGGCTCACTCATCGCTGTTACGACTCCGGATGCTCGGATGGTGCCCAGCCCGGGGGTGTCAAGGTCCACCGGTCCTTCGAGAGGTGTCGCTCGAGTCCGCGGCGGTAGCCGGCGATCACGCGCTGGATCAGACCGTCGCGAGCTGCGCGGAAATCGAGCGAGTCCGATCGCACCACGGTGACGTTGTGATCCTCGAAGAGTTCCTCGCGGAGGTTGTCGTTGTGGTGCTGCCAGCGATCACGGTGGCCCTCACCGTCGAACTCGGTCGCCAGAGCCGCCTCCGGATCGAACAGATCCGGTTTGCCGAGGAGCGCGCCCGATCGGGTATAGACCGGACGGTTGATCAAGGGTTGTGGCAGGCCGGCCTCGCGGCAATAGCACCACCGCAACCTGGACTCCCAACCACTGCGTACGCCCGGGCGGGCCAGCTCGAACACCTCCCGGGCGCGGCCGATCCCGGTAGCGCCGCGCTGCCGAACGATGAATGCGTTCAGCTGATCATTCGTCAGATAGGTCTTCGCCAGCATCGCCTCCACGAAGACGACCGCTTCCTCCAAGTCGGCTGACCAGCGCGCGCCGTCGAACGCGGTCCGGACCCCGAACGTGATCGGAATCCGCCGATGGACCATGACCTCGGCGGACGGCAGCACGGTCTGGTGATAGCGCACGCCCGGAACGGGCCGGCGATGTGGTGCGCCGAGGATGTCGACCGGAAGCAAGCGCCCGGTTCGAGCGTCGTAGCCGTCCAACCAGTCCGCGCCGAGGATGTACGCCGCCGCCCAGCCACCAATCGCCATGCCGGCACCGAGCAGCGGCACGCAGTCGATGATCCGCTGCGTCGGCGTGATCGACTCGGCAGCGGGCACGTACCAGCCGCGGCTGGACCGACGCCACCGAGTGCGTACCCGAAGCCGACTCCTGCCGACGCCCAGCTCGGCAAGATCGGCGACAGCACGCGGAGGAGTGACGGCGGGACGTTCCTCGGAGAATCGACTTCGGGCCATCGGTAAATCCTCAAGCCGAACGCCACGATCACCGCCGAGTTATCCACAGGCCGCCGCTCCTCACGCCTCAGCTCCGTGGAGCCTGACGAATCTGCCGACTCACGGCCGCGTTCAAGTTCGGAATTTCAGGAGGTTCCGGCTCGCCGGCGTGCTCCTATGGGTGCAGGCCCTCCTAGGATTCGTCGTACGAGCGCTCGGCGCGCTCAAGTTCAGGATTCCAGGAGGCTGGGGCTCGCGGACTGCTCCTATGGGTGCGGGTCCTATGGGTGCGGGCCCTCCTGGGATTCGCGGCACGGGAGCGCTCGCTCCCTTCTCCAGAGCTCAGGAAGGTTCGGGGCACCCTGGTCCAGCAGCACAGGTTCGCAGAGGTCTTCAGAGCTGACCGCAGGGACCCGCGCCAGGGACTCAAGGAGGTTCCGCAGCTCACCGGGCGCCTATGGGTGCGGGGCCTCCTGGGATTCGCCGCGAGCCGGCACGGATGCATCCCCAGGGAGCAGCCCCACCTGGATCGGGGCCAACTGGGCGTCGAGGCGGTCCGGGCGAGACCGGGATCCGGCACCGGAGGGCGCGTGAAAGGATTGCGCTCATGCTGCGTTGGTTGACCGCTGGTGAGTCGCATGGCCAGGGCCTGGTGTCCATCCTCGAAGGGCTGCCGTCCGGAGTCGAGATCACGACCGAGGACATCGCCGATGCGCTGGCCCGGCGCCGGCTCGGATTCGGCCGGGGCGCCCGGATGAAGTTCGAGGCCGACAAGGTCACCATGATCGGCGGCGTACGCCACGGCCTCACGCTCGGCTCGCCGGTGGCGATCGAGATCGCCAACACCGAGTGGCCCAAGTGGGAGACGGTGATGTCGCCGGACCCGGTGGACGCCGAGGTACTGGCCAGCCAGGCCCGCAACGCGCCGTTGACCCGGCCGCGCCCGGGCCACGCCGACCTGGTCGGGATGCAGAAGTACCGCGTCGACGAGGCCCGTCCGATCCTGGAACGGGCCAGTGCCCGGGAGACCGCATCGAGGGTCGCGCTCGGCCGGGTCGCCTCGGCCTACCTGCAGCAGACGTACGGGGTCAGCGTGCTCAGCCACGTGGTCGAGCTCGGCTCGGTCCGGGCGGCGTACGGACTGATGCCGACCATCGACGACCTCCCCAGGATCGACGAGGATCCGCTGCGCTGCGTCGATCCGGACGCGAGCCCGAAGATGGTCGAGGAGGTCAAGTCCGCGCAGAAGGACGGCGACACCCTCGGTGGTGTGGTCGAGGTGCTGGTCTGGGGTCTGCCTCCGGGCCTCGGCTCGCACATCCAGGGTGACCGGCGGCTGGACGCCCGGCTGGCCGCGGCGCTGATGGGCATCCAGGCCATCAAGGGCGTCGAGGTCGGCGACGGTTTCGAACTGGCCAGGACTCGGGGCAGCCTGGCCCACGACGAGATCGTGCTGGAGGGCGGCGGGATCGCACGTGCCTCGCATCGCTCCGGCGGCACCGAGGGCGGGATGAGCACCGGCGAAGTGCTGCGCGTTCGGGCGGCGATGAAGCCGATCTCCACCGTGCCGCGAGCGCTGCGGACCGTCGACACCAACACCGGTGAGCCGGCGGTCGCGCACAATCAGCGGTCCGACGTGTGTGCGGTGCCGGCGGCCGGAGTGGTGGCCGAGGCGATGGTCGCCCTGGTGCTGGCCGAGGCAGCGGTGGAGAAGTTCGGCGCCGACTCGGTCGCCGAGGCCCGCCGCAACTACGAGTCCTACCTGGCCGACATCGCCGAGCGCGGGCTGAAGCTGCATGACTGAGGAGTACGGGGCCGGCCCTTCGACAGGCTCAGGCACCTCGACCGGCTCAGCGACCTCACCGGGCGCAGGGGCCGCGGAGGTCGGGCCGATCGTGCTGGTCGGCCCGCCGAGTTCGGGCAAGACCACGGTCGGCCGGCTGCTCGCCGCCGAACTGGGCACCGACTTCCTCGACGTCGACGAGTTGATCGAACAGCGCACCGGCAAGCTGATCGGCGAGATCTTCGCCGACGACGGCGAGCCGGCGTTCCGGGAGCTCGAGACGGCGACCACGATCGAGGTGATCACCGATCCGACCCAACCGCAGTCCCGGGTGATCTCGCTCGGCGGCGGCGCCGTCACCTCGGCCCAGATCCGGCGTGCGCTCACCCCGTACCGAGTGGTCTGGCTCAGGGTCGGGATCGCCGCGGCAGCGAAGCGGATCGGCCTGAACACCGCCCGCCCGCTGCTGCTGGGTAACGTACGGGGCCAGTTGATCAAGCTGATGCGAGAACGGGAACCGCTGTACGCCGAGGTGGCGACCATCGATCTGGCCACCGACGACGTCGAACCCGAGGAGCTCGTGCAGTTGATCATCGACGGACTCCGTGGGTAACGACCAATCGCTGACAACCGCGAACGGGAGTGGTGGAAGATCTTGAACGCGCCGAGCTTCACGATCACCGTGCAGACCGACCAGCCGTACGACGTCCGGATCGGCCCGGGCGTGATCGAGGCCGTGCCCGAGCTGGTCCGGTCCAGCCAGCGCGTCGCGATCCTGCATCCGCAGAGCTGCATGGATCTGGTCTCCGGACTGGAGCGGCGTTTGGTCGATCAGGGCCAGGAGGTGGTCCGGATCCCGGTGCCGGACGCGGAAGAGGCCAAGACCGCCCAGGTGCTGGCCTACTGCTGGGCCTCCCTCGGCAAGGCCGGCTTCACCCGTTCCGACAGCGTGATCGGTGTCGGCGGGGGAGCGACCACCGACCTGGCCGGGTTCGTTGCGGCGACCTGGTTGCGCGGGGTCCGGCTGGTCACCGTGCCGACCACCCTGCTCGGCATGGTCGACGCCGCGGTCGGCGGCAAGACCGGGATCAACACCGCCGAGGGGAAGAACCTGGTCGGCGCGTTCTACGAGCCGGCCGGAGTCGTCTGTGACCTGACCGCGCTGCGTACGTTGCCGGTCGAGGAACTGCGACCTGGCCTGGCCGAGGTGATCAAGTGCGGGTTCATCGCCGACCCGGCCATCCTCGACCTGGTCGCCGATCGGACCGCCCAGGTGCAGGATCCGGAGTCGGCCGAGCTGGCCGAGCTGGTGCGACGGTCGATCACGGTCAAGGCCGAGGTGGTTGCCAAGGACCTGCGTGAATCGACCTCGGTCGGCACTGCCGTCGGCCGCGAACTGCTCAACTACGGCCACACCCTGGGGCACGCGATCGAGCGCCGTGAGCACTACCGCTGGCGGCACGGCAACGCCGTCAGCGTCGGCATGGTGTACGTCGCCGAGCTGTCCCGGCGGGCCGGGCACCTGTCCGACGAGGTCGCCTCCCGGCACGCCGAACTGCTGTCGTCGGTCGGCCTGCCGACCACGTACGACCCGGACGCCTTCGACGATCTGCTGGCCGGGATGGCGCTGGACAAGAAGAGCCGCGGTTCGACGCTGCGGTTCGTGATCCTGGACGACAGGTCGTCTCCAGGCGACGCTGCGCGTCGACACACCCAGGCCACCATGCTGGTCGGGCCGCCGACCTCGATGCTGGAGGAGGCGTACGCGGCGATCAACGGTGAGAGCCAGATATCGGCCCGATAAAGATTCGCTCGGGGAGTTGGTTGATATGGCAATCACATGGTTACCTCAACCGGGGTCGGATCCGGCCCGGACTCGTTTGTCCGGTGTTCGTCGGATCGGACCGGACCCAATAGCGATCTCGTGAGGAGCCCGTCTCGATGACAGCAGCACGCCCGGTGTTCCGGGTCGCGAACGGCGTTGTCGCCGTCGTGCTTGCCGTGGTCGGGCTGGTGGCCGCGCCGCACTCCACCGCAGCCGCGGACGACGGTGCCGAGGTTCCCGGGCAGTACATCTCCAAGCTCTACACCGAGGCGCTCGGCAGACTGCCGTACCAGAGCGAGTGGGCGGCCGCGGCCGCGGTCTTCACCGAGGGCGGCTGCGGTGCGCAGACCCTGGCCGAGGTGGGCCAGCAGGTCTACACGTCGGCCGACTACGCCAAGCTCGGCTACGACAACGTGGCCAAGCTCAGCACCCTGTACCGCGGCGTCTGGAACACCGAGGCCGACCCGTCCGATCTGTCGACCTGGCGCGACGAGCTCGATCACGGCGAGTCCTGGTCGACGGTGGTGGCACGGTTCTTCGTCAGCGACGAGTTCAACGCGCTGGTGCCGAAGATCTGCTCCGGCGCTCGCGACGCCAGCGCCACGTCGTATGCCTGGTCCGGTCGGACGCCGGCCGCCCTGCCCAGCGACAGCGCCGGCTTCAACGGCAACCAGGAAGATCTGCAGCGGATCCTCGACAACACGCCGGACGGCGGCATCGTCCAACTGGCCGAGCGGTCGCTGGTCACCATCAGCCAGCCGCTGACCGTGCCGGCCGGCGTCACCCTGACCACGACCGCCGAACCGGACACCGGGCACTACGCGATGATGGGCCGGTTGGTCCGCGGCGGCGACTTCGACGGCCCGGTGGTCCAGATCGCCGGCGGCGGCAAGCTGACCGGCGTCTGGGTCGACGGCGGGCGGACCGGCCCCGGTGCCGGCCATCCCGGCCGCAGCGACGTCCGGGTGTTGGGCGGCCACGGCACCCAGGTGATCGGCAACAAGGTCTCCAACAGCGCGGGCACCGCCGGCATCGAGGTGTACGGGCAGTCCCGCGGCTATCCGTGCTCGGACGTGACGATCAGCCGCAACGTCGTCACCGCGTACGCGAATGATCACTACCTGACCCGTCAACTGGACGACGGCACCACGGCCGGGATGTGGACCGACGGCATCACCTCCGGCTGCGCGGACACGGCGATCACCCGGAACCAGATCGTCGACACCGGCGGCGTCGGCATCGGCCTCTACCCGGCCACCTCGGATCCGAACAGCACCGTCGCGCAGCACTCGCTGATCAGCAGGAACCGGATCCTGTCCGCCGGCATCGGCATGTACGCGGGCATCGTGGCCGATCCGCAGTACTACCTGCCCAATCGCGACGACGCCGGCGACTACGACTACCGCGGCGCCCGGATCACCGGCAACCTGCAGTGGACCGCGCCGAACACCCACTTCGTGATCGGCATCGCGGCCGGCACCCGGGCCTGGTACGGCGGTGCCGCGATGGTCGGACCGAACAGCGGCCACGGTCTGACCGTCACCGGCAACAGCACCGGAAAGCTGTCCGCGCGGGTGCGTACCGGCATCGCGGTCAGCGGGATGGACGACGTCACGCTCGGCAGGAACCCGGCGCGTTGGACGCACGACGGCGTACCGGGGAAGACCGGGAACGCCTGCCCGGTCGCGGCAGTGGCCGCCTCGGTGACGGCCGGCACGGCTGCCGGGCTGGAGTCCGACCAGCCGATCGACGACGTCGGCTTCGACGGCTGCATGGGGGAGTGACGGCCCGCCCCGGGGCTCCAGCCGACCCCCCGTCACAGAAACCGGTTTCAGAGGTCGTATGATCTGGCAGTGTCCGTGGTCGACCTCGAAGGACTGTGATGCCGCGCTACGCCAACCCCGTGCTCGACGCCGACTGGCCGGACCCTGACGTCATCCGCGTCGACGATGCCTACTACCTGGTCGCATCCAGCTTCAACCGGGTGCCCGGGCTGCCGATCCTGCGGTCGACGAATCTGGTCGACTGGGAGATCGTCTCGCACGCCTTGCCGGAACTTCCGCCGGCCGAGCAGTACGCGCTGCCGCGCCACGGCTGCGGCGTCTGGGCTCCGAGCATCCGCCACCACGACGGCCGGTTCGTGGTCGTCTACCCGGACCCCGACTACGGTCTGTTCGTCGTCAGCAGCGAGTCGGCCGAAGGTCTGTGGACCGCGCCGTACTGTCTGGTCCCGGGTCAGGGTCTGATCGACCCCTGCCCGCTGTTCGACGACGACGGCCGGGCGTACCTGGTGTTCGGCTGGGCCCGCAGCAGGGCCGGCATCGCCAACCGGCTGAGCGTGATCGAGGTCGAACCTGATCTGTCCGCGGTGATCGGCGCCCCGCAGACCGTGATCGACGGGGACGACCTGCCGGGCTTCCGCACTCTGGAAGGGCCGAAGTTCTACCGCCGCGGCGGCTGGTACTGGATCTTCGCGCCGGCCGGCGGCGTCGAGACCGGCTGGCAGTCGGTGTTCCGTTCCCGCTCGGTCTGGGGCCCGTACGAGGAACGCCGGGTGCTGGAGCAGGGCTCGACGCCGGTCAACGGCCCGCATCAGGGCGGCTGGGTGACTGCTGCCGATGGCTCGGACTGGTTTCTGCACTTCCAGGATCGGGGCTGCTTCGGCCGGGTCGTGCATCTGCAGCCGATGACCTGGCGAGCCGACGGGTGGCCGGTGTTCGGCGCCGCCGGCGAGCCGGTGCCCGGTGGTGTGGGGCCCGGTGGTGACGTGCCCGGGCCGGAGCGCGACGCCTCGGATCGTGACGGGCGGGTCGGTCCGTCGGCCGGTGAGCCGTGCCGCGACGACGACTTCGCCGCTGCGTCGAAAGGTGCCGACACGTTCGCGCCCGGCGGCGACCCGATCGCCGGGCTGAATCGGTGGTGGCACTGGGCCGCGAATCCGGAGCCGGGCTGGCATCAGGTCGGCGAGGGCGCGCTGCGGCTGCAGGCCCGGGTGCGGGTGATCGACGATCTGCGGCAGTCCCCTCAGCTGCTGGCCCAGCAGTTGCCCGGGCAGCCGGCGACGATCACCACGTCGGTCGCGCTGGAGGGCGCCGGCGACGGGCTGCGCGCCGGTCTGGTCGTGCTCGGCGCCACGTACCAGTGGGTAGGGCTGGCCCGACGGGACGGTCGGCTGCTCGTGGTCGTCGGACGAAGCGACCGGGCCGGGCAGGAGTACGAGGCCGAGGTGATCGATCCGGCCGACCCGAAGCCGAGCGAAGGCGAGCTGAACGAAGTTGGCCTGAACGAAGTTGGCCTGAACGAAGTTGGCTTGGGCGCCCACGTGGACCCGGCCGGCATCGTACGGTTCTCCTGCCGCCTCGGCGAGGACTGGCTGCCGATCGGCCCCGACTACCAGGCCGAACCAGGACGATGGATCGGCGCCGAGGTCGGTCTGTTCGCCGACCGGCTCCTGGGCAGTGAGCCGGCGGCGGCCCGGTTCGGTCCCTGGAGGGTCCGACCCGACCGCGGCGAGGCAGACCCACCGCGGGTTGCAGAAACCGAGCACTTGACGGCCGAGCGAAGGATTGTTGCGTGAGCGAGCAGGTACGGGTCCGGGCGACCATCTCCGACGTCGCGGACGCCGCCGGGGTGTCCCGGGCGACGGTGTCCCGAGTGATGAACAACCAGGCCACTGTCAACGCCGACCTGGCCCGCCGAGTTCGCGAGGTGGCCGACCAGCTGCGATATCGGCCCAGCAACGTCGCCCGCAGCCTGTCGCTGGGGCGGACCCAGAGCATCGCGGTGATCGTGCCGGACCTGGGCAATCCGATGTTCCAGGGAGTGGTGCACGGACTGACCGAAGCCGCCGCACTCGAGGGCTATCGGGTGATGATCATCGAGACCGACGAGGACCCGACCGCCGAACCCACCGCCGCCCGGGAGGCCAGGGCCCGCTGCGACGCGGTGGTGCTGGTGTCGCCGGGAACCGCCGAGCAGCAGCTGGCCGAACTGGTTTCCGAACTGCAGCCGGCCATCGTGCTCGGCCGCGGCATGGTCGACCACTCCGGCGCGCCCGAGCTCGCCTTCGACTTCGCCGCCGCGGTCGGCACCCTGACCGACCATCTGACCGAGCTCGGCCATCGTGACCTGGTCTATCTGAACGGTCCCACCAGCAGCGTGGCCAACCTGGCCCGGCTGGACGGTTTCGATCGCGTTCAGGCCCAGCATCCGCAGTTGCGGATCGCCCAGTTGAGTTGCGGCAGCCGGATGGCCGACGGGTACGCCGCGGCCGAGCGGGTGCTGGCCAGCCGGGCCACCGCGGTGATCGCCTACAACGACCTGGTCGCCTTCGGGCTGCTGGCCCGGTTGAACGAGATCGGCGTCGCGGTGCCGCAGGACCTGTCCGTCGTCGGCTTCGACGACATCGAACTGGCCGCCTATGCGGTGCCGCCGCTGACCACGGTGGCGGTGCCCAAACTCGAGCTCGGCCGACGCGCCTGGGAACACCTACGAGCCCGGATCCACGGCGGGGGTGCCGACGACGAGCCCAACTTCGTACCGGAGTTGGTTCGTCGTGCCTCGACCGGCCCGGTGGCCCCGCGCCGGTCGGCCCGCCGGCGGCAGCCGCGGCAGACGGTCAGCTCGCTGGCCTGGCGGCACGACCAGAACGCCGACGTGCTGATGGCCGACGACAGTCTGCCGCTGCTGCGCTACGACCGGGGCGAGCAGATGGCGACGGTGCACTCGCCGCGCCCGTACGCCCATCCGGTGCACACGCTGGCCGGCGTGCCGACCACCGCGGCCAGTCCGCGTGATCATCGGCACCAGCACGGGTTGTCGTTCGCGGCGCCGGACGTGAACGGCACCTCGTACTGGGGCGGCCGGACGTTCCTGCCCGACGTCGGCCCGACCCTGCTGGCCAATCACGGCCGGCAGGTGGTCGTGCAGCGGCTGGCCGATCGGGTCGAGCAGGACGCGGTGCTGCGGGAGCGGTTGCGCTGGGAGGACGAGTACGGCGACACCTGGCTGACCGAGCACCGGATCCTCACCGGCTCGTTGCTGCCCGAGGCCGGCGCCTGGGCCCTCGGCTGGCGGTCGAAACTGTCCGCCGACGTCACCGACATCACCTTCGCCAGCCCGGCGACCAGCGGCCGGCACGGCGCCGGCTACGGGGGCATCTTCTGGCGGCTGGACACGGTTGCGGTGAAGGCCGTCTTCAGCGAGTTGGGCAGCGGCGAACAGTCGGTGCACGGCTGCCGTACGCCGTGGGTCGCCTTCGTCCGGCAGGGCCCGCAGGGGAGCACGACGGTGATCTTGGAGCAGCCGTCCGACGGCGAGATCCTGCCCTGGTTCTGCCGCGTGTCCGACTACACCGGGGCCTGCCCTGCCGTCGCCTGGGATGCCGAGCGCCGGCTGCCCTACGGCTCCACCCTGGACCTCGGCCTCAACGCCGTCCTGCTCGACCGCGAAGTCGTACCCGATGAGGTGCCGGCCCTGCTGGCGACTCTGCCGGCCTCGGCCCCGATCGCCTGACTGTCGCTTCGAACACGCCACGGCCCAGGCCCCGGCGCCGGTCCGCTGATTCGTGATGAACCGATTCCTTGTCGAAATTGTCTCCTGCTATTGACATCTGCAACTGTCGTCCACCAAGCTGAGCAACCGGTTTCGGATCTTGGAGACCGTGGTCGCAACGAAGCGAAGGGAAACGTTATGGGTGGCTTTTCCGATCCAACCGTCTCGCGCCGGGCGATGCTCGGGCTGGGCCTCGGGGCCGCTGCGGCCGGGGTCGCCGGTTGCAGTCGTTTCGGCGGCGGCGGTTCGACCTCCGCCGACGGCTCGACCACGTTGAACATGATCTGGTGGGGAGACTCCGAGCGGGCGAAGTCCACCGAGGCGATGCTGGACGTCTTCAAGAAGAAGAATTCCGGCATCAACATCAAGACCGAGTACCAGGACAGCGGCCCGTACAAGGACAAGATGGCGACCCGGTTCGCCTCCGGCGACGTACCGGATCTGTGCAACCAGCGCCGCGACAGCATCCGCGAGTACGCCGACCGCAGCGCCCTCCTGGACCTCAACCAACACCTGGATGTGCTGAACACCAAGGACATCCCGGACAGCGTGCGCAAGATCGGCCAGGTCCAGGACAGCATGTACGGCATCCCGGCCGGGCTGAACGCCGTCGGCTTCGTGATCAACAAGGAGCTGGCGGAGAAGTACGGCGTGGAGATCCCGGACGGCAACACCTGGTCCTGGGACGACCTGTGGAGCTTCTCCCGCAAGATCACCAAGGCCAGCGGCAAGAAGGTGTACGGCACCGACGTCGACTTCGCGACGATCCAGAACCTCGTCGTCTTCGTCCGGCAGACCGGCGAGGAGTTGTACAACGAGGACGGCACCTTCGGGGCGAGCGAGAAGACCTTGACCGACTGGTTCTCGATGTCGGTGTCGGAGCGCAAGACCGGTGGCCTGTCACCGGCCGGCTTCCTCGACGCCAGCGGCAGCTCTGCCGATCAGGACGGACTGACCAAGAAGGTGCTGGCCTCCCAGATCATCCCGACCAACAACCTGAAGGCCGAGTCCGAGTCCGTCGGCACCGAACTTCAGCTGAACAGGATCCCCGGCGAGACCCAGGGTGCACGTCGAGGGATGTCCATCGACACCTCGATGTACTGGTCCATCGCGGCGAAGTCGAAACACGTCGACGATTCGCTCAAGCTGCTCGACTTCATCGTGAACGACGTCGAAGGCAACCGGGCGGTCGGGCCGACTCGCGGCGTACCGATGAGCTCGAAGGTCGCCGACGCGATCTATCCCGATCTCGGGCCGGAGGACAAGGCTTCGATCGACTACATCAAGGGTCTGAGCAAGGAGACGCTGCCGGAGTCTCGACCCGATCCCGTCGGCGGTTCGGCGGTGCAGGATGCCTGCACCAGCATCGCCACCGAGGTGATGTTCGGCCGGATGAAGCCGGCCGATGCCGCCAAGAAGTTGATCAGCAAGGCAAACGAGGCGCTCGGTAAGAAATGACTTCCGTGACCGACTCCGCCCACGCCGAGACCGCCGATGCGCCCGCTGCGAGGGCCAGCGCGGCGGTGCCGGGGCGGCGACGCCGGCGTCACCTGATCGACTGGTCGGCCTACGTCTTCCTGGTGCCCTGGTTCGTCGGGATGCTCTTCACCGTGATCCCGTTCGGCGCATCGCTGGTGCTGGCGTTCACCGACTACGACCTGCTGAACCCGCCGAAGTTCATCGGGATGCAGAACTTCACCGAGATTCTGCACGACGAGCGGGTGCACAAGTCGCTGGTGGTGACCTTCATCTACTGCTTGGTGTCGGTGCCGACGTCGTTGGCCGCCGCGCTCGGGGTGGCGCTGATGCTCAACAGGGGCTTGCGCGGATTGCCGATCTATCGCGCGATCTACTACCTGCCATCGCTGCTGGGCAGCAGTGTCGCGGTGGTGATGTTGTGGCGGCAGGTCTTCAGCACCCAGGGAATCGTGAACACCGCGTTGGCCTGGTTCGGCATCCAGGGCCCGAGCTGGACCTCGGATCCGCACACCGCGTTGAGCGTGTTGATCTTGCTGCACATCTGGACCTTCGGTGCGCCGATGGTGATCTTCCTGGCAGCGCTGCGCCAGGTGCCGACGATGTACTACGAGGCGGCCGCGGTCGACGGCGCGTCCCGGTGGCGGCAGTTCCGGTCCATCACCCTGCCGATGATCAGCCCGATCATCTTCTTCAACCTGGTGTTGGCCACCATCGGTGCAATGCAGAGCTTCACCCAGAGTTTCGTCATGAGCAACGGAACCGGTGGGCCGGCGGACTCGACGCTGTTCTACAACCTGTACCTCTACATCCAGGGCTTCAGTCGTTTCCACATGGGCTATGCCTCGGCGCTGGCCTGGGTGCTGCTGTTGATCATCGCCGCCCTGACCGCGATCAACTTCCTGGCCCAGCGCTACTGGGTCTTCTACGAGAACTGAAGGCAGGATCACCGTGGCCGTCAGCGACACCCTTGTGCCGAAGCGAACCGCAGCCGAACGCCGTACGTCCGGGTTCAGCTATGTCGAGGGCGGCGGCACCTCACCACGAACGCGTTTTCTCCGCTACGTGGTGATCACCGGGATCGCGCTGTTCATGATGTACCCACTGCTGTGGATGGTGTCCAGCACCTTCAAACCCGACAACAAGATCTTCACCCAGCTGGGATTGTGGCCGCAGGAGTGGAAGTTCAGCAACTTCTCCGAGGGCTGGAACTCGCTGGAGCATCCGTTCAGCCTGTACTTGATCAACTCGACGATCCTGGCAGTCTTCGACGTGGTCGGCACTGTGGTCTCGAGCGCCCTGGCCGCCTTTGCCTTTGCCCGCTTGAACTTTCCGGGTCGCAAGATCTTGTTCGCGATGATGTTGGGCACGCTGATGCTGCCCAGTCACGTCCTGCTGATCCCGCAGTACATCGTGTTTTCCAAGCTGGGCTGGTTGAACACGTACCTGCCGCTGGTGGTGCCGCACTTCCTGGCCACCAACGCGTTCTACATCTTCTTGATGGTGCAGTTCATGCGCGCCCTGCCACGAGAGCTCGACGACGCGGCACGGATCGACGGCTGCGGGACGTTCCGCATCTTCTTCCGGATCATCGCGCCGTTGTGCGTTCCTGCCTTCGCGACCACGGCGATCTTCACGTTCATGAACAGCTGGAACGACTTCTTCTCACCGCTGATCTACCTCACCGACTCCGACCTCTACACGGTGCCGCTGGCGTTGCGGCAGTTCATGGACTCGGAAGGGCAGAGCTCGTGGGGGCCGATGTTCGCGATGTCGATCGTGTCCCTGCTGCCGATCGTCGGATTCTTCATCGCCGGCCAGAAGTATCTGATGCAGGGGATCGCCACCACCGGGCTCAAATGATCATCAACCGTCCTGCTGAACGCCGGTCTGCTTGGGCTCGGCGACCTGATCCAATGCGCCGGGTGTGAGCACGGACATGATCAACTGGTCGTACCAGCGGCCGTCCCAGAGCAGGGCGTGCCGCAGTACGCCCTCGGTCTCGAAGCCGATCTTGCTGAACGACTTGATCGCGCGTTCGTTGAAGGCGTAGACGGCAAGCTGGATCCGATGCAGGCCGAGGATCCCCAGGCCGAAGTTGATCACCGCCTCGCCGGCCTCGGTGCCGTACCCCTGACCGGCGACGTCGGTGCCCCGCAAGCTGATCTTGTACGTCATCGACTCGTTGGCGCGGTCAAGATCATCCAGCGCCACCCGACCGAGATAACTCGCGTCCTGGCCTCGTACGATCGCCCACTCGGCTTGATCATCCCGGCCGGCCACAGTCTCCAGCCGCTGCCTGAGTTGATCTTGGTCGGGCGTTCGGTGGGCTCCGGTCAGTCGACGGATCTCCGGGTCCGAGGCAGCCCGCCGGACCTGCGGCCCGAACCGAGGTCCGATCGGAACCAGCTGGGTGCGCGGAGTCTTCAACGGTGGCTGCTTGGCCAGGAACTCGGACCGGATCACCCGCGAAACGCTACCGGTTCGCCCCGGCCGTCAGTTTCGTCAGGGTCTGTCGGCATGGAATGGATCTTGCTCGTCCTGCTTCTCTTCGCTCCGGGGCCGGCGCAGACCGCCATCACCCAGCAGCACAGCATCGACGCAAAGCGGCGCAGTGACCTCGTCCGGATCGAGACCAAGCTCGACGCCGACCGGGCCACCTGAAGGTCCAGCCCCGACCACGTACGCGCTGTCGCAGGCCGGGCTCCTCCTCGGTCGGCCGCCGTCACCGCCACCGATCCGCCAGTCGACCGAATGCCCCGACCCCCCATCTCCGCCCGCCCCCCAACCGCACGAAGTCGCGACAACACGACTTCGTGCTGTCGGGAGCCGGTTTCAGCGTCCCGAAGTCGCGACAACACGACTTCGTGCTGTCGGGAGCCGGTATCAGCGTCCCGAAGTCGCGACAACACGACTTCGTGCTGTCGGGCGGTCGATGTCATCGACGGACCGTCCGCACGGTTGTCGGGGCGGCCTGTGGATAACTTGGGGGGACCACGCCCGGACCTGCCTCATGCTCTCGGACATGGAACCGGAACCTTCTGCCTTCAATCGCTCCGAGGCACTCGAGGCGGGCATCTCGACCGCGCGGCTTCGGGGTCCAGGATTTCGCCGCCTCTACCGCGGCATCTATGTCGACGCGACGACGCCAGCAGACACCGCGTTCAGGGCGCGCGCGGCATTGCGGTACACGGCGCCGGATGGCTTCATCAGTCATCACACCGCCGCATTGATCTGGGGCGGCGTACCGCCGAGCACCCCGGACGTTCACATCAGCCGTCGGCGAAAGCGGCGCAGCGTGCGGCGAGGGTTGATGGTGCACCTGGCGTCCCGCGCGGCTCGGACGACCACGTTTCGACGAATGCCCATCTCGACGCCCGAACAATCCTTCCTGGACGTGGCCGCCAGCGGCGCGAACCTCGTTGAGCTCGTGGTGCTGGGGGACAGCCTGGTGCGAGCGAAGCGGACGACACCGGAACGATTGCTCAAGGCCGCAGCCGAGTCTCGCGGTTATCGTTCCCGCGCTGCCCGGCGGGCTGCTCGGTATGTACGCGCTGGAGTCGACTCAGTGATGGAGTCGCTGATGAGGATGCTGATCGTGCTGGCCGGTCTGCCGGAGCCGACGGTGAACTTCACCCTGCGTGGTGAAACCGGTGACTGGGAGCGACGCTTCGACACGTACTACAGGGAGTACAAGCTCCTCGTCGAGTACGACGGCCGCCAGCACGCCGAAGACCCGGCCCAATGGGAAGAAGACATCTACCGCCGCGAGGAGTTGGAGCGGCTGGGATTCAGGTTGTTGATCATCACCTCCCGGGGCATCTACCGTGAACCGTTGCGCACCCTCGAGCGGGTCCGTGCGGCCCTGATCGAAGCGGGCGCCACAGGCATCCCGACGACCTTCAACGACGATTGGCGCCGATACTTCGGCTGACCGTGGTACCCAGCTGCGCAAGACGTGTTGTCGTCGCGCCTTCGGGCGCTCGGCACAGGAAGCGGTGCCGAAGTCGTGTTGTCGCGACTTCGGGCGGTCGGTCGGCCGCGGTGTCGGTGCGTCCCGGACCGGGGTCGGGGATTGCAGCGCTGGGTTGCGGGGGCCGGGTCGGTTAGGATTGTGCGCTGCCCGAGTGTTCGGGCTCGATCTTTGGACAAATACATGAAGGGTTTGGCGCGTGGTCTCCACTAACGATCTGAAGAACGGCATGGTGCTCGACCTGGACGGACAGCTCTGGTCCGTGGTCTGGTTCCAGCATCACAAGCCGGGTAAGGGCAACACCGTTGTCCGCACCAAGCTCAAGCATGTGTTGTCCGGCAAGGTCGTCGACAAGACCTTCAACTCCGACACCAAGGTCGACACCGCCCAGGTCGACCGCCGCGAGATGCAGTACCTCTACAAGGACGGCGCCGGCTGGGTGTTCATGGACACCCAGACCTACGACCAGATGACGCTGGACGAGAACGTGGTCGGCGACGCCAAGAACTACCTGCTCGAGGAGCAGATCGCCATCGTCGCGATCCACGAGGACAACCCGCTCTACATCGATCTGCCGGCCTCGGTCGAGCTCGAGATCACCTACACCGAACCCGGCTTGCAGGGCGACCGGAGCTCCGGCGGCACCAAGCCGGCCACCGTGGAGACCGGCCTGCAGATCCAGGTGCCGTTGTTCCTGACCACCGGCGAGAAGGTCAAGGTCGACACCCGCACCGGCGAGTACCTCGGCCGGATCGGCGGCTGATCCATGCCGTCGGCGTCCGCTTCCGGGGCCGCTGCGAACCAGCCGCCTACCCGGACCAGGTCGACCAGAACCAAGGCCCGGAAGCGAGCCCTGGACATCCTGTTCGAGTCGGAGTTGCGCGGACGCAGTCCGATCGAGACCCTGGCCGAACGTACGGCCGATGCCGACCCGCCGGTCCGCGATTACACCGCCGACCTGGTCCGCGGCGTACAGCGGCACCAGGACGAGTTGGACGGCCGGATCCGGGCGCATCTCGCGCCGGGCTGGACACTGGCGCGGATGCCGCGGGTCGATCGGGCCGCGGTCAGGATCGCCGTGTACGAGATCGATCACGTCGACGCGGTTCCCGATCCGGTCGCGGTCTCCGAGGCTGTCGAGCTGGTGGGGGAGCTGTCCACCGAGGAGTCGCCCGGCTACGTGAACGGTCTGCTCGGCGCGATCGTCGAGGACAAGGCCCGACTGGCCGGCAACTGACTTGGACGTACGAAAGCCGCCGGGCCGATCCCCAGAGAAAGGGGACCGGCCCGGCGGCTTCGTCGTTGTCCGAGGTACGGGTCAGGCGGGCTGCCCCGGATCGGTCCCGTCGGTGCGCAACCGCTGCGAGACCGCGCTGGTCAGCTCGCGTTCGACGCCGCGCAGCTGCTCGATCCGGCGTTCCAGCTCGACGCGCTGCTGATCGGCCTCGTCCAGGGTCCGTTCGGCCTCGGCCCGCGCCAGCCGGATCACCCGGTCGGCGGTCTGTTGGCTGTCCAGCAGCAGGTTGTACTCGTACTGCCTCAGCTCGTCGCCGCCGACGCCGTCGGGAGCGGGGCTGTGCGGCGGTTCGGCGGCCAGCAGTTGCTCCCGAATCTCCTGGATCTGCCGGTGGAACGACCCGATGGTCGCGTCCACCTGATGGGAGACGTCGTACAGTCGTACGGCGATCTCCTCCAGCTTGTCCCGTCCCAGCTGCTGCTGCGCACGGACCCGATCCTGCGCGGCGGCCAGCACGTCCAGCGCGGCCACCGAGAGTCGCTCGGACGGATCGTCGAGATCGTTCGGATCCCAGTTGATGCCGCCGGTTTGAGTCGGCACCGCATGCTCGGCAACCGCTGTCAATTCGGCATCGGGGTGCTGCGCCGATCCGGCCGCGACCGGTACCGGCCGATTCACCGTGTCGGCCTGAGCCCCGTCGGCCAGAGCGGCGCCGGAGTGGGCGGGGCGGATGTCGGCGGCCGGTTCCCCGGCAGCGGAGACTACCTCGGCAGCGTCGGAGTCATCCGGCTTCTGCATGCTGACGGTGGTCCGCAGCGGCACCTCCTTGACGAAGATCACCGCGAGCAGGGTGGCGATCGCGACGATGGCTGCGATCAGGAACAGCTCACCGAACGAGTCCCCGTACGCGTTGTGCACGATCGTCTGAATCGGAGCCGGCAGATCCTTGATGTCCAGGTCACCGGCGCCGCTGCCACTGGCCGCCGCGGCCGGGCCACCCAGCGCCTTCAGCCCGGCCGCGATCTTGTCGCCGACCTCGTTGGCCAGCACCGCACCGAGTACGGTCACGCCGACCGCACCGCCGAGCGAGCGGAAGAACGAGATCGTCGCCGAGGCGGCACCGATGTCCTTCACGTCCACGGTGTTCTGTACCGCCAGCACGATGTTCTGGATCAGCGCGCCGACGCCGATGCCCATCACGGCCATCCAGATGGCGACCTGCCAGTAATCGGTGGTGTGGTCGGTGAAGCCGAGTCCGCCGAGGCCGATCAGCAGCAGGAAGCCGCCCATCACCATCACCGGCTTCCAGCGACCGGTCCGGCTGACGATCTGGCCGATGATCACCGAGCTGAGCATCTGGGTGATGATCAACGGAATGGTCATCAGGCCGGCCTTCGTCGGCGAGTGGCCACCGGCCAGCTGGAAGTACTGGGTCAGGAAGGTGCTGGCACCGAACATGGCGACGCCGATCGCCAGGCTGGCGATGATCATCAGCGCGGTGGTGCTGTTGCGCATCACCCGGATCGGCACCATCGGCTCGGAGACGCGCAGCTCGACCAGTACGGCCAGTCCGGCGGCGACGATGAAGACAGCGGCGAAGACGGCCGACTGCCAGCTGATCCAGTCGTAATCCTTGCCGGCGAAGGTGACCCAGAGCATCGGCGTGGCGGCCGCGATGGCCAGCAGCAGAGCGCCGAGGTAGTCGATCTTGACCTTGCGCTTGGCGATGGCCGGCAGCTTCAGGGTGGCCTGGAGCAGGAAGAGCGCGATTACGGCCAGCGGTACGCAGACGAAGAAGCACCAGCGCCAGTTGAGGTTGTCGGTGATCACACCGCCGAGCAACGGCCCGGAGACGGTGGCGACGGCCATCACCGCACCCATGTAACCGCTGTAGCGGCCACGCTGCCGGGGCGCGATGATCGTGCCCATGATCGCCTGGACCAGTGCGGTCAGACCGCCCATCGCGATGCCCTGGACCGCGCGGCCCAGCATCATCTCCCAGATCTCATGGGAGACGCCGGCGACGACGGAGCCGGCGACGAAGAGCAGGATCGACAGCTGGATCAGCAGCTTCTTGTTGAAGAGGTCGGCCAGCTTGCCCCAGATCGGGGTGGTGATCGTCATCGCCAGCAGCGATGCGGTGATCACCCAGGTGTACTGACGTTGGGTGCCGTGCAGGTCCGACATGATCGTCGGCAGCGCGGTGGACACGATGGTGGACGAGATCAGTGCGGTGAAGAGTGCGGCCAGCAGGCCGACCATCACCTCCAGGATCTGCTGGTGTGACAGCACCTCGCCGGACCGGTGGTCTGCGGCGGGGCTGCGTTCCGCGACTGCGGTGCTCATGCGGTGGTCTTCTCCCATGCGGTTCGTGGGTGGGTCTGATCGGAGGTCGTGGTGGTGGCGGAGATCGCGGGCGCGGCCTCACTGCCCGGCGGTGGTGCGGGGTTCGGTGGCGCTGTCGATGGAAGAGTCGGCGAGAAGTCCGGGGGAGTGTCGAACGGGTCCTGCCCGGCAGCGACCGACTGCTCGACGTGGCCAACCCACCTGACCACCGAGTCCTCCAGCCGTTTGAGCAGGCGGACCGAACGTTCGGCGTCCTCGTCGGTCCAGTCGGCAAAGGACCGCGCGATCAGTTCGACGGCACGTTCCTGCCGGCGGCGCAGGTGCGCCCGGCCGGCGTCGGTGAGATGGATCCGGCAGGCTCGCGCGTCGTCGGGATCCGCGACCCGCTTCACGTACCCGTCGGTCTCCAGGGCCGCGACCGCCCTGGAGGCAACCGACGGCTTCACCCGCAGGCGTTCGGCCAGATCGCCGAGCCGAGGATCGGTGTCCTGGACCACGTGCAGCAGCGCCATCGGAGTAGCGGACACGCTCTGCTCGCCGTCCCGGTGTGCCATGTGCCGGGTGATCCGCGACAACGACACCAGCGACTCCAGCAGCTCGGTCGCCTGCGTGCGTTCCATGGATTGACCCTTCGTACGGTTGGTTGCTGAAAGCAACCATATTGGAGACGTCGTTGCTTAGGGAAACTAAAATGACGTGGCGTACGTCACGGTCTCAGGTTCACCTCAGTCGCCGAGACGTACGGGGTTGGCGTCGCCTTCCGATCAGCCGCGCGCAAAACCAGCCGCCGCGCGCGGAATATCCCGTGCGAGAGAAGGTGTCGCGCGCGGCTGATCGGGAGGCCGCACCCCGGGTGACCGCGGAACCGTGTGCTGGCCAACGCCGACGGGGTCCTGTGATCCGGTGCGTTCGGACGAAGATCGGAGGAGCATCGGCACGTCAGAGTTCTGTTATGGGTTCCGAAGCTCCTGCAATTCGAGCACACCCGATTCGCCGGGCCCGGTCTGGGACGGAATCCCAGCTTCGGTGGGAACGTGCGAGATGCGGCTCGGGCCAGCAGCGGGATCCATGCTTCGGCCAGAGATCCGCAAGGGGCAGTTCGGACCGCCGGGAAGATCCAGTTGCGGGGAGATCCAGTTGCGGTGAGATCCAGTTGCGGCGGCGAGACGCAGTCCCGCAGCCCGGGTCACCAGCCGCGCGCGAAACCTGCTCCCGCACTCGAAATTCCGGCTGCGGGAGCCGTTTTCGCGTGCGGCTATGGACAGCGCCGGTCGGTATCGGCTGCGGGAGCCGTTTTCGCGTGCGGCTATGGACAGCGCCGGTCGGCATCGGGTGCGGGAGCCGTTTTCGCGTGCGGCAATGGACAGCGCCGGTCGGCATCGGGTGCGGGAGCCGTTTTCGCGCGCGGCTTGCGGCGCCGAGCGGCAAGGGAGCGAAGACTGCGCGGGGGCCAGGGCCGGGCCCAGCAGTTAGGGGCCGTAGGACCTGCGCAGTCCCGGTCCACTCACGAGTTCGACGGCAGCCGGCGGTTCGTGCGGTGTTCGTTTCGGGGCGGCGCCACACACCCGAGGCGCGCGTTTCGAGCCTGGCTGAGGCGAGGGTGCCGCTGGGGTCAGTTGTCGACGGTCAGGGCGCGGCTGAGGCGGCCGAGGAGTTCGGCGAGTTGGGAGAGGTCGGCATCGTCCCACTCGGCCAGCCTCTGCAGCATCAGTTCGCTGCGGCCGGAACGGGATTCGCGTACGGCGGTACGACCCTGGTCGGTGAGAGTCACCAACCGGGCGCGGGCATCCTGCGGATCGCGGACTCGGGCCAGCAGCCCCAGCCCTTCCAGCACGGCCAGGCTGCGGCTGAGGGTGGACTTGTGCAGCCGGGTCTTCCCGGCCAGATCGACCGCCCGGACGCCCTGCCCGTCGGGATCGAGCTCGAGGATGGTGATCAACAGGGCGTAGCCGGCGGCATCCAGTTCCGGGTGGATCTGGCCGGCCATCCGTTCCGACAGTCGACGCGCACGCCGAAACAGCAGACTCAGTTCGCGCTCGAGCTCACCGATGGCGACCCGGCGTTGTTCATCGGCGTCCGGCTGATCGATCCCCACGGGGCGTCAGCGTAGCCGTCGCCGACACCCCGTACAGCCAAACCGCCGCACGCCCGATGCTGAGCCGGACGTACCGGTGGTGATCGATCGGGGCGCAGTGCTGATAGTGTCTGCCGCGTACATGCCAACCTTTAAGACCTGTCCCGTGAGGCAGGAAAGGACGGTAGATGTCGCACTCTGCGCCTCAGCCTGACCATGCCCGAAACCGGGCTCGAATCCCCGCCCTCCTCGTTCTCGAGGACGGCCGCTCCTTCACCGGCGTCTCGTACGGCGCCGAGGGCGAGACATTCGGCGAGGCGGTCTTCCAGACCGGCATGTCCGGATATCAGGAAACCCTCACCGATCCCAGCTACCACCGCCAGGTCGTGGTGGCGACCGCACCGCACATCGGCAACACCGGCTGGAACGACGAGGACGACGAGTCCCGCCAGATCTGGGTGGCCGGCTACGTGATCCGCGATGCCGCCCGAATCCCCAGCAGCTGGCGATCCACCCGCAGTCTGGATGCGGAACTGCAGTCTCAGGGCGTCGTCGGAATCGCCGGCGTCGACACTCGCGCGATCACCCGACATCTGCGCGATCGAGGTGCCATGCGGGTCGGCATCTCCACCACCGAACTCGACCCGGCCAAGCTGCTGGAACGGGTCAAGCAGCAGCCGCAGATGAGCGGCGCACACCTTGCCGACGACGTCACGGTCGGCGAGCCCACGGTGATCCGGGCGATCGGGGAGCGCAAGTTCACCGTCGCCGCAGTCGATCTTGGGATCAAACAGATGACCCCGCATCGGATGGCCCAGCGCGGGATCGAGACCCATGTCCTGCCGTCCACCGCGACCTACGCGGACCTGCAGGCGATCGGGGCCGACGGCATCTTCTTCTCCAACGGGCCCGGGGATCCGTCTGCCGCAGACACCCAGGTCACGTTGCTGCAGGAAGCCCTGTCCGACGGGCTGCCGTATTTCGGCATCTGCTTCGGCAACCAGCTCTTCGGCCGCGCCCTCGGTCTCGGCACCTACAAGCTGACCTACGGACACCACGGCATCAATCAGCCGGTGATGGACCTGGGAACCCGCAAGGTCGAGATCACCGCGCACAACCACGGCTTCGCGGTGGACGCGCCGATCGGTGAGGACGTGCGGACTCCGTACGGCACCGCCCGAGTCAGTCACGTCTGCCTGAACGACGACGTGGTGGAGGGTCTGGAGCTCCGTGATGATCATGGAAGGCTGGCGGCGTTCTCCGTGCAGTACCACCCGGAGGCCGCGGCCGGTCCGCATGACGCGTCCTACTTGTTCGACCGGTTCGTCGAGTTGATGCAATCGCGATCGCAGCGCTCGACGGAGGGAGACGCCTGATGCCACGCCGTACCGACCTGAAGTCGATCTTGGTGATCGGCTCCGGCCCGATCGTGATCGGGCAGGCCTGCGAATTCGACTACTCCGGCACCCAAGCCTGCCGCGTGCTCAAGGCCGAAGGCTTCCGGGTGATCTTGGTCAACTCCAACCCGGCCACGATCATGACCGATCCGGAGCTGGCCGACGCCACCTACGTCGAGCCGATCACCCCGGAGTTCGTCACCAAGGTGATCGACAAGGAACGCCCCGACGCTCTGTTGGCGACCCTCGGCGGCCAGACCGCGCTGAACACCGCGGTTTCCCTGTGGGAGCAGGGAATTCTCGCCAAGTACGGCGTCGAGCTGATCGGCGCCTCGGTGGACGCCATCCAGCGCGGAGAGGATCGCGAGTCCTTCAAGACCATCGTCACCGAGCTGCCGCCGGGACGGGACGGCGAGGCACAGGCCGAGGTCGCCCGCAGCCGGATCTGCCACAGCTTCGACGACGTAATCGCCGCCGCAGCTGATCTTGGTTATCCGCTGGTGGTACGTCCCAGCTTCACCATGGGCGGTGTCGGTTCCGGCTTTGCCCACAACGAATCCGACCTGCGCCGGATCGCCGGCGCGGGCCTGGACGCCAGCCCGACCACCGAGGTGTTGATCGAGGAATCGATCCTCGGCTGGAAGGAGTACGAGCTGGAGGTGATGCGCGACCGGGCCGACAACGTGGTGATCGTCTGCTCGATCGAGAACTTCGATCCGATGGGCGTGCACACCGGCGATTCGATCACGGTGGCGCCGGCGATGACGCTGACCGACCGCGAATACCAGCGGATGCGCGACGTCGCCCTCGGCATCATCCGCTCGGTCGGTGTGGAGACCGGCGGCTGCAACATCCAGTTCGCGATCAATCCCGAAGACGGCCGGATGATCGTGATCGAGATGAATCCGCGGGTGTCGCGTTCCAGTGCACTGGCCTCCAAGGCGACCGGCTTCCCGATCGCCAAGATCGCGGCCAAGCTCGCGGTCGGCTACACCCTGGACGAGATCCCGAACGACATCACCGGGGAGACCCCGGCGAGCTTCGAGCCGACGCTGGACTACGTGGTGGTGAAGGTGCCGCGGTTCGCGTTCGAGAAGTTCCCGGCCGCCGACAGCACGCTGACCACGCACATGAAGAGCGTCGGCGAGGCGATGGCGATCGGCCGCAACTTCGCCGAGGCGCTCGGCAAGGCGCTGCGCAGCCTGGAGAATCCGTCCGCCCCGTTCGACGTGTCCGGTGAGATCACCGAGACCGTCGACGAGTTGCTGGAGCAGGCCGCTCGACCGCACGACGGCCGGATCGGCGTTGCCTACAAGGCGATCCGGGCCGGTGCGACCAACGAACAGGTGCACCAGGCGACCAAGATCGATCCCTGGTTCGTCGACCAGTTGATCTTGATCAACGAGGTGGCCGAGGAGATCCGCCAGGCTCCCGAGCTGACCGCCGAGTTGATCTTGTACGGCAAGCAGCACGGCCTGTCCGATGCACAGATCGGCAGCCTGCGCCATCTGGACGAGCAGGTCGTCCGCGGTGTCCGGTGGGCGCTCGGACTCCGCCCGGTCTACAAGACGGTCGACACCTGCGCGGCCGAGTTTGCCGCCCGGACTCCGTACCACTACAGCAGTTACGACCTCGAGACCGAGGTCGAGCCGCGGACCAAGCCCGCGGTGATCATCCTCGGCAGCGGTCCGAACCGGATCGGGCAGGGGATCGAGTTCGACTACTCCTGTGTGCACGCGGCGATCGAGCTGAGCAAGTCGGGCTACGAGACGATCATGATCAACTGCAATCCGGAGACGGTGTCCACCGACTACGACACCTCCGACCGGTTGTACTTCGAGCCGCTCACCTTGGAGGACGTGCTCGAGGTCGTCCACGCCGAGCAGAAGGCCGGTCCGGTGGCCGGAGTCATCGTCCAGCTCGGCGGTCAGACCCCGCTGCGGTTGGCGCAGGCGTTGAAGGACGCGGGAGTTCCGATCGTCGGCACCAGCCCGGAGGCGATCAATCTGGCCGAGGAACGTGGCGCTTTCGGCGACGTGCTCGACCGGGCCGGGCTGCCGTCGCCGAAGCACGGGATGGCGCGATCGTTCGACGAGGCCAAGATCATCGCCGACGAGATCGGCTACCCGGTGCTGGTCCGGCCCTCGTACGTGCTCGGCGGACGAGGGATGGAGATCGTCTACGACGAGGGCTCGCTGTCCTCCTACATCCGCCGGGCGACCGCGGTCTCGCCGGAACATCCGGTACTGGTCGACCGGTTCCTGGACGACGCGGTGGAGATCGACGTGGATGCGCTCTACGACGGCACCGATCTCTATCTCGGCGGAGTGATGGAGCACATCGAGGAGGCCGGCGTGCATTCCGGCGACTCGGCCTGTGCACTGCCGCCGATCACGCTGGGTGCCGAGGTGATCGACAAGATCAGGAAGTCGACCGAGGCGATCGCCGACGGCGTCGGAGTGCGCGGTCTGCTGAACATCCAGTACGCGCTGGCCGGTGACGTGCTGTACGTGTTGGAGGCCAACCCGCGGGCGTCCCGTACGGTGCCGTTCGTGTCCAAGGCGACTTGGACCCCGCTGGCCAAGGCAGCGGCCCGGATCATGCTCGGCAGCAGCATCGCCGAACTCCGTACCGAGGGCGTGCTGAAGGCGACCGGGGACGGGGCCGACGAACCCCTCGGCGCGCCGGTCGCGGTGAAGGAGGCGGTGATGCCGTTCAACCGGTTCCGCACCCTGGACGGGGCCTCCGTCGACACCATCCTCGGGCCGGAGATGAAGTCCACCGGCGAGGTGATGGGTCTCGATCAGTCCTTCGGGACCGCGTTCGCCAAGAGCCAGGCCGGTGCCTTCGGTCCGCTGCCGAGCTCCGGGCGGATCTTCGTGTCGGCCGCCAATCGGGACAAGCGGCACATCATCCTGCCGGTGAAACTGTTGAGTGAGCTGGGCTTCGAGATCCTCGCCACCGCGGGCACCGCGTCGGTGCTGGAACGCAACGGGATCCCGGTCACCCGGACACGCAAGCACAGCCAGGGCACGGGACCAGGAGGGGAGAAGACGATCGTGCAGGCGATCACCGACGGTGAGGTCGACATGATCTTCAACACCCCGCAGGGTCAAAGCACCGACGGACGGCCGCGTTTCGACGGGTACGAGATCAGGACCGCCGCGGTGGCCCGCAACGTGCCGTGCATGACGACGGTGCAGGGGCTGACAGCAGCGGTCCAGGGGATCGAGGCGATCCGATCGGCCGGCGTCGGCGTGAAATCCTTGCAGGATTGGGAAAAGTCGGTGTTGCCATCCGATTCGGCGGCGGAGGCCGCGACCGGACGGTGAGTCGGATGCCGACCGCTGATCAGGATCAGCCGCCGCGCATGGGCGTCGTGGCGACGCGACACCCGGTCTCCCCGCTGACCAAGATCCTTGATCTTGGTTACCACCGGGCCGTCCGGCCGATGATCTTCCGGATCGGCGGCGGCGACGCCGAGAAGGCACACGAGCAGACGCTGCGGTGGTTGGCTCGGGCGGGCACGATCGCGCCGGTCCGGGCCGCGCTCGCGGCGGCGTTCAATCGGCACCGCGCCCCCAGAACCGTTGCCGGCATCGACTTTCCGGGCATCGTCGGGTTGGCGGCGGGGATGGACAAGAACGGGATCGCCGCTCATGGCTGGGGAAGTCTGGGCTTCGGCTTCGCCGAGTTGGGCACGGTCACCGGGCAGCCGCAACCGGGCAATCCGCAGCCACGGCTGTTCCGGTTGCCGGCGAGCGGTGCGGTGATCAACCGGATGGGGTTCAACAACGCGGGCGCCGCGCAACTGGCCGCCCGCCTGTCCGGCCTCGGCGTACGACGCGGCAACAACGCTCTCGGTATCCCGCTCGGCATCTCCATCGGCAAGACCAAGATCGTCCCGCTGGATGAAGCGGTCGAGGACTACCTGAGCTCGCTGAGGGAACTGGCCCCGTACGCCGACTACGTCGCGGTGAACGTGTCCAGCCCGAACACCCCGGGCCTGCGATCCTTGCAGGACCGGAAGGCGCTGACCGAGCTGCTGACGGCCCTCACCGCCGAAGCGAGCAAGATCAACTCCGTACCGGTGCCGATCTTCGTCAAGATCGCACCCGACCTGACCGAGCCCGCGCTGGACGAGGTGGTCGAGGTCGCCGCCGAGGTCGGCGCGGCCGGGCTGATCGCCACCAACACCACACTGTCGCGAGACGGCATCGACTACGCCGACCTCGCGCTCGCACCACAGGCGGGCGGGCTGTCCGGCGCACCGTTGGCCCGGCGCGCCCGGCAGGTCGTCGGACACCTCGCGGCGCGGTCCCGGCTGCCGATCATCGGAGTCGGCGGGATCGAGACCGCCGACGACGCCGCCGCGCTGCTCGATGCCGGGGCAACGCTACTGCAGGTGCTGACCGGCTTCATCTATCACGGCCCCGGTCTCGTCGACCGGATCAACCAGCGGACCAACCAGGAGACCAAGCGATGAGTCAGATTCGGACCGGATTCGGCGAACGTCTGCGTGCGGCCGTGCAGAAGCACGGGCAACTGTGCGTCGGGATCGACCCGCATCCGGGGATCCTGGACCGCTGGCAACTGCCGCACGACGCGTACGGACTGGAGCGCTGTGCCCGCGGCATGGTCGAGGCGGTGGCCGGCCGGGTCGCCATCGTGAAGCCCCAGTCGGCCTTCTTCGAGACGTACGGATCGGCCGGAATCGCTGTGCTGGAACGGGTTCTCACCGATGCGCGCGAGGCCGGCGTACTGACCCTGCTGGACGCCAAGCGCGGCGACATCGGCTCCACCATGGACGCCTACGCGGCTGCCTACCTCGCCGACGGCGCGCCGCTGGCTGCCGATGCGATCACGCTCAGCCCGTACCTCGGTTTCGGTTCGCTGGACGGTGCGATCGCGATGGCGGAGCAGAACGGCCGCGGGGTCTACGTGCTGGCAGCGACCAGCAATCCGGAGGCACCCCAGGTGCAGCGGGCGATCACTGCCGACGGCAGGATGATCAGCCAGTCGATCATCGACAAGGTCGCCGCATGCAACGTGGACGCGGTACGCGCCGGCGAGTGGGGCAACGTCGGGATCGTCTTCGGCGCGACCGTGCCGGCCGATCACGGTCTGCGCCTGGACGACCTGGGTGGCAGCATCCTGGCCCCCGGCTTCGGCGCCCAGGGCGGCACCGTCGACGATCTTCGCGCCGTCTTCGGTACGGCGTACCCGCAGGTGCTGCCGTCCAGCAGTCGCGCGATCCTGGCCGTCGGCCCGGACCCGGTGACGATTCGGGCCGCCGTTGAACAGACCCAGCGGTCACTGGCCGGCGATACGGCCTGATTCGCCTGACCCTGAATCGCCCGACCCCTGATTCGCCCGACCCCTGATTCGCCGCCAGGTCCCGACACAGCGGCGCAAAACCTGCCCCGTACCGATCGCGGTCAGGTTGTCGGGACGCTTCCGCGGAAGCGTCCCGCTTCGTGACGCCGCGGCTTCACGGCCGAGAGTTCTACAGTCCAGATTTCAGGAGGCACGGCACCCATAGCGCGCCGCTGAATGCCCGAACCTCCTTGGATTCCGCATTCGGGCCGGGTCCTCGACACGGGAGCAACCTGGGCCACCTTGGTACCACGCCGTTCGGTCAGGTCGAGACGCTTACGCGGAAGTGCGTCGCCCATGATGGAGAACATCCGGGCAGGAGCCGAAGATCGAAATCGACTGTCCGGACGTACGCGAAGTCTCGATCCCGCGCAGGTTCGGTTCTCCCGCGCATGCTCCAACCTGCTCGCGAGCGCCGACCGTGCGCGGGAAGCGGCTTGGTAGTGCTTGGTCGCTCCGAGCTGCCCAGAGCGCGGATGCGCGGGACCCGAGCCGTTGGCGGTGCTGGCGGATGCGGCGTCGTTCAGTTCGCATTCGCCCGGGACGGGCAAGTTCCGCCGACCACGTCCCGGCGACTCCGTACGAAAATCAGGCCGACTGTGCAAGACCGCTAGCCTCGATATTTCGTGATCTTGGTGTTGTGACCGTGGGTTGAAACACGGAAGTGCCTGTCCTGCTTGGAAGACTAGCGATTGTCTGAGTCGTGAATCATCCAAGGGGAAAGGCACTCCGCAGGTGAAGCGTAACCGAGGTGGCGGACTGGTTCTTGATCCCAGGCGTGAGTCGTTGATTTCGTCGTCGGGTGCGTTGTTGTTGACCGAGACGATCCGGGCTGCCGGTCTGGATCGGGCCTTGTCGAGGGCGTTGGCTCGGTGGCGGGCCGATCGCTACGTGCATGATCCGGGCAAGATCCTGCTCGATGTGACTGTCGCGGTCGCCCTGGGTGGGGATTGTCTGGCCGATGTGGCCGCGGTCCGGGCCCAGCCTGAGGTGTTCGGCCCGGTGGCCTCGGACCCGATAATCTCACGACTGTTCACAACACTGGCCGCCGATGTCGATGAGGTGGTGACCGCGATCCGCTCGGTTCACGCGACGGCCCGGGGCCGGGTCTGGGCCCGGCGGCGGCCGGTGTCGGGACCGTCCGGGCAGCGCGATGGCGGGCAGGTGATCATCGATATCGATCCCACGTTGGTGACCGCGCATTCGGACAAACAAGGCGCCGGCCGGACCTATAAGCGGGGTTACGGGTTCCATCCGATCTGCGCGTTCGTCGATCACGGCGAACACGGCACCGCCGACACGCTGGCCATCGATCTGCGGCCGGGATGGGCCTCGGCGATGGACAGTGCCGACCACATCAACACCCTGGACCACGCCCTGGCTCAACTCCCGCCCGGTGAACGCGACGCGGTGCTGGTGCGGACCGATTCCGGACCAGGCAACAAAGACTTCCTCGACCACGTCATCGCTGCCGGTCTGGAATACAGCGTCGGGTTCAAGGCCAGCAACCGGGTCGCGGCCGCGATCGAGACGATCCCGGACCAGGCCTGGCAGCCGGCCCTGGACAGCAACGGTGATCGGCGTGAGGGTGCCGAGGTCGCCGAACTCACCCGGTGGATGCCACCCCTGACCCGTGGCCAGGACGAGTGGCCGGCCCAGATGCGGGTGATCGCCCGCCGGGAACGGCCCCATCCCGGCGCCCAGCTGAGGTTGACCGATCACAACGGCTGGCGGGTCACCTGCTTTGCCACCAACACCCGCGGCCCGGGCTGGACCATCCCGGTGCTGGAAGTCCGACACCGCCAACGCGCCCGCTGCGAAGACCGGATCCGCGCCCTGAAAGACACCGGACTACGCAACCTGCCCTTCCACGGCTACAACCAGAACCGGATCTGGGTCGAGATCGTCGCCCTGGCAGCCGACCTCCTGGCCTGGACCCAGACCCTGGCCTTCGAACCCACCGCCGACATCCGCCGGTGGGAACCCAAACGACTCCGCTTCCGCATCCTCGCCGTGGCCGGACGCATCATCCACACCAGCCGCCGACACCTCCTGCGACTCCCACGCGGCTGGCCCTGGAACCACTACATCGACCACGCCTGGACCAGCCTGAGCACCGCCTGACCAACCAGCCCCTACCCCAACGACCAAGGACCACGGAGAACCGGCGGACACAGCGCCGGAGCCCACCCCTGCCCACACCATCGATCGAAGCCTCAACCACTACAACCATGATCAACAACGAGCCAGACGAAAGATCGAGGCTAGGCGGAGATTCAATCCGTACCGCAGCGCGCAGCTCGCTCAGACGCTTCCGCGGAAGTCTCCCGGCCCAGGCCCCGACCCGGACCCTCCAATTTCAGGAGGTACGGCACCCATAGCGCATCGCTGAGTGCTCCAACCTCCTTCGATTCCGCCGCGGACCCGGACGTTCGATATCGCCGGCCCGGGCACAGCCGCGCGCGAAATGCTCTCCCGCATCCGATATTCCGCGAGCGCGGGACGATTTCCGGTGCGGCTGATCGGACGCCGCCCGTTTCGAGTGCGGCTGAAGACGCCGCGGGCCGATCTTCGGGGCGGTGGGTCACGGACCCCGGTTAGGGTCCCGGTGTGGCGATCATTCACAAGGCGACCCTGACTCCGTCGAAGCCCGAGGTGTTGCGGGGCTGGCTCGATCGGCAGCCGTGGGGTGGCAGCGGCGAGATCGAGCAGGTGGCCGGATACCGGTTCGACAATCCGGCCGGGGAGGTGGGCGTCGAGGGGTTCGTGCTGCGGCGCGGCGACCGGCTGTTGCACGCGGTGCTGACCTACCGGGGCGAGCCACAGCGAGACGGCCAAGGGTTGATCGCGACCATGCAGCACTCGGTGCTCGGCCGCCGTTGGGTGTACGACGCCGCCACAGACCCGGTTGCTCTGGGCTGCTTCCTGCGGGCCGTACGCGGTGAGCAGGACCAAGCGGCGCTGGAGTTGTGGGACGGTGATCGGCGGACCGGGCTGCGGGAGCAGACGCTCCGCCTGCTGGCCCAGGACGGGTCCGGACCGGACACACCGGACGGATACGACGGACCGGACCGACAGGACGAGTTCGCGAACCCGGACGCATCGACAGTGGTTCGGGTCGCGATCGACGGCGGCGAACTGCGGATCGCGCGGGTGCTCGGCATCCCGGTGGATGGCAGCCGCCGATTGACGGCACGCTGGGACGGCGGCAGCGCGGTTCTGGCCGCTCTTCGCTGACCCGCGATCCGCGAGGGACCCGCCGCAGCCCCCGGTGCGACCGGGCCAGTGTCCGCGATAGGTTGCCCCAAGAGCGCACCGGGCGGCGAAGCAGCTGCTCCGAGCGGTTGCGCCGTACCCCAATGACGCCGAGAGAAGCGGGCCCGTAATCGATGGAGTTGTTGTGCCGATCCCACCACTGAGCGAGGAGCAGCGGCAGCAGGCGCGTGACGCCGCGACCGCGGCCCGGCGCCGGCGAGCCGAGGTGAAGGAGTGGCTGCGCTCGGGCAAGCTGACGATCGCCGCCGTACTCGAGTTGGCCGACCAGGACGACGTGGTCGCGCACACCAAGGTGATCGACGTGCTCAAGTCCCAGCCGCGGGTCGGCGACGTCCGCGCCGCGAAGGTGATGGAACGGCTCAAGATCGCGCCGAATCGCCGGCTGCGCGGGCTCGGGCGGCACCAGATCGACGGCCTGGTCGCCGAGTTCCCGCCCGATCAACAATGACGTCGATCAGAGCGATGCAGGCGAACGAGGAGAGGGGAGCGGGCGTGGCCGAGGAGAACGTGATGGATGAGTCCGTACGGTCGTCTGCCGCGGACCCGTCCCGGCTGCCGAACACGGCCCACCTGATCGTGCTGTCCGGACCGACGGCGGTGGGCAAGGGCACTGTGGTCAATCGGCTGCGCCGGGACCATCCCGATGTCTGGGTGTCGGTTTCGGTGACCACCAGGCCACCCCGTCCCGGCGAGGTCGACGGCGTGCATTACCTGTTCGTCGACGCGGCCGAATTCGATCGGCTGATCGCCGACGGCGAGCTGCTGGAGTGGGCGGTCGTGCACGGCGTGCACCGGTACGGGACCCCGCGGCAGCCGGTCCTCGACGCCCTCGCCGCGGGCCGTTCGGCGATCCTCGAGCTGGATCTGCAGGGTGCCCGGCAGGTGCGTCAGACCTGGCCGGAGGCACATTTCGTGTTCCTCGCCCCGCCGACCTGGGAGGAACTGCTGCATCGCCAGGCGATCCGCAACACCGAGGATCCCGCCGAACGCGAGCGCCGATTGCAGACCGCGCGTCAGGAGATGGCGGCCCAGGACGAGTTCGACCAGACGATCGTCAACACCGAGGTTGGGCAGGCCGTCGCCGACTTGGTAGGCTTACTGGGCCTTTGACTTCCGGGCGCGCTTTGGCGTGCCTTCACCTCAGGTGACAGCACCTCAGGCGACCAGGACAGTCCACCCATCCCGTTTCGAAGGGGCATCTTGACCGAGAACCAGACTGCCTTCCAGGGCATCAACAACCCGCCGATCGACGAACTGCTGACCAAGGCCGATTCGAAGTACCGGCTGGTGTTGTTCGCCGCCAAGCGAGCCCGGCAGATCAACGCCTACTACTCCCAGCTCGGCGAGGGCCTGCTGGAGCACGTCGGCCCGCTGGTCGAGACCGGCGTCCAGGAGAAGCCGCTGTCGATCGCGCTGCGCGAGGTCAACGCCGGCGTGCTGAACTGCATCGAGGGCGAGGAGGGCGACACCGACGGCGAGCAGCCGAGTCTGTCCGCGGTCGAGGACGGGCTGAGCGTCGACGAGGTCCCCACCCCGACCTTTGACGACACCCCGCCCAGCGCCTGACGCTCGATGAGCCGGATCCTGCTGGGCGTCTCCGGTGGCATCGCCGCCTACAAGGCGGCGGAGTTGCTGCGTCGCCTCAAGGAATCCGGCGACCAGGCCGAGGGGCACGATGTCACCGTCGTTCCCACCGAGGCCGCGCTGCGCTTCGTCGGCGCGCCGACCTGGGAGGCGCTGTCCGGTCATCCGGTCAGCACCGACGTCTTCACCGAGGTCGATTCGGTCCGCCACGTGTCGCTCGGCCGCCGGGCCGACCTGGTGATCGTCGCCCCCGCCACCGCCGACCTGCTGGCCAGGGCTGCGGCCGGTCGGGCCGACGATCTCCTCACCGGTTGTCTGTTGACCGCCACCTGTCCGGTGATCTTCGCCCCGGCCATGCACACCGAGATGTGGCGGCACCCGGCCACCCAGCACAACGTCAGCACGCTGCGCCATCGTGGCGCCGTCGTCGTCGATCCCGCCTCCGGCCGGTTGACCGGCGCGGACAGTGGTCCCGGGCGGCTGCCTGAGCCGGAAGAGCTCGCGACCATTGCTCGTACGGTGTTGGCCGGCCCGGCGATCGCTGCCGCCGCGGCGCGCCGGGATCTGGCCGGGCTGCGGATCGTGATCAGCGCCGGCGGCACCCACGAGCCGCTCGACCCGGTGCGCTTCATCGGCAACGCGTCCTCGGGGCGGATGGGCTGGGCGCTGGCCCGGGCCGCGGTGCTGCGTGGAGCCGACGTCGCATTGGTCGCGGCCAACGTGACATTGCCCGATCCGGCCGGCACCGAGGTACGGACCGCGACCACCACCCGCGAGCTGGAGGAGCAGGTCGGCAAGGCCGCCGACGGTGCCGACATCGTCGTGATGGCGGCGGCACCGGCCGACTTCCGACCGGCCAGCGAGCAGCCGAGCAAGATCAAGAAGAGTTCCTCCGCTGACGCCGATCAGGGGCTGGAGCTCTCCCTGGTGCAGAATCCAGACATCCTCGCCGGTCTGGTCCGCGCCCGCACCGACCAGCGTCAGGTCCTGGTCGGCTTCGCCGCGGAGACCGCCGACACACCAGAGCAGCTGATCTCGCTGGGCCGCGACAAGCTGGCCCGCAAGGGCTGCGACCTGCTGGTGCTGAACGCGGTCGGCCACGGCCGGGTGTTCGGCCGGGCCGACTCGGAGATCCGGATCATCGGCGGCAGCGCCGACGAGTCCGAGACTCCGCCGGCGTTGGCCGGGTCCAAGGAACTGCTGGCGCATCACATCCTGGATGCCGCGCTCCAGGTCAGATCCGAGCGGTAAGGTCTGCCGCAATCGAGGTGTGTCCCGCTTCGGTCCGATCGACATCGCGAAAGACTCTGGACACAGCTGTCCAACACATCGACTCCCACGAGAGGTTCATCCGATGGCCACACGCCTGTTCACCTCGGAATCGGTCACCGAGGGGCACCCGGACAAGATCGCCGACCAGATCAGCGACTCCGTACTGGATGCCCTGCTGGAACAGGATCCGGACAGCCGGGTCGCGGTCGAGACTCTGGTGACGACGGGCCTGGTGGTGGTGGCCGGTGAGGTGACCACCAAGGCGTACGCAGAGATCCCGCGGATCGTCCGCAACCGGATCCTGCACATCGGCTACGACTCGTCCACCAAGGGTTTCGACGGTGCCTCCTGCGGTGTTCAGATCGCCATCGGCGCGCAGTCGCCGGACATCGCCCAGGGCGTCGACAAGGCGTGGGAGACGCGTTCCGGCGAGTCGACCGACGAGTTCGACTTCCAGGGCGCCGGCGACCAGGGGCTGATGTTCGGCTTCGCCTGCACCGAGACGCCGAATCTGATGCCGTTGCCGATCGACCTGGCGCACCGGCTCGCCGAGCAGCTCAGCTTCGCCCGCAAGGAAGGCGAGATGGCCTACCTGCGTCCCGACGGCAAGACCCAGGTGACCATCGAGTACGACGGCGACAAGCCGGTCCGGCTGGACACCGTGGTGGTCTCCAGCCAGCACGCGGCCGATGTCGATCTTGATGCGCTGCTGGCTCCGGACGTGCGTAAGCACGTGGTCGCGCCGGTCGTCGAGAAGTACGACATCGACGCCTCGGACTACAAGCTGCTGGTGAATCCGACCGGCCGGTTCGAGATCGGTGGCCCGATGGGTGACGCGGGTCTGACCGGTCGCAAGATCATCGTCGACACGTACGGCGGGATGGCCCGGCACGGCGGCGGCGCATTCTCCGGCAAGGATCCGTCCAAGGTCGACCGCTCGGCCGCGTACGCGATGCGCTGGGTGGCCAAGAACGTGGTGGCCGCCGGGCTCGCGGACCACTGCGAGTGCCAAGTCGCCTACGCCATCGGCAAGGCGCATCCGGTCGGCTTCTACGTCGACACGTTCGGCACCGAGAAGGTGCCGACCGAGCAGATCCAGCAGGCGGTGCTCGACGTCTTCGACCTGCGCCCCGGCGCCATCGTGCAGGACCTCAAGCTGAAGCGGCCGATCTTCGCCGGCACCGCTGCCTACGGTCATTTCGGCCGCGAACTGCCCGACTTCACCTGGGAGAGCACCGACCGCGCCGAGGCACTGGCCGCCGCCGTCAAGGGCTGACGCCCGCGGGCGTCCCGGGACGATCCCGCTATCGTTCAGCGCCCCATTGTTCAGGCCGCGAATTGTTCAGCGGGGTGAGTGGGTCTTGATGCCGACCGACCGGGCGGCGGCAAGTTGCCGCTCGTCGTATGAGATGAAGACGTCGGCATCGACTGCCAGGCATTGGGCGACATGGATCGCGTCCAGGGATCGCACAGCCTGGCCCGCGAAGAGGTGGGCGGCGTCGCGGTAGATCGATCGATCGGGGGTGAAGAGGTTGACCCGATTCAACACCTCCGTCACGTTCGCTGGGTCGACGGCGACGTTGCCGGAGTCGTGGTCTATTCGGTGCACCGTTCGCCAGACCTCGGTGACCAGCAGGTCGGCAGACAGGAATCCGCCCCCGACGCTGTGAACGTGATCGACGAACGCGGCCAGCGCCGCGCTCTCGTCCTCATTTATGAGGAGTTTGCACCAGGACGAAGAGTCCACGTAGTAGTACCTGGGCTCGCCCGATGATGCCGTTGCCGACAACGGATCAGCCGAGCTCACCGGTCGCCCTTGAGATCGTCGATGATCGTCGCCAACGGAGTCGGTGATTTCACCCTCGGAATCCCGCTCACCGGCGCGGTCGTCTTCGCCGGAGTCATCGCTCCATTGATCAGTCCACGTTCGATCGGAGTCATCTCCGGCGGCACAAGAACGGCCTGGACAACGCCATTGCTGGTCACCTGGATGATCTCGCCCGCGACGACGCGGGCCAGCACCTTGCTGCTCTGGTTGCGTAATTCCCGAATCGGAACCTTCTCCACGCCTGTCAGCGTAGCACTGTGCTACGCCAGAAGACGAGCGCACACAGGCGCCCTGTGGACAGCACCAGCGTAGTGGTGGTGCGGTATGAGAATCTTTGCCAGTGCCTGAACTGCCTGCCGACCAACCGGAGTTGCCGGTAGCGCGGGTGGTGGTGGACGTTTCGCTGCTGCATCTGGACCGCCCGTTCGACTACGCGGTGACCGCGAGCCAGGACGCCGAGGCGGTGCCCGGTGCGCGGGTGCGGGTCCGGTTCGCCGGCAAGCTGCGGGACGGGTTCGTGGTCGAGCGGGTGGCCGAGACCGATCATCCGGGCACGCTGGCGCCGCTCTACAAGGTGGTCTCCGCCGAGCCGGTGCTCACTGAGGCGGTCGATCGGCTGATCCGGGCCGTCGCCGACCACTACGCGGGCAGCTATGCCGACGTCCTTCGATTGGCGGTGCCACCGCGGCATGCGGCCACCGAGAAGGCCGATCCGGTACGCCGCCCGCCGGTCGAACCGCAGCAGTTTGACGGTCCGTTCTCCCGCTACCCGACCGGACCCGGCTTTCTCGGTGCGCTGCGTCGCGGCGACCGGCCACGGGCGGCCTGGCAGCTGATTCCCTCCGCTGACGCCGGCGCCGCCGACGCCGGTGACTGGGCGTACGGGATGGCCTGCGCCGCCGCGGCCGCCCTGGCCGGGGGTGCGGGCAGTCTGTTGATCGTGCCCGGCACCCGTGATCTTGATCGGCTCCGGGCGGCGTGCGAGCAGGTGCTGGGGAAGCAGGGCTTCGTCGCGCTCACAGCTGATCTTGGTCCGGCGGCCCGCTATCGCGCGTTCCTGGCCGCGCTGCGAGGCGACGTGCCGGTGGTGATCGGGACTCGGGCGGCCGCCTTCGCACCGGTTTGTGATCTTGGTCTGGTCGGGCTGTACGACGACGGGGACGATCTGCTCGCCGAGCAGCGGGCACCGTATCCGCACGCCCGCGAGGTGCTGGCGATCCGGGCCGCGCAGGCCGGTGCAGCGGTGTTGTTCGGCTCGTACGCGCGCAGCTGCGAGGTGCAGCGGATGGTGGACCGTGGCTGGCTCACCGAACTTGCCGCCGAGCGTACGGTGCTGCGCCGTACTGCACCCAAGATCAAGATCGCCGCCGACACGGATCGAGCCCTGGACCGGGATCCGGCGGCGCACGCGGCCCGGTTGCCGCACGACGTGTTCGAGACCATCCGAGCGGGTCTGGCCGCGGGACCGGTGCTGGTTCAGGTCCCGCGCAGCGGCTATCTGGTGTCGTTGAGCTGTCAGGACTGCCGGGAGCCGGTGCGTTGCTCGCACTGCCACGGCCCGACCCGCGCCTCCCGACGCTCGCTTGCTGGGGCGCAGACGCACCCGCAGATGCAGGGCAAGATCAGTACGGCCGCCGACCATGATCAACTCGACCTGCTGTCGGCGGCCGATCAAGATCAACTTCCGGATGATCATGATCAGCGATCGGACCTGCCGGAGGTGTTGCTGTCCTGCCGGTGGTGCGGTCGGTTACTGCCGGACTGGCGATGCGACAACTGCGGCTCGCAGCGCTGGCGGGCACCGGTCGTCGGCGCCGGGCGCACCGCAGAGGAGTTGGGTCGGGCCTTCCCGGCCACGACGATTCGCCAGTCGATGGGCGGCCGGGTACTGGCCGAGGTGCCCGACACCCCGGCATTGGTGGTGGCCACCCCGGGCGCCGAACCGATCGCGGCCGGCGGCTATGCGGCGGCCGTACTGCTGGACACGCCGTTGATGTTGCTGCGCGCCGACCTGCGCGCGGGCGAGGAAGCATTGCGTCGCTGGCTGGGCGCCACCGCGTTGGTCCGGTCGGGGGAGCAGGGCGGTTCGGTGATCGCGGTCGGCGACAGTTCCGGTCGTACGTTGCAGGCGCTGGTCCGGCTCGACCCTGCCGGTTTCGCGGCCCGCGAGCTGGCTGAACGCGCCGAGGCGCACTTCCCGCCGGCGGTGAAGTTGATCACGGTCGACGGCCGGGCCGAGGCACTGACGGAGTTCGGGCAACTGCTGAAGTCGCCGCAGCCGACGGAGCTGCTCGGCCCGGTCGAGATCGGCCCGTCGGCCTCCGGCGAGGTGATCATCAACCGGCTGACGCTGCGGGCGCCGCTGTCGCTCGGCAGCGAGCTGGTTGCTGCGACCAGAGCCGTCGTCGCGACGCGGTCGGCCAAGAAGGCCGAGGGCGCACTGCGGATCCAGGTCGATCCGATCCAGATCGGCTGAGACCGCGCATCCGACCGGCCGGGGCGGCTCAATAGACTGCCTGCTCGTGAAACTCGTCTTCGCCGGTACGCCCGAGGTGGCGGTACCGTCCCTGGAAGCCCTGCTCGATTCCGGCCATGAGGTGGTCGCGGTCGTCACCCGGCCGGACGCACCCAGCGGCCGTGGACGCAGGCTGCAGCCGAGCCCGGTGGCAGCGCGGGCGGCCGAGGCGGGCTTGGAAATCCTGAGGCCGGAGCGGCCGCGAGACGCCGACTTCGTGACCCGGCTGACCAAGCTGGCGCCGGACTGCTGCCCGGTGGTCGCCTACGGTGCGCTGATCCCCCAGCGGGTGATCGACATCCCCGAGCACGGCTGGGTCAACCTGCACTTCTCCCTGCTGCCGGCCTGGCGCGGGGCGGCGCCGGTGCAGCACGCGATCATCAACGGTGACCAGATCACCGGTGCGGCCACGTTCTCGCTGGTGAAGGAGATGGATGCCGGTCCGGTCTATCGGACCGTCACCGATCCGATCGGCGCGACCGACACCGCCGGTGATCTGCTGCACCGGCTCTCGCTCTCCGGTGCGCAGCTGCTGGTGCAGACCTTGGACGGCATCGAGGCGGGCACGCTGACGCCCGAGCCGCAGCCGGCCGACGGCATCAGCCTGGCACCCAAGATCACCGTCGACGACGCCCGGCTGGACTGGACTCGGCCGGCGATCGTGGTGGATCGGCTGATCCGCGGCTGCACCCCGGCACCGGGCGCCTGGAGCTCCTTCCGCGGCGATCGGTTCAAGATCAACTCCGCGACCGTGGACGAACGGGATGATCTTGATCCGGGCGAACTGGAGATCACCAAGAAGTCGGTCCGAGTCGGCACCGGGGCCGGAAGTTTGATCTTGACCCAGGTGCAGGCGCAGGGCAAGAAGCCCATGCAGGCAGCGGATTGGGCTCGGGGCGTGAGCTTCGAGCCGGGGGAGCGGCTGGGCGGATGAGCCCGGACAAGTCGGCCGCACCTCGGGACGGCGGCAACGGCCGCGGCAAGCTCGGCAGCCGCGGTCGGGGCCGCCAGAGCCGGCCGCGCGGCGCCGATCCGGCCCGGTTGCTGGCCTTCGACGCCTTGCGTGCGGTGCACGCCGAGGACGCCTACGCGAACTTGATCTTGGCCGAGTTGCTGCGCCAACGGCAGATGCCGGCCCGCGATGCCGCCTTCGCCACCGAACTGTTCAGCGGGACCTGCCGGATGCAGGGCAGCTATGACGCGATCATCGAGCGGGCTGGAGGCCGTAAGCTCAACAGCTTGCAACCGGCCGTGCTCGATCTGCTCCGGCTCGGCACTCATCAGCTGCTGGCGATGCGGGTGGCCGATCACGCGGCGGTGTCGGCGACGGTCGAACTGGCCGCGGCAACCGTCGGACGCCGTGTCACCGGTCTGATCAACGCCATCCTGCGCAAGATCAGCGCCGATGACTACGGCGGCTGGGTGACCAAGATCAGCAACGGCTGGCCGGCGCCCGACGCCTTGGCACTGCGGACCGCGCATCCACGCTGGATCGTCGACGCGTACGCCGACCTGTTGCCACAGACCGAACTGGAGCCGGCCCTGCGGGCCAACAACGTCCAGCCGGTCTCCTCACTGGTGATCCGGCCCGGCCTGGCAACGGTGCAGGAACTGCTCGACGCGGGAGCCCGTCCGGGCCGGCACTCGCCGTACGCGGCGCAGTGGACCGGCGATCCGGCGCTCCTGCCCGCTGTCGCCGAGGGCCGGGCCGGTGTTCAGGACGAGGGCTCCCAACTGGTCGCGCTGGCGCTGGCCCGGGCCGAGGCCGCCGACGGTCCGTGGCTGGATCTGTGTGCCGGCCCGGGTGGCAAGTCGGCGTTGTTGGCCGGACTCGCCCGCGAGCACGGCGCTGCCTTCCTGGCCGGCGAGATCGCGGCGCACCGAGCCCGGCTGGTGGCTGCCGCCTTGCGGGCCTATCCCCAGTCCGATGAGCGGCTGGTGATCACCGCCGACGGCACCCGTCCGGCCTGGCGACCGGGCAGTTTCGCTCGGGTGATCGCCGATGTGCCGTGCAGCGGCCTTGGTGCGCTGCGCCGCCGGCCGGAGTCGCGCTGGCGACGGGACGCCGACGCCGTCGATCAACTGCATCCGTTGCAGAAATCCCTGCTGCACAACGCGATCGCGGCTCTGCGCCCGGGCGGTGTAGTCGCCTACGTCACCTGCTCGCCGCATCGGCTCGAGACCGAAGCCGTCGTCACCGAGGTGCTGTCCGAGCACGATGATCTTGACCTGCTCGACGCGCCGGCGCTGCTTCCGGAGGTCGAGGACGCTGCGGTCGGCCGGTTCATCCAGCTCTGGCCGCATCGACACGGCACCGACGCGATGTTCGCAGCGTTGCTGCGCGTGTCCGGCTGAAGGTAGCGAGCTCTGGAGGCCCGCGGCGGTGATCACTCACGGCCTCGCGGCCTGGCTCAGCGCTGAAGAACGTCGGCGTGATCACGGAGAAACTCGTTCAGCATTCGTGCGGGCCGGCCGGTGACCTCCTCGACGGTGCGGTTGACCTCAGCCCAGCTGAGCGGAGACGCCGTCTGCGCGGCCGGCAGGTCGGTCGCGTACGGCTCGGGGACGCCCTCGTCGCGAAAGCGTTGCGCCAGCTCCGACGGCGGCAGGTCGACATAGCGGATCTCCCGGCCGAGAGCGACGGTCATCGCCGTAGCGATCTCCTGGTGGGTAAGGGACTGCGGCCCGGTCAACAGGTAGTCCCGGGACGGTCCGACCCGTCCGGTGAGCAGCGCCGCAGCAACGTCGCCGATGTCACGAGCGTCGATGTAGTTGGCCGGTGCCGTGCCGTAGGCACCATGGAACCGATCGTCACGCAGGTCGCGAAGCAGGTTCTGCATGAACATGGTCGGCTGCACGATCGCGTACGGCACGTCGCTGCCGCGCAGGTGCTCGTCGACCTCTCCGTGGACGCCGCTGCTGAGTTTGTTGCCGGGCTTGGCGTCGCGGACCGACACCGAGACGATCTGCGCGACGCCGGCATCCCGGGCGCGGTCGGCCCCACGGCACTGCCGAGCCGGATCGCCGAGGACCGGATGAGGTACGTCGACCTGATGCTGGACGGCATGCAGACCGATCGGGCGGGGCAAGCATCGTAGACTCGCGGCCGTGCACCATCACGCGACCAGCAAGATCATGCCCAGCCTGTTGTCGGCGGACTTTGCCAACCTGCAGTCCTCGATCGAGCAGATCCCGGACGCGGACGCTCTGCATGTCGACGTGATGGACAACCACTTCGTACCGAACCTGACGCTCGGATTGCCTGTGGTGGAAGCGATCCGTAAGGTCACCGACAAGTTCCTGGACATCCATCTGATGATCGAGGAGCCGGACGTCTGGGCGCCGGGCTATGCGGAAGCCGGGGCGGAGTCGGTCAGCTTCCATCTCGAAGCCGCCAAGGCGCCGATCCGGCTGGCGCGGGAGATCCGCGCCAAGGGGGCCCGAGTCGGGATGGCGATCAAGCCGGCCACCCCCATCGAGCCGTACGCCGAACTGCTGGTGGAAATCGACATGTTGTTGATCATGACCGTCGAGCCCGGATTCGGCGGACAGAAGTTCCTCGACCTGACTCTGCCCAAGATCACCGCCGCCCGCGAGTTGATCACCAAGACCGGTCTGGACATCTGGCTGCAGGTCGACGGCGGAGTCTCCGCCGAGACCATCGAACGCTGCGCCGACGCCGGAGCCGATGCCTTCGTGGCCGGTTCGGCCGTCTTCGGTGCCGACGACCCGAACGCCATGATCAACCAACTGCGTACGACCGCCACTCGCTGAGCAGCCCACCTCCCGGATCGGGACCCTGGGCAGGTTCAGAATCCCGCACGTGCTGGAAACTCCGGCCGGATCTAGGCTCACGCGCCCAGATGACGGGGCAGGAACTCCTGGTCGATGCCGATCCAGCGGACGGTCCGATGATCACCCGGGTTGGCGTGCAGCGTCTTCTCCGGTGAGGCGAAGGCGTCGAACAGGGCGAGCGCGGACTGCCGGTCGACGTGTTCGTCGTCCCACGGCAGCAGGAACTGCACGGGGACGGTGATCTTCCGCGCGGCGGCGAGCTGGGACTCGTACACGAAGAAGCCGCCGCCGAAGATGGCGGCACGGATCCGGGTGTCCGCGGCGGTGAGCGGGATGCCGATCGCTGTGCCCAAGGAGACGCCGCCGCCGTAGCCGATCGGCGCGTCGGGGCCGATCTCGGGCAGCGACTGCAGGGCATCGATGGTGGCCTGCCATTCCGGAACGGCGCGGTCGGCCAGTGAGCGCGCATAGTCGACGCTGGCCGCCTCGAACCGGGCGTGGTCGCCGGCCTCGAGCGCTGCCCTGAACTCGCTCCGCGCTGCCTGGTCGTGAGCCGAGATCGGCCGCTCGCCGTGACCGGGCGCGTCGATGGCGACCACGGTGTAGCCCCAGCGGGTGACCAGATCGCGGGCCCGGGCCACCTGTGCCGGAGTCTTCTTGTGCAGCCCGCCGCCGTGGCCGATCAGGATCACCGGCGCGTGATCGGAGCTCGCGGCGGGGGACCAGAGGACGCCCGGGATCTCGCCGACTCGGAAGTCGCGTTCAAGGATGTCGTCGGTCGTGGTCCGGGCGAGGAAATCTATCTTGTGCATGTCGGGCCTTTCTAGCGTTCCGTGCCGCTGCAGCCCAACCGATTTTCACTTCTCCCGGCGGCGTCTCAGGTAGCGCTCGAACTCGGCGGCGATCGCATCGCCGGTGGCTTCGGGGAGTTCGCTCTCGTCGCTCTGGTGCTCCAGCGAGGAGACGTAGTCGGCGACGTCGGAGTCGTCGGCGGCCAGTTCGTTGACCCCGCGCTCCCAGGCGCGGGCCAGCTCCGGAAGATCACCCAGATCCAGCGACTGGTCGAGCAGATCCTCCAGCCGGTTCAACAGCGCGAGGGTGGCCTTCGGCGAGGGCGAGCTGGACACGTAGTGCGGGATCGCCGCCCACAGGCTGAGGGTCTGGATGCCGGCCTGTTCCAGCTCGCCGCCGAGAATGCCGAGCACCCCGGTCGGACCCTCGTAGGTCGATTCGGTCAGCCCCAGGTCCTCCATCACTGCCGGATCGGAGCTGGTGGCCGACACCGGGATCGGCCGCGTGTGCGGATGGTCGGCCAGCAACGCGCCGATCAGGAACACCCGGTCGGCGTGGGCCGACCGCAGCGCGGAGACCAGCAGTTGGCAGAACTGACGCCAGCGGAAGTTGGGCTCCAACCCCTCGATGATCACCAGATCCCGTCCGTTCGGCAGCTTGCCGGTACGGATCTCGGTCGTCGGCCAGGCGATCCGTCGGGAGTCGCCGCTGCCGCGGACCTCCGGCCGATTGACCTGATAGTCGTAGAAGTCGTCGGGGTCGAGCGAGAACGCCTGCCGGGTATGGCACGTCTCGGCGAGGTGTTCGACGGCCTGCGACGCGGCGCTGCCCGCGTCGTTCCAGCCGCCGAACGCCACGAACACCACCGGATCGTCCAGATCCCGCAGACTGGTCACTGCTGAGGACTCATCAGCCATAGTGGGTCCAATCTAATCCGCGGTCAGCCGCCGGGAGCGTAACCGAGGTTGGGGGAGAGCCAGCGTTCAGCCTCGGCCAGTGTCCAGCCCTTGCGTTCGGCGTAGTCGGCGACCTGATCCTTGCCGATCCTGCCGACCACGAAGTACTGCGACTGCGGGTGGCTGAAGTACCAGCCGCTGACCGAGGCACCGGGCCACATCGCCATGCTGTCGGTCAGCTCGATGCCGGTGTTGGCGCGCACGTCGAGCAGCTCCCAGATGGTCTGCTTCTCGGTGTGCTCGGGACAGGCCGGATAGCCGGGCGCGGGACGGATGCCGGCATACTGCTCCTTGATCAATTCGGCGTTGCTGAGTTCCTCGTCCGGCGCGTAGCCCCAGAATTCGGTACGCACCCGCTGATGCAGCCGCTCGGCGAAGGCCTCGGCCAGCCGATCGGCCAACGACTCCAGCAGGATCGCGCTGTAGTCGTCCAGGTCGGCCTTGAACTCGGCGATCTTGTCCTGCGCGCCGAGTCCGGCGGTGACCGCGAACGCGCCGACGTAGTCCCGTAGCCCGGTGTCCGCCGGTGCGACATAGTCGGCCAGGCTGCGATGCGGTACGCCGTCGCGGTGTTCGCTCTGCTGGCGCAGCTGATGCAACCTCGTCCGCACCCTCGTACGGTGCTCGTCGGCGTACACCTCGATGTCGTCGCCGACCGCATTGGCCGGGAACAACCCGAAGACCGCGTTGGCCCGCAGCCAACCCTCGGAGATGATCTTGTCCATCAGCTGCTGCGCGTCCTCCCACAGCTTGCGGGCGGCCTCGCCGGTGGCCGGGTTGTTCAGGATGTCGGGGAACCGGCCCTTCAGCTCCCAGGCGTTGAAGAACGGCTGCCAGTCGATGAACTCAGCCAACTCGGCCAGCGGATAGTTCTCGACCTTCTTCACGTACTGCAACGGTTCGAGCGACTCGTGGAAGTCGTCGGTGTGGGTGTCGCGGGCCTGCTGCAACAACAACCGCGGCCTGGGCGGGTGATAGTCGCTCCAGTCGATCGGCGTCCGGTCGGCGCGGGCGTCCTCGATGCTCAGGATCTTGCGATCGTTGTTCCGCCCGGCATGGCGCTCGCGCAGACCGTCGTAGTCCGCCTTCAACTCTGCGACCAGTTTCGGACGCCGTTCGTCGGAGAGCAGGTTGGCCACCACCGGCACCGACCGGGACGCGTCCTTCACCCACACCACCGGGCCGTGATACTGCGGATCGACCTTGACGGCGGTGTGCGCCCGGGACGTGGTGGCGCCGCCGATCAACAGCGGGATGTCAAGTCCCTGACGTTCCATCTCGGCGGCGAAGTTGGTCATCTCGTCCAGCGACGGCGTGATCAGACCGGACAGGCCGATGATGTCGGCGTTGTGTTCTCGTGCCGCGTCCAAGATCTTCTGCGCCGGCACCATCACACCAAGATCAATCACCTGATAGTTGTTGCACTGCAGCACGACGCCGACGATGTTCTTGCCGATGTCGTGCACGTCGCCCTTGACGGTGGCCATCACCACGGTGCCGTTGGTGCTGGTGTCGTCGTCCGACTTCTCCGCCTCGATGAACGGGATCAGGTAGGCGACCGCCTTCTTCATCACCCGGGCCGACTTCACCACCTGCGGCAGGAACATCTTGCCGGCACCGAACAGATCGCCGACCACGCCCATGCCGTCCATCAACGGTCCCTCGATCACCTCCAGCGGCCGGCCGCCGCGCTCGGCGATCTGCAGCCGCAGCTCCTCGGTGTCGGATTCGGCGTAATCGTCGATTCCCTTGACCAGCGCATGAGTGATCCGCTCGGCCACCGGCAGTGAACGCCACTCCTCGTCGGCAACCTCGCGCTGTTCACCGCTGCCGGCGAACTTGCCGGCGATCTCCAGCAGCCGTTCGGTGGAGTCGGAACGGCGGTTCAGCACCACGTCCTCGATCCGTTCCCGCAGCTCGGGATCGATCTCGTCGTAGACCGCCAGGGCACCGGCGTTGACGATGCCCATGGTCAGTCCGGCCTGGATCGCGTGGTAGAGGAAGACCGCGTGGATCGCTTCCCGGACAGCGTTGTTGCCGCGGAAGGAGAAGGACACGTTGGAGATGCCGCCGCTGATCTTGGCGTCGGGAAGGTTCTGCTTGATCCAGCGGACCGCCTCGATGAAGTCGGTGCCGTAGGTCGCATGCTCGTCGATGCCGGTGGCCAGCGCGAAGGCGTTCGGGTCGAAGATGATGTCCTCGGCCGGGAAGCCGACCTGCTCGGTGAGGATGTCGTACGCCCTCCGGCACACCTGCTGCCGGCGTTCCAGGGTGTCGGCCTGGCCGTCCTCGTCGAAGGCCATCACGACCACGGCGGCGCCGTACATCCGGCACAGCCGGGCGTGTTCGACGAAGGGAGTTTCGCCTTCCTTCAAAGAGATCGAGTTGACGATCGACTTGCCCTGGATGTTCTTCAGCCCCTGCTCGATCACCTCCCACTTGGAGGAGTCGATCATCACCGGCACCCGGCAGATGTCGGGCTCGCTGCTGATCAACCGGGTGAAGCGCTGCATCGCGGCGACGCCGTCGATCATGCCTTCGTCCATGTTGATGTCGATCACCTGCGCGCCGTTCTCCACCTGCTGCCGGGCGACCGACAAGGCGGTGTTGTAGTCGCCGGTCTTGATCAACTTTCGGAAGCGGGCGGAGCCGGTGATGTTGGTCCGTTCGCCGACGTTGACGAACAGCGAGTCGTCGTCGATCGTCAACGGCTCCAGACCGGAGAGCCGCAAGGCCGGTTTGATCTTGGCCGGCGTACGCGGTGGTAGTCCCTCGACCTGCTGGGCGATCGCGGCGATGTGATCGGGTGTGGTGCCGCAGCAGCCGCCGACCAGGTTGACGAAACCGGAGTCGGCGTAGTCACGCAGCGTGCCGGCGGTGTCGTCGGGCGTCTCGTCGTAGTCGCCGAACGCGTTCGGCAGTCCGGCGTTGGGATAGGCATGGACGAAGCAGTCGGCGACCCGGGCCAGCTCGGCCGCGTACGGCCGCAATTCCTTGCCACCAAGAGAACAGTTGAGCCCGACGATCAACGGCCGGGCATGCCGGATCGAGTTCCAGAACGCCTCGGTCACCTGCCCGGTCAGCGTCCGGCCGGACGCGTCGGTGATGGTGCCGGAGATGATCACCGGCCAACGCCGGCCGTAGTCGGTGAACAACTGCTCGACGGCGAAGATCGCGGCCTTGGCGTTCAGCGTGTCGAAGATCGTCTCGATCTGCAGGATGTCGGCGCCGCCGTCGACCAGACCGCGGGCCTGCTCCAGATAGGCGGCGACCATCTGATCGAAGTCGATGTTGCGGGCGCCCGGATCGTTGACGTCGGGGGAGATCGAGCCGGTCCGGTTCAACGGTCCGATCGCGCCGGCCACCCAGCGCGGGCGATCCGGGGTCTTCGCGGTCATCTCGTCGCAGGCCTCACGGGCCAGCCGGGCGGCCGCGACGTTCAACTCGTACGCGAGTTCCTGCATGCCGTAGTCGGCCAGCGAGACCTGCTGGGCGTTGAACGTGTCGGTCTCGACGATGTCCGCGCCGGCCTCCAGATAGGCCGTGTGGATGTCGCGGATGATCTGCGGCTGGGTGAGCACCAGCAGGTCGTTGTTGCCCTTCACATCCCGCGGCCAGTCGGCGAACCGGTCGCCGCGGTAGTGCTCCTCCTCGAGCTTGTGCCGCTGCACCATCGTGCCCATCGCCCCGTCCAGCACCAGGATCCGCAGCTGCAGCGCAGCGGTCAGGTCGGCGGTGGCGTCCGGGCGGAGTTCGGCGTTGTCCAGCACTTGCAGCCTTCGATCGGGTTGGCGGGCGTGAGTGAACTCTCAGCATAGGGTCTGAGTTCTCGCGCCGATCAGGTCATACCGCACCGCGAACTGGCGGATTGGCCAGTTCGCGACCGAACCTGGGAGAATCACGAACGCCATGATCAGCGAATCCGCAGCCAGCCCATCCCGATCGTCGATCCAGCCGTCAACCTCGTTGGCAGACCCACCACTGCCGGTCGACGCGACCGTCCGACCCGCCGGGCATCCCGGCAGTGGACTGTCCGCTGCGCTGTGGGATTTCGACGGCACGCTGGCCGACACCGAACCGATCTGGATCGCCGCCGAGTTCGAACTGATCCCCCGACTGGGTGGTCAGTGGAGCCACGAACATGCGCACAAACTCGTCGGCCGATCGCTGCTGGAATCGGCCGGCTACATGGCCGACGTGATCGGCCGCGATGATCTTCGTCCGGAGTGGATCGTTGATCAACTTCTGCAGGTGGTGATCGACTTCTGCCGGCGCGGACCGATCCCGTGGTGTCCCGGTGCCCGGGAACTGCTGGAGTCGCTGCGGCTGGCCGGGGTGCCGTGTGCGCTGGTCTCGGCGTCCTACCGTTCACTGCTCGACGTGATCATCGAGCAGTTGCCGGCGGGCTCGTTCGCGGCCTCCGTCGCCGGTGACGAGGTCAGCCGCGGCAAACCCGATCCGGAGCCGTACCTCACGGCCTGTGGCAAGCTCGGCGTGCAGGCGCAGGATTGTGTGGCGTTCGAGGACAGCCCGCCGGGAGCACGGTCGGCCGGCGACGCCGGAGCCACTGTGGTGGTGATCGAGAACGTCGTACCGGTGCCTGCGGCGCCCAACCAGGTCAGGGTTTCCTCGCTTGCCGAACTCGACGCCGCAGCGGTGTTCGGGTTGCTGCGTCGCGACGGTGACGATGCGCACTGAGCCATTGAGACCCGGCCGGCGCGGACCGGTCGCGATGATCATGATCATCGCGATGTTGATCATGACCAGCGGCTGCACGGGCCATGATCAACAACCCGCGCCATCGCCGTCGGCGACCGCATCGGTGAAGCGAGCGTTCACCGTGATGACCACCGACAAGGAGATCACCGCGGATCCGGCCGCTGTGCACGACACGGCCTCCACCATGCTGACTCAGAACGTGTTCCAGCGGTTGGTGACCGCGTCGCCGACCGACTCCTATCCGGAGCCCGATGCCGCGCAGGAGTGTCGTTTCCCGACCAAGACGAGCTATGTCTGCACGCTGCGGCCGAACCTGAAGTTCAGCAACGGCGATCCGCTCACCTCGGCCGATGTGAAGTTCAGCATCGAACGTGCCACCCGGTTGGACGTCGCCGGCTCGTCGGCCCCGCAGCTGTCGTCGCTGCGGCGGATCGAGACACCGAACCCGACCACGGTGCAATTCGTGCTCAGCCAGGAGGACACCCAGTTCCCGTGGGCGCTCGCCTCGCCGGCGGCCTCGATCGTGGACTCGAAGGTCTACAACTCCGATCATGTCCGGCCGATGGACGAGCCGGTGGTCGGCTCCGGCCCGTACGAGGTCAGCAAGATCAGCAAGAACCTGATCGAGTTCACCAGGTACACCGACTACATCGGCTATGCGGCCGGCAAGGTCGACACCATCGAACTGCGAACGATGCCCGATTCCGCCAGCATCGAGGAGGCGATGGCCGCGCACGAGGTCGACGTGGTCTGGCGTGGGCTGAGTGCGGCGGCGCAGCAACGTCTGCACACCCAGATCGGCGCGTCCCGGACCCACACCTCGAAGGCGGGCTTCAGCCAGACCGTGCTGCCCGGTGCACGGGTGGAGCAGTTGCTGTGGAACCCCCGCTCCAAGCACGTCTCCTCGACCGCGCTGCGGGACGTGATCGCGGCCGCGCTGCAGGAGGATCGAACGCTGGACTCGGTGGTGCCCAACGGCGTACCCGGTCATCACTCGTCGTTCCCGCTGGGCGGCAAGGCGAAGATCGACGTCAGCTGGAACAGCCGGATCCATCTCACCCTCGGCTACGACCCGACCGCGCCGAACAGCCTGGACCTGGCCACTCAGCTGCGGATCCGGTTGGAGAACACCGGCGGGATGAGCGTGCTGCTGCGGGCCGATGATCCCGATGCCGACCTGCAACTGGTCGATCGCAAGGCGTGGACGTCGACCGGGATCGCCTGGCTGCAGCCGATCATCGACCACCCGTTGAGGGGGGAGGCCAAGCCGATCGACGCGGCGCTGGCCAACACCCGGCAGGCCGGTGTCGGCACCCCGCAGCTGAACACCGCACTGGCCCAGCTGCAGCAGATCGCAGCCAAGGAGAACCTGGTGCTGCCGATCTCGCAGGCCGGCGAGGACGTCTACTCCGGACCGCGTGCCAGTGTCACACCCGACGCGTTCGGTCCGGGCTGGCAGCTCGGACTCTGGGGATTGAAGGAAAAGCAATGAGCACAACCAAGCATCCCGAGCCCGTCGAAGGACCGGAAGCCTCGGACCCGGCAACCTACGCCGGCGTACGCACCGGACCGCTGCGGGCGGGCGAGCGGGTGACCCTCACGGACCCCAAGGGTCGCCGCCACTCCGTCCTGCTGGCCAACGGGCAGCGCTTCCACACCGCCAAGGGCGCCATCAATCACGACGAGTTGATCGGCGGCCCGGAGGGGGTGGTGGTGACCTCGGCCGGCGGCGTTCAGTATCTGGCGCTGCGGCCGCTGCTAGGGGAGTTCAGTACGGGAATGCCGCGCGGAGCCCAGGTCGTCTACCCCAAGGACGCCGCTCAGATCGTGGTCGGCGCCGACATCTTCCCCGGCGCCCGGGTGCTCGAGGCCGGTGCCGGATCGGGTGCGCTGAGCCTGGCGCTGCTGCGCGCAATCGGGCCGACCGGCCGGCTCACCTCGTACGAACGCCGGGAGGACTTCGCCGCCATCGCGGCCAAGAACGTGCGTACCTTCCTCGGGCTGGAGCATCCGGCCTGGGATCTGCGCCTTGGCGACCTGACGGTGGCGCTGTCCGACGGCGAGGGCGCCGACCCGGGAGCGCCGGCCGAGGTGGATCGGGTGGTGCTGGACATGCTGGCGCCCTGGGAGTGTGTGGACGTGATCGCCGAACGGCTGATTCCGGGCGGGGTGATCTGCTGCTACGTCGCCACTACGACCCAACTCGGCCGGATCACCGAGACGCTACGGGTGCACGGCGGTTTCACCGAACCGGAGGCGGCCGAGTCGATGGTGCGGGGCTGGCACGTCGAGGGACTGTCGATCCGGCCGTCGCATCAGATGGTCGGACACACCGGCTTCCTGCTCACCGCCCGTCGACTGGCACCTGGCGTCATCGCGCCGGCCCGCAAGCGCCGGCCGGCGCCGGGAGCGTACGGCGAGGACTACACCGGCCCGCGGCGTCGCGTCGAGCCGGGTGGCGACTCTCCGGTCGGGGACAACGGCGGCAAAACGGCGGGCGGCGATGCCGATGCAGGAACAAAACCGTAACCAAACACGCATCCCAGTAAGAGAAAAACTGGCCCGGTTGCGGCATTGGTCACGGGTACTGTTTCGGCATGGAGGTGTCGAGATGACTGAAACACCCGACCGCCGCAGCGCGAGCGAGGGCTTCAGCGGGCACGATTCCGGGCAGGCCGGGGATCCGCAGCATGATCGTGAAGCCCTGCTGGCCAGGATCGGCCTGCTGAACGACGAGCTTGATCGACTTCGCGAACGAGTCTCCTCCCATCCCCATGACCTGGCGGCGCTGGAGCGACGCCTTGCCGACGCCCGCGCCGACGTACGGGCGGCATCGGCCAACAACGAGCGTCTGGCCACCACCCTGCGTGAGGCGCGCGAGCAGATCGTCTCCCTGAAGGCCGAGGTCGATCGGCTCGCTCAACCGCCGGCCAGCTTCGGCGTGTTCCTGGCAACCGTCGATGATCACACCGCCGACATCTGGACCTCCGGCCGGAAGATGCGGGTCAGCGTGAGCCCGGAGATCGAGGCCGATGATCTTGAACCCGGCCGCGAAGTGATCTTGAACGAGGCGCTGAACGTGGTCGGCGTACTCACCTTCGACGAGGTCGGCGAGGTGGTCAGCCTCAAGGAAGTGATGGCCGACGGCGAACGCGCCCTGATCGTCGGACACGGCGACGAGGAGAGCGTGGTCCGGCTGGCCGACCGGCTGCGTACCGAACGGTTGCGGTCCGGCGACTCCCTGCTGGTCGATCGCCGGGTGCATTTCGCCTACGAGCGGGTGCCGAAGATGGACGTCGAAGAACTGGTGCTGGAGGACGTACCCGATATCGGGTACGAGGAGATCGGCGGCCTGCGTGGCCAGATCGAGGCCATCCGGGACGCGGTCGAGTTGCCGTTCCTGCATCGGGATCTCTTTGCCGAGCACGAATTGAAGGCGCCGAAGGGGATCCTGCTCTACGGTCCGCCCGGTTGTGGCAAGACCATGATCGCCAAGGCGGTGGCCAACTCGCTGGCCAAGAAGGTGACCGAACGCACCGGCCGCGAGGGGAGAAGTTTTTTCCTCAACATCAAGGGTCCCGAGCTGCTGAACAAGTACGTCGGTGAGACCGAGCGGCACATCCGGCTGGTTTTCCAGCGGGCAAGGGAAAAGGCCACCGACGGGATGCCGGTGATCGTCTTCTTCGACGAGATGGACTCGCTGTTCCGGACCCGTGGCAGCGGGGTGTCCTCCGATGTGGAGAACACCATCGTGCCGCAGCTGTTGAGCGAGATCGACGGTGTCGAGGGCCTGGAGAACGTGATCATCATCGGCGCCTCGAACCGTGAGGACATGATCGATCCGGCCATCCTGCGGCCGGGCCGGCTGGACGTCAAGATCAAGATCGAACGCCCCGATGCCGAGGCTGCGCGGGACATCTTCAGCAAGTACCTGACGGCCACGCTGCCCTTGCACGAAGAGGATCTGGGCGAGTTCGGCGGCTCGAGGCAGCGGACCGTCGAGGCGATGATCGAACGCACCGTGACCAGGATGTACGAGGAGTCGGAGGAGAATCAGTTCCTCGAGGTCACCTACGCCGGTGGGGACAAGGAGATCTTGTACTTCAAGGACTTCAACTCCGGCGCGATGATCCAGAACATCGTCGACCGGGCCAAGAAGATGGCGATCAAGGACGTCCTGGACTCCGGCGTACGGGGCCTGCGGATCGGTCACCTGATGCAGGCCTGCGTGGACGAGTTCGCCGAGAACGAGGACTTGCCCAACACCACCAACCCCGACGACTGGGCCAAGATCAGCGGCAAGAAGGGCGAACGCATCGTCTTCATCCGCACCCTGATCTCCTCCAACAAGGGCACCCAGCCCGGCCGATCGATCGACACGGTGAGCAACACCGGGCAGTATTTGTAGCGCGGTCGAGCCGGGTGCCTGCTGCCGCGATCCTTGTTGGCGGCTTGCGTTGCGGGGGCAACCCCCGCACCCCTTACCGTCCTGTAGCGCAGTCGAGTTGTTTGCCGCTGCCGCGATCCTGGTTGGCGTTGAGACTTCCGGGGACAATCCCCGGACCCCTTACCGGGTTCGCGTTCATAGGTCGGGTTGCCCCGGCGCCTCCGCTGCGCTGCGGTGCCGGTCTCGCGCTGGGGCGCTCGACGGGCGTGCGAGGTTGCGCTTTCGGCTGGGTGCCGGGTTCCGTTGGGTGCTGACTCGCGTCGAAGGGTCCTGTGCCTGTCGAAGGACCGGGACCGCACCCCATCCGCCCGCCCACCCCACGGGTCCTGAGCCTGTCGAAGGACCGAGAACCGCACCGGCGGCGGCGCGGAACCCTGAGAATGAGGCTCCAGATCGCGAAAATCGGCTCCAGCGGGCCGGAAGCCGCGACCGGGGCCTCATTTTCAGGGTTTGAACACCTGCTGCCATCACCCGGGCCGAGTCGACTGGACCGAAGGATGTGGGGCAGCAGCCGATTATGCATATCCATTCCAGATAGTGCATAATCATGCGCATGTCCAAGGTGTTGAACTCGATCCCTGTGTCCGAACGTGTCGGCATCGCCTTTTCCGGCGGGCTCGACACCTCCGTCGCGGTTGCCTGGATGCGAGACAAGGGCGCGATTCCGTGCACCTACACCGCCGACCTCGGACAGTACGACGAGCCGGACATCGCATCGGTCCCCGGCCGGGCCGGCCAGTACGGCGCCGAGATCTCCCGCCTGGTGGACTGCAAGACGCAGTTGGTGGAGGAGGGACTGGCCGCGATCGCCTGCGGCGCGTTCCACATCCGTACCGGCAGCCGGGTCTACTTCAACACCACCCCGCTCGGCCGCGCCGTCACCGGCACCCTGCTGGTGCGCGCGATGCAGGACGACGACGTCTCCATCTGGGGTGACGGCTCGACCTTCAAGGGCAACGACATCGAACGGTTCTACCGCTACGGCCTGCTGGCGAACCCGGCACTGCGCATCTACAAGCCCTGGCTCGACGCCGACTTCGTCTCGGAGTTGGGCGGCCGCAAGGAGATGTCGGAGTGGCTGGTCGCGCACGGACTGCCGTACCGGGACAGCACGGAGAAGGCGTACTCCACCGACGCCAACATCCTCGGCGCCACCCACGAGGCCAAGAAGCTGGAGCATCTGGACGCCTCGATGGAGATCGTCGAGCCGATCATGGGCGTCAAGTACTGGGACGACTCAGTCAAGATCGACACCGAGGAAGTCGAGATCAGCTTCGAAGGCGGCCGGCCGACCAAGATCAACGGCAAGAGCTACGACGATGTGGTGGAGCTCTTCCTGGAGGCCAACGCCATCGGCGGCCGGCACGGTCTCGGGATGAGCGACCAGATCGAGAACAGGATCATCGAGGCGAAGTCCCGCGGCATCTACGAGGCGCCCGGGATGGCGCTGCTGCACATCGCGTACGAGCGGCTGGTCAACGCGATCCACAACGAGGACACCGTTGCGGCCTACCACAACGACGGCCGCAAGCTGGGCCGGTTGCTGTACGAGGGTCGCTGGTTCGATCCGCAGTCGCTGATGATCCGCGAGGGCCTGCTGCGTTGGGTCGCCTCGGCCGTCACCGGCTCGGTGGTGCTGCGGTTGCGGCGGGGTGAGGACTACTCGATCGTGAACACGTTCGGACCCGCCTTCTCCTACCACCCCGACAAGCTCTCGATGGAGCGTACCGAGGACGCGGCCTTCGGCCCGACCGACCGGATCGGGCAGCTGACCATGCGCAACCTGGACATCGCCGACACGCGCACCAAACTGGAGTTGTACGCCGGTCTCGGGGCCCTGCCCGCCCGTGAGACCGAGCTGGTCGGTGCCCTCGAACCGGGCGGTGCGGACGCGATCTCGGCCAACCCCGCCGCCGAGGAGGAAGACGCCCTCGACCGCGCTGCGATCGAATTCGGCGTGGACTGATTGGATTCGCGGTCGGGTGAGTGCCGCTGCCACGATCTGGTCTGGCGCCGTGCGTCGCGGGGACAATCCCCGCACCCCTTACCCGGTTGCTTCCATAAATGATCTTGCCGCGAGACCTCCGCTGCGCTGCGGTGTCGGTCTCGCGCTGGGGCGCTCGACGGGCATGCATCGTTGCGTCCTGGTGGTTAGCGGTCGCGTCTCTGCCTGCCGCTGCCGCGACTTGGTCTGGCGTCTAGCGTCGCGGGGACAATCCCCGCCCTTACCCGCTCGCGTCCATAAATGATCTTGCCCCGACACCTCCGCTTCGCCGCGGTGCCGGTCTCGCGCTGGGGCGCTCGACGGGCATGCACCGTTGCGTCCTGGTTGGTCAGCGGTCGGGTCTCTGCCTGCCGCTGCCGCGACTGGTCTGGCGTCTTGCGTTGCGGGGACAATCCCCGCCCTTACCCGCTCGCGTCCATAAATGATCTTGCCGCGACACCTCCGCTTCGCTGCGGTGCCGGTCTCGCGCTGGGGCGCTCGACGGCTATGCAACGTTACGATCTCGTCTGGGTGCCCCCGAGGTCCAAGATCAACTTGTGGGAGTGAAGCCAACTCGATCCAGCGGGCGCGACTCAGCTGCAGCCGATCCGCGAGCTCGAGCCCAGGGTCCTGAGCTTGCTCGAAGGACCGCGAACACAACCCCAGGGGTCCTGAGCTTGCTCGAAGTACGGCCAACGCAACCCCAGGGTCCTGAGCTTGTCGAAGGACCGGCAACGCAAACCCAGGGGTTCTTGATCGAGGCGCGGGGGACCTGGGCCCGACGGCAGGTCGAGATCAAGTGTGTTGCTGATCTTGGAATCGTTACTGCGGCACCGGGATTGACCTGCGGGCAGTGCGGCGCTGACTCACGTACCAGATGACGAACCCGACGACGAGCGTCGCTGCTGCGACGGCGCCCAGCTCGCCGGCCAGCAGCCAGAGGTAGCCGAGAACTGCGGTCGAGCTGACCGAGAGTCTGACCGAGATGGACGTGATCACGCCAAGGATCCCGCAGGCCATTGCGTAACCGGTAGCGGTCCGGACGACCAACCTGGACCCTCTGAAGATCAACATCACCGCGGCCGCGATCAGATTCGGCAGACCGAGCAGGGCCGACGAGATCAGCAACACGCCCAGGGAAGCCGCGGTGATCGGCTCGCCGGGCTCGTGCGAATCGAACCAGTTCTGGACCAACGTGGCCGCGAAGAACACCGCGGGGATGATCAGCAGCAGCCTGTCGTGCGTCCTTACCACTGCGTGCATCGAGCCACCCCATGCTGATCCTTGGGCAAAGCTATCTCGGCACGAGGTCGGCGGCGCCAAATCAAGCAACGTGGAGTGGCCCGACACGCCGACGTCCTCGCGCCGACGTGTGGGCGCCCTGGGATAGGGTCCGAACGTCTGTTCGGATCATCTTCAGGAGGCGTCGTGCGGGTCCTCGGAATCGACCCCGGCCTGACCCGGTGCGGGTTCGGCGTCGTCGACGGGGCGCCGGGCCACAGCCCGCAGTTGGTCGCCGTCGACGTCGTACGCACTGACGCCGGCACCGAGATCGCCTATCGACTGCTCCGGCTGGAACATGCCTTCGAGGACTGGATCACCGAGCACCGCCCGGACGTCGTCGCGGTCGAGCGCGTCTTCGCCCAGCACAACGTGCAGACCGTGATGGGGACCGCTCAGGCCGCCGGGGTGGCGATGTTGGTCGCGGCCCGGCACCAGCTTCCGGTCGCCCTGCACACGCCGAGCGAGGTGAAGGCGGCGATCACCGGCTCCGGTCGCGCGGACAAGGCCCAGGTCGGGCAGATGGTCACCCGGATCCTCAGACTGGACGTGACGCCGAAGCCGGCCGACGCGGCCGACGCGCTGGCGCTGGCCATCTGCCACGTCTGGCGCGGCTCGGCCTCCGATCGCATCACCCGCGCCACTGCGGCCAGCGCCGAACAAGCTGCCCGGCAGCGCAGGGCGTACGCACTGGCCCGGCAGCAGTTGCCCGCACCGGGAGCACCGGCGTGATCGCCCTACTCAGCGGCACCGTGGTCGCCCTCGGGGCGACCTGGGCGGTGATCGACGTCAACGGGGTCGGTCTGAAGGCGTTCTGCGGCCCGAACACCACCGCCGAACTGCGGCACGGCCAGCAGGCGACCCTGGCGACGTCGCTGGTGGTCCGCGAGGACTCGCTCACCCTCTACGGCTTCGGCACGTCCGAAGAACGCGACTTCTTCGAACTGTTGATGACGGCCTCCGGCGTCGGCCCCAAGCTCGCCCAGGCCGCGCTTGCGGTGCTGACCCCGGACGAGCTGCGGACCGCGATCGTCACCGAGAACCTGGTCGCGCTGACCAAGGTGCCCGGCGTCGGCCGCAAGGGCGCGCAACGGATCGTGATCGAGCTCAAGGACAAGGTCAACGCGCTGACCCCGTCAACGTCCGGGACCGCAGGGCTCGCTCCGATGCCCACCCAGCAGGAGGAGTGGCGCGATCAGGTCAGCCAGGGACTGCAAGGGCTCGGCTGGTCGGCCAAGGATGCCGATGCCGCCTGCGGCCGGGTGGAACATCTGGCCGCCGACGATCCGGCGATCAGCATCGCCGAGTTGATGCGAGCGGCGCTGCGTACGTTGGCGAAGTGACTGTGGCAATCTGCCGAGGGTGAGCTATGACTGGATCTCGCTGCTGACCGACTTCGGCACGTACGACGGCTTCGTGGCGCAGTGCAAGGGATCGATCGCGCGGATCGCTCCCGCGGTCCGGTGGATCGACGTCACCCACGAGATTCCGGCACAAGACGTACGACGTGGCGCGGCCGTGCTGTCGCAGATCGTCGGTCAACTGCCTCCCGCGGTGCATCTGGCGGTGGTCGATCCGGGTGTCGGCACCGACCGCCGCGGGGTCGCGCTGCAGACACCCGGCGGTGTCCTGGTCGGTCCGGACAACGGCCTGCTGGGCTGGGCGGCCGACGTCCTGGGCGGCGTACGGAAGGCCGTAGCGCTGACCAACACCGACTACCACCTCGGCACGTCCAACACCTTCCACGGCCGCGACATCTTCTCCCCGGTCGCGGCGCACACCGCCGTCGGCGTCTCCCTCGATGATCTGGGTGATCCGGTGGATCCGGCCGAGTTGGTACGGCTGCCCGATCCGGTGCTGAGCGTCGGCTCCGGACAGCTCGACTGCGAAGTGCTGACCATCGACCACTACGGCAATCTTCAGACCTCGGCGTCCGCGGCGGCGCTGACTCGGGCCGGGTTCGAGCGCGGCGATCGACTCGAATGGGCGATCGGCGATCACCGGCTGACAGTCTTGTTCGGCCGGACCTACGGCGAAGTGCCGCCGGGCGATGCGCTCGCCTACCTTGACTCCGCCGCGTTCCTCAGCCTCGGCGTCAACGGCGCCAACGCTGCGGCCCGCCTGGGCATCCCGCCCGGCACCCCGATCACGATCAGCGGCGCGGCGCTGGGCCGCGACTGACCCAACCACCCGAAGTCGCGAACACACGACTTCCGGCGCTGCTGCCGTACTGATAGACCACCCGAAGTCGCGAACACACGACTTCCGGCGCTGCTGCCGTACTGATAGACCACCCGAAGTCGCGACAACACGACTTCCGGCGCTGCTGCCGTACTGATGGACCACCCGTAGTCGCGACAACGCGACTTTGGTGACCGGCCGATGGACGGAGCCGGGGATGGTGGGCTCGCGGACCTGGGGACGAGGACCATCGCACGCGTCGCTGCGAGCCTGCCGGACCTGGGCGCCGGTTGCAGGACCAGCCGGGGCGGTTGCGCCGAGTGTCGGCGGGATCGGCAAAGATGGGCCCACCATGGTTGAACGAGAAGACGCCTTCGAACGGGAAGACGGGGCTGGGCACGACGCCGGCATCGATCTGGTCGATCCGCACCCGGACCCGGAGGAGTCGGCGGCCGAATCGGCGTTGCGGCCGACCACGCTGGCCGAGTTCGAGGGGCAGCCGCGGGTCAGTGATCAGCTCGGGTTGGTGCTGGAGGCGGCGCGGGCCAGGGCAGCGGTGCCCGATCACGTACTGCTGTCCGGACCGCCCGGACTCGGCAAGACCACGCTGGCCGGCATCATCGCCGCCGAGATGGGCGCGCCGCTGCGGATCTCCAGCGGTCCGGCGATCCAGCACGCCGGCGACTTGGCGGCGATCCTGTCCGGGCTGACCGAGGGCGAGGTCTTCTTCCTGGACGAGATTCACCGGATGTCCCGGCCGGCCGAGGAGATGCTCTATCTGGCGATGGAGGATTTCCGGGTCGACGTGGTCGTCGGCAAGGGGCCGGGCGCTACTGCGATCCCGCTGGACATTCCACGCTTCACCCTGGTCGGCGCGACCACCCGATCGGGCCTGCTGCCCGGGCCGCTGCGCGACCGGTTCGGCTTCACCGCCCAACTGGACTTCTACGACGCCGAGGACCTGGAGCACATCGTTCGGCGGTCGGCCGCGCTGATCGGTGCCGAACTCGATCCGGACGGAGCGGCCGAGATCGCCGGCCGTTCCCGCGGCACTCCGCGGATCGCGAACCGGCTGCTGCGCCGGGTCCGTGATTACGCGCTGGTCCGTGCCGACGGACGGATCAGCGCCGGTGTCGCCCGCGCAGCCCTCGACCTGTACGAGGTGGACGCGCTGGGCCTGGACCGGCTCGATCGCGGCGTACTGGAGGCGATCTGCAACCGCTTCGGCGGCGGCCCGGTCGGGCTGAGCACGCTGGCGATCTCGGTCGGCGAGGAGGCCGAGACGGTGGAGGAGGTGGCCGAACCGTTCCTGGTCCGGCTCGGCTTCCTGATGCGTACGCCGCGGGGCCGGGTCGCGACCGCCGCCGGTTGGCGACATCTCGGCCTGAACCCGCCCCGCTCGGTGATGGCCGACGTGACGCCGGACGAGCCCGACCTGTTCAGCTGACGCCTGGATCCAGGTCGGGGCGCATCGGTCGCTTCACCGGGCGAGCTCGGCCGCGAACCGGTCCGTGAGCCGGCCCGACCGGCGATCCTGTCAGCAGCCGAGCAGCCGGCTGTCGAAGAACTGTCGATCCGACGACTTCGATGTCGGCGGCGAGTGAGAGTCTGGGTTTCAACAACTCTCTGGGTAGAGTACGGCGGTCGATGTAGGTCGGTCCGGCCACGGCCCGGCCATGCGACCATGACCGTCAACGGTCAGTCCGCTTGGTTGCTGAAACGGTGCCTGTCGGTGCTGATTCAGGGGCCGTGGTGCTGAGTCAATGAATTGCAAGAACCAGAACGGCGCAACCGGCGCCGACGATTGGACGTGAATCCGAGTGCCAAGCTACACATCGATCCTTTTGATCGTGGTGATGATCATCGCGTTCTACTTCCTGATCATGCGGCCGCAGCGGAAGCGCCAGCAGCAGCAGCAGGACATGATGAAGAAGCTCGAACCCGGTACGAGGGTGGTCACCACCACCGGTATCTACGCCACCATCATCGCGATGGGGGACAAGCAGGTCGTGCTCGAGACCTCTCCCGGCTCGCGGGTCACCATGCTGAAGCAGGCCATCGGCCGGGTGGTCGGCGATGAGGAGGAGGATCCGGAGCTCGGCAGCTACCGTTCGGGGGGCGCGGGCACAACCGGCGTACCGACCGGGCCGACCGCAGCGGCCGATGACGGCTTCGACGAGGCGACCGCACCGGGTGCGTACTCCCAGGAGCCCACCGAGCAGGGTTCGGCTTCGGCCAGCGGCCTGGCCGGCGGCGCGCCGATCCAGGAGTACACGCCGGGCAACCTGCCCGAGTTCACGCCGGCCGACGAGAAGAACCAGCACGAGACGGCGCCGTGGCCGCCCGTCGGCGCCGCCGACCCGGGTGCCGAGGACCGGACCTCGTCGTTGGGCAGCTCGGCGCTCGGGGAGTCGTACGGCCACTCCGGCGAGAGCGGCGACGAAGCGGGGGACAAGAAGGACGAATCCGGCCGATGATCGTCCGGCCGTGCGCCGGGCCGATCGCGGCCGGGACCGAATCCATCCGTCGGCCCCATCCCGGGACCGACTAAACCCCAAGGACCGATCGAACTGTGGCATCCAAGGTCGGCCATCCGCTCCGTACGCTGGTGGCCTTCTTCATCGTGATCGCGGCCCTCTACGGGCTGATGGCGATCACCAAGAACTGGACTCCCCGGCTGGGGCTCGACCTCAGCGGTGGAACGACGATCACGCTGACCGCTCGGAACACCACCGGCAAGGGCGGCGTGAGCGCAACCAGCCTGGAGCAGGCGCGCACCATCATCCAGCAGCGGGTGGACGGCCTGGGTGTCGGAGAGAGTCAGGTCACCACCTCCGGTGGCAATCAGATCATCGTCAGCGCGCCGAACGTGCAGCGCGACGAGCTGATCCAGCAGGTCGGCCAGACCGCCGAACTGCGGTTCCGAGCGGTCTACCAGCAGGAGAGCACCACGCCGACGTCGCAGCCGGGCAACTCCGCGACCGCCGGCACCGGCAACGCGCAGGGCGGCAGCACACCGTCGGCGAAGGCGAGCGCGGGGACCGGTTCGGCAAGCGCAGGCGCGACGGCGTCGAGCACGGCCAAGGGCAACGGCCGCCCCGGTCCGGCGCTGCCGACCGAACCGCCGGCACCACCGTCGCCGCGGCCGACCGCTCCGGGCAAGGGCACCCCGGAGAACAAGGCCGTCGAGTGGCAACCGTCGCAGCAGGACATCACCGATTTCGCTAGCTTCACCTGCCCCCGCGACACCCAGTACTACCCCGACGTCTCTGATCAGCCGCTGTTCACCTGCAACGAGGCAGGCACCCAGAAGTACCTCCTCGGGCCGACGATCATCGAGGGCACCCACGTCACCGACGCCAACGCGAGCATCGGCCAGAGCGGTCTGGGCTGGCAGGTCAACCTGAGCTTCGACTCGACCGGCAGCAAGCAGTTCGAGGACGCCACCCGGGCGCTCAGCCAGAAGCAGTCGCCGGAGAACGCCTTCGCGATCGTGCTGGACGGCACTGCGGTCTCGGTCGCCTCGGTCGATCAGGCGATCGCCGGCGGTTCGGCGATGATCAGCGGCGGTGGCATCAACCAGCAGAGCGCCCAGCAGTTGGCGAACGTGCTGAAGTACGGGTCGCTGCCGCTGGCCTTCGAGATCTCCAGCGTGGACACGGTCTCGGCGACGCTGGGCGGTGAGCAGTTGCAGGCCGGCCTGATCGCGGGTGCGGTCGGTCTGGCGTTGGTGATCTTGTTCTGTTTCGCCTACTACCGCGGGCTGGGCGTCGTCGTGGTCGCCTCGCTGACGGTCGCCTTCGCCACCACGTACGCGATGGTGGTACTGCTCGGCGCCTCGGTCGGCTTCGCGTTGAGCCTGGCCGGCATCGCCGGTGCGATCGTGGCGATCGGCATCACTGCGGACAGTTTCGTCATCTACTTCGCCCGGATCCGGGACGAGGTCGGTGAGGGCCGCGGCATCCGGACCGCGGTCGAGACCGGCTGGCGGCGGGCCCGGCAGACGATCCTGGTTGCCGATGCGGTGTCGTTGTTGTCGGCGCTGATCCTGTTCATCCTGGCGATCGGTTCGGTGAAGGGCTTCGCCTTCACCCTCGGTCTGACCACGTTGATCGACATCGTGGTGGTGTTCTTCTTCACCAAGCCGCTGGTCACCCTGCTCAGCCGGACCAAGTTCTACGGCAACGGGCACAAGTTCTCCGGGCTGGACGCCACCCACCTCGGCGTGACCGCCCTGCCCGGCGGCCGACGCAGAGCCGGAACCGCTACCCGCGCCGCGACGCAGACCGGAGGGGAAGCCTGATGTCCAAGTTGGGACAGTTCGGCCACCGGCTCTACACCGGCGAGGTCTCCTACGACTTCGTCGGCAAGCGGCGGCGCTGGTTCATCATCTCCGCCGTCGCGCTGCTGATCGTGATCATCGGTTTCGCCTTCCGCGGCCTGAATCTTGGCATCGAGTTCACCGGCGGCGCCGAATTCCAGGTGCCGGTCGCCTCCGCCAATCAGCAGACCGTGCAAAAGGTCGAGACGGCGCTCGACGACTCCGGCATCGCGGCAGTCTCCGATGCCACCGTCACCCAGGTCGGTAAGTCCACCATCCGGGTGGAGACCGAGGCGCTGAACTCTGAGTCCGAGGTACCGCAGGTCAAGAAGGTCCTGGCCGACGCCACCGGGGCCAACCCCAACGACATCAACTACAGCCTGATCGGCGCCTCCTGGGGCAGTCAGATCACCGAACGCGGCATCATCGCGCTGGTCGTGTTCCTTGTCCTGGTCAGCGTCCTGCTGTGGGCGTACATGCGGAACGCGAAGATGGCCGCAGCCGCACTGGTCGCCCTGCTGCACGACCTGGTGATCACCATCGGGGTGTACGCGGTGGTCGGCTTCAGTTTCACGCCGGAGTCGCTGATCGGCATGCTCACCATCCTCGGCTACTCGCTGTACGACACCGTGGTGGTCTTCGACAAGGTCCGGGAGAACACCCGCAACCTGACCGGGAGCTCGCGCAGCACGTACTCCGAGGCGGCCAACCTGGCCGTGAACCAGACCCTGGTCCGGTCGATCAACACCACCATCATCGGCGTGCTGCCGGTGGCGGCGCTGCTGTTCGCCGGCGGCGTGATCCTGCACACCGGCCCGCTGAAGGACCTGTCGTTGGCGCTGTTCGTCGGCATGATCAGCGGCGCGTACTCGTCGATCTTCATCGCCACCCCGCTGCTGGCGGCCTGGAAGGAACGCGAGCCGGACATGATCCGGCAGCGCAAGCGGGTTGCCGCCCGCCGAGCCCGGGACGAGGAGCGGGCCGGCGAGAACGTGCCGGCCGGCGCCCGCCGTTCGGCCGCTCGTCGTCGGGCAGCCGCTGTGGTCGCCGATCAGGAGGACACCGACGTCGAGGTCGCCGGGCGCAAGGCCGGGTCGGACAGCGCCCAGCACGCCGACTCCGAGGACACGCAAGCCGAGGAGCGGCGATCCACGCAGTCGCGTTCCCAGGAACCGGGGCTGCCGGCCGATGGTGAGGTCGCGGTCGGCAACTCCCGGATCACCCTGTCTGTTCGCGGCGCGGATGCCGATCAGTCCGACGCCCGCCGTGACAGACTCTCCGAGGGCTCGGCGAAGCGTCCGCAGCCCCAACGCAAGCCCCGCAGTGAACGGAAGAAGTAGATGAACAACCAGAACTGGGTCGATCTGATCCGCGACATCCCGGACTTTCCCGAGCCCGGTGTGGTGTTCAAGGACATCACGCCGCTGATCGGGTCGCCCGGCGGTTTCTCTGCGGTGATCACCGAGTTGGTCCAGCGGACGCCCAAGGATATCGACGTCGTGGTGGGCATGGAGGCGCGCGGGTTCATCTTCGGCGCACCGGTTGCGCTGGCGCTGGGCACCGGTTTCGTCCCGGTGCGCAAGCCCGGCAAGCTGCCGGGGGAGACGATCACCACCGAGTACGAGCTGGAGTACGGGACCAACGCGCTGAGCGTGCACAAGGACGCGATCGGCAACGGTGCCCGGGTGCTCATCGTCGACGACGTGCTGGCCACCGGCGGCACCGTCGCGGCCACCGCCCGGCTGATCAAGGAACTCGGCGCCGATCTGGTCGCGGTCGCCGTGGTGATGGAGCTCGGCTTCCTCGACGGCCGCAAGAACCTCAGCGAACAGGGCATCGACGAGGTCATCTCGCTGACCCACGTCGACGCTCCCTGACGCCGAACAGTCACCGGCCAGGTCCGCGCGATGTTCGAGAGCTACCGCCCCGACGCCCCCAATTTCGCTGACGCCCCCGACTGGCCCGGTGAACACGGGGCGGCCGCGCGGCGTCGTCGTGCCGGCTGGAGCAACCCGATCCTGGTTCGGCTGCCGGAGCGGCAGATCTCTCCCGGCCGGCAGCTGGCGCTGCGCGGGTTGCTGGCGCTGTCGCTGCTGGCGGTCGTGGTCGTGCTGGTCTACGTCGACCGGGACGCGTACAGCGACACCGCCGACGGCTCGGTGTCGCTGGTGGACGCGATCTACTACGCCACCGTCACCCTGACCACCACCGGGTACGGCGACATCACGCCGGTCGCGCCGCATGCCCGGATCATCAACGCCGCCCTGATCACACCGTTGCGGATCGCGTTCCTGGTGTTGTTGGTCGGCACCACCCTGGAGGTGCTCGCCACCCAGGGCCGGCGGATCTTGCTGGATTCTCGTTGGAGGAAGAGGATGCGCAACCACGTCGTGGTGATCGGGTTCGGCACCAAGGGCCGCAGCGCCGTACAGACCCTGACCGACAGCACGGTGGACGCCAGCCAGGTGGTGGTGATCGACGGCCGGCCGGCGGTGATCGCCGAGGCCAACCTGCAGGGGTACGCCGCGATCCAGGGCGACGCCACCCGCCGCGACATCCTCCGCCGGGCCGAGATCAGCAAGGCGCGCGAGGTGATCATCACCCTGGACCGGGACGACTCGGCGATCCTGGTCACGTTGACCACCCGGCAGATGAATCCGGGTGCGCACATCGTGGTCGCGGTCCGCGAGGAGGAGAACGCGCTGCTGCTGCGCCAGTCCGGCGCCGACTCGGTGATCACTTCCTCCGAGGCGGTCGGCAGGGTGGTCGGGCTGAGTTCGATCAGCCCGAACCTCGGCACGGTGATCGAGGACCTACTCGCCGCCGAGGCCGGACTCGAGATCGTCGAACGCCAGGTGACCGCCGACGAGGTCGGCCGCAGCCCGTCGGAGATCACCGACGAACGTGTGCTCGGCGTCGTACGCAACAAGACCCTGCGCCGCTATTACGACCCGACCGTGAGCAAGCTGGAGACCGGAGATCGGCTGGTGGTCGTACGGCAGTCCGCCGGCGAACACGAGCGCAGCCGAACCGCAGCGTCCTAGTGCACCCCGATTCAGATCAGGAGGGTGCGCACCCCTAGCCGACCCGGTACGAGCGGAACCGCTGGGATTCTTCCTGCAAGCCGGCTCCGAGCCCGGCTAAGCGCGCCGCGAGCAGGATTCCAGGAGGGTATGCACCCATACCGGGCCCGACATGACCGGAACCTCCTGGAACTGTCCTGGACGCGAGGGCCCAACTCATCCAGCGAGCCCCGGGCGTCGGATTGCAGGAGGGTGTGCACCCCATACCCGGCCCCACATGATCGGAACCTCCTGAAATCCGTCCTGGAAGCTGGCCCCATGCCCGGCCAAGCGCGCCGCGAGCCGGATTCCAGGAGGGTACGCACCCATACCCGGCCCGACATGACCGGAACCTCCTGAAATCCGTTCTGGAAGCCACGTGCCAGCCCGGTCCAGCGCACCCCGGGCAGGATTGCAGGAGGGTACGCACCCATGCCGGGCCCCACATGATCGGAACCTCCTGAAATCCGTCCTGGAAGCTGGCCCCATGCCCCGGCCAAGCGCGCCGCGAGCGGGATGGCAGGAGGGTGTGCACCCATAACCCAGCTCCGTACGAGCGGAACCTCCTGATACGCGTGCTGGAAGCCTGGGACCAGGCCCTGTCCAACGCACCCGGGCAGGATTGCAGGAGGGTACGCACCCATACCGGGCCCGACATGACTGGAACCTCCTGGAACTGTCCTGGACGCGAGGGTTCAATTCGTCCGGCGAGCCCCAGGCGCGGATTGCAGGAGGGTGTGCACCCATACCCCGACCCGTTAGAGCGGAACCTCCTGAAATCCGTCCTCGATGCGGGCCTGGGCCGAGCTGAGGGGGCTCGGAGGACGGGTGAGAGGGCACCGGATGACGGCGGCTGTGGCGGGGAATTAGACTCACCGTCAATCGTGTTGGAACTGTCGAGTGAACCAGTGCCCGACAGCCGGTGACCGACCCCAGAATTGGGACGGATCGCCGACCGGGAGGATGCCGAGGACGTCGCCCGCCGCGAGGTGGAGCCGAGCGTTCGGCATGTTGCTGAGTTCTGGCGAAAGACACATCCGGTCGAGGCGTCGAAGGGGTCGGAATTGAACGAGCCTGCAACCGCCGTCGGATCACAACAGGGCGACCAGACGCCTGATCCGGCGATTGACCGGCCGGCCGCAGCTGCGGGCCGGCCGGAGGGTACGGCTGCGCCCGAACCTGGTGCCCAGCCGCAGGACAGCAGGCCGCAGAACCCGACCGACTCCGCAGCCCAGCGCGGCGCAGCGCTCGACCACGACGGCGCGGCCGCCCCCGGCAACCGCGCCGCGTCGGACACCGGCACGATGCACGCCAGCAGCTCCGATTCCGACAGCACCGGGTCGCCGGACAAACCCAACAGCTCACCCGACAACGGCAGCGTGGCGGTACCGGTCCGGCTGGCGACCGGGCCGGAACATCCCCGCGTACGGATGCGGCAGCGGATCGCCCGATTCGGCAGCGGCCGGCCACAGACTCCCGTACTGGACCCGCTGTTCCGTACGGTTCGCGCCAACCATCCCAAGGCCGACACCGCGTTGCTGGCCCGTGCCTACGCCACCGCCGAGAAGCTGCACCGCGGGCAACTGCGCAAGAGCGGCGACGCCTACATCACCCACCCGCTGGCGGTCACCCAGATCCTGGCCGAGCTCGGCATGACCGAGGCGACGCTGTGTGCCGCGCTGCTGCACGACACGGTCGAGGACACCCCGTACACGCTGAGTCAGCTGAGCCGCGACTTCGGCGAGGAGGTCGCGCTGCTCGTCGACGGCGTGACCAAGCTGGACAAGGTCAAGTACGGCGAGAGCGCGCAGTCGGAGACCATCCGCAAGATGATCGTGGCGATGAGCCGCGACATCCGGGTGCTGGTGATCAAGCTCGCCGACCGGCTGCACAACATGCGGACACTGCATCACCTGCGGCCGGACAAGCAGAACCGGATCGCCACCGAGACGCTGGAGATCTACGCACCGCTGGCCCATCGGCTGGGCATGAACACGATCAAGTGGGAGCTGGAGGACCTGTGTTTCTCCACCATTCATCCCAAGGTGTACGACGAGATCGTCCGGCTGGTCGCCGAGGCCGCGCCGAAGCGGGACGAATTCCTCAGCAAGGTGATCAACGAGGTCACCGCGGATCTCAAGGCGGCCAAGATCAAGGCCACCGTCACCGGCCGGCCGAAGCACTACTACTCGATCTACCAGAAGATGGTGGTCCGGGGCCGCGAGTTCAACGAGATCTACGACCTCGTCGCCCTGCGGATCCTGGTCGAGACTCCCCGTGACTGCTATGCCGCCCTCGGCGTGATGCATGTCCGCTGGAACCCGCTGCCCGGCCGGTTCAAGGACTACATCGCGATGCCGAAGTTCAACATGTACCAGTCCCTGCACACCACCGTGCTGGGGCCGGGCGGCAAGCCGGTCGAGTTGCAGATCCGGACCGAGGATATGCACCGGCGGGCCGAGTACGGCGTGGCTGCCCACTGGAAGTACAAGCAGGGCGGCAAGGGCGCGCCGACGCCGGCGAAGTCGAACGGTCCGGGGGGCAACAGCAACGACCTGGTCTGGGTGCGTCAGCTCCTCGACTGGCAACGTGAGACCGCCGATCCGGGGGAGTTCCTGGACTCGCTGCGGTTCGAGATCAACTCCTCCGAGGTGTTCTGCTTCACGCCGAAGGGTGACGTGATCTCGATGCCGTCCGGCGCGACCCCGGTCGACTTCGCGTACGCGATCCACACCGAGGTCGGGCACCGTTGTGTCGGCGCCCGGGTGAACGGCCGGCTGGTGCCACTGGAGTCGGTGCTGTCCAACGGCGACGTGGTGGAGGTGTTCACCTCCAAGGCCGAGGGTGCCGGGCCGAGCCGGGACTGGCTCTCGTTCGTGAAGAGCCCGCGGGCCCGGAACAAGATCCGGCACTACTTCACCAAGGAACGTCGCGAGGAGTCGATCGAGCAGGGCAAGGACATCCTGGCCCGGCACCTGCGCAAGGCGGGGCTGCCGATGCAGCGGCTGCTCACCGTCGAGCACCTGACCTCGGTGGCCAACCACTTCCGGCTGGCCGACGTGGACGCGCTGTACGCGGCGATCGGGGAAGGTAACGTCGGCGCCGCGGCCGCGGTGAACCGGTTGATCAGCGTCGAGGGCGGCGAGGAGTCCGCGGTCGACGAGACCAGCGAGGACCGGGTCGCCACCGGCCGGCGTCGGCGCAAGAGCGGCGGCAGTGAGGCCGGCATCGAGGTGGTCGGCGCGACCGATCTGTGGGTCAAGCTGGCCAAGTGTTGTACGCCGGTGCCGGGCGACGACATCATGGGTTTCATCACCCGCGGCTCCGGTGTCTCGGTGCACCGTACGGACTGCGTGAACGCGGCCAACCTGAAGCAGCAGGCCGAGCGGCTGGTCGACGTGGTCTGGACCCCGGGGTCGCAAAGTGCTTACCTGGTGGCGATCCAGGTCGAGGCGCTGGATCGCAACCGGCTGCTCTCCGACATCACCCGGGTGCTGTCGGACCAGCATGTCAACATCCTGTCAGCGGCGCTGAACACCTCGAAGGATCGCATCTGCAAGGCGAAGTTCACCTTCGAGACCGCCGACCCGACCCATCTTGATCATGTGATGCAGGCGGTCCGCGGCATCCCCGGAGTCTTCGACGCGTATCGGATCAGCCAGTAACCTCGGCGCCCGCGCTCCAACTCCCGCGGCACACGTGCGTCCGGCAGACTCCAGGTCCACCGTCCAGGTTCCGCTCCGCTGCATTCGTCCCGTTCGCACATCCGGGTCCGGATTTTCCGGCACGTGGGGGATTTTCGGGTGTTTGGTAGTGGGTCGGGTCTAGATTTGCCGGCACGTGGGGGATTTTCGGGCGCGGGGTAGCGGGTCGTGCCTGGATTTTCCGGCACATGCGGGATTTTCGGGCGTTGACGGCAGAGGTGGGCCTGCTGCGAGGATGAAGCGACCAGTCGATAAGCGGTAGGCCGATCGACGGCGCGACCGGACCAAGGTTGGACGACGCGCGGCGAGAACCCTTCAAGCGGCGAATTCGGTCATCCAGCGCGGACGTATCCGACACCTTGAACTGGGCAGGCCGCGATCGAGAAGGGCTTGGCGGATTCTGGTGACTACCTGCTCGGGAGCCTGGTACAGGTGATTCTTCTGGATCACGATGATGCGCCACCCCAATCGCTCGAGGTACTCACGCCGCTCGAGATCGCGGGCCCATTGGCGCGGATCGGTGTTGTGGTGTTCGCCGTCGTACTCGACCAAGATCATGAGTTCCGGGTAGCACAGATCGAATCGCAGCTTCCAATCGCCGTTCTCGTGTCGGATGATGTAGTTCACGACCGGCTCCGGAAGTCCGGCCAGCACGATCAGCATGCGAAGCTTCGATTCCGGAGGCGAATCGGTGCCGGCTCGAACCATGCGGGCTGCTCGGCTGGCGGTCCTCGCACCCCGTCCTGGCCAGGAGTCAGCCATCTTGATCAACTCGTCACTCGTAACGACTTCGGCCGCAACCAGCGAGTCCCCGAGTACGGCCAGGTCCACCAAGCTCAATCCATTCGTCGCGAGCTCACAGAAGCATTGTGCTGGCGAGGAGATCCGAATCTTCGCCACGGTACGAACGTCCGCATCGAGTTCGCGATACTGATGCACGACCACCCCGCGCCGTTGATTGCGGTAGCCGTCGGCAGGCACCGTGATGTGGATGCGAGACTCCGACGGTGTGATCCCGCCCCAGATGCTGGCGGCAGTGTGGTGACTCACATATGCACCGGGCGCGGCAACGTGCAGCGCGGCCCGGGCACGCTCGCGCAAGTTGTTCTGGACGGCCGATGTGACGTAGACGCCGTGGAGCACCCGTCTGTATGCAGGGCCGGACAAGTCCTCGTCCGACACTCCATCCAGAATGGCTTCGGCTCGTCGAAAAGGATGCCTGCCGTCGGGGTGAATTGGTCGAAGACGCACTCCGTCAGCATGGGCCGCCAGACCTGATGGCGCAGCCCCAACAGGGCAACGGACGACACCTGCCCCGTACGGACAACACCTCGCCACTTCGGGAGACACCCTGCGCTGCAATCGCTGGGCGGAAACTTCCGGCACGTGCGGGATTTTCGGGCGTCGGCAGCACGTTCAGGTCCGGAATTTCCAGCACGTGCCGGGTTTTCGGGTGTCGACAGGAGGGTCCTCCGGAGATTCCAGCACCTGCCGGATTTTCGGGCGTCGGCAGCACGTCAGGTCCGGAATTTCCGGTACGTGCCGGATTTTGGGCGTCCGCAGCACGATCCGGCCCGGAATTTCCAGCACGTGCGGGAATTTCGAGGAGGGCGGTCGGTGGCGGCGAGGCGCTCCCGGGCGCGACGGGATCGTGCGGTTCTGAATTCGGCGCGTGGAGTCGGCTCAGTCGTAGCGCAGGCCGTGGCCGAAGCGGAAGATCGGATCCTCGGTGGCGAAGGGGGCGTCGGGGTCGCTGTTCTCGACCGCGGCCATCGAGCGGGGAAGGTCGAAGGGCAGCCGTCCCTGCGGCTGGGCGGCCCCGGTGATCACGTCCAGTACGGCCGCGTCACTGGCGCCGTAGTCGGCGACCACCGCTGCGGCGGCGTCGATGATCTCACCCATCACGGCCGGTCGGTCGAGGTGGATGATCACGATCGTCGGCACGGTGCGGCAGAGGTCCGTGATCCGGTCGCGTTCATGATCATCGAAGGCCAACGAGCCGGCGTGGAAGAACGACTCGAAGCCGCCGGTCCGCGGCTCGTACGGTGCGCTCAGTCGGATCAGCGCGACGTCGGCATCCTGCGGCGCGTCCACCGGGGTGCCGTAGCCGGATGCCAACTCCGGATCGACACCCTCCAAGTAAAGGTTGTGTCCCGGCTTCAGCGGCAGAATCGGAGCCGAGTCGAGGTCGTGATTCGTCAACAGGGTAAGGGATCTGCGCTGGGCGCCGTCGCCGGCCGTACGGAAGTCGTCTCGACCGACGACGCTGGCAGCGGCCTCGGCATCGACAAAGCGGCGGTCGTCGAACAGGCCGAGCCGGAACTTCTCCAGCAGCAGTCGGCGGACCGAGATGTCGAGACGATCTTCACCGAGTCGGCCGGACCGGACCAGATTGATGATCAACTCCGGGCAGGCCTCGCCACCGAATTGATCAACACCCGCGTTCATGATCATCAAAGCGCGGTCTTCGCAGCTCAGGTGCTCCACGCCCCAGGCCCGTGCGGGCATCGGCTGACCCATGATCTCGTCGTCGGTGAGCAGGCCCCAGTCGGTGCAGACGATGCCGTCGAAACCCAGCTCCGTACGGAGAATGCCGGTCACCACCGACTTGTTGAAGGAGAAGCCGACTTCCGGATGGTCGGTTCCGACCGGCATCGCGTAGTAGGGCATCACCTGCGACGCACCGGCGGCGAGCACCTCCCGGAACGGGCGCAGGTGATAGTCGAAGTTGCCGGACGGATAGACCTGTTCGCGGCCGTAGCTGAAGTGCGGGTCCTCGCCGTCCAGCTGCGGCCCACCGCCCGGGAAGTGTTTGATCATGGTGGATACGGAATCGGGACCGAGCCGTTCGCCCTGGAAACCGCGGACGTAGGCGGCTCCGAGCTCGCCGGTCAGTGCCGCGTCCTCGCCGAAGGTGCCGGAGATCCGGGCCCAGCGCGGCTCGGTGGCGAGGTCGATCTGCGGATGCAGCGCCACCCGGAGCCCGACCGCGAGATACTCCTGCCGCGCGATGTCGGCAAAACGCCGTACCAGTTCGGGATCGCCGATCGCTGCCAGACCGATCGGTTCGGGCCACTGACTGAACGGGCCGCTCATCATCGCGGCGCCCGGATTGTCGGTGAACGCGTGCCGCGGATCGGTGGAGAAGGTGATCGGGATGCCGAGACCGACCTCGGCCGCGAGCCGTTGCGCGGCGTTGTGCCACTGGGCCAGTTCGCGGGCCGAGCCGGCGGCACCGAGCAGGTTGAAGTGGTTCATCCGGCGCTCGCGGAGCAGAGTGGCCGGCGACGGCAGTCCGAAGTCGTCGTCGGCTGCCAGGGAATCGGGGGAGCCCGGTCGGACCATGGTGTGGAAGAGCAGCCCGGCCTTGTCCTCCAAGGTCATCCGCTCCAGCAGATCGCCGATCCGCTGCCGTACCGGCAACGCCGGATCCTGATACGGAAACTGAACATCGTTGTCCATGTGTCCTCCTCCACCGAGTTGTCAGCGACAGGACGCGCTATAGCGCCCTCTGACGCTGACAAGTCGGGGTGTTAGTCGGGTCGAAACTCACTGGCAGTCTGTTCGGCCTGTTCCAGCCACTGCCGGTAGGTGGCCGCACTGTCCCGGGCGTCCCTGGCGGCGCGCTGGTCGCCGCGGGCCTCGGCCTTGTCGGCCTTCTCCTCCAGGGAGGAGATCTGATCCTGTAGCTTCGCCGCGGTGTCCTCGGCCCGGGCCCTGGCCTCGGGATTGGTACGCCGCCAACGCTCGTCCTCGGCGTCGCGAATGGCCTTCTCCACCGCACGCATCCGGTTGTCCAGCGGCCGCATCGCCTCCCGCGGCACCTTGCCGATCTCGGCCCAGCGGTCCAGGAAATCGCGGAAGCCGGCCTTCGCCGCGTTCAGGTCGGTCACCGGAAGCAGCTTCTCCGCCTCGTCCAGCAAAGCCTCCTTGGCCTGCTGATTGTCCCGGAATTCGGCGTCCTGCTCGCTCAGCGCCTGCTGCTTGGCGGCGAAGAACTGGTCCTGGATGCCGCGGAAGCGCTGCCACAACTCCTCTTCCACCTCACGCGGAGCCGGGCCGGCCGCCTTCCAGCGCGACATCAGGTTGCGGAAGGCACCGGTGGTCGGCCCCCATTCGGTGGAGTCGGCGAGCTTCTCCGCCTCGGCGATGATCTCCTCCTTGGCGGCCTTGGCCGCCTCCCGGCGTTCGGCCTGCTGGGCGAATTGCGCCTTGCGCCGACGGGTGTACGTGGTCCGGGCACTGGAGAAGCGGTGCCAGAGCGCGTCGTCGGTGGCCCGGTCCAGCCGAGGCAATTGCTTCCACTGGTCCAGCAGTGACCGGAACCGGTTCACGCCGCCGCGCCAGTCGTTGCTCTGTGCCAACCGCTCGGCCTCCGCCACAAAGCGTTCCTTGGCCGCCAACGTCTCGTCGTGCTGGCGGCTGCGTTCGGCCTTGCGAGCGGCGCGCTGTTCCTCCAACAGCGGCGAGAGCCCGTCCAGCCGACCGGTCAACCGGTCCAGATCGCCGACCGCGTTGGCCGTCTGGACGGTTTCGCGCACCGTACGGATCGAGGCTGCTGCATCGTCGGGGGACAGATTGCCTCCACGGACGCGGCGCTCGAGCAGGGAGACCTCGAGTTCGAGCGCGGTGTACCGGCGTACGTAAAAGGCCAATGCCTCGTCGGCACTGACATCCGGCACCTGGCCGACGGCACGCTCACCATCGCTGGTGCGGACGTACACCGTTCCATCGGCGTCAACACGGCCGAAAGAGGCAGGGGGAACCGCTGCGGCGGCGCCCTGTGCGTCTTCGCTCATGGGGACCATCCTGCCCGATAGTCCGACCGGCTGGGGAAGTGCATCCGATCCGATCACGGTCGACCCTCCTGCCCGGGCTCAGGTCCGGCTCGTCGTCGCCGCCCAACCGGTTGGTGGTCAGGCCGCCGGACAACGTACGCTCAGCGGCAACAACAGCTCAGATGATGATCAGAAAGTGAGCCGGAGTCGTCGTGCCGCGTCCCAAACCGCTGTCCGGATTTCCCGAGTTCCTGCCCGAGGCTCGGATCGTGGAGCAGCATGTGCTGCAACAGCTGCAGCGGACGTTCGAGTTGCATGGCTTCGCGTCGATCGAGACCCGCGCGGTCGAGCCGCTGGATCGGCTGAACAAGGGCGGCGAGGAGATCGACAAGGAGGTCTACGTCGTACGCCGGCTGCACGCCGCAGATGATGCGACCGACGAGCTGGGTATGCACTTCGACCTGACGGTGCCGTTCGCCCGTTACGTGCTGGAGAATTCCGGCCATCTGCAGTTCCCGTTCCGCCGCTACCAGATCCAGAAGGTGTGGCGCGGCGAACGGCCGCAGGAGGGCCGCTATCGCGAGTTCACCCAGGCCGACATCGACATCGTCGGCAACGGCGCGCTGGCCGACCACCACGACGTCGAGCTGCCGCTGGTGCTGCTGGACGCGCTCGAGCGGCTGCATCGTGATCTTGGTCTGCCGCCGGTGCTGATGCGGGCGAACAACCGCCGATTGGCGCAGGGTTTCTATCTGGGCTTGGAGATCAGCGACATCGCCGGTGTGCTGCGGATCGTCGACAAGTACGACAAGATCGGGCCGGACTCGGTCCGCGAGCTGTTGATCGCCGAGCTCGGGCTGTCCGACGCCCAGGCCAAGTCGTGTACGGCGCTGGCCGAGATCAGCACCGCCGACGAGTCGTTCGTCGACCGGGTCCGTGCCCTCGGTGTGCGCAACGAATTGCTGGAGACCGGCCTGGAGCAGTTGGCAGCCGTGGTCCGGGCAGCGGCCGAGCAGGTGCCCGGCCGGATGGTCGCCGATCTGAAGATCGCCCGCGGCCTGGACTACTACACCGGCACCGTGTACGAGACCGAGCTGGTCGGCTACGAGTCGCTCGGCTCGATCGCCTCCGGCGGCCGCTACGACGCGCTGGCCAGCGACGGCAGGACCACTTATCCCGGGGTCGGGATCAGCTTCGGGGTGACCCGGACGCTTGTTCCCCTGCTGGCCAAGGGACATCTGACCGCCAGTCGGCCGGTGCCGACCTGTGTGCTGGTCGCGGTGGAGTCGGAGGAGACCCGCGGACAGGCGATCAGCGTCGCCGGCAAACTCCGCAAACGGGGCATCTCCGCCGAGGTCGCGCCGAAGGCGGACAAGTTCGGCAAGCAGATCCGCTATGCCGACCGGCGCTCGATTCCGTACGTCTGGTTCACCTCGGCCGACGCGGGCGGCGAGGTCAAGGACATCCGTACCGGTGAACAGTTGCCGGCCGACCCGGCCCGTTGGCAGCCGGACGATCAGGACCTGCATCCGCGGATCATCTCGGTCTGGTCCGAACGATCCTGATCATGGCGGCTCGGTGGCTCGGCGCCTCACCGCTGATCATGGTCCTGGACGGAACCGAACCGGCGGTGATCATGGTCAGTTGTTGATCATGATCACCGGCGGATGGTTGCGGCGGCACGTTCGAGGATAGAGTCAGGCCCGTAATCCCATCGGCGCAGCATCCGGGCCCAGCATTCCGAGGGCCCAGCATCCCCGCGGCAAAGGAGTCGACATGCGGCAGGCCATGATCAGGACGATGTCGGAGGCGGAGCGCCAGCTGCTCGCCGAGACCGAGCGAGACCAGTTGTCGGGGCTGGATGAAGATGATCTTCTCGAGCTGCATGCACGCGTCCGCCGCGCCCGCAACAAGTACAGCAAGCTCTATCGCCGGCGGGCCGCCGAGAAGGTGGGCGAGGTCGGCGGCCGGGGTAAGGCGTACGGACAGAACCAGCGCGACCGGGACAAGGCCGAGGTGTTCGAGGACGCGCTGGCACGGGTGAGTCGCCAGGTCGCGGCAGCGGCGAAGCAGGCCGCAGCTGAGCTGAAGGCTGAGCGGATCGAAGCCGCGCGCAGCAACGGTTCGGGCCCGGCCGCGCCGCCGCCGAAACAGCCCGCCACGCCGAAGGGGCGGGCCCGAGTTCACCAGAAGACCACCGGCGGGCTGAAGAAGGACGCCGATTCCCGGGCCAAGGGTGTCCGCCGGCAGGCCAAGCGCGACAATCGTTGAGTGAGCGGGCGATCACACCGCCGAGCCGAGCCTGTTGGAGGTCGACGTGGTGAAGGCGGCACGCAGGCATGTGGTGCTGCCGTCGGTGCAGAGCGAGTCGTTCTTCTCGCTGCGGCAGCGGCCCACCTCGCGCAGGGAACGCTACGCCATCGGCCGTGGTCTGCGATCTGCCGTACCGCGCTCAGCGCTCGGTGAATGGCAGCCGCCGGCCGATCGTGCCGATCCGATTTCCTTGATCAACTTGTCGCATCAGGGCCGGGTCGCCGAGTTGATCCCGATCCGGGTCGGCCGGATGATCTCTTCTCCGTACGGGTTCTTGCGCGGCACCGCGATCGTGATGGCCGCCGACGTCGCCGCGCTGCCGGCGACCGGGATCATGCCGGTGATCGGCGGCGACGCGCACCTGGGCAACTTCGGCTTCTACGCCTCGCCCGAGGGTGAACTGGTGATCGACCTGAACGACTTCGACGAGGCCCATCCGGGCTGCTGGGAGTGGGATCTGCGTCGACTGGTGGCCAGCATCTGGGTGGCCGGCCGGGAAAACGGCGCCCGCGAGGACCAGTGCGCCGACGCGGTCCGATCCTGTGTTGCGGCCTACCGGAACGAGGTCCGGTTCCTGGCCGACGAGCCGTTGATGAAGCGCGCTTACAGTCGGCTGGATGTCGAACGCCTGCAGGACACCGCCAATGAGGCGAGTCTGCAGGCCGAGATCGACCGTGCCGTCCGACGGGCTCGGCGCCGTACCAGTGACCGGGCGCTGCCGCGCTTCACCCGCGAACACCATGGTCACCGGCAGATCGTCGAGGAGCCGCCGTTGATCACTCGGCTGCCGGCCGAGGAGTACGAGGCGGTGGCCGAGGCTCTCGACGACTACCTGGACACGATTCCGCCGCAGTGGCGCCGTACCCTCGGCGGTTACACCTTGATCGACGTCGCACACAAGGTGGTGGGCGTGGGCAGCGTCGGACTTCGCGCCTATATCGCTTTGCTGGAAGGAAGTTCTCCCGGCGATGTGGTCTTCCTGCAGCTGAAACAGGCGCGCCGGTCGGTGCTGGCGCCCTACGTACACGGTGATTCGGCCTGGCATGATCATCAAGGTCAGCGGGTGGCCGAATACCAGCAGGCGCTGCAGACTGTCAGCGATCCCTTGCTGGGTTGGACATCGGTGGGGCAGCGGCAGTACTACGTACGCCAGTTCCGGAACATGAAGGGGAGCATCGGACTGGACTCGATCGACGTGCCGGCGCTGACTGACTACGCCGGCATCGTCGGGCACCTGCTCGCCAAGGGGCACGCGCGGACGAGCGGCGCATCGATGATCGCCGGCTACGTCGGCTCCAGCGACAAACTCGACCATGCGCTGAGTCGGTTCGCCGCGGCGTACGCGGATCAGACGGAGGCTGATCATGCTCGGCTGCTGCAGGCCGTACGCCGTGGCGAGCTGCCCGCGCCCGAGGGCGCCCTCGACGCCGACGCATCCGCTTTCCGACCCCGCTGACTCGTTCCCTTCAGGTCGGCTGGGAGATGATCACCACCACGGCCTCGGCGGGACCGTCCGGGGCGCGGTAGCGATGTGCGCGATCGCTCAGCCAGCTTCTGGTCCGGCCGGCCGTGACCGAGCGGAGCCGGCCGATGGGACCGACGCGCAACGTACCCCGGCTGACCGTGAGGGTCTCGCGAACCCCGGGGCCGTGGGCGGGGGACTCGTGCTCGCAGCCGTCCGGGAACTCGAGTCGGAACACCTCGACCACGCTGCCGTCCGGCTGATGGCGTACGTCGAGAGTGATGGCGATCATGCCGGAATCCGCGATGATCACCGGGCCCTCGTCGTGCCCGGAGACGTTTGATCGGCCGGTCTCACCGACCAACGCAGTGATCGGCAACTGCAGCGGCAAACTCAACGCATACAGGGTTTCCAGGGTCGGATTGCGCCCTCCGGCCTCGATCTCGGACAGCGAGCCCTTGCCGATCCCGGCTCGCCGCGCCAGCTCGGACAGCGACAATCCGCGTCGGGTTCGTGCTTGCTGCAGCCGCCGCCCGACCGCCGATGCGGTTCCCGCCATCGCGCCCGCGCGTCGGGTTCGTGCTTGCTGCAGCCGCCGCCCGACCGCCGATGCGGTTCCCGCCATCGCGCCCACCCTCCCGCTGATCCGCCGGCGGTCGAGGCATCTCGTCGACCTGAATTCCGGCATCGCTGCAACCTGTTGTAGGTTCCGTTCGCAGAACGTTCTGTTCACGGAACGGAGATGAAATGAGTCTAACCCGTACCGACGTACCGATCGCGGTCCCGATCGGCGCCGGTGTGGTCACCGTCCTGGTGGGTTTCAGCAGTTCCTTCGCGGTCGTGCTGTCCGGACTGCGCGCGGTGGGTGCGACGCCGGGCCAGGCCGCATCCGGTTTGCTGGCGCTCACCGTGCTGTAGGGGCTGGCGACGATGCTGCTGGCACGCCGATTCCGGATGCCGATCACCATCGCCTGGTCGACACCGGGTGCCGCCTTGTTGGCCGGCAGCGGCGCGATCAGCGGTGGTTGGTCGGCCGCGGTCGGGGCGTTCGCGGTGACCGGCGTCCTGATCATGATCACCGGCTTGTGGCCGCGGCTGTCCGAACTGATCGGCCGGATCCCGACCTCGGTCGCGCAGGCGATGCTGGCCGGCGTACTGCTGCCGTTGTGCCTGGAGCCGATCACCGCGGTCGTTCGACAACCGCTGGCGGTGGGGCCGGTGCTGCTGTGCTGGTTGATCATGCTCAAACTCGCGCCACGCTGGGCCGTGCCGGCATCGTTCGCGACCGCTGCGGTGGTGATCATGATCAGCCTGCTCGACCACGGCACGATGCCGTCGGTGAGCCGGCTGTTCCCGCACCCGGAGCTGACCCTGCCGCACTTCGGCACGCCGGCGATGATCGGGATTGCGGTGCCGCTCTACATCGTCACCATGGCGTCGCAGAATCTGCCCGGCGTTGCGGTGATGCGCTCGTACGACTACCAGGTGCCGTGGCGACCGTCGATGTTGATCACCGGAGCCAGTACCATCGTCGCCGCTCCGTTCGGCGGGCACGCGATCAACCTGGCGGCGATCAGTGCCGCGCTGGCTGCTGCACCCGAAGCCGACCCGAATCCGAATCGTCGCTGGGTGGCCGCCTACTCCGCCGGCGTGAGCTATCTGGTGCTCGGCCTCTGCTCGGCCGCTTTCGCCACCCTGGTCACGCTGGCCCCAGCCGGTGTGGTCGCCGCGGTCGCCGGCATCGCTCTGATCCCCACCCTGGCATCCTCGATCGCGTCCGCGCTGGAACGTGCCGACGAACGACTTCCGGCCGCCATCACCTTCCTGGTGGCGGCATCCGGTGTCACCGTGCTCGGCATCAGCTCCGCCTTCTGGGCCCTGGTCGCGGGCCTCCTGCTTCGGCTGCTGCTCCGCACGCGTACCCCGGGCCGCCGCCGTACGAGCTGAGCCCACCACCGTTCGTTCCCACCCAGCGACGAGAACGGGGCGCGTCCGGGTGCTGTCCGGCGTTCGTTTTCCACCCAGCGACGAGAACGGGCGCGGTCCGGGTGCTGTCCGGCGTTCGTTTTCCACCCAGCGACGAGAACGGGCGCGGTCCGGGTGCTGTGGGGCGTTCGTTCCCACCGCGGTTGGGAGAGGAAGTACGTCAGGGATGCGGCCGGTCGCACCCGCGCGAGTCTCGGTCCTTCGACAAGCTCAGGACCCCGGTTGCTTGATCATCCGCTGTCGGACGATGAGCAAGGCACCAACCGCCTAATGTCCACCCGATCAGAATTGGACTGCTCCTGGGTATCCAATTCCCGCGCAGGTGGGACAAGACTGCAGGTGTCAGGACCAGACGGACAGATCAGCAGCAGGAGACGAGATGACCGACACCGTTCAATCGACCGGGCAGCGCACCGGGACCACACCGGTCAAGCGCGGCATGGCGGAGATGCTGAAGGGCGGCGTGATCATGGACGTGGTCACCGCCGATCAGGCCAAGATCGCCGAGGACGCCGGGGCGGTCGCGGTGATGGCGTTGGAACGGGTGCCGGCCGACATCCGCGCGCAGGGCGGGGTCGCCAGGATGAGCGACCCGGACCTGATCGACCAGATCATCGCTGCGGTTTCCATCCCGGTGATGGCCAAGGCCCGGATCGGGCACTTCGTCGAGGCGCAGGTGCTGCAGTCGCTGGGGGTGGACTACGTCGACGAGTCCGAGGTGCTGACCCCGGCCGACTATGCCAACCACATCGACAAGTGGGCTTTCCGGGTGCCGTTCGTCTGCGGCGCGACCAACCTCGGCGAGGCGCTGCGGCGGATCACCGAGGGCGCGGCCATGATCCGGTCCAAGGGCGAAGCCGGCACCGGTGACGTGTCCAACGCGACCACCCACATGCGCCAGATCCGGGCCGAGATCAATCGGCTCCGATCGATGTCACCCGACGAGCTTTACGTTGCTGCCAAGGAACTTCAGGCCCCGTACGATCTGGTCCGCGAGATCGCCGAGAACGGCAAGCTTCCGGTCGTACTCTTCACCGCCGGCGGCATCGCCACTCCCGCCGACGCGGCCATGATGATGCAACTCGGCGCCGAAGGGGTGTTCGTCGGATCCGGCATCTTCAAGTCTGGAAACCCGGCCCAGCGTGCCGCCGCGATCGTCAAGGCGACCACGTTCCACGACGACCCCGACATGATCGCCAAGGTCTCCCGTGGTCTCGGTGACGCGATGGTCGGCATCAACGTGGACGACATCCCGCAGCCGCACCGGTTGGCCGAACGCGGCTGGTGAGCGTGGCGGATCAGTTGATGATCTCGCCGCGCTCCTGTGCGATCGTGGCCAGTCGGTCGCGCCATTGCTGAAGGGCTTCGGGAGTCAGTCGGGTCCAGTCGTGCACTTCGCCGACGATGCGGATCGGGTGCACGCTGCGGTAGGAGCGGGTGGGATTGCCGGGAAACTTCTTGTCGGTGACGTTCGGGTCGTCCTCGAACGAGCCCGTCGGTTCGACCACGTACACCCGCGGTTCGCCGTCGCCGGCAGCGATTTCGGCGGCCAGACCGGCGCCGTCGCGGAGCGCCGTGAAGTAGATGTGGTTCATCACCACCTCGGGCCGGTAGTTGGATCGGAAACCCGCGGTGAGCAGGTCTCCGATCTGCAGATCGGCCTTCGTACCGTGAAAGAACGGACCCGGGTCCAGTGGCTCGCTCACCGTCACAGGCTATCTGCTCGCGCCGCGGACTATCGTGACGTCATGCTCATCACGGCACGGATCGGGGTGCTCGCGCTGCAGGGCGATGTCCGCGAACACCTTCAGGCGTTGACATCCCTGGGTGCGACAGGTGTCCCGGTACGCCGGCCGGAGGAGCTTGATCAACTCGACGGCATCATCATCCCCGGCGGCGAATCGACCACCATCGACAAGCTGTCACGGATCTTCGGACTCCGCGAACCGCTGATCGCGGCTCTGCGCAGCGGTCTGCCCGCCTACGGTTCCTGTGCCGGGATGATCATGCTCGCCGATCGGATCCTGGACGGCGTTGATGATCAACAGACCTTCGGCGGACTGGACATCACCGTCCGGCGCAACGCCTTCGGCCGGCAACTGGACTCGTTCGAGGCAGACATCCCGCTCGACCTCGGCGATGATCATGATCGGCCCTTCCACGCGGTGTTCATCCGGGCACCCTGGGTCGAGAAGGTCGGCAGCACCGTCACCGTGCTCGGCCGGGTCCCGCACCAGCACGACACCACCGGCGAGGGCGCCATCGTCGCCGTCCGCCAGGACAACCTGCTGGCCACCTCGTTCCACCCGGAGGTGGCCGATGATCTGCGACTGCACGCCTACTTCTTGCGAATGTGTAGTGGGTAAAACGTCGGAGCAGATGAGCTCTACCCGGAGATAACCGGGGGTGAGTGCAATCTGCTCCGACATTCTTACCGCTGGACCGACTTGACTCATACGAAGTTGCGTTCGAATATGGAGGGGTGACCGTCACCTCCCTGTCCACCGCCCAGAGTGCCGAGCAGAAGCTCGCGCACATCCAGGAGCTGCGGCAGCGGATGCACCGGATGCAGGGCACCTCGGTCTCCCAGCCGTTGCCGACGGTGCCGGCGCTGGCCGAGTTGCTCCGGCTCCGGACCGGGGCCAGCTATGCGGTGGACCGGCCGGTGCTGGCGATGCTCGCGATGGCGGGACCGTCCGGAGCCGGAGCCTGGTCCGCAGTGATCGGGATGCCGGATTTCGGCCTGGAGGCAGCGGCCGAGCTGGGTGTCGAGCTGGAGCGTACGGTGCTGGTGCCCGAGCCGGGGGAAGCGTGGCTGGAAGTCACCGCGGCGTTGGCGGACGTGCTGGGAGTGATCGTGGTCCGAGCACCGCAGCAGGTCACCCAGCATCAGGCCTCCAGGTTGGCGTCCCGGCTCCGCCAGCATGAAGCGGTGCTGATCTCGGTGGGGGACTGGCCGCGAGCCGAAGCCCGGTTGAGCATTCGTGGCTCGCAGTGGACCGGGATCGGCCGCGGGCACGGCCGGCTGACCGGGCACCGCGTTCGGGTGGTGGCCGAGCTGTCCACCGGCCAGGTCCGCCAGGCCGACCTGATGCTGCCGGGTGATGATCATCAGGTACGCGTGGTCGAGCAGCCCGAGCAGACGCCCGGCCTCTATGCCGTACGAGCCGGGTGATCGGACGGCGTCACCGTCAACCGGCCGGCAGCCCGGCGAAGCGACGTACCGCCGCGAGGCCCTCGGGAGTGCCCGGCCAATGCCGGTCCAGCGCGTCGGGACCGGCCCGGCGGGTCACCGAACGCAGTGCGATCAGGACGACGATTGCGTCATCGGCATAGCCGAGCACCGGGACGAAGTCGGGCACCAGATCGATCGGGCAGAGCAGGTAGGCCAGCAACAGGACCAGGCGCACCCGGACGCCGGTCGGCAGGTCCGGGTCTGCGGCCAGTCGGCGCAGCAGCCGGATCAGATCCGGCAACAGCCGAAGGCCCTCGCGCAGGCGTACCCGATCGCCGGACCGGCGCGCACTCCACCAGAGCAGGCCGAGCAGCAGCAGATAGACGACAGCCAGCCCGGCCGCCACCGAGATGATCAGCTGCCACCACATCGCGCTCCTTCACGTGCCACGCCCAGCGACAATTCAAGCGAGTTGCCGGCCCGTCAACAAGCTCAGAGCCTGGTGCGGCTGCTGGAATCGGTACTCGACAGCGCCCCTTGCGCCGTGCTCGGCCCGGTGAGATTCACGATCATCTTCGGTGGGAGCGGGGGAGCAGGTAGCGCGCGAGGTGATCCTTGATGATCTTGAGCACCAGTGCGTGCGACAGGCCGCTGGGGTCGGTGAGCAGCTGCACCAGCAGGCCGTCCACCAGGGCGACGGTGGTTGCTGCGGCGCGGACCGGATCGAGCCCGGGCTGCGCCTGGCCGCGGTCGACGGCTATCCGGAACCCCTGTGCACACGCCGTCCGCTGCGCTGCCAGGAAGCGTTGCTGGACAGCCGCCAGTCGCGGATCGACGGCCGCGCGGGCGAGGAATGCGATGTAGACGCGACCTTCACGGGCTCGTTCCTCGTCCAACGGCAGGTTCGCCATGATCGCGTCCCGGAGTGCGACCGCTACCTTCCCCTTCGCCGCCTCGGCGGACCAGCGGGTGCCGATGGTCTCGACGACGTCCTCGAAGGCAGCAACGAGCAGATCGTCCTTGCTGCGGCCGTAGTACTGCACGGTGCCGATCGACACACCGGCGGCCCCGGCGACCTCGCGGATGCTGACGCCGTCCAGGCCCCGTTCGGCGATGATCCTGATCACCGCGTCCAGTACGGACCGGTGGGTCGTCGTGGTCATGGCGATCATCCTACCGAAAAACTCATACACACGTACTAATACAGTCGTATGATATCGGCATGACTCGGCTCGACACCTCGGCCGGTGGTCCGGTCAGGACAACCACAAAACACCGGCGACGAACCATCATGATCATCGCGGCCTGCTGGCTGTGCCTGAACGGCGTCGTGCTGCTGCTCGGTTCCGGACACCTTCCCTTTCGGGCGTCCTCGCTGGCCGAGCCACCGACCGCCCAGACCTTGCTGCGGCCCAATCTGATGCTGCTGGAGGTCTTCGGCCTGATGGTGGTCGTGCGGCTGATGACCCGGCACCGAACCGTTCCCGATCTTGCCGGCAGAGCACCGGACAGATCTCGAGCTGCCCGCGAAACCTTTGCCCTGCTGGGTTATGGCGTGCTCGCTCAGCTCGGTGGCCTGGTCGTCGGCCGCTCGCTGGGGTGGCATGCCTTCGGCTTCCATCTGGACGGCATGGTGATCAGGACCGGGCAGCCGGTGGTGCCGGCCGAGGCGATCGGCTGGTCGGTCTACAACCTGATCTGCTATGCGCTGATCCCGTTGATCATCTTTCGACGGCGTTACTCCACAACTCAACTCGGCTTGCGATCCAGCGATCGCCGGGCCGATCTGCGGTTGATCGTGGTGATCTTGGTGCTGGAGTCGGCGGTCCAGTTGTTGACCGCATCACAGTCAGTTCTTGATCTTGATCCGCGGCAGATCCTGCTCGGCGCTCCGCTCACGTTCGCCCTGTGCTTCGCCGGCACGGTGGCCCCGACGATGATCTTCGTGTACGCGATCCTGTTGCCGCGCTACCTCAAGCTCACCGGTTCGCTGCCGGCGACGGTGGCACTGGGCGGCCTGACTTACGCCGGACTGCATGTGATGGACGGTTGGACGAACTTCGCCACGGCGTCCGACGCCGTCCTGTCACTGCTGTTCGCGATCTTGTTCTACGGCGGACCGGGGATGTTCAAGGCGTACATCACCATCCGTACCGCCAACGCCTGGACCCATGTCTGGGCCTACCACGCCATCGCTCCGCACACCCTGCTGGACACCCCGATGTTCGTCCGCATCTTCGGCATCCGCTGAGCGCGTCACAACAGGTGCAGGCCTCTCGCGATGCTCAGGGCCTCGCTGCGGCGGGAAGCACCGAGTTTGCCGTACAGGTTGGAGACGTGGGTCTTCACCGTGTTCTCGGAGACGAACAGCTCGGCGCCGATGTCGGCGTAGGTGGCACCCCGGGCCAGCTCACGCAGCACGTCCCGTTCCCGGGCGCTGAGGGTGGGCCGGACCGGTACCTCGGTGGCGCTCGCCCGTTCCCGGGGGGTCGCGGTCCGCGATGCCGTCCGCACCGTCAGATCGGGTAGTCCGGCGAGGGCGTCGGCCAGTTCGTCGACCCACGGCAGCGACGTACGCTGCCGCAAGGCTGCGAGCAGGTCCTGCATCGGCGTGCCCTGACGACACCAGCCCATGAAGGGGAGTGCGTTGCGACGTACGGCCGTCTCGGTCGCCGCTCGGCGCAGCCACTCGAACGCCCGTTCCGATTCGCCCAGTTCGTCCAGCAGCTGGGCCGAACAGACCATCGCGATCGCCCGGGTGTTACGGGTCCCGGACGCCGAGTCGACACAGGTTTCGAAGGCGTCCACCGCGGCCCGCCGATCGCCGGCCAGGTCGGCGCGGAAGCCGCTCATCAGTGCGGCCTCGCCGTCCAACCCCAGCCCGCGGAGCTTCGACTCGCCCTGCCGGAGCCAATCGCCGTCGCCGGCCAAACAGGCCAGGCAGCCGCGCTCGATCAGGGTCACGGCGCGCAGATGCAGCGGCAGTTCGTCGGCTACCGGCAGTGGCAACGGTTGAGCGAGCAACTCCTCGGCCGCCGTCAGCGAGGTCGCTGAGGCACGAATCCTGGACTCGTAGATCCGGGCCCAGAACAAGGCGCACAGATCCGCCGGGTGCTGCCGTCCGAGCGGCGGTTCGCCGTCGACCGGATCACGCAACCAGGCGACGTCGGCCGACCGAGCCAGTCGCACCGCGAGTGCCGCCCGGGTGGAGCTGACCTCGTCCGGTTGGTACGGATGATCCGCGTTGATCTCGGCGGCCAGTTCGCCGCAGGTGTGTTCGCGACCCAGCATGTAGTGGGTGAGCGCCAGCATGCTCTTGGCCGCCGCCGTCAGCGGGAACAGCCGGCTGCTGGTGCGGCACAGCCCGATCGCCGCCGTCAGATTGAGCTCCGCCCGGTCCAGGTCACCGAGCCAGTTCTGGGTGGCCCCGAGTTCGATCAGTAGCACGGCCAGTGACGCGGTCCGGGCAACGTCGTTGCGCTCGGCACCGGGTTCGATCCAGGACACCAGCTGCTGACCGGCGGCGACGGCCTGCTGCATCGATTCCAGCCCGAGCCGCGCGCGCATCAGCCGTGCCGAGGCCGTCTCCACAACGCCTGCCCGATCGGACGCTTCGGCGATGATGCGGTCCAGCCAGTGCCTGGCGGCATCGACGTCGCCGGCCGCCCAGCGCTCCAAGGCGATCGGGAACCAGGTCCGCGGATCGACGTCCACCAGCTCCGGATGGCGGCGGACGAACCGTGCGATGGCCCGGCCCTGTCCGCAGGCCACCATGCTCACGCCGTCGGCCGCGAGCAGTTCGGCCGCCTGCTCGATCCGATTGATCAGCACCAGCCGCTCGAAGGCCCGGTCGGTGATGTCCCGGGCCAGATCGAGAGAGACCGCGCGGGCCACCGTGCCACGTGCCTGTTCCACGTCGACGCCGCCGACGGCCAGCCGACGGCGTACGACCTCGGCCAGCAGCGGGTGGATCCGATACCAGGCGTTGTCCAGCGCGTCGTCCGAGGACGCGGCCGTGCCGGCCGGCCGGCTGACCCGGGTGACCAACAATCCGTCGGCGGCCAGGTCGGCCATCAGTTCGCCGGCGCGCTGATCGCGCGACAGGTGGCACGCCGTCTCGCCGCTGACCAGCCGTTCACCGGCAACACAGAGCAACAGATGCCGTTGACGCGTTGACAGCGAGGACAGCACCTCGCTGGCCGCACGATCGGCGAATCGGGCGTCGCCGCGGGCGAACTGGTGAGCTGCCTCGAGCGGATCGGGCATGGTCCGGACTGCGCGGGCAGCGAGTACGACCGCCGCACACCAGCCGTCGGCGCGACCGATGATCGCGCGGGCGACCTCGGCGTCGGAGGTGCCGGCATGCTGGCTGATCAAGGACGTCGCCTCGTCGTCGTTGAGCCGCAGCGCGTCGCCGCGCAGGATCGTCAGGTCGCCCATCAACTCCGGCACCAGGCTGGTCTGCAGCAGGTCCCACCGACTGAGCAACATGATGCGCAAGGAACCTGGGTCGCGATTGAGCCGATCCTCGATCAGCCGGACACCGGCCGACGGAAGCTTCTGCGCCTCGTCGATGACCACCAGGGTCGGTGGTTGATCCGATCGGGTCGCCGATCGCATCGCCACCGTCGAGATCTCGTCGGCGCCCTCGGTCTGCCGCAGACCGGCCAATCCGCGATCGATCACCGCTGCCAGTCGCTGCGGACCCCAGCTGAGCCCGCCGTCGATCCAGATGACCTGTGACGGAGCCCGCGAATCCTCCGCGACACCAGAATCCTCAACCGTTCCGAACCGGCGCCGGACCCAGCCGGCGACGCCCAGGGTCTTGCCGGATCCGCCCGGCGCGACCAGCACGGTGACCGCGGACTCGCTTGCCCGGTCGAGTTGCTGCCAGAGGAAGTCGCGGGGCACATAGGCACGCGGCAGGCGCGGCGGCGTCCCCGGCTCCAGTCGGAGACTGTGGCTGAAATGTACCGAGTCCGCCCCGAGCGGGTCCGGGTCGAAAGTCATTCGGATTTCCCCCGTTTCATCGGGCCGCCGCATCAGATCGTGCTGCCGGTAACGGGACAAGAGAATTGGCCACCAGGCGAGTCGACAGCCTGATCTGCATGGCCGGGGACATGGTTCAGACTATAAAGCAGGCGGCCCGGAATGGCTTGGGAGCCCGCTGCCTACGGCAAGACTCGAATCGTCCGTACTGGGTGAAAGTGCCCACGACATTTCTGTTTGTGTACGGGTATTTCGGCCCTTGCGCTGCAATGTTTATCCTGCGTCGCGCTGTTGGTCCTCGGCCGCGGCGTCGGTCAGTTGCTGGGCCGGACCGCCCGCAGCGGCCAACCGGATCGCGGCGTCGACAGTGGGCACGACCAGGCCGCTGCGTTCGGTTTGGGTGAACCACTGCGACCGCGACATCGTCGCCCGGACTTGTGCCCCGAGGCCGGCCAGGATCAGCGTGCTGCCGTCCCGTTCGAGATCCTCGGCGACATCACGGAGGATGTCCACCATCGGCACCGTGACGGCATGGACGGCCACGCACTCCAGCACCACCCACCGGATGTCGTCCGAGGTCCGAGCAGCCCGCAGGATCGCATCGGCGGTGATCTGGGTGTTGCCGGCGTACAGCGCACCGTCGAGATGAAGCAGCACGACCTCCGGCGGCACTCGCCTCTGATGATCATCCTCGGGCTGGTCGGGCGGCTCGGTGATCGTCCAGCCCCCGTTCGCGGCGGGATAGAGCGGCCGGACTCGGGCGCGGTTCACCTGACGCACCACCAGTGCCAGGGTGAGGATGACACCGACCGCGACCCCGAGCAGCATGCCGCCGGTCAGCCCGATCGCGCCGACCACGATCGCCACCCACAACTCTGCCTTGTCGATGCGGGCGTACCGGAAGAAGTCGGCCGGACTGAGCAGCCCGATCACCGCCACGATCACCATCGCGGCCAGGATCGCCTTGGGCAGATCGTCCAGCAGCGGCGCCAGGAACAACGCGACCAAGATCGCCAGCGCAGCGGTGATCAATTGGGCCAGCTGGGTGCGCGCGCCCGCCCGGAGATTGACCGCCGACTGGGAGAAGCCCCCGGCCGGTGGCAACGACTGCGTCAGCCCGCCGCCCAGCGAGGCCACCCCGGTGGCCGTCAACTCCTGGCCGACGTTGATCTGCGGCTCGTCGCGGCGCCGATTCGTGCGCGCGACCAGAACGGTCTCCATGAAGGCCATCACCGCAATGGCCATCGCGCCCGGCATCAGACTGACGACGTCTCCGGGCACCGGGATCGACGGCGTCGGCAGGCCTGTCGGTACGTGGTCGATCAGGATCAGGCCGTGTCCGTCGCTGCGGTCGGCGATCGAGGTGGTGGCCACCAACAGGATGCCGGCCGCCACAACAACCAGCGGACCGGGCACCGTCGGTGCCAGCCGACGCAGCAGGAGCAGTACGGCGATGGCCGCCGCGGCGACCAGCACCGTGGTCAGGTCGGCCTGGGGCAGGTGATCGATCGCGTGGGCGACCTTGCCGAAGAAGCCGCTGTCGCTCGGCGGCGAGGCGATGCCGAGCAGCGCCGGCAACTGACTGGCGGCCACCGTGAGCCCGACACCGACTCGGATGCCGGTCAGGGTGGCCGGGGAGATCATCTCGATCAGCGAACCGAGCCGCAGCAGCCGCATCAACAGCAGGCAGATGCCCACCATGAAGGTCAGCGTGAACGCCGCCCGCTGCAGGTCCTCGGCCGAACGATGGGCCGCGTCCGGCAATCCGGCGATGGTGCTGGCGACCAGCACCGCGATGGTCGAGGTGGTGGAGACGCTGAGCGCCCGGGCGCCACCGAGCAGGGCGTAGATGATCATCGGCGCCATGCAGGTGTACAGACCGATCTGCACCGGCAGCCCGGCGATCGTGGAGTACGCCATGGCTTGCGGGATGACGACCGTTCCGGCCGCCAGGCCGCCGATCACGTCGCCGCGGAGCCAGCGCCTCTGGTAGCCCCGTACCGAGGGCAGAAGCCAGGACATCGGCGCCACGGACCGGGACACGGAACCGGTGTCAGGATTGGCCACACCTCAGCACACAGCATCGACCGGCTCGCCAACCTCACCCGTCTCGGGTGAGACCGCCGAAGAGGTACCAGGATCGGGCCGGAACGGCCTTACTTCAGGAAGTGATCGAGCAGCTTCATGATCGCATAGGCGGCACCGCCGAAGACGCCGGCGACGACGGCCAAGGTGATGGCGATCGCGAGCAGCCCTTCAAGAGTGGTGACGGCTGCCCGCGGACCCGGACGATACCGGCGAGACTCCGGACGGAGTGGCTGCCCGTCATCGGTGCTCGAAACCTGTGACATCGCGAATTACCCCTTCCTGGTCGTGGCCGCTTCGGTGTCTGCTACCGCACAGCTGATCTTGTCCCGGACTTCTGATCTTGGCCCGGCGTTGGCTCAACCGGATTCAGACCAAGTCAATTGTTGCCGAAATGACAAGATCGCCGGCCGAGTTTCCTCGACCGGCGATCTCATCGTTCAGGGGCAACTCAGTCCTGGAAGACCTGCCGCAGCGCGGCTTCCTGCTCGTCGCTCATGTTGGTGAAGATCAGGTCGGTCGGAGCATGTCCGGCGAAAGCGTCTTTCACCTTGTCCATCACGGCATCCGAGCTCATCACGAACAGCGCGGAGGTGCCGGGGGTGATCTGATCACGGACGCGATTGATGAAGCCGTCGTCGATGCCGACGTCGGTCAAGGCGCCGCTGAGTGCACCGGTAGCGGCGCCGATCGCGGCACCCAACAGCGGTACAAAGAAGATCAACCCGAACAGCAGCCCCCAGAAGGTGCCGCCCAGTGCACCGGCACCCTTGGTCGAGTTGAGCTGCCGCGTCTTCGGCTTCTTGGCGCCCGGCTCCCAGGAGACGGTCGCCGCGTCGTGCAGGGTGATCAGGTTCTCCCGCGCGAGCTGCTTCAGGGTCTCCTCGGCCTGGTCGGCGCCCTCCGGCGTGTCGAACTTCCACGCGGTCAATGTGGCTTGTGCCATGGGTTCTCCCTCATTCGAACGAACATCGGACTGGAGGTCCCATCCTGACCAGCCAACCGCCGTAGGCGGGTCACCCGTTCTCGGTGAACCGACGTTCGGCCGACGCCGCCACTCAGGCTCAGGCTCAGGTTCGGGATCAGTCGGGCCGGGCTCGGCCGATTCAGGACTTCGCGGTCAGCTCGCTGGCGTGCTTCCACGCGTCGTCGAGTGCACGGGTGACGTCCGCGCCCGCCGGGAACAGGTTGTCCGCGCCGATCCGCCGCTCCAGTCCGACCCGCCGGATCGCATCGACGACGCCCGAAGCGATGCCGGTCAGGATCAACGTGTTGCCGGTGTCGGCCAGTTGCTGGTGGTAATCGTCCAGGGCGCGCAGGCCGGTGTCCTCGATGGTGGGGATGTCGCGGATCCGCAGGATCACCACCGCGCCCGTCGCTCCGTCGGGCTGCGGCAGCCTGCGGGTCAGCCGCGGCACCTCGGCGAAGAAACGCCAGTGCGCCAGGTCGATGATCAGGATCTGACCCGAGGTCAGCTTGTCCGGGGAGTCGTGTTCGCTCCAGTAGCCGTCATCACTGCGTCTGAGCTCCTTCAGCGAGCCCGCCCGCGAGGAGGAGGCGATGAAGATCAACAGCGACAGCCCGGCGCCGAGGAAGATCGTCCACTGCAGCGGGATGAAGAGTGCGGCGGCGAAGGTCAGCACCATCGCCGCGGTGGATCCCCAGTTGCTGCGGAAGGCCAGCAGCGCATTGCCGGCCCGGCCGACGATGAGCTCGCCGGCGATGACGAACAGCAGCGCGGCGATCACCGACAGCGGAACCTTCTCGGCGACGCTGCCGAACAGCAGCACCATCACGCCCAGCCAGAGGGTGGCGAAGATGCCGCCCCAGCGGGACTTTGCGCCGCCGCCGACCGAGACACCGGTACGCGACAGCGAACCGCCGGTCGGCATCGACTGGAAGAACGAGCCCGCGATGTTGCCGAGGCCCTGGCCGATGAAGTCACGATTGGCCGAGGCCCGGGATCCGTCCGGGTTGGGGTAGGCGGAGCTGATCCCGGCGCCCTGGACCAGCGCCACGATCGCGACCGATAGCGAACCCAACGCCAGCTCCGGCACGTCACCGAAGGCGGGCAGGTCGGGATGAGGCAGCCCGCTGGGGATCTTGGCGATGTCGGCGACCGTGGCCACCGACTTCAGCTGCAACACTGCGACAGCCACCGTCATGATCACCAGCACGATCACCGGGGCGAGTTTGGCGACCGGTTTGATGCGTTTGCCGATCAGCATCAGCGCCATGGTGATCAGCGCGATCAAGGTGGTGGTGAGATCCCAGTCGCCGATGTGGGCGAACCAGTTCACCAGCTCGCTGATCTTGTTCGAGCCCTTCGGGTCGTAGCCGGAGAAGTCGCCGATCTCGCCGATGATGATCAACACGGCGGCACCGGCGACGAAGCCGGTCATCACCGCGTTGGAGACGAAACTGACCAGGCTGCCCAGCCGCAACAGCCCGAGGACGAACATGATCGCGCCGGTCAGCAACGTGATCGTGAAGAGTGCGCCGGGCATGTCGCCCTTGTCGATGCCGGCCACCTGCAGGACGCTGCCGGTCGACAGCGCGATCGCGCTGGTCAGCGTGGACACCATCAGCACCGTGCCGGTGCTCAGCGAAGCCACCAGCGTCGCGACCAGGCCCGAGTACAGGCCGTACAGCGGGTTCACCCCGGCCAACTGCGCGTACGCCATCCCCTCGGGGATCGAGAACACGCCGGTGACGAATCCGGCCATCGCGCCGGAGGCGATGGTGTTCGGTTCCAACCCGTTGATCGGCACGCGTTTCAGCACGGCGGCGACGCTAACATGATGGACTCCCGGCGGGCTGGCACAAATCGGGGGATGCCGTGATCAGCTCGGTCACTGCTGTCACTCCTTGACGGCGGCCTTCTGGTTCTTGCGGCGCGAGGTCTGGTACTGCACGCCGTGGCCGATCACCGTCAGCACGATCCAGCCGACGGCCAGGATGATCGCGCCGAGGGCGGACTCCGGCCGCCACAGGTTGCGGAAGAAGTCGGGCCCGATCCGGCCCAGACCGGACAGCACCAACGCGGCGCCGGCGAAGGCGGTGGCCCAGCGCAGGAAACGGCGCCGCCAGTGGTTGGCGAGGAAGCCGCCGATCAGCCCGGCGATCGGCACCACGATCACCGCCAGCAGCCAGCCGGAGCCGGGGCCGTTGAACAGGACGAAGGCCTTGGCACCGATGATCGCGCCGGCGCAGACGCCGCCGATGAAGAACAGGAAGTGGGTCATCAGCATCGTGCAGATCAGAGCCGCCGCGGCGCCGGCGCAGGCGACGACGACGGTCCAGGTCGAGCTGGCACCGAGCGCGTCGGCGAGCAGCCAGGCGGCACCGAAGCCGGCCAGTGCGATTCCCAGCCGGATCGAGACGACGCCGAAGAAGCACAGCGCCAGACCGATGACCAGCAACACGATTCCCGACATCTGAACTCTTTCGACGTGACGGACAGCAGTGATGCACACCGCGCAGCGCCAGCATTCGTGCCGTGGCGCCGCGCCGCTTCGCCCGATTCCGGTGAGGGCGGCGAGGTACGCCGAACCGTAGCGTGATTCTGAGCCGGTGTTGAGATCCGGCCGAGGTTGATCTTGCGCGAGTCGAGTCCTGGGAGGAACGAATGGGTCAGGCCATCGGGGACATCCTGCCGATCGCACTGGGTGTGGCGATCTCACCGATGCCGATCATGGCGGTGATCTTGATGCTGATGTCTCCGCGCGGCCGGGGAGCATCGGTCACCTTCCTGCTCGGCTGGGTGCTCGGCATCGCCGTGGTGCTGACCGTGGTCACGTTGGTGATCGGCCCGGCCAGCGGTTCCGATTCGTCCGGGCCGTCTCCGGTGGCGTCGATCATCAAGATCGTTCTTGGTGTGCTCGCGTTGTTCCTGGCGTTTCGGCAGTGGCGCGGCCGGCCGAAACCCGGTCAGACACCGCAGTTGCCGAAGTGGATGGCTGCCATCGACAAGGTGACGCCGGCCAAGGCGTTCGGCCTGGGCGCGTTGCTGTCCGGGATCAACCCGAAGAACCTGACCCTGTGTCTGGCCGGCGGGGTCGCAATCGGATCGGTCGGTCTGGATGCCGGCCAGGCTGCCGTCGTGATCGTGATCTTCGTGCTGATCGGCAGTTGCACGGTGGCGATCCCGGTGATCGCGTTTCTGGCCGCGCAGAAGGCGGTCCAGCCGAAACTGGACGAGTTGCGCGGCTGGCTGGGCGCTCACAACGCCGCGGTGATGTCGGTGCTGCTGTTGGTGATCGGAGTCACCATCATCGGCAAGGGCGTAGCGGGGCTGTGATGGCCAGACCGGAATGGAAGCGGTACGGCGGGCCGACGACGCAGAGTCGGCCCCGAAAGTGAGGCAGGTGTAGGTCATGTCGAAGATGCTGATCCGCGTCGACGCAGAGCTGACCGACGAACTGGCCGGCGCGTACCCGTACCTGACCGCCAGGCATCAACGCGCATCGACGACGCTGACCGGCGATGTTGCCGACCAACAGGAGCTGCAGGGACTGCTGTCGCTGTTGAACTCGCTGGGCATCTCGGTGCTCGAGGTGGTCACCATCCCCGACGACGACTAGCCGTCGACCGCCCCGCGGCCGTCTTCAGCCTCCGTCGTCTCGGTCTCCGTACCGGCATCGGCCCGGCCACTGGCCGACTTCGCCTTCTTTCCCTCGGAGTTGGCCACCAGCGGCACCATCCACTTCGCGTCCGGGTCGGCGTCGACCAGGATCGCCCGGACCAGCAGGCTGAGCGGAATGGCCAGGATGGCGCCGATCGGACCGAGCACCCAGGCCCAGAAGATCAAGGACAGGAAGGTCAGCGTGGTGGACAGGCCGACCGCGTCCCCGACCACCTTCGGTTGGATCACCGACTGAATGATCACGTTGATCACGCAGTAGACGATGACCACGGCGAGCATCAGACCGGGTCCGCCGGCCAGCAGGCCCAGGATCGCCGGCGGGACCAACCCGATCACGAAGCCGACGTTCGGGATGTAGTTGGTGAGAAAGGCCAGCAGGCCCCACAACAGCGGAGCCGGGATGTCCATCACCAGCAGGGCAATGGTGTCGATCACCGCGACGATCGCGCCGAAGATCGTGGACACCAGCAGATAACGGTTGGAGGCGCGGGCAAAGTTCAGCAGCGCGTTGATGATCGTCGGCCGGGTACCGGCCGCGCGCACCATGTGCCGGGGGAACGACGAACCGTCCACGGTCATGAACAGCAGCAGCGTGATGATGAAGACCAGGTTGGACACCACTCCCAGCACACCGGACAGCGCCGAGGTGAGGATCTTGGTCAGCTTGGACAGATCCAACTGCGCGGTCACCGCGTGGAGTTGATCTTCCTTGATTCCCAGCGCGGCCAGTTGATCGCTGAGTTGTCCGACCAGGTTGTCGAACTGATCTTCGTACTGTGGCAGCAGGCCGGCGAACTGGGCCGCCGAGACGAACATCAGGGACGCCAGGCCGAGGATGCCGAGATAGACGACGATCAGGCAGATCAGGGTCGCCAGCCACGGCGGGATGTGTCGGGCCAGCACCCGTTGCAGCGGGTGCACCGCGATGGTCAGAACCAGGGTCAGGAACACCACGCTGAGGATGTCGGCGGCGCCCTTCATGCCGGCCACGATGACCACCGCGGCGGCGAGTCCGAGGAGCACCAGCAGCCCGCGTGGCATCGACCGGGCCGGGCGCGGCGAGACGACTTCGGACATGTGGACTGCCTTCCTGTACGACGATCAAGGCCCACGACGATTCAGGACGTACGACGGATCAGCGCCCTCGTAGGCTTTCAGCGCCAGCAACTCAACGAGTCACCCGAGTCGGGTGACCCGGCAGCCGTTGACGATACTGTGCGAGCCAGGACCGTCGTGGGACGGTCGTCCGGGTGTCCGGTTTCAGTCGCTGAATCCGGATTCGAGCAGGCATGCGGCATCACCCGAACAGGGTGAGGACATCGCTCTCGGATGGCTGAAAGGCTCGGACTCTGACAGACAGTGAAGGGAGCCAGATGAGTGCAGTAGCGGCACCGATCGGACCTGTGGACGTGGCGGTCGTGGTGTTTCCCGAGGCAGAACTCAGCGAGAAAGTGACTGCCGCGGTCGCCGACGCCATCGCGTCGGGTGCTGTACGCCTGCTGGATGCGCTGATCGTGCAGAAGAGCACGGACGGCGAGGTCACCATCATCGATGTTGACGACGAAGGCGACATCTTCGCCGTCCTGCCCGTACCCGGTGATCACCAAGGGTTGCTCAGCGAAGCCGACGCCAACGAGGTCGGCGACGGCCTGGAGCCGGGTTCGTCGGCAGTCGTCGTCGCCTGGGAGAACATGTGGGCGGTTCGGCTGCGCAGCGCGATCTTCGAGGCTGGCGGCGTGATCGTCGCTCACGAGCGCATTGCCGACGACAGCATCGAGGCGGCGTACGCCGCGCTGGACACCGCCGAGGAAGGGAACTGATCATGCTTGCACGTCGATTCGGACGACCCGGACTGGTCGGCCTTGCTGCTCGTACGGCGGTCGTCGCCGGCACAGCCAGTGCGGTCTCCGGCGGGATGGCACGGCACCAGCAGCAGCGGGCGGCCGAGCAGCAGGAGATGCAGGCCTACGAGCAGCAGCAGCAGCAGGCTCAGATGATGGCCGCGGCTCAGGCCGCGCAGCAGCAGGCTGCGGTGCAGGCGGCACCGGTGGCACCCGCCGCCCAGCAGTCGGTCTCGGTGGACGACACGGTCACCCAGCTGGAGCGGCTGGCGGCGCTGAAGGAACAGGGGATCCTGACTGACGCGGAATTCGCCGCGCAGAAGGCCAAGATCCTGGGCGCGTGATCCGATGGTGCCTGAGTCGCCGACCACCGACGAACTGAGATCGAGGATTGCCCAGCTCGAGGCCGAGAACCGACAGCTGCGGGATCAGGGTGCGCCGCCCGTGCCGCCGCAGCCGTCGGCGGTCCGTCCCGGGCCGCGGCGCGGTCGGGGCTGGACGGTGTTGTCGGTGTGTCTGATCGTGATCGGGTGCATTCTGGCGCCGTTGTCGGTGGTCACCGTCTGGGCCAAGGCGACCCTGGTCGACACCGACCAGTTCGTGGCCACGTACGCACCGCTGGCGCAGAACCGGGCCGTGCAGGACTACGTCATCGACCAGTCGATGGTGGCGATCAACAACAACGTCGACATCGACCAACTGACCAAGGACCTGATCGACGGGATCAAGCAGCTCGGCACCGGACCGCGCGCCAACACCGCACTGGATGCCCTGCAGGGTGCGGCCGCGCGCGGGATGGAGAGCCTGATCCAGAGCGGCGTGACCCAGTTCGTCCGCTCGGACGCCTTTGCGGCGGCCTGGGAGGACGCCCTGCGGATCAGTCACACCCAGATCATGGCCACCCTGAGCGATGATCCGAACGCGATCCTGAAGGCGCAGCAGAACGGCACCATCGGCATCCAACTCGGTCCCATCATCGACAAGATCAAGCAGGCGTTGATCGACAAGGGCATCGGCATCGCCTCGAGGATTCCGTCGGTGAACAAGACGATTCCGATCGCTCAGGCCGATCAGATTTCCAACGTCCAGGCCGGCTACCGGGCGGTGATCGCGCTGGGCACCTGGCTGCCGTGGGTGTGCCTGCTGTTCCTGGTCGCCGGGGTGGTGGTGGCTCGCCGACGGGTCCGGACGCTGACCGCAACCGGCGTCGGCTTCGCCATCGCGATGGCGGTGCTGCTGCTCGGCTTCGTGATCGGCCGGGCGATCCTGAAGACCGCGGTGCCGCCCTCGTTGGCGCCGGCCAACGTGACCGATCTGATGTACAACACCGCCACGGCCGCGATGCGCAGTACTGCCGTGGCCGGGCTGGTGCTCGGCATCGCGGTGGCACTGGTGGCCTGGTTCGCCGGTCCCTTCCGCAGTTCGACCCGGATCCGGGGCGCGTACGGCAGTGGAGTTGATCATGTCCGGCGGAGTGCCGAGCAGCGTGGTGTCAGCACCGGCAAGGTGGGTGTGTGGATCTACAACCAACGCTTGTTGATCAGGATCGTGATCGCCCTCGCGGTGGCCGCGATCATCATCCTGAATCGGCCGCTGGCGGTATCCACCATCGTGATCACCGGCGTGGTGGCGATCGTGGTGTTGATCATCCTCAGCTTCGTCGAACGTCCGCCGAGTTCGGTCGCGGCATCGGCACCGACTCCGGTGGACATCGACGACGACCACGAGCCGACCGTCAGCCTGCCGCCGCAAGCGTGATCAACCTGCGGCCGGTCCGCGGCTGGCTGTCGTGGTTTTCCCTGCGTACGTGGAAGAAGGACGTGCCGGCGGGGTTGGTCCTGGGCATCGAGAGCGTACCGGACGGCCTGGCCCAGGGGTTGCTGGCCGGGGTGAATCCGGTCTTCGGTCTGTACGGCTACGTCTTCGGCACCATCTTCGGCGCACTGGCAACCAGTTCGGCGTTCATGACGATCCAGGCCACCGGCGCGATGTCGGTGGTCGTGTCGGACGTCACCCAGGTGCACGGCAACTCCGAGGACGCGCATCGGGCGCTGTTCACGCTCACGCTGCTGACCGGTTTGATCATGCTCGGCCTGGGCATCGCCCGGCTCGGCTGGATCGTCCGCTGGGTGCCCAATGCCGTGCTGACCGGATTCGTCAACGCGGTCGCGGTGAACATCGTGCTCGGCCAGCTGGACAACCTGACCGGCTACGACAGCTCCGGCGCCAACCGGTTGCTGAAGGCGCTGGATTCGGTCATCCACCTGCCCGGCTGGTCCTGGCCCGACGTCGCCGTCGGCGTGCTGACCATGATCATCATCGTGGCCACCGGCCGGACCCGGATCGGCGCGTTGGGCATGGTGCTGGCCATCGTCGTCGGCTCCGCGGTCGCTGCCGTCCCCGGCATGAAGGTGCATCAGCTGCAGGACATCACCGACGTGCCGGCCGGGTTGCCGGCCCCGGTGCTGCCGGACCTCGGCGCGGTGCCGGCGTTGATCGTGCCGGCTGTCGCGCTCGCCTTCGTCGGGTTGGTCCAGGGCGCGGCGATCAGCCGGTCGGTGCCGAACCCGGACGGGAGCTATCCCGATCCGTCCGGCGACTTCCGCGGGCAGGGGATCGCCAACATCGCCACCGGTCTGCTGCAAGGGATGCCGGTCGGCGGGTCGATGTCGGCGACGGCGATCATCACCAACTCCGGTGCCCGCAGCCGGATCGCCCAGCTGGTCGCCGGCGTCACCATGATCATCGTGATCGTCACCCTGAGCGGCCTGGTCGGCTACGTGGCCATGCCGGCGCTGGCCGGATTGCTGATCGTGGTCGGGGTGCAGACGCTGAAACCGCATCAGGTGCTGATGGTCTGGCGAACCGGCGCCGTCCAGGCCAGCGTGATGGCGGCCACCTTCATCCTGACCCTGGTGATTCCGCTGCAGTACGCGGTGCTGGCCGGGATCGCGATCTCGATCATCCTGCACGTGGCACAGCAGTCGAACCGGGTTGCCGTACGCCGTTGGTCGATCACCGACGACGGCGCCATCGAGGAGACCGAACCGCCGGCGACCCTCGGTGTCGACGAGGTCGTCGTGCTGCGCCCGTACGGCAGTCTCTTCTTCGCCTCGGCGGGGACGTTCGAGGACGCGTTGCCGGGGATCGATCCGGCGTCGCACAACTCGGTGGTGATCATCACCCTGCGGGGCAAGGAAGATCTCGGCAGCACGTTCATCAACGTGATCACCCGGTACGCGACCCGACTCGCCGACGCGGGCTGCCTGCTCAAGATCAGCGGGACTTCGGAGTCGGTCCGCCGGCAGCTGGTGTCGACCCGGGCGATCAGCACCCTCGGCCCGGCCAACGTGTACGCGATGACGTCAACACTGACCGAATCGACGATGGCTGCCAAGCACGATGCCGCGGAGTGGATCAACGGCAACATCGAGCCGGCGGCAGAGGAGTCGGCCGAGCACGGCGGGGGACCAGGATGGTTCCACGACGCCGTCCGCTGGGGCAAGGTCCACCTGCTCCGTCGGCACTGATCGCCGGCGCCCTCTACAACAGGCCCCGGGCGCGGGCGACCTGGATCGCCTCGCTGCGGCTGGAGACGCCGAGTTTGCGGTAGATCGCCCGCAGATGGGTCCGGGTGGTGTTCACGCTGACACCGCGGCTCTCGGCCAGCTGACGCACCGGCAGCACCGCCTGCAGATCGCGCAGCAGTTCCAACTGCTTGGGACTGAGCAGCCGCGGGCCGATCGGCTCCTGGTCGGGCCAGGTCCGCTCCAGCAGCGCCGTGACGAACTGGTTCGCGGTGCCGAACTGGCCGGCGTGGTTGATGATCAGCGGCTTGATCCGCGGCCAGGCGTCGATGAACGGCCGCTGCAGATTCTGCGGCGCGGCCGCCTCGACGGCGCGTTGCAGAGCGGCCAGGGCGCGGGTGGGGTTCCCGCGATCTTGTTCCAGGTGGGCAGTCATCACCTGAGCGACCACCAACGACGCCGGCAGGTGCGCGATCAGTTTTCCGTCGACGGCGGGCGCGAGCAGCTCGAGCGCTTGACCCGGCCGGCCCAGCGCCAGCAACACCTCGGCGTTCATCACCGCTGCCTCGACGCTGCCCGGCAGCCGCCGCCTGGTCCGTTGCACAGCGGCCGCGGCCCAGCCGGACTCGCCGACCGCCAATGCCATCCGCACTTCCTGGGCGCCGGCGTGGCCCGTCAGCGCCGGGGACGCCTCCGCGGCCTGGGGATCGGACCACATCCGGTGGAAGTCTCGTGCTGCCCGCCGCTTGTCGTCGCCCGCCGATGCCTCGAACCGGGCCAGCGCACCCATACTCCGTACGCCGAGCGCAATCTCTACGTTGTTGACCCCGTCGAGCGACTGCATGCCCAGCTCGGCCAGCCGGTGTTGCCCGGCGATATCGCCGGTCTGGAACGCGGTCCAGGCCGCCAGCAGGTAGGCGTAGGCCAGCCGCGGCGACTGCGACCAACCGCGCGGGGCGGCGAAACTGATCGCCTCGTCGGCCCAGCGCCGGCTCTGGACCAGGTCGCACATCGCGCCGGTCACTCCGGACAGCTGGGACAGCGTCCACAACTCGAACTGGTTGTACCGGCCGGCGCGGGCCAGCGCGAGCGCACGGCGCAGATCGTCCACCGCACCCGGGTAGTCCCCGATGCGCAGCCGGGCCGGTGCCCGATAGGCCAACAGCATCAGGTCGACATCACCGTCACCGGTCGGCTCGACGCCGAGGATTCCGGTCCGCTCGATCGCCTCGGCGACATCGCCGCCGGGCAGGGCTCGCTGGATCTCGACCGACGCGATCAAGGGGCCCGATTTCGGGTCGGGTCGTTCCAGGCCGGCCGGCCGGTGCAGGTGGCGCCGGGCGCCGAGCCAGTAGTCGGCTCGCGCGAGATCGCCGACGTCGAGGGCAGCCAACGCGGCGGTGACGCCGACGCCAGGTTCCTTGGCGATACCGGTCGAAGCATCGAGGCCGACCGGTTCGGCGATGGCGGCATCTGCCGTGCCGAGCACATGAGCCGCCTGCCCGGACAGGATCAGGCGCAGCCCGTGCCGGCGGATCAGTTCCGTCAGCAACTTGTCGTCGCCGGCCGCGAGGGCGTGCGAGAGCGCGATCGCCGGTTCGCCGTGCCGGTCGTACCAGCGGGCGGTCGCCGCATGCTGGCGCGGCGGGGCGCCGACATCTCGCCGGTGCAGGGACGCCAGCAACGACTCCCGCAGCAGGCTGTGGTAGCGATAGCCGGACGAGTCCCCGGACTGCACGACCAGCGCATTGGACCGGCACAAGTCGTCCAGCAATCGGCCGGCGTCGGGGCGGCCCGACAATTCGGCGGCCAAGCTGATCGGGAGTTGCTCGGGGGCGCAGGTGTCGTGCAGAAATTGATCAAGGTCCGGCGGCAGCTGGCCGACGATCTCCTCCGACAGGTAGTCGCCGACGGCCCGCTGATCACCTGCGAAACCGGCCACCACCACGCTGGGATCGTCTGCCCTGCTGAGACTCAGCGCGGCCAGCCGCAGTCCGGCCACCCAGCCTTCGGTCCGCGTGACCAGCCGTCCAAGATCATCTTCGCCGAGCTGCAGTCCCAGAGCGGCGAAGAAGTCGGCCGCCTCCGAGGCGGTGAAGGCGAGATCGCTGCCGGCGACGGTTTGCAGGCGATCATCAAGCCGTAGTTTGTGCAACGCCAGCTCCGGCTCGCGCCTGCTGACCAAGATCATCGTGACATTGCCGGGCAGCTGCGCCAGCAGGTAGTCGATGCCTGCCATCACATCCGGATGGCCGACCTCATGAAGATCATCGAGAACCAGCCAGATCGGCCGACCAGCGTCCTGGAGGATGTTCAGGATGGTCGCCGCGAACCCGGACTCGAAGCCTTCTCGCGGTGGGCTGAGGGAACTGAGCGCGCCGGCCACCGGCTCGTCGCAGGCCAAGCGCAACGCTTCCAGCAACGCGGACCAGAACTCGTACGGCTTGTCGTCGGCGGGTTCGAGGGCCAGCCAGGCAACGCCCGTACCCTGCAGTCGTGCTGTTCTGGCCCACTCTGCGACCAGCAGCGTCTTCCCAGACCCGGCGGCCGCGCAGACGAGCGTGACCGGGCGTCGGGTGCGCTCGTCGCGGCCCAATCGTGCGCGACGGATCGCCCAGTCCGGCAGCCGCGGGACCTGGACCCGGGCCATCGCCACCGTTGACCGAGTGCCGAGCTCGCCCGCAGCCATCCTGATTGAAGCCCTCCGTCGTACAACGTCAGGCTGCAGATTATCGCCAACCGCCTACTTGTCAGCGCGAGGTGACGCCGGAGCGCTTCCTCACGCTGACAAGTTGGGGCCGTTCGTCACCCTCGGCGCCTGCGGGACAGGGCCACCACGAACACGCCCGCTGCCAGCAGCATCCCGCCCAGGACCAACAGTCCGAGCGACGGGCCGCCGGTGTTCGGCAGACCACCCTGGGCCGGGCCCGAGCTCGGCGGTGTCGACGGCGGTGCCGCGTTGGTCGGCGACTGCGACGGGCTCGGCGACGGCGGTACGGCGTTGAAGGTGTTGGTCACCTCGAACGAGGCCGGTTCACTGTCGTCGGTGCCGACCGTCACCGATTCCGGGCTGACCGTCGACGCGTCGGCGCCACCGTTGTCGGTCTCCTGGACGGCACACTTCGCGCCGACCGGGATGTCGGTGTAGTCGGCTTCCAGGCCCGTCTTCTTGGACAGGGTCTGTACGCCGTCGTCGGGCAGGGTGACCGGGACGGTCTTGCCGTTGACCTGCTGGGTGCAGGTCAGCTGGACGGTGAACTCGGTGGTCGGCTTGACCCGATCGGTCCCGTCGCCGGCGATCTTCTTGATCACCGAGACCTGACCGACCTGGTAGTCGTTGGTCGCCGTCACCGTGATCGGATCGGTCTGCGAGTCGACGGCGAAGGTGCCCGCCGGATCGATGGTGGTGCTGTTCGCACCGCCGTTCGCCGTCTCCTTGGCCTGACACTCGGCACCCAACGGAATGTCGGTGTAGTCGGCCTCCATGCCGTTGGCCTTGGACAGCGTCTTGACGCCGTCGTCGGGCAGCGGCACCGGGACCGGATCACCGCCGTAGCGGGTGGTGCAGGTCAGCTGGACGGTGAACTGGGTGTCGTCGGAAACCTGGTCCGCGCCGTCGCCGGTCAGCTTCTTGATCAGGTGCACCGAGCCGACGGGGTAGTCGTTGGTGGCAGTGACCGTGATCGGGTTCTGCTGCGACTCGGGTGTCACGATGAATGACCCGTCGGTCTGGGTGCCGTCCGGCATCGTGATCGAGATCGAGCTCGTGGTAGCGCTGCCGGTGGTCAGCTCCTCAGCCTGGCACTCGGCACCAACAGGTACCGCCGGCCAGCTGCCCTTCAGACCGTTCGCCTTGGTCAGCGTGATCACACCGGCATCCGGCAGATCGACGGGCTCAAGCGTCCCGTCACCGTCGAAGTCGGTGGTGCAGGTCAACTGCACGCTGAACTCGGTGTCATCGGGCACCTGCGAGGCACCACCGCCGGTGATCTCCTTGATCACGTTGACCGGAGCAACGGGGTAGTCGTTGGTCGCGGTGACCCTGAACGCCTCGGCGTTGGACGTGACCGTGAAGTCATCGGCCGGGCTGATCGTCGAGGTGGTCGCCCCGGAGGAATCGGTCTCGGCCACCGAGCAGGTGGCACCCAGCGGAATGCCGATGAAAAGGGCATTCGGGTGGGCCTTGGTGATGGTCTTCACGCCGTTGTTCTGCAGCGGGAAGTTGACCGGTACCGTCTCGCCGTTGATCACTTGCGTACAGGTCAGTTGCACAGTGAACTCGGTGTCGTCGGGGACCTGGCCGGCCGCACCTCCGGTCACGTCCTTGTGCACCAGCACCGCACCCGCTTGGTAGGTGTTGGTGACGTTGACCACCGCGGTCGGTCGATTGTTCTCGTCGCGCGGGGTGACGGTGAACGAGCCGCTCGGGTCGATGGTGCTGAACGTCGCATCACCGGTGTCGGTCTCGGCCAGCTGGCAGGTCGCACCGACCGGCAGCCCGCGGTACAGCACGGTCATCTGGCTGCGGTAGGTGAGCGTACGAGTCGCGCCGCCCGGGATGTCGACCGGCACCGTCTCGCCGTTGACCTGACGCGTACAGGTCAACTCGACCTCGTAGGTGGTGCCCCTCGGGACTCGGATCCGTCCGAAGCCGGCGAGTTCCTTGGTCACCTCGACCGGGGCCACCTCGAAGCTGTTGTCCACCGTGACGGTGACCGGGTTGTCCGCGTCGTCACCGGTGACCGTGAACGGACCGTCCGGGTCGATCGTGGTCGAGTTGGCGCCACCGTTGGCGGTCTCGGTCACCTGACAGCTCGCACCGTCGTACAGATCGGTGACCGTCTTGCTGAGCGGCTCGTCACCACCGAGCACGATGTCGTCGTCGTAGACCACGGCATCGTTGTTCGGGTTGATGCAGTGCAGATGCACGGTGAACGGACCAGCGCCGTAACGGCTCGCGCCCGGACCGGTGACGTCCTTCTTGATCAACAACTGGGTGACCGGGAAGTCGTTGCGGAAGCTGACCTCGTTGGTCACCGCGCCGCCGTCACCGTTCGGATCCAGCGTGAGCTTGGCGGTGTCGCCGTCGGTGTAATCGTTGCCGTTCAGCGACCACTCGGTGCTCGAAGCGCCGCCATTGTCGGTCTCGGTCGCAGTACATTCCGAGCCGGCCGGCAGCCCGGTGAACGTAACCGTCTCGCCGGCGTTGAAGGTGGCCGTCATCGGCTTGTCGGCGCTGTAGCCGGTCGCATAGACCGGATCACCGAGGAACGTGCAGTCCACGTCGAAGCTGAACGGTCCGTAGCTGACCGCATTACCGTCCTGGTCGACAGCGTGATCGCCGATCGCCTTGGTCAGCGACAACTGCGCATTCTCATACGTGTTGGTCGCCACGATGATCGGTACGGTCTGATCCGCCCGTTGCACCGTCACGGTGGTGGCACTGAAGCCGGAGGCGCCCGAATCGGGGTCCTCGGTCACGGTGCAGTCCGAACCCCACGGCAGGTCGTCTACCTCGACCGGCTGGTTCGGCGTCACGGTGACGTCGGCCTTGTCGCCAAGATCGACATTTTCGCCCACCGACGTGCACTTCAGATTCAGGTGGAACTCCGCCGGTGCGTACTTCGCGGCCGGACCGGTGACCACCTTCTCGATCTGCAGCGGCCCGGTCGCCAGCGCGACACCGACCTTGTTGCCCTCGGACTTCGGCGCCAGACCCTTCGTACCCTCGTCGTCGGTCTCGGCGGCGGCCGCGACGGTGTTCCAGGCGATGGTGTCCTCACCCGCGGTCTCGGACTGGGCCGGTGCCCGAGTCTGCGCCTCGAAGCTCAGTACGCCGGTCGGATCGAACATGTCGTCGGCGGCGAAGTCCGTCTCGACCTTGACCGCGGTCGCGTTGGGCGGCACGTGCACGGCATCGCCCGGTTGTGGGTTGTCGATCGTGTCGATCAAGGTCCAGGCGCCGCCGGGGCAGCCCTGCAGGTTGTCCAGATCGTCGGTACACAGGTCCTGATCGGTGTCGAAGTAGACCCGCCACTGGCTGACGGTGCCTTCGCTGGTGCCGGCGAACGTGATGTCGACCGGTTCCGGCGTCCACTGCGATCCGCGTTCCAGCGAGGTGATCGCGCCGGTGTCACCCGGAGTGGGCAGCCGGTCGATCGCGTACACCTTGTCCTGCGGCAGGTTGCCGGTGTTGGTGAACTCGAACCGCCAGGTGTCGGTCCCGCCGGGCTTGGTCACCGGTACACAGCCGCCGACGTAGAAGCCCTCGTCGTTGGGCTGGCAGCCGTTCGGATCATTACGGGTGTTGTTAACACCGAGTTCGTCGTCGTCGGCCTTCACCATCTTCACGCCCTTGAGCGCACCGGCCCGGATCGGGTAGACGGTCGTACTGGCCTGACACTCGCCGGTGTCGGTGTCCAGCTTCTGCGAACACTGGTCCCAGGGCCGGTCACCGGTGATGCCGGTGGTGTTGGTGACGTCGGTGTTGCCCGGCAGCCCGGTGCGGAACTGCAACGCGGTGGTGATCGTGTAGGTCTGACCGACCTCCAGCACGGTTCCCTTCGGGAAGGTGAACCTCAGCTGGGTCGGCGTCTCGTCGACACTCACGTCACCGGCGGTGCCGGCCGAATCGGTCGGCATCGGGCTGCCGTTCGGCGGGGTCGGCGCAGCGCCGTCCAGGGCATAGGTGTAGCCGGAATCGCCCGCCGCGAGGTCCGGGTCCTTGACCAGCAACGGACCATCCGCATCAGACGGAATGTGATCGGTGATCACCGGGTTGGTGATCGGCGTGTCACCGGTGTTCTTGAACGTCAGCGTGTACGGGATGTCCTCCGCCGGTGCCTGGGCGCCCTCCGGCGTCTTGTTCACGGTGACGGCGTTCAGCGAGTGCTTGTAGAGGATGGTGTCGGTGGCGTCGTCGGTGGCGCTGATCTGCTCGCCGCCGACGGTGTCCTTGGCCCAGGTCTGGCCGTGCAGGTCATCGCTGGACACACCCGGATCGTCCTCACCGGGCATGGGGTCGTTGCCCTGCAGGTCGGACGTCACCGGCTTGCCGCTGCGCAGATCGGTCCGGCGTTGCATCTGCAGTAGGACGGTCTGCTTCGGGGTGGCCGGGTTCTCCCAGATCGCCCCGTCGGCCCGGGTGAAGGTGAACCGCAGCCCCTGTACCTGGTCGGCGGTGACACCGTCGGGCAGGGTCAGGGCGGTGCCCGGCGAGCCTTCCACCCACTGGCCACCGGTGCGGACCAGGTTGCGGCCCGCCGCGGTGAAGGTGCCGCCGACGTACGCATCGACCTGCACCCGATTGATCGGCGAGGTGAAGCTGAAGTTGCCGAAGCCGATGAAGTCGTACGCGTTGAAGAAGGTGGTGTCGTCGTCGGTCAGCGTCATCTTGTACGACCGCGACGGGCCGGATGGCTGCCCGGTCAGGGTGACGGTGACGGGGGAGTCATCGGGCTCGGTCTGCGATGCCGGGGTGATGTCCTTGGTGACGTCCAGTCCGATGCCTTGCGGCCGCAGGGTGATTTCGGCCGGGTCAGTGTCGGTGTTGGTCCGCGGTTCGACGCCGGGGTAGTTGTCCAGGTCGCTGGCCGTGGCCGAGGCGAGGTCGTTGACCGGGCTGTCGTCGGCCGCGGTCACGTTGGTCCCGTCAGACCGATGGGTCGGACGCAGCCGGGTGTCGAAGACGACCTTCGCGGTGCCCTCGGACAGGATCCGACCGGTGTACTTGATGCTGAACCCGACCACGTCGGTCAGGTCCGACTCGGCCGCATTCAGCGCCTGATCCCTGGTCATCGTTCGGGTGCCGCCGCCGGCCAGCTCGAGGGTGACCGTGACATCGGTGGCGCCGATGTCACCCGGTGCGGAGATCGTACGGAAGCCCTGCAGGTTGAACACATCGAACGGATCGGTCGGCGAGACCGGCTCGTTGATGGTCAGGCTGTCCACCTTGCGCGGGGTGGTGTTCTCCGCCGACAGGCTGACCCGCCCGGTCGGATACTCATCCGGGAAATTCGCCGTACCCGGCGCGGGAACACCCAGCGGGCCACCGGACCAGTCCTTGGTGATTTTGGCCGTGACGTTGACCGGGGTGATGGCGATGATGTCGGACGCCTCGTCATGGGCGTACGCCTTACCATTGATGATCACGTCGGACCCGGCCGTGTTACGCACCTCGCCGGTTTCACCGGCCACGTTGTAGACGTCCTCGGCCAACACCGGATCCTGCGGGTTCGACCGCAGCTCATCGCGGATCTGGAAGACCGGATGGATCCCCCGGTCGTTGCCCGAGGAGCGCGCCACACCGCTGCCGACCGGCGGCGCCTCCGGATTGCCGTTGATTCGCTCGGACCGGGTCGGACTCTCCTGGTAGGTCAACCGGAACGCGATGGTGTCGGCCTGGCTGCCGGCACCGGTACCCGTGTCCAGGGTGTAGCCGGGGAAGGTACCGTCGCAGGCACCGGGGCACGGGTCGTTCGGTGCCTCGATCCACTGGTCCTGGCTAAGGCTGTACAGGTCGACCTCGGTCACCTGGTCATAGGTCAGGTGTGGATCCATGGCCGCGGTGATCGGGTCAATCCGCAACAGGTCGAAGCTGTCGAACACGGTGCTGCTCAGGTTGGCCGCGCTCGGGTTCGGAACATCCGAGATCTGCATCTCCGGGATGTTGCTGGCGCCGCTGGTCGACCAGTTGATGGTCGCACCGGCCTCCTCCTGGGTCCGCTCACCGACGGCCTTCGGGTCGTCCCAGGACTTGGCGATGAAGTCGGCATTGCCGCCGTTGGCCGGGTTCAGCTTGATGTCGTCGCAGGCCACGTTCGAGTCCGCATCCGGAACATCCGGCTGCGCCGACAACGCGTGGGACTGCTGGCAGTCGTCGACGGTGATGTCCTCACCGGCCGCGCTCGGCTTCAGCTTGTAGCCGATGTTGGGATTGACCTCGGTGCCCGGCGGGAAGCCGTCATCGGAGTGGTAGTCGAAGCGGATGCCTTGGGCATTGGCCTGCACATCCGGCGGGAAGTCACCGCTGAACGTGTCCGGACCGGGGATGTCTTCCATCCCCGGGACGGGCACCCACTCGGTGCCGTTGTAGTACTCAACCGTCAGGGTCGCGTTGGCCGGGATCGGCGTCTCGACCACACCGGTCGGTGTGAAGGAGTCGTACCACGCGTCGTTGGACAGGTCCGCCGGGTCCTGGACGATGATGTCGTTGGCATCGGTGGTCGAGTCGGGGAAGTCGGTGACCTTGCCGGACAACTCGACCAGCGCGGTCTGGCCCGGGATGGAGAAGATCGACGACGGGACGATCTTCTTGTCGGCATGGATGTTGATCCGCTTGACGAGCGTGGTCAGGGTGTCGTTGGCCGTGGCGTGGCCGTGATAGCCGCCGGGCGCGGTCGAGTCGGCGTCGATGGTGTTCTTGTGGTCGACCGAGTCCTGGGTCTGGTCGTCAGCTGCCGTCACGGTGAACGGAAGGGACGCCTCGGCACCGGGCTCGATGTCGCCGGTGAACTCGATGGTGAAGCCGGTCACCGTCTTGCCAGCCGTCGGATCGGGCAACGTGTTGGCCGTCGTCGTGCTGTCGGTGCTGGTGGTGCCGTCGGCGTAGGTGTAGGTGACCGTTGCCTTGGTCGCTCCGGCCGGCCACTGAACTCCGTCGCCCCAGCCGTCGAAGGTGAGTACGGGATCGGTGGTGAAGATGTTGTTGGTGCCGTCGACCGGCTCGGTGATGGTCAGCGAGTCCAGGGTGCGGTTGCTGGTGTTGGTGGCGCCGATGGTGACGGTGCTGTCGCTGCCGGCCGCGATGGTGTCGGGATCGAAGCTCTTGGACGCGTCCAAGTCGATGTCGGACGACTGGACGTCGTAGCTCGCGTCGGCCGTCTTCGGTTCGGACTTGTCGCCGTCGCGGGTGACGGTGGTGGAGACCTCGTTGTTCAGCGGTCCGGTGCCGGCGTCGGCGATGTTGTCGCGTTGTTCCATCGGCACGTCGACGCTGCCGGAGGCGCCCGGCGCGATGTTGGCGCCGTCGGTGCTGATGAAGTGGATCCGGATGCCCTGGCAGTCGGCCGGGTCGACGCCCGTCGGGAGTTGGGCCGGCGGCGCCGATGCGTCGCCGTTGACCCAGTCGCCGCCGGTGTAGCAGTCCACCTGGACCTGCTCGGCACCGTCGGGCAGCGTGACATCGGGTGCGCCGGTAACCGCCAGGTAGGTGAACGCGTCGTTCGGCGGGTTCACCGGGTCGGTGATGGTGATCTCGTCCACCGGCACGTTCGAGTCGTTGCCGCCGGACAGCGACATCGTGGTTTCGGTGCCGGGGTTGGCGATGCCGCTGTCGGGATCGAACGACTTGTCGGTACTGGCCGCCAGGTTGATCGGCACATGCACCGTTACGTCGGCCGTATCGGACTTCGGATCCGCGTTGGTGGCGTCCGCGGTCGCCTTGTTGGTCAGTGTCTGCCCGTCCTGGGTCGGGTCGATGTCCGCGTCCACCTTGACCGGAACGGTGATGGTTGCAGTCGAGCCGTCATCCAACCCTTGGGCACCCGGGGGATCGGACAAGGTGTCGGTGAAGTCGATGTGGAAGCCGTCGCTGGTTCCACTCGCATTGCCGTCGGCACCGGTGATCGAGATCGCCGAGGCATCAGGGTTGAGGGAGATGCCGTCGGGCAGGGTGTCGTCGACGGTGGCGCTCGTGCAGCCACCGGAGCCGATGTTCGTACAGGTGACGACGATGGTGTAGGTGAAGGTGTCGCCGGGGTTGACGTCGGTCGCCGACGCCGTCTTGTTGATCGTCAGCTCAGCCGGGTCCTCGGCGTAGGCAGGCTTGACCACCAGGAAGCTGATCAGCAGCGCGAAGCTGAGGGCGCCGGCAACGACCCGGCGACCGCCGCGGACTCCGCGACGCAGGCGCCGCCCGAGTCTGGCAATCGGCAGCAGGATTCGTGGGTGCCGGCGGCGGCCCATACACACTCCGTTCATCGGTACGATGCCTCACCGCCGCACCCCGTTGCCGCGGTAATTCTGTAGCTTTGCGTTGTTGGTGTGTTCAGTCAAGCTCAGCGAATTCTTATCCAGCCTCAGGTCCGCTGCTCGGCGAAGATCGTCGCCCAGTCCCGAGCCATGCTCACAGTCGTCCAGCCGAGCCGAGACGCCACCTCGGTGATCGGCTCCGCCGAGGCGAAAGTCGCTGCCTCGCCGGCGTACGCGTACTCCCGTTCGGCGTCGTCGTGGTCGATCAGGATCGCCAGTCCCGGATGCTCGCCGGCCGTCGCCCACTCGAGCATTTCCCGATCGCCGGCAGAGTTGCCGATCGCGACAATCGGCGAGCGACCCAGCTGGGTCTGAATATTGGCCACCTTGGCCTCACCCTCGTTGGCCTGCCCGACCACCGACGTCGTACGACGAAGAACCGGATGCTGGTCAGCGTCGCGCTCGAAGTCGTAACCGATCAAGGTGCCGACGACCAGTTCCGGTGGCACCTCGTACAACCGCGGCGCCACCCGGCGGACGAACTCGGTGCCGCCGCCGGAGACGATGCCGACGGTGAAGTCGTGGGCCCTCAGTTCCTCGATCAACTCCAGCATCGGCTGATAAACGACACCGCCGATCGGCCGATCCAGCGCCGGATGCCGGTAGCGATCCAGGAAGTTGTCGACGGCCGCACCGAACTCGTCCGGTGTCTGCCCGTCGAACAATCGGGTCAGCGCGACCGCGATCCGGGCCAACCCGAGCTCGCTGATCTTGGCTGCATCGTTGCTGAGCAGAGCAGCGAACTCCGGCTGCTCCGCCAGCGAGGAGTCGTCCGCCGACCGTTGCCGCAGCGCGTCGATGAAGAAGTCGTACTGGACATAACTCGGACGTTCGCACCACATCGTGCCGTCGTTGTCGATGTAGGCGACCCGATTCCGGACGGGAACGTCGTCGATGCGATTGAGATAGCCGATGATCGCGTCCCGGGCCGGGCCGGGTCGCCAGGACGGTAGCCGAGACGGTTCGCTCTTGGGCGTTGTCGCCATCAATCCTCCGAAGACACGTGGGGGCAGGAAAGCAACTCTCCCGATATGGGCGAATCGACCACATCCCCCAATCCGGGTGAGCCGGTAGCAAGTGCCGCTCATGGCCGCGCATCCGGCAATCTCAGGCGGCTCCCACCTGGGTAGGAAGGGCTGTTTTCACCCGTTACGGGCGACGCCCGAGCACGCATCGCCCGAAAGCATGAGGTTCATTCGGCACTGGATTGTTTCAGCTCGGCTCGGTGCCGTTTCACTCGTATTGCCGAGAGTCTGCTCAATCTGGAGGTAGATCGTGACCAAGGAATTCAACGGCGTCATCAACCTGGACGTCCGCGATTCGGTGCCGGACTGGACGCCGTACGAGTTGCCGAAGGCACCCGATGGCGCACCCAACGTGCTGGTGGTGCTGTACGACGACACCGGGATGGCGTGCTGGTCCCCGTACGGCGGCCGGGTCAACATGCCGACCGCGCAGCGGCTGGCCGACAACGGCCTGACCTACACCCAGTGGCACACCACCGCGCTGTGCTCGCCCACTCGATCGTGCTTCCTCACCGGCCGTGACCACACCACGAACCGGATCGCGTCGATCATGGAAACCACCAACGGATACCCGGGCAACGCCGGCCGGATTCCGGACGAGTGCGCAAGCATCGGACACATCCTGCAGGACAACGGCTACAGCACGTACTGGCTGGGCAAGGATCACGACGTGCCGGAGGAGGATATCTCCGCGGGCGGCAACAAGTCGCGGTGGCCGCTGCAAATGGGCTTCGATCGGTTCTACGGCTTCCTCGGCGGGGAAACCAACAACTGGTATCCGGACCTGTGCGAGGACAACCACTTCATCGAGCAGCCGTACACGCCGGAGGAGGGCTACCACCTCTCCAAGGACCTGGCCGATCAGGCGATCACGATGCTTCGCGACCAGCAGGCATCCAACCCGTCGAAGCCTTGGTACATGTGGTTCTGCCCGGGCGCCAATCACGCCCCGCACCACAGCCCGAAGGAATATGCCGACAAGTACAAGGGCATGTTCGACGACGGCTACGACGCCTACCGGCAGTGGGTGCTGGACCGGATGATCGAGAAGGGCGTCCTGCCCGAGGGCACCGAGCTCACCCCGTTCAACCCGATCGCCGAGGAGCAGCAGAACCCGATCGACTGGGTCAAGCCGTGGGACGAGTGCAGCGACGACGAGAAGAAGCTGTTCAGTCGGATGGCGGAGGTGTTCGCCGGCTTCAGTGAATACACCGACGCCCAGGTCGGCCGGGTGATCGATTACCTGGAGGAGACCGGGCAGTTGGAGAACACGATCGTGTTCTACTGCGCCGACAACGGCGCCTCGGGTGAGGGCACCGCCAGTGGTTCGGTGAACGAGAACAAGTACTTCAACAACTACCCCGATGACCTGGCCGAAAACCTCACCATGCTGGACAAGCTCGGGACCGCGGACACGTACAACCACTACCCGACCGGTTGGGCGGCGGCGTTCAGCACCCCGTTCCAGATGTTCAAGCGGTATGCGCAGTACGCCGGTGGCACCTGCGACCCGATGATCATCTCCTGGCCAAAGGGGATCAAGGCCAAGGGCGAGCTCCGGCACCAGTACCACCACGTGACCGACATCGTGCCGACCATCCTCGACCTGGCCGGACTCGAGATGCCGGAGGTCTACCGGGGCGTCGAGCAGATCCCGCTGCCCGGGGTCTCGATGAAGTACACCTTCGACGCTGCCGATGCGCCGACGCAGAAGAAGCGGCAGTACTACACGATCGGCGGGACGCGCGGCATCTGGCAGGACGGCTGGAAGGCGGCGGCCACCCATGCACCGCTGAACAACAAGGGCCATTTCGACCAGGACAAGTGGGAGTTGTACCACGTCGACGAGGACCGCTCGGAATCCAAGAACGTCGCCGATCAGCATCCGGAGAAGGTCAAGGAGCTCATCGACGCCTGGTTCGAGGAGGCGAACGACAAGAACGGCCTGCCGCTCGACGACCGCACGGTGATGGAGATGCTGACCGTCGAACGCCCACAGGCCGAGCCGCCCCGCGGCCGGTACATCTACTATCCGGGCAGCGGTGCGGTGCCCGAGGGGGTCGCGGTCAACGTCCGCGGCCGGTCGTACAAGATCATCGCCGATGTCGACCTCAGCGAGGGGGCCGAGGGCGTGATCTTCGCCCACGGTTCTCGGTTCGGCGGTCATGCGCTGTTCATCCAAGACGGGAAGTTGCATTACGTGTACAACTTCCTGGGCATCCCGCCGGAGCAGACCTTCGTCTCCGACAAGCTCACGCCCGGCCCGCATGCCTTGGGGATGGAGTTCACCCGGGAGAAGGCCGGTCCGCACAAGGAGTCCGTCGGCACCACCAAGCTGTACGTCGATGATCAAGTTGTCGCCGAGGGTCCGATGCGGGCGCAGATCGGCAAGTTCACCCTCTGCGGTGACGGGTTGTGCGTGGGTTTCGACAGCGCCGACTCGGTGAGCCGGACGTACAAGGCTCCGTTCACCTTCACCGGCGGCAAGATCCTCGGCGTTGGTGTCGACGTCAGTGACGAGAGCTACCTCGATCTGGAGACGGAAGCGCTGGCTGCGATGTCGCGCGACTGACACCAAGATCAACAACGTGAACGGCGGGTGATCAACCATGGCTACAGAAGCAGTGGCGCCACAGCGCCGAGGCTGGTGGTGGAAGACGCTGATCGGCGGCGCAGCGCTGTGGTTGATCACCGCCGCGGTCACGTTGGCGACCGAGAACTCCAATCTGGTGCCGACGGTGATTCTGCTCGGCAGCTTCCTGGTGCCGTTCTCGGTGGTGCTGTTCGCCGCCGAGCGGGTGGAAGGCAATCTGGACACCCTCTGGCTGATGATGGCGTTCTTCGTCGGCGGTGTGTTCGGTGTGCTCGGCGCCTCCATCCTCGAGGTGAATCTGAAGCCGTCGTGGCATCTGTACCTGGCGGTCGGCGCGATCGAGGAATTCGTCAAGGGCCTGGTCTTCATCGTGGTCGGCTGGCGGGTCGCCCCCAAGGTCGGACGTCAGGGGGCACTGCTCGGCGCGACCGTCGGTGCCGGGTTCGCTGCCTTCGAGTCCGCCGGGTACGCCTTCAACGCCGGCCTGACCCGGCGTGGCGTGGACGTGGTCTCAATGCTGGAGACCGAGGCCGTACGGGCGGTTCTGACTCCGGTCGGGCACGTGCTCTGGACCGCGATCCTGGGTGCCGCGATCTTCGCCGCCGCCGGGGCTCGCGGAAAATATCGGTTCACCTGGACGATCCCGCTGGCGTTCGTGATGGTGGCGATCCTGCATTCGCTGTGGGACTCGATGGGCTTCATCTCCGCGGTGATCGCGATCGCCGTGGCCGGTGGGGTACGGACCGAACTGGCCTACGGGCAGCTGCTGCAGCCGACCGTGACCAAGATCAAGCACCTGTCCACGATCTTCTACGTGATCGGGCTGGCCATCATCTCGGTGCTCGGCATTCTGGCACTGCGGGTCTGGGGACGTCATCGGACTCCGAAGCAGCACGCCGGCGCTCCCGCCGCCGGCCCCAACACCGGATCCGCAGCTCGGCGATCTGCGGCGGGCTCCTGACCAGGGGACCGACGAAGTGCGGCGCTCGCTCCGCACGTCGTCGGTCCGCCGCAGCGCCGTTGCGGATGGGCGGAGTGCGTCTGACCTCGAGCGGCGGGTCGGTCGTGCCGTCATCGACGTTCGGTAACCGGGGCTACGGTTCGGAGCGTCCGTTTCCCCACCGGAGTCGAGTCCGAACGGACCCTGGCAACCTCGGTGCGTCCGTTTCCCCACCGGAGTCGAGTTCGAACGGACCTCGGCAACCTCGCGGCGTCCGTTTCCCCACCGAAGTTGAGTTCGATCTGACGAGGCGGTCAACGGATGACCAGGTCACGACCCTGAGCAGCTGATCCGACACGCCGAGTGCGCACAGCCATCTTCTCGGGGAGTGGATTCGGCACCACAGACACCTTGACTGGATCGAACAAAAGTTCGAATATAGAGGGGTGGATCGAACACAGCAGACTCTTCCCGGCACGCAACTCCAGCCCGCTGTGAGCGTGCGGAATCGTCGTAGCGAGTCTGCGCACGGGCGTCCCGGATCTCGACGCCCGTACCTTCTCGCGGCAGCATCCGAGCGAACCGCTCGGCCGAATCGCGACCCCAAGGGTCCTGAGCCTGTCGAAGGACCACAACGCGACCCCAAGAATCTCGAGCCGTTCCGCAAGGGTCCTGAGCCTGTCGAAGGACCGAGACTCAGCCAAGGAACCGATCGCAGCGACAACCTCGACCGCAGCAAACGCGGATCCACCAACCGAGTTATGGCGGTGTGGTGCCCGGACTGGCCGGTGATCGCGGCCATGGAGCAGGAGAATCTGCCGCCCCATCTGGCGATCGCAGTGATCAACAAGGGTGAGGTGTTCGCGTGCTCCGCACCGGCCCGCGCCGAGGGCGTACGACGTGGCATGCGTAAGCGCGACGCGGCCGCCCGGTGCCCGGAGTTGATCATCATCGACCACAATCGGGATCTTGACACCAGGTCCTTCGAATCGGTGCTGCGAGTGATCGAGGGATTCAGTCCCGGCGTGGAGGTGATCCGCCCCGGACTGTGTGCTCTGACCGTGCCCGGTCGCTACTACGGCGGCGAGACCAAGGCTGCGGCATTGTTGTCCGAAACCCTTGTCTCAGCAGGGATCTGGGATGTTCGGATCGGCATCGCCGACGACCTCTTCACCGCCGAACAAGCCGCCCGGTTAGCAGCAGTTCAAGATCATCGGGTCATCGAACCGGATGCTTCGCCGGCCTTCCTGGCCGAGTTGCCGATCGGGGTGCTGGCCGATGATCAGCTGGTCGGCCTGCTGCTGCGGATGGGGATCAACACCCTCGGCGACTTCGCCCGATTGTCGGCCCGGGACGTGCTGACTCGGTTCGGGTTGTCCGGCGCACAGGCGCATCGATTGGCCGCGGGCCGGTGGGAACGCACGGCCAGCGGCCGACCGCTGCCGCCGGAGTTGGAGCAGCAGCTCGACTTCGCCCCTGGTCTGGAGACCATCGAACCGATCGCCTTCAGCAGCCGGCAGACCGCTGAAGCGTTCGTGAGTGAGTTGTCCCGGCATGGGCAGGTGTGTACGGCGATCCGGATCGAGATCGGCACCGAAGGCGGCTGGCGACACGATCGCCGCTGGGCGCATCCGCGCTGGTTCGACGCGGTCGACATCATCGACCGGTTGCGCTGGCAGTTGCAGTCCGATCCGCCGCCCGACCCCGTCAATCTGGTGCGGCTGCTGCCCGATCAACTGGAGTTCCTGGGCACCCAGGGTGACGGGCTGTGGGGCAGTGCGCCGGGGGAGCGGATCCAGCACGGGATCGCCCGAGTGCAATCGATGATCGGCTTCGACGGCGTGCTCACCGCCGGTCTGCAGGGTGGCCGCGAACCGACCGATCGCCAGCTGCTCACGCCGTGGGGTGAGCAACCGATCAGCGTCCGGCCGACCGATCGGCCCTGGCCCGGGCAGCTCCCGCCGCCGGCACCCAGCCGGGTCTTTCCGCAGCCGGTGCCGGCCGAAGTGCAGGACCGGGACGGCCGCCCGGTGCTGATCACCGATCGCGGCATACTCACCGGCGAACCGGGTCGATTCCGACCGACGCAGGAGCATCGGTTCACGCCGGTCGAGGCCTGGGTCGGCCCGTGGCTGATCGACGAACGCTGGTGGACCGATCCGCAGGCGTCCCTGCGCGCGCGGTTCCAACTCGTCACCCCCGACGGCAGTGCCTGGTTGCTGATGGCCTGCGACGGCCGGTGGTGGACGGAGGCCCGCTATGACTGAGCCTCGGTTCCAGTCCTTCGACCGGCTCAGGACCCGCTGATGGCGTACAACAATCCACCGATCTCCTGGTCGGAGCTGGAGCGCAAGCTCTCCGGCCGCAAGCCGCCACCCAAGCCCTGGGACAATCCGCACGGCGACAACGGGCCCGGCTGGCATCACCGCGAGGAGTATCTGGCCAAGGAGAGCGTTCGCCGACCCGACGGCCCGACCGTGCCGTACGCGGAGCTGCACGCGCACTCCAACTTCAGCTTCCTGGACGGCGCCAGTGATCCGGAGGACCTGATCGAGGAAGCGGTTCGGCTCGGCATCGACACACTGGCGCTGACCGACCACGACGGTTTCTACGGCGCGGCCCGGTTCGCCGAAGCGGCCCGGGAGTACGAGCTGGCCACCGTGTACGGCGCCGAGCTGTCGCTGGAGCTGACCGCGGCCCAGACCGGCGTGCCCGATCCCGAAGGCAGCCATCTGCTGGTGTTGGCCGACGGGGTGGAGGGCTACCGCCGGCTGGCCGGAGTGATCACCGAGGCACAGCTGCGCGGCGGCGAGAAGGGCAAGCCGGTCTACGATCTGGAGGAGCTGGCGGCCGCGCACGGCGGACGTCAGGGTGGTCACTGGATGATCTTGACCGGCTGCCGCAAGGGTTCGGTTCGGCAGGCGCTGCGGGTAGGCCGGGAGGCCGCCGCGACCGAGCTGGACAAGCTGACGGCGATGTTCGGACTTGATCATGTGGTGGTTGAGCTTGTTGATCATGGCCTGCCGGACGATTCCATGATCAACGACCAGCTGGCCGCACTCGCTGTCGATCACGGGCTGCCGACGATCGCCAGCAGCAACGTGCATTTCGCCAGCCCGAAACGGTATCGGCTGGCCAGTGCGATGGCCGCGGTCCGGGCGCGGCGTAGTTTGGCCGAGATGGACGGCTGGCTGCCGCCGCCGACGGCTCAGCTGCGTTCGGGGGCGGAGATGGAGCAGCGGTTCGCCCGCTATCCCGGCGCCGTACGAAGGGCAGCCGAGCTGGGCAGGCGGCTCGCCTTCGACCTGCAGGCGGCCAAACCCAAGCTGCCCAAGCTGGACGTGCCACCGGGCCACAATCCGACCAGCTGGCTGCGCGAGCTCACCCGACGCGGCGCCGACGAGCTCTATCCGGGGAATCGGGCCGAAGCTCAGGCCCGGTTGGAGAAGGAGCTGGCGGTGATCGAGGAGAAGGGGTTCGAGGGCTACTTCCTGATCGTGCACGACATGGTCGCCTTCGCCAGGGAACGCGGGATTCTCTGCCAGGGCAGGGGATCGGCGGCCAACTCGGTGGTCTGCTACACGCTCAAGATCACCGCGGTCGACCCGATCCTCTACGACCTTCCGTTCGAACGGTTCCTGGCCACCACCCGGGAGGAGGAGCCGGACATCGACGTGGACTTCGACTCCGACCGGCGCGAGGAGGTGATCCAGGAGGTCTATCGTCGCTACGGGCGACGCAACGCCGCCCAGGTGGCTGACGTGATCAGTTATCGGCCGAAGTCGGCGGTCCGAGACATGGCCAAGGCGCTCGGCTACTCGCCGGGCCAGCAGGACGCCTGGTCCAAGCAGATCGACAGCTGGAGCACCGTCACCGACGATGATGATCATGAAATTCCCCAGCAGGTGGTCGATCTGGCCAATCAGTTGATCGGCGCGCCGAGGCATCTGGGTATTCATTCCGGCGGCATGGTGTTGACCGAGGAGCCGGTCGGCGAGGTGGTGCCGATCGAGCACGCCAGGATGGAGAATCGGACGATTCTGCAATGGGACAAGGACAGTTGCGCCTGGATGGGGCTGGTCAAGTTCGATTTCCTCGGGCTCGGCATCCTGAATGCGATCAGTCACACGCTGGCGATGATCGACGAACAGCTGGGCGAGCACTGGGAGTTCGCCACCCTGCCCAAGGAGGAACCGGCGGTCTACGACACGCTCTGCCGGGCGGATTCGGTCGGGCTGTTCCAGGTGGAGAGTCGGGCTCAGGTGGGGACCCTGCCTCGGTTGCGTCCGCGCCGGTTCTACGACCTGGTGATCGAGGTGGCGCTGATCCGGCCCGGCCCGATCCAGGGTGGCGCGGTGCACCCGTACATCAGACGGGCCACCGGAGCGGAGCCGGTGAGCTATCCGCACCCGCTGCTGGAGCCGGTACTGAAGCGGACCAAGGGCATCCCGCTGTTCCAGGAGCAGTTGATGCAGATCGCGATGACCGTCGGCGGCTGCACCGGTGACGATGCCGATCTGTTGCGCCGGGCGATGGGATCCAAACGGGGCGTGGAGAAGATCGAACGGCTGCGGCAGAAGCTCTTCGACGGGATGGCTGCCAACGGCATCAGCGGTGATCTTGCCCAGAGCATCTACGACCGGATCGAGGCGTTCGCCAACTTCGGCTTCGCCGAGAGTCATGCGCTCAGCTTCGCCCTGATCGTGTACGCCACCGGCTGGCTCAAGCTGCACTATCCCGGCGCCTATCTGGCCGGCCTGCTGCGGGCTCAGCCGATGGGTTTCTACTCGCCGCAGTCCCTGGTCGCCGACGCCCGCCGCCACGGCGTCGAGGTCCGCCGCCCCGACATCTTCGCCTCCCAGGTCGAAACCGGTCTCGAACCCCTTATTCACAAGGGTCCTGAGCTTGTCGAAGGGCCAGAACAGCACCCCAAGGGTCCTGAGCCTGTCGAAGGACCGGGATTCGCCCCCCGTCGACCAGCTCAGAGATCTTCACATCCAGTTCGCCCGACCGGAATGGACAGTTGTCTTGATCATCAGCAACCACCGATCGGCGACTTCGATCCGTATGCGGATGATCCGAGCCCGGCTCATCGCCGCGATGGTGCTCTCGCCGTACGACTCGGACTCACCACGGTGCAAGGTCTGGGCGAACCGGCTGCGACCAAGATCGTCCAGGAGCGCGGAGTCCGACCGTTCACCAACATCAATGACGTGATCCGGCGCTGCGGGCTGAGTGTCAAGCAAGCCGAAGCGCTGGCCACCGCCGGTGCGTTCGACGGATTCGGATTGAGCCGCCGGCAGGCTCTGTGGGATGCCGGCTACGCCGACGGTCTTGATCAACTGGAGGGCACGGCGATCGACAGCCCGCCGCCCGAACTGCCGGGGATGAGCGTGGCCGAGTTGACCCTGGCCGATCTGTGGGCGACCAAGATCTCTCCCGATGATCATCCGATCGGGCATCTGCGCCGGGAGTTGGATTCCCTCGGCGTGATCGCGATCAAGGACCTCGGCGCGCGGCATGACGATCGTCGGGTCAAGGTCGCCGGCCTGGTGACCCATCGGCAACGGCCGGGCACAGCCGGCGGAGTCACCTTCCTCAATCTGGAGGACGAGACCGGCATGCTCAACATCATCTGCACCGAGGCGTTGTGGAAGCGATATCGCCGGATCGCCCGCAACACCCAGGGCATGATCATCCGCGGCACCATCGAACATTCCGACGGCGTCACCAACCTGTCCGCGGACCGCCTGGAACGCCTGGTCGAAGTGATCCCCAAGGCCGCTCAGGTCATCCCGCGCAAGCACCTGTCCCGCGACTTCCGCTGACCGCAGTCCAGCGACGTTCGGCGGACCCGCCATCCGCAGGATTCAGAGCGGAATCAGGATCTCTCCGCCGACATCGACGCGGCCGGCGCCGAGCGCGGACTGAAGCGCTGTCACGTTGTCGGAGTGGATGGTCCCGATCAGAAGTTGATCATCGTCCAACGGCAGTGCACGAGCCAGCAGCAGGCTGAGCTGCCGCCCGTAGCCGTGGCCGCGGAATCGTTGATCAAGAACGAGTTCCTGGACGACCGGGCCGCGCAATCCGTGCACGCAGTCCACTTCCGCGGCGAACGCACCGGCTCACTGAACGTCGACGAGTACGTCGAACCACAGACCCTGCCCGCTGAGCCGGATCAGATCCTGGCGATCCTCGGTACCGCGGGCCCGCGAGCACCCGGGCGCCGGTGGCCAGCGGCAGCCAGCGATTCGGGTACGCGGTCGCCGGCTGCCCGATCTGGGGCGCGGACCGGGCGAATCCGCCGGCCCAGTCGAGGTCCTGGACCGCCGTGGTCAACCAGAAGTCCAGCTCGTCGGCCAGCGCGTCCCGGCGCTCGGCGGCAGGCACCTGCTCGCGGAGCCACGGATGCAGGGAATCGTCGGCGGCGGAAACCAGCAGCTCGAGACTCGGCAGATCGCGTACAAGATCGGCGCGACAACGCGGCGATCGGGTGAGATACGCACCGACATCGGTGCGCAGATCACCCACTCTCGTCGTCGCGTCCGTGCCTCGGCCCCGGACCGGCCGAGAGCACCCGCGACCGACCGGCCAGAATGGTCAGTTGGCGGTACCCCAACCGGCCGCGAACGGCAGAGAGGAAGCCCGACGATGACTCATCAGCATGAGGCGGAGGAGCGCGACGCCCGGCAGTTCTGGGAGGACCGCTACTCCGAACGGGATCGGATCTGGAGCGGCAAGGTCAATCCCGTGCTGTCCGAGATCGTCGCCGATCTCGACGTCGGTACGGCACTGGATCTCGGCTGCGGCGAGGGTGGCGATGCGGTCTGGCTGGCCGGGATGGGCTGGCGGGTGACCGCGGTCGACATCTCCGCTACGGCACTGCAACGCGCCGAGCAAGCAGCGACAGAGCGCGGTGTGGACGGTCGTATCACCTTCGCCCGACACGATCTGGCGACCGACTTCCCGTCGGGTGTGTTCGATCTCGTCTCGGCCCAGTTCCTGCAGACCCCGTTGGAATTCCCGCGGGCGGAGGTACTCCAACAGGCCGCCCGCGCGGTCGCCGTCAGCGGTCGGCTGTTGATCGTCGAACACGGCGCCGCGCCGCCGTGGATGCCCCACGATCACGACCATCCGGTAGATTTCCCGACCCCGCAGCAGACCTTCGATCAGCTCGAACTGGTTGATCAGCACTGGCGGATCGAGCGGCTGGAAGCCAAGGAACGCCAAGCGACCGGGCCCAACGGTGAGACCGGAACGCTGATGGACAACATCATCTTGGCCCGTCGGCTTGCTTGAGTTCGCCAGTACGCAATGAGGGCGCGCCTGCCTCGCAAGCAGCACCGGTGTGAAAGCGTTGATCACGAAAGCACAGCCGTGGGAGGACGACGACGATGGAGAAAACTGGCAGCCTTCTGCTGGTCGAGGACGACGCAGTGATCGGTGAGGCGACCCAGCTGAACCTGGAGCGGTACGACTATGAGGTGACCTGGGAGCAGGACGGCCTGGACGCCTGGCGCACCTTCTCCGATCGCGATTCGGCCGGCGGTTTCGACATCGTGCTCTGCGACGTGATGCTGCCCGGCCTCGACGGCATCACCCTGTGTCGGCGGATTCGCGAGGCCGGGAACACTCCGGTGGTGTTGATCTCCGCTCGTACCGAGTCGATCGACATCGTCTCCGGTCTGGAGGCCGGCGCCGACGACTACGTCACCAAGCCCTTCGACATCCAGGTACTGCTGGCCCGACTGCGGAGCGTCGCCCGGCGGACCCGGCCCGCCACCGTCCCTGCCGACCGGAGCGCCGGCGAGGCGGGCGGTGATCACGTACGGATCGGCGAACTTGATCTTGATCGGCAGGCACTCGAACTTCGTCGCGGCGACACCTTGATCAATCTCACCCCGACCGAGATGCGGCTGCTGCTGGAGCTGGCCGGCAGCCCGGGCGTGGTGCTGTCCCGGTCGACCCTGCTGCAACGGGTCTGGGACTACCCGGAGTGGGAAGAAGATGATCATCTGGTGAACGTGCACGTACAGCGGTTGCGGGCCAAGATCGGTAACGACCGGATCGAGACCGTACGCGGGTTCGGGTACAAGTTGCGACGATGATCAAGATGCCGCACCCCGGACTTCGGGTACGGATCGCCGCGACCATCGCCTGCATCGTGGTCGCGGCCGTGGCCATCCTGACGCTGACCGTGCACTTCCTGGTGGTGCAGAACCGGATCAACCAGCAGCGGGACGCCGCCGACGCCAACCTGGTCGCGGCGATGGGGATCTACCGGTCGACCGGGCTGCGGGCCTTCGACTCCCAGCTGAACGACCCGCAGGTCCCTGCCGGCCTGCGCAATGCGCTGACCACCGACGGCTCGCACGGCACCAACGTCAGCGGCCGCGGCACCAGGGATCTCTGGGCCGCAGGCAGGGTGGGCGACGATCTGATCAGCATCCACACCACCTTCCAAGCCGTCGACGCCTCGGTGGCCGCGGTCGATCGGGCCTTGCTGTTCGCCGGCATCGGTACCGCCGTGGCCGCCACCATCGGCGGCGCGCTGACGGCCAACAGTCTGTCCCGGCGACTGCGGCTGGCGGCCAGGACCGCCCGCGACATCGCCGCGACCGCCGGCAGTCCGCGGGTGGCCGGACAGCCCGAGACCGCCGAACGCACCCTGCGCGCGGCGGTCGGCGCGGGGGAGGACGAGGTCGGTGACCTGGCCGACGCTGTGGATGCGATGGCCGCGCGGCTGGCCGCTCGGTTGCGCGCCGAACAACGCTTCACCGCCGACGTCGCGCACGATCTGCGGACTCCGCTGACCGGGCTGGTCACCGCCGCCACCCTGCTGGACGACTCCCGACCGGCTCAGATGGTTCGCAACCGGGTGGACGCGCTGACCGAACTGGTCGAGGAACTGCTGGAGGTCGCCCGGCTGGACAGCGGCGTGGAGACCGCGCAACTCGCGTACGCGCAGATCCCGCAGATCGTGCACCGAGCGGTGCAACGCGGTGTCGCCAAGGGCGAGTTCACCGCCGACGCAGTGGTGGTCTGCAGCGACGACAGCGCGGTGGCCGTGCTGACCGACCCGCGCCGGTTGGAGCGGGTGCTGAGCAACCTGATCCGCAACGCCCTGCAGCACGGGCAACCGCCGGTACGCATCGAAGCCACCGGCGACCGGATCGTGGTGACCGATCAGGGCCGCGGCTTCAGCCCGGAGTTCCTGGCCACCGGTCCGCAACGCTTCCAGCGGTCGTCGGCCAGCAGGGGCCAGCAGCGCGGGACCGGTGGGCACGGGCTCGGGCTCATCATCGCCCTCGGCCAGACCGCTGTGCTCGGCGGCCGACTCCATTTCGACAACGCGCCCGAGGGCGGCGCTCGAGTGACCATCGACCTGCCGGGCGCCCCGCCGGGCCGTGCACTGCAGCCTGACCCGTCGGCGGCGGGAATCGGCGAATGAGACCTGGATGTGATCTTCGCGAGATACGCCCGCAGGAGGGACCGCGTACCGTCCGAGCCATGATCGGTTCCCGGTTACGAGGTGGGTACCCCCGCCGACCCCGGCTCCGCCCGCTGCTCGGCTCAGCGCTGCTGCGGTCGAGTCGCCGGGCGCTGCCGTTGCTGGGCGCCGCCGTGCTGGCGCTCGGCCTGGCCGGCTGCGGCAACGGTCTCCAGGTGGCCGGCCCCTCCAACACGCCGACCTCCTCGGCGGTCACCGGTTCGCCGTCCGGTTCGGCCACGTCCGCCGGGCCGAACGGATCGGACAGCCCCGGCTCCGGGAAATCCGATCAGCACCCGACCGCGCCGTCCGACTCCTCGACACCACCCGACAACGGCGGGTCGGGGGCCGGGGGGAAGGGGTCGGGCGGCTCCGACGACAACGGTTCGAACGACGACAACGGATCGAACGGCAACTCCGGCGGCAACGGCGGCTCAGGCGATGCCACCTCCGGCACCGACGGCTCGACCAGCGGCGCCTCGTCGTCGCCGACCGCGGCCGCCGGAAGCACCTGCGGCCTGGACGACCTGACGGTCGGCATCCGCTCGCCCAAGGGCGGCGGCGCCGCCGGCAGTCAGTACGTCCTGATCACCTACACCAACACCTCAAGCAACCCGTGCTGGATGTACGGCTACGCCGGGGTGTCCTTCGTCGGGTTCCAGAACGGCACCCAGTTGGGCCGACCGGCCAAACGAGACCGGTCGACCCAGCCGACCGCGATGAAGCTCGCGGCCGGCGACGAGAAGTCCGAGCTGCTCCAGATCGCCGACGCCGGTGACTGGGACGCCGCCGAGTGCGTGCCGACGACCGCAGACGGTTTCCGGATCTACCCGCCGGCCTCGTACAAGGCGGCCTACGTCCCGTTCCAGGTCGAGGCCTGTCAGAGCAAGCAGATCCGTCAGCTCACCGTCTACCCGGTCGGCGCCAAGTCCTGACCGTCGAACCGTTCCGGCCACGCCACCTCGTGGGCCCGGGAGGAGATCGACGCCGCGACCAGCTCGGCCACCGCGTCGACCCCCATCCGCACTCGACGACCGGAGCGCGGATCGTCGATCGCGAGTTGATCTTGATCGATCTCGGTCTGGCCGATCACGCCGATCAAGGCGTCCCGGCGGACTCGGCTGGCCCGAATCCGCCGGCCGAGGCTGCCGTCGACGTCGATTCTCACCCGGATCCCGCGCCGACGAAGGCGTTCGGCGACCCCGCGTACTTGGTCATCACTGCCGAGATGGACCGGTAGCAGGACGATCTGCACCGGTGCGAGCCACAGCGGCAACCGCCCGTCGTGCAACTCGAGCAGGAAGGCGACCATCCGTTCCATCGCACCCAGCACACCACGATGGATCATGATCACCGGCTGACGGGTCCGGTCCGCGGCGACGTAGGCCAGGCCGAAACGTTCGGGCTGGTTGAAGTCGAGCTGGACGGTGGCCAGGCTCTCCTCGTGCCCGCGGGTGTCGCTGACCTGGACGTCGATCTTCGGGCCGTAGAAGGCCGCTTCGCCGACAGCTTCGTGGATCTCCAACTCGGACTGCTCGACCGCGCCGGCCGCCAGCGCGGCTCGCAGTTGATCTTCCGCGTGCCGCCACTGTTGATCACTGCCCAGATACCCGTCACCGGCGTCGCGGCGAGACAGCCGCAGGTAGTTGATCTTGATCCCGAGGACGTCGAAAGCGTGCAGAATTCCGTTCAGGGCAAGGGAGACCTCGTCGGCGACCTGATCGGATCGGCAGAACACGTGGGTGTCGTCAAGATTGATCTGCCGGACCCGGCTGAGCCCGGACAGCACACCGGAACGCTCCGCCCGGAACATCGGCGCCAGCTCGTTGTAGCGCACCGGTAGATCGCGGTAGCTGTGTTGCTCCGCCGCGTAGATCAGCGCATGGTGCGGGCAGTTGGCCGGTCGCAGTACGAGTTGATCACCATCGGCCTGGTCACCACCGACATCCAACGGCGGAAACATGTCCTCGCTGAACTTCGCCCAATGACCGGATCGTTCGTAGAGCTCCCGCTTGGCCAGCACCGGCGAGTAAACCTCCTGACATCCGGTCCGGACGGCCAGTTCACGGGCGAACTGTTCGAGTTCGTGCCGGATCACCGCTCCGGCCGGTCGCCACAACGGCAGCCCGGAGCCGATCTGCGGATCGGTGGCGAAAATCTCCATCTGTCGACCGATCACCCGGTGATCGGACGGTGACAACTCTTCTGCGTTCATGATCAATCTCCTCGGTAGCCGAAGTCCACCCGGAGACAGCAAAAGCCCCGGAGTGTGGACTCCGGGGCTTGGTGGCTGCAGATCAGGACAGGCAGCAGGACACGACACCGGAGCGAACCGGCGTCGTCGTGCTGAGCTGACCTGACATGCCTCGTACGTTAGGCGCCGCCGGCCGAGACCGCAACCCGATTGGGTGACAAGAACCCTCACCGCAGTCGGCGCAAGACCGGAACCGTCAACAAGCCGGAACTCAGCCCGTCGGCCGCCTTGGCCAGGTCCTGCATCGCGAACCGCCGGCCGTAGTTGTGCTGTCCGGCGCTGACGGCTCGGCCGATCGCGGTGTCGACTGCGACGGCGTTGGCCGCGGTGTTGCTGACCTGCAAGGTGATGCTGTTGCTGCCGGTACGAAGTTGATCACCGATCTCGATCCGGTAGGGCGGTGCCCACAGCGTCCCGCAGTGCTGATCGTTGACGGTCACCTGCACGATCTCGCCGACCGGCGTCGCGGCGGCGACCCGGTAGGAGTTGCCCCGGATGCCGTCCTGGGCAGAGGATCCGGCATCGGTCGGGCTTACCGGTCCGAAGTCCAAGATCATCCTCGATCCCTCGGCGAGCCAGTCCCGATCAAGATCAACGGTGGTTCGGTAGGTGGCCGTGCCGGAGAAGGCGGTGCGGGCCGGATCGTCCTCCCAGCGATGCGGCAGGTCGATCGGGGTAGGGGATTCGGCGCCGAACTGCACCGTCCAGTTGTGGTTGAGTTCCGACCCTTCGACAGGCTGAGGGCCCTGGGGTTGCGTGATCGGCCCTTCGACAGACTCAGAGCTCGGGGCTGCCGTGGAGTCATCGTGCAGGACCAGGACTGTGGCCTGGTAGGGCTCCAGCTCCAGGCCGACCGTGCCGCCGAAGGAGGAGCCGGAGTCGCGGACCGTCGCGGCGTCCGGATCCCACAGTTCGAAGGCCGAGCGGGTCACCCGCGGGGATGCCGACAGGCGCCGGCGATACGGGCCGGTGTTGATCACCAGGTAGACGTCCTGGTCACCGACCCGTCGGTGCACGGTGCCGACCTCGCCGTCGGCATCGGCGAGCCGCAGGTCGGGCGCGACCACCTCGTCCAGCGCAGCGGCCAGGTCCTCGGCCGACACCGTGCGTGCTCCCTGGACAGGGCTGCCGTCGATGCTGAAGATCACACCGCCGGCGAGTTCGTATTTCTCCAACCAGGCTTGGGTTTCCGGGCGCAGATTCGTCACCGCAGGCAAGATCAACACCGGTCGGTCGGCGGGATCGACGGCGGTCAGCGTTTCGTCGTCGACCAGGTCATAGTCCCAGCCGTTTTCCCGGATGGTGGCCGGGATCCGACGGTCTATGTGGGCCGCCGCGTGGTGCCACAGATCGAGGTTGCCGCCGACCTCACGGCCCAGTCCCGGGTACAGGTCGTCACACGGCACGAAGATCAACACGTCCGCGATCGGCCGGCCCTGGCGCATCAACCAGCACAGCCGTTGCAGATACCGGGCCAGTTCCGGCATCGCCGGCCACCACGGATTGCGATCGTCGAGCGCGCCGGCGGCGTAGAAATACCAGCCCAACCCGTCCGGATCGCGATCGGATCCCGAGGGCGAGTACGGCCAGCCGTGCCCGATGAACTGGTTAATGCCGGACAGCAGATGCTCGTGCGCCTCGCCTTTCAGATCGAGCGCGGTCGCCCGGAAGGACGGCGAATGCACCCAGGTCCAGGTCTCCGACGACACCACCGCCAACCCGTAGAGGTGGCCGGCCGAGGTTGCCCACCGTCCTTGGGTGATCTTCTTCCAGCCCCAGCCCTCACCCTCGTACAGGTCGGCGAAGCGGTAGCTGCTGATCTTGGCCGGCGGGGTGCCGTAGCCCTGGATCCGGAACGGCACGCCGTGACCTGCGGCCCAGTCGCGGAAGACCGTGACGAAGTTCTCCTCGTACAACTCCGTCAGGGTACGGAAGTAGTCGATCCGTAGCCGAGCGGAGCCTTCCTCGTCGATGATCAACTGATGGAGCCGGGGGAGCAGCGGGTAGCCGCGCCGCGCCGCGAACTCGGTGATCAACTCAGGGGTCCAGTTGGCCGCATACACCTCGAGGCTGTCGCAGAACACCGAACCGACCAGCTCCGCTCCGACAGCCCGCAACAGCGGTTCGGCAACGTGCTCGATATGGCTCCGGGCCGCAGCCGCGGAGAAATGATCAAGGACCGGACCGTCGGCGCCGGCGGCGGCTCGCTTGACCAGCTGCCCGGTCGGCCGGGAAACCGCCAGCAGCAACTGCCGCGGCCCGCTGCCCGCCGGGATGTGCAGCAGGCCGTCGCTGATCTCCAGAGGCTGGTAGTCGACCGGACGTTCCAATCCCAGGCCCACGTAGCCGGCGACGATCTGCTCACCGGGCCAGGCCGACGCGACGGGAATGTCCAACCCAGCCGTGGAGAGTTCGCGGCGTTCCCAATCCAGCTTGTGGGCTGCCCGCTCGGTGTCGATGTGCGGGCCGCCGAAGGACCAGCCGCTGCCCAACGTCAGGTCGAAACGCAAACCGAGATCGCGGGCCTGCTCGGCGGCGTAGCGAAGATGCCCGAGCACCTCGGCCGACATCATCTCCGGACTGTGTTCGACCAGCGGATAGACGAAGGACACCTCGACGCCGCCGAGACCGGCGGCGGCCATCACCCGGAGTTCACGGTCGAGTTCGGCTCGCTGCACGGCCGGCCCGAACCACCACCAGCGCATCATCGGCCTGCTGTCAGGTGGCGGCGTGAGGAAGCCCGCCCGCAGATCGGCGAGCGAGGCGGGTGCTGCGGTCGGACCTGCAGTCATCTCAACTCCGATGTCATCGGTTGAATGGTTTCAACACGGGAGTCTAACGCTGACACTAGTTGCCGACTGAGATGATCACCCGACAGGGGACCGCGGAGCAGCGACGGAGCTGGGCCGAGGCGACAGAGAGCGAGGCACCATGACGCCATCCGACCACGAGCTGATCTTCGACGAATCGACAGGGATCAGCTGGTCGGCTTTTGCGGTGGATCTGGAGAGTGACCAGACGCTGTTCAGCCACAGCCCGGAGCGGGAGCTGGACACCGCCAGCATCGGCAAGATCTTCTTGCTGCACACGCTTCTGGACCAGGTCGATCGGGGTGAGCGGACGTTGGAGGAGCGGGTCCGGCGGCGTCCGTCGGAGTGGATGAACGACTCCGGTCTGTGGTACCGGCTGCAGGCCGACGAGTTGAGCCTGTACGACGTTGCCGCGCTGATCGGCGCGGTCAGCGACAACGCCGCGACCAACACCCTCTGCCGGGTGATCGGGCTGGATGTCGTCCACGAGCACACCGCGGCCCTGGGCTATCGGCACTCGGGGCTGGACGACGTCGTCCGCTGGCCCCGGCCACCGGGCGCACCGAGCCGCCTCTCCCACGGGACCGCCGCCGAGCTGACGACGTTCGTCGCCGCCTTGGCGCGCAACGAGACCCTGTCGGCCGCATCCTGCGACACGTTCAAACGTTGGCTCGGAGCCGGCATGGATCTGTCCATGGTTGCCTCCGCGTTCGGCCTGGATCCGTTGGCCCATGACGAATTCGACCGCGGCATCTGGTTGTGGAACAAGACCGGCACGATCAGTCGCGGACGTGCCGACATCGGCGTCGTGATGTCGCCGGAGCGTCGGATCGCCTATGCGGTCCTGGCCAACTGGCCGCGCGGCGACGACCGCCGCGATCAGGTCCTGGAACAGATGCGCTCGGCCGGCAACATGATCAAGGCACACGTGCAGGACGACGACCTCCGGGCTTGATGGCCGCGAGGTCGCGCAGCCAGTAGGCTCGCCGATGTGGCGCCCCTGACACCGAAATCGATCATCCAGGGCAGGCTCCGAAACCGACCGTCGACCGGACTGATCATCGGCCTGGTGATCACCGGGCTGTGTCTGATGTTCGTGCTGATCATCTACCTGCTGCTCGGCCGGCCCGGTCCGACCATCCTGGCATCGATTCTGGCGCTGCCGACCGGGATCGCGGTCGTGGTGCTGCTGCTGTTCCTGGATCGGCTGGAGCCGGAGCCACCGCTGCGTCTGCTGTTCGCCTTCCTCTGGGGTGCGGGCGTCTCGGCCCTGTTCGCGTTGATCATCAACAGCACCGGGATTCTCTTCCTGAGTTCGCGTATCGGGGTGCAGGAAGGAATGGTGATCGGCGCTTCGGTGATCGGCCCGATCGTCGAGGAAACCCTCAAGGGCACGGTCCTCTTGCTTTTGCTGTGGCGACGCCGCGACGACATCGACGGGCCGACCGACGGGATCATCTACGCCGGCATGGTCGGGATCGGATTCGCCGTCGTCGAGGACATCAACTACTACAGCGAGAGCCTCGACTCGGCCGCTACGTTGATCGCGGTGGTGATCATGCGCGGCGTGCTGTCACCGCTGCTGCATCCGTTGTTCACCTCGATGACCGGCCTCGGCGTGGCCTATGCCGCCAATCATCGCGGCGGACGCGGCGCGCTGGCGGTGATCGCGGGTTGGCTGGTTGCCATCTGCCTGCATGCGATGTGGAATTTCTCCAGCGAGTTCGGCCTGATCGGCCTCGCGGTCGCGTACGGGATCTGTCTGCTGGCGATCATCGGATTGATCATCCTGCTGGTTCGCGACCGCCGACGAACAGTCCGGCTGATCCAGCAGTATCTGCCGATGTACGACAACTTCGGCATCGTCACGCCCGCCGACGTCACGATGCTGAGCAGCCTGCGCGGTCGCGCGCAGGCCCGTCGTTGGGTACGCGCTCGGCTGGGCAGACCGGCCGGCAAGGCCATGGTCGACTACCAACTCGCCGCGACCGAACTCGCCCTGCTGCATTCGCACGCCGCCAGCCGTACGGTCAGCCAGCAGCGCTTCGCGTTCCGCCAGCACTCCCTGGTGCAGCTGATGAGCTGGGCACACGCCGCCTTCGCCCCGGCCCTGCTGCCGTCACCCGCGCCCGGCTTCGTACCGCCGCCCTGGCATCGCTGAGTGCAGGTCGACGCCCCGATCACCCGATGCCGAGCGCTCAGTTCGGCCCGACGGTCGACATCCGTACGGAGACGACGTCGCCTTCCCCGAGGCCCTCTGCTCTGCGTACCGCAAGTTTGATCGGCAGCGCATAGAGACCGTCCTTGGGGAACAACGAGGTCTCGAACTCGGTCGCGCCGATCGTGGCTCGTACGGGGATGACGCCCCAGCCGTAGGTCAGGGCGGACGCCTGATCGGCGATGTCCAGACTCTCCTCGTCCGGCACGCTGACGAAGTAGAAGGGCGACGGGCCACGCCAGTACCAGATCGGCCCGCTGAACTCGAAGTCCATCGATTCGTCCTTCCTTCCTCGGGACGCGAAAGGCTCTTCGGCAAACGCTGGCTGCAACGGCGCCGATCGTGTTTGATGGGCTCCAATGACAAGCGTCCGGCACACCGTACCGATCACCGGTCGTCGATGCGGGCCATGCGGGTTCGACTTCACCGGTGATCTTGCCGCGTGCGTCCAGGATGCCGAGCGGTTTCCCGCCACCCTGGCCGAGGTTCTGGCAGCCGCCGATTCCGCGACCGTACGCCATCGCACCGAACCGCACGTCTGGTCCTTGATCGAGTACGGCGCCCACACCGCCGAAGCGGTCCGGTGGTATCTGGATCGGATCGGCCAGGTGCTGCAGGAGGATCGGCCTCAGCTCAGCCCGATCGACTGGGACGAGCAGGCCGAGCTGGGGGAGTACCGAAGACGCAGCGTGCGACGAGTCTGCGACGACGCGACCGCGGCCTGTGCCGAGCTGGCGACCATGATCAACTCGTTGTCGGCCGACCAGTTGGGGCGCGAGGGCATCGGCAGCGACGGCTCACCTCGTACGGTCGAGATTCTGATCGCCCGCGCCGATCACGAGCTCGTGCATCACGAACATGATCTCCAGCTGGTCAGCCGTCGCCTGCCGCGCGGCTGAGCCTGAGCCTTGATCCGCGGCAGCCGAGAACGCGGCGGTTTTTCTGCTGCGCAACCACGCGTTACTCTGTGACGGCTGTGCAGATTGTGCTCGAGAGGGCCCGACGCGAGGAGGTGAGGTCATGAGCCGAAGTCAAAGTCTCGATTCTCAAAGACCCCACTCACCCGTTTCGGTGAACGTGCCCACGCGCCTGGTGTGATTTCGAGACTTCAGTGATCATCTTCGGACCGAGGCTGATCATGCCGCGTGCGGCGCGCTCCGTTGTCCGATGGGAGCATCGCCATGTCTTTCCTGCGCGACCTTCGTCCGATCCGCCCGCGCCGGCGGATGGCGCTCGACATCGACCCCGAACCGTACGATGATCATCCGATGCGACCGCACGGTGGCGTGATCGACAACGCCGTCTACGTCGACGGCATTCGTTCCCAGAGCCCGAAGACGCTGGAGGAGACCTTCTCGATCTTGCGTTCCTGCACAGGCGGGATGGCCTGGATCGGGCTCTACCGGCCGACCGATCAGGAGATCGGCCAGGTGGCCCGGGAATTCGATCTTCACCACTTGGTGGTCGAGGACGCCATTGCCGCCCACCAGCGGCCCAAGCTGGAACGTTATGACCAGACCCTGTTCGTGGTGCTGCGGCCGGCCCGCTACATCGACTCCGAGGAACGGGTCGAGTTCGGTGAGGTGCACGTCTTCGTCGGCCCGGACTATGTGGTCACCGTCCGTCATGCCGAGTCGCCCGATCTCAGCAGCGTCCGGCACCGGCTGGAGCGCGCACCGGAGTTGCTGCGGCAGGGACCCGAGGCGGTGCTGTACGCGATCTTGGACGAGGTCGTCGACGAGTACGGGCCGGTGGTCGCCGGTCTGCAGAACGACATCGACGAGATCGAAGACCAACTCTTCCTCGGCGACGATTCGGTGACTCGGCGGATCTACGAACTCTCTCGCGAGGTGATGGAGTTCCAGCGGGCCACCCGGCCGCTGATGATGATCTTGCGCGGGCTGGAGAACGGGTTCGACAAGTATCACGTGGACGAGGAACTGCAACGCAACCTGCGCGACGTGCAGGACCACGTGATCCGGATCGCCGACAACGCCGACAGCTTTCGCAACCTGTTGCAGAACGCGATGAGCGCTCGCGCGACGCTGGTCGCCCAGCAGCAGAACGAGGAGATGCGGGCGATGACCGCAGCCAGCCTGTCCCAGAACGAACAGATGAAGAAGATCACTTCCTGGGCGGCGATTCTCTTCACCCCGAGTCTGATCGGCGCGATCTATGGGATGAACTTCGACGTGATGCCGGAGTTGCACTGGACGCTGGGCTATCCCTTCGCACTGCTGCTGATGCTGGTCGTCGGTGTGGCGCTGTGGGCCATCTTCCGGGCCAAGAAGTGGTTGTGACGATCGGTCACCGACCGATCTCCGGACCCCGGTGCCCGGGCTACTGGGCGCCCGGGCACCGGGCGGCTCGGGGCGGTCGCATCACTTGCCGCGGAGACCGATCGCGTTGCCGTCGGCGTCATTCAACACACAGACCCGGACCTCGGGAGCGACCTTGCGCGGTTCCTCCCGATCGGTCGCTCCGGCCGCGATCAAACTCTCTCGTACGGCGTCGAGATCGTCCACGTCGGCGAAGGTGACCGGCCCGTCCTGCACGGTGCCTCCCGGGTTCAGGCCGACCTCGAAGCCGTTGACGTTGAAGCCCACGTAGTAGGCGGTGTCGGTGTGCGGCGCGCCGAGCAGCGCGGTGTAGATCGCCTTCGCGGCGTCCAAGTCGGACACCGGGACGACCAGACTCTGAATGGTCGGGCTCATGGTTCCTTCCTTCCGATTCGTGGCCGCCTGAATGTCATTGTGGCGTTGCCATGGAGTTTGGCACCTGGGTGTTGAATTCCTGGTGCGCCGGGTTGTTGCGGCCACGGATCACGTTAGGCCGCCGCGGGCGAGGCTGCTTCTCGATTCCTGATCAGTTCTCCACCGTCGATCGGGATAGCTTGACGGCATGATCAAGTTCCTGCAGGCCTCCGCCGCCGCTCGGCTGCTGTCCGCGGCGAGCCTCGGCGCGCTGGCCGGGGTGGTGATCGGCATCCTGACCGGCTGGCAGCTCGGTTTGCTGTGCGGGATCGCCGCGGTGCAACTGTTGTTCGTGTCCATCGGCTGGCTGGTGTTGTGGCCGATGTCCGCGGCCTCCACCCGGCACCATGTGCAGCGAGAGGACTTTCGGCCGATCGTGGACGAGATCATCGTGGTCGCCTGCGTCCTGGCCGGGCTGGCCGGCATCATCCTGCTGGCGTTCCTCGGGTCCTCGTCGAGCCGAGGAGTGGCGGCCGCGGTGGCGTTGGGCGGCGTGTTCCTGGCTTGGGCAGCGCTGCATCTGATGTACGCGGTGCGGTATGCCCACATCTACTACGCACGAGAAGGTTCTGTTACCGGACCCGCCGCGCGGGCGGGTGGCGGGATCGACTTCAACAGCGCGGAAATGCCTGCCTACAAGGACTTCTTCTACTTCAGCTACAACCTCGGCATGACCTATCAGGTCTCCGACACCAACGTTTCGAGCTCGGCCATCCGGGTGGTCGTGCTCAGGCAGTGCCTGCTGTCCTATGTGTTCGGCGTCGCGATCCTGGCGACCACGCTGAATCTGGTCTCCAGCCTGGTGCTGCACTGAGCCGCTGACCTCTGCGCCCCTCTGCCGTCCTCGGCAGGCCACGAACCTGGGCCTTGACCTCAAGTCCAGTTGAACTCGCACGATGGAGCAGGCGGCTCAACGAACGAGTCCAGCAGACGTAGGAGTCAGGGAAGTGGACATGAACGCAACGACGACGCCGACGGCCGTGGTCACCGGCGGATCGGCCGGTCTCGGTCTGGAGTTGGTGCGAGCGCTGTCGGTCGACGGCTGGACGGTGATCACCGACGGGCGGGATCGGGGCCGGCTGACCAGGGCGGTCGAGGCGCACTCCTCGCTCCTGCGAACTGCTGGGCTCGGCGGCCGGGTGCTGCCGGTGCCGGGGGACGTGACCGAGGCAGGACATCGGGCGGCACTGGCCGCAGCCGTCCGTGTCAGCGGGCGCCTCGACCTGCTCGTCCACAACGCCAGCGCTCTCGGCCCGACCCCGTTGCCGCCATTGAGTGCCACCGACGCCAACGACCTCGGCAGCGTATGGGCAACCAACGTGGCGGCACCGTTGAGCCTGACCACTCTGCTCTTGCCCGGACTGGTACGGACGGGCGGGATCCTGCTGTCGATCTCGTCCGATGCCGCCGTCGAGCACTACGCGGGCTGGGGGCTGTACGGGGCGACGAAGGCTGCCCTGGATCACCTCACGCTCACCTTCGGCGCGGAGAATCCGCAGCTGGCCACGTACGCCGTCGATCCGGGCGACATGCGCACCCAGATGCACCAGGACGCCTTCCCCGGCGAGGACATCAGCGATCGACCGCTGCCGTCGACGGTGGTGCCGGCACTGCTCGGGCTGATCGCCGACCGTCCGCCGAACGGTCGCTATCGAGCGGCCGACCTGACGGCTCCCAGCACAGCGCCGTCCGCCGCGACCCCGTCGCCGGCATCAGAGTCGGCGACACTATGAGGGCGCTGACGTCGGTGCCGCGGACCGTGTTTCCCGCCCCGTCGGCCAGCACCGCGCCGGCACCGGCCGAGGCGCGCGGCCTGGCCCGTGACGAGGTCAGACTGCTGGTTGCCCGCCCCGGCAACATCGAGCACACGCAGTTCCGGCAGCTGCCCGACCAGCTGACGGCCGGTGACCTGCTGGTGATCAACACCTCGGCGACGGTGCCCGGTGAGATCGACGCATACGCTGCCGACGGCCGGCCGATCGTGCTGCACCTGGCCACCCGGCTCGACGACGGCAGCCTGGTCGTCGAGCTGCGAACCGCACCCGATGCCGCCCGCGCCGTCCTGGATGCAGCACCCGGACAAGAACTCACCATCGGCGGTGTTCGACTGCGCCTGATCGAGCCCTACCCGCGGGCTGGGTCGACGCCGACCGGCGAAGGCAATCGGCTCTGGCGCGCCCGAGCCGACGGAGATCTGGCCGGCGAACTGGATCGTCGGGGCCGGCCGATCGCATACGGGTATCTCGATCGTCGCTATCCGCTGTCGGCCTATCAAAGCGTTTTCGCCAGCGTTCCCGGCAGTGCCGAGATGCCGTCGGCCGGACGCCCGTTCTCCGAGTCTCTGATCACCCGGCTGGTGGCTGCAGGCATCCGGTTCGCACCGATCACGCTGCACACCGGCGTCTCCTCCCAGGAGGCGGGGGAGGCGCCCCAGCCCGAGTGGTACGACGTGCCGGCCACGACCTCGGACCAGATCAATCACACCCGCGAGACCGGCGGCCGGGTGATCGCCGTCGGCACCACCGCGACTCGAGCGGTGGAGTCTGCGGTCGGTCCCGACGGCACGGTACGGAGTTTCCGCGGTTGGACCGACCGGGTCATCTCACCCGATGCGCCGGCCCGGGTGGTCACCGGTTTGATCACCGGTTGGCACGATCCGCACGCCTCACATCTGCTGCTGGTCGAGTCCATAGCGGGACCGGAGTTGACCCAAGCCGCCTACGATGCGGCGGTCGAACAGCACTATCTCTGGCACGAATTCGGCGACTCGGCACTGCTGCTCCCGGAGATGGCGTCAACCTCCTGACAACCCCGGCGAGGTTGCCATCAGGACAAACCTCAGTCAGCATGGGGTTTATGCGAACTCGTGTGCAGACCATCAGCCCTGCCAAAGCGGCTGAATTGTTGGAGGCCAACACCGCCAACCGACCCTTGTCGCGTTCCGTCGTGCAGTCCTTTGCGGAGGCGATGAAGCGGGGAGATTGGAAGGTCACCCACCAAGGCATCGCGATCGACACCAACGGCGTACTGGTTGACGGACAACACCGGCTGGCAGCCGTTGTGGAGGCCGACACACCGGTGGAGATGACGGTCTTCACCGAGGTTCCGGCCGACACCTTCGACGTCCTGGACACCGGCAAGAAGCGCAACGCGGCAGATGTCCTGGCGGTCGAGGGGGAGCGGTCGACGCTGCAACTGGCGTCGATGATCCGGACGGTGTGGCTCTACGACAATCGGCCCGACATGTCGTGGTCGGGCGGCAATGCGTCGGTGACCAACCACCAGATCCTGGAGACGCTGGAGGCGAATCCGAAGATCCGCGAGTTCGTTCCGGTGGGCGAGCAACTGGCCCATGAAGTCGGCATGATCAAGAGCGCCGCCGGCGCAGCGAGCTTCCTGGTCAGCCGGGTGAACTCGCAGCGCAAGCTGGAGCCGTGGTTCGAAGGCGTGATCGACGGCGCCGGACTGCGTCGCTCCGATGCCCGGCTGAAGTTCCGCAATCTGATGCTGAACATGGCCCGTCGGCAGGCCGGCGAGGTCCGCCGTCGCCGCGACACCCGCGAACACGTCGGCCTCTACCTGACCGCGTTCAACGCCTGGGCCGGCGGCGAGACGGTGTCCCGGCTGCGGTATGCGACCAGGGATCCGATGCCCAAGATCGCCAAACTCTGAGGTGCCGATAGGGTCGGGCAGGTGTTGGTGCTGTGTACCCATGCCGCCGGACTCGGCGAACTGGTGACGGACTCGTTGACGGCCGATCTGAAAGGTCAGATCAGCTACTCCGACGACAGCGCGGTGATGATCACCACCAACGCGGACGCGGCCCGGGTCGGCCGGTTGTCGTATGTGAAGAACAGCTTCGCGGTGATCGGATCGGTGCCGCGCCGGCAGTCGCTGGGGCAGTCCATTGGTGCCATCACCCGCGAACTGTCCCGCTGGACGCTCGATCGTTCGAGGCGACCGTTCCGGTTGATGTTCTCCGAGGACGGCCAATTGGTCGGTGTCCCGGGCGGTAGCCGGACCCGGTTGGAATCGGCCATCGGTCGTGCGACCGGCGGGCGCTTCCAGGCCAGGGGCGGCGGGGACGAATACTGGACGATCGCCCGTCGCGACCTCGACGAAGTGCTGTTCTGCCGGCGAATCCCGGCTCCGCGACGCCGTCAGCCGGCCAAGGGCGGGTTGGCGCCCGATGTCGCGGAGTTGATCGTGAACGCGGCCGGCAGATCCCGGCCGGGCGACGTCGTCCTGGACCCGTTCGCGGGCACCGGTGCGTTGATCCGGGCGCGGACGCAGAAACCGTTCCGGGAAGCGATCTGTGTGGATCTCGGCTATCGGACCGGATCGGTCCAGCTGCTGCCGGAGCTGGCGCGCGACAAGGGGGTGCGGCGGCTGGCCGAGGATGCCAGAACCTTGCCGTCTCTTCCCGATGACTCGGTCGACCTGGTGCTCACCGACCCACCCTGGGGCGAATTCGAGCAAGACCCGGCAGCGGCAGCTGCGCTGATCGCCGACGCCCTGTTCAGCATCGGACGGGTGTTACGGCCCGGTGGCCGGCTCGCGATGTTGGTGGCCCGCCGCCTTGCCGGCGATGTGACGAGACAGTGGCGACGTAACGACCTCCGGATCGGCCGGTCCTACGATCTGTTGATCAACGGGCACCCGGCAACCCTGCTCGTGGGCACGCTCGACAAGACGGCCGTGTTGGATGGGACGGGGTGAACTACTCCCGCCCGCTGATCTGATAGCGGCGCTCGATCCCCGCCGTCGCCTGACCCCACGCACTGGCGGCAACGCGAGCTTGGTGTGCGCGGAATGCGTCGGCGTCGCTGAAGCGCTCCTCGACCCGCCACACCAACGGGTCCTCGGTCGGTGTCACCTCGAACTCGTCGCAGCCGGGCTCAGCCCGGGTCAGGGCGACATGCCGCGGCAGCTGATCGGTGACAACGGCCGACTCCTCGGCGGTGCGGCACACGAGCGTCCCGATCAGCCGCACAGTGGTCGTCACAGTAGTCGTCTCCGGGGTGGTGTTCGCCCGCCCGGTCGCCCAGTCCTCGATGTCGGTCACGGTGGCATCCAACCCCATTCCCGCCCCCGGCCAAACCGCAACCCAGGCCCGTACCCGCACCGGTTCCCCGGGGACGACGGAAGTATCGAGCCGACGCAAGCGGCCGCGACGGTCGTAGGCTGACGGCATGAATTCGGCGGTCGGCATCGGCGACGTTCGACGTCGACTCGTGCGCCGGAGTCTGATCGCGCTGGTCCTCGCCGCACTGCTGCCGCTGCTGATCGCACCGGCCGTCGAGTCACCGACGGCGACCGGCGTCGCGGCCGTGATCCTGGTGCTCGGCGCCCTGATCGCGATCGGTTTGACGTACGTCCTTGCGGCGCTCGTCGCGATGACCAATCGACGGAGATCGTCGGCTCTTCGTGGCGAATCGGCCCGGGTCGCCAGCTTCGATCCGCCACACCATCCCGTACGACCTCGTGCTCCTGGGCTGGCCTGACGCCCGCATTCCGCGGGCAGCAGCCAATCCATTCCCTTCACTTCAGGAGCACCCATGTCGATTCTCGATCCGATTTCCCATGCCCTCGCCGCCGTGTTGGCGGCTGCCCACTCGGCTTTGACCTCACTCGGAGCCGATGCGTCCACGGCGGTCACCTGGCTGCTGTGCCTAGGCGCTGTCGTCGTCCTGGTCCGCATCGCATTGCTGCCCCTTGCTGCTCACGGCGTACGGGTTGCCCATGCGTCGGCGCGGGCCCGCCCGCAGCTGGAACAACTCACCGAACGCTTCCGCGATCGCAAGGACCCGGCCAGTCGGCGTGCGTTCCTGGAAGAACGGCGCCGGATCGCCGCCGAGCATCGGGTGCCGCGCTTCAGCGTGCTGCCGATGCTGCTGCAGCTGCCGATTTGGCTGGCGTTGTATCACCTGATCAGCAACGTCGCCGGCGGTCATCCGGTCGGGGCGATGGGTGCCGGGCTGGTTGCCTCGCTCGGCGGCGCGACCCTGCTCGGCATCCGGCTGACGGCTCGCGGCTACTTCGGTGCCGGTCCGACCCACCTGCTGGTGGTGGCCGGCCTGGCCGGGCTCGCGGCGGCATTGTCGTTCGCCACGCAGAAGTACTTCGTGACGCCGAACCTGATCATGACCGGACAGCCCGCAACGATGGTTCAGCTCCAGCAACTGATGCCGCTGCTGTCGGCGGCCGGACTACTGATCGCCGCCGGCGTGGCCCCGGTCGCGCTGCTGATCTATTGGGTGATCAACTCCGCCTGGACACTCGGCCAGTCCGCCGTGATCTGGCGATGGTTCCCGACGCCCGGCTCGCCGGCCGCTGCACGCCGGTCGACCGGCGCACGCGCGACAAGTTGACGCGGACGGCCCGCGCAACCTCTTGCCCGGACGGTATCCGACCTCGTGCTGGCATCATGATCGAGTGTCGAACGATCCGTCCGGGCCACGCCCGCCCGTGTTTCGCACAACCCACCGCCCGAACATCAACAACGCGAGCAGCACAAATGATCATGGAAATCCGTCCCGCCACCATCGCCGATGCACAGGCCCTGACCGACCTCCATCTCGATGTCTGAGAAGAGGCGTACGGCGGCCTGATCGCGGCCGAGATTCTGATGGCCAGACGCGAGAGCCGTCCTGAACGCATCGCGCGCTGGGCTCTTTATGTTCGAGCCGAGGTGTACGGCCGCGGCGTCGGCCATGCGTTGCTGAATCAGGCGATCGGATCGGCCGCCGCCTATCTCTGGGTGCTCGACGGCAACACACGAGCCATCCGGTTCTACCGGCGTCAGGGCTTTCAGTTCGACGGGCGTTCCAAGACGGAGCCGGTCGGTGGGGAGCGTCGGATGGTGCGCGGGGAGCCAGGGGATGGTAGATGCACTCACCACGCTGATCTCAACCGGAGACCCGCTGCGTCTGGCTGAAACGCGGATCGGGCACCTTGCGGCCGTGAACGAGGCAGAACGGATGGCCGGCCGGGTCCTCGAACACCCGATATCCCGTCTCCGGTGCGCCGGGCCGACGCACCGCGCCCAGTGCCAACACGGCTTCGATGGCCGGGTCGAAGTCCTCGACGGAAATGTCGAGATGTAGTTGCTGGGGATGTTCACGCTCCGGCCATCGCGGTGCAACATACGGATCCACCTTCTGGAATGCGAGTTCTCGCATGTGCTCCTCGCGGCCGATCACCACCCAGTCCGGCTCGTTCTCCAGCACGCGCATCCCGAGGATCTCCGCGTAGAACGCTGCCAGGCCCCTCGGGTCGGGGCAGTCGAACACGGTCTTCTCCAGACGTCCGATCATGGGCTCCATCCTGGCCTACCTCGTGGGACGGACGCCACGACGGCGTCATCCACTTCCGTGAGGGGATTCGGCGCGACAGGCCATTCCTCCCGGAGCAGCGCGTACATCAGGCCGTCGTGCCAGGTGCCGTCGCGGTGCAAAGCGGTGGCGCGGCTGTGTTCCTCACGACGCATCCCCAGCCGTTCCATCAGCCGCCAAGACGGGGTGTTGTCGGCGAAACATCCTGCATGGATCCGTCGCACCTTCAGCTGGTCGAAGCACAACCCGATCACGGCGCCGACGGCTTCGGTGGCGTAGCCGTTGCCCGCATATGCCGGGTCGAACATCCACCCCAGTTCGGCCTCGAGACCCTTGGCCCGGTCCGCGACGTCGGCTTGTGCCCAACTGTCGCGCGGCATGATCATGATGTGGCCGATGTTCGTCGTGCCGAGAAGCACCATCACGTGCGTGGTGGTGCTCGACTCGCCCTCCATCGCTTCGCGGAGGTCGGCAGGGGAGTGCGGCGCCCAGCCGAGCCAGCGTTGGACCTCGGACAGCTGTTCGTAGCTCCATAGGGCATCCAGGTCGTCCGGAAGATAGCCACGAAGCGACAGACGTTCCGTACGCACGGGCCACTCGATCGGCGTCACCTTGCGGAGCATAGCCTGACGGCACCGTTCATTCAGCCGACAGTGTCCGAGCGTTTTGAATGGAGCTCCGTTGTGCCGGCAGAACCGTTGATGATCTTCGTCATGGTTGACTTCTGCACATTGCTGATAGACCTAGGTTCCGTGACCGAGCGAGTATGGAGTGTCGACGACCATCTGGACGGCCGGACGGAAGGTGTTCGTGAGCTCTATCGCCGACTCATCGACATGGTCGAAGCGTGCGGCCCGTTCAGCTATGCGGTGTCGAAGTCGGCGATCACTCTCAAGGGCACCCGACGTGGCTTTGCCGGCGCCGTCCCGAAGCAGGACCGGCTCGACGGCTACCTCGATCTGCAGCGTCGCGTCGATGACCCGCGGATCCTGTCGAGCTCGCCGTACACCAAGAGACTCTTCGTGCACTACTTCCGGCTGACCGAACCCGATCAACTCGACGACAGTTTCGCCGAGTTGATCGCGGAGGCGTACGCCGTCGGTCAGGGTGAGCATTTGAGCTCCGGGCTGGGATGAGACAGGCGTCGTACGGCACCGGGCAGCATTCTTCGAAGCAGCGCAAAAGCCGGAATTCTTCGACTACTTGACATAATGTAGCTTATCGGACAGCACTCTTCCGAGTTCATCACCGACCACGCGGACCTCAGGCACGCTGATCAAATCTGGCTCCGCGCGGGTCTGGCCCCAGCAGGGTTCCGATCAGCGACGATCCTGCCAGACGCACTTGGCTGGAAGCTCAATGCGCACTGGTAGCGGATCCTGCTATCGTGTAGGTACGTTCCTACAAGTGTGGAGGTGTGATGACAACGACCGTCAGTGCGCGCGCGTTCAACCAGGACGTGAGCGCTGCCAAGCGGGCCGCTGATACCGGCCCGGTGCTGATCACCGATCGTGGTGAGCCGGCCTACGTGCTCCTCTCCATCGCGGAGTACCGGGCGATGCGTACGCCGCGCAGCCTGCTGAGTACTCTCCAGGCAGACGACGACATCGAGTTCGACTCCGTCGTCTCGCGCGAACTCCCCCGACCGGCCGAACTGTGAGCTACCTGCTGGACACCAACGTCGTGAGCGAGCTGCGCAAGAGTCCGACCCGCATCGACGCAAACGTGGCGGCGTGGGCCGCACAACTGGACATCGAGCAGCAGTGCCTCAGCGCGATCACGGTCTTCGAGGTCGAGTTGGGCATCCGTCAACTCGAGCGCCGCGATACCGTGCAGGCCGCGATCTTGTGGCGCTGGTTCGACGTCGCCGTGCTCGACGCCTTCGACGGGCGGATTCTTCCAGTGGACAAGGATGTCGCCCGACTGGCTTCGCGCCTGCACGTGCCCGACCCGCGGCCCGAGCGCGACGGATTCATCGCTGCGACCGCACTCGCCCACGGGCTCACCCTCGCCACCCGCAACGTCACCGACTTCGACCCGACCGGCGCCGCCGTGTTCGACCCCTGGGCCCGGTAACCACGACGCAGCGCAGCGATGCCCGCAGGGGACGGCTGACGGGGCGCCCGAGGCAGCAGGTGTCGGGCTGCCCGTCAGCTCACGTGCGCGAACCTGTAGAACTGGATCGCCTCATATTCAGGTCCCCGGACCGCCGACGTCCCCGGGCCCGAGGTGCAGCCGGACGTTGCTGCGCGCCCGTAAGGCGTTCCTCCCACCGGGACACCCGCCATTGTCTGCTGCACTCTGGGCCGGTTCGACAGAGCCGTCGAGATGACAGCAGTTGCACCAGCAGTGACGGCCTCGACGTGGTTCCACGCCGCGACGTCGTGCGGGTCGAGCCGAAGGAGCGCTGCGTTCGCGGCGGTCAGCTCGAATGGTTGCCTGGTCGAGTTGTGCAGGAACGCCGGCGGTTTTCACACGCTTCCCTCGACGCGGGCCTGTTCGGCCCACAGAGCGGGGCGTACGAGCGCGACGCGTCGGTCTCGCCGGTCCAGTTCTGACGCAGTCTGCCCAGCGTCAGGTCGGGCGCGAGTTTCGACGCGGAGAACCACACACCACCTTCCTACAGGTCTTGTAGCCAGTGACGATTCCCCTCGGACCCGCGGTACGACGGCCCCGAGATCCGGCCGCGGCCGGGCACATTCCATGCGTGAGGATCCGGGTAGCGTGAGATCGACCCATCGCAGCACACAGAGAGGTCGACCAGATGCCCGAGCAGGAACGACGAGACGACGTGCCCGAGGCGGATCAGGCCGAGCAGCAGCAGGAGGTCTGGCCCGACGACGATGCCGGCGAGGAGACCGAATTCGACGTCGATCCGATGAAGGCGGATGAGGCCGACCAGCTCGACCAGCTCCGCTCGGTGCCGACCGACGACGAGGGCCCCGACGAACCCTGATGTTGATCATGGTTCGTGGCCATGATCATGATCATGATCGCCTCATCCGGACAGCGGCCAGTCCCCTGCCTGATTCCACTGCCTGTCATCGTTCTGCGCCATCAACGTCAGCCGCGTTGCCGTACCCACGATCGGATCGAACCCGGCCAGTGAATGCTCGGCGGCCTTCAGCTGCTCCAGCGGTTGGTCATCGCCGATGGTCAGATGTGGATGCACGGTGTCGAACCGACCGCCGTACGGCGGGTATGCCGGGAATCCGTCCCACAGACGCTGGGTGAGCTCGACGAACGGCCGCGGGTCGTCGGGTTCCAGGAAGATCACCGTTTCGCCGAACCAGCCGATGCGGGAGAACCGGTAGTCGAAGGACGGCACGGCGCCGGCGATCTCCGCCACTCGTTCGCGCACCTCGGCATTGATCCCGACCGGCGGCACAAACGGGAACAGAACCGTCACGTGTGCCGGGACGCCACGGCCGGCGACCGGATCCAGCCGACGTCGCAACTCCCCTACCAGCTCGTCGGCCTCGGGAATGCGGAGAATCAGTCCGGACAGCGTCATGCGATCAGCACTCCGTTCCCGCGGGCCGGTCGCAACGGATACTCCCCCGGCGATTCAACGTGTTTCGATGGGACGCGGCCGGTCAGCCCTGATACGGCCCGGGACCGGACCAACCCTGCTGCTGCGGCGCGGCCGGACCGCTGCGGAATTGGTCGTAGCGAGCGCCCTGTGGGTTGGACTGCATCAGCGCCATGATCGCGGTGATCGCGCCGCCGACGTACGGGATGAACATCAGCGCGGCCAGACCGCCGCTCTGATTCTGATCATGAAACCGGCGCATGGTGATCGAGATGTTCGGCAGGATGCTGCCGAAGGCGAAGATGAACCACAGGACCAGGACGATGAAGAATCCGGCCGGGGGTTCTGCACTGTCGGAACTGGCCACGGCGATGACAATCATGAGGGCGATGAATACCAGGTAGACCAGCGCCTGCCACAGCATGTACCACCAGTACTCGCTCCGGCTGGCGCGACCGTCGAAGCGGACGATCTTCAGATAGGCCCGCTTCACCGCCTCCACGAAGCCGATCCCGTAGTAAGGCAGATCGAGTGTGCCGGGGTCGCCGGCCAGCGGACGTCCGCCCGGGTAGGCGGACGGCATTGAGTAGGACGGCGGCGCGGACGGATAAGGCTGTCCCTGGCCGTAGACCGGACCGGCTCCATACTGCTGCGGCGTCGGTGCGCCCGAACCGTACGACGGGTACTGCTGCCCAGCCGGACCATATTGCTGCGCAGCCGGACCATATTGCTGCCCCGCCTGGCCGTATTGCTGCGGTGCGAGGGGCTGCTGAGCACTGCCGTACGACTCGGGTTGCGGTGGTTGCTGACCGCCGCCGTAGTAGGGCTCGGACTGCAACTGATCAGGTCCAACTGGCCGCCAGGGATTGCTGTCGGGCTGGTCTGCGGACGGCTGGCCGTACGGGTTCTGTTCGCTCATTTCGCTCCGGTCGTCAGGGTCTGGCAAGCCCGGGCCGGACCGGGCTGGGTCGGAGCCGGCATCACATCGCCCCGACGGCCGACAACTCTAACGGCCAACTCGGTCAAATCCGGACTCGTCGAAGCAGACCGGACGGCGACGATCAACCCCAGCTTGGCAACCGGAGCGAAAAGTTTGCGCCTGGCGCGCGCAAACCTCACGCCTAGGACTATCGTGTCGCCCATCGCGCCGCCAGAAGGCGCTTGCCGGGAGGCTTTGGGGTTCAGGGGATCGCTGCGAATGCTGAGGTTCGAGTGCTGAGGTTCCGGTACGCCGCGTCCAGCCACTGTGGGCTGGTCCGGTCGAACAATGAGGACGCCGGCTATGCCGGCGCCTACCTGCTGTTGGTCGCCGACGGCGTCGGCGGAGCTGCGGCCGGTGAGGTGGCGTCGGCCAGTACGGCGTACGTCGCCAGCACAGTTTCCATGATCAGCGAGGACGACCCGCTCGCCGTCCTGGCGCAGGCGGTCGACTTCGCCCATCAACACCTTCGTGACGGTGTCGACATCGACCCCTCCCGGGACGGGATGTCCACCACGCTGACCGCGGTGCTGGGCAACGGCGAGCGCTTCGGGTTGGCTCATGTCGGCGATTCCCGCGCCTTCCTCTGGCGGGACGGTGAATGCCGCCAGATCACCAAGGACCACAGCCTGCTGCAGATGTTGTTGGACTCCGGTGAGCTCTCGGCCGATGACGCGGAAACGTTTCCGTACCGGTCGGTGATCGCGCGGTCGATCAATCATCTGGAGACTCCGGAGCCGGATCTGATCCTGCTCGATCTGGCCCCCGGCGATCGGATCCTGCTGGCCAGTGATGGTCTGACCGATCTGGTGCCGGCGGCCCTGATCGCCAAGGCGGTCGCTCATCCCGATCTTGATCATGCTGTCGACGTGCTCGTGGAGTTGGCGCTGGCAGCAGGTGGCCGGGACAACATCACCTGCATCCTCGGCGAGGTGGTCGAAGGAGAGCCGATCCATCCGCGCGGACAGCTGGTCGGCGCCGCAGCGAATCCGGCCAATCTGATCGACGGGGCGGCGATCCGGATCGATCGGATCGGCGCCGGCGCGCGGCCCGGCTGCAACCCGCCGGGGGTGCCTGGCGGACCCCGGTGGCCGGCTGACCTCAGCTTCGATTCGTCAGTGCGGGGCGCGCGCGATCACCGTCATCGTGCCGGGCGCGATCTCGGTGAACCCGGCGTCCCGGACGGCGAGCAGCCGGTCCTCACCCCACGCCACGGCGGGATCGGCCAGTCGCCCGCTGAGTCGGCCCCACAGGTCCGGTCCGGCGCGTCGGGCATCGACCGGACATCCGTCCGTCCGCCAACGTTCCAGGGCGGCCGGGTCGTCGCCGGCCAGCAGTGCGGCCGCGATCATCCCGGCGTGTCCGACCTGCGCCATCGTCTTGCCCAAGGTCATCACCGGCTCCGGCGGCACCCAGACCTGCAGGGTGCCGTCGGCTGGATCGGTGTCGGGCGGGTCATCCACCGGCGCGTCGGTCCCACCGACCTGCAGCTTGGCGACGCGTTTGTCCAGTTCCGCGACCAGTCCGGGCAGCAGCGCGCGGACCTCGGTGTGCCCGTCTTGCAGTGTGATGCCCGGGAGTTCGGCCGTCGCCTGCCAGGGTGCTCCCCTGCCCCGCCGCGTCACCTTCCGGATGTGCCCACCGGCGTACGCGGCAACAGCGTCATGCCATTCGGGATCGGTACGGACGCGTTCGTCCAGGCAGACCAGGGCCGCGGCCGAGGCGGCCAGCCGGAGCGCCGCGTGCCAGGACGGCGGCCGATCCCGCTCCATCCGCGAGATCAACTGCATCGCCCGGATCCGATCCGGCTGCTCCTCGCGATCGTCGACCACCTGCTCGACGTCCAGCCCCAGCCAATCGGCGTACCGAGCTCGCAGCGGTTCGAGCACGTCACCGCCGAGATCGACGACCGGATGCGGAGGATCGGGTTGCGGGTCGGCCATGCGCACATCCTGCCAACGACTCAGCCTCATGGGATCCACGCTCAGGCAGCCTTCCGCAGCAGGTCGTGGATCTGATCGTGCACCTGCAGCGGTGCCAGTCCCATCGCGGTGATCACGTCGACTGCAGGTTCATGATCCAGCCGGGTCAGGCCGAGCAGGATGTGCTCGGTCCCGATGTAGTTGTGCTGCAAGCTGATCGCTTCCCGCAGCGCAAGCTCGAGACTCTTCTTCGCCGCCGCACCGAACGGGAGGTGTCCGCGTCGACGACTGGCACGTCGGCTCAGCGCCCCGGCGCCGAAGTTCTCCTCCACCCGGCGGCGTACCTCATCCAGGTCGATGCCGATCCGGCGCAGCGCATCGGCGTCGGGATAGCTGTCCCCGACGCTCGATTCGACCCGCTCCCGAACCCGGCGATAGGTCAGACCCGCGGCGTCCAGCACCGGTTTGACCACCCCGTCGGCATGCCACAGGGTGCCGAGCAGGACGTGTTCACTGCCGATCTGATCCTGGCCGAGCTCGCGGGCCTCGGATTGTGCCTGGACCACGGCATCTCGTGCCGCGGTGGTGAATCGTTCGAACATGATCACTTCCTGTTGAAAGCCGGCCCGCGTCACAGCCGGCATCGGGTCAGCGACGGCCGTACTTCTTGTGCACTGCCTGTTTGGAGATGCCGAGCAACCCGGCGATCTGTTGCCAGGACCACCCCTGGGCCCGGGCGCGCTCGACGTGCAGCAACTCGAGTTGGTCGGCCAGGGCCCGAAGCGCGACCACCGCGCGCAAGCCGTCCGCCGGGTTCTCGCTGTCCAGCGCCCGGTCCAGCGATCCTCCGCGCTGCCCCGAGCCGTCAGCCGGAACAGCGCCGTCAGCCGATGAGGTGGCGTCGGCCGTCCAGCCGTCGGGGGTCCTTGCATCACCTGCGGCAACCATGTTCGTCATCCTAGGTTGACGAACCGCACCCGTCAACCAGCATTGACGAGCGGTATCTGGTGTCCGTCGTAACCGCTATTCCCGATATGCTCACTGGGCTTTACTGCATCCACCACCAGAGAGCGACGCCAACCCGTGCCGAACATCCTGATCCGTGCCCACAAGAGCCCGTTCCGGATCGCCTCCGCAGAAGAGTCCCTGGAGCAGAATCTGCTCGGCCGGAACGCCGGGAACCTGATCTTCAGCCAATCGGTCTGCCGGCTGCTCAGCACCCGGGGGACGTCCGAGCGGACGGTCAACCTGGCCGGGTTGGAGAGGTCGTTCCGTCCCGCCTCGGCCGCCGAACCGATCGATCGACTGGTGCTCCCGCTGGCCAACGCCTTCCGGCCCGGTTATCAAGATCAACTTGCTCGGATGACCAAGATCATCAAGCGGGCCGCAGTGCCGGTCACCGTGCTGGGAGTCGGTGCCCAGGGCGACGCTGGCCGGCACCCGCCGCCGGGCCGGCGAGATCGATCAAGCAGTCACCGACTTCGTACGGGCTGCCCTGCGGCACGGCTCCGGGCCGATCGGCGTACGAGGTGAGTACACCCGTGATTACCTTGTCCAGTTGGGATTCGGCGACGACGACGTCATGGTGATCGGCTGCCCGTCGATGTTCATGTACGGTCCCGATCTCAAGATCGTCAAGTCCGCCGACGCCCTTGCTGATGACGCGCGGATTGCCCTGAACATCAGCCCGTACGTGCGCCAACTCGGCCCGCTGTCGCAACGCCACGCCGAGCGCTACCCCAACCTGATCTACCTCGCCCAGAACGATGCGACCCTGCAGTTGTTGATCACCGGTCGCTATCCGGCGAAACCGACCTCGGCCACCTTCCGCTCCGGTGTGCCGGTCACTGTTGATCATCCGCTGATCCGCCAGGACCGAGTGCGATTCTTCCTCGACCCGACGCCATGGATCGAGCACCTCAAGAGCTACCGATTCTCCTTCGGCTCCAGGATCCACGGCAACATCGCGGCGCTGCTGGCCGGTACTCCGGCGCTGGTCCTGGCGCACGACTCGCGGACCCGCGAGCTGGCCGACTATCACCGGATCCCGGCCCGGCTGATCACCGATCGTCCGGAACAGATCGACGCCGCCGAGCTGTACGCGTCCGCCGACTGGCAACCGCTCAACGACGGTCACGCCGAGCGTTGGCAGATCTTCCGGTCCTTCCTGCGTCAGCACGGCCTGCCGACGGTGTACGACGACGGCCAGGACCGCGGCGCGGCCTTCGACGCCCGGTTGTCCCGGACAAGTTTCCCGCCACCGGTACGGACGCCGCTCGGCGCCACGACCGAGGAGCTGTTCGCGATGCGCGCCGAACTGGCGCAGTTGCGGCAGGAGGTGTCCGAGACCAGGCGCCGGCTGGATGCCGACCGGGATTCCCGCCGCCGGTTCGGCTCAGAGCTCGCGCGCCGGATCCGCACCGGTGCACGGATCAGCGCGGTCGCCAACGCCCGCAAGCTCGCCGGCGGGGCTCGTCGCCGGGTGATGGAGCCGAACGGTGACCCAGGGTAGGAAGAGCTGAACCAACGGGCCGATACCGACTGCGTACAGCACGGTGCCGATCCACAGGTCACCGCCGAGCAGGAAGCCGATCCCGACCACGACCAACTCGATCCCGGTCCGGATCATCCACACCGGCCGACCGGTGCGCGCCACCAGCCCGGTCATCAGCCCGTCCCGCGCGCCCGGACCGAGTTGGGCGCCGATGTAGATCGCGCCGGCGAGGCCGTTCAGCGCGATCCCTCCGACCAGCCAGCCGATCCGGACGGGCAGTGACTCAGGGGTCGGCAATGCGCCGAGCACCAAGTCGACGAAGACGCCGATCAGCACGGCGTTGCAGATCGTGCCGAGCCCGGGCCACTGACGCAGCGGCACCCACAACAGCAACACGATCAGGCTGACGCCGATGGTCACCTGCCCGTAGCTCAGCGGCAGATAGTGGGTCAGGCCCTGATGCAACACGCCCCAGGGTTCGATGCCGAGCCCGGCACGCAGGATCAACGCCATCGAGGCGCCGTAGAGAAACAGTCCGGCCAGCAGCTGGATCAGGCGCCGGGGCAGTCGGCCCGCTCGCAATTGCTGTCGCGGTGACAAGGCGAGGAGGACGGGGCGACCGGATCCGGACAGGCGCATGCCGAGTAGGATGCCGGTAATTGGCCCTCGAATGAATAGCCAATTTTCGGGTCGCGGACCCTTTGGTTCGCGCCGGTGAGTGATGTCGCGATGTCGTCGGAGGTGTTGCCGTGTCCCAGCCGTGGCTGACGGCCGGCCAACTCACCGCTCTTCTCGGCGGTCGCGCGTTCCAGCCGCCGGTCTACCGCGACCTGGCCGAGCGGATCCGGCTGCTGGTGATCGACGGTCAACTGCCCGACGGCTTCCGGATGCCGAGCGAACGGGAGCTGTCCGTCGCGCTCGGCCTGAGCCGAACCACCATCACCAACAGCTACACCCTGTTGCGTGATCTCGGTGTGCTCAGCGCACGTCGCGGCGCCGGGAACTTCGTCCATCAACCAGAGACCGGACTGGCCAGCAGCCTGCTGCCGATCCCGTACAGCGGCGCCGACGACAACGCCCTGGTCGCACTCAACACCGCCTCCTCCACCGCTCCGCCGGGTCTCGGCCGGGCCTACCAAGCCGCCGCCGAACGGTTGCCCGCCCTGCTCGGTGGCACCGGCTACTTCCCCGACGGGGTTGAGATCCTGCGACGATCACTCGCCGAGACGTTCACCGCCCGCGGGCTGCCGACCCGAGCCGATCAGCTGATCATCACCGTCGGCTCGCTGTCCGGCTGGAACGTGATCCTGCAGGCGCTCGCCTCGCCGGGCGACCCGGTGTTGCTGGAGTCGCCCACGTACTACAACGCGATCGAGGCGTGCCGGCGGATGGGCGCCCGGTTGGTGCCGTTCCCCATCGGCCCCGGGGACTGGGATGCCGACCGGCTGGAAACGATCTTGAATAGATCGCAGGCCAGGATCGCCTTCCTGATTCCCGAATTCCAGAACCCGACCGGAGTCTGGCTGGACGAGGAACAGCGGCGAGCGGCCGCCCGGGCGCTGAACCGGCACCAGGTGATCACCGTAGTGGACGAGACGCTGGTCGATCTGCGGCTGGACGGCGACGATCCGCGGACCCCGCTGGGCAGCTTGCTGGACAACGCGATCACCATCGGATCGGCCAGCAAGTCCTTCTGGGGTGGTCTACGGATCGGCTGGATCCGATCGCCGAAGCAGTATGTCCGCCGGCTGATCGAGACCCAGTCGACGATGGACAACGGCGCCGCGCCCTACGAACAATTGGTGGTGGCGGAGCTGATGCGAGACGCCGAGACGGTGCTCGACCATCAGCGCAGCCGGACCCGGCGGCAGCGTGATCATCTGGCCGCCGAGATGCGAGAAACGTTGCCTGATTGGGATTTCTCCCTGCCGGCCGGTGGCTTGTCGCTGTGGTTCCGGCTGCCGACCGAGTCGTCGAATCTGATCAGCGCGTTGGCCCGCCAACGAGATCTGGTGCTCACCCCGGGTCCGCGGTTCTATCCGCGCGGGGGTGGTCGTCGGCAGCTGCGGATCCCGTACGTGGCCGAGTTGCCGGTGCTGTCAGAAGCGGTACGACGGCTGGAGCTGGCCTGGCAGGAGAGCAGGTCCGGCGTTCGGTTGCCGGCACGGACCGCCGGCACCGAGTTGATCATCTGATCAGCTACGCGCCTTGGCCTTCTCGGCCTTCTTGGTCTGCCGCACCTTGATCAGCGAGTCCTCGTCGACGATGTCGGCCACCGATCGGAAGGCCCCGTCCTCGCCGTACTTGCCGGCAGCCTCCCGCCAGCCGGGCGGTGTGACGCCGCGCTGTTTTCCCAACAGGGCAACGAAGATCGACGCCTTCTGATCACCCAGGCCGGGCAGCGCCGCCAGTCGACGTTTCAGTTCCGCACCGTCTGGGGCGGTCTGCCACAGCCGGCTGGCGTCGGCGTCGTACTCATCCACCAGCACCCGGCAGACCTCGTGCACCCGCTTGCCCATCGATCCCGGAAAACGATGCACCGCGGGCCGCTGCGCACAGATGGCGACGAAGTCGTCGACCGCCATGGCAGCGATCGCCGCCACGTCGAAACTGCCGCCCATCCGCTCGGCGATCACCGACGGCCCACTGAACGCCTTCTCCATCGGCACCTGTTGGTCGAGCACCATGCCGCAGAGCAGCGCATTCGGGTTCGTGGACAGCAGGTGATCAATGGCGAGATCCCCGACGAGATGCAACTCCGCGGCAGTCATGCGCGTCATTTTGCCCCATCTCGGACGGGTGCCTGTTCGCGCCGTGCATGGCCGCGACGTTCACGGGTACGCTGCCAACGTGACCTCGCTCACACTCGGATGAACGCCGGCACCAGGGAGGCTCGGATGCGGATCTCGGAAATCCTGAGAAACAAGGGCTCGGACGTCGTCACCGTGCAGCCGGACGAAACCGTCCGAAGACTGCTCGACATCATGCGGGAGCACAACCTCGGCGCCGCCGTGGTGAGCACCGACGGACGTCAACTGGCAGGCATCGTCTCCGAACGGGACGTGGTGCGTCGGCTGGTCGACGGCCCGCAGGTGCTGGACGCGACCGTCGAGTCGATCATGACCGGCGCGGCCACCCTGCACAGCTGCACCGCGGCGGACACCGTGGACGCGCTCGCGCAGCTGATGACCAACGAGCGGATCCGGCACGTCCCGGTGGTGGACGAGGACGGCCTGCTGGCCGGCATCGTCAGCATCGGCGACGTGGTGAAGAGCCGGATCGGCGAGTTGCAGTTCGAACGCGACGAACTCGAGCACTACGTCAACAGCTGAGACCTCTCGGGCATCATGAGCGGGTGCCACAAACGCCGCAGCCGCCGCCGTGGGCGTCCGTCGGCTACCCGCTGCCGCTGCGGCCGCACCAGCAGCAGGCCTTGGCGGCGATCGAGCGAGCGTGGCAAACCGGTGCCGACCGTGCCTGGGTGGTGCTGCCGCCCGGCGCCGGCAAGACTGTGGTCGGTCTTGAAGCTGCCCGACGGCGTGGCCGGCCCACGGTCGTCCTGTCCCCCAACACCGCGATTCAGGGCCAGTGGATGCTTCAGTGGGGCCGCTTCGTCCCGGCAGCCGTCCGGATTGGCAACAGCCGGGACCTGAGCACCCCGCTCACCTCGCTGACCTACCAGACACTGGCCGTCTTCGACCCCGATGCCGAGGTGGACGAGGAGGGACGGCCGGACGGCCAGCAGGATCACTCCGCCGCCGGCTACCCGGACCTGTTGGATCGGCTGCATCCCAACGGGCGCGCGTTGGTGACGGCCATGCAGGAACTCGGCCCGATGACGCTGTTCCTCGACGAATGCCACCATCTGCTGGAGGTCTGGGGTCGGCTGATCGCCGACGTCCTGACGCTGTTGCCGGATGCGTCGGTGATCGGATTGACCGCCACCCCGCCCCAGTCACTGACCTCGGCCGAGTCACAGCTGGTGGACGAACTCTTCGGCCGGCCGCTCTACAGCGCCTCGATCCCCTCGCTGGTACGCAGCGGCTATCTCGCGCCGTTCGCCGAGTTGGCCTGGCTGGTCCGGCCGACGGACACCGAATCCGAATGGCTGGCCTCCCAGGCCGAGCGGTTCCTGCAGTTGCAGACCGACCTCACCGATCCCGCGAACGGGTCGATCGGACTCCTGGCTTGGCTGGACGCCCGCTTCGTACGGCGTGAGGTCACGGCCGGCGACAGCGAGCGAGCTGCGTCGGCGGACGGCATCGGACCGGTGGCACTGAATTGGTACGACTTGGAACGCGACGAACCTGACCTCGCCGCCGCCGCACTGCGATTCCACTACGCCGGACTGATCGCGTTGCCACCGGGCGCGAGACTACGCGAGCAACACCGGCATCAGCCGACTTCCGACGACATGAACGTGCCATTGCCACCGTACCGGCCGACCTGCGCGGGGTGATCGACACCGAGGCAGGCTCGGCCTGGCTGCTGCTGGCGACCTTGATCGCCAACGAGCGGACTCGATCACTGCGACCGTTGATGATCACCGGCAGCACGGTTGCCGGCGGCGCCTCGACGATCGAGGAACTTGCCGCGTTCGCCGCCGATCTCGAGCCGGCGTTGGAACTTCGTCCGGAGCCGGCGCCGGAATCGGGCGTGATCGAGTTGGCGGACAACTGGAGCAGCCGACAGTGGGTGCGGTTGACCACCCGGTTTTTCGAAGCAGGCAAGGCATCGGTGTTGATCTGCACCCGCGCGTTGCTCGGAGAAGGCTGGGATGCCCGCAGCGCCAACGTGCTGGTCGATCTCACCACCGCGACAACGCCGACGGCTGTCGTCCAGACCCGCGGCCGGGCCCTGCGGCTGGATCCGCAGCGGCCCGACAAGGTGGCCCACAACTGGAGCGTGGTCTGCGTCACCGAAGATCATCCGGGCGGCGCCGCGGACTGGAATCGCTTCGTACGCAAGCATCGGGGCTATCTCGCGGTGACCGACTCGGGCGAGATCGCGGTCGGGGTCGGACGCGTGGATCCGGGCTTCTCGCCCTACCACCGCCGGCCGTGGCTCAGTTCGACGCCTCCAACGCAGCCATGCTGACCCGCGCCGCGGATCGCGATCAGGGCGGCAGTCTGTTTCCGCATCTGACCGTCGGCTCCGGGAGCTTTGGCAGCTGGGCACGCCCTATCGAGATGTCCTGGTTCACGCCGTAGGACTGAAGCCGTCGCGCGCCTCGACGGACCTGGTGCCGGTGCTCGAACCGATCGGGTCCGAGCCGCCGGAGTTGCTGCCCGGTGGCTCCGTGCCGCAGCGTCCGCGCGCACCGCGGTGGGTCGTGGTGGCGACTGTGGTCGTGGTGATCCTGGCCGTGGCCGGGTTGATCATGAATGGCCACTGGTGGGACTCGGGCTGCTGGTGCCAACCGGTGCCGTGGGCTGGTGGGACCGGTCCCGGCGGCGCGCTTCGACGTTGGCCGCGGGCCGGCGGCTGGCCGAGTGGGCTCGCGGGCCGGACCTGATCGACTACGGCCGTGCCGTCGCCGACGGGCTGCGATCGGCCGGCGCCAGCCCGCTCGGCGCCGAGGCGGTGCGGGCCGAGATCGACGCCGACGGCGGCTACCGAATCAGCCTGGCCGACGTCGACGAGAACGTCTCGGCCCTGTTCGCCACCGCGCTGGACGAGTTGCTCGGACCGGTAGCCGATCCGAGGTATCTGCTCCCCCGCTTCCAGCCCGACCCGCCCGGTCATCATCCGACCGATCTGCGCTCCGCCGGAGCTCGCTGGCTGGCGGGTGAGCCGCTGGACCGGACCAAGATCATCTATCACGCCGTGCCGGACTACTTCGGCGCCAACGTCGACCGTTTGCAACACCTGTTGGTCGGCTGACACACCTGGATCAGCGCCGGCAATGCGGTCCGCAGCACGACGCCGGAGGGGGTCGGCATCATGATCAGCATCCGCGGCAGCCGGCCGATCGACGCTACTGCGGCGCTGCGTGAAGTCTGGTCCTGAACGTCGGTGAGCAGGTGCCGTTATCTCAGCGCGGTGTCAGACCCGCGGTGATTCGGACAGGCGCGAAAGCCAACTAGTTCGTGCCCGCGGGGTGGAAATGTCCGTGACCGAGCGGTCGACCGGCTGCTCGGGTCCGAACAAGGAGCATCACATCATGCGACGCATGACCAAGATCATTCCCGCGCTGGGCCTCACCGCCGCAGGTGTTGCGGCCGCCGCCGTGACGTCGGCGCCGCCCGCCCACGCGCAATACCCGACGCCGCCCGGCGATTGGAACCACAACTGCCCTTCGGCCTATGTCTGCCTCTACGAATCCGCCAGCGACTGGAACAACGGCAAGATCGACACGAAGTACTACACCTACGGCGTGCACAACCTGAAGGACCAGGTCGGCTACCACGTCGTGTACAACCACCAGACCGGCGGCGCCAAGGTCAGCCTGAACAAGTACTACGGCGGCGGCGGTGCAGTCCACACGATTAAGGCCGGCTACCACCGCACCTACAACCTGACCCCGATCAACTCGGTCACCCTCTACAAGTGACCAACAGCCGGAACTTCGACGAGCTCAGGGCCCTTGGAGAGAGGTGCCGACAAGTAACAGTTGGCACCCGACTCAACCGGTCAAGCGCAAGGTTGCATGCACGTCGAGCGCCCCAGCGCGAGACCGGCACCGGAGCGCAGCGAAGGTGTCGCGGCGACGTGTCTGTGGGGGCGACCAGAACGGGGGTCTGGGGGTCGCCCCCCAGAACGCGACCTACAGCACCCAGCCCAGCGGCAGCGGCACCCAACCGGACGTCATCAAATATTGAGCATGTGGCCCGCGATGCCGTGGGCGGCTTCCTTGATCGCCTCGGACAGGGTCGGGTGTGCGTGCACGTTGCGGGCGATCTCCTCGGCGGTCAGGTCGTACTTCTGCGCCAGGGTCAGCTCCGGTAGCAGTTCGGTGACGTCGGGACCGATCATCGCGGCGCCGAGCAACTCGCCGTACTTCGCGTCGGCGATGATCTTGACGAAGCCGGTCGCCTCGCCCAGCCCGTGCGCCTTCCCGTTCGCGGTGAAGGGGAACTTGGCGGTCTTGACGTCGTAGCCGGCTTCCTTGGCCTGATCCTCACTCAGCCCGAACGAGCCGATCTGCGGCTGGCAGTAGGTCGCCCTCGGCACCATCGCGTAGTCGATCGGCATCGTCTCGGCCCCTGCGATGGTCTCGGCCGCGACGATGCCCATCGCCTCGGCGTTGTGGGCCAACATGATCTTGGCCGTGACGTCGCCGATGGCGAAGATGTTGGACACCGAGGTGCGGCAGTAGTCGTCGATCGCGATCGCGCCGCGTTCGGTCAGCTCGACGCCGGCCGCCTCCAGCCCGTAGCCCTCGGTACGGGGTGCGAAGCCGATCGCCTGCAGCACCTTGTCGGCCGCCAGCACCTGCTGATCGCCCCCCGCCGCCGGGCTGACCGTGACCTTGACCTTGTCACCCGAATCGTCGATCGTCTCCACCTTCGTGCCGGTGAGCACCTTCACGCCGAGCTTGCGGTAGGCCTTGGCCAGCTCGGCGGAGATCTCCTTGTCCTCGGTCGGCACCATCCGATCGAGGAACTCGACGATGGTGACGTCGACACCGTAGTTGGCCAGCACGTAGCCGAACTCGACGCCGATCGCTCCGGCGCCGGCGATGATGATCGACTCCGGCAGCGCGTCGGTGAGGATCTGCTCCTCGTAGGTCACCACCCGTTCACTCAGCGAGGTGCCGGGCAGCAGCCGGGTGGTCGCGCCGGTGGCGATGATGCAGTTGTCGAAGGTCAGTTCGGTCTCGCCGTTGTCGCCGGCGACCGTCATCGCGGTCGGACCGGTGAGGGTGGCCCAGCCCTCGAACTCCTTGATCTTGTTCTTCTTCATCAAGAAGTGCACGCCCTTGCTCATCCGGTCCGCGACCGCGCGACTGCGTTTGAACGCCGCGCCGAAGTCGAAGGTCACGTCACCGGAGATCCCGAAGGTCGACGCCTCACGCGTGAACACATGCGCCAGCTCGGCGTTGCGGAGCAGGGCCTTGGACGGGATGCAGCCGACATTCAGGCAGACACCGCCCCAGTACTTCTTCTCCACGATCGCCACGGACTTTCCCAGCTGCGCAGCGCGAATGGCGGCCACATATCCACCGGGGCCGGCCCCGAGAACGACGACGTCGAAGTGATCGGTCATGGGCGCGACTCTAGTGTCTGCAATCTCTCGGTACGCTGCGGGGCTGGGATCACGGCATCGATCGCGGTACCGTCCAACTCGGCTGATGCCCGGTCGCGTCGACAGCGAAGTTGATCACCATGTGGACGCTGCGTTGAATGCGCCGCCCGCTCAGGACGGCCAGATGACGCGCCGTGACCAAGACTTGACTCAGAAATATCTCGGATCTGAGTTATCGTCCTCCGGTGACTGAATTGACCTTGGACCACATCGGCGGCCTCATCCGTGACGCACGGAAGCATCGCGGGCTCACTCAGACACAGTTGGCCAACCGGCTCGGCACCAGTCAGAGCGCGATCCACCGGATCGAGGTCGGCAATCAGAACCTGAGCCTGGACATGGTCAGCCGGATCGCCGAGGCCCTGGACAGTCCGATCATCTCCGTCGGCGGCAGTGGTCCGACCCACCTGCGGGTCCGCGGCGGGAGCAAGCTCAGCGGCAGCATCGAGGTCCGTTCGTCCAAGAACGCCGCGGTCGCCGTGCTCTGTGCGAGCCTGCTGAATCGAGGCCGTACGGTGATCAAGGGCATCGCCCGGATCGAGGAGGTCAATCGCATCGTCGAGGTGCTCACCTCGATCGGCGTGCAGGCCACCTGGTCCGACGATCTCGCCGATCTGACCCTGGTCCGGCCGGACGAACTTGATCTTGATGCGATGGATGTCGAAGCGGCGCGGCGGACCCGCAGCATCATCATGTTCTTCGGCCCGTTGCTGCATGCCTACGACAACTTCCGGCTGCCGTACGCGGGCGGTTGTGATCTTGGTGCCCGCACCATCGAGCCGCATCTGCAGGTGTTGCGGCACTTCGGTCTCGAGGTCACCGCAACCGAGGGCTACTACCACAGCAAGGTCGATCCGAGCGTTGAGCCGACCCGCCCGATCACGCTGACCGAACGCGGCGACACCGCCACCGAGAACGCGCTGTTGGCGGCGGCGATGAATCCCGGCGTCACCGTGCTGCGTAACGCGAGCCCGAACTACATGGTTCAGGACCTGTGCTTCTTCCTCACCAAGCTCGGCGTACAGATCGACGGGCTGGGCACCACCACCCTGACCGTCCGCGGCGTGGAGAGCATCAGTACCGACGTCGAGTACTACCCGTCGGAGGACCCGATCGAGGCGATGAGCTTGCTGACGGCCGGCATCGTCACCTCCTCGGAGCTGACGATTGCCCGGGCGCCGATCGAATTCCTGGAGATCGAGTTGGCGATCCTGGCCGAAATGGGTCTGGACTTCTCCCTCAGCCCGGAATACAACGCGGCCAACGGCCACACCCGGCTGGTCGACATCACCGTTCGTCCCAGCCTGCTGAAGGCGCCGATCGACAAGATCCATCCGATGCCCTTCCCCGGCCTGAACATCGACAACCTGCCGTTCTTCGCGGTGATCGCCGCGGCCGCCGAGGGCACCACCGTGATCCACGACTGGGTGTACGAGAACCGCGCGATTCACCTGCTGGAGTTGAACAAACTCGGCGCCGACATCCAGTTGTTGGATCCGCACCGGCTGCGGATCAACGGCCCGACCCGTTGGCGTGGGTACGAGATCGTCTGCCCGCAGGCGCTGCGGCCCAGCGTCTGCATCCTGCTCGGCATGCTCGCCGCCCGCGGTGAGTCCGTACTCCGCGACGTCTACATGATCAACCGCGGCTACGAGGACCTCCCCAACCGCCTGAACGCCATCGGCGCCGACATCGAGGTCTTCCGCGATTAGCCCTGCCTTAATGACGTCCGCCCCGGTGCCCCTGCCGCTGGTCTGGGTGCTGTAGGTCCAGCTGTGGGGACAATCCCCACACCCCTTGCTGATTGGATGACGTCCGCCTGGGAGCGGCTGCCGCTGGTCTGGGTGCTGTAAGTCGCGTTCCGGGGACGATCCCCGGACCCCTTACCCCACTTGCTTCCATGGCCGGGTCGCCCCGGCATCTCCGCTTCGCTCGATGCCGGTCTCGCGCTGGGGCGCTCGACAGGCGTGCAACGTGGCGGTCCCGGCCCCGAGCTCGTTGGGACTTTCCAGCACGTGCGGGAAATTCCCGGCTCCTGGGGGCAACCCCGTCCGAATTTCCGACACGTGCTGGATTCTCCGCGTACGCCGGCGACGGACGGGTCAGGCGTCGAGACCGTGTTCCCGCAGCCATGCAGTGGCGCGTCGGTTGGAGGCGCGGGAGAGCCAGGCGTCGCTGATCAACTCCGACAGTTCGTCACGGCTGATCTCGTTCAACCGCGAGGCACGCAACAGAATCGACGGGTGGCCGTCGAAGTGCGGGGTGCTGAAATAGGGCGTCGATTCGTCCTCGATCAGCGCCAACTTCTCCTCCTGGGAGCCGACCCAGAAGATGATCACGTCGTCGTAGCGATCACCGGTCCCGGGATCGTACGCGTCCGGTCGAGGCGTCCGGAAGAACACGAAGGACTTGCCGCCCACCTGATAGACCGCGTTGCCCTTCGGACCGTGCTCGATTGTGACATGTGGCATTCCGACCGCCAGCTCATGCACATCGTCCACTCTCGCGGGGCGCGTTCCAGCCATGGCGACAGCTTCGCACGAGGTCTCTGCCTGTCGAACCGACATCGAGCATCCGTACGACTCGGCCCGGCCAACCGGGCATCACCGCCACGTGCATGCCATGCTGAGAGCGTCTGCCCCGATCGCCGGCGATTGGCTGCGAAGCGGTCGGGTATCGAATCCGGACATCGTCAGCCGGCGGTGGACCGATCGGAGAGGATGGTGCCGCGATGGTTGTCCATCTGGTTCTGCGAGCGCACGGATTGGGCGATCTGATCACCGCGATTCCTGCGCTGCGGGCGCTGCGACGGGCCTGGCCGGACGATCGCCTGCTGCTGGCCGCGCCGCACGGGCTGGGACCGATCGTGCAACTGATCGATGCCGTGGACGAGCTGATGCCGACCTCCGGTCTGTCGGAATTCGCCTTCGATGTACGACGCCTCGGCCGCCGCGGCATGGGCCACGATCTCGAGCACCTCGACCGGGTGATCAACCTTCAGGACGGCAGACGGGAGAGCATCGATTCCCTCTCCCGTCTGCAACCCAATCAGCTGATCACCTACGCGCACCCGGACTTCCCGAGCTTTCCCGGCCCGACCTGGATTCCCGCCCAGCAAGAGATCGACCGCTGGTGTTCACTGCTCGAGGCGTTCGACATCGATGCCGACCGGACGGATCTGCGGCTGCGCCGGCCGGAACAAGCCAGTCGATATCCGGGTGCGGCCGTCATCCATCCGGGCGGCGCGTTCCGGGCACGCCGGTGGCCGCCGAGCCGATTCGCAGAGGTCGCCCGCGGACTGTCCGACGAAGGCCACCAGGTCGTGATCACCGGGACCCCGAACGAACGCAAGCTGTGTTGCTGGATCGCTGCCAGGGCAGGGATCTCCGAGTCCGCGGTGATCGCCGGCCGCACCGATCTGGGCGATCTTGCCGCGGTGATCTCCGAAGCCGCGGTGATCATCTGCGGCGACACCGGGGTTGGCCATCTGGCCACCGCGCTGGACACCCCCTCGGTGCTGCTCTTCGGCCCGACTCCGCCGAGTCACTGGGAGCCGACCTCCGGCGCCGCGCCGCACATTGCCTTGTGGGCAGGACATGTCGGCGATCCGCTCGGCATCCGCCCCGATCCGGGACTGCTGCAACTGCAGGTCGACCAGGTGCTCGATTCGGCGCGCCGGGCGCTCCAAGCGGCCTGACCCTGGCTGACTCTGGCTACAGCTCAGCAACGCTTCGGCGATTGCGGCCCCGTACGGCTGGGTATGGGCAGTCAGTGTTCCGCCGGTCACACGCCGTCGCGACCACCTGACGGATCCGGGCACCGGGTGTAGCGTCAGAAACCAGCCGAACCGCAAGTGGGCAGACAATCAAGTGGGCAGACAATGACGACTGCAGAACGCTCGATCAGCCGAGAACAAGATTTCCAGACCATCCGCACGCAGCGGCGGCCGATGGGTTGGATTGCGTGGCGTTGGTTGATCACCACTGATCACAAGATGGTCGGCAACCTGTACTTCATCACCTCGTTCATGTTCTTCATGTTCGGTGGCGTGCTGGCCCTGGGGATGCGTGCCGAGCTGGCCTATCCGGGGTTGCAGTTCTTCAGCTACGAGACGTACAACCAGCTGTTCACCATGCACGGCACGATCATGCTGCTGCTGTTCGCGACACCGTTGTTCTCCGCGTTCGCGAACGCGGTCATGCCGCTGCAGATCGGTGCGCCGGATGTGGCATTTCCGCGGCTGAACATGTTGTCGTACTGGTTCTTCCTGTTCGGCGGCCTGATCGTGGTGTCGGGCTTTCTGTCGCCGGAGGGTGCGGCCAGCTTCGGCTGGTTCGCCTACTCACCGTTGAGCAACGAGGTCAACTCGCCGGGGGTCGGAGGCGACCTGTGGATCGTCGGGCTGTATCTGGTCGGCTTGTCATCGATCCTGGGCTCGGTCAACTTCGTCACCACGATCCTGACCATGCGGGCGCCGGGCATGACGATGTTCCGGATGCCGATCTTCTGCTGGAACACGTTGGCGACCTCGATGTTGGTGTTGATCGCCTTCCCGATCCTGTCCGCGGCCCTGTTGATGTTGGAGGCGGACCGCAAGTTCGGCGCCCACATCTACGACTCGGCCAACGGCGGGGCGATGTTGTGGCAGCACCTGTTCTGGTTCTTCGGCCATCCCGAGGTCTACATCATCGCCCTACCGTTCTTCGGCATCATCACCGAGATCATCCCGGTGTTCAGCCGCAAACCCCTGTTCGGCTACATCACCTTGATCGGTGCCACCTGGGCGATCACGGTGTTGTCGGTGGCGGTGTGGGCGCACCACATGTTCGTCACCGGTGCGGTCAGCCTGCCGTTCTTTTCGTTCATGACGTTCCTGATCGCGGTGCCGACCGGGGTGAAGTTCTTCGACTGGATAGGCACCATGTGGGGTGGAAGTCTGTCCATCGACACCCCCATGCTGTGGTCCATCGGCTTCCTGGTCACCTTCCTGTTCGGTGGACTGACCGGCGTCATCCTGGCCAGCCCACCCCTGGACTTCCAGGTCTCCGACACCTACTTCGTCGTCGCCCACTTCCATTACGTCGTCTTCGGCACCGTGGTGTTCGCGATGTTCGGCGGCTTCTACTTCTGGTGGCCGAAGCTGACCGGGCGGATGCTGGACGAGAAGTGGGGCAAGATCCACTTCTGGTTGTTGTTCATCGGCTTCCACACCACCTTCCTGGTGCAGCACTGGCTCGGCGTGGAAGGGATGCCGCGGCGCTATGCCGACTATCTGCCCCATGAAGGTTTCACCCTGCTGAATCAGGTGTCGTCGTTCGGCGCGTTCCTGCTCGGCGTCTCAATGTTCCCGTTCTTCTACAACGTGTGGAAGTCCCGCAAGTCGCCCCGGGTCACCGTCGACGACCCCTGGGGCTGGGGCCGCTCCCTGGAATGGGCGACCTCCTGCCCGCCACCACGACACAACTTCGACGCCGTCCCCCGCATCCGCTCCGAATCCCCCGCCTTCGACCTCCACCACCCCGAGATCGCCCACGCGGAGTATCCCGACGATCTGCTCGTGTCCAGTGATCACTAAGCCTTGATCCACCGATTTGCGGCGTCGCGAGCGGCACCAGACGGGTGTGCTGGCAAGGCGCCGCCGCGAAGGGCTACCGGGTGTAACGCGAGCGGCCGCAACGCCGCCGGCGCGCCCGGATGGGGTCGCGCAGCAGCCGGAAATCGGTGGATCGAGGCTAAGTACGACATCCGACGCCACAGCAGTCAGTAACGACCGATCCGGTCGGCGGATCCCTTGCCTACAAGCGATCACTGCGGTTGTGGAACAGCGGGAATGTCGGCGGTGCAGTACTTGCACTTGGTCGCGCCGAGCGGAAGATCATCCGACAGGCAGGACGGGCAGGTCTGTGCCGGTGCCGGGTCGCCGAAGACCTTGATTCCGCGCCGGGCCTGGATGTGCTTGTACGGCAGCACGATCACGAAGTAGACCACCGCCATGAAGATCAGGAAGTAGATGATCGCCGAGATCAGCTGACCAAGATCAAGAAAGGTGGCCTTGTTGCCGGCGGCGCCCAGCTGCCAGCCGAGCCCCTGCGTGCCGGGGGCGGCGCCCTGAGCGCGGGCGACGATCGGCAGGATGATGAAGTCGGTGAACGCCTTGATCAGATTGCTGAACGCCAACGCGACCACCAGGCCGATCGCGATCACGACCACGTCGCCGCGCATCAGGAAGTTCTTGAAGCCCTTCATTGCGATTCTCCTCGCCGGTTCTGGACGTCTGCTGATCTTGATCTTGTCAGCCAGTGATTTTGTCAGGTCAGCCGCACCGGGTCGAATGTCCGCGCCGGTGCGGCGATCGTGTCCTGAGCAGCGACCAGCTGCAGCTCCCGCTCGCCGGACGCCGCAGTGATCGACAACACCCCGTACGCGATCGCCGCTGTATCGGCCAACGCACGAACCGGATCCCGTGCCGTCAGCAGCCCGCCGAGGAACACGGCCGCGGTCAGATCGCCTGCTCCGGTGAACGTCTGAGCCAACTTCGGCGTCGTCACCTGCCACGCACCATCGCCGTCGACCATGATCATCGACATCTCGGCGGGCGCGTTCTCGTCCTCCACACTGGTCACCAGTACCGTCCGCGGACCAAGATCACGAGCGGTTCTGGCGGCCGTCAACACCTCAGTCGTGGTCGACGTGGGCATCCCGGTCAGCAGTCCGAGTTCGAACTGATTCGGCGTGATCACCTGCGCCGCCGGCACCACCTTCGTCGTCATGAATTTGGGGATCGACGGCCGGACGTACACCCCGCGGTCGACGTCCCCCATCACCGGATCGCAGCAGTAGACGACGTTCGGGTTGCGCGAACGCACCAGCTCGACCGCCTGCAACACCGCCGACCCGGTCTCCTCGCCGCCCTGATAGCCGGACAGCACCGCGTCGCATCGTCCCAGCACGCCGCGATCGTCGATCCCGCGCACCACATCCAGCACGTCGGTCGCCGACAACGTCGGACCGCGCCAGGCGCTGTAGCTGGTGTTGTTGGAGAAATGCACTGTGTAAACCGGCCACACCTCGATCCCCCGGCGCATCAGCGGAAAGGTGGCTGCACTGTTGCCCACATGTCCGTACGCCACCGAGGACTGGATCGACAAGATCGTTGTCACGCCGCTGAGATTATCGGTTGTCTCGCTGTGGCCCGCTCGTTCTGCTGTTCACCCGGCCGGAAGTCCGCCACACTGTCCCCGTGACGGACACGAAGCTGCAGGCCGAACTCGACGCGATCATCGACCGAACGACGACCGGGCAGCCCGGCCTGCAGATCTCGTACGAGTTGGCCACTCCGACCGGTGTCGTCGCGGCCCACGAACCGGACGCCGATCACTACGCCGCCAGCACCATGAAGCTTCCGCTGGTGCTGGCCGCCTATCGCCGTCGAGATCAGGGCACCCTCGACCTGGACTCGACCGTCACCGTCCACAACAGCTTCACCTCCAGGGTTGGTGGAGAGTTTGGGATCACCAGGGAGGACGACTCCGACGAGGAGGTCTGGGCCGAGCTGGGACGACCGGTCACGCTGCGTTGGCTCTGCCGGCGCAGCATCATCAGATCGTCGAACCTGGCCACCAACCTGGTCTTCGAGGCTGTCGGCACCGACGCGATCGCCGAGGCGATCACTGTCTGCCGGGCCGACGGGGTACGCGTCGTCCGGGCGATCGAGGACTACGCCGCGCAACGGGAGGGCCGGGGCAACCTGGTCACCTGCCATGGCCTGAACACGATCCTGCTCGCCCTCGCGGACGGGACGGCTGCGGCACCGGGCACCTGTGGCGAGCTGCTGGGCGTGCTGGCCGACAACGAGGTGAACACCGACATTCCTCCGGGCCTGCCCGATGGCACTTGGGTGGCTCACAAGAACGGCTGGGTCAGTGACGCAGTTCTGGACGCGGCGCTGATCCGTCCGCGAGGCGGCGACGATCCGACCGAGCAGTTCGTCCTCACCGCCGCGGTCAGCGGCCAGTGGCCCAACGACCGATCGCACGAGCTGATCCGCCGCCTCGCCGCTACCGCCTGGGAACAGCGTTCGCACTGGCCCAGCGATGGCTGAGCCTGGGAACCAGGCTGAGAGTTTCCGGAGACCTCGATCGGTCGATCCGACGCCGACTGCGCAGCCACCTACAGTTATCGCCATGTCGACCGGGGATGGGCCAGGCCGAGACCACGACGGCGAGGCGCCCGCGGTCGAGGAGCAGGCCGCCGTCCACCCCCATCGGCATCCCCTCGGTGATCATCACGTCCTGATCGACCGGACCGAGGATCGCTGGGAATGGCGCCGCAAGATCCGGGCCGACCCGCGCAAACTGCACTTCTATCGGATCGCGGTCGCGATCGCCGGCGTGCTGTTGATCCTGCTCGGCGCGGCGACCGGTCCGCTGCCGGGGCCCGGCGGGATCCCGCTGGTGCTGCTCGGGCTGGCCGTGTGGGCCAGCGAGTTCGAGTGGGCGCATCGGCTGATGCAGTGGTTCAAACGGCTGCTGCAGCGGTTCCGGACCTGGAGTCGGCCCCGCCAGGTGCTGGCCTGGGTGATCTTCTTCGCGGTGATCGGCGCCCTCGGCTACGGCTACCTGCTGGTGATCGGGATGCCGGTGTGGATGCCCGGCTTCGTCGCCGGTTGGCTGCATCACCTGCCAGGAGTCTGATCCGACTCGCCGACTTCCAGTTCGGCGATAGCGCGGTCACCCGCGGTCAACTCGGTGATAATGAGCCGCATGCCAGCCAGCGACTACGGGTTCTTCGATGCCCCGTTCCTGGCCTTCGCACATCGCGGCGGAGCACTGTATGCGCCCAATGTCGGCCGGGAGAACACGCTGGTCGCCTTCCAGAACGCGGTCGACCTCGGCTATCGCTACCTGGAGACCGACGTTCACGCCACCGCCGACGGGAAGCTGGTCGCCTTCCACGACTCCCGGTTGGATCGGGTCACCGATCGGACCGGCCTGATCGCCGAGTTGCCCTTCGCCGAGGTACGCGGCGCGCTGGTCGCCGGTGAGCTGCAGATCCCGACCCTCACCGAACTGGTGCAGGCATTCCCTGAAGCTCGATTCAACATCGACTGCAAGGCCGACGGCGCGGTGCAGCCGCTGGCCGACCAGATCCGCGAGCTCGGCCTGACCGACCGGGTCTGCGTCAGCTCGTTCGGAGTCGAACGGTTGCGGCGGCTCCGCCGGCTGCTGCCCGAGGTACCGACCGCGCTGAGTTCAAGGGCGATCGCGCAGCTCCGGTTCGCGCCGTTCCTGTCCGGGCTGCCGGCCCTCGGCAAGTTGATCAACTCTCCTGGGGTCGCCATCCAACTGCCGACCTCGACGCCGATCCTCGGCCGGCAGGTCACCCTGATCACACCGGCGCTGGTCAAGGCCGCTCATCTGGCCGGCCGGCAGGTGCACGCCTGGACGATCGACGACCGGGCCGAGATCGAACGGCTGATCGACCTCGGCGTGGACGGCATCTTCACCGACCGTCCCGACACCCTGAAGGCGGTCCTGCTCGACCGCGGACTGTGGTCGGCCGGATGAGCGCCGACGAAGTGACCACGGCAGCGGAGCGGCCGGACCGCCCGCCGGCCAAGCGTCGTACGGTGCTGGCCTGGGCGTTGTGGGACTGGGCATCGGCCGCGCAGAACGCGGTGATCACGACCTTCGTGTTCGGCCCGTACATCGTCCAGGGTGTGGTCGGCGAGGGTCATCGACCCGGCGGGCTGACCGGCAACACCTGGATGGGCATCTCGACCGCGGTCGCCGGCGTCTGCATCGGCCTGATCGCGCCGGTCACCGGCCGACGCGCCGACGCCGGAGGACATCGCCGCCGCAATCTGGCGATCTGGTCGGCGCTGGTGTTCCTGGCCATGGTCGGCCTGTTCTGGGTGAAGAACGAGCCGGCCTACCTCTGGCTCGGGTTGACGTTGATGGCTGCCGGCACCGTGTTCGCCGAGCTGGCCGCGGTCTCGTACAACTCGATGCTGCCGCAGGTCTCCACCCGGCAGACGATCGGCCGGATCTCCGGCTTCGGCTGGGCGATGGGCTACTTCGGCGGCATCTTCCTGCTGCTGATCTGTTACGTCGGTTTCATCGCCCCCGACGTCGGCTGGTTCGGTGTCACCGGCGAGGGTGGCCTGAAGTATCGAGCCATCGCCCTGATGGCGGCCGCCTGGTTCGGCATCTTCGCCTTGCCGGTGTTCTTCGCCGTACCGGAGATCAAGGCGACGTCCAAGATCAAACTCGGCGGCGGCGTGATCGGCGCCTACAAGCAACTCGTCCGCGACATCGGCCGGCTGTATCGGGCCGACCGGCACGCGGTCTACTTCCTGCTCGCCAGCGCCCTCTACCGCGACGGCCTGGCGGCGGTGTTCTCCTTCGGCGCCATCCTCGCCGTCAGTGTGTACGGGATGGGTGCCGGCACGGTGTTGATCTTCGGTGTGGTGGCCAACGTCGCGGCCGCCCTCGGCGCGGTGGCGATGGGCCGGGTCGAGGATCGGATCGGGCCCAAGCGGGTGATCATGATCTCGCTCACCGGCCTGGTGCTGATGGCCTGCACCCTGCTGGTGGTGGCACTGCTGCAGCCGCCGAACATCACCACCTTGTTCTGGATCTTCGCGTTGATCATGGTGCTCTGGGTCGGCCCGGCCCAGTCCAGCTCCCGGTCCTTCCTGGCCCGGATCGCGCCACCCGACCGCGAGGGCGAGATGTTCGGCCTGTACGCGACCACCGGCCGGGCGGCATCCTTCCTGGCCCCTACCCTGTTCGCCGTCTTCTCGGCGTTGTTCGGCGACAAGATCGGCATCGTCGGCATCATCCTGGTGCTGGTCGGTGGTGCCGTCGCGCTGGCGCCGGTTCGCGCGCCGGCTCGGCAGAGTCGTGCTGACTTCTGAACTGGGGCCGACTTCTGAGGCGGGACGTAAGGTCCCCGACCGTGTTGCCTCGACCCGCTATCGTTGAAACTGATTCGCGGGCCCGTGATCTGGGCCACTGCACCTGCTGCCCGGCATGATCGAGGGAACATCTCGCGCCGACCGGGCGTTGCACAAACCGAACTAATCGGGAGGTAGAGCCATGGCTGATCGTTCTCTGCGTGGAACGGGACTGGGATCCAAGAGCTTCGAGGACGAGACCGGCGTTGAGTTCGCCGCCCGCCAAGAAGTCGGTTACGTGTGCAACAACAAGCATGAATTCAGCTTGACCTTCGCCGAGGAGGCGGAGATTCCGGCGGTCTGGGAGTGCCCGCGCTGTGGCGCGGAGTCGCTGCGAACCGACGGCACGAAGCCGGAAGCCAAGGACGAGAAGCCGGTGCGTACGCACTGGGACATGTTGCGTGAGCGCCGCTCCATCCCGGAGCTGGAGGAACTGCTCGCCGAACGTCTCGACCTGCTGCGCTCCGGTGAACTCGGCCCGAACTACGCCTCCGCCGGAAGCGGCGGCGGTGGCAAGGCCAAGAAGAGCGCCTGAGTACCAGGGGTCCCTGGAACCGAAGGACGCCGTCACACACCATCATCCAAGGTGTGGCGGCGTCCTTTTTGTGTCGGTCAAGAGTCGTCGATCTCGCCGCGGATGACGACCGGCTCGTCCGGGTTGCGGCGGCTCGAGTTGCCGTCGGAGGGCTCGTCGACGACCTCGCCCTCGATCACGTCGCCGTAGCCCGGTTCGCCGCGGCGTCGGCCGAAGCCGCCGGGCATGCCGTTGCGGGTGGCGAGATCGTCCAGGCCGGCCAGTTGGCGGTCGACCAGCCGGCCGAGCAGGGCCTTCGGCAGTCGTCGGGTGAACGGGATCAGGCAGATCAGCGCGATCACGTCGGTGATCATGCCCGGAAAGATCAGGGCGATGCCGCCGGCCACGAACACGGCCGTGTCGAGTGCGTTCGGCAGCGCATCCTCCGACCGCGGCACACCGATGCCGCCCGCCGACGCCTCCTGCAGGGACTGCCAGGCCGTACGCCAACGACGCCGGATCAGCCAGCTGCCGATGATGCCCTCGACGACGACGCCGGCCAGCACCGGCAGCGCGCCGATCTGCTGTCCGAGCAGCACCAGCAGCCAGATCTCCACGATCGGCAGCACCACGAACAGCAGCAGTCCGATCGCGAGCCTTCGTCGTCCGAGCCGGATCATCGCAGAACCTCCACCCCGCCATCCTGCCCGATCAGCCAAAACCGCGTACTCACAAACTTGCGTAACGACGGTGCAGGATTCCTCGCCGAGAATCTGCACCTTCGTCACGCAAGTCTGTCCGGGCGCCCGAGCTCGCACTCGGCCTCGGCGCGAGCGGACACTCTGATACCTCCGAACGCGTGGACGAGTTGCTCAGTGAGCGCTCACGCTGACCTTCCTGGCCGACGGCGGCCGCGGATCACGGCGATCACACAACACACCAGTGCACCGGCGGCCAGCCCGCGCTCCAGCCAGGGCGCGATCCGTACCGCAGGCGTGATCGCATCCCGCAGCGGCATGGTGACCACGGTCGAGTCGGCGGTCCGCTCCTTGGTCTGCCACTCGATCTGGCCGTCGCGGCCGATGAAGCCGGAGACGCCGTTGGTGGTGGCGACGGCGATCTCGCGCCGGGTCTCCATCGCCCGGGCCCGGGTGATCGCGAACTGCTGCGCGACCTGTCCGGTGCCGGTGTACGTGGCGTTGTTGCTCTGCACCATGAACAGCTGCGCGCCGGAGGTGATCACGGAGTAGATGGTGTCGTCGTAGGCCAGTTCGAAACAGATGGCGTCGCCGACGGTGACCTTCTGCTCCGGCCCGCCGCCCAGACTCAACGGCACCGTCAGCGCGCCCGGCTTGGTGCCGGGCACCGACTGGGCGCCGACCAGCTTCAAGATCGGGAACAGCGGCAGCAGTTGATCACGGAACGGGATCCATTCGCCGAACGGGACCAGGTTGCGCTTGTCGTAGCGGGCGATGATGCCGCGCTGGGGATCCCACCACAGGCCGGTGGTCTGCCGCTCGTCCGGGCCCGGCCCGTTCATCACCGCACCGACGAAGATCGGCACTCCGGCCCGGTCGACCGCGGACTGCACTTGATCGTGGGTGATCACGTCGGCGGTCGGGTCGATGTCGGTGGAGTTCTCCGGCCAGAGAATGAAGTCCGGCTTGGGATACTTGCCCGCGTCCACCTCGTCCATCAGGTGGTCGGTCTGTTTGACGTGGTTCGCGGTGACTGTACGCATCCGGCCGAGTGCGTCGATCCCCTTGCCCGGCACGTTGCCCTGCACGATGCCGACATAGGCCGTCTTCCCGATGCCGTCGGCCGGGTCGGGATTCCAACCACGTAAGGCCATACCGGCGCCCATCAAGATCAACCAGACCGCCAGTACCGGCACCAGGGCACGCGTCAGAACCACCCGGGTGAGCAGACCCGCAGAACGCCGCGAGCCGATGATCATGATCACCAGCCAGGCCAGACATTGGGCGAGCAACGCGACCACGAAGGACAACCCGGCGGTGCCGATGAACGGCAGCAGCCCGGCCAGCGGCGTGTTCACCGCGGTGTAGGCGGCCCGGGTCCAGCCGAAGCCGCCGAACGGGTAGCGAGAGTAGACGAATTCGATCCCGGTCCAGGCCGCGGCCGCCATCACCGGCCAGTAACGCAGTCGGCCGACCAGCGAGATCGCGATCCCACCGAAGCCGAAGAACAACGCCTCGAAGCCGATCAGCCCGACCACCCCGAGGTAGGCGACGGCGCCACCGCCGACGATCACCCGGACCCAGCCGATCGCGACCAGCAGCATCGCCAGCCCGAAGAAGTAGCCGACCGCGAAACCGCGTCGGGGCCGGGTGCCGTGCGCGGCGACCGTCAGCCCGGCGATGCCGAGAAAGACCAGCGGCCACAGCGCGTACGGCTGGAAGGCGAAGCCCATCGCCAGCCCGGACAACACCGCCAGCAACAGCCGCAACGGCATCGGCATCGCGACGGTGCCGGTGCGTTTGCCGGTCGGCCGGGTGCTGGTCGACACATCGCCGGCGTCAGCACAGACGCGCGGAGTGTCGGCGCCGCCGGTGGCGGCGAGGGCATCGCGGTTCAGCACGGCGGCGAGCCTACCTGCGCTCAGAATCGCTGCCCGATGCGGCGCCAGCGGCGGCCGCTGGTGCCGGGCTCGTTCGGGCCGGACGCCACCTTGCTGCGGAAGACGATGTACGGCCGGACCAGGTAACGCAGCGGGTAGCTGAAGGCGTGCACCAACCGAGTGAACGGCCAGACGATCCAGACCGACCAGGCGGCGGTGGCGTGGATCTTGTAGACCAGCGGCGCGGTGATCATCACCTCCGGCCGCGGATGCCCGGTGAACAGGCCGCGGAACCAGACGCCGACGGTGTCGCGGTAGTCGTAGTTCAGGCCGAACAGGTTCCAGATCGTCGGCACGGTGCCGGTGATCACGATCACCAGGATCAGGATCAGCGCGAACCAGTCGACCGGCGAGGTGGTGGCCCGGACGCGCGGGATGAAGACCCGCCGGAAGGCCAGGAACGCGATCCCGGCGATCACCAGCACCGCAGCCACGGTGCCGGCGACGGTGGCGAAGATGTGGTAGGCGTGATCGGGGATGCCGAGGAAGTTCGTCACCGCCGCCGGGATCAGGATGCCCAGGATGTGCCCGCCGATCGCGGCGAAGGTCGCGTAGTGGAACAGCGGCGCGCCCCACTTGAGGAACTTGCGTTCCTGCAGCTGGGTGGAGCGGCTGGTCCAGCCGTACTGGTCGTAGCGCCAGCGCCAGATCGTCCCGATGACGAACACGCCGAAGGCGAAGTACGGGATGGCCACCCACCAGAAGATCTGGAACGCGTTGGCGGTCTTCATGAACCCATCCCCATGTACTCGGGTGGCGCGAACGGCTCCAGCCCGACCTCCTCGTCCGGCGGTCCCTTCTCCCAGTGCAGCTTGACCAGGCCGAGGTCGCGCCGGCCCAGCCGCGGCAGCAGGGCGCAGACCGCGTCCACCACCCCGGCGTACGGGGTGTTCGCCTCGTGCAGTGCCTTGCGCAGCAACTCCAGGTCGGCCCGGTGGCTGCGCAGCAGGTCCTCACCGCGTGGTGACAGTGAGGCGAACTCCAGCACCAGCGGCAGATAGTCCGGCAGCTCGTCGTCGGTCGGGTCGAACGCGGCGACCCGGTAGGCGGTCTTGAAGCTCAGCATCGCCATCCCGCGTCTGCGGGTGTCGCCGAAGCGGTAGTAGGTCAGATACAGGGCGCACCGGCGATGCAGATCGAAGGTCTCGACGTAGTGTTCGGCCACCTCGGCGGGCGGAGTTTTCCCAAGCCAGTCAAGGAATCCGGCCATCGCGTCCCGGCTCTGGTGCGGCCGGACCGTGGCCACTGCGGCGACCAGGGTGTCCAGTCCGGCGAAGATCGGCGCGGTCGGATACTGCAGCAGCACCGACGCCAACTTGTACGGGCTGACCTCCGGCCTGGTCATCGGGCACCTCCCTCGGGAAACAGATGCGGCGAGGTGCTGGCCCCGTCCCAGCCGAGCAGGTTGAAGTGCTGGCGGCCGTCGTCGGCGGTGAACGTGTGAGCCTCGGGGTTCCGCGGCCCGAACTCGTCCAGCCCCCCGCTACCCATCCCGGCGCCACCCATCCCCGGCCCGCCCTCGGTGTCCAAGCTGCAGAACATCTGCTCGTGCTGACTCTGCAACCGGCCGGCGTCCTCGGCGTGCGCCTTCGGCACCACGTACCGGTCGTCGTACTTGGCGATGGCCAGCAGCCGGTAGAGGTCGTCGAGTTCGGCAGGGCTGGTGTCGACCGCCTTGCCCAGCTCCTCGTTGGGTTCCAGCCCGAGCTGGGAGGCGCGCATGGTGGCCCGGATCGCGGCCAGTTTGCGCAGCACCCGGCGGACCGGTTCGACATCGCCGGCGGTGAACAGGTTGGCCAGGTATTCGATCGGGATCCGCAGCGAGTCGATGGTGGCGAACACCTTGTCCGGGTCGGCCTCGTCGTAGCCGGCGGCGTGCACGATGTCGGCCACCGGCGACAGCGGCGGGATGTACCACACCATCGGCATCGTCCGGTACTCCGGATGCAGCGGCAGCGCGACCTTGTGTTTCTTGGCCAGCGCGTAGGTCGGCGACCGGCGGGCCGCCTCGATCCAGTCCGCCGGGATGCCCTGCCGGAGCGCCTCGGCCTGCACCTGCGGATCCTCCGGATCCAGCATCACCGACAACTGGGCCTCGTACAGACCCTGCGGGTCCTCGGTCGCCGCGGCCGGCAACACGTTGTCAGCGTCGTACAAGATCAAACCGAGATAGCGCAGCCGGCCGACGCAGGTCTCGGAGCAGACGGTCGGCTGGCCGACCTCGATCCGGGGCGCGCACAGCGTGCACTTCTCCGCCTTGCCGGTGCGGTGGTTGAAGTAGACCTTCTTGTACGGGCAGCCGGAGACGCAGAATCGCCAACCCCGGCAGCGATCCTGATCGACCAGCACGATGCCGTCCTCCTCGCGCTTGTAGAGCGCGCCGGACGGGCAGGACGCGACGCAGGACGGGTTCAGGCAGTGCTCGCAGATCCGCGGCAGGTAGAACATGAACGCCTGCTCGAACTCCATCTGCACGTGCTGTTCGAGGTTGGTCAGGTTCGGATCCCGCATCGCGTGCTCGGTGGCCCCGGCAAGATCATCTTCCCAGTTGCCGCCCCACTGCATGGTCATGTCCTTGCCGGACAGCGCGGAAGCGGAGTGGGCGCTGGGATTGCGGGTGCCCAGCGGAGCCTCGATCAACTTCTGATAGTTGTACGTCCACGGCTCGCCGTAGTCGTCGATCGACGGCAGGTCCGGGTTGTAGAAGATCTGCAGCAGCTTCTTCAACCGGCCGCCGGCCTTGAGCTGCAGCCGGCCCTTCTTGTCCAGCGTCCAGCCGCCGTGCCACTGCTCCTGGTCCTCGTACCGCTTCGGGTAGCCGATGCCGGGCTTGGTCTCAACGTTGTTGAAGTAGATGTATTCGGTGCCGGCCCGGTTCGTCCAGACCTGCTTGCAGGTGACCGTGCAGGTGTGGCAGCCGATGCACTTGTCCAGGTTCATCACCATCGACATCTGTGCCTTGACCCGCATCAGAACTCCACCTCCTGGGAGCGGCGGCGGATCACGGTGATCTCGTCGCGTTGGTTTCCGGTCGGGCCGTAGTAGTTGAACCCCCAGGAGAACTGGGCGTAGCCGCCGATGGCGTGGGTCGGTTTGATCACCAGTCGGGTCAGCGAGTTGTCGCCGCCGCCGTGCCAGCCGGAGATCTCCGACTTCGGCGTCATCAGGTGCCGGTCCTTGGCGTGATACATGAACACCGTTCCCTCCGGCATCCGGTGGCTGACCACCGCCCGGCAGGCCACCACCCCGTTGCGGTTGAACGCCTCGATCCAGTCGTTGTCGCCGACCCCGATCTTGGCCGCGTCCTGCGGACTCATCCAGATCACCGGACCGCCCCGGAACAGCCGCAGCATGTGCAGGTTGTCCTGGTACTCCGAGTGGATCGACCACTTCGAGTGCGGGGTCAGGTAGCGGACCGTCACCTCCGGCCGGCCGGCGTCGCCGACACCCTGGTCGCCGTAGAACCGCAGGTAGTCCAGCGGCGGCCGGTAGGCCGGAAGCGCCTCGCCGAACTCGGCCATCCACTCGTGATCGAGGTAGAAGTGCATCCGCCCAGTCAGCGTGTGCCACGGCTTGAGCCGTTCGGTGTTGACCACGAACGGGGCGTAGCGGCGGCCGCCGGTCTCGCTGCCCGACCACTCCGGCGAGGTGATCACCGCCCGCGGCTGCACCTGTGTGTCGGCGAAGCTGATCTGATCGGCCTCACGCTCCTCGGCCAGGTCGGCCAGCCGCATCCCGGTCTGCCGCTCCAACTCCCGCCAGCCCTGGACCGCGACCTGGCCGTTGGTGGTGCCAGACAACGCCAGCAGAGCTTCGGCCAGGTGCACGTCGCGGGTCAGCGCGGGCCGGCCGTCTGCGATGCCGCCGCGGATCCGACCGTTCTTGCGGCCCAGGTAGTCCAGTGCCCCGTCCGGATGCACGGTGATGCCCTTGACCGTGGTTCCCAGCGTGTCCAGCAGCGGTCCGACCGCGGCCATCTTGGCCGCGACCGCGGTGTAGTCACGCTCGATCACGGTCAGCTTGGGCATGGTGACACCCGGCACCGGTTCGCAGTCGCCGCGTCGGAAGTCCTGCATCCGCCCGCCCGGATGTCTGGCCTCGTCCGGGCTGTCGTGCATCAGCGGGGTGGCGACCACGTCGGTCCGGGTGCCCAGATGCCGGGCCGCCTGCCGGGAGAACTCCTCGCCGATCGCCGTGAACGTGTCGAAGTCGGTCCTGGCCTCCCACGGCGGCGCGATCGCCGGGTTGAACGAATGCACGAACGGGTGCATGTCGGTCGTGGAGATGTCGTGCTTCTCGTACCAGGTCGCGGCCGGCAGCACGATGTCGGCGTGGGTGCAGGAACTGGTCATACGAAAGTCGAGGGTGGTGACCAGGTCGAGCTTTCCGCGAGGCGCCTCCTCGTGCCAGGTCAGCTCCTGTGGCCGGAGTTCGGGCAGGGTCTCCTCGGCGCGGACCGCGTCCTCGATGCCGAGGAAATGCCGCATGAAGTACTCCATCCCCTTGCCGGAGGAGCCGAGCAGATTGGCCCGCCAGACCGTCATCACCCGGGGGAAGTTGGCCGGGTCGTCGGGATCCTCGTCGGCGAACCGGAGCCGGCCCGCCGTGAGTTCGTCGACGATGTGGTCGGCCACCGGCCTTCCTGCCGCCTTGGCCTCGTCGGCCAGGTCGAGCGGGTTGCGGTTGAACGCCGGATGCGACGGGGTCCAACCCATCCGCGCGGCCTGGACCAGGCAGTCGGCGAACGCCCGGCCGGTGAACAGCCCGGTGCCGAGCGGACTGGTCAGCTCGTCGGCCCGGAACTTCTCGTACCGCCACTGGTCGGTGTGCAGGTAGAAGAAGGAGGTTCCGGTCATGTGCCGCGGCGGCCGCTGCCAGTCCAGCCCGAACGCCATGTTCTGGAATCCGGTCAGCGGGCGGACCTTCTCCTGGCCGACGTAGTGGGCCCAGCCGCCGCCGTTGACGCCCTCGCAGCCGCACAGCATCAGCAGCGTGAAGAAGGTCCGGTAGATCTGGTCGGAGTGATACCAGTGGTTGGTGCCGGCGCCCATCGCGATCATCGACCGGCCACCCGACAGCTCGGCGTTGCGGGCGAACTCCCGGGCCACCCGGGTCGCGGCTCCGGCCGGCACCGAGGTGATCCGCTCCTGCCAGGCCGGGGTGTAGGGCTGCGGGTCGTCGTAACCGGTCGGCCAGTCGCCCGGCAGTCCGTCCCGGCCGACCGCGTACTGGGCCATCAGCAGGTCGAAGACGGTGGTGACCAGCCGATCGCCGATCCGCCTGACCGGGACGCCGCGGCGGATCGCGTCGCCGCCCTGGGTCGGGCCGACGTCGAAGCGGGGCAGGTCGACGGTGACGGACTCGTCGTGACCGTCGTACAGGCTCAGTCTCGGGCGGAGCTGCTCCAGGTCGAGGTTCCACCGGCCCCGGCCGGACTCGGTGTAGCGGAAGCCGAGCGACCCGTTCGGGACTCTCGGCTCACCGGCCTGGTCGAGCACGACGGTCTTGCTCGCCGCGCCCTCGGCTTGTGCAACGGAGCCGCCGAGATCCGCGGCGGTGAGGAAGTGATCGGGGAGGTAGCTGTCGCCGTGTTCGCGCAGCGTGACCAGGAACGGCAGGTCGGTGTACTTGGTGACGTAGTCGGTGAAGTAGTCCACCTGCCGGTCGCGGAAGAACTCGGTCAAGATCACGTGCCCCATCGCCATCGCCAGCGCACCGTCGGTGCCGGGCGCGCACGGCAGCCAGTCGTCGGCGAACTTGGTGTGGTCGGAGTAGTCCGGGCTGACCACCACGACCTTCTGCCCCTTGTAGCGGGCCTCGGTCATGAAATGGGCGTCCGGGGTCCGGGTGATCGGCAGGTTGGTGCCCCACAACATCAGGTACGACGAATTCCACCAGTCACCCGACTCGGGCACGTCGGTCTGATCGCCGAACACCTGCGGCGAGGCCGGCGGCAGGTCGGCGTACCAGTCGTAGAAGGACAAGATGGTGGCACCGATCATGGACAGGAACCGGGTGCCGGCCGAGTAGGACACCTGCGACATCGCCGGGATCGGTGAGAAACCGACCACCCGGTCCGGGCCGAAGTCGCGGATGGTGGCCACGTGCGCGGCGGCGATCAGCTCGACCACCTCCGGCCAGGTGGCGCGGACGAAGCCGCCCTTGCCGCGGAAATCCTTGTAGCGCTTGGCTTTCTCCGGATTTCGGCTGATCTCGATCCAGGCGTCCACCGGGTCTTCGCCGGCGCTGCGCGCCGCTCGCCACAGCTCCAGCAAGGGTGCCCGGACGTACGGATAGCGGACCCTCGACGGCGAGTAGGTGTACCAGGAAAAGGAGGCGCCGCGCGGGCAGCCGCGTGGCTCGTACTCCGGGGAATCGGGGCCCACCGACGGGTAGTCGGTCTGCTGGGTCTCCCAGGTGATGATGCCGTCCTTGACGTACACCTTCCACGAGCAGGAGCCGGTGCAGTTCACCCCGTGGGTGGAGCGGACCTCCTTGTCGTGCCGCCACCGCTCGTGCCAGAACTCCTCGGCGTCGCGTCCGCCGATCCGATGGACCTCCCGGAAATCCTTGGTCGCCTTGCCCGGGGCGAAGAACTGTGCGGTCCGCAACAGCTTCTCGATCGGTTCGCCGCCGGGCAGCAGGGGTGCCAGCAGGTCCTTGTCGGTCACGTCACCATCTCCATCCAACGGTGTGGATGCGGTACGGCGCGATGCAGGCGTCGGTGCGCGCATCTGATGTCCGGCGGCTGCCTCTCGGTGCCTCGCCGGCCCTACGTTGACTCAACTACGAGCTGTCGTTGAGCCTGATCGCTTTCTACTAGTACCGCAACGAATGTGCAAGCACGCGGTCTCGTGGATGTGCCCAAAGTCCCAGTGACGCACGTCCCTTCGTCGCTTGCCTCTCAGGAAAACAACGACGATGATCGTGCTCAGATCGCATCGATCGAGGGGCCTGAACAAGGGGTTGATCACCATGGCCACGACGGCATCGGCCGCGCACATCATCGTCGGAGTCGACGGATCGGAACACTCCTTGGCCGCGTTGCTCGAGGCCGAGCGGCTGGCCAAGGCGCTGGACGCTCACCTGGAGATCATCACGTGTTGGATCGTTCCCGTCGGCTGGGTAAACGCCGGCTGGATCGACAACACCGGGCCGCGGCACGAAGCTCAGCAGATCCAGGACGCCGCGATCACCAAGGTGTTCGGTGATCTGGTGCCGGAGCACGTGACCCGGACACTGGCGGAGGGACCACCGCACGAGGCACTGATCGAGGCCGGCGCGAGAGCGGACATGGTCGTGGTCGGCAGCCGGGGGCACGGTGGATTCGTCGGCATGCTGATCGGGTCGGTCAGCCGGGCCGTGTCCACCCACGCTTCGTGCCCGGTGTTGGTCGTCCATTGAAGGCGGCACGGCGATGACCGAGAACCAGGCGGACCGGCCCGTTCGGATCTTTCTGCTCGATGATCATCAAGTGGTCCGCAACGGGATCGCAGAACTGCTCGGATCCGTGCCCGGCTTCGAGATCGTCGGCGAAGCGGGCACCGCCGCGGAGGCGGTGGGCCGCATCCTGGCCTGCCGACCGGACGTGGCGCTGCTGGACATGCGGTTGCCGGACGGCAGCGGGATCGACGTCTGCCGCGAGGTCCGGGCTGCCCTGCCGCACACGTACTGCCTGATCCTGACTTCGTACGACGATCATGACGCGGTGCTGTCGGCGGTGCTGGCCGGAGCGTCGGGCTACGTGCTGAAGGAGGTCCGCACGGCCGGCCTGGTGGAGGCGATCAGACAAGCCGCCAAGGGCATTTCGCTGCTCGACCCGGCAGTGATCGGCGAGGTGATGAACCGGATGCAGTCACAGACCGGGACCGATCCGCGGTTGAAGAGCCTCACCGAGCGGGAGCGCGAGGTGCTGGATCTGATCGCCGAAGGGTTGACGAACCGGCAGATCGGCGAACGTCTCTTCCTGACCGAGAAGACGGTCAAGAACTACGCGTCGAGCCTGTTCGCCAAGCTGGGCTTGGAAAGGCGAAGTCAGGCCGCCGTCTTCGGCGCCGAATTGCGGCGCCAGGGGCACGAGCAGAGCTGATCGGACCCCGGCGCCTCCGTTGTCAGCCGCGGGTGATCCGCCGTCCGGTGATCTTGTGAATGGTGATCTCGATCGATAACCGACGCTGACCGCCGGCCCAGGGCACCACCGAAACCGACCAGTCCGGGGACACCCAGTCGGGGTTCGACGCGGCGTGACTGACGCCTTGGATGAGCACGCTCTCGGCGACCAGGTGACGCTCGTCCAGGTGGTCCACCTCGAAGGCGACCGGGGTCGGCCGGACCAGTTCGGCCAGCGGACCGTACGGCGAGGTGCGAAAGCCGATCTCCGTGCCCAGGAAGGCGAAGTTCACCGGCAGGATCAGCTGCCCGTCGGGTGACTTCCAGCCGATCCGGCCGACCGTCTGCTCGGTCAGCACAACGACACATTCGTGATGATCGAGCTCGGCGAGCAACGGACCGTCCTTGCGATCGGGTGGCTGAGTGGCTGGACGAGTGGATTGCTGGGAAGCGCCGAAGGTCATGATCGTTCCTGCTGTGAGACGGGGGTGGTGTGTGGGTTCGCCCGGGCGATGATCCGGCCGGTGAGCTTCTTGATCGTGATCGCGATGAACAGGTGGCGGGTCCCACTGGCCCAGGGCAGGACGTCGTCCATCCGCCACCGGGGCACCCAGTTCTTGGTCGGCGCCGGCCCGGAGACACCTTGCACTAGCACACTGCTGCCCAGGCGTTGTTCATGATCAAGTACGTCGACCTCGAAGGCGACCCTGGTGCGGGTGACCAACCCGGCCAGCACCCCGTACGCGCTGGTCCGGAAGATGATCAAATGATCGTCGTAGAGGTAGGTGACGGGGAGGATCAACGGTCCGTCCGGCGGTTGCCAGCCGACCCGACCGATGGTCTGCGAGGCCAGCACGGCCTCACACTGGGCCTCGGTGAGTTCGATGAACCGAGTCGGCTGCCGACCGGTGCGCTGGACGTCCTCGATGTCCGGCAGGTTCGCGTCCATGATCAAACCGCCCCCGCCGAACGCTTTAACGCGTTCATGATCATCCCTGCCTGTCGTTAGGATCTGTTCTCCGCTTGAGGAAATGGACCGTCGCCGGGTCCGCAGGCGTCCCGCCGGACGATCAACGAGCCCACGAGTGCTCGCGGTTGTACGGCAGCTGCGCCCACCAGCGGCCAAGTCCCCAGGTCATCCCCGCCGACGTCGCTGCCACCACGATCAGCACCAGCGCGTAGATCACGTGGTAGTCGACGATCGGGTTCGGCGAGCCGGACAACCCGCCGCCGCTGAGCGTCCGGTCCAGCGGGAACTCGACCATCCACATCATCACCAGCGTGATCGTTCCCGCGACCGCCGAGGCCCGCAGAGCGACGCCGGCCATCACAGCCAGACCGACGCCCAGCAATCCGAGCATGAAGAACCAGTTGGCCCACCAGACACCGGCGATCGAGTGCGACAACGACTCGAAGGGTCCCACCTGGGTGGAGATCAGGAAGCCCTTGGTCGGCGATCCTCCGTTGATCCAGGCCTGGCTGCTCGTCGTGGCGTAGCCGAACCCGAACGTCTTGTCGAGGAAGGCCCAGAGGAAGACGAACCCGATCGCCAATCGCAGCACTGCAAGCACACGACGGGCACCTTTTCCGATCACACCGTCGTCGGCGTGGCCAACAACCTGTGGTTGTACCGGGGTCGCGACGTTGGATCGTTGAACACCGGATTCCCGTACCGGTGCTGACCCGGCCTTCGGCTCGTGATGCTGAACGCTCATGATCAACCAGTCCCTTCGATCATCGCCGCCACTCGGCGGCATCTGACAAGATCAGCTTCGAACAGGTGTGCGGGAACCGCACCGGTCCAACGTCGGCAGCTTGTCGGGACTTTCGCCCTCGAAGTTCCTGAGGTCGGTGCGGGCGGGTAGCCGCGTTCGGCTGCACTCGGCGCGACTCACGCTGCGGCCATCGACAGCTCGATCAGGGCTCTTCCCCAGTTCCGCCTTGCCGAACAGCGTCGGCGCGGATGGCCGTACTGCTGAGACCGAAAGCGCGCGTCGGGCCGCCGACGATCACCAACTCAACTTCATCGGGCAGCGTGGCTGGTGCGCGGTCAACGACCATCACCTGCAGCGGGGCCCATTGATCACCCCTGACAGTTGTTTCCACGATTGCAGTAGAGTTTGCTCGTTTCTATTAACGCCGTGGTGAAGCGCAAGCACTCCGTCGCCGATCACCGGGTCGCCGCCGGTTTGCGCCAGCATTCGCGGCCGGCCATCGAGGAGTGGGTTCGTGAGTTCGTCACGCGACCGCAGGCGGAAGGTGGGTGACCGGAGTCCCACCCAACCGGCGTCCACGGCAGCCGGAGCCGGCTCTGCACGGACCGGAGCCAGCCGGATGCGAGTCCTGCAGACCCTGCGCGACGCCTCCGGCGATCTGGGCGTGCAGGAACTGGCCGACAGGATCGGGCTGCACGTCAACACGGTTCGGTTTCATCTTGATCGTCTCGTCGCCGAAGGGCTGATCGTCCGCCGCGTCGAAGAGCGTACGGAGCCGGGCCGGCCGCGCCTGACCTACCGGGTTGTCGATCACCCCGCGCAGGAGACCGACGGTCAGCGCAGTTATCGCCTGCTGGCCGAGATTCTGGCGGGCTACGTCTCCGGGACGCCGGATCCGAGGACGGCCGCGATCGAGGCCGGACGAAGTTGGGGACACTACCTGACCCAGGGCCCGGCACCGTACCGGCAGACCGGGGAGGCGACCGCGATGCGGGAGCTGATGCGAGTGCTGGACGACATCGGCTTCCGGCCCGAGTTGGCCCACTCGGGGGATCAACGCCAGATCCGGCTGCGGCACTGCCCCTTCCTCGAGGTGGCCACCGAACACCGCGAGGTGGTCTGTTCGGTGCATCTGGGCCTGATGCAGGGCGCCCTGGACGAGTTGCGAGCGCCGCTGACCACGCTGCAGCTGGAGCCGTTCGTCGAACCGTCACTGTGTCTGGCGTCACTTGCCGCGGCGGCGCAGTCGAACGCACCGACGCCCGGCTGAGCAGGTCGGAACCGAGCCCGCGAGGAAAGCGTGGCGAAGGTCATTCGGCGATAGGACCAAAGCCCTTGGTGTTTACACAACGACTTCGGTAGAAAAAACAGTGATCCCTCATCCACCGTCGTTGGAGCTCTCCCCCATGACCACCTTGACCACACCATCTCCCGTCCTGGCCGCGGCCGCGGCGCATCACGACAGTCTGCTCACCGACCTGAGTCGGCTGACCGAGGCCTTCATCACCGCGGTCACCGAAGGCCCGGCATCCCAGTTGCAGCGAGCGGCACTGGTCGCCTTCCTACATGCCGAACTCTTGCCGCATGCCGAATCGGAGGACGCCCTGCTCTACACCGCGGTCCGCACACCGCGTACCGCGCTGCTGACCCGGGCCATGCAGGACGAGCACCGGATGATGAGGGCGCTGGTCGACGAGGTCGAGCACGCCGGCTCACCGATGGACGCGGCCGTGGCGGCCAGCGCGTTGGTGGTGCTGTCGGAGGTACGCATCGCGCAGGAGAACGAGCATCTGCTTCCCTCGCTGGAGGCAGCCGGGCTGGATTTGTCCCGGCTGCTGGACGGACATCCCGAGATCACCGGAGATGATGATCTTGCCGAGCCGGCCGATGGCCCGTCGGTTGCCGACGATGCCGCTGCCCGCGGACGGGCCGACGGGACGATCGACGGTCGTCGCTCGGTCGACTTGACCGGGTTGGACTACTACAACCGCCGGCATCGGATGTTCACCGCACTGCAGGCGTTGGCTCCCGGCGAGGAGGCCCTGCTGGTCAGCGAGTGCGGCAACGACGTGTCGACCTGGCTGCGTTATGAGATGGAAGCCCGGCTGCCGCAACGCTACGAGTGGTCGTCACCGCAGCAGGAGCAGGGGTTGACCAGAACACGAGTTCGCTGCCCCGAGCACTGAGGAATTTCCTGATCAGACGATCGGGCGCTCCTCGTACGGGACCGACAGCACGACCGTGGTGTGCGTGGAAACCTTGCCCTTGCTGCGGATCACGGCCAGCAGGTCCTCCAATTCGGCGGCGCTGGCGACCTGAACCTTCAGCAGATAGTTCGCCTCGCCGGCGACCGAGTAGCAGGAGACGATCTGCTCGATGTCGCTGAGCAGTTCCGGGGTGTCGTCGGGCTGCTCGGCGAAGAACGGCTTCACCTCAATGAACGCGGTGAGCATCATGCCGAGCGCGGTGGCGGAGATGTCGGCTCGATATCCGGTGATCACGCCCCGCTGCTCGAGCTTGCGTACCCGTTGCTGCGCCGCGGAGGTGGACAGACCCGTGGCCTTGCCGATGTCGGTGTATGACATCCGCCCGTCCCGGGCCAACAACGAGAGGATCTGTCGGTCGAGCTTCTCCATGCCGCTAAGCGTGCCAGTATTTCCCGGGTGACGACGCAAAGACTGCTACTTCTGGACACCGCATCGTTGTACTTCCGCGCTTTCTTCGGCGTACCCGACAGCATGCGGGCGCCGGACGGGCGGCCGGTCAATGCCGTACGGGGGCTGCTGGACTTCATTGCCCGGCTCACCGAGGACTACCGGCCGACCCACCTGGCCTGCTGCTGGGACAACGACTGGCGTCCGGCCTGGCGGGTCGAACTGATCCCCAGTTACAAGGCCCACCGGGTGGCCGAGCCGACCGGTTCCGGGATCGGCGAGATGTCGCACTCGGACGAGACCGAGATCGAGGAATCCCCGGACGCGTTGGCCGTCCAGGTGCCGATGATCATCGACGTGCTCGGCGCGCTCGGCCTGGCGGTGGTCGGCAAGGACGGCTACGAGGCCGACGACGTGATCGGCACGCTTGCGCGCACCAGCGGCATCCCGACCGAGGTGGTCACCGGTGACCGCGACCTGTTCCAACTGGTCGACGACCAGCGGCAGATCCGGGTGCTCTACATCGCCCGCGGCGTCGGCAAGCACGACCGGGTGGACGACGCGTGGATCCGGAACCGGTTCGGCGTCCCGGCCGCCGACTACCGCGATTTCGCCACCCTGAAGGGTGACCCGTCCGACGGCCTGCCCGGGGTGGCCGGGGTGGGTGAGAAGACCGCGGCACAGTTGATCACCAAGTACGGCACCATCGAGGGCATTCTGGCTGCCGCCAGCGAACCGAAGTCGGTGATCGCGCCGGGCGTGCGGGCCAAGCTCGCCGCGGCCATCGACTACCTCGCGGTCGCGCCCGAGGTCGTCGGCGTCGTCGACAACCTGGACCTCGGCGTGAGGTTGGACGACCTCGCGCTCCCATCGGCCCCGGCCGATCCGGACCGCTTCGCCGACCTCACCGCCGACCTCGGGCTCGGCGGCAGCGCCGACCGGGTGCTGGCCGCCCTCAAGGCATCATGACCGACTTCAACGGCCGCACCGTCCTGGTGACCGGCGCCAGCGGTGGCATCGGCCGCGAGACCGTGCGCCAGCTGGTTGCCGCAGGCGCCGACGTGATCGCCAGTGGCCGATCCGAAGAAGCGCTCGGCAAGCTCGTCGAGGAGGTCGGCTGCCGGGTGGGTGCCCTTCGACCTGACCTCCGAGGACAGCGTCCGGGATGCGCTCGACGGACTCGACCTGTGGGGCGTGGTCAACTGCGGCGGCTTCGGCGGCGAGATCGCCACCCCGATGGACACCGACATCGCGGTGTTCGACAAGGTCATGGCCGTCAACGCGCGCGGTGCACTGTTGGTGATCAAGTACGCGTCGCGCTCGATGATCCGGCTCGGGGGCGGGGGTTCGATCGTCAACGTGTCCTCCCAGGCCAGCCTGGTGGCACTCAACGGCCACATCTCGTACGGCTCGTCCAAGGCCGCCCTGGACAACATCACTCGGGTGTCGGCGCTCGAACTGGGCGAGTACAACATCCGCGTCAACAGTGTGAATCCGACCGTCGTGATGACCCCGATGTCGGCCTGGTACTGGGGACGAGACGACATCCAGACCCCGTTCCTGAACGCGATGCCACTGGGCCGATGGGCCACCGAAGCAGAGATTGCTGCCCCGATCGTCTTCCTGCTCAGCGACGCCGCGTCCATGATCACCGGCGTCGCTCTGCCGATCGACGGCGGTTACAGCGCGGTGTAGTTACTCGAGAAGCCGCTCCCAGACTCGCGCATTCCCCACCACGGCAGGGAATTGCTCGATTCTGTCGCGGATCTTCTGTCCGTCGTCCGGCGTCTCGCCCCAGCGGGTCAACGCCTCGGCGATCCTCGCCAGCCGGGTCCCGATCATTCGATCCAACAGACCTTGTTGTGCCTCCAACGGCTCGCCGCCGGCGGCCGCATAAGCCGCCTGTGAACGACGTACCAGTTGCGGATCGGGAGCCGCGCGGCCCCTTCGCGCGAAAGCGATGAACACGTACGCCGCCTCCAGCGGGATGCTCTCGGGCCCGGACGTGTCCCAGTCGATCAGGGTCGGCCGGTCGCCTGCCATCAGAACATTCCACGGCTCGACGTCGCGATGACTGAGCGCATAAGGCGGCGTCGCCTCGAATGTCACGACGACCTGTCGAGCCTGCTCGAGTACGAGGTCGAGGTGCGTGCGCAACGCCGGCGCCCACGGCGCCGTCATCGCCTCCCCTTGATCGAGCCAATCCAGCCACTGCTCCTCGGCGACCGGAGGAAATTGGCAATACCACCAGTTCGGGTCGGGGCGATCATCGAGGGGTTGCAGGCCATGGGTGAGTGCGAGGGTCGTCCCGATCCAGTCCGCGACGTCGTCATCATCGGCAAGGGCGCGATGCTCGAGGTAAGGAAACGCACGGAACAGGCCGTGCCCGTCGATCCGAGCGACCGACCCGAACACGGGGCGGACCGGATCGATCGGTGCTGGTGTGTCGATCCCCGCGTCAACGGCCCGCTGTTCGAGCCGCATCGCCGGTTCCAGTTGATCTTGCCAGGGCAGCTCGTCATCAGCCCAGAAGCGCTTGATCAACACCTCCCCGGACGCGGTCGGGACACGCCAGGCGTCGACCTGACCACGTCGCCTGATCAGCTTCGCCGGTCCGACCGCGTCGCCAAGATCAAATGCCTCGGTCATCACCGCCGCAGCAACGTCACTCATAAGAACCGCATCCAACCATGCCCTCCGCGAGCCCGGCTTCAGCCACTGAGCCCCAGCAGCCGACGACCCCGGTGGACGAGACCCGGTGCGTCGTTCGCCTGGCCCCAGATGATCATGCTCGCGGCCTTCAGCGGTTCTCGCAGCTGCAGGACCCGTTCCTCCCGCTCTGTCAGGCTGCGGCCGTAGCCCTCGAAGAACGCCCGCTCGAGATCCGGGCGGCCGACCCACTCACCGGTGCGGAGCATCTCGAAATCGAAGACGTGGACGCCGACCTTCGCCTTGCCGAAATCGATCATGGACAACGCATCGTCATCGCAGACGATCCAGTTCCTGGGCTGATTGTCGTTGTGGATCGGGCCTACGGTCAGGTCTTCGGTGACGGGAAGGTCGGCCAGTTCAGACCGGATCCGCCGCCAGATCGTCGCCGGCACGCTGCCGTTGCCGGTGCGTTCCAAGTTGTCGAACTGTTCGATCATCGAGTCCCGGCCGTTAGTCCAGCGGGTCGCCGGCTGGCAGTCATGCAGGCGTCGGGTCAGCTGACCCGCCTGGCGATGGTGGTCGAGCGACTGCGCTGTGCCTGCCGGTCCGTCGATCCACGACATCACGAGAGTCTGAGCATCATCGTCGTACGCAAAGAGGGTCGGGGCACGCCCCTGCAGCTTCGGCGCCCAGTGCAGCAACGCGTGCTTCTCGCGTACGAAGTGTCGCTCCGACTGATAGAGCTTCAACGCAACCGGACGATGTTCGGTGTGCACCTCCAGCAGCGTGGCAAACCCGTTCGGCCAGCTGCGATCACCGACGACGGCCCATCGATCAAGATCATGGTCAAGGACGCGCCCCAGCCAGGTCAGGTGCGCGATTGCAGCACGTTCCTCTGCAAGCAGCGCTCGGCGGGACACGACCGCAGCGTAACCGGAGGGAGGGCACCCGACGACACCGCGCGAACGAAGTTGTGTGACGAAGGAGCGCGGAATTGAGCCCATTCTCTGCACTTACGTCACGCAAGTTCGGCGGAGGTTCAGTGGTCTCGCGGCTCGGCGCGGTGGATGGTCACCGAACCCATGCCGGCGAACGCCTTGACTACCACGCTCGGGCCGTCGACCGGGCCCGGCTCGCGAGTCGGGCTCAGGCTGCCGATCAACGGCAGTCCCGTCATGCTCACCCGCGCATCGGCCGGAACGGTGATGTTCACTGCGCCCAGGAATGCTCGGGCGGAGACGACTACGCCGGCGGTGCCGATGCTCGCATGGCTGAGGTCGAGCTGGACGTTGCCGAGCACACTCACCGCCGACATCTTGCCCTCGACGATCCCCGTCGGGCGAGCCTTGGTCTCCGACAGCACCGCCAGCTGGGGCCGCACCCCCTCGCGCGCGACGAGGCCGTCAGCGCGCGCGTCCACCACCGGATGATGATCAAGGTCGGCCGCGACGGCGGCGAGGTCACTGTGGGTCTTGCTTCGATAGAGCTGATCCAGGCGCTGCGCATGTTCCGCGGGCGTCAGGCGAGCAGGGCGCGGACGGCGTCGAGGAAGGGGCGGTCGTCGCCGGGGTGGTCGCCCAGGTAGTAGTGGGCTACGGCGGCGCGGCGGTCTCGCAGCGGGTCGGTGACCAGGAGCTCGTCCAGCAGGCCGGTGCAGGCGTGCTGGCCGTCACCCCGGACGGCGGCGTACTCGATCAGGTAGGCCGCGGCGGTGCTCGGATAATCGGTGGCGGCGGTGTCGGCCGACTGGCCGGGCGGCAGCACCACGGCGTACGGCTTGCCGGTGGCGAAGGAGTCGACCAGGGCTCCGCCGACATCGGTGATCAACGCGTCGCAGGCGTCGAAGTCGTCGGTCAGCTGGACGTCCCGGCCCTCGGCCGCCATCCGATGCGGACGCCCGGTGCTCTCCCGGTCCCGGCGCAGCAGATCGTCGACCGCGTTGATCTCGACCCGTTCGCCGGCACCCAGCCAGCTGAACGGGTGCGGCCGGAAGACGACCGTCGCGCCCCGATCCAGCAGTGCCGAAACGATTTTGGTCCCCAGCGGCAGCGAGCTCAGCACGGTCTGCGCGTTGTAGCCGCGCCAGGTCGGCGCGAACAACACCGTCGGCGGGCTCGCCTCGGCGATCGGCCGTCCGGCGCGCTGCAGTCCGGCCATCTGCGGCCGGCCGACGATGACGAACCGTTCCGCCGGCATCGTCAAGCCGGCCTGGGCATAGCGGTCGATCGCCGCCTGCCCGGCCACGAACACCAGGTCGAACATCCGGTGCATCGGATGCACCGACATCTCCTTGTCGGAGTCGCCGTGACCGAGGTAGACGTGCACCAGCCGCCGGTAGGTGACGAAGCTGGTGTTCTCGGCGACTCCGTTGACGTAGAAGGCGATCTTCAGCCCCGGCACGATCACCGAGTCCAGATCGCTGCCGGTCGGCAGCACCACGATCGGTGCGCCGGTCACCCGCTGCGTCGACGGCAACGCCTCCGGATGCCGCAATACCACCAGGTAGGGCAGCTGCAGCTTCTCCAGGATCGGGATCCACATCGCCAACTGGTACGAGGCGTTGTTGCGCCGGCCGGTGTAGATCACGAACGCCGGCTGATGGGCCGACACCGCGTCCTTGATCCGAGTCCGCTGCGTGTCCCGTCCCCGACGCGCCCGGAACGCCAGTCCGAGGTTGATCAACAACCCGAGACCCGCGATCAACATCAACACGAAGGCGACCCAGCCGGGCAGCGTCAGCATCGACAGCACCATGATCAACACGATCCCGCCGACGATCGCCATCCCGCTCCGGCCGGTGGGCACCTCGAACGGCCGCCGATAACCGCGCAGCTGAACGGCGAACGGCTGCGCCGGTCCGTGCAGGACCGCCAGCAGCGGCAGGGCCTCGACCTCGCCGGCGACGCCGATCGCCGCGATCAGCCCGAGCACCCCGTGCCCACGCAGGTCGGCGATGGCAGCGAGCGCCAGCCCGATCGCGACGGCGATCGGCGCCTGTCCGACCAGCGCGCGCAGCAGCGTCTGCGGCTTCATGTCCGGACCCGATCGCCGAGCAGTTCGGCGGCCCCGGCCAGGAAGCCGTCCGCAGCATGGCCGGGCGCGAAATCGCCCAGGTAATAACGTCGCATCTGTTGCCGTTCGGCGCCCTTCGGATCGGTGATCAACAACTGGTCCAACGCGTCGTCCAGATCGCCGAGGTCCTCGGCGATCGGATAGCCTGCCGCGGCTGCCGGAGCCTCCGCGATCAACTCGTCTTCGGTCCGTCCGACGGCAACCACGGCGAACGGCTTACCTGAGGCAAGATAGTCGGAGATCACCGCCGACACGTCGGTGATCATCGCATCGGACGCGTTGAAGCAGTCCTCGACACTCATCTGCTGCTCAGCCTCCGCGCCCCACAGATGCTGCCGCCCACTCGCCCGGCGGTCCTCCTCCAGCATCCGCGAGATCCGCTCGATCAGCTGCCGGTCGCCGGCGAATCGGTAGTTGAACGGATGCGCACGAAAGATCACCCGAACGCCGCGGCGCAGCAGCTCGGCGACGATGCTCTGCCCCTGCGGCAACGAGTAGACCCGGCTGTCCGCGTACGGTCCCTGCCAGGTCGGCGCGTACAGCACGGTCTGCTGCCCACTCGGCCGAGCCGCGGCGTCCGCGGTCTTGATCACCTCGGTCTGCGGCCGTCCGACGATCATGAACTTCTCCGCCGGGATGGTCACGTTGTGCCGGGCGTACCGGTCGACGGCAGCCTGCCCGGCGGCGAAGATCTTGTCGTAGATGGCATGCACCGGGTTGAAACAGGCCGGCTTCTCCGAGTCGCCGTGATTGAGCCAAACGTGGGTGAGTTCGCGGCGTTCGATCAGATGGGTGTTCCGGACCGCGTTGTTGACGTAGAACGCGACCTTCATGCTCGGCACCACCACGTCCTCCAGGCTGCGCAGGGTCGGCCGATACAACACCGGCACCCCGGTCCCCCGGGTCAGCGCGGCGATCTCGGTCAGCATCGGCAACGAACGGGTGATGATCACGAACGGCCGGCCGATCCGGATGAAGTACGGCAGCCACATGCCCACCTGATAACCGGCCCCGATCCCGGAGCCGAAGTAAACGCAGAATTCGGGCGCCCGACGCCGCAACACGTCCAGAACCGACGCCTCTGCCAGCACCGCCGCCCGCAGCCGGGCCCGCGCCGACCGGAGCGCGATGATGATCAAGATCAGGTACGCCGCCGCGGCGAGGGCCCACAACCCGTCGAACACCGAAACGGTCCCCGGCAGCAGATCGCCGACCGTGGCCAGCAGGAAACCCAACAGGGACAGCAGAATCGATCCGATGGACAGCCGGTGCAGCCAGGGCGACGTGGCCGGCACGGTCAGCTCCGGCAGCCCGTCGGCGATCACCCCCGGATACTCCCAGCCCTCCCGGACGGCGACCTCCAGCGCCAGTGCGATCAAGATCACCGTCGTGACGACTGCGGCGATACCGGCATCGTGCTGGGTGCCCAGCGCCGCGCCGGCGGCCAGCAGCAAGATCATCCGTGGCCCGTCCAAGGGTGTGCCGGCAGGCCCCTCGGATTGCTGCCACAGGGTCGGAATCGCTACCAGGGCGGCGATCAGTGCGGCGGCCAAGCCGACCCAGCCGTGGCCGCCCAGTGCGGCGGTCAGCGCCGCAACCGCGGCGACGCCGCTGATCATGGTCCGAGCCAGGCTGTCCAGGTTGCGCCGGATGGTGTCCCGGCTGACCCCGGTCGACCCGTCGTCGGACTCGGCCGGCTCCGCGATCGACGGCGGCGGGTTGTCACAGGCCGCGCGGACCGCGTCGACGAAGGTGTCGGCGTAACCGTCGACCGGGAAGTCGCCGAGGTAGTCGGCCCGCACCTCGGCTCGTACCTCGGTCAGCCGATCGCCGGCCGGCAGCAGCAATTCGTCCAGCGCCGCGGGCAGCCGGTCAAGATCGTGATCGATCAGGTACGCGGCCCGGGCCACCGGATAGTCGGCGACGAACTGCTCGAGATCATCGGCCGCGGCTTTCGACGAGGCCGGAGCGATCATCGCCAACGGCTTGCCGGAGAACAGGAAGTCCGACACCACCGCGGACACGTCGCTGATCATCACGTCGGCCAGATTCATGCAGCCCAAGGCGTCCAGCTCGGTCTCCGCGGCCGGCCCGTAGCGGTGCCCGGAACCGTTAGCGGCGTCAGCGGCGTCAGCGGAGAGCATCGCCTGCACGCGGCGGATGATCGCCGTGTCGGCCTCGTCGGCGTAGCTGAACGGATGCGGCCTGAAAATCACCCGCGCCCCACGCGCCAGCAGCGCGCCGACAATTGCCTCGGCTCGATCCAGCGAGCTCAGTGCGGTCTCGCTGACGTGCCCACGCCAGGTCGGCGCGTACAAGATCACCGGCGGCGCCCCAGCCAGCCGCTCGGCGATCCGTTCCGGATCCGGCTGCCGGACCACCTCGACCTGCGGCCGGCCGACCACCCGGAATTTGCTCTTGTCGATCAGCACCCCGTGCGCCGCGTAGCGCCGGTTGGCGGCCGGCCCGGCGGTGAAGATCCGGTCGTACATCGCGTGCGTCGGGTTGTAGGACGGCGGCTTCTCCGAGTCGCCGTGGCCGAGATAGACGTGGGTCAGCTGGTGATAGCGGATCAGCGCCCCGTTGCCCGACGACGCGTTGACGTAGAACGCGGCCCGCAGCGACTCGGTCATGATCAGATCCAGCTCGGCGACGCCGCGGCAACACACCACCGGCACGTCGGCGAGCGAGCCGTCGAGGTGCCGGGCGATCGCCTCGGCCGGCAACTCGTTGCGGGTGACGATCAAGAACCTGCGCCCGGCCCGGGCCAGATACGGCAGCCACATGATCAGCTGGTACGAGGCGTCGTCGGGACGAGCGGTGTAGAGCACGAACTCCGGCCGGTAGTCGGCGACCGCGTCGGCCAGGTTGCGCTGGAGCCGAGCCGCCACCCGGCGACGAGCCCGGACCTGGCGGACCAGTGCGCCGGCGGGCAGCACGCCGGCGACCGCGACCAGCAGGCCGATCCAGCCGGGCGATCCGGCCGCGCCGAGCACCGCGACCAGTGCGGTGACCAGCAGCGAGATCGGTGCGATCAGCCAGGCCGAAGCGGTCCGCTCGGGCAGTCGGGGCTGCCCCGGCAGACCGCGGGCGTAGGGCGCCGGCAGCCGCAGCAGCCGGACCAAAAACGGTTCGATCGCGATCGTGCAGATCAAGACCGCGATGCCGACCCCGATCCAGAGGGCTCCGGTCCACTGCGTCCCGAACCAGGCCGACCCCGCACCACGACTCCGGCTGGTCGTCCACGATCCGACCACCGCCGCGGCCGCCAGCATCCGCGAGCCGGCGAACCGGCCCAGTCCGCCGAGCCCGTTCCGCACCCGGAGCAGCGACCCGAGCCGGCCGGTCGGATAGATCGCCTCCGGCGGATCCTCGGCGGCGGCTTGCCGCGGGAACCGGAACGCCAGCCCAGCGAGCCCGAGCACCAGCAACAGCACCGCCGACCAGCGGCCGACCGTCGTACCGAGGGCGATGCCCGACCAGGCGGAGGCCGCCAGCAGTGCCGCGATCACCGCGGTCCCCGACGCCGAAGCAGTTGCCCGGCGCAGCACGCGGCTGGTCGGACCGTCCCCGGCCTGGGTCATGGCGATGTCGTCTCCTGCCTCCTCGCGCGGCCGAGCGTGGCACGCGCCGATCCGGATCACATGGATCGCGGCATCCGAGTTTATGGTGTCTCTCGCGATCCGAGCGGCCTCGCCCGCCGCGTGTCCGGATGGCCCCGCGTGTCGGTGAGGAGAGGTGGAGTTCGGTGTTGGCAGATGCCCGGAAGCAGTCCCGTCAGCTCGCCCGTCGGCTGAGCAAGCGGCTGCCCGCATCGGCGCAACGGGGGGCGCGCAACGGCTGGCGGCGGCTGCGGCCGTACGCCAAGCGGGTGTTCTACTCCCGGCCGGCGTCTCCCCTGGTGAGCATCGTCATCCCGATCTACAACGTCGAGCGTTATCTGCCGGCCTGCCTGGACAGCGTGCTGTCCCAGTCCTATCCACATCTGCAGGTGATCGTGGTCGACGACGGGTCGCCGGACGACTCGTACGAGGTCGCTCGTGGCTACGCCGATAGCGACCGGCGGGTCCAGATCGTCCGCCAGCCCAATGCCGGTCTCGGCGCCGCGCGGAACACCGGTGCCCGGCACGCCCGCGGCACCTTTTTGATGTTCATGGACTCCGACGACGTGCTCCGGCCGGACGCGATCCGGACCTACGTCCGGACGCTGCGCCAGACCGGTTCGGATTTCGCGGTCGGCTCGTACGACCGGCTGAACTCCAACCAGACCTGGCCGGCCGCCTGGTGGATCCGTTCGGCGCACCGCTTCTCCCGACTGCGGACCAACCTGGTCGAGTCCCCCGACATCTGCGTGAACGCGGTGGCCTGGAGCAAGTTCTACCGGCGCAGCTTCTACGACGAGCACGGCTTCGCCTTCCCCGAAGGCGTGCTGTACGAGGATCAGGCGCTGTCCGCTCGGGTGTACGCGACCGCACGGCAGTTCGACATCCTGGCCAAGATCACCTACGGCTGGCGGGTCCGGGAGGATCGCAGCTCGATCACCCAGCAGTCCACCGACGTCGCCGATCTCCGAGCCCGGCTGCATGCCGCCGAGAACTCACTGGCCGAGTTGGCCGCCCCCGAACTGGAGGAGGTCCGGCAGGTCCGGCTGGCGCAGTATCTGAGCAACGACTTCCCGCTCAGCATCAAGACCGCCCAGCACGCCGACGACGCGTTCTGGGAACTGCTCACCGACGGTCTGAAGCGGCTCACCGCCGATGCGGGGCCGGAGGTCTGGCGCCGGGTCTCGGCCCAACACCGGGTGGCGATCAGGCTGGTGATCGAGGGGCACCGGGACGCGGTGATCGACTTCATCGGACTCGGCCACAACAATCCGAAGAACATCCCGTCCCTGGTCGCCGACGGCAACGTCTATCTGCAGGTACCGGCCCGCCGGCTGCTCGGGCTGGGGCCGACCGACCCGCTGCTGGCGCTCGCCGAACATCAGCTCGGCCTGGTGTCCAGCATCCGCCGCGCCCACTGGGACGCCGACCACCGCTTCCACATCGAGGGCTGGGCCTACATCGACAACGTCGACCTGGCCCAGTGCGACACCGCGACCACGATCACCGCGATCGAACGCAACACCGGATTCGAGCTGGACCTGGACGTCGAGCTGCGGCCGTCGATCGAGGTCACCCAATCGACCAAGCACCGCTTCGCCCACTACGAGCCGTCCTGGTTCCACGCCGTGCTCGATCTGCCCGCCGCGATCGAGCGTTGGCGGGCCGAGGCCGCACCGAACGGCGAGAATCCCACCGGCGCCGGATCCGATTGGCAGCTCCGGGTGACCGTCGCCTCCGGCGGGCTCACCCGCACCGGCACCTTGGCCGCGCCCGACCCGGGTGGTTCGGCGGGCCGGCTGCAGGCCGACTTCCTGCCCGACGGTCAGCGGGTCGAGGTGACCTACTCCGGCAAGACCGGACTGCTGCTCGCCGCACGACGTCCGGCGTGCACCCTGCACGAGGTCGCACTCAACGGTCGGCGCCTCGCCCTGTCGGTGGTTGCCGACGAGGATTTCCGGCCCCATCAGGTCGAGGTCCGGCAGGCGGACGGCGGCCAGGTGGCTCGCGGCCGGTTGACGGCGGGCCAGGACGGGGTGGCGCGAACGGAGCTGACGCTGCCGCCGGCACGTCCGAGCCGAGCAACCGATGGCGGGCCGATCTGGGAGGTCTCGGCGCTGACGGTGGACGGATCCCGGAGTCCGATCCACTGGCCGCCCGGCGTAGCGCAGCCGTCGTCGACTGCTGCACCGATCCTCGAATCCGATCGATTCGGTGCCTTGGTCGTGAACGACCGACCGGTCGTGGTCCGGGTGGATCGTGCCGTGGTCACCGCTGCCGGGCTGCAGATCGGTGGCAGGGTGCACGGCACGAGCGCGGCCGGCCTGAGCCTGCGGTTGCTCGGCCCGAAGGCGTCTGCGGAGGCCGAGATCACCGAGCAGGAAGGCAACCGGTTCGCGGCAACCATCCAGTTGCAGGCGGACCCGTGGGCGCTGGGACGGCTGCCGCTGCCGATGGGCGACTACGTCCTGATGGCCACCCGGGATTCAACGGCACAAGCCGCCGTGACAACCGAGCCGATCGCCGATACGGCGGTACAGGTGGACGCGGCGCTGGTCAGCCGGTTGCCGGTTGAATTTCGCACCGATCGGCTCCGGGGACAGCTTCGAATCGACAGGTCACTATCGCTCGGCCTGCGCCTGGTTCCGCCGTTGGCCGATGGTGAGGTCGGTGCCCGTAACCAGCAGCGACTGCAGGACGAACTTCGGAACCGGTTGACCGACACCACGTTCGAGCCGGGCGCGGTGCTCTTACGTTCCTACTACGGCGAAATCTGCGGCTGCAACCCCCGCGCACTCCACGAATACCTCCACAACCACCCAGAAACCCCCGGCAGCCCCTACAAAATCTATTGGGCCATAAAAGACTACTCAGTCCACGTACCCGACGGCGGCATTCCCGTACTCCACGACAGCACCGAATGGTACCGACTCCTCCACGACGCCCAGTACTACATGGACAACATGCACCAACCCCTCTACCACAAAAAACCAGCCCACCAAACCCAAATCCAAACCTTCCACGGCTACCCATTCAAACAAATGGGCCTCTCCCACTGGACCAGCCAAGGCCGCGACATCGCCCACATCCAGTCCTACCTCGACCGCGCCGCCGACTGGGACTACCTCATCTCCCCCGCCACCTACGGCACCGGACCCCTGGCCCACGAATTCGGCTACCCCCACAAACCCCTCGAAATCGGCTACCCCCGCAACGACATCTTCTTCTCACCCCACAAAAACACCATCACCACCACCACCCGCCAACGACTCGGCATCCAACCCCACCAAACCGCAATCCTCTACGCCCCCACCTTCCGCGACGCCCTCAGCCTCGACGACAACACCGCCGCCATGGTCGACCACCTCGACCTCAACCAACTCACCACCGAACTCGGCCCCAACTACGTCATCCTCGTCCGCGGCCACGCCTTCAACGCCCGACTCCCCCAACGCATCAACACCCACACCACCACCGGACACCACACCATCATCGACGTCACCGACTACCCCGACATCGCCGAACTCTGCCTCGCCTCCGACGCCGCAATCCTCGACTACTCCTCCCTCCGATTCGACTACGCCCTCACCGGCAAACCCATGATCTTCATGGTCCCCGACCTCCACCAATACCAAAACGAAACCCGCGGCTCCCTCTGGCGCTACGAACCCACCGCCCCCGGACCCCTAGCCACCACCACCACCGACATCATCAAAAACATCCACAACCTCCAACAAACCCACCACAACTACACCAACGCCTACCAAACATTCCACCGCGACTTCCTCGACCTCGACGACGGAAACGCCACCCAACGACTCACCCAAACAATCTTCGGACCGTCACCGGATACGGTTTCATGAATCCGCGTAGGGACTGTAATTTTAACGGTGTAACTCCTGAGACGAAGGAGACACCTGTGACTGACGTGACGAGTAGGGATGTGGCTGCTGCTGACGGGCAGGAGCTGTCGGCCAGCGATCAGCAGCTGGTGCGCGAGCTGACCGATCGGGCCCGGGCCAACGGGTTGCAGCTGACCGGTCAGGGCGGCTTGCTGGGCCGGCTGACGAAGATGATCGTCGAGGGCGCCCTGGAGGGTGAGATGGATGATCACCTGGGGTATGCCAAGCATGATCCGGTCGGCCGGGACGGCGGTAACTCCCGCAACGGCTACCGGGCCAAGACGCTGTTGACCGAAGCCGGGCCGGTTGATGTTTCGGTGCCGCGGGACCGGGACGGCAGTTTCGAGCCGACGATCGTGGCGAAGCGGCAGCGGCGACTGTCTGGGGTGGAGGACCTAGTGATCTCGCTGTCGGCGAAGGGACTCACGACCGGGGAGATTTCGGCGCACCTCGCCGAGGTGTATGGGGCGGAGGTGTCGAAACAGACGATCTCGACGATCACCGACCGGGTGATGGAGGGGCTGGCCGCCTGGCAGTCTCGTCCGTTGGACCCGGTGTATGCGGTGCTGTTCATCGACGCGATCCAGGTCAAGATCCGGGAGGGTGAGGTCTGCAACCGGCCGATCTACCTGGCCCTGGGTGTCACCGCCGACGGTGAGCGTGACGTGCTCGGCCTGTGGGCCGGTGAGCACGGCGACGGGGAAGGTGCCAAGTACTGGCTGCGAGTGCTGACCGAGATCAAGAATCGTGGCACCAACGATGTGTGCATGCTGGTCTGCGACGGGCTGACCGGACTCCCTGACGCGGTGTCGGCGGTGTGGGACAAGACGATCGTGCAGACCTGCATCGTGCATCTGCTGCGGAACTCGTTCAAATACGCCTCGAAGAAGGACTGGGGGTCGGTCGCCAAGGACCTGAAACCGGTGTATACCGCCGCCTCCGAGGCCGAAGCGCTGGACCGGTTCGCCGACTTCAGCTCCAAGTGGGAGAAGCGTTACCCGGCGATCATCCGGCTGTGGACCAACGCTTGGGCAGAGTTCGTCCCATTCCTGCAGTTCGACCGCGAAATCCGCACCGTGATCTGCACGACGAATGCGATCGAGTCGATCAACGCCCGACTCCGGCGAGCGGTCAATGCCCGCGGTCATTTCCCCACCGAGCAGGCAGCGCTGAAGTGCCTGTACCTGGCGATCATGAGTCTCGATCCGACCGGCCGAGGACGCAAACGCTGGACCAACCGATGGAAGGCAGCACTCAACGCCTTCGACATCACCTTCGACGGACGCCTATCCGCCGGACGCAACTAACAAGATCAAAAATCAGTTACACCGAAAACTTGACAGACCCTCCGCGTAGTCAACTCGGCATCGAGAAGGGATGAGTGTGCAGAAGTTCGTACGACGCACCAGGCAACAATTGCGTGGTCTGGCCATCCGGACGTTGAATGCGGGGACCGGTGATGCGCCGCCGCAGCGGTTGGCCAAGGCCGGGGTGAAGCGTTTGCGTTCCGTTCGGCGCGCCGCGTCCAAGCCGGCTGCTCCGCTCGTCAGCATCGTGATCCCGGTCTACAACGTGGAGCGCTATCTGCGGGCCTGTTTGGACAGTGTGCTGACGCAGTCGTACACCGATCTACAGGTGGTCGTGGTCGACGACGGGTCACCCGACTCCTCGGTCGACATCGTTCGCGAGTACGCGCAGCGAGATCGTCGCGTGCAGCTCGTCCGCCAGGCCAATGCCGGCCTTGGGGCAGCGCGCAACACCGGCGCCCGGCACGCCCGCGGCGTGTTCCTGATGTTCGTTGATTCCGACGACGTGCTTCCCACGCATGCCATCGCGAACTATGTACGTACCTTGCAGAAGACCGGCTCGGACTTCGCCGTTGCCCCGTACGAGCGGATGAACGACGCGCGGACCTGGCCGGCAGCGCCGTGGATCCGCACCGCACACCGCGAGCCGCGGCTGCGTACCGACCTGAGCAGCGCTCCGGACATCTGCGTCAACGCCATCGCCTGCAGCAAGCTCTTTCGTCGCAGCTTCTGGGAAGAGCAGGGATTCGCCTTCCCCGAGGGAGTGCTGTACGAGGACCAGGCGCTGTCGACACGCATCTACGCCCGCGCGCGGCAGTTCGACATCCTCGACAAGATCACCTATCGGTGGCGCGCCCGGGACGATCGCAGCTCCATCTCTCAGCAGAACACCTCGGTTGCGGACCTCCGGGCCAGGCTCAGAGCGGCGAAGGACTCGCTGGCGGAGTTGGACCTGCCCGGCTTGGAACACGTTCGCAACACCCGGCTCGCGCAGTACCTGAACAATGACTTCCCGCAATCGATCAAGGCGTCCCAGCACGCCGACGACGAGTTCTTCCAGGTGCTTGCCGACGGGCTGAAACAGCTCACCGCCGACGCCGAGCCCGAGGTCTGGAGCCTGGTCTCGGCTCAACACCGAATTGCGATCGCGCTGGTCGTCGGTGGCCACCGGGAGGCGACGACCGAGTTCGTCGGCCTCGGCCACAGCAACCCGAAGAACCTTCCCGGCATCGTTGCGGACGGCAAGGTGTATCTCGACACTCCGGCCCGCCAACCGCTGGGTCTCGAGGCCACCGATCCGCTACTGGCTCTGGCCGACCACCAACTGGGACTCGTCACGAGCATTCGCCGCGCTTACTGGGACGAGGACCACGACTTCCATGTCGAAGGCTGGGCCTACATCGACAACGTCGATCTCTCCCGGTGTGAGACCGAGGTGAGGATCTTCGCGGTCGAAGGCGGGACGGGCACGGAGTTCGACCTTCAGGTGCAGCGGCAGCCGTCCGCCGAGGTCACGCAGGCCAGCAAACATCGTTTCGCCAACTACGAACCGTCCTGTTTCCGCGCCACGCTGGCGTTCTCCGGGGCCTCCGCAACGCTCGGTGATGCTGCCGGCCAGGCCGAATGGCAACTCTGGGCGTCGGTGACATCCGCCGGAATCCACCGAACGAAGCTCCTGACCGGCGTCGATCGGGGCGGTTCGGCGGGCCGGCTGCAGGCAGACTTCCTGCCCGACGGGACCCAGGTCGACGTGTCGTACTCTGCGAAGTCAGGTTTGACGCTGACTGCGCACCACCCGCGCGCCGTGGTGGCCGAAGCTTCGATCCAGGCGCGGACCCTGCAGCTGTCGGTGATCGGCACGGACGATCTCCGACCGGTACGACTCGAGCTGGCCGGCAACCGCAGCAAGAGGCAGTTGACGGCGGATTTCACCCGCGAGGACGACGTCCCGTCGGCGAGGATCGAGGTGCCGACGCCGCAGATCGACGAGCGTTCGGATCCGCCGATCGATCGAGAGAACTGGACGCTGCGCGTTGTCGACGCGGACGGCGGCCGGCACCCGATTGCCTGGCCGGCGCAGTCCGTACCGTCGCCGGGATCCAATCCGTACCTGCAACGGACGCAGTACGGCAACATCGGGGTGGTCGACGAGCCCCACGGCGTACGCGTTGACGATCTTGCGGTGGCCGACGGCGTCCTGCGGGTGCACGGCGTGGTGACCGGGGGTACGGCAGACGATCTGACGCTTCAGCTGAGGACATCCAAAGCCAGCGCCCGAGCCGAGCTGCGCGAGGCGACCGGCAGCCGATTCGTCGCCGACATCGAATTGGTCGATGACCCCTGGGGCCTCGGTGCGCTACCGCTACCGATCGGCGATTACGTGCTGGCGGCATCGCTCGAAGGCGTCCGCGCCGAGGTGCCGGTGCGGATGACCGACGCTCTGATTGCGCGACTGCCGATGGCGCTGGAGTCCGAACGCCTTCGTGGCGCGCTGCGGTTGCATACGCCGAATCTGCTCACGGTCCGCTTGCAGGCGCCGTTGGCCGATGGTGAGGTCGGTGCCCGTAACCAGCAGCGGCTGCAGGACGAACTCCGGAACCGGTTGACCGACACCACGTTCGAGCCGGGCGCGGTGCTCTTACGTTCCTACTACGGCGAAATCTGCGGCTGCAACCCCCGCGCACTCCACGAATACCTCCACAACCACCCAGAAACCCCCGGCAGCCCCTACAAAATCTATTGGGCCATAAAAGACTACTCAGTCCACGTACCCGACGGCGGCATTCCCGTACTCCACGACAGCACCGAATGGTACCGACTCCTCCACGACGCCCAGTACTACATGGACAACATGCACCAACCCCTCTACCACAAAAAACCAGCCCACCAAACCCAAATCCAAACCTTCCACGGCTACCCATTCAAACAAATGGGCCTCTCCCACTGGACCAGCCAAGGCCGCGACATCGCCCACATCCAGTCCTACCTCGACCGCGCCGCCGACTGGGACTACCTCATCTCCCCCGCCACCTACGGCACCGGACCCCTGGCCCACGAATTCGGCTACCCCCACAAACCCCTCGAAATCGGCTACCCCCGCAACGACATCTTCTTCTCACCCCACAAAAACACCATCACCACCACCACCCGCCAACGACTCGGCATCCAACCCCACCAAACCGCAATCCTCTACGCCCCCACCTTCCGCGACGCCCTCAGCCTCGACGACAACACCGCCGCCATGGTCGACCACCTCAACCTCAACCAACTCACCACCGAACTCGGCCCCAACTACGTCATCCTCGTCCGCGGACACGCCTTCAACGCCCGACTCCCCCAACGCATCAACACCCACACCACCACCGGACACCACACCATCATCGACGTCACCGACTACCCCGACATCGCCGAACTCTGCCTCGCCTCCGACGCCGCAATCCTCGACTACTCCTCCCTCCGATTCGACTACGCCCTCACCGGCAAACCCATGATCTTCATGGTCCCCGACCTCCACCAATACCAAAACGAAACCCGCGGCTCCCTCTGGCGCTACGAACCCACCGCCCCCGGACCCCTAGCCACCACCACCACCGACATCATCAAAAACATCCACAACCTCCAACAAACCCACCACAACTACACCAACGCCTACCAAACATTCCACCGCGACTTCCTCGACCTCGACGACGGAAACGCCACCCAACGACTCACCCAAACAATCTTCGGACGGCAATCCGAGGCGCCCGAATCCTGACTCGGATTGTGATCGGATCGGTCCTGTCGCCGCCAGAATCCCGCACGTGCCGGAAAGTGACCCCAAGAACTGGTCCGGCACGCGCCAGAATCCAGCGCGTGCCGGAAAGTGACTCCAAGAACCGGGCCGGCGGCCGCCAGAATCCAGCACGTGCCGGAAAATGACCGCGGGCAGGAGCGGTGGTGGAAGCGGGTCAGGCGGCAGCGAAAGCAGGCCCGAGATCGCCGGCGACCTGTGCGGTGATCACCGGCCGCAGTTCGCTTGCGGATGCGTTCGGATCGGCCGCCGCGAGCAACTCGAAGATGCTCGATTGCAGCACCTTCTCCGGCGCCGGAACGGTCAACCGGTCGATGATGCGCTCGGGGACCGGCTGCGGGTCGCTGTGCCGGAATTCCAGCAGGATCTGGGCGTAGTTGTCGGCAAGGACCGTGCTGTCGGGGTCCAGGCCGGTGATCAGCAACATGCCGGTCGGGGTTGTGCCGATCGGGATCACCGCGAGATCGGGCCGGTACTTCGCGAACACGTCGATGATCTGGTAGACGTCGCCGGTCCAGGCACTGGTGTGCCGATCTCGAGCGGCTTCGTCCACATTTCGCGGCAGCATGTCGTCGAAAATGATCATGCCCTTGGCGCTGGAACAGCGCTCGGCGTTGATGAAGTCCCGGAGCGCGTACTCGAAGATGTGCAGCCCGTCGATGAAGGCGAATTCGAACGGGCGACCGCCGGTGGGTGCGAGCGGATCCGGCCGAGAGAAGTACTCGTCACTGGACGTACGGAAAAGCGCGATGTCCCCGTCCAACTGAGCAGTGATGTGATACGTCGGGTCGATGGCCACGGAACGGCACTTCGACAACGCGAGGGTGTTGCCGGTGGCCACACCGATCTCCAAGTACGCCTGCGGCTTGAGCCGTTCGTGCGTCTGGGCCAGGAAGGGGCGGTAATCCACGACGTTGCCTTTCGTGAGGTGCTCGAACCACGTTCTGTCTCCAGGGTGACGACGACACTAGCCCAGTTCGCCGAGCAGCCGTTCGAGGTCTGCGCCGTTGCGGTCGAAGTCGAACTCCCAACTTGACTGATGCGCTGCGTACAGCGCGCCGCCATCGGGGTGACCAATGTCCGGCGAACTCCAGAACCAGTGCTCGTCGGCACCCAGCACGACGCCGTAAAGGTGCTCGTTCCGGGCGGTGTAGGCCTCGTGATTCAGCACGATCATGGTTTCCAGATTTCTGGCGAACATGAGATTGAACATGCCGGATCCGCCGAAACCCGCGACCACTCGCGCCTTGGAGAAGATGCCGGCCTGCTGCGGCAACGACAGCCGCTGCGGTTGCAGGATCTCGAACCCGTGCTCGGCGAACACCCGCTCGACCTCGGCGACGTTTCGGCAGGACCTGTTCTTGTAGGTCACCGGCCGGGAGACGAAAATCCGCTCGTACTCCGGAGCAGTGTCGTCGATGAGAGCGTCGCCGATGCGCTGCCAGACACCCTTCAGTTCGGGGTGGGCGTAGAACGGCGGCGCGTCGTGCCACATCGGCGTGGCTCCGACGAGCGACTCGACCCACACCGGCTCGTCGACCCAGACGATGTCGTCCGGGTCGACCCCGTAGGCGTCGAGAAAGACGTTCTCCAAGCGCGGCTCGGGTCGATCGGGATAGCGCTCGGGGATTCGCAAAAGGATCTTCAGGTCGGGGTCGGCGCGTTTGGCGATGTCCCAGCCCCAGAATTTCGGCATCCCCTCGGTCATCAGATGTCCGAAGTGGCCGGAATTGCTGTAGTCGAGATAGTAATACGCGCCCGGGAGGGTCTTTTCCGGCAGATCCTGCAGGCGAAGTCGAGCGAAACGCTCGTCCACATTGTTCAGCCGCGCCTGCGGCAGGTCGGCGCGCAGATGGAAACGGAACGAATCGGGCAGGATGGAGCTGTCGTCGTGGACGACGCCACCCGGCCCCACGCACAGCCTGCCCTCGTACCGCCGCAGATACAGCTTCGGGTACGGCAACTGGGCGTCCAGACCGTCAGCGGCCGACTCGGCCGGATCGTGCGCGTGGGAAACGATCTTCCCGGCAGAGGTCAGGGTGCCTTCGGGTTTGGTCGCCAGCGGCGTCACCTGCAGCGCGCCGCCGCTGCGCCGACGCAGCATCCGGGTCGCGACCCGGTCCCGTACCTTGAGGTGGTGGGTGTTGCCCTTGCCGACAATCAGATAGTCGCTGTCGATGACCAACGATTCGATCGACTCGGCAATGGACTTGTTCGGCTCTTCCAGGGTGGCAAGCTCCGACGGGGGCGTACTCACGTACGCGGAGAGATCCCGCAGGCGCCTGAACAGCGACGGCTCCCCCTTGGCGGCGGGCATGATCGAACTCCGGTCGACGGCGTAGATCCCGCCGGCCCGCAGGTGGAAGTACAACAGGCGCCACATTTTCACGTGCCGCCCGTCGGTGTCGCTGCGCAGATTGATCACCACATCCAGGTGACCGAAAGGAAGGAGTCGTTCGCTGATCTGCACCGGGCCGCCGCCCGCCAGGACGACTTTGGCGCCGTATCGGTCCGGATCCCACGACGAGTTTCCGGATTTCAGGACGACGAACAGTCGCGCCCCTTTGAAGCCTTCGGCAAGTTCTCGCACGGCGTCGGACCATTCGTTCGCGACGATCGCGACCTTGAGGTCGGAACGCTGCGGGATCAGCGACGAATAGCGGCCGAGAAGAGCTGAACGAGGTGCAGACCCGTCTTTCCGGACGCCTGTCGACACCAATTCACCGGACAGCCGATTCAATCGTGCCAACGACGCCCGGCCCGTCCGACGGAGGCGTCGGGCGGTACGTCCCGCTGTTGCTTTTGCTGCTCTGCTCATGGAATCAATCTGCTGTCGAGTCGAATCATCAGTCATCGAAACCACCTCGCTCGTATCGAAATGCCATGGGGTTTTTCTTCAATGCTGACCCAGGAGGACCATCGCCCAAGCGTGACACGTCGCACCCGAGCAGACCTTTACAGCGGGCAGCGATCTCTCAGCTTGCTTCCAACAATCTCAACCGGCGAGCAATGCGTCGACAGCGCGCTCGGCGGCGCGCCCGTCGTCCAGGGGGTTGAATTTCTGCTGCCACGCTCGGTAGTTGTCGGCGTGCGCCTTCGCGACCTCGTCCAGATCCCGCAGTGCGTCGATCGTCTCGTCTGTCGTCCGCAGCACGGGCCCGGGCGCGGAGGCGGCCAGATCGAAGTAAGTTCCCCGGCGAACGTCGCTGTACTCCTCCAGATCCGGTACGAAGAAGATTATCGGCTTGCCCGTGACGCTGAAATCGAACATCGTCGACGAGTAGTCGGTGATCATCACATCGCTGGCCAGGTACAGATCCGACAACTGCGGATAGAGCGTCACGTCGAGAAGTCGCTCGCCCGCCACACCGCGGCCATATTTCACGACATTGGGATGCCCACGCACCAGGAGTCGGCCGGTCGGGCCGAGGAAAGACGTCACCGCATCGAAGTCGAGTTCCCGGAACAGACCCTTGGCCTGCTCCCGCCAGGTGGGAGCGTACAGAACGACCCGGTCCGCGCCCTCGATCCCCAACCGCTGCCGCACCGAATGGCGGTACGCGTCGTCCGCGCGGACAAGCACGTCATTGCGCGGATAGCCGATCTGCAGGATGTTTCCACGATAACCGTAGGCGGATTCGAAGATCTTCTTGCTGTATTCGTTCTGCGCAATGAGAAAGTCCCACTGACCGACTTCTTCCGCGGTTTTGCGACGATATTCGTCACCGCGCCGAATTCCGATCCGGTCGTTACCGAGGAGTTTGAGCGGCGTACCGTGCCAGGCCTGCAGCACACGTTGATGGTCCCGGCGCCGGAACCGGCCCGGCAGCCAGCAATTGTCGATGATGTAGCGCGAGCTGGTCAGCGCCCGCCACCACTCGGCGCTCTTGTAGACCAGTCCGGTGGTGCCGCCGGGGACCTCGACCGAATAATCGGCAACCGTCCACAGCAAACGCAGATCCGGCCGTCGATCGGCGATGACGTCGGCGATGGCCAGGCTGTTGTCGCTGACCGACTTGCCGAAGTAGCTGTTGAGCAGCACAGTGTCGGTGGGGGCGACCGGGCCGGACACGTGCCGATTCTCCAGCCGGCGGACCGTGTACTTGCTGCGTTCGCCCGCTGCCAGCGGCGGACCGATCCGGATCGTCAGGGCGTCTGCCCGGCCCCGGCGGATTTCGAACGTGTTGCCCGCGGTACGCACCGTCCGCGGCAGCGTCTCGGCCAGTTCTGCGTCCAGCGTCGCCTTCACCTCGGCCTCGGCGGTCGGGCCGCGATCAGCACGATCGACGCTCGTGGTCAGTTCGTAGTCACCGAGTGCCAGCGGCACCGGCGTCAGCCCCCAGTCGTGAATCGCGGTCTGGGCGAACTCGATGGCGAATCTGCCGTCACCGATCTCCAGCCCGGAGGCTTCCACCGTGCGCCGCCCGGCAACCAAGCGCCAGTCCGCTGGATCGGCGCAGACCGCGTGACATGTCCCGCTGATCCTCAGCCGACCGGAATCGCCGCAGTCATCCGAACGGCCCGGCGTGAGGTCGATCCGGTCCACCACCAGCCGGTAGGGATGGACGTCGAGCCGGACGACGCCGTTGGGTCCGAATCGAACCGCGGCGCGGGGGTCGGTGGCCGACTGCTGACGGAATCCGTGCCGCGCGTCGCCCTGCCAGTGGACGTGCCGGGTTGCTCCGTCGGCGTCGGCAACCAGCAGATACCAGGACTGAGCACGCAGTGACGTCGGATCCAGATCCAGCGCCTCGGCGTACGAACCGGAAATCTCGACCGCCCCGGCGTCCGCTTCGCGCAGTCGCAGCGGGATGTCGGTGTTCTCACGCCGAAGGAGTGCGGTCGTCGCCGCGAAGTCACCGCGGCGTTCGACGGTTGCGACGAACTGGTCTGCTTCCAGCGCCACGTCGCGCAGCGAGAAGGCACGTCTCGACACGACGATGCTCAAGCCGCGGCCCTTGCTCCAGGTGGGCCGGGCCAGTAGACCTCGGCCCAGAAAGCCGGCGTTGAGTTGACCCGCCGAGCCCCCGTCGTCGCGGTCACGGAGTCGGTCGGTGACGTCCCCGGCCTCGTCTCGTACGACCAGCTGAACCTGCCAGGTGTGTTCGAAGACGGACGAGGCGTCGTCGCGTAGCTCGGCCGGCACCAGCTGGATCAGATCGATCACGGCTCGGAACCCCGAATGCGTCCGGTCCTGCATCGGGCTCTTGGAGAAGTCGTTGAACGCCGCCGAGCACAGCGGCTCGACCGGAAGCTCGTACGAGTTGTCGCCGCGAACCAGCCGTACGCCGATCACCCGCGTCCCGTTCAGCGTGTCGCCGCGCCGCCAGGCAGCCCCCTCGAGCACCAGGCGCCGGACGCCCGCGTAGTCGGGTTCGGCCCAGCAGACGCGGAGCAGTCGGGAGGTCAGCGCGTTCGGCGGCTGCTCGGACTCGACCGGCTGCTGCGCGTCCTGCTGCTTGGGATTCGGAGCTGAAGCCGAGGAGCCGGACAGCTGCCGGACCCGACCGACAAGCCGCTTCAGAGGTGAGCCCAGTTCGATCTTGGTCATCAAACTCCTTGCAATTGCCGACGACGCGACGCAGCCCGGCTCGGCCCAGCAGTGATACGAACGCTGCGAAGGTACCACCTGGTCCAGCCGGCGAGGATCCTTGTCGGAGACACGTTAGGGTCATCGAGTGGAGAAGCTGCGGAACGTCGCCGTCGTGCTGGCCGGCGGCACCGGCACCCGGGTCGGACTGGACATCCCCAAGCAGTTGATCAAGATCGCGGGCAAGCCGGTGATCGAACACACCATCAGCGCGCTCAGCCGGTCGCCGCTGATCGACGAGATCATCATCATGATGACGCCGGGCCATCTCGACCCGGTACGAGCGATTGTCAACGGGGGCGGCTACACCAAGGTCACCCGGATCCTGGAGGGCGCCGGCACCCGCAACGACACCACCCAAGCCGCGCTGGCCGCGCTCGGTGATCAGGAGTGCAACGTCATCCTGCACGACGCGGTCCGACCGCTGGTCTCGCAGACGATCATCGAGGCCAACGTCCGCGCGCTGGCCGACTACGCCGCGGTCGACACCGCGATACCGTCGGCGGACACCATCATCCAGGTCGACGGCGAACTCGACGCCGGCAAGCGGGTTGGCGGCGAGCAGCCGGTGATCTCCGACGTCCTCCGGCGCGCGCTGCTGCGCCGCGGCCAGACCCCGCAGTCGTTCCGGCTGTCGGTGCTGCGCAAGGCGTACGAATTCGCCAATCAGGATCCGAACTTCACCGCCACCGACGACTGCACGGTGGTGCTGCGTTACCTGCCCGACGTACCGATCGCGGTGGTCGACGGGCACGAGCGCAACATGAAGATCACCGAGCCGATCGACGTCTACCTGGCCGACAAGCTCTTCCAGCTCACCTCGGCCGATCATCCGCTCGCGCCCAGCCCGCAGGAGTACGAGGCCGCGCTGCGCGGCCGGACGATGGTGATCTTCGGCGGCTCGTACGGGATCGGCGCCGACATCGCGAAACTCGCCCGCGGCTACGGTGCCGAGGTCCACACCTTCTCCCGTTCCTCCACCAACACCCACGTGGACCGGCGCGAGGACGTGCACGCCGCGGCGGAGTCGGTGATGGCCAAGAGCGGCCGGGTCGACTTCGTGGTCAACACCGCCGGGGTGCTGCCCCGGGGCCAGTTGGCCGAAACCAGCGAGGAGACCATCTACTCCGCCACCGAGATCAACTACCTCGGCCCGGTCTTCATAGCTCAGGAGTTTCAGCCCTATCTGGCCGAGACGAAGGGCTCGCTGCTGCTCTTCACCTCGTCCTCCTACACCCGCGGCCGGTCCGGCTACGCCCTCTACTCCTCGGCCAAGGCCGCGGTGGTGAACCTGACTCAGGCCCTGGCCGACGAGTGGGCGGGTCTCGGCATCCGGGTCAACTGCATCAACCCGGAGCGGACCGCGACGCCGATGCGGACCAAGGCGTTCGGTGCCGAACCCGAGGGCACCCTGCTGGCCTCCACCGAGGTCGCCCGGCAGTCGCTGGACGTACTGCTCGCGGCCCAGACCGGACACGTCATCGACATCCGCCGCGAGGACGGGCCGGCGGCCGCCGACAACGGCTGACGCGGCTCCGGCTGAGACCTGGGTGCGGACTAAATTGACCGGCATGCGAGCGACGGTCCGCGACGTGGCAGCCCGAGCCGGGGTGTCCCCGAAGACCGTCTCCAACGTGCTCAACGGCACCTTCCGGGTCAGTCCCGACACCCGCTCCCGGGTGGAGGAAGCGCTGGCCGCGCTGGACTACGTACCGAATCTGTCCGCCCGGGGCCTGCGCAACGGCCGGACCGGGATGATCGCGGTGGCGATGGCGGACCTGCGGATGCCCTACTCGGCCGAGATGTGTCATCACTTCGTGGAGGCAGCGGCCGGCCGCGGACTCCACGTTCAGATCGAGGAGACCGCCGGCAGCGGCGAACGCGAGGTCGAACTGATGTCCCGGGCCCGGGCGCAGCTGGTGGACGGATTGATCTTGAATCCGGTCCGGTTGGAGACCACGGCCGTGCAACGCGACGTCAACCTGCCGCCGGTGGTGCTGATCGGCGAAGTTGATCAACCGATCGTCGATCACGTCTGGATCGACAACGTGGCTGCCGTCCGGGAGCTGACCGGGTTGCTGATCGACCAGGGCCATCGGCGGATCGCGATCGTCGGCACCGGCCCGATGGCCACCGCACAACTGCGGCTGGCCGGCTACCGCAAGGCGCTGCGGTCGGCCGAGATCAAGATCGACCGATCACTGCTTGTTCCCTGTGAGGGTTGGCATTCCACCGATGCGGCCGAGTCGTTCAGCGCGTTCCTGGACCGGCACGAACCGCCGGAGGCCGTCGTCTGCATGACCGACACGATCGCCTTCGGGGTGATCAGCGCGCTGCACGCGCACGGACTGTCCGTGCCCGACGACGTGTCCATCGTGGGCTACGACAACATCACCGACTCGGCCACCACCGTGCCGGCGCTGACCACGATCGACTTCGACAAGCAACGCTTCGCCGACACCGCGGTGGACGTGCTGCTGAGCCGGATCGCGAACCCGGCCGCGCCGATCATGAGCGTCACCATCCCCTACCGGTTGATCGAGCGGGCCAGCACCGCAACCCGCTGACCACTCCCACTCCCGACCTGTCAGAACGTAGGTGGGCTATGACCCGACTACCTTCTGACAACTCGGTTGGGGAAGGTTGAAGCGCGGCTGAGGCGGCCGGTGCGGTGTGATCCGGGTCACTACGCTGATTCCGTTCGGTGGGATTTTCGGGGTGGTGGACATGGCCGGGCATATCGGGGGAACTCTTCGCGCGGTGGCTACCGCAAGCGCAGCGCTGCTGGTGTTGGCGGTGTCCGCGCCGGCTGCGCTCGCTGCCGGTGATCATCCCAGCGGGTTCTGGTACGGGACCGACAGCTCGACCGTCAAGGTGTCCGGTTCGGCGCCGTACCAGGAGCCGGTGATCGGCGGCTCGTACGGCGGCTACATCGGCATGGTCGGCAACTGGGCCAACCTGACCGGCTGTCACAAGATCGTCGTGTGGTCCTCGACCAACGCCAAGCAGGCCAACACCGACTACCTGACCTATCACCGCGGTGTCGGCGTCGGCGGGTACTACTTCATGGGTGGGCCGGGTGTCGACCCGCACTACAACGGGACGGCGAGCGAGGCGAAGTCCTGGGGTGAGAAGCAGGCGGCGCAGACCCTGCACGACCTCTCCCTGCACCACATCACCTATCCGGTGGCGTTCATGGACATCGAGATCCCGGGCGACTCGCCGTCCTACACCCCGGCCCCGGACAACGGCTGGAACACCGTCTACACCTCCCCCTGCAGCGGCCGGGTGCGATCGCACGGCGTCGCGTACGCCGTCGATCGAGCCGAGGTCAACGGCTACGCCGACTACCTGACCGGCCACTCGCACGACAAGGCCGGCGTGTATTCGGCCCCGGACATCTGGCGGTCGATCTTCGGCACCGGCACCGACTCGCTGATCCCGAACACGTACGAGTGGACCTACGAGTCATTCACCCGCAGCCTGGCGCACCGACCGAACGGCTGGTGCCTGTCCGGCACGTCGACCTGCGCGCACTTCTTCGGCGGCCAGACCTCCGGGTCGAAGTACGCGCTGATGTGGCAGTGGTCCGGCGGGGGCGGGTCCCGCAACGGCTACGGTGACTTCGACCAGATCGACGGACTGCGTTGATCTGTTCGCTTCGCTCACGCGGGGGGCGACCCCCGGACCCCCGGGCGTGGCCACTTCCATAGACCGACTCGCCGAGCCCGCTTCGCGGACTGCGGCATACGCGGCCGCGGGTGCGTTCCCCGAGTCAACGTGGTCGGGACGGCTGCTCTAGCGGAGTTCGGATTCTACGGCGGCGATGAAGCCGTCGACGTCCTCGGTGGTGGTGTCGAACGAGCACACCCAGCGGACCTCGCCGGCGGCCGGATCCCAATCGTAGAAGGCGAACTTCTGCCGCAGCCGGTCGGCGACACCTGCCGGCAAGGTGGCCAGGATGGTGTTCGCGTCGGTCGGCTGGCTGAAGCTGATGCCGGTGATCGCGCCGGAGGAGACTCGCTCCTCCAACCCCGTACGCAGTCGACGGGCCATCGCGTTGGCGTGCGCCGCCGACCGCTGCCAGAGATCATCCTCCAGCAGGGCCAGGAACTGCGCCGACACGAAGCGCATCTTCGAGGCCAGCTGCATGTTGAGCTTCTGCAGATAGCCAAGGCCGGTCACCGCGTCCGGATTGATCGCCAGCACCAACTCGCCGAAGATCAACCCGTTCTTGGTGCCGCCCAGCGACAGCACGTCCACGCCGGCGTCGGTGGTCAACGCTCGCAGCGGCAGGTCCAGTGACGCCGCCGCGTTGGCCAGCCGGGATCCGTCCAGGTGCACCGTCAGCCCGAGCGCATGGGCCCGGTCCGTGAGGGCACGCAACTCCTCGGCGGTGTAGACGGTGCCCAACTCGGTGGACTGGGTGATCGACACCACTCCCGGCAGCGGGTGATGGACGTCGTCGGGTTCGCGCGGATAGCGGTCAAGATCATCGGGCCGGAGCTTGCCGTCGACGCTGGGCACGGTGAGCAGCTTGATCCCGGCCACCCGTTCCGGCGCGCCGGCCTCGTCGGTGTTGATGTGCGCGCTCTCGGCGCAGATCACCGAACCCCAGTGCGGCAGCATCGACTTCAACCCGACCACGTTCGCGCCGGTGCCGTTGAAGACCGGAAACACCTGTACCTGTTGGCCGAACTGCTCGCCCAGCACCTCAGCCAACCGCGCGGTGTAGGCGTCACCTCCGTACGAGATCTGGTGGCCACCATTGGCACTTGTCAGCGCCGCCAGCACTTCCGGATGGACACCGGCATAGTTGTCGGAAGCGAAGCCGCGGAGGTCTGGGTCATGCAAGCTGTTCACCAGCGGAGTCTCTCATCTGCTACCTCGCACACAGCTCGGACCTGTCTGGAACAGAAGCTGAGGGACTATGGTGACCCGCGATGTTGATCCGTGAACCCAGTGACGAACTGTTGTTGCCCGAACGCACCCGGCTGCTGCACATCGGTCCGATGAAGACCGGGACCACGTCGGTGCAAGCAGCGGCGAGTGCGCGTCGAGACCAATTGCTGGCTCACGGCGTGCGCTACCCCGGCAACGACTTCAACCATCGGCGGCAGTTCGGTGCGTTGATGGGCTGGAGTGTCGACACCTGGCGGCGGTCGGATCGCCTTCGCCCCGACCTGCTCGATGTTGCGACGTCGGGGGTGCCGAGCAAGAAGGTCTGGAGCCGACTCCGCGCCGAGATCGACGGTGATCAGGACCGCCGAATCTTCCTCAGCCATGAATTCGCGAGCCAGGCCGACGATGCCATCGCAGAACGGATCGTCGACGCCGTCGGAGACCGCGTCCACGTCTGCATCACGCTGCGAGCTCCCGGCCTGATCGTGCCGTCGCTGTGGTCGCAGGAGATCAGGGACGATGCCCTGACCGAGCCGCTGGAGGAATGGCTGCGTCGGTTCTACGGTCGGTCCGCGCAGCATCCGATCTCCGCCAGGTTTCAACGAGCCTACGATCAGAGCGGCCTGGTCGATCGGTGGGCCAGGCTGGTAGGCCCCCGGAACGTCACCGTGATCATCGTCGACCATGCCGATCCGAGCCTGATGACGAGCTCGTTCGAGGCGATGCTCGGGCTGCCGGCGGGGATGTTGGACTGGAACCGCAGCAACCGATCGCTGACCGGAATCGATGCCGAGCTGTTCCGGCAGGCGAACGTGATGATGCGCGATCGGGGCGTCGACTGGCGGTCCTTCTACTCGCTGGTGTGGAAGGGCGCGATTCAGCTGGGCCCGGAGCAGCGTAAGGTCCCGGCCGGCGGGCCACGGGTGATGCTGCCGCCGTGGGCCGGCGAGATCGCCGACAAGGACGGGCGTCGCTTCGCCGACGAGATCGGCGCGATGGACGTCCGGGTGGTCGGGGACCTGGACAACCTCGCGGTGGAGTCGCGGACCGCGCCGTGGCAGGACATCACCGAGATCCCGATCGAGATCGCGGCCGACGCGGTCGCCGCGGGAGTGCTGGCCGGGCAGCAGTCCCGGGAGCGCTTCCTGGCCACCGAGCTGGCCAACCAGGAACAGATCGCCAAGCTCCGGCAGCAACTGGCCCGGGAGACGACGCGTTCGTTGGCCGATCGCGCCCGGGCGATCCCGGCGAACCGCCGGGCCGAGCAGTTGGCCGGCGCGTTCAGCTCGCGCGAGCTGGCCGCGGCACTGAAACGGCGGTTGCTGCACCGGCTGCGTACCCGGCAGTCCTATCCGCGCGAACGCTGACCGGCTCCAGTCGCTTTGGGTCGCCGATCAGAAACTGACCCGGCCGTTGATCATGGTCTGGGTGCGGCCGCCGACCCAGACCTGTCCACCGGCGTCCTGCTCGATCATGATCACTCCGTCGGCTCCGACGCACGTGCCCTGATGGGCGCGATACGGGGCGGTCAGCAGACCGGCCGGCAGCAACCACTGGGCCACTGCGGCGTTGAGGCTGCCGGTCACCGGGTCCTCGACCGCGATGCCGTTGCTCTCGAAGAAGGCCCGCAACTCGACGTCGTAGCCGGCCGTCGCCGTCCGGCTGACCAGCCCGATCGCACCGGGCAGGCCGGCGCCCGGCAGCGTGAGGAGGTCGACGGCGTCGTCGAGCAGCAGTCCGACCCAGCCGGGACCGTTGTCGATCACTCGGGATGCCAGCACCTGTTGCGATTCCAGGCCGAGCACGGAGACGATCCGGTCGAGCAGGTCCGGATCGACCGGCCCGGAGTTGATCATCGGCGGCGCAGCGAAGGACAGCCGGTCCAGCGAACGCCGCACCGCGACGACGCCGAGGTCGCACTGTTGCCGGACCCGATCATCGGCGAATCCGGGATGGGCGGCGAGCCAGGCGTGGGCGCTACCCAGGGTCGGATGTCCGGCGAACGGCAACTCCTGCGATGCGGTGAAGATGCGGACCCGGTAGTCGGCGTCCGGGTTCGTCGGTGACATTAGGAAGGTGGTCTCGCTGAGGTTGGTCCAGCGGGCGAAGTCCTGCATCTGCTCGGTGCTCAGTCCGTCGGCATCGTGCACCACCACCAGTGGATTGCCGCGGTACCGCGTGGCGCCGAAGACGTCGACCTGGGAGAAGGTGTACGAGGCCATCACGGCACCCGGTGCAGCCACTCGTCGGTGCCGAACTTCTCAGTCACCAGAGCTTCGGCGCGGGCCCGTTCGGCGTCGGTGATCTTGCCGTCGACGGTCGCGTACCGCTTTCGGAAATGATCTTTCAACGCCTCGATCACGTCGGCCCGGGACATCCCGGTCTGGCTGCGCAGCGGGTCGACCCTCTTGTTCGCGCTGGTGGTGCCCTTGTCCGACAGCTTCTCCCGGCCGATCCGCAGCACCCGCAGCATCTTGGCGGCATCGATGTCGTACGACATGGTCACGTGATGCAGCACGGCGCCGCCGAGTTTGTTCTGTACGGCAAGGCGTTTCTGCGCGGCGCCGCCGATCTTGCCGATCGGCGAGGTGATGTCGTTCAGCGGTGCGTAGTGCGCGTCGATGCCGAGTTCCTTCAGCGCACCGAGCACCCAGTCGTCCAGGAACGCGTACGAGCGTTCGAAGCTGAGCCCCTCGACCAGCGAGCCGGGAACGTACAGCGAATAGGTGATGGTGTTGCCGGGCTCGATGAACATCGCGCCCCCGCCGGAGATCCGGCGCACCACGGTCACGTCGTACTTTTGCGAGGCCGCGTCGTCGATCTCGTTGCGGTAGGACTGGAAGGAGCCGATCACCACCGCGTTGCGTTCCCACTCCCAGATCCGCAGCGTCGGCGCCCGGGTGCCGGCGGCCACCGACTCGGTCAGCGCCTGGTCCAATGCCATCTGCAGTTCGGGCCGCTCTGCGGCGCCGTGCACGATCTCGAACGTGTGATCGGCCCAGCTGGTCGCCCGGCCCACCGCGCGGCGTACGGCGATCGCCACGGCGTCGGCGTCGAAGCCGATCAGGTGCGCGTCCGGCCCGACGGCGGCCTGCACCAGCGCACTCATCCGGTCCACCGACGAGTCCTCCGGCAGCCCGGTCAGGGCCCGATCGATCCGATCCAGGGCGTCGTCCGGCTCCAGGAAGAAGTCGCCGGAAATGTGCACGGAGTTCAATGAGCCATCGGAGACGTCCACCTCGGCGGCGACCAGCTTGCCGCCCGGGACCTTGTATTCGCCACGCATGATGCTGAACCTAACGCCGCCCGGCTCGACTCTCTTCCGATGTGGCGGAGATCACGATCTTGCAGTTTCTGCATTCGTGCAGTCACTGCATAGAATGAGGTCAGCGTCAAAGCTCAGAGCCCAACGGCGGGTCGACGCTCCACCCGATCGGGTGTCTGAAGCAGATCCATCGAGAACCCGCCATAGCTGAAGTGAGAAGGCGCTGCCATGAGTACGAGCCTGCGCGAGAAGAAGCGCGAGCTGCTCCGTTCGACCATCGAGAAGGCGGCCGTCGCTCTGGTTCTGGAGCACGGCTACGACAACGTCACCGTGGACATGATCTGTGAGCAAAGCATGGCCTCGCAGCGAACGTTCTTCAACTACTTCGGTTCCAAGGAGAGCGCGATCCTCGGACCGCCGCCGCCGGCCCCGTCGCCGGAGATCATCGAGGCGTTCGTCCATCATCGTGAGGGCGATGTGCTCAGCGATCTGACCCGGATGATGACCCGGGCGCTGAACGACGCCGGTGAAGTTGATCTTGACCTGTGGCGCGATCGGCGACAGATCATCCGTACCACCCCGGAACTGATGCGTTCCCAGGCCGAGAAGATCGCCACCAAGGACTCCGAGATCGCCGCCCTGGTGTTGCGCCGGCTCCGGGTGCAGCACGGACTTCCCGAGGTCGCCGACTCCGCTGCCGCGGAGTCGGAAAACCCAACAGAACAAGCCGATTCCGACGATCGCCTCATCGACGAGGCCAGGTTGATCGTCAACCTGTGGTGGGGCATCGCCCGCCACGCGATGAAGCTCTGGGCCGAAAAGCCCGAAACCACTCCGCAGCAGATCACGGACGACCTGCTCACCCTGCTCGCCCGGATCAAGGAAGCCTGACACGTGACAATGACTGAAGCAGTCACCGCTGAGGCGGTGGCCGAACCCCAAGAGAAGAAGGGCGGACGGCACCTGGTGCCGATCTTCGCCGGTCTGCTCGTCGCCATGTTCCTGGCGGCGCTGGACCAAACGATCTTCAGCACCGCGCTGCCGACCATCGTCGGTGACCTGCACGGTGTTGATCAGATGCTGTGGGTGACCACGGCGTACCTGCTGGCCGCGACGATCATGATGCCGATCTACGGCAAACTCGGCGACCTGATCGGCCGCAAGTCGTTGTTGATCATCGCGTTGAGCATCTTCGTCGGCGGCTCGCTGGTCGGCGCAGTGGCCAACGACATGACGGTGTTGATCATCGGCCGGGCCATCCAGGGCCTCGGCGGCGGCGGCCTGATGCTGCTGGCCCAGGCGATCATCGCCGACGTCGTCCCGGCCCGCGAACGCGGCAAGTACATGGGCGTGATGGGCGCCGTCTTCGGCCTGTCCTCGGTCGTCGGCCCGCTGCTGGGCGGCTGGTTCACCGAGAGCCTGTCCTGGCGGATGGGCTTCTGGCTGAACGTCCCGCTCGGCATCGTCGCGATCCTGGCCGCGGTCCTCTTCCTCAAGCTGCCCAAGCATGATCAGAAGCCGAACATCGACATCCTCGGCATCGCCACCATGGCCGTCGGCGTCACCGCGCTGATCCTGGCCACCAGCTGGGGCGGCAACAAGTACGACTGGGATTCCTGGCAGATCCTCGGTCTGTTCGGCGTCACCGCGGTCTTCGGTGTGCTGTTCGTGATCGCGGAGAAGTTCGCCAAGGAGCCGATCATCCCGCTGCACCTGTTCAAGCAGCGCAACTTCAACCTGACCACGGTGGCCGGTCTGATCATCGCGATCGCGATGTTCGGTGCGATCGGCTACATGCCGACCTACCTGCAGATGTCTCAGGGCGTCAGCGCCACCGAGTCCGGCCTGATGCTGATCCCGATGGTGGCCGGTCTGTTGATCACCTCGATCATCTCCGGTCAGATCGTCAGCCGCACCGGCAAGTACAAGTGGGCGCCGATCGTCAGCATGATCATCACCACCGGCGGCGTACTGCTGCTGTCGACCCTGACCGTGGACACCCCGCTGTGGGTGCTGATGGCCTACATCTTCGTGCTCGGCGCCGGCATCGGCGTCGGCATGCAGAACCTGATCCTGATCGTGCAGAACACGTTCCCGGCAAGGGAAGTCGGTACGGCGACCGCCTCGAACAACTTCTTCCGTCAGATCGGTGCCTCGCTCGGTTCGGCCGTCGTCGGCAGCATCTTCACCAGCCGGCTGACCGACCTGCTGACCGAGCGGATGCCGGCTCAGGCGATGCAGGGCGCCGGCGGTGCCAACTCGCTGACTCCGGACCTGGTCAAGCATCTGCCACAGCAGATCCAGGACATCATCGTCGGTGCGTACAACGATGCGCTGACGCCGATCTTCCTCTACCTGGCTCCGCTGCTGCTGGTTGCCCTGATCCTGGTGTTCTTCGTCAAGGAGAAGCCGCTGGCCACCACCATCGAGGGCTCCGGCGCGGACCTGCTCGAATCCGCTGACGAGGGTGCTGCGCTGGCTGCGGCCGGGTCTGTGGCAGCTCCGGCGGCTGCCCCGGCGGCGACCGAGGTCGCGACGGTGAATCGGCCGATCGCGATCACTGTGGGCTCGGATGATGATCTTGATCACGAGTTGCTGCGCGGCCGCGATGACGAGGCGTTGCCGGTCGGCGCGCATGCGATGATCACCGAGCAGTCCAAGATCATCAACGGCAGCAGCGTCGAAGTTGATCAAGCGTCGGGCTGGAATCCCGAAGAGCTCGACGATCCGGCCGAGCGGCTGTCCGTGGCGGCGCTGGACGTGCTCACCGCGGCGCAGCAACAGGTACGCGCTCAGGACCTGGCCGGGGCGCGGACGATCGAGCGGGTCGGTGCGCAGCTGGACGACGTCACGCACCGGTTCGACGCAGCGATCGGCGGCTTCCACCGGGAGCTGCAGCAGATCCGCGACGAGCTGCTCAGCGGCCGGCTGGATCCTGCTCCGGTTCCGCAGGGCTCCGGTGGTGACGAGTTGCGGCAGTACGAGTACAACCTGCTGCTGGACAGCCAGCAGACCGCCGACCGGGTGACCAAGCTGGCGCAGCAGGAGGCCGAACGGACCCTCGCCGAGGCCGATCAGCAGCGGGTCGAGCTGGAGAAGCGGATCGAACGGCTACGCAGCGTGGAGCGTGAGCTGACCGGTGCGGTCTCCCACCAGCTCGGTAGCGCCGAGCAGGATCGGGCGACCGACAGCATCTGAGCTGGCGGGCGGGACCGACAAGAAGGGCCCGGGACGGATGATCATCCGTCCCGGGCCCTTGGTCATCGCTCGGCAACCGGTCGTCCGCCACTCCCGCACCCAAAACCGACCGGCGCGCGCGAAATATCGGCTGCCGGAGTGAATCTTGCGCGCGGCTGTGATGCAGTACGGAAGTATCGGTTGCGCGAGTCGATTTCGCGCGCGGCTGCTGCGGTTGCTCGTCAGTCCCGGCGGAGAATCAGGCAGCTGGTGGTGGCGGTGGCGAGCCGCCGATCTTGATCATCAAGTACCTCGGCGCGAGCGGTCGCAGTGGTCCGACCGACGTGTTCGGCAGTGCCGATCACCCGCAGCGGAGGGTCGTTCGCCTGGATCGCTCGCAGGTAGCGGACCTGAATGTCCAGGGTCGTCAGACTGATGCCGATGTCCAGTCGGCTCTGAATCGCGTACCCCATCGCGGTGTCCAGCCAGGAGGCGATCACGCCGCCGTGCACCGTACCGATCGCGTTGCGGGGTGGAAACGCGCACCTCCCCACATGCACCCGGGAGACCTGCAGCAGGCAGACCAAGATCAAAGCTGCGGAACGAAGGTGCATGGTTCGGCGTGGAATTTCCGCACTTTCGTCACGCAAGTCAGCCCGCCCGGTGGCCGAGGTCAGCCACACCAACTCCAGCAAGCCGGAGTCGGGTAGTGGATGCCGCCGAGCACCCGTGTGGCGATCCAGACAACCTCGTACGAGCTCAGGGATCCAAGGAGGTTACGGTCTCCATTGGGCGACTATGAGTGCGCTACCTCCTGCCATCGGCGAATGAGGCGACACCAGGGTCAGGCAGCGACAGTCTGCTCAGACGAAGAGCGGCTCCATCCCCCAGGCCTGTTCCAACTCGGTCATCGCGGCGTCGTCGGGGCGCTCGGTGAAGCGTTCGGCGGCGTCCAGCACCTTGGGCAGGATGTCGATGTCGCCGACGGTGTTCAGGAAGATGCCCGGGCGGCCGAGGACCCAGCCGACCGCGGTGTCGATGGCGGCTTGGTCTCGCAGCGGCTCGTACCAGGTGCTGGCGAAATGCTCGGACCCTTCCTGCCAGGGCGCGCGGGTGATCGCCTTGATCGTCTGCACCGCGATGTCATGTTCCTGACAGTACGTGTACAGCTCCTCCCAGTCGGCGAGGTAGTCCGGATTCCGCGTCATCGGATAGTTGTACGGCAGCAGCACCGAGTCGAAATCGAACACCCGCAGGGATTTCAGGTGCTGACGGGCCACCGTGACACCGTGTCCGGTGATCCCGATGTGCCGGACCAGCCCCTCGTCGCGGGCCCGGACACACGCCTCCAACGCACCCCCGGTGCCGAGTGCGGTCCGCCGTTCGTCCTCGTCGACGAGATTGTGCAGTTGGATCAGGTCCAGGTGATCGGTCCGCATCCGTTCCAGCGAACGCTGAATCGACGCGTACGCCTCGGACGCGGTCCGGTCTCCGGTCTTGGACGCCAGGAAGTAGTCGTCGCGATGATCTTGCAGGTGCGGACCGAGCCGATCCTCGGCGGCGCCGTAGCTGGCGGCGGTGTCGATGTGGTTGATGCCGTGCCGGCGGATCAGGTCCAGGGTCCGGTCGGCATCGTCCTGGCTGACCTCCGCCAGCGCTGCCGCGCCGAAGATGATGCGGGTCGACTCGTGGCCGGTACGACCGAAGGACAGGGTTTCGATCATTGCCAGATCCCTTCTGGGATGGGGATTCAGTGGGGTGTTGTGCGGGCGTTCTCCGGTACGGGTACGCCGATCACCAGCCCGGCGTGCTGCGCGGCGGCGATCGCCTCGGCCAGCACCACCCGGGTCGGCTTCCCGGCCGCCGCAGCCACTGCGACGACGTCGTCGAACTCCGGCGTCACCTGCTTGATCAGCCCGTCTCGATGGGCGATCTTGATCATCACCTGGCCGTCACCGAGTCTGATCCTGGACCAGGCTCGCGGCAGTGCGAACTTGCGATACTCCTGCTGGCGTACGCCGATGGTGCTGGTCCGGGTCAAGATCAACTCCCGCAACCCGGCCGTCGCCGACGGATGCGCCAGCACACACAGGGTATGGGCCGGACGGCCCTTCTTCATCATGATCGGCACCAGCCAGGCGTCGGAGGCCCCGCCGGCCATCAGGTCGGCCAGCACACCGGGCCACAGCCGTGGATCAAGATCATCGACGTTGGCTTCCAGCACCACCGCCGGGTCACCGGCACCGACCCCGGCCACCTCCGTACGCTCTCCGATCAGCAGTCGGGTCACGTTGGCGTGCCCGGCGAAGTCCTTCGTGCCGGCACCCAGCCCGACGGTCTGCAGCCGCATCGCCGGCAGGTCTGTGCATTCGGCGCACAGCGTTGCCAGCAAGGCCATTCCGGTCGGTGTGGTCAGCTCGCCCTCGCCCCCGGCGAACAGGGTCCAGCCGTCGGCCAGCCGGGTGACCGCCGGCACCGGCACCGGGATCCGGCCGTGCGCCGCCCGGACGAAACCGGAGCCGACGGCCACCTTGCTCGCGGTCAGCTGGTCGATCGCCAGGTCGAAGATCCCGGCACAGACTCCGACCACGTCGGCGATCGAGTCCAGCGCGCCGACCTCGTGGAAGTGGATGTCGTCGGCCGGCACCCCGTGCACTCGGCCCTCCGCTTCCGCCAGTCGGGCGAACACGGCGGTCGCCGAAGTCCGCACCGGCTCGGGCAGCCCGGCATCGGTCAGCATGGTCGAGATCGTTCGCCAGGTCCGGTGCGGCGGGTCGGCAACGAGTACGTCGACGTGCACCTTGATCGCCGCGATGCCGGCCCGGGTGACGTGCTCGGTCCGCAGCCGTACGGAGTCGGGCAGCACCTGGTCGATGCAGCGCTGCGCGAACTCGACGTCGGCACCGGCATCGATCAGTGCACCGAGCAGCATGTCGCCGGCGACTCCGGCGGATGCGTCGATCCAGGCGTGGCGTTGGGTCACAGAGCTTCCTCGGTTCTCGGGGCGGCGACCTGGGCGGCGAGGTGGCCGGCGCCGTACCCGTTGTCGATGTTGACCACGGCGACGCCGGGCGCGCAGGCGTTGAGCATCGACAGCAGGGGTGCGATGCCGCCGAACGCGGCGCCGTAGCCGACTGAGGTGGGCAGCGCGATCACCGGGCAGCTGACCAGGCCGGCGACCACGCTCGGCAGGGCGCCGTCCATCCCGGCGGCGACCACGATCACCCGGGCACGGCGCAACTGATCGAGCTTGCCCAGCACCCGATGCAGTCCGGCCACGCCGACATCGACGACCAACTCGGCTGAACGCCCCAGATAGCGGGCGGTCAGCAGTGCCTCCCGGGCCACCGGCAGATCGGAGGTGCCGGCGCAGAGCACCAGCACCGCATCGCCGGTCGGCTCGGGTGGGGTCGGCGGCCAGGCCAGCAATCGTGCGGTCCGGTCCCAGGACGCGTCCGGCAGCACCCCGAGGATCGCCTTGGCCTGGTCGTCCGTGGCCCGGGTGAACAGAGTGATCTGGTCCGGAGATCCGGCGGCGCGGTCGGCAACGGCCTGGGCGATCGTCGCCACCTGGTCGATCGATTTGGGTTCGCAGAGCACCGCCTCCGGGTAGCCGCGGCGGGCGGCCCGGGCGAAGTCGAGGGTCGCGATGTCCTCCAGGGGGTCAGGCATCGCGCTGGCCCAGGACGGTGAGGGTGAAGGCGCCGGACTGCATTCCGGCCAGATCCACTGCCGCGTAACGGAATCCGGCGCGTTGGACGGCGCGGCGGATGTCGCCGTTCAGCGGCGGGGTCACGGCCCGCACGAGGTCGTCGGTGGGCAGTTCGATCCGGGCGATCTCGCCGTGGTGTCGGACTCGGAAGTCGGTGAAGCCCAGCTCCCGCAGAGCGGCTTCGGCCTGATCGATCTGCTGCAACTTCTCCGGGGTGACTTCCTGGTGGTGCGGGATCCGCGATGCCAAACAGGGCGCGGCGGGCTTGTCGGCCGACGGCAGCCGCCAGGCCCGCGCCAGCCGGCGTACCGCCTGCTTGTCCAGACCGGCCGCGGCCAGTGGCCGCAGCACCCGATGTTGGCTGGCCGCGGCGGCGCCGGGACGGTCCGGACGCAGCGCGTCGTCGGCGTTCTCCCCGTACGCGATCGCGTCCAACCCGTGCTCGGCCACCAGCTGATCATCGATCCGGGTGAACAGCTCGTCCTTGCAGAAGTAGCAGCGATCGGCACCGTTGGCGCGGTACTCCGGGCGTTCACCCTCGTGGGTCTCCACCTCGATCACCGGGGCGCCGATGAAGCGGGCGACCTCGTGCGCCGCGGCACGTTCGGCGGTGGCCAGGCTGGGCGAGACGCCGAGGATGGCGATCACCCGATCCGCGCCGAGCTCGCGGACCGCGGCGGCGAGCAGCACCGACGAGTCGACGCCGCCGGAGAACGCAACACCGAGGCGGCCGACGCCGGCGAACTGCCGCCGCAGTGCCTCGAGCTCGTCCTGGATCCCGATCTCTGCCTGGACGGTGGCCGGGTCGTCCACCGCGGCTGATTGCGACGTCATGATTTGACCCCTTCGTGACGGCTGCCGGACCACCGTTCAGTCTGCCGCATCGCGAGCCGCCGTGCTGCGGTGGGGTGGATCCGGATCCGAGCCGCCGGGCGCTCAGGCGAAGTAGCGCAGCCACAGGTACGGGATGCAGATCGCGATCGTCATCGCGGTCACGATCAGGCCGTACTTGGTGAAACCCCAGAAGGTGATGTCGATGTCGTTGCGTTTGGCGATGCCGATCATCACCACGTTGGCGCTGGCACCGATCGCGGTCGCGTTCCCGCCCAGGTCTGCGCCCAGCGCCAGCGCCCACCACAGCGGCTTGGCCACGTCACCGCCGGCCTGGACCAGGTCGGCGGTCAGCGGCGCCATCGTGGTCACGTACGGAATGTTGTCGATGATCCCGCTGAGCACCGCCGACCCGACCAGCAGCGCCAGGGCACCGGCCAGATAGTGGCCCTCGATCAGATCGCCGGCGGCCTTGCCGACAGCGTCGATGATGCCGAGGTTGACCAGCGAACCGACCATGATGAACAGCCCGGCGAAGAAGAGCAGGGTCTCCCACTCGACCTCGGAGAAGTTCTTCGCGTTGCCGAGCCGGGTGAGCAAGATCAACAAGCCGGAGCCGAGCAGCGCCACCACCGACACGTCCAAGCCGATCACCGAGTGCAGCACGAACGCGGCCAGCACCAGACCGACCACGACCAGCGACTTGATCAACAACACCTTGTCCCGCAGCGCTTCGCGTTCGTTCAGGGCCATCACCCGGGCTGCCCGTTCGGGGTTGTAGACGAAGGCCGACCGGAACAGGAAGCGGCACAACACGATCAGGGCCGCCAACAGGATCACCACGATCGGCGCCGTGTTGATCAAGAAGTCGTTGAAGGACAGGTTGCCCCGGCTCGGGCTGGCGATGATGATGTTGGGCGGATCACCGATCAGGGTGGCCGCACCGCCGATGTTGCTGGCCATCACTTCGGCAATCAGGTACGGGATCGGCGGCACGCCGAGCCGATCACAGACCAAGATCGTCACCGGTACCACCAACAGCACAGTGGTCACGTTGTCCAGGAATGCCGACAGCACGCCGGTGATCACGATCATCATCGCCATGATCACGAACGGCCGCCCGCGAGCCCGTTTGGCGGCCCAGATGGCCAAGAATTCGAAGATGCCGGTCTGCCGCAGGATGCCGACGATGATCATCATCCCGAGCAGCAGGAAGATCACATTCCAGTCGACGCCGGTCTCCTCGGAGAAGAAGGAGTGTTCGGCGTCGGTAGCACCGATCAGCACCATCGCCGCCGCACCGGCCAGGGCAACCGTGACCCGGGGCAGTTTCTCGGTGGCGATGAAGAAGTAGACGGCGACGAAGATCAACAGGGCCAGGACGATCTGTACGCTCATCCGTGCTCACCCGAGGCCGGCCCGGCCACGTTCAGCACGGCATCGAGCACGATCGGCAAGGTGACCACGCGCGCCCCGTCGCGGCCGGCAGCCCCGACCACCGCGATCATCGAACCGGCGGACACCAACACGGCGGCGATCTCCAGCACGGTCGCATCCGCGTCCACCGTTGGCACTGGTCGCAGTCGGACCGCCTGGTCGGCGATCACCTCGGCCACCGTCTTGTCCCGCAGCGGCGCGATCAGTTCCTCGATCGCCTGCTCGTCCAGGGTTGCCGCCAGCGACGAGTCGTCCAGCAGATAGTCCGGCAATGCCAGCCGGAACACATCCAGCGCGGTGATCATGCCCAGCGGCGTACCGCGATCATCGGCGACGACGACGCCGATCTTGCCGCGGTCGGCGATCATCCGGCTGGCCTCGGCCACCGAACTTCGCCGACTGATCATCGGGGTCTCGACCTGGATGTCGCGTGCTCGCATGCGTGTCCTTCCGTAGCCCGAGACACCCTAGTAGCCCGACTTGTCAGCGTCAGAAGGCGCTGTGGCGCTTCCTGACGCTGACAGGTCGGTCAGTGGGCGTGGACGGTGAAGGGGGCGGTGATCACCCGGCCGTCGGGCAGGGCGAACTGGGCCCGGAGTTGGTACGTCCCCGCGTCCGGGAAGTCGGCATGCAGCGTCAGGTCCGGGCCGAAGCTGGTGCCGGGCAGGGCGAACACCGGCCGGCCACGATCGTCTGTGGTTTCGGCATGCTGGTGGGCGAACCAGCCGTCGTCGGACTTGATCATCACCACGTGCCCGGCCGCACCCAGGTACGGCTCGAGGTCGTCCACCGGACGTCCGGAGGCGTCGGTGAAGTGCAGGTCGAAGTCGCTCACCCCGCCCGCCACGGCGTCACCGTCCAGTCGGACCGTCACGCCGCCGACGGTGGCGCTGCGGACGTCGGTCGCCGGCTGCGCAGCGGCCGCCGGTGCGTCGCCCGAGACCCGCACCCGCTGCTCGTCCAGGATGTCGGTCATCTGCCCCTGACGCCGGAACTCGGTCCGCAGGCTGTACTCGCCGCCGGTCGGGAAGTTGGTTGTCACCCGCAACTCGCCGGCTCGCCCGGTCGGCTCCGGATGCAGATGGCTGAAGGTGCCCAGGTCGGTCCGGTTGATGATCAGGTGCGCCCAGACCTGATGGGTACGAACCAGATCGGTGATCGGCCGGCCGGTCTGCTCGTCGATCAGTCGCAGCGTCAGCGTCGCGGGCGTGCCGGGGCGCAACGACCGGGCGCGGTCGAGTTCGACCCGTACGCCGGCCTCGTGAGCCGGCACCGGCGGGGTGTCGGTGGTCTCCATCACGCTCATCGCCGGCCGGGCCGGCATGCCCATGCCCTGACTCCAGGCGAGGATCCCGTTCATCCCTCGCTGGGCCGGCTCGGTCCGGCTGGCCCAGGTGAATCCGGCGCCGATGGCGAGCGCGAGCACGGCCACCGTGATCAAGTACGCGTAGCCACCGACCCGCGATCTCAGCGGCGGATGGGCGACTTCCTCGGCGGTGTTCGGTCGGCGATAGCGCCGCAGCCGCAGCGCGTTGGTGACCACCGAGACCGAGCTCATCGCCATCGCGGCCGAGGCCAGCACCGGGTCCAGCAGGAGTCCGTTCACCCCGTACAGCACACCGGCGGCGACCGGGATCAACAGCAGGTTGTAGCCGAACGCCCAGCCCAGGCCCTGCTTGATCGTGCTGACGGTCCGCCGGGACAGGCCGATCGCGGCCACGATGCCGCGCAGATCGCCACCCAGCAAGGTGATGTCGGAAGCCGCGATCGCGACGTCGGTGCCGGTGCCGATGGCGATCCCCAGGTCGGCGGTGGCCAGCGCGGGTGCGTCGTTGATGCCGTCGCCGACCATCGCGACCAACCGGCCGTCGGCCTGCAGCTCCGCCACTCGAGCGGCCTTGTCGGCCGGCAACACCTCGGCGATCACATTGTCGATGCCGACCTGGCTCGCGACCGCCTCCGCGGTCCGGGCGTTGTCGCCGGTGAGCATCCAGACAGCCAATCCGAGCGCCTTCAGCTGGGCGATCGCCTCCGCCGACTCGGGTTTGATCGGGTCGGCCACGCTGAGCAGGCCGGCCAGCCGGCCGTCGACCGCGACGAACATCGGCGTCGCGCCGCCGGCGGCCCGCTCGGCCGCGGCCGCCGTCAGCGGTGTGGGATCGATCGAGGCTCCGGTCAGCAGCGCACGGTTGCCGACCAGGACCGTACGGCCGCCGACCTCACCCCGTACGCCCTGGCCGGGAACCGCGGTGAAGTCGTCGGTGCGCTCCAGCGACAGCCCGCGGTCGGCCGCGGCAGCGGTGACCGCAGCGGCCAGCGGGTGTTCGCTGCCGGTCTCGACCGCGGCGACCAACGCCAGCAATTCGTTCTCGGTCAGCTCGCCGGTCGGCTCGACCGCCGTCACCGTCGGCCGGCCCGCGGTGATCGTGCCGGTCTTGTCCAGCACCACCGCGTCCAGTCTGTGCGCGGTCTGCAGTGCCTCACTGCTGCTGATCAGCATGCCCAGTTCGGCAGCCCGGCCGGTGCCGACCATCACCGCGGTTGGTGTGGCCAGCCCGAGCGCGCACGGGCAGGCGATGATCAACACCGCCACCGTGGTGGTGATCGCCAGCGTCAGCCGGTCGGTCTCGGGGCCGAAGATCATCCAGGCCGCGAACGTGCCGGCGGCGATGATCAACACCGCCGGGACGAAGATCGACGAGATCCGGTCGGCCAGCTTTTGCAAGGCGGGCTTGGAAGCCTGCGCGTCCTCGACCAGTTGGATGATCTTGCTCAGGGTGCTCTGCTCGCCGACCGCGGTGGCGGTGATCACCATCGAACCGGTCACGTTCATGGTCGCGCCGATCACCTGATCGCCGGCCTGCTTGCGCACCGGCAGACTCTCCCCGGTGATCATCGACTCGTCCACCGTGGAACCGCCGTCGGTCACCACCCCGTCGACCGGGATCTTCTCCCCCGGCCGGACCCGGACCAGGTCACCGGACCGGACCTGATCAACTCCGATCGCGGTCTCCCGACCGTCCCGGATCACCGTCGCCGTCTTGGGCGCCAGTCCTACGAGGGCCTGGATCGCCGACACCGTACGATGCCGGGCGCGCCGCTCCAGCCAGCGGCCGAGCAGCACGAACCCGATGATCGCCAACGCGGTCTCGAAGTAGACGTGCAGCGGCAGCCCCCAGCGTTCGGCCAGCCCCGGCCAGAGGGTGACGAAGGCGCTGTAGCCGTACGCGACCACGGTGCCGAGCGCGACCAGCGTGTTCATGGTGGTGCTGCGATGCCGGGCGGCCTGCCAGGCGGATCGGTAGATGTCGGCACCGGCCCAGAACTGGACCGCGGTGGCGACCACCAGCATCGCCGGCATCAGCCAGTCCATCGCGTCGGGGTAGATCGGAACGTACATCGCGGCCATCAGCACCCCGGCCGCGATCAGCGCCACCTGCCAGCGCCGCTTCAGCCCGGTGAGTGCGGGATCGGTCGCCGGCGCGAACTCCTGCCTCGCCGACTCGCTCGTCTCGTCCGCCCCGGCGGTCGTCGCCGACGACTCCGGCTTCGGCGGTGTCCGGGGCGTGCCGACGTACCCGGCCTTGGTGACGGCGTCGACCAGCCGCTGCACCTCGACCGCACCCGGCTCGAACCGTACGGTCGCGGTCTCGGCAGCCAGGTTGACGGTCGCGTCGCTGACCCCGTCGACCTTGCACAGCGCCTTCTCCACCCGACCGACGCAGGACGCGCAGGTCATCCCGTCGATGTCGAGCACCCGGCTGGCCAGGGCTGGGTCGGAGCCGGATCGGGTCGGTGACGCGGTGGACATGCCGGCACTATACCCCCACGGGGTACGGGTTGTCAGTGAGACGCCCACTGCCGGCCACCGAACCGCGAGGAGGATGATGACGGCGTGAAAATCCTGCACCCGGCCAACAGCAATCTCGCCGCTTCCAACGTCGTCCTCGGACTGATGCGGATCTCGTCGCTGGACGACGAGCAGATCCGCGAGCTCGTCGCCGCCGCACGGGACACCGGCATCAACGTCTTCGATCATGCCGACATCTACGGCGGTGATCATGGGTGCGAGCGTCGCTTCGGCGAGGCGATCACCCTGAGCGCGTCGGAGCGCGAGTCGGTGATCATCCAGTCCAAGGTCGGCATCCGGCCCGGCTACTTCGACTTCTCCGCCGAGCACATCGTCGCGTCGGTGACCGAGTCGCTGACGGCGCTGCGCACCGACTACCTCGACGCCCTGCTGCTGCATCGTCCCGACACCCTGGTCGAGCCGGACGAGGTCGCCGCCGCGTTCGAGCAGCTGCACAGTGCCGGGAAGGTGCGGACGTTCGGCGTCTCCAACCACACGCCGGGACAGATCGAGTTGCTGAAGAAGTCGGTCCGGCAGCCGTTGATCTTCAACCAGGTGCAGTTGAGCATCACCCACGCTCCCCTGTTCGCCTCCGGGATCGCGGCCAACATGGCCGGCCTGGAGCAGTCGGTGGTCCGCGACAACGGGCTGCTCGACTACAGCCGGCTGAACGAGATCACCTTGCAGGCTTGGAGTCCCTTCCAGAAGGGCTTCTTCGACGGTGTCTTCATCGGTGATCGGGAGAACTACGCCGAGCTCAATGATCAACTCGATGCGCTGGCGAAGAAGTACGACGTCACCCCGACCGGGATCGCGGTCGCCTGGATCACCCGGCATCCGGCCGACATCCAGGTTGTGCTGGGCACCACCAAGCCGGAACGGGTGCGCGAGTCGGCCGCCGGCTCCGAGGTCCCGCTGACCCGCGAGGAGTGGTACGGCCTGTTCAAGGCCGCCGGTTACGTCGTCCCGTGACGCAGACTCCCGGCACCGGGGCGCCGGTCAAGTTCGCCGCCCTGCGCAATCGGCACTCCCGGCCGTACCTGTTCACGGCCGGTCTGTCGATGATGGGCGACAACAACGAGCACGTGATCACGTACTGGGTGCTGTGGGAGAAGTTCCATTCCCCCGCGCTCGTCGGCTTCGAGGTGATCAGTCACTGGTTGCCGTTCCTGCTGTTCTCGGTCTGGTTCGGCACCCTGGCGGAGAAGTACGACTGCCGCCGGCTGATCCAGATCTCCCAGGGCCTGTTCATGTTCGTCTCGATCATGTGGGGCGTGCTGTTCGCCACCGGCTCGCTGCAGATGTGGGAGGCCTGCGTGCTGCTGGTCCTGCACGGGATGGCCGGGTCGATGTGGGGACCAGCCGAACAGCTGATGCTGCACGACTTCGTCGAACGCAAGGACCTGCCCAGCGCGGTCCGGTTGAACGCGACCTTCCGCAGCCTCGGTGTGCTGTTCGGTCCGGCGGTCGGCTCCGCGCTGCTGCTCGGGCTGGGACCGTCGCTGGGGATCTTCGCCAACGTGTTGTTCTACCTGCCGATGATGATCTTGATGTTCAAGATCCCGTACACCGGTCACACCCGGGACGCCGGGATCGAACGCCCCAAGGTGACGATCGTCGACTCGGTCCGGGTGTTGCGGGAGGTCCGGGCCAACCGCGTGCTGGTGAGCATGATCATCCTGGCTGGGTTGGCGGCGGTCACCATCGGCGGATCGTTGCAAGTGGCGATGCCGATCTTCGCCGGCAAGCTCGGTGCCGGCACCGCCGGACTCGCGTACGGGGTGTTGCTGTTCGCCAACGGCGCCGGCGCGGTGCTCGGCGGCTTCCTGCTGGAGGCGACCGGTGCGATCAAACCCAACCTGTCCTGGGCGATCATCGGCACCGCGATGTTCGGTGTCACCACGTTGATCTTCGCCACCACTGGCAGTTATGTCGTCGCGGTGATCGCGTTGCTGATCGGCGGCGTGGCCAACATGGCGTCGATGTCGATCACCCAGAGCATCGTCCAGTTGGAGGCGCCGCCGGGCGATCGCGGCCGGGTGTTCGGCGTGTTCGGCATGTTCGGCAGCGGTCTGCGAGTGGTCGGCGGCGCCACCCTGAGCGGGCTCGGCCTGCTGGTCGGCACCACCCAGTCGGTGGCGATCTGTGCCGCCATCTTCATCGTCGGCACGCTGGTCGTCGGCCTGTACGCCCGCAGCGGCCGGGCTCGAGCGGCCGTGCACTGAAGCTCAGCCCAATGGATGCAGACTCAGCGGGCGTCGCTCTGCAGGAGGCTGAGGGCGCGCGCCCTGCGGACCGCCTCGTTGCGCCGGGACACCGCGAGCTTGCGCAGGATGTTGCGGATGTGGGTGCGGATCGTGTTGACCGAGACGAACATGGCCGCGGCGATCTCGTCCGTGGTGAGCAACTCGGCCAGGTAGCCGAGCACCTCCGTCTCCCTGGGCGTCAACGGCTCGATCACACTCGGCTCCGTGGCCAGCGAGTCCGGTTGACCGATCGCCGCCCGGTTGACCACCACCCGGAGCGCCGGTGTCGCGCCGGCCGTCCGAACGCGCGTCCGAGCTGCCCCCGATCGATCGCCACTCAGTCGCTTGCCATCCACCCGATCGCGAGCGCCGGGATCGTACCCGGTGCGATCGCTGGTCGCCGTTGCGGCGGTTACCGGCGTCAGCGGGCCCCGGCTGGGCCCTGGAACGTCGGGAATCTGGCCCTTGGCCCGATACCACTCGGCGGCACGACGCCTGAGGCGCGTCAGCCGCGACGGGGAGCCGTTGGCGAGCTCGGCGACCAGGAATTCGCGGAAGAAGGGGTGATAGCGATACCACCCCGGCGGCGAGACCGCCTCGAGGAGCACATTGGCCCGAGCCAGACGCGCCAGCGTACGAGCCGCCAGGCGTCCACCGAGCGCCTCGATCAACCCCGGTTCCAGCACGTCGACCACACTGGTGCGCAACAGGACCTCCCGTTCCTGCGGCGTCTGGGTTCGCAGCATCTCCGCCATCAGGAACTGCGAGATGTCGCCGGTATCGCCGGCCAATCGCGGGATCTGCACCTCGGGATCGGCGCCGCGCTCCAACTCCAGCGACGCGAATCGAATCCCGGCCGCCCAGCCGCGCGCGTGCTCGGTAAGCCTCGCCACGGCCGGCGGCCCGACCTCGATCCCGCCGCGCTCCAGCAGTTCACCCGTCTCGCCGGCGGTGAAGGCCAGGTCGGCCATCCCGACCTCGGCGATCGTGCCCGACAGCCGCAGCCGCGCCAGTGGCAGCTTCGGATCCGTCCGACACACCAACATCGGCCGGAACTTGCCGCCGCTGTGTCCCAACAGGAAGATCAGTCCGTCGGTCAGCACCGCGTCGGCCAGATCGTAGCCGTCCAACACGATCGAGACCGGACGATCCAGCTCGGCCAGCATCGAGCCGAGACGATTCAACGTCCGGCGCGGAGCCCGCGGACCGGAGTACTGCGCGTCCGGCGGCAACGGCCCCACAGCCGCGCACAGGCCGGCGATGATCAGCGGCCACAGGATGCTGGGCCGCTCGTCGCCCGGCTCGAAGGAGACCCAGCCGACCGCGTCCCGGCCCGCGCGGCGAGCCCAGGCCGACACGGCGACGGTCTTGCCGCTGCCCGCGGGCGCCCGGACCAGGGTGACCGCCGACGCGGCCGCCCGACTCAGCTGGTCGGCCACTCGTGGCCGATCGACGTACCACGGCGGCACCTCCGGCGGCGCCAACCGAGCGGCCAGCAGCCGATCGGCGGCGACGCCGTCGTGACCTTCGAGGTGCTCACGTGGCAGCGCGACCATGCCCCCAGATTCGGACGAGGCGACGGCAGAGGCATCACCCAATCTGCGTGGCCGACATCTTCACCCGGATCGGTCGACCGCGGTGTGCCGACCCGCCCCGCCGATCCCCTGTTCGTCCTGCCCCAGCGCCAGACGACGATCATCCGGATCGCTGACCGACGACGCCACCACCCGATCGAGGACGGTCAGCTGATGCGCCACCGCCGGCCGGCGGTCCGCCGGCACCTGCTCGGCCAGATCCGACAGCATCGCCCGCAACCGCCGGCTGGTCTGCGCCGACGTGACCCCGTACAGCCGGATCTCGCTGACGCCTAGTTGAAGGTAGTCCTCCCAGGTACGAGACGGGATGACCAGCCGCAACCGGGCCGCCGGGTCGAGCCAGATCCGCCGGGTCGCGGTCTCGCTGCTGCCGATCCTGGTCAGGAAGGCGCCGATGTGGTTGATCAGCTGGGTCGCCGTGGTCGGGTCGTTGACGGCCGGAGACAGCGCCCGGATCGCGATGTCGACCATGATCCGCAGCGCGAACGCCGGATCCTGATCGATGGTCCGTTCGTGACCGAGCGCGACCATCCCGCGCAACCGCCGGGCCTCCTTCGTGCCGGCGACCCCATAGACGTCGACGACTACGCCGCCCTCGATGACGAAATCGCCAACGGCGTGCGGAAGCACGCAGACCGCCGAGTGCCGGGTGGCCCAACGCACCAGACCTTCGGTGTGCACGGCCTGAATCGCGCCGGATTGCCCAGCCCGCACCCTGACATCGGGTTTTCTACGGCCCAGCGTTCCGGCACTTCCGTTGCCGGACTCGCCGTACGGGACTTGGGAGCGATCACCCATCAGCCGGATGATGCGCAGTCCCGCCTGAGCCATCGCAGCGGCCACCGCCACCGGCCGCAGCATGTGCAGGAAGCGGTCCACATAAACCAGCAACAGGATCAGATCCAGGGTCACCGCGACGCCGGCCGCCGAGACCCCGATGTCCGGCACCGAGTCGGGTTCGATCCGGCGCAGCAACGCATAGCTGAAGGTGAACGTCGCGGTGAATGCAGCCAACGTGATCTTCTGCACCCGGTCGCGATACCACAACCGCATGAACCGAGCAGACAGCGTGCCGGTGGCCATCTGGACAACCAGCACAGTGATGGTCACCACCAACCCCAGCAAGCCGACCATCGCCCCCGCTATGGCCGCCAGCACACTGCTCGCCGTGCCGGAGGAATACGACCAGCCGGCGGGTAGCTGCCACCGACCTTCCAGGGCGACATCGATCCTGGACACGACAACCCCGGCGATGGCGCCCAGCAACGGAACGGCCCACAGGCTCTGGCGCACCTGTTGCCGGATCCGGAACCGCACTGCCCACGACACCGCGTCCATGCAAGCAACCCGGCCGGGGCTGCGCCTCATCCGAGGTAGGTGAAGCGCGGTCCCTGCAGCCGGCCGCCTCATCCCGCGGTGATGATGACTCGGCACCGGCGCATTCCTAGATTCGGCAGTGTCGACGCGGGATCGATCAGCGGGGTCGAGGAGATCGAGGGGTAGGTCATCGTGGGAGAGAATCAGTCCGCAGACGTGTTCGTGGTGTTCGGAATCACCGGCGATCTGGCGAAGGTGATGACCTTCCGATCGTTGTACCGGCTGGAGGCCCGCGGGTTGCTGCACTGCCCGATCGTCGGTGTGGCCGCCGACGACTGGACGATCGACCAGCTCGTCCAGCGTGCCCGGGAATCGATCGAGGGTGCGGGCGAGCAGCTCGATCAGACGATCTTCGACCGGTTTGCCGCACGACTTTCCTATGTCAGTGGCGATTTCACCGACGACACCCTCTACGGTCTGGTCAGCGACGCCGTGAAGGACGCCGGGTGCCCGGTCTACTACCTGGAGATCCCGCCGTTCCTGTTCGGCACGGTGGTCGGCGGACTGTCCAAGGCGGGTCTGACCCGCACCGGGCGGGTGGTGGTGGAGAAGCCGTTCGGCCACGATCTGGCCTCCGCCCGCAGCCTGGCCGCCGAACTTCATCAGTACGTCGAGGAGCCGCAGCTCTACCGCATTGATCACTACCTCGGAAAGATGGGCACCGAGGAGATCCTCTATCTGCGCTTCGCCAACACCGTCCTGGAACCGATCTGGAACCGCAACTACGTCAAGTGCGTGCAGATCACCATGGCCGAGAGCTTCGGTGTCGAGGATCGAGGGCACTTCTACGACCCGGTCGGTGCGCTGCGCGACGTCGTCGTCAACCACCTGATGCAGGTCGTCGCCGCCGCGGCCATGGAGGCTCCGGCACGAGGCGATCCGCGGACGATCACCGAGGCCCAGTTGGCGTTGTTCTCCTCGGTCGTCGAAGCCGATCCGGCCGACTACTGCCGCGGTCAGTACGACGGCTACCGCGACGTCGACGGAGTCGCCGACGGATCGACGACGGAGACCTATGCGGCGCTGCGGCTGGAGATCGAGAACTGGCGCTGGTCCGGCGTCCCGTTCTTCATCCGTACCGGCAAGCGGCTGTCGGCCACCCAGACCGAGTTGCGAGTGGTGTTCAAGAACTCACCACGACTCGGCTTCTTCGCGCCCGGCCATCGTCCGCAGCCCAATCAAGTGGTGGTCACCCTGGACCCGGCGACCGGGATCCGGTTCGTCGTCGACGCGCATCGTGCCGACGCCGCCAGTGCCGCGCCGATCGAACTCGACATGGAGTTCTCCCGCGAGGGCGGCGAAGGACCGACACCGTACGAGGTGCTGCTCGATGCCGCGCTACGCGGGGACAACACCCGCTTCGTCCGGCAGGACGTCGTCGACGAGGAGTGGCGGGTGATGCAGCCACTGCTGGACAACCCGACGCCGATCCACGCCTATCATCCGGGCAGCTGGGGTCCGGCGGCAGCCGATCGGCTGACCGCTGATCACGGTGGCTGGCACACCCCCTGGATCATTCCCACGAGCTGATCATTCCCGCCGGCCGATCATCTCCCGCCGGTTCACCCGAGTCAGCCCAGCCGGGCCAGCAGGTGATCACCGACCCGCAGCGCATTGGCCATCGCAGTCAGCGCCGGATTGACCGCGCCGATGCTGGGGAAGAAGCTGGTGTCGACCACGTACAGATTGTCCAGTTCGTGCGCCTTGCAGTCGGTGTCCAGCACCGAGGTCGCCGGATCGGCACCGAAGCGGACGGTGCCGGCCTGGTGAGCGCAGCCGGCCAGCGGGATGTCGGTCTTCATGTAGACGTCCCGTGGAATCAGATGACGCGGATGCATGCCCAACTGGTTCAGGTGTTTCCTGATCCGCTGATAGAGCTGCTTCAGTGGTTCCTTGTTGTTGGGCGTGTAGCTGAGCACCACATTGCCCTTGTCGTCCAGGGTGATCCGGTTGTCCGGATCCGGCAGATCCTCGGTGGATAGCCAGAAGTCCACCGCATGCTCGGCGAGCTCGGTGAGCGCGAATCCCGGTGCCAGTGCGGTCTGGATCGGCTTTTCGCCGCGATACATCGGCGCCGAGGACTTGCCGACCATCTGCACATTGCCCATCGGATAGACGAAGTCGGCGTCGCCGAAGTAGTAGTCGTTGACACACAGCGTCTTCTGGAATCTGGTGTCGTTCCGCTCGGCCGAGACGGCCAGGAACGCTCGACTGTTGTGGAACACATAGTTGCGACCGACCTGATCCGAGCCGTTGGCCAGCCCCCGCGGATGCTGGTCGTTGGCGCTGGCCAGCAGGAGCTTGGCCGAGTTGACCGCACCGGCACTGACCACCACCACCGACCCGCTGAACTGCTGTTCGATCCCGTCGACGTCGGCCGAAACGGTGGTCACCGTCCGGCCCGAATCGTCGGTCAGCAACCGCTGCACCACGGCGTTGCGGACGAGGGTGACGTTGTCGTGCTCCAGGGCGGGGCGTACGGCGATCACGTCGGCATCGGACTTGGCGTGGACCAGGCAGGGGAAGCCGTCGCAGGTGGCGCAGCGGATGCAGGCGCTGTGGACCGGATCCGCCTCGTCCAGCATCACCCCCGAGGGCGCGTGGAAGGGGTGCAACCCGGCCTGTGTGAGATCGGTGAAGAGCTGGGCGATCCGTGGCTCGTGCGACACCGGAGGATATGGGTAAGGAGCACTGGCCGGCGGGTCGGTCGGGTCGTCCCCGTGGGCGCCGTGCACCTGGTACAGCTGCTCGGCCTCGGTGTAGTACGGCTCCAGCACGTCGTAGCCGATCGGCCAGGCCGGCGACAACCCGCCGTGGTGCCGAAGCTCACCGAAATCCCGCTCGCGCAGCCGGTAGAGCGCGGCCCCATAGAACTTGGTCGAACCGCCGACGAAGTAGTGCACCTGCGGCTGGAAGGCCTTGCCGCTGGGGCTGTACCAGGTGTCCGGTGAGATGTACCGGTTGTCCACGAAGACCGCGGTCGCGTCCCAGTTCTCGATCTCGCGCGGCAGCCAGTCACCGCGTTCCAAGATCAGGATCCGCTTCCCGGACGGAGCCAATCGGTGGGCCAGGGTGCCGCCACCGGCACCGGAGCCGATGATGATCACGTCGTACTCGTCTGACATCACACCCTCCTCGGATGCATCACGATGTGCGGTCGGTCCAGCTCGTCGTCGCTCCAGGCGATCCGCTGCGGCTGTGCCGATGACTCCAGGGCGGCCGAGTGATCCCGGTCGAAGTAGTCCTCCGCCCAGGTCAGGAAGGCGTCGACCTTGCTGTGCGCGCCGCTCAGCAGCATCGCGTGTACGCCGAGCCAGGCGCCGAAGGCCACCGGGCCCTCGACCTGATGGTGCCGCTTGCCGACCGCTGCGACGGCGGCGTTGCGGCCGATCATGGCCATGATCCCCTTGTCCTTGTAGCGGAAGGACTCGGTGTTGTGTTGCCGCCGTTCGCGGAGGATGTTCTCGGCGGCCCAACGGCCGGATTGCTGGGCCACCGACCCCAGTTGCGGCAGTGCCGCGTCGCCGTCGTCGGTGCTCGGGATGTTGGCCACGTCGCCGACCGCATAAACCCCGGGGTAGCCGTTGACCGTGAGATCGGATCGGACGTCCACCCGACCGCCTCGGCCGAGGACCGAACCGGCGGACGCGACCACCGCGGGACCCTGCTCACCCGCGGCCCAGACGGTGGTCCCGGCGGACAACGTGCTGCCGTCGTCGAGGTCGATCGCGGACTGACGAATCGCGGTCACCCCGGTGCTCAGCCGGATCGAGGCGCCGTGCTCGGTCAGCTTCGCCGAGGTGTAGGCGTGGGCCTTGTCCGGGAACGGCAGCAGCAGCGCCGGACCACGGTCGACGATGGTGATCTGCGGCATCCGGGTCAGCCGTCCGGTGCGATGCAGCTCGGCCATCAGCTCGGCCAGGGCTCCGGTGATCTCGACTCCGGTCGGCCCGCCGCCGACCACGACCACGTCGAGCTTCCCGTCGTCGTCGCCGCCGGCCGCGAACGCCCCGTCGAGCAGCCGCCGCAGATGCGAGCGCAGCCGTTCGGCGTCCACCACGGAGTAGAGCGGGAAGCCGTACTCGGCAGCACCCGGCACCCCGAAGAAGTTCGGCCGGGCGCCGGCGGCCAGCACGAGCTCGGCGCCGGTCAGCGTCCGGCCGTCGGCCAGCCCCAGCCGATGCTGGTCGAGATCGACCTGCTCGACCTCGGTGTTGACCAGCTGTACCGACGGGTAGTCGTTGAAGATGCTGCGATGTGGCCGGGCCACGTCCTCGGCCGGCAATTGGGAGCTGGCCACCTGATAGAGCAGCGGCTGGAACTGGTGGTAGTCGTTGCGGTCGACGAGCGTGACCGGGATCCCCTCGTCGCCGAGCCTCAGCGCGGTCGCGACGCCGGCCAGCCCACCACCGAGGACGAGCACCTCGTCGGCCATCTCCCCTCCTCCTGCCTCACTGTTCCCGGCGGCCCTGTCAGGTTGCTCAGAGCGACAGCTCGGCCATCCGCTCGGCCAGCACGATCCGGCCGGCCGCCTCGATCAGGGCCAGGTGCGAGAAGGCCTGCGGGAAGTTGCCGAGGTGTCGGGCTCGGGCGACTTCGAACTCTTCGGCGTAGAAGCCAAGCGGCGATGCGATCCGCAGCAACCTCTCCATCAGGTCCGTCGCCTGCCGCATCTCGCCGACAATTGCCAGTGCCGAGACCAGCCAGAACGAGCAGATCAGGAAGGTGCCCTCCTTGCCGGACATCCCGTCGTCGGTCTCGTCGGTCACATAACGCAACACGAATCCGTTCTCGGTCAGCTCGGAGGCGATCGCGTCGACGGTGTTCTTCAGGCGTTCGTCGTCACCGGGCAGGAAGCCGAAGATCGCCGCCAGCAGGTTCGAGGCGTCCAATGCATCGGTGTCGTAGTGCTGCCGCAGCACGCCGCGATCGCTGACGCCATGGGCGAGGATGTCGGCCCGGATCTCGTCGGCGGCCTGGGACCAGAACTGTTGCAGCTTGGGATCATCGCGGATCTCCGCCAACTTCGCCGCCCGGTCCAGCGCGACCCAACCCATCAGTTTCGACGACACATAGTGCCGCGGCTCCCCACGCGCCTCCCAGATCCCCTGATCGGGCTCGCGCCAACTGGCCAGGGCCGCGTCCGCCTGCGTCTGCACCAACGGCCACAGGCGCTTGGGCAGATGCAGACTGCGCCGAGTGTGCAGCAGCAGCGAGTCGAGCACCGCCCCGTAGACGTCGTTCTGGCGTTGGTCGTAGGCGCCGTTGCCGATCCGTACCGGGCTGGCTCCCTGATAGCCGGTCAGGTCCGGGCGGGTGGTCTCCGCGAGGTCGCGCCGGCCGTCGATGCCGTACATGATCTGCAGGCCGCCGTCGTGGTTCGGTTCCAGGTCGGCGACGAACTGCATGAACTCGTCGGCTTCCCAATCCAGGTTCAGATAATGCAGGGCCTGCAGGGTGAAGGTGCTGTCGCGCATCCAGGTGTAGCGATAGTCCCAGTTCCGTTCGCCGCCCGGGGTCTCGGGCAGGGAGGTCGTCGGCGCCGCCACAGTGGCGCCGGTCGGCATGTAGGTGAGTCCCTTGATGGTGAGGGCGGACCGTTCGATCGGATGCCGCAGCGGGTGGTCGGGGATCCGAGCCCGGGCCAGCCAGTTGCGCCAGAACTGGACCGTGGTCTCGATCCGGGCGGCCGCGTCGTCGGCGTCGGTCGGGCACGCCAGGTCGTCGGCCCAGGACAAGGCGCAGAAGGCCCGCTCGCCCTTCTTCAGGATGTGTCTGGCGTGCGCGGAGCCGCCCTCGATGCCGATCGACAGATCCGTGCTGAGCCGTACGGTCTGCCCGTTGCCCGTCGTCCCGTCGGCTTGGTGACCGTCGCCGTCGACCAGCGTCCAGCGCGCGGACTCGCTGCCGTACTCGAAGGCCGGCTCGCAGATCAGCTCGACCTCGACCGCGCCGTCCAGGCATTCGACCGTGCGCACGAGCAGGTGCTCGGCATCGTCGTCGGCCGGCGGCCGGGTGTGCGGCGTCACCAGGTCCGGTCCGTGTCTCGGTCCCATGGTCAGCGCGTCGTGAACCAGCAGCCAGCCGTTGGGGGTGTGCCAGGTGGTCGTCAGCACGTTCGTGCCGGGCACGTACGTTCGCGCGGTGGGCACGTTGATGCCGTACGGGCAGAACCGGAACGAGCCCGCTTCACGATCGAGCAGGCTGCCGAAGACACTCGGCGAGTCGAAGGCCGGCAGGCACAGCCAGTCGACGGATCCGTCCGGCGCGATCAGCGCGGCGGTGTGGCAGTTGGACAGGAAGGCGTAGTCGGCGATCGGCGGGAAGGGCGAGGTGGAGAGGTTCACGGTCTTGTTCCTTTCGGATGCGTACGGGGGATGTGGTACGGCATCAGGTTCGATCGTCGGCACCCGCCGGTTCAACCGCATCAGCCTGTCGGGGTGAATCGAGTTGTCGGTCGGCCACGTCGTCGACGCCTTCGTCGGGCAGCTTCCCCAACTGGTCGAGGACGTACAGGCCGATGAAGGCCGGCAACACGGTGACCGCCGCCAACCCGACCGCCACCAGCACCGCGGTCAGCGTGCCGTTCGGGGACGCGGCGGCCGAGGCGGTCAGGCTGGTCGGCAACAGGTAGGGCCACTGCCCCACCATCCAGGCCGTCACGATGCTGGCGACCGCGAGGACGGCCAGCAGCCGGGCGCCGGCGGCGGCGCCGCGGACCAGCAGCAACAACGCACCCACGCCGCACAGCACCCCGAGGATCAGCAGCGGCAGCGCCCGGGAGAACAGCCCGTCGAACAGATAGCGGGCGTCCGCATGCAGCACCACCACACTCACCGCGGCCACGACAACCACGGCACAGCCGGCTCCGACGGCCCGGCGGCGGAAATATTCCGCCGCCGCCGGATCGCCGAGACGCCGTGCGTCCCAGACCAGGTAAACCGCCGCCAGGTAGGCGACAGCGGCAACCGCGAGCACGCCGCCCATGATCGACGTCGGGTTGATCCAGCTGTGCACCGGATCGCCGGCCCTCCCGCCGGTCGGCACCCGGCCCGACGCAACGCCGCCGGCCATCGCACCCATTGCGTACGGCACCAACACCGACGGGATGGCGAAGGCGCCGCCCAGGATGCGTTGGTTCCGCGGCGTCACCGCGACCTTGCGGAAGGCGAACCCGGCGCCGCGCAGCACGATCCCCAGCGCAGCGATCATCATCGGCACGTAGAGGGTCAGCGTGATCGACGCATAAGCCGGCGGGAAGGAGGTCCACAGCACCACCAGGATGAAGATCAGCCAGACATGGTTGGCCTCCCAGACCGGGCCGATCGAGTGTTCGATCACACCGCGCGACCGGGCGCCTCGGTCGGGACCGCCGGCGATCAGATCCCAGAACCCGGCACCGAAGTCGGCACCGGCGAAGATCGCGTACGCCACGACCGCGATCAGCAGGACGATCGCAACCGCGGTACTCATGGGTCGAGCACCTTGACCCGTTGTTCAGGCTCCGCAGGGGGTGTCGATTGGGGTGCCGGCCGCGGCGCATAAGGCGTGTCGTGTTCGACGAAACCACCGGCTCGGCGGAAGCGACGGCTCATCCGATGCAGCACCAGGATCGTCGTCACCCCCAGCGCGGCGTACAGGATGACGATGGCGATGAACGAGATCCAGACCCCGTGGTTGCCGGTGACCGCGGCACTGACCCGCATCTGGTTGTAGACGATCCACGGCTGCCGGCCGACCTCGGTGACGATCCAGCCGGCCTCCATCGCGATCACCGCCAGCGGGCCGGCGGCGGTCGCGGCCAGCAGGAACAACCGGTTCGACGGCAACCGGCGGCGGACGACCCAGCCGATCCCGTACCAGAGCGCGAGCAGGAACAGCAGTGTGCCCAGGCCGATCATCACGTCCCACATCAGGTGGACGATGTTGACCTCGGCGATGGTCGGCTGATTGTCCACCGGAAACGCCTTCAGGCCTTGGACCACGGTCGCCTTGCCGGTGCTGGGATCCGACAGCCAGGACGCCAGGCCGGGGATCGGCAAGCCGCCCTTGACGGTCCAGTTCGGGCCGACCCGGCCGAGCAGCGTCTCCGGCACGTCACTGCTGGTCGTCGGCACCAGCTCGATCGCGGCGAATTTCGTCGGCTGATTCTGATAGACCCAGCGGGCGATGGTGTCGCCGACCGCGAGCTGAACAGGGGTCGCGATCGCCGCGACGGTGAACGCGATCGTGAAGGCCAACCGGTGGTAGTGATCGCGCCGGCCGCGCAGCATCGCGGCGGCGTACACCGAAGCGACCAGGAATCCGCCGACGAGGTACGCGGCGACGAGCATATGGGCTGCCTGCAGCGGCATCGACTTGTTGAAGATCACCCCGATCGGGTTAACGCTGACGACGTCGCCCTGGGCGTTGAGGGTGAAGCCGGCGGGCGCATTCATCCAGGCGTTGGCCGCCACCACCGACATGGTCCCGAAGATCCCGGCCAGCACGATCGGCACACCGGTCCAGAAATGCGTCCACGGCTTCAGCCGGCGCCAGCCGAAGATGTAGATGGCGACGAAGATCGCCTCGACGAAGAAGAAGATCCCCTCGAAAGCGAACGGCACGCCGAAGGCGGCGCCCCAGCGTCCCATGAAACGTGGCCAGAGCAGACCGAACTCGAAGCTCAGCACTGTACCGGTGACCGCTCCGACGGCGAACGTCACGGCCATGTACTTCGACCAGCGTTGGGCCAGCAGCAGCGCGTGGGGGTTGTCGTGCCTGATCGCCCGGTAGTTGGCGACCAGGGTCATCAGCGCCCAGGACACACCGAGCGGCACCAGGATGATGTGGCACATCAAGGTGAAAGCCATCTGCGCCCGGGCCCACGGGACCGGGTCGACGGCCAGTGCTGTGATGAGCTGGTACGTCTGGCTCACGACCAGGAAGCCTGCCGCCCGGCTGCTGCCCAGTCATCATCCTGGCGGGATGAGCACCGATCCCGGGGCCTTGCTCAGCGCGATCTCAGCGCGATGACGGGTCGGCCACCCGGCCGATGAACAGCGGCAGCCCGAGCGACTGCTCGAAGATCACGAACAGGAACGGCCGGTCGAAGATCAACTCCTCCGGCCGGGCCAGCGAGGCCCGCGCAACCATCGCGACGCCGGTTGCGGCGGCCGCCTCGGCACCCTCCTCGTCGACGGCGACGTACGCCTCCTGGACGACGGTGCCGATGGCGAGCTCTTCGTCGGCCATCAGGCTGAAGTCGGCTCGGTCCAGGTCGAACGCAGCGGTCAGGCCGAGCGCCCGAAGGTGATCATCGAGGTCGGTGCGGAGCCGGAACCGCCATCGGGGCAGCTTCAGCAGCGTCTGAGCGCCGCGGTCCCAGCCGGTGCGGAGGTCGCCGATCGCCCTACCGGTCAGCCGCTTCTCGAGCCCATCCAGCGACACGTCCGGATCCGGCAGCAGCAGAGCCATCGCGAACCGGCCGCCGGCGAAGTCGAGACGGGCGCCCTGCCAGCGGTCGCCGCGAAGACGTCCGAGCCGCAGCGTCTGACTCATCATCGGCACCTCGACGCTGCTGCCGTCAGCCCGGTGGAACGGCTCCGGCCGGGTTCGGCCGCGGAAGGGTTCGGCCCAGGCGCCCTTGAAATAGGCCGCGTTGACCAGCATCAGCCGGGTCAGCGGGTCGATGCTGTCCGGAGTGAACAACTCGGTGATCTTGTCCCGGGTCCGCTGCGCAACCCAGCCGTTGATCAACTTCGCCGCGGCTGCCGGGGCGGCGGCGAAATCGACCTGTTCCAGCCCGGCTTGGTGATCATGGTCGAGTCGGTCGAGGTAGTCCTGGTGCCAGCCGAGACCCTGCTGGGCCCAGACCGCGTTGGCCAGGTCGAGCACAAGATCGTCACCGGTGCCCGATGCGAGCTCTTCTCGGACCGCCGCCAGTCCGCGCGCGTACGAGGTCGGGTCGGACGTGTGCAGCACGGCACCGAGTTGGTCAGCCGTCTCGCCACGCGCCCCGGTCAGCACCATCGCCAACGCCGCCGCCACCGAATACGGCGACAGCACCAGGTTGCCGGCACGCTCGGCCACGATGCGATAGAGGTCGGCGGAGAAGTCTCCGAGCTCCGTCACGACAACGGCTGGATCAAGATCATTCACGTCGGGCTCCATCTCGTCGGCAAGCTCACCATCGCCGACCACGCTACGTTCTGCTGCGCAGCGGCGGACCGACTGACCGCGCTGACGGCTCCAGACACAGCGGCCCTCGTACCGCTCAACGTCCACCGAACTCCCAACGGCAGACGTTCACGTCCGCATACGTCTGCGGCAGCAGGACGTCCCGCGCGGCGTCCGCGGTGTCGGCCCGCAGCAGCGCGACGACCCCGAGTTCCTCGGTTCCGTCATCGGTCAGCAACGGCCCGTAGGCGATCAGGTCGCACGTGTCGGCAGGAGTTCTGCAGGAGCGTCCGGTCGAGGGTGCCAAGCCGACGACGGCATAGCGTCGGGCGCCTCGTTGGCCGCCCGGGAACTGCCACATCGTGCGACCGAGCAGGTTTCGCCAGGGGCGGACCGTCACGTCGTTGCAGACGCCGCGCCGGTAGTTCGGGTCGCCGCAGGCGAAGGCCCAGGCGGCCGCCTCGTCGGGGAGGTCGACCAGGTGGATGCTGCCGATCGGGGTCTCGTCGTCATCGAGCATCGGCCCGCGGGCGATCAGCTCGCGCTCGAACCGGTCCATGTAGCTCCAGTGGTCTTCGACGATCTCGGCACGCAACGGTGCCGCACCGACCCGATCGCGGTGGCGAACCATGAACTCCACGTCGTCAGCTCCTTTCTCGAAGGCAGCATATGTATAACGCTGTTATAGCCAGTCGATCAGCACCACCCGCCGATACCCCATTGAACGACATATCATCGTTATACCCTGTCGGCGTGAGCCCCCGCGTTGCCGACCCTGCCGTGCGCGCCGCCCTCATCGAAGCTGCCGCGCATGTCCTGGCCAAGGAGGGTCCGGCCGCCCTCAGCACACGGCGTCTGGCTGCCGAAGTCGGCACCTCGACGATGCGGATCTACACCCACTTCGGCAGCATGAGCGACCTGCACGCTGCAGTTCGTCGGGAGGGGTTCTCTCGGTTCGCGGCGACGTTCGACACCCATGCGATCGTCGACGATCCGGTCGCAAGTCTGGCAGCCGGTTGCGGGGCTTATCTGGAACTGGCGATGAGGACGCCCGAACTGTACTGGGCGATGTTCAATCATCGCCCGCCCGCGGGTGACGACGCCGGAGAGCAGCTCTTCGAGCTGCTCCAGCGCCGCGTTGCCGACTGCATCGATTCGGGTCGCTTTGCCGACGTCACCCCGGCAAGCGGAGCCTCCTGGGCGGGCGAGGTCTGGGCCGCGTTACACGGGGTTACTGTGCTCGGCCTGTCCGACACGGTCCCTCAGGAAGCGACTCGGATCCAGCTCCGTGACATCTTGCTCCGCCTCGCGATCGGATTCGGTGACGATCCCCGGACTGCTCGCCGATCGATAGCCTCGCTGCCCTGAGCGCTACCGGACGACCCGCCGGCGATCCGCCGGCCGATGGCCGCTTCCTGCCACTGCCAGAATTCGGCGAACGGCCACCGGCGGCTGGTCTACCGGACCCAGTCGGACGGTCCGGCCGCGACATGGTCCAGCGGCGGGCGTTGACCACCTGGCTGGCGCGGACAGTTCAGAAATCGACACACTCGTTCGCCCGATCGCGGCCCGGTGAGCGTGCGACCTGTGCCGATCCGGCAACGAGGGTGTCGATTCCTGAGTTATCACCCGGAGCGACGGCATCGAGCTGTCAGCTTCGAGGCGGGTCCTCGCTGCGATGCTCGGTCGGCAGCCCGAGGAGTTCGCCGATGGTCTGGTGGTGCGGCACGGCAGGAGCCGGCGGCGTCAGCGATGTCGCGCTGAGCGCCGTCAGCGCCTTGTCGGCGGCGATGCCCGCGGCCGGATCCGTCGCTTGGGCTGCGTCCGCGGAGGTGCCGACGCGACGGTCGTGGAGGTGGGCGATCAGGTCGGCGGCCAGGTAGAGAGCCGCCATCGGGACAGCCAGCATCAGCATCGAGAACGGGTCCGTCTGCGGGGTGGCGACGGCGCCGAAGACGAAGCAGCCGAGGATCACGAAGCGGCGAGCCTTGGCCAGGTGCCTGGCCTTGAGGATGCCGAGGAAGTTGAGCCCGAGGACGAACACCGGCACCTCGAATCCGGCGCCGAAGATGATCATGACCCGGATCAGGAAGTTCAGGAAGTTGTTGATGTCGAGCAGGTTGGTGATCTGTCCGTTGCCGGGGGTGAAGCCGACCAGCACGGTGATCCCTTTGGGGATGAGGAAGTAGGCCATCACCACGCCGAGCAGGAAGAGTGGGATCGCCGCGCTGAGGAAGGCCAGCGTCCATTTGCGTTCCTTGGCCAGCAGACCGGGCACGATGAACGCCCAGATCTGGTAGAGCCAGATCGGCGACGTCCCGACCAGGGCAGCGATGAAGGCGGTCTTCAAGATCAACGTGAACGGATTCGTCACACCCTCGATCACCGGCATCAGGTGCAGGCCGCTGTGCGAGTGCTGCAGATTCGCCGCGGCAATCGCGTACGGCCGCAGCAACAGGTCGAACAGCTGGGCGTTGAAGATGTACGCGACGACGGTGCCGACCATGATCGCGATCACGATCACCACCAGCCGGTAACGCAACTCACGCAGATGATCGGTCAGCGTCATCTGCCCGTCCGGCGGCATCTTCGGCGGTCGCAGCCGGGCGAAGTTGATCTTGATCCCGGACCAATGCACCGGCCGTCCGTGCAGCGTCACCGCCATCCTGCTACCCCGATCCGCCAACCAGCCAGGCTCGTACACGTCAAAGGTAGGACGACGCTCCCCCGGCGGCCCCGGGTACGGATCCTGAGGGCTCAGCACCGACTCAGTCATGATGTCGGCGGACCAAGATCAGCAGAAACAATGAGCGGCTGCCGATTCCCGTTCTCATCGGTTGTCTGCTGGCTCGTCCCGTCGCGCCGGCCCATCCGTTCCCGCCCTACTTCGGACCGCCACAATTTCAGGAGGTTGCGGCCGTTCCGGGCCGGCTATGCGTGCGCACCCTCCTGCAACTTCGGTTGAAGTCGAGGGGTTGAAGTCGGGCCGCGGCCCGCGGGTGCACGTTCTCGCCTCTTCGTTCGTGCCCGATCCCGCCCGCGCACGCTCTGATCCGAAGAACCTCGGACAACAACCATCATGGTGTCCCGGCGACTTTCCAGCACGAGCGGGATTCTCAACCGGCCACGCGCCGAACACCCGGCAAACTTCCAGCACGAGCGGGACTCTGGGCGTCTCAGCCCGACCACCCGGCGCACACTCGGGATCCCAGGAGGTTCCGGTCACCCTGCGCCCGCTATGGGTGCGCACGCTCCTGCAATTTGCTCGATGCTGGGGGTGAGCGTGCTCAGCGCGATGCGCGCCAACCCGGGAACGGGTCCGGTAGGAGCAGTCGCGGCGCACCGACATTTCGGTGCGCCGCTTGTTGTCGGGCTGGCGGGACTTGAACCCGCGACCCCCGGTCCCCCAGACCGGTACGCTACCAACTGCGCTACAGCCCGATCGGGCCTTGCGGCCCGAGGTGGAACACTACTACAGCGACAACTCTCGGATGCGCCTGGGCAGCCCGACGGTCAGGACTTCTTGGACCGCTTCTCCCGGGGCCGGATGCTGAGGTGGATCGGACTGCCGTGGAAGCCGAACTCCTCTCGCAGCCGACGTTCGATGAAGCGCAAGTAGCTGGCGTCCATCTTGCCGCTGGTGAAGAGGATGAAGGTCGGCGGCGCCGACTGCGCCTGGGTGCCGAACAGGATTCGCGGCTGCTTTCCGCCGCGGACCGGATGCGGGTGGGATGCGACCAGCCGGCCGAGGAACGCGTTCAGCTTGCCGGTGGAGACCCGGGTCTCCCAGCCCTCCAGAGCGTCCTCGATCGCGGCGCCGACCTTGTCCACGTGCCGGCCGGTCAGTGCGGACATGTTCACCGCCCCGGCCCAGCCGAACTGGACCAGATCCCGTTCCACTTCGCGGCCCAGGTAGCGGCGGCGCTCGTCGTCGGTGAGATCCCACTTGTTGAAGGCGATCAGCAGGGCCCGGCCGGACTCCTCGACATTGGTCAGGATCCGCAGGTCCTGCTCGGTCAGCGGTTCGCTCGCGTCCACCACCACGATGCACACCTCGGCGCGTTCGATCGCGCCCTGGGTCCGCAGACTGGCGTAGTACTCGTGCCCGCTGGCCTCCTTGACCTTGCGCCGGATGCCGGCGGTATCGATGAACCGGTAGACGGTGCCGTCCACCTCGACCAGTTCGTCCACCGGATCCACGGTGGTGCCGGACGCGTTGTCCACCACCGAACGCTGTGATCCTGCCAGCTTGTTCAGCAGGCTGGACTTGCCGACGTTCGGCCGACCGACGATCGCCACCCGCCGCGGGCCGCCCTCCTCGAGGATCTCCCCCGGCGCCTCGGGCAGGATGTCCAGGATGGCGTCGAGCAGATCACCGCTGCCCCGGCCGGTCAGTGCCGACACCGGGTGCGGCTCGCCCAACCCGAGATTCCACATTGCCGCGGCCTCCGCCTCGGCGCGTTGATCGTCGACCTTGTTGGCCACCAGCAGCACCGGCTTCTTGCTCCGGCGCAGCACCCGGACCACGGCTTCGTCGTGATCAAGGATGCCGACGTTCGTGTCGACGACGAACACCACCGCGTCCGCCGCGCTGATCGCCAGCTCGGCCTGCTCGGCGATCTGCGCCGCCATCCCCTTGGCGTCCGGAGCCCAGCCGCCGGTGTCCACCACCACGAACTGGCGGCCGTTCCAGAGCGCGTCGTAGGAGACCCGGTCCCGGGTGACGCCGGGAGTGTCCTGGACGACCGCCGCGCGCCGGCCGATCAGCCGGTTGACCAGGGTCGACTTGCCGACGTTCGGCCGGCCGACCACGGCCACCACCGGCGGAGCGGCGGCGGCAAAATTGTCGCCGGGACCGAATTCGGTCACCGGCGTGTCAATTGACTCTGTCATCGTCCATCCCTGCGAGTTCGTGGCGGGTGTGATCCGACCGCCTTCCCCGGATCCTGCCGATCACCGGCAGCTGTCGCGGCGGTTTCGGCGTACGCGGCGTCGGCGGTCCGGGCAGCTGCATGCCGGTCAGTTCCTGCGCGGTGCTGATGTGCTCGGCCAGGATCGTACGGATCCGCTCCGTCCAGTCCGCCACCGCGATCTTGGTCCGCGGCCACGGCACGGCCGGTACGTGCACCGGCTGACCGTAGCTGATGTGCAGCCGAGAGTGATAGCCGGGCACGTGCCCGCTGCCACGACCGGGACCGCGGGTGCCCAGCAGCGCGACCGGAATCACCGGTGCGCCGGTCACCATGGCCAGGTAGGCGGCACCGCGGTGGGCGATGGCGACATCGCCGCCGGTCCGCTTGCCCTCCGGAAAGATCGTCAGTACCCCGCCGGTGCGGAGCAGGTGGATCGCCCGGGTCACCCCGCGCAGGTCGGCCCGCCGGCGGTCGATGGAGATCTGGCCGATGTGGTCCAGCACCCGGCCCAGCGGCCCGGAGAAGAGTTCCACCTTCGCCAGCGCGTACGCCGGCTGCGGGTGCTCGGCGACCAGCAGTGGACCGTCGATCAGCCCGACGTGGTTGGCGACCAGGATCATCGGCCCGCGCGGCGGCAACAACTCGCGGCCGTGAATGGTGATCCGCCAGTAATGAGACATCAGCCATCGAGCCGGCCGGCGAACTGTCCTGAACATCCAGTTGCTTCGTCGCGGCAGCTGCTCGGTGTGCGGCAGTCCCGCAAAGGTGTCCAGTATCACGTCAATACAGATCCTCAAGAGGAAGGAGAACCGGAGCCGGCGTGAACCTGATCGATCAGCTCACAGATACGGTCTACCACCTCGTCCAGCGTCAGCTCGGTCGAATCGACCACCGTCACGCCGGGAGCGGCGTCATGGAACTGGGCCACGGTCGAATCGTCACGATCCCGGCGGATCACCTGATCCCGTACGTCGTCATCACCGACCACCCCGCCGAGCTCGTTCTTGCGGCGCGCGACCCGCGCCGACGGATCGGCGACCAGCAACACCCGGACCTGCGCGTCGGGCGCGACCACGGTGGTGATGTCGCGGCCCTCGACCACGATCCCGGGATCGGCGGCGGCGATGATTTCCCGCTGCCGGGCGATCAGCAACTCGCGGACGGCCAGATTGGTGGCGACCGCGCTCACCGACGCGCTGATCACCGGCTCCCGGATCGCCTCGGTGACGTCGGTGCCGTTCACGGTGAACCGCGGGCCGGCCGGATCGGTGCCGATGCCGAGGTCCGCCTGCTCGATCAGCTTGGACACCAACTCCTGCTCGCTGCTGTCCAGATCGGACTGCAGCACCAGCCAGGCCGCGGCGCGATACATCGCCCCGGTGTCCAGGTAGGCGTAGCCGCGGCGCTCGGCGACCCCGCGCGAGGTCGAGGACTTCCCCGAACCACTCGGTCCGTCGACGGCCACTACGAATCGGCTCTTGGTCTGGGGCACGGGCTCAGATTACCCGTAGCGTGGCCGCAGGAACCACGTGCGCCGAAGAGCCGCGACACTGCGTGAAGGATGACCGACATGGACCTGGAGTTCGGCCTGACGGGCAAGACGGCGTTGATCACCGGCGGCGCCGGCGGCATCGGCTGGGCGATCGCACAGACCTTCGCCGGCAACGGTGCCCGGGTGGCGATCGCCGATCTGAACCTCGACGGCGCGACCGACCGGGCGGCAGCGCTGGGTGCGCCGGCGACGGCGTACCGGCTGGACGTCACCGACCCGGCATCGGTGACCGACATGGTCGCGGCGGTGATCGGCGACGCCGGCCGGATCGACGTGCTGGTGAATTCGGCCGGCATCGGGCCGCTGGCACCGGCCGAGGACCTCGGCCTGGACGTCTGGGACCCGACTCTGGCGGTCAATCTGCGCGGTACGTTCCTGGTCGCCCAGGCGGTCGGCCGGCAGATGCTGGCGCAGGGCGGGGGCAGCATCATCAATCTCGCCTCCCAGGCGGCCAGTGCGGCGCTGGATCAACACGCCGCCTACTGCGCCTCCAAGGCGGGCGTGCTCGGACTGACTCGGGTGCTGGCGCTGGAGTGGGGCGGCCGTGGGGTACGTACGAACGCGATCTCGCCGACCGTGGTGATGACCGAACTCGGCCGCTACGCGTGGACCGGCGCGAAGGGCGACGCCTTCCGCGAACTCATCCCGGCCGGCCGCTTCGCCGAACCGGAGGAGATCGCCGCCGCGGCCCTCTTCCTCGCCTCGGACAACTCGTTGATGATCAACGGAATCGACCTGCCCGTCGACGGCGGCTTCCTCGCCCGCTGACCCCACAGCCGCACCACGTACGTCCAGCCGCACCGGCTGCAACTGGTGCGGGTGGCGCTAAGTGGTGCGGCTGTAGGTGGGCTCGCGCGACGTTCAGTCCGGGAGGTCGGGCGACGGGTCGGGTTCGCCGACCACCCAGCCGGCGGCGGTCATCGCCGTGGACAGCGCGTCGGCCTGATCCGGGTCGACGGCCAGCGACAGGTAGCCCAACTGACGGTCCGGATCGTGCTGGATAGCGATGTCCTCGACGTTGACGCCGGCCTGGCCGACCCCGGCGAACAGCCGCGACAGCGCTCCCGGGGTGTCCGGGATCTCGACCACGAGACGTCGATATTGCACCGGCGCTGCCCCATGCTTGCCGGGGATCCGGCGGGTGCCGGCCACTCCCCGTTCAAGATGGGGTCGGAGCTCGCTGGCTCCGGCGCCGGTACCGTCCTGACCGTTTCGTCGAGCCGGCTCGGGCCGCCCGGCCCGATCGTCCTCGATCGCCTTGATCAACTCGCCGAGTTGATCTTGAATCGCGCGCAGCTCGGGCAGCAGCGCGCCGGAGTTGGCACCGAGGATCTGCTGCCACAGCCCGGGATCGCTGCCGGCGATCCGGGTCACGTCCCGCAGACCCTGTCCGGCCAGTTGCAGTTGCTCGGCCGGCACCTCGGTCAGCCGGCCGGCCATCAGCACCGACATCAGGTGCGGCAGATGGGAGACCCGGGCCACCGCGGCGTCGTGGACGTCGACGTCCATGATCACTTCCTGCGCACGGCAGGCCCGGACCAGCTCTCGTACGGTGTCGGTCGCCGCCTGCGCGGACTTGCGGTGCGGGGCGATCACCCAGGTGCGGTCGGTGAACAGATCTGCGCGCGCGGTCACCGGGCCGCTGAACTGGGAGCCGGCCATCGGGTGCGATCCGACGTAGCGGGCAACGTCGGCATCGCTGTCCCACAACGCATTCAGCACCCCCGCCTTGACCGATCCGACGTCGGTGACCGTCGCGTACGGGAAACGGTGCAACCCGTCGATGATCACCGGCGCCAGCGCGTTCGGCGGCACCGCGACCACGACCAGCGCGACCTCGGTGCCGACGGCGGGATCCAAGGTGCCGGCGCCGACGCCGGCCGCGACCCGGGCATGAGACAGGCTGCGGTCCTCCAGGTGCACCCGATGCCCGGCAGCGGTCAACGCACATCCGACCGAAGCGCCGACCAGTCCGGTACCGATCACGACGGCCGGCGAGATGGTCACTGCGGACTGCTTCCGGGGGTTGCGTCGTTGCCGGGGTCGGCTTCCGGTGCTTCCACAGGCTCAGGTGCTTCGACAAGCTCAGGACCCGGGGTCGAGTCCGCGTCCGCACCCGAGTCGAGCAGGCCGGCGAGTCGATCGGCGGTCAGCCGGCGGAACTTCCGCGGCTGAGTACGGGTCCGGTCCAGGATGGCGGCCTCGAGCGCGTCGGTGCCGAGCTGCCGCGGCTGATCACCGTCGGACGCCAGCGCTCGCACCGCCAGCTGAACGGCGGCTGCCAGGTCGAGACCCTGGGCGTACTGCTCCCCCACCCGCTCGGCGATCGCGTCGGCCGAACCGCCCATCACGGCGAAGTTCTTCTCGTCCTGCACCGAACCGTCGTAGGTCAACCGGTAGATCTGGTCGTCCTCGGCGGTCGCGCCGAGCTCGGCCACGATCAGCTCCACCTCGTACGGCTTCTCCGCGCCGGAGGAGAAGATGGTGCCGAGCAGCTGCGCGTAGGCACCGGCCAGCGCCCGGCCGGTGACGTCGCGACGGTCGTAGCTGAAGCCGCGGAAATCGGCATGCCGGATGCCGGCGATGCGCAGATTCTCGAACTCGTTGTAGCGGCCGACCGCGGCGAAGCCGATCCGGTCGTAGATCTCGCTCACCTTGTGCAGCGCCTGGGACCGGTTCTCGGCGACGAAGAGGATGCCGTCGGCGTAGTGCAGCACGACCACCGAGCGGCCGCGCGCAATGCCCTTGCGCGCATAGTCGGCCCGGTCCTTCATCTGCTGCTCGGGCGCAACGTAGAAGGGCATGCTCATCGCCAATACCTCCGCGGGTGGACGGGCCGGCCGCGACCGGTCGGCCGACGTGGCTGAATGCTAGTAGGACCGGTGCCCCAGCCGGGCCACCGGTCCATTTCGGTTGCTTGGGTTGGGTCGCTAGAGGACCGGCGCGGCGGGTCCGTCCGGCCGGGCCCGGCGGGCGGCGACGATCTCGTCGACGACCTGGCCGATCCGATCCTCACCGATTCGCCGTACGCCCTCGGCGTCGGCCGTCCAGACCACCGGATAGATCTGCCGGGCCTGGTCCGGGCCGCCGGTCGCCGAATCGTCCTCGGCGGCGTCGTAGAGCGACTGGACGGCGGCCATCACCGCGTCGTCGGCGCCAAACTCGGCCCGATAGAGCTTCTTCAACGAGCTTTTGGCGAACACCGACCCGGAGCCGATGGAGTGGTAGGCCCGCTCCTCGTAGCGACCGCCGACCGGATCGTAGGAGAAGATCCGGCCGCGGTGCTCGGCCTCGTCCCAGCCGGCGAACAACGGCACCACGGCCAGTCCCTGCATCGCCAGGCCGAGATTCTGCCGGAGCATGCTGGCCAGCCGATTGGCCTTGCCGACCAGGGAGAGCGGGGCGCCCTCGATCTTCTCGTAGTGCTCCAGCTCGAGTTGGAACAGCCCGATCAGTTCGATCCCGATGCCGGCCGCGCCGGCCATCCCGACCACCGAATACTCATCGGCGGCAAACACCTTCTCGATGTCGTTCTGCGCGATCATGCTGCCCGCGGTGGCCCGCCGGTCACCGGCCATCACCACGCCGCCGTCGTAGCAGAGCGCCACGATGGTGGTTGCGTGCGCGGTCAGGTGACCCGCACCACCGGGCAGTTGGGCACCGAGCTGCCCGGCCTGAAGACGCGCGCCGGGCAGTGCCTCGGGCGCGATCAGCCGGACGAACTCGGTGAAGGACGAGGTGCTCGCCCTCAGATAGGTGCTGGAGATTCCGATCTGCTCGGACTTGTCGGTCACTGCCCGCCCTTCTGTACAAATGACCGTACGAATTCCTCCGCGTTGGTCTCCAAGACGTCATCGATCTCGTCCAGAAGCGAATCAACCTCGGTATCCAACTCCGGCTTCTTGGCGCCGCTGGGCGCAGCCTCGGTGGTCTCCAGTTCCTCGGCGTCGTCGTCCCGGCGCCCGTGGCGCCTGGTCTGCTCTGTCTCGGCCATGATCGCTCCTTTCCAGTCTGAGTCGACTGCTCCCGGATCGCATCAGCGATCCGGTCGATGCCAAGCCTAGTTCGACGCATCCTGCAGCCGTGTCAAAAGTCCACATCTGCAGACCTGCGACCGTCGGACCGGCGTGGGACCGCAACCCTACGCGTTCATCCTGACCGCTGCAGGTGACATTCCGGCCCGATGCACGACCGATCCAGATTGCAAACGTGTTGCAACTGCCGACGACTGATCCGTCTCCGACACGTTGCCGTCGGGTCACCGAATGTTTGCTCGCTGCCGCTGGACTCGGCCTTCGGGTCCGCCGATCCGAGACGATGACCCGAACCGCTCTCGCCCGAAGCCCGCCAGCCGAAGCCCCTGGGAACTGTGATGACAAGCATCAGCACCGCACTGCCGGCCGTCAGCGGGCGGCTCAAGGCCGCGCGCCGGCAGCGGGTCCGGCACCGTCCGGGGAGGCCGGCGCTCGATGTTGCCGGCCGGGAGTTGGGTTCGCTGTTGTCACGGGTGCTGTCGACCGACGCGGCCGGTCAGGTGGTCGCCGAGGACGAGTTGCTGCGGTTGCGCAGACTGGCGCTGTCGGGTCGTCAGCGTGATCATGACGGCTTGTCGATCGCGGTGCTGGCGATCCTGGCCGATCACTTCGATGATGACGCCGCCCGATCCTGGCTGCCCGTCGCCCTGGCCCAGGCCGGCCGATTCGGCGCGGCCGTCGAGCAGGAGTTGATCTTCGCCCGGGGCCGACCACGGCTGGAGTACTACCCCATTGTGATCACCGCGTTGCAGCAGCTCGGCCGCGACGCCGAGGCCGCTCGGCAGCTGCGTTTCCTGCGGCGTAAGTTCCGAGGCTTGGACAGACAGTTCACCGACATCTGGGGTGATGATCAACTCAGCGTCGTCTACCGCCGGCTGCATCGTCGGCTGGCCACCACCGACGGCGCGCTGCCGGTCTTTCAGCACCTGCCCTTCTGTGCCGGGTCGAGCATGCAGTTCTCCCTCGGGCTGGTCGTGCCCTGGTCTCGTACATTGCAGATCAGCAGGCGCTGGGGCCTGTTGCAGGTCAAGCAGGCTTCGGCTCTGGGCCCGCACGAGGTGGCTGAGTTGATGTTGGTCCATCAGCATCACCCGTACCCGTTGCGGCTTGCGGGCAGGCAACTGCGTCACTTCACGGTGTTGCGCGATCCGGTGTCCCAGATCCGCTCCGGCTTCTACAAGCGGGCTGCTCGGGACAAGATCATCACCACCAGAGACAGCAAGTCGGCCGGCTTCGCCGAGCACGCCGACTACACCATTCGGGCCGGGCTGACGAACATGCTCGCGAAGATGATCGTCACCACGCACCCGGAGCTGGTCTCGGCCTACCGCCGGCGTTATCGGCAGCCGACCTCGTACACCATGATCAACTACGAGGAGGAGCTGTTCTTCCTGGACGCGACGCGGCTGTTCAGCGAGGAACGTCTGCTGCGGATGGCCCGCGAGACGCTCGATCACAACTTCTCGGTGGTGGGCACGATGGCGCATCTGGCTGCCGGTCATCTGGCCTGCACGGCGGCGACCGGTGCGCCGGTCGCCCACCAGCTCTCCCACCGCGGACGATCCGGGCAGCCCACCGAGCCCGACCAGGGGCCCGTGGAGCGGCGACTGCGCGAGGCCAACGGCGTTGATCAACAACTCTTCGACGAGTACACCGAACGTTTCGAGGCCCACCACGCAGACCTCATCCGTGCGGTCGAAGGCGGCGTCTGAGAACGCACCCCACCGATCCTTGACGCTCTCTGGGCTGACGTTCAGGTTCGTCGCAGAGACTCTGCCCATGGCGATCGGGGTGGGCACGGACATCGGATTGGTGATCGTCGCGATCGCGGTCATGATCGGCGGTTGGCGGCGCGGCGCGTTGGTCGGTGCGGGTTCGCTGGCCGGTCTGATCTGTGGCTTCCTCGTCGGCGGGCGGCTGCGGCCGATCGTCCTGGACCGGCTGACCCATGCTCACTCCAGCCTGGCCGATCATCCGGTCATCGTCTCCGCCGTGGTGTTGCTCGGCTGCGCGCTGATCCTCCAGTCGGTCGGGTACGCGATCGCGGCGGCGATCCGGCGGCGGATGGGTGACGGCATCGTGCACGGGGTCGATTCACTGGGCGGGACGGTGCTCAGTCTGTTCACCCTCGGCCTCGTGGTGTGGCTGGCTGCCGGCTTCGTCCGGACCACGCCGTTGATCACCGCCAACGAAGCGGTGACCGACTCCAAGATCATCAACGAGCTCGACCGCGCGGCCCCGATCCCGTCGGATCGGGCCATGTCCGATGTGGCGGGATTCCTTCAGGACAACGGATTCCCGCGGGTCTTCAGCGGCGGCAACGAGAGTGGCCGGAGTGTCGATGCGCCCGATCGGACGATCCCGAAGGCGGTACGCAACGCCTCCGGTTCGGTGGTCAAGGTGCTCGCGACGGAATCGATGTGCCAGCGAGGATCCGAGGGCACCGGCTGGGTGACCACCGGCGACCGGGTGGTCACCAACGCGCACGTTGTCGCCGGGTCCGATCGGATCGTGGTGCAGGAACGCGGGGTCGGCGACGTGCACACCGCCCGGCTGATCGCCTTCGACCCGCGCCGCGACGTGGCGGTGTTGAAGGTCGACGGACTGGACGCGGCCGCGCTGTCGACGGCGGGCCGGCTCGCTCGGGGCGATTCTGCCGTGTTGACCGGCTATCCGGGCAACGGCCCGTACACCCAGACCCCGGCGCGGGTCCGGCAGACCCTGTCGGCGGCCGGACTGGACATCTACGGCCGGCACCTGACCGAACGAGACATCTACTCGTTACGCGCGGAGGTCCGTCCGGGCGACTCCGGCGGTCCGCTGTTCGACGACCAGGGCAAGGTTGCCGGGATGGTGTTCGCCCGGTCGACCTCCGACCCCGACACCGGCTACGCGTTGACACTGAGCGAGGTCAAACCCGTACTGAAGAAGTCCGCCGCCGGCAGCACCGTCCCCGCCGGCCAGTGCATCAGCGAGTGAACCCGCTGCAACCTCAGTGGCCGAGCGCCTCGAACAGGTCAGCCACGGTGTCGCTGTTGTCGAGCAACTCCTTGACCTGTGCGCTGGTGCCGCGGAGCGGGTCGAGCAGCGGAATCCGTTGCAGGGCAGGCCATCCGGGGATGTCCAAGATCACCGAGTCCCAGGATGCGGCCACCACTGCCGAGCCGAATTTCTCCATCACCCGGCCGCGGAAGTAGGCCCGGGTGTCGGTCGGCGGATCGGTCCGCGCCGCCGCGATCTGATCATCGTCGACCAGCCGGCGCATCTTGCCGCGAGCGACCAGGGCACTGTAGAGGCTGCGCCGCGGATCGACATCGGCGTACTGCAAGTCGATCAAGGAAAGCTTGGCCGAGTCCCAACCAAGATCATCACGATCCCGATAGGACTGCAGCAGCTTGAGCTTGGCCACCCAGTCCAGCTGATCGGCCAGCAGCATCGGATCGGTACGCAGCGTGTCCAGCACTCGCTGCCAACGCTCGAGAATGTCCTGCCATTCGATGATCATCTCTTCGCTGGTGCCGTCGCTGCCGGGCTCCTGCTCCCCCACCCACTTGCGGCAGGCCAACAGGTAGGCCTCCTGGACGTCGACCGCGGTCAGCTGCCGTCCGTCGGCCATCGCCAGCACCCGCGAACACTCAAGATCACGACTGACCTGCTGCATCGCCGGCACCGGATGTGCCAGTCGAAGATCATCTTCCAGCCGGCCGGCTTCGATCACGTGCAACGCCAACGCCGCCGTGCCGACCTTCAGATAGGTGGAGATCTCGCTCAGGTTGGCGTCCCCGGTGATCACGTGCAGCCGGCGGTAGCGACCGGCGTCGGCATGCGGTTCGTCCCGGGTGTTGATGATCGGCCGGTTCAGCGTGGTCTCCAGGCCGACCTCGGCCTCGAAGAAGTCGGCCCGCTGGCCGAGCTGGAAACCGGGCGTCTCACTGTTCTGACCGATGCCGACCCGGCCGGCTCCGGTGAAGACCTGCCGGGTGACCAGGAACGGGCTGAACTGGCGGATGATCCGGTCGAACGGGGTCCGCCGATCCAGCAGATAGTTCTCATGGGTCCCGTACGAGACACCCTTGCCGTCGGTGTTGTTCTTGTACAGCCGGACGGGTCGGCCCAGCCGTCGGGCGGCCTCCTGACCGGCGATCGCCATCACCAGGTCGCCGGCCCGGTCGTAGGCGACCACGGCCCGGGCACTGGTCACCTCGGGACCGGAATACTCCGGATGAGCATGATCAACATAGAGCCGGGCGCCGTTGGTGAGCACGATGTTGGCCATCCCGAGGTCGGAGTCGGTCAGCTGATCGGGATGGGCCTGCTCGCGGCTGACCTCGTAGCCGCGGATGTCGCGCAGCGGCGTCTCCGACTCGTAGTCCCAGCCGGGCTCCCGGCCGGTCATCGACCCGTACGCCTTCACCACGTGGTTGGACAGCTGCATCGGGTGCAGTTCCTCGCCGGCGGGCTCGCCCAGCGCGGAGATCCCGTACTCGGTCTCGATCCCCAACACTCTGCGATTGCTCACCTCAGCCATGGGGTCGAGCCTAATTCAGGGATGCCGGGCCCGGTCAGACAGGACAACCACCCGGCCATGCCACCGCGTAGCTCAGCGACTGCTCATGCAGATCGTTGCTGATGTCGAGCTGCACCGAGACGTCGCCGGACCCCGATCGGTGCGGTGCCGACAGGGAATACAGCAGCGGCGACGTGCCACCGCCGGCCGCGTAGAACGCGTCCGCGGCTGCAATCCCACGATCGACCGACTCCTTCGGCACGCCGAGCGGTACGGTCGCCAGCAGGTCGCTTCGAAGCTGCCCACGGGTTCGTGGTACGCCGTCGACCTCGAGACTCTGCCCGTCCTTGCTGCACGTCACGTTCAGATACCGGGCAGCAAGCTCGACGGCATGTCCCTGGTGCACGAACGTGACCGTGAACGGCTGACGGTCGGGAGCTCCGTACGAGACGATGCTGTCGTCGGCGCCCAACCGCAGCTCGGTCCGACCCGGCCGATCGCCGGAGTCCAGCCGGAACCGATGCCCGGCCAGGACTGCGGCTGCGGCTTGTTCGTGGGCCGACGGGTCCCGGTTGATCTGAATCGTGCATCCCGCCGCGAGCAGGCAGCTCAGGCCCACCACGATCAACACCCAAGGACTGCGCGCCATCCGTCTCCCCCACTCCACAACGCCGGTCTGCGAATCCGACCGGAAGCCGCCGCAACCCGGACTCGCGCACCATGGTCGCAGGCCGCCGGGGCGTACCGAGCCGGAGCCGGCGTGAGCCCGAACACACCCGGGCCGATCCAGTACGACGATGCTCGGAGCACCCCGGGACCAACGGTCCGACCAGTCCGATTACCGAGTCCGGAGCGCCAGCGAATCGCTAGTGTCAAGATCGGCGATGAATGCGGGTCCTGATCCCAGGAGCAGACATGGCAACTCACGCGCAGGACGACGGCAACAGTCCGATCCACGGGCGACGAGGTTTCCGAGAGCACGTCGACCCGTTCCATTTCCCGGACGGCAGCATCGCGCCGGACGAGGCGTACGAACTACTGCGCACCGACCTGATGCTGGACGGCCGGGAGACTCTCAACCTGGCCTCGTTCGTGACCACCTGGATGGAGCCGCAGGCCGAGGCGTTGATCCACGCCACCCTGGCCAAGAACCACATCGACCACGAGGAGTATCCGGCGGCCGCCCTGGTCGAGGAGACCTGCGTACACATGCTCGGCGACCTGTTCCATGCCCCCGACCCGACCAAGGTGGTCGGTGTCGGCACGATCGGGTCGTCCGAGGCGATCATGCTCGGGTTGCTCGCGCACAAACGCTCATGGCGGCATCGCCGGGAGGCGGCCGGACTGCCCGCCGATCGTCCCAATGTGGTGTTCGGCGCCGAGACCCACGTGGTGTGGGACAAGTTCGCCAACTACTTCGACGTCGAGATGCGCAAGATCCCGATGCGCCCGGACCGTTACGTGATCACCGCCGACGAGGTGGAGGAACGGCTGGACGAGAACACGATCGCCGTCGGCGCGGTGCTCGGCACCACGTTCATCGGCGAGTCGGATCCGATCGAGGAGATCGACACGATGCTCGGCCGCCTCAAGCGGGAACGCGGCTGGGACATTCCGCTGCATGTCGACGGTGCCAGCGGCGGCTTCATCGCGCCGTTCGCCGAACCGGAGCGGGCCTGGGACTTCCGGCTCGAGCAGGTCGCATCCATCAACGTCTCCGGTCACAAGTACGGCCTGGTCTATCCCGGTGTGGGATGGCTGATCTTCCGCGACGCCTCCAAACTCCCCGAGGACCTGGTGTTCAGCGTGAACTACCTGGGCGGCGCACAGCCGACGTACACGTTCAACTTCTCCCGCGGCACGGCGATGATCCAGGCCCAGATGTATTCGTTCCTCCGGCTCGGGCGGGCCGGCTACACGGCGATCGTGGCCAACCTGATGGCCAACGCCCGACATCTGAACGAGAGCCTGGCCGCGACCGGGCGGTACGAGATCCTCAATCCCGGGCTGGCCGAGCCGGTGGTCACCTTCCGGCTGACGGGCGATCCCGGCTTCGACGTCTACCATCTGGCCGCACGGCTGCGGGAGAACGGCTGGATCGTGCCGGCGTACAGCCTGCCGCCGGACGCGGAGGCGGTGCACTTGATGCGGATCGTCGTCCGGCTCGACCTGAGCCGGCGGATGATCGACCTGCTGCTGCGGGACCTGGCCAAGGCGTACGACGACCTGGCCGCCGAACGCCCGACCGAGCGTCGGGAACGCAAGCCGGACCTGTGGACGGCACCGCAGAAGTCGGCGGCGCACAGCAAGGCCCGGACCGGCCTCGTTCGCTGAACCGCACAGCGGTGACCGGCCCGTCGCCGGCGTTCAGCGCCCTTCGTGCCGCGGCGATCCCGCGGTGACGGTGTGCCGGGCACGGGCGCGCAGGACCGCGCGCGCCACCACCCGCCAGCCGATGAGCAGGATGCCCAGGCTGATGAAGGCGACGATCCAGAACGGCCAGGCCGCGGTGTCGCCGCTGAGCATCCGCAGCACCATCCCGAGCACCACCGTGGTCACCCAGACGATCACCGAAGTGGTCCACGAGTAGGGACTCCGGTTGCCGCCGGAGCGCTTCGGCAGTACGGCCGCGATCAGTGATCCGACCACCGTGGCGGCCAGATACGGCCAGGCTGTTCCCAACACGTCCACGAAGGTGTTCGCCTCGTCGTGACTGCGCCGCCCGACCAGCGCGAACAACAGCACCGCCACCACGTCGATCCCGACCGCAACCCCGAGTCTCACAATCGACCACCCTACGTCCTCAGGTCGGGACCGTGCGCCCGGCCCGGGTGGAGGGCTCGCCCATGACGGACCCCGGCGATAACGTTCCCATATCGGCGACAACGACTGATTGTGCCCGGCGCCCATGATCGCTACGTTTCCGGCTTACAACGATGTAGGCGAACGGTCCCCTCCATCGCCTTCTTGATCAACGATGATCGGAGTCCGCCGCATGCCCCAAAGCAGGCTTGTGCTCGATCCCGAGTTCACGATCGGCCCAGTCCCTCGCCGTCTGTTCGGTTCGTTCGTCGAGCACATGGGTCGCTGTGTCTACAGCGGCATCTACGAACCTGACCATCCGTCCGCCGACGCCGCAGGATTTCGCGGCGATGTGCTCGACCTGTCCCGCGAACTCGGGCCGACCGTCGTTCGCTATCCCGGGGGCAACTTCGTTTCCGGCTACCGCTGGGAGGACGGCGTCGGCCCTCGCGACCAACGCCCCGAACGATTGGATCTGGCCTGGCGATCACGCGAACCCAACGCCGTCGGCATCCACGAGTTCGACGGCTGGGCTCGCGCCCTGGACACCGAGGTGATGATGGCGGTCAACCTCGGCACCCGCGGCATCCAGGAGGCCTGCGACCTGCTCGAGTACACCAATCACCCCGCCGGCAGCTACTGGTCCGATCGCCGAATCGCCAACGGTGCTTCCGAACCCTTCGGGTATCGGCTCTGGTGTCTCGGCAACGAGATGGACGGGCCCTGGCAGATCGGCCACAAGACCGCCGACGAGTACGGCCGGCTGGCGGCCGAGACCGCACGAGCGATGCGGCTCGTCGATCCGGACATCGAACTCGTCGCCTGCGGTTCGTCCAATGCGCAGATGCCCACCTTCGGGGATTGGGAAGCCGCGGTGCTGCGACACGCCTACGACGACGTCGACTACATCTCGCTGCACGTCTACTACCAGGCCGACGAGGACGACCCGGACAGCTACCTGGCCTCGGCCATGGACATGGACCAGTTCATCGAGGGCGTGGTCGCGACCGTCGACGCGGAGAAAGCCCGCGGCCGGCACCGTACGGCGGTCGACCTGTCGTTCGACGAGTGGAACGTGGTGCGAGCCGGCGCCGAGGACGAACGGCCGGACCGACGGCCGTGGGCACTGCATCCGCGCCTCGGTGAGAGCGAGTACACCGTCGCCGACGCGGTCGTGGTGGGGACCATGCTCAACTCGCTGCTGCGGCACGGCGACCGCGTCACCATCGGCTGCCAGGCCCAGTTGGTCAACGTCCTCGGCCTGATCCGCTCCGAGGAGGGCGGGGACGCCTGGAAGCAGAGCATCGCCCATCCGTTCGAGCAGATGCGTCGGCTGGCGCGCGGACAGATCCTGCGCGTCGCGGCGACCGGCGATCGCCGCGACACCAGGCGATTCACCGACGTTCCGATCGTGGATGCGGCCGCCACCTTCGAGGAATCATCCGGCAGTGCTGCCGTCTTCCTGGCCAACCGCAGCAGGTCAGAGACCGCCGACGTCACCGTCGAGTGCGGCCAGCTCGGCGTCCGGCGACTCCGCAGTGCCGGCTGCTTGTCGCTCCCGGACGGATCGGCTGCCACGCTGACCAATCGCGACCGGCACGACGCCGTCGGTCCCCAGCCGTTCGACCGAGCCGACCTCCGTGACGGCGCGGTCACCGCTCAACTGCCGCCCCTGTCCTGGACCGTTCTGGAACTGGATTCCGGACCGGATCTGCCCTGAGACCTACTCCCCCCTCGCACCATCTCAGACGCACCATCTCAGACCATCCCCAACCCCGAAGGATGTCCCATGTCAAAGACGACTCGACCCGGTCTTCCTGCCGAGAATCTCAGCCCGCGCGGCATCTCCCGCCGGAGCCTGCTTGGCGGCACAGCCGCGGCAGCGACCGCCCTCGCCCTCGGCGCCTGTTCCCCCGGTTCGGCCGGCACGCCCGGCGCTCAGAAGTCCGTCGCCGGCGGTGGCGGCTCGGAAGGTTACGACGGTCCGGCCGTCTCGCTTGCCTTCTGGAACGGACTCACCGGCGGTGACGGCCCGATCATGCGGAAGCTGATCGACGAGTTCAACTCCCAACACGACAACATCAAGGTCAGCATGACCGCGATCGCCTGGGCCGAGTACTTCCAGAAGCTGCCGGCCGCGGTCAGCAACGGCAAGGCGCCCGAGATCGGTCTGATGCACGCCGATGACCTCGCCACCAACGCCGCCCGTCAGGTCATCATCCCGATGGACGACGTCGCCTCGGCACTCAAGCTCACCGAGAACGACTTCCCCACCATCGCGTGGAAGGGCGGCCTCTACCAGGGCAAGCGTTACGGCATCCCGCTCGACGTCCATCCCGCCGGCCTCTTCTACAACAAGAACGTCCTGGAGAAGGTCGGGGCAGATCCGGAGAAGCCGCCGACGACCGGGGACGAGCTGATGGCGATCCTCGACAAGTGCAAGTCCAAGGGCGTCCACGGCATGTGGACCTCCGCGCTCAGCGTCAACGGCCTGGAGTCGCAGACCCTCGTCTACCAGTACGGCGGAAAGATGGTCAACGACGACGGCATGTCCGTCGGCTTCGCCGAGCAGCCCGGCGCCGACGCGATCAACTGGTGGAAGGGACTGATCGACAAGGGTCACAGCCCGAAGAATGCCGCTGCCGACGGCAACTTCGTCTCGTTCACCAACGACAAGGCCGCGTTCATGATCAACGGGCCGTGGAATACGACTCCGCTGAACGCGATCAAGAAGTTGAAGTGGGGTGCCGCGCCGGTGCCGAACATCGGCGGCACCCAGGCGGTGTGGGCGGGCTCGCACCAGTTCGTGCTGCCGCGTCAGTTGAAGACCGACGAGAACAAGGCCGTCGCCTCCCGGGTGTTCGTCAACTGGATCTCACAGCAGTCGATGGGCTGGGCGGACGCCGGCATGGTTCCGGCGCGCAACTCGGTCCGCGAGGATCCCGAATTCCAGACCAAGGGCGCAGTGCTCGAATTCGCCAAGCAGCTCGACTACATCCACTTCGTGCCCCCGATCGCGGGTGTGAACGACGTCCTGCCGGAGTGGACGACGGCGACCAGCGAGGCGATGCTGGGCAAGAAGGAGGTCCAGGCGGCGCTGGATCAGGCCAAGGAGCGGGCGAACAAGATCTTGGTCTCGAACAACAAGAAGTACGGATGAGCGCCACCGCGACCACGGCTCGTACGAAGGTCGATCCGGCCGTCGATCGGCCGGCCGGACGGCTCCGCGTGCATGCCTGGTTCACCCCGTACCTCTTCCTGTTGCCCTACCTGGCACTGCTGACGACCTTCGTCCTGGTCCCGGCGGTGTTCGGGATCTGGGTCAGCCTGCACGACTGGGACTTCATGCTGCCCAACAAACCGTTCATCGGGCTGCAGAACTACGTCGATCTGTTCACTCCCGATTCGGTGACGTTCCCGGAGTTCTGGAACGGCATGAAGGCGACCGCGATCTTCACCGTCGCGAGTGTGCCGTTCCTGGTCCTGATCCCGCTCGGCATCGCGCTGATGCTGAACCGGGTCTTCCCGGCGCGGTCACTGCTGCGGGCGATGATCTTCGCGCCGTTCGTGCTGGGCATCGCGGTTGTCGGCGTGCTGTTCCGCTATCTGCTCGACTCCCAGTTCGGCTTGATCAACTGGTTCCTGGGCCTGTTCGGCATTCCGCCGGTCGGCTGGACGCAGACCCAGCCGTGGGCCTGGGTGGCACTGGTCGGCATGACGGTCTGGTGGACGCTGGGGTTCAACGCGGTGATCTATCTCGCCGGCCTGCAAGGGATTCCGCGCGATCAGTACGAAGCCGCCGCAATTGACGGCGCGGGCTCGTTCGCCAGATTCATCAATGTCACGCTGCCGGGGCTGCGCAACATCCTCGTCTTCATCATCACCACCACGGTGCTGGCGAGCGCCAACATGTTCGGCCAGGCCTATCTGGTCACCAACGGCGGTCCGGGCGACAGCACCAGGACGGCGATCATGGTCATGACTCAGGAGGGTCTGCGGGCGTTCAAGATGGGCTCCGCGACCGCGATGAGCTATCTGCTGGCGATCTGCCTGGCCGTCGTCTCGGTGATCAACTTCATGGTGCTGCGCGAGCGGGAAGGCGGCAAATGACCAGCACACGAGTAGAACCCCAACCCTCCGCACTCGCAGGCGGTGCGTCCGGCAGCGTTCGGCGCCGTCGTGCCTATCGGCAGGAACGCAACGGCCCGTTCTTCTGGGTCGGCATCGTCATCCTCGCGTTGATCTTCGTGATCCCGTTGCTGTGGATGTTCCTGACGTCGTTTCGCACGGTCGAGGACTCCCGCCGGATTCCGATCTCGCTGATCCCCGATCAGTTGACCCTGCGCGCCTACAAGCTCCTGTTCGCCGACGAGCAGAATCCGGTCTTCACCTGGGCACTGAACTCGTTGATGGCGGCAGTCGGTCACGCGGTTCTCGTCCTGGTGGTCGCATCGATGGCCGCGTTCGCCCTGGCTCGAATGAAGTTCCCGGGGCAGAAGGTGATCTTCGGCATCATCATCGCGACCATGTTCGTACCGGGCTTCATCTTCCTGATGCCCAACTATCTGATGATGGACAGGCTGGGCTGGCTGGACACGTTGATCGCCTTGATCGTGCCGGGAGCTGCCGGAGCATTCGGTGTGTTCTTCCTCCGGCAGTTCTTCCTCGCGATTCCCCGTGAGTTGGAGGAGAGCGCCCGGGTCGACGGTGCCAACAGTTGGCAGATCTTCACGCGGATCATCCTGCCGATCTCCAAGCCGGGCCTCGTCACCCTGGGCGTGCTCGCCTTCCTCGGGAACTGGAACGACTTTATCTGGCCGATCTTCGTGTTGTTCTCGCCGGAACGGCTGACCCTGCCGGCCGGATTGTCAACCCTGCAAGGGGCCTACAACATCGACTACCCGGTGATCATGGCCGGCGCCTCGGTGGCCGCGATCCCGGTGTTGATCTTGTACGTGTTCGTCCAGCGATACGTGATCGAGGGGGTCGCCACCAGCGGATTGAAGGGCTGAGGCTCGGTCGACGTTCGCGATCCCAACAGCAGAAGGGGATGCCCCGGATTCGGAGCATCCCCTTCTGTCGTGCTGTGCGGCGAGGTGATCAGCCGGCGGCGGCCATCACTTCGTCGGAGGCGTCGAAGTTGGAGTAGACGTTCTGCACGTCGTCGGAGTCCTCCAGCGCGTCGATGATCTTGAACAGCTTCTCCGCGGTGGGCGCGTCGATCTCCTGGGTGAAGGAGGGGACGAACGAGACCTCCGCGGACTCGTAGTCGATGCCGGCGTCCTGGACCGCGGTCCGGACCTTCACCACGTCGTTCGGGTCGCAGATGATCTCGAACGACTCGCCGAGATCGTTGACGTCCTCGGGATCGGCGTCCAGGGTCGCCTCCAGCAGGTCGTCCTCGGTGATCGTCCGGGTCGTCTGCTCCCGACCCTCGCCGCTGCTCTGCTCCTTCTCGACCACCACCACGCCCTTGCGGTCGAACATCCGCGCGGTCGAGCCGGCGTCGGCCATCGTGCCGCCGTTGCGGGTGACCGCGACCCGGACGTCGGAGGCGGAACGGTTGCGGTTGTCGGTCAGGCACTCGATCAGCATCGCGATCCCGGCCGGACCGTACGCCTCGTACATCAGCGTCTCGTAGTCCGCGCCGCCGCCCTCGGCACCGGAGCCGCGCTTGACCGCGCGGTCGATGTTGTCGTTGGGTACGGAGTTCTTCTTTGCCTTCTGGATGGCGTCGTACAGCGTCGGGTTTCCGCCAGGATCACCGCCACCAACGCGAGCCGCCACCTCGATGTTCTTGATCAGCTTGGCGAACAGCTTGCCGCGCTTGGCATCGATCACGGCCTTCTTGTGCTTCGTGGTCGCCCATTTGGAGTGTCCTGACATAGCCCCCGAGTCTAATCCGGGAGGCCCCCAGGCACACATCCGCCCGCATCCGGAGCGAATCTGCGGATCCATGGTCCTGCCGCCCTACCGAACTCCCGGTGATCAGATCATTCCAGCTCGACACGCCGAGTGACGCACGGATCCGCAGAGCCAATGCAGCCCAACTTGGCCGGCTACGACGCATACCCTCGGCAGATCCGCCTCGGCGCTCGGCGTGTCCGCCCGGCTCCCTCAATCACGGCGTGCTCGACTCCCGGGATGGGCTGTGGATGACTGCGCCAGGGTCTCCTCCAGGATCATCGATCCTGATCGGATGACACCCCCGTCCCGGTTCGATCAGGAGATCGAACTCGCCCGCCGTCCGGTCAGCGCGGCCGACCTGGCTCGTTACGGGATCGGGCGCGGTTCACGCCGCCGTACGGCCCTACGCAGGGTCAGCGGGGACGCTACGCGCCGGCCGTGGAGCGGCTCACCGTCACTCAGCGGATCGTGGACGCCGCAGCGCGGCTCCCGTCGGATGCGGTCATCGGCGGCTGGGCGGCCGCGTACGCCTTGGGCGCCGAGATGCTCGACGGGTGGACGCGCGGACGCGCCTGATGCAGCCGGTCGACTGCGTGAGCGAACAGCTGAGACGGCGCTCGACCTCCGAGCTTCGATATCACCGATCGTCACTGCGGTCTGAGGACACGGTGGAGCGCGGCGGACTGCGGCTGACCGGCGCGGTCAGGACGGCGATCGACGGCGCGCGCTGGGCCGACTCGCTGGAAGAGGCGGTGGTGTTCCTGGATGCGATGGCGGCCGCGAAGTTGATCACCATCGACGACCTCAGGGCCGGTCTGACTGAGCACCGGTGCCGGACCGGTGTCGGTCAGGCGGCGGAAGCTGTTGATCATGCCGAGTACGGGGTGCGCAGTCCCTGGGAAACTCGACTGCGGGCCTGTTACCGGCTTGAGGCCGGGTTGCCGGGGCCGTGGATCAATGTGCCGATCTTCTCTACGACACAAGATTTTCTGGGCATCGCCGACCTCTTCGATCCGTATGCCGGTCTGGTGTCGGAATTCGATGGCGACGGGCATCGAGACCGGCGGCAGCACCACGTCGACAACGTCCGTGAGGAGCGCTTCGAGTCGGTGAACCTGACAGTGGTGCGTACCGACAGCCTCGACCTGAACATCATCACCAACCCCGATCGTCGCCCGCTGGTCCGACGGCTGCGGGATGGTTATCGCCGCGGCTGCGCGCGAGATCCGAACCGGGACGAATGGACCGTTGTCGTTCCCGACTGGTGGCGCGGCAGGATTCCCGGCGCCGAGGTCTGAATCCACCGGGATCCGGTGACGACGCGACGTACCCGCGCCGACACGCCGATCATCGCGCGGATCCGCTGCGTGAATGCGCCGGTACGGGCCGAACTCGGGTGCACTGGCTCTGCGGATCCGCGCGGCGTACGGCGTTTCGGCGGTGACCGGGGTGCCGCGGTGACCCCATCCACGCTACGGGCTGTCGATACGGGCGTACATCACCTGGGTCTCGCCGCGGTGGTAGCCGAGGCGGGTGTAGAGACCGAACGCGCCGGTTGGGTTGTCGGTGTCGACGCCGAGCCCGGCACCGTCCAGCCCGGCATCGGCGAACGAGCGCATGGAGGCGATCAGCAGGGCCTTGGCGATGCCGCGGTTTCGCCAGTTCCGGCGGACCCCGAGCCGGTCGGTCCAGCCTTCGCGATAGCCCTGGAACTCCCAGTCCTGCGGATAGGCGGCGTTCATCGCGTAGCCGGCGACCTCGCCGGACGCGTCGTCGAGCGCGACCCAGGACCACTCCGTACGCGTCGAGGAGGCGGCCAGCCGCTCCTGCCAGCGGACCTGCGGCACCGGCTGCGATCCCCAGTGGTCGGCGAACGCCTCGTTGTGCGCCTGCCGGACCTGTTCGCTGACCGTGACCCGGAACGGTTCCAGCCGGATCCCCGGCAGCCGCGGCACCGCGGGCACCCCGGAGTCGAGCTGTTCGAACTTCAGCGACATGTCGGCGAACCAGCGGACCGCGGAGAATTTGCGGTCGCAGACCAGTTTGGCCCGATCGGTGAACTTCTCCTCCACCGGCACCGTCAGCTGCAGCGGACCGTGCTCGGCGCTGCGGGTCTGCGCATCCCATTCGGCCGCCCGGGCGAGCTCCCAGTCCAGCAACTCGTGCCCGATGCCACGGCGCCGCCAGCCCGGGTGTACGCCGCCGTCCAGGAAGACCCGGCGCGGGTTCACGTCGGCCGGGAACGGATGCACCCAGCCGTACGCGACCACGACGCCGCCCCGATCGCGACCGATCCGCGCGTTGTGCTCGGGGTCGGCGGCGGACTCGGCGAACGCCTCCTGCAACTCCTCCAGGGTGTGCCGTTCGGCCGGATCGTCGAAGTGCTCGATCGCGGTCAACAGGCCACTGACCTCGGGCAGCTCGGCCTCGGTAAGGGGCGACCAGTCGACCCCGTCGACCCGGCCCAGTGCGGGCGGCGCCGGTCTTGATCGTGCCACTGGTGATCGCCCCGTTCCCATACCTCAGCCGGACGTTCCCGGCTGAGCCTCAACGCCAGATCTTCGCGCGCCGGCGACGTCCACCAGCTCGCGGCGACTGACTCTGCTCCCAGATCCGGCGCCAGCTTCCCGGCGGCGGTTCGGCCTGCTCCAGCTGCGTCGCTGCGGCACCCGGCGCTGCGGTGTCCGCCGTCTGCCCTTTCAACACCCGCTGGGTCTGCCACCAGGTGCCCCGGTCCTCGGCGATCAATCCGGCGACCACCGTACGGATCCGCTCGGTGAACGCCTCCGCCGACTCGTCAGCGGCCGCCGTCATCGCCGGGCCGAAGCGCAGGCTGATCCGGGTACGAGTCCGGCCGGCCGGGCCGGCCTGCCGGCTAGGCCACCCGTGTCCCCGTGGCATCGCGGCGAAACTGCCGCGAATTCCCACGGGCAACACCGGGACCCGGTGCTCGATCGCCAATGCGGCCGCGTCCAGCTCGAAAGTACCCAGATAACCGTCGGTGGAACGGCCGCCCTCGGGGTAGATCACCACGCTCCAGCCCGCCGCCAGCAACTCGGCCGGCGTCTGGGTGCGATTCCGGCCCGACGGGACCTGCCCCGACCGGACCTGGGCGAACGTGTTGAATGCGATCGCCGTGGCCGCCGCCTGCCAGCTCGAGCTGAAGGAGTCGTCGGTGGTGACCGCGACCCCGGTCCGTTCGCGCCGCCGGGCGGGCAGAGCATCCAGCAGCAGCGGCGTGTCCAGGTGGCTGGCGTGGTTGGCGACGATCACCGCGGGTCCGCAGAGAGCGGCAGCGTCCTCCAGCCCGCCGACGTCGAGGTGCACCTCAGCATGCAGCAGCGGCCGGATCGCGATCGCGTGCAGCGCCCGCCGGGCCAGCCGGATCGGCAGCCGGCGCGGCCAGTCCGCAGCCGGCCGGCCGATCCGTACGAGCACCCGATCCAGTGCGGACGAGGTCACGTCACCGCTCCGAGGGCGTTCGGCGGTGTGTGCAGATAGCGGATCCGCGGCGTCCGGCCGACGGTGGCCGAGGTGATCTCCAGCGCATCGGCCAGGGTCGACGCGGCGCGGAAACCGAGCCGTTCGGCGCTGCCGCGATCAGCGCCGACGAACACCACGTCGCCGAGCCGCTGCACCGCCGCCGCCAGCTGATACCACAGGTGGAACGGGTGCAGCCCGTGGAAGGCCTGCGAGGTGCGGTAGAGCTGGACGTACCACGGGTCGTCGGCGAACTTGTCCTCGAACCGCTCGGCCAGTTCCGCGGCGTCGGTGGTGGTCGGCAGCACGTCGGCGAAGAAGTCGATGGTGGCCGGATGATGCAGCGAGCTGAAGTCCTGCGCCAGCGGGTGGTAGACGATCACCGCTCCGCCGTCGCGGACCAGTGGCTGATCGGTCGCCGACTGGTAGCTGAAGCCGAGCGCGTGCCAGGCCGCGAGCACCGGGTCGGTCACCGACTGCACGCTGTACGGGGTCGCGGCGGGCACGCCGAGCACCAGCACGTCGGCCTGTCCGGTCACCTCGACCTGCTGCTGCTCCAGCACTCGGCTGCGGCTGGCAGCGGCCACCGCCTCCGGCGCGCCGGCGGTGACCTGGGTGACGCCGTACCCGGATTCGAGCCGGGCGTTCAGCAATCGGGTGTAACGGGCCGGCGCGAGCGCGGTGATCCGGCTCAGCCCGAGCAGCTTGGCCTGAGCCGACCAGCTCCACTCCCACTCCCGCTTGCCGAGGAAGTCGACCGACGACGGGTAGTTGTCGTTGTCGAGCACCGCCTCGACGGCGAACACGTCGACCGCGGCGGCAACCGCCTCCCCAGCGCGGCGCCGATGCTCGGCGGACCCGCTGAGCACGGCATCCAGCCCACGTTCGGCGCGGATCGAGCCGACCGATCCCAAACCGGCGGTCACCGCCGCCAGCCCGTCGCCGGGCAGACCCCCCTGACCGATGCCGTGCACCAGGTGCACCATCACCAACAGGTCCGATTCGGCCACTCGGGAGTTGATCGCTACCTCCGCGCCGGCGTCGGAGCCGGCCTCGGATGCGGGCGTCAGCACGGTCAGCCGGCCGCGGTTCTCGGCGTCGTGGTTGGTCAGTTTGCCGTCGGCGTAGAGGGACCGGAACACCCGCTCGCCGAGCAGCTGCCGCAACTCGGCCTCGGTGTTGCGCCGGTTCAGCCCGTTGGCGCAGATCAACTCGACGTCGTCCACACCCGCGGCCGCGGCCTGGATCAGGACGCGTTCGATGATCCGGCCGCGGACGTCCGGCGTCCGCAGCGGCGGCGTCGCGGCCACGTCGTCGAAGGCGATGGTCAGCTTCATCCCGGGCCGCAGCCGGGCGGCCAGCGGCTCGGTGCCTTCCGGATCGGCCAACGCCAGATCGATGGCGCCGACCAGGTCGTCCAGCCGAGCCAGTGACTCGGCCGGGTAGACCACCTCGGTGCCGAGCGGGAACCGTTCCAGCCGAGCCCGCGGGCCGTCGGCCACCAACAACGGTGGCGTCCGGTCGTCAACCTCGAGTACGAAGCCTGGGCGCGCCATTCAGCGGTCTCCCCTCAATTGGATTGCCACCCTCACAGGGCCAGATTTCTTGATCATGCCGATCCGCCCAGTTGCGGCGGAGGTGCGACATCGCGATCCCGCCGCAGGAAGGTGCCGCTCCAGCGGGGGTCCTGCGGGCGGATCTTCCACTCCACGCTGGTCCACTGGTTGGCCGCGGCGGCCCGCATCAGCGGCACGTCCGGGCTGACCACCACCGGGCGGCCGACCACCGACAGCATGGCCAGGTCGGAATGGCTGTCGGCGTAGGCGTAGCTCTTGGTCAGGTCGATCCCGTGCAGGGTGGCGTAGTGGTTCAGCCAGGCGGCGCGGGACTCCCCGACCATCGGCGGCCCGGTCAGGAAGCCGGTGCAGACGCCGTTCTCGTCGGTGGCCAGATCGCTGGCAACGATCACGTCGAACAGCGGTTGCAGTGGCCGGGTCAGCGGACGGATCGCACCGGTGATCAACACCGTGGCGTGCCCGGCCGCGCGATGTTCCCGGGCCCGCCGGACCGCGTCCGGCGACAGCCGGGACAGGATCTCCCGGGCCAGCTGGGTGTCCACGAACTCCTCCAACGCGGCCAGATCGGCGCCGGCGTAGCGGCGGTAGATCGTCCGCAGGAACATGCCCCGGTCGACCCGCTCGGCCCGCAGATAGCTGGGCAGCTTGCGCAGGATCGAACCCGCCTCCCGGACCCGACCGATCGGAGCAAGATCAGGAAGTTTGGTCCACAGGTACTGCTCGATCACGTTGGTCGACATCACCGTGCCGTCAAGATCAAAAGCGGCCAGCACCGTACCCGGCTCGTCCCTGCTCTTGCTCAGATCGGTGAACGTGGTCGGCCGCGCGCCGCGACGCCGACGCAGCGCCTCCAGCCGTCGTACCGGAGCCACCACCGACGGGATGTGCAGCTCCTGCATGTACTCGTACCAGTCGAAGTCGGCCGTGTCGAAGCTGAACGTGTCTTGATCATCGGGGTGCAGCGAGCGGGTGAGCCGCAGCGTGTTGTCGTCGACGAAGTGCAGCTCGGACTGGGCGTACTCGTTGTAGAGACCCAGATAGGACCGCAGGAAGTCGATCCGGGACCGAAAACGATCAAGGTCCTTGGCGGCCTTGCGGGTGCGTTCTGATCTTGGTGCGAACTTGATCATCCGGTCGGCGATCGCGTGCCCGCGTTCGGACCGGGACAGGAAGCGTTCGATCGACGCCGCACCGGGGAACTGCCACTGCGGCAACGCCGGTGCGCCCCGCTCGCCGGCGATCAACGGATGCTCGGTGAAGTAGCCGTTGACGTAGGTGTAGAACTGCTGGAAGGTGAGCGGATTCCGGGCGCCGCTGGAGACGTGGTAGTACTCGCAGACGCCGACGTGCGGCTCGGTCGCGGCCACCGCGATGGTCGCGTTCACCACGTAGTCGCAGGGCACCACGTCGCAGATCGCCTCCGGTGAGGCGGGGAATTCGGGCAGCTCGCCGCGGCCGTAGGCCAGGATGATCGGCTCGGCCATCTTGAAGCCTTCGATCCAGCCCGGGTACGGATGCTTGATCGACGACTCGACGATCGCCGGCCGGACGATCGAGGCCCGGATGTGGGCGCACTTCTCGGCCACCAGCTTCTCGCCGAGAGCCTTGGTGAAGGTGTACGCGTCGGTCCAGCCGAGCGAGCGGGCACGTTCGGTGCCGGCGTCGACCAGCTGCTTGGCCACCCACTCCTTGCGTCGGCGTTCGGTGTCTGCGGCGGTGATCAGATGGCCGGCGGCGCGATGCTCGCGCTCGGCCTCCTTGCGGAACTTGGTCAGCTGATCGGCGGTCCGGGAGGCGTTCTCGATCTCGGCCGCCATCGCCAGCCCGGCCTTCATCTCGGCCTCGTAGTCGATGTCGTGGGCATGCGGCGCCTCGCCGATCGCGCCACGACGACGGCCGGCGGTGTACGCGGTGGAGACGTGCACGTAGTGCGGCATCCGGGTCAACTCGCCGTCCGGCCCGGTGCAGGACTCCAGGAACCGGTCGATCAGTGCGCCGGTGCCGATCAGGTTGGTGTTGAACGCGCGGTCGATCGGCGGGTCGAAGGACACGTCACCGGCGCAGTGGATCAGTACGTCGAGGTCGGTCGGCAACTTCGGCACGTTGGGCAGGTCGCCCTCGATCACGTCCACCCGGGCGTCGATGAGACCCTCCGGACCGCCGTACGGCTCGGCGAGGTCTTTGAAGATCTTCTTCTTCACCACGCTGATCGTGCGGGCCCGGGCGGTGGCCGAGCCCTTGCGCCGGACCAGCACCGCGGCGGTGGTGTCGGGCAGGTCGTTGAGAATCTTCCACAGCAGCTGTTCGCCGATGAAACCGGTGACGCCGGTGAGCATGATCTTCTTGCCGGCCAGCAGATCCTTCAGCCGACCGTCCAGCGTCGGCGCCGGATGCTCGGCCTGGGTCGCCCCCTGCAGCGGCGTGCCGAACGCCTCCGCCGGTGCGCTGCTCATCGTTCCCCATCCTGGGCTGCAATTGCCAGGGCATCGGAGAGGGTGAAGTTGCCGACGTAGAGCGCGGTGCCGATGATGGCGCCCTCGACGCCGATGCCGACCAGATCCCGCAGCGCGGCGATGTCGTCCAGGGCGGAGATGCCGCCGCTGGCCACCACCGGCTTGTCGGTTCGGGCGCAGATCGAGCGCAGCAGGTCGTAGTTCGGACCCTTCAGCATGCCGTCGCTGTTGACGTCGGTGACCACGTAGCGGGCACAGCCGACAGCGTCCAGCCGCTCCAGCATTTCGTACACGTTTCCGCCCTCGGTGGTCCAGCCGCGCGCGGCCAGGGTCTCGCCGCGGACGTCCAGTCCGACCGCCACCCGGTCGCCGTACTGCTTGATCACAGCCTCGCACCATTGCGGCCGCTCCAGGGCGGCGGTGCCGATGTTGACCCGGGCGCAGCCGGTGGACAGGGCCCGTTCCAGGCCGGCGTCGTCGCGGATGCCGCCGGACAGTTCGAAGCGCAGGCCGGAGATCTTCGCGGTCTCGGTGATCACCCGGGCGATCACGTCGGCGTTGCTGCCCCGGCCGAACGCCGCGTCCAGGTCGACCAGGTGGATCCACTCGGCACCGGCCTCGGCCCAGCGCGCAGCGGCGGTGATCGGATCGCCGAAGACCTTCTCACTCCCGGCCTTGCCCTGGACCAGCTGGACCGCCTGTCCGCCGGCGACGTCGACGGCCGGTAGCAGTTCCAACGGGGGCTGCTGCACGGTGTGCGTACGGGGCGCGCTGTCGTTCGGCATGGGCACCAGCAGACCCTATCCGAGATAGCGCTCTGCACTCACCTTCGTACATCCCTGCGAACCAGCCTCGGCAAGCCGGTCAGCCGTGCACCCGCTCCGAGGACCGCCACGACGACAGCCGCCGATGCCGGCGGCGGACGAGGCGGCGAGCCAGGTCGAACCCGAGCGGCACCGCCAGGCTGAGGAAGCCGGACAGCGGCGAGAATCCGATCACCCCGAACAGCATCACCGCCGCGATCCCGGCCAGCACCGGCACCGGTAGCTGGCCGCGCGCTCGTTCGAGCTCGACGACGGCCAGCCCGAACGCCATCGCCAACACGCCGAACACGGTGAACCAGAAGTTCTCCGTCCGCTGCTCGGGCCCGGTCGAGATCCAGGTGACGATGCCGAGGGTGGTGTGCGCTGCGCCGATCACGATGATCATGATCCCGGCGATCGGACGCGTTTTTGAATTCATATTCATTAACCTGTCACGCCAGTCGCTTCTCGGCAAGCAGTTATCGGCGCCGGCCCCGGTGAGACCGGACACACCGGCCGTAGGATGCGGGCGTGCCGCGCCCCCGCCGATTTACCGATGATCAGGTCCTGGACGCGACCCGTGACCTGCTGGCCGATCCGCAGATCACCCGACCGACCATCGCCCAGATCAGCCGCCAGTCCGGCATTCACACCGGATCGATCTACCTGCGGTTCGCGTCTCGCGACGAGCTGCTGGCCCGGCTCTGGCTGCGGTCGATCCAGCGATTCCACGTCGGTCTGATCGAGGCGCTGCAGGCCCCCGACCCGCTGGTGCAGGCGGCGCTGCATCAGTCCCGTTACTGCCGGGCGCACCCGACCGAGGCGCGGGCGATGAAGATGTTCCACCGCGAGCAACTTCTCGGCATCGGCCCGGCCCAGTTGCAGGACGACCTCCAGCACGTCAACGACGCGATGAACGCCGCCTTCGGCGACGCCGTCGAGGCCACCTTCGGCTCCCGCGATCCACAGCTGCAGGCGTGGGCCTACACCGCGGCGAAGGCGATCCCGTACGGGTTGATCCGCGACTTCATTGCCCACGCCCAGCCGATCCCGGACTGGATCGACGACATGGTCCAGGCGGCAGTGTCCGCGGTCCTGCGATTGGAGCCGACGGCAACCTGACCCAGATCAGTTTGCCGCGAACCGGTCCGGGCGGAAGGTCTGAAGCAATGGGTCCGGCACTCGGGTGATCATCTCCTCGGCCAGCAGTTCGCCGGCGATCAGTGCGAGGGTTGCGCCGGAATGGGTGAAGGCGACCCAGCAGCCGTCGACCCCGGGCAGCGGTCCGAGCACCGGCTCACCGTCGGCGGGGATCGGCTTCGGGCCGTGGCCGACACCGAGCAGCTCCAGCTCGGGATGGCCGGCCAGCACCGTACGCGCCTCGGTCAGCAGCCCGTCGACGATCGAGTCCTGCACCTCGTACCGCCCGCCGGGGAGTCGGGTGATCTCCCGTTCCGACCAGCCGGAGTCCATCACCAGCGCGCCGGTCGGGGTCGGCCGGATCGACACGCGCGGGGTGTTCAACACCGACCGCAGCACGGTCGGGCCGCTCACCGGCCGAGCTCGGACCAGGGCTGCGATCGGGCTCTGCTCGGGCAATTCGAAGCCGAGTTCGGTGGTCAGCTGTGGTGTGCCCGCGCCGGCGGCCAGCAGCACCCGATCGGCCCGGATCCGCCGTCCGTTGCCGGTGATCACACCGCTGATCTTGCCGTCGCCGTGATCGACCCGACACTCACCGGCCCCGGTGATCACGGCACCGTCGAGGGCGAGGAATTCCTTCAGCAGTAGGGAAATCAGGCCGGGCAGGTCGACCCAGCCGTCCTCCGGGTTGAAGATCGCGCCCTCGTCCGCGACCGCGCAGGATCAACGCCGGGCACCGCCCTGGCAACCTCGTCCGGACTCAGCCAGCGACTCGGGTAGCCGGCTGAGGTTTCAAGATCATGACGAGCTCGGTACGAGTCACCCGGGCCGGCCCAGTTCAGGGCTCCGGTGAAGTGGACCTCGGCCTCGGGATGGTCGGCGGCGTAGCGCCGGTAGCGGTCCAGCCCCGACAGCCGCAGCCGGTGATAGGGCCCGTCGGACCGCGCGGCCGAGTTGAGCCAGGCCAGCGACCGTCCGGACGCGCCGTCGGCCGGATCGCCTGCGGTGACGAGCGTGACGTCTGCTCCCCGGCGCGCCAGCTGCACCGCAGTCGAGACGCCGATCACGCCGGCGCCGATGATCACGGTCGAGGACCCTGCCACATTGATCATGCCGAGATTCTGCCGTGTCGCGGACCGGTCCGGCTGCGCCGGGCTCAGTGCCCGACGCGGTACCGCAGATAGACGACGCCGCTGTCGAAGCGGCGTTCCTCGATCAGGTCCAGTCCGCTGCGGACGTTGGCGGGGAGGGCCGGTTTGCCGCCGCCGACCAGGATCGGCTGGATCAGCAGGCCGATCTCGTCCACCAGACCCGCCGCGATCGCCTGCCCAGCCAGTTCGGCGCCGCCGATGCTCAGGTTGGTGGCTGACGTCTGCTTCAAACGGCGAATCGCCCCGAGGTTGAAGTCCGTCTCGATCCGGGTCCGGGCCGAACCCACGGTCTGCAGGCTACGAGAGAAGACGATCTTGTCCGCGGCCCGCCACAACTGGGCGTAATCCCCCATCGCCGCCGGTTCGTCGGTGGTGTCGACGGTCTCCCAGAACACCATCGTCTGATACATCCGCCGGCCGTAGAGGTAACTGCCGATCGGCCGCTCGAGGTCGTTGAAGAACGCATGCACCTCTTCGTCCGGTGCCGCCCAGTCGAAGCCTCCGTCCGCGTCTTCGACGTACAGGTCGAGCGACGTGATCGCCGAGTAGATCAACTTCGCCATGCTCGATCGTCCTCGTTCCGCGTCTACAGGTGGATCCGGTCATCACACCATGCCGCCAGTACCCACGCCGGCCGCTGTAGGAGGTTCGAGGCGCCTCGGCCGGACACAGCCCGCCGGGCTGGGAATCGTGCAGCAAGCTCAAACGATCCGCGCTGTTCGCCGTTCGACGTCTTCGGAACGTGCCCATTCATTTGCACGAGTCGTCTGGATTCCGATGAGGTTCGACATGCAAACACTGATGCGGCCAATTGGGTGCCGGGCGGGTACCGACTGGTCAATCAATTTCGCCACTCATAGGATCCATTTGGATCCAGATCGGGCCGAAAGGACGAGGAGAGCTTTCTGCAACCCAGTCGCCGAATCTGTCGACACCGATTCGGTAGACGATTTTGCTCTCAAACATTTCGATCAGATTCAGCTCAAGCAACCCGCGAGCCATCTTGCGGGGCTCGTCCGGATGGCCGAGCGCCTCGACAGCAGACTCCTCCGTCGACGTCAGATAAGCCTCCAACCCAGCAGGAGACGCCACGAGGGTAGCTGGCTGATACAGATCGGACCCAACAACCATGAATTCATCTGCCGCGCCAAGTGGCTCGGTTGTGTAGCCCGCATCGGCCAGATCACTACGGAGGATGCTAATCTCGTCCATCACTACCCCTTGTCCGTGCATTGCTTGACACCCGGGTAGGCAGTAATCACGTTCCCAGACCCGTGAGCGATTTCGGTACGTGGTGTGTTCGAGCCGACCCGCTTACCAGTCCGCTTGTTGTACAGCCAGATAACGCAGCAATCCCGAGGCGGCTGAACGTGGAGGCGAGCAGACGTTTCATTCGACAGATCCAACCGAGAGTTCAGTGCGGTGTCAACGCCAGAACGTGTCGGACCTTGGATAGTCGCAGCCTCAGCGGCCAGGAAGCGATCATGGGCCTCGTCTGCCGCGCTGGTTGCCGGAGGGGTCATCCCGCTCATGGCCTGGCCACGGCCTCCAGTCCGTGGGTGCGGCGGGCGGTGGTGTTGACCGAGGTCAGGAAGCTCTCGGTCCGAGCGGCCGATCGACCACTACTGAGCCACTGCCGGTCAATGTCGCAGACCAGCACCTCGACGCTGGTGTCCCGCAATGCCACTGGCAGCGTGTGCACCACGGTGGACGGGAAGCTGATCACCCGTTCGGAGATCGGCCGCAGCCGGGCGAACAGTTCTAGCGGCAGGTCAGGCCGGATCACTGTCAGACCAAGATCGTTGATCTTGGCCAGCTTCTCCACCGACTCCCGCCGGTGCGCGAGATAGCGGCGTACGTCGTGAGCGGCGGCCAGTCGGCGTACGGCTTGCAGGTAATGATCTTCGTCCAGCACCGACGACTCGACCAGCGAGCTGCCGACCAGATCGGCACCCGGCAGCAACCGCGGCGGGCCGAATCGCTGCCGGGTCCAGCCAAGATCATTTCGGCGCACCAGCAACTGCGAGCTATGCACCGGCATCGCGGTGAACACCTCGGTCTGCGCGCTGCTCGAGCCGGCGAGCCGGCGCCGGGCGCGCGCGGCAAGCTGTCGATTCAGCGCAGTGGCCTGCGGGCTGCGATGCCAACGGGTCAGCGTGCCACCGTCGTTGATGATCTTGGTGAATTCGATCGTGGCACTGCCGTCGTCGACGACGACCAGCCGGCGACGACCGACGAAGTTGATCACCAACTGCAGCACCCCGGAGAACGGGTCGCCGATCACCACCGTCGCTGCCTGCGCCACGTGGGCTCGGATTGCCCGGAGGGCACGGATCCGAGCTCCGTGGCCGCCGCGGATCTCGTGCCAGGACACGGAGAATCCGACCTCGGTGGCCAACTCGGTCATCCGATCGAGCTGCACCCGGGCGGCGGGCTCCGGCGGCGGCAGGATCATGATCGACATCCCGGCGCCACAGGCAGCAGAGCGATTCCGCGAGTGTGCCCATTCGATCACGTTGAGCAGTTGAGCAGGGCTCTCCACCAGGGCCACCGCGCTGCGCCGATTCTTCATGATCAGGCGCTGACCAGCAGGGCTTCGGTCTCGGCCTGATCGGACTCGTTCCGCACCCGGCGCAGCTTCTTCATCGCGGCCAGCTCACCGGCGTAGATGTGCTTGACCCCGTCGCCGAGCGAGTCCTCGATCGCGCGGATGTCACGCACCAGCCGCTGCAGTCCCTGCGGTTCCACCGAGGCGGCCTGATCCGAGCCCCACATCGCTCGATCCAGGGTGATGTGCCGCTCCACCATCACAGCGCCGAGGGCGACCGCGGCCACCGTGGTCTGCAGCCCGGTCTCGTGGCCGGAGTAGCCGATCGGCACGTTCGGGAACTCGCGGCGCAGGGTGTCGATCATCCGCAGATTGAGTTCACGGTTCTTGGCCGGGTAGGTGCTGGTGGCATGCAACAAGACGATGTTGTCGCTGCCGAGCACCTCGACCGCGTGCCGGATCTGCCGCGGGGTGGACATCCCGGTGGACAGGATGATCGTTTTTCCGGTGGCCCGCAGTTTGCGCAGCAGCTCGTCGTCGGTCAGCGACGCCGACGCGACCTTGTGCGCGGGCACGTCGAACTGCTCCAGAAAGTCGACGGATTCGGCGTCCCACGGGGACGCGAACCAGGCGATTCCCTTGGCCTGGCAGTATTCGGTGATGGCGCGGTACTCGTCCGCGCCGAACTCAACCCGATGCCGGTAGTCGATGTAGGTCATCCGACCCCACGGGGTGTCCCGCTCGATCTCCCACTGATCCCGCGGGGTGCAGATCTCCGGGGTGCGCTTCTGGAACTTGACCGCGTCACAGCCGGCCTCGGCTGCCGCGTTGATCAGACCGAACGCGTTCTCCAACTCACCGTTGTGGTTGATGCCGATCTCGCCCACGACGTAGACCGGGTGCCCCGGGCCGACGATCTGGTGGCCGATCCTGCGGTTCGGGGTCGAGACGGGGCTCGGCGTCGAAACGGCGTTCGGGGTGGCGTCAGTCATGCTGGGTCCGTCCTTTGCTTCGATCATCTCTTCGATGATCGAGACGCTAGGTACGGGTCGTTGCCGAACGCCCAGCGACACCTGAACGGCAGGCAAACAACACGCCACCTTCAGAAGATCAGCCCGAGGTGGCAGGAGTGGCGGTGACGGCAGTGATCGGCAACTCCTCGGCAACCAAGGCCGGCGTCAGATCGCCGTACAGATGGGGATATCGCTCGCCGCTGCCGTCGTCCTCCAAGATCACCGGCAGCGCGTCCAGATCCGGACCGAGCCGCAGCAGCACAAGATCATCATCGTTCAGATCGGCATAGGCACGCTGCCGCACCGCGGCCACCTGATGGGCGAAAGAACAATGCACGAAACCCTGAGTCTCGTACGTGATCCGCCGAGTCGACCAGTAGTAGCTGCCACACTGCTTGGCCTTCGCCCACTGAGCACGCTTGGCCAGATGGTAGATCGGCCCGGTCACCGGTGTCCGCTGCCCGAGCACCCCGAGCTCCACCAGCCGCGCCCGGGCAGCTTCGGCATCGGTGAACCCGATCGTCTCCATCCCCAGCTCCGCAGCGGTTCTGCAGTTGTGCTCGGAGTCGTCGACGAAGATCGACTTCTCCGGTTCGACGTCGTACCGCTCGAAAACGATCATGAACAACCGCGGGTCCGGCTTGGCGATGCACTCCTCCCCCGACACCACGATGCCCTGGAAGCGATTGAGCAGTCCGAACCGTCGCTTGGTCGGCCGGAACAGGTCCGCGGACCAGTTCGTCAACGCCAGCAGCCGAATCCCGGCCCGGGCGAGCTCGGCCATGATCGCGCCGGTGCCGGGCACCATCCCGGTGATGGTCTGATCGAAGTAGCGCCGGTAGGCCTCGATCTCGTCGCGGCGCTGCGGCATCCGCGAGATCAGCTCGGCCTCACCCTGCTCCCAGGCCTGGCCGGCGTCGTGCCGCCGGTTCCAGTCGTCGAAACAGATCTCGTCCATGAAGTCGCCGACCTCCTCGGCCGGCATCACCTGCTGGTAGGCCCTCTCGGGCTCCCAGCGCAGCACGACGCCGCCGAGGTCGAAGACCACGGTGTCGAAATCGCTCATGGCACGATCCCTTCTGCCGGAGGTTGCAGCCATCATGGGGGCAACCCGGCCACATCACAAGACCGCACGCCGTACCGCGGTCACCGGCGATGCCGCAGCCGATAACGGTGCTCGGGCCGGCCGGTGCTGCCGTAGCGCAGGAACACCTCGGCCACGTCCTCCTCGGCCAGCTGCGCCAGGTAACGCTGTGCGGTGGCCCGAGCGATCCCGGTGCCGGCTGCCACCTCCTGAGCGGACAGGTCATCGGCCGAACCGGCCAGCAGCTCGACGATCCGGCCGGACGTCAACGGCGACTTGCCCCGTACGCCGCCGGTCCGGTTGCCGGCGTACCGGCTCCGTAGCGCCTGATCGATCATGGACTGGTCGCAGTGCGGGTGCGCCAGCAACCGGCGGTAGTCGCGATAGGCCGACAGCAGCTCGGCCAGCCGGTCCGGCTCGAACGGCTTGACCAGGTAGTTCAGCGCGCCCAGTTGCAGCGCCCGCCGGACCGCCGCCCCGGAGTCGTCGGCGGTCACCATGATCACGTCCACCCGGGCCTGCCGGGCCGGCGGGCTGCCGATCAACTCGATGCCGCTGCCGTCGGGCAGGTAGCTGTCCAGCAGCAGCAGGTCGATCCGATCCTCCGACGCGTGCGTGCCGCTGCCGAGCCGACGGGCCGCCTCGGCTCCGGAGCGGGCGATCCCGGCGACCGCGAAGCCGTCTACTCGGCGGGCGTAGTCGGCATGCAGCTCGGCGACCCGGAAGTCGTCCTCGACCACCAGCACCGACAGCGGCCGGTCGGGCGTCGGCGGAGTCAGCGGAGTCATCGGCGTCCTCCCTGCGGGTCAGGCTGATCAGGCTGATCGGGCTGATCCGGCTGATCGGGGCCGGTGGCGGCACGGCGGTCCTGCTCGGCGCCGAGGATGCCCGGCAGCCGCGCCGCCAGCACCGCACCCGGCAGTTCGCTGCCGGGATTGGCGGCGCTGACCAGCCAGACGTTGCCGCCCAGACTGGCAGCCACCTGGCGCGCGGTGGCCAGCCCGAAGCCGTGCCCCGTCCCGTGTTCCGAGACTCCCTGGGTGAAGATGAAGTCGGCCCGCTCCGCGGGGATGCCGGGGCCGCTGTCGGCGACGAAGATCAGCAGATCCGCTCCGTCGGCGAGCAGATCGACCTCCACCACGCCGGGTCGGGCTCCTCCAGCCGCGGCGGTGATCGCGTTGTCGACCAGATTGCCGAGAACGGTCACCGTCTCCACCGGCGTCTTCAGTTTCATCGGTAGGTAGCTGGTCGGGCTCAGCCGCAGCCCGACCCGCCGTTCGGCGGCGGCCGCCGTCTTGGCCGCCATGAACGCCCGGATGGTGGCGCTGGCGATGCTGTCGTCGCGCTGGTCCTCGGCCACCGAGTCGACCTCATGGATGCCGCGCAGATACTCCAGGGCGTCGTCGGTGTGGCCGCCGGCCAGCAGTCCGGTCAGGGTGTGCATCCGGTTGGCGTACTCGTGGCGTTGGGCGCGCAGCGAGTCGGTCATGGTCCGGATCGAGTCCAGTTCGCTGACCAGCGCCTGCAGGTCGGTTCGATCGCGCATCGACACCACCCCGCCGAGGTCCTCGTCCCCATTCAGCACCCGCCGGTAGGAGAAGACCAGCATCCGCTCGCCGGCCACCGCCAGCTCGTTGGTCGCCTCACCGGTCCGGATCACCTGCCGCACCCGCTGCGGCAGCGGCGACTCCTGCACCGGCATGCCCGGCATCAGGTCCGGACCGAGCAGGGTCCGGGCCGCCGAATTCACCGTGGTCACCCGACCCGCGGCATCGAATCCGATCACCCCCTCGCGTACGCCGTGCAGGACGGCCTCCCGCTCGCGGACCAGCTCGGCCAGCTGCTCGGGTTCGATACCACGGGTCTTCTGCTTCAGCAGCCGGCCGATCAGCGCAGTACCGACCAGGCCGGCGGCCAGCGCCAGGGCCAGGAAGATCGCTGCCTGGCCTAGCAACCGCAGCATCCGTTCGGTGATGTCGCTGGCGTCGAAACCGACGCTGACCTCGCCCACGATGGTGCCGGCGCTGTTGCGCAGCGGCACCTTCCCGCGGGCCGACAGGCCGAGCGTGCCCACCTCAAGGTTGGCCACGCTGCGACCGCTCAGCGGGCCACTGGGATCGGTGGAGACCCGGCGGCCGATCTCGTGCGGGTTGGGATGGGCGAGCCGGATCCCGCGACGGTCGGTGACCACCACGAACAGGGCACCGGTCGCCGTCTGCACGGCGCGGGCGTCGCGCTGCACCGTCGGCTGCCGGTCGGCGGCGACGTCGTCACCCAGACCCGGGGTTGCCGCGGTCGCCTGGGCCACCGACAGCGCCTGTCGCTCGTACTGATGCACCAGATTGCGGCGCAGGATCACCGCGAACAACACGAAGGCGGCCAGCACCAGCGCGATCACCAGGGCGGTGACGAGCAGCTGAACCTGCCGGGTGAAACGCATCCGGTGACGTACCGGGGATCGTCCTTGATCGGTCATGACGAGGCCAGACGGTAATGCCGCAAGTGCTCCGGCGGCGAACCGGGCCGTGAGCAGAACGAGCAGAACGTGCACAACAGGCACTACCGGGGCTTATCTGCAGAAGCGCGACGCCCCGTTGCCGGCTTCGTACGGTCATCGGCGCACGACAAACCGCAATCAGGCAAACGCAGTACGGCAAGGGAGCCTGCGCTATGACGATGACACCCACGGCAGCGCCGATGCCATCCACGGCAGAGCCGATCATCCAACTGCGGGGAGCGACCAAACGCTTCCTGTCCGGCCGCGGCGACGTCCACGTCGCGGTCAGCGATCTCGATCTGAGCATTCAACCGGGCGAATTCATCGCCGTGGTCGGACCGACCGGCTGCGGCAAGTCCACCACCCTGTCCCTGGTCTCCGGACTGGAACCCGCCTCCGACGGCAGCGTCCGGGTGGCCGGCCGGGAGGTCACCGGCATCCCCGATCGGATCGGGTACATGTTCCAGGCCGACGCACTGATGCCCTGGCGCACCGTGCTCGGCAACGTGGCGGCCGGGCTGAAATGGCGCGGCGACGGTGCCGAGGCGACCGCGAAGGCGCTGGACTGGGTCGCCCGGGTCGGGCTCAAGGGCTTCGAGAACTACTACCCGCATCAGCTGTCCGGCGGGATGCGCAAACGGGTCGCGCTGGCCCAGGTGCTGGTGACCGAGCCGCACATCCTGCTGATGGACGAGCCGTTCTCCGCGCTCGACGTGCAGACCCGGTCGCTGATGCAGGACGAGTTGCTGCGGCTGTGGCAGGGCTCCGGTACGGCAGTGGTGTTCGTCACCCACGACCTGGAGGAGGCCATCACGCTGGCCGACCGGGTGGTGGTGATGACCGCCAGCCCGGCCCGGATCAAGGACATCTTCCCGATCCCGCTGGCTCGGCCGCGGCAGGTCGAGGAGCTGCGGGTCCAGCCGGACTTCATCGAGCTCTACAAGCACATCTGGTCGTGCCTGTCGGACGAGGTCGCGATCGCCCGAGAGGAGGCCGCTCGTGTCGGCTAGTACGTATTCGGACACCTCCGCGTCGCCGGCCACGGCCCAGCAGCCGGGGCTGCGACCCGATATCGCCGCCGCGGTCGCGCGCACCCGGCGCCGGCATCGCAACCACCGGATCCAGGTCTGGCTGCTCCGGCTGGCGCTGGTCGTCGTGGTGCTCGGCCTGTGGCAGCTGGCCACGACCTTCTGGCTGGACCCGTTCTTCTACTCCCAGCCGACCGCGATCGCCAAGAAGCTGTACGTCTGGTTCACCGACGGCACCTCCAAGGGCTCGATCTGGCACAACATCGCCGTCACCCTGGAGGAGGCGGTGCTCGGCTTCGTCACCGGCTCCATCGTCGGCATCGTGCTCGGCATCCTGCTCGGCCGGGCCCGTCTGGTGGCCGAGGTGATCTCCCCCTTCATCCAGATGGCCAACGCGGTGCCGCGGATCATCCTGGCCGCGCTGTTCGTGATCTGGTTCGGGCTGGGGCTGGAGTCCAAGGTGGCGACCGCGTTCATCCTGGTGTTCTTTCCGGTCTTCTTCAACTCGTTTCAGGGCGCCCGGGAGGTCGACCGCAACCTGGTCAACAACGCCCGGATCCTGGGCGCCTCCCGCGTGCAGGTGCTGTGGTCGATTGTGGTCCCGTCGGCGACCAGTTGGATCCTGGCGTCGCTGCACACTGCCTTCGGCTTCGCGTTGATCGGCGCGATCGTCGGTGAGTACACCGGTGCCGAATTCGGCATGGGCCTGTTGATCAACCAGGCCCAGGGCACCTTCGACACCGCCGGCATCTTCGCCGGAATGATCATCATCACTGTGATCGCGCTGCTGGCCGAAGCCCTGCTCGGGCTGCTCGAACGCAAGCTGCTGCGGTGGCGGCCACCCAGTCCGTCCGTGGACACCGCCGCCGTCTGAATCCCCTATCTGCAAAGGAAAAGCAATGAAGCTGAATCGTCGCGCCCGCGCTGCTGTGGGCCTGGCTGCCGCCGCGGCTGCCACCATCGCCGTCACCGGCTGTCACACTCAAGGTTCCGACGCCTCCGATGCGAAAGCCGGTGGCACCGACAAGGTGACGATCATGGTCGGCGGCCTGGACAAGATCATCTACCTGCCGGCTCAACTGACGCAGTCGCTGGGCTACTTCAAGGATCAGGGCGTTGATGTCAAGCTCCTGACACAACCGTCGGGCGCCAACGCGGAGAACGCGCTGATCGCCGGACAGGTCGAGGCGGTGGTCGGCTTCTACGACCACACCCAGGTGATGCAGGCCAAGGGCAAGTGTCTGGAGAGCGTGGTGCAGTTCGCCAACGTGCCCGGCGAGGCCGAGATGGTGGCGGCCCAGCAGGCCGACACGATCAAGTCCGCGGCCGACTTCAAGGGTAAGAAGGCCGGGGTGACCAGCCCGGGCTCGTCCACCGACTACCTGACCCAGTACTTCACCGCCAAGGCCGGAGTGACGACAAAGGACTACACCACGGTCACCGCCGGCGCCGGCCAGACGTTCATCTCGGCCATGCAGAAGGGCGGCATCGACGCCGGCATGACCACCGACCCGACGATCACCACGCTGGAGCAGAAGAAGGCCGGCCAGGTGCTCTTCGACATGCGCACCGAGGCCGGCACCCGGAAGGCACTCGGCGGACTGTATCCGGCCAGTTCGCTCTACATGTCCTGCGATTACGTCAACCAGCACAAGGAAACTGTGCAGAAGCTGGCCAACGCGTTCGTCAAGACGCTGGGCTACATTCATGATCATTCGGCAGCGGAGATCGCCGCCAAGATGCCGACCGACATGAAGGGTGGCGACGACACGCTCTACACCAGCGCGATGAATTCGTCGAAAGGCATGTTCACCACCGACGGCAAGATGGACGGCGACGGCGCCGCCAACGTGCTGAAGGTGTTGTCCTTCGCCAACCCGGATCTGAAGGGCAAGGCCGACTCGATCGACCTGTCCAAGACCTACACCACACAGTTCGTGGACAAGGCCGACTCGGCCTCATGATCATGATCCGCCGGTGGCTGCCCATCACGCCGGAGTAGCCGCCGGCCGGTCGGCGGCGATCCGGTCCAGATCCCGTACGGCGTAGCGCTGATGCTCCCACTCCTCCTCGAGGATGGTATGCAGGCAGGAACGCACCGTCTCGGAGTATTGCGGGTCGTGCGGGTTGGGACGCTGTTCGGCCAACTCCTCCGCGGTGACGGCAGCGAGAAAGTCGCGAACCATCCCCATCCGGTCCGCCCGCGCGTCGAGAACGTCGGCGAAGCCGGGATCCTCGACCGCGAGCACCGCCGGATCCAGCTCGTCGGCCGACGCCGCGTCGATCAGGCCGAGCGGATGGAAGGGCTGCCGCCGCCGGAGCACGGCCTTGCCCAGCCACATGTCGGTGGCCAGCACCAGGTGCCGCAGAGTCTGGGCGAAGGACCACTCGTCACCGACGGAGATGTCCACCGTCCCGTCCGGCATCGACCGGGCCCGATCGACTACACCGTCCCAGGCCCGCTCCAGTGCCGCCCAGGCCGTCCGGAGCCCGTCCGGGTCGGCCGCTCGACGGTTCGCTCGGCCGGGGAATCGCCGGTTCAGCTCGGCATCGACCAGCGGGACCACATCGACATCGTTGATGATCAAGGAACCGTTGTACAGCCACGGGGCATCGAGCTGGGTTCGGTCGGCATCGACGGCACGAATGATCATGTCCGACAGGTCGGCGCTGCGGATCCGTACCCCGCTCATCCGTACGTCGGTGAAGCGGGAGTCGCGCAGATCGACCTTGTGGAACGTGGATCCGTGCAGATCTTCTTCGCTGAAGTCAGCCATCCCTGGTCCCCTTCGTCGGGTTGCAGCGGATCACTGGACCCGTCGCGGTTACAGACTAGCGACCCAGTTCTGCAGCAGCCGGGCACCGGCCGTACCGGACTTCTCCGGGTGGAACTGGGTCGCGCTCAGCGGGCCCTGTTCGATGCCGGCCACGAACCGATCACCGTCGTGCTCGGCCCAGGTGACGACGGCCTCGCCCAGCGCGGGCCGGGCCCGCTCTCGTACGCCGTAGGAGTGGACGAAGTAGAACCGCTCGTCGGCCAGACCGCCGAAGAGCTTGCTCTGCTGCGGCGCATCGACCGTGTTCCAGCCCATGTGCGGCAGCCGACGCGCGTACAGTTCCTCGACCACCCCGGGCCACTGCGCGCAGCCGGCCACTCGGCGGCCGTGCTCGACGCCTTCGGTGAAGAGGATCTGGGCGCCGACACAGATGCCGAGCACCGGCTTGCCCGCGGCCACCCGTTCGGCGATGATCTTGTCCCCGCCGATGTTGATCAAGCCGTCGACGCAGGCGGCGAAGGCCCCCACACCGGGCACCACTAACCCGTCGGCGGCCACCGCCTCGTCATGATCAACACTGACGGTCACCTCGACGCCGGTCCGGGCCAGCGCCCGCTGCGCCGAACGGATGTTGCCCAGCCCGTAGTCCAACACCACCACTGACAACTCGGGGGTCACAAGGTGCCCTTGGTGCTGGGGATGCCGGTGACCCGGGGATCGAGGGCGACGGCATCGCGGAGCGCCCGGGCGACCGCCTTGAACTGGGCCTCGACGATGTGGTGCGGGTCGCGGCCGGCGAGCACCCGCAGGTGCAGGCAGATGCCGGCGTGGAAGGCCAGGCTCTCCATCACGTGCCGGGTCAGGCTGCCGATGTACGGCACTCCCGCCCCGTTTCCCGATTCAACAGGACCGCCGCCGATGATCACGTACTCCTGGCCTTCCGGCTCTCCGCTGTGCACGCAGTACGGCCGGCCGGACACGTCCACCACGGCCTGAGCCAGCGCCTCGTCCAGCGGCACCATCGCGTCGCCGAAGCGCCGGATGCCGCGCTTGTCCCCCAACGCGATCTTGATCGCCTGGCCGAGCGCGATCGCGGTGTCCTCGACGCTGTGGTGCGCGTCGATCCAGACGTCACCCTTGGTCTCGATCTCAAGATCGAAAAGTCCGTGCCGGGCCAGCGCGGTCAGCATGTGATCGTAGAAGCCGACGCCGGTGTTAATCACCGAGTCACCCACACCGTCCAAGTTGATCTTGACCGCTACCGACGACTCGGAGGTGCTTCGGTCGACGGATCCGGTCCGCGGTTCACTCATCGGTCAGCCTTTCGCTGTCGGGCAGGATCTCGGTCAACGCGTCCCGGAACGCGGCGTTCTCCTCCGGCGTGCCGACCGACACCCGCAGCCAGCCGGCCGGGCCGGTCTCCCGGATCAGTACGCCGCGATCCAGCAGCCGCTCGAAGACCCGGTGCCGATCGGTGAACCGGCCGAACAGGATGAAGTTCGCGTCCGACGGCGGGACCCGCAGCCCGGTGCCGGAAAGCCAGTCCTGCAAGGAATCCCGCTCGTCCCGCAGCGCGTCGACCTGCTTCAGCATCTCCGGCGCATGGGCCAGCGCGACCCGCGCCACCGCCTGGGTGACCGCCGACAGGTGGTAGGGCAGCCGGACGATCCGCAGCGCGTCCACGAACGCCGGCGCCGCGGCCAGATAACCCAAGCGCCCACCGGCGAAGGCGAACGCCTTGCTCATCGTCCGGCTCACCGCCAGCCGCGGAAACGCCGGCAGCAGCTCCAGCGCACTCGGCGTGCCCGGCCGGGCGAACTCCGCGTACGCCTCGTCGATCACGATCACCCCCGGCGCCGCCGCGCACAACGCGCGAAGTTGATCGAGGGTCGCCTTGGTGCCGGTCGGGTTGTTCGGGCTGGCGACCAGGACCACGTCCGGCCGGAGCTCTGCCATCGATCGCAGAGCAAGATCAACATCGAGAGAGAAATCGGCCTTGCGCGGGACCGTCAGCCATTCGGTGTGGGTGTTGCGGGCGTACTCCGGATACATCGAGTACGACGGTGCGAAGGTCAGCGCACTGCGGCCCGGCCCGCCGAACGCGCCGAGCACGTGGGTCATCACTTCGTTGCTGCCGTTGGCCGCCCAGATGTTCTCGGCGGTCAGCCCGTGACCGAGGAAGGCGGCCAGATCCCGCCGCAGCGCCAGCGCATCGCGTTCCGGGTAGCGGTTCATTCCCGCTGCCGCGTCGCGGATCGCCGCAGCGATGTCGTCGATCAGCGCCGGACTCGGCGGGTACGGATTCTCGTTCACGTTCAGCCGAACCGGCACGTCCAGCTGCGGTGCGCCGTACGGCTCCTCCCCCTTCAGCTCCGGCCGCAGCGGCAGCTCCTCCAGACTCGGATTCGCCGTCACCGGGTGCGCTCCTGCCGGATGGAGATGGCCCGGCCGTGCGAGGGCAGATCCTCGGCCTCGGCGAAGGTGACGACGCTGTCCGCGATCTCGGCCAGCGCGTCCTCGCTGTAGTCGATCACGTGCACCGCCTTGAGGTAGCTTTTCACGTTCAGTCCGGACGAGTGGCAGGCACAGCCGGCAGTTGGCAGGACGTGAGTGCTGCCAGCGGAGTAGTCGCCCAGCGACACCGGCGACCACGAGCCGAGGAAGATCGCCCCGGCGTTGTTGATCTTGGTCGACACAGCGGCCGCGTCCCGGGTCTGGATCTCCAGGTGTTCGGCGGCGTATGCGTCGGCCACCGCAATCCCGGCGTCAAGATCATCGACCAGCACCACGCCGGACTGCTGCCCGGTCAGCGACGCCTCGATCCGCGCTGCGTGCCGGGCCTGGGCGACCTGGAGCTTCAACTCGTCCTCGACCGCGGCCACCAAGGTCTCCGAGTCGGTGATCAACACCGAGGCGGCGGCCGGATCGTGCTCGGACTGGGAGATCAGATCGGCGGCCACGAAGGCGGGCACCGCGGAGTCGTCGGCCAAGATCGCGATCTCGGTCGGCCCGGCTTCGGAGTCGATCCCGACCAGCCCCTTGACCAGCCGCTTCGCTGCCACCGTGTAGATGTTGCCGGGCCCGGTGATCATGTTCACCTTCGGACAGAGCCCGGGCACACCGTAGGCGAACATCGGCACCGCCTGGGAACCGCCGACCGCGTAGACCTCGTCCACCCCGAGCAGGGCGCACAGTGCCAGGATGCTCGGGTGCGGGAGCCCGCCGAACTCCCGCTGCGGCGTCGAGGCCAGCGCCAGCGAGCCGACTCCGGCGACCTGGGCCGGCACCACGTTCATGATCACCGTCGAGGCCAACGGTGCAACGCCACCGGGGACGTACAGGCCGACCCGATCCACCGGGGTCATCCGCTGACTGACCCGCGCGCCGGAGGCGACGTCGACGTCGACCTGATGATCACCGAGCTCGGCCCGGCTGACCAACCGGCGGCGCTCGATCGAGATCTCGAAGGCCCGCCGCAACTGCGGGTCGAGGTCATGCAGGGCCTTGTCCAAGGCATCGGCCGGCACCCGGAAACTCGGCGGCACGACGTGATCGAACTTCTCGGCGTACTTCCTCAGCGCGTGCACCCCGTGCTGCGCGATGTCGGAACAGATCGGTCGGACCGCCTCAACAGCGGCCTCGACATCGAACTCGGCGCGCGGCAGCACGGACGCCAACGCGTCCGGTTCTGCGGGCGCACCCGATGCGCGAAGATCGATACGTCGTAGCACGGTCGAATTCTACGAGTACGCCGCCGGCCGCCGCCTTCGCACGTCAGAGGGTGGACCCTCAGCCGGCCTCCGTTCGGGGGATGAGCACCTGCTCGGCCACCCGGCGCGGCGCGTACGGGTCGATCAGAGGCTCGCCGGAAACGTGCGCGGCGACCAGATCCGCGATCACCTCCGGCTGACTGTGATTGAGCGCATGCGCACCGGGCACCTTGACCGCGCGGACGTGCGGAACAGTGGCCAGCACGAACGCCCGGGACAGGTTCACCAGCGGGTCGCGCTCGCCGACCACCACCAGGGTCGGGGCGTCGAGATGATGTAGCCGTTCCAGCGTCGGATAGTGCGTCATGGCCTTGAAGAGGTCCAGACTCTGGATCACGCCGAACCGCAGGTAGTCGCGGACGGCGATCCGCAGCATCGGCGGTGACTCACGGAATCCGTCCAGCGCCATCTGACGGATCGCCCGTACGAGCGGCAGATTGTTGGGGCCGCCGGCCGGCGACACCAGCACAGCATGGCTGATCCGATCGGGGTACTGGGAGGCGAACTCGATGATGATGGACCCGCCCAGGGAGTTGCCGACCAGAATCGGGCGTTCCACCCCAACGGTGTCGCAGTAGGAGACGAGCGCGCGGGCCATCCCGCCCAGATCGAGCCCGTGGCGCGGCCGGATGCTGCGCCCGACACCGGGCAGATCCGGTACGAAGGTCCGGTAGCGGGTGGCCAGCAGCGCCGCGGTCGGCTCCAGGTAGGTGCCGGACACCCCGAAGCCGTGAACGTGGACGATCGCGGGTGCGTCCGGTCCGGCCCGCAGCGCCATGCGGTGGAACAACGGCAGCCCGTCGACGATCAGCCACTCGGGTTCGAGCGGTGGCACCGGCCGCCGGCCCGGGATCGTCGTCGGCCGGTCCGGGGTCGTCGTCGAATTGTCGGTCGATTCGCCCACGTGAGTCATTGTCCTTCGCCCGGAAGCGCGATGTGCGCGGTTCGGAAACCAACCGGTCGATCGTCCGGGCGGAGAATGAATCACATCATGGCCAAGAAGAACAAGCCCGACGCCGCCGGCACGCCGGCCACCGTGGCGCTCACCCGGAGCAAGATCACCTACAGCCTGCACCCGTACCGGCATCAGCCGGACACGACCTCGTACGGAGAGGAGGCGGCCGAGCAGCTCGGCATCGACCCGGGCCGCATCTTCAAAACCCTGGTCGCCGAGGTCGGCGATCGGCTGGTGGTGGCCGTGGTGCCGGTGGCCGGCCGGCTGGACCTGAAGGCGCTGGCCCAGGCGCTCGGCGGCAAGAACGCGGCGATGGCCGATGCCGACCGGGCGGCGCGCAGCAGCGGGTACGTGCTCGGCGGGATCTCGCCGATCGGTCAGCGCACCCGGCTGGCCACGGTGATCGACTCCAGTGCCCGCAACTACGAAACGATCTTTGTCAGCGCCGGCCGTCGCGGCCTCCAGGTGGAGCTCTCCCCCGATGATCTGATCGTCGTCACCGACGCCAGCACGGCCGACATCGCCGGTTGAGCAACCGCCGGTACGGCATCATGGGCCGCATGGCCGCCGAGCAGGAGCAGTCGCAGACCGTTTCGGTCGACGGCATGCTGCTCAAGATCAGCAATCTGGACAAGGTGTTGTACCCGGCGACCGGCACCACCAAGGGCGACGTGATCGCGTACTACACCGAGATCGCGCCGATCATGGTGCCGCACCTGAACGGCCGGCCGGTCACCCGCAAACGCTGGGTGCACGGGGTCGGCACCGAGGCCGAGCCGGGCGCGGTCTTCTTCCAGAAGAATCTCGATCCGCGGTCGACGCCGGACTGGGTGCGCCGCTTCGCGATCGAGCATCGCAGCGGAACCAACGAATACCCGATCGTGAACGATCTGGCCACGCTTGCCTGGTTGGCCCAGTTGGCCTCGTTGGAGATCCACGTGCCGCAGTGGCGATTCGACCGAGACGGATCGGTCGGCAATCCGGACCGGCTGGTTCTTGATCTTGATCCCGGTCCGGGCGTCGGTCTGGCCGAGTGCGCGCAGGTGGCCCACTGGGCCCGGGATGCCTTGCAGGCTGTGGGTCTGGAGCTGTTCCCCGTCACCAGTGGCAGCAAGGGCATCCATCTCTACGCGCACTTGGACGGCAGCCACAGTTCGGCCGACGCGTCCAAGATCGCCAAGGAACTTGCCCGATCCCTGCAGTCGGTGCATCCCGAGCTGGTGGTCTCGGAGATGGCGAAGGCTCAGCGCAAGGGCAAGGTCTTCATCGACTGGAGCCAGAACAACGCGAACAAGACCACCATCTCGCCGTACTCGCTGCGGGGCCGGATGCGGCCGACGGTCGCCGCGCCGAGGACCTGGGACGAGCTGGACGAGGACCTGGAACAGCTGGACTACGAAGAACTGTCGGCACGGGTCGGCGAGCTCGGTGACCTGCTGGCTCCGCTGATCCCAGCCGAGGTCGACGGGCCGGTCGCGGCCGACTCCGGCGCGCGCGACCGGGCGTCGGTCGATCGGCTGGCCAAGTATCGGAGCATGCGCGACCCGGACCGTACGCCGGAACCGGTGCCGGCCGAGGCGCCCCAGGTCCGCGACGGCGATCAGCCGATGTTCGTCATCCAGGAGCACCACGCCCGCCGGTTGCACTACGACTTCCGACTGGAGCACGACGGCGTGCTGGTCAGCTGGGCGGTGCCGAAGGGGGTGCCGACCGGCACCAAGACGAACCATCTGGCGGTGCAGACCGAAGATCATCCGATCGAGTACGGCAGCTTCTCCGGGATCATCCCGCAAGCCGAGTACGGCGGCGGCGAAGTGATCATCTTCGACACCGGGACGTTCGAACTGGAGAAGTGGCGCGACGGCCGGGAGGTGATCGCCACTCTCAACGGCACCAAACCCGGCGGCGTCGGCACCGACTGCAAGATCGCGTTGATCCACACCGGTGGTCGCGGCGGGCAGCCGGAGAACCACTGGCTGATGCACCTGATGTCCGGCTCCCCCACCGAGCCCGTGCCGGCGACACCGGACGAGCTGACAGCGCTGCACGAGCAGGCGGCTCGTGATGATGATCTTGTCTGGCATTCCAATCGCGACGAGGACGCCGGACCCGAGAATCCCAAGCCAGCAAGGGTTTCTGAGCCTGTCGAAGGACCGTCGAGCGTCGTGGATTTTCCGCCCGAGATCAAACCGATGCTCGCCAGCACGGCGGAGGAGACCGACTTCTCCGACGAGCGCGACTGGGCGTTCGAGATGAAGTGGGACGGCGTACGGGCGGTCTGCTATCTGGCCGGCGGGCAAGCGAAGATCCTCAGCCGGCGCGGACTGGAGAGTTCGGTCAGCTACCCCGAGATCGTCGACGCACTGAGCGGGATCGCGGTCGACAACGCGATCCTGGACGGCGAGATCGTCGCCCTCGATGATCATGGTCGGCCGAGTTTCTCCCGCCTGCAGAATCGGATGAACCTGACTCAACCGACCGATGTCGCCCGGGCCCGGCGGACCACACCCGTGCAGTTGGTGATCTTCGACGTCCTTTACCTGGACGGCCGTTCGCTGGTCAAGGAGCACTACGTCGACCGACGCCGCCGGCTGCAGGAGTTGATCACCGACGGCGGCCGGATCCAGGTGCCGCCGAGCTTCGACGGTGATCTCGAGACGGCACTGTCCGCCAGCGAATCCCTCGGCCTGGAAGGCGTGGTGGCCAAGCGCCGGACGTCGATCTACCAGGCCGGCAGCCGTGGGCGTACCTGGCTCAAGATCAAGAACTTCAAGACCCAGGAGGTCGTGGTCGGCGGTTGGCGGGACGGCAACGGTCGCCGCGCCGGCACCGTCGGCGCGCTGCTGATCGGCGTCCCGGACGAGGTCGGCCGGCTGCGCTATGCCGGCCGGGTCGGCAGCGGCTTCTCCGACGCCGAGCTGGAACGGATCGCGAAGCAGTTCCGTTCGATGGCCCGGGACGACTGCCCGCTGGACGACGTACCGCGGATCGATACCCGCGACGCCCACTGGATCGAACCGAGGTTGGTCGGCGAGGTCAGCTACGGCGAATGGACCGATGATCACCGCCTCCGCCACCCGGTCTGGCGCGGCTGGCGCCCCGACAAGACCCCAGACGACGTCCGGATGGAGCCGAACTGATCCGAGTGCCGGGCCGCCCTCAGCCGGCGACTGTGATCGCCGGGTGGTGGCGGACTTCGAAGTTCACCGAGTTGGCGATGAAGCACATCCGGTGGGCGGTCTCGTGGGCCTGCATCGCCTGCTCCGGGTCGCTGTCGGCGGAGATCGTCACCCGCGGATTCAGCATCGCCTCGGTAAAGCGGCCGCTGCCGTCGACCTCGGTGATCATGGTCGCGGTGGCGTCGTCGGTGTAGGCGACCACGGTGACGTCGGCCAGCACGCAGGCATGCAGGTAGGACAGCATGTGGCACTGGCTCAACGCTGCGAGCAGCAACTCCTCGGGGTTGAATCGGGCCGGATCCCCGCGGAAGGCCTGGTCGGCCGATCCCGGCAGCACCTGGTCGGGCTTGGTCGCCATCCGTACTTCGTGATCACGGGAGTAGTCGCGGTAGGACGAGGTGCCGCTGCCGCGGTTGCCGGTCCAGCGCGTCTTCACCGCGTAGCGATGCTGCTTGCCGCTGCTGCTCATCGTCCCGCCCCCAATCGGCGCCCAGTGTAATGACGAGCGGCACCGCAACCCGAGGCCGGTGCCGGCTCACCGGCGGCGGGTACGCCGGCGCGGCGGCAGCGCCGCTTCCTCTTCGTCCTTACCCAGCGAGGACCGCAGCAGCACCGGGATGATCGCACCGAACGCCCACACCACCAGCGCCACCGGTGAGCGCAGATTCAGCGCAATCGGGACCACGTCGCCGGGACCGGCGGTGGCCAGACGGCGTTCGAAGTCGCCCGGCCCGAGTTGATAGCCGATGTACCAGCAGACCAGTCCGGCGCACACCGCACCCAGGATCGCCACCACCACGACCGGCCAGCCGAGCTTGCCGAACCACTTCCAGCAGACGATGCCCAACCCGATCGAGATCAGGAAGCCGAGCACACAGAACCAGGCATCCGAACCGAAGAATTCGGTCAGTCCCCGCTCCGTCGTCGACGCGGTTCCGTTCGCGGCGACCGTGTACGTCGGCAGCCTGACGATCTTCTCCCACAGCGCCCCGGCGCCGACGCCGACCAGTAGACACAGCAGCAGATAGCCGGCCAACCAACCGGCCGCCCGGCTGACCGAGATCTCGGGCCGGCCGGGCAGTCCCACCGTCGGCGGCTGGACGACTTCGGGTTCGGCCACGGTCAGCCGGCCAGGCAGGACGGGCCGAGCTCGGCCTTCAGATCGGCCATCAACGGTTGGGACGAGGTCACCCGGAATTCGTTGCCGATCCGCATGACGGTGGTCTTGTTCGGCGCCTTCAGCTTCAGCTGCACCTCGGTCATCCCCGGATGGGCCCGCAGGATCTCGGCCAGTTTGTCCACCGTCGCCGGTGTGCACCGCGTCGTCGGCAGCGAGATCACCACCGGCCCGGTCGGGCCAGAGGTGATGTCGGGCAGGGTGAGCTCCTGACCGATCAGTGCGATCGAGTCGTCGTCGTCACGGATCCGGCCCTTCACCGTGACCACGGTGTCCTCGGCGATCACCGTTGACACCAGGTCGTACGCCTTCGGGAAGAGCAGCACCTCGATCGAGGCCTCCAGGTCCTCGACGCTGATCACCGCCCAGATGTCGCCCTTCTTGGTCGTCTTACGGGTCACCGAGGTGATCATGCCGGCGATGTTGATCATGCCCTCACGCGGACCGTCGTCGGCGATCAGGTTGCCGATGCTGATGTCGCGTTCGCGTTCGATCACGTGCTCCAGGCCCTGCAGCGGATGATCACTGACGTAGAGGCCGAGCATCTCCCGCTCGAAGGCGAGCTTGGTCCGCTTGTCCCAGTCCTCCAGGTCGGGCACGGTCACGCTGACCGGCGAATGATCGGCACCCAGATCACCGAACAGGTCGTCCTGGCCGTGGGCCTCGTTCCGCTTGAGATCGATCACACCGTCGACGGCGGCCTCGAAGACGCTCATCAACGCCCGCCGGGTGTGCCCCATCGAGTCGAACGCACCGGCCTTGATCAACGATTCGGTGACCCGCTTGTTGCAGGCGATCAGCGGAATCTGATCGAGATAGCCGTTGAAGTCCTTGGCCTTGCCGTGTTCGGTACGCGCGGCCACGATGCCGTCGACCACGTTGCCGCCGACGTTGCGGATCGCGGTCAGCCCGAAGCGGATGTCGGAACCGACCGGGGTGAAGTTGGCCTGCGACTCGTTCACGTCCGGCGGCAGCACCTTGATGCCGAGCCGACGACATTCGGACAGGTAGATCGCGATCTTGTCCTTGTCGTCCTTGACCGACTCCAGCACGGCGGCCATGTACTCGGCCGGGTAGTGCGCCTTCAGATAGGCGGTCCAGTACGACACCAGCCCGTACGCGGCCGAGTGGGCCTTGTTGAACGCGTAGCTGGAGAACGGCACCAGCACGTCCCACAGCGCGATGATCGCGGCGTCGGAGAAGCCGTTCTTCCGCATCCCCTCCTGGAACGGCGGGAACTCGGCGTCCAGCACCTCCTTCTTCTTCTTGCCCATCGCCTTGCGGAGCAGGTCTGCTGTGCCGAGCGAGTAGCCCGCCAGCTCCTGCGCGATCTTCAGCACCTGCTCCTGATAGATGATCAAGCCGTACGACTCGGACAGGATCGGTTCCAGAGCCTCGGCCAGCTCCGGATGCAGATACTCGACCTGCTGCTGGCCGTTCTTCCGCTTGGCGTAGTTGGTGTGACTGTCCGCACCCATCGGGCCCGGTCGGTACAGCGCGCCGAGCGCGGAGATGTCGTTGAACTCGGTCGGCTTCATCAACCGGCAGAGCTGCCGATAACCCGAACTATCGAACTGGAATACACCGAGTGTTTCGCCGCGCGCCAGCAGATCGTAGGTCGCCTGGTCGGTCAGGTCCTTGGCCAGCGCATCAAGATCGACTTCGATCCCCCGGTTCAGCTTCACGTTGTCCAACGCGTCACCGAGGATGGTCAGGTTGCGCAGACCCAGGAAGTCCATCTTGACCAGACCCAGCGACTCACAGGTCGGGTAGTCGAACTGGGTGATGATCGCGCCGTCCTGCTCCCGCTTCATCAGCGGGATGATGTCGATCAACGGGTCGGAGCTCATGATCACGCCGGCCGCGTGCACGCCCGGCTGGCGGACCAGACCCTCCAGACCCATCGCCGCGTCGACGACCTTGCGGACGTCGGCCTCGGTCTCGTACAACTGACGGAATTCGCCGCCCTCGTTGTAGCGGTCGTGCGACTTGTCGAAGATCTTCGGCAGCGGCACGTCCTTGCCCTGCACCGGCGGCGGCATCGCCTTGGTCAGCTTGTCGCCCATCGCGTACGGGTAGCCCATCACCCGGGCGGCGTCCTTGACCGACTGCTTCGCCTTGATCTTGCCGTAGGTGACGATCTGGGCGACCCGGTCGTTGCCGTACTTCTCGGTGACGTACCTGATCACCTCGCCGCGCCGGCGGTCGTCGAAGTCGACGTCAAAGTCCGGCATCGACTTGCGTTCCGGATTCAGGAAGCGCTCGAAGATCAGGCCGTGCTCGAGCGGGTCGAGGTCGGTGATCCGCATCGCGTACGCGCAGATCGAACCGGCGCCGGAACCTCGCCCGGGACCTACGTGGACGCCGTTGTTCTTAGCCCAGTTGATGAAGTCCGCGACCACAAGATAATAGCCCGGATATCCTTTTCCGACGATGACCTCGGTCTCGTAGTCGGTCTGCTTGCGGACCTCCGGGGTGATGCCGTCGGGGTAGCGCTCGGCCAGCCCGGTCTCCACCTGATGCAGGAAGAAGCTGGTCTCGTCGTGGCCCTCGGGCACCGGGAACCGCGGCATGTAGCGGCCCTCGCCGTGCACGAAGTCGACCTGGCAGCGCTCGGCGATCTCCAGGGTGTTGTCGCAGGCCTCCGGCAGCTCGCGGAACAGTTCCCGCATCTCGGCCGGCGACTTCAGGTAGTAGCCGCCGCCGTCCAGCTTGAACCGGTTCGCGTCCGCCATGGTTGCGCCGGACTGCACGCACAGCAGCACCTCGTGCGCGTCCGCGTCGTCGGCGCTGGCGTAGTGCAGGTCGTTGGTCGCCAACAGCGGCAGCTTCAGATCCTTGGCCAGCTTGAGCAGATCGTCGCGGACGCGTTTCTCGATGCCGAGCCCGTGGTCCATCAGCTCGACGTAGTAGTTGCCGGCGCCGAAGATGTCGCGGAATTCGGCCGCGCTGGCGACCGCTTCCTCGTACTTGCCCAACCGCAGGTAAGTCTGCACCTCTCCCGACGGGCAGCCGGTGCTCGCGATCAGCCCTCCTGCGTACTCGCTCAACAGCTCCCGGTCGGCGCGCGGCTTGTAGAAGAAGCCCTCGGTGGAAGCGCGGGTGCCCAACCGGAACAGGTTGTGCATGCCCTCGGTCGACTCCGACCACAGCGTCATGTGCGTGTACGCGCCGCCGCCGGACACGTCGTCGCCGCCGCCGTCGCCCCAGCGGACCCGTTTGCGTTCGCTGCGATGGGTCTTCGGCGTGATGTAGGCCTCCAGGCCGATGATCGGCTTCACCCCGGCCTTGGTCGCGGCGGCGTGGAACTCGTGCGCACCGAACAGGAAGCCGTGATCGGTCAGCCCGATCGCCGGCATCTCCATCTGCTGACAACCCTTCATCAGGTCATCGATCCGGGCCGCCCCGTCGAGCATCGAGTACTCGGAGTGAACATGCAGATGAACGAACGAATCCCGGCTGTACGAGCTGGGGCTGCCGGATGCAGACATGGACGCCGCTATACCTCCGCAATTCGTCGACGCCACAGCGCCGGGGACGGGTCGCGTCGGCGTCGGACACTGTGGGTGGATCTGAACAATAGCCGCGGGGAAGGACAGCTAGACAGCCACCCTAGTCGTGCCCTCGGACACCACCCCGGCACGACACGGGCCCGCGCCGCCCCCGGTTGCCGCACCAGCCCCAGCGTCCCGCACCGCCTACACCCGGTGCGCGGTGCTGCAGGTGGTGCGGGAATCACTCCGCGGCCAACTCGGCCAGTTTGGTGACCGTACGGATGTTGCGTGCGGTGGTGGTCTGGCCGGCCGTCCTGGGCAAGGTGGCGGCGAGCTTGCTCCTGGCCAGACCGCCGGCGAAATCGACGTAGACCTCTCGGCCGTGGATCTCGAACCGCTCCTGGTCGCTCGCCAGCGCCGCCATCCGCTGGGCCGCGTCCGCCGCGATCGGCTCCTTGGCGAAACCAACGGTGACCTGCTTGGGATCCCCTTCAGGGTAGGGATTGCGGGCCACCACCTCGGCCAGCTCGGCGCCGGTCCGCACCACCACGTCGACGTCGAACCCGAACCGATCGGCCAGTGCCTGCTCGAATCCCGCCGCGATCTCGGTCGGCGTCTGGTCGGAGGAGCAGATCACGTTGCCGCTGTTGATGTACGTCGATACGTCCCTGTGCCCGAGCTCGGTAGCGACCTCCTTGAGGTCCGCACTGGGCACCCGCCGGCCCGCCAGATTCACCCCGCGCAACAGCACCACGTACATGGATCTCCCCTTCGTTCCCGACTTGTCAGCGTCAGGAAGCGTTATAGCGCGTCCTGACGCTGACAGGTCGGGATCAGTGGCCGATGGGTTGGGCGGTGGCTGCGACCGGGTGGGGCAGTTTGCTGCTGCCGGACAGGTATTTGTCCACGCTGGCGGCGGCGGCCCGGCCCTCGGCGATCGCCCAGACGATCAGCGACTGCCCGCGGCCGGCGTCACCGCAGACGAAGACGCCCTCGGCGTCGGTGCTGTAGTCGGCGTTGCGTACGGCGTGGGTGCGAGCGTTGGTCGGTACGCCGAGCTGTTCCAGCAGGTCGGCCTCCGGGCCGGTGTAGCCCATCGCCAGCAGCACCAGGTCGGCCGGCAGGATCTGCTCGCTGCCTTCCACGGCGGTGTTCACCCCGTTCTCCCGGATCACCTCGATGATCTTGATCCCGGTGACGTTGCCGTCCTCGTCGCCGAGCACCTCGATGGTGGAGGACTTGAAGACCCGCTCGCCGCCCTCCTCGTTGGCCGGCGACACCCGCAGGATCCGCGGGAAGGTCGGCCACGGCTCGTGCGGCGCCCGCGCCACCGGCGGTTCGACGTTGTGCTCCAACTGCATGATCGTCTTCGCGCCCTGCCGGGTCGCGGTGCCGAGGCAGTCGTTGCCGGTGTCGCCGCCACCAATGATGATCACGTTCTTGCCGGCGGCGCAGATCTGATCACGAACGGTCTCGCCGACCGCGACCCGATTCGCCTGGGTCAGGTACTCCATCGCATGGTGAACGCCGTGGAACTGTCGCCCCGGCACCTCCAGCTCACGCGGCACGGTTGCGCCGGTGGCCACGATCACCGCGTCGAACCGGGCCCGCAAGGCGGCACCGGTGATGTCCTTGCCGACCTCGACGTTGCACTTGAAGTGGGTGCCCTCGTCCTTCATCTGATCGAGCCGACGGTCCAGCACCGACTTCTCCATCTTGTATTCGGGGATCCCGTAGCGCAGCAGGCCGCCCGGCTTGTCGTCCCGCTCCAGCACCGCGACGGTGTGGCCGGCGCGGGTGAGCTGCTGGGCGGCCGCCAGTCCGGCCGGGCCGGAGCCGATCACCGCGACGGTGCTGCCGGTGTGCCACTCGGTCAGCTGCGGCTTGACCCGATGGTCATCCCAACCCTTGTCGATGATGGCGACCTCGACGTTCTTGATCGTCACCGCCTCGTCGGCGATCGCCACCACACAGGCGTCCTCGCACGGTGCCGGGCACAACCGGCCGGTGAATTCCGGGAAGTTGTTGGTGGCGTGCAGCCGTTCCAACGCGACCTCCCAGTCGCCGCGCCAGACCAGGTCGTTCCACTCCGGGATCAGGTTGCCCAGCGGGCAACCCGTGTGGCAGAACGGGATCCCGCAGTCCATGCAGCGGCCGGCCTGCTCACTGATGATCGGCAGCAGGGCCCGTCCCGGCGTACCGGGGTAGACCTCTTTCCAGTCGTGGATCCGCTCGTTCACCGGCCGCCGGGTCGCCGACTTCCGGTCGTACTTCATGAAACCCCGAGGATCAGCCATTGGCGGCCTCCATCATTCGGGACGTGGTGGTCACGTCGTCCAAGCCTTCGGCCTTGGCCTGCTCGCGCGCGGCCAGCACTCGGGCGTAATCACGGGGCAGCACCTTGGTGAAGCGGGTGGCGCTCATCCCCCAGTCGGCCAGCAGCCGCTCCGCGACGGCCGAGCCGGTCTCCTCCTGATGCCGGATGATCAACTGCCGGAGTTGATCACGGTCGGCCTCGGTCAGCTTCCGGGAGTCGACCATCTCGGAGTTCAACTGGTCAAGATCAAGATCAAGGACGTACGCGACCCCACCGGACATGCCGGCGGCGAAGTTCCGGCCGGTCTTGCCGAGCACCACCACGGTGCCGCCGGTCATGTACTCGCAACCATGATCACCGACGCCCTCGACCACTGCGGTGGCGCCGGAGTTGCGGACGCAGAACCGCTCCCCCACCTGTCCCCGCAGGAAGATCTCGCCCGAGGTCGCCCCGTAGCCGATCACGTTGCCGGCGATGATCTGCTGCTCGGCGACGAAGGACGCGTCCCGGCTCGGCCTGACGACCAGCCGGCCGCCGGACAAACCCTTGCCCAGGTAGTCGTTGCTGTCGCCCTCCAGCCGAAGCGTGATCCCGGCCGGTACGAAGGCGCCGAAGCTCTGCCCGGCCGAGCCGAGCAGGGTCAGGTCGATGGTGCCGTCCGGCAATCCGTTGCCGCCGGTCGCCTTGGTCACCTCGTGGCCGAGCAGCGTGCCCGCGGTCCGATCCACGTTCCTGATCTTGAGCTGCGCCCGGACCGGATCGCCGGTGCTGAGCGCGTCGGCGCAGATCTTGATCAACTCCTGGTCGAGCTTCTCGTCCAGTCCGTGATCTTGACCGACGGCGTTCTTCAGCACCGCACCGTCGGGCAGCTCCGGCCGGTAGAGGATCGGCGACAGGTCCAGGCCGGACGCCTTCCAGTGATCAACTGCACCCCGGACGTCCAGCACCTCGACGTGGCCGATGGCCTCGTCCAGGCTGCGGAATCCCAGCTCTGCAAGGATTTCGCGGACTTCCTGCGCGATGAACTCGAAGAAGTTGATCACGAACTCGGGCTTGCCGGTGTACTTCTTGCGCAGCTCCGGGTTTTGGGTCGCGACGCCGACCGGGCAGGTGTCCAGGTGGCAGACCCGCATCATCACGCAGCCCTCGACCACCAGCGGGGCGGTGGCGAAACCGTACTCCTCGGCACCGAGCAGGGCACCGATCACCACGTCCCGACCGGTCTTCAGCTGGCCGTCGACCTGGACCACGATCCGATCCCGCAATCCGTTCAGCAGCAGGGTTTGCTGGGTCTCGGCCAGGCCGAGCTCCCACGGACCGCCGGCATGCTTGAGCGAGGTCAGCGGCGCCGCACCGGTGCCGCCGTCGTGTCCGGAGATCAACACCACGTCGGCCTTGGCCTTGGAGACTCCGGCCGCGACCGTACCGACGCCGACCTCGCCGACCAGCTTGACGTGGATCCGCGCGCTCGGATTGGCGCACTTCAGGTCGTGGATCAGCTGTTTGAGGTCCTCGATCGAGTAGATGTCGTGATGCGGCGGCGGCGAGATCAGCCCGACGCCCGGGGTCGAATGCCGGGTGTTGGCCACCCACGGGTAGACCTTGTTGCCCGGCAGCTGACCGCCCTCGCCCGGCTTGGCGCCCTGGGCCATCTTGATCTGGATGTCGTCGGCGTTGGTGAGGTAGGCCGAGGTGACGCCGAAGCGGCCGGAGGCGACCTGCTTGATCGCGCTGCGGCGCTGCGGGTCGTACAGCCGGTCCGGATCCTCGCCGCCCTCACCGGTGTTGGACTTGGCGCCGAGTGCGTTCATCGCGATCGCCAGCGTCTCGTGCGCCTCCTTCGAGATCGAGCCGTAGCTCATCGCGCCGGTGGAGAACCGCTTGACGATCTCGCTGACCGGCTCGACCTCGTCGATCGGCACCGGGTTCCGGTCGGAGTTGAACTTCAGCAGCCCGCGCAGGGTCATCAGCCTCATCGACTGATCATCGACGCGTGCGGTGTAGTCCTTGAAGACGTCGTAGCGTCCGGCCCGGGTGGAGTGCTGCAGCCGGAACACCGTCTCCGGGTCGAACAGGTGCGGTTCACCCTCGCGGCGCCACTGGTATTCGCCGCCGATGTCCAGGGTGCGGTGCGCCAGCGGGATCCCGTCGGCCGGGTAGGCGCGAGCGTGCCGGCTGCGGATCTCCTCGGCGATCTGCTGCAGGCCGATGCCGCCGAGCTTGCTGGTGGTGCCGGTGAAGTAGCGGTCGACCAGCTCCTGGGACAGCCCGAGCGCCTCGAAGATCTGTGCACCGGTGTACGAGGCCACGGTGGACACGCCGATCTTGCTCATCACCTTGAGCACGCCCTTGCCGAGCGCCTGGATCACGTTCTGGACGGCCTGCTCCGGGCTGACGTCGAGATAGACGCCGCGCCGAGCCAGGTCCTCCACCGACTCGATCGCCAGGTAGGGGTTGACCGCGGCGGCGCCGTACCCGATCAGCAGGGCGACGTGATGTACCTCGCGCACGTCGGCGGTCTCCACAATCAGGCCGACCTGGGTCCGCTGCTTCTCCCGGACCAGGTGGTGGTGGATCGCGGCGGTCAACAGCAGCGACGGGATCGGCGCCTGCTCGGCGTTGGAGTGCCGGTCACTGAGGATGATGGTCCGGGCACCCTTGGCGATCGCCCGGGACACCTCGGTCATCAGCTGATCCAGCCGCGCCTCCAGCGCCGCCGCACCGCCGTGCACGTTGTAGAGGCCACGGACCACGTAGGTGGCGTAGCCGGGCAGATCACCGCGCCGGTTGATGTGGTTGATCTTGGCCAGCGAGTCGTTGTCCAGCACCGGGAAGTCCAGCACCAGCCGGCGACAGGAGGCCGGGCCGGGCTCGAGCAGGTTCTGCTCCGGGCCGATGCTGTTGTAGAGCGAGGTGACCAGTTCCTCCCGGATCGCGTCCAGCGGCGGGTTGGTCACCTGGGCGAACAGCTGACTGAAGTAGTCGAACAGCATCCGCGGCCGGTCACTGAGCGCGGCCACCGGGGTGTCGGTGCCCATCGACCCGATCGGCTCGGCCCCCTTGGCCGCCATCGGCGCCAGCAGGATCCGCAACTCCTCCTCGGTGTAGCCGAAGACCTGCTGCCGCCGGGTCACCGAGGCGTGGGTGTGGATGGTGTGCTCGCGGTCGGGCAGGTCGGACAACCTGAGCCGGCCGGCCAGCAGCCACTCCCCGTACGGTTCGGCGGTGGCCAGCTGGTTCTTGATCTCCTCGTCACCGATGATCCGATGCTCGGCCAGGTCGGCCAGGAACATCTTGCCCGGCTGCAGCCGGCCCTTCTCGATGATCTTGGTGTCCGGGATGTCGAGCACCCCGGACTCGGAGGCGAGGACAACCAGGTCGTCGTCGGTGACCCAGTAGCGGCCGGGTCGCAGACCGTTGCGGTCCAGCACCGCGCCGACCTGGGTGCCGTCGGTGAAGACGACCGCGGCCGGTCCGTCCCACGGCTCCATCAGCGCGGCGTGGAAGGCGTAGAAGTCGCGCAGCCGCTTGGGCATCTGCGGGTTGTTCTCCCACGCCTCCGGGATCAGCATCTGGATCGCGTGCGGCAGCGACCGCCCGCCCAGGTGCAGCAGCTCTACCACCTCGTCGAATGAGGCGGAGTCGGAGTAGCTGGGGGTGCAGATCGGGAACAGTCGTTCCAGATCGCCGGGGATCAGGTCGGACTTCAGCAGCGCCTCCCGGGCCCGCATCCAGTTCCGGTTTCCCTTGACGGTGTTGATCTCGCCGTTGTGCGCGATCATCCGGTACGGGTGTGCCAGTTCCCAGGCCGGGAAGGTGTTGGTGGAGAAGCGGGAGTGCACCACCGCCAGCGCGCTGGCCATCCGTTCGTCCCGCAACTCGGGGAAGATGGCTCCCAGCTGATCGGTGGTCAGCATGCCCTTGTAGACCAGAGTCCGGCAGGACAGCGACGGGAAGTAGACGCCGAGTTCGTGCTCGGCCCGGCGGCGTACGGCGAAGGCCACCCGCTCCAGCTCCAGCCCGGACAGCGGGCTGTCCGCGTCGGCAGGCGATCCGATCACGACCTGCTCGAAGCGCGGCATGGTGTTCAGCGAGATCGGGCTGAGGCTGGAGGAATCGGTCGGCACCGGGCGCCAGCCCAGCACCTGCAGTTGCTCCTCGGCGGCGATCCGTTCGATCGCGGCCCGGGCCTTGCCCGCGTCGTCCTCGTCCAGCGGCAGGAAGGCGGTGCCGACGGCGTACGCACCGGCGGTCGGCAACGCGAAGTCGCAGACTCCACGCAGGAACGCGTCCGGCAGCTGGATCAGGATTCCGGCGCCGTCACCGGCGGCCGCGTCGGCACCGGTAGCACCGCGATGATCGAGGTTGGCCAGGGCTTCCAGGCCCTGCTCGACGATGGCGTGACTGGGCACCCCGGTCAGCGTGGCGACGAAGGCGACACCGCAGGCGTCGTGTTCGAAGTCAGGGTCGTAGAGACCCTGCGTGGTGTACCCAGCGCTCATGCGTACTCCAGTCGGGTTGGGTCGGCTCCTCCCGGCAGCCGGGAAGGCTCAGATCAGTGGGTGATGCGTTGCACAGCATGATCACCGGGACTTCGCCGGCCCGGATCGGACGCACAAACCTAACCCCCAAGGTCTGTGGGGTGACCACCCTTCACCGCGATGTGTGCACGGCTGTACGGGGTCGGCAGCTTGTCAGTACCGCGTCCCGCGAACGGCGATCCGCTGCAGTTTACTGCCGCGATCTGCCGGATTCGGAATCGAATAGACGCTCCGACGCCGATCCACATCTCGCGACGCAGAGGAAAAACTAGCGTACAGGGCCCGTGTTCAGGGGCGAGAGCACTAAATTGCCCAGAGTTCGCGGGTCGGACGAGAAATATTACAGGTCGTGACGACTGCGTCACACCGCCGCGATGACCTCGACCCCAGCCCGCTCCTCAGCGCTGAGCCACTGCACGATTCGCCCGTCGAAGGTCGCGAACACCAGTTCGTTGATCTTCGCGAGGTTGACCAGATGCAGATCGGTCACCTGCTTCGTGCCCACCAGCATGTCGAGCCCGATCGCGGCATCAGCCAGCGAAGACTCGTCCCCGATGAAGGAATGACCGTCCCGCCCACGGACGCCGCGAAGAAGCTCGATCGCCTCGGCGCCGGTGACTTCACGGCCGGCGATCCGAGGGTTCATCAGCAACCGGACGAAGCCGCTCTCGGTGATTGGCGTGGTGGCCCAAGCGCCTACCGTATCCATCCATGCGTGCGCTGCGTTGTGATGGACATGGCCCGGGTGGGTCAGCGCGATCAGAACGTTCACATCGAGGAGATAGGTCACGGCTACTCCTCTTCGAGCGCGGATTCGACCATCTCATCAGTGATCACGTGGCCGCTTACACCGCTGATCACCGGAAATCCAGACCGCGTCTTGTTCTCGCTCGCCGGTCCGGCCAGCCCCCTCAGTGCCAATTCGGACAATGCGCGGCCGACGGAGATGTTCTTGGCAGCGGCAAGCGCGCGAGCCGCCGCGAGTACCCGCTCATCCAGATCGAGAGTCGTCCGCATGGCCACACCATAACATCAGCGCATCATGATGACTGAGGATCGCGGGTCGAGCCCACGGGCTCCTCGGTCTCCCCCTCTGCCTCGGTAGACGAATCTGGGCTGGACGAATCTGGGCTGGACGAATCTGGGGCGGCCGGGTCGGCGGTGGACGAGTCGTCCGGCGGCAGGCCGTTCACGAAGCGGAAGTCGCCCTCGACGATCTCCTCCCGGCCCGGCTTGAACTTGACCAACCAGAGGAAGCAGATCAGCGCGGCGAGGAAGACCGCGGCCGAGACGTAGTCGTTGAGCCGGAAGCCGCCGATGGTGTGGGCCGGATCGATCCGCAGGTGCTCCACCCAGGCGCGGCCGGCGGTGTAGAACATCACGTACAGCATGAACACCTTGCCGTGGCCGAGCTTGAATCGGCGATCGAGCAGGATCAGTGCGACCGCGACCGCGAGGTCCCAGACCAATTCGTACAGGAAGGTCGGGTGGAAGGCCGCGTACTGCTCGTAGCCGGGGATCCGATACTGCGGCGCGATCTCCAACGCCCACGGCAGCGTGCTCGGCCGACCGTACAGCTCCTGGTTGAACCAGTTGCCGAGCCGGCCGATCGCCTGCGCGACCACGACACCGGGGGCAAGCGCGTCGGCCAGTGCCCAGAACCGCATCTTGCGGCGGCGGCAGACCAGGTAGCCGCCGAGCGCGCCGAAGGCGACGCCACCCCAGATGCCCAGGCCGCCGTCCCACAGGTAGAGCGCCCGGATCGGTTGCTGGCCCGGGCCGAAGTAGAGCTGATGATCGGTGATCACGTGGTAGATCCGGGCCCCGACGATGCCGAACGGCACCGACACCAGCGCCACCGTCTCGACCGCGTCCCGGCTGCCGCCGCGCGCGATCCAGCGCCGGGTGGCGATGATGGTGCCGACGATGGCCCCGGTGATGATGCACAGCGCGTACATCCGGATCGGCAGCGGACCGAGGTGGAACTCCCGGAACGGCGGGCTGGGGATGGCTAGGACGGGAAGGATGTGGTCTATCACGGGCCGCCTGGTTCTCCTGCCTGAGTGGATCGCGGGTCCGTACGCAAATAGTTCGGAACCTCTGCGATCCTATCCGGCCTTCCCCCGACTCTGGCGCTGCAGCCAGTGCGGCCACAGCCGGCCCGCGACCTCGGTCGGTAACCGGCCGCCAAGGTGCATCGCCCGCCAGGTGCCGCGATAGCCGGGCAGGATGCCGGAGGCCACCACCACGTGGCCGACGACCATCACCGTGACCGGGTAGGTCACCCAGAGGTGGATCCGGTAGAGCCAGACGAAGATCGGTCCGCCGTGCAGGGTGGCCAGCCCGGCACCGCTGCCGATCAGCAGGATCAGCCCGCCGACCAGGATCAGGTTCGCCAGCCGCTGGGCGGGGTCGAAGTCGCCCTGATGCGGTGGGAACCGGCCGCTGCGTACGGCCTTGGGCCAGCCCAACAACCAGGCCAGATCACCGCGGTCCCAGCGCACCGTCTCCCGTACGAAGTCGGCGATCCGGTGATGCCAGGCGATCACCCCCAGCACGCCGATGCCGAGCAGCGCCCAGCCGATCAGCTTGTGCAGTTGGGTGTCCGGTACGTGCGCCAGCTCGGCCAGGAAGCTGGGATTGCCTTCCTGACCGAACAGCAGCCAGCCGCCGGTGATCAACAACAGCAACGTGCACAGGTAGATGCCGGCATGCAGCCAGCGACTGTGCCGCCGATTGCGGATGATGATCGTCGGCGGCCGGCCACTCGGGCGATCAGGCCCTTCGCCCTCGGCGCGACGTGCCGCGGGTGAATCGGACGTGGGCGATTCAGTAGTCATAGCCGCCGCCCGACGACGACGCCGAGGACGAACTACTGGTGACCGCGCCGGCCTTCGTCACGGTGACCGTGATCTGGGCCTGCGGTCCGACCGGCGAATGGTCTGCATGTTGCAGGGTGACCTTGATCGTGTGCTTGCCCGGGGCGAGCTTGCTGATCATGACCGTCGGCTGGGTCTCCACCGTGTAGTCCTGGGCGTTGCCGTCGAAGGTGAGGTGGAAATGATCTTTGCCGGAGGTGGTCGGTCCGAGCGCCTCGCTGGACTTCACCGTCAGCTTGAACGGCTCGGTCACGCTGGCGTTGTTCTTCGGCGCGGTGATCGAGATGGTGGCGCCGCCCTGGTTGCTGCCGCTGTTGGAGTTGTTGCTGCCGCTGTTGGTGGTGCTGCTGCCGTAGCCGCCGCCCATCCCGCAGCCGGCCAGCATCAGCAGTGCGCCGGCCGCAGCCGAACCCATGATCAAATTCTTCTTGCTCGGTGCCGACATGATGTCTCCTGGTGAGGGTTGAGGAACGCCGTCGGCGAGGCCCTCCATCGGGGTCATCGCCCGGCTATCCAGGGACACGTGGACCCGAGTCGTCCGGTTCATCTCGGCCGGGCCCGACTCCTTGATGGGCCGGCGAAAGAAGGATCGGACATGGCCGCGGCCCCAGCACACGCGGAGTGCATAGCTGCGCCGGCCGGGTCTCCACGAACCACACGTCCAGCGTTCATCATTGTGTGGCGGTGTCACAGCTACCGCTGGCAGGCCTACGTCTGGGTAGATGCCGGGCAGGTCATCCAGGAATGGGTGTCGGCAGAGATGCTCGGCCCAGTCCCCCGTGGTCGAGCGCCAGATGCCTGGAGATCCGAACTACTTCGCCGACTTCTGACCGGCCCGGATCGGATCCTCCCGCGGACCCCGGTGCGCTATAATTCTGTACATGACTACGCTCTCAGTGGCGGATGCCCGCGCAAACTTCTCCAAACTCATCGAGTCGGCCGTAACCACGCACGAGCGGTTCGACGTCACCCGAAACGGCGATCGCGCGGCGGTGCTCCTCAGCGCCGACGACTACGACTCGTTGCTGGAGACCGTTGACATCCTGAGCCATCCGGACGAAGTCGCAGCCATACGCGACGGCCTCGCCGACCTGGCGCACGAGGACGTGTCTTCTGCTGCTGACGTGCGGGCCGCCATGGTCGCGCGCGGCAGGCTCACCGCGTGACCGAACCGTACGAGGTCGTTTTCACCCGCGCTGCCCGTCGAGCCTTGGAGCGCGAACTACCGGAAAAGATCGCCGCCGCTGCATTCGAGTTCGTCATGGGAGCACTGCGCGAGAATCCGCGCAGAATTGGCAAGCCGCTGCGCGAGCCGTTGGCACCGCTCTACTCCGCTCGGCGAGGCGAATACCGGGTCATCTACCGCATACTCGAGGCGCGTCTCGTCATAGAGGTCGTCTCAATCTCCCACCGCCGCGACGCCCACCATCACTGAAGCTCCCACAAAATCTGTGCACAGCGGGTTCCTCCATCCGGATGCCAAGGAAGCGGCGTTCGATAACGTCATCTGCGCATCGATCACCGGGCGACAGGCGGCAGTTGCGTGAACGCGGACCTGTTGCGTTCCCGCTGGAGCGTGCTGAACCGGTCGCTGCGGACCGGCTTGTCCGGCGTCGATCCCTGGGATCAGGGCACCAGATCGCGAAAATCGCGGTCCGCAGGCGATTTTGACCATCTGGCGCCTTATATTCAGGTTCCCGGACCCGTCAACGTCCCCGGGCTTGAAATACGGCCGGCCGTTGCTGCCCGCCCGATTGCCGCTAGACCGGCCCGGCTTCAATGTCCGCAAGGGTGCCTCATACGGACGCATTCACGTGGTTTGGATATTTTGTTGCCGGTCACTCCTCGGTGATGGGTCGTCGACACGCCGGAGCTGGAACAGGACGCGCAGAGCGTACGTACCAAATTGGCCGTCTGATGAGTGCGGCAGCTCTGCGGATCGATCATCCTCTCGGCGTGTCGACGTCATCACCAGCTGATGAACCCTGCTCGACCGCGGCAATGCAGCCTGCCGGACGGAACCCGGCCGACGTTCAGGAGGCGGCGGACACGGCCGCCTTCAGCTGATCCGGGGACCACTTCGCCGCGTCCGGCTGCAGCTTGTCGTTGATGAACACAGTCGGGGTGGCGGTGACGTTGCGCTGATTGGCCACCGCCGCCATCGAGTCGACCCAGCTGCGGTGCTGCTGACCGGTGACGCAGGAGGTGAAGTCGTCGGAGCTGAGTCCTAGTTGACTGCCGAGTTCGAGCAGTTGCTTGTCGGACCACTCCATGCCGTAGTTGGCGAACAGGCTGGCGTAGAACGGCTGTCCCTTGCCGGTGGTCGCAGCGCAGGCCATGGCGTTGGCGGCGCTGATCGAGCCGTGTTCGGGGTCGACCCCGCTGAGCGCGAACAACTCGACCTTGACCGCGCCGTCGCGCTGCAGACCGGTGATGGTCGGGCCGAGCTTCTCCTCGAAGTCGGCGCAATGCACGCAGCGGAAGTCCTCGAACAGCGTCATCGTCACCGGGGCGTCGGCCTTGCCGAGCACGATCGGCTGCGCATCGGTGACCTGTACGGGGCCGAAGCTGGGTTGCCCGGTGGCCGCCTCGGGCTTCCGGCCGGCACGCCAGGACTGGTAAACCACCGCGGCGATCACCACGACCACGATGATGCCGATCACCGCCACCGCCAGCACCAGACGCTGGCGGCGCCGCTCGGCCTGCTGTTCGGCCAGCCGCGCCTGGGCCCGCGCCGATCCGGGGTTACCGGTCGGCCTTGTTGACGGCATCTTTGAGCTGTTGCGGAGTCCAGCCGGCGGCATCGGCCTGGAGCTGATTGTTGATGAAGATGGTCGGCGTGCCCTGGACGCCGTCGTTGTTGGCCGCGGTGGCCGCCGACTGCATCCAGGATTGGTACTTCATGTTGTTCACCGCGGAGATGAAGTTGTCGCTCGGGTTGCCGACCTGCTTGGCCAGATCGATCAGCTGTTCGTTGGTCCAGGCCTTGCCGTAGTTCTGCCACAGCCCGAGGTAGAACGCCTCACCGAAACCGTCCGCCGCAGCCGCGGCCATCGCGTTGCCGGAGCGCAGCGAGCCCTGCTGGCCGTCCTCGTTGTCGATCACCGTCAGCACGAACAACTCGATCTTGACCTGGCCCTTCTTCTGCAGGTCCAGGATGGTGTCGCCGAGGTTGTCCTCGAACTCCGCGCAGTGCGGGCAGCGGAAGTCCTCGTACAGCTTCAGCGTGACCGGCGCGTTCTTGTCGCCGAGCACGATCGGCTTGCCGTCGGTGACAGTCACCTTGCCCCAGGTCGGGACGTCGCCGCTGGCCGTCTTCGGCTTGCCGAAGTTGGTCGCGTAGCCGATGCCGACCCCGATCACCGCGACCACGACGACGACCACCAGCACCAGCAGCCCCAGCCGCCGCCGCTTGGACTGCCGGGCCTTCTGCTCGGCGGCGAGCCGGGCCCGCTCCCTGGCGTTGCTGCCGTCCTGCTTCGGCGGCTTGTTCTTGCCGCCGTTGGAGCGGTTGGCGTCGGAGCTCATGCATTCCCCTCGTCGTCGTCAAATCCGCCGGTCACGGCGTCCAGGCTGAGGCGGGTCCGTGGCTGCAGGAACAGCCAGGCGGCACCGGCCAGGAAAATAATGTCGCGGATCAGGTCCGGAAGGTAGCTGGTCGCTCCCGGAGCGACCTGCCCGCCGGCACTGAAGCACCCGCAGTCGATGCTGAGCCCGCGGGCCCAGGCCTGGATCAGTCCGACCACGAACGCCAGCTGGAGCAGGAAACTCAACGCGGCCGCCCATCGGGTGAACAGGCCCGAGATCAGGACCAGGCCGAGCAGCACCTCCAGGTACGGCAGTGCCCAGCCGACGATCTGCGCCAGCGTGTCGGGGAGCAGTTCGTAGGCCCGAACGGCCGCCACCGACTGGGCCGGATCTCCGATCTTCAGCACGCCGGCGACGATCCACACCACCCCCAGACCGACCCGGACGACCGTACGCGCCCACGGGAGCACGACGGCCCAGTTCACCGCACGGCGGCGTGGTTCGGGCGCGGACTGGCTGGCTGACTCGGACATCGCAGGCTCAACCTCACAGCTCAGACAGAAGTTCCCGCCGGCGACACCAAACCGGATCGGATTCCGGTTGCCAGCTCGGACACCACCGTACGAAGGCCGGTCAAGTCGTCCGGTCGGCCGGCCTCGTCGGCCTCGATCAGCCGGCTGACCAGGGCCGATCCGACGATCGCGGCGTCGGCGTAGGCGCTGATCTCGGCTGCCTGGGCGCCGGTGGAGACGCCGAGCCCGACGCCGATCCGGGCGCTCGGCACCGCGGTCCGGATCCGCTGCACCAGCGTCGGCGCGGCCGACGAAGTCTGCGCACGAGCACCGGTGACGCCCATCAGCGAGGTCGCATACACCCAGCCGCGGCAGGCGGCCAGGGTCTCGGCCAGCCGCCGGTCCGACGAACTCGGCGCCACCAGGAAGACCCGGTCCAGGCCGTGCGCGTCGGACGCGGCGAACCAGTCCTCGGCCTCGTCCGGGGTCAGGTCCGGCGTGATCAGGCCCGCGCCGCCGGCCGCCGCCAGGTCCCGGGCGAACGCGTCCGGACCGTAGCGCTCGACCAGATTCCAATAGATCATCACCACGGCGGCGGTGCCGGTCTCGGCCACCGCCTCGACCGCGGAGAACACGTCCCGGACCCGGACGCCGCGTTCCAGCGCACGGGTGGCGGCCTTCTGGATGGTCGGGCCGTCCATCACCGGATCGCTGTACGGCATGCCGATCTCGACCAGGTCGACGCCCTCGTACTCCTTCTCCCCCGACGGGCCGACGCCGCACAGGGCGCGCATCGCCGCCAGCGATCCGGGCACGCTCGGGTAGCCGACGGGCAGATAGCCGACCAGGGCGCCACGGCCATCGGCTTTCGCCGCGGAGAAGATCTTGCCGCTGATGCCTTCGTCGAATCGATCCTCGTGCGCGCTCACAGTTCGCTGCTCCCGGTCGCCTCGCCGTGGATGTCGGCGAACCATTTCATCGCGGTGTCCACGTCCTTGTCGCCGCGGCCGGACAGGCTGACCAGGATCAACGGCGCCTCGCCGCCCTCGGCAGTGTCGGCGCGAAGCCGGCGGCCAAGCTTGATCGCCCCGGCCAGCGCGTGTGCGGACTCGATCGCCGGGATGATGCCCTCGGTCTCGCTGAGCAGCCGGAAGGCGTCCATCGCCTCGGTGTCGGTGATCGGCTCGTAGTGGGCGCGGCCGGCCTGCGCCAGCCAGGCATGTTGCGGCCCGACGCCCGGATAGTCCAGCCCGGCCGAGATCGAGTGCGACTCCTTGGTCTGGCCGTCCTCGTCCTGGAGTACGAAGCTGCGGCTGCCGTGCAGCACGCCGAGCCCGCCGGCGGTGATGCTGGCCGCGTGCCGGCCGGTCTCCACGCCGTCGCCGCCGGCTTCGAACCCGTACAGGCCGACCTCCTCGTCGTCGATGAAGTCGGCGAAGATGCCGAGCGCGTTCGAGCCGCCGCCGACGCAGGCCGCGACCGCGTCCGGCAGCCGGCCGTATCGTTCCTGCAGCTGCGCCCTGGCCTCGGTGCTGATCACCCGCTGGAACTCGCGGACCACTTTCGGGAACGGATGCGGACCGGCCACGCTGCCGATCAGGTAGTGCGTGTTCTCGACCGTGGCGACCCAGTCCCGCAACGCGTCGTTCATCGCGTCCTTGAGGGTCTGGGTGCCGGACTCGACGGCGATCACCTCGGCGCCGAGCAGCTGCATCCGGGCCACGTTCAGGGCCTGTCGTTCGGTGTCGACCTTGCCCATGTAGACCCGGCAGTCCAGGCCGAGCAGTGCGGCGGCGGTGGCGGTGGCGACGCCGTGCTGGCCGGCGCCGGTCTCGGCGATCACTCGGGTCTTGCCCATCCGCTTGGTCAGCAGCGCCTGGCCGAGGACGTTGTTGATCTTGTGCGAGCCGGTGTGGTTGAGGTCCTCACGCTTCAGCACGATGGTGGCGTCCAGTTCGGCTGCCCTGGCGAAGCGGGGCGCCTCGGTGATCGGGGTCGGCCGGCCGGAGTAGTCCTTGCGCAGCGCATCGAGTTCGGCCCAGAACTCGGGATCCTTCAGCGCGTGCTCGAACTCGGCTTCGAGTTGATCAAGGGCGACGTACAGGGCCTCGGGCACGAACTTGCCGCCGAACGGGCCGAAGTGCCCGGTCTGATCGGGCAGCGCGGAGGCGCGGGTCGATGAGGTGGTAATGATCTTTTCCTTACCTGCAAGGGATTGACGGGGAGGACGAGGTCACGCGACGAGCCTCACCATCGACGCAGGAAGGAACCCGCAGCCGTCGTGATCACCGGTGCGTCCATGATCATCGATGGGCCAGCGCCGGGTGGGCACCGGCCGAGACCAGGTCGGCCACGCCCAGGCGCGGATCACGTCCGGTCACCAGGGCCTCGCCGACCAGCACCACGTCGGCACCGCTGCGGGCCAGCTCGATCACGTCATGCGGACCCTTCACCCCGGACTCGGCAACCTTGACGATGCCGTCGGGGATCCGCGGGGCCAGCCGGGCGAAGGTGCCCGGATCGACCTCGAGGGTCTGCAGGTTGCGGGCGTTCACGCCGATCAGCTTGGCGCCGGCGGCGACGGCCCGGTCGATCTCCTCTTCGGTGTGGGTTTCCACCAGCGGCGTCAGCCCGATCGACTCGGCCCGCTCGATCAGCGACACCAGCTCGAAGTCGCTCAGCGCGGCCACGATCAGCAGCGCGAGATCCGCGCCGTTGGCCCGGGCCTCGAACAGTTGGTACGCGGTGACGATGAAGTCCTTGCGGAGCACCGGGATGTCGACCGCCATCCGGACGTTGACCAGGTCCTCCAGGGATCCGCCGAACCGGCGCCGCTCGGTCAGCACCGAGATCGCCGCAGCGCCGCCGGAGGCGTACGCCGCCGCCAGCGCGGCCGGATCGGGGATGTCGGCCAGTGCGCCCTTGCTCGGGCTGGACCGCTTGACCTCGGCGATCACCGAGACGCCGGGCGCGCGGAACCGCGGCATCGGATCCAGCGCCGGGTCGACGTGCAGCACGCGCTCCTTCAGCCGGTCAAGGCTGACCGCGGCTTGGCGGTCGGCAAGGTCCTGCCGTACGCCGTCGACGATCGTGTCGAGAACGCCCATGACCGATTCCCACTCCCTCTTGGCGAACTGGCGCCGTAGCCGGGCCGACTACCGCTTCTTCTTCTCGTAGATCCCGAAACCCAGGGCCTGCATGATCAGACCCGCGGCGATGCCGATGACGCAGATCGCCCCGCCGATCACGAACAGCGCCCAGTTGGTCCGCATCACCAGGCCGATCGCGCCCACCAGGAAGCCCAGGAAGATGCAGATGGTCGCCGTCCACATCGCGCCGGTCTGACCGTGGTGCACATGCCGCATCGGCCGCGAGTCCAGCGGCTGCAGAGCCGGATTGGCGTGCCGCCCGGTCGACACCTCGGGCACCGTCGAGGTCTGCACCGTATCGGCCATCTCGTTCACCATCCTGACTCCTGCACCCCTGCAATCGGATTGTCCTCAGGGTCATTCTGGCCCAGCGACTCGCGGCGCACCAATCGGGGTCAGTTGCCCTGCTTCGAATCCGGCGGAAGGGTCGGATCCTCACCCGCATCGATCGACTTCCAGACGGCTCCTGCGTCGATCTCCGCGTCCGGATCGGCGGGCAACAGAGTCCGCTGCTGTGCGGCGGCGCGTTCGAATCGGGACGCCCGCTGCGGCCAACGACCGGCCCGCAGCAGCACGATCACCGCCCCGGCCAGCACCAGCAGGCAGCCGACCGCGTACGCGATGCTGCCGCCGACCAACTGCAGGTGATAGGAGTCGGCCAGGGTGTGTTTGCGCAGCTCGGTGAAGACCTCGGCGGAGTCCGGACGTTGCAGCGGCATGGTGATCACGCCGAGCAGAGCGATCAGGCCGACCAGCACCGCGACGATCCGCCGGCCGGTGGCCCGCAGCGCCAGCATCAGCAGGACGCCCGCCAGGATCGCCACCCCCAACGCCTGTGCCACCCCGCCGGTGATGTCGCTGCCGCTGAAGTGAACCAGCCCGTCGGCCGAGTACCACGGCACCGCGGCACCGGCGACCACCGCGATCGCGCCGATGATCAGCAGAGCGAAGGCGATGGTCCGGCTGCGTTCGGAGGTCACCGCGGCGAGCCCTCCTCCGAGCCGACCGGAGTGAAGGTTTCGGCGACCGAGATCGCCCGGATCACCGCGGCCGCCTTGTTCTGCGACTCCTGGTCCTCCAGCAGCGGGACCGAATCGGCGACGATCCCGCCGCCGGCCTGGACGTAGCCGATGCCGTTCCGCAGCACGGCGGTCCGGATGGCGATCGCCGCGTCGCCGTCGCCGGCGAAGTCGAGATAGCCGACCACACCTCCGTACAGGCCTCGGCGGGACACCTCGAGCTTGTCGATGATCTCCATCGCCCGCACCTTCGGCGCCCCGGACAGGGTGCCGGCCGGGAAGGCGGCCAAGATCACGTCCAGCGCGGATCGGCCGTCGGCGATCTCGCCGACCACGGTCGACTCCAGATGCATGATGTGGCTGTAACGCCGTACCTCGGCGAATTCGATCACCTCGACGCTGCCCGGCCGGCAGACCCGACCAAGATCATTCCGGCCAAGATCAACAAGCATCAGGTGCTCGGCACGTTCCTTCTCGTCGGAACGCAACTCTGATTCCAAAGCCTGATCTTCGCGGTCGTCGGCGCCGCGCGGTTTGGAGCCGGCGATCGGATGGGTCAGCGCGGTCCTGCCCTTCACGGTGACCAACGCTTCCGGGCTGGAGCCGACGATGTCGAAGCCGTCCATCCGCAGCAGATACATGTACGGGGACGGGTTGCTCAGCCGCAACACCCGGTAGACGTCCAGCGCATCGGCGGAGGTCTCCACCTCGAACCGCTGGCTGACCACGATCTGGAACGCCTCGCCGGCCTCGATCTCGGCCACCGCCGCCCGGACCGCGTCCTGGTACTCGTCGGGGGTCCGCTGCCGGCGGATCGGCAGCCGATGATCCTGGTCGGCGAGCACCGCGGTCGGCGGGGTCGGCCGGCCGAGCGCCCGGGTCATCGCCTGCACCCGCTCGACCGCGTCCGCGTACGCCTCGTCGACGCGTTCGTCGGTGTCGTCGTAGTTGATCGCGTTGGCGATCAGCCAGACCTCTCCGGTTTCATGATCGACAACGGCGACGTCGCTGGCCAGCATGAAGCCCAGCTCGGGGATGTGAAGATCGTCGTGGTTGGTGTCCGGCAGCACCTCGACCCGGCGGACCGCGTCGTAGGAGAGGTAGCCGACCATGCCGGACGTGAAGGACGGCAGGCCGTCGATCCGCGGCGTGTGCAGCCGCTCCAGGGTGGTTCGCAGTGCCTCAACCGGGTCGCCGCCGCTGGGCAGGCCGACCGGCGGGTTGCCGGTCCAGAACGCCTCGCCGTTGATTTCGCTCAGGGTGGCCACCGCGCGGACCCCGATGAAGGAGTAGCGGGCCCAGACGCCGTTGTGCTCGGCCGACTCCAGCAGATAACTGCCCGTCCGGCCGCCGGTCAACTTGAGATACAGCCCGACGGCGGTCTCCGCGTCGGCCAGCACGCGGCGATAGACCGGGACCACCCGCCGATCGGCCGCCAGCGTACGGAATTCGGCCAGGCTCGGCGTGATGTTGCACGCTCGTACGGCAGTGGAACCGACACTCATCGCTCGTCCCCGCTCAGCAGCACCCGGTCATCGAAGCAGGTCCGGGCACCGGTGTGGCAGGCAGGTCCGGTCTGATCGACCTTGACCAGCAGGGTGTCCCCGTCGCAGTCCAGCCGCACCTCGCGCACCGCCTGCCCGTGGCCGCTGGTCTCCCCCTTCACCCAGTAGGACTGCCGGCTGCGCGACCAGAAGGTGGTCCGGCCGGTGGTCAGGGTGCGGTGCAACGCGACGTCGTCCATCCAGCCGACCATCAGCACCTCACCGGTGTCGTACTGCTGGATCACCGCGGCGACCAGGCCGGCGGAGTCGCGCTTCAGTCGGGCGGCGATCGTCGGGTCGAGTTCACCCGCGGCCCGGGTGTCTTCGGCTGCATTCACGCCGACCATTCTCTCCCGGACGTTGATGGCGATGCGAACCGTGTCCAGAGTGACCGGGCGTATTCGTCTAGCATCTGCGGTTATGAGCTTTGCCAAGGACGAGCGCGCCAATTTGTGCGACCTGCTCTCCGAGGTCGGTCCCGATGCGCCGACCCTGTGCGGCGACTGGACCGCCCACGACCTGGCCGCACATCTGTGGATCCGGGAGACCGACCCGGTCGGCGCGCCGGGGATCCTGGCCAAACCGCTGGCCGGGCTGACCGAGCGGCGGATGGCCGAGGCGAAGTCCCGGTGGTCTTACGAGGAACTCGTCGATCGGGTCCGCAAGGGGCCGGCCCGATTCTCGGTGTTCGCACTGCCGGGGGTGGACGAGCCGGCGAACACCACCGAGTTCTTCGTCCATCACGAGGATGTACGGCGAGCCGGCGGGCAGCCGCTGGGGCCGCGTGATCTCGGCGAGGACGTCGAGGAGTGGATGTGGCGGCGGCTGAAGCTGCTCGGCCGCGCGTTCTTCCGCCGGGCCAAGGTCGGGGTGGTACTGGAACGGGTACCGGCGACGGTCGAACCGGGCAGCGATCCGGAAATCATCCGGGCCCAAGGCGGCAACCCGATCGTCACCGTGGTGGGCAAGCCGAGCGAGCTGGTGGTCTTCGCCAACGGCCGGACCCAGGTCGCCGACGTCAAGCTGGTCGGCGAGCAGGAGGCGATCGACGCGCTGCTGGACAGCGATCTGTCGGCCTGATTCACTTTCAGTTCGGCCTGATTCAGCCGTCGACCACGACCTGCAACTCGCCGATCCGCAGCATCCGGGTACGCGTCCCGGTGACCGCCTCGTCACCCTGCAGGACCGGGTTCTTGCCGTCGTCGACCCGGTAGTGAATCGACCATCGGGTGGTCATCGAGACCCGATAGTTGCCGGTCTTCTCGTACACGTGACCGCAGGTCGGTGATGGTGTCGCGGGTTTCATCCCGCGGTGCCACGGCGTACCCATCGAGGAACAGGCGAACGGCTTCCCGTCACCGGGATCGATACTCAAGCCGGTCGGCCGCAATGACAGCGAAACCGTCATGCCGGCCGCAGTCTTGGTGACCCGTTTGGCCTGCTGGTCGCCGCCGACTGCCCAGAACCACAACGGATAACCGACCGCGGAGTCCAGCGGCAGTCCCGTCACCTCACTGCGTACATGATGAACGGAATGGTCCGGCCCGACCCCCGGCGCCGGCGCATCGAACGTGAGCGAAGCCTTGACCTGTTGGTAAACCTGCTGTGGTGTCAGTCGCGGCTTCGCAGCCTTCTGTGCCCCGCCACCTTGGCCGAAGTCCCCGACCACGCAATCCGCGTTGTCGGCGCTGTAGATCACCTGGCAACCCGCGGCATCGAACAGCGCCTGCCCGGCAGCTATCTGCGCCTGCACATGCCCGCTCTGCAACGCCTTCGTAAGCTGCAGCCCCAACTCGTCCAAGGATGGACCCGTAGGTTGACTCTGGCCGTTGGCGACGGGGCCATGGTGGGTCCTGGAACTACCGGAGGTCTCAGCATTGCCGCTGTTGTTCGGAGGCGCCTGCTTCTGGTCCTTGTTGCCGGCGTCGGGCAGTGGGTCTTTCTCAGAACCATTCGTGCTGGTGGACTGATCAGCACTTGCCGTGACATGGCCGCCGGACACCAGGTTGTCTTTCATTACCTTCTGCGTGCCGGCCTCAGCTGCTGCCGGTCCCCACAGAACCAACAATCCTGTCGCCACCAAGGTCACAGCGACTCTGCCTATCCCCCGAACGTGCATGGCTCTCCCGTGCTCAACTGGTCGGCCGAGTAGACCCTCCAAGCCTCGGGCGTGGAACGGTCTTTCTTCCCCTCCGCCGCCCGCATATCTACTTTGCTGAGCTCCCAGTTCCCCGGTGACATCGCTTTTCCGTTGACCACCGAACGGAGCGCGCGTGCGTCCTCGCACGCCTCGAAGGTGATCACACTTGTGGGTGATTTGGGCGAGTGAAGCTCCGGACCGTTCGTTATCGTCAGCGCACCGCTAACCACGCGCGCATCCATCTCCTTGTTCTGTGTGAACGCGTTTCTCAACCATTCGTCCATGGGTCCGGCGGGATCTGTCATCGCCAGCAGCGAGTCTGGCGGCACACCAGTGGGCTTCTTCCGGCCCGCATCGATATAGGCGTTCTCGAAGTTGATGTATTGCTCCTGCGCCGCGGCGACCTGCGCCGCGCGACTCGAAGAGGGCGACTGCGACGGAGATGCCGATGGTGTCGGCGACGATGTGGCACGCGAGCTTTCGTGACCGGTCGACGGTGTCGGCGTCGGATCGCCGTCGGCGGTACCGCAGGCGGCCAGCGTGCACAGCATCAGCGCCGTACCGATCGCCGTTGCGAATGCTGCCCATCGTCTCGACATCCCGGTCGACCCCTTCGTCTGTGCTCAAACTGAGTGGGCAGTGATTCTAGACACGGATCGACCCCGAATCGGTTCTCCCTGTGGATAACTTCGCCGAAAACCGCGAAGAAATATCGATCGGCTGACCACAACGTGCTCGGCACCAGCAGAGTGTCGGACGGTGGCACAAGCCTGAATGCTCTCGCCGAGGCCGTCGGTGCTGCCTGACCATCGTCGGCTGGCGATCCGGGGCGGTAGCGCGCTCCGCCCGAGGTGACGCGAGATTGCGTTCGAGACCAGGTCAGCGTGATCCGCACCGAGTTGCCGGCCGGGTAGTCCAGCCGGCGGCGACATCTGAGCGCGGAGCGGTCGAACGACGGACCCGCCGACCGGCACGGCGTGCGCGGATAACTCAGAAATCAACACACTCGTTGGCCCGGACCGGTCAGATTGAGCGTGCGATCTCCACTGATCGCGCAACGAGAGTGTCGATTCCTGAGTTATCGCCGGGAGCGAGTGAGCGCGAGGATGCCTCGAGCGGATCTGGCCGGATCCACCGAGCAGATGGTGCTTGTGCGCACCACCCGCGCGCTGGACCGGAGGGCTTCGGAGCGTTGGGGCACGCTCGCGGTTCGACCAATGTCCGGGAACGCGCCAGCTCCGCTGATTCGTCGACTGCGGTCAGTTGATCACTCCGGTAGTGCGAAGTTCATCCCGGGCGGCGGCAGTCACACCGAGCTCGGCCAGGATGCTGTCGGTGTCGCCGCCTTGTTCCGACACCTGTCCCGGCTGGGTCGGGGTTGCCGAGAATCGCGGCACCGGTGCGGCCACCTCGATGTCATCGACCGCGACGAAGCTTCCTCGGACCTGGTTGTGCGGATGGTCCGGAGCCTCGGCCAAGGTCAGCACCGGCGCGACGCAGGCGTCGGTGCCGGCGAAGATCGACGCCCAATCGTCCCGGCTCCTGGTCGCGAAGCGATCACTGAGCCAGTCCGCGCAGTCGGCCCACTGGTCACGGTCGAACGGTGACGGAACTTGATCAACTTCGGCACCGAGGACAGCGATCAGCTCGGCCCAGAACTTCGGCTCCAATGCACCGACGGCGACGTAGCGATCGTCGGCCGTCCGATAGCAGCGGTAGTTCGGCGCGCCACCGTCGAGCAGGTTGCGTTCGCGTTCGTCCGTCCACGCCCCCTGTCCGAACAACTGGCGGGTCATCGTGGACAGGTAGGCAGCACCCTCAGTCATCGCCGCATCGATCACCTGCCCGGTGCCGGTTGTCCGCGCCTGCAACAACGCGGCCAGGACGCCGCTGACCAAGATCATCGCGCCGCCGCCGAAATCGGCCAGGTAGTTGGCCGGCGGCACCGGACGTCGATCGTGTTCGCCGATTCCGTGCAGCACACCGCTGACTGCCAGATAGGTGATGTCGTGTCCAGCATGCCGGCTCAACGGACCGTCCTGTCCCCAACCGGTCATCCGGCCGTAGACCAGGGCCGGGTTGCGTTCCAGCGCAACCTCCGGACCGATGCCGAGACGTTCGGCAACACCGGGACGAAAACCCTCGATCAGTACGTCGGCCCGCTCGGCCAAGCGCAGCGCCAGCTCAGCACCGGTCGACTGACGAAGATCAATTCCGATCGACCGCCGCCCCCGCTGCATCGGCCCGGGCGGCAGATCCAGACCGTCGCTGCTTCCCGGCAACCGGTCGATCTTGATCACCGACGCACCAAGATCAGCCAGCACCATCCCGGCGAACGGCACCGGCCCGACCGCCGGCAGTTCCAGAACTCGTACGCCGTCCAGCGGTCCGACCATGATCAGGATCTCCTGCTACCCCAACTTCTCCAAGATCAACTCGCGTACGCGGCCGGCGTCGGCCTGGCCCTTCATCTGCTTCATCACGGCACCGATCAACGCACCGGCGGCCTGCACCTTGCCCGATTTGATCTTGTCGGCGACATCCGGGTTGGCGGCGATCGCGGCGTCCACGGCCTCGCCCAGCGCACCGTCGTCGGAGACCACGGCCAGCCCGCGGGCGTTGACCACGTCGGCCGGCCCGCCCTCACCGGCCAGCACGTGCTCGATCACCTGCCGGGCCAGCTTGTCGTTGATCGTCCTCGCGTCGACCAGCCCCTGCAACTCGGCGACCTGAGCCGGCGTGATCGCGACCGCCTCCAGCTCGATACCGGTGTCGTTGGCGTGCCGGGACAACTCGCCCATCCACCACTTGCGCGCGGGCTGAGCAGAAGAGCCGGCCGCGACCGTGGCCTCGATCAGATCGAGCGCACCGGCGCTGACCACATCGCGCATCTCCAGCTCGGAGAAGCCCCACTCACCCGTCAATCGCTTGCGCCGCTGGGCCGGCGGCTCGGGCAGCGTCGTCCGCAACTCGTCCACCCACTCCCGGCTCGGCGCCACCGGTACCAGATCCGGCTCGGGGAAGTAGCGGTAGTCCTCGGCCTGTTCCTTGCTCCGGCCCGGGCTGGTGGTGCCGGTCTGCTCGTCGAAGTGCCGGGTCTCCTGATGCACCCGACCGCCGGACTGCAGGATCGAGCCCTGCCGAGTGATCTCGTACGTCAGCGCCCGCTCGACGCTGCGCAGCGAGTTCACGTTCTTGGTCTCGGTCCGCAGCCCGTACTCCTGCTGGCCGATCGGCCGCAGGCTGACGTTGGCGTCGCAGCGCAGCGATCCCTGCTCCATCCGCGCGTCGGACACGTCCAGCGCCTTCACCAGATCGCGCAGCATCGCCACATAGGCCCGCGCCACCCGAGGAGCCTTGGCGCCGGTGCCCTCGATCGGCTTCGTGACGATCTCGATCAGCGGCGTCCCAGCCCGGTTGTAGTCCATCAGCGAGTGGTCCGCACCCTGCAGCCGGCCGGTGGAACCGCCGACGTGCTTGGACTTGCCGGCGTCCTCCTCCATGTGCGCGCGCTCGATCTCGATCCGGTACGTCTCGCCGTCGACCTCGACCTCGGTCCATCCTTCGAAGGCGATCGGTTCGTCGTACTGGGAGATCTGGTAGTTCTTCGGCACGTCCGGGTAGAAGTAGTTCTTCCGGGCGAACCGGCACCATTCGGCGATCGAGCAGTTCAGCGCCAGCCCGATCCGGATCGCGGCCTCGACCGCCTTCTCGTTCACCACCGGCAACGAGCCCGGCAGACCGAGGCAGACCGGGCAGGTGTGGGTGTTCGGTGCGCCACCGAACTCGTTGGTGCAACCGCAGAACATTTTGGTCGCGGTGTTCAGTTCGACGTGCACCTCGAGCCCGAGGACCGGGTCGTAGCTGGCCAGGGCGTCGTCGTAGTTGATCACTTCGGCACTCATCGGGCCGCCACCTCCGTCGTTGCGAGCTCCGGCACACGGTCGAGCAGGTTGCCGCCCCACTGCGCGGTCAACGCCCGCTCCAGCGCGGCGCCGACCCGATACAGACGATCATCGGCCAGCGGCGGCGCGATCACCTGCAGCCCCACCGGCAGTCCGTCCTCGGGCGCCAGCCCGACCGGGAACGACGCACTGGCGTTACCGGCCAGGTTGGACGGGATGGTGCACAGGTCGTTCAGGTACATCGCCAACGGGTCGTCCACCTTCTCGCCGATCTTGAACGCGGTGGTCGGAGTCGTCGGCGAGACCAGTACGTCGACCTGCTCGTACGCGGTCTTGAAGTCGTTGATGATCAAGGTCCGGACCTTCTGCGCAGATGCGTAGTAGGCGTCGTAATACCCACTGGACAAGGCGTAGGTGCCGATCATGATCCGCCGCTTCACTTCGGCGCCGAAGCCGGCCCCGCGGGTCTTGTTCATGACTTCCTCGGCACTGGCCACGCCGTCGTCACCGACCCGAAGCCCGAACCGCATCGCGTCGAACTTCGCCAGATTGGACGAAGCCTCGCTGGGCAAGATCAAGTAGTAGGCCGGCATGGCGTAGCGGAAGTTCGGGCAGGACACGGGGACGACCTCGGCACCCAGCTGCTCGAGTTGATCAACGGCCTCGCGGAAACGCTGTTCGACACCGGGCGCGTACCCCTCGCCGGCGAGTTCCTTCACCACGCCGATCTTCATTCCGGCGACATCACCCGAGCGGGCGGCGCCGACCACATCGGGAACCGGTGCGTCGATCGAGGTCGAATCCATCCGGTCGTGGCCGGCGATCACCTGGTGCAGCAGGGCGGCGTCCAGCACCGTACGAGCGCACGGGCCGGGCTGATCCAGGCTGGAGGCCAACGCAACCACACCGAAGCGCGACGTGCCGCCGTAGGTCGGCTTGACGCCGACGGTTCCGGTGACCGCGGCCGGCTGCCGGATCGAGCCGCCGGTGTCGGTGCCGATCGCCAGCGGGGCTTCGAAGGCGGCCAGCGAAGCCGACGAGCCGCCGCCGGAGCCGCCCGGGATCCGGTCCAGGTCCCACGGGTTGTGGGTCGGCCCGTAGGCGGAGTTCTCGGTCGAACTGCCCATCGCGAACTCGTCCATGTTGGTCTTGCCCAAGATCACGATGCCGGCCTCGATCAGCCGCTGGGTGACGGTCGCGTTGTACGGCGGCAGCCAGCCTTCCAAGATCTTCGAACCGCAGGTGGTCGGTGCACCCTGATAGGTCAGCACGTCCTTCAACGCCAGCGGCACGCCGGCCAGCGGACCGACCTGCTCGCCCTTCTTGATCTTGGTGTCGACGGCGGCCGCCTGATCGAGCGCACGCTCGGAATCCACATGCAGGAAGGCGTGTACGGCCGGGTCGACGCTTTCGATCCGTTCCAGGTGCGCCTCGGTGACCGCCACCGCAGTGACCTCCTGGCGGGCGATCTTGGCCGCCAGCTCGGCGGCCGTGTTCTTGATCAACTCGTTCTTGATCATGCTTCCTCCCCCAGGATCCGCGGCACTCGGAAACGATCGTCCTCGGCGACCGGGGCGCCCTCGAGAGCCTCCTCGACGGCCAGCGACGGCCGGACCTGGTCCTGCCGGAAGACGTTCGTCAACGGCAGCGGATGAGAGGTCGGCTCGACGGCGGAGGCCGCGACCTCGCTCACCTGGGCGACGTGCTCGAGAATCTGATCCAGCTGTGGTGCCAGATGATCAAGTTCTTCAGGTGTCAACTCGATCCGGGCCAGCCGGCCGAGCGCGGCCACCTCGTCTGGGCTCAACGCCACGATCTCTCTCCTGCACAGTTTCACCGATGGGGCACGGCCATCCTAGGGCTCGGGATCGGCCGGCCCGCAGCGGATAGGTTGGGCCGGTGAGCGAATGGACCGCCGATGCCGTACGCCGCGCTGCCGCGGCCTGGGTGTGGCTACCGGACGGCTGCCAGCACGTCGATGCCGACTACCGGTTGATCGACTATCCGAGCTGGACGAGCGCCGGCTGCCAGGTTTCCGGTGTGGACTCCGACCGGCCGGCCGCGGAGATCATCGACGAGACGGTCGAGCAGGCACTGTCCTGGGGACGGGACAGACTCGGCTGGTGGATCACCGAGGAGACCCGGCCCGCGACCCTGGACGCCGAGTTGCTGGCCCGCGGCGCCGTTCACGAGGACACCGTCGACGTGCTCGCCGTCCGACTGACCGACGAGTTGCCCGATCTGGGGCCGATGCCGGGAATCAGCGTCGAGCGGGTCGAAACCCGGCAGCAGTATCTCGACGCCGACGCGGTGAACGTCGCGGTCTGGAATCACCAGCCCATCTCCGAGGAGCGACTGCAGGAGCAGGTGTATGCGGAGACCGACGGTGCGGACATCCGGGTGGTGGCCTATCTGGACGGTGAGCCGGTCGCCTCCGGCGGCTGCACCGTGGTGGACGGCGTCGGCCGGCTGTGGGGTGCCGCGACGATCGAATCGGCCCGCGGCCACGGCGCCTACCGGGCCGTGCTCGGACTCCGGATGCGCCTGGCCCGTCGGGCAGGTGCCGGCCTGGCTCTGGTCAAGGGGCGGGTCGACACCTCGGCGCCGATTCTCCAGCGGGTCGGATTCACCGACTACGGCCAGGAGCGGATCTTCTGGTTGCCGATCAGTCGGTGAGGTCGCGGATCACGAAGCCGGTCTTCAGTTTCGGGGTGAAGAAGGTCGATTTCGGCGGCATCAGCAGCCCCTCGCGCGCGGTCCGTTCGATCTCTGCCACGCTCACCGGCCGGATCAGGATGCCCGCGGCGGCGGCCCCGGATTCGACGGCGGACAGCACCTCGTCCACCCCGTGCTGATAGGAAACCTCGGCGTCGACGTCGGCGAAGGTGTGCTCCAGCCACAGCCCGTCCAGTCGGCGCATCCCGTCGAACGCGCCCGGCCGCGGCGTCAGTGCATACGCCCCGTCAGGGGTGATCAAGGTCAGGAATCCGTCCGCCTCCATCCGCGACAGCGTGTCCTGATCGGGCCGTCCGATCGGCACCAGTTCGAAGCACCGTGCCAACGCCGTACGAAGTTGATCAAGGTCGACGCCCCGGTAGAGCCGATGGATCGCGGCCACGCTGAGTTGATCTTCGACCAGTTCGCTGACGAAGGCCAACGTCGCCTCGGCCGCGGTGTCGCGCCGGCCGGTGCGGCTGCGTACCTCGTCGCGGTAGGTGCGCGCGACGCCGTAGCGGTGGTGACCGTCGGCGATCAGCACATCGTCGGCGGCGATGATCGCGGCGATCGCGGCGATCCGTTCCGGGTCGGTGATCCGCTCGATCACATGTTCGACCCCGTCCGGGAATTCGTCGTGATCATGAACGGCGGCAATCGGCTCGGCCGGTTCGACCAGCAACTCGGTCAGGCCACTGGACAGCGACAGCCCCCACACCGGCGACAGATTGGCCTGCGTCGCCCGGGTCAGGTCCAGCCGGTCGGTGGACGCCTTCGGCGTGGTGCGCTCGTGCGGGAGGACGCCGCCTTTCGAGTCCGGGGCGGTCCCCTCGTCCACGACCTCGAGACCACCCACCACCCCGGCGATGGAGCGCAGCGATCCGGTCGCGTCCCGGAACCGGAGCCGATAGATGGTCAACGTCGGCACCTCGTCGGCGACCAGCACACCGTCGGCGAGCCAACGGCGATACAGCTCACCGGCACGGGTGTAGCGGTCCGGCCCGACCGGCAGATCGAGGTGGGTGATGTTGTGCGGATGCCGCTCGCGATAGCCGGCAGCCTGGGCTTCGGACAGCACGTCGTACGGCGGAGCGATCAGCAACTCGTACGGATCGGTGTCGTACGGCTCGGCTGCGTACCGGACGGCACGGAACCCGGAGAAGCGTGGCACGAGACCGAGCCTACGGCGCCCGCCCGCTGGACACCGGAAGCCGTGCTGAGCGACGACCGATAACGTTCACAGACCCGGAACATGTTTCGGGTGGCTCGATCGAGCAGGTCTGCGAGAGGATGTTTTCGTGTTTCTGATGCGGGTGTCACTGCCGGACGTACCGGGTTCGCTCGGCGCCGTCGCGTCGACGATGGGCGCCGTCGGCGCCGACATCCTCGCGGTGGAAATCGTGGAGAAGCACGACGGCCTGGCGATCGACGACTTCGTCGTCGGACTGCCGCCGGACCGACTGCCCGACGCTCTGATCAGCTCCTGCCAGGGCCTGGACGGGGTCACCGTGGAGTGGATCTCCCGCTATCCGGAGGGCGGCGGGCTGCTGTCGGATCTGGAGGCCCTGGAGCGAATGACCAACGACCCGGACCATGCCGCGGAGACGCTGGTGTCCTCGGCGCCGGCGGTGTTCCGCTCGCAGTGGGCGGTGCTGGTCGAGGTCGGCTCCGACGGCGCGGCCAACGCCACCTACAGCACCCCGATGGCACCGGACCTGAACTCCGACCAGTTGGAGCGACTGGCGCCGTTCGACGAGACGCACCGACTGAGCCTGGACGGCGAGTGGCTGCCGGGCTACGACGACTCGGTCGTAGTGATCAGCCCGCTGGGCGACGACCACGCGATCGTGATCGGTCGGCTCGGCGGCCCCAGCTATCTGGACTCGGAGATCGCCCGGCTGCGGCACCTGGCTCGACTCGCCTCATAACCCCCGACTTGTCAGCGTGAGAAGGCGTTATGGCGCTTCCTGACGCTGACAACTCGGGTGGGTTCTACTGCGTAGGGCAGCCCAGGCCGAAGCCGTAGCAGCCGGTCATCATGTAGTAGACGTACCAACCGAGCAGGAAGATCGCCAGCATCACCACCGGCAGCGCGATCCCGACGTAGATCCGCATCCGCTTCTTCTGCTTGGTGGTGGGCACCTTCTCCGGCCCCCACTCCCCGATCTGCGGCTGCACCCGCGGCGGAGTCCTGCCGTTCAGGTTCAGGTTGGAGAAGGTGCGGTTCTTGAACCGCTTCCACGGGCCCGGCTTCTTCGGCTGATCGAAGCCCAGCGGCGCGGGCGTCGTCGGCTCACCCTGCGGCGGCGCCCACTGCTGGGCGGACGGCTGGCCGGGCTGGAGTTCGCTGCCGGGACTGGACACCCGGCAACTCTAGACGAGGGCCGAAAGCGTGCGTTGATCGCGCCACGCCGGACGCCGTCGTCGACGATGTCAGTGACCTCGGCTATCGTTCTTGCCCATCGGCGTGGCCCACGCCCAACCTCCGTGACCTGCCCCAGCGCGGGTCGACTTTCCTTGGAGGCAAAGGGATCCCCATATCTCGGGCCGCTGTCCTTGGTCTCTGCTTCGGACCGGTGTGTTGCTGGGGGACCCGGTCGAGGCGTGGAAGGCCAGATGACAGCGGGAAAGAAGTTCAAACAACGGGTACGAGCCCGGTCGGCCAAGACCGGCGAGTCCTACACCGCTGCCCTGCGGCACTTCCGTCGAGCATCAGGAGATGCCATGTCGGAGCAATACCTGTCCGAGCAGCACCCGTCGCAATCACCGTCCCTGCGACTGGCGGTCGCGCAGACCCGGCAACGCGAGGATCCTCGAGATCCGGACCTGCTGCGTGCCAGCGGCGCCGAGGTTCGAGAGTTGATCACTCGGGCGCGCAACGCCGGCGCCCGGCTGGTGCAATTTCCCGAGGGCGCGCTGTGTTTTCCCCACAAACGCGTGTTGTCCTCACGGCCCGATCGGGTCGGCCCGGCCGACTGGTCGGTCGTCGACTGGGACACCTACGCCGCCGAACTCGATGCCACGGCGCGGTTGGCCGGCCGGCTGGGCATCTGGGTCGCGCTGCCGGCGGCCCACCGGTTGTCGGCCGGTCACCGACCCCACAACAGCCTGTACGTGATCGATGATCATGGTCGGGTGCACACCCGTTACGACGAACGGTTCGGGTCGCAGACCAAGATCGACTTCATGTACACGCCGGGCACCGAGCCGGTCACGTTCGAGATCGACGGGCTGCGGATCGGTTGTGCCCTCGGCATCGAGGCGGTGCATCCGAAGAGCTTCACCGACTACGAAGCCGCCGGTTGCGCGTTGATCATCTTCTCCACCTCCGGCCAGGAGACCCCGGCGCCGCACCCGACGCCGTTCTATCGCAACCTCGCCGTCTACGCCGGAGTGAACGGCTGCTGGATCAGCATGGCCTCCACCCTGGCCGGGAACACCGCCATCTTCGGACCCGGCAATGTCACGCCGGTGCGAATCACCGACCATCCCGGGCCGGCCCTCGTGGTGGCCGAGGTGGACCACCGCACCGACAGCAAGCCCTGGCTGGATCGGCTGCGGTCCGGCGCCTACGACGCCAAGATGATCACCGACGACGACCGCAGCCTGCAGCGGACGTCGTTCTGATCCACCACGATCACTGCTCGCCGGTCCTGGCCACTTCCGCGGCTGCGTCGGGACCGGCGTGCAGCAGCACCTCGAAGCCCTCGGCGTCCAGGATGGGCACTTTCAGGCTGACCGCCTTGTCGTACTTGGATCCGGGGGACTCGCCCACCACCACGTACGTCGTCTTCTTGGACACCGATCCGGACACCTTGCCACCGCGGCTGGTGATCGCCTCGGCCGCGCTGTCGCGGGTGTAACCGGACAAGGACCCGGTGACCACGAAGGTCAGCCCGGCCAGTGTCTGCTCCCCCAGTTCGCGTTCCTCTGCCTTCAACTCGGCGCCGGCGGTCTGCCACTTGGCCACGATGTCGCGGTGCCAGTCGACGGCGAACCAGTCCACGATCGCCTGCGCCAGGGTCGGACCGATACCGTCCACCTCGGTCAGCTCGTCGGTGGTCGCGGCGGCGATCTTGTCGATGTCGCCGAACGCCTGCGCGAGGTCGGGCGCCACCCCCGGTCCGAGGTGGCGGATCGACAGCGCGACCAGGAATCGCTCCAGCGGACGGCGCTTGGCCTCCTCGAGATTCTCCAGCAGCTTGGTCGCGTTGGCCGACAGCCGGCCGTCCTTGGTCCGGAACAGGTCGGCGTGGGCAAGCTTGTCGGCATCAAGATCGAAAAGGTCGCCCTCGTCGGCGATCAATCCGTTGTCCAGCAGCGCATGCGCGGCCTGCTCGCCGAGCATCTCGATGTCCAGTGCGGAACGTCCGGCCAGGTGGTAGAGGCGCTCCCGCAGCTGTGCCGGGCAGTGCCGGGCGTTGGGGCAACGGATGTCCGCGTCGCCCTCCTGCTCCGGACGCAGCTCGGTGCCGCAGTCCGGGCAGTGCGTCGGCATCACGAACTCGCGCTCAGTGCCGTCACGAAGATCAACAACCGGGCCGACGATCTCCGGGATCACGTCGCCGGCCTTGCGCAGCACCACGGTGTCGCCGATCAGCACGGCCTTGCGTTTGACCTCACTGGCGTTGTGCAGGGTGGCGAACCCGACGGTGGAACCGGCCACCAGCACCGGCTCCATCACCCCGTACGGAGTGACCCGGCCGGTTCGGCCGACGTTGACCTTGATGTCCAGCAGCTTGGTGTTGACCTCCTCGGGCGGATATTTGTAGGCGATCGCCCAACGCGGCGCCCGCGAGGTGGAGCCGAGTTGATCTTGGACCGCGAGCTCGTCGAGCTTGATCACCACGCCGTCCAGCTCGTGCTCGACCGAGTGCCGATGCTCGCCGTAGTAGCCGATGTAGGACTGGACCTCGTCCAGGGTCGTGCAGAGCTTGGTGTGGCTGCTGACCGGCAACCCCCAGCCGGACAGCGCCTCGTACATCTGTGACAGCCGGTCGGCGCGGAAGCCGTCGACCGCGCCGATGCCGTGCGCGATGAACCCGAGATTGCGGCTGGCGGTGATCCGGGGATCCTTCTGCCGCAGTGAACCGGCCGCCGAGTTGCGCGGATTGGCGAACGGGGGTTTGCCGTCGGCGACCAGCGACTCGTTCAGTTTGGTGAAGTCCTCGACCGAGAGAAAGACCTCGCCGCGCACCTCCAGCAGGCTCGGTTGATCATCACCAGCCAGCCGCTGCGGGATCGCCGTGATGGTGCGGATGTTGTCGGTGACGTCCTCGCCGACCCGGCCGTCGCCGCGGGTGGCGCCCTTGATCAACTTGCCCTGCTGGTAGACCAGGTCGATGGCCAGACCGTCGATCTTCAACTCGCACAGGTAACCGGAGCGGTCGATCTGCTGCTGGCCGAGCTCGCGGACCGCTCGTTGCGACCAGCGGTCCAGCTCTTCGCGGCTGAAGGCGTTGTCCAGGCTGAGCAATCGCTGCAGATGCTCCACCGGAGCGAAACTGGACGCCGGCGGCGGACCGACCTTCTGCGTCGGCGAGTCGGGTGTGCGCAGGGTCGGGAACTGCTCCTCCAACTCCTGCAACTGCCGCATCAACCGGTCGAACTCGGCGTCGGAGATGGTCGGCTGATCAAGGATGTAGTAGCGCCAGCGCGCCTCGTCGAGTTGCTCGCTCAGCTCCGCATGCTGCTGCCGCGACTCTGCGGTCGGCTCGGCAACTGTCGCGGTCGACTCGGTCGGAATCTCATCGCTCTCGCTCACGACGCCGAATCTACCGAGACCCCCTGACATTTCATTCGTGGCTGACATTTCATTCGTGGCTGACATTGCGTTCCGGACCGATATTGGGCGGCGATTGTCGGTGGCTACCCCTAGGCTCTCGCGAGCGGACTCGGGCAGCTGTTTCCGCAGGGCCGATCGGTGGGGTTGGGTCGACCTTTCGCGACGAAGCGTTAGGAGTGATGGCTACTGTGATCGCCCTGGTCCGGAATGCCTTTCGGGTCAGCCCGGGTGCGGTGCTGGCGAGTTCCGTCGCCTCGATCGTGGCCGCGATGCTGGCAGTGCTGGTGCCGATCTTGGTTGGCCGTGCGGTCGGCGGAGCTCCGGATGCGGTGCGCGGCGGGCCTCATCCCGGCTACCTGCTGCTGCTCGCGATCCTGCTGGTGGCGCTGCTGGCCGGCAATCTGATCAACCTGGTCGGCAACTCCAGCGCCGCGCTGACCGAGGGCCGGCTGGAGCAGGACTCTGATCTGCGGATCGGTTGGGCACTGTCCCGGCATCCGGAGCTGAGCAGTGTTGATCATCCCGATGTCGCCAGCCGACTGCAGCAGATCAGGCCGCGACTGTGGGAGATCCGGATGGCGACCCGGCTGTTGCTCGGCCCGGCGATCTCGCAGCTGCCGGCGCTGATCGGTTCGGCGATCACCCTGGCGGTGATGTTGGCCTGGTGGGCGCCGTTGCCGCTGCTGGCGACGTACGCGGTGGCCGCCGAGGTCACCCGGCGCTCGATCCTGGCTCAGTTCGACGTCTTCACCGGACAGACCGATGCGCAGAAGCATGCGCAGTACGCCTTCGAGCAGGGCATGGGGAAGGCGGCCAAGGAGATCCGGATCTTCGGGTTGTCGGATTATCTGCGCCGCCGGGCCTGGGACTTCAGCACCACCGCCTACCGGCCGTATTGGGCCATGCGCCGGCGCAAGGCTCGCTCATTGGTGGCGTTGTCCGCGGTACGGGTCGGCGTCGCAGTTGTCGTTGCCGCGTACGCCGGTTGGCGGGCTCAGTCCGGCACGCTGAGCCTGACCGCGTTCGCCACCGCGCTGCCGGTGGTGCTGACGATGGCCAACTCGGACGCGTGGATGTTCGCCCAACTGCAGCGCGGCATCTCGCCGTTGCAGTGGCTGAACCGGCTCGCGCCGGCCGACCAGTTCGACCGGGCCGCCCCGGAGCTCTCCTCCGCGGTGAGCAGCAGAGCCCGACTCGCCGAGCGAAGTCCGTCTGCAGCCGAGCCGGCCGTCGCGACGCCCGCCGAAGCGGCACCCCAGATCGTCTTCGACGAGGTCAGCTTCGGCTATCCGACCAGTAACAAGATGATCTTGAAGGACTTCAGCCTGGAACTGCCGGCCGGCGCGGCCACTGCGCTGGTCGGGGTGAACGGCGCCGGCAAGTCGACGCTGGTCAAACTGCTGACCGGCGGCTACCTGCCCAGCCGTGGCCGGATCCTGATCGACGGTCAGGATCTGGCCGGGTTCGACGAGCAGCAACGGGCGGCCTGGCAGCGGCGGATCGCACCGATCACCCAGGACTTCCTTCGGTTGCCGCTGCGGGCCGGCGACAACGTGGAGTTGGGGTCCGGGCGCGCCTGGTCCGGACGCATCGACGGCCCATCACCGGACATCACCGCAGAACTGGAGCAGATCGCGACCCGGGCCGGCATCGACGATCTGATCGCGAAGCTGCCGGACGGCTGGGCGACGCCGTTGGACAAGTCGCTGCCCGGAGGTCGTGATCTGTCCGGCGGCGAATGGCAGCGGATCGGGCTGGCCCGCGCGCTGCGCGCGGTGGACAGCGGCGCCCGCTTGTTGATCTTGGACGAACCCGCCGCGGCGTTGGACGTCGAGTCCGAGGCGCGACTGGTGGACAGCTATCTGGACATCACCCGACGACTCACCTCCTTGATCATCTCGCACCGGTTCTCGGTGGTCCGGCCGGTGCCGATCATCTGCGTGCTGGAGCGTGGCCGGATCGTCGAACGTGGCAGCCATCAGGAGCTGATGACGATTCCGGGCGGCCGCTACCGCACCCTGTTCACCCTGCAGGCCAGTCGCTATCTGGCCGCGGTCGACCAGCAGGAGGTGAGCAGCCGATGAGATTGCTGCGTACGTTGTGGCTGTGGTTCAGCACGGCGTTCCGGGCGGCGCCCGGGTTGACCCTGCTGATGAGCGCGACCACCATCATCTCCTCGGTGCTCAGCCCGCTGACCGTGCTGGGCATCAAGTTGGCCGTCGACGGGGCGAGCGGCCACGGCTCACTGCCGCTCGGGATCGCCTTGCTCGGTGGGTCGCTGCTGCTCAGTGCGGTGTCCGGCAGCATCGCCGGCCCGCTCGGCGACACACTGGACGAACGGGTGCTCCGGCACGTCCGCGACGACCTGATCCGGCTCACCTCCGGCATTCCCTCGATCGCTCATCACGAGCACCCCGAGCTGGCCGATCGGGTCGCCCTGATCGAACGGGACGCCTATCAGCTGGGCGGGATCTTCCGGCTGCTGTCGGTGATCGGCGCGGTCACCAGTTCGATCACCGTGATCGCGATGCTGTGGTCGGTGTCGCCGGTGTTGATCCTGCTGCTGGTGCTGGCCATCGGCACCGCGGCCATCCAGGCCGTGGCGATGCAGCGGCGCAACACGTTGTGGCGTCGCAACGAGCGCTATCGGCGGTTGGCGACCAAGATCATCGACCTGCTCACCGATCCCGCCGGCGCGATCGAAGTCCGCAGCTTCGGGCTGAGCCGCCCGCTGTTGAAGATCGCGCATCATGCGCACGCCAGCCGGCACGAGCCCTACTACGGGGTGACCGTCCGGTTCGCGCGGCTGACGGCGATCGGCTGGGTGATCTACGGGATCGGCTATGCGCTGGCCGTGTTCTGGGTGTTCGGCCGGGTCCGCGACGGATCCTCCTCGCTCGGCGACCTCACCCTGCTGCTGTTGATCGGTCCGCAGATCAACACCACGGCGTCGGCGATCACCAGCAACGTCACGATGGTGCTGACGTCCTTCCAGACCTTCGATCGCTACGCCTGGCTGCGTCGGTGGGCCGATGATCACGACTGGCAGGAGAGCGTCGGCGAGCCGCCGCCGATGCTGCGCCGCGGCATCGCGCTGGAGGGCGTCGGGTTCCGCTATCCGTCGATCTCGGCCGACCTGTCGCAGATCCCCGCTGCAACGGACGCGGGAACCGACCGCGGTGACCTGGCGCTGCGGCAGGTCGACCTGCTGCTGCCGGCGGGCAGCACCGTTGCCCTGGTCGGCGACAACGGGGCCGGCAAGTCCACCCTGGTCAAGTTGTTGGCCCGGCTGTACGACCCGACCTCGGGCCGGATCACCATCGACGGGACGCCGCTGACCGACCTCGATCCGTCGGCCTGGCGGGATCGGATCTCGGCCGGCTTCCAGGACTTCTCCCGGCTGGAGTTCATGGCTGCCGAGTCGGTCGGCGTCGGCGATCTCGACCATGCCGCGGACCAGGAACTGCTCGACCGGGCCGTCGCCGCCGGCCACGCCGAGGACGTGGTCGACGAGCTGCCGCAGCGGTTGGAGACCCAGCTCGGGATCCGGTTCGACGGCGGGGTCGCGTTGTCCGGTGGTCAGTGGCAGCGATTGGCGTTGGCCCGCGCGTTCATGCGGACCAGACCGTTGCTGATGATGCTGGACGAACCGACCGCGGCGCTCGACCCTGAGGCCGAGCAGGCGATCTACGAGCAGTACGCCCGAACGGCCAAGCAACTGGCGGCAGAGACCGGAGCCGTCACGGTGCTGGTCTCGCATCGGTTCTCGACCGTACGGATGGCCGACCTGATCGTGGTGGTGGCCGACGGCGGGATCCTCGAGGTCGGATCGCACGAGGTGCTGCTCGCGGCCGGCGGACGCTACGCCGAGCTGTTCGAACTGCAGGCCCATGCCTATCGCTGACCTCGTACGGATCTGCTCGGTCCATCGGGCCGGGCCGTGACTCCGTATGCTCACCCCCATGCCTCAGCGCAGCCCGCGATTGGCCAGGTCGGCCGCCCAGTCCGAGCTCGCTGCTGCCCTGGCCGAACTGCGTCGACAGCTACAGATCCCCGACGGGTTTCCGGCCGAGGTGCAGAGCGAGGCCACCGAGGCGGCATCGTTCGGTCTGGATGCCGACGCGATCGACCTGCGTGAGATCGAGTTCCGCACCATCGATCCGGCCGGTTCGACCGACCTCGACCAAGCGTTGCACCTGACGCGGGACGCCGGCGGGCTGCTGGTGCGCTACGCGATCGCCGACGTCGGCTGGTTCGTCCGACCCGACCGGGCCATTGACCAAGAGGCTCGTCGGCGCGGGCAGACGCTCTACGCCCCGGATGATCGGGCCCCGCTGCATCCGACCGTGCTGTCGGAGGGCGCGGCATCGTTGCTGCCCGGACAGGATCGGCTCGCCTACGTCTGGCGGTTCCGGCTGGATTCGGATGATCAGGTCGTCGACGTCGGTCTCGACCGCGCGATCGTCCGGTCCCGGCGGCAATGGAACTATCAGGATGCCCAGCGCGCCGCCGACGGATCCGACCCGCCGGAGTCACTGCGGCTGCTGCTCGAGTTCGGCGACGGCCGGCAGCGCCAGGAGTCCGCGCGCGGCGGGGCGAGCCTGAACTTCCCCAACGGCGAGATCGTGCTCACCGAACGCGGGTACGTGATCGAGCGCCGTACGCCGTTGCCGATCGAGGACGCGAACGCGCAGTTGTCGTTGATGACCGGGATGGCAGCGGCTCGGATCATGCTCGACGGCGGGGTCGGCATCCTGCGGACGATGCCGCCGGCCGAACCGTCGGCGATCGAGGAATTCCGCCGGCAGACCCGGGCGCTCGGCCTGGACTGGCGCGAGGGGGTCGCGTACGGCGACTATCTGCGGGAACTGGACCGATCCGAGCCGCGGGCACTGGCGGTGTTGCAGGCGGCGACGTCGCTCTTCCGCGGTGCCGGTTACAGCGCCTTCGACGGCGAGCCACCGGTGCAACAGGAACAGGCCGCGATCGCGGCACCGTACGCGCACGTGACGGCGCCGATCCGCCGGCTGGTCGATCGTTTCGGACTGATCGTCTGCGATGCGCTGGTGCATGATCGCCCGGTGCCGGAATGGGTCCGGGAGGCACTGCCGACGTTGCCCCAGATCATGTCCGGTACAGATGATCTTGCGTCCCGACTGGATGCGGCCGCGCTGAATCGGGTCGAGGCAGCACTGCTGACGGACCGGGCCGACGAGATCTTCGAGGCAGTCGTGCTGTTCCGCAAGGACGAACGCCGCCGGATCCAGCTGACGGACCCGGTGGTGGTGGCGAATCTCAACGGCGCCGGGAATCCCGGCGATCAGCTTCGGGTCAGGTTGGTGTCGGCCGACGTGGCCACCGGCGAGGTCGCCTTCGAACCCGCGCCGTGACGAAGGTCTCGATGCGCCGACAATCGGCGGGCTGATCAGTCGGCGAGCTGATCGGTGACGATGTCGGCGGCCTTGCGGACCGCCCGGAGCGCGGTCACCGCGGACCGCTGATCGAAGCGGGCCAGGCCGCAGGCCGGAGTGATGATCATCCGGCCGGCCACGTCGGGTTCGAGCCCGAGGGTCCGGGTGGCGCGGAGAACCCGTTGCGCGATCTGGTCGGGCGACCACTGTCGCCCGGTGGAATCGCCGGTCGCGGTGGACAGCCCGCCGGCGCCGAACCAGAGCCCGTCGGTCATCGCCTGACCGATCAGGTCCCAGTCCCTGGTGCCGAGTTGATCAAGATCGAGGGCAACCGCGCCGAAGCCGGCGTCCTTGATCAACTTCACCGGGACGCCCGGCGCGCAACAGTGCAACCAGGTCCGCGGCAGTCCTGAACCGACCGGTGGAAGATCCGGCCCTTCGACAGGTTCAGCGGCCAGCCCCGGGAGGGTGCCCATGATCGAGTCGACGACGTCGGTCAGTCGTTCGCTCAACTCGGGCAGATCAACCTTGCGGTGACGGGAAAACCCGCTGGCAGTGGGCACCTCGCCGGCCAGCACCGTCGGCAGCAGCGGCTCGTCCAGCTGGATGATCAACTCCAGCTGGGGCAGCCGTCGACCAAGATCAACGACGAGCTGACCGATCCCCTCGGCCAGCGACTGGCCGAGGTCGCGGCGGGCGCCGTGATCTGCCAGGGCGCGGTCGCCGCGTGGGCGCTCCACCGAGGCCGCCAGTGTCCACGGCCCGCAGATCGCGATCTTGAACGGGCCGGTGTAGTCCTGCACCGCCTCCTCGAGCTGATCAAGATCATCACGAAGCGTCGCTCTGGCCCGAAGTTGATCACGGCCCGGTGCGTCGGTCAGCCGCCAGCCGGCCGGTTGCAGGTCGGCGGACAATCCGGAGAGGGCGGCGATGCCGCGGCCGATCATGCCGGACGCGACACCACGGGCGGGCAGCTCGGGCAGGTACGGCAGCTCGGGGCATTCGGCGAAATTGATCTTGAGTGCCTCGGCCAGATCGACGCCGGGGAAGGAGCCGATGCCGGTGCTGCGGATGGGTGCGAAGTCGTCGGCCACGGGTGTCGGCTCAGACCCGGGCTGCGGAGATGGTCGCGCTGCCGATGACGCGATCGTGGTCGTAGTAGACGACGGCCTGGCCGGGCGCGACGCCGGTCAGCGGCTCGTCCAGTTCGACCAGAACGGCGTCGCCGTCGACCCGTACGGTGCCGGGCACCGGGTCCCCATGAGCGCGCACCTGGATCTGTGCCGGCCAGCGGCCGGCAACAGCCTGCTGGGTCCAGGTCGGCCGGATCGCCTCGATCGTACGGACGTCCAGCGCGTCGCGCGGGCCGACGGTGACGGTGTTGTTCACCGGCGAGATGTCGAGCACGTAGCGCGGCTTGCCGTCGTCGGCCGGGGTGCCGATCCGCAGGCCCTTGCGCTGGCCGATGGTGAAGTGATGGGCGCCGTCGTGCTCGCCCACCGGTTGCCCGTCACGGTCGACGATGCTGCCTGGCTTGCTGCCCAGCCGTTGGTCCAGGAAACCGGCGGTGTCCCCGTCGGCGATGAAGCAGATGTCGTGGCTGTCCGGTTTGTCGGCCACCGCCAGCCCCCGGCGCTCGGCCTCGGCGCGGACCTCGCTCTTCTGCGATCCGCCGAGCGGGAAGTAGGAACGCTGCAGCTGGGCCTGGTCGAGCACCCCCAGCACGTACGACTGATCCTTGCCCTGGTCGGCGGAGCGATGCAGCGCGACCCCGTGATCATCTCGGGTCAGCTGGGCGTAGTGGCCGGTGCAGACGGCGTCGAAGCCGAGGGCGATGCCACGCTCCAGCACCGCGGCGAACTTGATCTTCTCGTTGCACCGGACGCACGGGTTCGGGGTCCGGCCGGCGGCGTACTCGGCGACGAAGTCGTCCACCACGTCCTCGATGAAGCGGTCGGAGAGATCCCAGACGTAGAACGGGATGCCCAGCACGTCGGCGGCCCGCCGCGCATCGTGCGCGTCCTCCTTGGAACAGCAGCCGCGGGCGCCGCTGCGGAACGAAAGCGGATTCTTCGACAACGCCAGGTGTACGCCGGTGACGTCGTGCCCGGCCTCGACCGCGCGGGCAGCGGCAACGGCCGAGTCCACCCCGCCGGACATCGCAGCCAGCACCTTCATCTGAGCTCCCACTCCCCTGTCACGTACACACGTTCGTCGAACCGCGCCCGATCCGACCACAGCTCCCCATTCTCGCCGTCAATGCGGCTCGTGTCCAAAGCGAACGCTGATACCGCCCGGATTGCCGTGTTGATCGGTGGTTGGCAGACGAGATCGGCCGGTATAGCGTTCAACAGACAACTGCAGAGCAACTCATGTTCAGGGATTGAGGTGGGCGTCTCAGGAGACGTCTGCCCATGATCAGATCATCCGGTACGCCCGCCGGTTCTGCCCGGCGCAACTTCAACCGGCTGTGGCTGGCCCAATCGACCTCCTTGGTCGGACTGCAGACCGGTGCGATCACGGTGCCGCTGCTCGCCGTCGACGTACTGCACGCCGACGCATCGCACGTGGCGTTGCTCGGAACCCTGTCCAGTCTCCCCTGGCTGATCGCACCAGTGATCGGCGCGGTCGCCGACTGCGTGGACCGCAGACAACTTCTGGTTGTGGCCCACCTCGGCCGGACCCTGTTGTGGTTGAGTATCCCGGTCTGCTATCTCGCCGGCGTGCTGACGATCTCTCAACTGTGGTTGGTTTCTGTCGCGGTCGGCGTCCTGGGTGTCGTGTTCGCGGTGGCCTATCGGGCGTTCCTACCGACCATCGTGCCGGCGTCCGAACTCGGATCGGCCAACGGGAGGATGGGCGGCACCGATGCCGTCGCACGCTCCGTCGGACCCGCGCTGGCCGGCTACCTGATCCAACTGCTGGGCGCCGTCTGGGCAGTCCTCGTCCAGGTTGTCGCCGCGGCCGTCGCCGGAATCGCCACCGCAACGATCCGATCGGCACAGTCAAGATCAACAACTGCCGACCATGATCAACAACGAACGCCGGCCGGATGGTGGCGCGGCATCGTCGACGGCTTCCGCTGCGTGTACCGGATCAAGCCGCTGCGCCGGCTCGCACTCGCCGAGACCGGCTACCTGTTCTTCTTCGAGGTCGGCTTCGCAATCGTCATCGTCTTCTTCCGGAACACGCTCGGCATCGGCGCCGGCACCATTGGCCTGATCTTCTCGATCGGAAGCCTGGGCGGGATGCTCGGCGCGACGATTGCGAACAGGCTGCGCGCTTTTGCCGGCCTCGACGCAACGATCAGGACCGCCGCGATCCTCCGCGGCCTCGGCATCGCGGTCCTTCCGCTGAGCGTCGTGGTTCCCGGCCACGTCGTGGTGATCACCGTGCTCATCGGCGGCCGCGCTCTCAACGCGGCGGCCTGGAGTGTGTACGAGGTGCTGACCGACACCTACCAGCAGACGACACTGCCCGACCGCCACCGCGGCAGCGCAACTGCAGTCATCCTGTGGCTCGGCAACGGCGCGACGACCGTCGGCGCGGCTGTCACGGCGGCCGTCGCCACCACCCTCGACACCACCGTCCTGCTCGCCGCGGCCGGGATCGGCTGCACCGCGGCCGGGTGTCTGACGGTCCTGGTCCGCACCGAATCGCACTCCGGTCCACGGCAATAGTGACGCAGGACGTGGGTCCCGATATTGGTCTGTTCGCCGCGCCATCTGGTCAAACCGCCCATCACGAACAGTTCCCTGCGGATCAAACTGAGAGGAATCTGACCGACCGCCCGTGCCCGAGGATGGCGCGAGCGGTAGTGAGCCGGGAGGAATCCGCGATGCGATATCGCCGACAAGGACAGCTGGTCCCCGATGGGCCGAATCGGCCCAGCCGGCAGCGACCGGTGCTGAGGACGCTGCTCTCGGCACTCGCCGGCTTGCTCATGCTCGCGGGTTGCGCCGGCCCCGGTGATCACCCAGCGAGTGATCATGAGCCGACCGCGGCTCCGGCGCCCTCGCCAGGACCGAGTGCGACCGGCCGACCGGCACTGAAGCTGGTGGCGATCGGCGACTCCATCCCGTTCAACGCCGCGTTGGATTGCCCCGGTTGCACCGGCTTCGTCGAGCGCTACGCCACAGCACTGGAGCATGCGACGCAACGCCCGGTCGAGACGAACAACCTGTCCGAACACACCGGCCTCACGCTGCCCGGACTGATGGCGGAGCTGCCGGTCTACAAACCGGATTTGACGAACGCGGACGCCATCGTTGTCGGAATCGCCCACAACAGCAACGTCCTCAACGAGGACACCCCGTGCGGAACTCCCTTCAACGAGACCACCTCGACCCTCGAGGACTGGTCGAAGGTGACGCATGCGTGCGCGGCCACGTCCGCCGACCGCTACCGCCGCCAGTTCGACAAGCTCTACGGCACGATCGCCGCGTGGCGGGCAGGTCGGTCGACCGTGCTGCTCACGATCAACAAGTACAACGACTGGATCGGCCTCAAAGCTGCACATCTGACCGGCAGCCAGCAGCGGCAGACGATTTGGGTTCATGACGCCTGGAACAGGATGATCTGCCGATCCGCGGAGCAGCACGGTTTCACCTGCGTCGATGTCTACCACGCGTTCAACGGCCCTCAGGGCACCGAATCGCCCGGCTCCTTGTTGGCCGACGACTACACGCATCCCTCGAACAGCGGCAACGCACTGATCGCCGAGTTGTTGATCGACAAGGGGTTCGATCCCCTGCTACGTCGCTGAGTCTGGATCGGTGTTTCAGGCTGAGCCGCGCTCGTTATCGCAACACCCGACGGGCCCGCTCGACCGTGGCCGGCAGGGCGGCCAGCAGTCGGTCGATGTCGGACGCGGTCGTGGTGTGGCCGAGGGAGAACCGCAACGCCGACCCGGCCTGCTGCCGGGTCCGGCCCATCGCCTCCAGTACGTGGCTGGGTTGGGACACGCCGGCGGTGCAGGCCGATCCGGTGGAGCAGTCGATGCCGGCCTGGTCCAGCAACATCAGCAGGTCGTCGGCCTGGCAGCCGGCGAACCCGACGTTGGCGATCCCCGGCAGGCTGGCGGCCGGGTCGCCGACACCGTTCAGCACGGTGCCGTCGATCGCCAGAGCACCGGTGATCAACTTCTCCCGGAGGTCACGCAGCCGCCGCGACTCGGCCGCCAGCGCCTCGGTGCTGATCTTGATCGCCGCCGCCGCACCGGCCACCCCGGCAACGTCCAGGGTGCCGGACCGAAGATCACGTTCCTGGCCACCCCCGTGCTGCACCGGCGCCAGTCGAATCTCCTTGCGGGCAAGCAATGCGCCGATCCCGACCGGTCCGCCGAACTTGTGCGCCGACAGCGACAACGCGTCCAGACCGGAGCCGGCGAAGTCGATCGGCAGCTGACCCACGGCCTGCACTGCGTCCGAGTGCACCAGCACACCCGCCCGTCGAGCGAGACCGGCGATCTCCTCGATCGGCTGCACCACTCCGGTCTCGTTGTTCGCCCACATCACCGACAGCACGGCGATCCGATCGGCGTGCCGGTTCAAGATCATCCGAAGTTGATCAAGGTCGATCAGTCCGTCCCGATTCACCGGCAGCAACTCCAGCCGCACGCCATCGGACGCCACCGACTCTGCGGTCTCCAACACCGCATGGTGTTCCACGGTTGTCGTGACCACGACCAGGTCGTCGTCCGACGTCTTCCGGCGCCGAGCCCGGACCGCGCCGAGCAGGATCAAGTTGTCGGCCTCGGTGGCGCCGGAGGTGAAGATCACTTCGGCGGGTTGTGCGCCCAGGCACGCGGCGATGACCTCTCGCGATTCCTCCAGTACCCGCCGGGCGTCGCGGCCGGAGGTGTGCAACGAGGACGGATTGCCGACCCGCGTCAGCTCCGTGGTCATCGCCTCGATCGCCGCGGCACGCATCGGCGTGGTCGCGGCATGATCAAGATAGATCCGCTGCTGCACCGGATCAGCGTACCCAGGCTGCTTCGAGGTTCAGCCAGCGTGCTTCGAGGTTCAGCGGGCCAGCGCCAGCCAGTCGAGCACCTGCTGGATCTCGGCGTCCCACAGGCCCCACGCGTGTTCCCCGGGCACGAACGACGTGCGGAGATCGAGCCCGCGGTCCTCGATCGCCCGGACGAACTCGCGGTTGTCCGGCTCCAACCCGTCCTCGGTGCCGCAGCCGACGTACAGCTTCGGGCTGCGCTCGACGTCGACCTTTCCCAACAGGGCAAAGAGATCCGCGGACTCCGGGATCGGTTCGTCACCGAAGATCCGCTCGAACATCCGCGGGTCGTCCGGCCGGGTGCGTCCGGTCCGCAGACCGGTCAGGTTGACCGCGCCGGACAGGCTCGCCGCGGCGGCGAACCGATCGGGCTCGGTCAACGCCCACTTCATCGCGCCGTAGCCACCCATCGACAGCCCGGCGACGAAGGTGTCCTCACGGCGATCGGAGACGCGGAAGAAGCTCTGCACGAGGGCCGGCAACTCCTCGGACAGGAAGGTCCAGTAGCGACCCCCGTAGGCCTGATCGGTGTAGAAGCTGCGGTGCACCTGCGGCATCACCACGGCCAGGCCGAGCGGGGCGGCGTAGCGTTCGATCGAGGTTCGCCGCAGCCAGATCGTGTCGTCATCGCTCAACCCGTGCAGCAGATACAGCACCGGCGGAAGATCGGCTCCGGCACGGCCGGTCATGCCGATCTGGGTCTCGGTCTGCTGCGGCAGGATCACCGTCATCGAGGTGCTGAGTCCGATCGCATCGGAATAGAAATCGCATCGCAGATGGGCCATGGCGCTCAGCCTGCCATGGCCCCTCCGCGATCCGGTTGTGGACCCGTCGCGTCAGCGCTGACGTCGGCGAAGCAGGATGCCGACGCCGGCCGATACCAGCAGCGCGCCGATCACCACCGAAAGCAGCCCGGGGCCGCCGGTCTGTGCGAGATCGCCGCCGGCGGGCGGGGTCGACGCCAGCCCGGCGGGATCCGGACTGGTGGTTGCCGAGGGCCGGGCGATGTCCCGGGATCGGTGCGTCGGGCGAACCGGGTCCGTGGTCGGTATGCGGCTCGGCTTCGGCGTGCTGCTCGCGGGCGGTTCGCTGGTCGTCGGCCGGCCGGTCGCGGTCGGCCGATCGCTCGGTGCGTCCGTCGCGGTCGGCGAAGCAGTCGGAGTCGGCGACGTGGTGGTCGGCGGTGGGGTCGTCGGCGGGGGTGGCTCCTGTGCCGGCAGGCTGTCGCCGCCGAGGAACGCCTCGTCGGCCTCCGCGCCGTACTCGACCACGTCGTTCCGGGAAGCGGTCACCGTGCCGGGCAGTTGCGGATAGTCCCGCTTGAACGTCGCAGCCTTCAGGTTGTCCCGGGGCGATCGGCCGAAGTCCACACCCCCGGAGACGCCGACGGTGATCGTGTAGGTCTGATCGCCGTCGGAGTATTCGCGGGTCACCTCGTACTGCACGGTGGTGAACTCCTTGCGCATCTCCTCCCAGACCTCGTGCGGATCCCACTCAGTCCGCGCCGGCCAGCGGCTGATGTCGCCGCTGTCGATGATGTCGTGGAAGGCGCCCGGGTGCTTCCAGTCCCGCTCCCGGATCCACTCGGCGGCCACCCGGCTGGTGTAGACCCGGCGCAGGTCGGCGTACGCGGCGTTGTTGTTGACCGCCTTCTCGACCTCGGGCACCACGTACTTCAGGTACTGCCGATGGTTGTAATCCAGCGTTGCCTCGGAAGCGTGGCAGGCCTGTCCTCCCGGCGGCGCGGTGTCGTAGTCCATCCGCTCGGCCGACACCTTCAACGGTGCGTCCAGGATGAACAGTTCGTCGCCGTGCTGGCGCACGATCGCCGGCTTCGGCTCGATCCAGAACCGTACGCCGGGATAGCAGAGGCTGTGGTTCTCCACCTTCAGCGCGTCCCAGAACTTCTTGCCCGACGGGGTGTCCGGATGCATCAGCCGTACGTTGTCCCGCTTCATCTGGATGTCTGCCTCGAGCAGCACCCGGCCGGCGTCGGTCTTGGCGAACGTCTTGTCGATCACCCGATCCGGCTGATCCGGATTGAGGTTGACCCAGAATTTCTCCCGCGGCAACGCGAGCCAGGTGAAGAACGCGTCCGAGGACAGCTCGGCGGCCTCGAGTCCGCCGTAACCCGGCGCGACCGCATCGTCGTCGGCCTCGTCCGAGTCCTCGAAGCCCGGGATGTCGTCGGCCCGGAAGGCGTAGTTCAGGCCCTTCGGATCGTCGGCCAGATAGCGCAACTCCATCGACGTCCAGTCGATGCCACCCGGCCTCGGCGGCGGCGCGGCGCGTGGTCCGGACTCGCGCCAGAGCTGCCGGTTGGCGTCCTGGTAGGACTTCGCCTCCGCCGCGATCTTGCCCGTCCGGTTCACCATGTCCGGCATCGCGCCCTTGGACGGCTTGTTCGGGTCGGTGGTGAAGAGCTTGGCGGCCGGTGTCCCCTTCTTCGGCGCGGAGCGATTCACCTGTTCGGCATTCGCCTGGTAATGCGCGGGAGCGCGCCCGCCGTTGTCTGTCAGGAACTTGGCTGTGGCCTTCGTCGGTTTGCGCGAGTTGATCTGCTGTACGTCGACGCCGGTCCTGGCCTTGACGTCACGATCGACCAGCACCTGCTTGCGGTCGGTGCCGCTGTAGGCCTTCGCGTCCAGCGCGGCCTTCAACTTCGGGTTGTAGAAGTCGTAGCGACGGTTGTTGATCGGCTTGCCGTCGGGGCCTTCGATGCCCGCCTGACACCACCAGTCGTCGCCGAGCAGCCCCAACTGCTCGACCAGGTATTTCTCGAACGCCTTGCCCTTGGCATCGTTGCCCTGGTTGGGGATGTAGGTGTTCAGCCACTTCTTCCAGGGCAGTGGATTGCTCGGCTTCTTCTTGATCTCGCCGTTCTTCCACTTCTCCAGGTCGCTGGCCTTGTCCTCGTTGTATTTGTTGAATCGAGCACCGGCCCGCTTGCGCCAGAGTTCTTTGAATTCGGCCTCACTGGTCGCCTTCTCCGGGTCGTACTGCTTGTAGTCCGAACCCAGCTCGAGCAGGTCGTCGGCCGACATCGCGATGTCGCGGATGACCTCGGCCGGGTTCTCGTAGGAGAACTTTCTGGTGGAGTTCAGCGACGACTGATTGTTCGACCCCAGACCGGGGATCTTGGTCCGGTCGGTCAGCGGCTTGCCCTTCAGGTCGGGATACACGTCCCGGCACAGCTTCCCGCCGATCGGGTCACCGGGTTTGGCCCAGGCCGGCGGGGCCCAACTGATCAGGCTCGCGGCGAGCCCGAGGGCCATCGCCACCACCAACAAACGGACGCTGTATCTGGACGTTCGGGTCCCACTCAGCACGGAATACGTCCCTTCGAACGCAATTGAAGAAGGTGATCAACTGGGCGTCAGGGGAAGCTTGTACCCGGGCGGGATACTAACCAGGGATGAGGTGAAGTCGCCACAACTTTGGTTTGTTGATCAATCAGAAGTTGAGCACACAGAAGTTGATCTTGGAAGCTGAGTTGGGCCCGGGTTAGGCTGCCGGCCATGGGATCGGGATCCGAGCTGCAATTGCAGGAATGGCTGGATCAACTTCCGCCGCGCCTGGACGGGTTGAGCGACTTCGTGCTGCCAGCCGATGTCGGACTCGACTTCAGCCCGGAGTCTCTTCCGCGGGTGGAGCAGGCGCTGCTCATCGACCCCGCCCTTGCCGACTCGGCAGACCCGATCGCCGGCTATCTGGGCGAGACGTTGATGCGGATCGCCGGTGGCGGGTGGCGTTGGGACGATGTCGCCGGCCGGCCGGTGGTGATCACGGATCAGGCGCTCGGACTGGCGCCGATCTCCCCGTACGAGTTGATCATGAATGCGCTCGACCGGAAGTCGGGAACGGTCTTCGCCGACACCGCGGCCGAGCTGGAACGGGCCGTCGCGGATCGGCGAGCACACGATCGGAAATGGCAACCGGAGAAGGAACACACCTCGGGTGTCGACCGGTCCGCCCCCACGGCCCACATCGACCCGTGGTTGAGCGATTGGCTCGAGGTACGACGGCGCTCCCATCCGGCCTGGACGGCACAGTTCGGCGCCGCAGACGCCTGGGACTTCTCCGTCGCATCCCTCGACCGGCTGGAGCAGCAGTTGCTGGCCAGATTCGGATCGGTCGAGGACCTGCTGGACCCGGCCAACAGCGAACTGGCCGAGGGAGCCTGCTGGTATCTCGGCGAGGTCGCCGTCCGGCACCGGGACGCGGCCTGGGTCCACCACCCGGAGGAACCGGACGCTCCGGCAGAGCAGACCGCGGCACAGAATCCGTGGATCGGCCGGCCGTACGTCAAGCAGAACCACGGCGACCTGCACGCCGAGATCCCGATCGGGCTGATCCGCGCGGTCGTCCGCGCGCGGGAACCGGGCACCTTGCAGCGCCGGTTCGGCTCCTTCGAGCCGTAGCTTGGATCAGCCCTTCTGCTGCTTGACCGCCTCGGTGACGGCGGGCAGCACGGTCTTCAGGTCGCCGACGATGCCGAGGTCGGCGAGCGCGAAGATCGGCGCCTCCGGATCCACGTTCACGGCGACGATGGCCTTCGAGGTCTGCATGCCGGCCCGATGCTGGATCGCGCCGGAGATGCCGGCGGCGATGTAGAGCTGCGGGGAAACCGTCTTGCCGGTCTGGCCGACCTGGTAGCTGTGCGGATACCAGCCCGAGTCGACGGCGGCACGGGAGGCGCCGACCGCGGCGCCGAGCACGTCGGCCAACTCCTCCACCGGGGAGAAGTCGCCGCTGGTGCCGCGTCCGCCGGAGACCACGATCGCGGCCTCGGTGAGCTCCGGCCGGCCGCTGGCCCGCTTGGGCTCCGACGTGACGATCCGGGCCCCCTTGGACGACTCGGCGACCTCGAAGGACAACGCCTCGACCTCCGGAGTCGCCTGCGCCGCCTCGGGAGCGACCGCGTTCGCCTTCACCGTGATCACCGGGATGCCGTGGGTGATGTTCGACTGCACCGTCCAGTTTCCGGCGAACACCGACTGGGTGACCAGCGGACCGTCGTCGCCGGCAGCGACATCGACCGCATCGGTGATCAGTCCGGAACCGAGCCGGACCGCCAGCCGGGCCGCGATCTCCTTGCCGTCCAGGCTGGAGCCGAACAGCACCGCCGCCGGCTGGACGGACTCGACCGCGGCCTGCACCGCGTCCACCTTCGGGGTAACCAGGTATTCGGAGAACGCCGGATCGTCGGCGGTCAGCACCTTCACCGCGCCGTACTCGCCCAGAGGTCCGGCGGCGTCCGCGCCGTCCGCTCCGAGCACCAACGCGACCGGATCACCGAGCCGACGGGCCAGCGTCAGGAGTTCCAGCGTCGGCTTGGCCACCGCGCCGTCAACCACGACCAAAATCTGCGACATCGCCAATTCCTTATCTGACTTGTCGATGAGTAGTTGCGCTATGGCCCAACTACTCATCGACAACTCGATGGTGGGTCAGAGGTATTTTCCGTTGATCAAGAACTCGGTCAGTGCGGCGGCGCCGGAGCCGTCCTCGTCGACGACCTGCCGGCCGGCTTCCTTGGCGGGCTTGGGATTCGTGCTGGCCACCGCCGTCCACGCGTTCTCCAGGCCGACCTCGAGATCAAGATCAAGATCGTCCAACTCCCACTCCTCGACCGGCTTCTTCTTGGCCGCGAGGATGCCCTTCATCGACGGGTAGCGGGCCTCGCCGGACTGGTCGGTGACACTGACGATGGCCGGCAACGTGACCTCGACGGTCTGGCTGGCGGCATCGCCGTCGCGGCGGATGGTCGCGGTGTTGCCGTCCAGGCTCAAGGTGCCGCCGAAGGTCGCGGCCGGCCAGCCGAGCCGTTCGCTGATCATCGCCGGTACGACGCCCATGGTGCCGTCGGTGGACGCCATCCCGGCCACCACCAGATCGGGTTCGAGCTTGCGGATCGCGGCGGCCAGAATCGCGCTGGTGGCCGGTGCGTCGGAGCCGTGCACCGCCTCGTCGTTGATGTGTACGCCGCTGGTTGCGCCCATCTGCAGCGCCCGCTTGATCGCGTCGTCGGCGTCGTCGGGACCGAGAGTCAACGCGACCACCTCGACGTCCTCGCCGTCGTCGGCGATCTGGAGCGCCTGCTCGACCGCGTACTCGTCGAGCTCGGACAACAGGCCGTCGGTGGCCTCCCGGTCGACCGTGCCGTCCTCGGCGAAGCCCCGGTCACCGGTGGCATCAGGTACGTACTTGACCAGCGTGACGATCTTCATCTCTCGCCCTTCTTCGTCGACTCCGCGAGCTTGTTCGGACGCTCATATTACTCACCAGTAACCTGGCCCCGGCCGGCCTGGTCGCTGTCCGCACCGGCCTATGACCGCGACCCTATTGCCTGCTCCATCAGGATCGCCGCGGTGGGTTCGGAAAGGACCTGATGCTATGCCGCACCCCTGCGGGCACCGGAGCCGGGCAGGGCTACCGGACACTCTGCCGTGCCGCGTGAATCTGCCCCAAACGGGTGTCCCGCTGGGAAACGACTCTCGGGTGGCAGCAACGTCCGGCTGCACCTCGGGCCCGGGGACGTCGGCGGTCCGGGGACCTGAATATGAGGCGCCAGACGGTCAAAATCACCGGCGGACCACGAGTTTCTTGATCTGGTGCCTTGATCCCAGGGATCGATGCCGGACAAGCCAGTCCGCGCGAGCGGTTCCGCACGCTCCAGGGGAATCCGGCAGGTTCGCGATCACGCAAATGGCGCCCGGTGATCGATCCGCATCTGACACCGGGCTGACAGTGCTGAGGAGGTTTCTGGCGCTGGTCAGGTTCGTGGCAGCGCCGACGGCGATCGGGTTACCAGACCGATGCCATGACAGCAGCCGAGGTGATCCGAGCGGCGATGGAACTGTCGCCCATAGAGCGGAGGATGTCGCGCGGACACTGCTGGACAGCGTTGATGACAGCGGCGTCGATCAGGATGGGATCGACGAGACTTGGAAGACTGTGGTCGGTGACCGCATCAATGAGATCCGCAGCGATCGCCTGGCACGATCAGGGTGGTTTTGTCGCGGGCGGAATCTCAGCCTCTTGTCTTCGAATGGCGCGGCTGCTGGCCGGGAGGTGCCTCGCGTCCACTTGTGTGTACCGACGCGGTACGACGGTGACCAGTTGGCTCAGTGCCCTCCGCATGCGGCTCCGGCCGCCGATGATCAACCCTCGGTGATCTTGACCGGGGTGTCCAGGATGCGCCGATCGCCGACCTCACGCACGGCGCCGATGATCTCGATCTCGCCGGTCAGCGGGCGATCCTCGCTCGAGCGTCCGATCGACAACTCGATCGTGCCGGGATCGACGATCCGCCGGTAGTCCGGGCCGAGGTAGCTGAACCGGTCGGCATGCACGGTGAACGTGACCTTCCTGCGCTGACCCGGTTCAAGATCAACTCGGGCGAAGCCGATCAACTGCTTCAGCGGCCGGGTCACCCGGGCGACCGGATCGGCGGCGTACAACTGGACCACCTCGGAGCCGTGGCGGTCACCGGTGTTGATCACCGTGGCGGACACCTCGACGGTGCCGTCCGGGGCGATCTCGGTGCGGTCCAGCTCAAGATCATTCAGAGCGAAGTCGGTGTAGCCGAGGCCGTGTCCGAACGGATACAGCGGCCGCGGGTCGAGATTGGAGACACCGTCGCTGAACCAGCCCAGCGGCGGTGCCAGGTACGTGCCCGGCTGGCCGCCCGGGTGATCGGGGATGCCGATCGGCAACCGGCCGGCCGGGTTGATCCGGCCGGACAGCACCCCGGCCAACGCGGCACCGCCCTCGATGCCGGGCATGAACGCCTGGATCACCGCGGCGCTGCGCTCGGCCAGCCCGCCCAGCGCGTACGGACGGCCGGAGATCACCGTCAGCACCACCGGTGTACCGACCGCCAGCACCGCCTCGGCCAACTCCCGCTGCAGCCCTGGCAGCGACAGGTCGACGGAGTCGCACCCCTCACCCGAGGTGCCGTGGCCGAACATGCCGGCCCGGTCGCCGACGGTCAGCACCACGAGATCGGCGGACCGCGCCAACTCGACCGCCCCGGCGATGCCGGAGCGATTCTCGTCCTGGATCGGGACCCCGCCGGCCCAGGTCACCCCGGCCCGGTCGAACTCTGCGGACAGGGCCGTGACCAGGTCGTCGCCGGGCAGCCCGATCTCGCTGCTGCCCGCGCGGGACAGCACGTGGTTGGGGAAGGAGTAGCAGCCGAAGAACGTCCGGATGTCGCCACCGCACGGGCCGATCACCGCGATCTTGGCGCCGTCCGACGGCCGATACGGCAGCACCCCATCGTTGGCGAGTAAGATCACCGATCGTTCGGCGACCCGGCGGGCGATGTCGCGGTTTCGTGGGCTGTCAAGATCAACATCCGACAGCGTGGGATCCGGCGTCCAGTCGGCGTCGAGCAGACCCAACTCGATCTTGTGGGTGAGCACGCGGCGTACGGCAAGATCCAACTGCTGTTGGGAGATCAGGCCGTCCTTCAACGCCTGGCCGAGCCGGTGATAGGCACTGGTCTCGGGCAGTTCGACGTCCATGCCGGCGGCCAACGCCAGCGCGCCGGCCTCGGTCGGATCTCCGGCGACCCGGTGCATGGTGTGCAGGAACGGCACCGACCAGTAGTCGGAGACGACGGTACCGTCGAAGCCCCAGCGGTCACGCAGGGTGACCGTCAGCAGCTCGTGATCGGCGGCGACCGGCACCCCGTCCACGTCGGAATAGGAGTTCATCACCGACCGCACCCGGCCGAGACGGACCGCCATCTCGAAGCTCGGCAGCATCATCTCGCCGAACTCCCGGCGCCCCATCGGCACCGGTGCGTGATTGCGTCCGGCCCGCGGCGCCGAGTAGCCGGCGAAGTGTTTCAGGGTGGCGATCACGCCGGCGCCCTGCAGACCCTGCACGTACGCGGTGCCCAGAGTGCCGGCCAGGTAGGGATCCTCGCCGATGGTCTCCTCGACCCGGCCCCAGCGGTAGTCGCGGACGACGTCCAGCAACGGCGCCAATCCCTGATGCACGCCGACCGAGGCCAGATCCGATCCGATCGCGGCGGCCATCTCCTTGATCAACTCCGGATCGAAGGTCGCTCCCCAGGCGATCGCTGCCGGGTAGACGGTGGCACCGTAGCTGGTGAACCCGGTGAGGCACTCCTCGTGCGCGATCGCCGGAATGCCGAAGCGGGACTGCTTGACCACGCGTCGCTGCAGCTCGCTCAATCGGGCCGCCCCGTCGGCCGGGCTGATCGGTGCGGTGCCGAAGACACGCGTCAGCTGACCGAGTCCGTGCTCGGCAGTCCGGTCGAAACCCCGGCGGCCGGCGTCGAAGACGGCCTGCATCGGGGCCACCTCACCGCTGGGCGACGTGTCCGAATCGGGGCCCGCGTGCACCGCGACCGGATCGGCCGCCTTGCTTTCGCCATCCTCCCGGTTGCTGTCACGCGGCCAGAAGCTGCCGAGTTGGCCGATCTTCTCCTCGACGGTCAGTTCGGCCAGCAGCCGGTCGACGCGTTCGGCGACAGGCAGGTCGGCGTCGTTCCAGCTGTGCACGGATCACTTCCCATCCAGCCACGGCCCGAATCCCTGTTGGGGCCGAAACTTTCGACACTGTTGCGAAATCCGACTCTAATGAGACGCGGTCCGGTCGTCAATCCGACCCGGCCGGGGCGGTGCTCTGCCGCTCGATCAGCCGGACGGCCAGGTCGATCCGGCGGCTGATCGGTTGTTCGCCCCGGGACATCGCCAGCACCATCGCGGTGGCCTGCACCGCCATCTCGTACAGCGGCTGCTCGATCGTGGTCAACGCCGGCCACACCCAGTCCGACAGCGGCAGATCGTCGTAGCCGACCACCGACAGGTCGGTCGGCACCTCGAGCCCGGCCTCGCGGGCGGCGCGCAGCACGCCGAGCGCCTGCAGATCGCTGCCGGCGAAGATCGCCGTCGGCCGATCGGACAACGCGAGCAGCTCGCGCCCGGCGGCGTACCCACTGTCGACGGTGAACCTGCCCTCGCGGATCAACGTCGAGTCCTCGGCGATGCCGGCGGTTCGCAGCGCGTCGGCGTAGCCGTCCATTCGGGCCCGGGCGCAGATGGTGTCGGTAGGACCGCTGACGGCCCCGATCCGCCGGTGTCCGAGATCGATCAGGTGCCGGGTGGCCAGCCGGCCACCGCTCCAGTTGTTGGAGCCGATCGACGCCAACGTCTCGTCGTCCTCGCCGACCGGATCCACCACCACGTACGGGATCTGCCGGGCATCCAACTGCGCTCGCTGATCGGCGGCGAGGTCGGAGAACACCATGATGATGCCGGCCGGTTGCCGATTCAGGACGGAATCGATCCAGGCCTGGCGCGGGCGGCGGGACGCACCGCATTCGCTCAGCACGACCTCGACGCCGACCTCGCGGGCGGCATCCTCCACCCCGCGGATCAACTCGATCGCCCACGGGTTGCCGAGCTCGTGGAAGACCAGATCGACCATCGGCACCGGGCTGCTGCTGGTCGCACGGCGGCGTCGATAGCCGCCCTGCCGGAGCAGCTTCTCGACCTTGGCCCGGGTCGCCGGCGACACGTCGTTGCGCCCGTTCAGCACCTTGGACACGGTCGGCACGGACACCCCGGCCTGCGCGGCGATGGCGGCGATCGTCACCCGCCCCTCGTCCGACGCCGAGCCAGGACCTGCCATGTTCACTCCCCTTGACGCTGGTGCGAGAACCCTACCGATCCCGACCAGGTCAGCCGTCGATCGCGCGCGAACCCAGATCCATCCAGTAGCGGCGCCCCGGATCGGCGGGATCGATCAGCACGTCGATGGTGCCGGTGCCCTGCAGCGCCTCGGCCGGATTCTGAGTGAGCAGGTCGCTGCGGAAGGTGTACTGCCGGCCGGTGGTCGGATCCTGCCAGCCGGCGAAGATCCGCCACGGGTTGCGGCCGTTGATCCGGACGTTCTGGATCCGGCGGACGTCCTGGATCCGGGCCGGGATCCGCATCCCCGACTCCTTCAGCCAGGCACGACGACGGGCACCCACAACCAGGCGGGACGCGAACACGGCGCCCAGGGCGCCGAACAGCAACCCGATTCCGGTGAAGATGATCGGCAGCAACCACAGGTCGCTGAAGCTGTCCACCCGCGCATGCCGCGGATCGTCCGGGTGGTAGAGCACACCGATCGACGCTCCGACGGTCGGCCGGGAGCTGTTGGCGTAGTCCGGTGTGAAGGTGATCTGACGACCGGTCGCGGTCGTGAACCTGACCACGGGGGTGTAAACGCGCTGGCATCCGCTGTTGCCTCCGCCCGTCCCGCGACGGGACGGCCTGTCCGAGCACGACAGGCTTTCCCGGACCTCGACCACGGTTCCGGTTGCGTGCACCGCGGAGCTGCGGAAGCTGATCGAGCTGACCCCCAGGAAGACTCCGACAGCGAGAAAGACGACGCCGAGAAGGCAGCCGAGGATCGCCACGATCCGCAGCACCACGCGCACAAGCCCTCCTTTTACCGCCCCACGAAACGAGCCTTACCCGGCCCGTGCTCGATGAAGGATGCCATACCCAGCTTGCGATCCTCGGTGTCGAACAGTGCAGCGAACAGGCGACGCTCGATCTCCAGGCCGGTCAGCAGGTCGACACCGGCACCGAGATCAACCGCCTCCTTGGCTGCGGCCAGCGCCAGCCGGGGACCGTCGACGAACTGCCGCGCCCACTCCACCGCGGTCGGGTAGACGTCGGCCGCCGGCACCACCCGGTCGACCAGCCCGATCCGCAACGCTTCCTCGGCGGGCACGAACCGGCCGGTGAAGATCAGCTCCTTGGCCCGGCCGACCCCGACCAGCCGGGTCAACCGTTGGGTGCCGCCCAGACCGGGGATCAGGCCGAGCTTGATTTCCGGCTGCCCCAGCGTCGCGTCCTCGGCGGCGATCCGGAGGTCTGCGCACAGCGCCAGCTCGCAGCCACCACCCAGGGCGTAGCCGTTGATCGCGGCCACGGTCGGCTTGGCCAGCTCGGCGACGGCCCGGAAACAGCCGACCAGCTCGCTGGATCGGGCGACCATGTCGGCGTGGCTGAGTGCCGCCATCTCCTTGATGTCGGCGCCGGCGGCGAACACCCTGTCGCCGCCGGTGATGACCACCGCGGCCACGTCGTCGCGGTCGCCGGCCTCCTCCGCGGCAGCCTTGATCCGGTCCTGGACGTCGAAGTTCAGCGCGTTCATCTTCGGGCGGTCGATGCGGAGCGTCGCCACCCCGTCCGCGACCTCCAGTCGCACTGGTGCGGGAACAGACTCGTCGGCTGAGGCATCCATGGCCGCATGCTAACCTCCCTCTTTCATGCGGTGGGTAGTTGATCATGGTGTCGGTGTGGTTGGTGCGGGGATGTGTTTGGAGTGGGTCGGGGCGCGATGATGTACCGCTTGGCGCTGCGGTGGCGGTTCTCCGGGGTCCTTGGGCTGGCCGGGTGGGGTGGGCCGAGTGGTTAGTCGAAGGCGGCGCGTATTCGGTGGAAGCCGTCGGCGATCTGGGCTGCCCAGCGCCAGGTCTTGTCGATGCGGAGTCGGGTTTGTCGGGCGGTGTGGGTGATCCGGGCGGCGACGTGGAGGACTCGGTAGCGGAACGTGGCGATCTCGCAACGGCCCAGAGAAGTGGAGTCGGCGAAGCCGATCAGTTGGGTCCAGCACACCAGGTCTGCGGCCATCAACACGACCTCCAGCCAGGCGACGTTTTCGTCCCAGCCGCGGCAGGGCAGGTTCCGTAGTCCGGCGGCCTTGGCCTGTCGGATCCGGTCCTCGACGCGGGCATGTTGACGGTGTCGCAGTTCCAGCCCGGCGACCTGGCCGGGCACAACGCCTGGGGCGGTGTCGGTGAGGAACCCGGTCACGCGTAACCCGTCGGCGTCGGCGAAGGTCAGTTGGGCGCCGGGATGGGGTCGTTCCTTCCGCAGGATCAACCGGGTCTGGTCGGGCCAGCCGGCCAGGTCGACCGCGCCGGTGACCTCGGCCACCCAGGCACCATCGCGGAGGCTGCCGTCGGCCTCGATGGCTGGATGCCAACACTGCTCGGGAATCACATCGACGATCTGTTGGACACCGAAGTGGATCCCATAGCCCAAAGAGAATCCGACGCCCCGGTCCCGGCAAGCCTGCGCGAAGTCGTGGGTCGAACCGGCCGCATCGGCCCGGGCCAACAGTCGTGGCGAGCCGGGATCTGTGGGCCGCGGCCGGACCCGCTCGGGCAGGCTGGCCAACGCCATGTCCAGCACCACCGCATGATCAGCGGCGGTGTTGGAGCCGGCATTGCCCGGCCGTAACAGCCCGGCCAGAGCTTCTCCGCCCGCGATCTCGGGCCGGTCCAGGAACGCCAACAACGGATGGAACCCGAAGGTCTTCTTCCAGGTCGGCTCGGCTGATTCCTTCTCACTGTGCGCGATCAGCAGCGAGGCATCGAAGTCGATCACCAACTCCTGGTCCAAGTCGGGGCCGCCACCGGCAGCCCAGGCCCGGTCCCGCGCCATCGCCCGAGCCTGACGCACCGCCTCGACATGGTCGGCATCGACCCGGTCCAGCACCCGCCAAGCGGTCGGCATCGAGGCCACCGGCCCGAACAAGTCTTCCCGATCGGCCAGCGTGCCGATCCCCGACACAGCGGTTGCCCCGTCAGCGACTGCGGCTGCCAGGTCGGCCAGCACCCGCCCCGGGGCATGGGTCCACGGTCCCCGATAGGTATCGGCCAACGCGGTGTTCAACGCCGCCACCAGGCCGGTATCGACGGCCAACTCCCGCACCATCTCCAACCCGGCATGAGACACCACACCGGTGCCGTCAGCGCTGACCCTGGGCCGTCTGCCGCGACGCTTGTTACCCTTCACCCTGGAAGTGCCTTCCTACTTGGGATCCTGGACTCTTCGACAAGCCCATTTTCCCTTACAGGACAGGCACTTCCGCCCTTCTCAACCCAGGTGTCGCAACCACCGCATGAAACACCGAGGCTAACGGGACACGCCGACAGGCCGCGCGGTCAGTCGACTTGCGCGGCTACGGCAGAATGACCGGTCGGGACATCCCCCGAGCTGACAAGGAACCGAGAGACCACGCATGACCCAGATCGACCTGCCGACACCGGACCAGACCGCGCTGCTAGGCGCCCAGATCCGCGACGGCGGTACGAGTTTCGGTCTGTGGGCGCCCCGGGCCACCCGGGTCGAGTTGGCGCTCGTGGACGAGGACCGAACCCAGCACAACCACGATCTGGAGCTCGGCCCGGACGGCGTCTGGAGTGGGCACGTACCCGACATCGGTGCCGAGCAGCGCTACGGATTCCGGGTGCACGGGGACTGGGCGCCGGAGGACGGACGCCGGTTCAACCCGGCCAAGCTGCTGCTGGACCCGTATGCCAGGGCGATCACCGGCGGTGTGGACTACAACGGCCCGATCTCCGACCACACCGCGGAGTCCGATTTCACCCCGGATCCGACCGACTCCTTCCAGGCGGTCCCGCTGAGCGTGGTGGTCGAGGACAGCCCGCCGCCGGACCCGATCGCCGAGCGGCGCAGCCTGGGTGACTCGGTGATCTACGAAACCCATGTCAAGGGCTACACCCAGCAGCATCCGCAGGTGCCCGAACATCTGCGCGGCACCTTCGCCGGACTCGGCTACTCGGCGGTCACCGACCATCTGGTCGGCCTGGGCGTGACCGCGGTCGAACTGCTGCCGATCCAGCATTTCGTCTCCGAACCGTTCCTGATCGGCCGCGGGTTGAGCAACTACTGGGGCTACAACACGCTCGGCTTCTTCGCGCCGCACGCCTCCTACTGCTCGGTGGGCACCATGGGCTCGCAGGTGCGGGAGTTCAAGGAGATGGTGACCGCGCTGCACCGGGCCGGTCTGGAAGTGATCTTGGACGTGGTCTACAACCACACCGGTGAGGGCGGCCACGAGGGACCGACGCTGTGTTTCCGCGGCATCGATCACGCCGGCTACTACCGGCTGACTCATGATCAGCGCAACGACTACGACGTGACCGGCTGCGGCAACTCCACCGACACCTCCAACCCCGGCGTGCAGCGGATGATCATGGATTCGCTGCGCTACTGGGTGACCGAGATGGGCGTGGACGGCTTCCGCTTCGATCTGGCCACCACGTTGATCCGGGACGGCCACCACGACGTCCGCCAAGATCATCCGCTGAAGGCGGCCATCGCCGAGGACCCGGTGCTGGCCGACATCAAGATCATCGCCGAACCGTGGGACGTCGGTCCGTACGGGTATCAGGTCGGCGGTTTCGGCAACGGCTGGAGCGAGTGGAACGACCGCTTCCGGGGCTTCGTCCGCGACTACTGGCGCGGCAACATCGGCGGCGTACAAGAGCTTTCCACGCGGCTGGCCGGCTCGCCGGACATTTTTGATCATGACGAACGGCCGGCCGATTCCAGCATCAACTTCGTCACCGCGCACGACGGTTTCACGCTCCGCGACCTGGTCAGCTACGACGTTAAGCACAACAAGGCCAACGGCGAGTCGAATCGGGACGGCACCGACGACAACCGATCGTGGAACTGCGGCTTCGAGGGCGAGACCGACGATCCCGGGATCAACGCGCTGCGTCATCGGCAGGCCAAGAACCTGATGGCCACCACCATCCTCGCCACCGGGGTGCCGATGATCACCGCGGCGGACGAGATCGGCCGCACCCAGGGCGGCAACAACAACGCGTACTGCCAGGACGGCCCGATCTCCTGGGTCAACTGGGACACCGCCGACGGCTGGCACGACCTGTACGAGTTGACCCAAACCATGCTGAAGCTGCGTCATGATCATCCGGTGCTGCGGCGGGAACGATTCCGGCACGGCGAGCAGGTGACCGGGCTGGACGGTGAACCGACCGGGCGCAAGGATCTGGCCTGGTTCGGCGGCTACCCGCATGATCATCTGGTCGAGCTGGGCACCGAGGAGTGGCAGGACGGCAGCCGGCGGACGCTGGGCATGTTTCTGACCGACGACCGCCCGGATCGAGAGGCCGAGGACGCGCTGCTGATCTGGTTCCACAGCGGCGACGACCCGGCGGACGTGCAGTTGCCGGGCGGACGGTGGGGCGACAGCTACACGGTGCTGGCGCACACCGGCACCGAGGACGAACTTCCGAACGATCCGGTGCCCGGCGACGGCATCCTGACCATCCCCGGGCGCACCGTGGTGGTGCTTTCGGTCCGGTAGCCGCGGCCTCGAAGGAGTAGCCGGGCTATTGCGGATCAGGTGGCGGAGCCGCCGACGACGATCTCGCCTGCTTGGTCATCAACCGAGTTGAGCTTCTCGAAGAAGTGGGGGGCGCGCTCGACCAGAGTGCCCGTTCGGTAGTAGGGATCGTCCGGCTGCAAGGGAAAGTCGACCGTCTTGCGCTCGATCGCGGACTCGTAGATCGCGGTCACCAACTCGATCGCGTTGCGGCCGTCGGTGCCGTCGATGGCCGGTCGGCGCCCTTCCGCGACGGCGGCCAGGAAGTCACCGATCTGGCCGGGATGGCCGGTCTTGGCCAGCGGCCGGTGGGCAGCCGCGACGGCGTCGAGCTCGGTGATCAACTGATCGTTGGCACCGCCCGGGAATCCGTTGGGCCGATGCCGATCGGCGGCCACGGACCAGGGTTGTGACACCCGGGCGTGCTGGCCCTGGATCACGATCGACTGCTGCTCACCGTGATGCACCGTCGAGCTGGTGAGCTCGGCCAGGCCGCGGTCGTACTGCAGGATCGCCACCGACAGGTCCTCGACCTCGGCGTTGTCGTGCTGGGCGTTGCTCATCACCGCGGTGACCGCCCGCGGACGGCCGAGCAGCCACAGGGTGAGGTCGATGTGGTGAATGGCGTGATTGAGGGTGCAGCCGCCGCCTTCGGTCGCCCACCTGCCCCGCCACCACAGGTCGTAATAGGGCAGCGAACGGGACCAGGCCGAATTGATCTGAGCGTGCGAGATGGTCCCGATCAGGCCGGAGTCGAGGACCTCCTTCAGACTCGCCATGTCGTCGCGGTAGCGATTCTGCGCAACGCTGCCGAGCAGCTTCCCGGAAGCCTCGGCCGCCGCGATCATCGCGTCGCACTCCTCCAGCGACGGCGCCATCGGCTTCTCCACCAGCACGTTCACGCCGGCGTTCAGCGCCAGAATCGTCATCGGGGCGTGGGCGTCCGGCGGGGTCGCGACGCTGACCAGGTCCAGCCATTCGGCGGCCAGCATCTCGGCGGCATCGGCGTAGACCCGTGCGTCCGGCAGGTCGAACTCGGCCCGCCTGGCCTCGGCCTTGCCGGGCACGATGTCGCAGAGCGCGACGACCTGGCATTGCTGCGGATGGTCCAGGTACCCGCGCAGGTGCGCGGCCGAGATTCCGCCGGTGCCGATGATGCCGACCTTGAGCATGGAGTTGCCTTCCCTGCTTGGACTACAAACGTTTGCAGCGTCGAACCTGTCAGACCGGGTACGCGACGGCAAGTCTTTCAGTTGATTTGCCACGTCATTCGGCAGCAGGGAGGGCGGCCAGCCCCAGCTCGGCGTCGCTGGCCAACTCGGGGTGATGCGGCACCACCCGGACGGTGTACCCGATCGCACCGGAGCGTTCGGTGTCCACCACACCCTGATAGCGGCGCACCCCGTCGGTCTGATCGACACCGTCGGTGATCCGATGGGTACGAATGTCGAACAACTCGTCGTCGGCACCGACGCGGCCGGTGATCAACTGCACCTCGATCTCGTCCGACCTCAACTCCCCCAGCCGGACCAGCGCACTGACCTCGATCTGGCTGCCGACCTGGACGGTCTCGCCGCCGAGACTCTCGACATGATCAACACTGACCTGCGACCAGAGATCGCGGACCCGCCGCTTCCAGACGGCGAGCTTCTCTGCTGCCTGCGGCGAGGAGTCGAGCCGGCGTGACGAGGCCGCGGCGGGCGCGTACAGCTGTTCGACGTAGTCGCGGACCATCCGCGAGGCCAGCACCTTCGGACCCAGCCCGGCCACCGTGTCGATCATGGTCTGCACCCACCGCTGCGGGACACCATGGCCGTCGGTGTCGTAGAACCTCATCACGATCTCGTTCTCGATCATGTCGTACAGCGACCGCGCTTCAAGATCATCACGCTGGGACGGGTCGTCGATCCCTTCTGCGGAAGGGATTGCCCAGCCGTAGGCCGGGTCGTACCACTCGTCCCACCAGCCGTCCCGGATGGACAGGTTGGCGGCACCGTTCAGCGCTGCCTTCATGCCGGAGGTGCCGCACGCCTCGTACGGCCGGAGCGGGTTGTTCATCCAGACGTCACAACCGGGATAGAGCGGCCGCGCCATCCCGATGTCGTAGTCCGGCAGGAAGACGATCCGATGCCGTACGGATTCCTGGTCGGCGAACTGCACCAACTGCTGGATCAGCGCCTTGCCGCCCTCGTCGTCGGGATGCGACTTGCCGGCGATCACGATCTGGATGGGCCGCTGCGGATCGGTCAGCAATCGCTTCAGGCGTTCGGGATCGCGCAACATCAACGTCAACCGCTTGTACGAGGGCACCCGCCGGGCGAAGCCGAAGGTTGCGACGTCGGGGTCGAGGACGTCGGCGGTCCAGTCGCTCGGCAGTCCACGGTTGCGGCAGCTGGCCGCAAGCCGTTCCCGGGCCATGTTGATCAGGTCCAGCCGCATGGTCCGCTTCAGTGCCCAGATGCTCTGCCGGTCGACGCGTTCCAGCCCGGCCCAGTCGTAGCCGTCCAGCACCGTGTCGCCGTCGCCCCGGGCCGATTCCAACATCTCCAGCAGTGCCGGATGCATCCAGGTCTCGTGATGGACACCATTGGTGATCGAGGTGATCGGCACCTCGGCGGTGTCGAAGAGTCGCCAGAGGCCGTGGAACATCTCCCGGGAGACTTCTCCGTGCAGCTTGGAGACTCCGTTGGCGCGCTGGGCCAGCCGGAAACCCATCACGGCCATGTTGAACCGGCCCGGATCGCCACCGTCGTAGTCCTCCGCCCCCAGCGCCAGCACCCGATCCATCGGCAGCGGCTGGTAATGCTCGAAGTAGCGGCGGATCAGGTCCCGGTCGAATCGGTCGATGCCGGCCGGCACCGGGGTGTGGGTGGTGAACACGGTGCCGGCGCGGGTCTCCTCCAGGGCCGCGTCGAAGTCGAGCACCGGATGATCATGATCACCGGTGAGAAACTCGCGAATCCGTTCCAGGCCGAGGAATCCGGCATGTCCCTCGTTGGTGTGGAAGACCTGCGGAGCCGGCGTGCCGGTGTTGGCGCAGTAGGCGCGGATGGCGCGTACGCCGCCGATGCCGAGCAGGATCTCCTGGGCCAGCCGATGATCGGGACCACCGCCGTACAGCCGGTCAGTGACGTCGCGATCGCTACCGGTGTTGGACTCCACGTCGGAGTCCAGCAACAGCAGCGGGACGCGTCCGACCTGAGCCAGCCAGACCTGGGCGTGCAGGGTACGGCCGTCCAGCGGCACCTCGATGACCACCGGCCGGGCCGGATCGGACTGATCACGCAACAGCCGCAACGGCAGGCTGTTCGGATCGATCATCGGGTAGCGCTCCTGCTGCCAGCCGGAGGCGTTCAGCGACTGGGTGAAGTAGCCGTGCCGATAGAGCAGGCCGACCCCGATCACCGGTACGCCGAGATCACTGGCCGCCTTCAGATGATCACCGGCCAGGATGCCCAGCCCGCCCGAATACTGCGGCAGCACCTCGGTGATGCCGAACTCGGGCGAGAAGTAGCCGATCCCCCGCGGTGCGTCCGGCTGACCGGCCGCCCATTCCTGATACCAGCGGTCGGCCTGCAGGTAGTCGGCGAGATCGGCCTGCGCCAGCTCCAGACTGCGCAGGAACCGGCGATCGCCGGCCAGCTCGGTGAGCCGGTCGGACCCGACCTCGGACAGCAGCTTGATCGGATCGTGCCGGGTCCGCGCCCACAGCTGTGAATCGATGCTGGCGAACAGCTCCCGGGTGTCGGCATGCCAGCACCACCGCAGGTTCAGAGCCAGCTCGGCCAGGGCAGTCAACGGCTCCGGCAGGACCGGCCGGACAGTGAATCGACGAATCGCGCGCACGCGCACACAGTAGGGGTTGCGGATCGGGTTTGCAGGCCGATCGGCCCAGCACCCTACGATGAGCCGGTGCCGAACCGACCCGGACCGCCTCCGATCACAGCAGACGCCGCATCAGCAACTGCCCTGCTGGGCTTCGATCCTGCCGAACTGCGCAACACATACGCGGTGATGCGGCACGGGCAGAGCCATCCCAACGTGGCCGGTGTGATCGTCTGCCGGCCGGACGCGGGGATCGATCCTGCCAACGGTCTGACCGAACTGGGACGGCAGCAGGCGCGGGACGCTGCGTTGCTCTGGACCGAGGACCAGGACCGGCCGCCGGTGATCATCTCCTCGGACTTCACCCGTGCCCTCGAGACCGCCGAGGAACTGCGCACGATCACCGGTGCCGATCCGGTGATCATCGACGTACGACTGCGCGAACGTGACTTCGGCAGCTACGACGGCGGGCCGGTCAGCGGCTACGACGAGGTCTGGGCCGCCGACGCCGCAGGCACCTGCATCCACGGCATCGAATCGGTTGCCGACGTTCTCGCGCGGACCGCGGAGTTGATCAAGGAGCTGGATGCTCGTTACCAAGATCAACAAATCGTCCTGGTCTCACACGGCGACACCGCCCAGATCACCATCGCCGCCTTCGCCGGCGTGCGTCCCGATCAGCACCGCTCCCTGCCCGGCCTGGGCAACGCCGAGATCCGCCCCCTCACCGGAGAGCACTGACCGAGCTCGCCGCCGGCCCTGCCAAGTGTTGCTTGCTGTCAGCGGCAATCTGCCGGGACATGCACCGTGAATGACCCCGATCGCAGCCATCTCGCCGGCAGATTCTCGGCGGGCCGGCGGGGGCGGCGACGTCCCGAGGTGGGGACGAATGCTGTCCGCGGGACGCGCGTCGCCACTAAGGTCGGCGGTGTGACGGTTCCAGGAGCTCGACGCGCGCAGCCCGGTCAAGGGACGACGATCGGCCGGATTCCGGTGATCAAGCCCTCTCCGGTGGTCGAGAACGGCGCCTTTCCCGCCAAGGCGGCGATCGACGAGTTGTTCAGTATCGAGGCCACGGTCTTCCGCGAGGGCCACGATGCGGTCGGCGCCCAGGTCGTGTTGACCGATCCCGACGGCGCCAGCAGCGTACGGCCGATGCGTCCGGTGCCGCCGGCCGGTTTCGACCGCTGGGGCGCACGGGTTGGACTGGACCGGCTCGGCAGCTGGCGGTTCCGGATCGAGGCGTACGACGATCCGTTCGAGACCTGGCTGCACAACGCGAAGATCAAGATCCCGGCCGGCATCGACGTCGAACTGATGTGTGCCGAGGGACGGGAACTGTTCGAGGAGGCCGCCGGCATCGCCCGCGCCGCCGGTGATGCCGCCGCGGTCGAGTTGCTGTCCAGCGCGGCCCGATTCCTCGGCGTCGCGGTCCAGGTCGAAGATCGACTTGCCCGGGCTCGCACCGACGACGTACTGGCGGCGATGGCCGTCCACAAGCCACGCCGACTGCTCACCACGACACCGGAGTATCCGATCTTCTGCGATCGGCGGCGGGCCCTCTTCTCGTCCTGGTACGAGTTCTTCCCGCGTTCCATCGGCGCGCACCGATCTGCCAGCGGGCATTGGGTCTCCGGCACGTTCGCCACCGCACAGGAACGGCTGGAAGCTGCCGCCCGGATGGGCTTCGACGTGGTGTACCTGCCGCCCATCCATCCGATCGGCTACAGCTATCGCAAGGGTCGCAACAACACCCTGCAACCAGGTCCGGAGGATCCCGGTTCACCGTGGGCGATCGGCAACGCCGACGGTGGCCACGACGCGATCCATCCCGAACTCGGCACCTTCGACGACTTCGACGAGTTCGTCCGCACAGCCAGGAGCCTGGGCCTGGAGGTCGCGATGGACTTCGCTCTGCAGGCGTCGCCCGACCATCCGTGGGTGCAAGATCATCCGGAGTGGTTCAGCAAGCGGATCGACGGCAGCATCGCCTACGCCGAGAACCCGCCGAAGAAGTATCAGGACATCTACCCGATCAACTTCGACCAAGATCAGGACGGCATCTACGCCGAGTGCCTGCGCTTGATCAACTTGTGGGTCGATCACGGCGTGACGATCTTCCGGGTGGACAATCCGCACACCAAGCCGGTCGACTTCTGGGCCTGGCTACTGGCCGAGGTACGCCGTACGAATCCGGAGGTGATCTTCCTCGCCGAGGCGTTCACCCGTCCGGAGATGATGCACACCCTGGGCAAGATCGGCTTCCACCAGAGCTACAGCTATTTCACCTGGCGCAACGAGAAGTGGGAGATCATCGAGTACCTGACCGAGCTCAGCACCCAGACCGACGGCTTCCTGCGGCCGAACTTCTTCGTCAACACTCCGGACATCCTGCCGACCTTCCTGCAGTCCGGTTCACCGACCGCGTTCACCATCCGCGCGGTCCTGGCCGCGACGCTGTCCTCGAACTGGGGCGTCTACTCCGGTTTCGAACTCTACGAGCACACCCCGTTGCGGCACGGCTCGGAGGAGTACCTGAACTCGGAGAAGTACGAGTACCGGCCGCGCGACTTCGCCGGTGCCGAGGAACGCGGAGAGTCGCTCGCGCTGCTGCTGGGCAGGCTGAACGAACTCCGCCGCGAACATCCCGCCCTGCAGCAGGTGCGCGATCTGCACTTCCACACCACGCCGCATGATCAGGTGCTCGCCTACTCCAAGCGTGTCGGTGACGACCTGATCATCGTCGTCTGCAGCCTCGACCCGCATCAGGTCGCCGAGACCGAAGTCTTCCTGGACATGTCCGCGCTCGGCTTCGATGATCATGACGTGCTAGAAGTCCATGATCAACTTTCCGGCCGGAGGTGGCGCTGGGGCCAGCGTAATTACGTCCGGCTCACCCTCGAGGATCCGGCGCACATCCTGACCGTCACGCCACCGAGTGCGGTGACACCGTCTGCTACCCGACCCGACACCTCCACAGCGAAACCTTCCGGTTCGGGCGCCTCATGATCAATGGGCGGTTGATCGACCATCTCACCTCCGCCCGGTGGTTCGGCGGCAACCGTCGAACCGCCCGGGTGTCGGGGACATTCCCGCTGCCCTGGCTCCGCGAGCCCGGCAACTGGCCCGCCGTCCGGCTGGAGATCGCCCGGATCGTCTACCAGGACAGCGATCTCACCGATCTCTACCAACTGTTGATCAGCTATCACCCGGACCACGATCCGGGCGACGCGTTGCTGATCATCGACGATCCCGACCACGGTCGGCTGGCGGGTGTCGACGCAACCGAGGATCCGGCCGCGCATCAGGCGTTGCTGGACGTGATCATCGGTGCGGTGCGGGGGTCGAGTCCTGGTCCTTCGACAAGCTCAGCTCCCTCGGGAGGCAGCCCCGCGAGTGCCGGTGCCGACCTCGTGCCGCGGCTACTGGACGGGTCCGGATTGCAGCCGTCGCTGCCGTCGCAGGTTTTCGGCGGAGAACAGTCCAACACGTCGATCGAGTACGCCCACAAGGTGATCTTGAAATTGTTCCGCCATCTGCACCCGGGACGCAATCGGGACATCGAGACGCTCGCGGCCCTGACCCGCGCCGACTGCCCGGACGTGCCCGCCCTGCGTGGCTGGTTGGAGGGGCGATGGGTGACGGAGGCGGGCGATGAACCGGTCACGGCCGATCTGGCGATGCTGACCACGTACATCCCCCGATCTCGTGACGGTTGGGAATTCGCACTGGCCGAATACCGGCTCGATCACGACTTCACCGGTCCTGCCCACGACCTCGGCCACTCCTTGGCACGGGTACACGCGGAACTGCGCCGGCAGTTCCCGGCGAACGAACTGGGCGGCGACCAGGTCGCGACGACGATGCGGCAGCGGCTGACCGCGGCGTTGGCCGAGGTGCCCCAGTTGGTCGGCGATCAGCCGAGGTTGACCACGATCTTCGAGTCCCTGCTCGGCCGGCGCGTGGCCGTGCAACGCGTGCACGCCGATTTCCACCTCGGCCAGGCCCTGCACACACCCGACGGCTGGAAGATCATCGACTTCGAGGGCGAACCGGCCACCTCGGACGCCGATCGATCCCGGCCGGACAGCGTCTGGCGCGATGTCGCCGGTGCCCTGCGCTCCTTCGACTACGTCGCCGCGCACGACCACGTACTGCATTCCCGGGCGATCGCGTCCTCCTGGGTCACCGCCTGCCAGCAAGCCTTCCTGGACGGCTACGGCAAGGGCGCGAGCCGGACCGTCGACCGCGACCTGTTGCGTGCCTACCTTGCCGACAAGGCGATCTACGAGACCGTCTACGAGGCCCGACATCGTCCCGACTGGCTGCCGATCCCGCTGGCCGCCGTGGCCGGCCTGTCGCCATGATCAGCAGTGGCGCATGATCAGAAATGGCATGGAGATCATCCGACGAACACCGATCAGCACCGAAGGAGAGGATGCGCTATGGCGATCGATCCGGCCGGAGGTTTGACGGGAATCGCGTTGAGCGGATTCGGTCAGGGCCACGACACCGAGTGCTGGAAGCGGCTCGGAGCGGTGGAGTTGACCCAGTCCGACAGCGAGCGCGGACAGGTCCTGGGCACCCGCTTCTCCGTCTGGGCGCCGAACGCCAAGGCGGTCCGGGTGGTCGGCGACTTCAACGCCTGGAGCGGCCATGATCATCATCTCGACCGAGTGCCCGGCACCGGTGTCTGGGCGCTGTTCGTAGAGGGTGTGAGCACCGGCGCGTTGTACAAGTTCGAGGTGCTGGGCGCCGACGACGTCTGGCGGCTGAAGGCCGATCCGATGGCCCGCTTCTGCGAGGCCGCACCGCACAACGCATCGATCGTCTACAACAGCCAGTACGTCTGGACCGATGATCACTGGCTGACTCATCGGGCCGATCAGCCGGCCTACCGGAGCCCGATGTCGATCTACGAGGTCCACCTCGGGTCCTGGCGACGTGGTCTGGGTTACGTCGAACTGGCGCGTCAGCTGGTCGAGTACGTCAGCTGGCAGGGGTTCACCCACGTCGAGTTCATGCCGCTGGCCGAGCACCCGTACGAGGGTTCCTGGGGTTATCACGTGACCGGCTACTTCGCTCCGGTCTCCCGTTTCGGTTCACCGGACGAACTGCGTTATCTCGTTGATCAACTGCATGCCGCCGGCATCGGAGTGATCATGGACTGGGTGCCGGGCCACTTCGCCACCGACCCGTGGGCGTTGCAGCGCTTCGACGGCACCGCGCTCTACGAGCACGAGGATCCCCGGCTGGGCTGGCATCCGGACTGGGGTTCCTACATCTTCAACCTGGGCCGCAACGAAGTCCGCAGCTTCCTGTTGTCCAACGCCTACTACTGGTTGGACGAATTCCACCTGGACGGCCTGCGGGTCGACGGTGTCGCCTCGATGCTCTACCTGGACTACTCCCGCGGCCCGGGCGAGTGGGTGCCGAACATCTACGGCGGCAACGAGAACCTGGACTCGGTGTCCTTCCTGCAGGCGATGAACTCCGACGTCTACCGGCGCAAGCCCGGAATCGTCACGGTGGCTGAGGAATCCACCTCCTGGCCGGGCGTCACCCGCAGTGTTGATCATGGCGGACTCGGCTTCGGCTTCAAGTGGAACATGGGCTGGATGAACGACTCGTTGCGTTACTACGGTCGCAATCCGGTGCACCGGCAGTATCACCATCACGAGATGACCTTCGCGATGGCGTACGCCTACTCGGAGAATTTCGTGCTGCCGATCAGCCACGACGAAGTCGTGCACGGCAAGGGATCGATGTACGAGCGCGCGCCGGAGGACGAGTGGCGCAAGTTCGCCACCCTGCGTACCTTCTACGCCTTCATGTGGTCCCATCCGGGCAAGAAGTTGATCTTCATGGGCACCGAGTTCGGCCAACGGCGCGAATTCGACGACCAGCGCGGCGTCGACTGGTACGACTCCGAGCAGTGGGGGCATCGCGGTGTCCAGTTGTTGATCAAGGACCTGAACCGGGTCTACCGTGCCCATCCGGCGCTGTGGAAGCACGATCATGATTCGTCCGGCTTCCGCTGGATCGACGCCGACGATCACGGCGGCAACACGTTCTCCTTCCTGCGCATGGATCCCGGCGACGACGGCGCCGGACAGGTGGTGGCCGCGGTGATCAACTTCTCGCCCGACCCGCGCTACGACCTGCGGATCGGGCTTCCGGCGGAGGGCCGGTGGACGGAGATCCTGAACACCGACGCGGAGCTCTACGACGGCACCGGGCAATTCGGCAACCTCGGCCAGGTGACCGCCTACCCCACCCCGAGCCACGGCTTCGATCACAGCGCCACCGTCACCGTGCCGCCGTTGGGCGCGGTCTGGTTCCGGTTCGATCCCGAGCACCCGATCGAGGATCCGGAGCCGATCCTGAACGACATCGCCGGCTCGATCGCCCCGTCCGGCGCCACAGCCGCCGAGCCTGTCGAAGGACCGGAGGAGCACTGAGCCGGTGGCGACGGAATTCAAGATCAATATCGACATCGACGCGCACGGCGTCGGAAGGCTGACCATCGCGGGCGGCGCCGGCGTGGACCGGGAGTCGTTGACGCAGGCGATCGGGATGGCGGCCGAGGACGCCCTGACCGTCCGCGGTGCGTACCGGATCGAGGCCGACCCGGCCGAAGATGATCATCGGGCCCGGTGGGCGCTGGTCCGGTCGGGCTTCCGGCTGGAGGGCCGGCGTCGGCAGGCGATCGAGACCGAAGATCATCGGCACGTCGACGAGTTGATCTTCGCCCGGCTCGCCGCCGACGTGATCGGCGGGCCGGACGGCTTCTCCGCGGTGGCCAATTCGACCATGCCGCGCAAACGGCTGATCGCCCACGTGCTGATGCGCGACGAGCTCGGCCGCGTGCTGCTCTGCGAGACGACGTTCAAGCGCGACTGGGAATTACCCGGAGGCGTCGTCGAGCCGGGCGAGTCGCCGCGGCTGGGCGCGATCCGTGAGGTCCGCGAGGAGCTCGGGTTCGATCTCGAGGTCGGAGGTCTGCTGGCAGTCGACTGGATGCCGCCCTACCTCGGCTGGGACGACGCGCTGGAGTTGATCTTCGACGGCGGGGTGGTGACCGAGCAGGAGATGGCCGGCTATCGGCTTGATCCGCAGGAGATCAGGGCCGTCCGGCTGATCGATCTCGCCCAGGCCGAACCGCACCTGACCCCGTTGTCGTTCCGGCGGCTGACCGCGATCACCGCGCTGGGCAATGGCCGTACCTTGATCATGGAGGACGGCCGCCCGCTCTGAGCTTCGGCGAATCGGACGTCAGAACAGGGCAGCCATCAGGTCGCGGCGGGCCTTCTGCACCCGGGGATCGCTGTTGCCGACGGTCTCGAACAGCTCCAGCAACCGGACCCGTACGGTGTTGCGATCGTCGCCGGCGGTCTTCTTGATCACCGCGATCAGCCGGGCGAAAGCCTCCTCCACCCGGCCGGTGGCGACCTCGGCATCGGCCGCGGCGAGTTGGGTGTCGATCGGTGCGTCCGGAGCCGCGGCGGCGGCGATCAGCGCTTGCGGATCGGCGTCGGCGGTACGCAACAGCAGGCTGGCCTGAGCCTTGCCGGCCTCGGCCTCGGCGTCCTTCGGATTGGCCTGCAGCAGCTTGTCGAACTCCTCCACCGCGGCGGCGTAGTCACCGCGGGCCAGCGCCTCGTCGGCGGCCGCGAAGCGCGGATCCGGTTCGTCGCTGTCCGCCTCGGCCAACGCCGCGCGGGAAACCGGCTCGGCCCGGCCGGCGATGCCGTTGGCCAGCGCTGCCTTCAGCAGCTCGTCGACCAGTTGCTTGAGTTGATCCTTGGGCAGTACGCCCTGGGCCAAGCCGACCGGCTGACCCTGCAGGAGCCCACCGACCGCCGGGATGCCCTGCACACCGAACGCCTGGGCCAGCGCCTGCGCCAGCTGCGGTGCGGAGTCCATGTCCACCCGGGCGACGGAGAATTTCCCGCCGCTCTCGGAGGCCAGCTCGTCCAGCGAGGCCGCCATCTGCTGCTCCGCCGGCACCCGCGAGATCGAGGTCAGCTCGACGATGATCGGATACTGCAGCGACTTGCGTGCCTCGGCCTCGAAGTTCTGCTCGGTCAGCTCGACCAGGTACGAGGCCCCGGCGGCGCCCGCAGGCGCCCCTTGACCCGCGACAGTGCCCGCAGCGGGCTGGCTCTGCTGCGCCTTGGCGGCGAGATCGGACAGGTCGATGGCACCACGAGGATTGCTCGGCGTCGGACTCATGGGGATCATCCTGCCAAAGCCCGGTCGGGTGCGGCGAGCCGGTCAGCACGGCAGAATGGCCCGCATGGCTCACCCACGTGCAGGATTGCCGGCCCAGCCCGAGGATCTGATCGACGTCGAACAGGTGATCGGCGCCTATTACGACCGCCGTCCCGACCCCGCCGATCCCGATCAGCAGGTCGTGTTCGGCACCTCCGGCCACCGCGGCTCCAGCCTGGACACGGCGTTCAACGAGGCCCACATCGCCGCCACCACCCAGGCCATCGTCGAATATCGGGCCGGGCAGGGCATCACCGGTCCGCTGTTCATCGGCAAGGACACCCACGCGTTGTCCAAACCGGCCTGGCAGACGGCGATCGAGGTGTTGCGCGCGCACGACGTGACGGTGCTGTGTGAGCAGGATGATCAGTACACGCCGACACCGGCGGTGTCCCGGGCGATCATCAATCACAACCGCGAGGCGGCACCGGCCGACATCGCCGACGGAATCGTGGTCACGCCTTCCCACAATCCGCCGCGGGACGGGGGTTTCAAGTACAACCCGCCGCACGGCGGTCCGGCGGACACCGATGCCACGAAAGCCATCGCAGCGCGCGCCAACGAGTTGCTCGGTGACCTCGATCGGATCAAACGGACGCCGTTCCAGACCGCGATCGGAGACGTGCACCGCTACGACTACCTCGGCTCGTACGTTGCCGATCTTGCGCTGGCTCTTGATCTTGCGGCGATCAAGAGCGCAGGCGTGCGGATCGGCGCGGACCCGTTGGGCGGGGCCAGCGTCGAGTACTGGGGCCGGATCGCCGAGGTGTACGGGCTCGACCTGACGGTGGTCAACCCGACAGTCGATCCGCGCTGGGCCTTCATGACCCTGGACACCGACGGCAAGATCAGGATGGACTGCTCGTCGCCGAACGCGATGGCCTCGTTGATCAAGAACAAGGATGCCTACGACATCGCCACCGGCAACGACGCCGACTCCGACCGTCACGGCATCGTCACCCCCGATGCCGGGCTGATGAATCCGAATCACTATCTGGCCGTGGCCATCGGCTACCTGTACGCCCACCGGGACGGCTGGCGGTCCGATGCCGGCATCGGCAAGACGCTGGTCAGTTCGTCCATGATCGACAAGGTGGCCGACGATCTTGGTCGGCGGCTGGTCGAGGTCCCCGTCGGTTTCAAGTGGTTCGTGGACGGGCTGCGTACCGGAGAGATCGGCTTCGGCGGCGAGGAGTCGGCCGGAGCATCCTTCCTGTCCCGTGACGGCAGCACCTGGACCACCGACAAGGACGGCATCCTGCTGGCTCTGCTGGCCAGCGAGATCCTGGCTGTCACAGGGGAAACGCCGAGTCGGCATTACGCCGAGCTGGAAGCACGGCACGGCAGCCCCGCCTACGCGCGGGTGGACGCGCCGGCGACCCGGGAGCAGAAGGCGAAGCTGGGCAAGCTCGACGCCGATGCGATCACCGCCACCGAACTGGCCGGTGACAAGATCACCGCGGTGCTGACCAGGGCACCCGGCAACGACGCGCCGATCGGTGGCCTGAAGGTGACGACGGCCAACGCGTGGTTCGCCGCCCGACCGTCCGGCACCGAGGACGTCTACAAGATCTACGCGGAGTCGTTCCGCGGCCAAGATCATCTGACTCAGGTCCAGGATGCCGCCCGGGAGGTCGTCAACGCGGTGCTCTGACCGGCAGGTTCGACGGTCAGCTCACTGCTGGGCCTGCTCGGCCGCCGAGTAGCCGAAGTGCAGGAAGTCGGCCACTGCCATCTCGGTGAAGATCGCCGCGATCACCCGGGTCGCTCTCGGCGCGAAGAGGTAGCCGGCGGTGAAACCGGTGGCGACCCACTGGCCCAGGCAGAACGGGCAGCTGACCAGCTCCCCGATCGCCTTCTGCAACCCCGTCCCGCGGGCCTCCTCGGCCAACTCGGCGTCGCCGGACCGGTCGGCGAAGCGGGTGAACGGCGCCCTCATCGGACTGGTCACCGGGTCCTTGGCGATCAGCCGGGTCACCTTGTGGGTTGCCACCCCGGCCAACACGATGTCGGCCGCCCGCGGCGAGTTCAGCCGGCCGAGACTGCGGGCCAACAGGCCGAGCCCGCCGGCGAACCCGGCATAGGCGGCCATCACTCCGAGGTATGAGCCCAGCGGGCGATCCGCCGACCCCGAATACTCCGCGGCCACCCGCCGCCACCAACCGCGTCGTCCGGTCAGGGGCGCGCCGTGCTTGTCGCCGTCCCCGTTCGATGAGCCAGCCACCAGATCCTCCTCGCCGATCGTCCACATCACTGACACCCTGCGCGTACCCAGTCGATGGCGCATTCCACGGCAGCCGCGGCCGAACGGCGTGGGTGAACGGTGGGTTAACTCCGGGCCACCGGGACTGAACTTTCTCCCGACACCTTCTGCCCAGGGCCGTTCTCGGCTCGACAGCGACCGATCGGCTGGCGTTGACTCTGCGCCGTGGAAGCACTCTTCATCCTGATCGTGGTGATCGTGGTCGCGTTGGCGTTCGACTTCACCAACGGTTTTCACGACACCGGCAACGCGATGGCGACCTCGATCGCCACCGGCGCCTTGAAACCTCGAGTTGCCGTCGGCCTGTCCGCCGTGCTCAACCTGGTCGGCGCCTTCCTGTCCATCCAGGTCGCGCTGACGGTGACCAACAAGATCATCGACATCCAGGGTGACAGCGGCGCCCCGATCTCTTCCCTGATGGGGATTCCGATCCTGACCATCATCCTGGCCGGACTGGTCGGCGGCATCCTGTGGAATCTGGCGACCTGGTTGTTCGGGCTGCCGTCCAGTTCCTCGCACGCACTGTTCGGCGGCCTGATGGGCGCGGCGATCGCCGCCCTCGGCTGGGGCGGAGTGAAGTGGGACGGGGTGATCACCTCGATCATCCTGCCGGCACTGTTCGCGCCGGTGATCGCGGCACTGGTCGCGGCGATCGGCACCCGGCTGGTCTACAAGATCACCCAGAGCCTCGAGCCGGCTGGCCGGGACAAGGGCTTCCGCTGGGGCCAGATCGGCAGTGCATCGCTGGTCTCGCTGGCCCACGGCACCGGTGACGCGCAGAAGACGATGGGCGTGATCACGCTCGCACTGATTGCGTACGGCAGTTGGACCAGCACCGACTCGATTCCGTTGTGGGTCAAGATCGCCTGTGCACTGGCGATCGCGACCGGCACCTACATCGGCGGCTGGCGGGTCATCCGTACGCTGGGCAAGGGGCTGGTCGAGATCGAGGCTCCGCAGGGCATGGCCGCCGAAACCGCTTCTGCAGCAGCGATCCTGACCTCGTCCCACCTCGGCATGGCGCTGTCCACCACCCACGTCGCCACCGGCTCCATCCTCGGCACCGGGCTGGGCAAGAAGGGCGCCGAGGTGCGGTGGGGTGTGGCCGGCCGGATGGTGGTGGCCTGGGTGATCACGCTGCCCGCCGCGGGCCTGGTCGGTGCACTCTGCTGGCTGATCGCCCATGCGCTCGGGCCCAACGTCGGCACGGCGATCGTGCTGGCCCTGTTGATCGCGGCTGCCTCGTTCATGTTCGTCCGGTCCCGCCGGACCGCAGTCAACCCGGACAACGTGAACTCCGAATGGGAGGGTGGGCTGGCTCCGGGGGAGAAGGCCGCGCACGCCTTCACCGAGAACCCTGCCAAGGCAGCCTGAGAGGCGAGTTGATCATGGAAATTGTCAAGGACACCCTGACCGCGCTCTGGCAGGTGATCGTGGCCGGAATCATTTTCGGAGCTGGACTTCCCGCGCTGTTCGCGCTCGGACTGAGGGCGCTGAACTCCGGCCGTACGATCAACGCCGACGGCACCGTCACCGTTCATCCCGGTACCGGCGGCCGGGCGACCGCGTACGTCATCTTCGGCTTCGTGATTGCGATCGCGCTCTTCGGTATTGTCGTGATCGTCTTCGGCAAGCAGCTCTTCGCGCACTGACCCCGTCGAATCGGAGGACCGAGTATGGCCAACCACACAACGGAATCCGCGGCGACCGGCTTCTCCGTGATCGACCGCGTGCTCGGCTGGCTGACCGACGGTTACCCGGACGGAATCCCGAGCCGCGACCGGTTCGCAGTCATCGCGGTGCTGAAGCGCCGACTGACCGACGACCAGATCCTCGAGATCGTCGCCGAGCTGACCGTGCGGGATTCGCCGGCACTGACGGACGGTGAGATCGGCCAGGCCGAGGTGGAGGAGTTGATCACCCGCGTGCTGCAGGAGCAGCCGTCGGCCGAGGACGTCCACCGGGTGTCCGCACGGCTGGCAGCCGGCGGCTGGCCGTTGGCCGACGAGCTCGAGATCGCCGCCGGGACGCCCCCGGACGAACCGGGCGAGCACCGGGACCGGCGATGACCCCGACCTTCCTGGCGGCGATCATCAGTTGGCTCCGGGCCGGCTATCCCGAAGGCGTTCCGGAGCAGGATTACGTGCCGCTGCTCGCGTTGCTGCGCCGTCGTCTCTCCCCCGACGAGGTCAAGCGGGTGGCCGAGAAGATCATGCGCACCGACGAGCAAGCCGACGACATCGACATCGCCGTCCGGATCACCAAGATCACCAACGAACTGCCCAGTGAGGCCGATGTCGCCCGGGTGCGCGCCCGGCTAGCAGCTGCCGGTTGGCCGTTGGCCGATCCCCACCGGAACTGAAGGTCAGCCTGCTTCAGCGGCCAGCCACGCGTCGAACGTGGTCGGCGCGAGTTCGGCGTCGGCCGGCGCCAGCAAGTCGTCCCGGGCCAGCGACGGGCTGAAGATCCCGCCCCGCCATCCACCGACCACCTCGACCTCCTGACCACGGGCCGCCAGGGTGCGCTGGGCCATCGACACCATCTCCTCCGGACGTGGTCCGGCGATCGCGCGATGTCGGCGTTGCGGGCCCTCGACCGCGATCCTGGCCAGAACGGCTGCCACGTCGGCGGGAGCGATCGGCTGCAGCGTCAGCGGCGGCACTTCCGCCACACCGTCACGGATGGTGGCGCCGGCGATCATCGCGGGAAAGTCGTGGAACTGAGTGGCCGGGACGATGCTGTACGGGACCGGCCCCTGCTCGATCGCCGACTCCTGAGCCCTTTTGCCTGCGTAGTGTGCGTTCTCGGGCACCTTCTCCATGCTGGCGATCGACAGCAGCACGTGATGCCCGACACCGGCGGCCTGCTCTGCCTGCAACAGATTGCGCGTGGTCGAGCCGAAGAAGTCGATCATGGCTTGCTCGGTCCCGGGCCGCGTGTTGAGGGTGTCGATCACCGCATCCACACCGGCCAGCGCCCGCCCCAGGCCGTCGCCGCTGGTGACGTCAACTCCTTGACGCCGACTGATCGGCACGACCTGATGTCCCTGCTGCTCCAGCACCTCCTGGGTCAGCCGACCGATGCGTCCGGTGGCTCCCGCAATCGCAATCCTCATGGGGATCTCCTGTCCTCGAGATGATCAGAAGCGCCCGCCCAGGCTGATCTTGCCACCCGGCCGATCGATCGTTTGGGCTCGGGTCGGATGACGAGACGGTCAGGGTTCAGAACCGGGCCGGCTCGGTGTATTCGCCCCAGACCTCGCGCAACCCGTTGCAGATCTCGCCCATGGTCGCCTCGACCCGGACCGCGGCCAGCATCGGCTCGATCAGATCGTCCTCGCCGCGAGCAGCGGTGATCAACCGCTCCAGGGCCGCGTCCACCGCCGCTTGATCACGTGCTGCCCGGCGCTCGGCGAGCAGTCGACGCTGCTCGGTCTCCACCTCGTGACTGACCCGCAGAATCTCCAGTTCGTCGGTGATCGATTCGGTGTGGGTGTTGACACCGACGATCAGCTTGTCGCCCTTCTCCAGCTTGGTCTGGTACGCGAATGCGGCCTCGGCGATCTCGCCGGTGAACCAGCCCTCCTCGATGCCACGCAGCAGGCCGGCGGTGATCGGGCCGATCGGATGCTCGGTGGTCCGGCCGCCCTGCCCCAGTTCCTCGATCTGGGCGAAGATCCTCTCGGCCTCGGCCTCCAGCCGGTCGGTGAGCTCCTCGACGTACCAGGAACCGCCGAGCGGATCGGCGACGTTGGTCACGCCGGTCTCCTCCCCGATCACCTGCTGGGTCCGGAGCGCGATCTCGGCGGCCCGTTCGGTGGGCAGCGCCAGCGTCTCGTCCAAGGCGTTGGTGTGCAGGGAATTCGTGCCGCCGAGGACTGCGGCCATGGCCTCCACCGCGGTCCGAACCACATTGTTGTACGGCTGTTGTGCGGTCAGCGAGACACCGGCCGTCTGGGTGTGGAAGCGCAACCATTGGGCCCGCGCTGTCTTGGCCCCGAACCGATCCCGCATCCAGCGAGCCCAGATCCGCCGGGCCGCGCGGAATTTGGCGATCTCCTCGAAGAAGTCCACATGCGCGTCGAAGAAGAAGCTCAGCCCCGGTGCGAACCGATCAACCTCCAGTCCGCGGGAGAGCCCCAGCTCGACGTAGCCGAAACCGTCGGCCAGAGTGAAGGCGAGCTCCTGCGCGGCCGTCGAACCGGCCTCCCGGATGTGGTAGCCGGATACGCTGAGCGGCTTGTAGTCCGGCATCGTCGCACTGGTGTATTGCATCAGGTCACCGATCAGCCGCAGGTGCGGTTCGGGTGCGAACAGCCACTCCTTCTGAGCGATGTATTCCTTGTAGATATCGGTTTGCAGGGTGCCGTTGAGCTTGCTGATGTCAACACCCTGACGTTCGGCGGCCACCACGTACATGCAGAAGGCGGGCACCGCTGGGCCCGAGATCGTCATCGAGGTCGTCACCGCACCAAGATCGATTCCGTCGAACAGCACCTCCATGTCGGCGGCGGAATCGATCGCCACTCCGCAGTGGCCGACCTCGCCGAGGCTGCGCGGATCGTCGGAGTCGCGGCCCATCAACGTCGGCATGTCGAAGGCCACGCTCAGTCCGCCGCCGCCGGCATTCAAGATCATCTTGTAGCGCTCGTTGGTCTGCCGGGCGTTGCCGAAACCGGCGAACTGGCGGATCGTCCAGCTCCGGCCGCGGTAGCCGGTCGGATAGAGCCCGCGGGTGTAGGGAAACTCCCCCGGCCAGCCGATCCGCTCCATCCGCGGATCGCCCGTTTCGTCCGTGTCGCCCGTGTCGTCCGGCGGACCGTAGACCGGATCGACCGTCATCCCGGAGAGGGTGCTGAAGTCCGCGTCGCGGACCTTGCCTTCCGCCTCGGCCCGGGCGTAGGCCTGTGCCCAGCGGCGTCGTCCCGCCGCGGTGCTGTTCGGATCGTCAGGGTTCGTCATCGGTCCCACCTCCACGGCCGATACTAGGACGCCCTAGTAGTTTTGCCGATTCTGCGATCAGAGCTCCTCGGCCGGCTGATGACTGACCAGGCCGACCAGGTTGTCCTCGCTGTCGCGCACGAACGCCATCCACTCCTGGGTGTTGGCCGGACCCAGGGCGTCGTCCTCGTGCCGGAAGATCACATGCGGTTCGGTGTCGATCCGCACGCCGCGCTCGCGCGCGTCGGCGACCAGGCTTCGTACGTCATCGACCCTGAAGTAGATCATCGACGACGAACTGCCCTGCTCCAGCAGCAACCGGACGGAGCCGACCTTGAAGAACACCAGCCCGGGCGGATCGAACCGGCCGACCGGCTCGGCCCGCAGGAATTCGGCGTACCACGCCGCGGCTCGATCCAGATCGGTCACCCGCTGGGCAATCTGCAAGATCTCCATCGAGCCGCCTCTCAATGTGTGGATGCATCGAATCGCCATCATGGCAGCGACACGACAACTGATGTTCACCTGTTGGCAAATTCGTCTACCTAGCGTGCGGGCCATGTCGACAGTGGCGATCATTCCGGCTCGGGGCGGATCCAAGGGCGTGCCGGGCAAGAACCTGCGTCCGGTCGGGGGCGTACCGCTGGTGGCACGCGCAGTCCGGACCTGCCTGGCCGCGACCTCGATCGATGACGTCTTTGTCAGCACCGACGACTCGGCGATCGCGGAGGTAGCACGCCGCGCCGGCGCCGAGGTGATCGAACGGCCGGCCGAGATCGCCGGCGACACCGCGACGTCGGAGTCGGCGCTGACCCACGCGATCGCGGTGATCACCGAACGTGATCGGCAACCGGACGTCATCGCCTTCGTGCAATGCACCAGCCCGTTCATCGATCCTGGTGATCTTGATCGAGCGGTGGAGTTGATCATGACCGACAGAGCCGATTCGGTGCTGTCGGCGATCGAGACGTACGAATTCCTCTGGCGCGATGCCGATGTCTCGCTGCCTGCGGGCACTGGCCAGGTGATCGGCCAGAACCACGACGCCGCGTACCGCCCGTTGCGTCAGCAGCGCCGGCCGGATTTCCGTGAGACCGGCGCCTTCTACGTGATGCGAACTGACGGTTTCCTGGCCCACCGGCACCGCTTCTTCGGCCGGACCTCAGTGGTGGCCGTGTCCGAATTCGGATCGCTGGAGATCGACACCGTCGAACAACTTCAGTTGGCTGATGCGATCTGCACCGGGGAGCAGAGGCAGTCGCGAGCACTCCCCATCGACGTGGACGCGGTGATCACCGACTTCGACGGCGTGCACACCCCGGACACCGCCTACATCGACGCACACGGCAACGAACTGGTGGAGGTCAGCCGCAGCGACGGACTCGGCGTGGAGCGGCTGCGCCATGCCGGCCTCCCGTTCCTGATCTTGTCCAAGGAGACCAATCCGGTCGTGCTCGGTCGTGCCACCAAACTCGGCGTCGAGGTGCGGAATGCGATCGAGGACAAGGCGACCGCGCTGCAGAAGTGGCTTGCCGACATCGGCGTACCGCCGGAGCGTGCGGCCTATCTCGGCAACGATGTCAATGATCTTGGACCGATGTCCGTGGTCGGCTGGCCGATCGCCGTGTCCGACGCGCATCCGCAGGTGCTGGCCGCGGCGAAGATCGTCCTGACCGCTGCCGGCGGGCGCGGCGCCGTGCGCGAACTGTGCGATCGGGTGCTCGCAAGCCAACCTTGATCAACTGGGCTTGATCAACCTGGGCTTGATCAACCTGGGCTTGATCAACCTGGGCTTGATCAACTTGGCCCGATCAACAGGGGTCGATCAGTCCGTGGATCCCCTACGGTAAACGGAAACGTGCGAGGTCGACTCGCCGGTGAACTCCGAACCGGTCCAGTCGGCGTGGCGGCTCTCCAGCTCAAGGCCGGCCAGCCGCCCCATCAAGTCCAGTTCTGACGGCCAGATGTAACGCTGCGGAGTGCGATTGAGAACCGCCTCATGACCCTCACCGAAGTGGAAGTGATGCGAGACCAACCGTTGATTCACGGTGTCGATGGTGTCCAGGCCGATGTAGTCCTCCCGGACGGCGAAGATCGACCCGCCGGTGCCCGGTGCCATCGTTCGCAACGACGGCACCCCCAGCTCGATCACGAACCGTCCGCCGGGGGTCAGGTGCCGCGCGGCGTTCTGGAAGCACGCCACCTGTTGATCTTGCTGAAGCAGGTTGCCGATGGTGTTGAAGACCAAATAGACAAGGCTGAACGTGCCGTCGGCCCGGGTCGTCGCCATGTCCCCGTTGATCACCGGAATCGTGGCCTCGTCGACCTTCTCCCGCAGCCTGTTGATCATGTGCCGGGAGTATTCGATGCCGACCACCGGTACGCCGCGCTCGGCCAGCGGGACGGCGACTCTCCCGGTGCCGATGGCGAACTCCAGGGCCCGGCCATCACCGGCAAGCTCGGCCAACCGATCGATCGTCGGTCCGAGCACTTCCGGCGAGAACATCCCGTCACCGGGTGTGTCGTATTCCCGAGCCGCCTCGGCGCCCCAGAGTTCGTCCTGCGTCTTGGAATCCCAATCCATGCCGATCATCCTGCTGTGGCAACGGAGCCGAGACAACCGCTTTGCGGGCCAACTGGCGACGTCCACCACTCGCGGAGGCCACTGAGGACCCGGAATCCCTCCAACCAAACGGATTTGGCCACAAGACCAATGCGCGGGACAGTCCTGAGCAGCTCTGCAAACACCCGGTTCCGGCGCACCGAACCCCGATTTCGGAGGCGGCTCCCGAACAGACATCCGAACCGGGAGAAGATGATCATGGAAACAGACAGAAGCTGATCATGATGGATCCAGATCACCAGCATGATCATCGGCAGTCGGCGGGACGTTCTCGACTGAACCGGTGCATGGCGACGTTGGCCTCGTGCCAGCCGTCGACGGATCCGCAGTCGTAATAGCTACCGGATGCGATCGAGACGCCGACCGAGCTGTCCTGCTGCAACCGGACCAGGGCATCGGTGATCATCCGCTCACCCGTCTCGGGATTGCGACCGATCGAGCAGACGGTCCGGAATGCCTCTGGCGTGAGGTAGTAGCGACTGATGTTCGCGTAGCTGCCGCGCGCGGCCGAGGACTTCTCCGTCAACGACCCCAGCCGCCAGCCCGAACCCCTCGCCTCGAGCTCGACCATGCCGTAGCGATCCTTCCGCTCGGCGGGCACCCGGGCAACCTGCATCGCAGCAGCGCAACCGTCGGCTGCGGCACGCAACGCCGCCACATCCGCAGTATTACTTCCGCCGACGGGGGCCAGCAGCAGGTCATCACCAGAGCTGTAGAAGCAGCAGCGATCTCCGACGAACTCGGCGGCGAGGCTGGCCGGCACGGCAGTACCGTAGTCACCGCTGCTCACGTCCTGTTCGATCAGGGTGAACCGCGCGGCCGCGAGTTCGGTGTGAGCCGCTTCGATCGCCTGGTACTTCCTCGCCCATCCACGAGAAGCCAGCTCCTCCCGCGCGGTCGGAACCCCGGTCACGTACTCGCCGATCGCGCGATCACCCTGATCAACAACGATCGCGATGTCGCGGACCCCGGCGGCGACGAGGTCGGCCAGCACATAGTGCAGCACCGGGTAGTTCAAGATCGGCATCAGACTCTTCTGCACCACCGCTGTCACCGGAAACAGGCGACTGCCATAACCGGCGGTCAGCACGACGGCACACTCATCAAGATCACTCATCGGGCCAAGCATCCCAGTCCCGCCCCGAGACTGGGGTACACGCATGGCATTGGCGTGTTCTCCGGCCGTCTTCGGCCGGCAGCTACGCCACAACGCCCACTGGGCGTGCGTGGATTCCGACGCAGCCCAGGTGACCTCCCACAGGTCACCTCTCTCGCTCGCCAACAGGACTTTGACCAAACTTGCAGGACTTTGACCAGGACTGTCAGACCTTGTCTCTAGAATCAGATACATGTTCGATTACGAGGTCGACGAGCTGGACGTCGCCGGGGCCGCCGACGCGTTCAGTCTCGTCTCCGAACTCGGGCTTCGGGTGCCGTGTCAGAAACTCATGTTGGCCGCGCACTGGGCCGACCTCCACCCACCCGAGGGTTTACTGCCGGCTGACGCGGGCGCAGGAACCATGATCGGCGAACGGGCGCAACAGCTCGGCGGCGACGGCACACCCCAAGTGGCGGAATTCGCCCCGGCCGAGCTCGCACCGATCATCCACCGCAGCATCGGCCAGGCCCGCAGCCTGATCGCCGACGCGATCGACCTGCGGCACCGCTTCCCGAGGATCTGGCGCAAGGTCCGCCGCGGCATCGTCGAGGAATCCACCGTCCGGCTGATCGCCCGTAGCTGCCGCGAACTATCCCAGGCCCAGGCCGGCGAGGTCGACCGGATGCTGGCAGCCCACCTGATCGGCATCGGCCGCACACGCTTGGAACACCTTCTCGACGCCGCCATCCTCCGAGTCGATGCCGAGCACATGGCCCAGCTGGCCCAAGAGGCCCGCCGATCCCGCTACATCCACTTCGGCCAAGCCAACGAACACGGTCAGAAGTCGTTCTGGGGACGGATGGATGCCCCCGACGCGATCCGGATGGACGCCATGATCAACAGACTGGCCGACATCATCTCGCAGGCCGACTCCCCCATCCCCGGCGTGCCGGACCGCGGCGCGCAGACCCGCGAGGAGTGGCGCGCCGTTGCCCACAATCTGATGGGCAACCCGGTCCTGGCCGCCAAGATCCTGATCCAGCATGAGCAACCCGACCTGTTCGACGTCCTGACCGAACTACAACAGCCGCCGCTGCGTCACGACCCGGCCAGCGGCAACGTCCACCCCGACCACTACCCGCTCAACGATCCCCAGCCGGCACCGGCCGACTCCGATCTTGAACCACCCGACGACGAGGAAACCCTCCCACCCGACTGCGAGGACGCCGACTGCGCGGACCCCAACCGCTGGAAATCACGCCCCGGACACGGTCATCAGGACCGCGTCGGCGACGACAGTTCACAGAATTCGCCCGAGCAAGATCACCGATTCACGCCCGCAGACGATCAAGTCCGCGACCGTCACGGCTCCGATGGTCAAAATCGTGATGGTGCCGGCACCGATGCCCCTGATCTTGACAACACCGATGCTCAAGACCCCGCACTTGCTGGCGCAGATGATCCGGACCGCGATCCTGACATCCACGATGATCATGATCGTGATCTCGGTGGCCCAGATGATCATGATCCGTCGACCGGCAATCTGGACCCGTTCCAGCGGCAACAGTACGAAGAACAGGCCGTCCGCCTGATCTTGCGCCACCTCGACCCGCGCAAGCTACTGCCCTCGGCAGTGCTCTACGCCCACCATTACCCCGGCGACACCGACACCCCGATCGCCCGCGTCGAAGACCTCGGCCCGGCCAGCCTGGAACAGCTCGGCCAATGGCTCAGCACCTGTGCCGTACGGATCCAACCCGTGATCGATCTGAACAGCATCCCTCCCGCGGACGCGTACGAGATCCCCGATCGCATCCGCACGGCCATTCAACTGCGCAATCCGGCCAGCATCTTCCCCGGCTCCAACACCGTGTCACGACGGATGGACCAAGATCACACCAGACCGTTTCGTCGACGTCCCGACGGCACACCCGCCGAGCCCGGCCAGACCGGCGTACACAATCTCGGGCCGGAGAACCGCCCCGAACATCGCTTCGTCACCCACGGCCGCATCTCGGTCCGACAACCGGTGCCAGGCACCTACACCTGGCGAACACATCTCGGGCAAGTGCTGATCACCAGCGCCGCCGGCACCTTCGATCTCGGCAACGGCGAGTTCGCCCGAGCAGTCTGGCACGCCAGCGCACCCCGCGACACCGTCACGCTGATCGCCTGATATCGCTTGCCCGGTTGGGTCGGCATACAGCAGGGTCGTCTGCATGCCGTCTCTGATCACCATCACCGGCCCGATCGCTGGGGGCAAGAACACGGTCGCCGACCTGTTGTCCGAGCGCCTCGTCGCGGGCGGTCGTACCGTGGTGATCGCCGATGTCGACGACGTCGCCGCGATGGTCGGCCCGCCGGGCGCAGGCGCGGCCGGGCTGTGGTTCGACGCGCACCGCGCCCATGGGGCGCTGGTCGGGCAGTGGATGCGGTCGGCGGTCGAGGTGGTGATCACCGTCGGGCCGATCTACACCGCAGCGGAACAGGACGCGCTGTACGGGCAGCTCCCACCCGATGCCGAACCGCTGCGCATCCTGATCGACGCTCCCCTCTCGGCGACCTGGCAACGGGCTACTGCGGATCCCGATCGGGGCATGTCGCGACAGCGCGAATTCCATGAATCAGCACATGCACGGTATCGCGCGCTGATGCCGGACATCCCCGCGGACTTGATCTTCGATTCCGGCGAGCTCAGAGCCTCCGACATCGCGGACGCGATCCTTCGTCAAGCCGACCTCGCCTGAGCTCACCTTGCCGACCGACGACCTTGGCGCCGAACGCAAACCTCGATGCATACGATGATCATCACGCCCGATCCTCCCGGTCTGCCGGCGGCTCGACCGACAACCTGTCTCATCGCCGCATCCGCCCGCTGCGCGGTCCGACATCGGCTGCCAGAGTGAACAAATGGAACTCCCGTTGTTCGCGCCCGGATCGACCATGATCGCCGAGGACCGCTGGCACGACGAGCTCTGGGCGGCCGTGCCGCAGCGCGTCGTCGACAGCACCGCCGATCAGCTGGTGACCTATGTGCCGACCGGAGCAGTGGCGACCCGGGCCAGCAACCGCGACCTGCCGGGGACCGAGACGCTGACCCGCGACCAGCGCAAGATGCTCGCCCTACGGACCGGCGTGGCGCGGGTGGCCGAGGTCCCCGAGGCGCCCGACAAGCTGTTCTTGTACCGGTCCGACCGTTGGTCCCGGATCAACCTCGGGTGGCGCAGTACGACCGGCGAATTCCTCGGCTGGTATGTCAACTTCGAGTTCCCTGCCGAGCGCACGCTCACCGGTATCCGCACGATGGACCTGGTCCTGGATCTGTGGGTCAACCCGGACCGTAGCTGGCAGTGGAAGGATCGCAGTGACTACCTGCGCGCGGTGGATGATCATCTCCTCGACGCGGCCGTCCGACCCCACCTCGACGACGAGGCCGCACTGGTACTGGATGAGCTGAACACCGCATCCGGCCCGTTCGCCGAAGAGTGGACGCGCTTCCGGCCAGGACCCGATTGGGCAGTTCCCGTGCTCACCGACGGCCATGCCTGGGGTGGCAGCCTGTGGGATCTGCCGGAAGGTCGCCGCGTCATGCGGACCTGATCACGAGTCAGCGCAAGACGGGCTGCTTGAGCCGCGCTGCGGCATCGTCTGTCAACCATGCCGATTCGTCCGGCGCCGGCACCCATTCCAGCCCGACCAGGCGCGGGCAATCACACACGAGATCGGGATCCAGGCCGAGCACCGGTTCGCCGACGGCGACGGCTACCGCGAACAGCGTGGTGGTGCCGCCGGTGTGCCGGATCCGAGTCAGGTAGCGGGTTGAGGTGACCGTCAGACCGACCTCCTCCATCACCTCGCGGGCGACCGCCTGCTCCGCCGACTCCCCCGGTTCGATCTCGCCGCCGGGTGGCGTCCGGTAGAGCGACCCGTCGTGGCGACCCGAGGCGCCGCGCGCACGCTGCCGAACCATCAGGAGCCGGCCGTCACGCTGGATCAGCGCCGCGACCCGTTCACGCATCGGGATCCACGCCCCGCCCGTCCTCCGTTGCCCGCACGTCGTCGTCCGGCGTGGCAACCGCAGACCCGGAGTCGGTTCCCCGGAGGCCAGCCCGCGTCCGCTTGGACGCGCGCGCGGCCCGCCCGATCGCGCGCAGTAGCGGCTGCGGCAACACCAACCGCAGACGTTGCCTGAGCAGCCGGAGCGGACCGACACCGGCCACCTCACGATCCGCCAGGCCGACCCCGTTCCGTTGCTGGATCAGTTCGCCGATCTTGGCCACCCAGTCGACGTCGTCCTGATCATGGAAATAGTTGTCCCGCAGCCAGTCCGCCGACGGTCGGTGCAACTCGCCGGAGTCAAGATCATCAAGGCTGCCCAGGCAGCCGGACCCGACGAACACCTCGTTGATCATCTCGGCAGAGACGCCGAAGTCGCTCAAGATCAGGATCGGTACGCCGGCGCCGATCGCCTCCAGCGCCGCGGTGGACGAGACCGTGACGAAGCCATCGGCATCGGCCAACGCGTCGGCCATCGAACCTGCGACGAAGCCGACCCGGTCGGCGTCGTACCCCTCGTCCTGAACGAGTTCCTGCCAGAGTTCGGGGTACGGGAGTTGCTCGCGATGGGTCTGCTGCTCGCCGGGCAACGCACGAAGTTTGATCAGCACGCGCCGATCCGCTGGCAGTGTCGCGAACCTGCGCAGAATCTCCTTACGCGGTTGAAGTTCGGCCGGCACCTTGGCCTGCGCGGCGAAGATGATCTTGTGCGTGGGATGCGGTTGCGGCCCTTCGGCAAGCTCAGGGCCCTTGGGTTGAGCTTGTTCGCTCGTGCGCTCAAGGAATGGCAATGTGGCCAGGGCGAAGTCGATCTTGATGCCGAGTTCGTCGGCGAGTTCGGAGAACTCCGAGACCTCGCGCCGGCTGTGCAGGATGAAGAGATCACAGCCGGATCGAAGTTCGACGGCGCGGGCGCTGGCCGGGTAGCTGATGCCGGGCAGGCCGGTGACCAGCACCGGGCGCCGTAGGCCGTGCCGCAGCCTTCGCAGCGACGACACCGCCTGCACCACCGGACCGGTGGCGGCCAGCAACACCACGTCCGGCGGTTCGCGTCGCAGCCGGTTCGCGATCTGGCCGAGCCCGAGACGGTCGACCGGCCGACCCGTCGCAGCGCCGACCTGCGCCTCGGACGGGGCGATCGGGTTCTTGATCAACCACTGCTCGGTCTGCCAGTCGGCCGGCAGTGCCGCCAGCGTCGCCGCGCTCCACTTCAGGTACGAGTCCGAGTCGGCGATCGCCACCACCCGCGGAGTCACCACAGCAACCGCACGTTCATGATCAGAACTCACCGTGATCAGAAGTCACCGGCGGCATGCCGCGGCGCGACGAACACCTCGGTCAGCTCCCGGCACTGATCCTCGTCCAGCGAGCCCAGCCCGAACTTCGCGTCGGTGATGATTCTGCTGGCCCGTTCGGTAATCTCGCGGCCGGCCGGAGTGATCTCGGCGAGTACGGCGCGGCCGTCCTCCGGGTGCCGGGTGCGGGTGATGTAACCCGCCGCTTCGAGTCGCTTCACCAGCGGCGTCACCGAGGTGGCGTGCACCTGGAGCCGCTCGCCGATCTTGCCCAGCGGTAGGGATCCCCTTCTGGAGAAGGACAACAGGACCAGCACCTCGAAGCGGGCGAAGGTCAGCCCGAGCGGACGGAGCCGTTCATCCAGTTCGGTGATCACCAGCTGATGCACCCGCATCAGCGAGGTCACTGCTTCCATCCGCGCTCGTTCCGGCCAGCGTCGTTCCCAGGACCCGGCCGCCGCAGCGATCGGATCGAACGACAGTCGATGACGTTCTGGTGGGTGCGGAGGCTGCTGGGTGGGATCGTGATCGGCCGATCGTTCGGGTGCGATGATGATCAACTCCTGCCGGTCTGCGATGAATCGCCATCCTGGTCCGGCGACACCCGCTGCGGCGATCGCTGCCGCTCCGCGTTCGGCCCGGCGGACTCTGCTGAACCGGAGGATACGGGCTCGGCTGCCGGCCGCTGCGCGGGCTCGACGTCCGGCGAACGATCCGACGCCGGCGACAGGTTCGGTGGCGGCGGCTGGTCCCCCGTCGGTCGCTGGTTGCGCGCAGGTGGCAGATTCGGTGTGCTGTTCGCCGTCTCGGCGGCGCCCGGCCTGCGACGCACGGCCAGCCGAGGCCGAGCACCCACCTCGGACTCCGCGACATGTCGCCGAGCCTGCTGGTGCTCGGCCTGGTCACGTTCGGTCCAGCTCTCCGGCCGCCAGTCGGTGTCCGATGACCAGCCGTCCGCCAGCCACGCGGCGTCGTCATCGGTCGTCGGGCTACCGTCGGTCGGGTCGTAGCCGTCGGATTCAGGATCGTCGCCGTCCTGATCGTACGAGCGACCAAGATCGTCGGCGTCGTGCAGCGGCCGCATGCTGGACCGCAGACCCGAGCGCTGAATCACCCGCTGGATGGTCAGATCGCGTTGATCGGGATGACCCACGTAGCGGATGTCGCGCAGCCCCTGATCCTGGGCGGCCGACTCGAAGACGAAATGCCCGTACGAGAAGATCCGGCCGATCAGCGGCTTGTGCACCGAGATGTCGAGGATCCGGGACATCGGCATGGTTGCGGTGTGCTGGGAGAAGATCCCGTTCACCCGGAACACCCGCATGTTGGTGATCACGAACCGATCCATGTGCGCCGCCAGCACCTTGTAGCCGCCGATCATGATCAACACCAGTCCCGCCGCCAGCGGCAGCCAGGCGATCTGCACCGGCACCCAGAACGTGATGATCATGATCAACAGGCCGAGGAGCATGATCAACATCGGTCCGACGAAGGCCATCGGATGCCGCCTGACCTCGTCGATGATGATCTCGCCTTCGTCGGCGATCAGATGGCTGCTGACCCGTGGGTCCACGAACGCGTGCCAGAACGCAGCCATCTCACCCTGCTCGGGTCAGGAGGTGAGGGACGTGAAGAAGGTGACCACCGCATCCATGCCGTTGCCGACCGCGCCGAACGCGCCACGAACCGCGTCGGCTGCGTCCGTCGGCCGGGTGAACAGGTAGAAAAGCGCGAAGATCACTACCAGCGCGACCACCAGGCGCTTGATCCACTTCACGACTCACTCCTCGTTGCTCGCGCCCGAACCGGACGCCGATACGGCAAAACCGCGACCCTTTCTACCGTGCGCGCCATCAAACCGGACGACGGCACGCCGGGATGCTGGGCCCCCTGAGCAGAAACTGCTCCAATCCGCAGGGTTGCCCGCACACGGGTGACGGAATCAAAGTCCGCGACCCTTCGGCGCCGGGTTGCGAAGCTCAGCAGACGGCCCTGCATCGTTTGGTAGCCAGTGTCGCGATCTGAGACCGCGGCGACCGTGCTGGTCGTCGTTTCGTAACCGGTATCGCGACCTGATAGCCGGCTGGCTACGCGCGCCGGCTTGCCGGGGTCCCTTGGACTCGGCCACGGTCTGTACCTCTTGCTCAGGACCCTGGGGTTGCGTCACCGGTCCTTCGACAGGCCCAGGACCCTGGGGTTGCGTCAGCAGTCCTTCGACAAGCTCAGAACCCGGCTTGCGTCAGCGGTCCTTCGACAAGCTCAGGACCCGGAGGTTGCGTCAGCAGTCCTTCGACAAGCTCAGAACCCGGCTTGCGTCAGCGGTCCTTCGACAAGCTCAGGACCCGGAGGTTGCGTCAGCAGTCCTTCGACAAGCTCGGACCCGGAGGTTGCGTCAGCAGTCCTTCGACAGGCCCAGGACCCGGGAATTGAGTCAGCGGTCCTTCGACGAGCGCAGGACCCCGGTTGGGTCAGCGTCGGTTGATGAGTTCCGCACCCGGTGGTTGCGGCACGCCGTACGGGCCGGCGCGGACCAGGAGGTCGGGTGTTCGGGTTCTGTGCGCGAGACGTGGATGGGACTGGCCGTCCGCATGATGCCCTGAGAACCCTGCACTCAGCCGCCGGAATCGAAAACACATCCAGCACCCTGGGCATCGTGCGGACTGGTTGTCCGCGCACAGAACGCGAACACCCGACCTCCCCCGGGGAACCGGTGCACGTCCCAGGACTCTGCGGCCACGGTCCCGCCCCCGAGGTTGCGTCAAGCGGTCCGCACCCCTTGCTCAGGACCCTGAGGGCTGAGTCGTCGGTCGGGCGCCTTCGCGGAGGGAGGTGAGGACTTGGTCGGCGGCGGTGTAGGCGTCGAGTTTGCCGTCGCGTACGGACAGGGCCAGGTCTTGGAGTTCGTCGCCACGGTGGAACCGGACGCGGCGGCGAAGGTACGCCATGGCCAGGGATTCGACCTCGGCCGCGGCGCGGTGCAGCCGGCGCTGCTGCCAGCTGCCGTCACCCTCGGCGTGGGCGCGATGCTTGTCGATCTCGGCGACGAGCTCATCGATGCCATCGCCGGATGCGGCCACCGTCTTGGTGATCGGCGGCTTCCAGCGGGCCGGATCGCGCTCGGCCATCGCGATCATGGTGCGGATCTCCCGGATCAGCGACTGCACACCGTCGCGATCCGCCTTGTTCACCACGAAGACGTCGCCGATCTCCAGCACCCCGGCCTTGGCCGCCTGGATCCCGTCGCCCATCCCGGGCGCCAGCAACACCAGCGTGCTGTCGGCGTTGGCCGCGATCTCGACCTCGGACTGCCCGACACCGACCGTCTCCACCAGCACCACGTCGCAGCCGGCGGCGTCGAAGACCCGCAACGCCTGCGGGGTCGCCACCGACAGCCCGCCCAAGTGGCCGCGCGACGCCATCGAACGGATGAACACCTCGCCGTCCAGCGCGTGCTGCTGCATCCGGACCCGATCGCCCAGCAGCGCGCCACCGGTGAACGGAGACGACGGGTCGATCGCCAGCACCCCGACCCGCCACTCCCGCGTCCGATAGGCGGCGACCAGCGCGCCGGTGATGGTCGACTTGCCGACGCCGGGGGCGCCGGTGATGCCGATCACGTGCGCCCGGCCCGTGTACGGGGCCAGTGCCGCCATCAGCGGCCGCAGTGCCGGCGAGTCGTTCTCCACCGCGCTGATCAGCCGGGCCACCGCACGCGGGCGTCCGGCCCGAGCGGCCCCGACCAGCTCGTCGATCGCGGCCTGATCGGGTCCGGCGGTCATCGGGTGGGGCTCATCGGGTCGGACTGCTGATGATCAAAGCGTCGCCCTGACCGCCGCCTCCGCACAGCGACGCGACGCCGGTCCCGCCGCCGCGACGTCGCAGCGCGTGCGCCAGGTGCAGCACCAACCGGGCTCCCGACATCCCGATCGGGTGCCCGACCGCGATCGCGCCGCCGTCCACGTTCACCCTCGCGTCGATCTCGGCCGCACTGAGTCCGAGCGCCCTGGCGCTGGCAACGCCGACCGCGGCGAACGCCTCGTTGATCTCGATCAGGTCCAGGTCGGCAACACTCAGACCCGCCTTCTTGCAGGCGGCCTCGATCGCGTTCGCCGGCTGCAACTGCAGCGAGGAGTCCGGTCCGGCCACCATCCCGTGCGCACCGATCTCGGCGAGCACGTCGAGGCCGAGCCGCTCGGCCACCTCGGGGCTGGTCACCACCACCGCGGCGGCACCGTCGGAGATCGGGCTGGACGACCCGGCGGTGATGGCACCGTCCTTGCCGAACGCCGGCTTCAGTCGGGCCAGCGACTCCAGGCTGGCATCCGCCCGCACACCCTCATCGGCAAGGATCACCAGCTCGTCATCGCGGCGCTGCGGAACCCGTACCTCGACGACCTCATCGGCCAGTGCCCCGTTCGCGATCGCCGCGGCCGCGCGCTGATGCGAGCGCACCGCGAACGCGTCCTGGTCCTCGCGGCTGACCGCCACCGAGCCGTCGTTGTGCTGGTCGGTCAGCGCGCCCATCGCCTGGTCGGTGAAGGCGTCCCACAACCCGTCCAGCGCCATGTGGTCGGCCATCGTGACGTTGCCGTACTTGAAGCCCTGCCGCGATTTCGGCAGCAGGTGCGGCGCGTTGGTCATCGACTCCATCCCGCCGGCCACCACGATCTCGCACTCGCCGGCGCGGATCAGCTGGTCGGCCAGCGCGATCGCGTTCAGCCCGGACAGGCAGACCTTGTTGATGGTCAGCGACGGCACCGACATGGGTATGCCGGCCTTGACCGCGGCCTGCCGGGACGGCAACTGCCCGCATCCGGCCTGCAACACCTGGCCCATGATCACGTACTCGACCTGATCGGGACGCACCCCGGAACGGTCCAGGGCCGCCTTGATCGCAATCCCGCCGAGGTCGGTCGCGGTCAGCGACGCCAGGCCACCCAACAGCTTGCCGATCGGCGTACGAGCACCGCCGACGATCACCGATCCCATCGCGTCCGCCTCCTCCTTGAGCCCGATCGATCGAGCCACCTTGCCCATCCTCATCTGCACCCTATGACCCCGTGCCGACATTCCCCAGGGGCGGTCATGAGGCAGGCTGGGGCCATGGAAAACGCCGCCGAGAATCAGCGAGTCCTGGACGACCCCGGTGTGCTCGCGATCGACCACGTCGGGGTTGCCTCGGCGGACCTGAACGACTCGCTGGCGTTCTACCGGGAACTGCTCGGGCTGGTGGAGACGCACCGAGAGTCCAACGAGGATCAGCAGGTGGTCGAGGTGATGCTCGCGGCCCCGGGCCACAAATCGTCAGACCGGAGCAATGAAACAGAACCCGCCACCCAGCTGCAATTGCTGGCACCGCTGTCGGCCGACTCCACGGTGGCCAAGTTCCTGGATCGTTCCGGCCCCGGCATGCATCACCTGGCGCTGCGGGTGAGCGACATCCAGGCGACCAGCGATCGACTGCTCGCCCGCGGCCTGCGGCTGCTCTACCCGCAACCGCGGGCCGGCACCGCCGGTTCCATGATCAACTTCATCCATCCAAAGGACGCCGGCGGGGTGCTGGTCGAGCTGGTTCAGCCGGCAAGGTCCTGAGTCGCCACCAACACCACCCGATCGGTCGCGTTCCGGCATCCGTACACACCGCGCCGCCAATCAGGAAACCGTCGGCCAGGGCGTTACCGTAGGGGCACTTACGCGAACCACACCGCGCCGTGAGGCGCCTGCACCGAACAGCTGGGGACAGATGGCAACATCGGATGAATCGAACGGCCTCAACCTCTTCGACGAGAAGGCCAGCGCGGTCGGCAACTTCCCGTGGGCCCTCCGCGGATATGACCGCAGCGCCGTCGACGACTACGTACGGACCCTGGAAAGCCGGGTAGTCCAGTCCAATCATCAGATCACCGACCTGAATCGGCAGATCGCCGCGGTACGAGAAGATCTCGCCGCTGCCCGCAAGCAGCTCGAGGACCCCGACGTCGACTACTCCAAGCTCGGCGCGCGCGCCAGCAGCATCCTGCGGATGGCCGAGGAACAGGCCAAGGAGATGCTGGATCGAGCCAATGCCGATGCCAATCGGCTGCGGGAGACCGGTCAGCGCGACGCCGATCGATTGCGCCAGCAGGCCGCCGCCGACGGCGAGCAGATCCGCACCCAGGGTCGGGCCGAGCTCGATCAGCTGCGGGAGAAGGCCAAGCAGGACGTGCTGGCCGAGGTCTCCCGGTCCCGGGCCGAGGCTGCCGCGATCACCGCCGCCGCCCAGCGCGAGGCCGAGGCCGTACGTCGTGAGGCGCAGCAGCAGGCCGAGTCGACCAAGCAGGCCGGCTACCTGGAGGGCGAGAGCATCAAGCGCGCCGCCGAGTCCGAGGCGCAGAAGATCCGCGACCAGGTCGTCACCGAGCGCGAGGCGGCGACGGCCGAGTTGAAGCGGGTGCACCAGGAGTCGGTGAACGCGACCGGCAAGCTGCTGGCGGAGGCGACCCAGCATCACCAGCAGGCCGGCGAACGACTGGCAGCCGACATCGAGAGCGCGACCAAGCTCCGTACCGATGCCCAGGCCGAGGCCGAGAAGCTGCGGCTGGACGCCAAGGAGGAGGCCGACCGGGTGATCGCCGCGGCCAAGAAGCAGGCCGAACGGATCACCCAGCGCACCCAGCAGGAATTCGACTGGCGCAAGGAGCAGCTCAAGCGGGAGACGCAGAACCTGGTGCAGCGCAAGCAGGCGGTGCTCAACCAGCTGCAGAGCCTGTCCGCGCTGGCTTCACAGAGCGCCGCCGACGTGCCGGACATGCAGCCGCTGGCCGACCTCTCCGACGATCTGGAGGAGTTCACCCACGACGCCGAGTCGACCGATGCCGCCGAGGAGGCGCCGCCGGCGCCACCCGTCGGTGATCCCACCGGAGCCGACGCCGACCTGGATCAGACCGTGACCCGTCCGGCAGTGCCCACGACCAACGGCAGGTCCGGTGCAGACAGCAACGGCTCGGCCATCGGTTCCGATTCGGCGGGCAAGTCCGACGAGGACGACAACGAGCCGACGGTCACGGTGGCCAAGGGACAGCCGCGCCGCTGAGGCAGTCTTCCGTGGCGCCGACGCCGAGGATCAGAACAACCGATCCTCGGCGTTGTCCATCCCGCGCAGCGCGTCGTAGTCCACGGTCAGGCAGCTGATCCCGCGATCGGTCGCGAGCACCTTGGCCTGCGGCTTTATCTGCTGGGCGGCGAACACACCGCGTACGTCGCCCAGCAGCGGATCTCGGCGCAGCAACTCCAGGTAGCGCGTCAGCTGTTCGACCCCGTCGATCTCGCCGCGCCGCTTGACCTCGACGGCGACGTAGCCGCCGGCGGCGTCCCGGCAGAGCAGGTCGACCGGTCCGATCGCGGTCGGATATTCCCGGCGGACCAGCGTCCAGCCGTCGCCGAACGTGTGCGGATGCTCGGCCAGCAGCGCCTGCAGATGCGCCTCCACCCCGTCCTTCTGCAGGCCGGGGTCGATGCCGAGCTCGTGGCTGGAGTCGTGCTGCACCTCGCCGATCGCGATCTGCAGCGTGTCGCCGTCGCGGCCCTTGACCTCCCACACCGCGGTCAGTGGCAGCCCCAGCCCGTCGGCCGTCGAGCGCACCGCGTCCGCGGACAGCTCTGCCATCGTGCACGGCGGGCTCATCCAGTTCAGCGGTTTGTAGGCTCGATCGTCGGCGTGGATGGAGACCGAACCGTCGGCCTTGACCAAGATCAACCGCTGGGCCATCGGCAGATGGGCGGTCAGCCGTCCGGCGTAGTCGACCTGACACTGAGCAATCACCAAACGCACTGCGTAACCGTAACGGGTGCTGCCGCGTCTTCAGGCCGAGGCACCGGTGTAGTGCCGCAACGCGTACCGCCAGAACAGCCGAGCGCCGATGAAGAACGCTGCCGCGACCCCGATGGCCGCCGGCACCATGATCAACTGCAGACCTCCGGCCAGTGCCTGCGCCGGAACTGTGACCGCGAAGCCGACCGGAATGATGAAGGTCAGAGCGAGCCGGAGCCAGCTCGGAAAGATCGTCAGCGGCCACCGTCCGGCCTGTCCGAAGACGGTGGAGAACACCGCGAGGATGTTCTCCAGCTTGACGAACCAGAACGCGCAGGTGCTCAGCAGCATCAGGAACGCGTACACGATCACCACCCCGCAGGCCAGCGCGATCGCGAAGGCCAACCACTGGCCCGCACTGATGGGATTGCCGATCCGGGTGATGCCGTACGCGATCACGCCGAGTCCGAGCAGAGTGTCGACCAGCCGGGCCGGCGACACCACCTGGACGCTGGCCAGCAACTGCGAGTCGGCCGGTTTGGTGAGGGTGAAGTCGAAGGTGCCCAGTCGGATGCCCTCCATCAACTGTTCCATCGACGGCTGGATCACCAGCCCGATCAGTCCGGCCAGGAAGAAGTGCACGCCGATCAAGGTGATCAGCCCGGCCGGAGTCCAGCCGGCCAGCTGGGTGGTCTGGCCGAAGATCACTGCCAGGCCGAGGATCTGGGCGGCCAGGGTGATCAGGGCATTCACCACCGCCACCCAGAACTCGCCGCGGTACTGGACGATGTTCAGCACCCCCAGGCGAAGATAGGTCCGCACGATCTGCAGGCTGTGCCGCAGTCCGCCGCCGGGCGTCAGGACACCCGGCGCGCCGCCGGGATCGCGGATCGGTTGGCTGCTCATGCGCCCACCGCCGCATACCGGCGTACCGCTCGGGACCAGACGAACCGGAGCAAGATCAACGCCACCACGATCCAGGCCGCCTGGGCGCCGTACCCGGTCCAGATCTCGCCACCGGTCCGCTCCCCCATCGCCACGTCCACCACGAAGGCCTGCGACCACGGGAACGGCGAGAAGGTGGCCACCGTGCCGATGGTCACCGGCAGCACCGACAACGGTGCGAAACCGCCGCTGAGGAAGGTGCGGACGGAGAAGTAGAGGTTGTTCAGCGCGGACACCTTGGTCAGCCAGAAGGCGCTCAACGCCAGCACCCATTCGATCATGAAACGCAGCACCGCGCCCATGATCAACGCCGGTACGAAGGCCACCAGCCCGGTCGCGGTGATTCCGGACAGGTCGCCGTCGAAGGCGATGATCAAGATCACCACCGCGGGCACGATGCCGATCAGGCCGACCAGTTTGTACGAGACGTTGTCGGCGACGTCCTTGTGAATCGGATGGATCGGCCGCAGCAGCAGCGGCGAGAACGCGCCCTCGCGGACCCGCCACTCGAACTCCCACATCAACCAGATGAAGGTCAGGTGATCGACCAGCAGCATCAGCGCGAAGTAGGTGACGAACCGGTCGGCGGTGTAGCCGCCGACCTGCCCGGACGGGCCCGCCACCGTACGCCAGACGACGATCAACACGATCGGCTGGATCACCGAGGTCAACACCCAGATCGCCGAGGCTCCGCGATAGGCGATGTTGACCGCCGTCGAGGCGGCGAGTTCGCCGCGGTAGTAACGCAGCAACGTGCGCCCCGAGAAGCGTCCGAAGTCCGGCAGTCGGGTGATCGGATCTCGCGGCGGTCCGAGCACCGGAGCCCCGGTCATCGCGATCCTCCCGGACTCGGATCGGCCGACGGCACCGCGAACACCTGTTCGATCACGGCCTCGATCGGCTGCTCGGCAATGGTCAGGTCCGCCACCGGAAGGCCGGACAGCAGCCGCGCGGCCACCGCAGGAGTGTCGCTCGCCGGCACCTGCACCCGCCAGCCGGTTTCGGTGCGCTGCGGTGATTCGCTGATCAAGGACGGCCCCATCAGCGCAGCCACGTCGGCCGCCGTCGTCGCACTGCCCTCGGCCAGCTCCACCTCGATGGTCTTGTCCGGTGCGAAGGTGTGCACCAGGTCGGTCAGTGCCCCGTCGAACAGCAGCCGGCCGTGATGGATCACGATCACCCGCTTGCACAGCGCCTCGACGTCGGCCATGTAGTGGCTGGTCAGGATCACGCAGGCGCCGGTGCGCCGGTTGTACTCGGCGACGAAGGACCGGATCCGACGCTGCATCGCCACGTCCAGCCCGATCGTCGGCTCGTCCAGGAAGAGGACCTGCGGCCGATGCAGCAGGGAGCCGGCGAACTCGCACTTCATCCGCTCACCCAGGGACAGGTTGCGGGCCGGTTTGCGCAGCAACTCCTGCAACTCCAGCAGGTCCACCAGTTCGTCCAACCGGGCAGCGAAGTCGGCGTCGCCGATCTGGAAGATGGCCTTGTTCAGCCGGTACGAGTCGACCACCGGGATGTCCCACTGCAGCTGGCTGCGCTGTCCCATGATCAAGGTCATCCGGCCCAGGTAGTTGCGCTCGCGCCGCCACGGGGTGAAGCCGAACACGTCCGCATGTCCGGAGCTCGGATGTAGCAGGCCGGACAGCATCTTCAACGTGGTGGTCTTGCCGGCACCGTTCGGTCCGAGGAAGCCGACCACCTCGCCGGCGGCGATGTTGAAGTCGATCTGCTGCACCGCCCGCACGGCCCGGGTCCGACGCCGCACCAGCGCCGCCATCGCGGCGCGCACGCCACCCTCCCGCTCGGGCACGAGGTAGGTCTTGCCCAGCTGCTCGACTCGGATCGCGGTATCGGACACGGCGATAACCAATCACATCCCTCCGACAGTCGCCAGAGCATTCCCCGAGACCCGGCCGGCCGACCGAAGCGACCGCCGCAGCTGTGGTCTGACAGACTCGCGTCGTGAGTAGTTCAGCACAGATCGGACCTCCGACGTCAGGCTCGGCAGCGGTGATCGGGTTGGGCACGATGGGTGCCGGCATCGCCGAAGTCCTTGCCGGACACGGATACCGGGTGATCGGGATCGACGCCGACGAGGCGGCGCTGGACCGCGGCCGGTCGATCGTGCAGACCTCGACCGGCCGGGCCCTGGAGCGCGGCAAGCTGACCGCAGCCGAGCGGGACGCGCTGATCGGCCGGATCGAGTACGGCACCGACCTCGGCGCGGTCACCGAGGCCCAGGTGGTGATCGAGGCGGTCAGCGAGAACCTGGAGCTGAAGACGTCGATCTTCGGCCGGCTCGGCACGCTCGCCTCCGCCGACGCTCTGCTGGCCACCAACACCTCGTCGCTGCCGATCACCGCGATCGCGAAGGCCTCCGGGCGTCCGGAGCGGGTTGTCGGCGTGCACTTCTTCAACCCGGCACCGGTGCAGTCGCTGGTGGAGGTCGTCCGGACCGTGCTCACCGATCCGGCCACCGAGCAGCGGGCGCTCGAGCTCGTCACGGCCGTGGGCAAGACGCCGATCGTGTGCGGTGATCGCGCCGGATTCGTGGTGAACGCGCTGCTGGTGCCCTACCTGAATCGGGCCGTACGACTGCTGCAGGACGGCTTCGCCACCGCCGAGGAGATCGACCGGGCCATGGTCGAACGAGCCGGCTACCCGATGGGTCCGCTGACCCTGCTCGATCTGGTCGGCCTGGACGTCACCGCGTCCGCGCTGAGAAGGATGTACTCCGAGACCCGGGATCGCCGGCACGCGCCGGTCGCGCTGCTGACCGAGCTGGTCACGGCCGGTTGGCTGGGTCGCAAGACCGGCAACGGGATCCTGGTCGGCGCGGGCGCCGACCGGCCGGCGCCGCGGGTGCTGGTGGATCGTTCCGCCGAGCTGCCGGACGCGTTGCTGCTGCCCTATCTGAACGACGTCTGCCGGATGGTCGAGATCGGCTACGCGGCGCCGGACCTGATCGACACCGGGATGAGCCGCGGCTGCCGGATGCCGCTGCCCTTCGACGTCCTTGCCGGGTTGGGGCCGCAGCGCGTGTTGGTCGGGCAGCAGCGGATCTTCGCCGAAACCGCCGAACCCGGTGATCGGCCGTCGCTGTTGCTGGAACGCCTGGCCGACGCCGACGATCCGGCGGGCGCGCTGGCTCAGCTCCGTACGCTCGGACGCTGATCATGCCCACCCGACGTCGCCCCAGCAAACACCTCCGGCCGCCGAGACCGTTGAGCTCCGGCCACGCCGGCGCCGCCAGCAAGGCCGACGGCCGGTGGATCGTCCGCTCGATCTCCGGGAGCTCGGCGGTCAAGGACTATCGCTGTCCGGGTTGTGATCAACTGATCCGACCCGGCACCCCGCATGTGGTGGTGTGGCCGGCCGATCCGGGGCTCGGTCAGAGCAGCGGGCTCGAGCAACGCCGGCACTGGCACACCTCCTGCTGGTCGAGGCGACCATGATCACGGAGAAATGATCATGGCCGGTGCACTCCGACAGGGCCTGTACGCGACCGTTCTTGATCAACATCCTGAGGGGGGACGCCCGCGGATCGCCTTCTGTCATGGGCTTTTCGGCCAGGGCAAGAACTGGACCACGGTCGCCAAGCAGCTCAGCGACGACTACGCGGTGACCTTGATCGACATGCCCAACCACGGCCGCTCGGACTGGACCGACGAACTGTCCTACCCCGCATTGGCCGATCGGCTCGCCGGCTTTCTCGCCGATGCGGACGGCGGCGAGAAGTGGAATGTGGTCGGCCATTCGATGGGCGGAAAGATCGCGATGGCGCTGGCGCTGCGGCATCCCGACCTGGTCCAGCGGTTGTGCGTGGTGGACATCGCGCCGGTCGACTACCGCGGCAAGAGCGAATTCGACCGGTACGCCGACGCCATGCGCTCGGTCGACCTTGATCAACTGCGGTCCCGTTCCGAGGCCGATGATCAACTTCGCTCTGCTGTGCCAGATCCGACCGTGCGTGGCTTCCTGCTGCAGAATCTTCGTCGCAGTGCCGGCGGCAGTCATCACGCCGGCTGGCACTGGCAGATGAATCTGCGGCTGCTCGGCGATCAACTGGATCGACTGACCGACTGGCCGGATCCCTTTCCCGGCAGGGGAAACGTCCTACCCAGCTATCCCGGTCCGACGCTGTGGGTCGCCGGCGCGGACTCCGACTACATCAAGCCGGAGTACGCGCCCGCGATGAAGGGACTCTTCCCGAGGGTCCGCTCGATCAAGATCAAGAGCGCGCGGCACTGGGTGCACTCGGAGCAGCCGGAGATCTTCGTCCAGGTGCTGCGCCGATTCCTCGATCAGCCCGCTTCTTGATCACCCAGCTGGTCACCAGTTCGGTTCGTGGTGATCAAGCACCCGCGGCAGCGGCACCCAGGACGGGTGGATCACGTACACGGTGCCGCCGGAGTGCGGCACCCAGGCGTTCTCCAGTTGATCACGGCGGTAGGTGAAGCGAACCTCGGCGTCGTCGGGGATCAGATGTGAGGCCGGGTCGTTGACCACCACGTCGCCGTCCTCGGTGAAGCCGACCACCACCATCAGGTGTCCGTTGGTGCCGTATCCCGCGCCGTCGAGGTCGCCCTTCTTGAACGACACCGAGATGATCACCGGGATGCCGGCCCGGATCAGCTCCTCGGCCTCGGTGAAACTCCTCAACCTGGTAACGAATCCCTTCAGCCCCCAGGTGGTGGCGTAGGCGGTGTTGAACGGCCAGTTGCCGGCTCCGTCGTAGGTGTAGTCGAAGACGTTGCGGGCGGAGTAGTCGACCTCGGCGTCCACCGGCGGGTCGACCCAGGCAAGATCATGTCGGTTCGGGCCGGTGTGCCAGTACTTGATCACCATCGCGGTCGACGTCGCCGAGCACCACGCCTCACCCCCGTTGTCCCATTGCGGATAGTGCCCGTTGTGAACCTCCTGGGACAGCGTCGGCACGTCGAGCACCCGGCCGCGGGCGCGGCCGACCGGACTGACCGGGACGGTCGGATCGTCGGGCAGCCGGGAGGCGATCGCACCGACGGTCTGCAGCACCGGCGTCTGATGGCTGCCCTCCGGTCGCAGCAGCGTCACCCGCAGCTGCCAGTCCGACAACGCATGCGGCTCGTAGGTGTGCAGGGTGTCGGTCCAGACCGTGGCCAGGTCGGTTCCTTGATCATCGACCGAGGTCCGGTGGATGGCGCCCCCGTCGGCGGGATCCTTGGCACACCAGCGGCCGAGGATGTACCAGCCGGACAGCGCCCCGGTCTCGTCGTGTCCGCGGACGGTGATCTCCACCCAGGTCTTGCCGGGCGTGTCCACTTCCCAGGACGAGATCAACTCGGTGTAGGCGAACGGCAGCCGTACCGTCGGCGACGTCCAGCTCGCGGTCTCGTAGCGGACGGCTGTCTGGTCGTCGGCGAACGGATCGGCGTAGTCGCGCGTCCCGGTCGGGCGCCCGATCCGGACGCCGTGGTGGCTCCAGCGGGTTCCGTCGTGACTGCCCGCGCGCAGCTCGAAACCGGTGAACGAGCGGTAGTCGACGTGTCGGTCCGCTGCGGCCTGCGACCCTTGCCGTGGCTTGGTGGCAGCGGTGCCGTCGGCCATGGCGGCGGGAGCGCCGACCGCGAGGGCCGCCGTCGCTCCCACTGCGGTGCCGAGGGCGGTGCGACGTGGAAACTTGAGGTTGGTCAGGAGCGGGATCTGCTCCGGGACGGATGAATCGCGATCGGCCAACGGAACCTCCGAGAGTCGGGCCGGCGGCAGTGCCGGACAACAATTGACAGCCGAATTGGCCCGATCGTAAACCCGTTACCTCGGTTATGTCGATGCCTTCCCCGACGTCGGCCCAGTTGGTCGGCGACGGCGAGCTCGACGACGCAACATCGCCACCGCCGCGGCGGCGCCCGCGCCCGCGCCTGCGGCGACCAGAACGGCTCGTCGCCGGCCGCCGTTGCTCGCAGCCCCACCGTCTCCGACGGCCGCCTCCCGATCATGATCAACTTCTTCGTCGGCGGCCAGGGTGACCGTGCCGGCGGTGCCGTCGACGGTGATCTCGTCGCCGTGCTTGATCCGCTGAGTGGCCGCACCGGTGCCGAGCACGGCGGGAATCCCGTACTCCCGGGCGACGATCGAGCTGTGGCTCAGCGGTCCGCCGACATCGGTGACCACGCCTCCGGCCATCGCGAACAACGGCGTGTACGCCGGCGTGGTGATCTTGGCTACGATGATCATCCCCGGCTCCATCCTGGCGAAGTCGGCACGATCGGTGATCACACAGGCCCGCGCGGTGACGGTGCCGCCGCTGGCGCCCAGCCCTCGCAACGTCGGGCCGTGCTGACCGTCGGCATCCACCGACGGCATCCAGGGCTCCATCAGCTTCACCGGGCCGGTCTTCGGCAGCAGCTGGGGCGGACTCACCGTACGCCGGCCGCGCCAGGTCATCTTGCGGTCCTCAACGGAACCGGCGCTCACCAGCGCGGCACCGCGATCCATCGCTGCCGCCGCCAGATCGAGGTGGGCTGCGGTCAGCCAATACACGTCGTCCGGCCCCTCGATCACTCCCGCATCCCGCAGCCGACCGCCGAGCTCGGCCAGCAGCGATCTGATCAACGGCCAGGCCAGCCCGACGTCGGCCAGCGCGTCCTCCCGCAGTCCGCCGTACTCCTGCGCCTTGCGGAGCACCGGCTCGACCAGCCTGCGTCGTACCGGATCCAGCCGGTCCAGCAACTGCTTGCTCGCCCGTTCGCGCTCGGTGGCCAGCCGGCGCTGCCGCTCGGTCGGGTCGGCGGCACCGTCGCGGGTGTAGTAGCGCAGCGTCTCGATCACCGCCGACGGTTCGTCGGCGGCCACCGGATTGGCGAAGTCGAGATCCGAGATGGTGTGCCCGAACGCCTGCAGGTAGGTACCGATCCGTTCCTGCCACTGCCACCAGACCTGGTCCGGCACGGAGTCCGGCCGATCGCCGAAGACGACCCGGTGCGGATCATCGGATCCCAACACAGCAAGCAATTCCGGCTGATCCACGCACCAGCGAGCCAGCCGGTAGAGCTCGCGTTCGGCCCGCATCGGCGAACTCTCCAGCCCCAGCACGTACGTGGTCGGCTCCGGATCGCCGGGCCGGCGCAGGGTCCGGTACAGCTTGGTGAACGTGGTTTCGCTCATCGCCGCGACCGGGATCACCTGCTGCACGCCGGTGTAGTAGCGACAGCCGGCCAGCAGCAGCGCCCGGACGCCGGCGAGCAGCTCGGCGGCGGTCAACTGCGTACGATCCTTGGCGGCCCAGTCGGAGACCGCCTGCAGATAGTCGGGATGGTAGGTCTGCCCCCAGCGCGTCTCCGCGTTCGCCTGCCCGCTGCGGAACATCCGCAGCATCAGCGGAGCGGCCTTCCAGGTCAGATAGCCCAGCGCCTTCCAGCTGTAGCCGTAATAGGCGTAGCCGTTGATCGTCGGGAAGGTCGTCATGCCTTCCGGCACGTCGGCGATCAGCTCGGAGAACAGTGCCTGCAAGGATCCGACCACGGCCGGCTCGATCAGGTCGCCGAACAGCGGCGTCAGCGGCTCCGGCATCATCTCCACGATGCTGGCGCGGAAATACATCCGGTTCCGGTCCGGCACGGTCCAGTCGGTCGGTGGGTCGCCGACCGGGTCCGGCAGCGCGGTCACCGGCCGCGCCTGCAGTAGCCACAACTGCTGCTTGTCTCGTGCCCACTCGAGGTCCATCGGCCGGCCGTAGTGCTCGGCCACCCGGTGTCCGAGGTCGGCCAACTCGACCGTCTCGGCCTCGGTCAGCACCGGTGCCCGGCGCCGTTGGACGGGGACCTCGACCTCGGTGGTGCCGGTCGCGGTGCGTACGGTCTGGACCTGTTTGTCGGCGATCTCACGCGAGCGGACCGACCACTGATCGTCGTTGCGTCGCAGGACGATGCTGTCGGTCGTCACGCTGCCGCCGACCACCGACTCGCCCAGCCCCCAGGCCGCCGCGATCACGGTCTCGTCCCGGCGGCCGTTGGTCGGATTGGCGGTGAACAGGACACCAGCCGCGTCGGCGTCGATCAGCAGTTGCACCGCCACGGCCAGGCTGAGATCGTCGGCCCCGACGCCGTGCTGCCCGCGGTAGGCGATCGCCCGCGGCGTCCACAACGACGCCCAGCAGTCACGGACCGCTGCGACCAGCGCGTCCGCGCCGCGGATGTTCAGGTAGGTGTCCTGCTGACCGGCGAAACTGGCATCGCCGAGATCCTCCGCCGTCGCCGAGGATCGGACGGCGACGGCGGGTTCGGCCTCGCCGCTCTTGCCGGCCAGGTCCGCGTACGCAGCGGTGATCTCGGTGATCAACTCGTCCGGTACGGCCGAACCGGCGAACAGCTCCGCGATGTCGTGGGCCGCGGCGTCAGCGGCTTCATGATCATCGACCGGCACCCGGCCCGACGCCTCGATGATCTTGTTCCGCATCTCGGTGCGGGCCAGGAAGTCGTCGTAGGCCGCCGTGGTGATCACGAACCCCGGCGGCACCGGCAGCCCCGCCCGAGTGAGTTCGCCGAGATTGGCTCCCTTGCCGCCGGCCAACCGGAGGTCGGTCGCCGCGATGGAATCGAACGGACGGATCACCGTCATGATTCGCATCCCTTCCTGGGCCCGGATCGGTGGATCCCGGCTTGTGCTGGGCAGACCCGATCGATCGTAGACCCTCGCGATCGGGTGAGGGCAGCACCGAATAGGGTGCAGTCATGGTGAACCTCACCAAGATCTATACCCGCACCGGTGATCTGGGCCAGACCCGGTTGGTGGACATGTCGGTGACCGACAAGACCGACCCGCGCGTGGCCGCCTACGGCGACGTGGACGAGGCGAACTCGACCATCGGGGTTGCGCTGGCCATCGGCGAACTGCCCGATCCGGTACGAGCGGTACTGGCCCAGGTGCAGAACGAACTCTTCGATCTCGGCGCCGATCTGGGCAACCCGCTGGCCACCGCGTACCAGTTCGAGCCGCTGCGGATCACCCAGGACTACATCGATCGGCTGGAGCACTGGTGCGACGAGTTCACTGCCGACCTGCCCACGCTGCGCTCGTTCATCCTGCCCAGCGGGAGCCCGGCCGGCGCGCAGTTGCACGTCGCCCGGACGGTCACCCGGCGGGCCGAACGCACTGCCTGGCAAGCGATCCAGCGCTACGGCACCGAACCCGCCGACGAAGATCAAGATCGGCCCGGCGGCATCAACCCGCTCGCGGTCGGCTACCTGAACCGATTGAGCGACCTGCTGTTCATCCTCACCCGGGTGGTCAACGGGACCGAGCACGAGGTGCTCTGGGTGCCCGGCGGCGACCGCCATCGCGCAGCCGGCGACGACGCCGAGACCTGACCGACCATGATCAAGTTCGGTTGCCGACCACGGGCTTGACCACCACCGGCCGACTGATCAAGACCAACAGTCAACCCATCGACAAGTGTCCATCGACGCACAGGAGAATCGACGCATGACCAGCCCCAGCAACAGCCCGGCCCTCGGACGCGAAGCCACCGGAGTCGCCCAGCCGAAGCAGGATCGTCCGGTCACCCTGTTCACCGGCCAGTGGGCCGACCTGCCGTTCGAGGAGATCTGCCGGCTGGCGGGCGAATGGGGCTACGACGGCCTGGAGATCGCCTGCTGGGGTGATCATTTCGACGTCGCACGGGCAGCCGAGGACGACGCGTACGTGAAGAACCGCAAGGACATCCTGGAGCAGAACGGATTGGGTTGCTGGGCGATCTCCAACCACCTCAACGGGCAGGCCGTGTGCGAGGCGATCCTCGACGATCGGCACAAGTCGATGGTCAACCCGCGAGTCTGGGGCGACGGCGATCCCGAGGGTGTACGACAGCGAGCTGCCGACGAGATGAAGACCACCGCCCGGGCCGCCGCGGCGTTCGGGGTGGACACCGTGATCGGCTTCACCGGTTCGCCGATCTGGCACTACCTGGCGATGTTCCCGCCGGTCGGCGACGACGTGATTCAGGCCGGCTACCGCGAGTTCGCCGATCGGTGGAATCCGATCATCGACGTCTTCGACGAGGTAGGCGTCCGGTTCGCCCACGAGGTGCATCCGAGCGAGATCGCCTACGACTACTGGACCACCGTCGCGATGCTGGACGCGATCGATCATCGTCCCGGTTTCGGACTGAATTTCGACCCGTCACACATGGTCTGGCAGGGCCTGGACACGGTCGGATTCCTGTGGGACTTCAAGGACAAGATCTGGCACGTGGACTGCAAGGACACCAAGGTGCGGATGAACAACGGTCGCAACGGCCGACTGTCCTCGCACCTGCCGTGGGCCGATCCGCGCCGTGGCTGGGACTTCATCTCCACCGGCCGCGGCGACACCCCGTGGGAGGACATCTTCCGGATGTTGAACACCATCGGCTACGGCGGACCGATCTCGATCGAGTGGGAAGACGCCGGGATGGACCGCCTGGACGGCGCCCCCGAGGCCCTGGAGTTCGCCCGCGGGATGAACGCGATCAAGCCCTCCGACACGTCCTTCGATGCCGCCTTTGCGAATTAGATTCGCGGTCGGGCTGGGTGCCGCTGTCGCGATTTGCCCTGGCGTCTTGCGTTCCGGGGGTGCGGGGGGTCGCCCCCGCGAAGTGACCTGCAGCGACCATGCCGGCGGCAGCTGCGCCCAAGAGGACGGAAGACAATGAGAGTCGTCAGCTACAACCTTCGCTTCGCATCGGAGAACGATCCGCAGCCGTGGTCTCGGCGGCGGAAGCCGATGATCACGTTGCTCACCGAGTTGGGCCCGGACGTGCTCGGGACCGAGGAGGGGCTTGATCATCAACTCGCCGATCTGGACGCCGGGCTACCGGCCTCGTACCGGCGGGTCAGCGAGCATCGCCATCACGACGACGGTTCGGAGAACGCCCAGGAGTATTCGGCGATCTTCTACAACTCCGAGACGGTGGATCTGATCGACGTCTCGCACGCATGGTTGTCGGACACGCCGGAGGTGCCGGGTTCGCGGACCTGGGGTACGCATTTCCCGCGGATGTTCTCCACCGTTCGATTCCGCCGGCTCGCCGACGGCCGGACGTTCACCGTGATCACCACTCATGTTGATCATGAAGTGGCGACCGCGCAGCTGAAGTCGGCCCAGTTGCTGCGGCAGCGCGCCGAGGCCGTGGACCACGCGGAACCGCTGCTGGTGATGGGCGATTTCAACGTCGGTGAGGGTTCCGAACCGTACGCAATCCTGACCTGCGGCGGCCTGCGGGACGCGTATCTGACGGCCGCCGAACGTGGCCCGCGACTCGGCACCTTCAACAACTACCGGCCGCCGGATCCCGCCGGCGAACGGATCGACTGGATCCTGGTCAGTGATCACGTCCGGGTGCTTTCTGCTCGGATTCTCGACACCGCGCCCGGCGGGCAATATCCCTCCGATCACCTGCCGGTCGAGGCTGTCGTCGACTTCTGAGGCCGATCAGGGTCTTTCGTCGCTACCGCCCTCGGTGGACCGTCGGCACAGTTGGGATCGTTCGGACGGCCGATGGGAGTCGCAACGTCCGACCACACCGTGGGCATGGGGATGATCATGGTCGGCGCCGACAACAACGCGAGTGCATTCCGTCGAGCCGCCGTACGGGCCGCGATGGCGCCGTCGATCTGCAACACCCAGCCGTGGCGTTTCATCCTGAGCCCCGGCCTGCTGGACATCTATCCCGAGCGCAATCGTCAACTCCCGCTGCGTGACCCCAGCGGCCGGCAACTCGTGATCAGTCTGGGATGTGCGCTGATGAACGCCCGGGTGCAGCTGGCCGTCGACCGGGTCGAGATCGCGGTGCAGCGATTCACCGACGACGTGCTCGGTGACCATCGAGTGGGCGTCGGGCCTGCCGCTTCGATCACGGCTGGCACCGGCGCGGTCGGCTGCTCGGAATTGGCTGCGCTGGCTGAGGTCCCCGAGCTGCCCGGCGAACCACCGTCGGGCACTTCTGCAACACTCGGAGACGACCTGGTGGACTCGTTGATCGCGGCGGCCGAGGCCGAATCCACCTCCTTGATCAACATCTCCGATCAGCAGCAAAGCCTGCTGGGCTTGGTTTCCGAGACCTGGGCGGCGATCGAGCAGAACAGCGCGGAGCGGGCTGAGCTGCTGGCATGGTCCCCCGGCGACATCACGCTGTGGGCCGATTCCGCTCCGGTGCTGGCCCGATTTGATCATGAAACAGCACCGTTGATGACGTTGCTGATCAGCACCCGCGGCGATCGCGGGAGCGACTGGCTGCGTACCGGTGAGGCCTTGCAGCGCTTGCTGCTGATGCTGCAGCAGAGGGGGCTCACCGCGATGCCGGACACCCAACTGACCGACGATCCGGAAACCAGGCAACGCCTGCAGCCCGAGGCCGATCTGCGGCCCCAGGTCGTACTGTTCGTCGGAACCGCGCCGGCCGAGCCGACGGCGCGTCGGCGGCGGCTGTCGGATGTCATCACCGAGCAGTTCTGACCGCGGTGACCGATCAGCGTAGTCTGAGCGCCATGAGCGCTGGTGAGGACCTCACCGTGCCGACTCCCAACGGCCCCCGACTTGAACTCGACGAACTGATCGATCAGTTGGTGGAGCGTGCCGAGGGTGTCCGGCGAGCGCACGGTCGGCTGCGAGCCCTGTTGCGCGCGATCGAATCGGTGACCGGGGACCTGGCCCTGGAGCAGGTGCTCCGCCGCATCGCGCACGCCGCTCGGAGGCTCGCCGACGCCGAGTACGCCGCACTGGGCGTGATCGGCCCGCACGGGGAGCTGGAACAGTTCATCCACGTCGGTATCGACATCCCGACCGCCGAGGAGATCGGACAGCTGCCCCAGGGCAAGGGTCTGCTCGGCGCCCTGATCGTCGATCCGCGGCCGATCCGGCTCCGACGCATCTCCGATGATCCTCGCTCGGTCGGGTTTCCCTCGCATCATCCGCCGATGACGTCGTTTCTCGGCGTACCGATTCGCGTCCGCGGCGAGGTGTTCGGCAACCTCTACCTGACCAACAGCGCCAAGGGCGAATTCAGCACTGACGACGAGGAGCTGATGATCGCCCTGGCCGGTGCGGCCGGGACCGCGATCAGCAACGCGCGCCTGTACGAGGAGGCGCAGCTGCAGCAGCGCTGGCTGCGCGCCAGCGGCGACATCCAGGCGCAGTTGATCAGCTCCAGCGGCGAGGATCCGCTGCAGTCGATCGCCCGCCGGGCGATGGAGATCGCCGACGCCGACCTGGCGAACGTCTGTCTGCTGGCCGCGGACCGCGAGAGCTTCGTGATCGAGTTCGCCTGCGGGGTCGGCGCCGACGAGTTGATCGGCCGCCGATTCGAGTTGGCCAGTACGATTTCGGGTCGGGTGATCGCCTCCGGCGAATCGTTCATGGCGGTCGACGGGGCCAGCCTGCCGGTGCCGCCCGCACCGCAGCAGGTGAAGGCGATGGACACCGGTCCGATCATCATCGTCCCGGTCCGCGGAGCGGCCGACGCGCACGGCGTGGTGGCGGTGGCCCGCAACCGTGGCCGGCGGCCGTTCAGCCACGTCGAGTTGGAGATGATGGCCGGCTTCGCCACCCAGGCCAGCGTGGCGATCGAGCTCGCGGAAGCCCGGTCGGCCGAGCAGAAGATGATCATCATGCAGGACCGGGAGCGGATCGCGCGGGATCTGCACGATCACGTGATCCAGCAACTGTTCGCCGTCGGGCTGAGCCTGGAGGGCGCGATCGGGCAACTGCCGCAGGATGCCGAGGTGACCGGACGGCTGACCGGGCTGGTCGGTGATCTGGACAGCGCGATTCGGCGGATCCGGTCCAGCATCTTCACCCTGCGAGACGCCCCCGGCTCCGTACGCAGGGGGTTGCGGCAGTCGGTGCTCGACGTGGTCACCTCGGTGACGCCGATGCTGGGCCGGGCGCCGAGTGTTTCGTTCAGCGGGCTGGTGGATCTGACCCCGGACGAAGCCCTGGCCGAGGACGTGGTCGCCTGCGTCCGGGAGCTGCTGACGAACGTGGCGAAGCACGCGCACGCCGGCACCGTGACCGTCGACGTCGAAGTCACCGGCGGCTGGCTGTCGGTGACCATCTGCGACGACGGGGACGGACTCCCCGACGAGCCCTACCGCAGCGGCCTGGCCAACCTGGACGCCCGCGCCGCCCACCACGGCGGCGCCCTCACCCTGGCCCATCGCCCCACCGGCGGCACCATCGCCACCTGGACCGCCCGTACCGACTGACCCTGTCCGTTTTCCCACCAGACATGACTTCGAACCCCCGTCCCTGCCGGCTTCGCGTCCGTTTCCCACCAGACACGACTTCGAACCCACCCCGCACCCACCGCGCGTTCGTATTCCCACCAGACACGACATCCGACCTCGGACCGCACGTGCCTCCCCGTTCGTTTTCCCACCTGCGACGAGATCGGAACCCGCCCCTAGAGCATCTCGATCTGAATCGACATCGAGAGGTGTTGCCCGTTTGGGGGAAGGTGTCGTCCGTCGCTCCGAATGCCGGTCGCATCGGCCGGGATCGGCTCATGCTGCTCACCATGCGTACAAGAAATGGCCGCCTCGACGTCAGCAAACCTTTCCGGCGATCGGAGGCGCTCGAGGCTGGGATCAGTGTCCGCGAACTCCGCGGCCCGAAGTATCAGCGGGTCTTCCATGGCATCTACATCCGGTCAGGCATTCGGCTCACGCCGTTGGAGCGGGGACGTGCCGCTCTTCATGTTGCCGTCGCCGGTTCGTACGTCAGTCATCACACGGCAGCGGTGATCTGGGGAGGGACCCCGCCGGAGGATCGCAAGACCCACATCAGTGTTCCGACGGACGACCTCCGCACGGTGCGGCGAGGAATCGCCTCCCACCGTGCGGCCCGGCAGCGGGACTTGCGTGAACGCCGGGCCCAACACCGGATGGAAAACGTACGCGCCGGACCGGTCAGTAGCGGCCGATCCCGGGTGGGGCGGCTTCGAGCCAGCTCAGCATGCCGGTCAGGGAGTCCGGGGTCATGGCCAGGTCGCGCTCCACCGATCCGACGTCGCCGCGGGCCCGAGCACGAGACCGAGCGCGAGGTCCGGCGGAGGTGGCCGAGGCGATGGCGAGGGTGACGATCTCTTGATCGGCGTAGAGGGCGACGGCCTCGGTCGCGGTCGGGGTTCGATGGTCGACCACGGTGACGTCGGAGCGGCGGAAGGTGTACTTCGGCCACCAGGCCAGGGAGAAGAAGCGGAACCACTCCAGGTTCTCGCCACTGTAACGAGCAACTCCGAGCACCCAGTTGGTGCTCGGAGTCGTGGTGTCGACCGATGCGTCGGCGGGCGTGCCCGCGGGGCGTACGTGTCGGCGCATGCTGCACTCGAACGTTCCGCCGTTGCGAGCAACCCAGCGCCGGCGGACGGCGAGGCCGATCAGGCACAGCCCGAGGAACACCAGGACAAGCCCGATGATCTCCACGGCGCTGAGCCAACCCGACCCCACCTGCGTCCTGCCCTCCTGAGTCCAGTTCCGACGGTGTCAGACCCGGCCGAGAATGTCAGCGAGCCTTGCGGGCAGCGCTGAGCTGAGCCTCGGCTCGGCGGTACGCCTTGCGCGTCTCGTCGTCGTCATCACCCGACTCCATCCGGGATCGGGCGTCGGCGAGAGCGCGCTCGGCCAGTTCGACGGTGATCTCCTCGCCCATCCTGGCGTACTCGCTGATCACCGAGACATGCCCCTTGGCCACCGAGATGAAGCCGCCGTCGACGGCCACCACCTCGCGCCGGCCGTCGGGCAACAGCAACTCGACACCACCGGGGGCGAGCAGCGACAGCACCGGCTCGTGGCCGGCCAGGATGCCGATGTCGCCCTCGACCGTCTTGGCGATGACACTGTCGACGTCGCCGGACCAGACCACCGCGTCGGCGGAGACGACCCGGACCTCCAACGGTTCAGCCATCGTGGATCAGGCGTCCTTCTGCAGCTCGGACCAGGCGCGCTCGACGTCATCCATGCTGCCGACGTTGAAGAAGGCCTGCTCGGCGATGTGGTCGACCTCGCCGTCCACGATCATCCGGAACGACTCGATGGTCTCGCCGACCGGAACCGTCGAACCCGGCACGTTGGTGAACTTCTCGGCCATGTACGTGTTCTGGCTGAGGAACTGCTCGATCCGCCGCGCCCGGGCGACGACGATCTTGTCCTCTTCGGACAGCTCGTCGACACCGAGGATGGCGATGATGTCCTGCAGTTCCTTGTTCTTCTGCAGGATCGCCTTCACCGAGTTCGCAACGTCGTAGTGGTGCTGACCGATGTACTGCGCATCCAGGATCCGCGAGGTCGAGGTCAGCGGGTCCACCGCCGGGTAGAGCGAACGGGCCGCGATGTCACGGGACAGCTCGGTGGTCGCGTCCAGGTGGGCGAAGGTGGTCGCCGGTGCCGGGTCGGTGTAGTCATCGGCCGGCACGTAGATCGCCTGCATCGAGGTGATCGAGTGACCACGGGTCGAGGTGATCCGCTCCTGCAGCTGGCCCATCTCGTCGGCCAGGGTGGGCTGGTAACCCACCGCGGACGGCATCCGGCCGAGCAGGGTGGAGACCTCGGAACCGGCCTGGGTGAACCGGAAGATGTTGTCGATGAAGAGCAACACGTCCTGGTTCTGCACATCGCGGAAGTACTCCGCCATGGTCAGCGCGCTCAGCGCGACCCGCAGCCGGGTGCCCGGCGGCTCGTCCATCTGACCGAACACGAGGGCGGTGTCCTTGAAGACGCCGGCCTCTTCCATCTCGTTGATCAGGTCGTTGCCCTCACGGGTCCGCTCGCCAACACCGGCGAACACCGAGGTGCCACCGAAGTTGTGCGCGATCCGGTAGATCATCTCCTGGATCAACACGGTCTTGCCGACGCCGGCGCCGCCGAACAGGCCGATCTTGCCGCCCTGCACGTACGGGGTGAGCAGGTCCAGCACCTTGATGCCGGTTTCCAGCATCTCGGTCTTGGCCTCGAGCTGATCGAACTTCGGCGCGGCCCGGTGGATCGGCCAGCGCTCGGTCACCTCGACGGTGGCCGGATCGGCGTTCAGCACCTCGCCGGTCACGTTCCAGACGTGGCCCTTGGTGACGTCGCCCACCGGCACCGAGATCGGCGCGCCGGTGTCGCGCACCTCGGTGCCGCGGCGCAGACCGTCGGTCGGCTTCAACGCGATCGCGCGGACCAGGTTGTCGCCGATGTGCAGCTCGACCTCCAGCGTCATGCTGCGGGTGCCCTCGCTGGTGGTGATGTCCACCGTGAGCGCGCTCATGATGTCCGGCATCGCATCCGCAGGGAACTCGATGTCCACCACGGGGCCGATCACGCGGGCGACCCGGCCGACGCCGAGGGTCTTCTCTTCTTGGGTTTCGTTGACAGTGGCAGTCATGGTCTTCCCTCTTGTTTCAATTCACTCGGCTCGGTCGGGCGGTGCTCAATCGGCCCGTGCTCAGTCATCTTGGGCTCCCGCATTGGCCAGCGCGTCGACACCACCGACGATCTCGCTGATCTCTTGGGTGATGCCGGCCTGGCGGACCTGGTTGGCCTCCCGGGTCAGGCTCTGGATCAGGTCTTCGGCGTTGTCGGTGGCCGACTTCATCGCCCGCTGCCGGGCCGCCAGCTCCGACGCCGCGCCCTGCAGCAGACAGAAGTGGATCCGGCTGGCCACGTACAGCGGCAGCAGCTCGTCCAGCACGGTCTCGGCGCTCGGCTCGAAGTCGTACAGCGGGAGCAGCTCGTCGGCTGACGGCGGCTCCTCGCCCTCGATGACCTCCAGCGGAGCCAGCCGGATGACCTCCGGCCGCTGGGTGACCATCGACACGAACCGGGTGTAGACGATGTGGATCTCGTCCACGCCGCCTTCCGACGTCGGCTTGTTGAACGCGTCCAGCAGCCCGTCGGCGATGGCCCGGGCGTCGGCGTAGCTCGGGTTGTCGGAGTAGCCGTCCCACTGTCCGGCCACCGGCCGGTTGCGGAAGTTGTAGAACGCCCCCGCCTTCCGGCCGGACAGGAACGGGACGACCTCCAGGCCGTTGCCGGCCAGCAGCTCCCGCAACTGCTCACCCTCCCGGATGACGCTGGACGAGTACGCCCCGGCCTGGCCGCGGTCGGAGGTGATCAGCAACATGGCAGCCCGTTTGGGCTGCTCGGCCTCGGTGAGCAGCGGATGGTCGACGTTGGAGTACGTCGCCAGTGCCGACACCGCCCGGGTCAGTTCGGCCTGGTACGGCGCCGCGGCCCGGGCCCGCTGTTGGGCCTTGATGATCCGCGACGCGGCGATCAATTCCATCGCCCGGGTGATCTTCTTGATGTTGCTGGCGGACGCCCGTCGGGCCCGCAGCTCACGCAAGGATGCTGGCATCTAGGTCACTAGCCCCTTCATCGCCCCTATCGACCTCATCGCCGTTGGGCGACGATCTTCTCCTGCTCGACCTGATCGGCTTCCAGCGGCTTGGTGTCCTCACGGCCGACCAGGAAGTTGCCCTCCGCGGTCTTGAAGCCCTTCTTGAACTCCGCGATCTCGGTCCGCAGCGCTTCCTTGGTCGAGTCCTCGAACACCTTGGACTCGCGAATGCCGGCCAGGATGCCGGTGTTGCCGTGCCGCAGGTGCTCCAGCAGCTCCTGCTCGAAGCGCAGCACGTCGGAGACCGGGACGTCGTCGAACTGTCCGTCCAGACCGGCCCAGATGCTGACGACCTGCTCCTCGAACGGGTACGGGCTGTACTGCGGCTGCTTCAGCAGCTCCATCAGTCGTGAACCCCGCTCCAGCTGACGCCGAGTGGTCGCGTCCAGGTCGGAGGCGAACATGGCGAACGCCTGCATGTCGCGGAACCGGGCGAGCTCGGTCTTCAACGCCGACGCGGCCGTCTTCATCGCCTTCGTCTGCGCGGCGCCGCCGACCCGGGACACCGAGATGCCCACGTCGATGGCCGGGCGCTGATTGGCGTTGAACAGGTCGGACTGCAGGAAGATCTGGCCGTCGGTGATCGAAATGACGTTGGTCGGGATGTAGGCCGACACGTCGTTGGCCTTGGTCTCGATGATCGGCAGGCCGGTCATCGAGCCGCCGCCGAGCTCCGGGCTCAGCTTGGCGCAACGCTCCAGCAGCCGGGAGTGCAGGTAGAACACGTCACCCGGGTAGGCCTCGCGGCCCGGCGGACGCCGCAGCAGCAGCGACATCGCGCGGTACGCCTCGGCCTGCTTGCTCAGGTCGTCGAAGACGATCAGCACGTGCTTGCCCTGGTACATCCAGTGCTGGCCGATGGCCGAGCCGGTGTACGGGGCGATGTACTTGTAGCCGGCCGGATCCGAGGCCGGCGCGGACACGATGGTGGTGTACTCCATCGCGCCGTTCTCCTCCAGCGAGGAACGGACCGCGGCCACCGTGGAGGCCTTCTGGCCGATCGCGACGTAGACGCAGAGCACCTGCTGCTCCGGGTCGCCGGTGGCCCAGTTGTCCTTCTGATTGATGATCGTGTCGACCGCGATCGCCGTCTTGCCGGTCTTGCGGTCGCCGATGATCAGCTGACGCTGACCGCGGCCGATCGGGATCATGCCGTCGATCGCCTTCATCCCGGTCTGCAGCGGCTGCCGGACCTCGGCCCGGTCCATCACGCCGGCGGCCTGCACCTCGAGGTCACGCCGACCGTCCAGGTTGGTGATCTCGCCGAGGCCGTCGATCGGGCGGCCGAGCGCGTCCACCACCCGGCCGAGGTAGCCGTCGCCGACCGGGACCGAGAGGATGTCGCCGGTGCTCTTGACCGTCGACCCCTCCTCGATGCCCTCGGAGTCGCCCATCACCACGACGCCGATCTCGCGGGTGTCGAGGTTCTGCGCGATGCCGATGGTGCCGTTCTCGAACTGCAGCAGCTCGTTGGCCATTGCCGACGGCAGACCCTCGACCCGAGCGATGCCGTCACCGGAGCTGATCACGGTGCCGACCTCTTCGCGGCTGGCCGCCTCCGGGGTGTAATTCCGGACGTAGTTGTCCAGAGCTTCCCGGATCTCCTCCGGGCGAATCGTGAGTTCTGCCATCGCCTTCGTTCCTGCTCTCGAAGTATGTGTTCTCGTCGTTCAAACGTAGGTGGTTCGTCAGCCGAATTGCCGGCGTACTTCATCCAACCGGCCGGCCACGGTGCCCTCGATGACCTCGTCACCGAGCTCGATCCTCAGGCCGCCGAGCAGTTCCGGCTCGACGATCTCCTGGAGGGCGACCTCACGGCCGACCTGCCGGGCCAACGCGTTCTGCAGCCGATCGCGCTGCTGCAGTTCCAGCGGCCGGGCCACCCGGACGGTGGCGATCAGCCGATTCCGAAGCGTCGCCGCCTCGGCGACGTAGCCGCCCAGGGTACGAGCGAAGTTGCGATCCCGGGCACCGATCGCGCGCTCGGCCAGCCGTACGGTCTCGGCCGCCGCTCTGCCGGACAGCAGTGCGTCGACCAACTCAACCCGGCGTTCGACCGAAGCGGTCCGATCGGTGATCGCAGCACGCAGGGCGGCATCGCCGTCGACCAACCGTCCGAAGCGGAAGAGCTGGTCCTCCACGTCGTCCAGCCGGTGCTCGGACTGAGCCACCTTGAGCAGCGCCCGAATCGCCTGCCGTTCGAGTGCGTCCAGCAGCGCCCGATGCCCGAGTCGCTTGCCGACGGCCTCGGTGACCAGGCCGAGTGCGGCCGAGTCGATCCGAGACTCCAGCAGGCCCTGAGCCAGCCCCTGCCGGCGTTCGGTCGGCGTGCTCGGGTCGGTCAGCGCACGGCGCAGTGCCGGCGAGCCTTCGAGCAGGTCGACCACGCCGAACAGCTCGTCGGCCAACTCGGCGCTGACCTGGGTACGGTCCAGGGTTGCGTCCAGTTCGGCGACCGCGGCCTCGGACTCGATGCTCACTGGACGTTCGCTCCCTCGGGCGCCTCGGAGGACTCGAGGTCGGCGATGAAGCGATCGACCGTCCGCCGGGCCCGCTCGTCGTCGTCCAGCGACTCACCGACGATCCGGCCGGCCAGCGAGGTGGCCAGGCCACCCAACTCGCCGCGCAACTGGCTGACGATCTGGGACCGCTCGGCCTCCAGCTGGGAGTGAGCTGCCGCGACGATCCGGTCGGCCTCGGCCTGGGCCCGCTCGCGCATCTCGGCGACGATCTGGGCACCCTCGGACTTGGCCTGTTCCTTGATCTGAGCGGCTTCACCCCGGGCGTCGGCGAGCTGAGCCTGGTACGACTGCAGCGCCGCCTGCGCTTCTTCCTGTGCCTTCTCGGCCTTCTGGATGCCGCCCTCGATCGCCTCGGCCCGTTGGGCGTACGTCTGCTCGAACCGCGGCATCACGACCTTCCAGACGATCACCGTCAGGATCAGCGCGAAGACGATCGCCGCGATGATCTCCGACAGGTGCGGCAGGATCGGGTTCTCTTCGAGTGGAACGAGAAGCGTGATCATGATCCGATTCCGCTCAGTTCATGAAGACGAAGGCGAGCGCGAGGCCGATCATGGCCAGCGCCTCGGTCAGCGCGAAGCCGATCCACGCGGTGCCCATCATGGCGCCACGAGCCTCCGGCTGACGCGCGGTGCCCTGAATGACGGCGGCGAAGATCAGACCGACGCCGATGCCCGGGCCGATGGCGCCGAGGCCGTAGCCGATGGCAGCGAGCGAACCGCGAATCTCCATTGGAGTCATTGCTGTTGTTTCCTTTCCCTGTTCGGGTTTCCGCTGACCGGACTCCCGGCCAGAAGCTGTGTTTGTCAGTGCTCGTCGGCGAGTGCGGTGCCGACGTACTGGGCGGTCAGGAGGGTGAAGATGTAGGCCTGGAAGGCCTCGACGAAGATCTCCAGGCCGAAGATCGCCATCGAGAAGATCAGCGAGACGACACCGGCGACGTTGTTGAACAACGATTCGCTCTCGAACAGCAGGTACTCGCCGCCGAGCACGAAGATCAAGATCAACAAGTGACCGGCGAACATGTTGGCGAAGAGTCGAAGGCTCAACGTGATCGGCCGCAGGATGATGTTCGAGACGAACTCGATCGGGATGATGATGAACCACATCGGCCACGGCACACCCGAGGGCAATACCGACCGGCGCATGTACCCGAAGAAGCCGTGCTTCTTAATACCGACGGCGTTGTAGAGCACCCAGCTCATGATCGCCAGGCCGTAGGCCCAGCCGACCTTGCCGATCGTCGGGAAGACGAAGACCGGGAAGACACCCCAGATGTTGTTCACCAGGATGAAGGAGAACAACGCCACCAGGAACGGCACGAACTTCTTGAAGTCGTGGCCGATCTGGTCCCGGGCGATCCCGTCCCGGACGAAGTTGTAGGTGAACTCACCGACGAACTGCCCCTTGGTCGGCACCAGCGAGCGCTTGTTCGACATGATCAACCAGAACGCGATGATCAAGATCATCGAGATGATCGCCATCAACATCGGCAGGTTGAACCAGCTCGGCGCGCCGTGCCAGATCGGCGGCTTGTCGAAGCTGTGCACGCCCGGGAGTTCGAAGCCCTCCAAGGGAACCAGCAGCGGTGTGGCCATGCTTACTTCGTCCCTTCCTGGATGGCGATCACGGATTCATCGAGCTGCGCGAGCTCCTCGCGCGCTGAGCAGATCACCCGACGGTGTCCTCTCCCCTGTTGCCGGAGGCCGAGCTCCCGGCAGCGTTCGTTGGTACGAGCCGCTCGGGACGGCCGGCCCGCAGCGCCCAGTCGGCTTCGGTGGCCTTCTTCTTGGCCACCAACGCCGCGGTGCTGTCCGAGCCCAGATCCCCGTAGCGGACGATGATCAAATACAAGCTGAGGCCGACCCCGATGAAGAGGCCGATCGGCAGCAGAAAAGTCAAGTGCAGAAAGTGCGACGCCAGATACCCCAAGCCGCCGTAGACCACGATGCCGCCGACGATGTAGGACAGGATGGCCATGCCCTTGGCCATCGAGTCCGGTTCGTTGATCGGATCGCCGGACGCGGCCGGTCCGGACAGACGCGGCATCTTGCGACCGGACAGGAACGATCGCTTGCGGGTGTGCTGGGTAGGCATAGCGGTCCAAACGGTAGCAGTCTGCTCTCAGGTCCGACACAGGCCGGTACTGCGGTCTGGTCATGATCAACCGTCGCCCTCCTCACGTCGCGGTGAGGCCTTGCTCTGCGGACGATCGGCCGCCTTGTGGTCCGGGTCCCAGTCCCCGCTGACGGAGAGTTCCTGAGCACTCGGTCCGGGATCGACGTCGCTGACGTCGGAGTCGCTGTTGCCTTCCTCGGCCGGTCCGGTGTACTCGGTGTCGTAGATGCCGATCCGCAGTTTGCGGAACACCATCACCTCGACCACCAGCCAGCCGACGATCACCGCGATCGTACTGATGAAGATCGTGTTCGCGTCAATCGCGTTCCAGGCGTCGCGGTTCTTCTCGAAGATCATCAGGATCAATCCGAGCACCACCACCCGGCCGGTGTAGCTGGCCATCGAGACCGCCATCAGGGTGCGTGCACCGGCATCGGCGAACTTGACCATCACCAGTTGGCCGACGGTGTAGAAGAACAGCACCATGCCGGCGCCGAGGGCGGCCGAGCCGAGTCCCCTGGTCCCGTCGATCACGGTGAAGATGATCAAGCAGATGATCGCGGCGCCGAGGCCGCCGGCGAGCCCGCCGAAGAGCAGTTTGCGCGCGCGGACGACATGAATGCTCGGTCCGGTCCTGCTCCGGCTGCTCGGGCTGTCAGTCGTCATGGCGGCGGCTGTCCTGTCTCGGTTTACCAGGCCGGCGCCGGTCGTGTGGACGGCGCCGATGGGGGCTGGCTGACTACGCTTGTGAAAACTAGCACAAAGTCCGCCGCAGACTCCAACTCAGCCTTTCCTCAGCCGGAGTTCATCGTCGCGAGGTGGCGTCGTTGACCACCTCCGGGCGGTCGTCCAGCCGGCTCTGCCCCGACTTGCGTTTGCCGCCCTTGCCGTTGATCGGGCGGCCGAGGGTCAGGATCGACAACACGATCGCGACCACCACGATCACCACCACCACCTCCCAGCTGTGCAACTGGGCCAGCGCGATCACTCCGAAGGAGACCAGCGCGGTCCAGGCATACATGATCAACACCGCCCGGCGCATGCCGTGCCCGCGTTGCATCAGCCGGTGATGCAGGTGCTGTTTGTCCGCCACGAACCACCACTTGCCGTGATAGGTCCGCCGGACGAAGGCCAGCACGAAGTCCAGGATCGGCAACGCCAGGATCGCCAGCGGCAGCACCAGCGGCAGATAGGTCGGCAGCAGTCCCCCGCCGCCCCGGGTGTCCTCCAGTTGAGACGAGTCCATCTGCCCGGTCAGGCTGATCGTCGAGGTGGCGAGCAGGAAACCGAGCAGCATCGCACCCGAATCGCCCATGAACATCCGGGCCGGCTGGAAGTTGTGCGGCAGGAAACCGATGCAGGCGCCGACCACGGCCACCGTGATCAGGCTCGAGGTGGTGGCGCGGACCAGGTCCAGCTGGACGGTCAGGTTGTAGGAGTAGATGAAGAAGGCGAACGCACCGATGCCGACCACGCCGGCGGCCAAACCGTCCAGCCCGTCGACGTAGTTGACCGCGTTCGTACACAGCAGCACGAAGAACACCGTGATCGCGATCTGCACACTGCTGTCCAGGGCGATGGTGTTGTTGTTCAGCGGGATGTAGAGCATCTTCACGCCGAAGCCGACCAACAGGCCGGCGGCCAGCACCTGCCCGGCCAGCTTGGCGAACGGGTTCAGGTCGAGCAGGTCGTCCAGCACCCCGACCGCGCAGATCACCGCCGCGCCGAGCAGCACCGCGCGGGAGTCGGATCGGACGATGGGCACCTCGCCGAGGAACGGCAGATGGTTGGCGACCAGGAAGGCCGCCGTCACCCCGCACAACATCGCGACGCCGCCGAAGTAGGGCATCTCGACGGTGTGCACGTCCCGGGCCCGGATCTTCGCCACCGCCCCGGTCCGCAATGCGACTCGTCGCCAGACCGCTGCCAGCACGTACGTGGTGGCCGCCGAGATCAGCAGGACGAGCAGGTATTCACGCATCGATCAGCCGGCCGACCCATCCTTGACCGGGGGTTGCAGGGTGTGGCGGGCGCGGAGCTGTTCGACGGTGTAGGTCGGCTCCGGTTCGGGTTCGCCGGAGAGGTCCTCGATGTCCGGGAGGTATTGGCGCAGCAGGTCGAGATCCAGCGCACCGCGGCGCAGGATCTGGCCGGTCTCCTTGACGGTGAAGTCGATCATCGTGGACGGCTTGCCGGAGGTGCCGCTGACCTCGCCGGCGTCCAGGTAGACCGCGACCGAGTCGCCGAGCTGGTCGATCGCGTCGTCGCAGCTGACCGCCGACGGCCGGCCGGTCCGGTTGGCGCTGCTGACCGCCATCGGGCCGGTCTGCCGGAGCAGTTCGCGGGTGAGCGGGTGATCGGGCACCCGGACGGCGACGGTTCCGCGGGTCTCCCCCAGATCCATCCGCAGGCTGGAGTGTGCGGTGCAGATGATCGTCAGCGCTCCCGGCCAGAGCTCGGTGACCAGCTTCTGCGCCGACTCCGGTACGTCGCTGGTCAACGCCTTGAGCACACCGGGATCGGCGATCAGCACCGGCGGCGGCATGTCCCGGCCGCGGCCCTTGGCGTCCAGCAGGCGCTGCACCGCCTCGGCGTTGTAAGCGTCGGCACCGATCCCGTACACGGTGTCGGTGGGCAGCACGACGCACTCGCCCGCCTCGACGGCGTGCCGGGCTGCGTTCGCGGCGGCGCCGATCGCGGCACGGTCCTGCGGATCGGTGCAGTCGAAGCGCTGGTATCGCGGGCCCGCGTCGGCCGGGGCTTCGTCGGCGCCGGTCTGCAGGTCGGTGGCTTGGTCGTTCATCGGCGCCAATCCTGCCACGTGATCAGTGGCCGTCCTACGCGGTCCGGCGTGCGGTGGTGAACCGCGGTCGATCGCTCAGGTCGCGATGGTCACGAACCTCGGTGAAGCCGCCGTGCCGGGCGAACAGTTCGGGTACGGATTCGGCCTGCAGTTCGGCGTGTTCGCAGGCCACCCAGCCGCCTGCGCGCAGCAGCCGGGCGGCAACGCCGGTGAGCGCGCGGACCGCGTCCAGGCCGTCGTCACCGGAGAACAGGGCCAGCTCCGGATCATGATCCCGCGCCTCGGTCTGCACCGACTCCCAGGCCGTCAGCGGGATGTACGGCGGGTTGCAGACGACCACGTCGACGGTGCCGTCGAGATCCCGGTAGGCATCGGCCATGTCGCCGACCCGCAACTCGACCCCGGTGCCGGCCAGGTTCCTGGCCGCCCAGCTCGCGGCCGCCTCACTCAGCTCCACCGCGTGCAGCTCTGCGGCGGGGGCCTCGTCGGCGAGTGCACGGGCAATCGCACCCGACCCCGTACACAGATCGACCGCAACCGGGACCCGGCCGCTGCGTTCGACCTCGGCCAGCCGGTCGATCGCCCAGCCGGTCATCAACTCGGTCTCCGGCCGGGGCACGAACACGCCCGGGCCGACCTGCAGCCGGACGTGCCGGAAGTACGCGATGCCGGTGATGTGCTGCAGCGGTTCGCGAGACTCGCGCCGGCGCAGCATCGTCTCGAACCGGTGCACCCCGGCCGAGTCGACCACGTTCATGATCAACAACCGGGACGGATCGACCTCGGCCGCGGCCGCCAGCAGCAGCCGGGCGTCCACGTCCGGGCTGTCCACGCCGGCCGCGGCCAGCCGGCTCCTCGCGGTCGCCAACAACTCTCGTACCGACCGCCCGTCCGCCATGCCGGTGACCCTATCGAGCCGTTCGCTCACAACAGGAGCCCGGCGATGACCGCGTCCACGGTGCGTTCGGCGGCGGGCCAGAGCTGATCATGCGGACGGCCGCGAAGCGGGCCGTGCAGTGCCAGCAGCGCGAAGCCGTGCACCGCCGACCAACAGGGCCATTCGGCCCCTTCTCGCTCGGTCTCGGCGAGGTCGCCACTGGCCACCAGTGCGTCCAGCGCGGAGACCAGCATGGTCAGGGGTGACGGCAGCGCGTGCCCGCCGGCCGCCGGATCGACTGGCTGGATGTCACCGAAGGCCGTCTCGAACCAGCCCGGCTCGCGCAGCGCGAACTCGATGTAGCCGAGGCCGACCGCACGCAACCGCTCCCGCGCCGCGACCTTGGTCCGGCCGCCCGACGCGTGGGTGAGCATCCGGGCGACCATCTGCTGCTGGATCTGCTCGGCGACGGCGCTCAGCAGACTGTCCCGATCGGCGAAATGCCGGTAGGCGGCGTTGGGCGAGACGCCGAGCCGGCGGGTGACCTCACGCATCGCCAGCGCCGACGGTCCCCCGTTGCGGGTCAATTCGAGGCCGGCCTCCAGCAGCGCCTGGCGCAGGTTGCCGTGATGGTAGCCCTGCCGCTGGGCCCCGGAGCTCGCCACCAGAATCCTCCCGTCCAGGTCGCTCGGCTCTTGACAGCCGGCAACCGATGTGTACGGTGTGAACATAACATGTGAACACCGTCCACATCTCGAAGGGCCCTGAGCTTGTCGAAGGGCCAACTCCCTCGTTCATCCCACACTCGTTCAACGGAGACACCATGTCCGACATCCTCACCACCCAGGCCCTGCCCCCGATCGTCGACACCGAGACCTGGCGGCAGGAGCTCGCCAAACTCCGGATCCGGGAGAAGGCCGCGACTCGCGAACTCGACGCCATTGCGGCGCAGCGGCGTCGGCTGCCCATGGCCGAGTTGCCCGACTACACCCTGGTCGGCAAGGACGGCCCGGTCCGGCTGGTCGACATCTTCGACGGCCGCTCGCAGTTGATCACCTATCACCACATGTGGTCGCCGGGTGCCGAGTGGCAATGCTCCGGCTGCACCGGCTTCACCGCCCAGTTCACCCGGCTCGACTTCCTCGAACCGTACGATGCCCGATTCGTCATCGTGACCCAGGGCGCGATCGACGAAGCCCTTGCCTACAAGGAGAAAGTGGGCAACAAGATGGAGTGGTACTCCACCTCCGACAGCCCGTTCGGTGCCGACGTGGACGCGCCGCCCGGCGGTGGCTTCGGGGTCAACGTGTTCCTCCGCGACGGCGACACCGTCTACCGCACCTGGCACACCAACGGCCGCGGCACCGAGCAGCTCAGCCACACGTTCCCGCTGATCGATCTGCTGGTCTGGGGACGGCAGGAGGAGTGGCAGGATTCGCCGGACGGCTGGCCGAAGTCGCCGACCTACTCGGGCTGGAGCAGCTCGGAAGACGTCGGCCGCCTGTACGGCCCTTCGGCCGTCGCCCACCAGTGATGCCGAGATGATCATGACCGACGATCAGCTGATTCGCAGCCGGACGATCCCGGCCGCACCGGATGCCGTGTTCGCCGTGCTGCGCGATCCGGCCCGGCATCCCGAGACCGAGCCGACCGACTGGGTGCGCAGCGCCATCGACCCCCGGCCGATCACCGAGGTCGGGCAGGTGTTCGGGATGAACATGTATGCCCGCCGCGACGGTTTCGACCCCGACTACGTGATGCACAACCAGGTGATCGCGTTCGAGGAGCCGACCACGATCGCGTGGCGGCCTGGCCAGTACGGCCCGGACGGCACGCTCGGCTTCGGCGGCTGGAGCTGGCGCTACGACCTCACGGCGCAAGGTGACAACTGTGTCGTCACACTGACCTACGACTGGAGCCAGACACCCCAGCAACTGCGCGAACTGTTCGGTCTGCCGCCGTTCGGCCCGGACTTTCTTGATCAGTCACTGGAGTGCCTGGAGCGCGCCGTCAACGCCGACCGAGTCCGGCAACCGGCCTGACGAGGTCGCGGCAGCGGCAAACGGCTCGACCGCGTCAAACGGACAAACGTTCGGCGGTGTCGGCCTCCTGCAGCGCGGTGACGATCGGATCAAGATCACCGGCGAGAACTTGATCAAGGTTGTGCGCCTTGTAGCCGATCCGGTGATCGGCGATCCGGTTCTCCGGGAAGTTGTAGGTGCGGACGCGTTCGGAGCGATCGACCGTCCGCACCTGCGATTTGCGGGCCGCCGACGCTGCGTCCGCCTGCTCCTCCTCGGCCCGGGCGATCAGCCGGGCGCGGAGCATCCGCATCGCCTGTTCCTTGTTCTGCAGTTGGGATCTCTCGTTCTGGCAGGACACCACGATCCCGGTCGGCAGATGGGTGATCCGGACCGCTGAGTCGGTGGTGTTGACTCCCTGGCCACCCGGTCCGGACGATCGGTAGACGTCGATCCGAAGATCATTTTCATCGATCTCGACCTCGGCCTCGGCCACCTCCGGCATTACCAGCACGCCGGCCGCGGAGGTGTGCACCCGGCCCTGGGACTCGGTCACCGGCACCCGCTGCACCCGATGCACGCCGCCCTCGAACTTGAGCACCCCGTACGGCATCGTGTCCGGTGCGCCGGCCGAGGCCGCCTTCACCGCGACGGTGATCGACTTGTAGCCACCAAGATCGGTCTCCTGGACGTCCAGCACCTCGAGCTTCCAGCCGCGGTGCTCGGCGAATCTGCCGTACATCTTGAACAGGTCGGCCGCGAACAGCGCCGACTCCTCGCCGCCTTCGCCGGACTTGATCTCCATGATCGCGTCGCTGGAGTCGTTCGGGTCACGGGGTGCGAGCAGCCGGGTCAGCCGTTCGGTCGCCTGCTCCAGTTCGGTCGACAGCTGCTCGGCCTCGGCCGCGAAACTCTCGTCGTCGTCGGCGAGCTCCTGCGCGGCAGCAAGATCGTCCTTGAGTTGGTCGTAGTGATCGAGCGCCTTCACGATCCCGGACAGTTCGGCGTAGCGGCGGCCGATCCTGCGTACCTTGCCCTGATCGGCGTGGGTGGCCGGGTCGGCCATCTCCGCCTCCAGCCGCGCGAACTCCTCTCGCAGCGGTGCCGCCGACTCGAACATGCTGTCTCCTGACTACTTCCGCCCCGCCGACCGAACTGCTGGCAACAGAAACGCCGGGAACCGGACCTGTCGGTCCTGGCTCCCGGCGTCTGAGCGTTGCTACTTCTTCTTGCCGTACCGCTTCTCGAAGCGGGCGACCCGGCCACCGGTGTCGAGGATCTTCTGCTTGCCGGTGTAGAACGGGTGGCAGGCCGAGCAGACCTCGACCCGGAGGCTGCCGCCGGCGGTCGACTTGGTCTCAAAGGTGTTGCCGCAGCTACACGTCACCTCGGTGGTCGTGTACTCCGGATGGATGCCAGTCTTCATGTTTCTCCCTCGCTGTGCGTGCACCGGGTCGCCATGGACGTTGCGACGATCCTGACTGGGTCGTCGACGGGCGTGAACCGGCACCGGCGAACAAGTGTGCCGCATCCCGTAACGCCACACCAAACCGGAACATTCCGCCGAGTTGTCAGCGTCAGGACGCGTTATAGCGCCTTCTGACGCTGACAGGTCGGCTGGGTCAGTCGCGTTGGCCGGGCATGGTCTTGGTGATGGCGACCAGGAACTCGCTGTTGGTCTGGGTTTTCTTCAGCCGGTCCAACATCATCTCCAGCGCCTGCTGGCCGTCCAGGTTGGACAGCACCCGGCGCAACTTCCAGATGATGCCGAGCTCCTCGCGGCCCATCAGCAACTCCTCCCGGCGGGTGCTGGAGGCGTCCACGTCGATGGCCGGGAAGATCCGCTTCTCGGAGTATTCCCGCCGCAGCCGCAGCTCCATGTTGCCGGTGCCCTTGAACTCCTCGAAGATCACCTCGTCCATCTTCGAGCCGGACTCGATCAGGGCGGTGGCAAGAATGGTCAGCGAACCGCCGTTCTCGATGTTGCGGGCGGCGCCGAAGAACTTCTTCGGCGGGTAGAGCGCAGCCGAGTCGACACCACCGGAGAGGATCCGCCCTGACGCCGGTGCGGCCAGGTTGTAGGCCCGGCCCAGTCGGGTGATGCCGTCCAGCAGCACGACCACGTCGTGGCCGAGCTCGACCAGCCGCTTGGCCCGCTCGATCGCCAGCTCGGCGACCGTGGTGTGATCGTCGGCCGGCCGGTCGAAGGTGGAACTGATCACCTCACCGCGAACGGACCGTTCGAAGTCGGTGACCTCCTCCGGACGCTCGTCCACCAGCACCACCATCAGGTGCGTGTTCGGACTGTTGGTGGTGATCGCGTTGGCGATCGCCTGCATCACCATCGTCTTGCCGGCCTTGGCCGGGGCGACGATCAGGCCACGCTGACCCTTGCCGATCGGGGCGACCAGGTCGATCAAACGGCCGGTCAGGTTGTTCGGCGTGGTCTCCAACCGGTAGCGCTCGTTCGGGTAGAGCGGGGTCAGCTTGTTGAAGTCCGCCCGGCCCTTCGCGGCCTCCGGGTCGGCGTTGTTGACGGTGTCGATCTTGACCAGCGGGTTGAACTTCTCCCGCCGCTCGCCGTCCGTGGGCTGGCGGATCGCGCCGGTGATCACGTCACCCTTGCGCAGGCCGTACTTCTTCACCATCGACAGCGACACGTACGCGTCGTTGGATCCGGGCAGGTAGCCGCTGGTCCGGACGAACGCGTAGTTGTCGAGGACGTCGAGGATGCCGGAGGTCGGCACCAGCACGTCGTCCTCGCTGATCACCGGCTCGGACTCGTAGCGCTCGATGCCGCCGCCACCGCGGTTGTTACGCCGGCCCTGCCGATCGCGACTACGCCGGCGACGGCTGCGACGCCCGCCGGACCCGTCGTCGTCCCCGCGGTTGTCGTTGCGATTGTCGCTGCGGTTGTCGTTGCGATTGTCTCCACGGTTGTTGCGCTGCCGGTTGCCCTGGTCGCGACCCTCGCGGTTCTGCTGATCGCGGCCGTCGCGATTGCCGTCCCGACTGTTGTCGCGGTTGTTGTCGCGGCTCGGCTCGCGCTGGGTCTGGTCGCCGCGGTTGTCGCGGCCGGACTGGCGACGTTCGGTGTCGCGGGAGTCGCGGCTGACCTGCTCCCGGATTGCCTGCTCCAACTCGGCCCGGCTGGCCTGGGTCTGCTCGGCGCGAGTCGCCTCGGCCCGGCTGTCCGGCGTCTTCTCGGCACGGCCGCCATCGGCGCGCTCCGGGCGCGATTCAGTCTCGCGGCGCGATCCGGCCTCGGGGCTCGACTCGGCCCGATCCGTACGCGACGTCGTCCGGTCGGTATCCGGCAGGGTCGGCTGACCGGCCGGCGACTCGGCCGCAGCCGGCGACGTCTTGCGGGACCGGTCCGCGTTGGCCCGATCCGAGCTCGGTCGGGTCGCAGCCGACGGTGCCGCAGAAGCACCGGTGCCACCCGATTGGGCCGACTTGATCGCCTCGATGAGCTGACCCTTGCGCATCCCACCGGCACCCTTGAGGCCCAGCTGGGACGCGATCTGCTTCAGCTCGGGCAGGACCAGCGATTCCAGTCCGGTCCCCTTGCGCTTGCGGGAGGCCTGCTGGGTGCCGGTCGCCTCGGCGGTATCTGTCACGTGTTTCCTTTCGGATTCGCCCGTTTGAGGTACGGGCTGCTATCGGCGGGTTCGATGACCCGCGTTGTGCCTGAAGCCCCGCGTTCCGCCTGGATCCAGGGCGGGAGAACAGGTGTGCGTGCGGCGGACAGTGCTGGACCATGCGCAGTGGCGTTCGTTCTCTCGTCAGGCAACGATCTGAGCTCCAGGTCTTTCGATCACCGCACCGTACGAGGATTGCGCGCACGGATGCACGGGTGCAGTCGCCTGCAGCCCTGGTGCGATCGTTCGGCACGGCGGTCGGAAATGATCCGGTGCTCGTACCTGGGGCGCCCGACCTGTGGGCGCTGACCGACGATCCACGCGTACACCATCGACCCGGCCGCAAGACGTCAGGCGGATTGGCTTGCAGGCGTTTGAGGGAAGAACACCACGGTCGGTCGGGCTGGACCCGATCAGGCCGGTGCGAGAATCCCCGAGGGTGCTCAAGTGACGGATGAAAGATCCATCGGCATCGCTCAGGCTAGCACGCAGCTCGGACAATCCGCTCACCCGCAGTCAATCTTTGCCGAATCCCGACGTCCGGCTCAGGCCTCGTCGCTGTCCGGCCGGCTGATCTTGTCGGCGACGATCCTGGCGCCGGCCGCCACCTCGAGGCGGAGGCAACGGAATTCGACCGATACCGCCTGCTCGGCGTCAACGAGCTGAGCCTCGGTACCGAGCACCAGCACGGTCGGCCCGGCGCCGCTGATCACCGCCGGCAGCTGCTGTCCCCGCAGGGTGTCCAGCAGGGCGGCCGACTGCGGCATCGCCGTGGCGCGATACGACTGATGCAGCCAGTCGGCAGTCGCCTCGAACAACAACTCGGGCGCGGCGGTCAACGCCCGAACCAGCAAACCCGCCCGACCGGCGTTCGCCGCGGCATCGGAATGGGGCACCGACTTCGGCAACAGCGCTCGGGCCTGCTCTGTTCCCACCGGGGTCGGCGGAATCAGCGCCAGTGCGCCGATGTCGGGGTGCACGCCGGCGACCGACGCTGCGACCTGCCGGTCGCCGCCCACCCGGCGATAGGCCAGCACCAGATCGCCGTACAACGCGGCCGCGACGTTGTCGGGATGTCCCTCGATCTCGTCAGCCGGCCCGAGCCAGTCCGCCGGATCGAACGGTTCGTCGGGCCGGGCCAGTCCGTGCGCCCCGATCAGGCCGGTGACGATCGCCGCCGACGAGGATCCCAGTCCGCGGCTGCCCGGGATCCGGTTGTGCGCCTCGACGCGTACGCCGGCGGGCTCGACCCCGAGCCGTCTCAAGCCGAACTCGAGACTTCGTACGATGAGGTTCCGGCGGCCGGTCGGCAGCCGGCCCGCCCCCTCACCGGCGACGACGACCCGGGTGGGTTCGTCGACCACGCTGAAACTGCAGCTGTTGTAGAGATCGAGGGCCAGTCCCAGACAGTCGAATCCCGGCCCGAGGTTGGCGCTGGTCGCGGGAACCTCGACCTCGACTCGACGTCCAGCAGGCAACACGCTCGGCATCGGTCAGAATCCGCAGGCCGACGCCACCGCGGACAGATCGGCGGGCACGACGTCCGCGTTGGCGGAGTCGATCGGATCCAGCGCACCGAGCGCAGTGTCGACGTCCTTCAGGCCGTGACCGGTGACGGTGACACTGATCCGCAGTCCGGCCGGCACCGCGTCTCGTTCCTTCAACGCCAACAGACCGGCCACCCCGGTCGCCGACGCCGGCTCGACGAAGACGCCCTCCCGCTGGGCCAGGAACGCCTGGGCGGCCATGATCTCGTTGTCGCTGACCGCCGCGAACAGGCCGCCGGACTCGTTCCTGGCCGCGATCGCCAACTCGGTGGAGGCCGGCCGGCCGATCCGGATCGCGGTCGCGATGGTGTCCGGTTCGGCCACCGGCGCACCGTTGACCAGCGGGGCCGCCCCGGCCGCCTGGAATCCCCAGATCTTCGGTCGCCCGCTGGTCATGCCCTGCTCGGCGTACTGCCGAAAACCCAGCCAGTACGCCGAGATGTTGCCGCCGTTGCCGACCGGCAGCACATGGACGTCGGGAGCATCGCCGAAGGCGTCGCAGATCTCGAAGGCGGCGGTCTTCTGCCCCTGCAGCCGGACCGGATTGACCGAGTTGACCAGCGCCACCGGGTAGTTGTCGGCGACCTGGCGAGCCAGCGCCAGGCAGTCGTCGAAGTTGCCGTCCAGCTGGACGATCCGAGCGCCGTGGATGACGGCCTGAGCCAGCTTGCCGGCGGCGATCCGGCCGGCCGGCAGCAACACGATCGGCGTCATGCCGGCGCGGGCGGCGTAGGCCGCGGCCGAAGCGGACGTGTTGCCGGTGGAAGCACAGATCACCGCAGTCGATCCCTCGGCCAGGGCCTTGGAGACCGCGACCGCCATCCCCCGGTCCTTGAACGACCCGGTCGGGTTGGCGCCCTCGACCTTCAGCCAGACCTCGCCGTCCAACTCGTCGGACAGCGCGTGCGCGCGGATCAGCGGCGTCGACCCCTCGCCCAGGCTGACCACCGGATCGTCCTCGGCGATCGGCAGCCAGGGCCGGTAACGGGCGATCACTCCCGACGGCACCTGGTCGGGTGCGGTCTGAGCTCTGGAAACGGCGCTCATCATTCCCCTTCGACTCTCATCACGCTGGTCACCTCGTTGACGACGTCGAGCTCGTGCAGGGCCCGGACGGTCGCGCTGAGGGCGGCATCGGTGGCCCGATGGGTGACGATGACCAGCTTGGCGTCCTGTTCGCGGCCCTGCTGCCGGACGGTCTGGATCGACACGTCGCAGTCGGCGAACACCTGCGCGATCCGGGCCAGTACGCCGGCGACGTCGGCCACGTCCAGCGACAGGTGGTAGCGGGTGATCACCTCACCGATCGGCGAGATCTTACGCTGCGCGTAGCTGGACTCTCCCGGCCCTGCCGCGCCGCGCAGCCGGTTGCGGCAGACGGTGACCAGGTCGCCGAGCACCGCCGATGCGGTCGGCGCACCGCCGGCGCCAGGGCCGGTGAACATCAGCCGGCCGGCCGAACGGGACTCGGTGAAGACGGCGTTGTACGGGCCACGGACGGTGGCCAGCGGATGGTCCCGCGGAATCATCGCCGGATGGACCCGGACCGAGACCGCCCGCTCCCCCTGGCCGTTCGGCTCGGTCAGCGCACAGATCGCCAGCAGCTTCACCACGCAGCCCATCTCCTGGGCCGAGGCGATGTCCCCGGCGGTCACCTCGGTGATCCCCTCGCGGTAGACGTCGGCACTGCTGACCCTGCTGTGGAAGGCCAGGCTGGACAGGATCGCCGCCTTCGCTGCGGCGTCGAAACCCTCGATGTCGGCGGTCGGATCGGCCTCGGCGTAGCCGAGCTCCTGAGCCTCCTCCAGGGTCTCGTCGAAGCCCGAGCCCTCGGTGTCCATCTTGTCCAGGATGTAGTTGGTGGTGCCGTTGACGATGCCCATCACCGAGGTGATCTCGTCACCGACCAGCGATTCCCGCAGCGGCCGGACGATCGGGATGGCGCCGGCCACCGCGGCCTCGAAGTAGAGATCGACGCCGGCCTTCTCCGCGGCCTCGTACAGCGTGGTGCCGTCCTCGGCCAGCAGAGCCTTGTTGGCGGTGACCACCGAGGCGCCGTGCTCCATCGCGGTGATGATCAAGGAACGGGCCGGTTCGATGCCGCCGATCAGCTCGACCACCACGTCCACGTCGTCGCGGCGGACCAGCGAGTCGGCGTCGTCGGTGAGCAGGCCCTCGTCGATTCCCGGGCGGGACTTGTTCAGCCGGCGCACAGCCACGCCGACCAGTTCCAACGGCCGGCCGACCCGCATCGCCAGGTCGGCGGCCTGGTCGGTGATCAACGTGACCACCTCCGTACCGACCACACCGCAGCCCAGGACGGCAACACGCAGGGGCTGCTGTTCAGCGGGGGTGACGTTCATGGCTCGTGCCCTCGTCGTTCGGTACGGATGGATGGGGCGCCGCTTTCTGCGGCGATTCACGCCGCCGCGGCCCAAACATTGTTGCCCATGGCCGGGATGGGCGAAAACTCATCCACGCAATGTGGACAGTTGTGGCCCTTCGACAGGCTCAGGGCCCTTCGATTCAGCCGACGTCGAGGGCGAGCAGGTCGTCGATCGTCTCCCGGCGGATCAGCGTGGTGATCGTGCCGTCCTTCACGGAGACCATCGGCGGCCGCGGTACGTGGTTGTAGTTGCTGGCCATCGACCGGCTGTACGCGCCGGCGGCCGGCACGGCGAGCAGATCGCCGGGTCCGATGTCGGCGGGCAGGAACTCGTCGCGGACCACGATGTCGCCACCCTCGCAGTGCTTGCCGACCACGCGAGCCAGCGCCGGTGGTGCATCCGAGCGACGGGAGGCCAAGGTCGCGGAGTATTCGGCCGCGTACAGGGCGGTCCGGATGTTGTCGCTCATCCCGCCGTCGACGGCGACGTACAGCCGGCTGGCCCCGCCGTCCAGCAGCACTCGCTTGACGGTGCCGACCCGGTACAGCGCGAAGGCGGCCGGCCCGCTGATCGAGCGGCCCGGCTCGATCGACAGGTGCGGCACCTGGACCCCCAGGGCGGCGCACTCGGCGGTGACGATCCTGTTCAGCGCGTCGGCCAGTTGCTGCGGCGTCGACGGCGTGTCCTGGCTGGTGTAGGCGATGCCGAAGCCGCCACCAAGATCAAGTTCGGGCAGTTCGACGCCGGTCTCCTGGGCGAACTGGGCGTGCAGCCGCAGGGTGCGCCGAGCCGCGACCTCGAACCCGTCGGCGTCGAAGATCTGGGAGCCGATGTGGGAGTGGATGCCGACCAGCCGCAGCCGCGGATGATCATGGATCCGGCGCAGTGCGGCCTCGGCCTGACCACCGGCGATGGAGAAGCCGAACTTCTGATCTTCGTGCGCGGTGGAGATGTATTCGTGGGTGTGTGCCTCGACGCCGGTGGTGACCCGGACCATCAGCGTCGGCTCGACGTCGAGCTCCTCGCCGATCTTGATCAACCGGGTGATCTCGTCGTCGGAGTCGACGATGATCCTGCCCACCCCGGCCCGCAGCGCGCTGGTGATCTCCTCGCTGCTCTTGTTGTTGCCGTGCAGTCCGATCCGTTCGGGGTCGACTCCGGCGGCCAGAGCCACCGCCAGCTCACCGCCGGTGCACACGTCCAGGCCGAGACCTTCCTCGGTGACCCAGCGCGCAACCGCCTTGCAGAGCAGGGATTTCCCGGCGTAGTACACGCCCCAGCCGGTGAACGCGTCGGCGAACTCGCGGGCCCGCGCCCGAAGATCATCTTCGTCCACTACGTAGGCGCAGGTGCCGACCCGTTCGGCGATCCCGGTCGCCGTCAGGCCCGCGATCGTCAGCTCGCCGGAGTCGTTCTTGGCGACATTGCGGCTCCACAGCCGCGGCAGCAACGCGTTGACGTCGGTGGGCACCGCGAGCCAGTGCGGGGCTGCGGAGGCGACGTCGGCGTGGATCGAGCCGGCGACGTGAGTGTGGGACATGGCGCAAACTCTGCCAGATGCCCGCCGCTCCCCTGCACCGATATCTCGCTGGGCGGCGTCAGTGCGGACCCTCCGACCAAGTCGAGTACGGCGGGAGCCACCCGTCGGCACGTGCGCTTTCCCACCAAAGCCGGATACGGCGCTCCGTTGGGCCGGGTGCGCGTACGTTTCCCCACCAAGGACGAGAAACAAACAGCCACCCGACCGTCGACGCGTACGTTTCCCCACCAAGGACGAGTACGTCGCCGACGCTCAGACGTGCTGGTCGCACCATGAATGCCCGGGCTGCGACCCGGGTCGGGCACCTGGGTCTGGGCTCACTTGGGCATGATGCCGGCGAAGAAGGCGGCCAGGTCCTGGCGGGCCGACAGCGGGAGCACGGCCGACACGTAGTGGTCGGGACGAACCACGATCAGTACGCCGTCGCGATCGATGCCGCGGTCGGTGAACACGTCGTCCTCGGTGTCGGCGGAGTACACCTTCTCGTAGTCGATCAACGAGTACGGGCCGACCTTCGGCAGGTACGCCGTGGGCACCGTGCCCAGGTCGATGTCGGTGTGCTGCTGCTGATAGATCACCTTGACGTCGAACCAGGCGTCCACGTCGCCGTCGGCCGGGGTGTAGGCGACCAGCGGCGAATCCGGCGAGCCGATGATCCAGTCGGCGAAGTCGGTCGCCGTCGACGGCTGCCCCGGCGCCGGTCGATCGGCGAAGACGTAGATCCGCCAGCGGCCGTCGGCGCGGTGGTGATGACCGAGGTGGACGAGGTTGCCGTCGCAGACGCGGCGCACCTGCGGCGACCGGAATCGCTTGCCCAGTGGGAATCCCGGCGCCAGCTCCTGGTGCCGATCGTTGCCGGTGATCATGGACCGCCGATACTGCGTCATCAGCCCAGCCGGGAATTCTGCGGTGCGCACGTAGAAGTCCTCCAGCGCGGTCGGATCGCCGAGTTCCTCGGGTTTGGCGGCCATCATGCTGGACCAGGTCCGATCGAAGTCGATCAACTCCTGGGCGATCGGCTGCCGTTCGGCCGAATACGTGTCCAGCAAGGATTCCGCGGCCCGGCCGTCCAGCACGTGCGCGAGCTTCCAGGCGATGTTCCAGCCGTCCTGGATGGACACGTTCATGCCCTGGCCGGCCTTGGCGCTGTGCGTGTGGCAGGCGTCACCGGTGATGAACACCCGCGGCGTACGGTGCCCGGTCGTCTCGGCCGGCAGGTCGTCGAACTTGTCGGTCAGCCGGTGACCCACCTCGTACACGCTGCGCCAGCACACCTTCTTCACCGTCAAGGTGTACGGGTGCAGGATCTTGTTGGCGCGGGCCTCGACCTCCTGCTGGCTGGTCTGGCGTATCGACTCATGATCATGTTCGTCCACCTCGCCGAGGTCGACGTACATCCGGAAGAGGTAGTTGCCCTCCCGCGGGATGTGCAGGATGTTGCCGCCGTCGTGGGACTGGATCGCGCACTTGGTGCGGATGTCGGGGAAGTCGGTCTCGGCCAGCACGTCCATCACACCCCAGGCATGATTGGCCCGGTCACCGACCAGCTCCCGGCCGATCGCCTCGCGGACCTGGCTGCGGGCGCCGTCGCAACCGATCACGTACTTGGCGCGTACGGTGCGGGTCTCGCCCTGCTGTTCGCCGCAGCTGTGACGCAACGTCACGCTGACCGGATGATCACCGGCCTCGGCGACCTCGAGGGCGACGAATTCGTAGCCGTAGTCGGGCAGCAGTCGCGCCGGGCCGACCCGAGCGGACTCGGCGAAGTAGTCCAGAACCCTTGCCTGGTTGACGATCAGGTGCGGGAACTCGCTGACGTGGGTCGGATCGTCGGGCGCCAGCGCGGTCCGGATGATGTTCTCCGGATGCGCAGGATCGGGCTTCCAGAAGGCCATCTGGGTGATGTGATAGGCCTCCTCGGTGATCCGCTGGGCGAAGCCGAACGCCTGGAAGGTCTCCACGCTGCGGGCCTGGATGCCGTCGGCCTGGCCGATCTCCAGCCGGCCGGGGCGGCGCTCGATCAGCCGGGTGCTGATGTCGGGGAACTGCGCCAGTTGAGCGGCCGCGATCATGCCGGCCGGGCCGCTGCCGACGATCAGCACGTCCATCTCGTCCGGCAACTCCGCGGGCCGATCCAACCCGCCGCCGGCTGCCGGCAGCACCCGTGGATCGCCGGACACGTACCCGTGGTGATGGAACTGCACCGCTCCTCCTTCAAAGCTGCCTCGGCTCTGCGACGATCCGAGCCTATTTCGGCTTCGGTAACGCCGCCGGATCTGAGCTGATGAAGTCCTGCCGGCCGGCGGAACGGTCGACTCGACTGACCGGGATGGCCGGCTGATCCGGGCCCGATCCACAATGAGCCGTGTCTTGTGAACCCGCCGGCGCGGTCGGCCGCGCGCTGGCCCACGTCGCGTCCGTGTCCTCCGGTCCGCCGCTGGATCGCGCGCTCCGCGTGACACTCAACTTCCATCCCGATCGGATCACCGCCGGCCAGGGCGTGCTCGAACGGCTGGCGGCCGACGGACGTTATCTGTCGCAGTTCGTCACCGGGACCAGCAACGGCGGTCTGACCGCCTACCCCGGGGGTGATCGCTGGCGCTGGGAGCACCGGATCTTCGCCGGCGCGTACGACGATGCCGACCCGGCGGACCGACCGGTCTACGGGGCCTTGAACTTCCGGGCTCGAAGCGTCGGCGGCGCCCAACGCTTCGGCTCCGCTCACCTCCGGCTCACCGCGGAGACGCTGGATCGAACCACCTTCTGTTTCCCCGACAGCACCTTCGAACCGGGCACCTTCGGGGTGGCCTCGCGGATGGGACTGATCGGGCTGGCCGATGCCGCCGAGCACGACCTGCTCGACGACTACATCGAGGCCCAGGTGCACGGACCGGTCCGGATCGATCGGGATGTCGAGGCGCTGGTGTTGGACCCCTGCTATCGCGACGGACCGATCGAACAGGCAGCCCGCAAGCTCGTTTGCTCGATCGAGTGGCACCGAGGGTTTCGTTTGTCCGTTGAGGAAATGCGGCATCATGCCGGCTATCGCGGGCCCGAGTTCGTCGAACTCGGCGCAGCGATCGCAACCGGCGGCGTACTCGATCCCAAGATCATCTCCGAGGCGGCGAACAGTGGCCGCTACGACCTGCAGGCGATCAAACGGGTCTGGCACCTGCTCGCGCGTTTCGGTGGCCCGGATCAAGATCGCCGATCCGATTCGTAACCTCCGTACCGACCCTGGTATGTTTCTCACCGGTTCGCCGACCTGCACTTCGCCGGGACAGAACCAGGTTGGCCCCCGTAGCTCAGGGGATAGAGCACCGCCCTCCGGAGGCGGGAGCGTAGGTTCGAATCCTACCGGGGGCGCCGACTGTGTCAGTCCGGCGGCCAGGGCCCGATCGGGCGGCCGATCTCCCATTCGTGACCGAACGGATCGACGATCCTGCCGAGCCGCCAACCGTGTTCGTCATCGACCCCGGCCTTCGCAATTGCGCCCGCGGCGACGGCTGCCGACATCACCGCATCGGGTTCGTCGACGACGAGCAACGTCCGGCTGGGGCCCCCGTTGAGTTCGGCGGGGCTGAATCGGCCGCTGTCCGGATCCGCTGCGCTGATCCAGAACGAGGCGTCTCCAACTCTGAGCTGAGCCACGATGTCGTCACCCTCCCCCACTCGGTGCAGGACGATCGCTCCGGACGCGGAACGGTAGAACTCCACTGCCTCGCCTGCCCGCTCGACCCACAGCTGCGGCTGAAAACTCACCACGCCGTCAGTCCCGCACCGGGCCGATGACTTCGGCACCAGTTACCGAAGCGCGCGACCTTGCGTCGGCCGGATTGCCTCACCAGAATGCGGAGGGTGTCCGAATACGACTGGGACCCGAAGACCTATCTTGCGCTCATGGCCGAGGAGGTGCCGGACTACCACCGGCTACAAGATCAACTTGTGGTTGCAGCGTCCGTCCACACGTCGGCGAAGTTGATCTTGGATCTCGGTATCGGCAGCGGACTCAGCGCGGCCCGAGTGCTGGATGCGCTGCCGCAGGCAACTCTGGTCGGCATCGACAACAGTCATGCGATGCTCGCAGCCGCCGCGAGTTCCCTTCCCCTGCGTCGATTCACGCCGATCGAGCAGCGGCTGGAGGATCCGCTGCCCTCCGGCCCCTATGACCTGGTGATCTCGATGCTCGCCATACATCACCTGGACGGACCGGGCAAGGCCGACCTCTTCTCCCGGATCGCCGGCGCACTGCGCCCCGGCGGCCGATTCGTGCTGGCGGATCTGGTCATCCCTGAAAATCCGGCAGACATGATGACACCGATTGACGGCGTCGAGGACAAGCCGAGCAGCTTGTCCGATCAGCTCACCTGGCTCACTGCCGCCGGACTTCAGCCGTCGGTGTCCTGGCAACATCGCGATCTTGCGGTGATCAACAGCACTCGGCCGGATCAGTCCACGGCGCACGTGAAGTGGCCGGCCGCGGTCAAATCCCAGGAGCTACCGCACTCATGAGTTGCCGCGGAGAGTCGTAACCTCCTTCAATCCGACGGCGCCGGGAGAACTCTCCGTAACGCTCAGGCGATCCGCCGTTGGGGCGCGCATCGCCGGTCGCCCAGAGGACTTGTCCGAGGTTCCGCAGATCTTGCCGAGCTAACGATCGCTGAATCGCCGACCCGTGCGCCACTGGCTCGGACGACTCTCGGAGGCTCGGACAAACCGCCGAAACCTCGGTGACACCGGCTATCGCAGATGATCAAGAACTGCCTGGATCACGTCCTCGACCGGTCGGCACGTGTCGATCTCCACGGTCGCTGTCCTGCGCAGCAACGGCTCCACGGTTTCCTTGTACTGCAGGGATTCGGCAAGCTCGCGCTCGGTCTTCCCGTACGGATTGTTGGTGCGGGTCAGCAATCGCTCTCGCATCGTCTCGGCCGGGGCAGTGAGCAGTACTACGCGATCAAATCGTGGCCGGAGCGCCGCCATGTTGCTCGCCGACCCGCTGACGAAGATCAGCTGATCCTCGGCATCCAACAGCATCCTGATCCGATCCACGTCCCAGACCCAGTCGCCGGTGTCGTCGAAGCGGGAGTAGCCATGGTAGTCAAGATCAACTGCGCAATATCCGCGCCGCTGCAGTCCGATGATCAGCGTCGACTTGCCCACACCGGAGACTCCGGTGATCAACACCCGACGTGGCGACAAGGCTCAGGCGCTTGCGGCCAGGTGACGGGAGTCCTTGCGCTGTTGGGAAACCAGCTCTGCGATCCGTTCGGCTGTGTCGGTCCCCGGCTGCGGAGTGTGCAGCACCACCGCAAGGTCGGAACGCTCCGGCAGATGCAGCTGCCGGCTCTCCATCAGCAACTCCCCGGCCGCCGGATGATTGAACGTCTTCATGGTGACCGTGGGCGCGACCACCTCCTGCCGCCCCCACAACCGGACGAACTCGGGGCACCGCCGGGACAGCTCGTCGATCACCGCACGGTAACCGTCGTCCTGACCGTGCCGGGACACCTCGTACCGGTAATTGGCGACGACGATCGGCGCCGTCTTCTCCCAACTGGCCAGCTTGCCGCGATATTGATCGGTGCAGAAGAAGTCGATCATGCAGTTGCCGGCGAACTCCTTCTGATAGCCGAAGGTCGCCTGCGCCGCCTCGTTGGCAGCAACGAAATTCCAGTACTGATCCACCACGTGCGCCGGGCTCGGCATCCAGCCGTCCAGCAGCCGCATCACGTCGGCGCCGATGGTCAGGTCCTCCGGTGTAGTGGGCAGCGGCGGGTTCAGACCCGCGAGCACGTAGAGGTGTCGGCGCTCCTCCTCGCCGAGCCGCAGCACCCGAGCCACCGCGTCCAGCACCTGGCCCGAGACGGTGATGTCGCGTCCCTGCTCGAGCCATTGATACCAGGACGTGCCGACGCCGGCCAGCACGGCCACTTCCTCCCGGCGCAGACCGGAGGTACGACGTCGCGCGCCGACCGGCAGCCCGACCTCGGCCGGCGACACCTGGCCGCGCCGGGCCCTCAGGAATTCGCTGATCTCGCTGCGGACGGTGGTGGTCACGGCACCAGCATAAGCAGACTCTCCGATCCTGCCCGACGGTTGTCGGACGCTGGAAACATGTCCGACGTCCTGACCAACACGCCCGTCCTGCGCGGCCGCAGCAGGCTGATCCTGATCTTGCTCTGCGCCGCGCAGTTCTCGATCGCGATCGACTTCTCCATCCTCAACATCGCCCTACCCAGCCTGGGCGCCGACCTCGGCTTGTCGGACGCCGACCTGCAATGGGGCATCACCGCCTTCGCGCTGCCGTCCGGTGGCTTTCTGCTGCTGGCCGGCCGCCTCGGTGATCTGATCGGTCGACGTCGGATGTTCCTGGCCGGGTTGACGATCTTCGCCCTGGCGTCGCTGGCGGCGACCCTGGCGACCGGGCCGGCGATGTTCTTCGCCGCCCGGGCGATCCAGGGCCTCGGCGCGGCGATCACCATCCCGACCGCGATGGCGCTGCTGACCACGAACTTCGCCGAAGGGCCGGCCCGCAACCGGGCCCTCGGCGTATCCGGAATGATCTTGTCCCTCGGCTTCACCCTGGGCATGCTGCTCGGCGGCACCCTGACCTCGGTGTTCGGCTGGCGGGCGACCATGGCGCTGAACGTGATCATGGCCATCCCGGTGCTGATCGCCGCACCGATCCTGCTCACCGAGAGCCGGCCGGAACGCGCCCCCAGGCTTGATCTGCCCGGCGCCGTCACCGTCACCGGCGGTCTGCTGGCGCTGATCTACTCCGTCTCCACTGCCGCCCAGACTCGTTGGGATCGGCCGGAGGTGCTGATCGGTCTGCTGCTCGCGATCGGGTTGTTCGCGGCGTTCGCAGTGATCGAGACCAGGACCCCGCAACCGCTGGTGTCGTTGCAGATCCTGCGCCGTCGTACCGTCGCCTGGGGCAACCTCGGCGGGATGACCACCTTCGCCATGGCCAGCTCGCTCACCTTCCTGCTGAGCCTTTACCTGCAGGAGGTTCTCGGTCTCTCCCCGTTGGCCTCCGGCCTGGTCTTCGGCGTCACCGGGCTCGGTGCGGCCGCTGCCGGCGTGGTCGCGTCCCGATTGATCAACAGATTCACCGCCCGGAACACCTTGATCGGTGGCCTGTTGCTGCAGGCCGCGGCCACCGCGACCATGATCATGATCGGCGGTCACCGGACTGGTGTGCTGGTGGTGTTGATCTTCTGCACGATCACTTTCGGCGGTCACATGTGGGCCGTCGTCTCGTACGGGGTGACCGCGACGTCGGGCCTGCCGAATCATGAACAGGGCTTGGCAACCGGCCTGCTGACGACCGCGCAGCAGGTCGGACTGACCCTCGGCACGCCGATCCTGTCCGCCGTCTACGCGGCCCATGCGGCGAGCCTGCAGGCGGCCGGCCGGTCAGCGGGGCGGGCGATGCTCGGCGGTCTGCACCTCGGGATCGTGATCAACGCGCTCGTCGTGCTGGCGGCGGCCGTGCTGATCGGCGCCTTCCTGCGTGACGGCAGCGGTTTCGGCCTCTCGCGCCCACACCCGCGCCAGCACCGCGCAGACGATCAACTGGATCAGGTGGAAGATCATCAACGGCAGCACGATCACGCCCACTGTGCTTGACGGGAAGAGCAGCGTGGCCATCGGCAGCCCGCTGGCCAGGCTCTTCTTCGAACCGCAGAACACCAGCACCACGCGATCGCCGCGCGGGATCCGCGCCACCCGTCCGACCACGAAGGTCAACCCCAGCACCACCGCCAGCAGCACCATGCTGAAGAAGATGATCAAGCCCAGCTTGGACGGCGGCACGACATGCCACAGGCCCTCGACCACGCCCGCGCTGAACGCGGTGTAGACCACCAGCAGTACCGAACCGCGATCGACGATGTTGACCACCGGCTTGTGCCGGCCGAGCCAGCCGCCGATCCGGCGGTGCAACAACAGCCCGATGCCGAACGGCAGCAACAGTTGCAGCAGGATTCCGACCACCGACCCGGTGGTGATCTTGGCCTGCGACCCGAGCAGCAGGGCAGCCAGCAGCGGCGTCACGACGACTCCGAGCACGTTGGAGATCGACGCCGAACTGACGGCGAGGCCGACGTTGCCGCGGGCGATCGAGGTGAACGCGATCGACGACTGCACCGTGGACGGCAGGATGCACAGGAACAGCACACCGGCGTAGAGGACCGGCCCGAGCAACGAGTGCAGCGGATAGGACGCCAGCCCGAGCAGCGGGAAGATGACGAAGGTGAAGCCCAGCACCAGGAGCTGGAAGCGCCACCGGGCGAAGCTGTTCAGCGCGCTCTGCGGCGACAGCTTCGCCCCGTGCAGGAAGAAGAGCAGGCAGACCGCCGCGGTGGTCAGATGATGGAAGACCGTCGCCGCCGCGCCGCTGGCAGGCAGCAGGCTGGCCAGGACGATCACCGCGAACAACGACACGATGAACAGGTCGAGCCATCCGGGCAGGCGCAGCTTGCTGGTCACCCGGACATCATGCCGCTGACCTGGATGGTTGCCGCGGCCCGGCCGCCGATGTCGGCGCCGAATGATAGGTTCGCGGTTGCTTGATTGCCGACCGGAGAGAGTACGTGTTCAGCCCGACCGCGCCCGTCACCACACCTGCCACGACCCGCCATGCCGGCCTGTCCGTGGTCATTCTGTGGTTGGTGACCCGGGCCATTATGGTCCTGCTCGCACTGACCATCGAGAACGTCGCCACCGGAGACGTCAGTTACTACTGGCGCAAGATCGACGCGCTGGGCCACGTCGGGCTGGCCGAGACGCTGAACGAGTATCCGACGCCGGTGGTCTGGATGCTGGCCATCCCGTACGCGATCGGGTTCGGCAGCCAGACCGGTTACCTGATCGCGTTCATCGCGCTGATGATGCTGCTGGACGCCGCGTTCACCTTTGTCCTGTATCGCGCTGCCGGCAACCGTCGCGATCCGGCGGTGCTCTTCTGGTTGTTCTTCGTCTTCCTGATCGGGCCGCTCAGCTACCTGCGGTTCGACCTGGTGCCGGCGGTGCTGGCCGGACTATCGCTGTTGGTCGCCCGCCGGCAGCCGTGGCTGACCGGGGCGCTGACCGGGCTCGGGGCCGCGATCAAGTTGTGGCCGGCCCTGTTGATCTTTCCGTTCGCCGGCTACCGCCGTGGCCGTCGGGCGACCCTGATCGGTTTCGTCGTCGCCGGCTTCGGCCTTGCCCTGATCAGCCTGATGACCGGCGGTCCGAAGCGGCTGTTCTCCCCGCTGACCTGGCAGTCCGATCGCGGGCTGCAGATCGAGTCGCTCTGGGCCACCGGGTTGATGTTCCTGCGGATGATCGATCCCGCCACCTGGGTGGTGGCGATGTCCCGCTACCAGGCCTTCGAGGTGTTCGGCCCCGCCGTCGGCACCTGGCTGGTGATCAGCAACCTGGCCACCTTCGCCGGTCTGATCGTGATGATCGCGCTCTACGTCAGGATCCTGCGGCTGCCGGAACCGTCCACCGGGGTGACCGGACTGGTGGTGTTGTCCACGGTGGCGATCATGATCATCACCAACAAGACTCTGAGCCCGCAGTACCTGCTCTGGCTGGGCGGTCCGTTGGCCGCGGTGTTGATCATGAGGGCTCGCGATCTACAGGGCCGCCTCACCGTGTACGCCCGGCTCGGCCTGCAGGTGCTGGCGCTGGCCCTGCTCACGCACCTGGTCTATCCGCTGACCTACTTCGGCTTGTACGGGGATCGTCACGGTGCGCTGTTCGTCACCTCGACCACCCTGCTGGTGCTGCGCAACCTCGGCCTGCTGGTCTTCACCATCGCCCTGGTCGCGACCACCTGGCGGGCGACCAGGCCGTCGTCGCCGGCCCGGCCGTTGTCGGCCAGAAGTCCCAGATGATCACGAGCGGCCGTCGATGAGACGACTGCTGATCGGCGCGGACGTCGGCGGCACCTCGACCCGGGTCGCGGTCGCCGACCGGACCGGCGCCGTACTCACCGTGGCCCGGCAACCGGCGGGCAATCCCAACGCGGTCGGCGTTCAGACCTCGGCGGAGCGGATTCGTGCTGCGATCGGCGATGCCCTTCGACAGGCTCAGGGATTCTCGGCCGAGGCCGGCGTCGACGCGGTCGTGCTGGGGATTGCCGGATTCGGCACCGCGATCGAGGCCGGTGCCGAATTCCTGGACGCGGCGCTGCCCGACGAGATCGCCGCATCGACGGTGCGGATCGTCTCCGACCTCGCGGTCGGCTACGCGTCGGCGACGCCGCTGCCGCGCGGTTACGTGGTGATCGCCGGGACCGGGTCCGGAGCCGCCGAGATCGATCGGGGCGAGATCCTGGCCCGCCGTGGCAGCTGGGGCTGGCTGCTCGGCGACGAGGGCGGCGGGTTCTGGCTCGGCCGGGAGGCGGTCCGCAGCGCGCTGGCCGAGGTCGAACGCCGGCAGCCGTACGGAGCGCTGACCCGGGCCGTACTGGACGAGTTGAAGATCCCGTCCGCCGACCCTGCCGATGCGTTGGCAGGTCTGGTCCGGGTCCCCTACCTGAGCCGACCGGTCGAGCTGGCCGAGCTGGCCCCGATCGTCACCGGACTGGTCGACAGCGATCCCGCCGCGACGGCCATCTGCGCCGGAGCTGTGGAACACCTGACCCGGCTGCTGCTGGAGCTGCAGCCACGGCCGGGCCGACCGATCGTCGCCGCCGGTTCGGTGCTGCAGACGCCGGGTCCGATCAGTGCCGGCTTCGCCGTCCGGCTGCACAACGAACTGGCCGGCCCGGTGCTGGAGGCACGGTCCGGACTGGTCGGAGCGCTCTGGCTGGCGGCCTGCGACAGCGCCGCCCGGACCGGGTCCGAACCGCCGGATCCCGGGCTGCACGCACGGTTCGTGGGCACCCTGATCGAGCGCTGACGGGCCCGCCGCGCAGCCTGGGCGCGGGCACGCCGTACCAGTTCGCTCCGTGGTCTTGAGACTTCGGTAGCCTAGGGGGCTGTCCGGGGAAACCCGGGTAAGCCTGTATCGGTGCATGCAGGCACAGGCAGAGAGCGAACAACCGGAAGAAGGCGACCGTGGCCACCGCGCCCGACCCACACTCCACCAGCAACTCAGCAGAAGACTTCGGCGCCAACGACTGGCTGATCGAGCAGATGTACGAGCAGTACGTCGCCGATCCGAAATCGGTCGACGCGACCTGGGCCCGTTACTTCAGCACCAACGGGGCTCCGGGATCAGCACCGGCCGCCACCGGCACCGTCGCCGCCAAGTCCGCCTCGCCCACCACCCAGCAACCGCCGAGTGCTCCTGCCAACGGCGCGGCCCCGGCCCGGTCCGCCGCCTCCCCAGCCCAGACGTCACCGGCCAAGGCCGCCCCGACCCAGACCGCCCCGACCCAGACCGCCCCGACCCAGACCGCCCCGACCCAGACCGCCCCGACCCAGACCGCTCAGGCCCAGACCGCCCCGACGAAGCCGGCCGAGCAGAGCGCGCCGGCGCGACCGACGTCGAAGGTCGAGTCCAAGACCAACCAGAGCCAGCCGGCCAAGCCGGCCACCGGGGCCGGTCTGCCCGCCGATCCGCCGAATCCCTCCGAGCGGCCCGCCGCCGGAAGTGATGAGCCGCTGCGGGTCGTGATGCGCGGCGCCCCGATGCGAACCGCGAAGAACATGGACGCATCGCTGACCGTGCCCACCGCGACCAGTGTGCGCTCGCTGCCGGTCAAGCTGCTGATCGATCAGCGGATCGTGATCAACAACCACCTGCGCCGCGCCCGCGGCGGCAAGGTGTCCTTCACCCACATCATCGGCTACGCGATTGTTCAAGCCTTAAAGGCGATTCCGGACATGAACGTCGCCTACGAGGTGGTCGACGGCAAGCCGAATCTGGTCAAGCCGGCGCACATCAATCTCGGTCTGGCCATCGACCTGCCCAAGCCCGACGGCACCCGCCAGCTGGTGGTGCCGAGCATCAAGGGTGCGGAGGATCTCGACTTCGCCCAGTTCTGGGCCGCGTACGAGCAGATCGTCAAGAAGGCGCGTGGCAACAAGCTGACCGTCGACGACTTCGCCGGCACCACCATCTCGTTGACCAACCCGGGCACCATCGGCACCAACCATTCGGTCCCCCGGCTGATGAACGGTCAGGGCGCGATCATCGGCGTCGGATCGATGGACTACCCGGCCGAGTTCCAGGGCTCGAACCCGGAGCGGCTGAACACCCTCGGCGTCTCCAAGATCATGACGCTCACCTCGACCTACGACCACCGGGTCATCCAGGGTGCGCTGTCGGGTGAGTTCCTGGCCAAGCTGCATGCGCTGCTGCTCGGCGAGGACGGCTTCTACGACCACATCTTCACCTCGCTGCGGATCCCGACCGCGCCGATCTACTGGGCGACCGACCGCAGCACCATGCACGAGGACCAGGTTTCCAAGAATGCAAGGGTTTTCGAGCTGATCAACGCCTATCGGGTGCGCGGTCACCTGATGGCCGACATCGACCCGATCGAGTACCACCTGCGCAATCATCCTGATCTTGATGTGCAGACCCACGAGCTCACCTTGTGGGACCTTGATCGCGAGTTCGCCACCGGCGACTTCGCCGACGGCTCCGGCCGGATGACCCTGCGCAAGATCCTCGGCATCCTGCGGGACTCGTACTGCCGGACCGTCGGCATCGAGTACATGCACATCCAGGATCGCGCCCAGCGTCGCTGGATCCAGGCTCACGTCGAGCGGCCGCACGAGTCGATGCCGCGCGACGAGCAGCTGCGGATCATGGACAAGCTCAACGAGGCCGAGATCTTCGAGACCTTCCTGCAGACCAAGTACGTCGGTCAGAAGCGGTTCAGTCTCGAGGGCGGCGAGTCCGCGATCGCCTTGCTGGACGAGATCTGCGAGCAGGCCGCCGATGATCAACTGGACGAGGTCACCATCGGGATGGCCCACCGTGGCCGGCTGAACGCCTTGGCCAACATCGTCGGCAAGTCGTACACCCAGATCTTCCGCGAGTTCGAGGGCAACATCGATCCGCGGACCGTGCAGGGCTCCGGCGACGTCAAGTACCACCTGGGCGCGGAGGGCAAGTTCACTTCGCTGGCCGGGAACACGATCAAGACCTCGATGGCGGCCAATCCGAGTCACCTGGAGGCCGTTGATCCTGTGCTGGAAGGGATTGCGCGGGCCAAGCAGGACATTCTTGATCAAGGTACGGAGTATCCGGTGCTGCCGGTGCTGGTGCACGGTGACGCCGCGTTCGCGGGCCAGGGCGTGGTGGCCGAGACGCTGGGACTGTCGCAGCTGCGCGGCTATCGCACCGGCGGCACCATCCACGTCGTGGTCAACAACCAGGTCGGATTCACCACCACCCCGGCCGAAGGTCGTTCCTCCACCTACGCCACCGACGTTGCCCGGATGGTGCAGGCACCGATCTTCCACGTGAACGGCGACGATCCCGAGGCCTGCATCCAGGTCGCCCGGTTGGCCTACGACTACCGCCGCGAGTTCAACAAGGACGTGGTGATCGACTTGGTCTGCTACCGCAGCCGCGGTCACAACGAGGGCGACGATCCGAGCATCACCCAGCCGCTGATGTACGACCTGATCAGCAAGAAGCGCAGCGTCCGCAAGATCTACACCGAGGCGCTGATCGGTCGTGGCGACATCACCATCGAGGACGCCGAAGAGGTGCTGAAGAAGTTCCAGTCCCGGCTGGAGAGTGTCTTCGAGGAGGTCCGGCAGGCGGCCACCGCGCCGGTCGACGACGAATACCGTCGCCATCCGAAGTATCCGGAGAAGACCGGTGCCAAGCACGGCACCGCGATCAGCCCCGAGGTGATGCAGCGGATCGCCGACGCGCACCTGAACGTGCCGGAGGGATTCACCGTGCACCCGAAGGTGCTGCCGCAGTTGCAGCGGCGGGCGAAGTCGATCGCCGAGGGCGGCATCGACTGGGGCACGGGCGAGTTGCTGGCGCTCGGTTCGGTGATGATCGAGGGTCGGCCGGTCCGGCTGACCGGTCAGGACACCCGGCGCGGCACGTTCTCATCCCGGTTCGCCGCGTTGGTGGATCGCAAGAACGCCGACGTCTGGATTCCCTTGCAGCACTTGGATCCGCAGCAGGGGCGCTTCCACGTGTTCAACTCGCCGTTGAGCGAGTACGCCGCGATGGGCTTCGAGTACGGCTACTCGGTGGCTCGGCCGGAGGCGCTGGTGCTGTGGGAGGCGCAGTACGGCGACTTCTCCAACGGCGCGCAGACGATCATCGACGAGTTCATCACCGCCGGCTACTCCAAGTGGGGCCAGAAGTCCGGCGTGGTGCTGCTGCTGCCGCACGGCTACGAGGGCCAGGGATCGGACCACAGCTCGGCGCGGATCGAACGCTGGCTGCAACTTGCGGCCGACAACGCCTTCACCGTGGCGCAGCCGTCGACCTCGGCGAGTTACTTCCACCTGCTCCGCAATCACGCGCTCAGTTCCAACCACAAACCGCTGATCGTGCTGACACCGAAGCGGATGCTGCGGATGAAGGCGGCGGCTTCGCAGCCGACCGACTTCACCGAGGGCAGCTGGGAGTCGGTGCTGGGTGACGATTCGATCAGCGATCCGAGCAAGGTCCGCCGGATGATCCTGACCAGCGGGATGGCCCGCTGGGAGCTGATGGCCGAACGGGACAAGCAGGGCAAGTCGGAGGAGATCGCGGTGGTGGCGCTGGAGCGCTACTACCCGCTGCCGGCCGACCAGATCGCTGCCGAGCTGGCGAAGTATCCGAATCTGGAGCAGTTCTACTGGGTGCAGTACGAGCCGAAGAATCAGGGTGCGTGGCCGTTCCTGGCGCTCAACCTGCCGGAGGCGTTCGCCGAGCTCGGTGTGAATCAGCAGCTCACTCCGGTCACCCGGCCCGCCTCCTCGGCGCCGGCCACCGGCTCCCACAAGGTGCACGAGGCCGAGCAGAAGCAGTTGTTCGCCACCGCCCTGGGCTGACGTTCGATCATGTACTTCACCGATCGCGGCATCGAGGAGCTCGAGTCGCGCCGAGGCGAGGAGGACGTCAGCCTGGCCTGGGTGGCGGAGCAACTTCGTACCTTCGTGGATCTCAACCCCGAGTTCGAGACCCCGATCGAACGCTTCGCCACCTGGCTGGCCCGCGCCGACGACGACTTCGAGGACTGAAGGCGATCACGAGACAATTCCGTTGCCTGCCTGACCTGTCGCGGTCTAGTGTCCTCTTCGCCCCGGATCAGTGTTGAGGCCGGACGTGTCCGGCAACATCACACGCGTCGTACCCGGGGAACCGTGAATGGTAAAGCGCACTCTTTATGCGTCGAGGTTCGACTCCTCTCCTACGAAGGTCGGGGTCGGGCGGCGACATCGGACGAACCGATGCCTTGTGGCGACGCCGGTCAGCACGACGGCGTCGGCCCCGCATCGACTCGTCGTCGCCGTCCGGCCCTGCCACAGGTCGGGGCTGTGTCAGTAGGACCTGCCACGCGGGACGATCGCGACGCATCGACAACGAAGGGAGGCCGTGGGATGAAGCAGAACCTGTTCTCGATCACCGTCAACGCACATGAGCGTGCCCTGGAGTTCACCGACGGCCGACTGTCGCGGGTGCTGGAGCCGGGACGATATCGGCGGGTGCGGCGAGCCGAGTTCCGGGTGATCGACATCCGCGATCAGCTGATGATCATCAGCCCGCAGGACGTTCCGGCTGCCGACGGTGTGCAGGTCAAGGTGTCCGCGACGCTGCGTTGGCACGTCGACGATCCGGTTGCCTTCGATCAGGTTGCCGCCGATCCGGCTCAGCTGGTGTACGCGGCCGTGCAGGTCGCCATCCGGGAATCCGTCGCGGCAATCGCCTCGACCGACCTGGCCGGTGTCGCTCGGCGAGATCTCGGATCGGCGCTGACCGAGACCGCGACGGCGGCCGGGCGTGAACTGGGCATCGGCATTCGTACCGTCCAGGTCAAGGACGTGCTGCTGCCGGGCGAGATCCGGTCTGCCGTGTTGGAGGCCTTGGTCGCGCAGCGGCAGGGCGTGGCAAAGCTGGAGGCTGCGCGGGCCGAGACCGCCGCGCTGCGGTCGATGGCGAACGCGGCCAAGCTGCTCGATGATCACCCGGCGCTGGCGCAACTGCGACTGCTGCAGTCGGCCCCGTATGGGACCAAGATCGTCATGCAGTTGCCCGGTGGCGACCGGGTGACTGACGTTGCGGTCAACGACTAGACGGTTGATCAGCCGGCTGTACTCTCCCGGATGACCAACCTGAAGTCGATCGTCGCCAGGTCGTGATCAACTTCGGTGCCCGGTGCTTTCAGCAACCTGATCGCCTGCTGCGCGATCTGGCCCCGGTTGGTTGCGATCGTGCTCAGCGACGGAGTGGACACGGCGCCGTACGGGATGTCGTCGAAGCCGATCACGGCGACATCCTCCGGCACCCGGATTCCGTTCTGCAGCAGGGCTCTGATCGCTCCCAGGGCCAGCCAGTCGGTGGCGCAGAAGATCCCGTCGGGCAGCGGATTGCCGTCGGAGATGATCTTGGTCATCGCCGCCTCTCCGTCGGCCCCGCTGACTCCGCGGGCGGTGCGTAGCCAGCGCGGCTCGGCGCGCGGGCCGACGTCGGTCAGTGCCTGTCGGAAGCCGCGATATCGCGGGTTGGACTGCCGTGGTCTGCCGACGCCGATCATGCCCAGCCGGGTCCGGCCGAGGTCGATCAGGTGCCGGGTGGCGAGCCGGGCCGCTGCCTGGTTGTCGATTCCGAGGTGCGGTGCCCCGGCCTGGTCGACATGCTCGCCCGGCAGCACCAGGGGTGTGGCGTCGGACCGGTTGGCGATCTCCTCTGCGCCGATCGTCATCGGACTGAAGATCATCCCGTCAACGCGGCGGCTGAATTCGCCGCTGATCACCCGTCGTTCGGCCTCGAGGTCGCCACCGGTCTGCTCGATCAGCACCACCGCGCCGACCTCGTGGGCAGCATCGATCACGTGCCGGGCCAGCGCCGCGAAGTACGGACGATCGAGCTGCGGCACGATCAACGCGTACATCCCGGCCCTGCCCCGGGCCAGGTTTCGCGCGGACAGGTTGGGCCGATAGCCGAGCGCGTCGATCGCGGTCTGCACCCGGTCCAGGGTCTTGGCGGAGATGTGCGGGTAGCCGTTGATCACGTTGGACACGGTCTTCATCGACACCCCGGCCCGCTGGGCAACATCCTCCAGGCGCGGCTTCCGGGTGATCATGATCAGCCGATCCTATCCGGCCAGTGCCTGCCGGGCCTCCTGGATGAATCGCCTCGCGCCGGCCGCCGGATCGATCTAGCCGAATCCGACATCCTCGTTCACCCGAGCCATCGACTCCTGCAGCTGCCCGTAGCCCTTCGGCCAAGCGGCGGGCGGCGGTCCGACCTTGTCCTTGATCTTGTCGATGTACGCGATCGCCTTGCCTTCGGGCGATTCCGGGTCGCTGGCGAGTTGCTGACGCCCCTTGGCCGACGGTGGGACTCCCAGGCTCAGACCGAGGGTCTTGATCGCGGCCGGGTCTTGATCAAGTAGTCGATCAGCGTCTCAGCGCCGACCTGGTTCTTGGATTCTGCGGAGACCACCCAGAAGTCCAGCGCCTTCAGGAATTGCCGCCGTACCAGCCGACCCTGAGTTGGCCCTCGGTCGCCGAGCCGGCACCGCCCTTCGAAGTGCATCCGCTGGCGAGGCCGGCCAGCCCGGCGGCACCGGCTGCGGACAGTCCCAGCAGCGATCTTCTGCACAATTTGATCATGGAGTGCGTACGCGTCGGTTCTCCCTCGGTGATCGGCTCAACGTGAGTAGTGCGTCATTGCGCCCAACGCCAGTTGTGCGGGGCGGCCTTCGGGGCGTAGTTGCCGGTCGGCAGATCGTCGGCGATCCGAATCATCCAGCGGATGAGATCTGCCGACAGCTGGTCCCGGGTCGCGCGGTGCGCCGGATCGTCGAACAAGTTGATCAACTCGCCCGGGTCGCGGGCCAGATCGTACAGCTCTCCGCTGCCGTTCAGATCCATGATCAACTTGTGATCACCTCGTCGCAGCATCCGGCTCCCACCGCTCTGAGTGACGGAGTTGAGCTCGTCGAAAGTCCTCCCCTGGTAGGGAAAGTGCAGTTCCGGGTGGTCGTCGAGCGCGTACGGCACACCGCCGTAGCCGAGCTCGCCGATGACGCTGTCGAACTCGTCGGCCGGAGTCGGCTCACCGGACAGCAGCGGCAGCAGGCCGCGCCCTTGCACCCCGGGCGGGATCTCAGCCCCGATCAGCTCGCAGACGGTCGGCATCAGATCAACCATCGACACCAGCTCTTGCCGGGTCTGCCCAGGGAGGATGCCGGGGCCGCTGATCTGGAACGGGATTCGCATCAACGCATCCGACATCCCCGCTCCCTTGCGCTGCAATCCGTAGTCGGCGAAGTAGTCGCCGTGATCGCTGACGAAGATCACCACGGTGTCGAGATGTCGATCTTCCAGATGATCGAGCAGCCGACCGATCTGATCGTCGATCAGCCGCAACATGCCCAGGTAGTTGGCACGATAGCGGCGCCACTCGTCGTCGTACCCGGGTCGCTTGTGCTCCACCAGCTCACGGAGCCATCGATAGTTGCCGCCCTTGGCGTCGATGACCTCGGGGCCGGCAATCCGGGCCGGTACGTCCTGCTCCGGCACGAGAGAGAAGTAGGGCTCCGGCACCTGATAGGGATTGTGTGGCTCGGGGAAGGACACCCACCAGAAAGCAGGTTGATCGCGTCGCGAGTCGTCGACGGCGGCGATCGCATCGGTGGCGATCCGATACGGCAACTGGTCCTCGACCGCGAACGGCGTCGGCACGTCGGCCACACCGTGATCAAGGTCGGTCAGCCAGTTGTCGAAGCGCCGGTGATCGTCGGTGTGCTGCGGCCCGGATGTGTGCCAGTACGGTCCGGCATAGCTGTCGAAGTCGTCCGGGCCGGGATGCATGTGCGGCTTGCCAGCGAAGTGCAGCTGAAATCCCTGCGCACGCAGGACATCCAGCAGGTCCGCTTGATAGAAGGCGTGCTCGGCGTTGCTGTTCTGCCGGACCCGATGTGCCGTGGGAAAGCGACCGGTCAGCAGGCTGGTGCGAGCCGGTACGCAGGCCGGATAGCTCGTGTACGCACGATCGAAAGCGGTCCCCTGCCGTGCCAGCGCGTCGAGCCGCGGCATCGTGTCGACCGAGCAGCCGGTGCGCCGGGTCAGCCCGACCCGGTGCTGGTCGGTCATGATCAACAGGATGTTCGGTCGCGTCGCGCGCTCGTTCGCAATGCCCTCGGCCGCCATAGCTCCTCAGATCGAAATCGTCGCCAATCTACAGCGCTGTAGATCCTAGGGGTTCGAGACGCTGAACGTCCACACTCGGGTCCTCCCCGGTGTGACCGTTGGGGGATCTGCCGGCCGGATGGTCGAAATCGCGGCCGTCGACGGTGCATCTCGCCGGCAGATTCTGTACGGACCGGTAGGCCGCCGCTGATTGATCACGGTGATTGCTTCTCGACAAGGATCCTTGACAGGTTCGGGACGACTACTACAAGATGTTTTTAAACGTTTCATTCTCGATCTGACCGTTGCGTGATCTTGTTGGTCCGGTTCACCCGGAGGGTGATCACCGTTTCAGGTCGTGCCACTTCTCGCCACTGCAATGAAGGAGAAGAGATGTCGGACGCCGGGACTCAAGCCCCGACCAACGTTGCCACCGGAGTCTCCCGCCGCAGAGTGCTCGCCGCAAGCGCCGCGGTAGGAGTCGCAGCCGGGACCTTGCACGCAACGAAAGCAGTTGCAGCCGCACCGGAGCGGAAGCCGGACCACGGCAGCGGCACCGCGCCGTGGAAGAACGGTCGGCTGATCGTCTCCGACAACGGCCGCTTTCTCCAGCACCAGAACGGCAAACCGTTCTTCTGGCTCGGTGACACCGCCTGGCTGCTGCACAAGCTCTCCAAGGACGACATCGGCAAGTACTTCGCCGATCGGCGGCGCAAGAGCTTCAACGTCGCGCAACTGCAGGTGGTCCCGGCCAGCCTCGATTACAAGAACCACGACGGCGAGACACCGTTCGTCCAACATCAGATCCGCCAGCCGAACCCGGCCTACTGGAGCTATGTCGACTACATCGTCGATCAGGCCGCTCAGCACGGCATCTACATGGCGATGGACACCGTCTGGGGTTCGATCGTCACCAGCGGTCAGCTGACAGGAGACGACGCAGCCTGGTACGGCGACTGGATCGGCAAACGTTACAAGGACAAGCCCAACATCGTCTGGCTGAACGGCGGCGACACCAAGGCCGATCAAGCACTGCCGGTGTGGCTGACCCTCGGCGCGGCGATCCGGAAGGCGGACCCCAATCACCTGATCACCTTCCACCCGTTCGGCCGCTACTCCTCGTCGACCTGGTTCCACGATGCGGACTGGCTGGACTTCAACATGTTCCAGTCCGGCCACCGCACCTACCAGCAGTCCTTCGACGCCGCGACCCCCGAGGTCACCGGCGTCGAGCTACCCACCCTGTGGAAGGGCGAGGGCAACTGGAAGGACGTGATCGAGGACTACAAGCTCTACCCGCCGAAGCCCACTCTGGACGGAGAGCCCAGCTACGAAGGGATTCCGCAGGGTCTGCACGATCCCACTCAGCCGCTGTGGAACGACGACGACGTCCGCCGCTACGCCTACTGGTCCGTCTTCGCCGGCGCCTGCGGACACACCTACGGCAACGGCGCGGTGATGTCCATGCACCTGCCCTCCGACGGCCCGACCGGCGCCTACGGCGTGACCAAGTACTGGGACGAGGCCATCCACGATCCCGGCGCCGGGCAGGTCCAACACCTGCAGCAGTTGATGCTGTCGCGGCCCTACTTCCAGCGGATCTACGACCCGACCGTCGTGATCGGCGACCCGGGCTTCCAGCATGATCATCTGATCACCACCCGCGGCGACGACTTCCTGTTCGCCTACATCTACACCGGTCGCTCGTTCTCACTGCAGCTCGGCAAGCTGTCCGGAGACGTACTGAAAGCCTGGTGGTATCGGCCGAAGGACGGCAGCTGCCGGCCGCTCGGACACCTCAAGAACTCCGGCGTACGAAGGTTCGATCCGCCCGGCCGGCCGGCCCCGGGCAACGACTGGGTGCTGGTGCTGGACGACGCGGCCCAGGAGTTCGCCCGGCCGGGTGAGGTTTCCTGATCATGAAACGGGCCACTTCCGAGCGACCGCGTCTGCTCAGCAAGGTACGGCTGACCGTTGCCGCCGCTGCAGCCGGAACGCTCACCCTGCTTGCCGTCGGCTCTGCTGCCCTGCCCGGCACCGCGGCGTCGGCCGACGGCCGCCCCGGTGTGGCGCAGGGCCCGGCCGGTGGCTACGCCTGCCGGCAGTATCTGCCGCTGCCCGACAACTCCTATCTGCCGCCCGACATCACCAAGTGGCGAGTGCACGCGGGCACTCTGGCTCAAGCGCCGAACGGCGACCTGCTGTATGCCTTCTACGGCGGGAAAAGCGAGGGCTCGGCCGACCAGAATCTCTATCTGTCGCGGCTGCCCAAGGGCGAATCGACCTGGCAGAAGCCTCAACTCCTGTTCGACGAACCGGGCAAGGCGGACGGCAATCCGATCTTGTGGACCGATGGCAAGGTCGTCCACGCCTTCTTCGTGACGATCTTCGGGCACGGCTGGGAGCAGTCCAGCATCCGGCAGATCTCGTCGGTCGACAACGGGCGCAGCTGGTCGGCACCGACCTACATCCACCAGGACTGGGGTCTGATGACCGGCACCCGTCCGTTCCGGATGAGCAACGGCGAGGTGCTGCTGCCGGTCTACGACGAGGCCGCCTCCACCTCCGGGTTCATGATCGCCGGCCCGGACCTCAAGACCTGGACGGCCTACCCCAGCAACCACGAGGACTGGTTGCACTCGCCGAACGGATCCATCCAGCCGACCGTGGTCGAGCTCGAACCGGGCCATCTGCTCGCCTACCTGCGAACCGGCGACGGCTCGGTCTACCGCACCCAGTCCACCGACTACGGCCGCACCTGGTCCACTCCCGAACGCAGCGAACTCGGCAATCCCAACTCCCGGGTCGCGCTGCTCAAGCTCGACAACGGTGATCTTGTCGTCGGCTACAACCCGTGGGTCGAACACCACTCTCCGCTGCGGATCTCCTTGTCCACGGACAAGACCAAGACCTGGACACCGCCCTGGAGCTACACCGTGGACGTGGAGAATGCGATGGGGCCGCAGTACACGTACCCCTATCTGATCCAGTCCGACGACGGGATGATCCACATGGCGTACTCGGCAAATCGCGACCGAATGGCGGAGATCACCTTCAACGAGCAGTACCTCGAATCCGGCGTCAGCCTGCTGTCCAAGGACGGTTGGGGTGCGACCGAGTTCCGCAACGGCCGGGTCAGCTCGGTGGACAGGTGCAAGTTCCGAATGGGTCAGGGCTGAGGCGATGGGCTCGGCTGTTGTCAAGATCACCGACTTCGGCGCGGTTGCCGACGGCCGTACGGACTGCACCGCTGCCATCGCCGCATCGATCGGCGACGTGGCACGGACGGGTGGTGGCCGGGTGGTCATTCCACCCGGCACCTACCACACCGGGCCGATCCACCTGCTCGACGACATCGACCTGCATCTGACCGCCGGTGCGGTGCTGCAGTTCAGTCAGGATCCTGACGACTACCTGCCGATCGTCCGCACCCGCTACGAAGGAGTGGACTGCTACAACTACTCCCCCTTCGTGTACGCAGCCGGCCGGGCCAACATATCCCTGACCGGCAAGGGAATTCTCGACGGCAGCGCCGATGACCATCACTGGTGGGACTGGACCCGAGCCGGCGGCGACGCCGGCGATGGACCGGCCAAACGGGAGTTGCTCGACGCCGCCGCGGCCGGTGTCCCGGTGGCCGAACGCCGCTTCGGCAGCGGATCGCGGCTGCGGCCCGGCTTCGTCCAGTTCGTCGACTGCCGTCAGGTGCTGGTCGAGGGTCTCACCATCCGCAACTCGCCGATGTGGGTGCTGCATCCGCTGCTCTGCGAGGACGTGATCATCCGGGACGTTACCGTCGACAGTCACGGTCCCAACAACGACGGCTGCAATCCCGAGTCCTGCCGCAACGTGTTGATCACCGGCTGCACGTTCGACACCGGCGACGACTGCATCGCGATCAAGTCCGGGAAGGATCACGACGGGCGCCGGGTGAACGTGCCGTGCGAGAACGTCGTGATCACCGACTGCCTGATGCGGGCCGGCCACGGCGGTATCACGCTCGGCAGCGAGACCAGCGGCGGCATCCGCAATGTGGTCGGCGAACGCTGCACGATGGACAGCCCGGATCTCAAGCGGGCTTTGCGCATCAAGTCCAGTCCCCGCCGCGGAGGGGTGATCGAGAACGTACGATTCCGCGACATCACGATCGGTTCGGTCGCCGATGCGGTGATCGAGATTGCCCTCGATTACGAGAACGTCCGCAGCGGGCCGTATCCGCCGACGGTTCGTGACATCGAGTTCAGCAGGGTCACCGCCGCGACCGCCGCGCCTGCACTGAATCTGGTCGGTCTGCCCGAGGCTCCGATCACCGACGTCCGTTTGATCGACTGCAGCTTCGCGTCGATGCGTTCAGCCGACCGGATCGAGCACGTGATCGGCCTCCAGCAGTAGCGCCTGCCACAGCGGGAGGGCGATCACCCAGGACGGGTTCCAGGTGTTGGCGGCGCCGCGCTGCTGCCAGTCGGTGACGAAGAACGCCTCGGTCTGCTCGCCCGCCACCTCGAAACCCCACTCACCCGGCCTCGTACAGATCCCTTGCCGCAACGCCACGTCGACCTCGATCGCCCAACGACAGAAGCGATCCTGGCCGGTCAACCGGCCCAGTCGCCACAGGGCATGGGTCGGGAAGTAGACATCCAGGTGATGATTCTGCACGCTCACCCCGGGCCAGCCCCGAGCCCGGAAACCGGCCCGCTCGAGGATCGAACCGGCCGGCTGCTCGGGCGACCAGTGATACACCCAGGTCAACAGCCAGTCGGCCACGCCGCATGCGCGCTCAAGATAGCGGGCGTCCGCGGTCAGCTCGTGCATCATGATCAAGAACCGCAGATAGCCGAGCCCGGATTCCTTGTCCTCACAGGCCGCATCCAAGGTGGCGAACGCGTACGGTCGCTCGAAGCCGGGCCCCGGCAACCGATGATAGGCCTCAGCCAACTCGATCGCAGCATCCCGGAATCGCTGCTCTCCGCTGAGCCGGTGGGCCCACGCCACCGCGTGAGCTGCCGGTACTCCGGCAAACCCGCGGCGTTGCTGGATCGGCGTCCCGTCCGTCCGCCAGCCGATCGGCACGACGCCGTCCGCGGTCAGCGTCTTGAGCACGAAATCCGCACCGGACACCACCGCGGCGATCCAGTCCTGGTTGGGGATTTTGCCGGCGTCGCGGAACAACTCGGTGATTTCCGCCAGGTCCACCAGCGTCTCGCCGTGAGCTCGCGCCGAGATCATCGGCGCGCCGGCCAACCGGAATCCGCCCCAGCGCCGATCGTCGTGAACGTAGTGATTCAGCCGCATTCCGTCGACCGCGGTGGCCGAACCTCGCAGGTAGAACTCGACCACCTGCCGGCATCGCCGTAGCCGTTCGGGCTCGTCGTTGCGCAGCCCCAGCCGGGCGTCGCACCAGGCCAGCCGCAGACACTGCCCGGTCCAGCCGTACAGGAAGTCGTGGTCGGGTCGGCCGGGCTTGTTGCGGGGTTCGCCCCAGGCCGGAAACTTCAGATAACCCGCGACGTCGCCGTCGGCGAACCAGCGAGCATCCAGTGCGCTGGTCTTCAACTCGATCGTCCGGCCGCGTGACAGCGTCGTCGCGGCGTCCGGAAGGCCCGGCGGAAAGAGGTCGTCCGCGAACGCGGTCAACCGCCGGAATCCCTGCCCTGGCGGGGTGATCCGCGTTCGCTCGATCAGGTAGCCCTGCCGAAGTTGATCACCGGGCTGAAGATCACGATAGCCGGCCTGATGCTCGGTGATCACCTGCTTGTGGACGTAGTCCACGTCCGGCCGGCCGTCGAACATGATCGCTCCACCGGCAGCGATGATCACCGTCCGGTCCGGATCGCTCGCGGCGCCCAGAGAGCCCCCGTCCCAGCCGCCTACCAAGGCGTCCGAAGACACGTCCGCGGCCAGGATCACCGCCTCGCCGGCACGTTCCGCGCACACCGCGGGAATCGGCAGCCGGTGGGTCTGGGTGACGAAGCCGCCGCGGCCGACGTGCGGCACGGTCCGCTCGGGATCGACCGACGGATTGTCGTGGTGGATCACCTGCGGGATGGTGATCCGGGCGCCGGCCGGCGCGGGCAGCAGCAGGCCGAGCACCACATCGCGCAGCACGTCGTCACCGCCCTGGCGCCAGTCGAGCCTGATCGCCAACCGATCCCCGGTCGGTGTCAGCGTCGCCCGCAACACAAGATCATCAACCCGGCCGGTGATCAGCACGGCGTCGGCCCCGACGGTGGTCGAGACGTCCGTCAGACCGGAAGCCAGCGGCTTCCACGGCCTACCCACTGAGACCAGCAGCAGCGAGCCGAGCAACTCGGCAAGATCATCTTCCGCCGCGCCGCCGAGCAACAGCGCGACCCGACGATCGATCAGCACCGGGTGATCCGGATGGCGTTGTACTGCCGGACCGGGAGCTCCAGCAGGTATTCCCCGGACACCCGATCGGCGACGAGTTCCCGTCGCAGGTTCCAGGTGTCGATCACCTCGACCCGGAACAACGCGTCGGCCGGCAGCTCGAAGCGCCGATGCCGGAATCGGTGCGCGCCCAGATACTGCAGGTAGTACTGGCCCGGCACCTCCAAGGTGGAGGCATCGTACGAGACGGATCCGTAACGCAATCCGATCGGCGCCTCGTCCAGGATCGACCCCAGCAGTGCCAGCCGGGGCGGTGCGGCACCCTTGAGCTCTCCGCCGACCGCCCACCAACGGTTGTCGTACCACTCCCCGTGGCCGGCGAAGCCGCCACGGCAGACCGCCTCCCAGATGTCGGCGACGAGGTCTTCGGCACTTCGACTGCCGTCGTGGTTCGCCGCGTCGCCCTCCATGCCAAGGTCGTCCACCAGCACGGGCTTGCGGTATCGCCGAGTCAACACCGAACAGACTCGAGGTTGATCATGATGCAGGCTGCAATGGGTGATCAGCCGCGCTCCGAAGTCGAAGCCGACGCCGGCCTGTATGGTTCGCAGCCGCTGCCCGTGATCGCATTCGGCCAACAGCCGCAACACCTCGTCCCAGAACTGATCCGTCGACGCCGGATGGTCAGCGGGCCAGCGATCCGGATCGATCGCCAAACACCAAGCCACGTTGCGAAAGGCGGCGAATCGGGCCACCAGCGGCCGCAGGTAGCCGCGCCAGTCCACGGCAGGATCGGCGAGCAGTTCGGGTGTGAAGATCACCAACTCTGCCTGGATGCCCAGCCCGGCGAGCTCCCGTACGGCGGCTTCGAGCTGATCCAGCTCTGCTTCGGCCGGTGCGGTGGCCGAACCGTCGGCGAGCACGTCCATCCTGATCTTGGTGAACGGTGCGTCGGCCAACTGTGCCAGTGTCGCGGCCCGTTGGGCAGATTCGGCGCGGTGCCACCAGCGTGCGCAGGTCCCGATCGGGGTGTACGGGGTCCGGTCCGCATAGCCGAATCGCAGCTCGTCGACGATCACCACCGGCCCGTGGTTGTCGGGCCCAGGTGGGCCGCACTCCAGCTCACCGTGGCCGGCCATCCGCCCGGCGGCATCAAGGATGCGGTATCGCCACAGTCCTTCGAACTCCGGTGAGAAGCGGACGAGTTCCCTTCCCCGACTCGGAAAGCTCTCGACGTAGCGGCGTTCGCCGTCGTGTTCAAAGATCACCGTCGCGCCCGGCGTCGAGGTGACGTCGAGTTCGGCAACGCCCCAGCGTTCGGTGATCACGCGACCTCCCTGACCTTGTTCGTCGCGTCGGTCCGCCGTCGGACCCGGCGTACGCGGAGGGCGAGATCACTGCGACCGAGCGGGACCGTGCAGCGGCCGCGGTGACGGCCCGGGACCGGTTCGACCGTCATCTGCCAGGTGTCGATCACGTCGATCAGATGATCTTCGTCGCCGAGCTCCAGGAAGTGTTCGGCCGGCACCCGTTCACCGAAGTAGATCAGCCGGTAATCGGCGGTGTCGGTCCAGTCGGCCGGAGCCTCGTCGATGATCGAGCGCAGGAACGCGATCCGCTGCGGGCTGTCACCGATCAACCTGCCGCCCCGAGAAATCCAATGACCGTTGGGATTGTCGACGTAGCACTCGCCGTGCCCGACGAATCCGCCGGCGGCCATTCCGTGCCAGAACCGCCGGGTCATCTCTCGACCGGTCAGGTTGCCCCACCGGCGATCGACGTCGCCCTCGTAGCCGATCTCGTCGATCACCACCGGTCGCGGATATCGCGCCCGCCAGTCCTCGGCCCGCGCGGCGTCCCAATGCTGGATGCTCTGGTGGGTGGTCCACGGCTTGTCGAAGTCGTAGATCGACTCGTACTCGTACATCCGGGTGCCGTTGTGGATCGAGGCCAGCCGCCGATACGGATCGATCCGCTGCAGGTAGAGCAGCAGGTCGTCCCAGTCGGCGACGGTCTTGGCGTGGTTGAAGTCGTACTCGTTGGAGATCGACCACCAGACGTTGCGGAACGCGGCCAGCCGGGCGACGACGTAGCGCAGGTAGAAACGATCAAGCTCCGGGCTCATGTTGTCCACGCCCCAGTGGCCCTTGTCGTAGGGGTGGAACAGGATCAGGTCGGCCTCGACGCCCAGCCGGCCGAGATCGCCGATCCTGTCCTCCAGGTGAGAGAAGAACTCGAGGTTGAATCGGGTCCGGTCCAAGGTCTCGGCTGTGCTGCCGACGAAGGCCAGCCGATCCGGACGCATGTCCTGGGTCGGCAGAATGCACATCCGGACCTTGTTGAACGGCGATTCCGCCAGGCTGGCCAGAGTCAGCTCTTCATGATCAAGATCACCGGTGTGCGTCCAGTGATAGCAGGTGGTGCCGTACGACTCGTGCCGGCTGCCGTCGGCGTAGCGGAACAGCGAGCGCCCGAAGACCCGAACCGGGCCGTGATTTCCGGCTCCCGCCGGCCCGACCTCGAAGTCGCCGCGATGACCGTTCAGCTCGGTGGTCGGGCTGACCGTCCGGTAGCGCCAGCTGCCTTCCTGGTCGGGCGAGAACCTGATCTTGTATCGGCCGCCGCCGTCGTAGAAGCCGTCCACCGTCACGTCGCGGTTGCGGTAGCTGAAGATCGCCTGCACTTCCACGTCGGTGAACGGGTTGCCGCTGCTCGGCCCGGTCAGCACGATCTCGTACACGCCCCAGCGCTCGACCATGATCAAACCTCGCCGCCGGTCAACCAGTCCGGTGCGAAGACGACGTGCTTGATCGTCTTGCGCAGCATCGAATACGCCGCCTGCAGCCGCCCGTCGCGAGTCTGCAGCAGGGCCGGATAGGAGTAGCCCATCGGCCGGTCGCGGTGTTCCAGATCGGCGTTCTGCAGGTTGCGACGGATCGGCCAGGTCCGGCCGTCATCTGTGGATACTGCCAGCGTCAATGGTGTCCGCAGCGGCTTCTTCCGGGTCAACGGCCCGTCGGGTCCGTCCACCCAACGGAATTGATCACGCTCCAGGGTGGCGTCGTTGAAGATCACCACCAGCCGACCGTCGGTCAGCCGCAGCAACTGGATCGCCGAGTTGTTGTTGGGCAGCTCGGTCCGGACCGGCCTGGTCCAACTCCGACCAAGATCATCGGAACCGGTCGCGTAGATCCGATCCGCGTCGCGGGAGCGGAGCAACCCGAGCAGGCTGCCGTCCGTACGCGGCGCCACGCTCAGCTGCACCCGACCCAGCGAGTCGTCCACGACGTGCTCGGTCCAGGTCTGACCGTGGTCGGTGCTGATCGCCGCCACGCTGTACTCGCCTTGGTCGGTGACCCGGTAGACCGGCAACAGCCACGATCCGTCGGGCTGGAACAGCGGCGGGTTGCGCAGGAAGACGCCCGGCCCCATCAACGCCCAGCGAGCCGACCATGATCGCCCACCGTCGTCCGACGTCCGGGCGTAGACGATCGCGTCCCGTCGATCATGGGGCGTGTTGCTGGTGTGCAGCAACCAGACGGTGCCCTCCGGATCGGTGAAGATCACCGGATTCTGTTCGGAGTGTTCGGAATCGGCGGCGATCAAGATCGGTTGCTGCCAGCGATCGCCACCGGCGGGCAGCCGGGAGATCACCACGTTGGTGCCCGGATCGCCCTCCTGCGGCCCGTTGAACCAAGCACACAACAGATCGCCGTCGGCCGTCTCGGCCAGCGACGCCGCGTGACTGTCGCCGGGATGCAGGATCGGCAGCAGCGCCTCGGTCCGCTGATCATCTGCGCCCGGGCGGAGCACGCCGTCGAACCTCGGGTCCAGCTCGGTCGTGGTCGGCACGGCGGCGCCGTCAAGGTCTTCGAAGATCATGCTGCGCCCAGCTCCTCGATGCCACGCAGTTGCAGTTCGTCGGAGAAGTGGCAGGCGCTGAGCTGCCCGGAGTCCGTTCTGTGCAAGGTCGGAACCTCCGTACGGCAGCGGTCCTGGGCATAGAAGCAGCGTGGATGGAACGGACAGCCGGACGGCACGTTGGACGGATCGGCCACCTCTCCGCGCAGCACGATCCGCTCCCGGCGCTCCCCGGTCGGATCGGGATCCGGCACCGCCGACAGCAGCGCCTCGGTGTAGGGGTGGCGGGGCCGGCCGAAGACCTGCTCGGTCGGGCCGGACTCGACCACCTTGCCGACGTACATCACCACCACCTCGTCGGCCATGTATTCCACCGTGCCGAGATCGTGGCTGATGAACAGGTAGGTCAACTCGTGCTCCTCCTGCAGATCCTTGAGCAGGTTCAGGATCTGGGCCCGGACCGACACGTCCAGCGCGCTGACCGCCTCGTCCGCGACCACCAGTCGCGGGTCCAGGGCGAGTGCCCGGGCGATGCCGACCCGCTGCCGTTCTCCTCCGGAGAAGGCGTTGGGGTAACGATGCCGATACTCCGGCCGCAGCCCGACCCGACGCAGCAACTCGACCACCCGCTCCTCCACCTCGGACCGGCCGGCGACGTGGTTCACGGTCAACGGCTCCGCCACGATGTCGCCCAGGGTCAGTCGCGGGTTGAGGGATGAGAACGGGTCCTGGAAGATCAACCGGATCTGCCGGCGGTACTCCTTCATCCGCCGCTCCGGCACCCGAGCAAGATCGATCCAGTCGCCGCCCGGCGCACTGTAGTTGATCTTGCCGGCGGTCGGGTCGAGCACGCGCAGCAGCAGCCGGCCCAGCGTGCTCTTGCCACAGCCGGATTCGCCGACCAATCCGACGGTACGACCTGCCGGGATGGCCAGATCGACCCCGTCGACGGCCTTGACCACCCGGGACACCCGGCTCAGCAGGCCCGATCGGATCGGGAAGTCCTTGGACAACCCCTCGGTCTGCATCAGCAGCGGTGCGCTCACCGCGGCGCCCGCATTTCCTTGCTCAGCAACGACATTCATCGGCTCAGTTCTCCTCCTCGAACAGCACACAGCGCACCTGGTGTCCGTCGTCGTCGGTGATCATCGGCGGTTCGGCCACCTCACAGCGACCGGGGATGAAGTAGTCGCAGCGGTCGTGGAACGCACATCCGGTCGGCCGATCGTACGGGTGCGGCACCATGCCGCGGACCGGGTCCAGCCGGGCTCCGCGACGCATGCCGAGCGCCGGCACCGAGCGCAACAACGCCCTCGTGTACGGATGCTTCGGATGCGCGAACAGACTGCGCAGCTCACCACACTCGACCACCTTGCCCAGATACATCACGACGACCCGATCGGCCATCTGTGCCGCCACCCCGAGATCATGAGTGATCAACATGATCGCCATCCCGAACTCACGCTGCAGGGACTTCAGCAGCTCCAGAATCTGTGCCTGGGTGGTGACATCGAGGGCCGTGGTCGGTTCGTCGGCGATCAGCAACTCCGGATCGCAGGACAACGCCATCGCGATCATGGCCCGTTGTCGCATCCCGCCGCTGAGCTCGAACGGATAGCTGTCGATCCGCTTTTCCGGTCCCGGGATGCCGACCCGACCGAGCAGCTCGATGGCCCGTTGCCGCGCTTCTTCCTTGGTCAGCGGCTCGTGCAGCCGGATCGCCTCGACGATCTGGTTGCCGATCGTGTGCACCGCCGACAACGAGGTCATCGGTTCCTGGAAGACCATCGCGATCCGCTTGCCACGTACGGCCTGGATGGTGGGCTGCTCGGCCGTGACCAGGTCGACCATGCCGTCGGGTGCATCCGGCAGCACGGGCACGTCCTTCTTGCGACGCAGCAGTCCGCGCCGACGACGCGGCTCCCGCACCTCGGAGTCCGGTGGTGCAGGTACCCACACCTGGCCGCCGGCGATCTTGCCCGGCCGGTCGACCAGTCGCAGGATCGATCGGGCGGTCATGCTCTTACCGCAGCCCGACTCGCCGACCACCGCGATCGTCTCGCCGCGGCCGATCTCCAGGTCGACGCCGTCCACCGCGTCGACCACACCGTCCTCCAGCACGAACTGGGTCTTCAGCCCTGCCAGCCGGAGCACCGGCAGCTCGTCACGATCTCCTCCACCGGCGGTTTGATGATCACTTGTAGGGGTCTGCAGCATCGCGTAGTCCATCTCCGACGAAGTTCATGGCCAGCACGGTGATGAAGATCGCCGCGCCGGGGAGCATCAGCCAGGGCGCCGTCTGGATCGCCCGGATGTTCTGAGCATCCTGCAGCAGCACACCCCAGCTGACCGCGGGTGACTGCAGGCCGAGACCGAGGAAGCTCAGACCGGTCTCGCCCAAGATCATCGCCGGGACCGACATGGTCAGTGACGCGATGATGTGGCTGCTGAACGACGGCACCATGTGGCGGAAGATGATCCGCGGCTGACTGCAGCCGTCCAACCGGGCCGCGGTGACGAAGTCCTCCTCGCGCAGGGAAAGGAATCGGCCGCGGACCACTCGGGCCATCCCGGTCCAGCCGATCACCGACAAGATCACCGTGATCGCGAAATACCGGGTCAGCGGGCCCCAGCCGGCCGGGATGGCTGCCGACAGCGCCAACCACAGCGGCAGCGTCGGGATCGCCATCAGGAATTCGATGATCCGCTGGATCAGGGTGTCCGGTTTGCCGCCGTAGTAGCCGGAGATGCCACCCATGGTGAGGCCGATCAGGAAGCTCATTGCCACGCCGACCAACCCGATCGACAGTGAAACCCTTGCGCCGTAGAGAATTCGGGTGAGCAGATCGTGTCCGGCCCGGTCGGCGCCCCAGAGGAAGAACGGCTGGCCGAACTCCTTCGGTCCGATGAAGTGACGGTCGGACGGGAACAGCCCCCAGACCTTGTACGGCGCACCCTTGACGAACAAGCCGACCTCGATCCGCTGCTGCGGATCGCTGGTGAAGGTACGGGCGTACGTCTGCGGATCCTGCTTGACCTGGAATCCGTTCACGTACAGGCCGAGACCCTCGGTCTGGCTGTAGACGTGCAACACCTGCGGCGGCGCGTAGGCGTACTTCGGATCCTGCACCGACGGCGTCGACGGCGCCAGGAACTCGGCGAAGATCGCCACCGCGTAGATGAACAGCACCGCGACCAGGCCGATCTTGGCCAGCTTGTGCCGGCGGAACTTGCGCCAGATCAACTGCCATTGCGATGCGGTGCCGCCGCGGACCGCCGCTTGCCGGTCGGCCTCGGGCGGCAGCGGATCCGTCACCGGAGTCGCGCTGCGCTCCTCGACCGCCATCGGTTTGATCATGTTCTCGGCCACGTCAACTCTCCGCATAACGTCGTCGGATTCGGGGATCCCACCAGGCCAGGGCAAGATCACTCAACAGGGTGCCGATCACCATCAGGGTGCTCAGGATCAGGATGAAACTGCCCACCAGATACATGTCCTGGCTCTCCACGCCGCCCAGCAGCAACGGTCCGGTGGTCGGCAGACTGAGCACGATCGAGATGATCGTCTCGCCACTGATCAGACCGGGCAGCAACCAGCCGACGGTGGAGAAGAACGGGCTCAGCGACATGCGCACCGGGTACTTCAGCAGCAGCCGCCACTCCGGCATCCCCTTGGCTCGTGCGGTCACCACGTACGGCTTGTACAGCTCGTCCAGCAGATTCGCCCGGGTGGTTCTGATCAAGCCTGCGGTGCCGGACATCCCGATGATCAGGATCGGCACCCAGAGATGGGAGGCCAGATCCAGCACCTTGCCCATGTTCCAGGCCGCGTCGGCGTACTGCGGTGAGAAGAGCCCGCCGACGCTCTGATGGAACACTCTCGAGCCCAGATAGAGAAACAGCAAAGCGATCATGAACTCCGGGACGGCCATCCCGATGAAGCCGAAGACGGTGGCCGCGTAGTCACCCTTGGAGTACTGCTTCACCGCCGAGTAGATGCCGATCGGGAAGGCCACCGCCCAGACGAAGAACAAGGTGCTGATCGACAGGAACGCCGACAACGCCACCCGGTTCCAGATCATGCTGGACACCGGCCGATTCCAGGCAAACGATTGTCCGAAATCGCCGTGCAGCAGGATGTTGCTGATCCACTTGAAGTACTGGACGATGAAGGGATCGTCCAGCCCGTAGCGGGCCCGCAGAGCAGCCATCCGCTGCACGCTGATCTCCTGGCCGTTGGCCTCGGCGACCGCCTGCATCGTGTCGACGTAATCGCCCGGCGGCAACTGGATGATCCAGAAGGCCACCAGCGAGACCACGGCCAGGGTGATCACCATCAGCCCGAGCCGGCGGAGTACGTACTGTGCCATCGATCTGTTCGCCTACTCAGCTTTCGAAGAAGTAGTGCTCGGGATTGTTAGGCCCGGGAGCCCCGTAGCCGCCCGATCCCGGGAAGGTCTTCATCACGTTGCGGAAGTTGTTCTTGGCGATGCCGTACGAGTCGGCCGGGGTGCAGATCCCGATGTAGACGAACTGTTCCTTGGCCAGTTCGATGATCTGCTTGCCGATGTCGGTCGCCTTCCGTGCGTCGTAGGTGTGCCGCATCTTGTCGAACAGCTCCAAGGCAGTCTTGTAGGTGCCCGGCGGCTCCTGGCCGGACTTGCCGTCGGTGGCGTACCAATTCGCCCAGGTGCTGCCCCACCGCGACGAGCCGCGCGGGTTGGAGGCGACGTAGTAGTGGTTCGATCCCTGCGTCGCACGGACCTCGAAGTTGCCCGCCGTCCAGGTGGACGCCTCGGCCACGTTGGCCTGGACGCGTTGCCAGTAAAGGTCTTCCGAGACCCGAGAGATGTTGGTGTCGATGCCGACCGCCTTCCAGTCGGCCTTGATCAACTCCATCCCGTCGACGTGATCGGGCATCGCCGAGTCGACCAGCACGGTGATGGTGATCTTCTTCCCGTCCCGCAGCCGGAAGCCGTCGGAGTCCTTCTTGCTGTAGCCGGCCTTGTCCAGGTACTCGTTCGCCTTCTGTGGTGAGTACTCGGTGAACTGGGTGCCGAACTCCTCGTTGTAGACGGGACTGTCCGGCAGCGGTGCGCACTGCCACGGCTTGCCCTGCCCGGCGTACACGGTGTCGATGATCTTCTGCCGGTTGATCGCGTACGACAGGCCGACCTTGAAGTCCTTGTTGGCGTACATCTTCGCCTTGCCCTTGTCCTTCAGGGTCATGTTGAACCCGATCACGAAGGCGTTGGGACCGTCCGGGGTTACCGAGAACATCCGGTAATCACCCTTCTGCTCACCGTCGGCGACCACCGGCTTGTTCCGTACGGTGGTGAAGTTGCGCATCTGCATGTCGAACTCGCCGTTGGTTACCTTGAGCAGCTCGACCTCGGGATCCTGCAACACCAGGCAGCTGATCTTGTCGATGTACGGCAGCTGGCTGCCGTCGGGATCGGTCTTCCAGTAGTACGGGTTGCGGACGGCCTGCACCGAGTCGGCGTCGCCGAGCGCCTTGGTCAACACCCAGGCGTTCAGCGTCGGCATGTCGACGTTGCTCCACGCCGTGGTCTTGTTCTCCCACAGCTGCATCCAGTCGTTCAGATTGGCCTGTTTGACCAGCTTCTCGACGCCTCTGTTGTACTTCGCGTGGAACTGCTTCAGGTAGTGCATCGGCATGATCATGGCCGCCTGACCCACCGCCACCTCGTTCAGGAATCCCGGCTTGGGATTGGTGAACACGTACTGCACGGTGAGATCGTCGACCTTCTTGAAGGTCGCCGGTTTGCCGGTCTCCGAGTCCAGCCACAGGTCGTAGATGCCACCCTCGTGCATCGGCGGGTAGGTGTTGACGTCCTCGTAGGTGAACCGCAGGTCCTCGGTGGTCAACGGCTTGCCGTCCGACCACTTCACGCCCTCGCGCAGCTTGAACTCGAAGATCCGGCCGCCGTCACGATCACGGAAGGACTCGGCGACGTTGGGCATGATCTCTTCCAGGCCGGCCGCGTCGCTCCATTCGCGGGTCCAGCGGATGATCGGGTCGTAGCCGATGCTGATGGTCAGCCACTGGGCGTCCTCCTCGGTGATCATCGCCGAGTGCCAGGTGCCGCCGTACTGGCCGATCTTCTCCACCGGCTTGACGATCGCCGGGTTCTTCGGCAACCGCTGCTCGACCGGCGGCAGTTTGCCTGACTTGACCTGCTCGGCCAGCATCGGGGCTTCCTTGCCCTTCGGACCGGCGTCGTTACTGACCTGCTTGGTGTCGGGAGCGGTGCTGAAGAAGCTGCACCCCGACAGCGATACCGCGGCGCCGAGTCCGGCGCTGACACCGAGCAGCGCGCGCCGGGTCAGTTGCGGGTTCTTCGCAAGTGTGGACATCTTTGTACTCCCTTGCTCCTGGGCGTCCGCCGCGGCGGACGGCCTGCTGTTACGTTTCAGACGGATGCCGGCGACGGCTGCACGTCGTCGAGCTTTTCGATCAAACCGATGACCCCCACCACAAGTCGTTCTTGTTCGTCCTCGGTCAGGTCGCGCAGCGGGGCGACACCACGAGCCCCGTCGATCCGGCCGAGCGCTGCCAACAGGAACTTGTAGATGCCGGCGATCGCGGTCGGACTGGTCCGTCCAGGCAGCCTGAGTGCGGCCATCAGCTCGTCGGTCTGCCGTTGCCGGGCCCGGGTCTCGTCCCAGTCGCCGCGCCGGGCCGCCTCGTACTGAGCGACCAAGTGCCGCGGAACCAGGTTGGCCGTCGACGACATCGCGCCCACTGCACCGACGAAGTAGCCGAGATCACTGACCGCCGAGCCGCCGGTGAAGGCCGGGATCTCCACCCCGGCATCGGCAGCCGCGTTGATCAACTGGCGCAACCAGAGCACGTCCGAACTGCTGTCCTTCGCGCCACAGATCACGCCGTCGGCCGCCAGCTCGACGATCGAGGCGATGGTCAGTCCGGGACCGGCGATCTGCGGCATGTGATAGGCGATCACCGGCCCGGCTTCGGCAGCCAGAGCGCGGAAGTGGGTCTTGATCTCGTCCTGACTGAACTGGGCCGCGTACGGCGGCAGCACCGAGACCATGGTCGCGCCGGCCTTGCGGGCCGCCCGCGCCTGCTCCAGCGCCAACGCCAGCGAGGTGTCACCGACGTGGGCGATCACCGGCACCCGCAGGTCGGCGATCCGGACGCACTCGCCGACGACCCTGGCCCGCTGCTCCACGTCCAGTCCGTAGAATTCGCCGGTCGTGCCGTTGACCCACAGCCCCTGCACGCCGGCGTCCAGGAGATGACCCACGTGGCGTTCCAGTGAGTCGATGTCCAACTGCCGATCGTCGTTCAGTGGCGTGATGACCGGTGTCAGCACACCGGCCAACTGCGTGGGGGCCAACTGATCCTGATTCACCCGGGGGACCGCCTCTCCGTTGAATGCCGCCGGAATACCAGGATGATGGGAGACCGGTCCCCCGGTTGTCAACCCTGTTGCCGCGACGCGCCGAAAATATCCGTGCAAAGTTGACATATTGGGCCGTTCGCGCTGGCATGCTAGAGACGCTGGTTGGCATACCAGCATTGATCCGCACGAGGAGACACAGATGGCAACCACCGCGCCGCCGGCCGATCAGGGAAGCCTGGAGGCCCGCGCCCACGAGTCTTTGGTGGATTGGCTGGTCAACGAGCATCCCGCACCGGGCCAACCGGTGCCGATCCGTGAGTTCGCCCGCAACCTGGGGATGAGCCGGACGCCGGTCCGCAGCGCCGTGGGCCGGCTGTACGAACGCGGCCTGCTCGCCTATGACTCGACCACCGGCTTCACCGTCGCGATTCCTTCGCTGAGTTCGATCTACGAGCTGTTCGAGGTGCGGCTGATGATCGAATCCCACTCGGTGCGCCGGTTCCTGCAGCAGCATCCCAAGGGGTCTCCGCGTCGGATCACTCAGCTGGTCGACGAGGCCGCCGAGCTGGCCACCCGGGCCGTCGATGATCAAGCCGCCTACATCGCCTTCCGCGACAACGACTCGGCGTTCCACCGCAGCCTGGTCGAGCTGGCCGAGCTGCCGCGCCTGCTGGAGATGCACAGCGACCTGCACCTGAGCATTCATGTCACCCGAGCCGGGATGGAAGCGCCGCTGACCCATGATCGACTCGACATCGCGGTGGCGGAGCACCGTGCGATCACCGACGCGCTGGATCGCGGCGACATGGCCGGCGCCCAGGATGCGCTGGAATCCCACATCCTCCGGGTCCGCGATCAGACCATCGTCTTCCTGAGCCGGCCCCGATTCGGGCCCACGGCCCCGTGAACTCTGCCGAGACGCCTCCGCCGGCGATGGGCCTCTGGCCCCCGCCGGGGAGCACCCGTGTGTGTCCCGACACTCCGCTGCGAATACCGCTCGCCGACGGTGGCATGCCAGGCCGGATCAGGGTCCTCACCGGCGACGGTGTGCCGGTGGCCCGGATCGAGCCGGACGATGCGGGTCTGTCCCGTCGGACGGTCGGCGGTGCGCTCGACGACCGCGGGCTCCCCCACCTGTTCCGCTATCGGCCGTTCGAGGTTGATCACCGACACGGTGTGGTGACGGTCCATCCGCCGTTCGAACTGGCGCCGGCCACCTGGTATCGGATCGAGATCGACGGCAGGGCGACCGAATGGGCGTTTCGCACCCGTCCGGCCCTGCCGGCCGTCCTTGATCAACTACGAGTGGCCGCCGACGGCACCGCTGATTTCTGTACGGTGCAAGGTGCGATCGACGCCGCACCGACCGGACTCGATCGGCCGGTGATCATCACCGTCGCCGCAGGGCACTATCGAGAGTTGTGTTTCATCGCCGAACATCGGCCGCCGATGATCATCCGCGGCGCCGGCCGAGGACGCACGGTGATCAGCTACGCCAACAACAACCGGCTCAACGGCGTTGCGTCGGACAGTCGCTGCCGGCTGCGGCGGCTCGGCGATCGCGATCTCTACAACGGCTGGCGTGCCAACGTCGGCGTCGACGCCGCCGACGTCAGCTTCGAAGACCTGACCATGATCAACACCACCGGCCCGGGCGGATCCCAGGCGGAGGCGTTTCGCGGCAACCACGAACGACTGCTGCTGAACCGGGTCGAGTTGATCGGCCACCAGGACACCGTACGAGTGCAGGGTCGCGCCTTCCTGACCGAGTGCCGGATCAGCGGCACCGTCGATTTCGTCTGGGGCACCGGCGCGGTCTACCACTGGCGCAACGAGTTCCGCTCCCGGGCCGCCGGCTACGTCTTCCAGGTGCGCAACGGCGCCGACGAACGTGGTCACGTGCTTCGGGACTGCCGCTTCAGCCGCGAGGGTGCGGTGGTCGACAGGTCGGTGTGGATCGCTCGGACCGACACTTCCGCCTTCCCACACAGCGAAGTGAGCTTGATCGACTGCACTCTGGATCGGCACATCGCACCGAGCGGCTATCTGATCACCGGCGACGGACCGGCGACGGCGGTCCGATTCGCCGAGACCGGCAGCCGGGCTCCCGACGGCTCGCGTGTCGACCTTTCGCTGCGAACGGCCGCGATGCGGCGGCCGGACCGGCGGCGTACGGCTGCCGATGCAGATCCGGCGACGGTGTTGGACGGATGGGTGCCGCGCACCGTCAACGCCGGCGAGACGGCGGTGGAGCCGGGCGCGCAGGTGGTGATCAACTGGTCCGCACCGCCGGGACACTCGCCCGACGACCTGATCATGATCGGAGAACACGGGGTGTCGGTGGAGTCCTCGGCCACCCTCGGCGCCGTGGTCGTCACCGCACCGCGCCGCCCGGGCCGGCACCCGGTCAGCTTCCGGCCCGTCGGCGGAGACTCCCGATCCGGCGCCACCGCGACGATCGAGGTGATCGACAAATGAGTAGGCGACCAATCGCCGCCATCGACCCAGATGTGGCCGGGCAGCGTTCCGAAGAGATCAGAACGATGCCGCAACAGGCCGTCGGCGTTGACGTGGACTCCTTGATCACGCTGCACAGCGATGCAGACGTCGACGATCGGCGCGAACGGCTGATTCACCATGTCTGGAAGGGATCCGGACTCCCAGCCGAACGCCCGCTGGTGACCGCCGAGGTCGACTGCGCCGAACTGGCGAGCTTGGACGCCGGCCGGATCGACCGGCTGGTCCGGCCGCTCCCGCACCGTGGCACCGCCACCTCGTACCTGGTGCATCCGAGGAATCCGCAACCGGGCCGGCTCGGGATCTTCCTGTCCGGGCACGGAAACCCGCGTAGTCCCCGCTATCACCGACCTCAGCTCGCCGTGATGCAGGCGCTGCTGGACCGCGGCTACCGGGTCGGCTCGATCGACATGCCGTTCTTCGGTTGGAACACCGAGGTGACCTCGACCGGCTCGGTCGACCTGCCCGACGACTGGCCGGATCATCACGAGGTGCTGGCCGAGGTCGAGTCGGACGAGTTCTCCGCGGCACGGCTCTTCGTCGAGCCGGCGGTGACCTTGATCAACGAGGCCGCGGCGAGCGGACCGCCGGCCGACGTCGCGGTGATCGGCTTCTCCGGCGGCGCCTGGACCACCACGCTGCTCGCGGCACTCGATCCACGGGTCACCAGCAGCTTCCAGGTGGCCGGCTCGTCGCCGTTCTATCTGCGGCCGTTCCCGGTCGGCAAACCGAATTTCGGCGACTGGGAACAACGCCGGGAATCCCAACCGGGCTTGTACGACATCGCCGGCTATCTGGATCTGTACGTGCTCGGCGGTGCGGGTGCCGGCCGCCGTCAGTGGCAGATCCTCAATCGCTTCGACCCGGTCTGCTTCCCCGGCGTCGGCCACCGCAGCTATGCCCAGCCCGTTGCCGATCGCGCGGCAGCCCTGGGCGGGGCGTTCGAGGTGGTCGACGACCCGACCCACGGCGAACACCAGATCTCCCCGTACGCGATCTCGGTGATCGCCTGGGAGCTTGATCAGAACCGTCAGCTTGATCAACTGTCTTCTCCCACGACCCAGGAGTGATGTCGTGCAGCTCACCGCCGCACCAGCCGGCCCCATCCGACCGACCGCGTCGGCGCGGCTCGATCAACGTCCCGACGTACGCGCCGAGATCACCGGCGGCCTGCTCGGACACTGGCAGCAGGTCAACCGAAAAGCCAGCATCCCGCTGGGCATCGGCCAGTTGGAGCAGGCCGGCAACTACGACAACCTGCGGCTGGCTGCCGGCAACTGCGTCGACGCCGTCCATCGTGGCCCGGTCTACATGGACTCCGACATCTACAAAATGCTGGAGAGTGCCGGCTTTCAGCTCGAGACCGGTGCTGACGACGAGCTGATCGACTTCGTCCGGGCGGCTGCCGAGTTGATCATCGCGGCACAGGCCGACGACGGCTACCTCAACTCCTACTATCAGGTTCGCGCGCCCGAGAAGCGTTACGCCGAGTTGACCAACTCGCACGAGCTCTACACCGCGGGCCATCTGCTGCAGGCTGCGGTCGCGCTGGCGCGCGCGGGCCATGATCAACTGATGCAGCCGGCGCTTCGGCTGGCCGATCATCTGGTCGAGGTGTTTCTTGATCAACGCTGTCCGCACCTGGACGGCCATCCCGAAGTCGAGACCGCGCTGGTCGAGCTCTACCGGCAGACCGGCAAGGCCGACTACCTGGAACTGGCTCGTCGACTGATCGAAGATCGCGGCCGCGGGCTCGCCGGTCGCCACACCGTCGGCTCGGCCTACTTCCAGGACGCACTGCCCATACGAGAGATGCCGATCCTGACCGGACACGCGGTCCGAGCGATGTATCTGGAGGCGGGCATCGTCGACGTCGCGGTCGAGACCGACGACCGGAGCCTGCTCGACGCGTCGGTCCGGCGCTGGCAGGACATGGTCGCCAGCAAGACCGTGATCACCGGCGGCAACGGCGCTCGGATGCTCAAGGAGGCGTTCGGCGAGGGCTACGAACTGCCGAGTGACCAGTCCTACAACGAAACCTGCGCCGCGGTCGCTGCGATCCATTGGAGCTGGCGACTGCTGCTGGCCACCGGAGAGGCGCGCTATGCGGACCTGATCGAGCGAACCCTCTACAACGTGTTCGGGGCGTCGGTGTCGGCCGACGGGACCGAATTCTTCAAGGGCAACCCGCTGCAACGTCGTCATGATCATGAACAGGTGATCGGCGATCCGCGGTATCGCGGTGGCTGGTTCTGGTCGGCCTGCTGCCCGCCGAACGTGACCCGGTTGATGGCGTCCCTGCAGCACTATCTCGCCACCAGCACCGACGACAGTCTGACCGTCCAGCAGTACGCCGCCGCCCGGCTGTCGGCCGACGTGGCCGGCGATCCGGTGACACTTCGGCTGGAGTCTGATCTGCCCTGGGACGGCCGAGTGATGATCACCGTGGACGCGGCGGGCGGCCGGGAGTGGACGCTGCGGCTGCGACAGCCGTCGTGGAGCCCCACGGTGCGGCTGTTGATCAACCAGGAGCCGCAGGTCGTCGAGCCGGACGGCTCCGGCTACCTGTCGTTGCGCCGCAGCTGGCAGCGCGGGGACAGCATCGAGTTGATCTTGGATCTGCGGCCGCGACTGATCCGTGCGCATCCGATGATCGATGCGGTCCGTGGCTGTCTGGCGATCGAACGCGGACCGCTGGTCTACTGTTTCGAGCAGGCCGATCAGGAGCCGGGCGTCGACAGCGAGCGGCTGCGGATCTCCCCGGACGCACCGATCACCGTGTTGCCGGTCGAGGAGCTACCGGGAATCGGCCGGACGGTCCGGCTGCAGCTGCCCGCCGAGGAGTTGATCGGGCTGCCGGCCGACGGCCTGCCGTACTTCGCCGATCCCGTACGGGTGCGGACGCGACCCGTGACGGCTACTGCCCTGCCGTACTTCCAGTGGTCCAATCGGGACCGGCTGCCGATGCGCGTGTGGCTGCCCGCAGGCTGACTGTTTCCTTTCCCCACAACGAAACGGGCCCGTCCGGATGATCCGGACGGGCCCGTTCGGGTGGATCAGTCGATCACCAGCTCGGCCGGTCGATCACCAATCCTTGCCGGCTGCCGCCTGGGCCTTGATGTAGGCCGGCACGTCGGTCGCCTCGGCCACCTGCAAGGCAGCGCTCGGGCTCATCCCGTCCTTCAGCACGTGCTGCCGGAAGATCTCCCAGTAGGGGATGTCCCAGTACTCGGTGTTCTTGTAGTCCTTGATCACCGCGTTCTGGCCCCAGAACACCGCCGACGTGTCGACGTGGTCGAGCTCGGGAATGTCCACCCCGAAGGCCTTCTCGGTCGCCGTGTTCTCCAACACCGGCTTCAAGGCGTAGCGGGACAAGGCGATCTGCCCGTCCTCCGAGGTCAGCCACTTGATCATCTGCAGCGCCGTGTCCTGATGCTTGGACTGCGGCGGCACGAATGCGGCGGTCTGATTCGGCTGGTAGGTCGCCTTCGATCCCTTCGTCAGCACCGGCACCGGTGCCACTCCGAGATCGACCGACTTGTTCCACTCGGCGAAGTCGGCACGGTCGTCGGGGTCGGTGAACAGCGCACTGCCTTCGTACTTCGGCAGCTTGCTCAGCGTGTCCACCGCCATCGCGACATGCCCGGGCCGGCTCATGTCGCCCTTGACCAGATCGTCCACGGTGGTGAAGTTGTTCCCGGGGATGGTCAGGAACTGATACATGGTGGAGGCGACCTGCTGGTAGGCCGCCGAGGTCAGGTCGACCTTGACGTCCTCGGGTGCCGGCTCCTCCGAACCCGTGTCCAGAAATGGATAGGCACCGAGCTGATTCAGCTCCACGTAGTTGTCCGGATGCTGCATGTAACCCTTGTAGTGGTCCGTGCCGTCATCTCGGGTCAGCTTCTTGGCCTTCTTGTACGCCTGGGCATACGTCATCCCCGCCTTCGGGTAGGACACCCCGAACTTGTCGAAGATCTTCTTGTTGTAGTAGAGCATGTAATCGTCGACGAAGATCGGCACACCGTAGATGCCGCCGTCCGACCGGGATTTCACCTGCTCGACCGCACCCTGGTTGAGCTTGGTCAGGTCGATGCCGGCGTCGGCGATCTGCTGGGTCAGGTCCTGCACCCAGCCCATCGGTTCAAGATCACGATCGATCCGGTTCCGCGGGTTGTCCAACACGATGTCGGGCACCACGCCGGCTGCTTTCAGATCCTCGTACCGCACCGGGTAGTCCCAGGTGGCGTACTTGATGTCGGCATCGGGGAAGGCCGCCTGCAGCTTGTCCCCGATGATCTTGTCGAACGTCGCCGACGCGTCCTGATGGTTGCCGTTGTCGCTGGCACCGTACTCGAACGGCTTGTAGTTCGCGGCAAAGATGAACACCTGGTCCGGTGCGACACAGAAGTCCACCTTGTACCGGTTCGGCACGTTCACCGCACCCGGCAGATTGCAGTCCGGGTCGGTCGCCGCAGCAGCCTTGGACGGCGCGATCAGTCCGGTGGTCGCGATCAGCGCCGCGGCGCCGAGCGCAACCACCGTCCTGAACCGCTTCCCGGTGGTGAATCTGTTCTTGCTCAGTCTTGGCATACGAGTCTCCTTCGATCTCGTCTGTGGTCAGTCCCCGAGCGATCTGTGGTGGTGTGGCGATCCGCTTGCCGCCCGCGCGCGTCAGCCGTTGATCTTGATGTTGTGAAAGCGGGCCGTGCTGTAGTTGGTGATCTTGTTGTCCTGCTTGTTCGAGTCGATCACCAGGCCGACGTACAGCTTCTTCGGCATCACGATCCGTTCGTAGCCGACGCGCGTCCACTGCAGCGAGTCGTTGCCGAAGTGGGCCTCGAATTCGGTGCCCCGCTTGATCAGTCGCACCCAACGCGGCTTGATCGGGTTCACCTCGCCGTCGTCGTACGGGTAGTCGCTGACGCTCGCCTCGGTGGCGAACGAGCGGATCCGGCTGACGTGATCCTTCAGTCCGTCGCGGGAGACCATCACCCCGCCGGTGAAGAACGGCGCGTCCGGCTCCAGCGACTCGCGGAACATCAGTCCGGCGTAGATGCCGTCCCACTCGCGGCTCAGCTCGTCGATCCGGGCGATGATCTCGACCACATCGTTCGGACCCGCGCTGATCGGCCGATACAGGTAGTGGAACGCGTCGGTCTTGCGCAGCGCGCTGACGTCGGTGCTGACGTCGGTGCTGTTGGCGCCGTTGCTCCTGATCTTGCCGGCACCGGAGATGGTGATGTCGCCGGTGGTGGCGTCCTTGAAGGCACCGCCGGCCAATCCCACCTCACCGATGTCGGCGGAGGTCCAGGACTTGATCTTCGCACTCCGGGCCAGATGCACCGGTACGCCGGTGGACTGCACCTTGGCGCCACGATCGTCGGTCACCTTGGCCGACAGGTACCAGTTGCCCAGTGGAGCGTTGTTCCAGGTCGCCCGGTACGGCGCGGCCGTGGCCGTGCCGAACAACGTGTCGTCGGCGTAGAACTCGACCTTGCTGATCTTGGACCCGGTAACCGCGGTGACGTCGGCCGAGACCGTGATCGACTTCGTCGCCTTGCCGTTGGCGACCACGTTATCGGCCTTCGGCGAGGTGATCTTCACGCTCGGATACTCGGTGATGTCGGGCTTGATCGAGTTCAGGTAGTGCTCGACATTTGCGTAGCCGTCGTCGGCGATCGCGGTCCCGTCGGCCGGATCGGTCGGATCAAGATCATGAGCGGTCTCCCAGTCGTCCGGGATGCCGTCGTGATCGCTGTCCTTCGGGGCATCGCCGTTGTCCAGCACGGGGTAGCCGCCGACCTCGCTCTGCGAGTTGATCAACCGGCCGAGCCCGTGCCGCAGTTCGTTCAACAGCCGGGTGTCGACGGAGTCGTAGTGCGGAATGCTCGCGCCGACACCGGCCAGAACGGTCTGGTAGGCCTCGTCCGGAGTCTGCGTTTTTTCGCGTGGGTTGGGAATCGCGGCCGGCTCCGGCAACAGGGTGATCCCGCCGACGGCGAGTTCGATGCCCTTGGTGTTGTCCTTGGTGATCTCCGGATGCCCGACGATCTTGTTGTCGGCGAGGTACCAGTTGCCACCGCGGTAGGGCTCGATCACGTGCGGAGCAACCGAGTCCAGGGTGGCCGGTCCGGGCTTGTAGTAGTTGCCCACCATGTTGATGCCCTCGCACCACTCGGCGCCGTAACAGGACGTGTAGCCGTAGTCGAAGATCACGTTGTTGCGATAGTCCACCAACTGCTTCATGTCCTCGGTGAAGCTGAAGCGCGGGTTCCGGCCACCGTGGTGGATCAACAGGTTGTTGTAGTAGGAGATGTTCTGGCCGCCCCACAGGCCGCCGTAGCCGTGCAGGCCCTTGACGTGATCGGACATCGCCAGCCCCTCGTGGATCAGGCAGTTGGAGACCGTGACGTCGTAGTTGCCGTACAGCGAGAAGCATTCGTCGACGCCCCAGCCGACCGAGCAGTGGTCCACCACAATGTTGCGCCGGCCGCGGCCGTTCATGGTGTCGATCTCGAGCTTCTGCCGGTCGCCCGCACGCACCCGCAGATAGCGGATGATCACGTTGCTGGCGTCGACACTGAACTCGTTGCCGGTGATCTGGATGCCGTCACCCGGCGCGGTCTGCCCGGCAATGGTGAGGTTGTTGCCGGTGATGTTGATGCCGTCTTCGAGTTCGATCGTGCCGCCGACGCGGAACACCACGATCCGGTCGTCGGCCGACACCGCGTCCCGGAGCGTGCCTTTGGCGCCGCCGCCGTCGAGCGAGGTGACCTCGTAGATCTTCCCGCCGCGGCCGCCGGTGGTGAACTTGCCGGCGCCTTCGCAACCGGGGAACGCCGGCACCGTGTTGCCCTTGACCGCCGCCTGCTGGGCCGGTGCAGCCTTGTAGTTGATCTTGCCCGCCGATGGGGCGTCCGGGGTCGCGTGCGCCCGTTGTGCCTGCAGAACCGCGATGGCTGTCCCGGCTACCGCGGCGCCGGCCACGAAACGCCGCCGGCCGAACCCGACCATCGTGTGCCCAGACCCGTCGGTCGTCGTCTCGGTGCTGGTCATCCGTACTCCTTCCCGCGCTGCCCTGCGCGGAGACTGTCGGCTCGAACCGGCACTCGCCGGGAGTCGTGTGAGCTGATGCGGCGAAATGCCGCTGGAATACCGGGAACCTAGCGAGCTTCCCACCAGTACGTCAATAACCACGCCGACGCGGGTCAAAACTAGCTCGATAGTGGCATACCACTCTTGACGCGATGTTCCGGTGCAGTGTTAGATCCAGGTGAGCGTGATCAACTTCAGGGAGCACCGCGTGCGGTACGCAGAGATCAGTCAGCCCACAACCACCTCGGCCCGGATCCGGTACGGAGTCCGGCTGCTGACCGAAGCCCTCGGTCGCAACGGGTATCGCGTACGAGCCGGCGGGACCGGGTCAGCCGGCGAGCCGGCCGACCCGGGAACGCACCGGATCGTCATCGACGGCCGGGACAGCGAGGTGATCTCCGGCCTGGAGAGCACTGATCAACTTCTCTACACCAGTGGCGCTCCCGGCCCGGACGGGTTCTACCTCGCGGTGATCGGCGATCAACGCCTGGTGATCACCGGCGGCAACGACAACGGCGTGTTGTACGGCTGCCAGGAGCTCGCCCGGGTCCTGGACGAGACCGAGGATCTCCCCCGCGATCTTGATCACGGCGAGACCCCGGACCTGACCGTTCGCGGACCGGCCGTGGGCCTGCAGAAGACGACCGTCGAGCCGCCTCGGCAGACGTATGAGTATCCGATCACCCCGGATCGATTCGCCTGGTTCTACGACCGGAGTCTGTGGACCGACTTCCTCGATCTGCTGTTCGAACAGCGCGCCAACGTGATCTACCTGTGGAGCGGACACCCGTTCTCCTCCTTCGTCCGGTTGCCCGACTATCCGGAGGCTCTGGAGGTCACCGAGGACGAACTGGCCGCGAACACGGAACTGCTGCACTGGCTGACGACCGAGGCGGACAAGCGCGGCATCTGGGTGGTGCTGAAGTTCTACAACATCCACATCCCGCTGCCCTTCGCCGAGCATCACCGGATCCCGCTGCGACAGCCCAAGCCGACGCCACTGGTCTCCGATTACACCCGCGCGGCCATCGCCGCTTTCGTGCGGACCTTTCCCAATGTCGGCCTGTACGTCTGCCTGGGCGAGACGTTGCACGGCGACACCTACGGCGCCGAGTGGCTGATCGACACCATCCTGCCGGCGGTACTGGACGGCGCAGCAGGTCGCGCTGAGCTGCCGCCGGTGATCTTGCGCGCGCACGCTCTCGATCTTGGTCCGGTGCTGGACAAGGCCAAGCATCACTATCCGCGGCTGCTGACCGAGGCCAAGTACAACGGCGAGTCGCTGACCACCGTCAGCCCGCGCGGCAAGTGGCAACAGATCCATCGCGAGCTGGCCTCGTCGGTGGAAACCCACATCGCCAACGTGCACATCCTGGCCAACCTGGAGCCGTTCCGTTACGGCGCGGTGAGCTTCATCCGACGCAGCGTCCTTTCGATGCTGCATCGACTCGACGCCGGCGGCCTGCACCTGTATCCCCTGTTCTACTGGGAATGGCCCTACTCCCCCGACCGGTCCAAACCCAGACTTCGCCAACTCGACCGCGACCGGATCTGGTACGAGGCGTGGTTCCGCTATGCCTGGAAGGCAGATCGCGACCCGCGGGCCGAGCGCCGGTTCTGGATCGACCGGCTGGCGGAGCAGTTCGGCAGCTCGGAGGCGGGCCGGGCCGCCCTCGACGGCTACGAGGCACTCGGCCAGATCGCTCCGCGGCTGGTTCGCCGACTCGGCATCACCGAGGGCAACCGGCAGACCCTGAATCTGGGTATGACGATGAGCCAGCTGATCAATCCGAGCCGGCATCGGGCCTGGGCCGACCTCTGGGAATCCCAAGCACCACAGGGAGAACGGTTGGACGACTACGTCCGGCGGGAACTGTCCGGCGAGCCGCATGTCGGCGAGACTCCGCTCAGCGTGATCGACGACTGCCGGCACTTCGCCGAGCGGGCCCGGCGCGCGTTGGACGAGGGCTGGAGTCAGGTCGACACCGACGCGTGCGAATACGCCAGGCTGTGTTCGGACGCCGAAGCGATGTCCTTGATCGTCGAGTTCTACCGGCTCCGGGTGTCGGCCGCGATCGACGTGCTGACCTATCGGCATCAGCTCGCCGGCACCGACGGCACCCGGGTGACCCTGCTGGAGCAGGCCGCGAGCAAGATCGACACCAGCCTGCGGCACTATCGCGAGCTTGCGGCGCTGACCGCCAACACCTATCTGTACGCCAACAGCATGCAGACCCCGCAGCGGAAGGTCCCGTTCCGAGACGGGCGGCAGTTCGGGCAGTGGCAGCAGTGCCTGCCGGAATTCGAAGCCGAGCTGGAGAATTTCAAGATCAACATCCGTCGGTTGGCCATCGGCGCGATCACGCCCGGCGGGTCTCGATCTTCAGCCACCGAGCCCTTCGTGGCGACGCCGTTCACTCTCACCGGCGGCGAAGCGGAGGTGTTCACCGTGAAGGCGGGTGCGTCCGTGTTCGCCGACGCGGACGGCAACCTGCGTCGCGTCGCCCCGGAACTGGACGGGCTTCAGGGCGTACGCATCAACAAGGCGGACGGGTTCGCCGGTGCGGTGCCGATCACCATCACCCTTGATCAACCGGCTCAACTCCTGATCGGCTATTTCCGCGACGACGCCGCGGTCTGGGTCCAGCCACCCAACCTGGAGACCGACACCCACGCGGACGATCGGGGCGGCCTCGACCCGGTGCTTCGGCGTGGGCTGGAGATCGACTTCCATCCACCCGTGGACGTGCATGCCCTGCGCTACGAGGCGGGTACCCACGTCCTCGACGTCGGTCGCGGCGCCTACCTGATCGCCGGCGTGGTCAGTGCAGACCAGGCCTTCACCGGTCGAACCGCGGGCGAGTCGGATGATCAGGTCAACGACCTGGACTGGCTGTTCGACGAACCCGACGCGTGATCAGCGGGCAAGTTCGTCCCGCCAGAGGTGTTGCGGCCGGTATCCGAGCCGCTCGACCGCCTTGTCGATCGACATCAGGGTCTCGTGCTCGCCGAGTTCCTTGCGCAGCAGAACATCGGGGAAGGCCTGTCGAGCAAGATCAACACTGGGCACCGTCAGGCCGGTGTCGGAGGCTGCGACGTTGTAGACCTCGAAGCCGGGCTCGGCGTGCTGCAACGCGAGATCGATCAGCTGCGCGCCGTCCCGGGCATCCACGTAGGACCACATCAGGTCCCGTCGGTACGCCGGATCGCCAGCCCGATCGGCAAAGGCCTGATACTCCCCCTGTTGGGTGACGTTGGTGAACCGCAATGCGGTGATGCTCAGGCTCGGCCGCCGGCGAACCAATTGGCCGGCCATCGCCTCCTCCATCACCTTGACCATCCCGTAGGTGTTGTTGGAACGGCCGCCCGAGTCCTCGTCCAACGGCAGGTAGGCCGGCGGTTCGGCGAACGGGAACCCCATCGCGGTGATGCTGGACGCGTACACGATGTTGTCGATGCCGGCCCGCAGGGCCGCATGCATCACGTTGAACGTGGTGATCATGTTGTTGTGGAAGACGGTCGCGTCCGGCACCGGCCCGTTGACCGGGATCGCCGCCAGGTGGACGATCGCGTCCAAGCCGTCATGCCGGGCTGTGATGCCGAGCAGCCCGTCCAGCGTCTGCCCGTAGTCGGTGAAGTCGATCATGCTGAAGTCGAACCCGGGCTGCCCGGCCCGATCGAGTCCGAGCACGGCGTGTCCGGCTTCCCGCAGCCGCAGGCAGGTGGCCCGGCCGAGTTTGCCGGAGCTTCCGGTAACAGCGATTCTCATGAGCTCATCCTGCTACATCTCTGACACAATGTGCTTGATCACTTGAAACGTGTCAGAAAGGTTGTCCCGACATGCCGGTCAGCGTTCATCAGGTCCGGGCTGAACATCATCACGCCCCGCTCGGCATCGGTGAGGACCGCCCGCGGATCTCCTGGCAGGTGACCGCCGATCCGCAGTGGGAACAGCGGGGCTATCAGCTCGAGATCACCCGATCCGAGGTCGACATCCACACCGTCGCCAGTCACGAGCAGGTGCTGGTCGCCTGGCCGTCCGAACCGCTGCACTCCCGCGAGCGCGCCACCGTACGGGTCCGGGTGTTCGGCGCCGACGACCGGCAGTCGGACTGGAGCGAACCGCTGATCATCGAGGCCGGCCTGCTGGATCCGATGGACTGGCGGGCGATTCCGGTCGGTCCGGACTGGTCCGAGGACGCCGAGTCCGACGAACGCCGGCCCGCCCTGGTACGCCGCGAGTTCCGGCTCGACGCGGAGCTCGCCTCGGCCCGGCTGTACGCCACCGCGCACGGTCTGTACGAGGTCGAGCTCAACGGTCGCCGCGTCGGCGACGAGGCGCTCGCCCCGGGCTGGACCGTGTATCCCCGCCGGCTGCGCTACCAGACCTACGACGTGACCGAGCTGCTGCGTCCGGGCGCGAACGCCATCGGCTCCTGGCTGGGCGACGGCTGGTACCGCGGCCGGCTCGGCTGGCGCGGCGGCTTCCGCAACCTGTTCGGCCACGATCTCGGCCTGATCGCCCAGTTGGAGCTGACGTTCACCGACGGCCGAACCAAGATCATCAGCACCGATCACACCTGGCGGGCAGCCCGTTCCCCGATCCTGCACGCCGGCAACTACGACGGCGAAGCCTACGACGCGCGCGAGGAGTGGCCCGGTTGGTCCGAACCCGGATTCGACGACTCGGCCTGGTCCTGGGTGAAGCCCGGTCAACGAGATCCGCGGACGCTGGTGGCGCCCGACGGTCCGCCGGTGCGTTGCACCGAGGAGATCAAGCCGCTTGCCGTCCTGACCACCCCGTCCGGCAAGCAGGTGCTCGACTTCGGCCAGAACTTCGTCGGCCGGATCAGGATCCGGGTCACCGGTCCACGCGGCCACAAGCTCAGCTTGAGGACCGCCGAGGTGATGCAGCAGGGCGAGATCTACACCCGGCCGCTGCGGGAGGCGAAGTCGACCGACACGTACATCCTGGCCGGGTCCGACCGCGAGGAATGGGAACCACGGTTCACGTTTCACGGCTTCCGCTACGCCGAGGTGATCGGCTGGCCCGGCGACCTCGGCGCGGCCGTCGCGGCCGGCGACGTGATCGGCCGCGTCTATCACAGCGACCTGGAACGCACCGGCAGCTTCGACTGCTCGAACCCGATGCTGACCCAGCTGCATCGCAACGTGGTCTGGGGGATGCGCGGAAACTTCGTCGACGTGCCGACCGACTGCCCACAGCGCGACGAGCGGGTGGGCTGGACCGGCGACATCCAGATCTTCGCCCCGACCGCTGCCGACCTCTACGACGTGTCCGGATTCCTGCGGTCCTGGTTGAAGGATCTCGCGATCGATCAGCTCCCCGACGGGACCGTGCCCTGGTACGTCCCGGTGATCCCGGCGCACGCGACCTGGACTCCGATCCGACCGGGAGCCGCCTGGGGCGACGTCGCGGTGTTGACGCCGTGGCTGCTCTATCAGCGCTACGGCGATGCGCAGATTCTGCGCGATCAGTACGCCAGCGCCAAGTCCTGGGTCGACCTGATCGACCGCCTGGCCGGGCCGGATCACCTGTGGGACAAGGGATTCCAGCTCGGCGACTGGCTCGACCCGGACGCACCCCCGCAGGATCCGGCGGACGGCAAGACCGACAAGTATCTGGTCGCCACGGCCTACTTCGCGCACTCGACGGCCACGCTGGCCAAGATCGCCGAGACGATCGGGGAGGCCGCGGACGCCGATCACTACCGCGGCCTGGCGCAGCAGGTCCGACAGGCGTTCTGCACCGAGTACGTGATCACCGACGGCGATCGACTGCGGATGAGCAGCGACGCGCAGACCGCGTACGCGCTGGCGATCGGCTTCGATCTTCTCCCGGACGAGTCGAGCAAGGACGCTGCCGGAGTGCGGCTGGCCGAGTTGGTCGCCAAGGCGGACAACAGGATCTCCACCGGTTTCGTCGGTACGCCGCTGGTTTCCGACGCGTTGTCCGGCACGGGCCAGCTGGACACCGCCTACCGACTGCTACTGGAGACCGAATGCCCGTCCTGGCTCTACGCCGTCACCCAGGGCGCCACCACCGTCTGGGAACGCTGGGACAGCCTGCTGCCCGACGGCACCGTCAACCCGGGAACGATGACCTCGTTCAATCACTACGCTCTGGGCGCGGTGGCCGATTGGATGCATCGGGTGCTGGCCGGACTCGACGTGATCGAGCCCGGCTACCGCAAGATCAGTTTCCGGCCGCAGCCCGGCGGTGGGTTGTCCTGGGCACAAGCCCGGCTGGTGACCCCGTACGGACCGGCCGGGATCCGCTGGCAGCTTGACGATCGGCAACTGCAGGTCGAGTTGGACGTGCCGACCGGCAGCAGCGGCGTCGTCCAGCTGCCGGGGCAGCAACCGCAGCAGGTCGGCTCCGGCCATCACCGGCTGACCTGCCGGCTCGATTGATCAACTGCGCCGGCGAGTTCGGCTCTTGGCGCTGCTGGCCCGGATCACCAGCTCGGGCGCGAAGACTCGGTGTGGTTCGGCCAGCGGCCCGTCGCTGTCGATGGTTTCCAGCAGGAGATCGATGGCTGCTCGGCCGAATTCCTCGTGCGGCGGGCGGATCGAGCTGAGCGGCACGATCGCATTCTCCGCGTACTCGATGTTGTCGTAGCCGACGATCGCGATGTCTGCACCGATGTCGATGCCCGAGGTGCTCAAGGTCTGCGCCAGGCCGATCGCGATCAGGTCGTTGGCGGTGAAGATCGCGGTCGGCCGGGCCGTCCGCGGCCTGGCCGCAATCGCCGCACCCACCTCGTGCCCGGTGGCGATCAGCCGGGTGCCGACGTCGATCACCTCCAGCGTTGCGGTGCCCGACTCTCGTACGGCAACACTGGCGCCCTGCAAGCGATCGGACACCTGCTGGACGCTGATCGGCCCGCCGACGAAGGCGATCCGGCGACGGCCGGTCTTGATCAAGTGCTCGGCTGCCAGGCGGCCGCCGAGCACGTCGTCGATCGACACCGAGGGCTGCAGCTCGGATCCGGCCCGCCGGCCGACCAGCACCGACGGCGTGCCGTGGCGGCGAATCGCCTGCAGGCGATCTTCGATCGGCAACGGCGAACCGACCAGCAGTCCGCGCACCCCGTACTCCTGGAACAGCGCCAGGTACGAGTCCTCGCGGTGCCGTTCACCTTTCGAGTTGGCCAGGAAGACGGAGTAGCCGGCCTCTGCCGCGCGCTCCTCGGCACCCTCGGCCAGCGTGCTGAAGAACGGATTCGAGACATCCGGCGCGATGTAGGCGATGGTCGTGCTGTGACCCAGTCGCAGTTGCCGGGCTGCGTTGTTGCGAACGAATCCGAGCTGATCGATGGCCTGCTGGATCCGGTCGGCCTTCTGAGCCGACACCCGGTCGGGATGATTGAGGAAATGGGAGACCGTACCCATCGACACGCCGGCGTACGCCGCGACCTCGCGGATCCCCACCCGAGCCATCCCGCACCTCCTTGCAGACCCCGGACATCCTGCCATGATCATCGCTCGCGGGGATCGGTCCCGGCCTTGACGCTTCGACACGCCCACCCTACGATCGGATTCTGAAACGCTTCAAACCGTCGCTTCAACCGCAGCCAGGAGCAGCATGACCGAAGCCGGTCGGACCGACTTCCCCAGCGATCCTTGCCCGGGCTCGGGCCGCCGCAGGCCTCGAGCCGATGCCATCTCCGATGCGCCCGCGCTGAATCTGAACGGGAACTGGCGCTTCCGCTGGTCCCCCACCGACCGCGGCACCGGCGACCGATTTGCCGATCCCGCGCTTGATGATCACGAATGGGACCAGATCGCGGTGCCCGGACATTGGGTGCTCCAGGGCTACGACCAGCCGCTCTACACCAACACCGCCTTCCCCTTCCCGATCGATCCGCCACGGGTGCCCACCGACAATCCGACCGGCGACTACCGGGTCCGCTTCGACCTGCCCGTCGACTGGGCAGCTGATCAGGGCCGCGACGTGCTTCGCTTCCAGGGCGTCGATTCCTGTGCCACGGTCTGGTTGAACGGATCGCTGCTCGGACACTCCAAGGGCAGCCGGTTGCCGTTCGAGTTCGACCTCGGCGATCGGTTGCGGCCGCAGGACAACGTGCTCGCGGTCCGCGTCCATCGTTGGTCCTCCGGCTCCTATCTGGAGGACCAGGACATGTGGTGGCTGCCGGGAATCTTCCGTGACGTCGCGTTGCTGCGCCGACCCGCCGACGGGATCGACGACTACTTCGTACACGCCGACTACGACCCCGAGACCGGCAACGGCATCCTGCGGGTCGACGCCGACCGCCCGGGCCGGGTGGCGATCGACGAGCTCGAGCTGGACGTCGGCACCGGCGAGCAGGTCGAGATCGCTGCGGTCGAACCGTGGAGCGCCGAATCTCCCCGGCTCTACCGTGGCCGCCTGCAGGCCGGCGGGGAGACGATCGAGCTGGCCGTCGGCTTCAGGCGGGTCGAGATCCGCGACGGCCGTTTCTTGATCAACGGTGCGCCGACCTATCTCCGCGGGGTTAATCGACACGAGCACCATCCGGACGTGGGCCGCAGTCTCGATCGGCAGACCATGATCACCGACGTGATCATGATGAAGCGGGCAGGCATCAACGCGGTCCGTACCGCGCACTATCCGCCGCATCCTGAGTTCCTCCGGCTCTGCGACGAATACGGCCTGTGGGTCGTCGACGAGTGCGACATCGAGACGCACGGCTTCATCTACGCCGGCTGGCGCGGCAATCCGCTGGCCGAGCCGCTGTGGCGTGAGGCGCTGCTGGATCGCATCGAGCGGATGGTCGAGCGGGACAAGAATCATCCGAGTGTGGTGATCTGGTCGCTCGGCAACGAGAGCGACGGCGGCGACAACCTGGCCGAGCTCGAGCGCTGGATCCGGCGCCGGGATCCCAGCCGCCCCCTGCACTACGAGCGCGATCGCAGCTATCGGCATTCCGACTTCTACAGCCTGATGTATCCGGACCTGGACACCCTGGAGGCGATCGGTCGACGTCGCGAAGACACCCCGGACGGTGTCGAGCCGGGCTCCGAAGTTGATCAACGACGCCGCGGATTGCCCTTCCTGCTCTGCGAATACGCCCATGCGATGGGCAACGGACCGGGCTCCCTGGACGACTATCAACGCGTCCTCGACGAGCATGATCGATTCGCCGGCGCCTTCGTCTGGGAGTGGATCGATCACGGACTGACCGGCATCGCCGACGACGGCAGCAGGTACCTCCGACACGGCGGCGACATCGACTATCAGCCCAACGGCGGCCGCTACTGCCTGGACGGATTGCTGTTCGCCGACCGTACGCCGTCGCCCGGCCTGGCCGAGCTGCAGAAGGTGATCCAGCCGATCTCGTTCGGCAGATCATCGGGTCAGAACCCGCAGGAGTTGGTGATCACGAACCGTCATGATCACCGGGACCTGACCGGGCTGCGGTTCGGCTGGAGCCACGCGATCGACGGCCGGGAGCGATCGTCCGGCGAGTTGGCGGTGCCTGCCTGTGGTCCGCGGGAGACGGTCACGGTCCCGCTGCCGGCGCTCGTCGACGAGGAGGGCGAGGGCCAGTTGACGATCGAGGCGCGGCTGGCCGATGGCGCCGGCTGGGCGGCCGCCGGCCACCGGGTGGCCTGGGAGCAGTTTCCGGTCGGCAGCGGAAAGCCGCGGCGTCTGGCGCGCGCCCCGGCGCTGCCGTCGGCCCGGGCTCGGGACGAGCCTGCGGTCGCCGAATTCGATCATGAGACCGGTCGGCTGCTCAGCATCGGCGACGTCCCGGTGCTGTCGCCGACACTCGACGTCTGTCGGGCGCCGGTCGAGAACGATCATGGTCAGGGCAGCCGGAATGATCTTGCTCGGGTCTGGTCCGCAGTCGGGCTGGATCGCTTCCTGCACGGGGTCGACAAGATCGACGCCGGCCGGACGGATCGGCTGGTGGTGTTCGGCCGCAGCGGACCGGCGTCGCAGACGCTCGGCTTCCGGACTCGGCTCGAGTGGCTGTTGCGTCCCGATCACCTCCGGCTGGAGGTGACCGCCGAGCCGGTCGGTGATTGGGATCCGACCGGTTACGGCGATCATCGGGTGCGTCCGCCGCGGGTCGGTCTGCGGCTCGGGCTTCCGTCCGGTTACGACCGGGTGCGGTGGTTCGGCCCAGGACCCGAGGAGAGTTATCGAGACAGCAGGAGTGCCGCCGCGGTCGGTCTGTACGAGCGCACGATCGAGGACCTGCAGACGCCGTACCCGGTGCCGCAGGAGAACGGAAATCACGTCGACACCCGCTGGCTGGAGCTGTCCGGGCGCGGGTTGCCGACGTTGCGGATCGACGGCGATCCGGTGATCGACTTCACCGCTCGTCGATGGACCGGTGAGCAGTTGGCCGCAGCCGGACATCCGTACGAGCTGGTCGATTCCCACCGGCTGTGGCTCAATCTTGATCATGGTCAGCAGGGCCTCGGCAGCGCGGCGTGCGGGCCCGCCCTGCCGCAGAAATACCTGCTGCCGCTGCAGACCTACCGCTTTGCGGTGGAGTTCACTCCGCTGCCCGGGGAGCGATCGTGACCGCAGCACGAATTGTTGATCTTGAGGATGCCGCCTGGATCACCCATCCACACTGGGCGAACGACGAACCACCGCCGGAGCCGCCGGTGCTGCGGACGGTGATCGAGATTGATCAACAACCGGTCAGCGCGCGGGTGACGATCGCCGCCCTGGGTGTGTGGGTCGGCCACCTGGGCGGCCGGCCGGTGACCGCGGATGTCCTGGAGCCGGGCAGCAGCGAGTTCCGCACCCGCGTGGCCGCCACCAGCCACGACCTCACCGAACTGCTGGTTCCGGGCCGCAACGAGTTCGTGCTGCAGCTCGGCGAAGGCAGCGCGCACGTGCGCCGGATCCCCGGCCGCTACACCAAGTTCGAGGGACGGCGAGTGGCACCACGGGCCCGGGTCACGTTCGTGCTCGACTTCGCCGACGGCTCACGGCGAGTGATCAACTCCGGCGACGGATGGCAGGCCCGGCTCGGCCCGACCACGCTGTCGCACTGGTACGGCGGTGAGGAGTACGACGCGCGGCTGCAACCGGACGGTTGGCTCAGCGCCGACGGCACCGGTGATCATGACTGGACGGCGGCGGTCGTCGTCGACGCCGCCAACGGGCCGCAGCCGTGGCAGCGTCATACGCCGCCGGCGCGGGTGATCGAGACCCTGCAGCCGGTGAGCAGGACGTCGGTGGGCGACGCGGTGATCTTCGACTTCGGCCGCAACCTGGCCGGTCGTGAGGTCGTACGGCTCGGCCCCGGGTTCCCGCCGGGTGCGCGAGTCGAACTGTGGCCGGCCGAATACCTGAACGAGTCCGGGCAGGTTGATCAACACTCCACCGGCCGGCCGATCTTCGACTGCTTTCGCGGGCGCGGTGGTGCTGCTCAGTGGCGACCGCAGTTCTGTTATCACGGCTTCCGCTACCTGGAGGCACGTCTGTTCGACGCCGACGGCACGGCGATGCCGGCGACCGTGGAGTTGATCACGGTCGAAGCCGAGCGGATCATGACCGCCGATCGGGCCGTCGGCTCGTTCGCCAGCTCCGATCCCGTTCTGGACGGGATCCACCGGCTGGTGGGGAACGCGATCGACTCCAACCTGATGAGCGTGCCGACCGACTGCCCGCATCGGGAGAAGCTCGGCTGGCTGGAGCAGGACCATCTGGTCTTCGAGCCGGTGTCGTTCCGCTACGACGTCCGCGGGCACTTCGCCGACCTGATCACCCACCTGGCCGACGCCCAGACCGCGGAGGGACTGATCCCCGACATCGCCCCGGAGTTGGTGATCTTCGACATCGCCACCCACATCGGCTCGGACTTCGGCTACCGCGACGACGTCAACTGGGGCAGCGCGATCTGGCGGTTGCCGCTGCTGCTCTACCGCACCTACGGTGATCTCGGGCCGGCCAGGGAGGCATGGGCGCCCGGCCTGCGCTACTTGGCCTACATCGACCGACTCGCCGACGCTCATCCTGATCACGGGAAACTCCTCGATCACGGGCTGGCGGACTGGATCAGCTTGGACGACTCGACTCCACGGCCGCTGGTTGCCTCGTACGGGCATGCCCGGATGCTCGACGCCGCAGCCGAACTGGCTCCGCTGATCGGCCACGAGCACGACGCCGTACGATTCCGTCGCCGTGCCGCGCAGATCCGAGCCGAGCTGGCTCGGCAATACCTCACCGCACATCCCGAGCGACCGGTCACGGTCGACAGTCAGGCGAGCCTGGCGTTGCTGCTGGACCTCGGCGGGGTGCTCGACGGCCGGCACCAGCAGGCCGCGGAAAGCCTTCTGCTGCAACGGATTCATGCCGACGGAGATCGATTCACCATCGGGGAGATCGGACTGCCGGCGCTGCTGCGGCAACTCACCCGGCTCGGCGAGCACGAGTTGATCAGGACCATGGCCACGCGCACCGATCAGCCGAGCTACGGCCAGATGCTGGCCGACGGCTGTACGGCGTTGGCCGAGCACTGGACCGGCGTCGCGTCGGGCGCCTCGGCCAACCACTTCATGCTGGGCTACATCGATCGCTGGCTGACCGGATCGGTGGCCGGCCTCGCCCAGGCGCCGGACGACGTCGGCTGGCGCCGTGCCCGGATCGCTCCGATTCCCTTGTCCGGCGTCGATTCCGCCCGGGCCGAGCACCGTACCGCGCTCGGCCTCTGGGCGGTCGACTGGTCGCGCGACGCCGACCGTCTGCGACTCACCGTGGTGGTGCCGGCGGGTGGCGAGGCGGAGCTCATCACCCCGCCCGGCATGGTCGGGGCGGACCATCCGAGTGCGGCCACCGCTCCGATTCTCGGCCCGGGCGAACACGTCCTGCTGTTCCGCTGACGAGCCGAGATCGCTACAGTGCCGAGCATGGCTGGAATCCGCGGATTCACCGGTTGGCTCGGTGTTGTCCTGGGATCACCCGATCCTGTTGCGCTGGCGAGGTTCTACCGCGACCTGTTCGGCTGGGAGATCTCCGGCGAGGAACCGACCTGGGTGACGATGCAGATGCGCGACGCCGACGGCAAAGGCACCTGGAGCAACCTCGCGTTCCAGTTGGAGACCGTCTACGAGCGTCCGGTCTGGCCGAACGAGGCGGGCAAACAGCAGATGCAGTTCCACCTCGATGTCGGTGTTCGCGACGTCGCCGCCGCGGTCGAGGATGCCAAGGCGCTGGGTGCTCAACTCGCGGAATTCCAACCCCAGCAGGATGTCCGGGTGATGCTCGACCCGGACGGACACCCGTTCTGTCTCTACCTGGACGACTGACCCGTTCGCCGGCTGATCAGCGGAAGATCCAGTAGCCGGATGCCGCCATCGGGATCAGTCCGAGCAACACCAACGGGTGATACAGCGGCCGCCGGTTCACACCCAGCACCGCCGCCGCGCTCATCAACCCGATCACTCCGGTCATCACCCAGAGGCCGACGACGTCGGAGTGCGCCAGGTCGTGTTCCCCGCGCAGCACCAGGTATCCCGCGAGCGTGGCCGAGATCGCGCCCATCACGATCATGATCAACAGCGACGCGAGCACCCGTTGGGTGATATCCAGACTGCGCCGCTCGGCCTCGCTGCGCGGAGTCATCTCGTCGCTCATGTCGCTGGCTGCTCGCGGCTTTCCCACCGTCAGCCCCATTCTGTTAGTGCCCTGACCATGAGGACTGTACCGGCCACTGTTGGAACCATGGGCCTCACCCACCCGGAATACAGAAATCTCTCGACAGACACCTATCGAAAGCGTCCTATCGAGAGTACTGTGTCGACATGCCTCTCTCATGGAAGCTCCGATGACCAACCCGTACGGCGACGTCGAACTCGACGCCGCCGGGATGCGGGCGCTGGCCCACCCCGTCCGGGTCAAGATCCTGTTCGAACTGCGGTCCGAGCCCGCGACCGCCACCATGCTCAGCTCCAAGGTGGGCGCATCTCCGTCGGTGACGAGTTGGCATCTACGCCACCTCGCCCAGCACGGACTGATCGAGGACGCCCCCGAGCTCGGGCGCGGCCGCGAGCGCTGGTGGCGAGCCATCGGCACCGGGTTTCGCTACATCGTCACCGACGAGGCCAGCAAGTCGGCCGCGGAGTCGCTGCAAACCGCGCTGGATCAGGTGTCGGGCGATGTGGTCGGCGAGTGGCGTCGTACGGTCGCGCCCCAGCTCGAACCGGCCTGGCTGGCACCGGCAGGGACCCAGGACACCCAGATCGACCTCACGGTCGACGAACTCGACGAGGTGAATCGCGCGTTCGAGCAGATCCTGGCGCCGTACGTCCGCCGCAAGCGCAAGCCCGCGGCCGCTCGCCCGGTGCGGATCATCCGCCACACCATGCCCGCCGCCGACTGAAGCGCACCGATCATGTGGAAGTTGCTGCGGCGTAATCCGCGCTACGCCCGCCTGTGGTCCGGCGAGTCGGTGTCGATGTTCGGCGATCAGGTGACCGCGCTCGCGCTGCCGATGATCGCGATCATGCTGTTGCATGCGCCCGCCTGGCAGCTGGGGCTGCTGACCGCGGCGAGCTGGATCCCGTACCTGTTCGCACTGCCGATCGGCACCCTGGTCGATCGGATCCGGACCAAGCGGCTGGTGCTGGTGGCCGCTGACCTCTGCCGGGCGCTGCTGCTGGCTACCATCCCGGTGGCGTTCGTCCTGCACCGGTTGGGATTCGGTCAGTTGATCATGGTCGCGATCCTGGTCGGTCTGGCCGCGGTGGTGTCACAAACTGCGTATGTGACCTTCTTCGTCCGGGTGATCGACACCGACGACGTGATGGCCGCGAATTCACTCAACTCGACCGCACGGTCGGCGACCGGATTGGCCGGCCCGCCGGCCGCGGGCTGGCTGATCCAGGCCCTCGGTGCCCCGCTGGCACTGATCGTCGACTGTGGTTCCTATCTGGTCTCGGCAGCCACGCTCGCGCGGCTGCGGGTGACCGAGCCGAAACCGCAGGTCAGTCGCCAACGCATCCTCGGCGACGCTCTGGACGGGCTGCGAACCTTGCTGCGTGACCGCTGGCAGTCAACCACGCTGTGGTGCACCGCCTGCATGAACCTTGCCAACTTCGCGATTCTGGCGATCGTGCTGGTCTTCGCCACCCGCAGTCTCGGCCTCACTCCGGCGGCCATCGGCACCGCCCAGGGGATCGGTGCCACCGGTGCGTTGATCGGAGCGTTGCTCGCGGGCCGGGTGTCGTCCCGTATCGGGCTGTTCCCGACCACGATGATCGGGTCGATCTTGTTCTCGCTGCCGTTCCTGCCGCTGGTGCTGACCCCGGCCGCAGCGTCGAACGCGACCAAGATCATCTTGTATGCCGGCTGCACCTTCCTGATCACCGGCGGCATCATGCTGTACGACATCACGATCAACACCGTGCTGGTCAAGGTCACGCCCGATCACATGCGCGGCCGCATCGCCGGCGCCTTCTCCTCGATCAACTACGGCATCCGGCCGGCCGGTGCGCTGCTCGGCGGCGTCGCGGCCGAACTCTGGGGCACCCGCATCACCATCGCCGTCGCGGCCTGTGTCGGACTGCTGGCCGTGCTGCCGCTGCTCCGCTCCCCGCTGCGCGGTTGCCGCACGATGGCCGACGTGGTGCCTACTTCCCTGCCCAGCAAGGAAAGTGCGTAGCGTCAGTCCGGGCCGACGCCGGCACCGTCGTGCGGTCGGATCCCGCCGGTCGCGTCGGAAGCGTAGGCTGCCTCCACCAGCGCCATGGTCTTGAAGACGTCGTCGATCCCGGTGGGCAGCGTGTCCAGCTCGCCGGTGACGTGGCGTTGCAGCACCCCCATCGACCAGATGAACGCGTCCGGGAACCAGCTGCCCTCGAACGGCATCGACTGCCAGCCACTTCCAAGATCATCGGTACGGATGATCTTCAGCGAGTCGGCCCGCCCCTTCGGATAGTCCATCAGCACACCCATCTCGGCCCGGATCGCGCCGCGGGTGCCTTCCCATTTGATGAAACTCTGCTCGTGCTCGGGACCGTACAGATGATCATGATTGGTGCTGATCAGCGCTCGCACCGGCCGGTCACCGTAATGCAGGATGATCGCGGTACGGGAGTTGGCATGCTGCTTGGCCGGATGCCGGACCGTGCTGCAGGAGACCGAATCCGGATCGCCGAGAAAGCTGCGGATCAGATCCAGGTAATGGATGCTGTGCATGTTGATCTCGAGCCGATCCAGGCCCAGCACCGCCGGGAAGTACTCCCACGGCGTGTTCACCTCGACCACGATCTCCAGGTCGTACAACTCGCCGATCTCACCGGCGGCAATCGCCCGGCGGGCTGCGGTCACGTACGGCGCGAACCGCAACTGGGTGTTCACCGCGGCCAGCAGCGACTTGCGCCGGACCACGTCCATGATCGCCAGCGTGTCCGACCAGCGGTTGCCGATCGGCTTCTGCAACAACACCGGTGCCCCGTCCGGTAACTGCTGCAGGGTCGCCACGTAGTGCTCCGGCATCAGCGCAAGATCGAATACCGCATCCGGCGGTGCGGCCGCGATCGCCTCGGCGACACTGCCGTACGCCGCTGGAATGTCGTACTCGGCCGCCAGCTTCGCGGCCTTGTCGATCTTGACGTCCGCGATCCCGGCCACCGGATACTGCGCTGTACGGTAGGCCGGCAGATGTGCGTCGGCGACGATACCGCCGGCGCCCAGGATCACGATCGGACGCGGTCTGCTCGGCAGCACCGGGAGATAACCCGGATCCAACCGCAATTCGGGCCGACCGTCGTCCCCGGCCATGATCACTTCCGGATTCCTGCGGCCGCAGATCGGGCGGCGACCGCGGCGTCCACCCGTAGCGGATCCAACCGATACCAGCGAATCGCGTTGCCGCCCAGGATCGCAGCCTGCTCGAGTTCGCTGAGCCGATCCAGACACCCCCGGACGGCCGGCCAGGTCCGCTCGTAGTCACCGCCGATGATCGCCACCGGCCAGTCGCCCCCGTAGATCAGCCGATCGGTGCCGAACACCTCCAGCGCGCGATCCACGTACGGTGTCAACTGGTCCGCGGTCCAGCCGGCCGGATCGTCACCGGCGGCGTACAGTCCGGAAACCTTTGCCAGCACGTTCGTCCGCCGGCCGACCTCGCCGATCAGCGTCCACCACGGTTCTCGCTCGGTCAGGCCGATCGGTGGCTTGGCCAGGTGGTCGATGACGATGATCAACTCCGGATGCCGGTCGGCGACCTCGATGATCACCTCCAGATGTCGGGGCAGTACGGCCGGTACGTCCAGCGGCAGCCCCGCTCGTTCCAACACCGCGAGCCCGCGATCGACCGGGTCGGTCAGCAGCCAGTTCGGATCCGCACGGTCATGGATGAGATTGCGGATGCCGACCAGCAGCGGAGACCGATCCATGATCAACTGCTGCGCCTCGTCCGGGCGATCCAGCGGCACCCAGCCGACCACCCCCAGCACCCGCGGGTCCGCGGCGGTCTCGATCATCAGCTCGGTGTCGGCGAGGGTGTCGTCGGCCTGCACCAGGACGGTGCCGTCGATGCCGGCGGCATCCAGGTGCCGCAGCCCCTCGGCCAGTCCGATGTCGCGGCGCAGCGGCCCCATCGCATCGGCCGACAGCCAGGCGTACCGGCTCCTGGTCCGGTCCCAGACATGCTGGTGGGCATCGATGATGATCATGATCGGTTGGTCACTCCTTGCTGGTCACGAAATCGCGGTCCGCTGCTGGTGCGGTGGAATGGCGGACGACGAGCTCGGGTTCGCTGTTGATCATGACATTGCCCACGTCGGTGCCACGGAGCTTGTCCAGCAACAACTCGACCCCGGTCCGGCCCAGGTCGTACATCGGCATCCGCACACAGGTCAGCGCGGGCGCGGTCTGCTCCGCGGTCCAGGCGTCGTGCAACGCCACCACCGAAAGCTCGTCCGGCACCGCGACGCCGATCGCCCGTGCTTCGGCGAGCACCCCGATGGCCGCGTTCAGGTTGCCGACCACGACGCCGGTGGGACGACGTTTCAGCCGCCACAGCCTGCGCAGCCCTCGGCGTCCCTGTTCGGCGGTGTAGCCCAGTCGGGTGAGCCACGGGCCGCGTACGGCGACCTCTGCATCGGCCATCGCCGCCCGGTAGCCCGACTCCCGGTCGGCGGAGGTGAAGACCGACGGTAGACCGCCGACCAGAGCGATCTTGGTGTGTCCGAGCTGCAGCAGATGCCGGGTGGCGACGGCGGCAGCGGCCGCGTTCGGCAAGGTCACCGAACCGGCGTGGCCGGCCTCGACGGAGTTGATGAAGATCACCGGCGCCCGCTGCCCCAGCAGCTCCCGAACGTCCTCGGGCCGGGTGTCATCGCCTGTCTGCAACAGGATTCCGTCCACCCGGCCCTCGCCGATCAGCCGGCCGATCATGGCGCCGCCGACGTCCTCCGAGCGCCCGAGCAGCATCAGGTAGTCGTTCTGGGTTGCGGCCTCGTCGACGCCACGCAGCAGCTCGGAGTTGAGCGGGTTGGTCAGATCCGGGACGATCATGGCGAGCACGTCCGATCGCGCCAGCTTCAGCGCCCGACCGGCGAAGTTCGGCCGATAGCCGAGATCTCGGGCGGCGGTCTCGATCCGGTCCCGAGTCTCCGGTCGCACCCGGGTCGACGGCGCACGCGACAGCACCCGGGAGGCGGCGGAGATCGACACCCCTGCTCGGGCGGCCACGTCGCTCAACGTCGCGGACATGGCGGCAGCCTAACGGCCGTCGGACAGGCCGAACTCGCGATCGATCTCGGCGTCGTGCTGGCCCAGCTTCGGTGCCGGCCGATTGCTGGTGAGCAGCTCGCCGTCGACTCGGATCGGGCTGCGGGTGGTGTGCAGCCGCAGGGTCTCGCCGTGTTCGGTCAGGTCGCCGGATCGGCTGATCTGCTGGGTCATCCGCGCCGCAGAAAATCCTTCATGATCAATCAGCTCGTCCAGGGTGAGCACCGGCGCGCACCAGACGTCGGCGGGGTCCAGAATCGCCAGCCAGTGTTCGGTGGTCTCGGTCCGCAACCGAGCCGCCAGCAGCTCCTCGATCTGATCTTGATCGTCCCACCATTGCTGCGGGTCGGTGCAGCCCGCCAGCTCGGCGATGTCCAGCAGTTTGCCCAACCGGTCAACGGGATTCATCGCGATCGCGAGATAGCCGTCCCGCGTCGGGTAGGTCCCGTACGGTGCCGGCAGGAACGCGTGCGCGGAGTGCCGACCACCGCGCCGGACGGTGATCGGACCGGGTCCCTGATCGTCGTTGAGCTTGGTGCTGAGCAGCTCGAACTGCAGGTCGAGCATCGCTTCCAGCAGGCTGGTCTGCACCAGACCGCCCCGGCCGGTCCGTCCGCGCCGGAACAGCAACGCGGTGACGCCCTCGGCCAGATGACAGCTGGTCAGGTGATCGGCGATCGACAGCCCGAACGGCACCGGCCCGTCGTCGGCCGAGCCACTCAACCAGGGCAACCCGGACAGCGACTGGGCCAGCAGATCCTGACCCGGACGGTCCTGCCAGGGGCCTTCCTCGCCGTAGCCGGTGGCGGACGCGTAGATCAGCCGCGGATTGAGCTTGCTCACCTGCTCGTAGTCCAGCCCGATCCGCCGCATGACTCCGGGCCGGAAGTTCTCGATGATCACGTCGGCGCGTGCGACGAGGTCGCTGACCCGGGCAAGATCCGTTGCGTCCTTCAGATCGGCGGTGATGCCCTCCTTGTTGCGATTCATCGCGTGGAAGGAGATCGTGTCACCGTCGGCGCGGCGGCCGGCGAACGCCAACTGCCGGCCGATGTCGCCGACCACCGGACGCTCGATCTTGATCACCCGGGCGCCGAGATCGGCCAACCGCATGGCCGCCACGGGACCAGCCAGGAACTGGCTGAAATCGAGCACCAGGACGCCGCTCAGCGGACGATCGACTTCGGTCATGATCATGCTCCATAGCGTCACGAGAAGTTGAGCAATCGTTTGCTCACCAAGATGCTAGCAAAGCCGGCCCCTGCCGTGAACCCGGTTGTGCAAACGATTGACCATGATCATCTGGACGGTTAGTCTCTCGCTGACGCTCACGAGAAGCTGACGCCCACCGAGAACCCGTCTCGATTCGATGGAGACCTCATGATCGACCGGCATGCGGTGGTCAGCCGGCACAACGTACGGCTCACCGCACCCGACGCACTCACCGCGCTCACCGTCGGCAACGGCGAGTTCGCGTACACCATGGACGTGACCGGGCTGCAGACGCTGACCGCGCTGCACGACGAGGTCGCCGCACGGGCCGAGAACCGACCCGCGATGGGGCTGCATACCCAAGCCCAGTGGGGATTTCACGAGATGTCCAATCCCGACGGCTGGGACTTGGCGGATGTCATGCGTCCGTACCGGACGCCGCACGGAGTGATCGACTACCCGGTCGCGTACGACTTCGATCGGCCCCCAGCCGAGCTCACGCAGGACGAGCTGCCGGGCTACTACCTGTGGGTCAATCCGCAACGGCTCGACCTCTTCCGCCTCGGTTTGGAACTGCGCGCGGCGGCCGACGACGAGCCGCTGGCGGCCGCCGGATTGCACTCCCGGCTGACCGATGTCGATCAGCAGCTGGACCTGTGGTCGGGGACCGTGGTCAGCCGATTCTCCTTCCAGGGTACGGATTTCCGCGTCACGACCGCCTGTCATCCGGATCGGGATCTGCTCGCGTTCAAGATCGAATCGGAGCAACTCACCGACGGCCGGGCGACGCTCGTACTCAGCTTTCCCGGGGCCTCGGACACGTTTGCCGACACCGCGGACTGGCGGCATCCCGAGCGCCACCACACCGAACTGACCCTCGACGCGCCCGTCGACGGGCGGACCACCGCCCGCCTCGATCGGCGACTCGACGGCACCGGCTACACCGTCGACCTGGCGACCTCCCCCGGCGCCCGGCTGGAGGACGTCGGTGTTCACCGATACCGGATCACCGCGGACGGCCCGGTGCTCGAGGTGATCGTGGCCGCCGCTCCCACCGATCGCGACCGGTCGACCGAACGCACTCCCCTGCCGCGGACCGCAGACGTGTTCGAGGCATCGGCGGCCGGCTGGCGGGACTTCTGGACCAGTGGCGCCGCCGTTGATCTCTCCGGCTGCACGGATCCTCGGGCCCACGAGCTGGAACGCCGGATCGTGCTGTCGCAATACCTGACCCGGACCCAGTCGGCCGGCTCGCTGCCGCCGGCCGAGACCGGACTGACCCAGAATTCCTGGGCCGGCAAGTTCCACCTGGAGATGCATTGGTGGCACGCGGCGCATTTTGCCAGCTGGGGACGCCCGGAGCTGCTGGAACGGAGCCTGGACTGGTATCGGTCCATCTTGCCGGTAGCGCGTCAGATCGCTGCCAGGCAAGGGTTTCCGGGCGTACGGTGGCCCAAACACATCGGCCCCGAGGGGCGCGAGTCGCCGAACGTGATCGGACCGCTGCTGGTCTGGCAGCAGCCCCATCCGATCCACTTCGCCGAGTTGATCAGACTGGCGCGGCCCACCGAGCAGCCGGCGGTGCTGGATCGCTACGGCGAGTTGGTGGAACAGACTGCACGCTTCATCGCCGGCTATCTGTACCGCACTCCGGACGGGCTGGTTCATCTGCCACCGGCCACCATGCCGGCGCAGGAGCGGTATCAGCCGGAGGAGGTCTGGGATCCCCCGTTCGAGCTCTGCTACTTCGCCTGGGGTCTGCGGACGGCCCAGACCTGGCGCGAACTTCGTGGCCTGGAACGCGAAACCGGGTGGGACGCGTTGCTTGTCGATCTTGCTCCGCTGCCGATCCAGCACGATCATTACGCGGCCGTCGGCGCCGCGCCGGGATCGGCTGCTCCACCCCGTACCGAGCTCGGCGATCATCCGTCCATGGTCGGTGCGCTCGGTCTGGTCCCCGAGACCGGCCTGGTCGACCCGGACGTCATGCGTAGCACCCTCGACTTCATCGATCGGGAGTGGGACTGGGACCTCACCTGGGGCTGGGACTACCCCATGATCGCGATGACCGCGACCCGCCTCGGTGACCCGGATCGGGCCGTCGAGGCGCTGACCCGGCAGGCCCCGCGCAATCGCTACCTGGCCAACGGGCACAACTGCCAGCATCCGACCCGCCTGCCGCTCTACCTCCCCGGCAACGGCGGCCTGCTCTCGGCGGTCGCGCTGATGATCACCGGCGCCGGGTCGGCTCAGCAACGATCGGGGCATCCAGGATTCCCCAACCAGGGTTGGCAGATCCGTGCCGAGGGCTTCCCACAGCGACCCTGATCCGCAGTCTGCCGGCGAGGGGGCTCCGAATCCGCCGGCCCGCCGCCTTGGCCGGCATGGACTGTCGGTGGTCGTGTTTAGCGTCTTCCTTGCAGATAACGGGGTCTGAAGGGGACGTGATGACCGTAGTAGTTGATCTTGAACCCGGAGTGCGGGAGTGCACCGCGGAGGAGGCCGAGGCGTTGGCCGCACAGACGATGGCGGCTTCCGGCGAGGTGTCGGTCCGGATGGCGATGTTCCTGGAGTTGGTCGGCCAGTTCGACGCCACCAACGCCGTCCGGTTCTGGGCCGGCATCGACTCCACCGCACACTGGGTGGCCTGGGCCTGTTCGATTGCCCCGGTCACCTCCCGGGAGTACGTCCGGATCGCCCGGGCACTGCGCCGAATGCCGCACACCCGGGCCAGATTCGCGACCGGAGAACTCAGCTACTCCAAGGTACGAGAGATGACCCGGCTGGTCGACCGCATCGACCCGTCCGACTCTGCCGACCCGTCGGATCCGTCGTCGTGGGGCGTCGAAGCCTCAGACCAAGTCACCGACGATCGGGCCCCGGCGGCCGATGAGCCGCATCTCGAGACCGGGTGGGACAGCAGACCCGACGCCGAGCAGCGACTGATCGACTTCGCCCGGCAGACCACCGCGTCACAACTGGGCCGCACCTTGCGCGGCTACCGTGCCGCCGCCGGAACCGCCGAAGAACAACGCACCAGACACCGCGTCTCCTGGTGGACCGACGAGGCCGGAAACCTCCACCTGTCCGCGGTCCTTCCCGCCGAAGCCGGCGCCGCCGTCACCACCGCCCTGCAAGCAGCCATCGACGCCAACCGGCCACCCGACGCGCAATGCGGCGACGTCGAACCCGACGACGATCAACCCGACCACGATCAACACGGACGGCGCCGCTACGTCGACGACGAGCGCCGCGAAGCGGTACAACGCACCCGGGTCGAGGCGATGTCCGAGATCTCCACCCACTACCTGGCCTCCCGACCCGAAGACCGATCCGGTGAGGACCGCACCCTGGTCGTTCTGGAAATCAACGCCACCGCCCTCCAGACCGACGGTGGCGATCAGCCAACGGTCGCCGCAGAAGGATCCGCTGACCGCACCACGTCCGCCGATGGCGCTTCTGCGGAAGCGGACACCCCTCCCGGCACGATCGACGACGCTTCCGCGGAAGCGCCGACACCGACCTGCCGAGTCCGCGGCGGCGGCGCCATCGATCCCGCCACCGCCCACCGAACCCTCTGCGATGCCCGAATCCTCGGCATCATCATCAACAACCTCGGCGAACCCCTGGCCGTCGGCCGCAGCCAACGCCTCGTCACCCGAGCACAACGCCGTGCCCTGGCGATCCGCGACGGCTGCTGCCAATACCCCGGCTGTCCCCGCACCCGCCGACTCCAAGCCCACCACCGCACCTCCTGGCTCGCCGGCGGCAACACCGACCTGGAGAACTTGATCCTGCTATGCCCGTGGCACCACACCGTCGTCCACGAACACAAAATCACCATCACCGGCTGCGACGAACCCACCTGCACCGTCCGCTGGCGGTTCACCCGACCCGACCGGACCCCGATCATCCCCACCGTTCACGACCTCGGCGCGCCCAGCCCGTGGCAACCCATCCTCGACGCCGAGGGCCGCGCGCCCACCGGCAGAGCCTGGGACAACGCCGCACGGGACCGAGACCGACAGATGGCCGAGTACCAGACCGAACAAGCAGCACTGTGCGAACAACAGGAAGAACTCCGCCGCCGCTACGGCCACATCACCCACACCAACCACCCCGACGCCCACCGGGTCTTCCCGCCCGGCGGCGGCGAAGGATTCAACCTGGCCAACTGCGTCGAAGTGCTGTTCAACATCACCGCACGAAACAACACCGACCTCGCGGCGTGAGCAATCACCATCTGTCACCGGCGCGCTTCAGCGGAAGCGGTCCCGGCAGCGCGGGCCCACTTCACCCCGGCGGCAAGAGTTAGCAGGGCTTCCAGGTCTTGCCTCCCGGTGCATAGCAACGAGGCCCGGTGGATCCGGGATAGGCCCCGCCACCGGATTTGGTGCTCTTTTCGGTGTCGCCATCGATCCAGGCCTTCACCGTGACTTCACGGGTCTTGGTCTCGACCGGAAACAGATCGCCGTACTGTGCGTTCTCCGCGCCGGGTCGGGGACTCATCCGCGCACCGGTGGACCGCTCCGAATTCCGTACGTCGGATCGCAGCAGCGCGGGCACGGTGTTGAGCTTGGCAGCGGCCTTGGCGTAGTCGTTCAGGGCGGTCTGATAGCGCCGCTGATCGGCTGCCTTCGCACCCTTCGCCATCAACCTGGCCGCTTCCCGGAGACGGGCGGGAACCTTTCGGCCGCCAACGCCCAGTTCGCTGTAATCGGCCGCGAGGGTTCGCAACTCGGTCGCACCGCTGTATCTGAAGTTGAGATCCTCCCGCTGCATGAGCCATCCGGCCTGCGCAGATGCCTGATCCAATTGATCAGACGTGAGGCCGTTCGTCGAGGGATCAATCAGCCCGACTGTCGCGGCCCGGGCTTCGTTCGAACGAGCGGAGTGTCCGCTGGGCGTCGGCGAATCGACGACCGTGGCCGCCGCGCCCTGGTGTCCCGATCGATCGTGTGTAGCCACCCCGATCACGAGAGCGAAGATGCCGACGGCTGCGGCTATTCCGATCCACTTACCGCGACCCTCTCGCTTCTTCACCCAGAATTGCCATCCGGGCGGCGGGGGCGGCCACGAAGACGGCGGCTGCCAGTCATGAGGTGGTTTCCAGCCTTTCGGTGGCTGTGGCCAGCCTGGAGGCGGGTTGAACCGCTGTGTCACGTGCCCTCTTCTTCGTCCAACCGATCTTGCGCTGCGCACGGGTAACCAACGCCGCAGGTACGCACCGAATCCGGCAGCGGATCATCACTCCGCCGCGAGCACGACCTTGCCGAAGGCTGCGCCCGACTCCAACCGGGCGAAGGCGTCCCGAGCGTCGGCCAGCGGGTACGTGCTGTCGATCACCGGACGCAGGCCGGTCGAGACGAGCATGGAGACCAGGTCGGTCAGCTCGTCCTGGGTGCCCATCGTGGATCCGATCACCCGCAGCGGCTTGAAGAAGATCTTGGTCAACTCGGCCTTCGCGGGTTCGGCACCCGACGTCGTACCGCAGATCACCACGGCACCGCCGGGCTTCAGCGAGTTGATCGAATGCGACCAGGTGGCGGCACCGACCGACTCCATCACCGCGTCCACCCGTTCCGGAAGCCGCTCGCCGGAGGGAAACCAGGCGTGGGCGCCGAGCCGCACCGCGCGTTCGCCGCGTTCGGCCGACCGCGACGTGACCCAGACCCGCAGCCCCGCGTGCCGGGCCAGCAGCACCAACGCGGTGGCGACGCCACCGCCGGCACCCTGAGTCAGCACGGTGTTGCCTGGCCGCAGCCCGGATTGGGTGAACAGCATCCGATACGCGGTGAGCCAGGCCGTCGGCAGACAGGCCGCTTCGGCGAACGACAGCTCGGCGGGCTTGGCGATCAGATTCGTCCGCGGCACCCGGACCCGTTCCGCCAACGTGCCGGGGTAACGCTCCGACAGCAGGCTTCGCCGCGGATCGGCGGTGCTGTCCGGGCCGGTGAAGGACGGATCGTTGATCACCGCATGTACTAGCACCTCGTCGCCGTCGGCGGTGACCCCGGCCGCATCGCAGCCGAGCACCATCGGACAGGCCCGGGCCGGCAGACCGACGCCCTGCAACGAGAACAGGTCGTGGTGATTCAACGCGGCGGCACGGACCTCGACCTCCACCCAGTCGCCCGGGACGAGCGCCCCACCAGGAGTCGAAGCGACCTCGAGGTCGCCGACCTCCAACGCGGCGAGCGGCTGATCGGCGTCGATCCGGGCTGCGTAGGCGGCAAGCATGCGATTCACCTTAGGGGCCGGTCTGACAGGATGTGCCGGTGGACCAAATCCAGCAACTGCTTCGAGTCAGCAAGCGGCAATACGGGCATCCGCCGTCCGGCGTCTGGGCGGCACCGGGCCGAGTCAACCTGATCGGCGAGCACACCGACTACAACGACGGCTTCGTGATGCCGTTCGCGCTCGCCGAACGGACCCTGGTCGCCGCGACACCGCGCCCGGAGGAGACCTGGACCGTCTACTCCACCAACGTCGACGAACAGGTGGGCTTCGGCGCGGAGGAGCTGGTTCCCGGCATGCAGGGCTGGCAGGCGTACGTGGCCGGGGTGGTCTGGGCGTTGCGCGAGGCCGGGCATCCGGTCGCCGGGGCGGAGTTGACGATCAGCTCGACCGTGCCGGTCGGCGCCGGCCTGTCCTCCTCGGCCGCGTTGGAGTGCGCGGTGCTGACCGCGCTGGTGGATCTCTACCGGCTCGAGGTGCCGCTGCTGGAGCGCGCGGTGCTCGCCCGTCGCTGCGAGAACGAGTTCGTCGGCGCACCCACCGGTTTGATGGATCAGGCCGCCTCCACCCTGTGCACCGAGAACAATGCGCTCTTCCTGGACTGTCGCACGCACGCCTACCAGCAGGTGCCGCTGGATCTCGACGCCGCCGGGCTGGAGTTGCTGGTGATCGACACCCGCACCCCGCACACCCACGTCGACGGCGAGTACGCCGAGCGCCGGGGAACCTGCGAACGAGCGGCCGCCGTCCTCGACGTGCCGGCCCTGCGCGACGTGGAGGATCTGGGCGAGGCACTGAAGCAGCTGCCCGACGAGTTGATGCGCAAGCGCGTCCGGCACGTGGTGACGGAGAACGAGCGAGTGCTGCAGGCCAAGGCGATCCTGGCCGACGACACCCTGCCGGTGACCGAACGCTTCGCCCGGCTCGGGCCGCTGCTGGACGCCTCTCACACCTCGATGCGTGACGACTTCGAGATCACCGTGCCGACGGTCGATCTGGCCGTCGAGACCGCCCGGTCGGCGGGGGCGATCGGCGCCCGGATGACCGGCGGCGGATTCGGCGGCTGCATCATCGCGCTGGTGCCGCGGGAGACGGCGGGCAAGGTGGCGGCCGAGGTGGCCGATGCGTTCGACCGGGCCGGGTTCCGGGCGCCCACCCATTTCGTGGCGCGCCCGTCGGCCGGCGCGGGCGCGGTTGCGCTGAACTAGCCCAGAATCAGAACTGGCTACGCGACGTAGCCGGAGGGCTGAAACTTGATGGCAACACGGGTCTGATCAGATACCAGCCTTGGCCGGTACTGCGATCGGCCGTTTACGGTGTCGGGCGAGCAAGCAGCCCCGGCGGATGGATCCGGTCGGACGGGTTCGCAGCGGTTGATCGGGGCGAATGACAAGGAGCACGACGTGAAACTCAAGTACAAGATGGGGGCGGTCGCACTCGCGGCGGCCACCACGCTGGCCGTGGCCGCCTGCGGTTCCAACTCGTTGAGCGGCGAGCCGGCCGGCAAGACCTCTTCGCAGCCGAGTCAGAAGGCCGATCAGGCACTCTTCGACAAGCTGCCGGACAAGATCAAACAGAGCAAGAAGATCGTCATCGGCAGCGACGCCAGTTACGCACCGAACGAGTTCTTCGCCGGCGACGGGAAGACCATCCAGGGCGCCGACGTGGACCTGTTCAACGCGGTCGCGGCCAAGCTCGGCGTGAAGACCGAGTGGCAGAACGCCAACTTCGATTCGATCATCATCGGCGTCAACGGCGGCAAGTACGACGTGGGCGTCTCGTCCTTCACCATCAACGCCGACCGGATGAAGCAGGTCAACATGATCAGCTACTACAACGCCGGCACCCAATGGGCCACCGCCAAGGGCAACCCGAAGAAGGTCGAGCCGGACAACGCCTGTGGCAAGACCATTGCGGTCCAGCGGGCCACCGTACAGGACACCGATGATCTTCCTGCCCGGCAGAAGAAGTGCGGTGCGAACAAGATCAAGATCCTCCGGTTCACCGGCCAGAACGAAGCCACCGCCGCGGTGGTCAGCGGCCGCGCGGACGCGATGCTGGCAGACTCCCCCGTCACCCAGTACGCGGTGAAGCAGTCGGGTGGCAAGTTGGAGACCCTCGGTGACGTCTACGACTCCGCCCCCTACGGTTACGTCGTGCCCAAGGACGAGACCCAGTTCGCCGACGCGCTGGCCGCAGCACTCAAGGAAGTCAAGCAGGACGGCGGCTACGACGCCGCGCTGAAGAAATGGGGCATCGAGTCCGGCGGCATCTCCGACTTCCAGGTGAACCCGACCAGCTGATCGGTCAGTGATCATGAGTTCCTCCGAACAACAGCCCACGGCCTCACGTCCCGGGATCATCGAGGCGGTCCCGGTCCGGCACTACGGCCGTTGGGTGCTGGCCGCCGTCGTGATCGTGCTGGCCGCGATGTTCCTGAACCTGATGATCTTCAACCCGGCCTTCAACTGGCGGCTGGTGCTGGAGGTGATGAACCAGACCCCGGTGATCCAGGGCCTGTTGGTCGGGACCTTGCTGGTCACCCTGCTGACCATGATCATCGGCATCGTCGGCGGCGTCATCCTGGCGGTGATGCGGCTGTCGGACAACCCGATCCTCAAGGGCGTGGCCTGGTTCTACGCCTGGGTGTTCCGTTCCATCCCGCGCTACGTGCTGCTGGTGTTCATGGGTGCGGCGATGGGATTGATCTTCCCCGACGGCATCTCCCTGGGGGTTCCGTTCGACTGGGTGATCATGAACTTCCTCGGCCTGCATGGTGATCTTCGGTTCGCTCACTTCAACGCCAACGTGATCTTCGGCGGTCTGGTCGGCGCGGTGATCGGCCTCGGTGCCTCCGAGGCGGCGTACATGTCGGAGATCGCCCGGGCCGGCATCCTCAGCGTCGACCGAGGTCAGTACGAGGCCGCCGAGGCGCTCGGGTTGAGCCGGACCAGAACCATGCGGCGGATCGTGCTGCCGCAGGCGATGCGGGTGATCGTGCCGCCGACCGGCAACGAGACCATCGCGATGATGAAGGACACCTCGCTGCTCGGCGGCATGGGCTCGGTCACCATGGAGCTTTTCGTTCAGGTACAGGCGATCGGCAACCGCACGTACGAGTTCGTACCGGCCTACATGGCCGCGATCGTCTACTACTTGATCATCACCAGCATCCTGATGATCGGCCAGTCCTATCTGGAACGCCGGTTCGGCCGTGGCTTCGGCGGCTCCGCCGCCCCCAAGGCCACCGCGGCGCTGCGAGCAGGGAGTGCACATTGAGTACGTCGACGAGCTCAGCACCCCTGGTGCACGCGGTGAACGTGATCAAGCACTTCGGCAGCCACCAGGTGCTGCAGGGCATCGACTTCGACGTGTCCCGCGGCGAGGTGATCTGTCTGCTCGGACCGAGCGGATCCGGCAAGACAACCCTGCTCCGGTTGGTGAATCAGCTGGAGAAGCTGACCGGCGGACGGATCTGGTTCGACGGCGAACTGCTCGGCTTCACCGAACGGGACGGCAAGTTGTACACCCGCAACGATCGCGACATCGCCCGGCAGCGCGCCAAGATCGGCATGGTGTTCCAGCGCTTCAACCTCTTCCCGCACAAGACGGCACTGGAGAACGTGATCGAGGCGCCGCGGCAGGTCAAGGGGCTGTCGAAGAAGACCGCGATCACCGAGGCGATGGCCCTGCTGGATCGGGTCGGGCTGGCCGATCGCGCCAACTACTACCCGTCCCAGTTGTCCGGCGGCCAGCAGCAGCGGGTGGCGATCGCCCGCGCGTTGGCGATGCGACCGGAGCTGATGTTGTTCGACGAACCGACCTCCGCGCTCGATCCCGAGCTGGTCGGCGAGGTGCTCGCGGTGATGCGCGACCTGGCCTCGGCCGGGATGACCATGATCGTCGTCACCCACGAGATGGCGTTCGCCAACGAGGTCGCCGACCGGGTGGTGTTCATGGACGCCGGTGTGGTGGTCGAGCAGGGACCGCCGGCCGAGGTGCTGCTGCATCCCCAACACGAACGGACCAAGTCCTTCCTGCGTCGGGTGCGGCAGGAGGCCGAGGTGGAGAGCGCGAGGATCCGATTGCCGTGACCGATGCCGACCAACTGGACATCAAGATCATCACTCTGCGGACGGCGGAGCAGCGGCAGCAGGCCGCGGCGCTGTATCGCTCGGTCTTCGGCTACGACCATCCGGCGTACGGAGTCAACCCGCGGCTGCTGGCCGGGCTGAGCAGCAACGGCGGTTCGGTGATCGGCGCTCTGGACAACAACGACCGACTGGTCGGCTTCACGTTCGGCTTCCTCGGCACCGATCAGCTCAGCACCTACCACTACTCACAAGCCGCGGTTGTCGCCACGGATCTGCAGGGTCAGGGACTCGGCCGGCAACTCAAGCTGGCCCAACGTGAGGTCGCGCTGCGTTCCGGGGTGACGTCGATGCGCTGGGCCTACGATCCGCTGCTGACTCGCAACGCACACTTCAACCTGGACGTGCTCGGCGCCCGCGGAATCGCCTTCTATCCGGACCTGTACGACGAACCGGGCACCGACCGGGTGTTGATCAACTGGGATCTCGACGATCTCCCCGCGAGCGTTCGGACCGGCACCGCGGCCGCCGCAGTCGATCATGGCGAAGCTGATCTTCCGACCGAGGAGAGCGCGGTCTGGGGCCGACCGATCACCGACGGCGACCGACTGCTGTTGCCGGTGCCGGCCAGGATCGATCATCTGCGTGAGCACCGGCCCAGGGCGGCGGCGGACATCGCCCAGGCCGTCGGCGAATTCTTCACCGAGGCGTTCGACGACGGCTACCAGGCCGTCTCCTGCCGAGCTGTCGGCAGCACCGCTTTCTATGTCCTCAAGCAGTTCGACGAGGTGTGAGGAGAGCTCCCATGCAGGTCGTCAGCGCTCGGATGCACCGGGTCCGGCAATCGCTGGTGCACGAATTCCGGACCAGCTCGCATCAGAAGAGCTACCTGGAACACATCCTGATCGAGCTCCATGATCGGGACGGCGCGATCGGCTGGGGGGAGATCGCCTCCCCCAGCGGACCGTTCTACTGCCCGGAGACGACCGACACCTGCTGGACGATCACCGAGAAGTATCTGCTGCCGGGGCTGATCGGGACCACATGGCAGCATCCGGCCGAGGCCGCCGGGACCTGGGCGAAAGTCCGCGGCAACCCGTTCGCCAAGGCCGGCGTGGACATGGCGGTCTGGGCGTTGTGGTCACTGGTCGAGGGCGTCGGGCTGGCCCGTGCCCTCGGCGGCACCCGGGACCGCGTGGTCGCCGGAGTCTCGCTCGGCATCGAACCGACCATCGACGATCTGCTCGAGCAGGTTCGTCGGCACACCGACGCGGGGTATCCGCGGGTGAAGTTGAAGATCGCCCCGGGCTGGGACGTCGAGCCGGTACGGGCCGTCCGGGAGCGTTTCGGTGATCTTGATCTGCATGTGGACGCGAACGGGATCTACACCGACAGCGAAGATCATCTGGCCGCGCTGACCGCCCTGGACGACTGTGCGCTGACCATGATCGAACAGCCGTTCGCGCCCCGCGATTTCGCTTCCCACGCTCGGTTGCAGGCCAAGATCAACACGCCGGTGTGCCTGGACGAGAGCGTGGAGACCGTCGACGACCTGCGGACCGCGATCGCGCTCGACGCGATCGGGGTGCTCAACATCAAGGTGTCCCGGATGGGCGGTCTGACACCGGCGCTGGCCGCTCATGATGTTGCCCAGCAGCACGACATCGCGGTCTGGTGCGGCGGCATGCACGAATTCGGCATCGGCCGCGCCGCCAACGTGGCGATCTCCAGCCTGCCCGGCTTCACCCTGCCGTCCGACGTGTCCGCCTCGGCCAAGTACTACGCCCGGGACGTGATCATCCCCGAGGTGATCGCCGACCACGGCGTGGTCATCGTCCCGACCGCGCCCGGCCTCGGCCACCAGATCGACACCGACTTCATCGCCGAGAACACCCTGCAGTCGGCCACCGTCGGCCGCTGAGCCGATCCGCCCGTACGACGTCCGCTCGCGCCGCGGCGCGCTCGTCAGCGACGCTTGGCGGGCCGGCCGGACTGTTTGCGCCCCGATCCCTTCGGAGAAGGGTTGTCGGCCTCCGAGCCCGGCAACCGGCGGCCCTCGGTGAAGACCGCGGTGGATGCCGGCAGGAAGATGCAGACCAGCACGATCGCCGCGGTCACGAACAGCGCCGCCGACAACCAGCCGATGCTGCCCTTGAATCCCCAAGCCAACGGGAGATGCAGCAGTTGCAGCGCGACCGCGGGACCGCGGGACCATTGCCGGCCGAGCGCGATGCCGCGGCCGACCAGTGCGAGCGCAACACCCCAGGCTATCAGCATTCCGGCCACCCCGTAGCCGACGCCGGCAGCCACGTTCGTCATCCGGGTGATGATCAGTACGCCGTACACGATCACCGCGAGCGCCTCGAACCACATCACGCCCGCCGCGACCCACAGCGCCGGCCGGGCGCTGCCCGCGGCACCGGCCGGCTCGGTGCTCTGCGGCGTACGGTCCTGGGGGCGATTCACGACGACCACCCTAGATCCAGCCCGAATCGGCCGACAATCCGGCTGTGACCTGCCCAAATGTGAGCGACTCAACGCGGCGCCCCCCTTGTGCGTTCGTCAAATACTTGACAGTGTTGTTGCTCGGACCGGGGGACGGCACGGATCGTGCAAGCCCGGTCCCGATCATGTTGTCCGCGAAACCGCGGATCTGGACCAGATGTGAGGAGTAGTACGCCCATGGATTGGCGCCACAAGGCTGCCTGCCTGGATGAAGATCCGGAGCTGTTCTTCCCGATCGGGAACACCGGCCCGGCTCTTCTGCAGATCGAAGAGGCCAAGCAGGTTTGCCGTCGTTGCGATGTGCGCGAGGCCTGCCTGCAATGGGCATTGGAGAACGGCCAGGACCACGGCGTCTGGGGTGGCATGAGCGAGGACGAGCGGCGTGCGCTGAAGCGCCGGGCCGCACGATCTCGCATTCGTACCGCCTGAAACGCACACCGTTCACTTTATTTGAGCGTCGGCCAATGGCGGCCGGCGCTTTTCTGTGTCCTCGCCCCGTTCTGTGCGCCCGCGCGCAGACGCGTCAGCGTTCCTTCCACGGACAGGGCAGATCGACCACCGCGCGGGTGCCGGAGGCGTCGGTGCGGTTGCTCAACTCGAAGGTGCCGCCGAGTTCGCCGACCAGTCCGGTGACGATCGACAAGCCGAGGCTCTTCCGGCGGCTGTCGGTGATCGAGAACCCGTCCGGCAGCCCGGGGCCGCTGTCGATCACCACCATCCGCAGCCGACCGTCTCCGACCGTCGGCTCGACCACCACCTCCCCGGTCCGCGGCGACTCGTCGCTCCGCCCCGGGTTGAGCACCTCGGTCAGCACGTCGCCGTCGTCGCCGTCGTCACCGTCGACGCCGTCGCCGCCGACCAGCCCGTGCTCGACCGCGTTCTGGCAGAGCTCGGTCATCACCAACGACAGGTTGGCCGCGACTCCGGACGAGACGACCCCGAAGCTGCCCTTCCGGTAGGCCCGGACCGCGCCGTCGGCGGCAGCCACGTCACCGACCATTTTCAAGATCAGATCGGCCACCTTGTCGAAGTCGACCATCTCGTCGAAGGCCTGCGACAACGTCTCGTGCACGATCGCGATCGAGGCCACCCGCGACATCGCCTCGTTCAGCGCCTGCTTGGCCAGCGGTGCGTCGATCCGCCGGGCCTGCATCCGCAACAGCGCGGCGACCGTCTGCAGATTGTTCTTCACCCGGTGATGAATCTCCCGGATGGTCGCTTCCTTGCTCAGCAACTTCCGTTCGGTCCGCCGCAGGTCGGTGACGTCACGCAACAGCACGATCGCGCCGGTCCGAGTGCCGCCCGGAGTCAGCGGCACGATCCGCATGGTGACGTGCGCCGTACCCGCTTCGATCTCCATCTCCCGGGCCCGTCGGCCGACCAGCGCCGAGCTGAGCGAGTCGTGCACCGGTTCGTCCGAGGCCGGGACCAGATCCTGGGTCAGCTCGGTCAGGTCCTGATCCACCAGGTCGCCGGTCAGCCCGAGCCGGCGGTAGGCGCTGAGCGCGTTCGGGCTGGCGAAGACCACGTCATGGTCGGCGTCGGTACGGATGAACCCGTCGCCTACCCGGAGCCCGGTCATCACTCCTCCGTCGGCGGACGGGAAGTCACCGGCGGTGACCATCTGGGCCAGCTCGGAGGCCGACTGCAGGTAGGTCTGCTCCAACGCACCGGCGGTCCGGATGGCCAGCTGGTTGGTGTGCTGCTCGACCACCGCGATGGTCCGGCCGTCATGGCCGACCGGGATGGCGTGCACGTCGACCGGGATGCCGGCCTGCAGCTTGCCCTGGCTGGTCTGGGTGATGGTGCCCAGCAGGAACGCCTCGGAGACCAGATGCTCCGGCGAGTACGCGATCAGGTCGCCGACCACGTCGTCGACCAACGCGGTCGGACCGGTCGTCGGCCGCACCTGCGCTGCCGCCCAGAACACGTTGCCGTCCGGCTCCGGCACCCACAGCACCAGATCGGAGAAGGCCAGGTCGGCCAGCAGCTGCCACTCCTCCAGCAGCACCCGCAGCCAGCGCACGTCATCGTCGGAGAGTGCGGTGTGTTCGGCGACGACCTCCGACATGGACGGCATGGGCCGAGCCTCCAAACTCCCCGTGCCCGGGGCGACCAGCTGACGATTTCTGCCGGGTGAATCCCGGCAAACGGGGCAACCGCATGATAGTTCTGATCCCCATGGGTATCGACGACGAACCCGCGGACGATCGTGACGACGATCCGCGCTGGCGCATCACCCCGACCAAGATCGTGGTTGCCGCCATCCTGACGGCGGCGATCGTGATCCCGCTGCTGACCTGGACCTACGCGCGGGACGCGCCGCGGCTCTTCGGCTTCCCGTTCTTCTACTGGTACCAGCTGCTCTGGGTGTTCCTGGCCGCCGGACTCTGCTGGCTGGCCTACGTCCTGCTGCGCCGCGAATCCCGGCAGTACGAGGCCCGGACCGGCATGGTGCCGCCGACCGGACCGCCGCCCGGCAACCCCGCACCGGATGAAGTGGCCAACTCCGAGGGCGAGGAGTAAACGATCATGCACAACGTCAACTGGACCGAGTTGATCATCCTCACCGCACTGTTCGTGATCGTCGCGGTGATGGGATTCCGGGCCGCGCGCTGGCGCCGCGGCGAGGGAAATCTGGACTCGCTGCACGAGTGGGGTCTGGGTGGCAAGTCCTTCGGCACCTGGGTGACCTGGTTCCTGCTCGGCGGTGATCTCTATACCGCCTACACCTTCATCGCGGTGCCGGCCGCGATGTGGGCCACCGGTGCGGTCTCCGGCTTCTTTGCGGTGCCCTACACGATCGTCTTGTACCCGATCATCTTCTTCTTCCTCGGCCGGATGTGGTCGGTCGCCCACCGGCACGGGTACGTGACCACGGCCGACATCGTCCAGGGTCGCTATCAGACCAAGGCGCTGAGTCTGGCGATCGCGGTCACCGGGATCCTGGCCACCATGCCGTACATCGCTCTGCAACTGGTCGGCATCCAGGCCGTCCTCGAGGTCGCCGGTGTCGGCGGCAGCAGTGCGCTGGCCCGGGACCTGCCGCTGCTGATCGCCTTTGCCGTACTGGCCGCGTACACCTACTCGTCCGGGCTGCGGGCACCGGCGCTGATCGCGGTGGTCAAGGACGGTCTGATCTATCTGGTGATCATCGTCGCGGTGATCTACCTGCCGGCCAAGCTGGGCGGCTGGACCGGGATCTTCGACGCGGCACAGCACAAGATGGCCTCACCGAGCGCGACGAATCCGGCCAAGCCGACCGGGGTCTTCATCCCGAACGCCAACCAGGCTTGGGCTTACCTGACCCTGGCGCTGGGCTCGGCGCTGGCGCTGTTCATGTATCCGCACAGTGTGACCGCGACCCTCAGCTCGAAGACGCGGTGGACCGGACGGCGTAACGCAGCCATCCTGCCGGCCTACTCGTTGCTGCTGGGATTGCTTGCCCTGTTGGGATATGTCGCGATCAAGGCCGGTACGAAGCCGATCGGCCTGGACGGCAAGGTCAACCCGCAGCTGGTGATCCCTCAGCTGTTCAATGATCATTTCCCGAGTTGGTTCGCCGGCATCGCCTTCGGCGCGATCGCGATCGGGGCCCTGGTGCCGGCGGCGATCATGTCGATCGCCGCAGCGAATCTGTTCACGCGCAACATCTATCGCGAGTTCTTCAAGCCGGATGCGAGCCCGAAGCAGGAGGCCAAGGTCTCCAAGCTGGTCTCGTTGTTCGTCAAGGTCGGCGCGCTGTTGTTCGTGCTGCTGCTGGACAAGCAGAACGCGATCAACTTCCAGCTGCTCGGCGGAGTATGGATCCTGCAGACGCTGCCGTCGATCGTCTTCGGCATGTTCACCCGGTGGTTCCATCGCTGGGCACTGCTGGCGGGTTGGGCGGTCGGCATGGTGTACGGGACGGTGGTCGCCTACGGCTACTGCTCGGCCTGTACGGTCAAGCACTTCGGCAGTTCACTGGCGACCATGCCGCTGCTGGGCCAAGCCGCCTACATCGGCTTCACCGCGTTCCTGCTGAACGTGATCGTCACCGTCGTGGTGACGATCATCCTGCGGGCACTCAAGGTGCCCAACGGCCGCGACATCACCCGGCGCTCGGACTACTTCGTCGACGCCGACGCCCCCGGTGTGGTGCAGCCCGACATCACCCAGCCGATCAAGTGAAGGCGGGCGGCGCTAGCGTTTCGATCATGACTGAATCTGCTGCACGCACCATGCCGTACCGGCGACTCGGGAACTCGGGGCTCAAGGTGAGCGCCCTCTCGTTCGGATCCTGGGTCACCTTCGGCGACCAGATCGACACCGCGCTGGCCAAGGACTGCCTGACGGCTGCGGCCGAGGCCGGGGTGAACTTCTTCGACAACGCCGAGGCGTACGCCGGCGGGAAGTCGGAACAGATCATGGGCCAGGCGATCGCCGAGCTCGGCTGGAAGCGCCACTCGTACGTGATCTCCACCAAGCTGTTCTGGGGCATCAACGGCGACATGATCAACATGCGCAACACCCTGAACCGCAAGTACCTGATGCAGGCCATCGACGGGTCCTTGGAGCGGCTCGGCCTGGACTTCGTCGACCTCGTCTTCTGCCATCGGCCGGATCCGGACACGCCGATCGAGGAGACCGTGTGGGCGATGAGCGACATGATCTCCGCCGGCAAGGCGCTCTACTGGGGCACCTCGGAGTGGTCGGCCGACGAGATCCGCGCCGCCTGGCTGATCGCCGACAAGCGCAACCTGCACAAGCCGGTGATGGATCAGCCGCAGTACAACCTCCTCCACCGGGACCGGGTCGAGGAGGAGTACGCACGGCTCTACGACGACATCGGTCTGGGTCTGACCACCTGGAGCCCGCTGGCCAGCGGAGTGCTGTCCGGCAAGTACGTGCACGGGGTGCCGGAGGGTAGCCGGGCCGCCCTGCCCGGCTACGAGTGGCTACGCGATCAGGTGACCGATCCGGAGGTCAACGCCAAGGTGAGCAAGCTGGCCGCGATCGCCGAACGCCTCGGCGTGACCACCGCCCAGCTGGCGATCGCCTGGTGCGCCGCCAATCCGCGGGTGTCGACCGTGATCACCGGCGCATCGTCGGTCCAGCAGGTCGAGGAGAACATGGGCGCCCTGGACGCGCTGGCCCAGCTCGACGACGGCCTGCGGGCGGAGATCGACGAGATCTTCGCGAGTTAGGGCCGAGCGGGCCCGGCATGGCAAAATGACCTGCTGGCCAGACAGCAGGATTGCAGAAACTGAGGTGATACCGATGGGCAAGACCGGACGGAAGCGCCGCGCACGCCGCAAGAAGGGCGCGAACCACGGCAAGCGCCCCAACGCCTGAGGCGCGAGCGCATCGAAACGGGAGACCGAGTCACTCGGTCTCCCGTTCTGTTCTCCGGCCCAGCTCAGCTCGAGTCGCCGGCAGCTCGACCCAGTAGCGCCGGACCAGACCGTAGCCCTGATCGGCCCGGTCCCGGACATCCTGCAGCACTCCGCCACAACTCTCGATCGTGCGGTAGGACGCCACGTTGTCGTCGTCGCAGGTGATCAACAGCCGGTCCAGTCCGCGTGCTTCGGCCTCGCGCAGCACCAAGCCGAGTGCGGTTCGGGCGATGCCCTCCCGTCGCCGGGACGGCCGTACGGAGTAGCCGATGTGTCCGCCGATGATCATCAACAGATCGTTGAGTTCGTGCCGCAGCGCGATGAAGCCGACCACCTCGGCTAACGCCGCTGACTCCGATAACGCCGCTGACTCCGCTGACGCCGCAGATCCCGACACGCCCCCGATGTCGGTGATCCAGAAGTAGTCGCAATGCACCCGGCCGTCCGGCAGTGGCTTGCTGGTGTCCGCGCTAACCCGGGCCTTGTCGATCAGGTCACGACAGGTCTCGAGATCGGCGGGCGCGCCGTCGGAGATTCCCGCACCGTCGATGTGCCGACGCTCGAACTCGGCCACCGCTCCGGCCCAGGACTCGTACAGTTCCATCGACGGTCTGTACAGCATGATCATCTAGGCCGCCGCGGATCAGATCTTGCGGACCTCGACGGTCACCGACCGCTGGATCACACTCAGCACCTTGGCCCGCAGGTGTTCCGGCGCGGCCTCACCGCTGCAGCCGCGGCGGACCAGCCGCTTCAGCGCCTCTTCGGCGTCGAAGGTGTCGAGGCAGGGCTCGCAGGCAGCGAGGTGATGGCGGATCTCGTCCGCATCGGCGGATTCGAGCTCCTGGTCCAGGAACTCGTACAGCCGAGACAGCGCGCTAGCACAGTCATCGCCGGTCATGCCCGGGCCTCCTCTTCGTGCTTGTGCTCATGCAACAGTCCGCGATCGCGGGCGTAGTCCTCCAGCCGATTGCGCAACTGCTTGCGGCCGCGGTTGAGTCGCGACATCACGGTGCCGATCGGCGTACCCATGATCTCGGCGATCTCCTTGTAGGCGAAGCCCTCGACGTCGGCCAGGTAGACGGCCAGCCGGAAGTCCGGGGCGAGCGCCGACAGCGCTTCCTTGACGTCGGAATCGGGCAGGTTCTCCAGCGCCACCATCTCGGCCGACTTGAGCCCGGTCGAGGTGTGCGATTCCGCTCGCGCCAGCTGCCAGTCCTCCACGTCGGAGCCGTCGGAGAACTGCGGCTGCCGCTGCCGCTTGCGGTAGTTGTTGATGTAGGTGTTGGTCAGGATCCGGTAGAGCCAGGCCTTCAGGTTGGTCCCGGGCGTGAACTGATGGAACGACGAGTACGCCTTGGTGTAGGTCTCCTGCACCAGGTCCTCGGCGTCGGCCGGGTTGCGCGTCATCCGCATCGCGGCCGCGTACAACTGGTCGATGAATTCCAGCGCGTCGCGCTCGAACCGCTCGCGGCGTTCGGACCCGGTCTCGGTCTGCAGCGTCTCGGCTGATTCCGGTTGCTCGGCGGATTGGGGCGCGTCCGTCACCCGGTCGGCGGACCTGGGTGAGCCTGCGGGAATGGTCATCAGGTATGAGCGTACCGGTGACCGCTTCTGGCCCAGAAGCGCATCACTGTGCTGATCGATCAAGGTTGGCATCAGTTGGTGCAACATCCGCCGCTGCGGCGTATTCCCGATCACAGCGATGATCAGCCGGTCTCACGGCAGGCCGGTCGCCTGCCGCAGAGCGGGCAGGTCGGCGGCCACGTCGGGCTGGTCGAAGATCGCTATCTGCAGCAGGTAGCGATGCCGCTCGGGCGGGATGATCCGGCAGAACTCTGGGTAGTTGTCGCGGGCTGCGGCGTACAGCTGTTCGCCGGCGACGTAGAGCGGGTCGACCAGCTTGAGCCGCGCGTCAGCGGCGATCATGAAGTGGTCCGGTTTGAGGTCGAGGCCGCCCCACCAGGGCACCTCGGCTCGGTTCATCGCGTCGAGATTTTCCAACTCCTGCTTGAGTTTTCGCAGGTACGGATCGCTCGGGTCGCACCAGAGCGGATCGATGCTCGCACCCGCGTCCGGCCCCTCGGGGTCGAGATCGCGTGGCCGCAGCCGCTCCATCAGCGCCAGGTGGCCGCCGCCCTCCAACTCGGTCGCCAGGTGGATTCGCGGCAGCCACGGGTTGCCGGCGAGCCGCCGGCACAGGTCGACGAAGTAGCCGTAGGCGGGTTCGAACGCGCTGATCCGGGCAACCACCTCGCCGCTGTTGTCCACGAGGGCGCGGGCCCAATCGCCGGACCCGAGCAGCCGCCAGCCGCGATCCTCCAGCAACTGCCTGACCTCGGCGTGGTTCAGGCTCGGCCAGTCGATGTGGCTCGAGACGAATTCGGACATGCCCGGCATCGTTTCGGCCCACCGCCCCGGCGTCAACGGATTTCGGGGCCTGCGAGTCGGCAGGCCGCTCGCCGGCGGCCGTCGACGTCCATGACAGAGTGGGCGACGTGACGATCCCGAGCGCACCGGCCTCACCGACCACCTCTAGCGCCTTGAGCACCGACGCAACCGCCCGGCCGACCAGCGCTGCTGCCACCGCGCTGAGGAATCTGCGCGAGGTCGGCGGACCGTCGTTGCAGACCGGACGGCGGCGGACGATCTATCGCGCCGACACCGAAGTGGTCGAGCCGACGGCGTACCCAGGATCGCTGATCGCGGTGCTCGATCTGCGCCGTGACGACGAGGTGGAGCGGGTGCCGCATCCGCTCGCGGCCACCGCCGGCTATCAGCGGATGCCGCTGTTCGATCCGTCCTCGGCAATCGAGTCGGCCGACGCGGCGGTTCAACTCGACGAGCAGTACATCGACTGGCTGGAACGGCATCGGGCCACCATCAAGATCGTTTTCCGGACGTTGGCCCAGATCGACGGCGACGCCTTGGTGTGCTGTTCGGCGGGCAAGGACCGCACCGGCGTGGTGAGCGCACTGCTGGCCAGGCTGTGGGGCGCCGATCTTGATCAGATCGGCGCCGACTACGCCGCAACCCGGGAGAACTTCGCCGAACGATTCGCTGCCGAGCTGGCCGCCAGCAACGATCCGGAGCGCACTCGGATCGCCCAGAACGTCGTCCCCGAGATCATGATCAACGTGATCGAGCACATCGAGGGCCGCTACGGCAGCGTCGAGGGCTACCTGACCTCAATCGGACTGACCGACGACGAGATCCGTGCCCTCAAACATTGAAGTGCCGCGGCCGATTACAAGATTCCTGCTCCAGTGAGCCCAACCGCCGGCATTTCGGCCCGCTAAGCGTCACTGGCGCAGGGTTCTTGTAATCCCGTACTCATCTCGTGCGCAGGGTTCCGAGTCAGAGCCGGTCGGCGACGATCACCAGGGTCGTCGAATTCAGCGTGAAGCTGCCGCCGGCCCTGTCGATCACCGCGGCCATCCCGTCCAGCAGCTGCTGCAGGATCGCCGGCGGGATCCGGTTGTGGCCGCCGGAGGTCGGGACCACGTCGAGCCAGTCGTCCCGCGTCACGGTCGCCGACCAATCCAGGTTGTGCTGCTCGGGCTCGGTGAAGGCGGCGGTCTGGCGGAGTCCCTCGATCACGCGCTTAGTGATCGGCTGGTAGCCGGCGACCGCCGATGCCGCCCACGGCGTGAACGGCAGCCCGGTGTCGACCGAACGATAGACGTCAGCGAAAGCGTGCGCGAGCTCCGGCTCTGGATCGGCGACGTTCCAGAACAGCGCGATCCGACCGCCCGGACGCAATACCTCGGCCGCCTTTCTCGCCCCCGCGTCGGGATCGATCCAATGCCAGGTCTGGCCGGAGATCAGCAGATCGAGCCTACGACCGCGTGCATCCCACTGCTCGAACCTGCCGATCTCGACCGGCAGCCCGCGCCGTCGGGCGACCTCAGCCATTCGCTCGTCGACCTCGACGCCGAGCAGGCTGCAGCCCGCGTCGACGAACCGTGCGGCGGAGATGCCGGTGCCGATGCCGACGTCGAGGACCGACGGGCCGGCAGGTCCGTTCTGATCCAGATCGGCCGGCCCCAGGTCAGCCAGCACCAGCTCGGCCAGTTCGGGCGGATAGTGCGGGCGAGCTCGGTCGTAGCGCTCCGCGTCGGTGCCGAAGGACTCGGCGAGTTCGCGATGCTGGTACGGAGCTCGAGCGGCGGTGGGCTCCGACTCGGACGGTAGAGTGACCATGCGCCCACTCTAGGTGGGCATGTGCCCACTCGCCAATCACTCGATCGCGAAGGCCACAGGAGAAGCGAAGAGATGCCCACCGGTGTTGCCTTGCAGGATCCGCGCCAACAACTGTTCGGCGCTGCCGAACAAATCCTGCTGCGCCAAGGACCGGCCGCGCTGACCAGCCGCGCGGTGACCGCCGAGGCGGGGGTCGCCAAGGGCGTCCTGCATCGCCACTTCGCCGACTTCGACGACTTCCTGACCGAACTGGTCCGCGATCGGATCGCGCGCCTCGCCGAGCACGCCGATGATCTTCAGCGCTCGGTCGGCAGTGGCTCCGTCACCGACAATCTGGTCCGGGCAGTGACCGCCTGGTTCGACCCGGTGGCGCTGGCGATCGTTGCGTTGGTGACCTCGCGCGACGAGCTGCGGTCCCGGCTTCGGCAGACCACCCCGGTCGGACTCCCGCTGCTCACCGAGGCCGGCACCAAGTTGATCAGCTATCTGAGCGCGGAGCAGCAGCACGGTCGGCTGCGTGCCGATGCCGATGTCCGACTGCTGGCGCTGAGCATCATCGGCACCGTCCACTTGCTGTTCGCCGGTGAGCTCGGCGCGTCGCCGGACCCGGCCGCTGTACGCGAGGTGATCGCCTCGATCATCGTCGGCGCCGAAGCAGGAGCGTGATGACATGTGTATACGCGTCGAGCGAATCGGAGCAATCCGCGGCCGCAATGGCGAACACGTAGACAAATCTCATCGCAGCACGAAGTTGATCACCGAATCGGTGATCAGATCCCGCAGCTCGGCCGGCGTGATCGGCCCGTTCTTGGTCGTCCGCATCGAGTGATCGGCGCCCGGCACGGTGATGATCTTGATCGCCGGATCGCCGGCCGCGGCTTCCCGCACCTCGTCGGGGCCGCCGAAGGTGTCCCGCTCCCCCTGCAGCACCAGCCGCGGCACTCCGGCGCCGAGCAATTCGTCGGCGCGACTGCGATCGGGCCGGCCCGGCGGATGCAGCGGAAACGCGCAGCAGACGACGCCGCGGACAAGATCGAATTCGGGCGCGGTCCGGCACGCCACCCGGGCTCCGGCGCTGCGCCCGCCGAAGAAGTACGGCAGGTCCTGCGGCTGATCATGAAGCAGCTGAGGGATGGCGGCTTTCCAGGCGATGTCGAGCTTCGGCGGCCGGCTCGCCACCTTCTTGCCTGCGGTGCGCCAGGGCTGTTCGAATCGTGCCACCGTGATGCCGTGCCCCGGCAACCGGGAGGCCAGCACCGACAGGTCAACTGCATCGACCCCGCCGCCGGCGCCGTGGCCCATGATCAACAACGCCTGCGGTGACGGTGCGTCCCGCAGATAGAACCGCCCGGGTCCCTCCGGTGTCTCCACCTCGACCATCCGGTCAGCCGCCACGAATCCTCCCTTTGTTTCATGCCCTAGAACAGGGTGTCGTCGGGTTCGGGCGTCAGCGGCTCCAGCAACTCGGGGCCGTTGTTGGCGACGTTGCTGACCAGCGTCGACACCGCGTACGCCTCCAGCTGGTCGGCTTCGGTCACGGCCAGCAGTTGGCGGGCAGCTTGGGGGTCGGTGAGTTTCGGGTCCAGCCAGGCGTCCCAGCGGTCGGGCGAGACGATCATCGGCATCCGGTCGTGGATGTGGCCGACCGCATCGGTCGCGGTGGTGGTGATCACCGTGCAGGTCCGCAGCCAGGCCGAGTCGTCGTCGCGGTCCTTCTCGGGGTCGCGCCAGATCTCGTACAGCCCGGCCATCACCAACCGACCGCCGTCGGCGCGATGGATGAAGAACGGCTGCTTGCGGGGCCTTCCTGCGATGCGTTGCGGCTCCTTCGGCTCGTACCACTCGTAGTAGCCGTCGGCCGGCAGCAGACAGCGGCGGACCGCGCAGGCGCGCTTGAACGCCGGCTTCTCCGCCACCGTCTCGTAGCGGGCGTTGATCATCTTCGCGCCGGTGTTGCGGCTCTTCGCCCAGGACGGCACCAGTCCCCAGGTCAGCGGGGTCAGCCGCCGCCGGACGTCGTTGGTCTCGTGCGCCTTGCGCTCCAGGACCGCGGGCACCTCGACCGTCGGCGCGACGTTGTAGTCAGCCCCCGGCAGCACACCGACGATGTCGTCGACCTCGAACTCCTCGGCCAATTCCTCCGGCGTCGCCGAGGACGCATACCTGCCGCACATGCGGCACACGGTAGTCGAGGGGTCCGACACCCGAGCCGAGCCTCAGCAGACCGTTTAGCCGGGGTCGGCTTGTGTTAGGAATAAGGACATGACACTTGTGCGCGCCATCGGCCGGACCATGCTCTCCAGCTACTTCGTGCTCAACGGCATCCGGGCGGTCCGCAATCCCAGCGAGTTCGTGGCCGACGCCGAGCCGCTGGCCGAGCGGATCGTGCCGACCGCCAAGCGGTTCGCACCCGAGCAGGTGGCCGGGCTGATTCCCGAGGACACCGCCACCCTGGTACGGCTGAACGGTGCCGCCCAGGTGATCGGCGGCGTCGCCCTGGCCTCCGGCAAGGGCCGCCGGCTCGGCGCCGGACTGCTCGCCCTGTCGCTGATCCCCGCGACGGTGGCCCGGCATCCGTTCTGGAGCCGCACCGACCGGGAGGAGAAGACCGCCGATCGACAGCAGTTCGTCAAGAACCTCAGCCTGCTCGGCGGCGTGATCATCGCCTCCCGGGACACCGAGGGCAAGCCCGGCATCGTCTGGCGCGCCAACGAGGGCCGCGAGCTCGCGGTGAAGCGGACCAAGAAGGCGAAGAAGGACGCCAAGAAGGCGATCAAGCGCGGTCGCAACGAGGTCACCGGCGCCGCCGTCGCCGGCGGCCTGGCCCTGGTCGAGGAAGTCGTCGCCGAGAGCCGCAAGGCGCGCCGGCAGGCGGCCAAGCAGGCCAAGGCTGCCGCCGAACGGGCCCAGGTCGAGGCCAAGCACGCGCGCAAGCAGGCCAGGAAGAGCGCGAAGAAGTCCGTCGACCGGGTGCAGAAGTCGAGCGCCAAGGTTTCCAAGAAGGCGCAGGGTGCCGTCGAGGACGCCACCAAGAGTGTCCGTAAGATCGCCGATGACGCGCGGACCCAGCTCGGTGAGCACATCGAGCTCGGCAACAACTGACGTCACCCGTCTCGACGCCCACGGAGCTGCCCGAATGCCCAACCGATCTTGGACCGCCCCGTTGGCGCAGGTCCCGGTCCATGCCGAAGTCACCATCCCCGGTTCGAAGTCGGAGACCAACCGAGCCCTGATTCTCGCCGCGTTGGCCACCGGGCCGTCGGTGATCATCGGCGGACTGGAAGCCCGCGACACCCGGCTGATGCGCGACGCGCTGCGCGCCCTCGGTGTGCAGATCACCGAGGAAGGTGACCGCTGGCAGGTGCGGCCGCCGGCCGAGTTCACCGCAACGGAGCGGATCGACTGCGGCCTGGCGGGTACGGTGATGCGGTTCGTGCCGCCGCTGGCTGCCTTCGCCGCCGGGTCGACCACCTTCGACGGCGACGAGGAGGCCAGGGTCCGGCCGATGTCGGCGCTGCTGGACGGCCTGCAGGCCGTCGGCGCGACCATCGAAAGGACCGAGGACGGGCTGCCGTTCACCGTCACCGGCCGGGCCGATCTGCCCGGTGGCGTGGTCACTGTCGACTCGAGTGCCTCCAGCCAGTTCATCTCCGGACTGTTGCTGGCCGGAGCGCGGATGACCAACGGCATCGACGTACGGCATGAGGGCGCCACCGCAGTGCCCAGCAAGCCCAACATCGACATGACCGTGCAGATGTTGCGCGAGCGCGGTGTCCAGGTCGACGACTCGCAGGAGAATCGCTGGGTGGTGTCCCCCGGCGAGATCACCGGCGGCGAGTTCGTGGTCGAACCGGATCTGGCCAACGCCGCGCCGTTCCTGGCCGCCGCCGCGCTCACCGGCGGACGGATCAAGGTGCCGCACTGGCCGGCCCGATCGCACCAGCCCGGTGCCGCCATCGCCGACGTGCTGGCGCTGCTGGGTGCCGATGTTGATCTTGAAGACGGCGTGCTCACGGTCGAGGGCACCGACAACATCGAGTCGGTTGATCTTGATCTGCATGACGCCTCCGAGCTGACCCCGGTGGTGGCGGTGCTGGCCGCGTTCGCCGAGCACACCAGCCACATCCACGGGGTCGCGCACATCCGGGGCCACGAAACCGACCGGCTCGCCGCGCTGGCCGAGGACCTGACCGCGGTCGGTTGCAAGGTGCAGGAGACTGACGACGGTCTGACCATCCATCCGAAGCTGTTGCTCAGTAACACCTGGCGGACGTTCGCCGACCATCGGATGGTGACCGCTGGTGCGTTGTTCGGGCTGATGGTCGACGACATCGTGCTCGACGACGTCGACTGCGTCTCCAAGACCATGCCGGATTTCGTTGCCCTGTGGGAGAAGATGCTGGCCGACAGCGTCGCCGCCGACGAACTCAATGATCAACTCGGCAGCGATCAAGCAGCAGATGATCAAGGAACTGTTGATCAAGGAGCCGGTCAGGCGTGACACCGCGCGGGGTCGGCGAAGATGATCATGCTCGATTCGAGCGACCCCGGCGGCGTACCAGGCCGCGGACCAAGATCAGGCCGGACTACTCCGACGCGGTCGTCGGGATGGTGATCACCATCGACCGGGGCCGCTACACCTGCCTCGTCGATGATCATGAAGTGACCGCCGCGAAGGCCCGCCAGCTCGGCCGCAAGGGCGTGATCGTCGGCGACCGGGCCCGGCTGGTCGGCGACGTGTCCGGCGACGAGGGCACCCTGGCCCGGGTCGTCGAGGTGCTGGACCGTCAGACCGTGCTGCGCCGGACCGCCGACGACGACGACCCGTACGAGCGTCCGATCGTGGCCAACGCCGACCAGTTGGTGATCGTCACCGCGTTGGCCGATCCGCAGCCGCGGACCGGGATGATCGACCGCTGCCTGGTTGCCGGTTACGACGCCGGGCTGGATCCGCTGCTCTGCCTGACCAAGGCAGACCTGGCCTCGCCGGACGAGCTGATCGCGATGTACGGACCGCTGGACGTGCCGATCGAGATCACCTCCCCCGGCGCCGACCTGGACTCGCTGCGGGAGCGGCTGGCCGGTCGCCGCAGTGTTTTCGTCGGGCATTCCGGGGTCGGCAAGTCCACCCTGGTCAACGCACTGATCCCGGACGCCAACCGCAGTACGGGATCGGTGAACGAGGTGACCGGCAAGGGCCGGCACACCTCCACCGCCGCGTACGCGCTGCAACTACCGCCCATCGACCCTTCGACAAGCTCAGGGCCCTCCAGTGCTGAGCCAGGTGAAGGGCCGGGCTGGGTGATCGACACCCCCGGCGTCCGCTCGTTCGGGCTCAGCCATGTCTCCCGGGACCGGATCGTGGCCGCCTTCGACGACCTGGAACGGTTCGTCGCCGACTGCCCGCGCGGTTGCCCGCACGACACCGGCGCTGAAGACTGCGGGCTCGATGCCGCGGTCGAACGCGGCGACCTGTCCGCGGCACGACTGGAGTCCTTCCGCCGGATGATCACCACGGACCAGTAACCTCAGCCCCATGTCTGATCCCCATGCCGCGCTGACCGACGACCTGCGGCTGGCGCACCTGCTCGCCGACGACGCCGATTCGATCACCATGAGCCGGTTCAAGGCACTGGACCTGCACGTCACGGCCAAGCCGGACCTGACTCCGGTGACCGACGCCGACACCTCGGTCGAGGAGGCGCTGCGGCGTACCCTCGGCCGGGCCCGGCCGCGTGATGCCGTGCACGGCGAGGAGATGGACGACACCGGCTGGGGACCGCGGCGGTGGGTGATCGATCCGATCGACGGCACCAAGAACTACGTCCGCGGCGTCCCGGTCTGGGCGACCTTGATCGCGCTGATGATCGAGGATCAACCGGTGGTCGGAGTGGTCAGCGCACCGGCCCTCAACCGGCGCTGGTGGGCCAGCCTGGGCGGCGGCGCCTACACCGGCAAGTCGCTGATGTCCGCCTCCGGCATCCAGGTGTCCGACGTGGCCAAGATCGAGGACGCGTCGTTGAGCTACTCCTCGTTGAACGGCTGGATCTCCTCCGGCCTCGGTCAGGGCTTCGTGGACCTGCTGCGGGATGCCTGGCGGACCCGCGCCTACGGTGACTTCTGGTCCTACATGCTGCTGGCCGAGGGCGCAGTTGATCTTGCCTGCGAACCGGAGCTGGAGCTGCACGACATGGCGGCCTGCTCCATCGTCGTCACCGAGGCGGGCGGCCGATTCACTGACCTGGAAGGAAATCCGGGCCCCAACGGCGTCGGCGCGTACGCGTCCAACGGCCGGCTGCACGACGACCTGCTGGCCCGGCTGCGGCCCGGCGACGACTCCGAGGACTGACTTGTCAGCGTGAGAAGGCGCTATAGCGCCCTCTGACGCTGACAAGTCGGCGTGAAAGAGTAGCCGGGTGAAGATCACCGCGCTGGACACCTACATCATCGAGCCCCGCTGGCTGTTCCTGGCGATCCGTACCGACGACGGGATCACCGGCTGGGGTGAGCCGATCGTCGAGGGCAAGGCGGCCACCGTCGCCGCGGCCGTCGAGGAACTCTCCCCGCTGTTGATCGGCCAGGACCCGAGCCCGGTCGAAGATCATTGGCAGACCCTCACCAAGGGCGGCTTCTACCGCGGCGGCCCGGTGCTGTCCAGCGCCGTCGCCGGCATCGACCAGGCACTGTGGGACATCAAGGGCAAGGCGCTGGGATTGCCGATCCACGAGTTGCTGGGCGGCCCGGTCCGGGACCGGATGCGGGTCTACTCCTGGATCGGCGGCGACGATCCCCGCGACTTGGCCGACCACGCGCTGCAGCGCCGCGAACAAGGCTTCACCGCGATCAAGATGAACGGCGCCGGCCGGATGCGGGCACTGGAGTCGCGGGCCGAGATCAAGGCCCTGGTCGCCAGGGTGGCCGCCGTCCGCGACGCGGTCGGCGACGACTTCGACATCGCCATCGACTTCCACGGCCGCTTCTCCCCCGCCGTCGCCCGAGTCGCCTGCCGGGCGCTGGAGGACCTGCATCCGCTCTTCGTCGAGGAGCCGGTGGTGCCGGAGCTGTCGGCCGACCTGACCAAGATCACCGAGAGCACCACGATCCCGATCGCCACCGGCGAAAGGCTCTACTCCCGTTGGGATTTCCGCGATGTGCTGCCGACCGGGATCGCCGTCGCCCAACCGGATCTGTCGCACGCCGGCGGCATCTCCGAGGTCCGCCGGATCGCCGCCGCCGCGGAGTCGTACGGTGTTGCGTTGGCCCCGCACTGTCCGCTCGGCCCGATCGCCTTCGCCGCCAGCCTGCAGATCGACTTCGCCAGCCCGAACGCGATCATCCAGGAGACCAGCCTGGGCATCCATTACAACGCCGGCTCCGATCTGTTGGACTACCTGGTCGACCCGGCCGTGTTCGACTTCGCCAACAGCGCGGTGGCCCGGCCGACCGGGCCGGGGCTGGGCATCGAGGTCGACGAGGACGTCGTACGAGCGGCCGCCGAGCGCGGGCATCAGTGGCACAACCCGATCTGGCGGCATGCCGACGGGTCGCTCGCCGAATGGTGAGTTGATCTTGAACGCCGGCTTGCGGTCACAGCTTCGGCAGCTGATCGCTGTCGGGCCGCATCGTGGTGAGCACACGGTTGCGATCCGGGCGGCGCTGTCGGTCGCGGTGCCGCTGCTGGTTCTGCTGGGCATCGGCCACATCGAGTGGTCGCTGTACGCCACCTTCGGCGCGTTCACCGCGCTCTACGGCCGGACCAGTCCGCTGCGGCCGCGGTTGCGGATGCAGGCCTTCGCCGGTCTGACGCTGACCGTCTCGGTGCTGCTCGGCGTGCTGATCGGGATCTCCCCCTATCGCAGCTGGCTGCTGATTCCGGTGGCCGCGGTCTGGGCGACGTTCATCGCGCTGATCGCTCATCGCCGGCATTGGCATCCACCGGGCCCGCTGTTTCCGGTCTTCGCGCTGGGCGCCTGCGCGTCGGTGCCGGCGACCTGGACCGACGTGCCGATCGCGCTGACCGTGGTCGTCAGCTCGGCCCTGTTCGCGATCGGGCTGACGGCGCTGGTGTCCTTGCTCGGCCGGTCGGGGCTGATCCGGAAGTTGATCAAGGCCGGACCACGGCCCACCCCGGCCCGGCCCAAACCCGCCGGATCCCAACAACGGCTGATCGAATGGCGGTTGCGTCACTACCCGATCCGGTACGCGATCAGCGTCGCGATCGCCGGTCTGATCGCCACCTCGATCGGCTTCATCGGCCATCCGTACTGGGCGATGGTGGCGGCCGTGGTGCCGATGGCGGCGCCCGATCAGGGCGCCCGGCTGCTGCGGGCGGCGCAACGGTTGATCGGCACGGTGATCGGGGTGGTGATCGCCGGCGCGATCCTGGCGCTGGACCTGCCGTCGCTTCTGGTGATCTTGATCGCCGCGTTGTTGCAGGCTGGCGCGGAGTTGACCGTCGGCCGCAACTACGGGCTGGCGCTGCTCTTCATCACCCCGCTGGCGTTGTCGATGACCCAGCTGGCGCATCCGCTGCCGATCGGCGAACTGGTCCGGGACCGTACGGTGGAGACCTTCATCGGCGTCGCGGTGGCGGTGATCATCACCCTGCTCACCCGGGAACGCCGGCAGGACGCCGAGGGCTGACTCTCAGGTCAAGGTGACCAGCCGATGATCTTGATCGAAGGCCGCGAACATCATCGGCGAGTTGTGGGCGACCACCACCGTGCCGTCGGCGCCGACCGCCACCAGACCGCCACTGGAATCCTTGCCGGACAGCTCCGTCTCGATCGTCGCGGACACCGCGTCGGCAAGATCAACTCCGAGATATCGCAACCGGGCAACGATGTCGTAGGACACCACGCACAGCATGAACGCCTCGCCGTGGCCGGTGCAGGAGATCGCCGCGAGACCGTTGCGGGCGTAGGTTCCGGCGCCGATGATCGGGGTGTCGCCGACCCTGCCCACGCTCTGATTGGCGATCCCGCCGGTCGAGGTGGCCGCGGCCAGCCCACCGGTCGAGTCCCGGGCGACCGCCCCGACCGTGCCGTGCCTCGGCCCGTCCGCATCGTCGGCGTGCAGGTGGGCCAGCTGCCGTCTGCGCGAGTCGGTGACGAAATACCGCTGATCGGCGGTCTGCTCGCCCCAGGAGTTGATCAACTCCACGTCGGGCGCAGCGATCAGCACGTGCGGTGATCGGCGCATCACCTGACGGGCCAACCGAACCGGATTCCTGGCATGGCGCGACGCGGCCACTGCTCCGGCGTGCCCGGCACCGTCCATGATCGCGGCATCCAACTCCGCACTGCCGTCGGCGGCCAGGCTGGCGCCGCGACCGGCGTTGAACAGCGGATCGTCTTCCAGCACACAGATCGCGGCGCAGACAGCGTCGGTCGCGGTGCCGCCGTCGGCCAGCACCGTCTCGCCGGCCGCGTACGCCCGGCTCAGTCCGTCCTCGAAGGCGTGCCGTTCTTGATCGGCGAGTTCGTGGATCCGGCCACCGGCGCCGCCGTGCACCGCCAACTGGTAGCGACCCTGCGGTGCGATCCGCCACAGCCTGGTCTGCACCGGCTTGTCGTCGGACATGGGCTCAGTCGTCGGGATCCGTGTCGTCGAAGGTGGTCCGGCCGCGGAGCTTGTCGGCAAGATGTCCGTCGATCGCGTCCGCGGTGTCGGACATGATCTGTACGGCCTGGGCCAGATGCGCCGGCACGAACGGCTGCGCCATCACCGACAGGGTGGCGAACACCCGATCCTTGATCAACTGGAACTTCACCCAGCGGCCTTCGCAGTTGAGGTCGTTGAGCACCTCGGCGGCCCGGGACCGGCCGCCCTCGATCTCGTGCACGATGGCGGCGAACACCACGATCTCCCGGGCGTCCGGTGAGGTCCGCAGGAAGATCATCGTCGAGCCGACCCGGATCGCGATGTCGCCCTCGTCGTCGCGGATCGGCCGGTGCCCGAAGAGATCGGTCAGTTCCGCGTCCAGCAGCTCGTCCAGGTGCTCACGGCTGCCCGGCATGATCGCCGTGACGTCCTCGTCGTCGTAAAGCGGGTCCTTGGTGGCGTCTTCGGCCTTCGGGGTCAGGATCTCGGCGAGCTGGTCGGGCGCCAGGAAGACCGGATGCGGGACTCCGTACACGTCCCGCAGGGCGACCACGGCCAGCTCGGCCAACCGGTCGGACTCCTCCTGCGGCAGCTCGGTCCAGAAGTTGGCCGTCGGCGCGGTGCCGTTGTCCGGCTCGGCGGTCGGCGCGTGCCAGCCGGCCCGCTCCATCGTGGTCAGTTCACCCTGGCCGAGCTGGAACGCGTCGGCCAGCACCGCGTTGCTGGCGGCCTCGGAGCGGATCGTGTCGCGGGCCGGCGCGGTGAAGGAGACGAACGGGCCGCCTTCGGCCGCCGGTTCGGACTCGGTGCCGATGACCAGGTCACCCGAGTCGTCGATCACGGAGACGACCTCACTGAGCCGCATCTGGAACTCTGCCCACGCCTGCGCGGTGCTGCGATCGATGTCGAAACCCTCGTAGCCAGTAGATTCCATCGCTCACTCTCAACCTCGGCCGTCCTCAGCCACGAACCTAAGGCATGTACGAGGCCGGTGTCGACCTGCTCGAAACAGCCGTAGCCGACCTGATCAGAACAGCTGGTCGGCAGCAGCCTCCTGGTAGAGCGCGGTGACGACCCGGGACGGTGAGGGGCGGCCGAGCTTGCCGGCCATCCAGCCACTCAGTTGCACCAGCCGGTCCAGATCGATCCCGTGCTCGATGCCCAGACCGTTCAGCATCCAGACCAGGTCCTCGGTGGCCAGGTTGCCGGTGGCCGAGCGGGCGAACGGGCAGCCGCCGATGCCGCCGGCCGAGGCGTCGTACTCGGTGACGCCGCAGCGCAGACCGCTGAGCACGTTGGCCAGCGCCTGACCGTAGGTGTCGTGGAAGTGCAACGCCAGCCGGTCCATCCCGATCCCGGTGCCGCCGATCGCCTCGAGCAGGGCCTGGACATGGCCGGGCGTCGCCACCCCGATGGTGTCGCCGAGGCTGATCGTCCGGCAACCCAGATCGGCGAGGCGGCGTACGACGTCGAGGACCTGACCGATCGGCACCCGCCCTTCCCACGGGTCGCCGAAGCACATCGAGACATAACCGCGTACGCCGATGCCGGCCTCGGCGGCTTGCCGGACCACCGGCGCGGCCAATTCGATCGCACCGTCGACGGTGGTGTCCAGGTTCTCGTGGGCGAATCGTTCGGTGGCACTGACGAAGATCGCGATCTCGGTGGCCCCGGCGGCCAGCGCGCGGTCCATCCCGATCTGATTCGGCACCAGCACCGGATGCCGGATCCCGTCGGCCGAACCGATCCCGGCCAGCACCTCGGCCGCGTCGGCCAGTTGCGGCACCCAGCGGGGCGAGACGAAGCTGGTCGCTTCGATGGCCGTCAAACCGGTCTGGCGAAGTCCTCGGATGAATTCGATCTTGGTCCGGGTGTCGACGATCTCCTTCTCCGCCTGCAGGCCGTCCCGCGGGCCGACCTCGTAGATCTGCACCTGTTCGGGCAGCCCGGGCAGGGGAAACTCGTCCGGCAACTCCGCCATCATCTCTCCCGTCGTGTCGACTTCCTGCGACGACCCTATTCCGTCGGCCACCGGTCCACCCCGCCCACCCGATCAGCCTGTTGGGGCAAACATCGGAGGTCTTGCTAGCCTTCCGTGCCATGCCCAACGAAACCCGCGTGGCCGACCAGCTTCCGATGATCCCGCCGACTCCGGGCCAACTCGCCTGGCAGCGCCAGGAGCTCGGCGTCTTCTTCCACTTCGGCGTGAACACGTTCGCCGCGCTGGAATGGAGCGACGGCACGCTGCCGGCCAGCAGCTTCAACCCGACCGATCTCGACGCCCGGCAATGGGTCGCCACCGCCGCCGACGCCGGCGCCCGCTATGTCGTGCTGACCGCCAAACACCATGACGGCTTCTGCCTCTGGCCCACCGAGACCACCGACTACTCGGTCGCCTCCTCACCGTGGCGCGACGGCCAGGGCGACGTGGTCGCCGAGGTCGCCGCCGCGGCCGAGGAGTACGGACTTGATCTTGGTCTCTACCTGTCCCCGTGGGATCGCAACGCCGCGTGCTATCCGGACAAGCCCGCCTACGACCGGTTCTATCAAGATCAACTTCGCGAGCTGTGCACTCGGTACGGCAAGTTGACCGAGCTCTGGTTCGACGGCGCCGGATCGCAGGGCCGGGAGTACGACTGGGTCGGCATCGGCGAGGTGATCAAGGAAACCCAGCCGGACGCGATGATCTTCAACATGGGTGCGCCGACGATCCGCTGGGTCGGCAACGAGGACGGGCTCGCGGCCGATCCGGTCAACTATGTGGTGGCCGAGACCGACTTCAGCCAGTACACGACCTACTCGACCCAACTGGCCGAGGCCCTCTACCTGCCGCCGGAATGCGACGTGTCGATCCGCAAGGGCTGGTTCTGGGCCGACCGTGATCAACCGAAGTCTCTTGATCATCTTCTCGGCATCTACTATCGCTCGGTCGGGATGGGCGCCAACCTGCTGCTCAACCTGCCGCCGGACAACCGTGGCTTGATCCCGGATGCCGACGTCGAACGCCTGCGTCAGTGGCGATCCGAGCTGGACCAGCGATTCGCCGAGCCGATCGAAGCGACGGTGACCAAGATCGACTCCGATGGCGACTCGGTGACCTGGCGAGCCGACTTCACCGAGCCGGCCGTCCTTGATCATCTGGAGCTGGTCGAGGATTACCGCAACGGCCAGCGGGTCCGGGCGCATCGGGTCCAGGCCGGCGATCGGACGCTGGCCGACGGCCTGACCATCGGCAACAAGCGGCTGCACGCCTTCGACGAGTTGCAGGCCTCGGCGGTGGAGATCGTCACCACCGGTGCCGATCCCGTGCTGGCACAGGTCCGCGGCTACCGGACCGGCTTCAACGCGGCGCCGCAGATCGTCTACCGCGCCTCGACCGAGGCCCCGGACGACGCCGGGCACTGAGTACGCCGGCGCTGAAGCAGTCCTCCGACAGCAGCGGGAGGACCCGGGCCAGCACCGGGTCCTGCGACTGCGGATTCCAGCAGGCCTCCAGCCGCACCGTCCGGGTGTCCGCGGCGTCCAGCTCGCGATAGACCACCCCGTCGATCCGCATCGCGGTACACGACCGCGGGATCAGGGCGACCCCGCGGCCGGCCCGGACCAGCGCCAGCATGGTCGGGAACTGGGATGCGATCTCGGCACCGAGGAAGTCCTGCACCGCGATCAGCGCGGCGCAGACGTCGTACAGGTAGCGAGACCCTTCCGGCGAGTAGCCGATGTAGTCGGCGGACACGTCCACCAGCCGGACCGGTTCGTCGCCGGCGGCCAGTTCATGAGCGACGGGGGCGGCCAGTACCAGCTCCTCGGCGTGCACCGGCAGCGCGGACAGCCCGTCCGGTACCGGTGGCCGAACCAGGCAGAGATCGAGTCGGCCACTCCCCAGGGCGTTGAACTGCTCCTCGCTGACCAACTCCTGCAGATCGACCTCCACCCCGGGAAGTTGATCATGAATCAGCGACAGCATCGGACCGAGCACCGCGTAGGCACCGATCGCGGTGAAGCCGAGCCGCAGCGTGCCGACCTCACCGGCCGCCGCCCGGCGGGCCGATTCCGGCGCCGCCTCGGCCAACGCGAGCAGCCGGCGGGCGTCGACCAGGAACGCGGCCCCGGCCGGCGTCAACCTGACCTCCCGATCCCGGTCGAGCAGGCGGACTCCGATGCTCCGCTCCAGCGCCTGGATCTGCCGGGTCAGCGGCGGCTGGGTCATCTGCAGCCGCCCGGCAGCCCTGCCGAAATGCAACTCGTCGGCGACCGCGACGAAGCCGCGAAGCTGAGCCAGCGAATACTCCATGCCGTCACGGTATCGGCCGATGCCGGATCGGGCTTGGACGAGTATCGGGTTGATTGCGTACCGTTCGGTTCCGTGACCCGACTGCTGATGGCTCTGACGGCGTCTCGTGCCGCGGATGTGTGCGACCCCGAGACCCGGTCCATGATCAACTCGCGCTTCGACGCGCAGTGGCTGGATGATCACGAGCAACTCGATCAAGCTCTGCTCCGCGAACGCCTGGCCGGCCAGGACGTGGTGCTGACGAGTTGGGGTACGCCGCCACTCCCGGCCGATCTGCTCGGTGCGGGCAACGGCGGTCCGACCGTGGTGGCCCACGCCGCCGGCACGATCAAAAACCTGGTCCCGGCCGAGTCGCTGGACAAGATCAGCATCTTCTCGGCAGCACCGCGGATCGCCTGGTCGGTGGGCGAATACTGCCTGACCGCGTTGCTCACGCTGCTGCGCCGCCTTCCCGAGTACGACGACTGGGTCCGGCACGGTGGCTGGAAGACCGACTCGTTCCGCGGCCGTGAGCTGCGCGGGCTGACCGTCGGCATCGTCGGCGCATCGTCCACCGCGCGCGCCTTCATCGAGTTGCTCCGGCCGTTCGGGGTCGAGATCTGGGTGTACGACCCGTACCTGTCGGCCGAGCAGGCCGCACAGTTGGGCGTACGAAGCGTCTCGCTGGAACAGGTGGTCGGTTGCTCGGTGCTGTCGGTGCACGTGCCGGCGACGCCGGCCACCGAGGGCCTGATCACCGCCGACCTGATCAGCCGAATTCCCGACGGCGGGATCGTGATCAACTCCTCCCGCGCAGCCGCAGTCGACACCGCAGCGTTGATCAACGAGACCGCGACCGGGCGGCTGCAGGCCGCTCTGGACGTGTATCCGTCGGAGCCGCCCGAGTTGCCCGAATCCGTACTGGGCAACGGAAATCTGCTGCTCACCCCACACATCGCCGGCGACTCGGTCGACGGTCACCGGGCGCTGGTCCGCTACGTGCTGGACGACGTGATCGACTTCCTCGAGCACGATCGGCGCGGGCCTAGTTGGGTCGACCCGGCCAAGCTGTCGATCACCGCCTGAGGAGCTGATCATGCCCACTGCTCCTTCGACCGGCAACGGTTCGGTGATCGACCGGCTAGAGGTCTTCTGCGTGCCCGTGCCCTTCCGGCACAAGTTCGTCCTCGGCAGCGGCGCTGTCGGCGATCGCACCCACACCGGCGACGTGATCTTCGTCAAGCTCACCACCTCCGACGGCGTGGTCGGCTGGGGCGAGCAGCGCGCGCTGCCCAGCTGGAGCTACGAGACGCCGGAAACGATCATGGTGGTGATCGAGAAGCATCTCGCGCCGCTGCTGATCGGACTGTCGCCGTACGACGTCGAGCTGTTTCACCGTCGCGCGGCCAAGGCGCTCAGTCCCTCGGTGTCCAACGGGTTCCCGTTCGCCCGGGCCGCGCTGGACATCGCGATGCACGATGCCGCCGGTCGGGCGGTCGGGTTGCCGGTGCATCAACTCCTCGGTGGCCGGTGCACCGACGAGATCGCTTTGTGCAGTGCGGTCGGCGTCGACGAGCCGGAGCGGGTGGCCGAACGGGTCACCGAGAGCGCTGCCTACCACGCGTACAAGATCAAGATCTCCGGGCAGGCCGACGCCGATGCAGCCGCAGTCCGGGCCGCGGCGGACGTCGCCGCGGGCAAGCCGATCTGGTTGGACGCGAACCAGTCCTACCGGCCGGCGGCGCTGCGTCAACTACTGGCCGCGGTACGAGATGTGCCGGGGCTGTTCTGCATCGAGCAGCCGGTGCCGAGCACCGACTGGGCCGGGATGCAGCGGCTGCGTGCCGATCTCGAGCTGCCGCTGGCCATCGACGAGGGCAGTTTCAGCGCAGCCGACCTGGCCCGGACCGCCGTGCTCGGCGGCGCCGACCTGGCGGTGATCAAGGTGTGCAAGTCCGGCGGCCTGCGGCAGGCTCAGCGCACCGCGGCGGTCGCCCAGGCGCACGGCATCGAGCTGCTGGCCAGCGGGCTCACCGACTGTGGTGTCGGCTTCGCCGCGGCCCTGCATCTCTTCTCTGCCATGGATCTCGCGCTGCCGGCCGAACTCAACGGGCCGGAGTTGCTGGACCACCTTTTCGTCGACGGCCTCACCATCCGCGATTCCGTCGCGACGGTGCCCACCGGCCCCGGGTTGGGCGTCGAGGTGGACGAAGAACGGATCCGGGGCACGGCACGATGATCACCGATCGGATGGACGACGTGAGCACAACGCTCGACCGGACCTGGGCCGTGTTCAGCAAACCGTGGGCGGAGCTGGCCGCCGCGCCGTTGGCAGCGCTGGTCGGCCGGCTCGGCTTCAACGCGGTCGAGTTGCCGGTCCGGCCGGGCGCCTTCGTCACCCCGGAACACGCCGAGGATCGACTGCCCGAGTTCGCGAAAACCCTGCGTGGGTTGGGAATCGAACCGATCAGCATCGCGTCCGATCCGACGCCGGCCGTTCTCGACGCCTGCGCCGCGGCAGGCGTGCCGATGATCAGGATCATGGCGCCGATCGGCGATGACGGCTACCGGGCCTCGGTACGCAGGCTCCGCGGTGATCTCGAACGTCTGGCTCCCGAGTGCGAGCGCACCGGGATCCGGATCGGCATCCAGCCGCACCATGGCGCCTTCGTCAGCACGGTCCTCGGGGTGTGCGAACTGATCCGTGATCTGCCGCCGGAATTCTGTCTGATCTGGGATGCCGGCCACGACGCGCTGGCCGGCGAGGATCCCGCGTACACGTTGGAGCAGTGCGGTGATCGGCTCGGCTTGGTCAACCTGAAGAACGCCGTCCACCGACCGATCGATGATCAACAGCCGGCCCGGTTCCGGACCTGGTTCGGTCCCGGTGATCAAGGACTGGCCGACTGGCCCGAGATCATCGATCTGCTGCGGACGATCAACTACGACGGCCCGGTCTGCCTGACCGCGCAGTACACCGACACCACACCGGACGAGGCTGCCGACCTGGCCGCCGCCGATCTCGCCTGGGCCCGCACCCTCTAGGAATTCCGGCCGGCAGGGATCATCGAGTCGGCGCCGCGGCCGGCCTCCTCGGCGGCGACATGGCAGGCGACCTCGATCCCGGGGGCCAGCTCCAGCAGCGGCGGCGTGGTGGTCCGACAGACGTCGCGGGCCAGCGGGCAGCGATCGGCGAACCGACACCCAGGCTTGGGATCGATCACCTTCGGCGGTTCACCCTTGGCCATCTCGGCGGTCACCGCGAGTTCGGCCCGCGGGTCGGGCACGGCGGCCACCAACAACTGTGTGTACGGATGCCGGGGCGCGCCCAGCACGTCCTCGACCGGTCCGGACTCGACGATCCGACCGGCGTACATCACCATCATCCGGTCGGCGACGTAGCGGGCGCTGGCGATGTCATGGGTGATGTAGAGCAGCGAGACGCCCTGCTCGTCCCGCAGCGAGGTCATCACGTTGAGCAGCCCGATCCGGATCGAGATGTCCAGCATCGACACCGGTTCGTCCGCCAGGATCACCTGCGGCCGATAGGCCAGCGCCTGCGCGAACCCGATCCGCTGCCGCTGCCCGCCGGACAACTCGTACGGGTAGCGGCCGACCACCTGCGAGGCCGGCGACAACCCGACCGCGGTCAGCACCCGTTCCGCCTCGTCCTGACGATCCTTGGCGGCCACGTCCGGCCGATGCAACTTGAGCCCGCGGACGATCCCGTGCGCCACCGTGTAGGCGGGGTTCAGTGAGCTGAACGGATCCTGGAAGACCATCGGCACCGCGGCGCGGTAGCTCAGCACCTCGGCACGCGTCCGCAGCCCGGACAACGGCCTGCCGTCGAACATGATCTCACCGCGGCTCGGCGGATAGACCCTGGCCAGCAGCCGGGCGATGGTGCTCTTGCCGCTGCCGCTTTCCCCAACCAGGGCGACGATCTCGCCGGCATTGATCGCGAAGTCGGCCTCGTCCACGGCATGCAACTGGTGGCGGTTGCGCAGTCCGCCGACGCGGAAGACCCGGGTCAGTCCGCGAGCCTCCAACAGCGGCGCGGTCATCGGTCCCTCCCCAACTCGGCCTTGTCCCGGTGATCCGGGTCGTGCAACAGACATCGAGCCTGGACGTCGGCCACCTGGTAGAGCGCCGGTTGGGTCACCGCGCAGGCGTCGAAGCGGAGCGGACAGCGCGGTTCGAACCGGCAGCCCGGCGGCATCGCGGTCAGGTTCGGCGGCGCCCCCGGGATCCCCTGCAGCGGGACCCGCGGTCCCCTGATCTGGGGGAAGGCATCCAGCAGGCCGCGGCTGTAGGGGTGGGCCGGCGAGTCGAAGACCTGCCGGGTCGGCCCGTACTCCATCTCCTGGGCCGCGTACATCACCATCAACCGGTCGGAGAAGTGACTGACCAGGCTCATGTCGTGGGTCACGAAGATCACCGCAAATCCCAACTGCTGCTGGAGTTCCTTGATCTGCAACATCAAGGAACGCTGCGCCACCACGTCCAGCGCCGAGGTCGGCTCGTCCATGATCACCAACTCCGGCGTGAACAGCAACGCCATCGCGATCATCGCGCGCTGCCGCATGCCGCCGGACAACTGATGCGGGAAACTGTTCAGGTGCACCCGGTCGATGCCGACCAGCTCCAGCACCTCCTCCGACCGCTGCCTGATCTCGATCTTGGAACGGATTCCGTGCGCCTTCATCGCGTCCGCGTACTGAGCTCGGATCCGTTTGACCGGGTTGAGCGCATTCATCGCGCTCTGCATCACCACCGACATGTTCCGCCACCGAATTGGGGCCAACTCGCCGGCGTTCATCGCGACCATGTTCTGACCGCGGAAGATCACCTCTCCCCCGGCCACCGACGCCGGCGGGGTCAGCAACTGCGCGATCGCGAACAGCAACGTCGACTTGCCGCAGCCGGACTCACCGACGATGCCCACGAACTCACCTGACTGCACATCGAGATCGACCTGATCAACAGCGGTCACCGGCCCGGACGACGTGTCGTAGGTGACCGACAGACCGGTCACCTGCAGTAGCTTGCTCACCGGCGCACCTTCCTCCGCCGCACCGGTCGAAGCGCCGGATTGCCGATCTCGTCGAAGGCGTAGTTCAGCAGCGCAAAGGATGCGCCGAGCAGACCGATCGCCAGACCGGGCGCGATCACCCACCACTGCTGTCCGGTCTGCAACGCCTCGTTGGTCTGCGCCCAGTGCAGCATCGTTCCCCAGCTGTTCGCCGACGAGTTGCCCAGTCCGATGAACTGCAGTCCTGCCTCAGTCAGCAGTGCGTACAGCGCGATGCCGAGGAAGTTCGCCGCGATCAGCGACACCATCGTCGGCAGGATCTCGAACACGATCACGTACGAGGCCCGCTCACCCCGAACCCGCGCCGACTCCAGGAAATCCCTATTCCGCAAAGACATCGCCTGCGCCCGCAACTGCCGGGCCCCGTACGACCACCCGGTGATCACCAGGACTCCGATCAGCACCGGCATCTTGCCTCCGCCGGCGTAGGCGGCGATCACGATGATCAACGGCAGGGCCGGGATGACCAGGAAGACGTCGGTGAGCAAGGACAGCAGGTCCTCGCCCAGACCGCCCAGATAGGCCGCGGAGACGCCGATGATGATCGACACCACACTGGCCAGCACTCCGACCATCACGCAGACGAACAGGGACTGCCGGGTGCCGTAGACCAGTTGGGTCCAGATGTCCTGGCCGAAGGCGTTGGTGCCGAGCAGATGTCCCGATCCGGGCGGCAGCATCTGGGCGAACTGCTGGTTGGGATTGTGGATGGTGGTGAACAGTTGCGGCACGATGGCGGCGATCACGAAGATCGCCAGCATGATCGCCCCGGCCAGCGCCTTCTTGTTGCCCACGACGGCACGCAGAACGCCGGCGCCGGGACGGATCCGGGTGGCCGGGGCCTCGACCGCGGTCTCGGCAGCGGTTGCGGTGACAGCACTCATCACGTCTCCGTTTCAGCTCGCGGACCGGACGCGGGGATCGAGCAAGGCGGTGAGGAAGTCGCTGATCAACACCGCCACCAGCACGGTCACCGTGATCAACACGAACAGTGCCTGCATCAGCGGATAGTCCTCGTTGGTCACCGCGCTCAGCAGCATGTAACCGACCCCCGGGTAGTTGAAGGTGAACTCGACCAGGATCGCGCCGCTGACCACGAAGCCCAGCGAGATCGCGAATCCGGCCAGATTGGGCAACACCGCGTTCCGGGCGGCGTAGTTGATCATGATCTTGCGATCCGCGATGCCCTTGGCCCGGGCCATCCGGATGTAGTCCTCGGCGACCGTGGTCACCACGTTGTTGCGCATGGTCAGGATCCAGCCGCCGATGGAGATGATCAAGATGCTCAGCGACGGCAGGATCGCATGTTTGATCACGTCGATGATGAACTCCGCGTTCCAACCAGGGTTGAGAGTCTGGTCGTAACCGCCGTCGCTCGGCAACGCTCCGTTCGTACCGAGCGAGAACACCATGATCAAGATCAGTCCGACCCAGAAGTACGGCAGCGCCGAGGTGATCACGAACACCGGCGGCAGCACGCTGTCCGCGATGCCGTTGCGTCGCCAGCCGCTGATCATCCCGATCCCGGTCCCGAGCAGGAAGGCGATCACCGTGGTGACGCCGACCAGTCCGAGGGTCCACGGCAGCGCCTGGGCGACGACCTCACTGACCGGCTGCGGGAAGAACGTCAACGACACCCCGAAGTGTCCGGTCACGGTGTTACCGAGATATTCCACGTACTGCACCAGGAGCGGCTTCTGGGTGTCCAGACCGAAGGCGACCTCCAACGCCTTCAACGCGTCCGGATTGATCCGGCCCTTGTACCGCGCCATCATCGCCTGGGCGGGATTCCCCGGCATCAGCCGCGGGATGAAGAAGTTCAGCGTCAACGCCACCCAGAGGGTGATCAGGAAGAACCCCAGCCTGCGCACTATGAACCGCATCAGCCACTCCCGATGCCGTACGTGTTGATCATGCTGCCGTCACTCAGCCCTTCGGCTTCAGGTGCAACAACACCTGCTCGTTGTCGGGCACCGCGTACGGTGCCGGCAGGGCGTACTGGTCCTGCTCGGTCGGCCAGCCGGTGATCTCCTTGGTGTTGTACTGGAACCAGCTCACGCTCTCCAGCACGGGGATGGTCGGCACGTCGGCCAGCATCACACCCTGCAGATCATTGACGATCGCGTGCTGCCGCTGATCGTCGGCCCCCGGATACTCGTTGAAGAGCGCATCGGTCTTCTTGCTGGAGTAGCGGGAATAGTTGCTGGACGCGTTCTGCCCGATCGGCGCGGTGTTGCCGCTGTACAGGTTCTGCCGCAACTCGTAGTACGGCGCCGGGCCACCGGTCTGCGATCCGTACGCCAGCTGGAAGTCGCCCTTGTACAGCTTGTTGTCGTAGGTCTGGCCGGCGATGTTCTGCACGTCCAGGTTGATGCCCAGGGGTTGCAGCTGATGCTTGATCTCCTGCAACTCCGCCTCCCAGTCGGTGTAGCCGGAGACGCTGATGATGGACAGGTTGAGCGGCTTGGCGGTGGAGTAGCCGGCCTTGGCCAGGTACTGCTTCACCTTCGCCGGATCCTGCTTGTAGCCGTACTTGTCGGCTGCCGCCTGGTCGTACCAGTCCTTGAAGGTCGGCAGCACGATGCCCGCCTGGTTGGACGACGGCAGCTGGCCGCCGACGCCGATCTTGGACACCTGGTCCTTGTCGATCGCGTAGGCCAACGCCTGTCGCACGGCCAGGTCGGCGGTTGGGCCCTGCTTGAGGTTCAGGAAGATCTGCACGTTGGCCACCGGCGGGTACCAGTAATGGTTGTCGGTCTTGTCCCGGTCGACGTAGTACTTGTCGACGTTGGGAATGTACTGGCCGCCCCACTGCGCCTTGCCGGTCGCCAGGTCGAGGTTGGCCGGGCTGTTGTCGGTATAGGCCGGATAGTTGATCGTCTTGATCGCCGGCTTGCCCTTCTGCCAGAAGTTCGCGTTGGCCTGGTAGCGCACATTCTGCGGCTTGCAGTCCGAGACCGTGTACGGTCCGCTGCCGATCGGCTTGGCGTCGGTGAACTGAACCGGATTCTTGGCCGCCTCGCCGGTGCTCCAGATGTGCTTCGGCACGATCGGGGTCTGGTCGGCGATGTAGTAGAAGTACGGCTGCGACGGGGTGGAGAACTTCATCGTCACGGTGTTGCCGCTGGCCTCGACCGACTGCAGACCCGATGACCAGAGGGCGTTGAGATCCAAGCCCTTGTTGGCCTTCAGCAGGTTGAAGGTGAAGGCGACGTCGTCGGCGGTCAACGGCTTGCCGTCGCTCCACTTGATGCCGTCGCGGATGGTGAAGGTGAGCGTTTTCTTGTCCGAACTCCACTTCGACGATTCGGCGATCATCGGGGTCTCTTTCGAGTTCTGCAAGGGATTGACGTAGACCAACGGCTCGTACACGAACCCGATGCTCAACCCGCTCACCGACGGGTTGAACGGGTTGAACCCACAGGTCCAGGTTGTACCGCCGACGTTGGCGATGGTCAACGATGTCGACTTCGACCCGTTGGTTCCGGATCCTGACGAGCCGCCGCCGGAACAGCCGGCGATCAGCCCGAGTATGGCGAGCAACACCACGATCAGCGCGCTTCGCTTCATGATCATTTCCTCCCGTTGGCGAGAGCCCGCCATCTGTTGGCCGGCTGCCGGATCATCCGAAGACTGCTTCCTGTAATTGCCGGACCGCGGCATCGACTGCGCCGTGCCGGACCGCATGATCACGACCTGTGCCAGGCCTGACCTCAGGCCGATGAGCCACCATCCGATGGAGGCGATCAGCCACCCGGTCCGCCAGCCGGTCTCCCCCGGCGACACCGATGTCGCCGGCCAAGATCACCAACTGCGGATCGAGCAAGGACACTCCGATCACCACTGATCGGGCAATTCGGGTGGCAAGATCACCCAGAAATCCCTCAGGATCTCCGGGCGAGCTGCCGCGTACGGCCGACGCGGCGACCGCTCGGCGAACCGCCGTCGAGGCCCGGCTGGCGCCGATGCCGTGTCGTTGCGCCAGCGCGAGCACGCCCCGGGCGTCGATCAGGTCGGACAGCTGGTGGCCGTCGGGATCGATCGGAGCGCGGTCGATCTCGCCGGCCCCGCCGCGGGAACCGCGATGCAGCCGGCCGTCGATGATCACCGCCGCCGCCACCCCACGACTCATCCAGACCAGCACCGCGTCGCGATAGCCGCGGGCACAGCCGTGCAGCAATTCGTCCACGGCCACCAGATTGACGTCGTTCTCCACCGTCACGGTGATCCCCAGCGCCTCGGTCAGCCGGGCGGGCACGTCGAAGCCCAACCACCGCGGCATGTGGTCGGCGTAGCCGAGCCGGCCGGTCACCGGGTCGATGGAGCCGGAGATGCCGACGACCGCGTGCCCGAGGTCCGCTAGTCGCAGGCCGGCGGCGCGGCCGGCGTCCACCACCGCGCGGCGTAGCGCCGGCAGCGGATCCGGGCCGGTTCCCCGGCTGGCGATCCTGCGCTCGCCGATCACCGTGCCGGCCAGGTTGGCGACGGCGACGTCGAAACCGGTCGCGGTGATGTCGGCACCGACCGCGTGGCCGGCCTGCTCGTTGACGGTCCACAGGCGGGCGTTGGGGCCCGGGCCGGGACTGGTCCGGTGGCCGTCCTGGCGGACCAGCTCGGCTTCCTCCAGCCGCCGCAACAACTCGGCGGCGGCCGGCTTGGACAGCCCGATCTCCTGCTCCAGTTCGATTCTGGACATCGGCCCCCGCCGGACCAGGGCATGCAGCGCGGCACGATCGTTCATCGCGCGGAGCGCGCGCGGACCGCCAACTCGCACCGATCGTCCCTCCGTCGGGAGCACCCGGGGCACGGCAGCCCGCCGAACCAGGAATGGTCTGGAAAGTTCCCAGATGAACAGAGCTTGGACCAGACGCCGCCCGGCGTCAAGGCCGGTAACCGGATCGTCACCGGAGGATCTCAGATCAGTCGCAGCTGCTAGGTTCGGCGCTCATGGTTGACTATCGGGTTGAGGTCGTATCCGCCGCTCCGTCCCCCTGTGCCGTGGTGCGCGAGCGGACCACCTGGAGCGCGTTCGACTGGAAGTCGATGCTCGACCAGGTCTGGGCCTATCTGCGGTCCCGGCCCGAGATCAGTCCGGGCCACAACGTGATGATCTATCACCTCCTGCCGGAGTCGGACGAGGACGACGTCGAGGTCGAGGTCGGCGTCGAGATCGCGGCCGGCGTCGAGGTGCCCGCGGCGGTCGAACCGGAGGGTCGCCTCGTCGGGTCCGAACTGCCGGCCGGGCGGGCGGCTACCGTACTGCACCTCGGTGGCCCGGCGAGTCTGGACGACGCCTATCAAGCGCTGACCCAGTGGTGCACCGAACACGGCGAGATCCGGTCGGATACCCACTGGGAGGTCTACGGCGATCCCGACGCCGCCGGCAACTACCCGATCCGGCTGTGCTGGCTGCTGCGCTGATCAACTTCTGCCACCCCGGACCTCGCTGACCGTTCGGAGCCGTACCCGCCCTGTCCCGTGGTGCGCGTTCAGGTTCCAACCGGAGTCGGATTCGGTCGGGGCCGTCGGCACCGGCTTTGTACGTTTCCCAACCGGTGACGAGTTCGACCAGAGTCCCGGCCCATACCCGCGTTCGTTTCCCAACCAAACACGAGTTCGGTCGGCCGATCCGCCCGCCCGGATAGCCCGCCATGTCGACTCCTCCGCTGACAATTCGGGGCCGCTGTCACGGGGACAGGAGGGCGGCGATGCCCACCAGCACCGGCAGCGACAGCACGGTGGTGACGAAGATCGAATCCCGCGCCAGGATCACGCCGCGGTCGTAACGAACCGCATGGGTGAAGACGTTCTGGGCGGTCGGCAGCGCGGCGACCACGGTGACCGCGAGCACCGCCTCGGCCGGCAGACCCAGCACGAACTCGGCCATCAGGTAGCCGACCAGCGGCTGGACGATCAGCTTGAGCAGCACGATGTAGCCGATCTGGACCTTCGGCTCCCCACGTCCGGGCAACGGGCCGAGCCGCAGCGAGATCCCGTACGCGATCAGCATCGCCGGCACCGCCATGTCGCCGATCATGTGCAGCGGGTCGTTGACCCAGCGCGGCAACTGGACTGAGAAGATCGACAGCAGCAGCCCGACCAGTGACCCGATCATCAGCGGGTTGCGGAACGGCTGGCTGATCAGCCGGAGCCAGCGAGCGCGGCCGGTGGCCTGAGCGTTGGTGGTCAGGTCGAGGATCGCCAGCCCCAGCGGTTGCAGCAAGATCATCTGCGTCAGCAACATCGGCACGATCCAGGAGGCGCTGCCCAACACGTACGCGGCCATCGGCAGACCGAGATTGCCGGCGTTGACGTACGCGGAGCAGAAGGTGCCGATCACGGTGTCGGGGGCGCTGCGTCGGAAGATCAGCCGGGCGGCCAGTACGTACAGGGTCGCACTGACCGCAACGCAGCTGATCGAGGCGATCAGGTTGGTGGAGAAGATCTGCCGGACGTCGGTCTCGGACAGCACCGTGACCATCAGCGCCGGGCTGGCCACGAAGAACGCCAGCCGGGCCAGCACGGTCTGGGCGTTGGCGCCGGCGATCTTCAGATGGGCGATCAGGAAGCCGACCCCGATCACGATCACGATCGTGAGGAAGCCCTGCAGGACTCCGCCCACGCGTCTCTCCCCTTCGCCCGACCGACGGCCGAGTCAATCCTGACCCATGGTCGGCCCCGCACCGCAATCGGTTGCCAAGTTTGCCAGAACCGGCCGGTTCGGTCGGTGGCGGGTGCGCGCGGGACCTCGACCTGCCACGGAGATCCGCGACCTCAGAAGGACGGGCGCGGGAGTTCGTTGGCGCTGACACCGACGATGATCGCGATCACGGCGATCAGGGCGGCGCCGATCCAGAACCACCGCGGAGGCACCGAGACCAGGTTCCAGACCAGCCAGACGATCTCGGTCAGGGCGAAGATGACCACCGTGATCGTGGCCGCGATCGCCGGCCCGAAGGTCGTAGTATGCCGGGTCGCCATCCCACCCGACCCGTTCACCGGTGGCAGGTAATAGGTCAGCTGGATGCCCGAGGCCGCGATCAATGCGCCCAACAGGCAGATCAAGATCAACACCACCGAGCCGGCAATCCGCAACGGCAGGTGTGGTCGGGCGCTGCTGGTCACCGGCCTCCTTCGCTGGGCGCCGAGTGGCGCCGGCCAAGGCTACCGAGACCCGGGGTCATCGCGGCAAACCGACTGGCTGCTGTGCACCCTGGCTGCCGGAGGGCGCGCGATCGCGTACAGTGCTGTCTCTCCCCCGTGCATAGAGGCACCGATGATTTTTCTCTGTATCGCGATCGCCTGGATCGTGCTGCTGGCTCTTTTCGTGATCGTGTGGGCCCGCTTCGCGGCGCGCCGGCGTGCTCTTGCCGACGCCCTGGAACGGGACCGGCTTCGCTCCCGGCCGCCACACCTGGTCGAGAACGACACCGACGGCCGGCGGAACTCCGGCGGCGCTGCCTGACCGCACAGCGGGCGGTTCAGCTGCAGCCGCTGGTCGAGCCGCAGCCCTCACAGACGTAGCAGCTGCCGCTCGGGCGCATCTTCGTCCCGCAGGTGAAGCACAACGGGGCGTCGACGCTCAACCCGGAGATCGACTCCATCAGCTCAGCGGTGGTGTGCGCCGCCTTCGGCGCGACGCTCGGCGCCACCGGCTCGGCTTCGGTCACCTTGGTCTGCGCCGCCACCGGTTCCGCCTTCGCCCCTGCGCTCAGTGACTCGGCCTTCAGCGACTCGGCCTCACTGGCCTCGTCGTCCTCCGGCTCGGGCGGCAGGTAGGACCCGGTCTCCACCTGACGGGCCCGCTCGGTCGCGGTGTAGATGCCCAGCTCCGAGCGCTGCTCGAAGGTCAGGTAGTCCAGCGCCAGCCGACGGAAGATGTAGTCCATGATCGACTGCGCCATCCGGACGTCCGGGTCGTCGGTCAGACCGGCCGGCTCGAACTTCAGGTTGGTGAACTTCTCCACGAACGTCTGCAGCGGCACACCGTACTGCAGCCCGATCGAGACCGCGATCGAGAACGCGTCCATCACGCCGGCCAGGGTCGAACCCTGCTTGCCCAGTTTGAGGAAGACCTCGCCCAGACCGTCGTCCGGGTAGGAACCGGAGGTCATGTAGCCCTCGGCGCCGCCGACCGAGAAGGACGTCGTCCGACTCGGCCGCGACTTCGGCAGCCGCTTGCGGGTCGGCCGGTACTCGACCTTGACCGCCTCGGTCTTCTGCTCCGGCTCGACCAAGGTGTCCTTGGACTTGGCCTTGCCGTCGCTGAGCGGCTGACCGACCTTGCAGTTGTCGCGGTAGACGGCCAGCGCCTTCAGCCCGAGCTTCCAACCCTCGCGGTAGACCTCGGCGATGTCCTCCACGGTCGCCGCCTCCGGCAGGTTGACCGTCTTGGAGATCGCACCGGACAGGAATGGCTGGGTGGCCGCCATCATCCGGACGTGGCCCATCGGTTTGATGGAACGCTGACCCATCGCGCAGTCGAAGACCTCGTAGTGCTCCGGTTTCAGTCCGGGAGCGTCGATCACATGACCGTTCTCGGCGATGTACTCGACGATCGCCTCGCTGGTCTCACCGGTGTAGCCGAGCATCTTCAGGGCCCGCGGGATGGTCTGGTTGACGATCTGCATCGAACCGCCGCCGACCAGCTTCTTGAACTTGACCAGCGAGAAGTCCGGCTCGATGCCGGTGGTGTCGCAGTCCATCATGAAGCCGATGGTGCCGGTCGGAGCCAGCAGTGAGGCCTGCGCGTTGCGGAAGCCGTTCTGCTGGCCGAGCTTGATCACCTGTGCCCATTCCTTGCCGGCCAGTTTGTGGATGTCGCCGTCGAAGGAGGACAGCGTCCGCAGCTCGTCGTTCGCCGCCTGATGCTTGCGCATCACCCGTTGGTGCGCGTCCGCGTTGCGGGCGTAGCCGGCGTACGGACCGACCACCGCGGCCAACTCCGCCGATCGACGGTAGGCGACGCCGGTCATCAGCGAGGTGATGGCGGCGGCGACCGCGCGGCCGCCCTCGGAGTCGTACCCGTGGCCGGTGGCCATCAGCAGCGCGCCCAGGTTGGCGTAGCCGATGCCGAGCTGCCGATAGTCCTTGGTGGTCTTGGTGATGGCCTCGGTCGGGAAGTCGGCGAAGCTGATCGAGATGTCCATCGCGGTGATGATCAGCTCGACCGCCTTGCTGAACAGCCCGGCGTCGAACGTGTCGTCGTCCCGCAGGAACTTGAGCAGGTTCAGGCTGGCCAGGTTGCAGGAGCTGTTGTCCAGGCTCATGTACTCCGAGCACGGGTTGGACGCGGTGATCCGGCCGGTCTCGGGGTTGGTGTGCCAGTCGTTGATGGTGTCGTCGTACTGCAGGCCGGGATCGGCGCACTCCCAGGCGGCCTGGGCGATCTTGGCGAACAGCTCGCGGGCGTCGACGGTCTCGATCACCTCGCCGGTGTGCCGGGCGCGCAGCCCGAACTCGGCGCCGTCCTCGACCGCCCGCATGAACTCATCGGTGACCCGGACCGAGTTGTTCGCGTTCTGGTACTGGACGGAGGCGATGTCCTTGCCGCCGAGATCCATGTCGAAGCCGGCGTCCCGCAGCGCGCGGATCTTGTCCTCCTCGCGCGCCTTGGTCTCGACGAACTCCTCGATGTCGGGGTGATCGACGTCGAGGACCACCATCTTGGCTGCTCGCCGGGTGGCGCCGCCGGACTTGATGGTGCCGGCCGACGCGTCCGCACCGCGCATGAACGACACCGGACCCGAGGCGGTGCCGCCGGAGCTCAGCAGCTCCTTGGAGGAACGGATCCTCGACAGGTTCAGACCGGCACCCGAGCCGCCCTTGAAGATGAACCCCTCTTCCTTGTACCAGTTCAGGATCGAGTCCATCGAGTCGTCGACACTGAGGATGAAACAGGCGCTGACCTGTTGCGGGGCGTTAGTGCCGACGTTGAACCAGACCGGCGAGTTGAAGCTGAAGAACTGGTGCAGCAGCATCCAGGTCAGCTCGTGCTCGAAGATGTCGGCGTCGGCGGTGGTGGCGAAATAGCCGCTCTCCTCGCCGGACTTGCGGTAGGTCCGCACCACCCGGTTGATCAGCTGCTTCAGGCTGTGCTCGCGGGCATCGGTGCCGACCGCGCCGCGGAAGTACTTGGTGGTGACGATGGTGGAGGCGTTCACGCTCCAGAAGTCGGGGAACTCCGCGCCCTTCTGCTCGAAGACGGTCTCGCCGGTCTTCCAGTTGGTCTGGACGACGTCTCGCGGTTCCCAGCTGACCTCGTCGTACGGATGGACGCCCTCGGTGGTGAAGACGCGCTCGATCCGCAGACCGCGCTGCTGCGCACTGCCGGCCAGCTTCTTGCCGGTCTGTTCCTTACCGGCTTGGGACTTCTGGTCCGATCGGGTCGTTTCGGACATTGGTGGCTGCCTCTCTCCCTGTCCGCCCATCTCTGGACGCCTAGGTCTCGTCGGACTGCTGAATCTCGGGTCTTGCTGATGTCTGATGTTGGCCGGGACGGACCCATGCACCCTTCCCCAGGTGCCTGAGCCCGTCCCGGGGCTCAGGTCGGTCCCTTTCGGGTCCGGGGTGCCGCGGGTCTGCTGACCGCGGCCGTCTTGCCGGCGTTGGGCCGGCTGCGCGCCGACTTGGTCGAGCGGGACGCCGGGCGAACCGGGCCGGACGCCAACTCGGGGATCAGCGGTTCGATACCCAGCGGTTCCTGTTCCACCCGGAGCATGGCGATCTCGGCCTCGAAGTCGTCGACCGAACCGAACTGCCGGTAGACACTGGCGAATCGCAGGTAGGCGACCTGGTCGAGTTTGCGCAGCGGTCCGAGGATGGCTACGCCTACCTCGTCGGCCGGCACTTCGGGCTTGCCCGAGCCGCGGAGCGCGTCCTCGACCTCCTGGCCGAGCTTGGCGAGTTCGTCCTCGTTCACCGGCCGGCCCTTGCAGGCCTTCCGGACACCGCCGACGACCTTGTCGCGGTTGAACGGTTCGACCACACCCGAGCGCTTGATCACGGCCAGTTGCATCTGCTCGATCGTGGTGAACCGGCTCTCGCACTCGGGGCACTGACGACGGCGGCGAATGCTGCTGCCGTCCTCGGCGACCCTCGAATCCAGCACCCGGGTATCGGTGTGCCGGCAGTACGGGCAGTGCACGACGAGCCTTCTCTCCACGTTCGAGCTGGAATCAAGCTGTTGGATCTGAAACAAACCCGGTGCCCGACTGGGGACAACTCTGGGGATGACTTGTGGGTGGCGATGTGGACGGCGTGTGGATAGCGACCACTAACTGTGGAGGAAACACACCCGTGTAACTACTAGATATGGATCTTAGGCCGCTCCAGCGGAGACGTCAACCGTCCTGTGCCGGACTTCGCGAGTCGGTCAGCGGAGCCGGTCGCCCGGGCGGCCCGTTGGCCTGCAGGGCACCAACGGCGCGACGCGAACCGGTCAGAGGAGATTGCGAAGAACCGCGTAGAGCACCGCGGCAGCCGCGGCGACGCAGATCCAGGACCAGCCCGGAACGCGGTGGATCGGATCCGCGAGCCGGCGCGGTAGCCGCAACGTCGGTCCGCCCACAGCAGCCACCGTCCACGCCACTGCGGACAGTGCCAGCACGACGAGTGCGATGAACACGCCGGGGTTGTAGCCGAATGCGGCAGGAAGGTCGCCACGCAACAACTCGGCGCCCATCCTGGTGGCGCCACACAACGGGCATTGCCAGCCGGTGACAGCGCGGAACGGGCACGGAATGCCGAGCCCCGTGGTCCGGTAGACGAGGCTGAGGGCCAGCCCGCCGGCCAGGAAGGCGCCGACACCGACCGGGCCCCGAGCCCGGCGGGCCGTCGGATGCGGGACCGAGCCGGCACCGTACGTCGTTGGGTCGGAGGCCGCCTTCGAATGCTTGGGACCGGCAGCTGACACGAGACCCATTCTTCACCCCGGCGATGCGCATGGCACCCGCCGGCCGCGTCAGCGGTTACCGAGGGCGGACTGGGAGGGAATGTAGTTGTCCGACGTCACCGTGATCGCCGTCGCGGTGATCACGGTGATCGCGGCAGCCACCAGCACGGCCCCGGTGATCAGGACGACCGCGATCCCCCGACTCGTCAGCCGCCAGCCGGCCGACCCGGCGGCGACAGCCGTACGACGCACAGGCGCCGTGCTGCAGCCACGAACCTCAGCGGATCCGGCCGGCGACCGGCGCAGCGACGGAGCGTCGAGGCCGGTCACCGACCGGGTCGCCGGACGGCCGGCTCGACCGCTGCCACGGCTGGGCCGCGGCCGCCGAGCCCTGGTCGGCCGGTCGACCGAGCTCCGCACCGCTGAGGTTTCGATCGTTGTCGCACTCATCTTGCATCCCCTGACCTCGAACGCATGTTCGATAGAACGTCTGTTTGATTCTTAACCCATGACCGTGCGATCCGCAAGACCATTCGCACAGCCGTTCTCATTCGTTATCTGCCCTGCACCGGCCCTCCGACAGTTCTTCGGCGACCGGAGAAGCAGCCGTGACGATCACAACAGAGGCCACTGACAGTTCTTCCGAAAGGCGCCCTGCGGCGGCGCCGGTCAGAGACACGCCGGGCGACACATCGAACAATTGTTTGATTCTGTCGGCGGTCTTCTCTACGGTGAGCACATGGCCGATTCGAAGAAGAGTTCTCCCAGCTCGGGCCGCAGGGCGGCAGCGAAGAAGACCACCGCGCGGGCGAGATCCACTCCGCCCGCACCGGTGCAGACGCTCCGCCGTGGTCGGCCGAAGAATTCCGACGTCGAGGCGCAGATCGAGGCCGCCCGGGCCCGGTCGGCCGAGTTGGCGCAGCATGCCACCGTGACACCACTGCCGGACGGACCGGCCGACGCCAGCGGGCTCACCCCGCGACAGCGTCGGGTGCTCGAGGTGATCAAGGAAGCGGTGGACACCCGCGGCTATCCGCCGAGCATTCGCGAGCTCGGCGAGGAGGTCGGCCTGGCCAGTTCGTCCAGCGTGGCCCACCAGCTGAAGGTGCTGGAGCAGAAGGGATTCCTGCGTCGCGACCCGAATCGGCCGCGGGCGATGGAGGTGATCCTGCCGCAGGACTTCGGTGCGGACTCGGCCGCGGTTCGGTCGCTGCCGGGCACGGCGAGCACGACCGACGAGACGGCCATCAACGATGCCTTCCCAGCGCCGGTTCATGTCCCGGTGCTGGGCAGGATCGCCGCCGGTGGTCCGATCCTGGCCGAGGAGCGCTTCGAGGACGTGTTCGCGCTACCCAAGCAGGTGGTCGGCGAGGGTGAACTCTTCCTGCTCGAGGTTCGTGGCGACTCCATGATCGAGGCCGCGATCTGCGACGGCGACTGGGTGGTGGTCCGCAAGGAGCAGACTGCGGAGAACGGCGACATCGTCGCAGCGCTGCTCGACGACGAGGCGACCGTGAAGACGTTCAAGCGGACCCGCGGCCACGTCTGGCTGATGCCACACAACCCCGCCTACGATCCGATCGACGGCGATCACGCCTCGATCCTCGGCAAGGTGGTCGCCGTCCTGCGCCGGCTCTGACCTGGCTGGTCGCGTTGCCCTCGAGCAGATGGGTCAGCCGTTGACCGATTTCGACAGCGCCTTCAGATAGCCGTCGATCCCCCACGGCAGCGACAGCACGGTCGGCGGGGACACGGCGGCCACGAACGCCGGCCCGACTACCGGAGCGACGTGGCCGGCCTTCACCTGCTGCATCGACTTCGCGTACGGCTTGGACAAGAACGTGTCGATGCCCTTCTGGTCGTCGGCGTACACGACCAGCACGTCACTGGTCAGCGAACTGGTCTTCTCATAGCTCAACGTGTAGTAGAAGTTCTCGTCGTCGGGTGCGAGCCGATCGACGCTGGGCGCATTCACCAGCCCGAGGTCGGTCAGGAACTGCACCCGCGGATCGCTGTCCTTGTAGACGTAGAAGGTTCCGCCGACATCCCAGACGGCGGCGACGGTCTTGCCCTTGAGTTGAGGGTAGGCGGCGGCCTTGTCCTTGATCGTCCGGTCCGTGTCGGCGACCAGCTTCTCGGCCTCTGCCGATTGGCCCAGCGCTTCGCCGACTGTGGTCACCACGTCACGCCACGGAGTTGCCCAGGGTTTGTCGGGGTAGGCGACGGTCGGCGCGATCTTGCTCAACGTTTCGTACTGCTGCTTGGTGATACCGGAGTAGTTGGCCAGGATCAGGTCCGGCCGCGCCCTGGTGATCTCCTCGAACGGCACGTCGTCGGAACCGCTGGGATTGGGCAGGATCGCCGGCGTCTTGGCGTTCAACTGGGTCAGCTTCTGCTTGATCCACGGCAACAGGCCCTCCTTGTCGGCGCCGTAGGTCTGCTGCGGGATCGCCACCGGTACGACGCCGAGCGCGAGCGCGGCGTCGGTGCTGCCGAAGCCCCAGGTGACGACCCGGGTCGGCTTCTTCTCGATCGTCGTCGCCCCGAACGCGTGCTGGATGGTGACCGGGAAAGCCGAGGAACCACCGGACCCGGCGGACTGGCCGGCTTGCGGAGTGGCGCTGGATTGGCAGGCCGCCAACACGATCAGTCCCAGCACGCTCACCAGGGCCACCAGCGCCCGGACGGGTTTGATCACAGCAACGACTCCTTGTGAATTAGGTTAGGTAAACCTCACAAAGGTTAGCCCAGCGCCGCTCGCCGCGCCATCCGCCGGCCATCGATGAGACGACGATCACCCGCCGAGCCGCCTCCGCGGGAGGCTGCCGTGAACCGTACGAACCGTAGCGTCTGCTCGCTGGCCCGAACCCGAGAGCGGAGTACGCCCCATGAAGAAGATCCTCGTCACCATTGCTGGAGCCGGCCTTGCCGCGGCCACGTTGCTGCTGAGCGCCTGCGGCACCCTGACCGTCTCCCAGGCCGATGTCGAGAATCAGATCAGCACCCAGCTGCAGAAGCAGGTCGGCCAGAAGCCCGACGACGTGACCTGCCCCGGCGATCTGCAGGGCAAGGTCGGCACCACCATGCGCTGCACGCTGACCGCCGGCGACTCCAAGTACGGCGTGAACGTCAAGGTCACCTCGGTCGAGGGCAACAAGGTCCTGTTCAACATCAAGGTCGACGACCAGGCCAGCTGATCGGCCCCCATGACCCGATCGTGCCCGGTGACCCGATCGAGCCCGGTGACATCGCCGGCAGAGCACCAGGGATGATCATCCGGTGAACCGTGAGCTCCTCGATGTCTTCGGCCTCGACCCGGAAGTCCTGCACCTCAACCACGGCGCCTTCGGCTGTGCCCCGATCGCGGTCCGCCGTGCCGCCGAGGACTGGCGCAACCGGGCCGAACGCAATCCGCATCATTTCAACGGCCACCAGTTGCCGGGCCTGATCGCCGGGGCCCGGCATCGGGTCGCCGACTTCCTGCAGGTGGACGCCGAGGCCGTCGGTTTCGTCCGCAACGTGTCCGAGGGCGTGTCGTCGGTCTTCGGCTCACTCGACCTGCGGCCGGGCGACGAGATCGTGGTCTGCAATCACGGCTACGGCGCCGTCACCATGGCGGCTCAGAACTGGGCCGACCGGCGCGGCGCCGCGATCCGGACGGCCGCGTTCGGGGTGGGCGCCGATGACGAGACGATCGTCGCCGCGTACGCCGGCGAGTGCGGACCGAGGACCCGGCTGGTGATCGTCGATCAGATCACCTCGCCGACGGCGATGGTGCTGCCGGTCGCGGCAATCGCGAACGCGGTCGACGCGCCGGTGCTCGCCGACGCCGCTCATGTGCCGGGAACTCTGCCTGTCGACATCGCCGGACTCGGCGTCGCCCACTGGGTGGGAAACCTGCACAAGTGGTGTTACACGCCGCGCGGCACCGCGGTGCTGTGGACCGTGGCCGGCTATCGCGACCGGACCTATCCGGCGACGATGAATTGGCAGCTCAATGACGGATATGCGGCGAGCTTCGACTACCCCGGCACCTGGGACTACTCCGGCTGGCTGTCGGCGGGCGACGGCCTGGACTTCTGGTCCGGGCTCGGCGGCTGGCAGCAGATCGATCGCCAGGCGGCGATGCTGGCCGAGGCTCAGGAACGGGTTGCCGCGCGGTTCGGCAGCTCGCTGCAGGGTCTGCCGCAGCGTCCGGCCGCGACCATGCGTCTGGTGCCGCTGCCGGAGAGTCACGCCGGCGACCGGGCGCGGGAACTTTCGGGGGCCCTGAGCGAGGAGTACAGCATCCAGGTGCCGGTGACGTCGCACGACGGCCGGTCCTACTTGCGGATCGCGGCGGCGCCGTACAACACCCCGGACGACTACGACCGGCTGGCCGACGCGGTGCTGGAGCTCACCGAGGGATGTGACTGATTGCCGATCAGCCTGCGCTGTCCGCGGCGTTGAGCAACACCGGATCGGCCAGATGATCACCGGGGACGAAGCCGGCAGCCAGCACCCGGCGTTCGGTGTCGAGCGCAGCCCACAGCTGTTCGGCCAGTTCGCGGTGGGTGGCGGCAGTGCTGGTGATCGGCACCGGGCCGGTGTTGGTGATCGGGTCCGCGACCGGACCGCGATAGGTGGACAGCAACATGCCCTCACCGGCCGCCAGCGCCCCGACTCGGGTCACGCTGGTGTCGGAGGATGCTCGATCTGCCGAGCCACGGTGGGCCGCGCCGAGCCAGACCTGATCGTCGTCGGACACGACGGCGGTGATGCGCGGGGTGAAGATCGGCGGGTCGCCCTCGTACTCCAGGTCCTCCAGCGCGACTGCGGCCGGTTCACCGGCGGCCAGCCGGTCGGCCACCGGATCGGTCTGGGTTCCGTTGCTGAAGACGAAGAACCGGTCGGTACGGCGGACGGCCCGGTAGTGCCGCAGCGGATCGTCGGCGTCGCCGACGGTCGGCTCCACTCTCAGATCGCCGTCGTCCGTCAGCCGGATCCGGCGCTGCCGAGACGCTTCGCTCCGGCCGGTGGCGGCGTACGCACACGCCAGCCCGGCTGGGGTCCGAGCAACGATCACCACTCGCCCGGGGTACGGGCGATCGGCCAGCACCGCAGCAAGATCATCGGCTGCCATGATCAACTTCCTTCCGCTCCGGCCCGTCCCGAGCCGTGATCAGCCCGCCGGTCCTGCGGGCGCATCGCCAACCCTCTCACGGTCATTCCCTGCCCCGAACAGCGGACACCGGCTGACCGGAGGTGTCCGTATCGTGCCGATCATGACCACTCCGGCGATCGAACCCTTCCGCATCGACATCCCCGCCGCCGACGTTGCCGACCTGCGGGCCAGGCTGGCCGCGGTCCGCTGGCCGGATGAACTGGAGGACGCCGGCTGGTCGTACGGGATTCCGGCGCGTCGTCTGCGGCCGTTGGTGGAGCGTTGGCGGACCGGCTTCGACTGGCAGCAACAGCAGGCCGACCTGAACCGCCTCGATCAGTTCGTCACCGAGATCGACGGCCGGCGACTGCACTTCAATCACCTTCGGTCGCCGCGTCCCGACGCAATGCCGCTGGTGCTGGTGCACGGCTGGCCGTTCGCCGACTTCCGATCGCTGATCGAGCCACTCACCGAGCCGGCGTCATCCGACGACGTCCCGGGTCTGCCGTTCGACCTGGTGATCCCGACGCTGCCGGGCTTCGGATTCTCCGGGCCGACCCACAGGGCCGGAGAATCCGACACCAGCCGCTCCGCGGAGTTGATCAAGGAACTGATGGCCCGCCTGGGATATCAGGCCTACGGCGTGCACGGCGGAGACGCCGGTGGCTTCGTCGCGACCCAACTCGGCCGGATCGACGCCGAACACGTCGTCGGCGTGCATCTGAACGGCCCGATCACCATCCCGTCGCCGGGCGAGGACGCCAGCGGCTTCGACGAACGTGACCGCAGAATGCTGGCGAGCCTGCAGGACTGGAGCCGACGCGACACCAGCTCGTACGCGGCCGTTCACAGCACCCGGCCGCAGACCCTCGCCTACGCGCTGAACGATTCGCCGGTCGGGCAGCTGGCCTGGGTCGCCGACGTCGTCAACAGCTACGCCCACGAGCCCATTGACGACGACGCCCTGCTGACCCAGGTCAGCATCGGCTGGTTCACCGGCACCATCGGCTCATCCTTCTTGCTGTACAAGGAATCCGGCCAGTGGGGCGCGCAGTCCGAACGCTCCGGCGTGCCGACGGCCGTCGCGATCTTCCCCGGCGACAGCACCATCCGCGCCATCGCCGAACGCCGGCACAACCTTGTCCGGTGGACCATCCACGACCGCGGCGGGCACTTTCCCGCGCTTGAGGCGCCGGACTTGTTGATCAAGGATCTGCGCGAGTTCTTCGGTGGGCTGCGGTAGTCCTGCCACGAGCTCAGTTCAGCCGGCGCAGCGCGCCGATCACCAGCTCGCGATCGCTGGTCGGCCACATGTCCGGCATCGAGGACCGCAGGAAGCCGCCGTAGCGGGCGGTGGCCAGCCGGGGGTCCAGCACCGCGACCACGCCTCGGTCGCTCCCCCGCCGGATCAACCTTCCGGCGCCCTGGGCCAACAGTAATGCGGCATGCGTGGCGGCAACCGACATGAACCCGTTGCCGCCGGCCTCGGTGACCGCCCGCTGCCGCGCCACGGTCAGCGGTTCGTCCGGCCGCGGGAACGGGATCCGGTCGATGATCACCAGCTGGCAGGTGTCGCCCGGCACATCGACGCCCTGCCACAGCGACAGGGTGCCGAACAAGCTGGCCTCCGGGTTCTCGATGAAGCGCTTGGTCAGGTCGGACAGCTGCGCGTCCCCCTGGCAGAGGATCGTCATCTTGGGCAGTTGTTTGCGTACGTAGACCGCCGCCGCCTCGGCCGCGCGGCGGGAGGAGAACAGCCCGAGCGTCCGCCCGCCGGCCGCCCAGACCAACTCGGCGATCTCGGCCATCGCCTCCTCGCTCAGCCCGTCCCGGCCCGGCCGGGGCATGTTGCGGGCGACGTACATGATGCCCTGCCGACGGTAGTCGAACGGCGAGCCGACGTCGAGTCCGCGCCAGGTCAGCGGACCCTCTGCCCGCGGCGCCGGACCTTGATCAACATCGGTGTCCAACTCAAGATCATCCTCGATACCCTCTTCAAGATCATCGTGGGCACCCGCATGCTCACCGGCCCGGACCGATGCCTGGCGCGATGCCGCCTGCTGATCGGACGAGACGGGTTGATCATCACGCTCGCTGCCACGCAGTCCGACGGAGGCGGCGACACCGGTGAAATCCCCGCCCAGCTTGAGAGTTGCCGAGGTCATCACCACGGTCCGGTCGCTGAACACCCGGTCCCGCATCAGTCCGGCCACGGTCAGCGGCGCGACCCGGACGTCGCGACCGGTCCGATCGGAGTCGGCCACCCAGATCACGTCGTGCTCGTCGAGCTTGCAGATCCGCTCGGCGACGTCGAAGATCTCCTTCACCGCGGCCGCCGCCTGCTTGCGGTCGTTGTCGTCCTTGTCCCGGTTGGTCAGCTCGCTCACCACCCGGCGCGCCGCGGCCCGGATGGTCTGCGCGGCGTCGATCACCGGCGACTGCGGATCCTCGATCCGCTCCGGCACGACACCGTCCAGGGCGTTGCGCAGCGCGTCGGCCGACTCCAGGAAGTCCAGAGCAAGATCATCTTCGAGGTAGTTGAGCGCTCGCCGGCCGACTCGCTCGATGCTGGTCGGATGCAACTCCGCCGAAGCCGCCCCGGTGACCCGAGAGACCAGCTCGTGTGCCTCGTCGATGATGATCATGGAATGCTCGGGCAGCGCGGTCCGGCCGTGCATGGCGTCGATCGCCAGCAGCGCGTGGTTGGTTACCACGAGGTCGGCGGCGCGGGCCTTCTCCCGCGACCGCTCGACGAAGCAGGAGTCGCCGAACGGGCAGGCCTGGATGCCCAGGCACTCACGGACCGGGATGGAGACCTGTTGCCACGCCCGCTCGGTGTGGGACGGGGCGTCGTCGCGATCGGCCAGGCCCCGCCGCTCATGCTCGGTCTCGGCCCACTCGCGCAACGCCAGCACCTCGACACCGAGCGCCGAGCCGGCCGCCGCGTCGTCGGCGGGCTCGGGTTGACCGGCCATCGTGGCCCGCAGGCTCTCGGCCAATTCGGCGGCGTCGATCAACGAGCCCTGCGCACTCTCGGCACCGCCGTTGACCCGGAGCCGGCAGGCGTAGTTGGTGCGCCCCTTCAGGATGGACGCGGTCGGCCGCCGATCGGTCACCGCTTCGACCGCGTCCAGCGCCGCTGGGATGTCCTTGCTGGCCAACTGCGCTTGCAGCGCCAGGGTGGCGGTGGCGACGACCACCCGATCGGTACGACCGGCGGCCACCTCGATCAAGGCAGGTGCCAGATAGCCGAGCGACTTGCCGGTGCCGGTGCCGGCCTGCACCAGCAGATGCCGGCCGCTGTGGAAGGACTCGGTGATCGCCTCGGCCATCGCAGCCTGTCCCGGCCGGTGCTGTCCGTTGATCTTGGCGACCGCGGCATCGAGAACGTCCTGAGCGGTCGGTTGCGGCTTCACCGCACCAAACTATCGGCGCCTTCCGACAATCGGTACGAGGCCAGCTCAGCGGCGAGTCCGGCGTTCACCCGGACGATCACCAGGGTGCCGTGCTCGGTGTGCTCCAGGGTGTCGATCTCGCCCTCGCGGTGGATCCGGTTGATCAGGTCGCCACGCTCGTACGGCACCAGGGCGCGGACCTCGACGCCGGGATGCGGCAGCCGATCCTCCACCCGGGTCCGTAGTTCGTCGATGCCGCGGCCAGTCCGGGCCGACACCACCAGCGCGTCCGGGAACTGGTGCCGCAACACGGTCAGCGTGTCCGGGTCGGCGGCATCGGCCTTGTTGATCACCAGTTGCTCGGGCACCTGAGCGGCGCCGATGTCGCGCAACACCGTACGCACGGCCTCGATCTGTCCCTGCGGGTCCTTGTCCGAGCCGTCCACCACGTGCAGCAGCAGATCGGCCCGCACCGACTCCTCCAGCGTGGACGCGAAGGCCTCGACCAGGTCGTGCGGCAGGTGCCGGACGAAGCCGACGGTGTCGGTCAGCGTGTAGTCGCGGCTGTCGGCGGTCTGGGTCCGGCGCGTGGTCGGGTCGAGGGTGGCGAACAGCGCGTCCTCGACCAGCACCCCGGCTCCGGTCAGCCGGTTCAGCAGCGAGGACTTGCCGGCGTTGGTGTAGCCGACGATCGCCACCGACGGCACCTCGTGCCGGCGGCGCTCGGCCCGCTTGGTCTCCCGGGTGGAGTCCATCTCCCGCAGTTCGCGGCGGAGCTTCGCGATCCTGCTGTTGATCCGCCGTCGATCGGTCTCCAGCTTGGTCTCGCCGGGGCCACGGCCGCCGATGCCGGCGCCGCCGCTGGTCCGTCCACCGGCCTGCCGGGACAGGTTGCCGCCCCAGCCACGGAGTCGTTGCTTGAGATATTGCAGCTGCGCCAACTCGACCTGGGCCTTGCCCTCGGCGCTCTTGGCGTGCTGGGCGAAGATGTCCAGGATCAGGGCGGTCCGGTCGATCACCTTGACCTTGACCTTGTCCTCCAGGTTGCGCAGCTGAGCCGGTGCCAGCTCGCCGTCGCAGATCACCGTGTCGGCGCCGGTGGCCACCACCACCTCGCGGACCTCGGCGACCTTGCCCCGCCCGATGTAGGTGGCCGGATCAGGACGGTCGCGCCGCTGGATCAACCCTTCCAGCACCTGCGAGCCGGCGGTCTCGGCCAGCAGCTTCAGCTCGGCGAGCGCATTCTCGGCGTCGGTCTGCGTGCCGGAGGTCCAGACGCTGACCAGGACCACCCTCTCCAGCAGCAGCTGCCGATACTCGACCTCGGTGATGTCGGTAAGTTCGGTGGACATGCCGGCCACCCGCCGGAGCGAGATGCGATCGGCAAGGTCGAACTGGTCGCCGTCGTAGTTGACCTCGGCGTCAAGGTCGGCGTCACGACCGGGTCGCGCGGGCGACGGGTCGAAATGGTCGGTGGAAGTGTGGTCAGCCAAGCGAAAATCGTCCTTGATGAGTGATGGTCCTGCGTTCGCCGCCCAGCTTGTCACGCGCCACCAACAACGGCCAGCGGATTAGGCCTCGATCGCCGAACCTCAGCTGCCGAACGTGGTCACGGTCACCACGATCAGCACGACGATGACGACCAGCACGACGGCGGCGATGGACGCCAGCAGCGCGATCATCGCGGTCTTCCCGCCGAATGGCTGTTCGGCGGTCCCGATCCGGCCGGCGGCGTTCCTCCACAGCGGCGGGCTGTAGTGGAGGTCGAGCTGCTGACCGGACGTGATCGACAGGTCACCGGCTGCGCCGCCGTAGACGGTTCGGCCGTTGCGGACCGCCAGTTCGAGCCGCGCGTCGCCGGCCGGGAGCTGCAGGTCGTTGCGTCCCCAGCCGACCTCAACCGGTCTGCCGTCGATCTCCGCCTGCGGCTGCGCGCTCTTCGGCACCCCGAAGATGCCGTCCTTCGCGCGCAGGTGCAGGACGAGCCGGCCGGTCGGTGCGGGGACAGCCGACGGAGTCGAGAAGGACGGGTTCGCCATGGGTGTCCTCGCGGTCGACGGGTGGGGACGCCTCATTCTGGCAGTCGCCGGGTCAGTCGGCCGCAGGCCTTCGTGAACGGAATCGCCCCCGCATTCGCCGTGAACGGCGGTTCCAGCGCTGGGACCTGCAGTGCGCGGGTGATTGTGTTCGCGGTGCCGCGGATCGGCCCAGGTCAGATCCGATCGAGATCGAGTTGGCCGACGGCGACAATGACCGCCGGACCGGTGAGAAAGCTCTGTCGATCCCGCAACTCCACCTCGACACTGCCGCCGGGGACATCGACCCGATAGGTCAACGGGCGCTGGGGCTGGCCGGCTGCGACGGCGGCCGCGGCCGCCACCGCGACCGTGCCGGTGCCGCAGGACCGGGTCTCCCCCGATCCACGTTCGAAGACCCGCATGGAAACGTGGTGCGGACCCAGGCGTCGGACGAACTCGACATTCACGCCGTCCGGAAAACGATCTTGATGCGTCCACCGGGGCGCATGCCACAGCTCGAGTTCCTCAAGGTCGTCCACGAACGCCACCGCATGCGGATTCCCTACCTGCACGGGGAATGCCACCACTTCGGCTGTCAGACCGCCGACCGTGACGCCGATCTGCTCGGAGTCGACCGTGACCGGCCCCATGGCGACCCGATACCGGTCATCACCGAGCACCTCGGTCGGGCGCAGTCCGGCCCGGGTCGCGATGTTGATCACCAGCGGAGCAGCAAGATCATTTTCGATCAGGTAGTGAGCAAAGACGCGTACGCCGTTGCCGCACATCTCGGCGATCGAGCCGTCGGCGTTGCGGTAGTCCATGAACCACAGCTCGGGATCGCCCTGCCATTCGGGCACGTGCTGCGATCGCACCACCCGCAGGATGCCGTCGGCGCCGATGCCGGCGTGCCGGTCGCAGATGGCCGCGACCCGGTCGGCGGTCAGGGTCAGCTTGCCGTCGGGGTCGGGGATGATCACGAAATCGTTCTCGGTGCCGTGCCCCTTGGCGAAGTCGATCCGGTTCACGCGTCGATCCTGTTCACGAGTCGATCCTGTTCGGGGCAAGTCTGCCAGTCGCCGGCCGCGGACCCTCCGCGATATCAGGTCGGCGGATCCGCGATGGCCTTGCCGATGTCGACCTCGTTGCCTTCGGGATCGGCGATCGTGCCGCCGTCGTCGCGGGTGTATCGGCCGCCGGCCGCGAGTGCCGCCTGTCTGCGGGCAGCGACCTGGTCGTCGGGCACGTACACGTCGAGATGGATCCGGTTGCGTTGCTCACGCCGGGCGGTGTCGTTGGGGTCCATCTGCTGGAAGATCATCGGACGATTGAGTCGCCGTGGGTCGTAGATGTCGGTGACGAACCCTCGCGGATCGTTCCGGTAGCCGAGCACCGCCCGCCAGAATTCGCGGACCGGCGCGATGTCGACGGCATCGATGCAGACCTGGACGAACCGCAGCCGATTCGGGTCAGCGGTCAGACCCTTGTCCTGGGCGGTCTGCTGGACACGGCGGGCGGTCTCACCGAATCGCGCGTCCTCCCATTGATCCTTGCCCGTGTCGATCATGACTCCCGCGGGGCGGAGGTCGATCATCAACGGCAGACCGATCTCGTCGGCCACTGCTGCGACCTCCTCGGCGAGGTCGACGGACTGCTCGAAGTTCCTCGTCGGGTAGAAGACCATCCCGCCGAATGGCAGTCGCCAGTCGGCCGTCTCGAGTCCGTCGTCCACACCGTCGGCTGGGACGTAGTCGACCTCGTTGCCTTCGGCATCGGTCAGCAGCACTTCGCCGTCTGCCGGCGCCCAGTGCCCGTTCCCGCCGAAGCGCCGCGCGACAGCGACCCGCTGTTCGGCGATCTCGGCAGGTACGGAAACATCGAAGTGGATCCGATCGCGCAGCGGCCGCGGCGTGGCCGGGTAGAACCAGACACGGGGATCGCGTCGCAGCGGATCGAGCAGGTCGTCGTACTCGGTGTCCTCGTATCCCAGCAGAGCTTGCCAGAACGGCAACAAGGTCGTCTTGTCGTCGGTGTCGATGCCCCACTCCAGGTTCTGGGGCACCGACGGATCCGGCGTCAGCGCCAACTCGCGCGCGACCGCAGAAATGGCCTGTGCCAAGGCGAGGTCGGCCGTGGTCCATCTGCGGGTGTCGGGGACCGGGATCCAGACCTGCACGCCGCTCCCGCGAAGATCGACGTTCGGTTGCATGCTGCCGGCCACCTGATCGTCGGCACGCAGGCCGACGATCCGGCGAAGCAACGCCGCACCGTCACGATGGGACGTCGCCGCGAACCAGCTGCCGACACCGGAGGTGCTGAGCACTCGCCAGTCCTTCGCTGCGTCCTGGAACTCCCAACCCCGAATCGGTTCTGGTGGCATGGCTGTCAGCCTGCCAGAGGCCGCCCCGGACATGTCGAACCCGGCTGGATCGCCATGGTGGAATGGGGCGAATGCAGCACCACACCGATCCTCAGCTGCGGCCGGCCGTCCCGAACGATGCCGACGAACTTTTCCGGATGGCCCAACTGCTGGCCACATCGGCCACGCCGCAACGGCAGACGTTCGACCACCTCCTCACCGAGATCCTCGCCGACCCACACCAATATCTGCTGGTCGCCGCAGCGCCGACCGGGCTGAGCGGCTACCTGTACGGCCTGATCCACCCCGCCTTCCACGCCAACGGCAAGATTGCTTGGGCCGAAGAACTCTTCGTCGATCCCGACCTACGCGGCGCCGGCCTCGGCCGCAAACTCATGACCGACTTCGAGGACTGGGCCAAGCAAGTCGGCCACGCTCAGTACATCGCGGTGGCAACACGCCGAGCTCACGACTTCTATGACGCCATCGGCTTCGCCGAATCCGCCACGTACTTCAAGAAGACACTGACCTGAGGAACGAGGCGGCCCCGAATTCCGGGATCGTCAGTCTGGTGCGGGCAGCAGAGCAACCGTTCAGCACATTCCTACGGCTCGGTCGAGGAGGTCGGCTGACTCGGCGTCCAGCCAGTGGATTCGCCGGTCGCGACGGAACCAGCCGTCCTGCCGGCGGGCGAACTTCCGGGTCTGGGTGATGGTGCGCTGCTCGGCCTGCTGTTCGTCGAACTCGCCGTCCAGGAACTGCAGGATCTGGCGATAGCCGAGCGCTCGGCAGGCTGTCTTTCCCTCCCGAAGCCCGCAGTCGATCAGACCGCGGACCTCGTCCACGAAGCCGTCGGCCCACATCTGCTTCACCCGGGCGGCGATCCGCCCGTCGAGCGCCGGCCGCGGCAGCGCCAGACCGATCTGGACCACCGGATCCAGCGCGTACTCGTGTTCGGGCAGGTCGGCGCTGAACGGCCGCCCGGTCAGCTCGATCACCTCCAGGGCGCGGACGATCCGGCGTCCGTTGCCGGGCAGGATGGACGCCGCCGCGTCCGGATCCTGCTCCGTCAGCCGCCGATGCAGGGCGTCCGGCCCCACCCGCTCCAGTTCGGCCTCCAGCCGGCTCCGGACGGCGGGATCGGTGCCGGGGAACTCGAACCGATCGATGATCGCCCGCACGTACAGCGCCGAACCGCCGACCAGGATCGGCGTCACCCCGCGGCCCCGGCAGTCCTCGATCGCCTGCCGGGCCAACTGCTGGAACTCCGCGACCGATGCGGTCTCGGTGACGTCCAGGATGTCGATCAGGTGATGCGGTACGCCGCCCCGTTCGGCCGGGGTCGGCTTGGCCGTGCCGATGTCCATGCCGCGGTAGACCAGCATCGAATCGGCGTTGACGATCTCCGCCGGACGTCCGCTCCCGGCCAGCCGCTGCGCCAGCCGCACCGCCAGCGACGACTTCCCGGACGCGGTCGCGCCGATCAGCACCACCAGGGGCGGACGAGTCGGCGGTGTTACGGGTTCGGGCGGCGGCACCCGGTCATGATCCCGCACCGCACGACCGCGCGCCCAACCGCGGTCGCGCCACACTCTCGCCTTGTGGCCGGATCTTCGGCAGAATGCGAAGCGTCAGGGCCGTCGACGCGACGGTCGACCCAGACGAAGGAGAAGTCCGATGGGAATCTTCGACAAGGCGAAGGATCTGCTCTCCGACAACAAGGACAAGGTCGCCGACGGCATCGACAAGGCAGCCGACATGGCGGACCAGAAGACCGGCGGCGAATACAGCGAGAAGATCGATCAGGGCGCGGAGGCCGCCAAGGAGAAGGCCGACGACCTGCTCGACCAGGACGGCCAGTAGCCGACTTCTGTCCGGCCCGGCGCCGGTTCAGGCGCCGGCGCCGGCCTGCGGCGGTGCCGTCGGATCGTTCTCCGGCCCACTCTGTTCACGCAGGATGTAGTCCTCGATCGCCTCGATGTTCTCCCGCGATCGGGAGACGACGTTGAGCAGGTCGCTCATCGTGGCGACCTCCTCCACCTGCTCCTTGATGAACCACTGCATGAACTGATCGGAGGCGAAGTCGGACTCGTCCCGGGCGATCTTGGTCAGCTGATTGATCTGCTCGGTGACCCGTTTCTCCTGCTCCAGCGCCAATTGCACCGGCGCCACCACGTCGGCGAACTCGGTGACCGGCGCATCGACACCCGGAATCACCACCTGCGCCCCCTGGTCGACCAGGTACTTGATCATCATCATCGCGTGGCCGCGCTCCTCCAGCGCCTGCCGGTAGAAGAATCCCGCCAGCTGCGGCATGGTGCGGTCCTCGTAGTGGACCGCGCAGGCCAGATATTGCTGGTGGGCAGCGAATTCGTGGCCGATCTGCTCGTTCAGCTGGGTGACGAAACGCTCTGCCGGCATGGCGGGCTCCTATCCGATGATGATCATGGTCAGTGGACCTGGCAGGAATTCTGCAGCACCGGCAACGGATCCGGTACGCCGATCCGTGGCATGCCGAGCGTCACCGCGGTGGCGGCCGGCGCATTGTCGGCGTCACGGCGCGCCTGCCACGCGTCACCACCGCGGGTACGCCGCGGGTTGAGCAGCGCGGAGCCGCCGTCGGGAGCATCGGCGTTGAGGTGATGCGGGGCGGCGTGAGTGATCACCGCTTCGGCGATGTCGCCCGGTCGCGGACGAAGATCAACATCCTCGCCGACCGCGACGTGCACCAGCCGGTTGTCCCGGGCCCGGCCGCTCATCCGGTGGGTGGCGGCGTCCTTGCGCCCCTCGCCGTCGGCGAACATCACCTCGACCCGCTCGCCCTCCAGCTTGCGGTTCTCCTGCCAGCTGATCTCGTTGACCAACTCGACCAGGCGCTCGTAACGATCTTGAACGACCTCGGCCGGCACCCGATCAGGCATGGTCGCCGCCGGGGTCCCGGGGCGAATCGAGTACTGGAAGGTGAAGGCGCCGGCGAAGCGGGACCGCCGGACAACCTCCATGGTGTCCTGGAAGTCCTGCTCGGTCTCACCCGGGAAGCCGACGATGATGTCGGTGGTGATCGCTGCGGTCGGCATCGCCTCCCGAACATCGGAGATGATCTTGAGATAGCGCTCGCTGCGATAGGAGCGGCGCATCGACTTCAAGATCGAATCCGAACCGGACTGCAACGGCATGTGCAGCTGCGGCATCACGTTGGGCGTCTCGGCCATCGCCGCGATCACGTCGGCGGTGAAGTCCTTCGGATGCGGCGAGGTGAAGCGAACCCGTTCCAGGCCGTCGATGTCGCCGCAGGCGCGGAGCAGTTTGGCGAACGCGCCGCGATCACGGAACTCCACTCCGTACGCGTTGACGTTCTGGCCCAGCAGGGTGATCTCCTGCACTCCTTGATCAACCAGCATCTTGATCTCGGCCAGGATGTCGCCCGGCCGGCGGTCGGTCTCCTTGCCGCGCAACGCGGGCACGATGCAGAACGTGCAGGTGTTGTTGCAGCCGACGCTGATCGACACCCAGGCCGCGTACGCCGAATCGCGCCGGGTGGGCAGCGTGGACGGGAAGCGTTCCAGGGACTCGGCGATCTCGACCTGAGCTTCCTGCTCGATCCGGGCCCGTTCCAGCAGCCGCGGCAGCTGGCCGATGTTGTGGGTGCCGAACACCACGTCGACCCAGGGCGCCTTCTCGGTGATCTTGCCGCGGTCCTTCTGCGCCAGGCAGCCGCCGACGGCGATCTGCATGCCCGGGTGCGCCTTCTTGATCGGCAACAGTTGACCGAGGTTGCCGTAGAGCCGGTTGTCGGCGTTCTTCCGGACCGCACAGGTGTTGAAGACCACCACGTCAGCGTTAGTGGAGTCGTCGTCGGCAGCGCGTCGGTAGCCGGCGTCCTCCAGCAGACCGGCGAGCCGCTCGGAGTCGTGCACGTTCATCTGGCAGCCGTGGGTGCGGATCGCATAGGTACGTGGTTCGGTCCCGGCGGGTTCGGTCCGGGGCACCGGCTGAAGACTCGTGAGCTGACTATCCACCGACATGATCGCTCAGCGTAATCGGTGGCTGTCCGGACGCGGAAAAGCGCCGATAGAGTTCGGTGTCATGACTGCGAGCGTCGCCACCAGCCCCACCGGACATCAGTACGAGATCTCCTCCGGCAGCTACCGGGCGGTGGTGACCGAGCTCGGCGCCACCCTGCGCCGGCTCCAGGTCGATGGCCGCGACCTCATCGCCGGTTTCGGAGCCGGCGATCGGGTCGCCGGCGGACGCGGCCAGCAGCTGATGCCGTGGCCGAACCGGATCCGGGACGGCCGTTACAGCTTCGGCGGCGAGGATCACGAGCTGCCGCTGAGCGAACCCGAACGGCACAACGCGATCCACGGCCTGGTCCGCTGGGTCGGCTGGGAGCTGGTCAGCCACACCGCCGACACGGTCACCCAGCAGGTCACGGTCTTTCCGCAGAAGGGCTGGGACAGCACCATCCGCTGCACGCTGACCCACCAACTCTCCGATCGCGGACTGACGGTGACCGTCGGCTGCGACAACGTCGGCGATCGGGCGGTCCCCTTCGGTTACGCCGCCCACCCCTACTTCACCCTCGGTGAGCAGAGCGTCGACGAGATCGAGATCACCGCCCCGGCCGGGCAGTATCTGAAGGTCGACGATCGGCTGCTGCCGGTCTCGCTGGAATCTGTCGACGGCCTGGACGAGGATCTGCGGACTGCCGCGCCGCTGGGATCGCGCAACTTCGACACCGCGTTCACCGAGCTGGCAGGAGACGAGCAGGGTCGCTGGCGGATCCGGCTGGCCCGCAGCGACCGGGAGACCTACATCTGGGCCGACCAACACCACCGCTGGACTCAGATCTACACCGGGGACGACCGCCGCGATATCGGCCTGGCGGTCGAACCGATGACCTGCGGCCCGGACGCGTTCAACTCCGAGCTCACCGCCGACGGCCTGGTGATCCTGGAGCCTGGTGCCTCCTATCACGGCGTCTGGGGCATCTACGGCCGCTGAGGGCGCACCACTCGGGCGCTGCCGCCGTGCGCACGATCGGTCTCGGCTGCCGCGGTGAGTTCGCGTCGGCCGACGTCGATGCCGGAGGCGTTGCCGATCTCCGGGCCGTCGACCAGCTTGTGGCCGAGCGCGGTCAGGCCGGCGCCGGTGGCCGAGTCGGCCAACCCCTGATCGGTGGCCTCGGTGCTGCTGTTGCGCGAGCTCAGCCGGGGTGCCTTGATCGCGTCCACCAGCGGCAGGCCGCGCTCGAGGTGGCCGAGGATGATCTGCGCCACCGAGGTGATGATGGTTGCTCCGCCTGGAGTGCCGCAGACCAGTTCCGGCCGGCCGTGCCGGGTGATGATGGTCGGGCTCATCGAGGACCGCGGCTGCTTGCCCGGACCGGGCAGGTTGGGATCGGGTACGCCTGCGGTCAGCGGCACGAAGTCGAAGTCGGTGAGTTCGTTGTTGAGCAGGAAGCCGTAGCCCGGAACGGTGATCCCGGACCCGCCGATCTGCTCGATCGTCAACGTGTACGCGACCGCGTTGCCCCACCGGTCGACCACGTTCAGGTGGGTGGTGTTGGGGCCCTCGTACGGCTCCGGCTGGCCAACGCGGTGCCCGGAATGGTGCCCGCCTCGCGGAAAACCGAACGGGATCGGCCGCGGCTGGGCGTGCTCGGGGTCGAACAGCCCTGCCCGTTCGCGGGCGAACCGCGTACTCAGCAGCTCGCGGATCGGCACGCCCGGCACGTCGCCGACCCATCGGTTCCGGTCGGCGAACGCGGTGGCGCTGGCCTCGGAGAAGCGGTGCAGGTAGTCCACCTCGGACAGCTGTGCCAGCGAGATCCCGGTGCTCGCCTGGTAGGCCTGGATCAGGTTCAGGATCTCGCCCACCGCGATCCCGCCCGAACTGGGCAGGCTCATCCCGTACACCGTCCGGTCTCGTAATCCACTGCGGGTCGGCGGCTTGACCTCGGCCCGGTAGCGACGGATGTCGCCCATGGTGAGCTGTCCGGCGTACACGTCCACGCCGGGCGCCGTCGGTGGACGCCCGGCCGCCTCGGCGACGGCCCGGCCGATCGGCCCGTCGTAGAACTCGCCGGTTCCGCGCCGGCGCAGCAGCCGGTAGGTGTCGGCCAGGTCCGGGTTGCGGAACCCGTCGCCGATGCTCGGCACCGCGCCGCCGGGTAGGAACAAGGCGGCGCTGGCGGGAAACTTGGCGAACCGGTCGGCATTGCTTTCGATGTACTCCTGGAAGTGTGCGTCGACCACGAATCCGCGGCGGGCCAGCTCCTCGGCCGGCTCCAGCAGGTCGCCGAGCCGGCGGGTGCCGAACCAGCGGGCTGCGGTCGCCCAGGTGGCCAGCGTGCCGGGCACCCCGATCGACAGGCCGGAGGTGACCACGTCGCCGAAGGCGAGCGCGTTGCCGTCCCCGTCGGTGAAGACGTCCTCGGTGAACGTACGCGGTGCGTTCTCCCGTCCGTTGATCGTCCACACCCGGCCGCTGCGTGCGTCCCGGTAGACGAAGAATCCGCCGCCGCCGATGCCGCTGGAGAACGGCTCGGTGACGCCCAGCGCAGCCGCTGTCGCGACCGCCGCATCGACGGCGTTGCCACCGGCGCGCAGCACCCGGACGCCGATGTCACTGGCGTACGGGTCCACCGAGGCGACCGCGCCGCCCCGCCCGATCGCCTCCGGCACCTTGATCGGTTCGGGCACGGTGCGATCGTCGGCGTGCGCAGTGACCGGCGTACGCACGGTGGCTGCTGCCACGCCGACGGCTGCGCCGGCCGCCAGGAACGCGCGGCGGGAAGAACGGGAGGTGGGAAGCGACGGCTGCATGCAGAACTCCTTCGTCCGGCTCGGCCGTCGAAGCAGCCGAACCTGCTCGTCAGTGATTGCCCATGGTGCCTACTGATCACGGCGTGCTGTCAAGCATGCGGTCGAACGCCGGCCCGCAGCCTGACCGGCGAAATCGGTTCCGGACCGTAACCGAATCTCAATACCTCCTGGCGATGTGCGCGATCAGGTTCGTTTAAGGTCCTCCCTATGACCGGATCCCCCAACTCCTCCGCGTCGGGTTCGGCCGACGGGCCGCAGCTGGCACCTGCAGCGCCCGCGTCGGTCGCCGTCGGCGAGCCGTTGGTCGTACTGACCGATGTGCAGAAGTACTTCGGCGACCTGCACGTGCTCAAGGACATCAACCTGTCCGTCGGCCGCGGCGAAGTGGTGGTGGTGATCGGTCCGTCGGGTTCGGGCAAGTCGACGCTGTGCCGCTCCATCAACCGGTTGGAGACGATCGAGTCCGGCTCGATCACGATCGACGGGGTGCCGCTGCCCAGCGAGGGCAAGGAACTGGCCAAGCTGCGTTCCGACGTCGGCATGGTGTTCCAGCAGTTCAACCTGTTCGCGCACAAGACGATCTTGGAGAACGTGACGCTGGGCCCGATCAAGGTCCGGAAGAAGGGCAAGGCCGAGGCCAACCAGCGCGGCATGGAGTTGCTCGACCGGGTCGGCGTCGGCAGCCAGGCCCAGAAGTATCCGGCCCAATTGTCCGGCGGCCAGCAGCAGCGGGTGGCGATCGCCCGAGCGCTGGCGATGGATCCGAAGGTGATCTTGTTCGACGAGCCCACCTCGGCGCTCGACCCGGAGATGATCAACGAGGTGCTGGACGTGATGATCCAGCTCGCCGAACAGGGCATGACCATGATCGTGGTCACCCACGAGATGGGGTTTGCTCGGACGGCGGCGAATCGGGTCGCGTTCATGGCCGAGGGCCAGATCCTCGAGGAAGCCGATCCGGAGCAGTTCTTCACCAACCCGAGCACCGCCCGGGCGAAGGACTTCCTGAGCAAGATCCTCACCCATTGATCAACAACCGACGTGCATTGATCAACAACTGACGTTTGCAACTCGAAGGGACAACACTCCAATGCGTTTCACGAAGAAGATCGCCGCAGTCGGCGCAGCCTCCGTGCTCGCTCTCGGCATGGCCGCGTGTGCCAGCGACGACAACGGCAACGGCGGCTCGGGATCGGGCGACAACGCCTCGAAGTCGATCACCATCGGGATCAAGTTCGACCAGCCGAACGTGGGCATGAAGGTCGGCTCGGACTACCAGGGCTTCGACGTCGATGTGGCTCGGTACGTGGCCAAGGAGCTCGGCTACGACAACATCACCTTCAAGGAGGCGAAGTCGGCCGACCGGGAGACGCTGATCCAGTCCGGCCAGGTGAAGATGATCTTCGCCAGCTACACCATCAATGAGGAGCGGCAGCAGAAGGTGTCGTTCGCCGGCCCGTACCTGATGGCGGGGCAGGATCTGCTGGTCCGCAGCGCCGACAATTCGATCACCGGTCCGGACAGTCTGAACGGCAAGAAGCTCTGCTCGGTGACCGGCTCCACCTCGGCGCAGAACGTGAAGAAGGACTTCGCCAACAAGGTGCAGTTGCAGGAGTACGACTCCTACTCCAAGTGCCTGCCGGCGTTGATCTCGGGCAACATCGACGCGCTGACCACCGATGACGACATCCTCGCCGGTTACGCAGCTCAGCCGCAGTACAAGGGCAAGTTGAAGCTGGTCGGCAAGCCGTTCAGCGAGGAGCCGTACGGCGTCGGCATCAAGAAGGGCGACACCGAACTCTGCAAGAAGATCGACACCGCACTGACCAAGATGCAGAGCAGTGGCGAATGGCAGAAGGCGTTGGACAAGAACTTCGGTGACGCCGGTTACAAGCCGGACCCGTCGAAGAACCCGCCGCAGCAGATCCCCTGCTCCTGAGCCGACAGGGCCCGGGCGGTGCCGACCGCCCGGGCCTCTCGTCCATCAATCGTTGAGGAGGCCGCGTGGGCGACCTGCTGTCGTTGATCAAGGAATTCCATTTCCTGGCAGCGTTCTGGATGACGATCAAGCTGACCGTGGTCGGCGCGATCGGATCGTTGATCCTGGGCACGATCATCGCGATCTTCCGGGTCTCCCCGGTCCCGGTGCTGCGAGCCATCGGCACCGGATACGTGACCTTGATCAGGAATACTCCGCTGACCTTGATCGCGTTCGTCTGCTCGGTCGCCCTGCTGGGCACTCTCGGTCTGTCGCTGGCGAGCCCGCACGCCACCGATGACGTTGTGCAGAACGGATTCCGCTGGGGCGTGATCGCCATCGCGGTCTACCACGCGACGTTCGTCGCCGAGGCCCTGCGCAGCGGCGTCAACACGGTTCCGCAGGGTCAGGCGGAGGCGGCTCGGGCGATCGGCCTCAACTTCGGCCAGTCGCTGTCCTCGATCATCCTGCCGCAGGCCTTCCGGGGCTCGATCGCACCGTTGGGCAACACCTTGATCGCGCTGACCAAGAACACCACCGTGCTGTCCACCGTCGGCGTCGCGGAGATGTCGTACGCGATGAAGAACATGATCGAGGCCCGCGCTTCCCTGCTCTACATGATCTTCCTGCTGGTGGCCGCGGCGTTCGTGATCTTGACCCTGCCGGTCGGCGCTTTCTTCACCAGCCTGTCCAAGCGGATGGCGGTACGTCGATGAGCGATCAAACCACCGTCCTGTTCGATGCGCCGGGCCCGAAGGCTCGCCGCCGGCACCTGATCATCGGCGTTGTCGCCGGTCTGCTGTTCCTGCTGGCTCTGTTCTTGATCATCCGCGGGCTGGCCAACCCGAAGAACAATCAGTTCACCGCGGCGATGTGGAAGCCGTTCCTGGACGCCAGCACCTGGCTGGACTATCTGCTGCCCGGGTTGGCGTCCACGCTGCTGGCAGCCGTGATCGCGATCGTGCTCAGCATCATCCTGGGCGTGCTGCTCGGACTTGGCCGGCTGGCGCAGAACAGAATCGTTCGCGGCGCTTGCGGTGTGATCGTCGAATTCTTCCGGGCCGTGCCGGTGCTGGTCGGGATGCTGTTCTCCTACTACTTCGCGCTGTTCGTGCTGCATCTGCCGAATCGGCAGGCGTTCTTCGGCGTGATCGTCGGTCTGACCCTCTACAACATGGCCGTGATCGCCGAGCTGATCCGCTCCGGCGTGCACTCGCTGCCGGGCGGACAGCGGGAAGCCGGTCTGGCCATCGGGCTGACCGAGAGTCAGAGCCAGTGGGCGATCCTGCTGCCGCAGGCGATCACCGCGATGCTGCCGTCGCTGGTCAGCCAACTGGTGGTGATCTTGAAGGACACCGCGCTGGGCGCGATCATCGGCTACCCGGATCTGCTGCAGAGCGGCTATACGATGTCCAACCTGTACGGGAACCTGATCCCGACCGTGATCGTGGTGGCCGCGATGTACATCATCATCAACTACAGCCTGACCCGGGTGGCGCGCTGGCTGGAACGACGGATGGCCCGCCGTGGCCGCAGCGCCGGCAAGCCGCCGCAGGACACCATGATCGACAACCCGGCCGCCTCGGCCAACGCCGCCGCCTCCACCGTCGGGGTCGGCAGCCTCTGACCCCGCGGCCCCCACTCCCGCACCAGCAGCAGCACCCCGCACCGGGTGCAGCCAGTGCGGGGTGCTGCAGCTGGTGCGGGAGTGGGGGGCCGCGGGGTTGAGAATCAAAATTCAGCGGGCGGTTTCGACCGCGCGGGACTCGCGGATCACGCTGACCTTGATCTGGCCGGGATAGGTCAACTCCTCCTCGACCTGCTTGGCGATGTCGCGGGCCAGCACCTGGGCCTCGATGTCGTCGATCACGTCGGGGGCGACCATCACCCGTACCTCGCGGCCGGCCTGCATGGCGAATACCTTCTCCACGCCGTCGTGGGCCAGCGCGATCTCCTCCAGCCGCTCCAGCCGCTTGACGTAGGCCTCCAGACTCTCCCGGCGAGCACCCGGCCGGCCGCCGCTGATCGCATCGGCGGCCTGGGTCAGCACGGCCTCGACGGTCTGCGGCTCGACCTCGTTGTGGTGTGCCTCGATGGCGTGCACGATGTCGGGATGCTCGCCGAACTTGCGGGCCAGGTCGGCGCCGATCAGCGCGTGCGAGCCCTCCACCTCGTGAGTGAGCGCCTTGCCGATGTCGTGCAGGAACGCCGCCCGTTTGCAGGTGGCCACGTCCAGATGCAGTTCGGCGGCCATCAGGCCGGCGATGTGAGCGGACTCGACCAGGTGCTTGAGCACGTTCTGCCCGTACGACGTTCGGTAGCGCAGCGCGCCGATCACCGGCACCAGATCCGGATGGACGTCGGAGATGCCGACCTCGGCCATCGCGTCCTCGGCGGCCCGGAGCACCCGCTCGTTGATCTTGGCCTTGCTCCGTTCGTGCACCTCCTCGATCCGGGCGGGGTGGATCCGGCCGTCGGCGATCAGCTCGACCAGGGTGATCCGGGCGGTCTCCCGGCGGACCGGGTCGAAGCTGGACAGCAGCACGCTCTCCGGGGTGTCGTCGATCAGCACGTTGACCCCGGTGACCTGCTCGAAGGAGCGGATGTTGCGCCCCTCGCGGCCGATGATCCGGCCCTTCATGTCGTCGCCGGGCAGGTGTACCGCGGTCACCACGGACTCCGAGGTCTGGTCGGAGGCGATCCGCTGGATGGCGCCGACGACGATGTCCCGGGCCCGGTCCTCGGCGTCCCGGCGGGCCGCGCTCTCGATGTCCCGGGCGACCAGCACGGCCTGCCGCTTGGCTTCGTGTTCCACGGTGGCAACGAGTTCGGTCTTCGCCTGATCTTGCGTCAGCCCGGCGACCCGTTCCAGCTCCTGGGTGTGGGCCGCCTCGGCGACCGACAGTTCGTCGGATCTGGCGGCGAGGTCGGATTCCAGCTCATCGAGCCGCTGGGCCCGTTCGTGCATGTTGCGGCTCTCGTCGTCCAGCCGGGTCTCGCGTTCGGTGATCCGCTGCTCGCGACGATCCAGCTCCTGCCGCGCCGACCTGAGCTCTCCGCGGCGAGCCCGGACCTCCTCGTCGGCCTGGTTGCGGGTTGCCTGAGCTTCCCGCAGCAGCTCGTCGGCCCGGCCGCGAGTGTCGCGCTGGTAGGTGTCGGCGTCGGCGCGTAGTTGTTCGGCGTCGGTCCGCAACTGCTGGGCGTCGCGTTCGGCGCCGGCGACGACTTCCTGACCGGCGTGGGCGGCTTCGATGCCGGACTGGCGACGACGGAACGCCGCTACGGCGACGAGCCCGATGAGGACGACCAGTGCGATCAGAATCAGCACCTCGACCCAGCTGATGTCCAACACTCGTCGCTCCTCCCAGGTCCGGGCGCGCCTGATGCGTGCCCCAGGTAAGAGGGTTCGACGAATCACTCGCGCAGCCCGCGAAGGGCTGACCGCGATCCAGCTACGTCATGCCGCGTACTCGGTGTCCGCTCACTTTCGGTTGAGACGGCGGTGGTGGTTATATCAACGGCCCTTCGGCCGCCGTGCGTTATCTCGCTTCAGCTGCACCCGCCGGGGCGAGTGCCGTCAAGTTCCCTCTTGACCCGAAGACTAGATCTGGGCCCAACACGGGTCAAGGTCCACGCGCCGCCACCGAACGTCCGGCCGGCGGTGCGGATCAGCCGGCCGCGTTCAGCTCAACGATCCGTTTCTCCAATTCGGCCAGTGTCGGCAGCCGACTGCCGACATTGCCGACCGCGTTCCGGGCGAAGTCGTGCTGCTCGGGATAGTCCGGGTTCAGCAGCAATTCCGACTGAACCCCGAGGAAGTTCAACTGAACCGCGACCGAGGTGGCCAGATCGTCCGGTTCGGTGATCCCGGCGGGGCCGTCGGCCCGCCGGTACGCCCGGTAGAGCTCGAGCCCGCGGTCGCCGTTCCCGCGCACCATGCTGCCGAGCTCCTGCCGCGGCACCAGCGGACCGGAATTCTCCCAGTCGATCAGCCACGGCCCGTCCGACCGCCAGATCAGGTTGTCCGCGCCGACGTCGGTGTGGCACCAGACGGCTCCCCGCTGCGGGGCTCCATTGACCACGGCGGTGAGCTCCAGCAGGTCGGTTCGGCGGAGCCGGAGCTGCTCGGCGACCTCCGGCATGGACCCGGCCAGCCGCGCGGCCAGATCGTCCCATTGGTAGTCGACGCGGACGAACCACGGGTCGATCGGCTGCCCGCCGGCGTCCTCGGCCAGCCGATGTATCGCGGCCAGCCAGCGGGCCATCGGTTCGACGGTGTCCGAGTCATCGGTGCTGCCCACCCTGCCATCGAGCCAGTCCAGCACCCGATACTGGGTGCTGGCTTCGGACTGATCGTCGAGGGTGAGGACGAAGCCATCGCCGTCGATCCGCTCGATCGACCGCGGTCCCGATACCCCGACGGCCCGGCACTCCTCGGTGAACTCGACCTCGCGCCGGATGGCTTCCTCGGTGTAGTGGCCCCAGTACGACCGCTTCACCGTCCAGCATCGACGCCGACCGGCCAGCTCGGAGGTGATCTTGTTGACGGCGCCCATCGCACCCCGAGCCACGAACGCGGTCTCGATCGGCGCACCCAACCCGTACGCATCACAGACGGCGGCCAGCGAGGCGGTCGGCAGAGTGTCATCGGGACTGAACGACATTCGCCGCAACCTACCGGCAGGCGCGAGCCGCCCGGGACTGGTTTTCTGTACGCGTTTGACTTCAGGTACGGGTTGGCGCCTTCTGTACGGGTTGGCACCGTGGAGCCTGTGCGATGCGATGAATGCGGCCGTTGTGCCCTCGGCTGTCCATTGGCCGCGGCCCGGGTCGACTCGGCGGATCGGAGCGGTTGTCGGTCCCTTCGACGGGCTCAGAACCTGGTTCGGGTTCGGGGATCTTGTCCGAGCTTCCGCCAACTTGTCCGAGCTTGCGTGCCCTCTCAAGGCCCGAAATGTCTTGCAAGCTCGTAGAAAGCTGCAGACCCTCGGACAACTCCGCAGAACCTCGGAGAAGCTCTCTCAACCAGGGCACCCTCACCGCGCGACGCCGTCCGGAGGCGCCTGATCCCGATCATGCATTTGATCTTGGTCATGCAGCTGATGTTGGCCATGCGGCTGATCTTGCCCGTGCACCCACTCGTGCGGCAGTGCGGCGAACCACATGACGTCACAGCGTTCGCCGTGCCAGACGCTGTGCGAGCGCATGGTTCCCTCGTACACGAAGCCGGCTCGGCGGGCCACCGCGACCGAGCCGTCGTTCCCGGCCAGGATCGTCAAGAAGACCCGGGCCGCACCGAGTTCGAACAGCCACCGGGTGAGCAGGACGACCGCTCGGGTGGCGTACCCGCGTCCTCTGGCCTCGGGCGCGACCCAGTAGCCGAACTGCGCGACGTCCTCGCCGGTCCAGTCGTCGACTCCACAGCAGCCGACCAACTCACCGGAGTCCGCGTCGGTGATCGCGAACGCAACTCCCGAAGGGGTTCCGGTTGTCGCGAACGCACTCCAGCCGCGGAGGAACTCGTCGATGACCTGTTCGGCATCACGGATCGTCGGCGGCGGAGCCGGGCGTCCCTGCCGGTCGTGGCTGCCGTTGTAGCGCCGGATCGCCGGGTCGGCACTGGCCTGCGCCACGAACGGAGCATCGGCTCTCGACCACGGTCGGAGCGTGACCACACCATCGGAAAGAGTTGGCGAGAGACCGCCGGCACCAGCATCACTCACGTCTACCTCGGCTCCTCGGACAACTTGCCGTGCGCATGCGGGGGCACGCGCTTGTTCAGACGGGAAGGCTCAGTCAACCTGCCACGACGGCACATAGAGCAGATCCTCGTACGTCTCGCCGGTGGCTTTCACAAAGCTGTCGCGCGTGCCGACGCATCGGTATCCGCTCTTCTCAGCTACCCGCCGTGAAGCGGCGTTGGATGGGTCGATCACCAGTTCGTAGCGCCGCGACGCATCCTGATCTTGCGCTGCCCGTGTCAAGCTGGTCAACATCTCGGTCGCAAGTCCGCGACCACGCCACGCCGGAGCGATACCGTAGACGATCTCCACGATGTCAGGTCCGTGCTTCTGGGCGCCGATCATCCCGATGATCGCGTCCGATTCCTTCAGGACGGCAAGATGAACGAGACCGAAGTCGCCGGCTGCCCCCTTCACGAACTCCTGCACCACGTCGTGAGCTCTCTGGGGTGGTGAGGATGCAGCGATCCCGATCCAGCTGGGATCGGGACCACGTCCGTACTCGGCGATCGCTGCCTCATCGGCCCAGCTCGCGGGTCGCAGCCGCCACCAGGTCCCTCCGATTTCCGACCAGTCCACGGCGCGAGCATCGCATTGTGCTGTCAGCGGCACCACCGAGAATCCGTCGGCCCAAAGCACCTACCGAGACCGCGGAGCTTTGTCGTGGCTCCGCGTCTTGTCCTGGCCCCGTGCCGCGATGAGGTCTTGGATGAGCGTCAGCGAGAGCCGGCCGGCATCCGAACCGCCGGGGGCGTTCAGGGCACGGTCGAGGGCCCACCGGTCCAGCACGCCGAGCACGGCGATGGTCAGTTCGACGACAAGGTCGGCGGGAATGTCGCGCCGCACCAGCCCGAGCGCCAGGCCTCGACGTACGGCCCGATTGAGCCAGTCGGCGACATCGGTTCGCAACTTCTGCAGGGCGCTGTCGGGATCGGCCGAGTCGTCTCGGTGATACATCAGGCCGAGGTTCCGCGTCTCCGGATGTTCGGAGGCCGCGCGGGCGAGCTGATCGAGGATCTCGGCCATCGCGGGCCAGAAGTCGGTGGCGGTGAGATCCGCCAGCTTCGGCATGGTGAGCCCATCACCGAGCCGTCTGCGCAGGACGGTCACGACGTGATCGTGAAGTCCCAGCTTGTTGTCGAAGTAGTGGTAGAGCGAGCTCTTCGCCCAACCTGCGGCTTCCAGGATCTCGTTCAGCGACGCGGCCTGGTAGCCGTCGCGGGCGAAGGTCTGCGCGGCCGCAACCAGCAGATCCTGCTCGCTGTTCGGGTCCACGGGGCGGGCTGGTCGGGCCATGCGGACGAGCGTACCAAATTCGTGTACTCACCGGTCCACAAATCGTGTACCGTGTGGTCCAAGAACTCCGGTGCCGGGTCGTGTCAACCCGGCGCCGGGCACGGCTCGCGACGGAAGAAGCACGAAATCATGACCACAGATCCTCACCACGAAGCGCGTCCGAGCATGCCCGGCAAGCGCGTGCTCGTTGCCGGAGCGACCGGCTATCTCGGCCGGCACCTCGTACAGGCGCTGATCGATGCGGGTTGTCGCGTACGGGTTCTGGTGCGGCGACCGGAGCAGGCTGCCGGCTTCCCCGCCGGGGTTGACGCCTTCGTCGGGCAGGTGACGGATCCGGCAACTCTGGCCGGCGTCACCGATGGCGTCGAGCTGGTGTTCTCGGCGCTCGGCATCACCCGCCAGCGAGACGGCGTCGGTTACCTGGATGTCGACTACCGCGGCAACCTGGCCCTGCTGCGGCTGGCAGAGAGCGCAGGCGTCGCGCGGTTCATGTACGTGTCCGTGCTGCACGGGCGCGAACTTCGTCGAACCGTGCGGCTGGCCGCGGCGAAGGAGAAGTTCGTCGACGCGTTGACCGCCTCCCCCGTCTCCTCGGTGGTGGTGCGCCCGACGGGCTACTTCTCCGACATGGACGAGTTCCTGGCCATGGCCGGCCGCGGCGTCGTGTCACTGATCGGTGACGGACAGCTGAGGATCAACCCGATCTCCGGTCGCGATGTGGCCGACGCTTGCCTCGAGGCCGCGAGGTCGGACGCGACGGACGTGCCGGTCGGCGGTCCCGACGTACTGAGCTATCAGGACATCGCCCGTGCCGCCTTCGCCGCGCACCGGACCGAACCACGGATCCGTCACCTCCCCCGCGTCCTGGTCGTCGCCGCGGTATGGGTGCTCTCACGGTGTACTCCCGAGCGCGTCCACGGACCGCTGCAGTTCCTGACCGCGGTGATGACCAACGACATGACCGCACCGCCGACCGGATCGGATCACCTTGCCGACTACTTCGCCCGACAATCCGTCGGCGTCGGTGCGCCGACGACCGCGCCCGATGCTCCCGGTGCCGGATAGGTGCGGAGTCATCGATGCGCATCGACGGCCATCCAGCCCCGCCTAGGCTGGTGGTAGGGATCAGCGGAGCCACCGGCATCGGCTACGGGATCGCGGTGCTGGAGCTGGCCCATAAGGCAGGGTGGGAGACCCATCTTGTGGTGAGTGCGGCGGGCCAGCAGACACGGGCGTACGAGACGGACCTGTCGGCGGCCGAGCTGGCCGCCATGGCCGACGTCGTCTATCGGCCAGCCGACGTGGGAGCAGCGATCGCATCCGGATCGTTCCGCACCGACGGGATGATCGTCGCACCCTGTTCGATCCGAACGCTTTCGGCCATCGCATATGCGCTCAGCGACAACCTGCTGACCCGGGCGGCCGACGTCACGCTGAAGGAGCGACGGCCCCTGGTGCTGATGGTGCGCGAGGCGCCGTTGACTCTCGGCCATCTGCGGGCGATGACTGCGGTCACCGAGGCGGGCGCGATCGTCATGCCACCTGTGCCCGCTTGGTACCTGCGCCCGACAAACGTCCCGGACATTCTCGAACACTCGGCCGCACGAGCCCTCGACCTGCTCGGTGTGGAAGTCCCCGATCTGCCCCGTTGGGGCGAAGACCTTGCAGAGGAGAAGCATGAGACATATCCGCGATCTACGCGAGTTCGTCGCCGAGCTTGACAAGATCGGCGAGATTCAGCACATCGAAAGAGAGGTGGACTGGAATCTTGAACTGGGTGCGGTGGCCCGGCGGTCCTATGAACTGCGCGCACCGGCGCCGTTGTTCGAGAACATCAGCGGGATCGGCGACGGCTTCCGGGTGCTGGCCGCGCCGGGCGGGTTGTCGTCGCAAGCCGGACTCGCCTACGCTCGGATCGCGATCGCGCTCGGCCTGCCGCCGGACGCAAGCGGCGCCGACATCGTCACCGCGCTTGCCGATGCCCGGCGACGCGACCCGATCCCACCCAGGCTGCTCGACACCGGGCCGTGCAAACAGAACGTGATGCGCGGCGACGACATCGATCTGTTGCGGTTCCCGACACCACTCATCCACGACGGTGACGGCGGACGCTACCTGCAGACGTACGGACTCAACATCGCCAAGACCCCGGACGGTTCCTGGACGAACTGGTCGATCAACCGGATGATGCTGCTGGACCGGAACCGGCTCGCCTGCCTGATTCCGCCGCCGCAGCATCTGGGGATCATCAAGGCACAGTGGGAAAAGCGCGGCGAGCCGATGCCGATCGCGGTGGCGTTGGGCGTGGAGCCCGGACTGCCGTACGTCGGTGGGATGCCGCTGCCCGAGGGTGCGGACGAGTCTCACTACCTCGGCGCCTACTTTGGCGAGCCGCTCGATGTCGTCGCTGCCGAGACCGTGGATCTGCTCGTGCCGGCAACCGCGGAGATCGTCATCGAGGGATATGTGTCGCACACCGACGTCGCGGACGAGGGCCCGATGGGCGAGTATCCCGGCTACCTCGATCGCAGCGCTGCGTTGCCGCGTCCCGTACTGCAGGTGACCGCGGTGACCTACCGTGACCAGGCGATCCTTCCGGTGGCCGTAGCCGGAGCGCCGGTCGAGGAGGACCATACGGGCTGGGGTATGCCGCACGCTGCAGAAATGGTCCACATCCTGCGTCGGGCCGAGCTGCCGGTCGCTGCCTGTTGGGGAGTGCTCGAGTCTGCGAACCACTGGTGGGTCGTTGCCGTGCGGCCGGACTGGCACGAACAGACGGGGCTGTCCTCGAAGCAGCTTGCCGAACAGATCGGTCGTACCGTGTTCGGCGCCGGCAAACTCGCGTTCGGGATACCCAAGCTGCTGCTGGTCGAGAACGACATCGACATCGCGGACCCGAGGCAGGTGATCTGGGCCTTCGCCAGCCGTGCCCATCCCGAGCACGGGGAGATCCACTTCGCCAATGAATCGCAGAACATCCTGCCGATCTACCTCGACGCCCACGAACGGCTCAGCTACCACGCCACAAAAGTTGTTCACAACTGCCTGATCGCCGACCGGTTCGAGCCAGACGAACGCCCGACTCCCTCGGACCTGGCGCATGCCTGGCCCGCCGACATCCGTCGACACGTGATCGACAACTGGCACGCCTACGGATATCGCTGAGCTTGACCGCAGCCTGCCGACATTGCCGCTTTCGGACTCCTCTTCACCCGTGCTGGTCATCGGGCGTCGACCAGACTGCGACGTCGTCCTGCGCGACGAGGCAACCTCCCGCGTACACGCCGTCCTGATGCTGTACGCGAGACGTTGGTATGTCATCGATCGCGAATCGACCAACGGCACCTTCGTCAACGAACGCCGCATCTGGGGAACAGCAGCCGTCCGTCCGGGAGATCGCCTCAGCCTTGGCCCAATCACCTTCCGGCTCGCGAATCCCGGAGTTCCTGATCTCGTGAGTACACGGTGAATGCCGGAGTCGGATGGCGACCGTCGTCGGCATGGGCTGCTGAGCGTCGTCCGCGGTCCTGCACTGGCGACACGGTCATGATCATGTCGCCGGATGGGACCGCTGAGATCTTGGATTCAGCTGCGACCGCGGCGTCTGCGGGTGTAGTCGCGGACAGCGCGGAGTAAATCGACTTCGCGGAAGGCGGGCCAGTAGGCGTCGCAGAAGTAGTAGTCGGCGTGGCTGCCCTGCCAGATCAGGAAGTTGGACGAGCGCTGTTCACCGCTGGTGCGAATGATGATGTCGGGTAGCGGCAGGCCGGGCTGGTAGAGGTGCCGGTCGATGTCGGTTGCCTCGAAGGTGTGGGCCAGGTCGTCCAGCGTCTCGGTGGTGGCTGTGTGCTCGTCAAGGTACGCGATGAACGCGTCCACGATCTCCTGCCGACCTCCGTATCCGACGGCCAACGTGAGGTGGCGTCCGGTGTGGATGGCGTCGGTCCGATTGCACAGCTCCTTCAAGGAGGTCGCCGTGCTGTCGGGCAGGACATCCGGATTGCCGGCCATGTGGACCCGCCAGGACCGGCCCGGCCGGGTAAGAATCCGGCTGATCGTGGTCTCGATGACGTTCATCAGGAAGGACACTTCCCCGGCTGCGCGTCGATCGAGGTTCTCGGTGGAGCAGACGAACACGGTGACATGGTTGATGTCGAGGCGTTGGCACCAGTGGAGCAGATCTTCCAGGTGCTCGGCGCCGTACTGATGCCCGATGCTGGGGTTGTCGAACCCGGCCCGTCTGGCCCACCGACGATTGCCGTCCATGATCACGCCGATGTGATCGGGCAGCCACGACTGAGCGGCAAGGTGACGTCGCAGACGGTACGCGTACAGCCACTCGACGGTTCGACGAAGACGTAACACCATTCAGACAGCATCCACCCGAACCGTTCACCGAGACACGTCGCGGGCCAGCTAGGCCAAGGCTAGACCGCGTCGGCGGGGCGCAGGTCGCGGGCGGCATCGGTCGCGTCTTGGTTGAGCCAGGCGAGTGCGATGCGAGCCACGTCAGTGGGTGCCAGGTCGTGGGTGTCGAGGCGCAGATGCGGATGGCGGGCGAGGAACGCGTCGGCGGGAGTCGTTGTGGATCCGGTCGGATCCGTGTTCAGCTGATGGGACTCCATGCGGCGGACGTTGTCGTCGGACCACTCGACATCCCGCTTGGTCGGTTTGGCAGCCAGCCGGCTCTCGCCCCGATTGCGTACCAGCCGTGTTGCAAGATCAGCGGCGAGTTCTAGCACCCAGACCTCGCCTCCGGCCTGATCGAAAGGCGCGACGAGCTCTTCGACATAGCCGGCATCAGCCGGGTCCTGCAGGCCCCACACGAAGGTGAAGATCAGATCCAACTTGTTGCGCGCTGCTTCCTGAATCACTCGCCGGCGGAACTCGGCATTCAGGACGTTGAAAGGCTCGGTGCCGTAGCCGAAGACCTCGACCAACGGCTCGATGGTGTGGTGATTGTGGAATAGCCGGAAGTCGCTTTGTGCGGCGATCTCTCGGCCCACTGTCATCTTGCCGACGGCGGGAGGTCCGATGATCAGAAGCAGCCTCATGGTCGGCAACGGTCCCAGACTGCTGGCCCGACCTGCAACCGAGTTCGCTTTGCTGCCGCGAGCCCGGTTGAACACATCAGGTGTCCGGATCGGCCCGATCCCCCAACACGGACGACAGCACCTGCGATGTGAGGCCCGGGGAGAATCCGCGGCGCGCCAAGGCGCCGGCGAGACGTCGATACTTCACCTGCCGGTCGAGACCGCTCATCGTACGGAGCTTCTTCTCGGCCAGCGCGGTGGCGGCCGCGAGTTCGTCGTCCGGCTCCACCGTCGCGAGGGCGTTGTCGATGTCGTCGCGATCGACTCCCTTGCGGACCAACTCGTGCCGCAGCGCCTTGCGGGACAGGCCGCGCCGCGACTGCCGGGACTGGACCCACGACTCGGCGAACGCCGCGTCGTCGACCAGCCCGACCTCCTCCATCCGGTCCAGCACCACGTCCGCCGCGTCGTCGGGGACGTCGCGCTCCTTCAGCGCCTTGGCCAGCTCACTGCGCGATCTCTGCTGCGCGGTCAGCTTGCGCAGCACGATCTCGCGCGCCACCGACTCCGGGTCCGCCTCCGGCCCGGGCTGCCGATCGGAATCGGTGTCGGCAACCTTGCGGCGTCGGGTTCGGACACCCTCGCGACGCCCTCGGACGTCGCGAGGATCGGGTTGCTGCTGCTCCTGCTGTCGGGCCGACCGTCGCGGCGCCGGTTGCCGGACCGCCTGCTCCGCCTCGGCCAGTGCGGCTGCCGCGATCTGCTGGCGTTCGTCACGGGAGCGAGCGCCCGGATCCAACGCGAGTCCCGGTCCTTCGACAGACTCGGGACCCTTGTTGACTCCGTCGGTCACCGGAGCCGGTCCTTCGACAGGCTCAGGACCCTTGTCGGAGGTCATCGGCTCAGAACTCGACCTCGCCGGTCACCGGGTCGACGCCCTCGGGGACGTCGGACGCCGGGCCGATGCCGAGCTTCTCCTTGATCTTGGCCTCCAGCTCGTTGGCCACCTCGGGGTTGTTGCGCAGGTAGTTGCGGGCATTCTCCTTGCCCTGGCCGAGCTGGTCGGCGTCATAGGTGAACCAGGCGCCGGCCTTGCGGATGATGCCGGTCTCCACGCCCATGTCGATCAGGCTGCCCTCGCGGCTGATGCCCTGCCCGTACAGGATGTCGAACTCGGCCTGCTTGAACGGCGGAGCGACCTTGTTCTTCACGACTTTGACCCGCGTCCGGTTGCCGACCATCTCCTGGCCGTCCTTCAGGGTCTCGATCCGGCGCACGTCCAGCCGCACCGACGAGTAGAACTTCAGCGCCTTGCCACCGGTGGTCGTCTCCGGCGAACCGAACATGACGCCGATCTTCTCCCGCAGCTGGTTGATGAAGATGGCGGTGGTGTTGGCGGCGTTGAGTGCACTGGTCATCTTGCGCAGCGCCTGCGACATCAGCCGGGCCTGCAGGCCGACGTGACTGTCGCCCATCTCGCCCTCGATCTCGGCGCGCGGCGTCAGCGCGGCGACCGAGTCGATCACGAGCAGATCCAGCGCACCGGAACGGACCAACATGTCGGCGATCTCCAGCGCCTGCTCGCCGTTGTCCGGCTGGCTGACCAGCAGGGCGTCGGTGTCGACTCCCAACTTCTCGGCATACACCGGATCGAGTGCGTGCTCGGCGTCGATGAAGGCGCAGATGCCGCCCGCGGCCTGAGCGTTGGCGACCGCGTGCAGCGCGACGGTCGTCTTACCACTGGACTCCGGTCCGTAGATCTCCACCACTCGGCCACGCGGCAGCCCGCCGATGCCCAGCGCCAGGTCCAGGGCGACCGAACCGGTCGGAATGAAACCGATCGGCTGCCGCGTCTCGTCGCCGAGCCGCATGATGGAGCCCTTGCCGTACTGCTTGTCGATCTGTGCCAGCGCCGTGTCCAGCGCCTTCTCCCGGTCGGTTACGGCCATTGCGGTGTCCTCTCGAATCTTTGCTTCTCGTCAGTCACCAAGACACTAAGCGCGGGCACTGACATTTGTTCGGTACTCCCCGGCACCTGTGGATGACGCTGCGAAGTCCTCTTCCTGCGGTGGATAACTTACCGAACACTTGTTCGAACATCCAGCGGGACACGCCCGGGATCTCCACACCTCGACTGGCAATCGCAGCCGAGACCGCGTACGGTCCTCAGACCTATGAGCGACCTGGGGCTGATCACGTCCGCCCTCGCTGTGCGATCAGCGAGCGGCGCGAGCGTCCCGACGCGTCGTTGTGTAAGGTCAGTCAGAAGCAGATTGTCAACAAACCTACGATCTCTTCGGGCAGAGTACTTCCTGCCCAGCCGTTGACCGACGGGACTCTCGGCTCCGGGCCCTCTGGCCCGCCGGTCCTGTGACCTTGTACGCCCATCGAGAAGGCCAATTCAATACGACGTCGAGCCGTCCTGTCGCCGCCATTGCGACGGCGGGCTCGCGCCCGATGAGGAGGAAGACCAGATGAGCACGACCAGTACGACGAGCGCGAAGGAGCCGTCACCGAGCGTCCTTCGCCGGGCCATTGCGGCCTCCGCGATCGGAAACGCCACCGAATGGTTCGACTACGGCGTCTACGGTGCAGCAACGATCTACATCACCAACCACATCACCGGCGGCAGCATCATCGTTACGCTGCTCGGATTCGCGGTCTCCTTCGTGCTCCGGCCGCTCGGCGGATTCATCTGGGGTCCGCTCGGTGACCGGATCGGCCGCCGCGCCGTGCTGTCGATGACGATCATCCTGATGTCCGGCGCGACGTTCCTGCTGGCCTTCATTCCCACCTACGCGACTATCGGCGTCGCCGCGCCGATCATCCTGGTCGCCCTGCGCGTCATCCAAGGGTTCTCGACCGGTGGTGAGTACGGAGGCGCGGCCACCTTCATGGCCGAGTACGCGCCGGACAAGAAGCGCGGCTTCTACGGCAGCTTCCTCGAATTCGGCACCCTGTCCGGCCTGGCCGGCGGCGCGTTGCTGATGTTGCTGCTGCAGGTCGCCACACCTGACTCGTTCATGAACAGCTGGGGCTGGCGGATCCCGTTCATGGTCGCAGCGCCGCTCGGTCTGGTCGGCCTGTATCTGCGGACCCGGCTGGAGGACACCCCGGTCTTTCGTGAGTTGGAGGAGAAGGGCGAGAAGGAGGAGAAGGCCAGCGCTGCGCTGGGCGAGGTGATCCGCAACCACTGGCGGACGATCCTGGTCCTGATGGGTCTGGTGGTCGCCCTCAACGTGGTCAACTACACCCTGCTGTCGTACATGCCGACCTATCTGCAGGACACCATCCACCTGAGTGCCAACAAGGCGTTGCTGTTGCCGATCATCGGCGAAGTGGTGATGATGATCTTCATCCCGTTCGCGGGCAGGCTGTCCGATCACATCGGTCGCAAGCCGGTGTGGCTGATCTCGATGGTCGGCCTGTTCGTCCTCGCCATCCCGGCCTACATGTTGATGGGAGCGAACTTCGGCCTGGCGATCCTCGCCTTCGTCGTGCTCGGCCTGCTCTACATCCTGCAGTTGGGCACCATCTCGGCGACCTTCCCGGCGATGTTCCCGGCGACCGTGCGTTATGCGGGCTTCGCGATCGGCTACAACGTCTCCACGGCCCTGTTCGGAGGTACGTCGTCGCTGGTCAACGAGTGGATGATCGGCGTGACCGGGAGCAACATCTTCCCGGCGTACTACATGATGGGCGCTTGCGCGATCGGCATCATCGCCTGGTTCTTCATGAAGGAGACCGCCGGTGCGTCGATCCGTGGCACCAAGGTGCCCGAGGCGGCACGGACCGCGACCGGCAAGTTCATCCGGCCGAGCGCGGTGTGATCAACGTGAGTTGACCTTCGTCAGCGAATGATCATCGGGCCCCCGTCGACAGTTCGACGGGGGCCCGATGTGCTGCTACCCGTGATCATCATCGGATGATCACCGAGCGAGTACGGCGTGCACCGCGTCGGACCAGATCCCGGCGGCTTCGTCGATCTCCTCGGCGTTCACCACCAGGGCAGGGATGAAGCGGACCACCTGACTCCACGCACCACAGGTCAACAACAACAGTCCGCGCCGGGCGGCCTCCTGCTGCACGGCGGCGGCTGTGGTGGTGTCCGGATTTCCTTCCGAGTCGCGGAATTCGGCCCCGATCATCAGGCCCAGACCTCGTACATCGGTGAGCTGATCATGATCATCGGCGATCTTGATCAACGCTGTCTTCAGTTGATCACCACGATCGGCGGCGTTCTGCACCAGCTTCTCGTCCTCGATCACGTCCAGCGTCGCCAGTGCCGCCGCACAGGCGACCGCATTGGCGCCGTAGGTGCCGCCCTGGCTGCCCGGCCAGGCCTTGGCCATCAGCTCGTCGGAGGCGGCGATGGCCGACAGCGGGAAGCCGGATGCCAACCCCTTCGCGGTCACCAGCACATCCGGTCGGACGTCGAAATGATCTTCGCCCCAGAATCTCCCGGTCCGGCCGAAGCCGGTCTGCACCTCGTCGATCACCAGCTGGATGCCGTACCGGTCGGCCCGCTCCCGCAGTCCGGCGAAGAATCGGGCGTTACCGGGCACGTAGCCACCCTCCCCCAGCACCGGCTCGACGAAGAACGCCGCGGTCTCCTCCGGCTGGGTCAGCGTCTGCAGCACATAGTCCAACTGCTTGAGGGCGAAGTCGGTGGATTCCTCAATGCTCCAACCGAAGTAGGTCGGATCCGGGAACGGTGCGACGTGCACACCCGACATCAACGGGGAGAAGCCGCCCTTGAACTTCGTACCCGAGGTCGTCATCGATGCGGCGGCGACGGTCCGGCCGTGAAACCCGCCGTGGAAGACGATCACGTTCGGCCGCCGCGTGGCCTGTCGAGCGAGCCGTAGCGCCGCCTCGATCGCCTCCGAACCCGAGTTGGCGAAGAACATCCGATTCAGCCCGGTCGGCAGCACCTCCCCCAGCCGGTCGACCAGGCTCAGCAGCGGTCGATGCATCACCGTCGTGTACTGCGCGTGGATCAGGGTGGCGACCTGCCGCTGAGCCGCCTCGACCACCCGCGGATGGCAGTGGCCGGTACTGGTCACCCCGATGCCGGCGGTGAAGTCCAGGTAGCGGCGGTCCTGTTCGTCGTAGAGACAGACGCCCTCGCCACGTGCGGCCAGCACGCCGGTCGCCTGCTTCAGGATCTGTGAGAGTTCAGCCATCATTACCGTCCGATCATTGTCTGATTGTCGACAATCCTGGTTTCGGTCCTATGCTGCCATACATGAACGCCGCAGCAGAAGCAGCCGTGATCAACGCCGTACCCAAGCAACTCTTCATCGGTGGTTCGTGGAGTGATGCCACCGACGGCGCCACCCTCGACGTGCGGGATCCGGCCACCGGGCAGACGCTCTGTTCGGTTGCCGACGCCTCACCGGCGGACGGAATGGCAGCGCTGGATGCCGCCGTGAAGACCCAACCGGAAATGGCAGCGCTGTCGCCGCGGGAACGAGCCGACATCCTGACCACGGCCTTCGAGTTGCTGCATGAACGCATTGATGATCTTGCGCTGTTGATGACGCTGGAGATGGGCAAGCCGGTCGCCGAGGCCAAGGGAGAGATCACTTATGCGGCCGAGTTCTTCCGGCATTTCGCCTCCGAGGCCGTACGGATCGACGGCGGCTATCAGACCGCGCCGGCCGGCGGCTCCAGGTTCTTGATCACCAAGCAACCGGTCGGGCCGTCGATCTTGATCACGCCGTGGAATTTCCCGATGGCGATGGGCACCCGCAAGCTCGGGCCGGCGATCGCGGCGGGCTGCACCAGCGTGATCAAACCGGCCGAGCAGACACCGCTGTCGATGCTGGCATTGGCTGCAATCCTTGCTGAGGCAGGGCTTCCGGCTGGTGCTGTCAACGTGATCACCTGCACCGACGCCGGTGCCGTGATGGAGCCGATGATCAAGTCCGGGTTGGCCCGCAAGCTGTCCTTCACCGGATCCACCAAGATCGGCAAGCTGTTGCTCGAGCAGTGCGCGGACAAGGTGTTGCGGACCTCGATGGAGCTCGGCGGCAACGCGCCCTTCATCGTCTTCGACGACGCTGATCTTGACGAGGCGGTCAGCGGGGCGATGGCGGCCAAGATGCGCAATATGGGTGAGGCCTGTACGGCGGCGAACCGGATCTACGTGCACGCCGACGTGATCGACGAGTTCGCAGCGTTGCTCGCGGAGCGGATGGGCGGGCTGCGGGTCGGACGCGGCACCGAGGACGGCGTCGACGTCGGTCCGCTGATCGACCAGGCAACGCTGGACAAGGTGACGCGGCTGGTCGCCGACGCGGTCGATCGGGGGGCGCGGGTGGTCACCGGCGGTTCGGCGCCGGACGGCGACGGCTACTTCTACACTCCGACGGTGCTGACCGGCGTGGCCAGGGACGCGGCGATGAACTCGGAGGAGATCTTCGGTCCGGTGGCGCCGCTGACCCCGTTCACCGAGGAGGACGAGGTGGTCGGGCTGGCCAACGCCACTCGCTGGGGGCTGGTCGGTTACGTCTACACCAACGACCTGCGCCGGGCGATCCGGGTCAGCGAGGCGCTGGAGTTCGGCATGGTCGGGCTGAATCAGGGCGTGGTGTCCAACCCGTACGCGCCGTTCGGCGGGGTGAAGGAGTCCGGCCTGGGCCGCGAGGGCGGCTCGATCGGCATCGACGAATTCCTGGAGACGAAGTACATCGGCATCACCGTGTGAGGTGCACCGTGGTGCCGCTGACCTGACCGGACACCCACTCCACCAGCGGCCTGACCTGGCGCCAGTCCCTCTTGATCTTGGTCGCCAGCTCGGCGGAGTGGATGATCGGCTCGAAGCCGTACGACTTGTGCACGGTCAGCGATCGGTGCCGCAACAGCTCGATCCTCGGGTGATCAAGATCAAAACCGCGCGGAGCGGTCTTCAACCGGTCTCCCCCGGTCTCCCAATGTGACCTGCTGAGCTTGGCCAGCAAGCGCTCCAGCTCCGGACCGCGCACGTCGTCGGCAACTGCGCGGCGAAAGCGGGCCAGCGCGTCCGGGCCGGCGTGATAAAAGCCGCCCGCCACCATCACGCCACGGGCGCTCAATTCGACATACCAACCCGTCGCCTCCGCGGTGGCGACAAACGCTCCCTGATGGGTCTTGTAGGGCGTCTTGTCCTTGGCGAAACGGACGTCGCGGTAGGGCCGGAAGATCTTCGCCGGCCCGAACTCTCGTTCCAGCCCGGCCAGCAGCGCCTCCATCGGCCCGCGTACGTGGTCTTGGTAGACCTGCTTGTGCGCGTCCCAGAACGCCTTGGAGTTGTCGACCTCGAGGTCGTCGTAGAAGTCCAGGGCCTCGGTGGTGAATCCGGCGAAGTTCGACACGGGCGATCCTAATCGCCGGGGCGCCGGCTGCGAACGAGAGCCCCGACGTCGTGTTGGCTCGAAATACGCGGATTTCCCGGGGCCACCCCGCAGCGAAGCTGCCCCGACTGTTGTCGCGAGTGCGGGTTGCTCGGCGGGCATCGGCCGGGTCAGCGGATCGGTTCCGAGGCGCCGGCGGTGGCGAAGTCTGCTGCCCGTTTGATCACGTCGGCGTCCCGGAGGATGCGTTGGTGGCCCAGTCCGTCGGTGCTCACGAATTCGGCGTTCGGCCAGGCGACGGCAAGGTCTACGGCATCGGCGTACGGCGCCTCCTTGTCCCGCTGATCGTGGATGATCATCGTCGGCACGCGATCGGCGAGATCGGGCATCGTCCGCAGATCGAACTCGGCCAGCGGGCCGCCGACCAGCTGCTCGATCCGAGCGTTCAGCCGGGCCGTTGTGCGCGGGCCGAAGCCGAAGATCGTGCCGACCAGCTCCAGATAGCCGGACTGCTGGACGTTCGGGGCGATCATCAGCAACCGGCCGACGTCGAGACCGTCTCGGATGGCGACCGCGGCAGTGGCGCAGCCGAAGGAGTGGGCGATCACGGCTTCCGGTCTGCCGTGCACGGCCGCCACCGCCGTCAACGCCTGAGCGAATTCGAGCCCGTTGCCGCGCCCCTTGCCCATCAGCCCGGGGTCGGAGTCGCCGTGGCTGGGAGCATCGAACGCGACCACCCGGTGGCCAGCTTCCAGCAGCGGTCCGACGAAGGCGCCGAGTTGCCCGCGCCAGCCACCCCAGCCGTGCATCAGGTAGATCGGGCTGCCGGTGCCCCAGGTCTCCACGGCAATCGCGCGACCGTTCATGATCACGGCAGAGCGCTGTCCCGGTTTGGGTCGCTCATCGCGGCGGCGGCCGGCGTTGCCCGGCAACGTGCACCACAGGTCGAGCGCCCACCGCGACAGCGGACCCGGCGCTACCCGATCCCCGAGCAGGAAGATCCTCCTGGTGACCGCCAACCGCGCGGCTTGAATTCGTACGGTCGTGCTTTTCTTTGATCGGTTGTCTCTCGTGCTCACGGCAGAGTCCTCTCAGCTGCGTACGGCGTCCAGCAGCGCCTCGAAGGCGCGCCGGGATCGAGCTTCGGTTTCGGTGGCCCCGTAGACGGGCAGCCAGTGGTAGCCGGCGAACATCACGCCGTCCAGCGCGAAGGCGAACTGCATCGGATCCGCGTCGTCGCGGAAGTGCCCCTCGGTGATGCCGGTCCGGAAGATCTGGGCGATGCTGTCGTAGAGATCGCGATGATCTTGGATCAGTTGATCATGAACGGGACCGCTCTGCTCCTCGAATTCCGTGATGGCCTTGACGAACAGGCAGCATCCGGGAGCACGTCGAAGTCCTCGATCGGCCCAGCGGGCGAAGAGTTCGCGGACGCGCGGTTCGCCGCGCGGTGCGGCGACCGCGGGCCGGATGACCGAGTCGGTGAACTCTTCTCGAGCGCGTCCCAGGACCTCCAACTGCAGCGACTGGATGGATCCGAAGTGTGCGTAGAGTCCGCTCTTGCTGAGGCCGGTGCTGCGGGCGAGCTCGCCGATGGTCAGCCGGCCGAGGCCGACTCGGTACGCCGTCTCCACACCGTGATGCAGGATCGCACTCTTGGTCTCGGCACCCTTGGACACCGAGACAAAATAGCACGACCGTACTGGTCGCGGCCAGGGGTTACTCCTCCACGACCAGCCGGGCGAGCGCGTCATCCATGTGTTCGAGCATCAGTCGGTCGGCCTGTTGCGGGTCGGCCGCACGGATCGCATCGGCGATCGCCTGGTGCTCGGCAACCCGGTCGTCGGACAGCGCGTAGCTCTCGGCCAGCGCGTTGATGCACATCCGGGTCTCGGTGATCAGGGTCCGGTGCAGCCGCTTCAGCCGCGGACTCCGAGACAGATCGACGAGTTCTTCGTGAAACGCGATGTCGGCCTCGGAACGCCCCGCCACACTGGTCGCGGTGGCCATCCGAGTGCAGATGTCGGACAGGCTCGCGCCGGCTCCGGCCGGGTCGCGCTTGATGATCAGGCCGATCGCCGCGCGCTCGATCGCACTGCGGACCGCGTACATGTCGCGGACGTTGTCGGGGGTCATCTCGATCACGAACACGCCGCGATTGCGGATCGAGACCAGCAAACCTTCCTGGGTGAGCCGCTGCAGACCCTCACGGAGCGGCCCACGGCTGACCCCGAGCGTGCGGGCCAGCTCCGCCTCGTAGAGTTGTGCGCCGGCGGCGATGTCGCCGTGCCCGATCGCGTCGCGGACCTTGTCGGCGATGATGCTCGGCGTCGACTCACGGACGAGCGGTTCGAGGTAGCGGCTGGTGTTGTTCATTGTCGACGATCCTACGACCTCGGGGTGGGTCCGGTGGGGAGGTCCTCCGAGCCGGCGAACAACCGCCCGAGGCCGGATGCGGATCGTGGCGCGTCGAGCAGCCGCAGGCCTTCCCAGACGGTGACCTGGTTGGCTGTCAGCACCGGTTTGCCGACGGCGGCTTCCAGGTCGTCGACGAGGGCGAGGGTGTGCATGGCCGTATCGGGCACAAGGATCGCGTCGGCCTCGTCGAGATCCGCGGCGCGGGTCAACTCGATCACCTGATCGGGCGTGAGGTGGCCGACGTCGGACGCGTGGAGGATGTCGGAGACGCCGAAGCCGGCCACCGAGATCCCTGCCTGACCGAGGAAATCGACGAACAGCCGGGCCACGTCATCGGGGTACGAGGCCGCGACGGCGACACGGCGCAGGTCAAGATCGTCGGCGGCACGGGCGAAGGCGAGCGAGGTCGACGACACCGGTAGCCCGCGGCGCCGGGACAACTCCTCGGCCTGCCGCTGGGCACCCGCCCAGCCGAACACGAAACTGCCGCTGGTGCAGGCCCAGATGATCGCGTCCGGCCGGTCCGGGCTCAGCGCCGCGGCGCCGAGCTCCAGCGCATCGGCGCTCCCCCAGGCCCGCAACTCCTCGGGCCGGTGAGCGTCGCTGTCCATTGCGGTGTGCACCAACGGCAACCGCAGGTCGGGGTGGAAACGCTGCTCGGCAACGGCGAAGTCGTCCTCGGCGCTGTGACCGGGGTAGAGCAGCCCGATGGTGATCATGAAATGCCCAACGTACGTTGGATGATCAGCGCGTAGCCGCGCGCCGCGGTCAACAGGTCCCGGATCGGCACCGACTCGTCGGCCTGATGCGCCTGTTCGGTCACCGACCCGGGCCCGAACACCACCACGTCCAATCCGGCGTCGCGGGCCAGGAAGCCGCCGTCGCAGGCAGCCGACCAACCGCCGGGCGGCAGCTCGGGCGCTCCGGCAGCGATGCAGGAATCATGAACCACGGTTGCGATCGTGCTGTCGTTCGCCGTCTCGAACCCGGGCATGTCCAAGATCAACTCCGTCTCGATCCGCAGATCGTCGGGCAGGTCCAGGCGGCCGATTCGGCGGCGAAGTTGATCAAGAACCATCGGCCCGGTCTCCGTCGGCAGCAGCCGCCGATCGGCGATCAGCCGGCACTCTGCCGGCACGATCGACGGCCCGGTGCCGCCACTGATCGTCCCCACACTGACCGTGGCCGGACCGGTCAGCGGATGACCGCTGCCGGCCAACTCTGCATGCCAGCAACGAAGATCGTCGATGATTTCGGCCGCACCGTAGATCGCGTTGGTTCCTTCGTCAGGAGAGCCGGCGTGGGCGGCCCGACCGGTGATCTTGATCTCCAGGTACGCGTCGCCACGGGCAGCGATCACGGTCTGCAGCCCGGTCGGCTCGCCGACCACGCAGCCGGCGAAGCCTCGGCCATGGCCGCTCGTGAGGTAGTGGCGCACCCCCAGCGCGGCATCCTCCTCGTCGATGGTGACCGCCAGCTCCACGGGTCCTCGTAGCGGCACCCCGGCCCGGCGCATCGCACCCAGCGCGACCAGCATCGCGGCCAAGCCGCCTTTCATGTCGGCCGAGCCGCGCCCGTACAGGCGTCCGTCGCGAACGAGGCCACGATGAGGATGCATCGACCAGCCGTCACCGGCCGGAACCACATCGGAATGCCCCAGGAACAGCAATCCTGGACCGTCACCGCCGGCGAGCCGGGCCCGCAGGTTGGGCCGGCCCGGCCGGACCGGGTCGATCTCGTGATCGAGTCCCCGCTGGTCGCAGGCCCGGGCCAGCACCTCGACGGTTGCCTGTTCCTGGCCGGGCGGATTCTCCCCCGGAGCCACCACCAGAGCGGCCGCCAGCGACGTGATCTCCTCGGTGCCGATCAAGTCCAGTACTGCGGCCTCCGCCGCCGTTGCGGCACTCGGCGGCGCGAGGCCCAACGGGCTCACCTCAGGCCCGAGGTGCCGCTCAGGCATCGAGCGCTCGACGCAGCCTGGCCACGCCCTCGACGATCCGGTCCGGCGGCGTCGAGGCGAAACACAACCGCAGCGCATCCGGGTAGCGGCCGGTCGGCGAGAACGCAGGACCGGGGATGTACGCGACGCCCTCGGCCAACGCAGCGGCGAACAGCCGCTGGGTGTCGACCCCGGGAATCGTTACCCACAAGAAGAATCCGCCGTCGGGATCGGTCCAGGTCGCCCGCGACCCGAATTGGTCGGCCAATGCCGTCTGCATGGCCGTCCTGCGTTCGCGATAACGTTCCCGCTGCGTGCGCAGATGTTGATCAAGACCACCTTCGGCCAGGAAGGCGGCCACCAGCCGCTGTCCCGGCAGATTGGTGCAGGTGTCCATCGCCTGTTTGGCGTTGATGATCAACTGCTGATGCTGCGGAGCGGTGTCCACCCAACCCACCCGCAGCCCGGGAGCGATGATCTTGGAGAAGGTGCGCACCGCGAACACCAGCGGATCACCGTCGGACAGGGATCGCAGCGAACCGATGTCGTCACCGCCGAACCGGAGCAGACCGTACGGATCGTCGTCGATGATCATCGAACCCCAACGGCGGGCCAACTCGATCAACCGCTGCCGGCGTTCCAGGCTCAGTGTGGTGCCGGAAGGATTCTGAAAGCTGGGGATGACGTAGATCGCCTTCGGCGCTCGACCGGCCCGGTCGACGACCTCGATCAACTCGTCGATGATCATGCCGTCGGCATCGACTCCGACCTCGGCCAGCTCGGCGCCGTAGGACAGTGCGGTCGCGCTGCCGTTGGTGTAGGTCGGCGACTCCACGATCACCAGGTCACCCGGATCGATGAACAGCTTGCCGAAGATGTCCAGGCCCTGCATGCCGCCGGCGGTGATGGTCAGCCGTTCGGGGACGGTCCGATCCGAGGTGCCGTCCAGCATCTCCAACAGCGCATCGCGCAGTCCCGGATCACCTTCGGTGGCGGCATAGTCGAAAGCCTCAGCACCCAGCACCTTGGCCGCCAGCGGTTCGAAATCCGGGATCGCCTCGGCAGCGGGGCTGCCCATCGCGAACCGGACGATGTCGTGGGATTGCTTCTGCAGCAGCGAGGTCGATGAGTCGATCACCGACCCCAGCAGTTGGGTTGCCCTCTTTGCCAGCAGGGATTTGCTCATCTCCTCACCGTCCTTTCACTCGCAACACTTGATCAACGTCGGTGAGTCGCTCGGCGCCGGCATCGGTGACCAAGATCGACTCGCTCAGCTCGTACCCCCAACCGTCGGCCCACATCCCGGCGATCACGTGGAACGCCATCTTGGACCGCAGCTGGGTCTGATCACCGGTCCGCAGGCTGATCGTTCGCTCGCCCCAGTCCGGCGGGTAGCCGATGCCGATCGAGTAACCCAGCCGCGATTCCTTGATCAACTGGTGCCGGGCCAGCACCGCGTCGAAGGCGGCATGCACCTCGTCCGCTGTCACCCCGGGCTTGATCAATTCCAGCACGGCGGCCATCCCGTCGCCGACGACGCCGGCCACCAGGGACAGTCGCCGCGGCGGACGGCCGAGCATCACCGTTCGGGCCAGCGGTGCGTGATAACGCCGGGAGACGCCGGTCAACTCGATCGTGGTTACCTCGCCGCCGACGAACCGATCACCGGTCCAGGTCAGGTGCGGTACGCCGGCCCCGGCACCGGTCGGCAGCAACGGCACGATCGCCGGATAGTCACCACCCTGATCATCGACACCGGCGATCTGGGCCGAGGAGATCGCTGCCACCGCGTCGCACTGCCGGACTCCCGGCTCGATCACGTCCAGTGCGGTGGCCATCGCAACCGAACAGATCCGGCCGGCGCGACGCAGTTGATCTTGCTCGTAGTCGGACTTGATCACCCGCACCCAGTTGATCAACTCCGCGCTGTCGATCAGCCGGTCCGCGCCGCACAGCTCGGCCAGCGCGAGGTAACCCCGTACCGAGAAGAAGTGCGCGTCCGCCTCGACGGCGATCTGGCCGTCGTCGGGCAACAGCCCGATCTCCTTGGCTCGTTGGCAGATCCATTGATAGGGATGCCGATCAGGTCGGTGCACCAGCTCCTCCGGATAGCCGTGTACGCGTTCGGGACCAAGATCAGCCCCGAAGCGCGCGCCGGCCGCATCCATGGTGCGGGCGAAGAAGTGCGGATCACCCACAGCGGGCACGATGAGGCATTGCGGCGTGTAGAAACTCCATGCGTCATAGCCGACCAGGTAATAGATGTTGGCCGGATCGGCGACCACCAGCGCGGCCAGCGACCGGGTCGCCATCGCCGCCTGCACTCGCTGCACGCGGTCGCGATACTCGGCCACCGACGGCATCGCCGCAGTCATCGGGCGGCCCCGATGGGCGTCCGCAGCAGCCGCTGTCCCGGGCCGATCGCCGGTGCGCCGACCAGTCTCAGCAGGGCCCAGACGGTGGCCTGATTGGAGCTGATCACCGGCTTGCCGATGGTGGCCTCCACCTCGGCGATCAGGTCATAGGTGGCCAGGTTCGTGCAGCAGACGACGATGCCGTCGGCGTCGGGGCTGTCGGCGGACAGCAGCAACTCCCGGGTCACCGGATAGCCGACGTGCCAGATGTCATGGCGCAGATCGAGGTTGCGCGAACCGGCGACCGCGATGCCGACCTCGTCCAGATAGCGCTCGAAGGCGATCGAGATGTCCAACCGGTACGGGTTGGCGACCGCGACGCGGCGCAGTCCCAGCTCGCGGATGGCCGTGACCAGCGCACCGCTGGTGGTGATCGACGGTCGGCCGGTCGTCGTGGTGATCGCGTCGACGATCGCATGCTCGCCCGCGACACCGTTGATGAAGCTGCCGGACGTGCAGCCGTACGCGTAGGCCAGCGGCTCCGCACTGACCAGATCGGTGGCGGTCCGGCCGATCATCTCCGGATCACTCAGATCAATGACCAACTCGGTCGTCACCTCCAGCGGTGAATAGGGCGTCCTGGTGAACAGCAGGCTGACGTCGTCGGGGGCCCAGCGCCACAACTCCCGGTCCAGGGCCATGTCGTGCGGGACCACGATCCCCACGGCCAACCGGCTCCCCTCCACGTACATGACCACAGTCTGCCCGCGACGGTAGATTGTTGACAATGTTCCGTCCGGATTTCTAGGGTCTACATGTGTCCACCCCGTCGCCGCCGCCGCAGATCGCCGTACTCTGCCGCGATGATCAAGATCGGCCGCCGGGCCTGGAGTCGCTGGCCGGTCGAGTGACGTTCCGCTTCACCGACGCGGACGGACTGCCGGACGCCATCGCCGGAGCGGACGGACTCTTCGTCTGGGACTTCTTCTCCCCCGCCGTCCGGGCCGCCTGGCCCCGAGCGAACCGGCTGCGCTGGTTGCATGTCGCGGCCGCGGGCGTGGACGCGGTGCTGTTCGACGAGTTGATCAACTCCGACGTGGTGGTGACCAACGCCCGCGGCGTCTTCGACCAGCCGATCGCGGAATACGTGCTGGCGATGATCTTGGCCGAGACCAAGCAACTGCACCGGACCAGACAACTGCAGCGCGAGCACCGCTGGCAGCATCGCGAGACCCGCTCGCTGGCGGGACAGCACGCCTTGATCGTGGGCACCGGCGGGATCGGCCGGGCCACCGCGCGACTGCTCACCGCGGCCGGTCTGCGGGTCACCGGCGCAGGCCGGGTGGCCGTCGACGAGGATCCGGATTTCGCCACTGTGGTGGAGAGTTCGGCCCTGGAGCGCAACGTCGGCGAGGTGGATCACTTGATCATGGTCGCGCCGTTGACACAAGCCACCACCGGCTTGATCAACGCACGGGTGCTCGCCGCGATGAAGCCCGGTTCGCATCTGATCAACGTCGGCCGCGGACCGTCGGTGGACGAGGACGCGTTGGCCGCGGCATTACGGACCGGCCCGATCGGCGCCGCCTCGCTGGACGTCTTCTGCTCCGAGCCGCTGCCCGATGATCATCCGTTCTGGGAGCTGCCCAACGCGTTTGTCAGTCCGCACATGTCCGGCGACACAGACGGCTGGCTGTGTCGGCTCGCCGGCCAGTTCGTCGACACCGCCGAGCGCTGGCTGGACGGCCGGGAGTTGATCAACATCGTGGACAAGCGGCGCGGCTACTCGGCCGGCGGGTCGGCCCGTCGGGAGCCGCGGCGATGACCGAACTCTCCATGATCACCGCAACCGAGCTGGTCGCCGGTTACCGCGGCGGGCAACTGTCGCCGGTCGAGGCCACCGACGCGGCGTTGACGGCGATCGAACGCTTTCAACCGGCCGTGAACGCCTTCGTGCTGGTTGATCCGGACGGTGCTCGCACCGCGGCGCGAGCGTCGGAACGCCGTTGGCACAGCGGCCGCCCGCTCGGCCCGCTGGACGGCGTACCGATGTCGATCAAGGACATCTTCTTGACCCGCGGCTGGCCCACACTCCGCGGCAGTCGGTTGCTGGACGCGTCCGGGCCGTGGGACGAGGATGCGCCGGCGGTCGCTCGGCTGCGGGAGTCCGGTGCGGTCTTCCTCGGCAAGACCACCACGCCGGAGTTCGCTTGGAAGGGCGTCACCGATTCGGCCCGCTACGGCGCCACCGGCAACCCGTGGGACGCGAGGCGGCACGCCGGCGGATCGAGCGGCGGTTCGGCCGCGGCCGTCGGCCTGGGGATGGGTACGGTGTCGATCGGCACCGACGGCGGCGGATCGGTGCGGATCCCGGCATCCTTCACCGGTACCACGGCGATGAAGCCGACCTACGGTCTGATCCCGTTGTATCCGCCGAGTCCGTTCGGCACGCTGTCCCATGCCGGACCGATGACCCGAACGGTGGCCGACGCGGCCCTGCTGTTGGACGTGATCACGGGCTTCGACCCCCGGGACTGGTCGGCGATGCCGACACCCACCGATTCCTTCGCCGACAGTGAAATCGGGGCCCTGACCGATCTACGGATCGGTTTCTCCGCCGACCTGGGCTACGTCCGCAATGATCTCGGGGTGGACGCGGCCGTGCGCGCGGCGGTGGCCGTGTTCGCCGAAGCGGGGGCCGAAATCACCGAGATCGATCCCGGCTTTCCCGACCCGAGCGAGGCCTTCCACGTGCTCTGGTTCTCCGCAGCGGCCAAGGTCCTGCAGGAGCACGAGCGAGAAGTTGATCTTGTCGATCCTGGTCTGCGCGCCATCGCCGAGCAGGGTGCCGAACTGACCGCTTCCGACTATCTCGACGCCACGGCGACCCGGATGGGGTTGGGCGTCACGATGGGCCGGTTCCACACCGACCACGACCTGTTGATCACGCCGACAATGCCGATCACGACATTTCCGATCGGCCGGCAGGCACCGGAGGGTTGGCCGTCGCAGCTGTGGACCAGCTGGACTCCGTACACCCTTCCGTTCAATCTGACGCAGCAGCCCGCGCTCAGTGTCCCGTGCGGATTTGCCGACGGACTGCCGGTCGGACTTCAGATCGTCGGACGTCGGCACGCCGACCGAACGGTGCTCCGCGCCGGCCGGATCTACCAGCAGCGAACCGATTGGCACCGACAGCCACCGAAGTTGATCACCGATGAAGGGACGAGTTGATCATGCCGCGTTACCTGCGTGTCAGCCTGGAGTCTCGCGGCGTGAGCTGCCGCGCCAAGTTGCTCGACGATGAGGCACCGCGCACCGCCCATGCGGTCTGGCAGGCCCTGCCGCTGTCCGGGCAGGTGTTTCACGGCAAGTACGCCCGCAACGAGATCTACAACCTGGTCCCGGCCTTCGCCGAAACCGAACCGGGCAAGGAGAACACCACCGTCACGCCGATCCCCGGTGACCTCTGCTATTTCGCCTTCGACGGGAATGATCTTGCCACCCCGTCGCACGGCTACGGTCAGGGCGAGGGACCCGTGCCGCCGGCGCCCGGCTCCGGAGAAGATCTGCAGCTGCAGCACATCATCGATCTGGCGGTCTTCTACGGCCGCAACAACCTGCTGCTGAACGGTGATCAGGGCTGGGTACCGGGCAACGTGTACGGGACGATCGTGCAGGGACTGGAGGAATTCGCCATGGCCTGCAACGACATCTGGATGTCCGGGGCCCGCGGCGAGACGTTGACCTATGCCCGCGACGAATAGTGGTACCGACCCAGTCGCCGTCGAATGGGTGAGAAACGGCGTCCTGGAACGGATTCAGTGACTAATGTTCTCGGGTGACCTCCAGCGACGCAATCAGACGGCCGACGATGAAGATGGTCGCCGAGCGCTGCGGTGTCTCGGTGGCCACGGTGTCGTTCGTGTTGTCCGGCCGACGCAGCGGGCAGGTCGCGGCATCGGCTGCGACGGCCGAGCGGATCCGTACGGTCGCCGCGGAATTGGGTTATCGGCCCAACCATGCAGCGCGAGCCATCCGGACCGGGCGCTCGGGGCTGGTGTTGCTGTCGCTGACCCAACTGTCCGACCCGTGGTGCCAGTCGGTCAGTCACGCCGTCAACGAGGCCTCGGCCGATCGGCACCTGCAACCGTTGATCCTGGCCGACGGCGACTGGGGCGAGGTGCTGGACACGCAGCCGGTGGATGCCGCCTTCCTGGACGCCGGCACCGGTGCCGATCTTGATCGGATTCGCGGCCTGGTGCGCCGCGGGCTGCGCCTGATCGTCTTTTCCGATGATCTTGAACCGGACGGGTTCGACGTGATCAGAAGTCCGCAGCAGCCGGGCTGTGGGCTGGCCATGGAGCACCTGCTCGCCGATCACGTCAGGATCGGCTGTCTGACCGGATCCGATCCGAGTCGGCCCGGTTGGCACCGCGAGGATGCCTACTTCGCTGCCCTGCAAGAGGCAGGGATCAAGCCGGAATCCGATCATTTGCAGCGATACACCCACGATCTTGCCGGCGTGTACGACGCCGCGTTACGCCTGCTGGATCGGGCCGATCCGCCGACCGCCGTGTTCGCATCCTCCGACTTCGCGGCGATCACGGTGATCAACGTCGCACTGCGGCTGGGCATGTCGGTGCCCGATGATCTTGCCGTGGTCGGGGTGGGCAACACCGAGGAAGGCACCCAACTGCATCCCTCGTTGACCTCCGTCGGCCCGACCGAGTTCTTCTCCACTCTCGCCGACTTGATCATCCAGCTGGCGGAGCGTCCCGACGATCATCAGCCCACCCGACACGACTTTCCCTGGCAGTTGCATCGGCGCGAGTCCAGCTGACCGAGCAGACTGCCGTTCGCTGCCCTGGACCCGAAGGGCCATGGATCCTTGCAACCTGCTGACCGGAGAGGTCGGCGCTAAACGATTGACGATACTGTTGCGGGTACCCCTATCGCCGCCCGTCCTCATGCCGTAGCGTCGAGCCGGACGTGGATACGTTGGGACCACGCCACCTGTACCGAGCTTTACGAGGAGATTGCTTTCCATGCCTGCAAAACCCTTGGCTAATGCTGATCTTGAGCGACTGCGCAAAGAATTCAGCGCCGATCCGACGGCCAAACTGCTGCAGAACGCGTTGACCACGGCGGAGCTGAAGGACATCGCTCTTGATCATGATGTGGTCGCGGCGACCGACACCACGATGTCGAACCGGCTGGACGACTGGAAGGTCACCAACCAGAAGCGCAGCGGCCGCTGCTGGCTGTTCGCCGGACTGAACCTGCTGCGTGCCGGCACCGCCGCCAAGTTCGGCATCAAGGACTTCGAGTTCAGCCAGAACTACGCCATGTTCTTCGACAAGATCGAGCGGGCGAACTACTTCCTGCAGTCGGTGATCGAGCTGGCCGACCGGCCGACCGACGACCGTACGTTGGCCACCCTGCTCGAGGACTGCATGGGCGACGGCGGCCAATGGAACATGTTCTCCGCGGTGATCGCCAAGCACGGTCTGGTGCCCAAGTCGGCGATGCCCGAGACGATCAGCTCCGAGGGCACCAGCCAGATGAACTCCTCGCTGCGCAAGATCCTGCACACCGCAGCCCGGGACATCCGGGTGGCCGATCAAGATCAACGAGCCGAGCTGGCCGAGACCACGACCAGCGTCGTCTGGCGCGCGTTGTGCATGCATCTGGGTACGCCGCCGGAGAAGTTCTTCTGGCAGTGGACCGACAGCGACAAGCAGTTCCATCGCGACGGCTGGCTGACCCCACAGCAGTTCCGTGACAACTACCTGACACTCCCGCTGGACGAATACGTCTGCCTGGTTCACGATCCGCGCAACCCGACCGGCAAGACGTACACCGTGGAGCTGCTCGGCAACGTCGTCGACGCACCGCAGGTCGTCTACCTCAACGTCGACATCGAGACCATGAAGAAGTACGCCGCCGATCAGATCGTCGCCGGTACGCCGGTGTGGTTCGGTTGCGACGTCGGTCAGCAGATGGATCGCGACCGCGGCATCTGGGACGCCAAGCTGCACGACCTGGAGTCGGTCTACGGCACCGAGTTCAGCCTGGACAAGGCCGCTCGGCTGGAGTATCACCAGACGCTGATGACGCACGCCATGCTGTTCACCGGAGTTGATCTTGTCGACGGCACGCCGCGGAAGTGGCGGGTGGAGAACTCCTGGGGCGACGAGCACGCCGATCAGGGCTTCTACACCATGAACGATTCCTGGTTCGACGAGTACGTGTTCGAGATCGCCGCGCCGAAGTCGATCCTGCCGGCCGAGCTGGTGGCGGCTCTGGACGAGCAGCCGACAGTGCTGCCGGCCTGGGACCCGATGGGTGCCCTCGCCCGCTGATCCCCTGCTACACCCCGCAGCCGCACCACTTGGCTGCAGCCGCACCAGTTGCACCTGGTGCGGCTGCACGGTAGTGGTGCGGCTGCGGGTTTCTCGGGGTGTCGGTCCGACAGCGGGTCAGCGCTCTCGCGCCGGTAGTTCGAGCGCCTCCCAGACCGCGCGCCAGATCGTCTTGCAGTCGATGCCGTCGGCCAGCGCCTCGTCGACCGTACGCCCACCGAGTCGAGCCAGATTGTGCTGACCTGCCCAGACCTGGCTGTAGGCCGGGCCGAGATGGGTGCGCATCCGTTCCCAGAATTCCGTTTCCCGCATGATCCGGTCAGCCTACGTCGCGCTGTCGGCGCGATCCGAGCGACAGACCAGCAGGACCGACTGCGGCTGGTCGGCATGGAAGTCCCCGACCAGGCGGTACTCATGATCATCGCAGCGCCACAGCACCTTCAGCGCCGCATCCCGCTTGGCCGGGTCATAGCAGCACAGGATGATCTTGCTCGAAGTCACCAGCCCGTCCAGCTGAGCCCGCCACAGATAGCCGAGTTGCTCGAGCAGAGTGCGATGATCTTCGCCGATTCGGGGCACTTTCCTTGAGCAACCCCGTCATGGACCGAGCCAGGTCGGCCGGCGGCCTTGGCGGACTTCATGCCGGTCCCGGTGGGCGGCGTCGGACGGCGCGACCGAACTGGCATGATCAACTTCACCGAAGGGAGATGATCATGCTGGCAGCGATCGTGTGGGGAGCGGTGGCGGCGTCGTCACTGGTGATCGGCGCGATCCTTGGTGTGGCGCGGACCTGGCCGACCCGGCTGATCGGCGCGGTACTGGCGTTCGGCGCGGGCGCCCTGGTGTCCAGCGTCTCGTTCGAGTTGGCGGCCGAAGGCTTCCAGGTCGGTGGGCCGCTACCACTCGCGATCGGCATCGGCGCCGGCGCCGGCGCCTTCTTCCTCGCCAACCGCGGTGTCCAGCGGCTCGGAAGCCGCGGTCGCGGATCCGCCGGTCTGCCGCTGGCGCTGGGGGCGTTCCTGGACGGGATCCCGGAGCAGGCCGTGCTCGGCATCGGTCTTGCCGCCGGTGACGGTGTCAGTGTCGCCCTGCTGGTGGCGATCTTCGTGTCCAACCTGCCGGAGGGAATCGGCTCGGCCTCCGAGATGCATCTCGGCGGGCGCAGCAGCCCGGCGGTGCTCAAGTTGTGGCTGGTGGTGGCGGCGCTCTGCGCGCTCGCGACCGTGGCCGGCTACGGCCTTGCCGATCTGCTCGGCCCTCGATGGCAGGGCGCCATCGATGGCTTCGCCGCCGGCGCCCTGCTGGTAATGCTGGTCGACGAGATGATTCCGGAGGCGTACGACAAGGCGAAGGATCCGGCCGGCCTCCTCACCGTACTGGGCTTCGCCGTCGCAGCCGGCCTGTCGGCCAGCTCCTGAATGGGTGCGGCGGCGTACCGGCAGGGCTGGTCAGCGGGCCGCGTAGGTCAGAACGTCGGACATCGCGGCGGTGTCGTCCGGCCCGCCCATCTCCACCTGGGACAACCACACCACCACGGTCTGCGTGGACCCGATCACATAACCCGCGGTGCCGGTCCCGCCGACCCAGCCGTAGCGGCCGATCACGTTCCAGGGATGTGCTGTACGAAGATCAACTGCGCCGCCGAATCCCCAGCCCTGGCCGTCCAGGAAGAGATGTTGCGGACCGCCGTCGACGTGCGCGGTGGTGATCAACTTCACCGACTCCTCCGACAACACCCGCCGGCCCCCTTGATCACCGCCGGCCAAGATCATCCGGCCGAAACGGTGCCAATCGTGCACGGTCGACAGCAGGCCACCGCCGCCGCTCTCGAACGCGGGCGGCGCCGCCCACTGACCCTGAGGCGGATCGATCAGCTCCAGCCCGGCATCGCCACGGCGATACAAGCCGGCCAATCGGTCGACATCCGTTGTCCAGAAGGACGTGTCGGTCATCCGCAGCGGACCGAGCACGGCGTCCGACAGCACGTCGATCAAGGACTCGCCGGTGGCCCGGGACAACAGCACACCGAGGATGTCGGCACCGGTGTTGTAGGTCCAGCCCGCCCCGGGTTGGTGCAGCAGCGGAACCGTGGACAGCGCCCGCATCCAATCGTCGGGCGCCGGATGATGCTGGGGTTGCGGCGGCCCCTCGGCGAGTTGCTCGGTCAGCACCTGGACGATCGGCAGGTCGAAGCGCTGCGGGAAACCGTGGCCTGCTTGGAAGGTGAGCAGATCGCGTACGGTGATCGCCCGCTCGGCCGGCATTACATCGTCGGTCGGACCCTCGAGATTTCGCAGCACGACCGGGTCGGCCAGCTCGGGCAGCAGCCAGGCGACCGACTCGTCCAGATCGATCACGCCTCGTTCGACCAGCACCATGGTGGCGGCGGCGACGATCGGCTTGGTGATCGACGCGATCCGGAAGATGGTGTCCGGGGTCATCGCCGCACCGCCGATCGTCTGCTCGCCCGCGTACGCGAGCTCCGGCTCACCGTCGCGCGAAACCAGCGCGACCGCGCCGAGCACCGTACCGCGGGCACAGGCGTCGTCGAGGAGTTGCTGCAGCCGTTTCATACCGTCACCGTGTCAGACCCGCTCGCCGAGCGCCAGCAATCCTGAGCCCGGGGAGGATGCTTTGTCAGTGGCACCAGGCAGGATGAGATCGTGCCCAACCGACAGCAGGGATTCCGCTCCCCAGGATTCGACGCCCTGGCCGGTTTCACGCTGCCCACACGGACCTGGTTCGCCGAGGTGTTCGAGGCGCCGACTTCGGCTCAGTCCGGTGCCTGGGAGGCGATCTCGGCAGGCCACAACGCGCTGGTCATCGCACCGACCGGATCCGGCAAGACGTTGGCGGCCTTCTTGTGGGCCCTGGACGGGCTCGCGCGGACCGAACCACCGCCGAGCAAGCAGCGCTGCCGGGTGCTCTACGTGTCTCCGTTGAAGGCGCTGGCCGTCGACGTGGAGCGCAATCTGCGCGCGCCGTTGACCGGTATCGCCCGGACCGCCGAGCGACTCGGCGCCCCGGTGCCGGACATCCGGGTCGGCGTCCGCTCCGGCGACACCCCGGCCTCCGACCGCCGCAAGCTGGCCAGCAAACCACCGGACATCATGATCACGACGCCGGAGTCGTTGTTCCTGATGCTCACCTCCGGCGCTCGGGACATCTTGCGCCAGGTCGAGACCGTGATCGTCGACGAGGTGCATGCGCTGGCCGGCACCAAGCGCGGCGCCCATCTGGCGATCAGCCTCGAACGGTTGGAGGAGCTGATCGGCCGGACCGCCGAGGACGCCGGAGCTGATCATCGGCCGGTGCAGCGGATCGGACTGTCTGCGACGGTTCGACCGCCGGAACGGGTCGCCGCCTTCCTCGGCGGCCGGCATCCGGTCCAGGTGGTGGCGCCGCCCGCGGAGAAGAACTGGGATCTGCAGATCGTCGTCCCGGTCGAGGACATGGCCGAGGTCGGAGCCGCGCCGCCGCGGCCGATCTCCGAGCAGGTCGGTACGGCCGAAGTGCTCGGATCGCCCGCGGCACCCGACCCGAAGGGTGCGGCTCCCGACGACCTCGATCCGTACGATCTCGTTGCCCCGCCGCCCAGCGGCCCGCCGTCGATCTGGCCCCACGTCGAGACCCGGATCCTGGATCTGATCCTGGACAACCGATCCAGCATCGTGTTCGCGAATTCGCGCCGGCTGGCCGAGCGGCTGACCGCTCACCTGAACGAGTTGTACGCCGAGCGACTCGGGGTCGAGGTGCCCGACAGTGTCAGACCGCCGGCCCAGGTGATGGCCCAGTCCGGTGCCTCCAAGGGGCAGGACGGCTCCGGTGACGGCGGGGCCCCGGTGATCGCCAAGGCGCATCACGGATCGGTCAGCAAGGAGCAGCGGGCGATCGTCGAGGACGACCTGAAGTCCGGCCGGCTGCGTTGTGTGGTGGCGACCTCGTCGTTGGAGTTGGGCATCGACATGGGCGCGGTCGACATCGTGATCCAGGTGGAATCACCGCCGTCCGTTGCGAGCGGGCTGCAGCGGGTCGGCCGGGCCGGCCATCAGGTCGGCGCGATCTCCCGCGGCGTCTTCTTCCCCGATCATCGCGGCGACTTGATCGAGTCGACGGTGGTGGCGACCCGGATGCGGGACGGACAGATCGAGGAGGTCGCCCGGCTGCACAACCCGTTGGACGTGCTGGCCCAGCAGATCGTGGCGATCGTTTCCGATCAGGACATCGATGCCGATCGGCTTTTCGATCTTGTTCGGCGAGCCGACGGCTACGCCGAGCTGCCCCGCAGCGCGTACGAGGCCGTGCTCGACATGCTCAGCGGCCGCTATCCCAGCGAGGATTTCGCCGAGTTGCGACCGCGGCTGATCTGGCATCGCGACACCAATCAGTTGCAGGCCCGTCCCGGCGCACAACGCCTGGTGGTGACCTCCGGCGGCACCATCCCTGATCGTGGTTTGTTCGGCGTCTTCCTGGTCGGTGAGGGTGCCGGTCGTCGCGTCGGCGAGCTGGACGAGGAGATGGTGTACGAGTCCCGGGTCGGTGACGTGATCACGCTCGGCACCACCAGCTGGCGGATCGAGGCGATCACCCACGATCAGGTGCAGGTCTCCCCTGCTCCCGGCGTGCCCGGCCGGCTGCCGTTCTGGAAGGGTGATGCACCGGCCCGACCCGCCGAGCTGGGCCGGGCGCTGGGTGGATTCGTCCGCGAGATCGCGGCGCAACCGACCTCCGAATCCAAGCCCCGCTTGCTGTCTGCCGGTCTGGACGAGTGGGCCGCGGACAATCTGCTCGGTTACGTCCATGATCAACAATCGGCCACCCGAGGACTGCCGACCGACCGGGAAGTGATCTTCGAACGGTTCCGCGACGAACTCGGCGACTGGCGGGTTTGCGTGCACACCCCGCTCGGTTCGGCGGTGCACGCACCGTGGGCGTTGGCGATCGAGGCGGCGGCCCGGGAGCGGTACGGCGTCGACGCGTCGGCGACCGCGACCAACGACGGCATCGTGCTGCGGATCCCGGACACCGAGAGCGAACCACCGGGTGCGGAGTTGATCATCAGTGACCCGGACACGTTGGAGCAGATCGTCACCGACGAGGTCGGCGGATCGGCCTTGTTCGCTTCGCGATTCCGGGAGTGCGCGGCCAGGGCGTTGCTGCTGCCCCGCCGAGATCCGCGATCCCGATCACCGTTGTGGCAGCAACGGATGCGTTCGGCCCAACTGCTCGGCGTCGCCACCCGCTACCCCGAGTTTCCGATCGTGCTGGAGACGATGCGGGAGTGCCTGACCGACGTCTTCGATCTTGAATCGCTGCTCGACGTGCAGCGCCGGATCGCGGCGAGACAGATCAAGATCGTCGAGGTGGAGACCAAGGAGCCGTCGCCGTTCGCCAGGACGCTGCTCTTCGGCTACGTCGGTGAGTTCGTCTACGAGGGCGACGTGCCGCTGGCGGAGAAGAAGGCGGCCGCACTGTCCCTGGACGCCGGGCTGCTGGCCGAGTTGCTCGGCAAGGACGGGCTGCAACAGCTGCTCGATGCCGAGGTGATCACCGAGGTCGAGGCAGATCTTCAGTCGTTGAGCATCCAGCGGCGAGCTGGCCGGCCGGAGCAACTGTTCGACCTGATCCGAACCGCCGGCCCGTTCGATCACAGCGAGCTGGCCGCCCGGGTGACCGCCGAGTTTGATCTTGACACCGAGCTGGCGGGGTTGATCAACCAACGCCGCGTGGTCGAGGTCCGGATCGCCGGTGATCAGCGGTATGCGGTGATCGAGGACCTGCCCCGATTGCGGGACGGATTGGGCATCCCCTTGCCGCCCGGCACGGCCGCCGATGTCGGCTCGTCCGGTGATCAGCCGGTCACCGACCTGGTGCTGCGGTGGGCTCGGACCCACGGCCCGTTCCTGGCCCAGACCGTCGCCGACCGCTACGGCCTCGGCGTCGGCGTGATCAGCTCGGCGCTGCAGGATCTGATCAAGGACGGCACGGTGGTTACCGGCACCTTCACCGCCCCAGCCGCGCCGGAGCACGGCGAAGAACCGAAACCCGACCCCGACGGTCCTGCCCATGACGGCGGACCGAAACCCGGCCACGCCCGTCAGTACTGTCACCAGCGCAATCTGGCGCTGATCAAACGCCGTACGTTGGCCAAGCTCCGCCAGGGTATCGAGCCGGTCGATCAGGTCGCCTACCAGCGGTTTCTGCTCGACTGGCAGGGGATCGGCTCCGGCGTACGAGGTCCGGAGGCAGTGTTGTCGGTGCTGGAGCAGCTGGCCGGTTATCCGCTGCCGGCCAGCGCGATCGAATCGGTGATCCTGCCGGCGCGGGTTGCCGACTATCAACCGGCGATGCTGGACGAGCTGACGTCGTCGGGTGAGTTGCTGTGGATCGGCGACGGTGCGATCGGTGACGCCGACGGTTGGGTTCGGTTCTATCCGCAGGACGCCGACCTGCCCGATCCGGGCCAGCAGGTTCCGGGGCCGCTGGCGGCCGAGCTGATGGAACGGCTCGAGTCCGGCGGCGGATTCTTCTTCGACAACCTGCTCGGCGCTGATCTCGAGCCGGGTCGGCGCGGCGACTACGTGCAGGCGCTGTGGGATCTGGTCTGGTCCGGGCACATCACCGGCGACACCTTCGCACCGGTCCGGGCGCTGACCACCGACGGCACGATGAAGCGACCGGCGACCCCTCGGGCCAGGCTGCCTCAGAACCGATTGAGGGGCCGGGGCATGCGACCCCGATTCGGACCCGGCAGTGGACTGTCCCGACGGCCGCCACGCCCTGGTTTCGTGGCTTCCTCGCCGACCACAGCCGGACGGTGGTCTGCGGTGCCGCGGATCGGCGACGTCGATCAACGGGCACGCTTTGCCGGCCAGTTGTTCGCCGAGCTGGACCGCTACGGCGTGCTGACCCGGGGCAGCGTGCTGAACGAGGAGGCCGAGGGTGGGTTCGGGGCGGCCTATCGCGGGTTGAGCACGCTGGAGGAGTCGGGGCAGTGTCGCCGTGGCTACTACATCGACGGGCTGGGCGCCGCCCAGTTCGCCGTCCCCGGCGCGATCGACCGACTGCGTGATCATCAGCGCGAACTTGATCTTGAACACCCGCGGGCGGTCGTCCTGGCGGCGACCGATCCCGCCAACGCGTACGGCGCTGCCCTGCCGTGGCCACGTAGAGCCGCGCTCCGCGCGGACATGCCGGGCAGAGCCGCACCGGGCATCGACGGGTCCGAACGGGAGGGACACCGTCCCGGCCGAAAGGCCGGTGCCCTGGTGGTGCTGGTCGACGGACTGCTCGCGCTGTATGTCGAGCGGGGTGGCCGGACCCTGCTCACCTTCACCGAGGCGGATCAGCTGCTGCGGCCTGCGACCGCTGCCCTGGCCGCCGCGGTGCTGGCCGGCCACCTCGGCCGGGTGACCATCGAACGGGCGAACGGTGACCAGATCTTCACCGCAGGCCGGTTGAGCGAGTTGTTGCAGGAAGCCGGCTTCCGGATGACGCCACAGGGTCTGAGGCTCCGACCGGATCCGTCCCGATCGTGAGATCGCTGATGAAGAAGTACGACGCCGTCGGCGACCACCCTCGGGATCTCAGTCCACCGGATGGCGGGCGGTCAGCAGGTCCATGAAGGCGCGCATCCAGGTCGGGTGATCCGGCCACGCTCGCCCCGACACCAGATTTCCGTCCACCACTCCGCCGCCCTCGACGAAGGTGCCGCCGCCCAGCTCGACGTCCACGCCGAGCTCGGGATAGGCCGACGAGGTGCGCCCCTTCAGCACACCCGCGGCGGCCAGTAGCAGCGGACCGTGGCAGAGCGCGGCGACCGGTTCGTCGGCGTCGAAGAAGTGCCGGATGATCCGGCGCGCGTCCTCGTCGTTGCGGATGTATTCCGGTGCCCGGCCGCCGGGCACCACGGCGGCGACGTAATCGGCCGGATTCACGTCGGCGAACGCGACGTCGGCCTCCCAGCTGTGCCCGGGCTTCTCCGTGTACGTGTCGAATCCGTCGACGAAGTCGTGCACCACGAACTGCAACTTCTTCTTCTCCGGCGCGGCGATGTCGACCTCGTACCCTGCCTCCTGCAGCCGCTGGTACGGGTAGAACACCTCCAACGTCTCGGCCGCGTCCCCAGTCAGAATGATCACCCTCGGCATCGCCAACCCTCGGCAAGAGCCGGCGGGTACGCGTTCGGCCGATACGTCGGGCGCCCGGAGCGCGGATAATCACCGACGTCTGCGGCACGCAAAACGGGCCCTTCCGAAGTGGAAGGGCCCTGCGGAGGTACGACGTTCAGGCAGCAGCCTGGGCCAGCGGGCGAACCGGCAACGGGGTGAGGATCTTCTCGTGAATCGCGAGCTTCTCGCTGACCATCGACAAGATCACCGACAGGGGCACGTCGAGGGCGCCGCAGATCGCGGCCAGCAATTCACTGGAGGCTTCCTTCTGGCCCCGCTCCACCTCGGAGAGGTAACCCAGGCTGACCCGCGCGGACTTGGAGACCTCACGCAACGTCTTGCCCTGCAGGGCGCGTTCTTCGCGGAGAGTCTCGCCGATCAACTCACGTACGAGGACCGGCTTCACCGTTTGGACCTCAGCCATGGCAGACACTCTACCCACCCTTCGAAGCAGTTTTCGTTGCGCACTGGTGCCAACACTCGCGACTGCTTGATCATTCCGTGGGGTGATCATTCCGTCGGCGGCCCGACGACCCGCAACGCCTGCCGCAGCGCGGCGGCCACGGTCTGCTCCCGGATCACCGCGCGGCTGCCGGTCAGTGCCAACTCCCGAACGCAGACCACGCTGTCGCCTGCCGGGTCGTCCCAGCCTGCTTCGCCGGGTTGGTGACCGACCGCGACGAACACGGTGCCGGGCGGATGTCCCTCCTGCGGGTCGGGGCCGGCCACTCCGGTGACCGCGATTCCCCAGGTCGTGTCGCAGCGTGACGCCACCCCGAGTGCCATCTCCACCGCGGTCAGCTGGGACACCGCTCCGTGCTCGGCCAGGGTGCTCTGCCGGACGCCGGCCAGGCTCGCCTTCAAGTCGGTCGCGTAGCTGACGACGCCGCCGCGGTAGGCCTCCGACGATCCTGGGACCCCGGTCAGCGTGGCACCGATCAGCCCACCGGTCAGCGATTCTGCGGTGGCCACGGTCTCGTCGCGGCCGATTAGCAACTCGATCAGTTCGGTCGCCAGTTCGCCCAGCGACTCCGGCGCCGTCATCGATCGGTTCCGGTCTGGTCCGGCCCGCCGTGTTCGGGGCCGCCGTCTTCGGTGTCGTTTTCTGCCGGTCGGGGCTGGCCGGTACCGCTCTGCGGGGTTTCGTACCGATCGCCTTCTGCTGTTGGTCGGGTTGCTACCCGTCGCATCCTGTTGGCCTCCAGAAGATAGTCCACACCGGTCACCACGGTGACCACGAAGGCCACCGCCATCACCGCCCAGCCCACCGGCAGCAACCAGTGCGGCAGCGGCAACAGCAACAGCCCCAGGGCGAGCGCCTGCAGGACGGTCTTGATCTTGCCGCCCTTACGAGCCGCCATTACCCCGTACCGCAGGACGACGAAACGTAGCAGGGTGATCCCCCACTCGCGGACCAGGATCACGATGGTGACCCACCACCACAGCTCGCCGATGATGCTCAGCCCGATGAAGGCCATCCCGGTCAGGGCCTTGTCGGCGATCGGGTCGGCCAGCTTGCCGAAGGTGGTGACGATGTTGTGCTTGCGGGCGAGGTGCCCGTCCAGGAAGTCGGTGAAGATCGCCACCACGAAGATCAACGCGGATGCGACTCGCCACCAGGGATCGTGGGGATGGCTGAGCAGCACGTAGGCGAAGACCGGCACCAGCACCAGCCGGAACGCGGTCAGCGCGTTCGGTATGTTCCAGGCCGACGACTCGGTCTGGGGCTGAGCCGGCGAAGTCATCGGGTCGCCCCTGCTCGGACCGGCCCGGCCGACGTCTCGGCAGCACGGACCGAGGCCACCAGATCCACCCCCTCGACGCCGGTCACGGTGGCTTCGACCAGGTCACCGCTGCGAGCGTCACTGTCGATCAGTCGTACGGTGCCGTCCACCTCCGGACCCTGATGCTCGGCCCGGCCGATGATCTCGGGGCGGCCGGTCGAGGGATCGTCGCCGCCGTCCTCCACCGATTCCACCAGCACGCTGACCCGCTCGCCGATCCGTTCCTCGGCGCGTTGATCCACCAGCTCTTCGGCAAGGTCCGCGATCTCGGCACGCCGGCCCTCGATCTCGTACTCGTCAAGCTTGCCGGCCATCGCGTACGCCTCGGTCTCGGTCTCGTCGGAGTAGCCGAAGACCCCGATCGCGTCCAGTCTGGCCTCGCTGAGGAAGTCAGCCAAGGTCCGGACGTCCTGCTCGGTCTCGCCCGGGAAGCCGACGATCACGTTGGATCGGATCCCCGCCTGCGGCGCTCGTTCTCGGATGCTCTCGATCAGGTTCAGGAAGGAGTCGGGATCGCCGAAGCGGCGCATCCGGCGCAGCACCGGCGCGGAGGCGTGCTGGAAGGACAGATCGAAGTACGGCACCACCTTCGGCGTGGAGGTCATCACGTCCACCAGGTCCGGCCGCATCTCGGCCGGCTGCAGGTAGGAGACCCGGATCCAGTCCAGTTCGTCGAGCTCGGACAGCTGTCCGAGCAGCTTCTCCAGCAGCCGGATGTCGCCCAGATCCTTGCCGTAGGAGGACGAATTCTCGCTCACCAGGAACACCTCGCGCACGCCCTCGCCGGCCAGCCAACGCGCCTCGGCGACGATCTCGTCCGGGGTCCGGGAGACGTAGGCGCCGCGGAACCGCGGGATCGCGCAGAAGGTGCAGCGGCGGTCGCAGCCGGCGGCCATCTTCAGCGGAGCCGACGGTCCGGAGCCGAGTCGTCGCCGGAACGTCCGCGGCCCGCTGGCCGGGGCGACTCCGGCCGGCAGGTCGGCCGGTCCGCCGGGCGCCGTGTGCATGCCGGGCGTGCTGACTTCGGCCAGCCGACGTTCGACCGGGCTGATCGGCAGCAGCTTGCGCCGATCGGTCGGTACGTGGGACTGGTGCCGCTCGCCGGCCAGGATCGCGTTCAGCTTGTCGGCGATGGTGTCGTAGTCGTCGAAGCCGAGCACGGCGTCGGCCTCGGGCAGCGAATCGGCGAGCTCCTTGCCGTACCGCTCGGCCATGCAGCCGACCGCGACCACCGCCTGGGCCCGGCCGTCGGCCTTCAGATCCGCGGCCGCCAGCAGCGTGTCGACCGAGTCCTTCTTGGCGCTCTCGATGAAGCCGCAGGTGTTGACCATCACGGCGTCGGCATCCTGCGGATCGTCGACCAGCCGGAAACCGCCCTCGGCCAGCCGGGCCGCCAACTCCTCCGAATCCACCTCGTTCCGGGCGCAGCCCAGCGTCGTCAGGTGGACGGAGGTCAGGGCGCCCGGGCTCAGTGATTCGGGGCTCAGCGATTCGGTGCTCATCAGGGGGCCAGTATGTCAACAGACAGCGGTTGTTGATCATTCGCTTCCGATGATCTCGAGCTGCGCCGGTGTCGTCCCTCCTGATGGCGGGCGGCCACCCGCCGATCGAGGGGCACGGACATTCGTTCAAGACAGGCCGGTCGCGCCGAGCGACCGTACCGGCATGAACGAGTACGACAACCGGCTCGTCCGACCACTGCAGGTGGTCGAGAGCGGCTCGCCCGAGGCGAGCCCACTGCTGCTGATCCACGGATCCGGAGCGGCCGGACCCTGCTGGGACTTCATGGTGCCGGCCTTGGCGCGCCGGCATCACGTGATCCAGGTCGACCTGCCGGGCTGCGGCAAGTCCCCCACCGCCAGCACCTACGAGGTCCCGCACCAGGCACACCGGGTCGCCGACGTACTGGACGATCTCGGCATCACAACCGCCGCGGTGGGCGGGCACTCCAGCGGTGGCTATGTGGCCACCGCGCTGGCCGAGCAGCGACCGGACCTGGTCGGTTCGCTGACCTTGATCAACAGCGGTCCCAGCATGGCCGCCGAACTGCCGCCGCCGCTGGCTCTGCGAGTGTTGCTCGGACCACCGTTGGGCGGCCTGATCTGGTCGTTCCGCTCGGACAGTTGGATCCGCAACGGGCTGAACGCCACCGCTGCACATCCAGTGCAGATCCCGGACGAGATGATCGCCGGTGTCAGCGGAACCAGCTACCGCACCATGCGGGCGATCCTGCGCTGCAACGCCGCCTACCTGAACGAGCACACCGTGCCCCAGCGGCTGGCCCGCCTCGACCTGCCCATCCTGGTGATCCTCGGCGACACGGACCGCAAGTGGAGTCCGGACCTCTCGATCGAGCAGTATCGGACCGTCTCCCGGGCCCGGATCGAGGTGCTGCCCGATGTCGGTCACGTAGCGATCCTGGAGGCGCCCGAACGGACCGCTGATCTGCTGCTCGAATTCGTCGCCGCGTCCGCCGATGCCGGGGAGCATGACCGATGACCAACTTCGGGCGACCGTGACGACTGCAGTCGGCGCTGCTTCTAGAGTTGCTGACGTGTGGTCCGCCGTCACTGCGCACGACCCGTGGTCGTGGGCAGACGTGGAGATTGCCGTTCCGAGCCCTTCGGAACGGTTGCCGGCGATCAGCATGGCAGGGTTCAGCTTTCGCCGACGGCTGCCCTCGCTGGTGGAGATCGGCATGGTCGCGCACCCGTCGCTGACCATGATCATCGACCTGAGCCGTGACGGCGGCATCGTCCACGGTCTCGGCTCGAGCCAGCGCAGCGGCAGCTTTATCGCGGGCCTGCTGCCCGGCCACCTGCGCGCCGGAGGACTCGACGGGGAATGCCTGCAGATTCGGCTGTCTCCGGTGGTGGCGCAGGCAGTGCTCGGGTCGTCGGCCGAGCTGACCGGTCGAGTGTTCGGCTTGGAGCTCGCCCTGGGGCGTGAGGCCGGCAGACTCGAGCGTTCCCTGCGCGCCGCGACGTCGTGGAGCCAACGATTCGCGATCGCCGCCGACTTCGTCGATCGGCGGCTGCAGGCCGCTTCCCTGATCGAACCGGAGGTGGATCACGCCTGGCAACGGACGCTGGCCGCGGGCGGCACCGTACGGATCGACGACCTCGCCGACGAAGTCGGTTGGAATCGGCAGCGGCTGTGGTCCCGATTCCGCGCCCGGCTGGGCATCACCCCCAAACGTGCCGCCCAACTGGTGCGGTTCGACCGTGCCGCCCACCTGCTGGTGGCCGGTCGCCCGCCCGCTGAGGCAGCCGCCGACACCGGCTACGCCGACCAGTCCCACCTGCATCGCGAGGTCCGCGCGATCACCGGCACCACACCGTCGCGGGTGGCCGGTGCGCCCTGGCTGGCGATCGACGACGTCGCCTGGCCGACCGGGCCGTGAGGCTCACCAGCCAAGATCAGGGCCAGCACCCGGCCGACCCAGGTCGCCCCTGCCGACGGCGGATCGGGTTCACACTCACCTACCAGCTGGCGCACGGCCGCTGCGATTGGCGCCTGGCGCGATCTTGTAGAAGGATCCTCCGGGATCAATTCAGGCAAGGAGCGGCGGATGAGCGCTGACCGGACCACCGAGGGCTTCGCCGACGAACCAGCACTCGAGCATCAAGCTCGATGGACCGGCTACGGACGCAAGGCGGTGGTCGCCGCCGCGGTCGGCTACGGACTCGACGGCTTCGACCTGTTGATCTTGAGTTTCGCGTTGTCCGGCATCATCGCGACCTTCGGGCTGACCGACGCGCAAGCCGGCAGTTTGACCACGTTCACCTTGCTGGGGGCGGTTGTCGGCGGCATCGGCTTCGGCATCCTCAGTGATCGCTACGGCCGGGTCCGGATGCTGACCTATTCGGTGATCTTCTTCGCGGTGTTCACCGGTCTGTCCGCGTTGGCGCAGGGTTACCTCGACCTGGCGGCGTACCGGTTCATCGCCGGCATCGGCATCGGCGGCGAGTTCGGCATCGGCATGACGCTGGCCGCCGAGGCAACACCGGCCAGGTTGCGGGCCCGCGCGACGTCGTGGGTCGGCATCGGTTTCCAGTGCGGAGTGCTGGCGGCGGCGCTGGTGTCGGCGCCGATCATCTCCGTCTTCGGCTGGCGGGGTCTGTTCGTGGTCGGTGCGGTGCCGGCGGTGGTGGCGATCGTCATCCGCAAGCGCCTGCCGGAGTCGCCGAAGTTTCTGCAGCGCAGCGCTGAGCCGACCGCGTACAGATCGGGCTTGCGGCTGCGCTATCTGGTGGCCGATCGCGCGACGGTCGGATACAGCGTGGCCATGATCGTGCTCACCTCGGTGCAGAATTTCGGCTACTTCGGAATCATCTCCTGGCTGCCGACCTACCTGGCCAAGGACGTCGGGCTCGACCTCAAGTCGTCGTCGTTGTGGACCGCGGTGACGGTGCTCGGGATGATGACCGGCATCATCTGCTTCGGTCAACTGGCCGACCGGGCCGGTCGTCGGCCCGCGTTCCGGGTGTTCCAGATCGGCGCGGCCGCATCGGTGTTGATCTACAGCCAGTTGCACGATCCGACCGCGATCCTGATCGGTGGGTTCGTGATGGGGCTGTTCGCCAACGGCATGCTCGGCGGCTACGGCGCCCTGATGGCCGAGTTGTATCCGACCGAGGCCCGGGCCACCGCCCAGAACGTGCTCTTCAACATCGGCCGCGGGATCGGTGGCTTCGCGCCGTTCGTGATCGCCCTGGTCGCCGGGTCGTACGGCTTCGGCTTCGCCCTGGCGCTGCTGTCGAGCATCTACCTGCTCGCCTTCGTGGCGATGTTCATGATCCCCGAACGCAAGGGCGTCGAACTCAGCTGAACACAATCCCCCGCTGATGGCCACGATCCGGCCCAAATCGGGTGGAATCGGGGAATCAGCGGGGGATTGTGTTCGCGAGAAGTGCTGTTCGGTCAGCCGGTGCGCAGGTTCTCCACCACGGCTTCAAGATCATCCGGTTTGACCAGGACGTCGCGCGGTTTGGATCCCTCCGACGGTCCGACGATGCCCCGGGTCTCCAGGATGTCCATCAACCGGCCGGCCTTGGCGAAACCGACGCGCAGCTTGCGTTGCAGCATCGAGGTGGATCCGAGTTGCAGGTTCACCACCAGCTCAACCGCCTGCAACACCAGATCAAGATCATCACCGATGTCCTCGGCGACCTTCTTGGCCGCCGGGGCCTGGATGATGTCGTCGCGGTACTGCGGTTTGAGCTGCTCGGTGACGTGCTTGACCACCTTGCGGATCTCGGACTCGTCCACCCAGGCGCCTTGGATCCGGATCGGCTTGCCGGCCCCCATCGGCAGGAACAAACTGTCGCCCTGGCCGACCAGTTTCTCCGCACCCGGGGAGTCCAGGATCACCCGGGAGTCCGTCATCGACGAGGTCGCCAGCGCGAGCCGGCTGGGCACGTTGGCCTTGATCAGGCCGGTGACCACGTCGGTGCTGGGACGCTGGGTGGCGAGCACCAGGTGGATGCCCGCGGCCCGGGCCAGCTGAGTGATGCGGACGATCGAGTCCTCCACGTCGCGCGGGGCGACCATCATCAGGTCGGCGAGCTCGTCGACGATCACCAGCAGGTACGGGTACGGCTCGAGCTTGCGTTCCGAGCCCTCCGGCGGAGTGACCGCGCCGGCCCGGACCGCCTTGTTGAAGTCGTTCACGTGCCGGAAGCCGAAGTGGGCCAGGTCGTCGTAACGCATGTCCATCTCGCGGACGACCCACTGCAACGCCTCGGCCGCCTTCTTCGCCGAGGTGATGATCGGCGTCACCAGATGCGGGATGCCTTCGTAGATGGTCAGCTCGACCCGTTTCGGATCGACCAACATCATCCGCACCTCGTCCGGGGTGGCCCGCATCAGGATCGAGGTGATCAGCGAGTTGATGAAACCGGACTTACCGGCGCCGGTGGCACCGGCGATCAGCAGGTGCGGCATCTTGGACATGTTGGCGACCACGAAGCCGCCCTCCACGTCCTTGCCCATCCCGACCGTCATCGGATGATGATCATTACGGGCAGCCGGCGAGCGGAGCACGTCACCGAGGGAGACGATTTCCTTGTCGGTGTTGGGGATCTCGATGCCGATCGCGGACTTGCCGGGGATCGGCGACAGGATCCTGACCTCATTGCTGGCCACCGCGTAGGAGATGTTCTTGTTCAAGGCGGTGACCTTCTCCACCTTGACCGCAGGACCGAGCTCGACCTCGTACCGGGTCACCGTCGGGCCGCGGCTGTAGCCGGTCACCCGGGCGTCGATGTTGAACTGCTCCAGCACACCGGTGAGCCGGCCGACGACCGCGTCGGAGGCCTCGGTGCGAGCCCGCGGAACCGTACCCTGCTTGAGATCTGCGGAGTCGGGCAGCAGGTACTGCACGTCGCCGGACAACTGCAACTGCTCCACCCGCTGCGGTGGCGGCGTGTGCTGCGGCGGTTCGAGTTCGGCCTCTTCCTCGTCCTCGCCGCGGACGTGGAAACCCGGCGGCAGGCCGGCCGTCACCGGCCCCTTCGGGCGGTCGTCGGCCGGCGCGTCCGGCGTGTCGAGCGGCTCGGCGAAGCCGGTGTCGGAACCGATCTCCTCGACCAGGTCGATCGAGTCACCGATCTCCTCCGGCGACTGCTCCTCCCCTGCGGCCCTGTCCTTCTTCTTCCGCCGGCTCTTGGGCTTGCCGTCGGTGATCATCGGGGTGTCGTAGGCCTGATCGGCGCCGTACTCGAGCTCCTCGACGACCTCGCCGTCGATCACCCGATTCGGGGTCAGCCGGTCGCGCAGGGCGGCGAACCGGCCGGGCATCTCGTGCAACGGGATGCCGACGATGACCAGGATCCCGAAGATCAACAACAGCACCAGCAGCGGCGCGGCGACCCAGTTGGTCTTCAGCAGGTCGTGCAGCAGCGAGGACGAGATGAAGCCGAGTACGCCGCCGGCCTCCCGCAGGGCCTGTGGGTCGTTGGGCCGCGGCAGACCGTTGGCGAGATTGATCAGTCCCAGCAGGCCGAGCAACGCGGCGCTCCAGCCGATGAACTGACGGCCGGCCGGCCCGTTGTGGTCCGGATGCCGCAGCGTCCGCCAGGCCATGCCGGCCAGCAGGATCGGTGAGGCGTAGGCCAGGGTGCCGATCACGCTGGTCACGCCGACCTGGATCCAGTGCCCGACCGGATCCGGCAGCCCCCACCAGAACTGGGCCGCGACGACGATCGCCAACCCGATCAGCAGCAGACCGACGCCGTCCCGGCGTAGCGCCGGATCGATGTCGTCCGGGCCGGGTTGACCGTGGTGATGGCCCACCTTGCGTGCCCCTCCCCCGACCGCGTGCGCGACGCCCATCCAGGCGCCACGCAGTCCGCGCCCGACCACCGCGCCGGCCGACGGCCCCTGCGGCTTCGGCTTGCGCGCGGGCGGTTTTCGGGCCGGCTGCTTGCGGCCGCGCGTCGAGACCGCCTTGCCGCCATTGCTGGCCGGCTTGCGGTTGGTGGACTTCTTACTTCCGGGCGAACGCGAAGTCGACCCGCCCCGCGAACTCGCGGAGCTGGAGGTACGAGTCCGCGCTGGGGAAGACGCGCGGGTCGCCATGGCCCATAACGTACGCCATCAGCCCCTCCAGCCACTCCGGTTACACGCCGCGGAGACGACATCGGCCGCCCGTGGGATCGTTGAACCGATCCGTGAGTCGTGTCTGAGGGGCGGCCGGTCGGGTCTGTCCCGGTCGGGTCGGGCACCACTACACTCCAGGTGCAACGATTCAGACGACCCCGCGCGAGCCGATCACACCGTCGAGCCCAGGGCGCGCGTCCACCCGAATCACCCGATCGCGCCGTGCCCCGGGCCGGCGCGACCGACAACCCCGACGCCCCGGCGAGCGGGATGCCGCAGGAGCATCGACCAGCTGTACGGATCCGCCGTCGAGCACGGATCCGAGTCCGGAAGGACCCACAACGATGTGGACTGTCCATCGTCCTCGGCCGCGACTGCTCGCCGCGGCCGTCACCTCGCTGATGCTGATCGCTCTCGCGGCCTGCAGCGGCGGAAGCACCCCCACCTCACATTCGAGTTCGCACACCAACTCGGGCGCGAACGTCAACGCCGCCTCGTCCAATCCGAGCAGCACCGCATTCCGCTGGGGCACCCGGGCCTGGGCGAGTTCGATCGCCAACAACCCGTACGCCCCCAACCCGACGCCCGAGTACAACCTGTCGCTGCTCAGCCTGGGTGTCGTCTCGGACTGGAACCGGCCCGGCAAGAATCCGTACTTCCCCGAGCTCGCGCAGAGCTGGGACGTCGGCAAACACGCGATCACCTTCCACCTCCGCCCTGATGCCAAGTGGCAGGACGGGACGCCGCTGACCAGCAAGGACGTGATCACCAGCTTCCGAGCCGCCGGCGCCGACTACAACTCGGTCTGGGCCGCGATCACCTCGGTTTCCGCACCCGACCAGCACACGGTCACCGTCAACCTGCAGCCGTGGGAGGTCCCGCAGAATGCGCTGCTGCACCTGTTGCAGATCGTGATCGTCCCGAACAGCCAGTACGCGTCGCTGCTGCCCTCGTCCAACTTCGACCAGACCTTGATCAACTACTGGAAGACGTACAAGATCCTGCAGCCGACCGCGGCCAGCATCGCCGCCGCCGGGAACAGCCCGGCCGGCAAGGTACTGGCGAAGGTCAGTCCCCAGTTGGTCAAGTTCAACCCGAAGACGATGCTCGGTGCCGGGCCGTACACGCTGAAGAGTGCCAACGTCAGCGGCATTCTCTATCAGAAGTGGAACGGCTTCTTCGACGCCGCCAAGATCACCGCACCGTACGTGCAGATCTATCCGATGAACACGGTGACCGAGTTCGGCGCGTTGAGCTCCGGCAGCATCGAGTTGGAGACCGACAACCAGTTCACCGATCCGCAGGCGGTGAAGTTGAACGCGCAGGGAAGCAACGCCCACTACGTGTTCATCCCTTCCCCGGTGCAGCAGGTGAGCCTGGTCTTCAGCTTCGACCACTACCCGTTCAACCTGCTCGCGGTCCGTCAGGCGCTGGCGTACTTGATCAACCGCGATGACCTGGTGAAGCGGGACATGGGCGGCACGCTGGTGCAGAACCCGGCGGCCGCGACACCCGACGGCATCAACGACTTCCTGGCCAAGCAGTACCTGACGCCGGCCCAGTTCGCCAAGCTCAACCACTATCCGCACGACACCGCCAAGGCCACCTCACTGCTGAAGGGTGCCGGCTTCACCCTGCGCAACGGAAAGTGGTACACGCCGAAGGGTCAGCCGTTCAGCTTCACCATCTCCGAAGCCGCGGGCATCCCCTACTTCGACGAGGACGGCTTGATCATCGCCGGTTATCTGAAGGCCTTCGGCATGGACGTGAAGGTCGAGGACGTCGATCCCGGCACCTATCCGACCAAACAGGAGGCCGGCGACTTCGCGGTGTCCCAGTGGTGGATGGACTGGGGCCAGGGTCCGCCGATGGCCGACTTCGCGGCCACCTTCGGCCTGCCGGCCACGCCGTCCTGGAACTACCCGATCGCCTACAGCGGCAGCGGACCCTGCAACTGCGGCATCGGCATCGGCCCGGACGCCAACGTGCCCGGTCTCGGCCACGTCAACATCGCCTCCGAACTCAACCGTGAGGTGAACGAGGCGACGCCGAACACCTGGGCCAAGTACACCTGGGCGTGGGCGCAATGGGTGAACCAGAACCTGCCGATCCTGCCGCTGTACAACAACGCCTTCCACGAGTCCTACTCGACCGTTCGCTACACCGACTTCCCGCCGGATTCGGCAAAGTGGCTGTGGACCGGCCTCACCGGCGCGGCCCAACCGGTGGAGTGGATGCAGGCGGGCTACCTGAAGTTGAAGTGATGCCTGGCTTCGCCGTCGGCCCGGTGCTGCTCGGCGCCGGGCCGGGAGCGAGCCCTCGACGCTGAGGAGGCCGAGGCGTGGTTGGTTATCTGGCACGACGCGTTCTGATGGCGTTCGTGACGATCTTCGTGATCGTCTCGCTGTCGTTCTACATGGTTCGGCTGATGCCCGGAAATCCCATGCAGTACTTGGAATTCCAGCTGGAGCAGCAGGGCAACACCGACCCGGAGCAGATCCGTCAACAGGTGCAGGCGATCTACGGCGTGATGCCGTCCGGTCCGCTGTGGCAGCAGTATCTGACCTACATCGGCAACGTGTTCCGCGGCGACTTCGGCGTCTCGTTGCTCAATCCCGGTCAGAGTGTGGCGAGCATCGTGGTGAGCGCGTTGCCCTGGACCCTGCTGCTGGTGGGTACGTCGTTGCTGATCAGCTTCGGCATCGGCATGGTCGTGGGCCGCGCCATCGCCGCGCACCCGGACACCGTGTTCGCCCGGGTGATGACCGGTATCGTCTCCTTCCTGTCGGCGATCCCGCAGTATCTGGTGGCGATCGTGTTCATCTACCTGCTGGCCGACATCCACCACTTCTTCCCGATCACCGGCGCGTACTCCAACAACACCACTCCCGGATTCAACTGGGGCTTCATCGCCAGCGTGATCTATCACGCGATCCTGCCGGTGACCAGTTATGTGGTGGTCTCGTTCGCGGCCTGGGCGCTGACCATGAAGGGCAGCGTGACCACGGTGCTCGGTGCCGATTACGTCCGGGCCGCCGAGGCCCGCGGTCTGGGTGATCGTCGGGTCACCCGTACGTACATCGGACGGAACGCGATGCTGCCGATGGTGACCAGTCTGGCGCTGTCGCTGGGCTACATGTTCGGCGGTTCGGTCTTCATCGAAACCTACTTTTCCTATCCGGGCTTGGGATATCGGCTGATCTCGGCGGTGAACTCGCGGGACTACTCGCTGATGATGGGCTGTTTCATCCTGATCACCGTCGCCGTGGTCTTCGCCAATCTGATCGTCGATCTGATCTATCCGCTGGTGGACCCGCGGATCATCAGTCCGGCGTCGCGGCGGCGTACCAGACCAGCCGCTGCGGCAGCAGCGACCGACGTCGTCGACCTGGCCAATCCCGTGGCCACCAAGATGTAGGCGGTCACGATGGAATTCCTGAAGGACTTCTGGCGGATCCTGCGCGAGGACAAGTCGGCCCTGATGGGCGCGTTCATCGTCTGCGTCTATGTCGTGGTCGCGATCCTCGGTCCGATCGTCGCCCATATCCCGGACGTGCCCAGCGGGGAGGCCTACCTGTTGCCGTCCTGGAAGCATCCGCTGGGCACCGACTTCATCGGCAACGACACGTTGACCTCCTTGATCATCGGCACCCGTCCGGTGATCGAGGTCGGCATCGCCTCGGCCGTCATCGTGGTCTTCGTCGGCGTGGTCGTCGGCCTGTTCAGCGGCTACGTCGGCGGACCGCTCGACTACCTGATCATGCGCGTCACCGACATCTTCCTGACCATCCCGGGGCTGCCGTTGATCATCGTCATCGCCAGCGTCGTCCACACCACCAGCCCCTGGGTGTTGGCGGTGATCTTGTCGGTGACCGCGTGGGCGGGGCTGGCTCGCGCCGTACGGTCTCAGGCGATGAGCCTGCGCACCTCGGACTTCATCGACGCGGCCAGGGTGCAGAACCTGTCGATGAACAACATGATCGGCCGGCAACTGCTGCCCAATGTCGGACCGTACGTGGCGATCCACTTCCTGCTCGCGGTCACCGGCGCCATCTATGCCGAGGTTGGTCTGTTCGTGCTCGGGGTTGCCCCGGTCAGCGGGACGAACTGGGGCATCATGATCAACCTGGCGATGAACCAGGGTGCGCTCTACACCAGCAAGAGCCTGCTGTATCTGCTGGCGCCGATGGCAGCGATCGTGTTGCTGCAGGTGGCTCTGGTGTTCTTTGCCCGGGCTCTGGACAAGCTGTTCAACCCCCGGCTCCGGGTGCAGTAGCGATGACCAGTCTGCGAAGTGCCGGGCCCAGCATGGATGCGCCGGCAGCGACCGACTCGCGATCGAAGATCATTCTCGAGATCGACCAGCTGAGCGTCGACTTCGGAAAACTGCGCGCCGTCGATCGAGTCAGCCTCACCGTCCGCGAGGGCGACATCTGTGCCCTGGCAGGCGAATCCGGCTGCGGCAAGTCGACCCTGGCCTACTCGCTGCTGGGCATGGTCCCGCCTCCGGGTGTCGTGTCGTTCGGCCAGGTCAGGTATCGCGGCCAGGTCCTGACCGCGATGAGCTCTCGTGAACTGGACCGGCTGCGTGCGGCGGACATCTCGATGGTGTTCCAGGCCGCGATGAACGCGTTCAACCCGGTGATCACCATCGGCAAGCAGGTCGAACACGTACTCCAGGCGCATCCGGACAGTTACCCGAATCGGCAGGAGGGCAGGGACTACTTCGAGTATCTGCTGAGATTGGTCCGGCTGGATCCGGCGACCGTCTGGAACGGCTACGAGAGCCGACTCTCCGGCGGCATGAAACAGCGAGTCGCGATCGCCCTGGCGTTGCTGTTGCGGCCGTCGGTGCTGGTGCTGGACGAGCCGACGACCGCGCTGGACATCCTCAGTCAGCGATTGGTGATCGACATCCTGAACGATCTGCATGCCGCCCTCGGGGTCACCATCGTGTTCATCACGCATGATCTTGCTCTGGTCGCCGAGCTGGCCGACCGGGTCGCGGTGATGTACGCGGGCCGGCTGGTCGAGACCGGGACCATCGACGAGATCTTCTACGCCGAACGGCGGCATCCTTATGTGGACGCCCTGATCCGCGCCGTGCCGAGCGTCACCGGCGACATGGCCGCGATCAAGCCGATTCCCGGCCGAGTGCCGAATCTGGCCGAACTGCCCGTCGGCTGCCGGTTCGCGCCACGCTGCCCGCTGGTGCAGCAGCAGTGTCGCGAGGTCGACCCACCGCTGCTGGCCGACGCATCGGGGCATGCGATCGCCTGCCACGTGGTGAATGCGGAGCTGGCCGGAGGTGGATCCCGATGAGCCTGTTGGAGGTGTCGAAGCTGACCCACCGCTACCCGTCCAGCAGCAGCGAACTGCCGGCGCTGAACGAGGTCTCGCTCGCCGTCGACGCGGACACGGTGACCGCCATCGTCGGCGAGTCCGGCTGTGGCAAAACGACCCTGGGTCGGGTTCTCAGCGGCCTGGTCAAACCGCTGGCCGGTCAGGTGTTGTACGACGGCCGAGATATCCACCAGCTGCCCCGGACCGACTGGGACGCCTATCGACGCAACGTGCAGATCGCCCAGCAGGACCCGTACTCGTCGCTGAATCCCGGCCTGAGCGTACGGGAAACGCTGCGGCCGGGTCTGTTGCGGCACCGGATCGTGCCTCGGCACCAGGTGCCGTCGGAGATCCTGCGACTGCTCGAACTGGTCGGACTGGACGCGGATCCGAGGTTTCTGCGCCGCTTTCCGCATCAGTTGTCCGGCGGGCAGCGGCAACGGCTGGCCATCGCCCGCGCCGTCAGCTTGCGGCCGCAGCTGATCGTGGCCGACGAGCCGACCAGCATGCTGGACGTCTCCATTCGGGTCTCGGTGTTGGACCTGATGAAAAGGTTGCGGACCGAGCAGGGGTTGGCTTATGTGTTCATCAGCCACGACTTCGGCGTGGTCCGCTACATCGCCACCGGCGGCCGGATCGTGGTCATGTTCTTTGGCGAGGTGGTCGAGGAGGGGCCTGCCGAGGAAGTGATCCGCCGGCCCCAACACCCGTACAGCTATCTGCTGTTGGAATCGATCCCGGTGCCGGACCCCCGGACCGCGCGGCAGCGGCGGAGCGCGTCCGTCCGTGCCGTCGAGGAGCGAGTCGAGCAACCGCCGTCGGCCACCGGCTGCATTTTCTCCAACCGATGTCCGTTTGTCGAGGACGCCTGTCGGGTTGCCCGGCCCGAACTGACCGAGGTCTCCCCCGGCCACCGGGCCGCGTGCTTGTTTCCCGAGCGAGTGCCACAACTACCGCAGGGACTGCAGGCCGACGTCACCGGGTGATCGGTCGCGGTTTTATGGGAGAGTTCAACGGCAGTGCTTGGTGGTGAAGTCGAGGACCGCGGCCGCGGCCTCCGCGTCGTAGTTCATGCCGACATGATCCCGGGTGTCGGCCGACGTACCGACCGAGGCATCCAGGTCCATCGGGTACACGGGCGCAGCGCATTGACCGCCGGCGATGCGGAGCTGCAGCACTCCGGTGGCGGGTAGATCGATCGGCTTGCCCGGCCGCGACCCGGACGACGTGAAGGACGCCTTGATCACGTCCGGATCCTGCTGGGCGGTCACCTTCAGCAGTCGTACCGGCTGTGGCTGCCCGAATCCGACCCCGGGCTCGGTCGCCAGCCGCACCCGAAGTGTCAGGACTCCGCCGGAGGTCGAGGTCCGCAGGGTCGTCAGCTTGATCGATCCGACCTTGAAGCAGCTCTGGAAATGCATGCCGGCGAAGGTGTTCTGGGCTGCGTCGGCGGCCGGCTGGGGAATCGTGATGGTGAGCCACTGTGCGGATCTGCCGGGCGCATGGGCGAGCAGCCGGAGCGTCGTCGGTCCGAGCACCTGTGGCACCCGACAATCCGGCGACAAGGAGTAGGGCACCTCGGTGACCTCGTTGCCGGCGATCGTCCGCGCCTTCTGCAGTCCCGGCGACAGGACGTCGAAGCCGGGCCGCGAGAGCTGGGCTTGCTCGATGGTCACCGGCTCCGTGGCGGCGTTGCGGAGCCGGATCCCGACCGCGGCGCGGCGACCGTTGCTGGTCCAGAATTCACTCGGCATGTCGTAGAGAGCGGCGTCGATCCGTGGCTGATGTCGCCGCTGCTGGCTCATCCACAGGTACGTCCCACCGACTCCGAGCGCGAAAGCGGACACCGTGACCAGCAGCACCACGACCGCGAGGCGTCCCCGACGCCGCAGCCGTCGCACCAACGAGTCCTGCCAACCGCCGGAATCCAGTTGCTCGGGGTCACTGACCTGTGGCTCGCCCTGCTTCCCGACGTCCTCGTCATCCACGCGCGATCATCCCTCTCGGCACGTCCCGTCCGGCTTGGCTGGGAACGTGATGTGCTCGCAGTCACTATCGCAGGTGCCGCGATTCTGGTCAGGACGAACCGACCGGGATCCCCCGACTTGCGACTGCTGGACGAACCCAACGCCATCACGAAGTACGGACTCAACGGCGTGACCCAGTTGAACCCGCGGTGACTCAGGCTGCCTGCTGAGTTGTTGATTCGGTGACCATCGTCGCCGTGATCAGGTCCTTGGCGCCGGTGTAGCTGCCAAACACGGCACCGTACCTCGCACAGGGCCTGAGCTTGTCGAAGGGCCAGCGCGTGCGATAGTTTCACCGCGCATCGTCCGCCCATATCACAAGCCACTGACAACCAGATCGGCCCAGTTTTTCCTTACCTGCAATAGATTCCTCGTCCTAGACCTCGATCGAACACACTTGTTCGATCTTAGGATCAGGGGCATGACCCCTGACGTGTTTGTTCCACCACAGCAACTTCGAAGCGATCGGCTGGCAATGCCGGATGATCGACGGACTCCCGTACTGGATCCCACCCCGCTGGATCGACCATGATCAAAAACCCAGGCTCAACTACCGCATCCGAATACGCCACCATCTCGACAACCAGGCGCCGCCGGCGCTGACGGGCGCGCGTGGCAGCTGAGGTCGGCTTCACGGCCTTCCCTTCGACCACGCCGACGACCCGGAGTCGGCCGACAGCTCATGTGGGACCTCGCCGCACAGGCGCTCGGCGCCGGTATCGATGGGTCAGGGCGGGTCGTTGCCGACCAGCCCGTCGATTGACTCGCGGATGATCGAGGTCTGGCCGGTGTGCAGCAGGTTCTCTTCCAGGATGTCGACCAGCCGTCGCCGGCGATTGACCACATAGCCGGGGTCGTCGGTGCATTCCCGGTCGAGACCACCATCGGCGACCAGCGCAGTCCACTCCTGCCGACAGCGAGCGATGGTGCCGTACCAAAGCTCGTACAGCGCTTCGGGCGACAGCTTCGGCGCCTCCCGCCATTCGGCGTCGTAATGCTCTTCCCCGTCGGCGCCGATCACCGGCGGTCCCGGCTCACGCCCGGCAGCGGCCGCCGTCCACTGTTCCTCGACCTTGGCCAGATGCACCATCGTGCCGGCGATTGTCACGCCCGACGGCGGATGTTTGGTCCCCAACTGTTCACGGGTCAGTCCCCCGGACTTCCAAGCGAACTGTCGATGCACCCGGTCGAGAGCGAACAGCAGCATCGCGCCCTCGACGCCGGTACGACAGTCCTCCAACGGAATGTCGGTGTAATCCATCTCGGCGACACTACTCCGGCCCCGCGTGGACCAACGTCCCTCACGCCGACCACGACCATGATCGAAGATCGACAGCCGACGATTGGCCACTCTGCAGCGTTAGTGTTCATCCATGCTTCGCCGTGTCGCGCTCGGCTCCGGATTAGCCGCCGTGGTTGTGGCCGTGGGACTGATGGTCGCCCCGATCCGAGCCGATGGCGTTTCAGGAAACGCGATCGCACCCCGCTACAGCGACTTCGGCTGGTTCGCGTACGTGCCACTGCCTGAGCACCCGACTCTCGGCGATCTTCGCTCCGCAGGAGTTCATGTCCCACAAGATGCCGTCGCGAACCGCCGTCGAGGCGCTGCCGTCGTTGCCTCGGGCGGGTTGGTACTTCTGGCCGTTGCATTCGGAACTCGACGCTCGCGACGCCAACCCAGCTCCGAATAGGGACCCGCCGAGGGAGGCGTACATCCCGCCGGCGGGCACCCTCACCGGTCAATCCTGCACGTGGACCACGGCCTCCCAGGAGTCCGGTTGACTGGGGTCGTCGACCGCGAGCCGGTTGCGCGACTCGTGCCCACACACAGTGCACACATGTACGATCGCCAACCCCTTTCCTCGAGGTTGCACCAGCCGGACGGGCGCCATCAACCCACCGCAGGTCGATGCTCGGTCCCCGGGCCGATCATCGACGTGCAGTGACCAAAGACAGTCTGCGCAGTGGTTTCGGAAGCTTCCATTTCGCAGACGATCGACACGCTCGCCACAATGAGCGCACATGAACGGTTGGTTTTCGGTTGCGCGAGACATTCCTGCTCTCCGCGGTCGTAGGGATACGACTGCGAAGGCGGAGGGTTCCGTTAGCTCTTCCCCGGACATCCGGGGCACCGGGCTTGACAAGCGAGTGACGCGATTCACCGCCCACGATCGGGCGATTACTCCCAATTCCTGCTTCACCGTTTCCAGAACGGATCCGAACCTCGATCAGGTTTGTTGATCATGACGATCGCTGTCCTGACCACTGTCCACCAGCTCAGGCCCGTGGCCACCGGTAGGTGTCATCTCATCGCACCGGCTGCGGCGCCGTCCCCTCTCAGCAGGTCACGCGGCAGCACGTCAGCACCAGACACGCCCTCCTTCGGGTCCGCCCGGCGAGGTCGTCCCGCCGGGGCACTCCCGACCTTACGACTGGACAGCCCAAACGGCAGCCGAATACCGGTTGCCCGGAAGCAACGAGTTTCCTCGGCGCAACCAACGTCCAGAAGGACATGACGCCCGTGCAGTGCGTGGCTCGCCCTGATGAGGATCCAGCTTCGCGACACCTCGGGTGCAAGACTTGCTCATGCCCTGGCGTCCCGAACGATTCCAGTCCGTGCGGGTCGACCATCGAGTGGATCTGTATCGAGAGCGTCATGTGGTCAGTCGTCCAGACGTCCGTGTCAAGGCGCAAAGCTCAGAACGAGGTGGAGAAATGACGACGACGGCAAATGATCAAGCATCCGTGTCGGTCATGCTGATCGTCCCCGACACCCCCGCGGCGGTCAGCTGGTACAAGACTGCGCTCGGTGCCGCCGAGCTGTGGAACCTCGGAAGCGTCGCCGCGCTGCAACTGCGCGGCGCACCGTTCATGCTGCACGAATCCGTACCTGGCAAAAAGACCGAACAAAGCCCGATCGAGGCAGGACTGACCACCACCCGGATCGAGGTCTTCGTGGATGACCCCGACCAGCTGATCGGACTGGCAACCAAAGCCGGCGCTACCGACATCGAACCCGTCACCGGCCACCAGGCCCCCTGGGGAACACACCAACAAGGCGGCTTCACCGACCCCTTCGGACACCGATGGTCGATCGGCGACCGATCACCAATCCGGCAGTACTGACCTGCCGCCGCCGGTTGCCCCTCGACCGGCCGCCGTCACGCGGCGTAGCGCAGCAGAGTCACGCCGCCCTGAAATCCCCGGCACTCCTGCAACCTGAGCCGTGGAACTGCGCAACCGTCGGGAAACAGCCGCCGTCCCCGACCCTGAACGGTGGGATAGACGAACAGTCGGTACTCATCCACCAGACCGGACTCGATCAGGGCATGGGTCAGGGTGATGCTTCCGGTGACGGTGATGTCGCCGCCGGTCTTCTGCTTCAGCGCCTGCACTTGGGCAACCCAGTCGCCGGTCAGCACGGTCGAGTTCTGCCACTGCGGGTCGGTCAGGGTCGAGGAAACGACATACTTGTGGACGTCATTCAGTTCCTCGCTGATTCCGGTCCGATCATCGGTCTGCTGCGGCCAGTATCCGCGGAAGTCCTCGAACGTCTGCCGACCCAACAGCAGCGCATCCTGTCGCTCCGAATGCAGCCGCGTCACCTCCAACAATTCTGGATCCTGATCGGAGGGGTCGAACCAGTCGCCCAGCATCTCGATCGCGCCGTCAAGGGTCATGTTCTGGGTAATCGCCAGGGTCCTCATGGCAGCCGATCCTGCCACCGGAGCCCGATGATCCAGCACGAGCCCGGCGTGGAAGGAAATGATCGAGCAGCAAGTTCGCCTGGTGACAGGCCGGCCGTGCCAGGATCGACCGTGTCAGGGCATCGTGACAGGCTTTGCCCATGGCGATGACGACGAGAGTGCTGAGTGTGACGGTGCCGGTTCCCGACCAGGACCGGGCTCTGGAGTTCTACCGGGACGTGCTGGGCTTCCAGGTGCGCTATGACGGTGAACCATGGCCCGGGGCGCGCATGATCGAAGTCGTCCCGCCGGGTTCCTCGGTCGGGATCGTGCTGCTGCCACCGGACAGCGAGATTCCTGTCGCCGTGCGGCTGGGCACCGACGACGCGCAGGCGGCGTTCGATCGAGTCAGGGATGCCGGCAGCACAGTGCACAACGACCAGCCGATCTCACTCGGCGCCGGATCGCCCATGTTCTTCTTCGATGATCCGTTCGGGAACGGCCTGGTCTACATCCAGGAACCATGACGTCACCCGACGGCGCGTCACGCCGTTCCCGTTAGAGTCGGTTCCTGTGTCAGGCGAAGGAATCGCCGGGCCGGCTGCACCGCGTACGACGTTGGTCACCGGTGGCGTACGGTCCGGTAAGTCGACGTATGCGGAGCAGCTGGCCACCATGGCTGCTGCCGGCGGTCGGCTGTTCTATGTGGCCCCTGGGCCACGACCCGATCCGACGCAGGATGCGGAATGGGCCGCTCGGGTCGATGATCATCGCAGCCGGCGCCCGGCCAGCTGGACGACCGTTGAGACCGCTGACCTGGATGCTGTGATCAACAACGGTTCCGATCCGGTGTTGATCGACTGCCTCGGCACCTGGGTCACCGCTGTGATCGACGAGTTGGACACCTGGGACGAACCGCTGCCGGCTTGGAAACCCGCCTTCGACACCCGCGTTGCCGCGTTCTGTGATGCGTGGCAACACAGCGAACGGGTGATCATCGCCGTCAGCAACGAGGTCGGCTGGGGTGTCGTTCCCGCCTATCGTTCCGGCCGGATCTTCGCCGACCTGCTCGGCGAGGTCAACCGGCGCATTGCTGCGATCAGTGATCGGGTGGTGCTGATGGTGGCCGGGCGTCCGATGATCATTCCCGCTGTTGATCAAGGTCCGCGGGAATAGTCGAGTTCACCAATTCACCAAGCAGCACAGCGCGGTCACCGTGGCGGCGAGCTCGACCGAAGCACCCATCACGTCTCCGGTGACACCGCCGATCCGGCGCAACACCCAGCAGACCAACAGCAGCGCGGCCAGCAGACCGGCGGCGACCGCGATCATCCCGCCGATCGGGCCGACACCGGCCAGGATGCCGAGCCCGGCTCCGATCATGATCATGATCAGCGAATTGATCAACGCCACCGGCGTAGGCACCGAGCCGGCAACCAACGCACCCAGTCCGCTCGGCCGGGCGGCGGGCACGCCACGCACACACGCGATCGACAGCGCCGCCCGGGACAAGCAGATGATCAGACCCACGGCGGCGGCTCCACCAAGATCATCGGCGATCGTGCCGAACGCCGATGCCTGCAGTCCGATGACGATGATCAACGCGATCACTCCCATCGGTCCGATGTCGCCCTTGCGCATGATCTCCAGCGCCTTGTCCCGGTTCCAGCCGGATCCCAACGCGTCAACGGTGTCGGCCAGCCCGTCCAGATGGAAGGCCCGCGTGCCGAGGGCAGCCGCTGCGACGCCCAGCAATCCGGTGACCAGCCACGGCAACTCGATCCGATGTGCCAGCCAGAGGATCAGTCCGACTCCGACGCCGACGGGCACGACGGCCAGCGGAGCCAGGATCATCGCCGTCGGCGCGGTACGACGTTCGATCGGCCGGGCTCGTATCGGAACGATCGTGAGCAGGCTGACCGCGACCCGCAGTGACGAGAGCAGGTTCATCATCAGAGGTCGGAGAGCAAGCTCATCCGGTTGATCAACAACGCCGCCGAGCGGAGCAGCGGCACCGCCGCCAAGGCTCCGCTGCCCTCCCCCAGTCGCATCGACGCGTCGAGGATCGGCCGCAGTCCGAGCTTTTGCAGCGCCAGTTGCTGGCCGGGCTCGGTGGAGCGATGACCGGCTGCGCACCAGGCGATCGTGCCGGGTGCCAGGTCCTCTGCGGTGATCGCCTCGGCGACACTGATCAACCCGTCCAGCAAGATCGGCACGCCGGCGCGAGCGGTGGTGATCATGACCGCGACCGCCGCCACCAGATCGGCCGAGCCGAACGCGATCAACCGTTGCCACGGGTCAGCGGCACGATCACCGACCCGGTCCAACGCAGCCTTGATCACGTCGGTCTTGTGTGCCAACTCTGCTCCACGGACGCCGGTGCCGGAACCGGTGACCTGCTCGGCTCCGACGCCGAGCGCCGCAGCGATCAGGCACGCTGCCGGGGTGGTGTTGCCGATGCCGAGATCACCGATGATGATCAACTCGGCGTCATCGGCCAGCAGCTCCCGGGCAATGGATTCCCCTGCCTGGTAAGCCTGTTCCGCGTCGGCCGGCGTGAGCGCGTCCTCGAGCTGGAGCGGACCCGATGATCGCCGTACCTTGTAGCGGGTGAGCGGTTCGGGTACGCCGTCAAGGTCATCATCGACGCCGAGGTCGTAGATCTGCAGCTCGACCTGGTGTTGTCGCGCGAGCACGGTTGCGGCCGCGGTGCCGTCCACGAACGCTCTGACCATCGCCGCGGTGACCTCGCGCGGGTAGGCGGAAACGCCGTACCGGGCAACGCCGTGATCACCGGCCAGCACCACCGCTCGGACCCGTTGCGGCACCGTCGGCGGACATCGCCGCTGACAGCCGGCCAGCCAGACCGCCAGATCCTCCAGGATTCCCAATGAGCCGACCGGCTTGGCCAGCTGGTCCAACCGGCGACGGGCGGCCTCACGGGCCGCCATGTCCGGGGCCGGCACCGGCGCGGTGTGGATCGCCATCAGAGCAGGTTCTTCGCGAACTGGCCGTCCTTCATGATCATCACGAACGCCTCCTCGGGCCGGGCGAGCAAGTTGATGTCGTCCAACGGGTTGCCGTCGACCAAGATCAGATCCGCGTAGGCCCCTTCGGCGATCACGCCGAGTTTTCCTGCTGGGTAAGGGTTCCGCGGGCCGGACAACTCCAGCAGCTCGGCGTTGCGGAGGGTCGCCATGGTGATCACCTCAGCCGGATTGAACCAACGCACCAGCTTGGCCAACTGCGCCCCCTGCCGAGCCGCCAGAGCCGGATCGAACAGGGTGTCGGTACCCCAGGCGAGTTTGACCCCGTGCTTGCGGGCCAACGCGTACGCGGTGTCGGTGCCGGTGATCATCTGCATCAACTTGACCCGGCTGGCGCCGGTGACCACCGGCGCATCCTCGTCGTCCAGGAAGGGCTGCATGCTCCACCACAGATCATGTTCGGCCATCAGTGCGGCGGTCTCGTCGTCCAGCAGTTGACCGTGTTCGATCGACCGCACGCCGGCCCGAATCGCCTGCTGCACCGACCGCGGCGTGTACGCGTGCACCATCACGTACGTTCCCCAGTTGGCGGCGGCATCGACCGCAGCACGCAACTCGGCCTCGGTGTACTGCGTCACGTCCAGAGGGTCGTAGAAGGACGCGACCCCGCCGCCGGCCATCAGCTTCAGCTGGCTGGCGCCCAACATCAACTGCTCGCGGGCGGCGCGCAACACCTCGTCGACACCGTCGGCCACCGCGGTCGCCCCGAGCAGATCGGTGTGGCTGTGCTGCCCCAGCCGACCGCGCGGAATGTCTCCGGGGCTGCGGAAGTCTCCGTGGCCGCCGGTCTGCGAGATCATCGCGCCGGACGGAAAGATCCGCGGTCCCGGCAACACACCTTGATCGATGGCGAGCTTCAGACCGAACGCCGGCCCGCCCGCGTCCCGTACCGTGGTGAAGCCGCGCAGCAGAGTTTCCGACGCCGAACGTCCTGCCAGGGCGTGGATGTAGCCGGGATCTGCCCGCATCGACACGGCCAGCGGAATGGTCGCGAACATCGAGTGCCAGTGCGCGTCGATCAGACCCGGCATCAAGACCCGCCCGCCGCCGTCGATGATGCGCGCGCCGTCGCCGAGCTCAAGATCATCACGGCTGCCGACGGCGGTGATCAGGTTTCCCTCCACCACCACGCGGCCGGGCGCGCCGACCGTACCGGTGGCGCTGTCGAGCACTCGGACGTTGTCGAACACCGTCGTCTTGCCCGGATCCGCCATGGCTTCCTCCACCTCGTCACGTCTCGGTCAGCCTAGCGATGATCCGCGCCGCACTCCGCCACAGAGCTCCTCCTGGACAGGACGGATCGCGCAACACCGATCGTGTGGTCCGACGCACCGGCACCGAGCCGTTAGAGTGCTCGGCAGCGTCCGTTTTCATGATCACGACAAAGGGGATGACGGTGGAGCCCGACGTCGCGGGAGTCGAACAGCCGGTATCCACCGGCGAGCTTCCCGGTTGGAAACGCGTCGAGGACCTCGTCACCGCCGCCCACGACCGCTATCGCGGGGTCGACGACGGCGACGTCGCCGACTACATCCCGATCCTCGCCGAGGCCGATCCGAGGTGGTTCGGGATCGCCGTTGCGGAGACCGCCGGTGCTGTTCACGCCGTCGGTGACAGCGACCGTGAATTCAGCATTCAATCGATCTCCAAAGCGGCTCTTCGCAGTTGAGGGTGTAGCTGGGATGTGATCAAACGCGCTCGAGTGGCGGCGCGTCGGTGAGCTGGTGGGTGTCGGGGTCTTTCGATGATGGAGGTTCTCACACCGGCCCATCGGAAAGACCCCGACGTTGCACAACGCTACCTTCCAGTGCCCTGATCTGACCACGTTCTGCCGGCTCGACGCGCTCGGGCTTCAGGTCGTCGGTCAGCGGCTCGAAGCCGGCCGGGCCGAGCTGGCCTGCCGGGTCGTCGATGCTGATGATTGGTGTCACCGCTGCGGCTGTCAGGGCATTGCCCGCGACAGTGTGGTGCGGCGGCTGGCGCACGAGCCGCTCGGGTGGCGGCCCACCACGTTGGTCGTCACGGTCCGCCGGTACCGCTGTACGGGCTGCGGGCATGTGTGGCGCCAAGACACCAGCCGGGCGGCCGAACCACGAGCCAAACTGTCGCGAGCTGGTTTGCGGTGGGCCTTGGAAGGGATCGTGTGTCAGCACCTGACGGTGGCCCGGATCGCCGAAGGACTCGCGGTGTCATGGAACACCGCCAACACCGCGATCCTGGCCGAAGGCAAGCGGGTCTTGATTGATGATCCGGCCCGGTTCGACGGTGTGCGGGTGATCGGGATCGACGAACACTCCTGGCGGCACACCCGCCACGGGGACAAGTTCGTCACCGTGATCATCGACATGACGCCGGTGCGGGATCGGAGGGGACCCGCGCGGCTGCTGGACATGATCGAGGGCCGCTCCAAGCAGGTGTTCAAGACCTGGCTGAACGATCGACCACAAGCCTGGCGCGACCAGATCGAGGTCGTCGGCATGGACGGGTTCACCGGCTACAAAACCGCGGCCACCGAGGAACTACCCGAGGCGGTCACCGTGATGGACCCATTCCACATGGTCCGCCTGGCCGGGGACGCGTTGGAACAGTGCCGGCAACGGGTCCAGCAGCAAACTCTGGGCCACCGCGGCCGCAAGGGTGATCCTCTCTACAGTGCCCGCCGGACCCTGCTCACCGGGCAAGATCTCCTCACCGACAAACAACGTGACCGACTGGCCAACCTGTTCGCCACCGACCGGCATGTCGAGGTCGAAGTAACCTGGGGCATCTACCAACAGGTGATCGCTGCCTACCGGGCGCCCGACCGGACGGCCGGGAAGATGATCATGAAACGAGTCGTCGACGCGATCTCCGACAGCGTTCCGGCCGCGCTGGTCGAGATCCGCAAACTCGGCCGCACCCTGAAACGCCGCGCTGCTGACGTGATCGCCTACTTCGACCGGCCCCACACCTCCAACGGACCTACCGAAGCGATCAACGGACGCCTCGAACACCTCCGCGGCTCCGCCCTCGGATTCCGCAACCTCACCAACTACATCGCCCGTAGCCTGCTCGAAGCCGGAGGATTCAGACCCCAACTACACCGTCGATTCTGAAGAGCCTCCAAAGCTTTCGTGTACGCCTTGGTGTGCGACGCGCTCGGCCACCGGACCGTCAAGGATCGCGTCGGCGTCAACAACACCGGTCTGGCTTTCAATTCGGTGATGGCGATCGAACTCAATGCCGGACACCCGATGAATCCGATGGTGAACGCGGGCGCCCTGGGGACCACCGCACTCATCCCCGGCGCAACTCCTGCCGAGCAATGGGAGGCCATCAGGAACGGTCTTTCCCGGTTCGCCGGCAGGGCTCTGGAGTTGGACGGCGATGTCTATCACTCCGAAATGCTGACCAATCAGCGCAATCAGGCGATCGCCCGCCTTTTGCAGAGCTACGGCCGGCTTCCCGGCGATCCGGCCGAGGTGGTCGACGTCTACACCCGGCAGTGCTCACTCAGGGTCGACGCGCGGGATCTGGCCACGATGGGCGCCACCCTCGCCGACGGCGGCGGCAATCCGGTGACGGGCGAGCGTGTTGTCTCCGCCGAGGTCTGTCGCGACACCTTGGCCGTGCTCGCCGCCACCGGACTGTACGAAACCTCCGGCGAATGGTTGTTCGAAATCGGCTTGCCGGCCAAATCCGGCGTGGCCGGCGGGATCGTCGCGATCGCCCCGGGAAAGGGCGGCATCGGGACTTTCTCGCCGCGACTGGATTCGGCCGGCAACAGCGTACGCGGGCAACGGGCGACCGCTTATCTGTCCCGAACGTTGGGCCTGAACTTGTTCGCCTCCGACGTACATCAGCACTGAGCAGAAGGTAACCGCATGACCGAATCAGCTGTTTCGCACCAACAAGCGGGAAGCACCGAACGCAATTCCTGGGCTCCGATGGTGGGCCTGTTTCTGGCCCAGGTGCTGATGTCGTTCAACGTGGCCGCGCTGCCGGTCTCGCTGGGTGGCATGGTCGAGGCGTTCGGGGTGCCGCCGACCGTGGTCAGCTCGACCATCGTCGTCTACGGTCTGGCCGTCGCCGCCCTGGTGATGGTGGGCGCGAAACTGGGTCAGCGGATCGGCTGGGTGTTGATCTTCCGGGTGGTGATCGGACTGTTCGCGGTCTCGGCCGTCTTGATGATCACCGCGCCGTCGGTCGGTTTCGCGATCGCCGGCCAGGCGGTGGCCGGCGCCTCTGCGGCGATCATCGTGCCCTCCTTGGTCGCCTTGATCGCGGAGAACTACCACGGCGCTCAACAGGCCACCGCGATCGGTTCGCTGGGTTCGGCGCGGGCATTGTCGGGCGTGAGCGCGTTCTTGATCGGCGGCGCCCTCGGCACCTGGGTCGGTTGGCGACCCGTGTTCGGTATCGTGCTGGCCATCGCGGTCGCGGTCTTCATCTTCAGTTTCCGGCTGCGGTCAGACGGCGGCGACCGCAGCGTCAAGATCGACATCGTCGGCGCGATCCTGATCGGCCTGGCGATCGTGCTGCTCACCTTGGGTTTCAACAACCTCAACGCCTGGGGCGTCTTCTTCGCCAAGGATGCGGCTCCGTTCACGATCATCGGCGTCTCCCCCGCACCGCTGTTCGTGCTGGTGGGAATCGTGCTCGGTCAGGCATTCGTCTTCTGGACGCTGCGCCGGATGCGGACCGGGCAGGTGCCGCTGGTCGACCTGTCGGTGCTCAGCTCGCCGCAGGAACGAGCCGCGGTGTACGCGATGTTCATCGTGGTCGCGATGGAGGCCGCGCTGAACTTCTCGGTGCCGCTCTACATCCAGATCGTCCAGGGCCGCTCGCCGCTGGACACCTCGCTGGCGATGATGCCGTTCAACCTCACCGTCTTCGTCACCGCCATGCTGGTGGTGCGGTTCTACCAGCGTTACAGCCCGCGGACGATCGCGCTGTTCTCCTTCGCGCTGACCACGATCGCCCTGCTCTGGTTGGCATTCGTGGTCACCAACAACTGGGAGACACTGCCTACGATCCTCGGCCTGATCGTCTTCGGCGTCGGCCAGGGCAGCCTGGTGACGTTGGTGTTCAACGTGCTGGTCACCTCGGCGCCGAAGAACCGTGCCGGAGACGTCGGCTCGATCCGGGGCACCACCCAGAATCTCGCCTCCGCGGTCGGCACCGCGGTGATCGGCGCACTGCTGGTCACCCTGCTGGGCCTGCTCGTTGCCCGGGCCGTGCTCGGACATCCCGAGCTGCCGCCGGAACTGTTGGCCCAGGTCGACCTGACCAACATCAACTTCGTCAGCAATGATCAACTTCGCCAGACGCTGGAGCAGACCTCCGCGAGCGCCTCGCAGGTGGACGCTGCCGTGGCGATCAACGAGGAAGTACGACTTCGTACGCTCCGGTTCGGCCTGTTGATCATGGCCGGGATCAGTGCGGTCGCCGCCGTTCCTGCCAGCCGGCTGCCCAACTACCGACCCGAGGCGTTGGACGACCCGTCACAGTGGGACGACGCGTGAGCCTCCGGCGGCGCCCGGATTCGGCTACGGTCCTGATGCCATGACGAACGACGAGCCGGCCGCACCCGACGAGCCGACCACCCCGTCCGTGGGTCAGGCCGTACCTCCGGCGCGAGCCGGGATGCCCCGCGCGGCCGTGTTGGTGATCGTCCCGGCGGCGCTGGCGATCTGCGCGGTGCTGCTGCGTGAGCTGGCCTGGCTGTTCGGTCCGGTGACGCTCGCCCTGGTGATCGTGATCTTGGTGCATCCGATCCACAGTTGGCTGATCCGGATCGGTGTGCCCAAAGCCGTCGCGCTGGCCGGACTGATGATCGCGATCTTCGGTCTGGTGCTGGGCCTGATCGCGATCATCGTACTGTCGCTGGCCAGGCTGGCGACCATCCTGCCCAGCTACATCCCGGCCGCATCGCAACGGCTGCAGGGAATCATCGACCTGCTGCGCCGACTCGGTGTGGGTTCGGAGCAGGTCCGGGAGATCATCGGCTCGCTCGACGTGACGACTGCTGCTCGCTTCATCACCAGCCATCTGCCGACCTTGATCAGCCAGGGCGCCACCGCCGTGCTGTTGTGCAGCCTGCTGCTGTTCCTGGCGATGGAGTCCGCGGGAATCGCCGACCGGATGAAACCGATCCTGGCGACCCGGCCGCGGGCCGGTCTGGCGTTGCTGGATGCGGTCCGCAAGACCCGCCGCTTCCTGGCGGTGACGGGCTTTTTCGCCGTGGTCGTCGGCACCCTCGACGTGGTGCTGTTGTGGGTGATCGGTGTCCCGCTGGCACCGTTGTGGGGCTTGCTGGCCGCGGCCTGCAACTTCATCCCGTACGTCGGTTTCATCATCGGCGTCATCCCGCCGGCCCTGCTGGCGCTGCTCGGCGGCGGCTGGGATCAGATGGTGTTCGTGATCATCGCCTACATCGTGCTGAATTCGATCTTCACCACCCTGGTGCCGGCCAAGGTCGTCGGCAACGCGGTCGGCGTCGCGGTGCCGGTCACCTTCGTCGCGGTGGTCTTCTGGGCCTGGGTGCTCGGCCCGCTGGGCTCGATCCTGGCGATCCCGCTGACCCTGTTCGTGAAGTCGGCGCTGATCGACTCCGATCCCCGTGCAGCCTGGCTCTCCGGGTTCTTCGACGCGCCGGAAGGCAGACTGGCGAAACGGCGCCGCAGCCAGGACGCCGCCGCTGCGCGGCAGCACTCCGGTGCCGACGTGGTGCCGCCTGCGAACGGCACGAACGAGGTTGCCGCCGAGTCAGAATGAATCGAGCCGAGCGTCGATCTCGTCGAATCTGGTCACCGTCGGGTGTTCGATGATCGATCCGCCGATGATGACCAGCTCCGGGTCGACGGAGGCCCGGAATCCGTCCAGCGGATTGGACGCGAGCACGACCAGGTCGGCCGCCAAGCCCGTCCGCACCGCGCCCGTCACCCGATCCAACCCGAGGATCGCGGCGTTGGCCCGGTGGCGGCGTGCGCGTTGATCAGGCCCGGTACGACGAAACGCCCACGGCCCTGGAGGATGCGACATCCCGACGGAACCTCGATGTCCGCTGCGGCACCCACCCGCTCGATCGTGCCGTCACGTCCCACCAGCACCGTCTGATCGGACAGCACGCTGCCATCGGCATCACCGGTCACGACGGTCACATTGGTCAAGCCGAACGATCCGCGCATGGGCTCATTTCCTTGGTCGGCGGGTCGGATCCGATCACCACGACGTCATCGGCTCCGGGCGTTGATCATGCGAGGTCAACGACTTGATGCCGGCCATCACCAGCCCGGAATCGGTCATCCGTAGTGATTCCAGCCGGCCTCGCCCTCCCACGACGCACCGTCGACGGTGACCGCGGACTCGCCCTCGTGCACAGCCCCGATCACCGTCCAGCCGGCGGGCACCCGGTCGGCGGCGAAGGTCGCCGCCAGGGCGTGGTCCTCGCCGCCGGTCAAGATCAACTTCAACGGATCCGATCCGGTCGCCGCCGCCACCGCCTGCAGCGGTTCGGCGACCTCGAACGCGTCCGAGCGCAGATCGATCGCGACTCCCGATCGCTCGGCCACGTGACCAAGATCAGCCAGCAGCCCGTCGGAGATGTCGATCATGGACGTCGCACCGGCCAGCGCCGCCACTTTTCCCTGCCCGTACGGGACTTCCGGCACCTGTTGCGCCTGTACGGCAGCCCGCGGCGACCGGAATCCGCGGCCGAGCACCGCGAGCCCGGCGGCCGCCCAGCCGACGCGGCCGCAGAGCGCGACGACCTGTCCCGGCCGGGCACCGTCGCGCCGGACCGGGGCCCGGCCGTCCAGGGTGCCCAGCACGGTAACGGAGATCGCGATCTGAGCCGAGCGAGTGACGTCACCGCCGACCAGCGACACTCCGGCGGTGTCGCATTCGGCCCGCAGCCCCCGGGCGAAGTCCAGCGCCCAGCGCTCCTCGGTGTCGGCGGGCGCGGCGAAGCCGACCACGATCGCCGTCGCGGTGCCGCCCATCGCCTCGATGTCGGCCACGTTCACCGCCACCGACTTGCGACCGACGTCGGTGGCCGACGACCATTGCGGTTTGAAGTGCACGTCCTGGATCAGCACGTCCACCGAGCAGACCAGCGGCGAGTCGACCGCGAGCACGGCGCCGTCATCGCCGGGCCCGATCACCACGTCCGGTCCGGCCGGCAGATCAGCGGTGATCTCGTCGATCAGGCCGAACTCTCCTACCTCGGCCAAGGTGCGATGTCCATGATCGGAACCGCCCGCACTCGATGCGGTCGGGAAAAACGAACTCATGCCTGCCTCTCGAACAGCTGACCGGGTAGCGTGTGGTCAGCCGAGAGCGTACCGTCGCTCGCTCATGGTCGTCCGCGCCGCTCGCACACAAGGGAGAGTGATCCACCATGGCCGTGCAGGCATACATTCTGGTTCAGACCGGCGTCGGTCAGGCCGCCGATGTGGCAGCCAAGATCCGTACCATCTCCGGCGTCACGCTGGCCGAGGACGTGACCGGTCCGTACGACGTGATCGTGCGCGCGGAGGCGGCCAATGTCGACGAGCTCGGCGCGTTGGTGGTGGCCAAGGTGCAAGTCGTGGAAGGAATCACCCGCACCGTGACCTGCCCGGTGGTCCATATCTGAGTTCGATTCGGGCCGTCGAGTCCTGCGGGTTAGGGTCTCGGCATGCGATCCGGTCTGCCACGGTTGACGGTCCGGATCGCGCTGGCCGGGCTGTTGACGATCATGGTCGTCGGCTGTTCCGGCCCGGTCCGGCTGACGCCGCCGACACCGACCGGTGGGACTGCGACGATCTGCCGCCATCTCGTCTCGGCAACTCCGGACGTGGTCGATGATCAAGATCGCGTCAAGACCGAGCCTATCTCGCCGTACACGTCGGCCTGGGGCAAACCGGCGATCACGTTGGCTTGCGGCGTGGGGAAACCGGCGGGACTGAACGCCGCCAGCCAGTGCTTTGAAGTGAACGGGGTCGGCTGGTACGCCGAGGATCGTAACGGCGACTACCGCTTCACCACGATCGGGCGGAAGGCGTACGTGCAGGTGGTGGTGCCGGACAAGTACGCCCCGCAGGCCAACCCGCTGATCGATCTGGCGAAGCCGATCAAGGACACCGTTCCGGTGATCAAGAACTGCGTCTGATCAGCCCGGATGTGATCAGCGCAGGCCGGTCGGCCGATCCAGGGCCAACTGCAGCAGCCGGTCCACCAGGGTCGGGTAGTCGATCCCGCTGGCCGCCCAGACCCGCGGATACATCGAGTGCTCGGTGAAACCCGGCATGGTGTTGATCTCGTTGACCACCAACCGGCCCTCGGCGGTGAGGAAGAAGTCGACCCGGGCCAGCCCTTCGCAGCTGATCGCGTCGAAGGATCGTGCGGCCAGTGCCCGCATCTCGTCGGCGACCTCGGTCGGCAGATCGGCCGGCACGTCCAGATCGACCTGCTCCTCGGGCAGATATTTGGCGTCGAAGTCGTAGAAGCCGGAGTCGGTGTGCATCCGGATCTCGGCGATCGCACTGACCTGCGGCGCGGCGCCGCCGAGCGACTGCAGCACACCGCACTCCAACTCGCGAGCGTTCTCGAAACCCTCCTCGATGATCACCTTCGGGTCGTACTGATGCGCGAAGGCGATCGCGTCCTCGAGCTGGGACTCGTCGGTGACCTTGCTGATGCCGATGCTGGACCCGTTGCGGGTGGGCTTGACGTAGAGCGGATAGGTCAGCTGGGAGACCTGTTTCAACGCCTGTTCCCGATCGCGCTGCCAATCGGCCGGCGTGATCACCACGTACGGGCCGATCGGCAGTCCGGCGCCGGCGAAGATCATCTTCATGTAGTGCTTGTCCATGCCGACCGCACTGGCCAGCACACCCGCGCCGACGTAGCGAGTGCCCATCATCTCGAACAGGCCCTGGATCGTGCCGTCCTCGCCGAACGGACCGTGCAGCAGCGAGAACGCGACATCGACCGGACCCAACTCGGCGAGCCCACCACCGCCGGACGCTCGCTGCACCAGCTCGCCACCGCCGCCGGAGCTACCCGGCAGCAGCATCGCCTCGGCCGCCTGTTCGGTCAGCTCGGGGAGCTTGCGGTCGGACACCTGGAGGGCGGCGATCTGATCGGCGGAAACCACGATCCAGCGGCCGCTGCGGGAGATGCCCACGCCGATCACGTCGTAGCGGTCCTGATCAATCGCGCCGACCACGCCACGAGCGGTCAGGCACGACACCGGATGCTCGTCGCTGGTCCCGCCGAACACCACGGCCACCCGCGGTTTCCGACCGGGTCCCGCGGCCGGTTCGCTTGCCTGGCTCATGCTCATCTCCCCAACCATGTCGCCGAAGACCCTACCGTGGCTCGGCGTTCAAGCCATGTCGGCGCGCACGAGACCGTACGAGTCCAGGCGGTGACGCTGCCCTAGACCGCTGCCGCCAGACTGGACCCATGCCCGACGACATGCCCAACCAGCTACCCAACGACGCGCGCGGCCCATCGCTGCACCAGTATCGGCCACACCCGGACACCATCGCGATCTCCGCCGGCCGTCCGGAACGTCGCCCCGATGCTCCGCTCAATCAGCCGATCGTGCCCGCTTCGACCTACGTCGGCGGCGACGGCACCGAATGGGTCGGCTACGGCCGTTACGGCAATCCGGGCTGGTCGGCCCTGGAGGACGCCGTCGGCGCGTTGGAGGGCGGCACCGCGCTCGCCTTCGCCAGCGGGATGGCCGCGGCCGCAGCAGTCTTCTCCAGCATCCCGCCCGATGCCGTGGTGGTGATCCCGGAACACTGCTATCTGGGTGTTGCCTCGTTGGCGCACGAGCACGCGCAGCGGCACGGCTTGACGGTGCGGACCGTCGACATCACCGACACCGAGCGGGTGCTCGCCGCGGCGGACGGGGCCCGGCTGATCTGGCTCGAGTCCCCGGCCAATCCGACCATGGAGGTCGCCGACCTGGCCGCGATCGCCGCCGGCCGGCCCGACGGTTGCCTGCTGTTGGTGGACAACACGTTCGCCACCCCGATCCTGCAGCAGCCGATCGGTCTCGGGTCCGACATCGTGTTGCATTCGGCGACCAAGTTCCTGTCCGGCCACTCCGACGCCCTCTGCGGGATGTTGATCTTCGCCGACGGGCGGGAGGAGCTGCTCGAGGCAGCCGAGAGCGCCCGCAAGTTGCACGGTGCCACGCCCGGCGTGTTGGAGGCGTACCTGGTGTTGCGCGGCATCCGCACTCTGTCGGTACGGGTCCGGCATGCGGAGTCGACGGCACGGACGTTGGCCGAGACGCTGGCCGAGCATCCGCTGGTCGAGCGAGTCCGCTACCCCGGCTTCGGTTCCATGCTGGCGATCGAACTGCCGGACGCGAGCGCCGCGGACACCATGATCAACTCACTTCGGCTGTGGGTGCACGCGACCAGCCTCGGCGGGGTCGAGTCCAGTCTGGAACGGCGTCGACGTTGGCCGTCGGAGCTGAAATCGGTGCCGGAAGGTCTTGTCCGGATGTCGGTCGGACTCGAACACGTCGACGACCTGATCGCCGATCTGCGACAGGCACTTGACTTGATCACTTGATCAAGTCACTTGATCAAAGCTTCGCCCAAGACGGCGTGCCGAACCTTGATCAACTCTCGGTACTCTTCGGCCCATGTCACGTATTCGCGTAGCCATCGTCGGCGTCGGAAACTGCGCCTCCTCCTTGATCCAGGGCGTGCAGTACTACCGCGACGCACCCGACGACGAAGAAGTACCGGGCCTGATGCATGTCCTCTTCGGCGACTATCACGTCGGCGACATCGACTTCGTCGCCGCCTTCGATGTTGATCAGAAGAAGGTCGGTCTTGATCTTGCCGATGCGATCAACGCCAGTGAGAACAATACGATCAAGATCTGCGACGTACCGCGGACCGAGGTGACGGTGCAGCGCGGGCCGACCTTCGATGGCCTCGGCGAGTACTACCGGGAGACGATCACCGAGTCCGACGAGCCGGCCGTCGATGTGGCGGCAGCGCTGCGCGAGGCCGGGGTCGACGTCCTGATCTCCTATCTGCCGGTGGGATCCGACGAAGCGGACAAGCACTACGCCCAGTGCGCGATCGACGCCGGCGTCGGCTTCGTCAACGCGCTGCCGGTCTTCATCGCCTCGGATCCGTTGTGGGCCAAGAAATTCACCGATGCCGGGGTGCCGATCGTCGGCGACGACATCAAGAGCCAGGTCGGCGCCACCATCACCCACCGGGTGCTCGCCAAGCTGTTCGCCGATCGCGGGGTGAAGCTCGATCACACCTATCAGCTGAACTTCGGCGGAAACATGGACTTCATGAACATGTTGGAGCGCAAGCGGCTGCACTCGAAGAAGATCAGCAAGACCCAGGCGGTCACCTCCCAGATCCCGTACGAGATGGAGGGCGCCGACGTGCACGTGGGGCCGAGCGACTTCGTGCCGTTCCTGCAAGATCAAAAGCATGCGCTGGTCCGGCTGGAGGGTCGCGGCTTCGGCGACGTGCCGCTGAAGCTGGAGTACAAGCTGGAGGTGTGGGACTCTCCCAACTCCGCCGGGATCGTGATCGACGCGCTGCGAGCCTGCAAGATCGCCAAGGATCGCGGCATCGGCGGCCCGGTGCTGAGCGCCAGCTCGTACTTCATGAAGAGCCCGCCCGAGCAGTACGACGACTCCACCGCCCGCGACGAGGTCGAGCGCTTCATCGCCGGCAGCTGATCACCCCGCATACTGCCTGGCCCCACCCTCCACAGCCGCGCGCAAAACCGACCGCCGCACCCGATATTCCGCGTGCGGCGGAGGTTCTTGCGCGCGGCTGTGTGGATTGACGGTAGGGACGGGTCAGGCCACGGGTTCGTTGTCGATCAACCGCACCGGGCCGACCCGAGCGGCGATGATCACCAACGCCGGCCGGTCGTCCAGTCGCGGTCTGGGTTCAAACGTATCCGGGTCGACCACGGCCAGATACTCGGCCTCGATGCCGGCCGTCCGCAACAGGTCGGTCCCGGCCGCGATCGCAGTGTCCGAATCGTTCTCCCGGATCATGATCCCGTGCTTGACGAAGTCCAGGGCGCGATGCAGTACGGCCGCCCGGTCGCGATCCGCGGACGACAAGCGCACGTTGCGACTGGACATCGCCAGGCCGTCGGGTTCTCGTACGGTCGGACCGGTCCGGATCTCGACCGGCAGATTCAGGTCGGCGACCAGCCTTCGTACCACCGCAACCTGCTGAGCATCCTTCTGACCGAACCACGCGACGTCCGGGCCGACCATGCCGAACAGCTTTGTCACCACCAGGGCCACGCCGTCGAAATGGCTGGGCCCGCGCGCGACGCCCTCCCAGAGAGCGGCCACGCCCCCGATGTGAACGCTGGTTGAGAATCCGACCGGATAGACCTCGTCCGGATCCGGGACGAAGATCAGGGACGCCCCGGCGGCCGAGGCCAATTCGATGTCGCGATGGACGTCACGCGGATACTGCAGCAGGTCGGCGGGATCGTTGAACTGGGCGGGATTGACGAAGATCGACACCACCACCTCGTCGGCACTCGCGGCAGCCGACCTGATCAAGCTCAGGTGGCCCTCGTGCAACGCGCCCATGGTCGGCACCAGAGCGATCGTGGCCGATCGCTGCCGTGCCGGCGCCAGCATCCGCCGCAGTTCGCCGACCTCGCGCGCCACGCGTGTCAGGTCGACCACCTCCTCCGCAGTCCCGACGGCTATCCTCGCATCCGCCCGATCTCCATCGCCAAGGATGTCCTGATGCCGAGCACGCCGTCGCCCGATTCCAAGATCACCACAGCTCTGCTACCGGCCGAACCGTTCCTGCCGGACTGGCACCGGATCCGCGATCGCAGCAAGCTGGACTGGGCGGCGCCGATCCGTGCGGCGATCGCCACCGACGCGCGTCACTGGCGGGACCGGATCGCCATCCCCGGACCGGAGGGCGAGACCGCCTGGACACACTTCTACTTCTGCGACGACGACGGCGCCCGGCTGATCTTCGACACCGAACTGCCGACCGACCATCGCTGCTCGCACTGTGGTCGGCGTTATCACGATGATCACCGCAACGGGGCCTGGCGCACCCAGCTGCACAACCTGATCGCGGCCCAGACGCAGCGCTACGCCGTGCTCGCCCGGACCAGCGAAGATCAGCAGGAAACAGCAGCGTTGGTGGACGAGCTGGCGACGATCATCGATCAATACGCCGACAGCTACCAGCTGTATCGGCGGCACGGCGAGCATGCCGGCATCGGCCAGGTGATGCCGCAAAGTCTGGACGAGTCGATCTGGTTGATCACGCTGTTGCGCTCGGTCCGCTGGGTCGAGGACCTGTTGCCGGCGACCACGCTGGGCGGAGCCCGGCGACTGGCGGCTCAGGCGGTCGATCTGCTGCGTCCGCAGGTGAGCATGATCCACAACATCCACTGCTGGATGCTGGCCGCGCTTGCCGAGGCCGCGGTTCGGTTGGCCGACGACGAATTGTTCGGCTTCACCCGCGACTCCGCCTACGGCGTGAAAGCCCAACTCAGCAAGGGATTCCGGGCCGAGGGCCTGTGGTACGAGGTCAATTCGCACTACCACTACTACACGGTCGCCGCGTTGTTGTCCTGGTACGAGGCGGCCGGGCCGGGGTCGCTGGACGATCACGGTACGGCGACGCTGGCCCGCGCCGTCTCCGCGCCGCCGCTGCTGGCCTACTCCGACGGACTGCTGCCAGCGTACGGCGACGGTTGGCCGGAAGGCAGGATCGGCAACCATGCGGCGCCGGCCGAGGTCGCTGCCGGACTGTTGCCGGACGCCGGCATCGACGTGAGCCGTTACTACGCGCAGCCGCTCGAACAGCCGGTGAAGATCTGGCTGGGCGGCGGTGATCAACACCACGGCGTCTCCGCGCCGATCCGCGGGCGCAGCAGCGTTGCGGCGTTGGTCTTCGGCCCCGACGACGTCGACCCTCATCCGGTCGACCCTCATCCGGTCGACCCGCCTCCGGTCGACCCGCCTCCGGTCGACTTGGCTCAACCGGCTGGGTCGACAGCAGAGCCGTCGTTCTGCTGGCCCGGTTCGGGCATCGCGTCGGTGCGCAATGCCGAGGTCAGGATCACTCTGCGTTCGGGCCCGGACGCCGGTGGCCATGATCATCACGACAAGCTCGCGGTGGACGTGGAGACCGCCGGCGGCTGGCGCAGTCTCGATCTCGGCACCAGCGGCTACGGCGCCGACTTCACCAACTGGCTGCGTTCGCCGGCCGCGCACAGCACCGTCTTCGTCGGCGACAGCAGGCAACCGTCCTGTGACGGCGAGATCATCGACTTCTCCCCGACTCATGCGGTCGGCGCGGTGTCCTGGCCGGGATGCCGACTCGAGCGCCGGATCGAGTTGATCAACGGCGGTTGGACCGACACCTTCGAGATCGAGCTTGATCAATCCGACCGGATCGAATGGGTCTTCCACGGCGACGGCCGGATCATCACCCCGGCGGCCCGGCGGTCGTCGAACTCGCTGGGTGATCAACTCGGACATGATCATCTCCGCGAACAACACCGTGTCGCCGTTGATCAAGGGAGCGTCGAGCTCACCTGGGATCGGCCCGGCTCCCCGACCGCCACCATCGGTGTGCCGGACGATTTCGCCGTCTACACAGCGGTAGCCGACGGCAACCCCACCGGCCATCCGCTGGGTTCGGTGATCATCCGAGGCGCCGCGGCCGGCGCGACCGTCGCCGCAACCTTCCGTTTCTAGAGCACGCCCCGGCCCGCACACCCACGGCAGAGGGCCCTGAGCTTGTCGAAGGACCGCAGACCAGCGGCTGGTGCGGCTACGTACGTTCCGCTTTCGGGGCGCGGGAGAGCAGGGCCCGCACCAACGCGTCGGGGCCGAGATGGCCGTCGATCACCGCGCAGACGGCGTACGTGATCGGCATCTCGACGCCGTACTCCTCGGCCAGCGCCTTGATCGACTTGCAGGACTTGACCCCCTCGGCGACCTGCCGGGTGGAGGCGGTGATCTCGGCTACGGTGCGGCCGCGGCCGATCTCCTCACCGAAGGTGCGATTCCGCGACAGCGGCGACGAACAGGTTGCAACCAGATCGCCGACTCCGGCGAGACCGGAGAAGGTGTGCGGGTCGGCGCCCATCGCCTCGCCCAACCGGATGATCTCGGCCAGCCCGCGCGTGATCATGGACGCGCCCGAGTTTGCGCCGTACCCCATTCCGGCAGCGACGCCGACGGCGAGCGCGATCACGTTCTTGGCAGCCCCGGCAAGCTCGCAGCCGATCACATCGTTGTTGGTGTACGGCCGGAAGGTCGCGGTGTGGAAGAGATGCTGGACGGCCAGCGCGGTCTCCTGCTCGGTGCTGGCGACGACGGCCGCGGCGGGTTGCCGCTCGGCGATCTCGTGCGACAGGTTCGGCCCGGTCAGTACGGCGATCCGATCGGCACCGATGCCGGTGACCTGAGTGATCACTTCACTCATCCGCAATTCGGTGCCGAGCTCCACACCCTTGGCCAGGCTGACGACGATCGCCCCGTCCGGGATCGTCCACCGACCGAGGTTCTCCCGCAGCGACTGGGCAGGAACGGCGAGCACCACGAACTCGGCGCCGTCCATCGCCCGATCGGGATCGTCGACCGCGGCCAGGCTGTCCGGCAACCGGAGATCGCCGAAGTAGTCGGGGTTGCGATGTTCGGTGTTGATCTTGTGGCAGACCTCGGGCCGGCGCGCCCACAAGGTGACCTGATGGTCGTTGTCACACAACGTCAGGGCCATGGCTGTGCCCCATGACCCTGATCCCATCACCGTTACCGCGCTCATCGCCGGTGATCGTACGCCACCGGCCCGTCGAGTGCGCGCCACCCGCCGTACAGGTGATCTTCAACCCGCGACGTCACCGGACGGCAAATCACGAGTCGAACTGGGCGCTCGCGCGAAATCGCAGGAGGTTGTGACCCCATAAACCGCACGGGAGTGCCCGAACCTCCTGGGATCCAGAGGTGGCGTGGCAGCACCCGGATCCGGCAGCCCAGAACCCGAACATTCGGCAACCCGGCCGGCTGCCGGCAGGGCTCCCGAGGTCGTTCGGCGATCGGCACTGGTAATCAGATCTCTCGGCCCGAACGGCACACGGTCAGCGCTGTTCGGGGCGGAGCTCCTCGACCAGCTCGGTGATCGCCGACATGATCCGCCGGGTCGCGATGCGGGCGTTCTCGGTGGTGACCGGAGTGCTGCGAAGATCATCCAACCGGACCGGATCGCCGACCAGCATAGAGATCCGCTTCGGCGGCAGGATGCGCGGACAGCCACTTCGCTTGCCGTAGAGGATCTGCTGCGCGCCCCATTGCCCGATCGGGATCACGGTCGCGCCGGAACGCAGGGCCAATCGGGCGGCCCCGGTCTTGCCCTTCATCGGCCACAGTTCCGGGTCGTCGGTGATCGTGCCCTCCGGATAGATCACCACACTGTCGCCGCGTTCCAGCACCGTCATAGCGTGCTCCAAGGCGTCACCCGCGGTGGCCGACGTGCGGAGCACCGGGATCTGCCCGGCGGCTCGCAGCAACGGGCCGAGCACCGGAACGCCGAACAACGACGCCTTGGCCAGGAACCGCGGCCAGATCCCGTTCCGGACAAGGAAACTTCCGACCAGCAGCGGGTCGACGTTGGAGATGTGATTGACGGCCAGGATGACGCCCCGGCCGTCCTCCCCGGCGAAAGTCCGCAACCGATCTGCCGCACGCCAATCGGAACGCGTCAGGGCCGTGGTGACGCCGACGACCACCCGGACCAGGCCACGCAAGCTCCGGGCCGGAGTCGTCGGCAGCTGCAGCGAGGAACGCCGATCAGGATCGCCTGCGTGATCAGCATCGCTGTGATGATCAGGTCTGTCTTGATCATCGCGGCGGTCTCGGTGGTCCGGCGGGTCGGTGGTCACAGTACGAGCATGACAGGATCGGTCCCGTGCTGTCGTGGGGTGGAGTTGTCGCGTTGAAGCCGGCCGCCGTCGGGAAGTCCCGGCTCGGCGTGTTGCCCGTTCCGCTGCGGGAGCGGCTGGCGCTGATGATGGCACTCGACTCGTTGACGGCGATCGCGGCCGCGACCGATCGGCTGCTGGTGATCACCGACGATCCCAACCTGCCGGGAATCCTTGCGCAGGAGGACATCGATGCCGAGGTGCTTGCGGAACCGGATGGTGGCGGGCTGAATGCAGCGCTGTCCGCCGGTGATCTGGCGCTGCGTGAAGCCGACTGTGATCACGTCCTGGCGGCGGTCGGCGATCTTCCCGCACTGACAGCCGAATCGGTGACGGCGTTCCTGGCTGCTGCCGCGGTCCGCGCGGTTCCCGGACGGGCCTTCGTACCCGATCGCAGTGGCGTCGGAACCACCCTGCTGGCGGCATCGGGGGTCGCGCTGAATCCCTTGTTCGGTGGGCAATCCGCGGCGGCGCACCGGGACTCCGGAGCAGTGCCGATCGATGATCTTGATCTGCCCGGGCTGCGCTCGGACGTGGATGCGCCCGCGGATCTCCCGCCGGCGATCGAGGTCGGCGTCGGTCGCTACACCGCGTCCTTGGTCGCACCGCAAGACCGTGACTTGGCCGAGTACGTGCCGGTCACCGTCGCCGGACCGGTAGGGGATCAGACGGACGAGTATGCGGTGATCACCGATTCCGGCGTACGACTCCGGCTGGCCTCGGCGGTGCTGGATCGCCGGATCAGGTTTCTGCGGGCGGGTCAGCGCCTGCACGCCGTACGGGCCGGTGACGCGGTGCTCAGCGCCTGGTTCTGAATCCAGCAAGGCGTATCCCGCGACCGCAGTTGCGAAGGCCCGGGCAGCGGGTCAGCTGTCCGGGCCTTTCGCGATGATCTTCAGTTGTCAGTCGAGCAATGATCAACGAGCGGCGCGCTTGGCCGTCGTCTTCTTGGCCGGAGCCTTCCTGGCAGCGGTCTTGGTGGCCGGTGCCTTCTTGGCGGCGGTCGTCCTCTTGGCCGCGGTCTTGGTGGCCGTTGCCCGTGCCGGTGCCTTCTTGGCCACGGTCTTGGTCGCAGGCGCCTTCTTGGCGGCCGTCTTGGTGGCGGCAGCGCGGGTGGCCGGCGCCTTCTTGGCGGTGGTCCTCTTGGCCGGGGCCTTCTTCGCCGCGGTGGTAGTGGCTGCAGCCTTCTTGGCCGTGGTCTTCTTGGCCGTGGTCTTCTTGGCCGGGGCCTTCTTCGCCGCGGTCGTGGTCGCCGCCGCCTTGGTCGGGGCCGCGGTGGTGGTCTTGGCGACGGCCTTCTTCGCCGTTGCCCGCGGCGGCTTCTTCTCGCCGGACACGTAGGCCTTCAATTCCGAACCTGCACGGAATTTCGGCACTGCCGTTGCCTTGGCACGCTTGCGCTCTCCGGTCCGCGGGTTGCGCACCATCCGGGCCGGACGCTTGATCTTCTCGAAGACGCCGAAGCCGGTGATCGACACCTTCTCGCCGCGGGCCGTCGTGTAAGTGATCGTGTCGACGACCGCGTTCAGTGCTTTGGCCGCTTGGGCCTTGCTGCCGTCGAACTCGACGGCGAGCGCCTCGATTAACTCAGCCTTGTTCACAGCTTCCCTTCTTCGAACGCCAAAATCAGCGCCGCACCTTGCGACTACGTGCTAACGCTAGGGAAACCGAGCACCTGAAACAAACACCGCAAGCCCCGAAACGCCGTGTCGTAAGGAAATTCGGCGATTTTCGGGGCTTGCGAGGGTGTTTTCGGCCGATCAGGCGGTGGTTTGCGCCGCCACGGTGGTCGGTTGGAAACCCAGCCGATTCGCTTCGTACGCGGTGATCTCGGCCTCCTTGCGCAGGGTCAAGCCGATGTTGTCGAGGCCTTCCAGCAGCCGCCAGCGGGTGTAGTCGTCGATCGTGAAGGCTGTGCTGAAGCCGTCGCTGGCCTGGATCGTCCGGGTCTGCAGATCGACCGTGATCTCTGTCTCCGGGTGGTTCTCGACGATCTTCCACAACTGTTCGACGTCCTCGTGGGACACCTTGGCCAGCAACAAACCCGCGTTGCCGGAGTTGTTGGAGAAGATGTCACCGAAGCGGGATCCGATGACGACCTTGAACCCGTAGTCCTGCAAGGCCCAGACCGCGTGCTCCCGCGACGATCCGGTGCCGAAGTCCGGACCGGTGATCAAGATCGTGGCGCTGCGATACGGCGGCTGGTTCAGGACGAACTCGGGATCCTTGCGCCAGGCGGCGAACAGTCCGTCCTCGAAGCCGGTCCGGGTGACCCGCTTGAGGTAGACCGCCGGGATGATCTGATCGGTGTCGACATTGCTGCGACGCAACGGCAGCCCGGTGCCGGTGTGACTGGTGAACTTTTCCATGATCATGACTCCTTGTGGCCAGTGAGGTGTCGCGGTCAGCGCTGCAGGTCTGCGGGTGCGGTCAGCTTGCCGGTCACCGCGGTGGCCGCGGCGACGACCGGCGAGACCAGATGGGTCCGGCCGCCCTTGCCTTGCCGGCCTTCGAAATTCCGGTTGGAGGTGGACGCACTGCGCTCGCCCGGCGCCAGCTTGTCCGGGTTCATCGCCAGACACATCGAGCATCCGGCGCCGCGCCATTCGGCACCGGCCTCCTTGAAGATCACGTCCAGGCCCTCGGACTCGGCCTGCAGCCGAACCCGAGCCGATCCGGGAACAACCAGCATCCGTACCGAATCGGCGACGGTGTGACCCTTGATCACCTCGGCGGCGGCGCGCAGGTCCTCGATCCGGCCGTTGGTGCAGGAACCCAGGAAGATCGTGTCCACCGCGATCTCCTTCATCGGCGTACCGGCCTTCAGATCCATGTACTCCAAGGCTTTCTGGGCCGCGACCCGGGAGGTCTCGTCATGGAAGGTCTCCGGATCCGGCACCGACGCCGACAGCGGTACGCCCTGGCCGGGGTTGGTGCCCCAGGTCACGAACGGCGACAACTCGGCGGCGTCCAGGTCGATCTCCAGATCGAAGCGGGCGTCGTCGTCGGTCCGCAACGACTTCCAGTAGTCGACGGCGGCATCCCAGTCCGCGCCCTGCGGCGCATGCGGCCGGCCCTTCAAGTACTCGAAGGTGGTCTCGTCCGGCGCGATCATGCCCGCCTTGGCACCCCATTCGATGCTCATGTTGCAGATCGTCATCCGCCCTTCCATGGAAAGGCTTTCGATCACCGAGCCGCGGTATTCGGCGATGTAGCCCTGGCCGCCGCCGGTGCCAACCTTGGCGATCAGCGCCAGCACGATGTCCTTGGCGGTTACGCCGGCCGGCAGTTCGCCGTTGACGTTGACGGCCAACGTCTTCGGCTTGCGCTGCGGCAGCGTCTGGGTGGCCAGCACGTGCTCGACCTCGGAGGTGCCGATGCCGAAAGCCAACGCACCGAAAGCCCCGTGGGTCGAGGTGTGCGAGTCACCACAGACCACGGTCATCCCCGGCTGGGTCAGGCCCAGCTGCGGACCGATGATGTGCACGATGCCCTGATCAAGATCACCCAGCTGGTAGATCGGCACGCCGAATTCCTTGGCGTTCTTCCGCAGGGTCTCCACCTGGGTCCGGGAGACCGGGTCGGCGATCGGCTTGTCCACGTCGAGGGTCGGGATGTTGTGATCCTCGGTGGCCAGGGTCAGATCCGGACGCCGCACCTGTCGGCCCGCCTGACGAAGACCGTCGAAGGCCTGCGGGCTGGTCACCTCGTGCACCAGGTGCAGGTCGATGTAGAGCAGCTGATTGTTCTCGTCGGCGTCCACGACGTGGGCGTCCCACACCTTCTCACTCAGCGTCTTACCCATCCGAAGCGCTCTCCCTGTCACGTCGACGCAGTCGCGCCGACTGATTGATGATCTTGATCTGAGTTATTCGCCGATGTTCGCCGCCAGAACTTGCATTCCAGCATTCGAGACGGCAATATCAAGCCATGGACAACTCTAGCGGTGTCGGCGTTCTGGACAAAGCGGCTCTCGTGCTGGGCGCACTGGAGACCGGGCCGACCACCCTGGCCGGACTGGTCTCTGCGACCGGTCTGGCCCGCCCGACGGCCCATCGGCTGGCCGTCGCACTGGAACATCATCGGCTGGTCAGCCGTGACCTGCAGGGCCGGTTCGTGCTCGGCCCGCGGCTCGGTGAGCTGGCCTCGGCCGCCGGTGAGGACCGGCTGCTCGCCACCGCCGGACCGGTGCTGGCCCGGCTGCGCGACATCACCGGCGAATCGGCTCAACTCTTCCGCCGACAAGGCGATTTCCGGATCTGTGTCGCGGCCGCGGAGCGTCAGTCCGGGCTGCGGGACACCGTCCCGATCGGGTCCCAGTTGACCATGACCGCCGGCTCGGCGGCCCAGATCCTGCTGGCCTGGGAGGATCCGGAGCGGATGCAGCGCGGGCTGCGTGGGTCGCGCTACACCGCGGTCGCGTTGGCTGCGGTACGACGTCGGGGCTGGGCTCACTCGGTCGGCGAACGGGAGGCGGGGGTTGCCTCGGTGTCGGCGCCGGTGCGTTCGCCCTCCGGCAAGGTGATCGCCGCGGTCAGCGTCTCCGGTCCGATCGAACGGCTCTCCCGGCAGCCGGGCAGACTGCATGCTCCGGCCGTGATCGCCGCCGCCGAGCGGCTCAGCGAGGTGCTGCGTCGTACCGGCACGGAGTGACGGCACTGCAGCCGGACACCGTACGGCCTTAGGCTGTCGGCCATGATCGCCCGCCCCAGCGTCCGTACGGTGACGCTGCGTTGGGCCATCCCGATCGCCGCCGTGTTGGTGCTGGTGCTGGTCACCTGGACCGCCGGCGGGTTTCGTCCGGCTGCTGCGGTCAGCGGACCCCGAGCCGAACTCGGTCAGCCGATCAAACTCAAACGCTGGCTGCTGACCATCCATCCGCGGGTCGTGCTGACCGACGTCAGCATCGACGGCATCGACCAGGATCCGGCGTTCAGGATCACGGCGACGGTCGAATCGACGGCAGACGAGACGATCGACATCTTTCCCGAGTTGATCAAGGTCCGTACTCCCTCGGGTCCGCCCACCAAGGACCGGTCGGATGTCGACTTCGACACCTACCAGGGCTTCGATCCCGACGTCGGTTCCGAACAGATGTGGGACTTCGACTGGTCGGGCAAGCAGGCCCCGAGCACATCACGATCATCATCCAGGACGAGAAGTTGACCGACAACTTCCTCTACGGGCAGGAGTGGCATCCGGGAAGTACGGCCGCGGTGATCACCGCGCCGGTGATCGACGAGCGGCACAAGAAATGACCGACCGTACTGTTGATCATGAAGATCAGCCTGTTGATCATGAGGATCAGCCTGTTGATCATGAAGATCCGGCCGAGGCCGCCGATCGGCGTCGACGGCCGAGCCGGCGAGACGGCCTGCTGGCGTTGGCCGTCTGCCTCGCCGTGGTCGCGGTACTGGCGGTGACCAGTCCCGATCCCGATACCGTCCAGGTCGACTACGTCGACGCACCCCTGGGTCACTGGGCCGCAACCCGTACCTATGACGCGAAACTCAGCAAGATCGAATACGCGACCTCGGTCAAGCCGGCGGGCGACTACCAGGATCCGGTGACCAGTACGGAGACCTTTGTTGTTGCCACGCTGACCGTACGGTCGAAGGCGAAGACCGATCTGCTGCTGGACTCGATCGAGTTGCACACGTCCGACGGACGGATCTATCACGACCGAGACCAATTCCAGATCGCGCAGCTGCCGATCATCCAGCCCGGCTTCACCGGTCACGGCCAGTCGGTGTTCGAGGTGCCCGAGGACCGGCTGCGGGGCGCGCAGCTGGTGATCAACCCGAGCGCCGACCAGTTCAAGTGGTACGACTCGGGCGCGCGCTTCACCCTGGACGACCGGTTCACGATCGACGATCACCCCATCCGGCTGGGCACCGGACACAGCGCGGTGAGCCGATGACGATCACCGGCCGCGGTCGATGGCTGGTCGCCGCCTGCCTGGCCGTGATCGTGGCGCTGGCCGCGGCGGGCTGGCAGGCTCGGATCCATTGGTCTGCAAGGAATCCGCGGCCCGACCTGACCACAACGGTCGGCAGCACGGTCACCAGCCACGGCGCGACCTTCCGGATCGACAAAGTCCAGGTCGCCCGCCAGCTGCCGGCCGAGGAGCAGGGCGATCCGCCGGTCAAGGCGCCCGCCGGTGCGGTGATCGTGCTGATCACGCTGACCACCGAGATCGTCGACGACTCGGTGAAACCGGACGACAATCTGTGCGAGACGACCTTGATCGATCCGGACGGCCGCACCTGGCGCACTGGCAACGACGACATCACCTACAACCTCAAGCGTCCCGCAGCGTTGAGCTGCGCCGGCAGCTCCGATCACAGGATCCGCGCTCATCACCCGCTGCAGGTCGGCTTCTCCTACCTGATCCCGGCCACGGCCGCCGACACCTTCCGGATCCGAATGGACATCGGCACCGGTGGCGACGACGATTACCTGGTCGATTTCACCCGCTGAGCCGGCGGGGTGACCGGCGGTGTGCCCGGTGGCCGAACGATCCGGTCGGCCGGGAGTCGGCCGACACCGGCCGCCTCCCCCATCACCTGATCGAAGGCGGCGGCGTACAGCGAGATCAGCAGCGGCGTCATGATCACACCGACCAGCAGATCCTGGAACGGTTCGATCGCGAACGTGGTGGCCAGGTCGTGCGGGCCGATCAGCACGGTGAGGCCGACGGTCAGCCAGTTCTGCGCCGCCCAGAGCACGGTGGCGAGCACCAGATAGCTGCCCAGGAAACGCGGCCCCGAACGCCACACCAACCGGAACGCGTACGCCACCGGCAGCCACTTGGTGCGCAGGTCGTCGGTGGCGAATCGGGCCGCCATCCCGACCGCGCCCGTCGTCGGCCCGGTGACCCTGCCCAGCCGTTCGGCGGCGCGCTCCAACCTCGTACCGGTGACGACGTCACGGCCGGCGAACTGACGCCAGCCGAAGACAGTGCCGGTCAGCGCCAGCCACATCAGCGGCAACAGCACCCGGTTCGCCAGACCCGGCAGCAGGGTGTGTGCACACCAGCCGACCAGCTGCTGCAGCATCACCGGCAGGGTCAGCCCGAACCACAGCTGCCAGTCCGGCAGCACACCGAGCACCGCGCGCCACAGCGTCTCCAGGCCGACCGTGACGGCGCGGTCCTGCCACCAGGACTTGAACCAGGTCCAGGCGATGCCCAGCAGCATGAACAGCCCGAAGACCACGGTCCCGTCGGCGATCACCTCGGCGATGCCGGTCCAGGCACCCAGCTGGTGGTGGCGTCGAATCCTGGCCACCGCGACCTCGACCAGCTTGCCGAAGATCCAGGCGCCGACGGTGAGGCCGAGATAGAACGGCAGCCGGTCGGTGGCGAAGCTGATCGACCAGTGATCGGGGTCGAGAGAGCCCTCCTGGCTGAGATTGGCGAAGAACAGATCGCGGACCTCGTCCTGGATGTAGCCCCAGACCGAGTAGACGGCCAGGAACGGGCCGATCGCCGAGACCAGCACCAGCATCCGCCCCTCGTCGGCGAAGATCTGGTTCGGAAGATTGCGCCGGGCCTGGCCGGTGGCAGGTTCGAGCCGGCTCTGCTGAAGGAGGCGACGGGGCGTGGTCAGGTTCGGCTTGAGTGAGTGGATCATCAGGACCTGGGCGGCGAGCCAGCCGAGCACGCCGAGAATGAACGCCATCGTCGACAGCAGCTGATGATCATTACCGATCCGCGCCGACAGCTGGGTGCCGACGATGTGCACGGCGGTGCCCAGGCAGAACCAGGTGATCAACTTGCCGAGATTGCGGCGCCAGAGGGTCAGCGCCTCGCCGCTCAGCGTCAGCAACTCGTTCAACACACCCACGGGCCGCAGCGTAGCCGCCCGGGCGGTTGGGCCGTGTGTCCTGGAACACCGAAACGGCCGCCCGAGAACATCTCGAGCGGCCGATACAGCAGGTTCAGCAAACTTGCTGGGGTACCAGGACTCGAACCTGAACTAACTGAACCAGAATCAGTCGGGCTGCCAATTACCCCATACCCCAAGGGTTTGTTGCCTCCTGGCAACGACCATGAACTCTACTAGAAGGGCCGCTGTTCGCCCAAACCGGGCGCGGTTCACCCTCGCCGGCCGACCGATCAGGGTGCCATCGATCAGGGCGTCAGCGTGCGAAGCTTGAGCTTGCGTCCGGCGAGGTAGGCCAGGACGGCGAACAGTGCGAAGCCGCCGACGTCAACCGCTGCACTGACCCAACCGATCTCCTGCAGGTTGCGCGAGGTGGCGATGGTGCTGGTCAGTCCGGCCAGGAACCAGGCGTACACGTTGTTGATCACATGTGCGCCGACGCCGGCCTCGATGCCGCCGGTGCGCATCACCAGCATCGCAGCCAGCAATCCGAAGGCGAACCGGTCGATGAACAGCGGCAGATTCTGGGTGCCGTGGAACAGCGCGAACACCAGTGAGGAGACGATGACGCCGAACCACGGGTTCTTGACCAGGCTGCCGAAGGCCTGCAGCAGATAGCCGCGGAAGAGATACTCCTCACCGATCGCCTGCAACGGCGAGGTGAGGATGATCACGATCGCGAACAGCCAGAAATGCTGCTGCGGCCGCACGTGCACCGCGGGACCGGCCGCGATCGACGCCAGATGGACCGCGGCGAACGCGAGGGCCGCGACGCCGAGACTGATCCAGACGAACTTCCAGCGCAGCCGGGGTTGCACCGAGCCGAGCCAGCGTGGTCGGACGTGGTGGACCAGCATGATCGTCGCGAACGAGATCGGGATCAGCGCTGCGATGCCGAGATTCTGCGCCAGCATCCCGGCGGGCAGTTCGAATCCGAGCGCCTGCTTGCTGTACTCGGCGAAGCCGATCCCGGGCGAGGTGATCGTCCAGCTGAGCATCACGATCGCCTGGCTGATCACCGCGGACAGCAGGATATAGAGCGAGATCGCCATCAGCACGCCCAGCAGCGACCGCCACCAGACATGATCGGCGGTCCGCAGCACCTGGGAGTAGAGCGCGCCCGACGGCGGCGTCTGCTCGATCGCTGCGTACGCGTCGAAGGCACCCGGCCGCTGGCCAGCCTTGTTCGGCTTGGCGACAGCACGGTTTCGGTTTGCCTGCTTGGGTTTCGGCTGACCTTGGTTCGCCGGGTTGCCGTGCGTACGACGCTTCTTGCTGCTCACCGCCGGGCTAGCCCTGCGTCTGGGGACCGAGGTAGGCCTTGGCTCGGCCGATCCGGCTCAGGCTTGACTCGCGGCCGAGTAGCTCCATCGATTCGAACAGCGGCGGCGAGATCCGCTTTCCGCTGATCGCGGCTCGGACCGGTCCGAAAGCCTTACGTGGCTTCATTCCCAGGCCGTCGATCAGCGCCGTCCGCAGCGCGATCTCGATCTGATCATGATCGAATTGATCAAGCCCGGTGATCGCCGATTCGGCTGCTTCGAGCACCGGCAGCGCGTCCGGTTTCAGGCCGGCGTCGTCGGCGATGGTGATCTGATCATCGTCCAGGAACAGGAAATCCAACAGGGCAACGGATTCGCTCAGTGTGTTTATCCGCTCCTGCACCAACGGCGTCGCCCGGCTCAGCAACTCGAGCTGCTCCGGCTCCGGCGGCTCGGCCAGCACCCCCGCGTCGATCAGGTACGGGGTCAGCCGGGCCGTGAGATCGGCCGGATCCAGCAGCCGGATGTGCGCGGCGTTGATCGCCTCGCACTTCTTCGGATCGAACCTGGCCGGGTTGGCGTTCACCCGCCGGATGTCGAAAGCCTGCACCATCTCGTCCATGCCGAAGACGTCCCGATCATCGGCGATCGCCCAACCCAGTAGGGCCAGATAGTTCAGCAGCCCCTCGGGCAGATATCCGGCCAGCTGGTACTCCTGCAGCCCGGATCCCTTGTCCCGCTTGGAAAGCCGGCGATTGCCCTCGCCGAGCACGGTCGGCAGATGGCCGAACTTCGGCGTCCGGCCAGGCCCGACTCCGATCTCGGCGAGCGCCCGATACATCACGATCTGGCGCGGTGTCGAGGACAGCAGATCCTCGCCGCGGAGCACGTGGGTGATCTCCATCAACGCATCGTCGACCGGGTTGACCAGGGTGTAGAGCGGGCTGCCGTCGGCTCGCACGATCACGTAGTCCGGCACGTGCTCGGCGTCGAAGTGCACCGGCCCGCGGACCAGATCGAGGAAGTCGATCGAGCCGTCCGGGATCCGCATCCGGATCACCGCCGGGATCCCCGCGGCTTGTTTCTCCGCCACTTGCCCGGCGGTCAGCTCGCGGCAAAAGCCGTCGTAACCGGACGGTCCGCTCTTGCCTTGGGCCTGTTGCCGGGCATCGATCTCCTCCCGGGTGCAGAAGCAGCGGTAGGCGTGCCCGCCGGCCAGCAACTTGGTCACCCCGTCGGCGTAGATGTCGCCGCGCTCGGACTGGATGTACGGACCGTGCGGGCCCTCCTTGTCCGGTCCCTCGTCCCAGTCCAGACCCAGCCAGCGCAGCGCCGCGATCAAGCCCTCCAGCGAGCCCTCGGTGTTGCGGGCGGTGTCGGTGTCCTCGATCCGCAGCACGAAGCTGCCGCCGTAGTGCCGGGCGAAGGCCCAGTTGAACAACGCACTCCGGACGTTGCCGACATGCAGATTGCCGGTCGGCGACGGCGGGAACCGGACGCGTACGTCGGTCGGGTCGAGATCACCGATAACGTCGGCCTCGGTCAGCAGGGCAGGATGGTCAGAGCCGGTCACAACCGCCAACTCTAACGGGCCGTCCTCAAATCCAGCGGCCCGTCGTCATTCGGCCGCGATGACCGGGTTGGTCAGGGCGCCGATGCCGTCGATCTCGATGCTGACCTTCTGCCCGGGCTTCATCTCCCCGACTCCGGCCGGGGTGCCGGTCAAGATCACGTCGCCCGGCAACAGAGTGGTGTAGCTGGTGATGTAGACCACCAGGTCGACGATCTTGTTCAGCATGTCCCGGGTCGGGCCGTGCTGGCGTACCTCGTCGTCGACCGTGGTGGTGATCATCAGATTCTCCGCCTCCTCGATCTGAAGGTGGGTGACGATCCACGGGCCGAGGGGGCAGAACGTGTCCGAGCCCTTGGCCCGGGCCCACTGCTTGTCAGGTCCCTGCAGGTCGCGGGCGGTGACGTCGTTGGCGATGGTGTAGCCGAAGATCACATCCGGTACGCGTTCTGCCGGGACCTCCTTGCAGATCCGGCCGATCACGATCGCCAGCTCGCCCTCGTAGCTGAGCTGGTTGGTGTAGCTGGGATGGACGATCGCCTCGTCCGGTCCGATCACCGAGGTGTTCGGCTTCAGGAAGGTCATCGGCGTCTCGGGAATCTCGTTGCCGAGCTCGGCGGCGTGGTCGGCGTAGTTGCGGCCGACCGCGACCACCTTGCTACGCGGAATCACCGGCGCCAGCAGGCGTACCTGATCGAGGTCGAACCGCTGCCCGGTCAGCTGCACCTTGGTGGCCAGCGGATCGCCGGTCAGCGCGGACACCGTGTCGGGATGATCGCCGCCGTCGACAGCCAACTCGACAATGCCGTACTGAGGATCGGAACCTGCGGAGAATCGGGCGATGCGCATGAACGGAGCCTATCCACCGTGCCGGTGAGCCATACTCAGCCCCATGGCCAATCAGAACGACGCCGGGCAGACCGTACGGGGTTTCGATGCGCAGGAACTGATCAAGATCAAGCGCGACGGTGGCGTGCTGGCGCCCGATGCGATCGATTGGCTGATCGGCGGCTATGCCCGCGGCGAGGTGGCCGACGAACAGATGTCCGCGATGGCGATGGCGGTCTTCTTCCGGGGCCTGGACGATGCCGAACTGTCCGCGTGGACCACGGCCATGATCAACACCGGGGAGCGGATGGACTTCTCCGGGCTGTCCCGACCGACCGTGGACAAGCACTCGACCGGCGGCGTCGGTGACAAGATCACCTTGCCGCTGGCTCCACTGGTCGCGGCGTGTGGCGCGGCGGTCCCGCAGTTGTCGGGACGAGGGCTCGGACACACCGGCGGCACGCTGGACAAGTTGGAAGCGATCGCGGGCTGGCGAGCCGAGCTGTCCAACGCCGAAATGCTTGCTGGGTTGGAAGAAGTCGGTGCGGTCGTCTGCGCGGCGGGATCCGGGCTGGCGCCGGCCGATCGAAGGTTGTACGCGCTGCGAGACGTGACCGGCACGGTCGAATCCATCCCGCTGATCGCATCGTCGATCATGAGTAAGAAGATCGCCGAGGGCACCGGTGCCCTGGTGCTGGACGTGAAGGTCGGCAGCGGCGCGTTCATGCGTGACATCGATTCGGCCACTCGGCTCGCACGGGCGATGGTCGCGCTGGGTCGCGATGCCGGCGTACCGACGAGCGCTTTGCTTACCCGGATGGACACGCCGCTCGGCCTGGCCGCGGGCAATGCGGTCGAGGTGGCCGAGGCGGTCGAGGTGCTGGCCGGCGGCGGGCCGGCCGACGTCGTCGACCTGACCGTGGCTCTGGCCCGAGAAATGCTTGCCGCAGCAGGGATCTCTGACGTCGACCCTGCTGACCTGCTCAACTCCGGACGTGCGATGGACGTGTGGCGGAAGATGATCATGGTCCAGGGTGGCGATCCCGATGCACCGCTCCCCCAGCCCCGGGATACCGAGACCGTACGCGCCGACCGCGACGGCTACCTGACCGAGCTGGACGCGCTGGCCGTCGGTGTCGCCGCCTGGCGGCTCGGCGCCGGCCGAGCCCGCAAGGAGGACCCGGTCCAAGCCGCCGCCGGCATCCTGCTGCACGCCAAACCCGGCGACCAGGTCACCGCCGGCCAGCCCCTCATCACCCTGCACACCGACGATCCGGCCCGCATCCCCCGCGCCCTGCAAGCGCTCGACGGTCACTGGCAGATAGCCGACACCGCCCCCGCCCGTTCCCCGTTGATCATCGACCGCATCGCCTGACCTGCCGCCCGAAACGCGTCCCAAGGGCCCTCAGCCTGTCGAAGGACCGATCTGACCCTGGGAAATCTGCCGGCCAAATGGCAGAGTTTCCTGCCGGTTTGCAGCCATCTCGCCGGCAGATCGATCGACACCTTCCCACAGGTCGGCTCGGCTCTCGAAGATCGGCCGGCCGGGGCCGCCCGGCGCAAAAGCGGTCGCGGTTGAGCGGTGGAACGGTCAGGGTTGGGGGATGGACATGAGCGAGATCTGGCCGCCGTACCAGTTAGTGATCACTGCTGGTGATCTTGAACTCAAGATCATCCGGGATGATGATCTTCCCGAGTTCGTCGATCTGGTGCTCGATGGAGTGCATGATCCCGACTTCATGCCGTTCTCGGCGCCGTGGACCGATGCGCCTGCAGCCGAGCTGCCGGCCAACTTCGCGCGGTTCCACTGGTCGGTACGCAGCGGGTTCAGCCGGGAGCACTTCGCGCTGGATTTCGCCGTACGGCGCAACGGGGAGCTGGTCGGTTCGCAGGGCTTCTCGACCCACGACTACGCGATCACCCGTACGGGCGAGACCGGGTCCTGGCTGGCGCGACGCTTCCACGGCCAGGGCATCGGCACCCGGATGCGGCAAGCCGTCTGCGCGTTCGTGTTCGAGGAGCTCGGCGCGGTGCAGGTCACCTCAGGCGCATTCGATGACAATCCGGCATCGCTGGGAGTCAGTCGCAAGGTCGGCTACCGACCGAACGGGATCAAGCGGATGGCCCGCCGGGGCGAAGCGGCGATCAACCAGCAACTGCTGCTCAAGCCGGAGGATTTCAACCGCGGTGAGCCGATCGCGGTGACCGGCGCCGACGCGCTACGACGTTTCCTGCAACTCGACGTCGAAGGCTGACGCAACGACGATCGCGGCGGCAGCCGACCACGCTTGCGGTCGGCAGGCCGCCGGATACGGCACCGGCTTGTTGATCACGGTCGCCGGATCGCCCGAGTGCAGTTCGGGCATCCGATAGCCGAACGCCTCGGCGGCGCGCAGCAGTCCCTCCCCGAGCAGTCGAGCCTCGGCACGGAAACCCTCGGCGATCAGTCCGTTGATCACGATCGCGGTGTCGTGAGCCCACACCGACCCGCCGTGATAGCTGAGCGGCCAGTAGCCCGCCGAATCCGTCGACAACGTACGCAATCCGTAGCCGGAGTTCAGCTCCGGCCCGGCCAGCCGGTGGGCGATCAACTCCGCCTGCCCAGGTTGCAGAATCCCGGTACCGAGCAGATGCCCGATGTTGCTGGTGACCGAGTCGACCGGACGCTTCGCGGCATCCAGGGCGACCGCCGGATAGTCGCCGTCCGGATCCTGGATCCAGAACTCGGCGGCAAAGCGTTCCTTCAAACCTGCAGCCCAATCCCGCCAGGACGAGCCGTCGCGTCCGAAATGATCAAGAAGCTCGGCGCCGCCGATGGCAGCCTGGTAGGCGTAGCCCTGCACCTCACAGAGCGCGATCGGGCCTTCGGCGAGCCGGCCGTCCCGCCACTGGATCGAGTCGCCCGAGTCTTTCCAACCCTGGTTGGCCAAACCGTGCCCCGAGCGGTCCACGTACTCCAAGAATCCGTCGCCGTCGGCGTCCCCATGATCACGTAGCCAACCCAGCGCCGCTTCGAGTCCGGGCAGCAACTCTCGTACGTGATCATCTGCCAGTCCATGACGCCACGCCTCATGCAGCAGCACGATCCACAGCGGTGTTGCGTCGATGGTTCCGTAGTAGAGCGGCGGAAGATACAGTCCGCCGCCCAGCTCAAGTTGCCCCGAACGGAGCTCGTGCATGATCTTGCCCGGCTGCTCGGCCGTCTCGATCACCTCATCGGTGCCCTGATGTGCAGCAAGGATCCGCAATGTCGATTCGGCCATCGACGTGGTCAGACCCAGCAGCATTCGAGCCGCCCAGATCGAGTCCCGGCCGAAGAGGGTGAAGAACCACGGCGCCCCGGCAGCGAAGAATTCCTCGCCCGGCACCGCCTCGGTGGTCATCCGCAGCGCGTCAAGATCATTCAACGCGGTACGAACCCAGTGCCGCAGCCGGCTGTCGTCGGTTCGTGCCTCGACACCGGTCCACGGGGCGACGCCGTCTGCAGCACCGACCACTGCACGTGCATCGGACAGCTCCATCGACCAGTCGAGCCGCCGCGTCTGGTCCGGCGCCAGGTCGACCGGCCAGTTCATGATCAGCTTCGGCCCGTCCACCGTCAGTTCGGCATCAGCGGCCGTCAGTCGCGCCCGGCAGTCGCCGGAGACGATGATCACCTCGGACCCGTCACCGGTCACCGACAGGTCGGCATCGGCGCTCTGCCCCTGCTTGATCAACGCCATCGGCGAGAAGTCGGCGACCAGCGAGATCTCCACTGTGGTACGGATCCGGTCGCCATGCCCGTTGATCAACAGCACCCGCTCGGACAGTCGCCCGGCAGCCACCGAACGGCGGCGCTCCACGCGCAACCGCGGATCGGCGCCGTGATCGGCATCGCGCCGGACGATGCCGACGAACACCCCGGTCGAAGCGTCCTCGGCCGCCTGAGCGATCGACTCCGGTCGCTCGCCGTCGACCCGCAAACTCAGCCGGCGCAGGAACCTGACATCGCCGTGGTACAGCCCGTGGATCGGCTGCTCGGACAGGTCACCGTCGCTGCCGGACCAGAGCTGACTCGGCGCCCGCAACAGGATGACGCTGTCGTGCAGCAGCGGTTGCCTGGTCGACATCGGCTCAGCCCTGACCGGCTCCGGATCGCAGCAGACCATAGGAATACGCCTCGGCCAGCGCCTCCCAGGAAGCGTCGATCACGTTCTGCCCGACGCCGACCGTGGTCCAGCTGCGCATCCCGTCGGTGGTCTGGATCAGGACTCTGATCGTGGCATCGGTGCCGTGCCCCTGATCGAGGATCCGGACCCGGTAGTCGCTGAGCTCGAACCGCTCGACGACCGGGTAGACCGGCAGCAACGCCTCGCGCAGAGCATGATCAAGAGCGTTCACCGGCCCGTTGCCTTCGCCGACCACTCGGGTGATCGATCCGCCGGCATCCAGTTGCAGCGTCGCCTCGGTGTCCAGCTCCCGTTCCGGGTCGCCCTCCCGGGTGATCGATTGAGTGAAGACCCGCCAGGACCTGGCCACGAAGAAGACCGGCAGTTGATCAAGCTCGTCGCGCAGCAGCAGTTCGAAACTTGCGTCGGCACCCTCGTAGGTGTAGCCGGCTGCTTCGCGTTCCTTGACCGTGTCGGTGATCTTCGCGGCCAGGTCCCGATCCGAGAGGTCAAATCCGAGCTCCTCGCCCTTGATCTGGATGTTGGCTCGGCCGGCCATGTCGGACACCAACATCCGCATGTCGTTGCCGACCAGCTCCGGATCGATGTGCTGATACAGATTCGGATCGACCTTGATCGCGCTGGCATGCAACCCCGCCTTGTGGGTGAAGGAGGACAGGCCAACATAGGGTTGACGATTGCTCGGTGGAACATTCGTCACCTCGGCGATCGCATGGGATAGTCGCGTCGCCTCGGCCAGCGATCCGGCCGGCAGCAGTTGCCAGCCGTACTTCAGTTCGAGATTGGCCACCACCGGAACGAGATCGGCGTTGCCGGTCCGTTCCCCGTAGCCGTTGATGGTGCCCTGGACGTGGGTGGCGCCCGCGTCCACTGCGGCCAGCGTGTTGGCCACCGCACAACCGGAATCGTTGTGGGCATGGATTCCCAGCCGCGCCCCGGTGGACTCGGCCACCTCGGCAACGACCGCCGACACCCACGGCGGAAGCATGCCGCCGTTGGTGTCGCACAGCACCGCAACCTCGGCACCTGCCTCCATCGCGGCGCGTACCACCTCGGTCGCGTACGCCTTGTTCTCGCGGTAGCCGTCGAAGAAGTGCTCGCAGTCCAGGAACACCCGCTGCCCCTCCGCCACCAGGTGAGTCACCGTGTCGGTGATCATCGCCAGGTTTTCCGCCAGCGTGGTCCGCAACGCCCGCAGCACGTGTTGATCATGACTCTTCGCCACCACACAGGCCACCGCGGCACCGGAGTCGCGCAACGCGGCGGTGAGCGGATCGTCGGCCGCCTTGCCACCGACGCGCCGGGTGAAGCCGAACGCGGTCAGAGTGGCGTTCTTCAACGACAGTTCGCCCGCCGCGGCTGCGGCGAAGAAGGCGGTGTCGTTGGGGTTCGCCCCCGGCCAGCCGCCCTCGATGTAGTCGACGCCGAGCTCGTCCAGGTAGCCGGCGATCCGCAGCTTGTCCGTGACGGTCAGCCGCATTCCCTCCTGCTGCGAGCCGTCCCGCAGGGTGGTGTCGTAGACGTGGAAGTCGGTCGGCTGCGGGAAGGGCGCCGCACTCTGCGTCGACATGATGTCCTCGGATTCGATGGTGGCGGATTGCGTTCGGTGGTGGCGGATCGCGTTGTGGGCATGAAAAAACCTCCCGCTGGAAGACAGGAGGTTTGGCGCGCTGTGACGAGGTCGCAGCGCGCTAAGTAATGATCAGAGCCTGATCGGCCATGCGCACAGTCTGCGCCCGCCGGCGCCGGATCGCCAGCACCCCTTCCAGAATTTGAGACATCAGGCTCTCTGCCGACTCAGATCCGACCCGCGCCGGCGTTGGCCAGCACCGACCTGGTCACCTGTCGCTCCGAGTGCAGCGGCTTGAGTTGATAGACATCGTCGGGATTCCAGTCGACGGTTGGCTGGAACGACTCGGCGGTCCAGGCGGGCGGCTCGGTGCCGTCGGCAGCGGCGTCGGCGAGGGCCTCGGCCTTGGCTTGGTCGAAGGAGGCGCGGGCGACGGCGATCGCGTCGACCTTGCGGCCGTTGAACCACGACCCGCGGTCGAAGAACCTGGTGCCGCCGCTGGCCCAGGCGATGATCGAGCTGTCTGCGCCCGGCCCGGTGTAGTCGAAGGCGTTGTAGCGGGAGTAGATCTGCGATTCCAGTCCCAGACCGAGGAAGTAGCCCGGGCCGCCGAGCTTCGGGGTCAGGATCGGCCGCTGCGGATCGTCGGTGGCCGCCGTGTAGAGGTTGTTCACCACGTCCACCCGGCCGAACCGCACCCGCGGGGAGCGCTGCTCGCTGTCGATGAAGTGATTGCCGACGAACGTGATCCGCAGCTTGCCCCGATCACGGTCGCCCTTGCTGTCGCCGGAGCCCAGCAGCAGAGTCTTGGAGTGGTTGTCGAAGACGCTGTTCGAAACCGTGACCAGGTTGGTGCCGTCCTCCATGTCGAGCAGCCCGTCGTGCTGCTGCACGATCTTGGTGTGAGGACCGATTTCTGCCGCGCTGTCGGGATGGGCGCCATCGGTGAAGGTGACGTGATCGATCCAGACGTGGGTGCCGGTGACGATGCTCATCGCATCGAACCGCGCATTCCACGATCCGCCGCCGTCGCCGGGATCCCAGCTCGGGAAGTAGTCGATCGGCGATTCCATGGTCAGGTTCTGGACGATGATGTTGCTGCCGCCGTTGATCGTCAGGTAGATCCCGGTCAGCTTGGCGTGGTTGCCGAGACCGACCAGTGTGGTGTTCGACCCGAGTGTGATCTGGATCTGCGCCTTCTCGGCGTTCGAGCCCATCACCCGTCCCCGGCGGAGATCACCGCAATCGGGGTAGCGACTGTCGCTCCACTCCATCGCGTCCGGCCCGTAGCAGGCGATGTAGCGGTCGAGATCCCAACCAGGACGGTAATCCTGCTGTCCCAGATGGGTTCCGTCACCGGCGTCGTCACCGTAGATGTTGCCGACGACCTTGATCACTTTCGGCGCGTTCGGCTGGCCGCCGTTGTTCACAGCGTTGATCAACTCGGCTCGGTTGTGCACCACGAATCTATTGGCTGCGCCGGCGCTACCGCCGCCGGTCACCCCACCGTCGGTCGATGCCCAGCCGACCGGCCGGCTCGGTGCCGCGTCGTGTCCCGGGTCGGCGCCCGCTGACGGCGATGCGACGACCATCCCGGCCACTGCCAGAGAGAGGGCCGCCGCAGCGACAGCCAGTCGGCCTCGTACGGGTTTGGTGATCTTGGTCAGTTCCACGCTGAACTCCTCGGAAATCGGTTACCGAGGAATATCAGCAGCGAACCTGATCATCCGTCAAGGGTTGTCATCGGTTTGCCGTCGACAACCCTGACGGACGCAGCCCTCAGTCGCGGGCCATCGCGGCCCGCAGGTGCGCTTCGACGTCGACGTAGGCGTCGTCGGCGATGTCGAAGACGACCTTGTGGATGGTGCCGCCGGTGAAGTCGAACCGATCACCGGCGTAGGCGCTGGACACCGAGTCGCCGCTGTCGTAGCCGATGCACAGACCCTCGCCGCAGAGCGAGAAGTGCCCCAGCACCGTACGGATCTGCTGTTCGCCGACCTGTTGATCGTCGATGTAGAGCCGCAGCGGACCGGTGCCTTCGCGGAATTGGCCGGTGCCCTCCTTGACGAACTCGACCCCCAGGATGTGCCGGCCCGATGTCGGCACCGGCGCCGAGATCCGATCCTCCGGCGGGATGCCGAGAAAGTTGTAGGCGTAGCTGAGCTGCCCGTCCTTGATGAACAACGCGTGACCGCCGAACCGAGACCCATGGGCGAAGATCACACCTTGGCTGTCCGGCTCAAGATCAACATCGGCGAACACCTTGTACGAGACTCCGTGCACGTTGGCCGCGGACCGCTCCGGGATCTCCGACGTGCCCGGGTAGTAGACGTACTGACCGCTCGGCGGCACCGGGACGTGGAACTCCATCTTCATGAAGGTCTCGAAGTCCTTCGGGTTGCCGATGATCTGCAGGTCATTCAGCGGCAGGACGTTGTTGGCTTCGGCCTCCGCCATCCACCGTGCCTTGAGTTCCGCGACCTTCTCCGGATGATCCTGAGCAAGATCATCAGCCTCGGACCGATCGACATCGGTGTGGAACAACTGCCACTTGTCCTTGTCGTATCCGCTCATGCCGCTGACCGGGCCGTGCTCGGTGACCGCCTTCCAGCCGTCGTGCCAGATGCCACGATTGCCGAACATCTCGTAGTACTGCGTCTTCTTCGCGGTCGGCGCGTCCGCATCATCGAACGAGTAGGCCATCGAGACACCCGACAGCGGCGTCTGCTCGATCCCCTCGAACACGTCCGGGAATTCCACCCCGCAGGCCTCGTAGATCGTCGGCACGATGTCGGTCGAGTGGTGGTACTGATGCCGTACCTCGCCCTTGGCCTTGATCCCGGCCGGCCAGTGGATCACCAGCGGATCGCAGATGCCACCCTGATAGACGTATCGCTTGAACATCCGGTACGGGGTGGTGAAAGCGGCCGCCCAACCCGTCGGATAGTGGTTGTAGGTGTCCGGTGAGCCGAGCTTGTCCACCATCGACAGGTTCTGCTCAAGATCATCGGGATAGCCGCCGAAGATCTTGCCCTCGTTGACCGAACCGTTCGGACTGCCCTCGCCGGAGGCGCCGTTGTCGGCGCAGTAGAAGATGATCGTGTTCTCCAACTGGCCGGATTCCTCCAGGTAGTCGACGATCCTGCCGACCTGGGCGTCGGTGTATTCGCTGAAACCGGCGTACACCTCGGCCATCCGGCAGAACATCGCCCGTTCCTTCTCGTTCAGCTCCCCCCAGGGCCGCACGTAGTCGGTCTGGGTGTAGGTGCCGTCCGACATCGGATTCAGCGGGGTGAGCTCGGTGCCCTCGGGGAGGATGCCGCGCTCGATCATCCGCGGCAGCACCCACTCCCGGTAGGCCTCGTAGCCGTCGTCGAAGGCACCCTTGTACTTGTCGATGTACTCCTGCGGCGCATGATGCGGAGCGTGGTTGGCGCCCGGGCAGAACCAGAGATACCAGGGCTTGTCCGGCTCGGTCTGCTTGGAGTCGCGGATCATCCGCAACGCCTGATCGGCCAGATCCTTGGACAGGTGATAGCCGTCCTCGGGCCCGTACGGCTGATCGATGTAGCGGTTGCCCTCGGCCAGCGACGGATACCAGTTGTTCGTCTCACCGCCGATGAACCCGTAGAACTGGTCGTAGCCCATGCCCAGCGGCCAGCGCTTCTTGGACGCGCCCATCGTCCACTCGTCGATCGGCACGTTGTGATTCTTGCCCACCCAGAAGGTCGACCAGCCGGCCTCCCGCAGCACGTTGGCCATGGTCGCGTTGGACGGCGGTATGTGTGAGCTGTAGCCCGCGAACCCGGTCGAGGACTCCGAGATCGAAGCGAACCCGTTCATATGGTGATTGCGGCCGGTCAGAAAGGTCGAGCGGGTCGGGGAACACAACGCGGTGGTGTGCCACTGGCTGTAGGTCAGCCCGCCGGCAGCCAGCCGGTCCATCGTCGGCATGTTGATCCGCCCGCCGTACGGGGACCAGGCGGCCTGGCCGGTGTCGTCGTACAGGACGACCAGGACATTGGGTGCGCCGGTCGGTGCCTTGTCCGGCAGGAATGCGTCCCAGTCGCCCTGCGAATCGCGGACATCCAGTTCGACCTTGCCCTGAAACTCTCGTGCCATGCGGAGACTCCGATCGACAGGGGGCAGCCATGCCCGCAGCAGGTGGGGAGAGCCGGCATGTGCTGCAACGTTGTTGATCACCACCAAACGCAAGCCGACCCCCACCCAGGATCACCCGACTCGGGTGATCTTGCGTTCGGGCCTTTGGTCCTCGAGGCCGCGATTCAGTCTGCCGGCGCCTCGACCTGCGCGTCCGCCGCTTTCCGGTCCAGCCAACGCCGACGCAACCAGTGCGCCGCCAGCTTGGGCTCACGATCTCGAGTGAAGACGCCCTTGCGGTTGCCGCCGACCCGGATGATCCCTGCCGTGGTGGCGAAGTCGGCCAGATTCCACACCTGCTCCCCCACCACCGCATCGATTCCGTCGAAGACCCGAGAGTTCATCTCCAGATACTGCTGCTGATACTCCTCGCTCCACGGCTGGGCGATCAGCTGATGCATGCCGTCGAGGGTGTCGGCGCCGTACTCGGTGATGATGATCGGTTTGCCGTCGCCTGCCCAACCGTTGAGCTCGGCGGTCCAGGCCTGTTCGGCCGCCGCCAGATCTCCGGTGAAGGCATACCACCCGTAGTAGCGGTTCAGCATGATCACGTCGGCGAATTGAGCCAGCCGGCAGTCGCCGTGCCGGGCCAGCATCATGTTGACGAAGCCGACCGGCCGGGTCGGATCGGCCTTGCGGGCTTCGGCAAACAGCGGCTCGAAGTAGTGCACCGACTCCTCGGTGTGGGACTCCGGCTCGTTGGCGATCGACCACAGCACCACGCTGGGATGGTTGCGGTCCCGGTTGATCAATTCGCGGATGACCTGAGCGTGATTGGCCTGCGTCTTCTCGTTCACGGTCTCGGCCGAGAAGGTCGGATAGCCCTGGCTGCCGAACAGCCCGCCGCCGATGCCGAGATTCAGCCCGACCGCAGGGGTCTCGTCGATCACCACCAGGCCGGTCCGGTCGGCGTGCTCCATGAACTCCTCGGAGTAGGGATAGTGCGAGGTCCGGATCGAATTCGCGCCGATCCATTCCAGGCAAGCGAAATCCCGCAGCATCAAGGCGTCGTTGTGCTGTTTGCCGACGATGGCGTGATCCTCGTGCATGCCGAAGCCGGTGAAGTAGAACGGCTCGCCGTTGATCAGGAACTGGGTGCCGCGGACCTCTACCGTCCGGACTCCGACCGGCAGCCGGTACTCGTCCAGGAGTTGATCTCGGTCGGTCAGCCGGATCGTCAACTCGTACAGGTATCCGCGGCCGGGTTGCCAGAGCTCGACCGCCGGCACCCGGAGCTGTGCCTGGCTGCCCTGACCGCTCGCCACCTCCTGCCCGTCGGCGTCGGACAGCACCAGCGCGGTTCGTAGCTCGTCTGCCTCGCTCGTCGTGGTGCGGACGTCGACCAGGCCGGTGTCAGCGTCCAGACCGATGACCACCAGCACGTCCTCGATGCGTGCCTTCGGGGTTGCCGTCAGCCAGACCGAGCGATGCAGTCCGGCGTAGTTGTAGAAGTCGTGGAAGTACCGCTGCCGCGGGCCGGTCGGCCCGTCCTCGACGACGCCGGGCGGGATCGATGCGAAGGTCAGCGTGTTGTTGACCTTGATCACCAGCCGGCACTCCTGGCCGGGCTCGACGGCGTCGGTGAGGTCGAGTTCGAACGGCAGATAGCCGCCCTCGTGCGATCCGATCTCGTGCCCGTTCAGCCAGACCGTCGCCCGGTGGGTGGCCGACTCGACGTAGAGGCTGATCCGCTGGTCCTGCCAGCCGCGCGGGATCCGGACCGTGGTCGCGTACCAGAGATCGCCGAAGAACTCCCGATCTCCCGGGTCCAGCACCAATTCGTTGTACGAGGCCGGCACGGCCATCGCCCGGGCTTCCGGCAGCGCGCCGTCCTGCCATCCTTGTTCGACACCGACTCCGTCGCGATCAATACGGAAGTCCCACAAACCGTCGAGCCGCTTACGCTCTCGAGTCGCCGTGTCCTGTGGCCTCAACATGGCGCCCCCGTATGCCCGAACCGTTCCACTCTGAACTCCTTGATCATCGGTTGCCAGAACAGAATCAGCAGCGCCGATCGGTCGTCAAGGGTTGCCGCCGGTTTGCCGTCTCAGGCCGGTGAGCCGGCGAGCGCGGCCATGATCAACTCGCGATGCCCCATACGCAGGTCGGCCGGCAGTTCGCCGACGGTGAAGAAGCGTGCCTCGGCAACCTCGATCTCGTCCACCCGCGGCACCTGGTCGCCGGCCAGTCGGCTGATCACCGCGACCTCCAGCCGCAGCCGGAAGCCGGAGTTGATCTTGTGGATCCTGACATCGGTTATCTGCAAGGAGGTTTCCTCGGCAACCTCGCGGGCAAACCCCTGCTCGATAGTCTCGCCCCGCTCGAGATAGCCAGAAGGAGTGCCCCAGGGACAATCCTTCCAGAACCGATGCCGCAGCAGCAGGACTCGATCATGATCGTCGAGCACGACGCCGGTGACGCCGATCATGAAGGTGGCGTGTTTCAGCCACAGGATCCGCCACTGTGCCGGCCCGTGCAGGCGTTTCCAGGCGCGGGCCGCCAACTCGGCAAGATCACCCTTGATCATCGAGGTGTTTCAGCAGACCTTGTGCATCCAGCCGTGGGTGTCCTCGACCCGGCCGTACTGGACGTCCAGCAGGGCGCGGCGCAGTTCGTCGGTGTAACGACCGGAGGCGCCGTCGTTCACCACAACTCGCCCTTGTTCGGTGACCAGCGAGCCGACCGGGTTGATCACCGCCGCCGTACCGCAGGCGAACATCTCGGTGATCTTGCCGGAGCGGATGCCGTCCAGCAGTTCGTCGATGCTGATCCGGCGCTCGACCGGCTGCAGACCGTGCTCGGAAGCCAGCGTGAGCACCGAATCGCGGGTGACGCCCTCCAGGATGGTTCCCTCCAGCGACGGCGTGATCAACTCGCCGTCGCTGGTGACCAGGTAGATGTTCATCCCGCCGAGCTCCTCCACCCAGCGCTTCTCTGCGCCGTCCAGGAAGAGCACCTGGTCGCAACCCTTGTCGTACGCCTCCTGCTGGGCGATCAGGCTGGAGGCGTAGTTGCCGCCGGTCTTGGCCGCACCGGTGCCGCCGGGTGCGGCGCGCACGTACTGCGACGAGACCCAGATGTCCACCGGTTGCACGCCGTGACTGAAGTACGCACCGGCCGGGCCGGCGATGCAGGCGTAGGTGACGGTCTTGGCCGGCCGCACCCCGAGGAACGTCTCGGAAGCGAACATGAACGGCCGGATGTAGAGGTTGCTTTCCCCGCCGCCGGGCACCCAGGCCTGATCGGTGACCACCAGGGTTTCGATGCTGGCCAGGAAATCCTCGTGCGGCAGCACCGGCAGCGCCAGCCGTTCGGCGGACTTGGTGAAGCGGTCCGCGTTCTTGTCCGGGCGGAACAGCCAGATCGAGTCGTTGGCGTGCCGGTAGGCCTTCAGCCCCTCGAAGATCTCCTGCGCGTAGTGCAGCACCGCCGCCGCCGGATCCAGCTGGAACGGACCGTACGGGCGGACCTGGCGATCGTGCCAACCCTCCTCCGGGTTCCAAATGGCCACGGCCATGTGATCGGAGAAATGGAGGCCGAATCCCGGATCGGCGAGGATGGCCGCGCGCTCGGCCTCGCTCTTCGGATGCGGATTGGGCCGGACGTCGAACAGCCTGCTCATGGTTTGCACGCTAGCACTGCCTTTCTCTTGGACTGACGGCTGAGATGGGGCTCTCGTCGCGGACGCGGTCTGGCTACGATGCGCGGGTGACGAGCGAGAACAAGACGAAGAATCTGGCCGTGATCGCCGGTGACGGCATCGGTCCCGAGGTGGTCGCCGAGGGCATCAAGGTGCTGCAGGCGGTCGCCCCCGGCGCCTTCGAGCTGACCGACTACGACCTCGGCGCCGAGCGTTGGAAGCGGACAGGGGAGGTGCTCCCGGACTCGGTTCTGGACGAGTTGCGTCAGTCCGACGGCATTCTCTTCGGCGCGGTCGGTGCCGCACCCGGTGACAAGACGATGCCCAGTGGCATCCTCGAGCGCGGCCTGATCCTCAAGATCAGATTCGCCTTCGATCACTACGTCAACCTGCGGCCGAGCCGGCTGTTCCCCGGCATTCCCACTCCGCTGGCCGATTCGGTGATCGCCGGCAAGGAGATCGACTTCGTCGTCGTTCGCGAGGGCACCGAGGGTCTGTACGTCGGCAACGGCGGCGTGGTCCGTGCCGGCACGCCGGCCGAGATCGCCACCGAGGTGAGCATCAACACCGCGTACGGGGTGGAGCGGGTCGTTCGCGACGCCTTCGCCCGCGCCTCCCGGCGCCGGAACAAGATCACCTTGGTGCACAAGCACAACGTGCTGGTCAACGCCGGTGGGCTGTGGCGCAGGATCTTCGAGTCGGTCGCCCGCGAGTATCCCGATGTCGCCACCGACTACCTGCACGTCGACGCCGCCACCATCTTCCTGGCCACCGATCCGGCCCGGTTCGACGTGATCGTCACCGACAACCTGTTCGGCGACATCATCACCGACCTGGCCGGTGCGGTCACCGGTGGCATCGGACTGGCCGCCAGCGGCAACATCAACCCGGAGGGCCGCTATCCGTCGATGTTCGAGCCGGTGCACGGTTCTGCTCCTGACATTGCTGGTAAGGCCATCGCGGATCCGACCGCGACGATCCTGTCGGTCTCGTTGCTGCTGGATCATCTCGGCCTGGCAGACGAGTCCGCCCGAATCGAAAAGGCAGTGCTGGCCGACATCGCTCACCGCTCCGCTGGTACGTCGCGCAGCACCAGCGAGATCGGCGACGCGATCGCCTCGGCCCTCTGACCTCGCCCTTTTACTGTCCGTCCCTCGACCGTTGTGATCTTGGGGTGGGCGGTCTCTGCGCGCAGACAACCGGTCCGCACAATGCCTGGTTCCCTTATCTGGTTGGGATCTGATGGCTGATACGGGGCGCGGACGGCATTGTGCGGACGGCCAGGCCCATCCACGTCTTGCGCGCAGAGACCGCCCGCCCCAGCCTCGGCAGACCAGTCGCCCGCACTCCGTCTGGGGCGCACCTGGGCTCGGACCGCACCCAAGGGCCCTGAGCTTGTCGAAGGGCCGGTAACCCCCGCTGCCTACCGCTCAGCCGGACGTTGCTGACGTACGCGAATGATCTCGGGGCGGGTCTCGTGGGCTCGCCGGGCGCGGCGGTGCGGGCGCTCGGCTACGGTCCGGCGGGAGGTTTCGTCCTGCTCGGCCCAACGGTCTGGATACATGTCGTACATGTGCATTCCCGGTTCGAGATCGATGCTGGTGGACGAGATACTAGGACGTCCGAGTATTTTTCCACCAGATCGTGGGATGACGTTCTCGCATCCTGGACCCTGCCCGTCTGCAATGAAAGACTGACTGTTGTGAGTGCACCGCCCGAACTGCCCGAACTCGTCACCCGAGCGCTGCGGATGTCCCTGCAGCACGGGTACGTGATGGCCTCGCGCAACGAGACCGGGCGGCTGCTGGCGACCCTCGCGGCAACCCGGTCCGGGACGATGGCCGAGTGCGGCACCGGCTGCGGTGTCGGCGCCGCGTGGCTGCGGGTCGGTGCCCCCAAGGGCACCCGAGTGCTGACCGCGGAGCTCGATCCCGAACTCGCCCACGGCGTGATGGAGATGTTCGCCGGCGACGACATCGACGTGATGCATGCCGACTGGTCCACGTTGGCCGAGCACGCCCCGTTCTCGTTGATCTTCATCGATGCGGAGAGCGCCCGGCACTCTCCGCGGGAGGAGATCATCGACATGCTGGAGACTGGCGGGATGATCGTCCTCGACGACTTCTCCCCCTCAACCAACTGGCCCCCGATGGAGTCCGGCCGCGTTGATCAACTCCGTCAGGCCTGGCTCACCGACGAACGCTTCACCAGCGTCGACGTGATGGTCGCCCCCGACACCTCGGTCCTGATCGCCGTCAAGCGCTGACGCTGCGGCAGGTCCGGCTCGTGCGAGGCGCCTACAGCGGACCGATTCTGCGGGTCAGCACCACAGCAACGACGGGACTCCAAAACCTTGCGTCGTGCCGGATTTGTCCGAGCACCCGCAGACATGCCCGAGCTTCCGACGATCTGTGCAGGGCGCACACTGTGACCTGCAAATCCAAGGAGCTTGGAGCTCGCAGTGGCGATCTATGGGTGCGCAAACTCCTCGGATACGGGAGGTCGGAACGCAATATGACGACCGCACGTCGCCTGCCGTACCTGACCTCGTCCACCATCCGACCTCGCCACGAGTGAGGAATGGATCCACGCGATGAGATGCAGCATGGGTCTGCGCAGCTCGCACTGACCATCGGGCTGACCGGATTCGATATCGGGTCGTGACCGGAAGCGTGCCGAACGCGTCGTGATCATGGCATCCTGCTGCAATGCCTCGTGAACGACGTCACCGCGGACCACGGATCCTGCTCGGGATCGCCGTGATGATCGTGCTGGTCGCCGGTGGGTTCTGGGTCTTGAGCCGGTTCGCCGGCGGCTGGGGGGTGCCCTACTTCAGCTTCACCACCGACCGCGGATCGCTGTGTACCAACGACTTCACCGGCTATCACTGCGACAACGTCTCGAAGGCCGACGTCCAGTGGTGGGGCGATCTGGACCTGCCCGACAGCGCGGTCGTGCACAGCTCGCACTACAAGTCGACCCACGACTTCAATCTGGACGCGGTGGTGACCGTGCCCAAGGCCGACGCGGCGAAGACGTACGCGTCGCTGCGGAAGACGTTCGGGGCCTGCCAGTCCGGTCATCCGACCCAACTGGACACCACCGGGCTGGCCCAGGTCTGCGTGATGGCCAACGACGCCTCCGACACCGCCGGAGATGCGGCCCCGCTGGCCGACACCCTGTACGAGATCACCACCGGGGTGCAGAAGGACGGCGCGCTGGTGATCGGGATCCACGAGGAATCCCGCTGAAACCAGAAGTTGTCAGCGGAAGAAGGCGCTATAGCGCCTCCTGCCGCTGACAACTCGGTGTGAATGTTTACCGGGCGGCGGTGCCTTCGACGTAGTCGTCGTCGTGGCTCTTCACCCAGGCCATCAGGCCGCGCAGTTCGCGGCCGACCTTCTCGATCGGGTGCTGCTCGGCCTCGGCCCGGAACCGCTTGAACTCGGGCGCGCCGGCGTCCTGGTCATCGATGAATCGCTGGGCGAAGGTGCCGTCCTGGATGTCGGACAGCACGGCCTTCATCGACTCCTTGACGTGATCGTCGATCACCCGCGGGCCGGACACGTAATCGCCGTACTCGGCGGTGTCGGAGATGCTCCAGCGCTGCTTGGCGATGCCGCCCTCGTACATCAGGTCGACGATCAGCTTCAGCTCGTGCAGGCACTCGAAGTAGGCGACCTCCGGCTGGTAGCCGGCGTTGGTCAGCGTCTCGAAGCCGGCCTGGATCAGCGCGCTGGCGCCGCCGCACAGCACGGCCTGCTCGCCGAAGAGGTCGGTCTCGGTCTCCTCGGTGAACGTGGTCTTGATGCCGCCGGCCCGCAAGCCACCGATGCCCTTGGCGTAGGAGAGCGCCAGGTCCCAGGCCTTGCCGGTGCCGTCCTGCTCGACCGCGACCAGCACCGGAACACCACGACCCTCGGCGTACTCACGACGCACGAGGTGTCCCGGGCCCTTCGGCGCGACCATCGCCACGTCGACACCCTCCGGAGGCTTGATGTAGCCGTAGCGGATGTTGAAGCCGTGGCTGAAGAAGAGCGCGTCGCCCGGGACGAGGTTCGGCGCGATGGCCTCCTCGTACACCTTGCGCTGGCTCGGGTCCGGGGTGAGGACCATGATCAGATCGGCTTCCTCACACGCCTCGTACGGGGTGAGAACCCGCAGGCCCTGTGCCTCGGCCTTGGCGCGGCTCTTGCTGCCTTCCTGGACGCCGACGCGTACGTCGACGCCCGAGTCGCGCAGGGACAGCGCATGGGCGTGGCCCTGGCTGCCGAAACCGAGAATCGCGACATGACGACCCTGGATCACCGAGAGGTCGGCATTGTCGTCGTAGAACATTTCTGCGGGCACTTGATCCAACTCCTGATTTCTTGTGTTGCTGAGATGTTGTGTGGCCGTCAGCGCATCGTAGACCCGGCGAGCCTAGATCGCGCGGATGGCCTTGTTGCGTTCGGTTCTGAGCGAGCGGTCGGTGATCGATCGACTGCCGCGTCCCAGCGCCACCAAGCCGGATTGGACCAGCTCGCGGATGCCGTACGGTTCCAGCATCTCGAGCAGTGATCCCAGCTTGTCCGGGTTTCCGGTGGCTTCGATGGTGATCGTGTCCGCGCTGACATCGACCGATTTCGCCTTGAAGAGCTGGACGATCTCCAGCACCTGGCCGCGGGTCGACTGGTCGGCCCGGACCTTGACCAAGATCAACTCGCGGCGGACCGAATCCGGTTCGAGTTCGACGATCTTGAGCACTTCGACGAGTTTGTTGAGCTGCTTGGTGAGCTGCTCCAACACCGCGTCGTCGACAGCGGTGGCAATGGTGATCCGGGAAACCTCCGGATGCTCCGTCGGACCGACGGCAAGAGAGTCGATGTTGAAGCCGCGGCGGGAGAACAGCCCGGAGACGCGGGCGAGCACGCCGGGCTTGTTCTCCACCAACACCGAGAGTGTACGAGTCGGGTTTGTGCCCGCTTCGATCCGAGTGGTCACAGTTCCTCACCTTCCCAGTTCGGAGCAAGATCACGGGCGATCTTTATCGCGTCGTTGCTGCCGCCGGCCGCAACCATCGGCCACACCATCGCGTCCTTGTGCACGACGAATTCGACCACCACCGGCGCGTCGTTGATGCTGAGCGCCTTGTCGATCACCGCGTCGACCTCGGCCGGCGTCTCGGCCCGCAGCCCCACGCAGCCCATCGCCTCGGCCAGCTTCTGGAAGTCCGGCACCCGGTTGGTCTTCAGATCGGTGTTGGAGTAGCGGCCCTGGTAGAAGAGGGTCTGCCACTGCCGGACCATGCCCAGGCTCTGGTTGTTGATCACCGCGATCTTGACCGGAATCCCTTCCAGGGCACAGGTGACGAGCTCCTGGTTGGTCATCTGGAAGCAGCCGTCACCGTCGATACACCAGACCACGGAGTCCGGCCGGCCGGCCTTGGCACCCATCGCCGCGGGAACGCCGTACCCCATGGTGCCGGCGCCGCCGGAGTTGAGCCAGTGCCCGGCTCGCTCGAAGGGCAGGAAATGCGCTGACCACATCTGATGCTGGCCGACGCCGGCGACGTAGTACGCGTCCGGTCCGGTCAGCTCGCCGATCCTCTTGATCACGCCCTGCGGTGACAGCGATCCGTCGTCGGGTTCGTCGTAGCCGGTCGGGTAGCGGTTCTGCAGACCGTCGAGATATCCCTGCCAGGCAGAGAAATCCGGCAGTTCGGGCTCGGCCCGGAGCACCTCGGTCAGTTCGCCGATCACCTCGGCGCAGTCTCCGACGATCGGCACGTCGGCATGCCGGTTCTTGCTGATCTCGGCCGGGTCGATGTCGGCGTGGATCACCTTGGCGTCCGGTGCGAAACTGGACAACTGACCCGTCACCCGATCGTCGAATCGAGCACCGAGCGAGATCAGCAGATCGCTGCGCTGCAAGGCGCCCACGGCCGCGACCGCACCGTGCATGCCGGGCATGCCGTAGTTCAGCGGATGGCTGTCCGGGACCGCGCCGCGCGCCATCAAAGTGGTGACCACCGGGATCTTCGTCAGCTCCACCAGTTGGACCAACTGCTCGGCCGCATTCGCCTTGATCACACCGCCGCCGACGTAGAGCACCGGCTGCTTGGCGGCCATGATCAACTTCGCCGCTTCACGGATCTGCTTGCTGTGCGGGCGACTGACCGGACGGTAGCCCGGCAGATCGAGCCGCTTGGGCCAGTGGAACGGGGCGATGCCCTGCAACGCGTCCTTGGTGATGTCCACCAGCACCGGTCCGGGCCGGCCGGTGGATGCGATGTGGAACGCCGCCGCGATCGCGTGCGGGATGTCCTCGGCCTTCTTCACCAGGAAGCTGTGCTTGGTGATCGGCATGGTGATGCCGGTGATGTCGGCTTCCTGAAAGGCGTCGGTGCCGATCGAACCGGACGCGACCTGGCCGGTGATCGCCACGATCGGGACCGAGTCCATGTAGGCGTCGGCGATCGCGGTGACCAGGTTGGTCGCTCCCGGACCGGAGGTGGCCATGCAGACACCGACCTTGCCGGTGACCATCGCATAGCCCTCGGCGGCATGTCCTGCGCCCTGCTCGTGGCGGACGAGGATGTGCCGTACAGCTTCGGAGTCGTACAGCGGATCGTAGGCGGGGAGGATCGCTCCCCCGGGGATCCCGAATACGACGTCGGCGCCGACCCGTTCGAGGGATCGGACCAGCGCTTGCGCCCCGGTCAGGCCCGCATCAGCGGCGGGCGAACTCTCTGACCGCTCCTCAGCCATTTCCTTACTCCTGCCTGTGGTTCGAACTGCCCGTGCTCGACTACCGCGTCTGGTGGACGGCAGTGCCGCGATCGGCTTCCGTACAAGAAAAAACCCCCGCCGCCGGGTGGCAGACGAGGGAGCGTGTCGACGATTGAGCTGATGCTCAGCCGACACGCTTTTCGATTACGAGAAGCTGGAACGCGAAACGCACGCAACCACAATCCCGCGCCGGCCGCCCCATGTCAACTGCCGGGACGCTCCGTCTTGTTATCTGGATGCTCAACGCCCTGAGGTGGACCTTGCGTCCCTTGACGATCATCGGCACCTGGGGCTAGGACTTATGGCTAGCACCACAGCAGGAAGCACGCACCGTTCAACGAAGATCGGCCGTTCGACGAAGATCGGAGTGCAGATGGCGACATCCGGCGGGACCACGTTGCGCTCCCGAGCGCGGAGTTTGCTGGCCTGCATCGTGCTCGGTTGCCTGCTGACCGCCTGCGCGGCCAACGACAATCGTCCCGGCGTCTCGCTGATCTTGAAGACTCAGACCAACCCGTACTTCGTGGCGATGAAGAAGGACGCCGAGGACGAGGCCGCCAAACAGGGCGTACGGCTGTCGGTCGCGGCCGGCACCCAGGACGGCGACACCCAGAACCAGATCAATCAGATCTACACCGCCATCGCCCGCGGCGACAAAGGGATCCTGATCACCAGCAACGGTGACTCGATCAACGCCGCCCTGCGCCAGGCGAAGGCCGCCGGGCTCTACGTGATCGCCCTGGACACTCCGCTGATCCCGCCGAACACAGCCGACAACACGTTCGCCACCGACAATCGGGTCGCCGGGCAGCACATCGGCCAGTACGCCGCGGCCAAGCTGGACGGCAAGCCGGCAGTGATCGCGATGCTCGATCTGTACAACGACCAGGTGGTCACCGTCGACACCAACCGTGATCACGGATTCCTTCAGGGGATGGGAATCCCGACCGGCAACCAGAGTCAGAACGGGCTGGAGCCGAAGAAGGGCCACTACACCGGCGGCAAGGGCGGCAGCTACCAGATCGTCTGCCACCGACCGACCCAGGGCGCCATCGACGGCGGCCGGCAGGCGATGGAGCAATGTCTGTCCGCCAACCCGAACATCAACGTCGTCTACACCATCAACGAACCCGCCGGCGAGGGCGCGTACGCGGCGTTGAAGGCGGCCGGCAAGCAGAAGCAGGCCTTCATCGTCACCATCGACGGCAGCTGCGACGGCATCAACTTGGTCAAGAGCGGCGAATTCGCAGCCGACTCGACGCAATACCCCGGCAAGATGGCCCGGCTCGGCGTGGCCGCGATCGCCAAGATCGCTCGCGGCGGACCACCGCCCGGCAAGACCGCCGGTAAGAACTTCTACGACACCGGCACGGCGCTGGCGACCAACGACCCGATCCCGGGCGTCAAGAGCCAGACGCCCGCCGCGGCCGCAAAGACCTGCTGGGGCTAGAGACCGGCTGGGATAGGAAGGTGCACCGATGAGTCAGACCGCGAGTACCAGTCCGGCCAGCGTCGAGGATCTGCTCAGCCGTCGACGAAGTCCGGCCGAACGGATCCAGCATGTGCTGCACGGCAACCCGGCGTTGAGTCCGCTGATCGTATTGATCGCAGCGTTGATCGTCTTCGGCATCGTCTCCGAAGGATTCCTGCGTCCGCAGGCGTTGTCGCTGCTGGTGCAGCAGATGGCGGTCGTCGGCACCCTGGCCGCCGGCCAGACCTTGATCATCTTGACCGCCGGCGTCGACCTGTCGATCGGGATGGCGATGGTGCTGTCCTCGCTGGTGATGGCCAAACTCGCCTTCGGCGGGATGCCGTCGTTCCTGGCGTTGCTGATCGGCATCGCGGTCGCGGTCCTGACCGGGCTGCTGAACGGCTTCCTGGTGACCAAGATCAACTTGCCGCCGTTCATCGTCACCCTGGGCACCTTCTCGATCTTCACCGCGCTGTCGCTGTTGTACGCCCAGGGTCAGACCATCGCGGTGAACCCGAACTCGTTCCTGCTGGTCACCGGCCGCAGTCTCTCGATCGGTTCGGTCAGCGTCACCTGGGGTGTGATCTTCATGGTGGCGGTGTTCGTGGCGCTCGGCTTCGCCCTGCGCAACTCGGCCTGGGGCCGACATCTGTACGCCACGGGTGACGATGCCGATGCCGCCCGGCTGGCCGGTATCCGGACCGGCCGAGTGCTGCTCAGTGCGTACGTGGTGGCCGGGTTGTGCGTCGGCATTGCGGCCTGGATCGTCGCCGGCCGGGTCGGCGGCGCCGACCCCAACGCCGGCCTGAACTACAACCTGTTGTCGATCACCGCGGTGGTGATTGGCGGCACGTCGCTGTTCGGTGGTCGCGGGTCGGTGGTCGGCACCCTGATCGGGGCGCTGATCGTGCAGACGTTCAACAGCGGACTGGCCCTGGCCGGCGTCGACCCGAACTATCAGGTGCTGGCCACCGGCATCCTGGTGATCTTGGCGGTCTCGGTGGACCAGTGGATCAGAAAGGTGAAGGGCTGATGACGACGGCGACCTCGACCGACGAGCAGGCCGGCGGCAACACCGCCGGTTCGGATGAAACCCCGGTGCTGGAGGCGACCGGCCTGGTGAAGCTGTTCGGCCGGGTGGTCGGGCTGCGCGGAGTTGATCTTCGCCTCTTTCCCGGTGAGGTGCTGGCGGTGATCGGCGACAACGGCGCCGGCAAGTCGACCTTGATCAAATGCCTGTCCGGGGCGATGGCGCCTGATCAGGGCACGATCAAGATGGACGGCCGGGTGGTGAATTTCGGCAGCACGCAGGACGCGCGGGAGGCCGGTATCGAGACGGTGTATCAGAATCTGGCCGTCGCACCTGCGCTCGACATCGCCAGCAATCTCTTCCTGGCCAGGGAGATCCGCCGTCCGGGCATTCTCGGTTCGGTCTTCCGGATGGTCGATCGGCCGGCGATGCGTAAGCAGTCCAAGGCGTTCATCGACGATCTCGGCATCACCACGCTGCAGAACATCGACCAGGCGGTGGAGACCCTGTCCGGTGGTCAGCGGCAGATCGTCGCGGTCGCCCGGGCCGGTGCGTTCGGCAGCAAGGTGGTGATCTTGGACGAGCCGACCGCGGCGCTGGGCGTACGGGAGACCGGGCACGTGCTGAAGCTGGTCCGCGACCTGCGGGACAAGGGCATGGCGGTGATCTTGATCAGCCACAACATGCCGAACGTGTTCGAGACCGCGGACCGGATCCACATCCAGCGGCTCGGCGGCCTGGCCGGCGTGATCACCCCGAAGTCCCACAGCATGGAGGACGCGGTCGCGATCATGACCGGGGCGAAGACGCTGGAGCCCGACGAGCAGACGCTGCGCTGACCAGGAGAAGATCGGTGAACATTGTGGTCGGATATCTGCCGACGCCGGAGGGTTCGGCGGCGTTCGAGCAGGCCCGCGAGCTGGCCCGTGATCATGGGCATCGGCTGGTGGTGGTGAACACCGGACATCACGGCAACAACAACCATCCGCACTTCGCCACCCAGCATGATCTGGACGCGATCGAGACGGAACTGTTGAAGGCAGGGATCAATCATGAGATCCGCCAGTCCGGCGGGACCGAATCCGCTGCCGAGTTGATCATGAAGGTGGCCGACGAGACCGAGGCCGGTCTGATCGTGATCGGTCTGCGTCGCCGCAGCCCCGTCGGCAAGATCATCACCGGCAGCACCGCCCAAGCGATCCTGATCGACGCCAAGTGCCCGGTGCTGTCGGTCAAGCCCCGCCAGCGCTTGTTGACGCAGTCGAGATAGTGCCTGATGCCGCCATCTGGTCTGGCGTCCCACCTCAGCCGAGCACCTGCTTGGCCAGCGGTGAAGGAAACCGCGGCAACACCTTGCGGCCGTGCAGCCACTGCGTCAGCGTGGCCGCCCGTGACTCGAGGGCCGCGGATGCCACGGTGCCGACGTCCTCGAGCAGGTGCAGGCGGACCTCGCCGGCGTCGGTCTGCCACCAACCACCGACGACCTTGCCGTCGCTCCAGAGCGTCGGGCCTGCGTTGCCGGTGTTGTCGAAGAGCAGCTTGCGATACTCCGGGTCGACGTACCAGTCGCGGTCGACCCAGCCCATGATCGTCGGATCCAGGGCCGGCAGCAGCGCCACCCACGGTTCGGCCGGTTCCGGCGGATCAAGATCATCGGGCAGCAGGTAGCCGGTGCCGCCGTCAAGATCGACTTCGACGGCGTCCAGCTCGGCCAGTGATCGTTTCACGGCGGCGACGGTCGAACCCAGCCACCACTTCACGTCGTTGACGGTGCCCGGACCGAACGCGCGCAGCCATCGCTCCACCATCGCCGTGTGGCCGTCGGTCGACGGCTCCAGCGGCTTGCCCAGCCAGGAACCCATTGCGGCCCACCGCGGCCGCGAGCTTGCCCAATCCCCACGGTTACTACCCCGGACGATCTTGCCCTCGGCGGACAGAACGGTCAGCACCCGCGGCCCGATCGGGACGTCGCCGCCCCAGGACTTCCCCACCCCGTACGTGACCGAGCCTTCCAGCAGCGGGACCCGTTCCCGCAACTCGGTGGAGGTCGCCTCCGTCCCGTCGGCCAACGCGTCCACCACAGCGCTCTTGGCCTCCGCGAGCCACTTCGCACCGTCGGGAAAAAGACCCGCCTTCTGCACGTCCTTGATCAGCCGACGCGATTCATTCGCCGCCACCCGCTCGCTGGCCCCGGATTGGGCGTCCGCAAGAGTCTGCCGATCGAAGACGAACAGCGTCCGCCGCATCGCCAGATGTTTGACCAGGGAGCGGTCCTGGTAGAACGCGCGATCAAGATCATCGGTCGCGAAACCGTCGAACCGGGCCCAGCAGGACAGGTAGATGGTCGCCGGATCGGTCGCGTGCAGGCAGACGATCGCCCCAGCCACCTCCTCGACGTCGACAGCCCGCGCCGAGTCGACCAGTCGGTGCTGCCGACCGAGCCGTGCCCGCCGTTGCTCGACGCTCACCCGCTGCATGGTCGACCCCTCTTCATGATCAGCCGATTCATGGTCGGCATTGTGGCGTGCGGCACCGACAGTCCGCTTCCGGGCGTCGACCATCCAGACCTGAGACCTGTCCGGCCTCAGGGATCCGATCGGCCGCGGCACCGAGCCCGGGACAGGTCAGCACCTCCCCGTGGCGGCGGTTGTCGGCGATCACATCCCGGTCCGGATGATCTTGCATGTCCGCGACCCTACGGGCCTCTCGACCCCGACGGTCCGGATTATCGCCGATCAACTGCAGATGGCGCCGACGTCGGCGGAGCCGACCAGCTTGGCGTATTTGGCCAGCACTCCCCTGGGCTTGGGTCGATCCGGCAGCGTCCAGGCGTCGCGGCGGCGGGCCAACTCGTCGGCGGGGACGTCGAGCTCGAGGGTGCCTTCGGCAACGTTCAAGACGATCTTGTCGCCGTCCTCGACCAGCGCGATCGGTCCGCCCTCGGTGGCTTCCGGGGCGATGTGGCCGACACACAGCCCGGTGGTGCCGCCGGAGAAGCGACCGTCGGTGATCAACATGACGTCCTTGCCCAGCCCGGCGCCCTTGATCGCACCGGTGATCGCCAGCATCTCGCGCATGCCCGGCCCGCCCTTGGGTCCCTCGTACCTGATCACCACCACGTCGCCGGCGGTGATGGTGCCGTCCTCCAGCGCGTCCATCGCGGCGCGTTCGCCGTCGAAGACGCGGGCGGTGCCCTCGACCACCGAGGTGTCGAAGCCGGCGCTCTTCACCACGGCGCCGTCGGGAGCCAGAGATCCACGCAGGATGGTGATTCCGCCGGTCGGGTGGATCGGTTCGGCCAGCGACCGGATGATCTTGCCGTCGATGTCCGGCGGCGCGATGTCGGCCAGGTTCTCCGCCATCGTCCTGCCGGTCACGGTCAGGCAGTCGCCGTTGATCAAACCGGCGTCCAGCAACGCCTTCAGCACCACCGGTACGCCGCCGACCTTGTCCACGTCGTTCATCACGTACCGGCCGAACGGCTTCAGGTCGCCCAGGTGCGGGATCCGCCGGGACACCCGGATGAAGTCGTCCAGACCAAGATCAACTTCGGCCTCGTGCGCGATCGCCAGCAGATGCAGCACCGCGTTGGTGGAGCCGCCGAACGCCATCACGATCGCGATCGCGTTCTCGAACGCCTCCTTGGTCAGGATCTGCCGTGCCGTGATGCCCTGCCGCAGCAGGTTGACGGCTGCCTCGCCGCTGCGCCGGGCGAAGCCGTCGCGGCGGCGATCGACCGCCGGCGGCGCCGCCGAACCCGGCAGCGACATACCCAGGGCTTCGGCCGCGCTCGCCATCGTGTTCGCGGTGTACATGCCGCCGCAGGCACCTTCGCCGGGGCAGATCGCCCGCTCGATCTTGTCCACCTGTTCGCGGCTGATCAAACCTCGTACGCAGGCACCGACCGCCTCGAAGGCGTCGATCAAGGTGACGTCCTTGCCGTCCACGCTGCCCGGCATGATCGAACCGGCATAGAGGAACACCGAAGCAAGATCAAGTCGGGCAGCCGCCATCAGCATCCCGGGCAGCGACTTGTCGCAACCGGCCAGCAGCACCGAACCGTCCAGCCGTTCGGCCTCCATCACCGTCTCCACCGAGTCGGCGATGATCTCCCGGCTGACCAGCGAGTAGTGCATGCCGACGTGGCCCATGGAAATGCCGTCGGAGACCGAGATGGTGCCGAACTCCAACGGGTAGCCGCCGGCCGCGTGCACGCCGTCCTTGACCGCCTTCGCCAACCGATCCAGCGACAGGTTGCAGGGGGTGATTTCGTTCCAGCTGGACGCGACGCCGATCTGCGGTTTGGCGAAGTCGTCGTCGGTCATCCCGACCGCGCGCAGCATGCCGCGAGAGGCGGTTGCTTCGAGTCCGTCGGTGACGGTGCGGGAACGAGGTTTGAGGTCCGGCTGATCGGTGGCTGGCATGGTCGGTACGCTACCGCCGAGTCATGGTCCTTCGACAGGCTCAGGACCCTGCGACGGGCGCGGCTGCTTCAACCGGACGGGCAGGGTGACGGGATTCGCGGATCATCCGGACAGCCGAGGCGACCAGGATCGCGGTGATCATCAGCGGGCCGAGATTGGCGACCAGTTCCTGCAGTGCGGTGTAGTTCTTCTCCGCGCCGGAGGCGTACGGCAGCAGGGCGAGCGGCAGGCAGGCGCTGACGTAGAGCACCACCGCGGCGCAGGAGTAGGTCATCCACCGCGGCAGCGGGATGTGATCGGCTCGCGCACCCGGCCATGGCCGGCGGCGGATCTGGTAGACGACCGCAATGCCGAGCGGCAGGATCCAGACGAAGTGATGGGTCCAGGACAGTGGCGAGGCCAGGTTGGTGCCAAGGCCGACCAGGGCGATCGCCAGCACGTGGGCGCCCTTCTTCCACCAGTAGGCGCCGACGATCGCGGCCAGCACGGCCACCAGCACGGCGATCGCCAGGCCCAGATACGTGTTGGTCTGGTTCTCACCGAACAAGCGCAGTACGACGCCGAGCAGGGACTGATTGCCCACGTACAACGGGCCCGAGGTGTGGGTGTCGCCGCCGGCCAGGCTCTTCAGGTAACTGATCGTCGCGCTCGGTTGGACGACGGTGCCGACGATCGTCAACACCGCGAAGGTGATCATGGCGGTGATCGCCGGCCGCTTCTTGCCCAAGATCAACAACATCAGCACGAACAGCGCCGGGGTGAGTTTGATCGCCGCGGCCAGCCCGATCAACATCCCCGGCGGGATGATCCGCTTGCGTCCCGGTGTGGCCGGCAGCAGGTCGATGAACACCAACGCCATCAGGAATGTGTTGATCTGCGCGTAGCCGACGGTGGTCCGGATCGGCTCCATCCCGATCACCAGCGCCGCCGACACCAGCGCCAGCGGCAGCCCGCGTGGCACTCCGGATCTGATCATCACCACGTTTTGCGCGATCACGATGCCGGCGATCCAGACGAGTTCCCAGAACAGGAACGGTCCGACCGCCAACGGCAGCATGATGATCGCCGCCGCCGGCGGATAGATGAACCAGAGATGGAAATCCGGCGAGCTCCACTCCATGATGTTCGCGCCGTGCAGCATCGCCCGTACCGCGTAGAAGTAGACCTGCAGATCCATCGTGGACGGCTTGTACGGCCAGAACTTCCCGCCGGCGATGATCAACGGCAGCATCACCATCGACACCAGATAGGCCGGCGTGAATTCCAGCACCATCCGACGGAATCGCTTCCCCCGCGTCATGGGGGCGCCGGCGAGGCTTGCCGTCCGGGCGGGCTCGGCGGAGTCAGCCGAATCGGCGGCAGCGTTCGAGGTGATCTTGCTCGACATCGGATCGGTCATTCGGTGATCTGCCGCCAGACGGCATCGAGTTCGCTATCAGTGGCCATCGGCTTGGGCCCGAACAGTTCGCGCAGGCCGGGCTTGTCTGCGTACCGCGGCAACAGGTGGACGTGCAGGTGGAAGACCTCCTGCCCCGCCACCGCACCGGCCGAGGAGAACAGGTTCAACCCGTCGGCATCGAGTCGATCGACCAGCAGCCGGGAGACCCGGTCGATGGCCGGCGTGATCTCCGCCCAGGCCGACGGTTCACCCAGAACGCTGTCCAGATGGCGTTTCGGCACCACCAGCGTGTGTCCGCGGTGGAACGGCGCGACGTCGAGGAACGAGTACGAGTGCTCGTCCTCATCGATCTTCCGGCTCGGGATGTCGCCGGAGATGATCTTGCAGAACAAGCAGTCCTGAGCTGTGTTCACCGTGGCGTCAGACATGGATCACGTTCTCCAACGGTTGTCCGGTGGCGTAGCGACGAAGCTGGTCCGCGATCAACGCATCGGCCCGCGGATAGAAGGCACTGCTGGCTCCGCCCACATGGGGCGCGATCAACACCCCGGGCGTCGTCCACAACGGATGATCACTGGGCAGCGGCTCCGGATCGGTGACGTCCATCGCCGCGGTGATCCGGCCGCTCGCGGTCTCGGCCAGCAGTGCGTCGGTGTCGATCAGCCTGCCTCGGCCGACGTTGACCACCTGGGCATCGTCGGGCAGCAACGCCAACGCCTGCTTGTCGATCATCTTTTCGGTCTGCGGCGTCAGCGGGGTGATCAAGATCAACACGTCGGCCGCCGGCAGCAGCGCCGGCAACTCGTCGATGGCGTGCACCGGGACCGGTTCGGTTCGGGCGGTCCGGGCGACCCGGGTGATCGAGGCGACCTCGAAGCCCGCGAGCCGGCGTTCGATCGCCTGTCCGATGTGGCCGTAGCCGACGATCAGCACCCGCTTGTCGGCCAGCGAACTGCCCCACTGGAACTGCCAGTTGCCTCCTGCCTGGTTGCGGGCGAACACGTCCAGATGCCGGCCCAGGGCCAGCGACAGCGCGATCGCCATTTCGGCTGTGCTGGCGTCGTGCAGGCCGGCCGCGTTGCAGAGGGTGACGCCGTGCGGGACGTACGGCTGGATGTGTTCGAAGCCGGCGGTCAGCGTCTGCACGACCTTGAGCTTCGGCAGGGTGGCCAACGTGCTCCAGGCGCTCTGGCCGGCGCCCAGGTAAGGGTCGACGTAGAACTCGACGTCCTCGGTCGAGGACGGCAGTTCCGCGCCGGTGAACAGGTCGAGCTGAACATTGTCCGGCAGCTCCCCGAGCCGCTGCCGGGCCTCCTGCTCCGATTCGTACGGCACCCAAGCGCGCATCCGCGTCGTACTCCCTTCCACCTCGGCCGGTCGGTTCATCGGGACGATCTTGCCACGGACGGGCGCCGGCGTCCGCGCGCCGGCGCCGCGGGCTCAGCCGGCCTCAGTTGCGGACCGGGTAGCCCGCGTCGCTCAGCGCCTGCTTCACCTCGGTGATCTTCACCGTGCCGAAGTGGAAGACGCTGGCCGCGAGTACAGCGTCGGCACCGGCCGCGACCGCCGGCGGGAAGTCGCTCGCCTGGCCGGCGCCGCCGGAGGCGATCAGCGGTACGTCCACCACGGCTCGGACTGCCCGGATCATCTCCAGGTCGAAGCCGCCGGTGGTGCCGTCGGCGTCCATCGAATTGAGCAGGATCTCCCCGACGCCGAGTTCGACGCCGCGGCGGGCCCATTCGACGGCGTCGAGGTCGGCGGGCTTGCGGCCGCCGTGGGTGGTGACGCCGAATCCGGACGGCTGCTCCGGCTCGCGGCGGGCGTCCACCGACAGCACCAGCACCTGATTGCCGAACCGGCGGGTGATCTCCCCGATCAGTTCGGGCCGATGGATCGCGGCGGTGTTGATGCCGACCTTGTCCGCGCCGGCGCGCAGCATCGTGTCCACGTCCTCGACCGAGGAGATGCCGCCACCGACGGTGAGCGGGATGAACACCTCACCAGCCGTTCGGTGCACCATCTCCAACGTGGTCTGCCGGCCCTCGACCGAGGCGGAGATGTCCAGGAACGTCACCTCGTCGGCGCCCTCGGCGTCGTAGCGCGCGGCCAGTTCGACCGGGTCGCCCGCATCGCGAAGGTTCTCGAAGTTGACCCCCTTGACCACCCGTCCGTCATGGACGTCCAGGCACGGGATGACACGGACCGCCAGGCTCATGGCGCCACCCTATCCGCGCCGGTCGGGCAGGCTGTCAGGTCATCAAAACTCGGAAAACGGCACACTCGTTCGCCGTTCCATCGACCTCGCACGCTCAGCGTCGAGGGTCAGGGGTCAATGAGTGTATTGATTTCTGAGTTATCGATCCGTCAGTCGTGGCTGATCGGAGCGGCTCCGCGGACAGTCGCGGCGTCCGCGAGGCCCGAGAGCTCAGGACTCGAAGACGAACCAGCATAGATCGTTGCGGCGGCGTTGATCTTCCAGGACCAGTTCGCGAACCGCGCCCGGAAGTTGATCACGCTGCCATCGGCATTCCGTTCGGCCGGCCACAGCCGACTCATCCGCCACGGCGGCGGCACGCACCGCCTTGATCGCGTACGCAGCGGCACCGAGATCATGTTCGGCAACGTGCGCCACTGCGCCGGCCTGGCCGGCGGCGTAGGCCGCAAACCGGGCGGCTCCCTTCAAGTCCCTCGCCGCACCCATCGCCCGACCGCCGGCAGCCCGGGACTCCATCATGGTGACCTCACCCCGTACCCAGGCACGGATGTGTTCGATCGCCTGCCGCGGCCGCGGATCGTCGCGCCGCTCGGACTCGAAGAGATCAAGCACGTGCTCGGCGCAATCGGCCGCCCACAGCGCGAGCAGTTGATGATCATGATCGGTGAGACTGCCGCCGCGCCGAATGGTGATCAGCCGCGGGTCCCTGACCTTGGAAAGGATCACTGCTCACTCCAGCCAACCGTACGAGTTCGATCATCCAGCCGAATAGAGGTCCCTGAGGAGCGCGGCCTCGGCGGCGTGGTGGATCAGCTCGTCAACAGTGTGCAGGACGAGAGCTCGCCGGGGGTGCTCGGCGTAGAACCCACCGATCGGACCGATCGGTTGATCAAGATCGATCTCCGGACGGTTGGTCAACGCGATGAACCGATCGACGACGTCGCGTACGGTTGCGATCGCCATCGCGGCCGAGTCGGCAGGCACCAGCTCCGGCGCGTCCGAGGCGCCGAGCCACTGCCAGTTGCGTTGGCCCCCGACAGCGTCGGCGATGTGATCGAGCCGCCAGCGGATGGTGAGCTCGTCATCCTCGGGCACCGGGCGCCACGCCCACTCGTCGTCGGTCAGCCCGTCCATCCGATCGAGCAGGCGCTTCGTTGCCTGCTCGAACAGTTCTCTCACATCGGCGCGCGGGTACGACATGAGTCCCGATGATCACACATCGTCGGTAGTCGGTTCTCAGGTCCCGGGTCTTCGACACGCTCAGGACCCTTCCGAAGGGTCGTGAACGCCATCGCCCGCTGATTGATGAAGAACGCGGTTTCCGATGTCGATCGGCGCGATCAGCGGGTGATTCTGTTCGCGGGGCGTTCGCGCCCCGGCCGACCCGAGCGGGCATGATCTGCGGATGGACTCTGCCGCGATCCATCATGTCGAGCTCTGGTTGCCCGAGCTCGGCGAACAACTACCCGGGTGGAACTGGCTGTTCGGCGAACTCGGTTGGAAGCCCTACCAACATTGGGAAATCGGGCAATCGTGGCGCGCCGCGGACGGTAGCTACGTGGTGATCGAGCAGTCGCCTGACCTGGAGGATGCGCCGTTTCGCCGGACCCGCGCCGGCATCAATCATCTTGCCCTCACTGCCCCACAGGCGATCGTCGATCGGGTCGCGGCCTCGGCACCAACGAACGGATGGACGTTGCTCTTCGCTCATCGTCATCCCCATGCCGGCGGCGCCGACCACTACGCCGCCTACCTGGAGAATGTGCACGGATTCGAGGTCGAACTGGTCGCCACGTGACACAGCCTTCCGATTCGGCCCGGCACCATAGGCGCAAGACGGTAGCCGTTCGGTAACCCGTGCCGCCAAACGCCGGCCTCGGGTCGCAGCGGCCGCCCGTTCGTGACCGCCTACTCACGGATACCGACTTCCCCGCCGGCGCGGCACTCTTCGCTCGCTCGCCGGCGGCGACGGCTCTTGGTTGAGCGGTTGATCAGCGATCGAACCGGCTGCCCGCAGGATGGGTCGGCAGCGCGACGAAGATGATCATGATGATGGATCCGATCACCGGGACGAGCTGGATGAACCACCACCAGCCGCTGCGATTGGTGTCGTGCAGTCGGCGCACGGTAAGGGTGACGGCGCCGACGAAGTTGATCAAGGACCACGCGGTGGAGGCGATCGACACCTTCACGGTGTGATCAATGATCTCGCTCAGCGAGGTCTGTCCGGTGGGTGCGGCACCGACCACGGCTTGATTGAGGATGGAGAGCAGGACTCCGCCACCGGCGTAGATCAGGAACCACCACCAGAATTCGGATCGGCTCGCCCTGCCGTGCAGCGTCACGCACTTGCGCCAGAACCTGACGAACGCTTGTCCGATGGTGGCGCCGTAGAGCGGTTGATCGAGTACGACGTTCGCGGGCGCGGCGGTCGACGCTGAGGTTGTGGTCATGGTTCTCCTCCGACAGTGAATGATCCGACCGAGTTGGCGGACGATCCGAAGTCATGGCGAGACGAAAACGGCCTGCTGAATCTGACCGCATGGTCAGATTTTAGGCTTAACGGTCAGATCACGGCAATGGCCAAAGCCCACAGGGGCACGTTCATGACAATCGTCAGGGGTTCCGACTCAAGAGATGCGGCGTGCCGCGGTCCGGTACGGTCAGCGATCGTCCGCGACGAAAGGATCAGGAGTGCCGTCGGGTTCTTCCGGACTGAAGTCGATGACACCGCGTCGCATCGCCGCGACCACGCCCCGCGCGGTGATCCGGAGCTGTCCCGGACCGGCGGCGTCGGCGATCTGGCCGGCGAAGTCGATCACCTGACGGATCCAGCGGACGAAGTCGCCGGCGGTCAGGTCGTTGTCGTCCAGCACGTCGGCCAACGGTCGCTGCGCGGCCCAACCGTAGGCGGCGCGAGCGAAGCCGATGTCGGGTTCGCTCGCCCGCTCCAGTCGGGCGTCCCGCTCGGCCAGCGACACCTCACGCCAGATCCGGCGGAGCGCGATCATCGCGTCCTCGGTTCGCCGGTTCGGCATCTGCGGCCGGAACCGCCCATGATCGGATCGCCGCGACTCGTAGATCAGAGTGGACAGCACCGCTGCCAACTGCGGCACGTCAAGATCATCGAACACGCCGGCGCGGATGCATTCGGCGGTGACAAGATCAAGTTCGGCGTAGATCCGGGACAGCATCCGGCCGGCCTCGGTGACGTGATCACCGAGGCCGTCGTCGCGGGATCCCTGCTGTGGTTGGGTTTTCGGTCCGCCGCCTTGCTCAGGGCCTTGGTCGAGGTAGCCGAAGGAGGTCAGCACCAGGCAGATCTTGTCGAACTGCTTGGCGATGGTCGAGGTACGCCGATCCATCTGCCGGTTAGCTTGATCATTCTCTCGTTCCAGCCGGATCGCAGCCGTGGCGATCCGGGCGTGGGTCTCGCGGTCCGGGCAGCTGTGGCACGGATGGGCGGCGAGTTGATCACGCAGTTCGGCGATGCGCTGACCTGCTGCCGGGTCGATCGCGTCGGTGCGATAGCGACCAAGATCAAGATCCAACGTCCGCAGCTTGGCCTCCAGGGCCGCGCGCAGGTTGCGTACCGTTGCCTTGTCCTTGGGGTGATAGTGCTTGGGCACCTTGACGTGACCGACCACCGGCGGCGGGCTCGGGAAGTCGACGATGCCGAGCCGGCGGACCTGGCCCTCCTCGGTCTCCACCTGCGGTTGCGGCGCCTGCCGATGTCCGTGCACGCCGGGATCGATCACCACCGCCCAGCCGGTGGACCGGCCGGCCGGGACTCGGATGATGTCGCCGCGATTGAGCTCCTGCAGCGCGGCCACGGCCTGATCGTGCCGATTCAGCTTGCGATCCCGGGCGGCTTCCGCCTCGATCCGGCTGATCTCCTCCCGGATCCGGGCGTACTCCTCGAAGTCACCGCGATCACAGACCGCCTCGGCCCAGAACTGCTGCGCCTCGGACTTGTTCCGGGCCACCTTGCGGGCCAGCCCGACCACCGAGCGGTCCGACTGATACTGCGCGAACGACTGCTCCAGCAGCGTACGGGCCCGGTCCCGGCCGACCGCACCGACCAGGTTGACCGCCATGTTGTAGGTCGGGGCGAACGACGAATTCAACGGATAGGTACGCCGTGAGGCCAGCCCGGCGACCGCGCGCGGATCCAGACCCGGCTGCCAGACCACGACCGCGTGACCCTCGACGTCGATGCCACGTCGGCCGGCCCGGCCGGTCAGCTGGGTGTACTCCCCCGGCGTGATGTCGGCGTGGGTCTCGCCGTTGTACTTGACCAGCTTCTCCAGCACCACGCTGCGGGCCGGCATGTTGATGCCCAGTGCCAACGTCTCGGTCGCGAACACCACCTTGACCAGGCCTTTCACGAAGGCCTCCTCGACGCACTCCTTGAACGCCGGCAGCAGCCCGGCGTGGTGGGCCGCGACGCCGCGAACCAGCGCCTCGACGAAGGTCGCGTAGCCCAGCGCCTGCTTGTCGGCCCGGCTGAGCCCGGCGGTGTGCCGCTCGGCGATCTCGGTGAGCTGAGCACGTTCCTCGACGTCGGTGAGCATCAGGTGGGAGCCGAGCAGTTGCCGGACCGCGCCGTCGCAACCTGCCCGGGAGAAGATGAAGACGATCGCCGGCAGCAGGTTGGCCCGCTCCAGCGCGTCCACCACGTCGTAGCGGCTGGGCACCGCCAGTGATCGCGGCCGCGCACCGGACCCACCCCTGTCGGCTTCACCCCGATCAGAGCCGCCGCGATCCGATCGACCACCGCGCTCGCCGTCCCAGTTTCGTCGATGCGCGGCGCCGCCGTAGCGGCCGCTGCCGTAGGAGACGGTTCGTTTGCCCTTGCCACTGCGCCCCCGGGGCCGGCGTGAATCGTCGCGGACCGAGCGGGCTTCGGAGTTGGCGATCTTGGTCAGCGCCGGGTTGACCTCGGTACGCCGTTTGCCTTGCTGCGTCTGCCCGGGATGCTGATCGGTGATCGCGGTCGGGGCGACACCCGCGAACAGGTCGTACAGCTTCCGGCCGACGAGCACGTGCTGATAGAGCGGCACCGGCCGCCGCTCGGAAACGACCACCTCGATGTCGCCGCGAACCTCGGCCAGCCAGTCGCCGAACTCCTCGGCGTTGCTGACCGTCGCCGACAACGCGATCAGTTGGACCGACTCGGCCAGCCCGATGATCACTTCCTCCCAGACCGCGCCGCGGAACCGGTCGGCCAGGTAGTGGACCTCGTCCATCACCACGAATCCCAACCCAGCAAGGGTTTTCGAGCCGGCGTAGATCATGTTGCGGAGCACCTCGGTGGTCATCACCACCACCGGCGCCTCGGAGTTGATCGAGGAGTCGCCGGTCAGCAGACCCACGTTGTCGGCACCATGCCGGCGGACCAGGTCGGCGTACTTCTGATTCGACAGCGCCTTGATCGGCGTGGTGTAGAACGCCTTGCGGCCCTGCTGCAACGCCAGATAGACGGCGAATTCGCCGACGATGGTCTTGCCGGCTCCGGTCGGTGCGGCCACCAGCACCCCGGAGCCCGCCTCGACGAAGCCGCAGGCCTCGCGCTGATAGTCGTCGAAGTCGAACCCGTACGCACCGGCGAAGGCGGCGAGTGTCGGGCTCAGCTGAGTGGCGCGGAAGTTGGCGTACGCCTCGGCCGGACTGGTCCGCCGGTCCGCGGACTCGTACTCGGGTTCAGGTTGTGCGGGCATCGCCCCACAACGTACCGCGCGCTTCGTCGGCGGCCTATGAACAGCGATCGGCAGGCGCGATCGGGACCGAACATCACAGCAACCTCGAGGACCCGACAGGCTTTGATCACAGCCCGGGCAAAACGCCCCACGCGACCTCCGGATGTTGCAGGTTTCTTCCAACGGGTCATTTCGACAACCACGAGGAGCACCTGATGACCGCACAGTCCGCCCGCATCGCAGGCAAGATCACCGCCATCACCCTGGGGGTTGCCACGGCCGCCGCCGGCCTGGCCACCGCGCTGCCGACCGCCCACGCCGCTGACAACGGGATCGCCGCGAAGGGCAAGGTGGTCGCGAAGACGACGCTGGCCGAGCATTCGGCGCCCAGCACTTCGGCACCGATCTCCGGCAATGGCTACAAGAAGGGCACGGTGCTCAAGCTCGACTGCAACCTGAACGGGACCAAGGTCGACGGCAACGACGTCTGGTATCGGGTCGCCGGCAAACACAGCTGGGTCGCCGCCCGCTATGTGCAGAACATCGGACATGCACCGATCGCCTGCACCGCTGCGAGTGCCCCGGTCACCGGGAAGGCGACCGCGACGGTGAGCCTGCGCCAGGCGCCGACCACGCATGACCGCACGGTCGGCCACATCTCCAAGGGCAAGACGGCGCACCTGTGGTGCAAGGTGGCGAGCCAGAAGATCGACGGCAACCACACCTGGTACCAGGAATCCAACGGCTGGGTCTCGGCCAAGTACATCAAGACCAGCAAGAGCGTTCCCTACTGCTCCCAGCTCTGAGTACGCCGCCGGGTCACCGAGTCGACGTGATTGGTTCGACGTGGTGATCCTGCCCGGCGCCATAACTGTGGGGTTCCTCAGCGTGATGCGAGCGGCGACCTCACCATCCTCGACACTTGACGGCGATGACCACCAAGTCGTCCCGGGAACACGCCTTCGGGTATCCGACCCCGGACTGCCAACCATGCCTGGGGCGGGCCGATCGCCGGCACCGTGTTCGGCGTGTTCTTCCTGACCGTCGGCATCGCGTCGTTCGGCGCCGATCCCTGGGATCGAGGCGCCAGATCGCGAAAATCGCGGTCGGCCGGTGGTTTCGGCCGTCTGGCGCCTCATAGTCAGGTTCCCGGATCGCCGCCGCTTCCGGCCTCAAGTCGTTCCATCACGTCCAGCAGGCGCCGGGCATTCTTGGGCGATCGCATCAGGTGCACCGTTTCCCGCAGCGCCTCGAACTCCTCAAGCGAAACGATCACGACGGGCTCGTGACCGGCGCGGGCGACGACGACCTCTTCGCGGTCATCGACGACCGAGTCCAGAACCTCGGCGTACCGAGCCCGAGACGCGCCGTAGCTGATCGCCTTCATATCGACCGTCAGGGCAGGCAGACCCTCAGCACGGCCGGGACCTGGGTCACGGTGAGCGGGGCGACGCCGAGCATCTCGCCGTCGCCGAAGCCGACCAAGCCGGGGCCGTCGATGGTGATCTCCCGCACCCGCAGCAACTCGACGCAGGAGGCGCCGACGAAGCCACCGGTGTAGAGCGACGGCATCAGCCGCAACAGCGTCGGCCGGCCGACCGGATGGATGATGGTCACGTCCAGCAGACCGTCCGTCGGGTCGGCGTCCGGGCAGATCCGGATGCCGCCGCCGTAACAGCGGGTGTTGCCGACCGCGATCAACATCGCGTCCAAGGTCCGCGGCACGCCGTCGATGGTGAGTTGGTAGTGGAGCGGCTCGAAGGTACGCAGCACCGACATCAGCGCCAGCGGATAGCGCGAGGAACCCTTCGGCCAGGTCATGTCGTTGGCCCGGCGATTCACCATCGCATCGAAGCCGCTGGCCACGATGGTGCCGATGTAGGCGTCGCCGACCCTCGCGAGGTCGATCGCCCGCTCGTGACCGGACAGGATCACGTCCAGCGCACCAAGCGGGTCGGTGGGAACGTCGAGGCCGCGGCACAGATCGTTGCCGGTGCCCGCGGGGATCAGGCCCAGAGTTGGCGCGGCCGGACCGTCCACCTGGGCGCGGACCAGTTCGTTCACGCCCAGGTGCAGCATGCCGTCGCCACCCATCACCGCGACCACGGACGCGTCGGAGCCGGCGGCCTTGTTCAGCAGCCGGTGCGCCTCGTCGTAGTTGCGGCTGAGCCAGATGTCCAGTTCGTGGCCCGCGTCCCGGATCCGGCCTGCGATCTCCGGCAGGAATTCCTGCGCCCGGCCCTTGCCCGCCGACGGGTTGACCACCAGCGCGATCTTGCCGGACGGGCGTCCACGACGCCCGCCGGCACCCTCCGTACGATCAGGAGGTGGCATCGTCCTGACCGGTGGACTTGTTCAGCCCGAGCAGGTCGGCCACGGTCTGCCGGCTCTGCGTCTTGATTTCGTCGGACGTCGGCAGTTGCGGCAAGTCATCAACCTCACGACCATCCAGCTCGGCCAATGCTCGATCGTTGGCGATGCCGCGGCCGGCATCTACCTCGCCGTCACCAATCTTGTTGCGGATCGCTCGATCGTGGATGTGACAGATCACCTCGGCGGCCAGGAACAGAATCGTCATCGGGACCGCGAGCAGCAGCATCGACAACGGGTCTGTCTGCGGGGTGGCGATCGCACCGAACACGAAGCAGCCGAAGATGACGAACGAGCGTGCCTTGGAGATCTGCTTGGCCTTCAAAATCCCGAGGAAGTTCAGACCGACGACGAACACCGGCAGCTCGAAGCCGGCCCCGAACACGATCATCACTCGGATGAGGAAGTTCAGGAAGTTCTGGATGTCAAGCAGGTTGGTGATGTCTCCGTCACCGGGCGTGAAGCCGATCAGCACCGCGATGCCCTTGGGAATCACGAAGTAGGCCAGGCTGACACCGAGCAGAAAGAGCGGGATGGCCGCGCTGAGGAAGATCAGCGTCATCTTCTTCTCCTTGGCCAACAGGCCAGGAACGATGAAGGCCCAGATCTGGTAAATCCAGATCGGCGAGGTCCCGATCAGTGCCGCGATGAAGCAGGTCTTCAGCACGAGAGTGAACGGATTCGTCACACCCTCGACCACCGACTGGACGTGAAGCTTCGGATGCTGCTGTTGAAGCTGCGCCTGCGCGATCTCGTACGGCCGCATCAGAATGTTGAAGATCTGATCGTGGAAGACGTACGCGATCACCGTGCCGACGATGATCGCGACCGCGATCACGACCAGTCGATACCGCAGTTCGCGCAAATGCTCGAACAGCGTCATGTTGCCGTCCTCCGGCATCGGAGGCGGCTTCAACCAGGCGAGGCTGAACCGAATCGGTCGGCCTCGGATGCTCAGTGCCACTACGGGGTGAGGTCAGCGCCCAGGAGGCCCCGGCCTCAGGCGTCGCGGCGGGAGTCGTAGGGCTGGGTCGAGCTGCCGGTCGGATACTGCGGAGCGGCCGGCTGGGCCGGGGTGCTCTGCGGCTGCGGCTGCTGAGCGGCCGGAGCCTGCTGCTGCGGAGCCTCGACGGCCGGCGGCGTCTGCTGCACCGGCTTGGCGGGGCGATCGACAACTTCGGCGTCGACGACGTCGTCCTTCTTGTCGTCGCCACCCAGGCCCTTCGTCTCTTCCTTGAACTCCTTGATGGCGCGTCCGGTGCTCTTGCCAAGACCAGCCAGCCGGGCGCCGCCGAACAGCACCAGCACGATCACGAGAATGATGATCAGCTCGGTCGGGCCGAGATTGAAAGCCATCGGGGTCATGGGTGTTTCCCTCATTTCACGTCTGAAAGTTGCATCTGGCCGGCAGCATCGGTGCCCCGGCCGCAACGTGGATCATCCTACGTCGTCGACCGTGGTCCCAAGCGACGCGGAGGTTGCATTCTGTTCAGTTTGATCCGCGGCCGGACGGATCCGGCGCGCGGCGGGCCCGGGCTCGATCGCGGACGAGTCGGGGAGTTGGATCCGGGAGACGATCTCGAGCAGCTGCTCGCTCCGCTTGCCCAGCACCTTCACCTCGGCGAACACGTCGGATGCCTTGTGGGCAAGCCAGACCGCGTACGCGACCAGCGTGATCAGCCCCGCCACGGCGATGCCGCCGAACACGAAGACCCAGATCACGCGCACACCTTAACGACCGGAACCAACACCGTCACCCCGCTGTCCATGTTTGTCACCCCGCTGTCCATGTTTGTCATTAGACTGTTTGCCGGGTTTCCGGACGGCACGGCTCAGCGCTGGCCGCTCAGCGCGGCGTATTGATCGAGCGCCTCGGTGGCGGCGTCGGCCGCCGAGTCACCGGCACCTTCAGGAGCCAGTACCCGAGCGCCGCCACCCAGCCGCAGCAGCAGGCCGCGCAGCCAGGCCGGATCGCTGACCCGCAGCGACACGGTCAGACCGCCGTCGTCGGCCTCGGTCACCTGCTCGGTCGGGTAGTACTCCGCCACCCAGGCGGCGCTGCGATCCAGCGCCAGGGTCACCATCGGCGCGTCCTTGAGCGCGTCGAACCAGCCACCGGCCAGGTCTCGCAACTCGACATCGTGTTCGGCTACGTCGACGTCGGTGATCTCCACCGCGGCGATCCGATCCAGCCGGAACGACCGCAGCGCGTTCGCCGAGTAGCACCAGGCGTCCAGATAGCCATAGCCGTCCAGCACGAACACTCGCAGCGGGTCGACAAAGCGATGCGTGGTCTCGGCCCGGGACGCCACGTCGTAGGTCAACTCGAGCCGCTTGCCCCGGTGCAACGCCTCACCGACGGTGCCCTGGATGTCCTCCCGGCCGCCGGTCACCCGGACCTCGGCCCGATCACTGACCTGCGCCACCGCCTGCAACTTCTCCAGCGCCCGGTCGATGGCTGCCCGGTCCTCGCGCGCGGTGACGCCCCGCAGCGTACGCAGCGCCAGCAGCAGGGCAAGCGCCTCGTCAGCGGACAGCCGCAGTGGCCGGGTCAGATAGTCGGCGTTGGACAGGTGGATGACACCCTGACCTTCGACCGCGTCCATGTCGATGTCGATCAGGTCGCCCGGGCTCAGGCCCGGCAGGCCGCACATCCACAACACGCCGAGATCCTCACGGATCCGTTCCGGGGTCACCCCGAACGCTTCGGCGACATCGGCGATCGCTGCCCCGTCGTGTTCGCGCAGGTACGGGATCAGGCTCAGCAGCCGGCGGACCTGCGACTGCGAGGTCTGCGCCGCCGCCTGCCGACTCGGTGCCGTCGGTTTCTCCCTCATCGGGCGACGCCTCCGATCGCCGGGGCCGGATGGCGCCGGGGAGACGAGCGCGTCGCCGACACTGCGCGCAGCCGGTCGATCACGGCCGTACGCAGTTCGGCCGGTGCCAGCACCACGGCGTCCGCGGCGTAGCCGGCGATCTCCTCGGCGGTGAAGCCGAGGTCGGCGTATCCGACCTCGACCACCTCGAATCCGTGCGGCCAGGGCGAGGGCAGCTCAGCCAGCCGCGCCGCCGAGGCGGGCCGGCCATGCCGTCGCAGGCTGGGAGCCTTGCCGGGCCGGATCGCGATCACCGCGGTGGCTCGCGGTTCGTCCGGCGCCAGCGAACGGGCCAGCGCACGCAGGTCGAGATCGACCGGCACCTCGTACGCGCCCTCCCGGGAGACTCGTTTGGGCAGGCTGCTGATCCGCGACAGCTTGAACATCCGGGTGGCGTCGCGGTCAGTGTCGTGACCGATCACGTACCAGCGGCCGCGGTTGGAGGTCATCCCCCATGGTTCGAGGGTGCGCGTCTCACCGTTCCGGTAGCCGAAAGCGACCCGGACCCGGTCGATCACCGCGTGCCAGAGCGGTTCGAACGCGGGTTCGTTGGCCGACACGCTCGGCTGCAGCGACGACAGCTGGGAGGCGTCCGGTTCGATCCCGGCCGCACGCAGCTTGGCCAGCGCGCTGCGGGTCGATTCGGCGACTGCAGCGTGCTGCCAGGATCGGGCGGCAACCCCGACCACGGCGGCTTCCTCGGCGTCCAGTTCGATCGGCGGCAGTTCGAAGTCGGACCGCTCGATCCGGTAGCCGGGCTCGTCGTCGAACAGGGGATCGTAGGAGCCGACCTGGAGCGGGATGCCCAACCGGCGCAACTCCTCCTTATCCCGCTCGAAGGTGCGTTCGAACGCCTGGTCGGAGAGGTCGTGATAGCCCTCGACGATCTCCCGGATCCGGGATTTGGGCAGGAAATTCCGCGTGACCAGCAGGCAGATCGTCAGGTTGAGGATCCGCTCGGTCTTGCGGGGTGCCATGGCGCTGTGGCTCCTGAGTTACGGGCAAATCGGGCAGGCTGATTGGCCGGTGACGCTGGCCGTACGGATGAGATTGGCACGCTACCATCACACAGCCGTTCGATTATGCGCCGCGCCCGTGCTTTTCCCAAGGGGTACGCGGGTGGCCGGCGCAGCGCCCACCGCCACTATCTTTGCCGGGGTGATCCGCGGCCGCTACGCACCGAGCCCGACCGGTGAACTGCACCTGGGCAACCTGCGCACCGCGGTGTTGGCCTGGCTGTTCGCGCATCGCGACGACTCCGACGGCGATCGGGGCGAGCTGCTCTACCGGATCGAGGATCTGGACGCCTCCCGGGTCCGGCCGGGTGTTGCCGAGGCGCAGCGCCGGGATCTGGAGTCGCTGGGGCTGGACTTCGATCCGCCGCTGGTCGTGCAGTCGGAGCGGTTCGCGGCCTATCGGGCCGCGCTCAAGGCGCTGGCCGACCGCAGCTATCCGTGTTTTTGCACCCGGCGCGAGATCGCCGAGGCCGCCTCGGCGCCGCATGCGGTTGCGGGCCGCTACCCCGGCACCTGCCGGGGCCTGACCGCGGCCGAGCGGGCCGAACGTGCCCGGACTCGTACGCCGGCGCTGCGGCTGCGGGCCGCCCCGGACGAAGTGACGATCAGCGATCTGCTGCACGGTGACGTGTCGGGCCGGCCGGACGACATCGTGTTGCGGCGCAACGACGGGGTTGCCGCCTACAACCTGGCGGTGGTGGTCGACGACGCGGACAGTGAGGTGAATCAGGTGGTCCGGGGGGACGACCTGTTGGAGTCGGCGATCAGCCAGGCGTATCTGACGCAGCTACTCGGCCGCCGGGTACCGATCTACGCCCACGTCCCGTTGGCGCTGAACTCCGACGGACGCCGGCTGGCCAAACGCGACGGCGCGGTCACCCTCTCCGACCTGGCCGCTGGCGGCGTCGGCCCGGATCGAGTGCTGACCAGAATCGCCGCCTCGCTCGGTCTGGCCGGGCCCGACGAGCCGGTGTCACTGCGGTTGCTGCTCGAGCGTTTCGACGCCGCCGCGCTCCCCCGCCCGCCCTGGATCGTCGACGGTTGAGGACCCGACCGCTACCGATCCTCGCCGTCGTTTCGGTCGATCAAGCGAGTGAGCAACTGGACGATCTGATCCTGCCCGGCCGCGGCCTGGTCCAACTGTGCCCGGATCGACAAGAACCCGTCGTCGACCTTCTGCTCCAGGTCGATGAACCTGCGATCAACCTCCACGAACCGCGCGGCCGTCTGCTGACCGAGAGCATTGATGACGGACGTGTTGGCATCGGTCTTTCGGGAGAGCCCGTCGACCTTGGAATCCAGACCCTCGACCCGCTCCCCCAACACATCGACCTTGGAATCCAGACCCTCGACCCGCTCCCCCAACACATCGACCTTGGAATCCAGACCCTCGACCCGCTCCCCCAACACATCGACCTTCGAATCCAACCCGTCGACCCGCTCCCCCAACACATCGACCTTCGAATCCAACCCGTCGACCCGCTCCCCCAACACATCGACCTTCGAATCCAACCCGTCGACCCGCTCCCCCAACACATCGACCTTCGAATCCAACCCGTCGACCCGCTCCCCCAACACATCGACCTTGGAATCCAGACCCTCGACCCGCTCCCCCAACACATCGACCTTGGAATCCAGAACCTCGACCTTGTGGTCCACGACGTCCACTTTGGCGCCCACGCCGGCCAGGTCCCGGTCCCGCGCTGCGGCTAGGTGGCGAGCGGCTGCAGCGTCTTCGGCAACCTCGGACAGACGATGTTCGACCGCGTCCATCCGCGACCTCAGTTCCGCAAGCTCCGACATGTGGGAAGACTAACCGACAGTGCGGAGCGGCCGGCGGTCTTCATCCACAGGCCACCACCCACCACTAAGCTCGGCGGCGTGATCGTCTGGGCAGAGGGGACCGTGACCGAGGTCGGCGAACGCTGGCCGGGTGCTGCCGAGGTGATCGTCGAGACCGATGACGGCCGCAGTTTTCGGTCACTGGCCTACCTCGATCTGGTGCCCGAACCGGATCGCGGCGACCGGGCGTTGATCAACATCGCCGCGGTGGAGCGCCGGCTCGGCACCGGCGGTTACGCGCTGGTGATCGCCGTACTCGATCAGGACGGCAGGCTGACCGGGCAGCCGGAGCCGCCGCACGGTCATCTGGTGAAGGCCCGCTACACCCCCACCCAGGCGATGATTCGCGGGGTGGACGAGCAGGGCACCGAGTTCCATGATCAACTCGCCGGCGCCGATGATCTTGACGGGCTGCCGGTGATCACCGCGGATCTGCATTCGGCGTTGCCGGCGATCATCGCCGGCATCCGGGCCGAGACCGCCGATCATGATCAACTTCCGAAGATCGCCTATCTGATGACCGACGACGCGGCGTTGCCGCTGGCGTTCTCGAAGACGGTGGCCCAGTTGCGGCAGGCCGGCTGGCTGGACGTGACCATCACCAGCGGTCAGGCGTACGGAGGTGAGCTCGAAGCCGTCAACGTGCACACCGGCCTGCTGGCAGCCAAGATCGCTGCGGATGCGGATCTGGTGATCGTCACCCAGGGCCCGGGCAATCTCGGCACCGGCACTCGCTGGGGTTTCTCCGGTACGTCGGTGGGCGAGGTGATCAACGCGGCATCGGTGCTCGGCGGCCGGCCGATCGGGGCGCTGCGGATCTCCACTGCCGACCCGCGACCCCGGCATCGTTCGATCTCCCATCACAGCCTGACCGCGTACGGCCGGGTGGCACTGCGGCCGGCCGACCTGGCCGTACCGGACCTGTCGGACGTGTCGGCACTGAGCGGGATTCGCGATCTCTACGTGTTGCCGCGGTTCGCGCCGCGGGTGGACGAAGCGGTCGAGCCGCTGGGCGAGTTGCACCGGCTGCATCGGATCGAACTCGACGGGCTGGACCGAGCCCTGCTGGACTGCCCGGTCCGGCTGTCCAGCATGGGCCGCAACCTGGACGCCGACCCGGCCTACTTCCTGGCCAACGCCGCCGCCGGTCGGCTCGCCGCCCGACTCTCCGAGTTGTCAGTCGCTGGTGTGGGTATAGCCAAACCAGCGACTGACAAGTCGGCTACTGGCCGGCTTGGGTGAAGAGGATGTCGACCAGCATCACCACGGTGTCGTCCTTGCTGATGCCCTGGCTCTTGTCGTCGTACTTGTAGGCGGTGCCGGGCGGGAAGACCATGATCAATCTGCTGCCGACCTTGTGTCCGACCATCGCCTGCTGCATCGCCTTGTTGCGGGTCGGCGAGTAGGTTCCGGTCTGTTGATCGAGCTGCGGGGTGAACGGCGTGCCCCAGCTGTTGTCGACGACCTTGCCGTTCTTCCACAGGATCGTCTGCGAACGGGTGGTGACGTTGTCCGTCGCCTTCACCGCAGCACCGGTCCCGGTGATCAACTCCTCGGTCGTGATCTTGGTCGGCGGATCGGTCTTCGGGATGGTGACGACCGGCTTGTCGCCGGCGAAGACGACCGTCGGCAGCTTCGGGTCGGGCTTGTTCACCTTGCCCTCGGCGCTCGTCAGCGTGGTCGCCTTGACGTCGATCACGAAGATCAACGAGTCGCCGACCTTGATCCCGGCCGAGGCGTTGCCACCGCTGCTGTCGTAGCCGTCGGTGCTGGTCATGCCGACCAGCACCCGATCGCCGACCTGCTTGCCGGCAATCCCCTTCTTGAATCCGGGCACCAGATTGCTCAGCGGATAGGTGATCGGCGAGCCGCCCTTCTTGAAGGACGAGTCGAACGTCTTGCCGGTACGACCGTCGATGCCGACGTAGTCGAAGGTGACGGTGCCGTCGTCCTGCACCTTCGCCCCGTCCTTCTGCGTCCGGTCCAGCACCTTCGACTGGGTCTTGTTGATCGCCCACGGGTGCTTGAAGGTCACCGTCGGCTCGGTGCCGAATCCACCCTTGACGGTGATCCCGTCCAGGTTCGTCGACGGCTTGATCGTCGGCGACGGGCTCGCGCTCGGAGACGCGCTGGCCGTCGACTTCGCGCTCGCGGAGGGTGAGTTACTCGTCGACGGCTTGTCGTTGCTGCAAGCGCCCAGGAGAGCGAGACTCGCGGCGACGGCGGCCGTGATCAACAGCTTGGCCGCGCGGCGCGGCTGACGGGCATCGGATGGTGTCGACGTCATGCTCACGCGCTCGGATCCTCTATCTCTGTCATCGGTACGGCAAAGTCGGCAAGACCCTACCCGCCCGAACTGAGAACGACATCTCCGACGTCACAAAGGGGTCCGGGGTGATCCCGGTCTGCCGCCACCACGAACGCCTGAAGCAGCGATGAATATCCCGGCGAGCGCCCCAGCGCGAGACCGACTCCGGAGCCTGCGGAGGAGTCGGAGTGAGTTGGGCATCCAAGAGTCACCACGGCGGGGGTGCGGGGGTCGCCCCCCGCAACGCAAGACGCCGGACCAGACCGCGGCAGCGGCACCGACTCGACCGCGTTATCAGGACCTCATCGAGGCGATGAGGCGGTCGACGCGTTCGTCGGTGGCGGCGAAGGGGTCCTTGCACAGGACCGTGCGCTGGGCCTGGTCGTTGAGTTTCAGGTGCACCCAGTCGACGGTGTAGTCGTTACGGCCTTCCTGGGCATGCCGGATGAAGTCGCCGCGCAGCTTGGCGCGGGTGGTCTGCGGCGGCACCGACTTGGCCCGGAAGACGGCCGGGTCGGTGGTCACTCGGGCCGCCGAACCGCGCCGCTCCAGGAGGGTGAACAGTCCGCGACCGCGGCGGATGTCGTGGTAGGCCAGATCGAGTTGGGCGATCCTGGGATCGGCCAGACTCAGCCGGTGCTTGGCCGCGTACGCGTCCAGCAGTTTGAGCTTGATCGCCCAGTCGATCTCGGTGTCGATCAGGCTGAGCTTGTCCTCCGCGACCGCACGGACGGCACGTTCCCACAGATCCAGCACCCGCATCGTGGCCGCCGTCTCCAGACCGCGGGCGGTGACGAACTCGGACACCTTCTCCAGATAGGCGGTCTGCAGATCCAGCGCGGTGATCTTGCGTCCGTTGGCCAGCGAGACCAGTACCCGTCCGGTCCGGTCCCGGCTGATGTCGCGGATGGCCCGGATCGGGTTCTCGCAGGTCAGGTCGCGGATCGGCACCCCGGCCTCGACCAGCCGCAGCACCAACTCGGTGGCGCCGACCTTGAGCAGCGTGGTGGTCTCGCTCATGTTGGAGTCGCCGACGATCACGTGCAGCCGGCGATAGCGCTCCGGGTCGGCATGCGGCTCGTCCCGGGTGTTGATGATCGGCCGTGACCGGGTGGTGGCACTGGACACCGACTCCCAGATGTGTTCGGCCCGCTGGGACACCGAATACTCCGCGCCCCGTACGGTCTGCAGCACCTTGCCGGCGCCGCAGATCAACTGCCGCGACACCAGGAACGGCACCAGCACGTCGGTGATCTTGGAGAAGTCGCCGATCCTGCTGATCAAGTAGTTCTCGTGGCAGCCGTAGGAGTTGCCGTGGCTGTCGGTGTTGTTCTTGAACAGATAGATGTCGCCGGTGATCCCCTCGGCCGCCAACCGTTGCTCGGCGTCGATGATCAAGTCCTCCAGGATCCTCATCCCGGCCGTGTCGTGGGCGATCAAGGTGTCAAGATCATCACACTCTGCGGTGGCGTACTCGGGATGCGATCCGACGTCGAGGTAGATCCGGGATCCGTTACGCAGAAAGACATTGCTGGATCGGCCCCAGGTGACCACCCGGCGGAACAGATAGCGCGCGACCTCGTCCGGCGTGAGCCGTCGGCTACCGCCGGAGGTGCAGGCAACGCCGTACTCCGTCTCCAGTCCGAAGATCCGCCGATCCATGCCGCTGCCCCGTCGTTACCTGTTGATCAAGTCGAGTAGTTTGCCGAGTTCGTCGCGATCAAGATCACGTAGCTCGCCGGGCTTCAGGTTGCCGAGTTTCACCGGTCCGATGGCAACTCGGGACAGCCGGCGAACCGGGTGACCGACCGAATCCAACATCCGTCGCACGATCCGGTTTCTCCCTTCGTGCAGAGTGACGGTCACCATGCTACGTTCCGCGGTGGTCGAAACGAGGCGAATCTCGTCGGCGCGTACCGGACCGTCATCCAAGATCACCGGCCGGCGCAGCTTGTGCAGCGTCGCCCGGTCCATCGCACCGGCGACCTCGGCCACGTAGGTCTTGGAGATCTCGTACGAGGGATGGGCCAGCCGATGTGCGAACTCGCCGTCGTTGGTGAGGATCAGCAGGCCCTCGGTGTCGGCGTCCAGCCGGCCGACGTGGAACAGCCGCTCCTTGCGGCCCTCGACGTACTGCGCCAGGGTTGGCCGGCCCTCCGGATCGTCCAGCGTGGAGACCACGCCGCGCGGTTTGTTGAACGCCAGATAGACATGCCGCCGCGGTGGCGGGATCCGGGCGCCGTCGACGCGGATCACGTCGGTCTGCGGATCGACCCGCATGCCCTGGGTGTCGACGGTCTTGCCGTTGACCTCAACCCGTCCCTCGGCGATCATCTGTTCGCTGGCTCGCCGGGACGCGATGCCGGCGGCGGCCAGCACCTTCTGCAGCCGGACCCCGTCGACGTGCTCGCCGTTGGTCATCCGCGCTGCTCCTGTCCGGATTCGTCGAGCTGGTGGTCGCGGTCGAGTTCCGGCCCTTCGACGGGCTCAGGGACCTCTCCCGTGCCGGGGTCGGGGACGACGGCGAGCTGGCCGAGCTCGGCCTCCAGTTCGGTCGCCTCGGGCAGGTACGGGGCCAGCTCCGGGAGGTCGTCCAGCGACTGCAACCCCATCCGTTCCAGGAAGTAGTCGGTGGTGGCGAACAGGGTCGCTCCGGAATCCTCGGCGCCGATCTCGGCGATCAGCTCGCGGGCCAGCAGCGTCCGCATCACGCCGTCGACGCTCACGCCACGTACCGCGGACACCCGCGACCGGCTGACCGGCTGCAGGTAGGCGATCACCGCGAGCGTCTCCAACGCCGCCTGGGAGAGCTTGGCCTGCTGGCCCTGCAGCACGTAGCCGCTGAGCAACTCGGCGTGCTCATCCCGGGTGTAGTAGCGCCAGCCGCCGGCGACCGAGCGCAACTCGAAACCACGGCCGGTCTCGTCGTAGAAGCGGACCAACTCCGCCAACGCATCGGCAACAGCCCCGGTCGGAGTGTTCAGCGCCGCGGCGAGCGCCGTCTCGCTGACCGGTTCGTCGGCGATCAGCAGCAGCGCCTCGAGCGCGCTCTGCAGTTGTTCCGGCGAGCGGGTCGGCGGGGCGTCGATGAGTGCATCGTCGGGTTGCGGATCCGGTCCTTCGACGGGCTCGGTTGCCACGGGTTGCGTTGCTCGTCCTTCGACAAGCTCAGGACCCTGGGGTAGCGCATCCGGTCGGGCATCTTCGGCCACCTCGGGTTGCTGGTCCGGCGTCATTCATCCATCCCGTTGCTTCTTGACCACGTTTCGGCGTCCGGGGTCGTTGGAGCCACATCCTGCCCGCTGTCGGTCGACTCGGTGGAGACCTGTCCACGATTGACAGCGGTGTCGTTATCTGACGGCCTGTCGTCGTCCTCCGGTGACGGCGGCGGCGCGTCGAACTCGTCGGAGATGGTGACCTGCTGATCGTCGGTTCCGGTCCAGCGGATGGTCAACTCGGCCAGCGGCGTGGGCTGTTCGAACGAGACCGCCTTCTCCCGGAAGAGCTCCAGCAGCGCGAGAAAGCGGCAGACCGTGGTGATCGGGTCGGGTGAGTCGCGGGTGAGGTCGGCGAAGGTCAGCTGTCCCGAGGTACGCAGCCGGCCGACGATCCGCGCCCCCTCCTCCCGGACCGTGACCGCGGGCGCATGCAGATGCGCCAGCGAGACCACGTCGGCTTCCTTCGGCGTCATCGCCCGCGCGGCCAGTTCGGCGAAGCGCTGCAGGGTGATCTTGATGGTGATCTCGGGCAGCAACTGCGCCAGCCACGGCTCCAACCCGACCGCCCGCGGCGTACGCCGGGACTGCGCCTCCAGCCGCTCACCGAAACCGGCCGCGATCTGCTTGAACGCGCGGTACTGCAGCAGCCGGGCGAACAGCAGATCGCGGGCGTCCAGCAGCGCCAGGTCCTCCGGATCGTCCATCTCACCACTGGGCAGCAGCCGGGCGGCCTTGAGATCCAGCAGGGTGGCAGCGACCACGATGAACTGGCTGGTCTGTTCCAGATCCCACGCGTCGCCGGCGGCCTTGATGTGCGCGATGAATTCGTCGGTCACCTGGGACAGCGCGACCTCGGTGATGTCCAGCTTGTGCTTGCTGATCAGTTGCAGGAGCAGGTCGAAGGGACCCTCGAAATTCTTCAGCCGGACGCTGAATCCGGAACCGCCCGACTCCTCGCCGCCGGTGTCAGCGACGTCGGCATCGGGGCCGGTTGGCTCGGTGGCGGTTGCTTGGGCGTCCGCGATCGGGTCGGTCGGCGCACTCACGGCTGGGTCAGCCTTCGTACCAGTTCGGAGTCCGCGCCGCGGTCGGTCAGGTCGCCGATCACCAGCGCCAGCGCCTCCCGGACGATCCGGCCGCGGTCGACCGCCATCCCGTGCTCGGCCCGCAGGGCCAGCCGGGCCCGTTCCAACTCGAGCAACTCGTCGCTGCTCACGTACACGGTGATCTTCTCGTCGTGCCGGACCCGCCCGGAGCCGCCGGTGCTCGCGCGTCCCCGGCCGCGGCGGGCGGCGGATCGGGACGTGACCGCCTCGTCCGGGCTCCGGCCGTCGGTCGGTCTGCTCGCCGATGCGGTCTCCCGATCGGTCCGCGACCGGTCGACCTGATCGGGCTGGGAGCGGGTGTTGTCGGGCGGCGTCGGGAGGGGCTGATGGCGGGACTCGGCCGGGGTGGTGCGGAACAGCTCGGCCGCACCCGGCAGGCTCACCCGACGAGGCATCGGGCAAGGACCTCTCGGGCGAGCATCCGATACGCCTGCGCCCCGGGTGAATCCGATGCGTAGGTGGTGATCGGCTCGCCGGCGACCGTGGTCTCGGGGAATTTGATCGTCCGCCGGATCACGGTGTGGAACACCGTGTCGCCGAACGCCTGCACCACCCGTTCCAGCACCTCCCGGCTGTGCAGGGTGCGCGGGTCGTACATGGTGCCGAGGATGCCGAGCATCTCCAGTTTCGGATTCAGCCGCTCCTGCACCTTCTCGATGGTGTCGGTCAGCAACGCGACCCCGCGCAGCGCGAAGAACTCGCACTCCAGCGGCACGACCACCTTGTCCGCCGCGGTCAGCGCGTTGATCGTGAGCAGACCGAGTGAGGGAGCGCAGTCGATCAAGATCACGTCGTAGGAGCCGGTGACCTTCTCCAGCACCCGGAGCAGGGTCTGCTCGCGAGCGACCTCGGAGACCAGCTGCAGTTCGGCAGCGGACAGGTCGATGTTGCTGGGCAGGATGTCCAGGCCCTCGACCGTGGTCGGGGCGATCACCTCGTCCACCGTGACGTCGCGGCTGAGCAGCAGGTTGTAGATGCTCAGCTCGAGGTTGTGTGGGTTGACGCCCAGGCCGACCGACAGCGATCCCTGCGGATCGAAGTCGACCAGCAGCACCTTGCGCCCCAGCTCGACCAGCGCGGCACCCAGATTGATGGTGGTGGTGGTCTTGCCGACCCCGCCCTTCTGGTTGCACATCGCGATGATCGTCGCGGTGCCGCCGGCCTGGACCGGCGGGATGTCGGGCAGCTTCGGCCACGGCCGACCGGTCGGGCCGAGCTCCGGCTGCTCCGGTTCGGCAGGCTTCGCGGCGGACTCGGCGACCGTCTGCTGCACGACCGCCGGACGTGGTACGAGTGCCGGCTCCTCGTCGTCGTCGGTGAGGGATTCCGCTTCAGGTTCGGGACTCGGGCCGGGTCCGGGAGTCGGGCCGGGCTCCACCGGCTCGGGCTGCGTCGGCTCGGGCGTCGGAATCGGATCGGTCGGGTCCGGCGTCGGGACGGGACCCGTCGGCTCCGGTCGCGGCCCGGCCGGTTCGGGGGTCGGCGTCGGGCCGGTCGGCTCCGGACCGGGCACTGGACCGACCGGCTCCGGACCTGGGGTCGGGCCGATCGGCTCCGGCGACGGCGTACTGCCGTTCGGTCCGGGCACCACGAAACCGTCGGGCCGATGCCCGTCGATCTTGGGGTCGTACAACTGCGCCCGGGTGAACCCGTCCTGCGTCGCCTCGGCTTCGGTGTCGCTCTGCCGGGTATCCGCGAATTCCGGTTCCCGCGGATCCTGCGATGTGGGCACCGATCCTCCTCTTCCACGCCCGGCGGGACCTCGATGAGGTGCCGTGACCGTCTCGTGACCTGCAACAGTTCCGTGGCAGCCTAATACCTGCCGGCCGCCCGATGCAGCCCGCTCCGGAACTCAACGGCACCCCGAGGCACGGCTGACATCGTGATCACGCGCGGCGGCGAACGAAGTTGATCATGGAATCGCCCAGGCTGTGGATAACTCGGTAGGCTGGCCGCAATCCTCCATAGGCTCAACGGACATGGGAGCGATGATGGCGTCACAGGGTCAGCAAGCGTGGGCGGTTGACCCCGAGCCGGCCCCGCCTGGCTGACTCCGCCCGAAGGCTTCACGGCAGAGGAGTTCCTTGCCCTGCCCAACCTCCCGCGACACACCGAGTTGATCGACGGAGGACTGGTCTTCGTGGCACCGCAGCGGAATTTCCACATGGCGATGATCGATTTCCTGGCCGCCGAGTTGCGACAGCACGTACCGTCCGGGATGCGGGCAGGGCGCGAGATGGCGGTCCGAATCTGACCTCGAAATGTCCTTGAGCCAGACGCGTTGCTCGTCCTGTCAGATCAGCCTGCCGATTCCGACCGCACGTTCTTCGAGGCCCGCGAGGCGGTTCTCGTCATCGAGATCACGTCATCGGATTCCGACTCCATCACGGGACGTTGACCGTCCGTGAACCGTTCGAGTTTCTCCATCGATTTCAGCGGGATCGACAAGTATTACGTGTGATCACCGCGCCCGCGGGTGCGAGGTGGCATAGACCTCGCGCAGATGATCAACGGTGACCAGGGTGTAGATCTGGGTGGTGGTCACCGACGCGTGGCCGAGCAACTCCTGCACCACCCGGACGTCGGCACCGCCGTCCAGCAGATGGGTGGCGAACGAATGCCGCAGGGTGTGCGGCGAGATCTCGATGTTGATCTTGGCCCGCTCTGCTGCCTGCTGGATGATCAACCAGGCGCCTTGGCGTGACAGCCGTCCGCCACGAGCGTTCAGCAGCAGCGCCGCTGTCCCCCGACCGCGTCGCGCGAGATCGGGCCGGCCTCGTACCAGGTAGTCGGTGACGGCCTTCTTGGCATAGCGTCCGAGCGGTACAAAGCGTTCCTTGTTGCCCTTGCCGATCACCCTCAGCCCACCGACCTCGTCCGGTTCGGTGAGCAGTCCGGACAGCTCGTCCACGTCGAGCCCGACGATCTCGGAGATCCGGCCGCCGGTGCCGTAGAGCAACTCCAGCAGCGCGGTGTCCCGCAACGCGAGCGGAGTCTTGCAACCGGGAGCGGCCAGCAACGCCTGCACGGCATCCAAGGGCAGCGCCTTGGGCAGCCTACGGGCGGGCTTCGGCGGACGGATCTCCGACGCCGGGTTGTCCGCCACAACCCCTTCCTCGGCGGCGAACTTGTGCAGACCGCGGACCGCTGCCAGCGCCCGGGCCGTGCTGGACGTGGCCAACGGCGGGTAGCGCCACACCGTCTGTTCTCCGGCTGCGGCACCGGCTCCATCCGGTACGCCTTCGGCGGGTTTATCAGGTACGCCCTCGGCGAGGCTGGCCGCGTAACCGGTGATCATCGTCGAGTTGATCTTGGTCGGATCATCCACTCCGTGATCACGAAGAAAGGCGGCGTAGCGGCCAAGATCACGACGGTAGCCGGACACGGTGTGCGCCGACAGTCCGCGCTCGACCACAAGATGATCAAGGTAAGAGTTGATCAGCCTCGTGATCTTGTCCATCGAACCCACTCCCCGACTTGTCAGCGTCCCAGGTCGTTATAGCAACCCCAACGGCTGACAACTCGGGCGAGGCTCACCCGAGGGCCTCGTCCAGTGACAACGCGGGCAGCTCGTGCACGTCGGCCACCGACGGATAGGTGACCCGGCCGTCGTAGGTGTTGAGCCCCTTGGCCAGCGCGGGATCCTTGCGCAATGCGGTCCGCCAGCCCTTGTCGGCAAGGTCGATCGCGTACGGCAGGGTGACGTTGGTCAACGCGTACGTGGACGTGTTCGGGACACCACCGGGCATGTTGGCCACACAGTAGAAGACCGAATCATGCACCCGGTAGGTGGGCTCGGCGTGCGTGGTCGGCCGCGAGTCGGCAAAACAGCCGCCCTGATCAATGGCGATGTCGACCAGCACGCTGCCCGGCCGCATCCGCTGCACCAGGTCGTTGCTGATCAAGGTCGGCGCCTTCGCGCCAGGCACCAACACGGCCCCGATCACCAGGTCGGCATCCAGTACGGCCCGCTCGATCTCGTACGTGTTGGAGGCGACGGTCTGCAGGTGCCCGCGATAGATCTTGTCCGCCTGCCGGAGCCGTTCGATGTTCTTGTCCAAGATCAACACTTCGGCATGCATGCCGAGCGCGATCGCGGCGGCGTTCATCCCCGAGACGCCGGCGCCGATCACCACCACCTTGGCCGCGTACGTGCCGGAGACGCCGCTCATCAGCACGCCGCGGCCGCCACCGGGACGCATCAAGTGGTAGGCGCCGACCTGCGGCGCCATCCGACCGGCCACCTCGCTCATCGGTGCCAGCAGCGGCAGCGAGCCGTCGGGCAGCTGGACGGTCTCGTACGCGATGCCGGTGACCCTGTGATCGACCAGCGCCTGGGTGCAGTCGCGGCTGGCGGCCAGATGCAGATAGGTGAAGAGCACCTGTCCCTCACGCATCCGGTCGTACTCGTCCTTGATCGGCTCCTTCACCTTCAAGATCAACTCAGCCTCGGCCCAGACATCGTCCGGATCGTCCACCATCGTCGCTCCTGCGGCGACATACTCCTGATCGGTGATCGACGAACCCATCCCGGCCCCGGACTGCACCAGCACCTGATGGCCGTGGGCGGTGAACTCCTGCACGCCTGGCGGGGTGATCGCCACCCGGTACTCCTGGCTCTTGATCTCGGTCGGAACGCCAACCTTCATCCCCAGCTCCTTTGCTCGCGGCATCCGGGCCACCACGCGACGGATATGCCTGATCGCCATCGACCCTTCTCCGGCGAGCATATCCACCACTGCTGACGTTGCGGCCGCAAGATTCACACTCCTGAGGGCCGATGGCACGAGATCTGCCAGCTCGATCCGCCGACGGCCCGTCTTCCGCAAGCGCGAGTCGATGCGTAGTTTGCCGGTAGTGGCACCACCGTCACCCAGCGGCAGGAAGGTACGACGATGACCGAGAAGATCATCTTGGACTGCGACCCCGGGCACGACGACGCGATCGCCATGCTGCTGGCCCACGGCAATCCGGAGATCGAGCTGATCGCGGTGACCACGGTGGCCGGCAACCAGACGCTGGAGAAGGTGACTCGCAACGCCCTGTCGGTCGCCCGGGTGGCCGGCATCACCGGCATCCCGTTCGCAGCCGGTTGTTCTCGTCCGTTGGTCCGCACGGTCGAGATCGCCGCCGACATCCACGGCGAATCCGGTCTGGACGGCCCTGCGCTGCCGGAGCCGACGATCCGACTGGATCCCCGGCATGCCGTCGATCTGATCATCGACGAGGTGATGCGCCGCGAACCGGGCACGGTCACCCTGGTGCCGACCGGCAGCCTGACCAACATCGCGTTGGCGGCCCGCAAGGAGCCGAAACTGGCCGAGCGGGTCAAGCGCGTGGTGCTGATGGGCGGTGGGTACCACACCGGCAACTGGACCGCGACCGCCGAATTCAACATCCTGGTCGATCCGGAGGCCGCCCACATCGTCTTCAACGAACCCTGGGAGTTGATCATGGTCGGCCTGGACCTGACCCATCAGGCACTGGCCACCCCGGAGGTGATGGCGAAAGTGGCCGCGGTCGGCACCGGACCCGCGAAGTTCGTCTGCGAGTTGATCGACTTCTTCGGCTCCGCCTACAAGCAGGAGCAGGGGTTCGACGCGCCACCGGTGCACGATCCGTGCGCGGTTGCCTGGGTGATCGATCCGTCCGTCGTGGCGACCCGGCGAGCGCCGTTGGACATCGAGCTGACCGGCACTCTGACCCGGGGGATGACCGTCGCCGATCTGCGCGGACCGGCGCCCGAGGGCTGCCGGACCAGCGTGGCCACCGAACTTGATCATGAACGGTTCTGGGAGCTGATCGTCGACGCGTTGCAGCGGATCGGCGAGGTGGACACTTCGCAGGATCCGTCGTGAGCCCGGCCGCTGCGGCGCGGGGATCGGGCCGCGGGCGGGTGAGCACCGGATCGCTGATGGTCGCCCTGCTGTCGGCCTGTGTCGCGTTCCAGTTGAACGCGTCGATGCTGTCGCCGGCCCTGGTGACGATGCAGCAGGAACTGCATACCGACGCGGCCGCGATCGGGTTGACCCAGACCGCGTTCTTCACCGCGGCGGCGTTGTTCTCGCTCTTCCTGCCTCGGCTGGGCGACATCATCGGACGCAAGAAGGTGCTGTCCGGAATGTTGATCTTGATGACGCTGGGCTGTGTGCTGGCAGCCTTGGCACCCAACGTCGAGGTGCTGTTCATCGCGCGGATCGTGCAGGGTGTGTCCGGCCCGGTGGTCCCGTTGTGCTTGATCATGTTGCGGGTCGAGGTGACCGATCCGAAGACGTACGGGACGTTGATGGGTGTGATCACCTCGGTGAACGGCGGCATCGCCGGTGTGGACGCGCTGGCGGGCGGCTTCCTGGCCGAGAACTACGGCTTCGCCGCGGTGTTCTGGACGATGGCGGTGATCGCCGCGATCGCGTCGCTGCTGTTGATCTTGCTGGCTCGCGAGACAACGGCCGGTGACGACACCAAGATGGACTGGCTGGGCGTGCTGCCGCTGGTGATCTCGGTCGGCGCGTTGCTGATCGCGTTGGACGAGGCCGGCAAGCTGGGCGCGGCGAACTGGCTGCTGGTGATCATCCTGCTGCTGGTGACCGCGATCGCGTTCGCGCTGTTCTGGCGGGCCGAGAATCACAGCAGCCATCCGCTGGTCGCCACCCCGTTGCTGCGGCGCCGGGCCACCTGGGCGTTGCTGCTGACCACCCTGCTCACCATGACCGGTGTGTTCGCGGTGATGAACGCGCTAATTCCGGCGCTGGCTCAAGATCATCAGGTCGGATTCGGCATGGGTGCCGGGGTTTCCGCCTTCTGGACGTTGACTCCGTACGCGTTGGCCGGGCTGGTGATGGGACCGCTGGCGGGCCGGTTGGCCTCGAGCTTCGGTTACACCAGGATTCTCCGGTTCGGCATGATCGGCTCGGTGATCGTCCTCGGACTGATGATGATCACCGTCGAGACCGACGCCCGCTGGTTGCTGTTGCTGACCTCGATTCTGCTCGGGTTGAGCTATGCCGGGACCGGCAACATCATGCTGAACGGACTCGGCATCGTGCTGTCCCCACAGGAGAATCCGGGGTTTCTGCCCGGGCTGAACGCCGGCGCGTTCAACCTCGGCGCAGGCCTGAGCTTTGCCGTGATCATCGGCGCACAGACCGCCGTCGGCGCCGGTGCCGCGGGCTACTACGCCGGTTTGATCGCCGGCCTGGTGCTGCTGTTGTTGGCGCTGGCGGCGTCCTTCCTGATCCCGCGCCCGGTGGACGCGGAGGTCGGTCATCAGGCGGCCCGTGACGGCGGTGCTGCCCAGAGGCGAGTCCGGTGAACGGTTGCTGGACCGTCATCCGCGCTCAGGTGTCCGAGTTGCATCCCGCCTATGCGGCGGTGGTGATGGCGACCGGGATCGTGTCCACCGGCCTGGCGCTGGTCGGCCAGCAGGTGCTGTCGATCATCTTGTTGATCTTGGCCGTGGTCAGTTTCCTGGTGCTGCTGGTCGGCTACGTCTGGCGCTTGATCATGAACCCGGGCCAGGTCATCGCCGACAGCCGCGACCCTGCCAGCGGCTTCGGCTTTTTCACCCTGGTGGCCGGTGCCAACGTGATCGGCGATCGGCTGGCGATGTCGGGCATGCTGCTCGCGACCGAGGTCCTGGCCGCGGTCAGCGGGTTGCTGTGGCTGTTTCTCACCTACGCCGTGTTGGGGGCCATGATCGCCGGCCGGCGTCGCGGTCCGATCCTGCCGAACGCCAACGGCAGTTGGTTTCTGCTGGTGGTGAGTACGCAGTCGCTGGCCACCTCGGCGGCCGCCGTCGCCACTGCCGCACCCGACCGGGCCGCGGTGCTCGCGCCCGTCGCGGTGATCCTGTGGGGTGTCGGGGTGATCTGGTACCTGCTGCTGGCCGGGCTGCTGATCGTGCCGCTGCTGGAGCGGCCGACCGCGCCGCGGGTGCTGGGTCCGACCTACTGGATCTACATGGGTGCCACCGCGATCACGGTGCTGGCGGCAGCGCGGATCCTGCAGTTGCCTCGTACCGTCAGCGTGGTGGCGGCGAGCCGAGAGGCGATGTCGGGAATCTCCTTGTTTCTCTGGGCTTTCGGCACCTGGTGGATCCCGTTGTTGATCATCGTCACGCTGCGCCAGCACGTACTGGCCAAGGACCGGGTACCGGTGCACTACGAGCCGACGATCTGGAGTGTTGCCTTCCCGCTCGGCATGTACGCCGTTGCCAGCGACGCCTACGGGCGGCTGTTCGGGCTGCCGTTCATGATCGACATCGGCGCGGTGGAGGTGTGGATCGGGCTGGGGGCCTGGTTGGGGATCAGCGCCGCGATGGGCCGCTCGGTGTTGTCGGCGTGGCGGCAGACCGTGCGACCTCAGAATCAGCAGGATCCATCGGAGAAGGGGTTGGGAACGTGAGCAGAGATCGCATCGCCGACATCTGGGGACGTCGGACACCACATCCCGCCGGCACGACCTGGCCGGCCAGGGTGGACCAGTTCCTGGTCGACGGCGTGGCCGAGGACGAGATCGAGCGCTGGGTCCGCGGGGCGTGTCTGCTGTGCTCCAACGGATGCGGGGCCGAGGTCGCCGTCCTGGACAACACGATCGTCGGCATCCGAGGCACGGCGACCGCGGCCGCCGCCTTCGGCGAGGCGCCGTACCGTCTATCAAGCGACCCGAGTTCAAGGTCGCCGCGGTGATGGTGGAACGCATTGACGCCGGCACCGGTCCCGCGCCGGCGCCGATCTGGACCGTGTCCGCTCCGGTTCGGTCCTCCACGACCTGATCACTTCGGCCGAGCTCGGCCCAAATCCTCGCCCCGAGCGGCTTGAACGGCTAGTTTCCTGGGGTGCCACGACTGCAGCTGCCGCGGCCGGGGGCCACCAGTCTCTGGCGCAACCGGGACTTCAATCTGTTGTGGTCCAGTCAGGCGTTGTCCGGACTGGGCACATCGATGTCCTCGCTCGCCTACCCGCTGGTCATCCTGGCGCTGACGGACAACCCGGTGTTTGCAGGTGCGGTCGGCACCGGTGCGCGGATCGTCAGCACCGTCGTACGGATGCCCGCGGGGGTGCTGGTCGATCGGGTGGACCGGCGGCGGCTGCTGTTGGCCTGCGACGCGATCCGGCTGGCCGCCTTCGCAATCCTGGCGGCCTCGCTCGTACTGGGTCACGGCAGCGTGCTGCTGATCGCTGTGGTGGCCCTGATCGAAAGCGTCTGTAGCGCCGCGTTCGAGGGGGCGGCCATGGCCGCGATTCGCAATCTGGTGCCGCTCAACCAGGTCTCGACCGCTGTCGCCCGGGACGAGGCGCGCAACCACGCCGTCAGTCTGGTCGGTCCGCCGATCGGCGGCGCGTTGTTCGGACTGGGAAGGGCCCTGCCGTTCCTCGCCGACGCGGTCAGCTACCTGCTGTCGATCGTCGGACTGCTGGCCATCCGGCGGCCGATGCAGGAGGACAATCGCGACCGCGAAGCGTCGTCGGGTGTCCGCGACCTGATCGAAGGACTGCGCTTCACCTTCACCCAACCCTTCCTGCGCGCCACCATGCTGATCGCGGCACCGCTCAACCTGGCTGTCAACGGGATGCTGTTCGGCATCCTCCTGCTGCTGCAGCGACATGGCACGCCGCCCGCGCTGATCGGCACCGTCGAGACCATCGTCGGTATCGGCGGCCTCGTCGGAGCGGTGGCGGCCGGCAGCCTGATGCGCAGGTTCTCGGTCCCCACTCTGGTCCGCGGCATCACCATGATCGGTGTGCCGCTGATGCTGGCCGTGCTGCCGCTGGCGACCACACCATTGGCGGCTGCGCCGATCGCTGCGCTGGTGCTGATCAGTCCGCCACTCAATGCCAGTCTGTTCGGACACCTCGCAGCGGTCACGCCGGATCGGATGCAGGGTCGGGTGATCAGTGCGGTCTCCACCGCGGCGATGGGTCTCGCTGCCCTGGCGCCGATGCTGGCCGGTGTGCTGACCGAGCACTTCGGCGCTCGCGGTGTGGTGATCGGCTTCACCGTCGTCTTCGCGGTCTCGACCGGAGTTGCCCTGGTGGCAAAGGGAATCCGTGAGCTCGAACCGATCAAACAGGCCACCGACAGCGAGCAGAGCGCGTCCGGGAAGAGCGTGTACGGCGACGGCACCGAGAGCGAGGAGACGGTCGACTGATCGTCACACTCGGCGCGGCTCGATCTGCACGCCGATCATGATCACAGCCTGTCGATCCATGGATGGCCGGGAACGGTCAGCGCGAGGGCGTCGCGCAACCAGCGTTGATCTTGAACGGACAGCAGAGGGAGGGCGACATCGAAGTCCCGTTGATCCTTGGTACGCAGTCCGCGGGCTTTGTGCAGCAACTGGATCTCGGGTCGCAGGTAGTTGATCTTGTCCCGGGACCAGAGGATCTCGTCGATCGGCCGCCGTACCCGTGGATCACGCTTGTAGACCCAGATGTCGGCGCCCGTACTGATCAGGCTGGTGCTCATCAGGATCGTGTCGTACTCCCAGGGATTGCCGCCGCCGTCACGCGCCCAGACGTTCTCGCAGCTGTCGGGCAGGTCGTCCTCGCCGATGTCGCCCGGCAGCAGTATGCGCAAGGTCTCCTGGTCGGCGGCCCACAGATCGATCCTCCCGGCAAGATATCGGCGAAACAGCGGCAGCTCGGTCCGAGGGATGCTGAGATCAAGATCGCCATGTGGCCTCGGGACCCCGGTGAATGCTTCGATCGCCCAACCGCCGGCGATCCACCAGTGGCCCGGATAGCCCGCCATCAGCTCCGCGGCATCCTGGGGCGTCCGGGTCGTCCACGGTCCGTAGATGCGATGGACCTCATCGGCACTGAGACTCGCGATGGGCACCCCGGAAGGTTAGCGCTCGAAGACTTTTTCGACCATCGACCCCACCGCGCGGTAGAGCCGTACGTCGTAGATCCGATCATGATCATGAAGCCCGGCCGGCATCCTGGCCCACTCGACGAACCCCAGACCTCGGTAGGCGTCCTCGGCATGGATTCCCGCCGATCTCCGCTCGATGGCGTTCCATTTGGTGCTGGCGACGGGTCAGGGTGCAGTGTCCGACAGCAAGATCGTCTTCATCGACCGCCACCAACATGACCCGGTCGGTCTCCTCCGGCACCTCACACCATTGGCTGACCAGCTCCCGCGGCGCGTTCGGATAACACCCACGGTGCAAGGCTTCTGCGTCCTGCGGCCTGGCGATTCTGATCACCTTCGGCACGCTAATCGGCGATCTGAGCACGCTCCACCGGTTATGTCACCGCGACCGGGCCGCGCCGATCACCCTGCCCATCGCGCGAGTCGCGGAAGCTCAGCGTTGTTGGAACTCGATCCTGTTGCCGAAGGGATCGTGGGTGTGGAAGCGTCGTACGCCCTCGATCTCGCCGTCGGACCGGACGCACTCGTGGCCGGCGTCGGTCAAGTCCTGCTCGAGCGTATCAAGATCAACAACCAGGAACGCCGGATGCGCCTTGCGGGCCGGAGCAAACGGATCCTCCACCCCGAGATGCAGCACCGCGTCGCCGGAGCCGAACCAGCAACCGCCACGCCCGGCCAGTGCGGCAGGCTTGGCGATCTCCTGCATCTGCAGAAGCTCGCCGTAGAAGCCGCGTGCCACGTCCTCGCCGCCGCGGGGGATCGCCACCTGAACATGATCAAGTCCCGTGATCACCCGACACCCCCTCAATATCTTGACGTCAAGCTATCACCCTGGCGCGGAAGGTTTCGCGTCGCGGCACCCCGATCGCCACACCCGGCCCGAATCGAAGGAGCTACCGCACCCATATCGCGCCCGGAGCAACCAGAACCTCCTCAAATCTGGGCACCGGCCGCAGCGAGCTGATCCCCGCACCCGGTTCGGGACGGCGGATCCAGGACGCACAACCCAACCATGGTTGGAAAACGAACGCCCCCTGCCTCGAATCACCATGCAAAAGCCGACCATGGTTGGAAAACGAACGGCCTGCCGACATATCCTGCTGACCGAACCTAAGCCTGGATGGAAAACGAACACTCACCGCCGCGGACCAGAGCCGGTCGATTGACGGCGCGGTGCGATCTGGCCGATCGTGGGGCTACGTCCAGATGCACCTGGGAAGAGGCCCGCGTTCGCGCTCGGGTTTCCACAGGCGATCGAGGACTTCCCGGGGAACACGCCCGTGGTGAAGATCGATCATCCCGTCGGGCGAATGAGCAACGGCTTCGTGTTCGGGCCGGTGTTCCTCTGGCTGGGCGGGCCAGCGACTTCAGGTTGTGCTGGCCGACCTCGATCGCCGGAGTCAGTGTCCGGAGTAGTCGGTCTGACGGCGGAGCAGCTCCTCGCGGGCGGGCCAGGGTGCGTCGGCCGGGCGTAGCGCGTCGAATCCGGTACGAGTCTTCGCGGCCCAGGCGGCCAGGACGCCGACCACCAGGGTCGGGCTGTGCAGCCGGCCGGCGAGCACTCCGGAGACCAGATCATCGAGGCTCGCCCAGACGATGTCCATGTGGGCTTCCTCGCCGTGCTTGACGAATCCCTCCGGCGCCGGCGCCTCGGACAGACCGCGGGCCAGATACATCCGCATGCTCTCGCTCAGCCCGCCGGGTGAGGTGAACTCCTCGGCCAGCACCCGCCAATCCGATGCGGCCAGCCCGACCTCCTCCGCCAGCTCTCGCTGAGCACCGATCAGGTAGTCCTCGCCGTCGACGTCCAACAGCCCGGCCGGCGGCTCGATCAGCCGGTGTTGCACCGGGTGCCGGTACTGCCGGACCAGCGCGACCCGTTCATGATCATCGAGAGCGATGATGCCGACCGCACCCGGGTGCAGGGTGAACTGGCGATCCAGCACTTCCTGGTCCGGGGTCAGGATGCGTTCGTCGACGAAGGAGGACACCGCTCCCCTGGCCAGCAGGTCGGTCGACTTCACCGGCCAGGACTCCGGGCTGTCCATCAGGTCGTCAACTCCGATGATCAACTTGCGTCCCGGTCCTTCGACAGGCTCAGGACCCTTGCCCGTCACTTGTCGTCTCCGTCTACCGGCAGCCGGGTCGCGATCTTGCGTTCCAGCGCGGCCTCGATCAGTCCGACGAAGAGCGGGTGCGGGTGGGTCGGCCGGGACTTCAGCTCCGGATGTGCCTGGGTGGCAACGAAGTACGGGTGCTGGGCCCGATCCAGCTCGACGAACTCGACCAGGGTGGAGTCCGGCGAGGTGCCGCTGATCACCAGGCCGGCCTGCTCCAGTTGTTCCCGGTAGGCGTTGTTGACCTCGTAGCGATGCCGGTGCCGTTCGGTCACCTCGGTGGTGCCGTACTGCTTGGCCACGATGGTGCCGCCGACCAGCTCGGCCGGGTACGAGCCGAGTCGCATCGAGCCACCAAGATCACCACCGCCGGAAACGATCTTGATCTGTTCGGCCATGGTCGCGATCACCGGATACTCGGTGTCCGGGGTGAATTCGCTGGAGTCCGCACCGGCCAGTCCGGCCAGATTGCGGGCCACCTCGATCACCATGCACTGCAACCCCAGGCACAGCCCCAGGATCGGAATCCGCTGCGTCCGTGCGTATGCGATGGCGCCGACCTTTCCTTCCACGCCACGGATTCCGAAGCCGCCGGGCACGCAGACGCCGTCCACGTCGCCGAGCGCATGCGCCGCCCCATCGGGCGTTTCGCAGTCATCGGAACGGACCCAGCGAACGTTCACCTTGGCCCGGTTGGCAAAACCGCCGGCGCGCAGTGCCTCGACCACCGACAGATAGGCGTCGGGCAGGTCTATGTACTTGCCGACCAGCGCGATGGTGACCTCCTCCTTCGGGTTGTGCACCCGATCCAGCAGATCGTTCCAACGCGTCCAGTCGACATCGCGGAAGCGCAGATCGAGCTGCCGCACCACGTACGCATCCAGGCCCTGGGAGTGCAGCACCCGCGGGATGTCGTAGATGCTCGGCGCATCGATGTTCTCGATCACGCCCTGGTCGTCCACATCGCACATCAAGCTGATCTTGCGCTTGACCGAGTCCGGGATCTCCCGATTCGCTCGGCAGACAATGGCATCCGGCTGGATGCCGGCCTGCCGCAGCGCAGCCACCGAATGCTGAGTCGGCTTGGTCTTCAGCTCGCCGCTGGGCCCGATGTACGGCAGCAGCGAGACGTGCAGGAAGAACACCTGATTGCGGCCGACCAGATGGCGCACCTGCCGCGCGGCCTCAAGGAAAGGTTGTGACTCGATGTCACCCACGGTGCCGCCGATCTCGTGGATCACCACGTCGATCGGTGCCCCGTCCTCGCCCGGTTCGGCCATCCGCAACATCTGATCCATGATCTCGTTGGTGATGTGTGGGATGACCTGCACGGTGTCACCGAGGTAGTCGCCACGACGTTCCTTGGCGATCACCGTCGAGTACACCTTGCCGGTGGTGACGTTGGCGTCGCCGGGCAGATTGCGATCCAGGAAGCGCTCGTAGTGACCGACGTCCAGATCGGTCTCCGCGCCGTCCTCGGTGACGAAGACCTCGCCGTGCTGGAACGGGTTCATCGTGCCGGGATCGACATTGAGGTACGGGTCCAGCTTCTGCATGGTGACCCGGAGTCCGCGGGCCACCAGGAGGCTTCCCAGACTGGAAGCGGTGAGGCCCTTGCCGAGAGAGGAGGCGACTCCTCCAGTGACGAATACGTGCTTGGTCGGAGAAGGAGTATCCACGGACCTCCAGCCTAAGCGCCAGACACCGATTTCGCCGAATCACGGCACCCTTTCGGCGTACGTGTCGGAATCGGTCGCGGTTCAGTAGCTTGACGGTTACGTAACTACCTGGGTACATTGCAGGTCGGACCAAGAGCCCAACGAAGGAAGGCGAGATGACCAAGCAAACCGCGGACGACGACGTTCGCATCATCGGAAGTCTCCGATCGGCCGCCGGTCGTGGCGTGGTACGGATCGAGGACGTCTACCCCACCGACATCAAGGACCTGTGGTCGGCGATCACCGATCCGGACCGGCTCGCCCGCTGGTACGGCGAGGTCGAGGGCGAGCTGCGGATCGGCGGCGCATACCGGATCCATCTGGAGGGACCTGGGCTGTACGGCGCCGGCCGGATCGAGGTCTGTGACCCGCCGCGCCGGCTGCGGGTGGTGAGCACCGAGACCGACGAGTCGTGGCGGCTGGGCGATGCCCTGCCCGACTTCGACGACTCCATCGACGCCACGTTGGCCGCCGACGGTGACCGAACCAGGCTCGTGATCGAGGCGACGGGCATGCCGCTGGACAAGATCGCGTTCTACGGAGCCGGCTGGCAGCTGCACGCCGAGCACCTGGCCGACTACCTGCTCGGCCGCGAACCCATCGCCGAACCGATCCGGTTCGAGGAGCTACTGCCCAGCTATCAGCGGTTGGCCGCAGACCTCGGTTGAGCACGATCGGCGCGCTGCCGTACGCCCGGCCGGCAGAACCAGAACACCGCGATCAGCAGCAACATCCCGACCGCCGGAGCGATGCCGTTGCGGACCACATCGGTCAGCAGCTGAGCGTCCGGCGGTAGCGCCACGGCCGCGCCGGGCAGGTAGGCGCAGACCAGCAGCGGCGTACGGATGCTCATCAGCCGCTCGGCCGGGCCGGCGGTGATCAGCAGCGCCACCGGCGCCCAGGCGGCGATGTCGTACCAGGGCAGCGAATACGCCGCGGTCAGCACCCAGGCAACCGTCAGCGCCGCCGCGGCCAGGCCGGCTCGGGCGACGAAGTCACCGCCCGGCGGCGCGGTCGCGGTCAGCCGGCGGTAGAGCAGTACGGCGATGATCACCAGCAGCAGCCAGCTCAAGATCACGATCACGCGCAGCCCCAGGTCTGCGCCCAGCCACGCCGCCAGCGGATAGAGCAGCAGCCGCAGCGGCCCGGCCGAGGAATACCGGCCGCCGGCCTGCAGCGTCGAGGAGACCGCGTCCAGGCCGACCAGCAGGTAGCCGACCACACCGACGACGGCGCCGCCGGCCAACACGATCAGCAGCCGGCGCGGCTTGCGGAACAGCACCAGCACCATCGCCAGCACGAACAGTCCGAAGGTCAACTTGACCGCGCAGGCCAGCCCGAGCAGGACACCGGCGACCGGCCACCACCGGCGGCCACCGGCGTACAGCGCGGCGACGGCGAACACCACGCCGAGGGTGTCCACGTGGCCGGAGTTGACGCCGACGAACAGCAGCACCGGATTGATCGTCCAGAGCAGCGCGACCCGGACCTGTCGGGCCGGGTCTCCGGCGACCATCCGCCGCAGCAGCATCCCGGTGATCAGGTACGCCGCCGCGCACATCGCGGTCAGCACGAACACGGTGGCATGCACTGAGGAGCCGCCGATCACCGACGCCAGCCACTGCGTCGCGGTGGCGACCGGACCGTACACCGAGGTGGTGTCGGTCCACCGCAGCCCCTGGGTCGCCAGCCCGATCGGATCCCCGCGGTCGATCAGCAGCTGGGCGGTGTCGCGGTACGGATCGGCGCCGAGGGCGGTCAACCTGCCGTACACCGCGTAGAAGAGCACGTCGGTCGAGCCCATCGGCGGTACCGCGATCATCGCCAACGTCGCCACCGCCCCGGCCCAGGTCAGCCGGCCGACCGGCGGCCGCCAGCCTCGTGCGACACAGCGCATCCCCCAGCCGAGGCCCGCCATCGATAGCAGCATGGCCAGCATCAGCAGCACCGTCACCAGCAGCGGGGACGGATTCAGTCCTAAGGCGTACGGCGGCAGCCAACCGGGTCCGCCGGGCAGCTTGGCCTGGGCCGCCGATGGTCCGAGCAGCCCGGTCAGCAACACCAACACGATCGCGGTTCCCAGCACCGCCAGCGCGATGTTGCCAGCACGCCGAACCGGCACGGCGTCGCCGACGGTCATGAATCGGGCCCACGCGAGGCCGACCCGGGGAACCGGGGAGGCCGACCGCACTGCCCGGTCCGGACGGATCGCTCGCGGTCCCGGACCTGCCGATAGCGATCGGCGAGCTCGACCGCGATCTCCTGCTGGCCGGGCCAGCCGGCGGCCCGCCGCAACCCCGCAGCTGCCAGTCCGGCCCGGGCAACGGGATCCGCGGCGAGCCGACGGATCTTCTCGGCGGCGCCGGCCGGATCGTCGGGCCGGATCCACGCCACCGCGTCCCCGAGCAGCGCCCGATTGCCGCCGACGTCGGTGATGACCAGCCCGACGCCGGCCTGCAGGGTCTCCTGGACAGCCAGCGAGGATCCTTCCCAGGTCGAGGTGTTCAGCGCCAGGTCAGCGGCGCCGAGCAGGTCGGGGATGTCGTCGCGATGGCCGAGCAGCCTGACCGGTAGCTGTTCGGCGTTGATCCGCTGCTGCAGCATCGGACGCTCCGGACCGTCGCCGACGATCAGATACCGGGGACTGCCGGGCCCGGTGCCGGTCCGGGACGCGATGTCCAGCAGCAGGCCGAGATTCTTCTGCGGGGCCAACCGCGCCACGGTGATGACCAGGACGTCGGACCCGGCCACGCCGAGCCGGTCGCGTACCGGATCACGATCCTGAGTCGCCGCCGCCAACTGGGCCGCCGGAACCGGCAGCAGCTCAGCCGATGCGCCGAGCCTCCGGGCAGCCTGCACGAGATCCGGACTGACACCGAGCACCAGCGTCGAGCCGGCTGCGCTGATCAGCCGCAGGGTCGCGCCGACCAGGCGGGCGGCGCCGGCAGCCGCAATGTCGTTGTGCCAGGTCGTGACCATCGGCACCCGGCTGCTCCGGACGATCGGTGCAGACAACGCCGATGCCTTGTACCCATGAGAATGCACGATGTCGGCGCTCCGGATCCCCGACAGCCTGGACAACGGCGCGACCGGCACGCCGACAGCGGCCAGTGGCCCGGTCGCAACGTCGGCCGGACACCAGATCCGGATGGTCAGGCCGAGTTCGGCCAACCGGGGCACCACGGCTGCGACGTGACCGCCGATGCCTCCGGCGGTCCCGGTCAGCACCATGGCGACACGGAACGGTCCCCGGTCAGTTCGACTCATCGGTCCTCCCCTGGTGCCGAAGGGCCAGCAGCCCGGACCAGGAGCGTCGGTCCAGCAACCGGATCCCCAACGCGAACAGCAGCGTGCAGATCACCGCCGCTCCGACAGCGCCCAGCGCCGATCCGACGATGCCGGCCTGCCCGAGCCGGCGTCCTGCCACAGCGACCAGGGCGCCGGCAGCCAGACCGATCGGGATACCACGCAGCAGCGGCCGGGCCAGTCCGAGGCGTGGACGTTCCGGCCAATCCGTGAGAATCAGCGCCCATCCGACCACCGCCCCGACCACCATCCCGAGCGAGTTGGCCATCGCGATCCCGGTCACCACCTGGTCGGGAGCAGCCAGCAGGCCGACCAGCACTACCCCGATGATCACCACGGCCCAGCCGATCACGTTGGTCAGTCCGGCGCGACGGGCGCGACGCTCGGCGTACAGAGTCCGGGTGGCCAGGCCCATCAGCGCGAAACCGACCACCGCCGGGGCGTAACCGATGATCGGCCAGGCCAGCGAACCGACCTGCGCCGAACCCGGTCCGAGCACCAGCAGCCGGGCCACCGGGACCGCATCGGCGATCAGCAACCCGGCACCGAGGGCCGACAAGGTGCACAGGGGGGGACCGATCCGCGACAGCACCTCTGCCACAGCCCGGAATCCGTCCACCGACGCCGCGCTCAATCGCGGAAAGATCATCTGCAACAGCGGACTGACCAGCACGGCGAACGGCAACAGGTAGACGGCATTGGCCCAGGTTGCCCTGGTCCAGGCGCCCGGCACAGCAGACTGTTTGGCGGCCAGAACGCCGGCCATCACACTGAGCTGCTGGATGATCAGGCCGGCCACGCTCGCTCCGGCGATGGCGCTGATCACACCGAGGACCCCGGCGGGGAACCGAACGGTGGGACGCAGTCGGAGCCTGAGACGCAGCAGCGGAACAAAAGTGACCGACGCCAATACCAGAACACCGGCTGTGGTGCCCCAGCCGAGCACATCGAGGGCTCGGGTCTGCAGCAGCGCCGGATCGTCCCGGCCTCCCGGGTCGGCGATCAGGCCGAAGACGATGTAGGTGCTGATCACGGTCGCGCTGGAAGCCAGCGGCGCCGCGGCGGCGGCCACGAATCGCCGGTGGGCCTGCAAGACGCCCGCGCTGACCACGGCCAGCCCGTACAGCCAGATCTGCGGCCCGAAGATCACCAGCAGGGACGCGGCGGAGTCGACCGCACCGGCGCACCGGGACTGGACGAATCCCTCGGCGTAGACCTGCGCCAGCACCATCGCCCCCAGTGCGAACGGGGTCAGCAGAATCAACGTCCAGCACAGGATCGCCGATGCGGTCCGGCTCGCCTCCCCGTCACGGCCCTGACTCAACTGGCGGCTGATCACCGGCACCACCACGCTGGCCAGAACACCGCCGGCGGCGATCTCGAAGAGCACATTCGGCAGCTGGTTGGCCGAGTTGTACGCGTCCCCCAGACAGGTGTCGCCGACGGTCTTGGAGAACACCAGCCAACGGCCGAAGCCGACGATCCGCGACGCCAGCGTCAGCGCCGCCACGCCGGCCGCGACCTGAGCGAACCGGCCACGACCGCGAACCCGGCCGGGCGCGCTAGCGCTCATCCGGCGACTCTTCAATCCCGGGACCTTCGACCTCGGGACCGTAGCTCGTCGTGCCGTGCGGCAGCGGGCGGCCGAGTTCGTCGAGTGTGCTGAGCACCGGGCTGTTCTCGATCACCCGGGTGAAGCTGACCCGTTCGCTGGCCAGATTCAGCCCGACCACCCCGGCCAACGCGAGCAACCGCACAGGCATCGGCAGCCGGGTGGCCGAGGCCGCGAGTCCGGCGCCGAGGGCGTTGGCGCCGCAGTCCCCCAGCATCGACCGGCCGTCGAGATCGGCCGGCAGCACGCCGGCGGCACTGCCCACCACCGGCGTCGCACCGGCGGGCAGGCCGAGCCCGATGATCACCTTGGCAGCCCGTCCGGGACGGAGATCAAGAAGATTGGTCAGGTTGGCGGTACCGGCGATCAACGCGGTGTTGATCATGATGTCGGCAACCCGCCCGGCCCCGCGCCGCGGGCCGGGGTCGATCACCGATGCGGCCAGTGCGGACAATCCGATCCCGGACAGTTTGATCATCCCGGAGGTGATCTGGCCCCGGCGCAGCGCGCCGAGGTGCCCGCGGAATCCCTTGGCCTGTGTGGATCCGGCCAGATCGTCGTACGCTCCGACGATCGCCGATCCGGCGACCGCAACGCTCCGGGCAGCCGTCGTCCGCGGGCTGATGGCACCACCGGCGACCGCCTGCTGACCCAACAGTCCGGCCAGCGCACCGGCTGCTGCGGCCGGCCCCTCGAGCAGCGTCACCGAAACGCCGGCGTGGTTGGTCCGCTGCCAACGTTGGGGTGCCGCGGCCAGACCGGCGCGGTTGATCGCGTACGAGACAGCGGCGCCGACCGCGCCGCCGACGGCCACGGCCAAGCGACGTCGCTGCCTGTCTGCAGATCTCATCGAACCGGAAGCTCCGGCGCCGGGGAGTCGGCGTTGCTGGCGCCGTAGTGGCCCTGGTGGCCGTCGAGCTGTTCCCGTCCGGCCATGATCACCGTCGTGACGCCGCTGCGCAGATCGGCCACGTCGACGGTGCTGAGCACGGTCCGGCTGTCCGGATCGGTGCGTACGGTGGCGACGTCCGTGCCGTCGGTGCCGGTGCTGTTCGGACCCGCGATCACCGTCCCGGCGGCGCGGCTGTCCAGGGCAAGATCGAACTGGACGTGTCGTTCCAGCCGCTGCCCGTCGATCGGCGGATCGCTGGCCGCCGCGGTGACCACGATCGCCAGCTGGGCGGTCTGATCGTCGGACCGGTCGAGCTTGATCAACTGCCCGTTCAGGGTGTCACCGATCTCCTTGGCCTGCTGGTCGGTGACACCGCTCTGCGGTGCCAGCACGGCCCGGCCGACCAGGGTGCCCACCTGCGCGGCCAGCGAGTCGTCGGCCGAGTACTCCTTGCTGTACGGCTCGATCACCTTCTTCACCTGATCGCTCTTCTCCGGATCGAACACGTCGGCCGAGACGCTGGTGGTCGAAGCCACCGTGCCACCGGCGTCCTTGATCGCCTGCTTCAGATCCGAGACCGTGGCGCCGGGTGCGTTCGGCATGCTGATCAACGCCACCGAGCTACCGGCCAGCATGCCGGCGGTGAGCTGGGTCCCGACCTGTGCGGCGTATGCGTCGCGATACTTGTCCAACTCCTTGGTCTGGGCGAGCTGCTCGCGATAGGTCTGCACCTGTTTGCGGTCCTGTTCGGCCTGCGCGGCCAGGCCCTTGTTGGCCTCGCCGCTGACCAGCGTCACGCCCATGGTGATGCCGACGGCCAGCGCAAGGAACACCGCCATCAACGAGACGATGTGGTAGCGGAAGTTGATCAAGTGAACAGTTCCTTCAGCCAGTAGACGACGTCGTTCCAGCGGGCCAGCAGCAGGTCGCCGACCTGCCGGCCGAAGTTGGTGAACGCCATGGCGGTGACCAGGGCGAGCAACGCGGACAACACCAGCAACACGATGTGCCAGCCCTTGACCTCGCTGCGATAGATCCTCGACACGCCCTTGGCGTCGACCAGCTTGGGGCCCACCCGCAGCCGGGTCAGGAAGGTCGATGCCATTCCTGATCGGCCCTTGTCCAGGAACTCCACCAGGGAGGCGTGGGTTCCCACCGCGACGATCAACTGAGCGCCCTTGGAGTCGGCCAGCAACATCGCCGCGTCCTCGCTGGTGCCGAGCACCGGAAACACCACCGCCTCCAGGCCGAGCTTCTTGATCCGTTCCAGACCGGGAGCGCGGCCGTCGCGATAGGCGTGCACCACCAGTTCGGCGCCGCAGTTGAGGGCGGCGTCGCTGCAGGAGTCCATGTCGCCGAGGATGATGTCGGGCGCGTAGCCGTTCTCCAGCAGGGCGTCCGCACCGCCGTCGACCCCGATCAGCAGCGGCCGGCGCTCGGAGATGTAGGAGCGCAACGCGATCAGGTCGTCGCGATAGTCGTAGCCGCGAACGACGATGAGCACGTGCCGGCCCTCGAAGGAGGTCTTCACCTGGGGGACGCCGACGCCCTCCAGCAGCAGGTCCTTCTCCTCCCGCAGATAGCTCATCGTGTTCTCGGTGAACGCGATGATCTGATCGCTCAGCCCGGTCTGTGCCTGGCTCAGTTGCCGGTCCAGAGCCTGCCGGTCCATCAACTCTCCGCGGCCGACGACGGCGTCGTGCTCGTCCAGGATCTCGCCGTCGTTCAGCCGGATCTGGTCACCTTCGGTGAGTACGGCGAACAGGTCCTTGGCTTCCTCGTCGGCAGGTACCGCGCGGTCGATCAGCTCGATCCCGGCATCGAGCAGGATCTGCGGGCCGAAGTTGGGATAGCGACCGGACACTGAGCCGGCGATGTTGATCACCGCGCTGACCTGGCACTCCACCAGCGCCTCGGCGCTGACCCGGTCCAGATCGGCATGGTCGATCACCGCGATCTCGCCGGGCTTGAGCCGCTTGGTCAGGTTCTTCGTACGCCGGTCCAGGCGCACGACTCCCCCGGATTCGGCGGACTGCGCCCGACGGCGCAAGACAGAGGGAACCTTCATCGCGCCCCCATCATTCCAGGCTTTTGATTACGTCCGGTTTGTGCCGCTGCCGCGGCCCGGGTGCTGTAGGTCACTCCGGGGGTCGACTACCGGAGCCCGCACCCCCGGGCGTGGGCACCTCCATAGATGCGTCGCCGCGCACCCTCCGCTGCGCTGCGGGCGCGGTCTCGCGCTGGGGCGCTCGACGGGCGTGCATAGGTTGCGTTTGCGCGGAGACTCTGTGCCTTCGGTTGCCTGTCGTGGCGCGGCGGATCCTCGCATCGGTCTTGAGGTTGTCGCCGGACTCTCGCCAAGGGCCCTGAGCCTGTCGAAGGGCATGAACCGCACGCGACCGCCCAACCCGACCGGAGGGCCCTGAGCTTGTCGAAGGGCCTGGTACCGCACCACCGCTGGCATTGGCTCTGCGGGACGCGATAGCGTGAGCGGCTGCCATTCCGACTCGTCGAGGAGCCTTGCATGACCGACATTGCCGCGCTGCGCAGCAGCACCACGCGTTCGATCTCGCCGGAGAATTTCACCGGGGCCAAGGGGGCCGGCGCGATGGCGACCGAGGGCACCGGGGCGCAGGCGGCCCGCGACCTCGGCAAGGGCTGGAAGGTGTCGCCGTCGGTCCGGATCAAGGCACACGAGACCTTCGACTTGGCCAACATCGACGGCCCCGGGCGGATCACCCACATCTGGCTGACCACCCACACCGACAACTGGCGCACGCTGGCCCTGCGCGCCTTCTGGGACGGCTCCGACGAGCCGGCGATCGAGACTCCGGTCGGTGACTTCTTCGTCAGCGGTTGGGGCCGTTTCGCCCAGGTCTCCTCGCAGATGATCGCGGCCAACCCCAACGGCGGCTTCAACTCGTACTGGCCGATGCCGTTTCGATCCTCCGCCCGGCTGACCCTGGAAAACCTGTCCGAGACCGACGTGATCGTCTACTTCCAGATCACCTACGAGGTCGACGTCGATGTCGCCGACGCGGGGTACCTGCACGCCCAGTTCCGCCGCAGCAATCCGCTGCCGGCCCGGCAAACTCACCCGATCCTCGACCGGATCGAGGGCCGCGGCCACTACGTCGGCACCTATCTGGCCTGGGGCGTGAACTCACCCGGCTGGTGGGGCGAGGGCGAGATCAAGTTCTACCTCGACGGCGACGACGAGTTCCCGACCATCGCCGGCACCGGCACCGAGGACTACTTCGGCGGGGCGTGGAATTTCGACGTCCCCGGCCACGGTTACACCGCCTTCAGCACGCCCTACCTGGGACTGCCGCAGATTCTTCCGCCCGACGGCCTGTACGCCAGTCAGCACCGCTTCGGCATGTATCGCTGGCACGTGCCGGACCCGGTCACCTTCACCGAGGACCTGCGGGTCGACATCCAGGCGCTGGGCTGGATGTCGGGCGGCCGTTACAAGCCGCTCACCGACGACATCGCCTCCACCTGCTGGTTCTACCTGGACCGCCCGTCGGCCGCGCGGCCGGACTTCCCGCATCCCGATCAGCTGGAGGTCTGACCTCGGGTCTGGCCGGCCTCGGCGAGGAGTTCCTCGGCGTGAGCGATCGAGCTCTCGGTCTGCTCCAGGCCGGCCATCATCCGAGCCAGCTCCGCCGATCGTGCGCCGTCGATCACTCGGGTCACCCCGCTGGTGGTGACCTGACCGTCGTCGGATTTCGCCACCACGTAATGCCGATCGGCGAAGGCTGCCACCTGCGCCAGATGGGTCACAACAATCACTTGTGAGTGGTCGGCCAACCGCGCCAGCCGCCGGCCGATCTCCACCGCCACCTTGCCACCGACGCCGGCGTCGACCTCGTCGAACACGAACGTGCCGCCGTCACCGTTGCCGGCCAGCACGACCTCCAGCGCCAGCCGGACCCGGGACAACTCGCCGCCGGAGGCGACCCGGGCCAGATTGCGCGGTTCGCTGCCGGGGTTGGCACTGAACAGCAACTCCACCTGATCACGCCCGTACGGACCGTAGTCGGCGGCGGACAGCGCGAACTCCAGCCGGGCGTGCGGCATCGCCAACGCGGCCAACTCGGTCAGCACCTGCTTGATCAACTTCTGCGCCGCGGTCCGTCGCAGCTTGGTGATCTTGGTCGCCTGCTCGTCCAGCCGAACGTCCAACTCGGCGATCCGATTCTCCAACTGGCCGATCCGGTCGTCGCCGGTCTCCAACTCGGCCAGTTGCCGGGCGGCGTCGGCTCCCCAGGCCAGCACCTCGTCCACGCTGCTGCCGTACTTGCGGGTCAGCCCTGCCAACTGGGAACGCCGTTCGGCGATCAGCTCCAGCCGGCCCGGCTCGGACTCCAACCCGTCCAGATAACGACTCAGGTCGGCGGCCGCGTCGGTGAGCAGATAGCTCACCTCGGCCACTCGTTGCGCCAGCTCGGCCGCGTCCGGGTCCAGCTCGGCCAGTTGCTCGGTGGCCTTGCGCGCCCGGCCGATCGCCGACAACGCACCCGAGTCGCCGGCCGGATCGTCGTCGTCGCCGGTGATCGCCACCATCGCGGTGGTGGCGGCCAGCCGAAGATCATCTGCGGCCTGCAGCCGGGTGGCCTCTGTGGCGAGCGCCTGATCCTCGCCCGGCTGCGGCTCGACGGCGGAGATCTCGTCCAGCCCGAATTTGAGCAGGTCGATCTCGCGGGCCCGTTGCTGCGCGTTGCGCCGCAACTCGTCCAGTTCGGCGACCGCGGCCCGACGCTCGGCGTAGTCGTGCCCGTACGAGGTCAGCAGCTTGGCCAACTTCGCCCCGGCGAAGCGGTCCAGGATCTCCCGCTGCCGGTCCGAGCGACCGAGCCGGATCTGCTCCGACTGGCCGTGCACCGTGACCAGTTCGCCGGTGACCTCGCCGCACAGCGTGGCCGGCACCTGAGCGCCGCCGAGGTAGGCCCGGCTGCGACCGGCCGCGGTCAGATGCCGTGCCACCAGCAATTCGTCATCCTCGACCCGGCCGCCGGCCTCCGCCACCGCCGCGGCCAGCTCCTGGTCGGCGACGCGGAACACTCCCTCGACCCGAGCCCGCTCGGCGCCGGCTCGGATCGCTCCGGTGTCGGCCTTGCCGCCGAGCAGCAGGTCGATCCCGCTGACGATCATCGTCTTGCCCGCACCGGTCTCGCCGGTCACCACGGTCAGCCCTGGGTCCAACTCCAGCGTCGCCTCGCTGATCACCCCCAGGTCGGAGATCCGCAGTTCGGAGAGCATCAGTCCTCCCCGCGCGACTGCCGGTGCCTGGCTTCCGCACCGCCGCGCCAGCCCGCCACGGGCAAGCCGAACTTGTGCACCAGCCGGTCTGTGAAGGGCGCCTCGGACAGCCGGGCGAGCCGGAGTCGATGCCTGCCCTGCACCACCTCGACCCGCATCCCGCGCTTCAGCACGGTCGATCGGCGGCCGTCGCACCAGACCACGGCCTCCGGCGCCATCCCGTCCAACATCTCCACCAGCACCCGCGACCGGGGGCTCAGCACCATCGGCCGCGCGAACAAGGCATGTGCGCTCAGCGGCAGCACCTGCATCGCGTCCACCCCGGGCCAGATCACCGGCCCGCCGGCGGAGAACGCGTACGCGGTGGAGCCGGTCGGGGTGGACACCAGCACCCCGTCACACGACCACCGAGACAGCGGCCGGCCGTCGATCTCGACCATCAGGTCGAGCATCCGCTCCCGGGCCGCCTTCTCGATCGTCACCTCGTTGATCGCGAACGAACTCCACTCCACCCGCTCGGCACCGGACGGATCGAGCGGCGACAGAATCCGGACGTCGATGGTGGACCGCTCCTCCACCCGGAAACTGCGGTTGACGACGGTCTCGACGATCAGGTCGATCTCGCTGGACTCGGCCTCGGCCAGGAAGCCGACGTGGCCCAGATTCACCCCGAGCAGCGGCACGTCGGAGGCCAGCACCCACTCCGCGCCGCGCAGGATGGTGCCGTCACCGCCGAGCACCACCAGCAACTCGATCTGCGGCACCTCGGGCGTGTCCAGGCCGATGATCGGATCGGCCTCCGGCAGCATCTCGATGGACGGATCGGATCGGGACAGCTTGAGATGGGCGATGTCGGCCGACGGCAGCACGCAGACGATGCCGGCGGCGGACAGACCGTTGATCAGCCGGCTGGCCGCCTTGACCGCCTCGTCGCGCCCGGTGTGGGTGAGCACGGCGACCCGCCGGATGCCGCTCCTGGCGGTCGGCGCCTCCTGCTCAGCTCTGCCCAACACGGGTGACAGCATAAGGCGTGGCTCGGACACCGCCTGCGGGCCGCAGGATCAGCGGCCGGCGGGGTCCTGATCGAACAAGCCGTCGATGACTCCGGGCGCCGGCGGACGCGATGCGAAGCAGACGAAGTACTCCACGTTGCCGGCCGGTCCCGGCAGGCGGCTGCGGGCCGCTGCTTGCGGATGCCAGCCGATGGTCGCGGCCGCCTCAACGACGGCTTGTACCCCGGCTCGTCGCAGCGCATCGGTGCGCACCACGCCGCCCTTGCCGAGACGTTCCCGGCCGACCTCGAACTGCGGTTTGATCATGGTCAACAGCCGTCCGCCCGATCCGATCACGGAGGTCAGCGGGCCGAGCAGCAGCGTCAGCGAGATGAACGACACGTCGGCCACCACCAGCTCGACCGGCCGGCGGTCGAGCAGGTCGAGATCAAGATCACGCAGGTTGTGACCCTCGTACGGGATCACCCGCGGATCCTGCCGCAGCAACGGATGCAGTTGATCATGTCCGACGTCGATCGCGATCACCTCGGCGCTGCCGCGTTCCAGCAGCACCTGAGTGAATCCGCCGGTGGAGGCGCCGGCGTCCAGCACCCGGGCGGGCACGCTGAGGCCGAGATCGTCAAGCGCGCCGATCAGCTTGTACGCGGCCCGGGACACGTACGGATCGTGTTCGGTGAGCTCGAGTTGATCATGCTCGGCGATCTGCTGGGACGCCTTGCCGGCAACCGATCCGTTCACCAGCACCAGGCGTTGATCGATCAGTTCCCGAGCGTGGCTGCGGGATCGGGCGAGTCCTCGGGCAGCCAGCTCGACATCCAGCCTGCTGATCAGGCGCCGCCCTGGTCGGCGGAATGTTCGGCGTTGAGGGCCCGATGCAACTCCTCGTGCACGCGGGCCAGCCGATCATGATGCTCGTCGAGCGGGCTGGATGCCAACCCAGGAAGGGATTCCAGTGCCTGATCGACCGCGAGCTCGCCGGTGTGCGGCGGCTCCGGTGCGGCAGTCGGCTCGCTCATGCTGCTCCCTTGCTGTGGTGGTGTGCCTTCTTGGATTGTGCCTTCTTGCGTTGGGCTTTCTTGCGTTGGGCCTTCTTCAGCTGCGTCAGTTCGGCGCGCAAACCGGCCACCTCATCGCGCAGCCCCGCGACCTCCCCGCGCAGCTGATCGACGTCGGCGATCCGGGCCAGGCCGAGCCGCACCAGCGACTTCTCCAGCTCGGCGCCGACGCTGCGCTGCAACAACTCCCGATTCGCCTTCTGGGCGGCGATCAGCTCCTCGGCCAAGGCTGCCAGGTTGGTCATCAGAGGTCCTCCCAACCTCGGTCAGTGGTGCGAATCCAGCCGATTGCTCAGCCGGCCGGCCAACTCCAGGCCGGACACCGGGAGATCCGCGTCGGCACACTGCCACAGCAGTTTGGCCGCTGCCCAGATCGCGTCCAGCAACTCGTCGTCGGCCGGCTCACGGGACAGCCGCAGCTGCTGCTGCCGGTCGATCGAGGCCTCGATGTCGCCGACCGCGACCTTGTCCTCGCCGGTCTGCTCGGCCACGCGTTCGGCCAGCAGCAGGTCGGCGACGCTGGCGCCGAGATGGGTCGGTCGTTCGATGCCCATCGCGGAGAACAACTGCACCGGTCCGTGCGATCCGGTGAGCACCAGCAGGCTGTCGATGTCCAGATTTCCGGCACCGGCGATGTCGGTGTCGATCCGGTCGCCGACGAAGATCGGCCGATCCGCCTTGAGCCGTCGTACGGTCTCCTCCATCAACGGCCGGTAGGGCTTGCCGGCGACCACCGGATCGACCTCGACAGCCGCGCGCACGGCCGCCACAGCGGCACCGTTGCCGGGCACCAGGCCCCGCTCGGTCGGCCGAGTCGGATCGGTGTTGGTGGCCACCCAGAAGGCGCCTTGCCGAATGGCCAGCGCGGCCTCGGTGATCGCCTGCCAGCTCAGGTCGGGGTGGTATCCCTGGATCACCGCGACCGGATGATCATCGGCACTGTCGACCCTGACCAGGCCGGCCTCGTCCAGTGCGGTCTGCAGCCCGTCGCCGCCGACGGCGAGCACCCGTGCACCGGGACCGAAGCGATCCAGCAGTTCCCGGGCGCCCGCCTGCGCCGATGTGACGACATCGCTTTCCTCACAGGCGATGCCGAAGCCGCGAAGCTGGTCGACCACGGCGGCCGGGGTGCGGGCCGCGTTGTTGGTGACGTAGCCGATGCGTACGCCGTGATCATGCAGCCGGTCGAGAGCCTCCGCCGCTCCGGGCACCGGCTGCGGGCCGAGGTAGATCACCCCGTCAAGATCGAAAAGAGCGGAGTCGTAGCGATCAATCAGCACGCGGTTCTCCTTCGTCGGATCCGCCGTCATCCTCGTCGCCGGTCGAATCGAGGTCGTCGTCACTGTCGTGGTCGCTGTCATCGTCACCGTCGTCGCTGTCGTCGAAGGTGATCTGCAGCCCGTTCAGCTGATCCAACCGCTCCTGCGCATCGGTGGCCCCGTCATCGTCGAGTTCGACAGCGCGGGCGAACGCCCGTTGCGCGCCGACGGGATCCTCCAGGTCGAGCAGGACGTCAGCCAACGCGTACTGCAGTCGGGCCACCGGCAGACGCATCGACGGGTCGGCTGCCTGCCTGCCCAGTCCGGCCAGGGTGGCCCGCATCAGCCGGGCGGCCTCGGCGGTCTGACCTTGATCATGTCGGGCACCGGCTTCGACGATCCGCAACTCGATCGAGGAAGCCGGATCCATCGGCTGCCCTGCTGCCTCCTTGATCAACCGCAACGCCTGCTGCGGCCGGCCCAGGGCCCGCTCGCAGTCGGCCATCACCGGCAGGTAGTCGGCCGAGCCGGTCATCCGTCGCAGCGCCCGATACTCGCCCAGCGCGACGTCGAACTTCCCTGCTGCATAAGCGGTTTCGGCCGCTCCCTCACGTACGATGGGCAGCCGGGCGGCGCGTCGGCGGGCGGCCTCGGCGTGGGCGTACGCGCGTTCCGGATCGGTGTCGATCAGTTCTCCGGCCAGCAACAGATGGCCGGCGACGATCTCGGCCAGGTCCTTCGGCAGGCTGCGCAGCTCGGCCCGTACGCTTCGGTCCAGCTTGCGGATGTCGGTGCCTTCGGGGATGTGCGGCTCGTCCGGCTTGGCTTCCAATCCCGGCGGGATCCGGCGCTCCTCACGATCGGCGTCCCCGCGGCCACGGTGATCGCGATGATCATGGCGCTGTTGATCATGACGTTGTTCACGACCCCGATCATCGCGCCCACGATAGTCGCGACCACGTTGATCACGACCGCGATCACCACCGCCACGATAGTCACGACCACGTTGATCACGACCACGTTGATCACGACCACGATCCTCACGACCGCGATCACCACCGCCACGATAGTCACGACCACGTTGATCACGACCACGTTGATCACGACCACGATCATCACGACCACGATCATCACGACCACGTTGATCTTGGTTCGGTGGCTCGGTGCGACGCTGGTTGCGATCCTGGGCTCGGTAGCCGCCGGCGCGTTCGCCGCGGCCGGTCCGTCGGTCGTCGGAGTACCTGGCCGGTCGCTGTTGATCATCGCGACCGCGGCTGTCGCGTCCGCTTGGCTGCTGATCACGATCACGACGCCGCCAGTCATCGCGACCGGATTGATCCCGCTCCTGACTGCGCCGCTGACCTGCCGGCCGTCGGCCCTCGAACTTGCCGCTGCCGCCGCTCCGCGCCGACGAGGACGCGCCGCGGCCTCCGGACGCGCCACGATCACGGTTCGGTCCGCCACGACCGGTCGACGACCCACCGCGACCGGCTGACGAACCACCTCGACGATCCTGACCGTCGCGGCCCGAGCTTGCCCGGCCGGAAGCGCTGCCGCGCGATCCCCCTCGACCGGAACCGGATCGTCCGCTGCCCGCGGAGCCGCCACCGGTACGCCGCTGGCCTCCGCTGCCCCGGCCACGTGGTGGCCGTCCGGGAGAGGAGGAATCGTCACCGGAGCCGTACCGCTTCTCGTTCACCGGGCAATCTTCCGCCACCGGAGCACACCAGGACAAACCGACCGGCCGCGTACCGACGTCAGGTGGTCGCCAATTCCTCCACCAGCCGCTTTGCCGGATCCACCCGGAAGACCACGTGGTGCGGTTGCTGCACGGACAGTGCGACCTCCGGCGTGGTCATGATCAGATTCTTGAGCAGCATCCGGCCGATCATCTCGTGCGAGACGATCAACGGTCGACGGGTGCCGAGCTCGGCAATCAACTCCAGGGCCGCCGCGGCCCGTATCTCGGCGTCGGCGTAGCTCTCGCCGGCAGGGAATCGCCAGCGGTACTTGTCCGACCGGCGCCGTTCCAGCGCACCGGGGAACCGAACGTCGACCTCCGGCGTGGTCAGCCCGGCCATCGCTCCATGATCAACTTCGGCCAACTCGTCGACGATCTGGACGCTCTGCCCCAGCGCATCAGCAGATGGTTTTGCCGTTGTCCGAGCTCGACCGATCGGACTGCTGGCAACGAGGTCAACCTCCAGACTTTTCGCCAGCGCCGCCAGGTCGGCGGCGTGCTGTCGTCCGGCCGCGGTCAGCGGGGAGTCCAGGCCGCCCTGCCGGCGGCCCTGCTGATTCCACTCCGTCTGCCCGTGCCGGGCCAGGTACACCACCTCGAAGGTCACGTCTGCATCCAACCAGGTCGGCGCCGCGGTCCGCCCTGTTTCGGGGCCGAACCCGGCTGCTTGCCGATAGGCTGCGGCCTGATTGCCACGTTCTGCTATTTGATCATCGGTGCCGCCGGCACCGTGGTCGCGGACGGTTCCGGCGACGTCATCGGCGTGACCGGTTTCGTCTTCGCCCTCGCCATCGGTGTCTACTACACGTTCTGGATGGCACTCATCCTGTCCCTCTCCTCGCTCGCCACCCTCAGACGACTCGCGACCGGCCCTCGGCAGTTCTCGTGGCGCAGCTAGTGGCCGAGGACGGCGGCCAAACGCGCCACACCTCGCTCGCCTGCAGCTGAGACAAGTCAGGTGATGTCGTCCTGGTCGACGACGTGGACTTCCGGGCCGGCGACGCGGAGGTCGGCGACGGTCTCGGGTGCCGCGGCGGGGTCGGTGATGATCTTGTCCGCCTCATTGACGGATGCGAAGCTGCAAAAGGAATTCCGGCCGATGCGGGCGGACACGACGGGAACCAGACGGCGGCGGGCGCACAACAGCATGGCGCGCTTGACCGCTGCCTCCTCCGGGTTGGTGGTAGTCAGCCCGAGCCCGGGGGTCAGGCCGTTCACCCCGACGATCGCCAGGTCGGCACTGACCGTCTCGAGTCGTCGGGTGGTCCAACCGTCCACCGACGCCTGAGTCAGGCCGCGGATCATGCCCGGCAAGGTCATCACCGTCACCTTGGGCCGACCGGCCAGCAGTGCCGCAGCGGGAAGATTGTTGGTGACCACGACCAGCGGCAGGTCCGTCGGCATTCGCTCGGCCACCACGTAGGTCAGTGACCCGGAGTCCAGCACGACCACACCTTCGGCCGGCAGTTCCTTGATCACGGCGTCGGCAATCGCCCGCTTCTCCGCGGCCTGGTCGGCGTGCCGTGCCGCCAACGCCCGTTCGAAGGGCAACGACTCCACCAACTCCGCACCACCGCGTACTCGGCGGAGCAGACCTCGACGTTCCAGCAGATCAAGATCACGACGGACGGTCTCGGCACCCACCCGCAGTCGATCCGCGATCGCGCCGACACTCACCCGACGTCCCTCGGCCAGCAGCAGCTCGGTGATCGCCTGCTGCCGCTGCGGCGGATACATCGCGCCGCCGCGGGGGATTGTCGGTGTCGACACCATCGCCCGCTCCGTCCGTCGGATTTGCGAGCAAGCGTACGACAGTTCATCACACTCGGGCATCAAGATGCCGCAACCGGGCAACATTTTCGACCAAAATCGGCACCAAACACTCTGGACCGGGCATCGGTCGATGCAGTACTGTCCGGATCGCAGGCGTTCCAAGACCGGGCTCAACCTCGGTCGGCAGGGTGCGATCCCTGCTCGTCTGTGCACTGGATGCGACTCAGCGACGAGAGGGGCGACCATGCACACCATTCGGGGTACCGGCCACAACCGGCGGCGCGCGAGAGCGGGGCTGACCGCTCTGGTCGCCGTACTCTTCCTGGCGCTGACGGTCTCCGGCTGTGCCGGCTTCGGCAACCTCGGCAACAAGCCCGGCGTCACCACCATCACCCTGGCCAGCGTCAACAACCCGCAGATGCAGGATCTGGCCCAGTTGCTGCCGGAGTTCACCAAAGAGCATCCCGACATCAAGGTCAACGTGATCATGATGGAGGAAAATGATCTTCGCAACGCCACCACCAAGGACGTCGCCACCAAGGGCGGACAGTACGACGTGATGACGGTCGGCAACTACGAGGTGCCGATCTGGGGCCAGAACAAGTGGCTGGACGACCTCACCGATCTCGCCAACTCCGACAGCAGCTACGACGTCAACGACTTCTTCGCACCGGTCCGACAGAGCGTCAGCTACAACAACCACTTGTATGCAATGCCGTTCTACGGCGAGTCCTCGTTCCTGATGTATCGCAAGGATCTCTTCGCCCAGGCCGGACTGACCATGCCGGATCATCCGACCTGGCAGCAGGTCGCCGAACTGGCGAACAAGATCAAGAACCCGGACCAGGATCGAGCCGGGATCTGCCTGCGTGGCAAGCCCGGCTGGGGCGAGATGTTCGCTCCCCTGACCACGGTGGTGAACACCTTCGGCGGCCAGTGGTACAACATGAAATGGGATGCCCAGGTGGACCAGCCCGGCTTCACCGACGCGGTCAACTTCTACGTCAACACGATCAAGAGCTCCGGGGAGCGCGACCCCGCGTCGTTCGGTTTCACCGAGTGCCTGAACCTGTTCCAGCAGGGTCGTGCCGCGATGTGGTACGACGCCACCTCGGCCGCCGGCACGCTGGAGGCCAAGGGCAGCCCGGTGGCCGGCAAGGTCGGCTACGTCGCCGCCCCGGTGAACAAGACGAAGTCCTCCGGCTGGCTGTGGTCCTGGAACCTCGGCATCAACGCAGAATCCCAACACCAGAAGGCAGCCTGGGAATTCGTCAAGTGGGCCACCTCGAAGCAGTACGAGGACCTGGTCGGCCAGCAGCTCGGCTGGACCAGGGTGCCGCCCGGCACCCGGCAGTCGCTCTACGACAACCCGAAGTACCAACAGGCCAGCAGCGCCTTCGCCGACATCACCGCCGAGACGATGAAGTCGGTCAACCCCAAGCAGCCGGGCGTCGACCCGCAGCCCTGGACCGGAATCCAGTTCGTCGGTATCCCCGAATTCCAGGACGTCGGCAACCAGACCTCGCAGCAGATCGCCAACACCTTCTCCGGCGGCCAGACGGTCCAGCAGGCCTTGGCGAAGGGACAGAAGATCGCCCAGGTCGCCGGCGACATCCAGAAGAAGGAGGCATCCAAGTGAGCACCGCAGCCGCCGCCTCCGGTGTGGCACCGAGCAAGGCGAAGACGAGGAACGCCACTCCCCCGCTCGGACAGGCCGAGCAGGGTGAACGCAGATTCGGCCGCAAGCTGGTGCTGCCAGCCTTCATCGTGGCGATCGTTGTCACCCAGGCGCCCTTCCTGGTCACCATCTACTACTCATTCCAGAACTGGAATCTGGCCCGGCCGGACGCCAGATCCTTTGCCGGCTTCGACAATTACGTTGCCGTCATCCGCAACGGCGCCTTCCTCCCGGCTCTGCTGAACACGGTGGTGATCGTCGGCTCGTCGGTGATCATCTCGCTGGTGCTCGGTTTGATCTTCGCGATGTTGTTGGATCGCAAGTTCGTCGGCCGGGCCGTCGCCCGGACGTTGTTGATCACTCCGTTCCTGGTGATGCCGGCCGCCTCGGCGTTGATCTGGAAGTGGTCGCTGCTGGACGCCAACGTCGGGATGATCAACTGGGCCTTCGGCCTGGTCGGCATCCCACCGGTGTCCTGGAACACCGACTTCCCCGGCGTCACCATCACCATGGTGCTGACGTGGCAGTACACCCCGTTCATGATGTTGATCTTGCTCGCCGGCCTGCAGTCGCAGTCCGGTGAGGTGCTCGAGGCGGCGCAGGTGGACGGTGCCGGGCCGTTCCGGATCTTCCGGACGATGACCCTGCCGCATCTGCGGACCTACGCGGAGCTGGCCACTCTGCTCGGCACCGTGCTGATGATCCAGGTGTTCGATCCGGTCAACATCATGACCAAGGGCGCCGGTCACTCCAAGACGTTGTCCTACCTGCTCTACGAACGAGCCTTCATCGGCCAGCAGGTGGGCGAGGCGGCGGCGTACGGCGTGGTCACGGTGATCGTCACCTTGGTCGTCTCCACCATCGCGTTGCGCACGATGTTCAGAGTGTTCACCGAGGAAGGAGGTGGCGGACGATGACCGCGACCGCCGAATCGACCCGGCCTGCCACTGCCGCGTCCACCCGAAGGACGTCCGGGACCAGCCGTTTCACCCGCCGCAAGATCGGCGGGGTCGGGATCACCGCACTGACCTGGGTGCTGGTGTTCCTGTTCTTCTTCCCGGTGTTGTGGATGCTGTTCACCAGCTTCAAGACCGAGCAGGCCGCGGCACAGTTCCCGCCGACCTTCATCACCTCGTTGTCCCTGGACCGCTACGCGACCGTGTTCGATCGCGGAATGGGCCTCTATCTGGCCAACTCAGCGGCAGTGTCGATCGGGTCCACGGTCGTGGTGATGCTGCTGGCCATCCCGGCCGCGTACGCGTTGTCGGTGCGCCGGGTGAAACGCTGGCAGGATCTGCTGTTCTTCTTCATCTCCACCAAGTTCATGCCGGTGGCCGCCTCGATCATCCCGGTCTTCCTGCTGCTGCGAGTGATAGGCGGGCTGGACAACCTGTGGACGCTGGGCATCCTCTACCTGGGCATGAATCTGCCGCTGGCGATCTGGATGATGCGATCGTTCTTCGCCGAGGTCCCGTACGCGGTGGTCGAGGCGGCTCAGATCGACGGAGCGTCCTACAACCGTGAATTGTGGCGGGTCTCGTTGCCGATCGTGGCGCCGGGCGCCGCAGCGGCGGCACTGATCTGCTTCATCTTCGCCTGGAACGAGTATTTCCTGGCCAACCTGCTGACCGCCGTGGTCGCTCGGACGACGCCGCCCTTCCTGGGCAGCTTCGTCGACGGTCGCGGGCAGTTCCTGGCGGTGCTGTCGGCGGCGTCCACGATTGCGGTGCTGCCGGTGATCATCGCCGGTTGGGTGGCGCAGAAACGGTTGGTCCGCGGACTGGCGATGGGAGCCGTCAAGTAGCCGGCGCGACGGGCACCGACGGGGAAATGATCATGGAGAAGGCATCGGCCACCGGCCGCGGGCCGGCGCGCGAACGGCACCAGCAGCTCGCCGACTGGCTGCGCGCCGACGGCCGGGTCGAGGTCGTGCAGGCAGCGGCCCGGCTGGGCGTTGCACCCGAGACCGTACGACGCGACCTGCGAGCCATGGAGCAGCACGGCCGACTGGTCCGGGTGCACGGCGGTGCGGTGCCGGTGCAGCCCGCGCCGGCGACTCAGCTGTCCGGACGACCCGGCCCCCGCTACACCGGCTTCGGCCGGCGGCTGTGGCAACAACTGCCGCGGCAGGGCACGCTGCTGATCGGCACCGGCGCACCGGCGCTCGGGCTGGCCGAGGCGATCGCCGCCGACCCGCCGGAATCGGACGGGCTGACCGTGGTGACCAACTTCCTCGACGCCGCGATCGTGTTGTCCCGCAGCCGCAGCCCGCGATCGGCCAATCTGCGCGTCTACAACATCGGCGGCACGGTCAGTCCGCACTCCGGCGGCCAGGAGGGTGACTGGGCGATCTCCGAACTGAACCGGCTGCGTACCGACATCAGCGTGGTCTGCGCGGCCGGGGTGAGCAGCACCGACGGGCTGACCGACCACTCGCCCGCGGGCGCCGCGGTCAGCCGGGCCGAGACCCTGGTCGGCCGTCGGGTGATCGCGATCGCGGACGCCTCGGCGGCCGGCAAGAGCGCCTTCGTCCAGTTCGCTAGCATCGACGAGATCGACGAGCTGGCGTTCGCCGGCGAGGTCGACGACCAGCAGCTGCGTCCGTTCCGCGAACGGGGACTCCCGCTGATGGTCGCACCCGAGGACGACTGAACGGAGAGGCGAACGGATGACGCTGGTGGCCGGCGTGGACAGCTCCACCCAGTCGGTGAAGGTGGTCGTCGCCGACGCCGAGACCGGAGCTGTGGTCAGGTCGGGCCGGGCGTCGCATCCGGACGGCACCGAGGTGTCGGCCGACGCCTGGTGGCGCGCCTATCGAGAGGCGACCGCCGACCCGGCGCTGCTGGCAGGCGTCGAGGCGATCGCGGTCGGCGGCCAGCAGCACGGCATGGTCACCCTGGACGAGAACGACACGCTGGTCCGGGACGCGATGCTGTGGAACGACAACAAGTCCGCCCCGGATGCCGTCGACCTGATCGAGGAACTCGGCGGCCGCGCCGAATGGGCCCGGCAGCTCGGTACGGTTCCGGTCGCCTCGGTGACCGTGACCAAGCTGCGCTGGCTGCGCCGGGTCGAGCCGGCCAACGCCGAGCGCACCCGGACGGTGATGCTGCCGCACGACTATCTGACCTGGAAGCTCGGCGGAGGCTCGTTCGATCCGGTCACCGACCGCGGCGACGCCTCCGGCACCGGCTACTTCGACGCGACCACCAACCGCTATCGGCACGACCTGGTCGAGCTGGCGATCGGCCACGACCTGAATCTCCCCCGCGTCGCCGCGCCGGACGAGATCGTCGGCCGGACCCCGGACGGGATCGCGATAGCGCCCGGCACCGGCGACAACATGGCCGGCGCGTTGGCCCTCGGCGTCGGCAGCGGCGAGGCGATCGTCAGTCTCGGCACCAGCGGCACCGCCTACACCCGGGCGGACCGGCAGAGTCATGAGCCGACCGGCACGGTCTGCGGCTTCGCCGACGCGACCGGACGTTTCCTGCCGCTGGTCTGCACGCTGAACTGCGCCCGCAATCTCGAGGCGACCGCCGCCCTGTTGCGGGTCGATCTGACCGACTTCAGCGCGCTGGCGATGTCCGCACCGGCCGGTGCCGAGGGTCTGACGTTCATGCCGTACCTGGAGGGCGAGCGGACGCCACCGTTGCCGCAGGCGACCGGTGAACTGCTCGGTATCACCCGATCCAACCTGACCCCGGCCAACCTCGCCCGGGCTGCGATCGAGAGCGTGCTGTGGAGTCTCGCGTACGGGATCGAGGTGCTGGCCGAACAGACCACCCCGGTCACGCGCGTCACCCTGACCGGCGGCGCGGCCCAGTCGCCGGCGGTGCAGGCGATCGCTGCAGCCGTGATGGGACGCCCGATCACCGTCACCGAACCGTTCGAAAGCGTCGCCGTCGGTGCCGCTCGGCAGGCCGCGTGGGCACTGACCGGGCAACTGCCGGACTGGAAGGTGCCGGTGACGCGCGAGATCGAGCCGACGGCCGCCGACCTGGAGGCCCATCAGCTGATCAGCGAGCGCTATCGGACGGCGTTGCAGCAGCACTACTCCTGATCGACTGTTCGTCCCGCGGCGTGCCGTTCCTGATCGGCCGCATCACCTGTTTGGCCACGCACGGCGCCACTCCCGCCATCACGCCGGTGGCCTCGACGCGATAACGGCTCGGCGGCATCCCGACCAACTCGGTGAAGCGGGTGCTGAAGGTGCCCAGCGACGAGCAGCCGACGGTGAAGCAGATGTCCGTGACGCTCAGGTCGGTACCGCGCAGCAACGCCATCGCCCGCTCGATCCGCCGGGTCATCAGGTAGGAGTACGGCGATTCCCCGTACGCGCGGCGAAACTCCCGGCTCAGGTGCCCGGCCGACATGCCGACGCCGCGGGCCAGCGACTCGACGTCCAGCGGCTGGGCGTACTCGCGATCCATCCGGTCGCGGACCCGGCGCAGCAGCGCCAAGTCGCGCCGGCGTTGATCAGGTAGACCAGATTTTCCGCGGGCTCCACCCGGTGCACTCCTCACCCGTCAGATCGTGCCACGACCGAGCGATCAGTCCAGCTGTTTGATCCGGATCAGATTGCCGGCCGGGTCGCGGACGGAACAGTCTCGGATCCCGTACGGCTGATCGGTCGGCTCCTGAACCACCTCGGCATCACCGGCCTGCACCTTCTCGAAGGTGGCGTCGAGATCCTTGGTGGCCAGATTGATGCTGGCGAAGGTGCCCTTGGCCATCATGTCGCCGATGGTCCGCCGCTCCTGGTCGGTCAATCCCGGAGTCGCGGCAACGGGGTAGAGCACGATCGCGCTGTCCGGCTGACCTGGCGGGCCGAGGGTCAGCCAGTGCATTCCGCCGTACTCCACGTCGTTCTGCAACTCGAAGCCGAGGGTGTCGCGATAGAACGCCAGCGACGCGTCGGCATCCTCGTGCGGCAACATGCTTTGATGAATGATCAGGTCCATGCCGCTCACGCTAGTCAGCAGCACCGACAGTCGCTTCTCGAATCCTGACCGATCCTGACCGTTGTCCGCCGGATGTCGACCTCGCGGCGGCGGCCGTCGGCCAACTCACTACCATGTCGCCGTGTCTGAGATCGATCATCTTGTCGAAGCCAATCGCGACTACGCCGGACAGTACGAGCCCGGTCTGGCCGGCGCACCGAGTCGCCACGTCGCCATCGTCACCTGCATGGACTGCCGGATCGACCCGGTCCAGGCGCTCGGCGTACACCTCGGTGACGCGAACGTGATCCGCGACGCCGGCGGCCTGGTCACCGAGGACACCATCCGGTCGCTGGCGATCAGTCAGCACAAGCTCGGCACCACCGCGGTGATGATCATCCAGCACACCAAGTGCGGGTTGACCACCTTCAGCGACGTCGAGTTCCGGGCCGAGCTGCAGGCCGCCACCGGGGTCGAGCCGCCGTGGCAGCCGGAACCGTTCGGCGCCAGCGAGGAGAACATCAAGGCCGCGCTGGAACGCATCCGTACCTCGCCGTTCCTGCCGCACCGCGAGGACGTCCGCGGCTTCGTCTTCGACGTTGACACCGGCCTGCTGCACGAAGTCACCGCCTGACACCCACCGACTTGTCAGAAGGTAGTTGCGCTATAGCCCAACTACTCATCGACAACTCGGCTTGAGGACCTCGGTGCACCAGGTGCGAAAACTGGTCGGGGTGGTCGATTCCGGCGTACGAGGCCGGTAGCTGTCCACGCCGTCGTTCTTGGCGATCGCCATCTCGGCCATCGCATCGGCCATCGAGGCGCTGAACCCGAGCTCGAGGAACTGGCCGCGATAGGCCGTGATCGGGACCTGCTGGTAGCGGACCGGGCGGTCCAGTTCCTCCGACATGATCACCGCCATCTCGTCCAGGGTCAGGTCCTGCGGCCCGTACACCGGACGAGCCGCACGGCCGGTCCAACCGCGATCCAGCAGCAACTCGGCCGCGACCGCGGCGATGTCACGGGTGGCGACCATCGGCCGCCGATCCGAACCGGTGCTGGGATCGAAGAAGAAGCCGTGATGCACGATCGGGTCGATCTGGCGAAGCAGGTTGTCCATGAATGTGGGCAGCGCCAGCTCGCGCAGATGCGCTCCGCTGCTCGCCAGCAGATCGGTCATCTCCCAGGCGTTGGAGAGCAGGCCGGCTCGCTCGGTGAAGCCGCGGCCGGCGGCCGAGACGACGACCATTCGGGAGATGCCGTGGGCGGCGATCGCCTCCGCTGCTGGGCGGGTGAAGGCGAGCGTCTCGGCGCGCACATCGAGCGCGTACGGGTCGGCCGGGTACAGCCAGAAGACTGCGTCCGCCCCGCTGAACGCCTTGTCCACCACGGTGGGATCGCCGTGGGAGCCTTCGATGATCTCGGTCCGGCGACGTACCGATTCGGGAAGTTTGGCGGGATCGCGGGCGATCAGCCGGAGTTCTTCGTCGGAGTCGAGAAGGTTGTTGATCAACTGGGAACCGATCTGTCCGGTCGGTGCGGTGATGACGATCATGGAGTCAACCCTGCGTCCCGCCCGGCCGGGCGTCCAATACCTTCCTCCGAAGATTGATACCCTGCAGACATGGATCTCGATCTGCGCAAGCTCCGCTACTTCCGGGCTGTTGCCGAGTTCGGGCATTTCGGCAGAGCGGCCGAGCAACTGTTCATAGCGCAGCCGGTGTTGAGCCGTCAGATCCGTGCCCTGGAACGAGAATTGGGCTGCGAGCTGCTGGCGCGAACAACCCGCTCGGTGAAGCTGACACCGGCCGGAGAACAGCTCTTCGCCGACTCCGCCGGCGTGCTCGCTGCCGCGGACTCTGCCACTCGGCGGGCACACGAGGTGGCGCGCGGACTGACCCGGCTGGTGGTCGGATTCGCACCCGGGCTTCGGGTTTCCGGCGCGGTGCGCGCCTTCGCCGAGGTTGCCCCCGAGGTAGAGATTCGATTGCTGCATCTGAACTGGTACGACCAAGCGGAGGCGGTTCGGGACGGCCGCGCCGACGTCGGCTATCTGCGCCAGCCGTTCGATCCGGACGGACTGCGTACGGTGCCGGTCGGCAGCGATCCGACGGTCGTGTGCCTGCCGGCTCAGCATCGCCTGGCCGGCAGGCGCAGGCTCAAGTCGAACGAGCTGGCCGGCGAGTTGATCTTGGATCCGGCCGCCCGCCGATTCGCCACCATCGAGGAGAAACTCGAACTGATCGCTGCCGGTGAAGGGATTGCGATCCTCCCCCGCAGCGTCGCCCGCTACTACGCCCGGCCCGGGATCGTGCATCGCAGCGTCGTCGACATCGACCCGCTGCCGACTGTGCTTGCCATCGCCACGGACCGCAGACAGCAACACCTGCAGGATTTCCTCGACGTCGCCGCCGACACCCTCAGCTAGCAAGTTGCCTTGTCGAAGGGTCGTGGCTCGACCACGGCTGCTGACCTGTCCGGCCCGGTTCACCACGATTCGCTCAACTGGTTCGACTTCGGCGGCGGCCGGACATTGTTCGAACGCTGTTCCCACTCCACCTGCGCGAAGGTCACCACGAACTACGCATGCGGGACGACGGTTCTGCCCGACTGCGGGGAGGCACACGATCTTGATCACAGAACGAGGTCCCCGACGTTGATGATCACCGGTCCTCCCCCTGACCGTTCGTGATCACTGGACCAGATCCCTGAGCTTGTCGAAGGGCCAACCCCATGGCCACGCCCTGACGCGTTCTTCGGGCGGGGTCTGTCAAGTTTTCGGTGTAACTGATTTTTGATCTTGTTAGCCTCCCTCTTTCATGCGGTGGGTAGTTGATCATGGTGTCGGTGTGGTTGGTGCGGGGATGTGTTTGGAGTGGGTCGGGGCGCGATGATGTACCGCTTGGCGCTGCGGTGGCGGTTCTCCGGGGTCCTTGGGTTGGCCGGGTGGGGTGGGCCGAGTGGTTAGTCGAAGGCGGCGCGTATTCGGTGGAAGCCGTCGGCGATCTGGGCTGCCCAGCGCCAGGTCTTGTCGATGCGGAGTCGGGTTTGTCGGGCGGTGTGGGTGATCCGGGCGGCGACGTGGAGGACTCGGTAGCGGAACGTGGCGATCTCGCAACGGCCCAGAGAAGTGGAGTCGGCGAAGCCGATCAGTTGGGTCCAGCACACCAGGTCTGCGGCCATCAACACGACCTCCAGCCAGGCGACGTTTTCGTCCCAGCCGCGGCAGGGCAGGTTCCGTAGTCCGGCGGCCTTGGCCTGTCGGATCCGGTCCTCGACGCGGGCATGTTGACGGTGTCGCAGTTCCAGCCCGGCGACCTGGCCGGGCACAACCCCTGGGGCGGTGTCGGTGAGGAACCCGGTCACGCGTAACCCGTCGGCGTCGGCGAAGGTCAGTTGGGCGCCGGGATGGGGTCGTTCCTTCCGCAGGATCAACCGGGTCTGGTCGGGCCAGCCCGACAGGTCGACCGCGCCGGTAACCTCGGCCACCCAGGCACCATCGCGGAAGCTGCCGTCGGCCTCGATGGCCGGATGCCAACACTGCTCGGGAATCACATCGACGATCTGTTGGACACCGAAGTGGATCCCATAGCCCAAAGAGAATCCGACGCCCCGGTCCCGGCAAGCCTGCGCGAAGTCGTGGGTCGAACCGGCCGCATCGGCCCGGGCCAACAGTCGTGGCGAGCCGGGATCTGTGGGCCGCGGCCGGACCCGCTCGGGCAGGCTGGCCAACGCCATGTCCAGCACCACCGCATGATCAGCAGCGGTGTTGGAGCCGGCATTGCCCGGCCGTAACAGCCCGGCCAGAGCTTCTCCGCCCGCGATCTCGGGCCGGTCCAGGAACGCCAACAACGGATGGAACCCGAAGGTCTTCTTCCAGGTCGGCTCGGCTGATTCCTTCTCACTGTGCGCGATCAGCAGCGAGGCATCGAAGTCGATCACCAACTCCTGGTCCAAGTCGGGGCCGCCACCGGCAGCCCAGGCCCGGTCCCGCGCCATCGCCCGAGCCTGACGCACCGCCTCGACATGGTCGGCATCGACCCGGTCCAGCACCCGCCAAGCGGTCGGCATCGAGGCCACCGGCCCGAACAAGTCTTCCCGATCGGCCAGCGTGCCGATCCCCGACACAGCAGTTGCCCCGTCAGCGACTGCGGCTGCCAGGTCGGCCAGCACCCGCCCCGGGGCATGGGTCCACGGTCCCCGATAGGTATCGGCCAACGCGGTGTTCAACGCCGCCACCAGGCCGGTATCGACGGCCAACTCCCGCACCATCTCCAACCCGGCATGAGACACCACACCGGTGCCGTCAGCGCTGACCCTGGGCCGTCTGCCGCGACGCTTGTTACCCTTCACCCTGGAAGTGCCTTCCTACTTGGGATCCTGGACTCTTCGACAAGCCCATTTTCCCTTACAGGACAGGCACTTCCGCCCTTCTCAACCCAGGTGTCGCAACCACCGCATGAAACACCGAGGTTAGTTGCGTCCGGCGGATAGGCGTCCGTCGAAGGTGATGTCGAAGGCGTTGAGTGCTGCCTTCCATCGGTTGGTCCAGCGTTTGCGTCCTCGGCCGGTCGGATCGAGACTCATGATCGCCAGGTACAGGCACTTCAGCGCTGCCTGCTCGGTGGGGAAATGACCGCGGGCATTGACCGCTCGCCGGAGTCGGGCGTTGATCGACTCGATCGCATTCGTCGTGCAGATCACGGTGCGGATTTCGCGGTCGAACTGCAGGAATGGGACGAACTCTGCCCAAGCGTTGGTCCACAGCCGGATGATCGCCGGGTAACGCTTCTCCCACTTGGAGCTGAAGTCGGCGAACCGGTCCAGCGCTTCGGCCTCGGAGGCGGCGGTATACACCGGTTTCAGGTCCTTGGCGACCGACCCCCAGTCCTTCTTCGAGGCGTATTTGAACGAGTTCCGCAGCAGATGCACGATGCAGGTCTGCACGATCGTCTTGTCCCACACCGCCGACACCGCGTCAGGGAGTCCGGTCAGCCCGTCGCAGACCAGCATGCACACATCGTTGGTGCCACGATTCTTGATCTCGGTCAGCACTCGCAGCCAGTACTTGGCACCTTCCCCGTCGCCGTGCTCACCGGCCCACAGGCCGAGCACGTCACGCTCACCGTCGGCGGTGACACCCAGGGCCAGGTAGATCGGCCGGTTGCAGACCTCACCCTCCCGGATCTTGACCTGGATCGCGTCGATGAACAGCACCGCATACACCGGGTCCAACGGACGAGACTGCCAGGCGGCCAGCCCCTCCATCACCCGGTCGGTGATCGTCGAGATCGTCTGTTTCGACACCTCCGCCCCATACACCTCGGCGAGGTGCGCCGAAATCTCCCCGGTCGTGAGTCCCTTCGCCGACAGCGAGATCACTAGGTCCTCCACCCCAGACAGTCGCCGCTGCCGCTTCGCCACGATCGTCGGCTCGAAACTGCCGTCCCGGTCCCGCGGCACCGAAACATCAACCGGCCCGGCTTCGGTCAACAGCGTCTTGGCCCGGTAGCCGTTGCGGGAGTTACCGCCGTCCCGGCCGACCGGATCATGCTTGGCATACCCCAGGTGATCATCCATCTCACCCTCCAGGGCGCCCTCGACGATCATCTTCGTCAGCCGGCCCAGCAAGCCGCCCTGACCGGTCAGCTGCAACCCGTTGGCCCGGGCCCGATCGGTCAGCTCGCGCACCAGCTGCTGATCGCTGGCCGACAGCTCCTGCCCGTCAGCAGCAGCCACATCCCTACTCGTCACGTCAGTCACAGGTGTCTCCTTCGTCTCAGGAGTTACACCGTTAAAATTACAGTCCCGGCCAACCCCATGGCCACGCCCTGACGCGTTCTTGCGGGGCAGGGTTAGGCGGCGGTGGTGTGGGCGCCGTTGGGTTGGGCGGCGTGCCAGACGGCTCGGGCGAAGTGGGTGGTGCCGAGGTCTTGGGTGCCGGCGGCGCTGGTGATCAGTACTTGGCCGTAGCGGGTGAGCCAGACGAGGGTGCCTGGCACGGGTTGTCGGACCGAGATCCGGCCGTGGGTTTTGTATCGGTGTTCGGGCCTTGCGAGGGGTGCGAGTTTGCCGAGGGCGGTTTGGCCGGGTTCGGCCGGGCTGCGGTCGGGCCGCCGCCGGTAGGGGTTGGTGTGGTCCAGATCCGTGGTGCGGCCGATGGTGGTCGAGTAGGGGTAAAGGCTGGCCGGGTTGCGGCAGAACACCGCCTCGCGGAGCCTGGGTGGGACCTCGTAGGCGTCGACGGCGGGGATGGTGTTCAGGTCGAGCACCGGTAGCAGGTTGATCCGGCAGTCGTCCAGCCAGTGTCGGACCTGGTGCAGGCTGGCCGATCCGAGTTCCTCGACCCGGGCGATCGGCGTGGTGTCGTCGGGGTAGTAGTGCACATGCAGCATCGCGGGGGAGACCAGCCGGGCGGGGTCGAGGTGCCGTAACAGTTGCCGGAGTGCTTCTTGCCGGTATTCCTGCCGCAGAAACGGATTCAGCCGATCAGCCGACGGCCCTGAGTGTTCCTGCCGCTGGCCGCAACCATGATCATGTTCACCCGAGGGCTCGGTCGAGTCATGATCACCCGCGGAGCCTGCGGGATCATGTTCATCCGCCGGCCGGGTGGGTTCATGGTCACGTGTGAATCCTGCCGGGTCATGATCAGGTTCAGGTCGGGACTGATCAGACCGGCCCGTGGGATCGGCTGGATCATGATCGCCCGCGGGCTGCGGCTGAGGTTGGCCGCACCCAGGTTCTTCATCCGCGAGATGATCATCGACGAGACCCTGGTCCTGACTCCGCCCGTCGTCAGGCGACTGCCACTGGCCGGGATCGGCCGGGATGTCGTTGTCGAATCCGGGATCGGGCGGTAGCAGGGATTCTTCGACCGGCGGCTCCCGATCGGGGTCGAACGGTGCACCGTCGGGGTCGTTGCACGGGAAGTGGTCGGGTTGGATGTCGTTCCGGTTGGGGTCGTAGCGCAGCGGTGGCTGTTGCAGCTCGGCCAGCGCGTCGAACAGGTCGGGTTGTTCGTGTTCGATCAACAGTTGGGCGGCCCGGACCGGGTTGGTGCCCAGCAGGCTGAACGCGACCGCACGCCACTCGTCTCGGGTTTTGGCGTCGCGGGTCGGTACTCCGGCCATCCGGCAGCGATCGGCGCCGGCGAGGATGTCGGCGACCCGGTCGACCATCGCGTCCAGCCGGATCGCCTCGGCGGCATCCAACCGGGCATACACCGCCTTGATGCCGTGCTCTCCTGCCTGACCGACCCGAACAAACCTCGACCGCCGCCCCTCGGCGATCAACTTCGCGATCCGTTCCCCGTCCACCCGCAGCATCGCCGCATCCAGGAGATGTTCCAGTCGCCGGCGGCCGACCGCGATCAGGTCCCCGGACAGCATCCGATCCACCGCGCCGGCCTGCCCCGGCGACAGGTCGCGGCAGCTGCGGGCGATCAACCGGACCGCCCAGTCGGCCACCAGGCCGCGGCGGACCAGTGCCCAGATCCGGGTGAAGCGCTGGCGCAGGTCGGTCGCGTCGGCGATCAGGCTGCGGGCCTGCCCGATGCTGGCCTGGATCAGCGGCGCCAACTCCGCCGGAGCGAACTCGCCCACCAGCGGAGTGCCGGCGGCGCCGAAACACATTGCGCGTTCACCGACCAGCCGGCCCGCCCCGGCCGAGGCAGGTAGCAGGCCTACCGGTGGGTGCAGGTCGGCCCAATGGGCGGCCAGCAGCAACTGCTCACAACCGACCCGGAGTTTCTCCCGGGCAACGAAGCCGAACGCCTCGGCCGTACCGGCCAGGTCCAGCCCCGCCACCTCGGATTCGAACATGTCATTGATTCTAAAGAAGCCCACCGACAATCCTTCTCCAGCGACCACTGACGAACCGTTCGACCAAGAAATGCCCAGGCTCGTTTGGCCGGTGTTGACGAACGGACCATCAACCGGCAGCGCAAGGTCCGCGATGCCTACTATCAGGCGTACTTACGAACCGAAGCCATCGAGATCGCCGGCGTGGACGACGTCCTTGCCGAGTTGTCGCACTACGTCCGGATGGCGATCGTGACGACGGCGAAACGGGCCGACTTCGTGCTGATCCACCAAGAGCGCCAGATCACGCCGTACATGGAGTTCGTCCTCGTCCGGGAGGACTACACGCTTGCCAAGCCTGACCCAGAACCTTATCTGACCGGGTTGCAGCGGTTCGGAGCGACCAAGGAGGCAGCCTTGGTGGTCGAGGACTCATCCAGGGGGCTGAGATCGGCTGTCGCTGCCGGCATTGACTGCGCCATCGTCCACAACGACTTCACCCGCTCGCAGGACTTCTCCCGGGCCCGCCACCGGATCAAGTCGCTTGCTGAGCTGAAAGACCTCGTCCTCGACGCTGCCACCTGACATTCCGATGGGATCCGTCGCGACTGCCCGGTCAACGCCGAACCCTTCAGTCCGTCGACCGATCTCGGCCATCTCGCGCTTCAGCCGGGCGGTGGTCTTCGGCATGCGCGGCGCGGGGTCGCCACGGCTCGTGCACGTGTGCGAGCCAAACCTGCTCAGGATCCAGCGCGCGGATTCGCCGTTGCGCTTCGACCCGCGGCTCGTCCAACTCACCGAACCACACTGCCGTGTCGCCACAGATGACGACGGGACGTCCTCCGGTCTCGACCACAACGAGCTGTGAACCGGGCGTATGACCCGGCGCCGGGACGAGCCGGATGCCGGGCAGCAACTCGAGTTCTCCGTCCACCGGCACGTACTGCAGGTCAGGAGCGTCGACCCACTCGCGAATCGTGTAGTCATCCTCCCTGCGGGCGTCGTCGAGCTCCCGACGTTGAACGTAGATCGGCCGCCCGGCGAAGAGGTGGTTGCCGCCGCAATGATCGGCGTGAAGGTGGGTGTTGACGACGATGTCGATGCCAGCGACGTCGAAGTCCTGTTCGTTCAAGGGAAAGAGGCGGGGGTTGAAGGCGGCCACCACTGCCGGGTGCAACTCGGTCATGCCGGTGTCGACCAGAACCCGACCGTCGGGGTGGTCGATGACGTGCACGCATACGGGCATTACCTCGCCCTCGACGAGCAGCTCAGCAACGACGATGGGCGTGACGGTGATGGCGAAGTCGGGGTTCATCGGCCCGATGCTCGGCTCTTGACGTGCGAATCGCGCGGTTGTCATTGATGAGTTCCTTCCTTGGCCCGTGCGGCGTTGAGATACCCGACGAGGTTGTCGAGCCACGGCGCTTGCTCATCGGGGCCGAACGGGACGCTGCCCCAGCCCGCCACCATTTCGGAGAAGTATTCGTTCTCCCAGTCCGCTCCGCTCCCGTACGAGCTCGTGACGACGCGGAGGATGCAGCTGCCACCCGACGCTGACTCGATCAAGAACTCGGTAGCAACCGGTGAGATCGACGCCAGTTCCTCGTCGGTGACCTCGTGTCCTGCGGTGTCGGCCACCCACTCGCGCATCTCGTCGGTCATCGGCCACGGCTCTTCATACGCGAAACGCTGATTCGGGTTGTACGCGGTGATGACACCGGTCGATCGGAACCCGTGGTCGAACACGACCTCGCCACCGATCTGGGCGTCCAGCCGGGTTGGCACCATCCACGCCGAGATTCCGTCGGCGGTTGCGATGGCGTCCCACACCTCCTCCGGAGAGGCGGCCAGCGCTCGCGTGCGCTCGGCTCGGTGTTCGACGCGACCGCGCCGGTCGGGATTGGTCACGAGTCCTCCTTGGGCTTGGGGTACGACGAGACGGTGAGACGGTGGAGTCGTCCGTCATCGTGGTGATATTTCGCGACCAACTCGGCGAGGGCCGTCTGCAGTTCGGCCGCGAACGCAGCGCGATCCTCGGGAGACTTCAACCCGATCACCGTGTCGACGGTCAGGGTCGGCACCCGCGTCCCAGTCGCCACCTTGCTGGCGGCCGACCCCGCTTCGGACATCGTCCGAGCGCTCACGGCTACCAGATACGCAGCCGAGAGCCGATCAGCGATCTCGTTCGGATCAGCGACTCTTCCTTCAAGCAGGTCGGGGGCGACGACGAGATGTCGCGCCGAGCGCTGCACGTAGCGTTCGGTGATACCGCCCCAGGTGCGTTCGCCGGCCGGCTCGACCAATCCATGCGCCTCCAGGGCCTTCAGGTGATAGTTCACCTTCTGCCGAGTCAGCCCGACTGTCGCCGCAACCGATGCTGCTGATCCCGGTTCAGTCAGAGCATCCAGGATCGAGGTCCGAATCGGATCGAGCGCTACCTCGACCGCGACGGCGTCATTGAGTACCTGAATATCGTCCACGGCTCGACGATAGGTCTTGACAGGAAAACTTGTCAATGCCGTCCGACGGTGCCTCGATCTTGGGTCTGAGCCATCGCTGAAGCCGAGTACGACGGCGGTCACCATTCCGACGCCGTACCCGGGGACGAGTCGGGGCCCCTACTCGACGCGTTGTACGGCGCCGGTGGCGGCGGCTGCCGCGTCCACTCCTGCCTGCCGGGCCTGGGCCACCTCGGCATCGGTCAGGGTGCGGTCGGCGGCACGGAAGCGCAGCGCATAGGCCAGCGACTTCTTGCCCTCCCCAATTTGATCACCGGTGTAGACGTCGAACAGCCGGATCTCCTCCAGCAGTTCGCCGGCACCGGATCGCACGGCGTCCTGAACGTCCGCGGCGGGCACGTCGTGATCGACGATCAGAGCCAGGTCCTGTTTGACCACCGGATGGGTGGAGATCGCCGCCACGTCACCGATCTCGGGCGCCGAGCTGACCAGCAGATCAAGATCGATTTCGGTTGCGCAGGTGCGTTGCGGCAGACCGAAGTCCTTGATCACGGTCGGGTGCAGTTCACCCGCGAAGCCGATCTCGGTCCGGGTCCCGTCCTGTGCAACCGCGATAATCGCCGCGCATCGGCCCGGGTGCCACGGCGACTGCTGGGCCTGCTCGGTGATCACCGTGGCACCGGCGGCGCGGGCGGCGATCTCGGCGACGGCAACGGCGTGCCGCCAGGTCACCGGCTCGGCCGGTCCGGTCCAGCCCGCCGGCCGGACCACGCCGGTCAGCACGGCACCGAGATGCCGTGGCTGATCACCGATCGCCCGGTCCATCGCCGCCAGCTCGTCGTCGGTCGGCCGGTGCTCGACCCCGGGACGCGGCGCGATCCCGGATCCCTGCGGAGCAAGGAAAACCGGACCGATCTCGTACAGCGCAAGATCGTCGATGCTGCGGCTGGTGTTGCGGCTCACGGCCGCGAACAGCTCCGGCAGCAACGTGGTCCGCAGCTCTGCCTGTTCCTCCGACAGCGGATTGGCCATCCGCAGCGTCCGCCGCCGATCGTCACCGGCCGGGATCTGAAGTTGATCAAGGACCGCGGCACCCATGAACGGGAAGGTCTGCACCTCGACGTGTCCGGTGTCGGCCAATGCCCCGCTGATCAACCGCCGCAGCCGTTGCCGCCGGGTCAGACCGCGACCGGCCGGCGGGATCGGGATCACCGGCTCGACCCGCTCGTAGCCGTAGATCCGGCCGACCTCCTCGACATAGTCGTACGGGTCGGTCAGGTCCGGCCGCCAGCTCGGCGGGGTCAGGGTCAGCGTGTCACCATGATCATCAACGAGGACGCCGACCTGCTGCAGCGCGGCCACGACCGTTTCATGATCGATCTCGGCGCCCATGATCCGACCAGGAAGTTGATCTTCGATCTGCACCGGGATCCGGACGGGCGCCGCACCGGCGATGGTCTCGTCGGCGGACAAGGTTCCACCGCCGAGAGCGATCAACAACTCGGCCACCCGATGCGCAGCGGCGTAGGCCGCACCCGGATCGACGCCGCGCTCGAAGCGACGGGACGCCTCCGAGGACAGCTTGTGCCGGCGCGAGGTCCTGGCGATGGTGATCGCGTCGAAGTTGGCGGCCTCGATCACCACCCGGCGGGTGTTCGCGTCCACCTCGGTCTCGGCGCCGCCCATCACGCCCGCCAGGCCGATCGGCCCGCGGTCGTCGGTGATCAACAGATCCTCCGGATCCAGTTCACGGGTGACGTCGTCGAGAGTGATCAACTTCTCCCCCGGTTCGGCGTTGCGGACCACGATGCCGCCCTGCAACTTGTCCGCATCGTAAGCGTGCAACGGCTGTCCGGTCTCCAACATCACGTAGTTGGTGACGTCGACGGCCAGCGAGATCGACCGCATCCCGGCCTGCTGCACCCGGCGCTTCAGCCAGCGCGGACTCGGCCTGGTCGGATCAAGATCATCAACCGTCAGTGCGACGAACAACGGGCAGTTGTCGGAATTGATCTTGACCGGGTAGCCGGAGCCGGAATCCGGTCCTTCGACAGGCTCAGGGGCCTTGGCGACCGGGTCGGTGAAGGAAACATCGAAGGTCAAGGCGGCCTCCCGGGCGATGCCGCGTACCGACCAGCAGTAGCCGCGGTCCGGGGTCACGGCGATGTCCAGCACGTGCTCGCGCAGGTAGATCGCCGGGTCGGCGTCCATGCCGATTTCCAGGGCCGCGGACTCGGCCGACGTCTGACCGGCGACCAGCGGGCCGGCCGCGTCAGGGGTGAGCACCATGATGCCGGCATGATCATCTCCGAGCCCGAGTTCGCGCTCGGAGCAGATCATCCCGTCGCTGACATGGCCGTACGTCTTGCGAGAGGCGATCTTGAAACCGCCGGGCAGTTCGGCACCGGGCAGCGCCACCACCACAAGATCACCGACGGCGAAGTTCCTTGCCCCACAGATGATTCCGCGACCGGGCGCGTCGAAGTCGGTCGGCGTACCGCCCTCATTGTGTGCACCGACGTCGACCCGGCACCAACGGACGGTCTTGCCGTTGGAGTGGGTCTCCTCGCTGAACTCGGCGACACGGCCGATCACCAGCGGCCCGGTGACGTCGGAGCCGACCGCGTCGACGGTCTCGACCTCCAGGCCGACCCGGATCAGCGCGTCCGAGATCTCCTTGCCAGTAACACTCTCCGGCACTGCGGCGTACTCACGCAGCCAGCTCAACGGAACCCTCATCGTGCACCTCCGACCAGCGACCGGCTGAACCGGACGTCACCCTGCACGGTGTCGCGCAGGTCCGACAGGTTGTTGCGGAACATCAGCGTCCGATCGACGCCCATCCCGAAGGCGAAGCCGGTGTAGACCGACGAGTCCACGCCGCAGGCCTCCAGCACCCTCGGATTGACCACGCCACAACCACCCCATTCGATCCAGCCCTCGCTCTTGCACGTCCGGCACGGGTGCTCCGGATCGCCGACCGAGGTGCCGTGACAGACGAAACATTGAAGATCAACTTCGGCCGACGGCTCGGTGAACGGGAAGTACGACGGCCGCCAGCGCAAGATCATCTCCTCGCCGAACAGCCTGCGGGCGAACTGCTCCAGGGTGCCGCGCAGGTGGCCGAAGGTCAGCCGCTTGTCGACCGCAAGGCCCTCGATCTGGTTGAACACCGGCAGATGCGTGGCGTCGTACTCGTCGGCCCGATAGACCCGGCCGGGGCACACCACGTACACCGGCAGCTCACGATCCAGCAGCGACCGCGCCTGCACCGGCGAGGTGTGGGTTCGCAGCACCCGATTGCTCTGCGGCGGATCGATGAACAGGGTGTCCTGCATGGTCCGCGCCGGGTGATCGGGGATGAAGTTCAGGGCGTCGAAGTTCAGCCACTCGGCCTCCAGCTCGGGACCCTCGGCGATCTCCCAGCCCATTGCCACGAAGATGTCGCTCATCAGGTCGGTCACGCCGGAGATCGGATGGATCGCGCCCTGGCCGACCAGGTCGGTGGGAAGCGTCACGTCCACCTGTTCGGAGGCCAATTGGCGTTCCAGTTCGGCCGCGGAGATGTCCGCCTCGCGCGCCTTCAGGGCCTGATTGACCCGGCCGCGGGCCTGCCCCATCCGCTTGCCGACCTCACGCTTGGCCTCCGGCGGCAGTGCACCGATCTCCCGGTTGGCCAGCGCCAGCGGCGAGCGATCGCCGGAGTGCGCGATCCGGGCCTGCTTGAGCTCGGCGACCGTGGTCGCCTCGGCAAACGCCTGCAGCGCTTCGGCAACCATGGCCTCGACACTCTCGGCGCTCAGCGTCGCGACCTGGACAGGGTCGTAGCTCTTGTTCGGCCCGGACATCGGACTCCTTCATCGGTCAAATGGGTGGCGTGCACGCTCCATCCGAAGGCGCCGCGCCCGCACAGTCTAGAAAGGTGGGCGGTGCCGCAGCCAATCGGTTGCCGACCAGGAGGCGTCCTCATCGCGAGAAGGTGCGCAACCCACGCGACCGCTCAGCGCCGGAACCATCATGATGGTCAACCATGACTTCGATCCAGCCCGGAAACACCGTGATCTTCTTCGGCGACAGCATTACCGACGCCGGCCGCCGCGACGACCCCGACCAACTCGGCAACGGCTACGTCCGGCTGCTCGCTGCCGAGTTGGCCGACGCCCGCGTGCTCAACGCCGGCATCGGCGGCAACCGGGTCGTCGACCTGCAGCAGCGGCTGGACGACGACGTGCTCGCGGCCGGACCCGATCTGGTGTCGATCATGATCGGCATCAACGACACCTGGCGGCGTTTCGACCGTGACGATCCCACCAGCACCGAGGCGTACGAGGCCGGTTACCGCGACGTGCTCACCCGGATCCGTACGGCCGGCGCGTCCGCGATCCTGCTGGAACCGTTCGTGCTGCCGGTCACCGAGGAGCAGGCCACCGCCTGGCGGGAGGATCTGGATCCGCGGATCGAGGCGGTGCATCGGCTGGGAGCAGAATTCGATGCGCCAGTGGTGCCGCTGGACGTCGAGCTGAACAAGCTCGCCGCCGAGACCGGGTCTGCGGCACTGGCCGCCGACGGTGTGCACCCGACCGAGCGCGGCCACGCCGAGATCGCCCGGCTCTGGCTGGACGCCGTACGATGATGCGTTGACAGCAGCTTGGCGCGATAGCATGAGCATCATGAGGACGACGGTGACGCTCGATCCGCGCTCGGAGCGGCTCATTCGGCGCGCGATGGAACGTGGCGGTCAGAGCTTCAAGACCGTGCTGAACGAAGCCATCCAACGAGGTCTCGAGGCGGGCGAGACCGAGGAGCCGTTCACCGTGCAGCCGCGCCCCATGGGGTTGCGCACCGGTATTGATCCTGGTCGCCTCAACTCTTTGGCCGACAAATTGGAAACCGAAGCCTTCGTCGAGCAGAGCAGCCGCACGTGATCATCCCCGATGCCAACCTGCTGTTGTACGCGTACGACCTGGAGTCGCCCTTTCACGAATCGTCGAAACAGTGGTGGGAAAACACCTTGTCGGGCACGGACCGCGTCGGGCTGACCCATCCGGTGATTTTTGCGTTCCTGCGGATCGCGACCAGCTCTCGCGTCTACCGTGATCCGATGTCGGTGGCGGACGCGGCGAGCTCGATCCGGAGCTGGACATCGCGAAACGTGACCGAGATTCTGCGACCCGGCCCGGAGCATCACGAAACGGTCGTCGAGCTTCTCATCGGTGCCGGCAGCAGCGGCGCAAACCTGGTGACCGATGCGCAGATCGCCGCTCTCGCGTTGGAGCACGGCGGTGTCGTCCATACGGCAGACACCGATTTCGGCCGGTTCCCCAAGCTGAGGACGGCGTACCCGCTGAAGCAATAACCGTCGACCGACAGCAGGTTTCAGACGCGCTGGGCGAACGCGGAGGCGTAGAGGCAGACGGCGGCGGCGGTGCTGAGGTTCAGGCTCTCGGCGCGGCCGTAGATCGGTACGGCGACAGCCCGGTCGGCCAGCCCGAGTTGATCTTGGTCCAGCCCGTGCGCCTCGTTGCCCATCAGCCACACGGTGGGGCGAGCAAGCTCACCGGCGCGGGAGAGTTGATCAAGGTCGGCGTCTCCCCCGCCGGCCGCGGCCAGCACCTGGAGCCCACCGTCGCGGCACCGCGACAACGCGTCCGGCAGGTCCGCGTCGACCACGATCGGCAGGTGGAACAGGCTGCCGGTGGTCGCTCGTACGGTCTTGGGGTTGTAGAGATCGACCGAGGCGTGGGACAGGATCACCGCGTCCGCACCGGCCGCATCCGCACACCGGATCACCGTCCCGGCGTTGCCCGGGTCGCGGATCTCGGCGCAACAGACGATCAATCGCGACCCACCGGCCAGCGCCGATTCCAGCGGCACGTCCACCGTACGACAAAGCGCCACGATCCCTTGCGGGGTTGACGAATCGGTGAGTGCAGCAAGATCGGCGTCGCTGACCCCGACGCCCGGCACCGACGGATCGACCGCACCGTCGATCAGTTCCGGATGCCGAGCCGCGGCCCGATCCGTACACAAGATCAACTCCGCGGCACCGGCGACCAGCGCCTCCCGTACGGCCTGCGGACCCTCGGCCAGGAACCTGCCCCGAGCGAGCCGTTCCTTGCGCCGCAACAAACGCCGAGCCGACCGCAACTGCCCCTGCGATGCGGGTGGCAGTGCGGTCGGCTCGGCGTTGTTCGAAATGTTGTTCAAGATCAGGACAACAGCATCAGGCCGCGGCAGCGGTGTTGCTGTTCTCCTTGGCCACCTTGACCAGCGCGGCGAACGCGGCCTGATCGGTGACGGCCAGATCGGCCAGGATCTTGCGGTCGACCTCGACGCCGGCGGTACGCAAACCGGCGATGAAGCGGTTGTAGGTCATCCCCTCGGCGCGGACGGCAGCGTTGATCCGCTGGATCCACAGCTTGCGGAATTCACCCTTCCGGGCGCGACGATCCCGGTAGGAGTAGGTGAAGGAGTGGGTGACCTGCTCCTTGGCCTTGCGGTACAGCCGGGAGCGCTGACCCCGGTAGCCGGAGGCCTGTTCGAGGACCTCGCGACGCTTCTTGTGCGCGTTGACGGAACGCTTCACGCGTGCCATGACATTTCTCCTTTTGGTTCTAGCTCAGGGGTACTGCTGGAGGGTCCGGGTGCAGCGATCCGACCGAGCGCTTCCACCCGTGGCACGCCCTACTTGCGGAGCAGCTTCTTGATCTTCTTGGCATCGCCGCCCTCGAGGGTGCCGAAGGCGTCCACGCGGCGCAGCCGCTTGCTGGGCTTGTGCTCGTTCAGGTGGGTCTTGCCCGCCTTGCGGTGCACGACCTTGCCCGAGCCCGTCGTCCGGAAGCGCTTCTTCGCACCGGAGTGCGTCTTCATCTTCGGCATGGCGATGCCGCTCCTTACCTCATCGGACCTTCCGGCCCTGAACCTGTCGAACTCACCCGCCCCGCCCGGGGCGAAGTTCGTTCCTCTTCTTCGCTCTCGCGTTCTCGTTGAGTCGGGTCGGCCGCCTCGACGTCGCTGTTCGAGGCGCAACCCTGCACCGGCGCTGACGGCTGACTCAGGTCCTCAGCGTTGTGTTGTTGAACCGTGCTGGCTGGAAGCTCAGATCTGGTCGGGGTCGAACCCGGCCAGCGTCTCCTTCTTCCGAGTGGTCGGTTTGACCCGCTCCTCCTCGGCCAATTCGTCGGTCGCGGCGCCGGACTTGGCGGCCGGACCACGCTCGGCCTTCAGGGCGGACCGGTTCTTGTGCGGCCCGAGCACCATCAGCATGTTGCGGCCGTCCTGTTTCGGCGAGGACTCGATGAAACCGAATTCCTCGACGTCGGTGGCCAACCGCTGCAGCAGGTTGTAGCCCAGCTCCGGACGGGACTGCTCCCGGCCCCGGAACATGATGGTGATCTTGACCTTGTCGCCTTCCTTCAGGAACCGGACCACGTGACCCTTCTTGGTCTCGTAGTCGTGCGCGTCGATCTTGGGACGAAGCTTCATCTCCTTGATCACCGTGTTGGTCTGGTTCCGCCGGGACTCACGGGCCTTCTGCGCGTTCTCGTACTTGAACTTGCCGTAGTCCATGAGTTTGGCGACCGGCGGCCGCGCCATCGGCGCGACCTCGACCAGATCGAGTTCGGCTTCGCGGGCCAGCCGCAGCGCGTCCTCGATCCGGACAATCCCGACCTGCTCGCCGGCAGGTCCTACCAGGCGAACTTCGGGGATGCGAATGCGTTCATTGATTCGCGGTTCGGTGCTGATTGCTCCTCCAGAATGTCGAATGACAGATGTCGGTTCGTTCGGTGCCGACCGATCCCGTGCCCGCAGCGAAAGGGCCCGAACATGACGAAAGGGCCCACGCATGCGCGAAGACCCTTTGGCGACAGACAACGCATCATCGATGCTGACTCGACGAGTCAGCTTTGCTGAACCGTTGTCCGGACCAACCCGCCAACTGTCGAAACCGACGCCGTACGGGTGGGAGATCGGGTCTCCGCTTGCGGATTCGATGACGGATCACCGAATCGGTCGCAGCGAGTGTAACACCGATCGCTTGGTCTTCATTCCTCCGCAATCGCCCAGCCGAACTGGCCCCCGCCGACCTCGACCAGCCGGTGACGGGCGGCCAGTTGGTCCAGGATCTCGCCGTCCAGCGCCAATGGGTGCGGTCCGTCGACGTCGACCAGCAACGCCGCCGCCCCTTCCTGTTTGGCCGAGGCGGCCGCGACATCCAGGGTGACCGGCACCGGCCGGGCCTCGGCGTTCCAAGCGGTGAGCGAGTCCATGCCGGTGAATCCGACCATCGCGCGCGTGCCGTCGGCGGCCTGCAACAGCACCACCGCCATCTCGGCCTCCTTGTCGGTCGCCAGCCCGGCGACCGTCTCTCCTTGTACGGCGGTGGTCGCCACGACCGGCACCAGCAGCCGTACGGTGCACAGTTCGACGATCGCTCGGAGATAGTCGGTCAGCTCACCGGACGACGCGGCCGCCAGCCGGGCCCGGGCTCGGGGATCGGCCTGACCGTCGTCGCCGGGAAACGGTGTGTCGGCCAGGGTTCGCTGATGGGTCATCGCCGGCCACCCTATGTGATGCCCTGCACGGTGCCGGCACGGTGGTATGGCGGCGTCCGACGAGGGTCGTACGCGCCCGGCGCAGCTTTGAGGGCCACCTCGGGGCTGTCACTGATCGGCCTCCGCTTTGTCCCTGTGGCAGCCTGGACCCCATGCCTCAAGCTGACACCGTGCTCCTGCCGATCTGTGTGGCCATTGCCCTGATCGGTGTGATTCTGGCCGGCCTCGCCTGGCGGCGTGGCAACAAGGGCAGGGTGCTGCAGGCAGCCGCCCTGGTCATCATTCCGTTCGGCCTCTACCTGACCGGATTCCTCCGGGTGATCTGGGACTTCGTCGTCGAGATCGTGCGCTGGGCGTTCCGACTGGTGTTCTCACCGACGCTCTGGATCGGGTTCGCGCTGATCGCCTTCTGTGTCGCCCTGTTCGTGGTGGGCCTGGTGATCAGTCGGCTTTCCGGTGACACCAAGGCCAAGCGGAACGATCGCGGGCCGAAGAAGTCGGTGAAGCCCGCAGGCTCCGGCGGCAAGGCGGTGACCACCGCCCGCAGCAATCCGGCCGCCGACGAGGATCCCGAGATGGCGGAGATCGAGGCGTTGCTCAAGTCCCGCGGCATCGACTGATTCAGGAAGGGCTCTGGGCTCGGGCGTGCAGTTCACGTAACGCGGTCACCGCGCGCACCGATCGGTCACCGTCGGTGCGCTGGATGCCCAGCACCAGCTGACGATGCGGATCGTCGGGGTCTCCGACCAGCAGCGTCGGCCACGGATCGCCCTGCCGGTAGATCACCGCATGCACCTGACGCCAGGCCAGTCGATGGGTACGGATCCCGTTCCGCACGGTGACGACCTCGGCGTCGGCGCGGACCACACTCAGGGCGACCATCGCGATCACCGCGATGATCGCGGCCAGGAACACCAGCAGGGTGAGGATCTGGAACACGGTGAACTGGTCGCGCAGGTGCTGCGGCAGCGCGAACCAGCCCAGCACGGCGACGGCCAGCAGCGCGGCAGCGAAGGCGCCGCCGACGATCCGCAGTTTGCGCGGGTAGCAGACCATGATCGACTTCGCCGGCTCAGAGCCTGCTGGCGGCGATGTCGGTGACCAGGATGGCCCGGGCGCCCGCCTCCCACAGATCGTCCATCACCTGCTGGGCCTGCTTGCGCCGGACCATCGCGCGGACCGCGAACCAGCCCTGGCGAGCCAGCGGCGAGACCGTCGGAGCCTCGAAGCCCGGGGTCAGTTCGCAGGCCTGGTCGAGATGATCTTGGTCGACGTCGTAGTCCATCATCACGTACGTCCGGGCGATCAGCACGCCGTTCAGGCGTCGTACGAGGTTGTCGAAGCCATCGGGCACGTTCCGGCCGGCGGGCTTGATCAAGATCGCCTCGGAGGTCAGGATCGGATCGCCGAACACCTCCAGCCCGGCCTGCCGCAACGTGGTCCCCGTGGAGACCACGTCGGCGATCACGTCCGCGACGCCGAGCCGGATGGCGACCTCGACCGCACCGTCCAGATGGATCAGCCGCGGTTTGATCCCGCGCGCGGCCAGGTGCCCCTCGACCAGACCCGGATAGGACGTGGCCAGCCGAACGCCGTCGAGCTGATCCTCGGTCAGGCCACTGCCGGCCGGGGCCGCGAACCGGAACCGGCTGCGGGCGAATCCGAGCCCGAGCACCTCGTCGGCCGCCGCCCCGGACTCGATCAGCATATCGCGGCCGGTGATGCCGGCGTCCACGGTGCCCTCGCCGACGTAGGTGGCGATGTCGTTGGGCCGCAGGTAGAAGAACTCGAAGCAGTTCTGGTCGTCGAGATGGACCAACTGCTTGGAGTCCGAACGCTGGCTGTAGCCGGCTTCACGCAGGATGCCGGCGGCACCTTCGGACAGGGAGCCCTTGTTGGGCACGGCGATCCGCAGCAGCGGGCGGTCGGAGGTCACGAGTGAATCCTTTGAGCTGGTGGCAACGGGGCGGGGCCGATCGGGTCTACAGGTGTCGGTAGACGTCGGTCAGGTCCAGGTCCAGCGCCAGCATCATCACCTGCAGATGGTAGAGCAGCTGACTGATCTCCTCGGCCGCCGCCGCCTTGGGTTCGTGCTCGGCCGCCATCCACACCTCGGCGGCCTCCTCGACGATCTTCTTGCCGATCTCGTGCACCCCGGCGTCCAGCCGGGCCACGGTGCCCGAGCCGGGCTCACGCAGCCGAGCCTTCTCGGACAGCTCGGCGAACAGGTCGTCGAAGGTCTTGGTCGTCGTCACGCCGACAGCGTAGTGCCGGCCGACTTGCGGTCCTCAACGCCTGCCGGTGGCTGGGACGACGGAGGCTGCTGCTGGCGCTGGATCTTCCACCAGGACACGAAACCGGCGACCACCACGGCCGCGTAGACGATGTACATGATCGCCGACGGATAGAGCTGGGCCTTGAACAACAGCGGTACGCCCACCGCGTCGACCGCGATCCAGATCAGCCAGAACTCCGTCCAGCCGCGAGCCATCCCGTACGTGGCCAGGATCGAGCCGGTCAGGATCCAGGCGTCACTGGCCGGACCCCACGAATTCAGCGCCTTCAGGGCGAAGTAGAAGATCACCCACAGCACCACCGCACCGATGATCAACTGCAGGCGTTCCCATCTGCTGGCCCAGCGGGGCTGCACGGCCACGCCCTCGCCGCCGTGTGCGTGCCGGAACCGATACCACTTCACCCAGCCGTAGACGCTGACGATCAGGAAGAACACCTGGCGTCCGGCCTGCCCCCACAGGTTCAGGTCCTGCGGGGTGTTGAAGGTGGCGCCGAGGAAGACGGTGAACAGGATGATGTTGCCGACGATGCCGATCGGCCACGCGGCGACCTTGCGATACATGCCGAGCAGCGCGCTGGCCACGCCGAAGCCGTTGCCGATGATCTCCCGCCACAGGATGCCCGGGCCGATGTTGATCTTGGCATTCACCAACTGCGTCAGCAGTTCGGAGAGGTTCACGTCCGCTTCCTTCCGGTCCGCTCGCACGCGGACCGGGGTACGAGGTCGGCTCGTACGCGGTCCGTGGCGCCCGGCGGCGCCACGACGTACGGCAGACCCGCGGTTCCTCCCATCCGGACTTTCACCGTCGGTCGTGGAATTTCACCACATCAACCGAACCCGATCGCTCGATCGGATCCGGGTCGCGGACTGTCACCGCCGGTTCGGAATTACACCGACCCCGGAACCACGCGCGAGTCACAAACTCGTCGCCTCATTGTGCACCAACGGCGCACACACTCCACCAACCGTCTCGCCCGCGCCCCTATTCCCACCGACTTGTCAGTCGCCGGTTTGGCTATAGCAACACCAGCGACTGACAAGTCGGCTAGAGGCGGATGCCGAGGAGCGCGTCTACGGCCTCGGCGACCTGGGCGGGGGCGTCGGCATCGTCGCCGTCGATGGCCAGCGAGGCGCCGGCCCAGGCGTCGACGGCGGCGACCGCGGTGGGTGCGTCGAGGTCGTGGTTGAGGGCGGCCCGGAGCTGGCCGATCACTCCGGCGGCGGACAGACCGGCCTCCAGACGTACGGCTTGGCGCCACGTGTCCAACCGCTGCTCGGCGGACTTGAGCAACTCGTCGGTCCAGGACCAGTCATCGCGATAGCGGTTGACCAGCAGCGCCAGCCGGATCGCCATCGGGTCGACGCCGGACTCCCGCAGGGTTGAGACCAGCACCAGATTTCCCTTGGACTTCGACATCTTCTCGCCGTCCAGCCCGACCATGCCGGCGTGCACGTACGCCCGGGCGAACGGCTTGCCGGAGGCCACCCGGGCCTCGGCCGCACACATCTGGTGATGCGGGAAGATCAGGTCGCTACCGCCGCCCTGCACGTCGAAATCGGTGCCCAGATACTCCAGCGCGATCGCGGTGCACTCGATGTGCCAACCCGGCCGGCCGCGGCCGAACGGGCTGTCCCAGGCGGGTTCGCCGGGCCGGGCCTGCCGCCAGACCAGGCAGTCCAGCGGGTCCTCCTTGCCGGGCCGATCGGGGTCGCCACCGCGTTCGGCGAACAGCGGCATCAGCTGATCGCCGAGCAACCGGGCCAGCTCGCCGAAGTCCTGATCGCTGGCCCGGCGGAAGTAGAGGTCGGGGTATTCCGGATCGTCGAGGGCGTAGATCGCGTCGTGCTGCTGCAACTCCTCGATCAGGTCGATCACCAGTCCGATCGACTCGACGGCGCCCTGGTAGCGATCCGGCGGGATCACGTTCAGCGCCTCCATGTCGTCGCGGAACAGCTGGATCTCACGGGAAGCCAGCTCGGTCCAGTCCTCGCCGGTCGCCTCGGCGCGCTCCAGCAGCGGATCGTCCACGTCGGTGATGTTCTGGACGTAGCGAACGTCCAGGCCGTTGTCCCGCCAGATCCGATTCAGCAGGTCGAAGGTGACGTAGGTGTTGGCGTGGCCCATGTGGGTTGCGTCGTACGGGGTGATGCCGCAGACGTACATCCGAGCGGTGCCGTGCTTGGGACCGAGGTCGACGACGGCCTGAGCCACGGAGTCGAAGATCCGCACCTCGGTGCCGGAATCGGCGGCTTCGGCGGCCGATAGACGGGGAACCGACGGGGCTTTCCAGGCCTGCATGATCGCAACCCTACCGACCTCGTACGGCGTGGCTCGCGGCCGGTCCGGGCTGCGAAATCTCAGAACGGCGGCCAGGGAATGGTGTGCCAGTCGTCGTCCGGGTAAGGGAAACGCTCGGTGGTCAGCAGCCGCTCGGCGCGCAGCATCAGCGCCTCGATCTCGTCCTCGTCGAGCAGATCGGAAACCACGCCGATGGCGCCGTCGGCGACCCGGCGGATCCGGTCCAGTTCGGACCGCCGCAGCGGCTTGCCGGCCCAGCCCCACAGCAACGTACGCAGCTTGTTGTCCACGTGGAAGCTGACGCCGTGATCAACCCCGAACACCCGGCCGCGGCTGGCCAGGATGTGTCCGCCCTTGCGGTCGGCGTTGTTGATCACTGCGTCGAAGGCGGCCAGCATCCGTAGTCGCGGGTCGTCGGCGTGCACCACCGCGATCGGGCTGTCGTCGGCGGCGTAGCCCTCGACCACGGGAAACCAGCCGTGCTCGGGAACCTTGTCGATCGACACCAGATCGACCAGTTGATCAACTTCGGCGGGCTCGGAATCCACCCACACCTGCAGCGATCCCGGTCCGAAGGGCCCCTCCACCAGGGTCGTCACCGGCACCACGTCGAAGCCGCCGAGTCGTGAGATCCGATAGGCCGCCACCTCCCGCAAACCCAACGTGTGCTCGGGAAAGTCCCACAGCGGCCGTTCTCCCTTGATCGGCTTGTAGACGCCCTGCAATACCGTTTCATGATCATCCGACTTGGTGATCTTGGCCAGGAAGGTCTGGTTGGACGCCTGCTGGATCCGGCCCAGGATCTCCATCTCGCCGTCGAACGGTTCGGTGTTCAGGGCCGGATGATCAGAAGAGCGGTCGGCGATATCCATTGGCCCTGGGGCAGATATGGCCGTCGGCGTCGATGGGCTGCAGGCAGAACGGGCAGACCGGCCGACCGGCATCGACCAGCGCCTGAGCCCGGGCGATGAAGTCGCGGGCGTAGGCCGGGCTGATCTTGACCACGATCATCTCGTCGGCGTCGATCTCGTCCTCGGGCTGCGGCACGGCGGGTTCGTCGTCCTCGCCGACCTCGGCATCCTCGGAGACGTCGACGTTGGAGAAGAGTTCGATCACGACCTTGCTGGCCGACGGATCCCAGGCGATGGTCATGGTGCCGACCCGGAAGTCCTCGCTGATCGGGGCGTCCAACGGCGAGTTGTCGGCCGCCTGGTCGACCGGCGGCGGCACCGCGGCCTGGCCGCTGCTGCGCCGGTGGACCTCCTCGAGCACACGCTCCAGGTGCTCGGCCAACACCGAGACCTGCTGCTTCTCCACCACCACGCTGGTGATCCGGTTGCCTTCCCGGGCCTGCAGGAAGAAGGTCCGCTCGCCGGGCTGGCCGACCGTACCGGCGACGAACCGATCGGGCGAGTCGAACTGATGCACCACTATCGCCATGCCGCCCACCCTATGCCCGCCGGGTAACGCGACTCAGACATCGCCCGTGCCCAACCCGCCGCCGACGGCCGCGTCCTGCTCGCCGCCGGTTGGTCGACTTCGGCCCTTGCCGGCCGTCTTCTTGACCGGCCCTGACTTCTTGACCGGCTTGGGAATCAGCGTGGCGAGGTCCTGGCCGACCGAATTCATCCGCAGCACGAACGGCCGGGTGTCGGCGTAGTGAATCACCGAGATCGAGGCCGGGTCGACCATGATCCGCTGGAACGCGTCCAGGTGCATGCCGAGCGCATCGGCCAGGATGGCCTTGATCACGTCTCCGTGGGAGACCGCCACCCAGAGCGCGTCGTCGCCGAACTCGGCGCCGAGCTTGCTGTCCCAGCCTCGTACGGTGGCGACCGCACGGGCCGACATCTCCGTCATCGCCTCGCCGTCGGGGAACCGGACCGCAGAGGGCTGCTGTTGCACCGTCCGCCAGAGCTTCTCCTTGGCCAGTTCGCTGAGCTTGCGTCCGGTCCAGGAGCCGTAGCCGCACTCGATCAGTCCGGCCTCGGCCGTCACCGGCAGCGGCTGGGTGTCGGCCCGGCCATCTGTCCCGGGCAGGCAGAGCCTGCGTGCGTCGGCGATCGCCTTGGCGGTCTGCCGGCAGCGGCGCAACGGGGACGACACGATGGCACGAATCGGCAACGCCGCGATCCGGTCGGCCGACACGGCGGCCTGCTGTACGCCGACCTCGTCCAGTTCGACGCCGGGTGATCGCCCGGCCAGGACACCGGTGGCGTTGGCAGCTGTACGGCCGTGCCGGACGAGCAGGACAGTAGTCACGAAGTGGCTCTCCTTCTTGAGCTCGTCACGAAGTGGCTCTCCCTCTGGAACTCGGTACGAGCAGTGACCCTACTCAGGATTCCCAATCCAGGAAGCGATAGCGGCCGCGCAGGTAGCCGAGTGCCTGGTCCCCCTGGACCAGGTCGGCCAGTTGCACCTTCTCGATCCGCGCCCGGACCAGGTAGGCCCAACCGGCCTTCTCGGGCTCCCCCTCCAGCAGCCGGGCGCCGATCCAGGCCGGCGCGCCGTCGGCGACCGGACCCCACTCGGTCTGGGTCCAGTTGCCGGTGCGGAACTTGCCGCCCGGTGACGGGGTGACGCCGGCGAACACGTCACCGATCCGGCGATGTGGCCCACCCAACACGGTGACCGCCACCGTCCGGGTCTCGGCCAGCAGCTCCCCCAGACCCGACTCCGGATTCACCAGGCCGATCACCTCGCCCGGGTCGCCCTCGGCGATGATCATCGACGACACCGTCAGCCCGGCCCGCTCCTTGCCCTGGCCGCTGGCCCAGATCGTCACCGGCGCGCTCAACCGGCCGCGGGCCCGCCGTACCGGATCGCGGTCGGGTTCGGGGGTGAGGAACGGGTGTTCGGCGTGGATCGACACAGCTCATTTGTAGCCGACCGTTGCAGTCGTGCCGCGTCGGCCTGCCGCCGCATCCTGCACCGCGGTCGTACCCGGATCGGACCGCGGTCGGAATCTGCCCGCCGATCCGGCAGTTCTGGTGCGGCGGCTTGGCCGCAGCGGCGCGGCAGGACAGGATGGGCGGTCGTGCGCCGCGAACTCGGCGCGCGGGCCGTACGGGATCAGCCGGGACGGTCGGCCGAGATGAGGAGAAGGTGACCCGATGGGCTGGTTCGAGGCGATCGTGCTCGGCATCGTGCAAGGACTGACCGAATTCCTGCCGATCTCCTCCAGTGCTCACATCTCGATCATCGGCCAGCTGTTCGGCAACGGCGATCCGGGGGCGGCGTTCACCGCGATCATCCAGATCGGCACCGAGACCGCGGTGATCGTGTACTTCCGGCACGACATCGCGCGGATCATCAAGGCCTGGTTCCTGTCCCTGATCGGCCGGATCGATCGAGATGATCATGACGCCCGGATGGGGTGGCTGGTGATCATCGGCTCGATCCCGATCGTGGTGCTCGGGCTGCTGCTGCAGAACTGGATCGACACCGCCTTCCGCAATTTGTGGATCACGGTGGCGATGCTGGCCGGCTTCGGTCTGGTGATCGGGATCGTGGACAGCCTGGCCACTCATCGCCGGACCCTGCAGGACCTGACCTGGAAGCACGGCCTGCTCTACGGCCTGGCCCAGTCGCTGGCGCTGATCCCCGGCGTCTCCCGCTCCGGCGGCACCATCACCGCCGGTCTGGCGATGGGCTACAAGCGGGAGGACGCCACCCGGTATTCGTTCCTGTTGGCCATCCCGGCGGTGATGGGCGCCGGCCTGTATCAGCTGTACGAGGCACTGACCGGTGACGCGCACGCGCAGGTGGCCTGGGGTCCGACGATCGCCGCGGCCGTGGTCGCTTTCATCATCGGCTTCATCATGATCGCCTGGTTCCTGCGCTTCGTCAGCACGCACAGCTTCTGGCCGTTCGTGATCTACCGGATCGGCCTGGCCGCCGCGGTCGCGGTGCTGCTGATCGTCGGGGTTCTGGATCCGCTCGGCGCAACCCCGACCCCGTGATCGCTCAGTCCCCGACCCCGGACCGTTCCAGTGCCTCGGCGATGGTCTGCAGCGCGGCCAGTTTGGTCTCGACCGGCCCGTAGGGGGCGACGGCGCACGTGCGGAGCCCGGATTCGGCGAAGGCCTGCAGCCGCTCGGTCAACCGGCCGAGGTCGCCGATCAGTGAGGTGTCGTCGATGAACTGCTCCGGCACCGCGGCCATCGCGTCTCGCTGCCGTCCGCCCAGGTAGAGGTCCTGGATCTCGGCCGCCTCGGCCTCGTACCCCATCCGGATCGCCAGCCGGTTGTAGAAGTTCTGTTCCCGGCTGCCCATGCCGCCGATGTAGAGGGCCGCGTACGGACGGATCGGATGCGCACAGGCCGTGACGTCGTCGCCGACCACCAACGGCACGGTCGCCATCACGTCGAAGTCGTCCAGCGTCTTGCCGATCCGCGCCCGGCCGTTCTCGATGTGACGCAGCTGTTCGGCGGCGAAGCCGAGCGCGTAGAAGATGCCCAGCCAGCCGTCGGTGTAGCGGCCGCAGAGCTCGAGATTCTTCGGCCCGACGGCGGCCAGATAACGCGGGATCCGCTCGCTCGCCGGCTTGATCATCAACTTCAGCGGCTTGCCCGGCCCGTCCGGCAGCGGCAGCCGGAAATGCTTGCCCTGAAAGGAAACCGTCTTGCGGTCCAGGGCCAGTTCGAGGATCTCCAGATACTCCCGGGTCCGGCCCAGCGGCGCGTCGAACCGGACCCCGTGCCAGCCCTCCGAGACCTGCGGGCCGGACACGCCGAGACCGAGCCGGAACCGGCCGTCAGTGAGCCGATCCAGGCTGGCCGCCGTCATCGCCGTCATCGCCGGAGTCCGCGCCGGGATCTGCATCACCGCCGCACCCAAGTTGATCTTGGTGGTCTGGCCGCCGAGCCAGGCCAGCACGGTAGGGGTGTCGGAGCCGTACGCCTCGGCGGTCCAGACCGAGTCGAAACCGAGCTCCTCGGCCCGCCGAGTCAGCCGAAGTTGATCTTGGGGATCGTCGGAACCGACCAGGTATCCGAGATTGAGCGCCAGCCGCATGGCCTCACCGTAGCGTCAGCGGCCCACCCTGCGGCGCTCGACGTCCCGCACCGGTTAGGGTCATTTCCCATGGAGAGCCGGCGCGTCGGGAGCAGCGGATTGCAGGTGTCCCGGCTGGGGTTGGGCACCCTGACCTGGGCCCGCGACACCAGCGCCGAGGACGCGCGCGAGTTGCTGGCCACGTTCTGCGCGGCAGGCGGCAATCTGATCGACACCGCGGCCGCGTACGCCGCCGGCGACGCCGAGCGGTTGATCGGCAAGCTGACCCGAGATGTGGTCGCCCGAGACGAGTTGGTGATCGCCACCAAGGCCGGATTCGCGATCCGCGGCGGCAAACGGATCACCGACACCTCCCGGCGCGCGTTGCTGCGTGATCTCGAGGGATCGCTGCGCCGCTTGGACACCGACCACGTGGACATCTGGCAGGTGCACGCCTGGGGTACGGCGCCGCTGCAAGAAACGCTGTCCGCGTTGGATCATGCGGTCACCAGCGGCAAGGCCCGCTATGTCGGGATCTCGAATTTCGTCGGCTGGCAGACCGCCCAGGCGGCGACCTGGCAGCGGGCGGTGCCGGGGCGGACGCCGTTGGCCAGCACCCAGGTGGAGTATTCGTTGCTGGCGAGGCGGGCCGAGGTCGAGGTGCTGCCGGCCGCACGGGCGATGGGGCTGGGCATCTTTCCCTGGTCGCCGTTGGGCCGAGGTGTGCTGACCGGCAAGTACCGGACCGGGATCCCGCGGGACTCGCGGGCTGCCAGTGATCATTTCTCCTGGTTCACCGAGCCGTATCTGCAGACCCGGTCCCGGGCCGTCGTGGAGGCGGTGGCCAAGGCCGCCGACGGACTTGATCTTGATCCGTTGCAGGTCGCCCTGCTCTGGGTCCGCGACGCCCCCGGCGTCACCGCTCCCCTGCTCGGCGCCCGCAACGCCGCCCAGCTGAAACCGGCCCTGGACGTGGAGGGCAAGGCGCTCCCCGAGGAGATCGCGATGGCCCTCGACGACGTCTCCGGCGGCCGAGTTGTCAGAACGTAGTTGGGCTATAGGCCAACTACGTTCTGACAAGTCGGTGATCAGGCGAGCTTCACGACCACGCGTTGGGTGGCGCCGGCCTGTCCGGTCAGGTCGCCGAAGCTGATCCGGAGCTCGCGGCCGATCTTGCTCGAGGACACCGTGTCCGGAGCTGACAGCACCTTGCTGACCGGGTGGCGCCAGACCAGGTCGAGGCCGGTCACCTGTCGTCCCGGATCGCTGACGCAGATCGTCGCCGTTCCCCTGAGCTGTCGGATCAGTACGGAGGCCGGGGCCGATGCGCTGACGTCGCCGACCCGGCCCGGCTGCCAGAAGTTGACCGCGGTCAGCCCGAGCGTGGGAACCCGGATGCCCTGTTGCGCCGCCGTGTTCGCCTGGGTGTGGATCCGGCCAGATGCCTTGTGGGCAAGGGATCTCGTCTCGTGCGCGCTCGCGCCGGGGACGAGCAGATAGCCGTAGCTCGCATTGCTCGGACGGACGCCGTGATCGGTGTAGAGGGTGAGGTAGCGGCGGGTGATCGGATCGGTGCTGCCGCCGTCGTTGATGTCGTGCCAGGCGCCGGTTCGTTCGTCGCGCAGAGCGGTCAGCTCGGTCGGCTGCAGGAAGACGTAGCCGGCTTGTCCGTCCAGGTGAGCCCACCGTGGATTGTCGAAGACCTTGGACCAGCCCTGGACGGTCGGCTGGGTCCGGTCGTCGATGATCAACTTCGCGGTGCCGTGTTCGCCCAGCGCGCGGTTGTCGTAGACGGTCTCGGCCGCCTCGGCGTCCTGCGAACTGATCCCGGCGCCGAGGCAGACCACGTACGAGTCCAGGCTGAACCAGGATTTCCTTGCCTGCAAGGTGCTCTGGAACCCGATCAGGTGCTGACCGTACGCGCCGAACTCGCCGTCGGTGCTGCCGCCGACCCAGGCAACGTCGGGGGTCGGATTGGCCCATTGTCCGCCGGCTTCGTCGGCCAGGTGCTTCTTCGACACGGTGATGCCGGGCAACCGATACGGGTCGACGGTGGGCCAGTACGCGTCGGAGTACTGACCAAGATCATCCGCGAGCCACCATTGCAGCCAGCCGGAGCCGGTATGCCAGCCGCGTTTGTTCTCGTGATTGCCGGTCTCGTAGTAGCTGATCCGTTTCGACGCCGCCGAGATCGCCGCGGCCCAGCCGGGGCGTCGGTGGGTGGCACGATCCATGTTGCCGAAGACCCGATGCTCCACCGGCTCGTCGAGGGCGACCACCGAGTCGTCGTTGATCACCTGCTGCATGTCTGCCAGCTGGACCAGGCCGAGACCGTTACTGACCGCCTCGTCGTAGCTGTCCCGCTGCACCCAGCCCTTCAGCATGCCCCGCCAGCGCTGGGCCTGCTCGGCAGCCGCGCCCTTGGCGATCAGCGCGACCGACGGCAGCACCGCATGCCCCCTGGTGTGGTCACTGCCGCCCTGCCGGGTGATGCCGCGTCCGGAGACGCAGTCCATCATCAGCCCGTTGTAGATGAACGGTGCCAGGGCGTTGTCGATGGTGTCCAGGAACAGCGACTGATTCGGGTCGGTGACCTCGAAGCTGGATCCGTGCAGCAGGGCGAAGAGGCGACCGAGACCGCTGACCAGCACGGCGCCGTAGCCACCGATGTAGGGAATGTTGGTGTGCTGGATGAAGGATCCGTCGGCGTAGTAGCCGTCTCCGGTGGTCACGTACGGAAAGACCGGAGACAGCGCGTCCCGTGCCAGGGTCAGCCGGTCGGCGTTGTCGGCCAGCAGGCTGCGCAGGATCACGCTCAGGCACAGGTCGACCCGGTTGGCCCCGGTGCTGGTGCCGGTGTAGTGATCGAAGGTCGAGTCCGGCACGTAGTAGTCGACCGCGGCAGCGTAGGCGGCCCGCTGGTCGGCGCCGAGGTCGTCGAAGATCAGGATCGCGGTGGTCATGAAGTCCTGTGCGCCGCCGATCTGGAAATTCCACCAGTTGCCGAAGCGTGGGATGCCGTCGCCGTAGACCTCGCGGTTGAGCTGATCGACTCCGTCGATCACGATCTTGGTGGCGGCACTGTCGCCGGTCAGTCCGGTGCCCGGTTGGCGGACGGCCTCGGCGATCTGCCGCAACCGGGTGATGGTGGTGTTCATCCGGGCCGAGTAGTTGTACGAGTCGGTGTCGGTGTTCGGATCGGGGTCGTCGTAGTTCAGGTCCGGCCATAGTGCCCCGGGCTGAGGGGCGAGCGTGTCGAGGAAGCCGCTTGCGGTCCGGCCGATCGCCGCGAGCTTGGAGCTGAACGGCTCGGCGGTGGCGTCGAAACCCGTACCCAGGAACAGGTCTCGCCAGCGTTGGCGGAGGGTGTCGAATTCGCCCGCAGCCGCGAACGCGCTGCCGGCGGTCAGATTCGGCAACACGAAGGCTCCCAGGGCGACGCCGCCGCCGGCCAACACGGCCCGGCGGCTGAGGGGCGGAACGCCGGCGGCGGTGAGTTGATCATGAGTTCGTCCTGCGTCACTGCAGGTGTCGGGGGTCTGCATGTCGCGGCACGCTACTCGCCGGCTCCGGGCTGCCGCCGGTCAACACGCGCGTTGCCAACCGTTGCCGCATCGGACGTGACGGCGCAACCGATGCGTCAGGACGTGCGATCGAAGGTGGGCGGTTCGAGGGTGGAGCGGACCTTGATGATCTTGCGACGGATCCAGACGTCACGGGTGCCGTCGCGATAGCGGCGCAGCCGGGTGAGCTCCCAGCCGCCGTACTCCGCGTGATCGGTGAGCAGTTTGCGGACGGCACCACGCGACAGATTGCGGTCCAGCCGGACCCGCTCGACCTGGTATTCAACGGGCTGTTTCATCGTCGCCCCAGGCTAATCCTTCTGCTCAGGCGATGGCGAGGAATCTGTCCAAGACTCGGGCACCGAACTCCAGCGCATCGGTCGGCACCCGCTCGTCGACACCGTGGAACATCCCGACGAAGTCCAGCTCGGCCGGCAGCCGCAGCGGGGCGAAGCCGAAGCAGCGGATGCCGAGCCGGTCCCAGGCCTTGGCGTCGGTGCCGGCGCTGAGCAGGTAACCGACCGCGCGGGCTCCCGGATCCTCGGCCAGCAGGCTGGCCTGCATCGCCTCCGTCAACGCGCCGGCGAATTCGGTCTCCACCGACGGCAGGTCGACGGCGTGCTCAAAGCGGACCTTCGGGCCGATCAGTTCCTTGATCGTTTCCAGGAATTCTGCCCGGCCGCCGGGCACCGTCCGGCCGTCGATCGCGGCGGTTGCCTGGCCGGGTATCACGTTGTGCTTGTATCCCCCGTTGATCATGGTCGGGTTCGCCGTGTTGGACATCGTCGCGCCGATCATCCGGGAGATGCTGCCCAGTCGCGCCAGGGTTTCTTCGACCGTGTCCGGATCAAGATCAATCTCCAGCGCCTCCGAGATCGCGTCCAGAAATCCTTGCTGGGTAGGGGTGATCCGGTCCGGCCACCTGTAGTTGCCGACCCGGGACACCGCGCCGGCCAACTCGGTGACCGCGTTGTCTTCAGTGCGCATCGAGCCGTGACCGGCGGTGCCGTCGGCGATCAGCTTCAGCCAGTTCATCCCCTTCTCGGCGGTCTGGATGAGGTAGAGACGAAGATCATCTCTGATGGTCAGCGAGAAGCCGCCGACCTCCCCGATCGCCTCGGTGCAGTCGTTGATCGTCTCCGGATGTTGATCAACGAGCCATTGCGATCCCTGCATGCCACCGGCTTCCTCGTCGGCGGTGAAGACCAGCCGGATCGGCCGCCGCGGGGCGACGCCGGCCCGCGCCCTAGCCCGTACGACGCTGAGCAGCATCGCGTCGAAGTCCTTCATGTCCACCGCGCCACGGCCCCAGACGCAGCCGTCGGTGATCTCGCCGGCGAACGGGTCGACCTGCCAGTCGGCGGCGTCGGCCGGCACCACGTCCAGGTGGGCGTGCACCAGCAGCGGCGACAGGTTGGTGTCGGTGCCGTCGGGTTCCCAGCGGGCGACCAGCGTGGTTCGCCGCGGCTCAGGCTCGTACAACTCGCTGGCGATGCCGACCTCGTCGAGCAACTCGGCCACTCGTTCGGCGGCGTCCCGCTCCCCCGGCCCGGGCTCGGGCCCGTAGTTGGAGGTGTCGATCCGGATCAGCTCCCGGCACAGGTCGACGACCTCGGCCTCGGGCTTGTAGTCATGATCAACTGCGGAGCCGCTGGGTGTCATGGGCCGATTCTGTCATCGGTGGCGAGCACCCGCATCAGCCGGTGCCGCCGGCACACCCGCTCCGGACCGAAGGTCAGAGGGTTCCGGCCAGCCGGCCGATCAGATAGGTCACCGCCATCGCCACCAGGCCACCCAGCACGTTGCGGAGAACCGCCCGTGGCGCCGGTGCGCCGCCGAGCCGGGCGCTCACCGCACCGGTGATCACCAGGGCGATCACCACCGCGACGACCGTCAGCGGGATCCGGACCGACTCCGGGGTGAGGATGATCATCAGCAGCGGCAGCAGTGCGCCGACGGTGAAGCTGAGGGCGGAGGCCAGCGCCGCGGTGAGCGGGTTGGACAGGTCGTCGGCGTCGATCTTCAGCTCGGCCTCCAGGTGGGCCTCGAGCGCGTTGTGTTCGGTCAGTTCCTGGGCCACCTGGCGGGCCAGCGGCGCGGACAATCCCTTGCGCCGATAGATCTCCGTGAGCTCGTCCAACTCGGCCTCGGGCATCGTCTCCAGCTCGCGCTTCTCCTGCTCGATCAGCGCCTTCTCGGTGTCCCGCTGGGTGTTGACCGAGACGTACTCACCGGCGGCCATCGACAGCGCCCCGGCGACCAGCCCGGCCAGACCGGCCAGTCCGATGGCTCCGCGGCCTACCGAGGCACCGGCAACGCCGATGACGATTCCGGCGGTGGAGACGATCCCGTCGTTGGCGCCGAGCACGCCCGCCCGCAGCCAGTTCAGTCGCTGGTTGATGCCCTGACCCTGCGGTTCGGGATGCTGGTCGGCACGAGTCGAGTCGGTCGCCTGCTCGCGCCGGTCGTACGCGGTCGGAATCGTCTCGGTCATGGCGGTCAGCCTAGAACTCTTTCTGGAATCGTTCCAGAAAAGTGAGCCTTGCCTAACTCCTGACCGACGACCACGCTGCCGACTTTGGGCGCCGTGCGGTGATTGCTATAGTTCATCAGCCGCCACGGGCGGCGACCCTTGTCCGGGTGGCGGAATTGGTAGACGCGCTAGCTTGAGGTGCTAGTGCCCCTTACGGGGCTTGGGGGTTCAAGTCCCCCCTCGGACACCACCAACTTCATGACGTCGGGCCGCGTTGACCTGATCACCGGGCCGCCTCGGTCCAGGCAGTTCGCACGACCCGCATCGCCTCATCTGGTCCGACCCGAATCCGACACTGGTGCGCCAGCGCAGCCTCCCAGGCCCGATCGGTCGGTGCGCTGTTGATTGAGAACAAGTCGGCCGGGTTTCCCGTTGTCGGACCATGGCGCCGGTAGAGCTTCGTGGCCTCGGCATCGATGGCTCCGGTCTCGGCCAGTGCCCACAGGTCGTAGAGATCGCGCGGCGCAGCGCGGCCGTACCACGCGGAGGTCTTCGCTGCTGCGAACGCGACTGGTGTCAGCGTCGGCAGCAAGGCAGGCGGCGCATCGCGGTATCGCTGCCGAACAGACTCCACCGTCGTCGGCCATCGCGGATATCCGGAAGCGGAGAGAAGTTGGATCTGGATCGGGATCCGGTCATCGATGATCATGGTCGCGGCACCCGACCCTGAGGTGGCGATCAACGACGGTTGCCAGGTGACCCGGCCGAGCGTGCGTCGGAGGCGACTCTCCATCGCGCTCGCGATCATCCTCGCGGTGCTGGATCGGCGGTTGCTTGTGATCAGGTCGATATCTTCACTGAGCCGCAGGTCCGGCAGGTACGTGCGTGCGAGTGCCGTTCCACCGAGGAAGACAAGATCATCTTTTGCATCCGATGCCGCCAACGCGGCGAGGACGTGAGAGATTGCAGGGTCTCGTTCGACCTGTGCGTAGGCAACGCCGAACTGATTCATGACGCGTTCGGCGTCATCTGGATGTGGCCCAGGGCGCAGAGGTGCGTCGAATCTCCCGATGTTGGCCGCGTCGTGCCGTGCCGAGAATCGGTTACCCTCCGGTCCCCTGTCCGGGTGCCGATTGCTCATGCTGGCGCCATGATCTTGCGGAGGCGGGCCAGTGCCGCCGGCGCATGTTGCGCGCGGGCGAGCGTCGCCACGGCATCGAGATCTATTGTCGAAGCCAGATTGAGGATCGCCTGTTGAGTCTCCTCAGGCACTCCACCGAGATCAGGGCGTTTGACCAGATCGAGGACGGTCTGCTCCGGAGTCGTCACGAGGCCGCGGCCCGTGTCCAGACGCATCAACTCCGCCTCGAGCCCATCCGTGTCTCGCTTGACGAAGGTCACGGTGCCGCCGCGGTCGAGACGGACCGGCCGATGCTGTTCGGGGACTGCGACAACCGCGGCACCGATCGCGCGCGGGATGGCATGGTGGACGCGGGCGGCACTGACACCCATCAGGATCGCGTTCTGGGGCCCGTAGACCGCCGCTCCGATACCGAGCGCAGCAGCCTCTATCGTCGGGTTCCAGCCAACTGGCGCATCGTCCGGAACGGCGACGAAGTAGCCATGGGACAGGCGAAGCAACTCCCCGGCCGCCACGAGCCGGCCAGCGGTGGCGTGCGGATTTGCTGTCACATCCCTCAGGTCCTTCGGTCGGACCGTCCGCATCGGAGCGCGCGCGGCGACGCGTGCGACGTTCATAACTCCCTCGGCCCCATGTAGTATTCAAAACCTAGCCCGTGAGAGCGTATTTGCATACTACATTAGCGGGCCGGGCGGGCTCGAGGTGTTGAGCGGGCCGACGGCTACGAATCCGATTCCGGGACTTCGGTGGTGCCCTCGTAGAGGCCGATCGCGTTGCCGTCGGGGTCGGTGAAGATCGCCCACCAGCTGGTGTCGGAGATCGGCGTCTTGTCCATCACCACTGTCGCCCCGTTCTCGGTGGCCTTGGCGAGCGTCTCCTCGATCGAGTCGACCTCGACGTAGGAGCGCGGTTGGGTGAACCCTTCGCCGCGGGGCGCAAGACCGCCACCGCTGATCTTGTTCGGCGCCTGCCACATCGGGTAGTCCTCGAAGCCGGGCGGGGCCGCGATCTGCCAACCGAACAAAGCACTGTAGAAGCCGGCCGCCCGTTTCAGATCACTGACCGGGATGTCGATGTGGGTGATGTCGCCGTGTGCCATGGTGAACCTCCTCGTTCGCCATCAGTCTGCCTCCGGATCGCAGTCTCCGCCGACGATTCAGCCGATGATCATGAACGCCCGTTCGGCTGCTGCTCGTCGCGACCACGGAAGTGATCCATGGTGTCATTGATGCCGAACCGGTCCATCAACCAGTCGAACGCCGCAACCGGCAGCACCCGAGCCGGGGCGACCGCGCGGACGAACCGCGGCATCACCAACTGCCGCGTGCCGCTCTCGACCGCGTCCAGCACCTTGCGGCTCACGTACTCGGGCCGCAGGATCGGCAGCAACGAACCGACCTTGGTCTGCACGCCGGAGAACATGCCGGTGTCGATGTAGTACGGACAGACAACCAGCGAGTTGACTCCGGTGCCGTGTTTGCGCAGCTCTCCGCGCAACGACTCGGCGAATCCGAATGCGGCGAACTTGCTGGCCGAGTAGTCGGTCTGCCGGGCCACCCCGACCATGCCGGCCGCGCTCGACACGGTCACAACGGTGCCGTCGCCGCGCGCGATCATGCCCGGCAGGAACGCCCGGGTGACCCAGAACAACGCCAGCGTGTTCACCCGGAAGGTTCGCTCGATCGCTTCCTCCGTAGCGTCCAGCAGTTGTTTGCCGGCCACCACCCCGGCGTTGTTGATCAAGACGTCGACCGGCTCCGTCTGCGCGCCGGCCGCCCGGACCGCGTCCCGGTCCGCCACGTCGACCGCCTGCGCGACAGCCTGTCCGCCGGCCGCGCGGATCTCGTCTCGTACGGAGGTCGCCGCCTCGCCCGACAGATCCCAGATCACTATCCGGGCGCCCCGCTCGGCCGCCCCGAGAGCCATCAACCGGCCGATCCCGCTGCCGCCGCCGGTGATCAACACCGTACGGTCCCGCAACTGCTGGCGCACGATCTCCTCCTCGATCCGTCCGGCCGACCGGCCGAGTGAGGTCGATTCTGCCGGATCGACTCCGACCGGGCAGACGGTGATCAGCAGTGCGACCCCGTCGCCACCGCAGGTGAACCGTACGACGAAGATCACAGCGCCAGAATTGGCATTTCAGATACCAAATATCTAGCGTTGGGCCCGTGCAGTTGACCCGGTTCACCGACCTCGCGCTCCGGATCCTGATGCGGCTTGCCGTCGCGGAGCCCGATCCGAGGCGCGACGTCGACGGTCACGCAGCAGCCGATCCCGTTGCGAACCGGTCCGAGTTGACCACCCAGGCGGTGGCCGACCAACTGTCGGTGCGCTATGCCCACGCGGCCAAGGTGGTGGCCCGACTGCAGAAGGCCGGCGTGGTGGAGACCCGTCGTGGCCGCGGCGGCGGACTCAAGATCACCGAGCGCGGTCGATCCCTGTCCGTCGGTCGCCTGGTGCGTGAGCTGGAGGGCGGCGCCGAGGTGATCGAGTGTGATGGCGCGAACCCGTGTCCGCTGCGGCACGGCTGCCGCCTTCGAGCGGCCCTGCGGGACGCTCAGGAAGCGTTCTTCGTAGCGCTGGATCCCTTGACTGTCAGCGATCTGGTCGCATCGCCGACCCGCCAGCTGCTGTATTCCATCTCCGGTCAACGGTGACCTCGTCAAGATCATCTCAACCAGTTCAAGATCAGGAGCAAACCGTGCTGTCAGCCTCGAATCGCACGATCATCCGCGACACCCTGCCGGCCGTCGGCGGTGCGATCGGCGAGATCACGCCGATCTTCTACCAGCGGATGTTCGCCGCACATCCGGAGCTGCAGCGGGATCTGTTCAACCGGGGCAATCAGGCTCAGGGTGATCAACAACGCGCGCTGGCCGGCGCGATCGCCGCGTACGCGACGTTGCTGGTCAGCGAGAACGAGGCGGCCCCGAGCGATCTGCTGAATCGGATCGCCCACAAGCACGCCTCGCTGGGCATCGCCGAAGATCAGTATCCGATCGTGCACAAGTATCTGTTCGAGGCGATCGTCGAGGTGCTCGGTGATGCGATCACCCCGGACGTCGCCGCCGCCTGGGACGAGGTCTATTGGCAACTGGCCGGCGATCTGATCAAGATCGAGAAGCGGCTCTACGCCGAGGCGGGCACCGATCCCGAGCATGTCTGGCACCCGGTGGTGGTACGCCGCCGGATGCAGGAGTCGCCGGACACGGTGTCGTTCGTACTGGCCTCTCCGGACGGTTCGGCGCTGCCGGCGGCCCGGCCCGGGCAGTACATCTCGGTGGCGTGCACGCTGGCCGACGGCGCACGGCAGATCCGCCAGTACAGCCTGACCCGGGCTCCCCGTCCGCACGAGTGGGGCATCTCGGTCAAGGCGATTCCGGCCGCCGAGTCCGGCGACAGCGACGCGATTCCGGCCGGCGAGGTGTCGAATCACCTGCACCACAACGTTTTCGAGGGCGATCAGCTGCTGGTCTCGCCGCCGTTCGGCGACCTGACGCTGGACGACGGCGACGCGCCGCTGCTGTTGATCTCCGCCGGCATCGGGTCGACTCCGATCATCGGCATGCTGCACTACCTGGTGCGCACCGGCTCCACCCGCGAGGTGGTGGTGTTGCATGCCGATCGCTCACCGGCCCGGCACGCTCACCGGCAGGAGTTGAAGGAGCTCGTCGATCAACTGGCCGGCGGCAGCCTGCGCCGCTGGTACGAGGATCTCGGCGTGCACCCGGCCAGCGACGAACTGCTGGCCGGCCTGGTCGATCTGGACGGCGTACCGATCCCGGATGGCGCCATCGTCTACCTCTGTGGCCCGCTGCCCTTCATGGAGTCGGTGCGACGCGGCTTGCTGGCCCGCGGCGTACCGGCGAGCAAGATCAACTACGAGGTGTTCGGCCCGGACAAGTGGTTGGCCGCGGCCTGACGCCTTGACATGACTGGTGGCCACGCAACCGGGCTGTCAGTTCTTCTTCCGGCGGGCCCGGCCCCATCGCCGTCCTTCCCCAACCTCGGCTCAGCACTTGACTCTGATACCCCCTAGGGGTATATCTGGGAGCATGTCTTCCGGTCATCAGATTCATCCGCCCGTCGAGCAGCTGGATCAGTCCACGCACCAAGCTCACGACGGCGCCGATCAGCAACACGGTCACTCGCAACACCCGGGGCACAGCGGCCACGGTGGACACACCGGACACCGAGGACACCAGGGAGACACCGGGCATGCGGGCCACGGGGGCCATGGCGATCACGTCGGCCAGTTCCGCCGGCTGTTCTGGGTGATGCTGCTGTTCGCCGTCCCGGTCGTCGGCGCCTCCGGCATGTTCGCCGACCTGCTCGGCTACCGGCTGCCGGATCTGGTTTGGGTGGGCTGGATCTCGCCGGTGCTCGGCACCGTGATGTACGTGGTCGGCGGCCGCCCCTTCCTGACCGGTGCGATCAGCGAACTGCGATCACGCAGACCGGGAATGATGTTGCTGATCGGATTGGCGATCACGGTCGCGTTCGTCGCGTCCTGGGGTGCCAGTCTGGGGTTACTCGATCATCAGCTGGACTTCTGGTGGGAGCTGGCGCTGCTGATCGTGATCATGCTGCTGGGGCATTGGATCGAGATGCGTTCGCTGGCCCGGACCACCTCGGCGCTGGATTCGCTGGCCGCGCTGCTGCCGGACGAGGCGGAGCGAGTGAGGGCCGGGGCCGACGGCCGGGAGAGGATCGACACGGTCGGCCCCGATGATCTCGAGGTCGACGACCTGGTGATCATCCGGCCCGGCGGCGCGGTGCCGGCGGACGGCCGGATCGTCGACGGTGCGGCTGAGCTGGACGAGTCCATGATCACCGGCGAGTCCCGAACGGTACGACGTGAGGTCGGCGACCCGGTCGTCGCCGGCACCGTGGCCACCGATTCCGGCCTGCGGATCAAGATCACCGCCACCGGCGAGGAGACCACGCTGGCCGGCATCCGGCGCCTGGTCTCCGATGCACAGAATTCGTCCTCCCGAGCGCAACGGCTGGCCGACCGCGCCGCCGGTTGGTTGTTCTGGTTCGCGCTCGGCGCGGGCGTGATCACGGCCATCGTCTGGACCGTGATCGGGCTACCCGACGAGGCCGTGATCCGGACCATCACGGTGCTGGTGATCGCCTGCCCGCACGCTCTGGGACTGGCGATCCCACTGGTGGTCTCGATCGCCACCGAGCAGGCGGCCCGGGCCGGGGTGTTGATCAAGGACCGGCTGGCGCTGGAGTCGATGCGCCGGGTCGACACGGTGCTGTTCGACAAGACCGGCACGCTGACCAAGGGTGAGCCGGCCGTCACCGCGATCGCCACGGTCGAAGGCGTGACCGAGAACGAGTTGCTGAAGATCGCGGCCGCAGTCGAGTCTGCGAGCGAACATCCGCTGGCCCGCGCGATCGTCCGCACCGCGCAGGACCGCGGACTGGAACTGCCGGCGGTACGAGACTTCACGTCCGCTCCAGCGGTCGGTGTCGACGCATCGGTCGAGGGCCGCCGGATCCGGGTGGGCGGCCCTCGGCTGCTCGAGCAGGTGGCCGCCGACGAACTGGCACCGGCCGCCGACTGGCACGATCGCGGCGACACCGTGCTGCATGTGCTGCGCGACGATCGGGTAGTCGGTGCGATCGGAATGGCGGACGAGATCCGTACCGAGTCCCGGCAGGCCATTGCGGCGCTCGGCGGGCAGGGGGTGCAGGTGGTGATGATCACCGGCGACGCCGAGCCGGTGGCCCGTTCGGTCGCCGGCGAGCTCGGCATCGAGCGGTTCTACGCCGGAGTCCGGCCGGAGGACAAGTCCGGAACGGTGGCCGACCTCCAGCGCGAGGGCCGGACGGTGGCGATGGTCGGCGACGGCGTGAACGACGCGCCGGCGTTGGCGCGAGCCGATGTCGGCATCGCGATCGGTGCCGGCACCGACGTGGCGATCGCCTCGGCCGGGGTCATCCTGGCCGGTTCGGATCCGCGGACGGTGTTGTCGGTGATTCGGCTGTCGCGGGCGAGCTACCGCAAGATGAAGCAGAACCTGTGGTGGGCGGCCGGCTACAACCTGATCTCGGTGCCGTTGGCGGCCGGGGTGCTGGCTCCGATCGGGTTCGTGCTGCCGATGTCGGTCGGCGCGATCCTGATGTCGCTGTCGACGGTGATCGTCGCGCTCAACGCCCAGCTACTGCGCCGACTGACCCTATTGACGCGGTCCGGTCGGGTGCCGCTGCCGCGGGCTTGATTGGCGGCGAGACTTCCGGGGGCAACCCCCGGGCCCATTACCTGGGTTGCGTCCACGGGCCGGTCGCCGCGACACCTCCGCTGCGCTGCGGTGCCGGTCTCGCGCTGGGGCGCTCGACGGGCAGGCGAGGTTGCGCTCCGGTCCATTCCGGCCAGCCGGGTTGCGGGCCGCTGCCGCGGCCGCGACCCGGTCAGTTTTACTGCCAGCTGATGCCGCGGTAGCGGGCGAACGCGTCGCGGCTGATCTTGATCGAGCTGAACTCGTCGTGTTGGGAGTGATCTTGCTCCAGCAGGATGTAATCCAACCGGGGTGCGGCATCGGCGGTGTCGATGATGTCCTGGATCGGCAGGACGCCGGTGCCGACCTCGGTGAAGGTGGCCGGGTCCTTGGCCTGCATGAACGTTTCCATGGTGATCGGCTGATCGGGCGGGACGACGCCGTCGTAGAGGTTCAGCGGCTCGGCGGCGTCGGCCGGAAAGTCCTTCTGGTGCAGCAGGATCACTCGATCGGCGTAGCGGCGGATCAGCTCGACCGCGTCCTGACCACCACGGTAGGCCCAGTAGGTGTCCAGCTGAACGAACACCAGCTCCGGGTCGGTGTTGTCCATGATCAACTCGTAGACGGTCCGGTCGCCGCAGCGTTGAAACTCCTGATAGTGATTGTGGTAGTAGAACCGCATCCCCCGATCCCGGCAGAGCTCGCCGACCCGGTTGAACAGCTCCGCCCGACGCAACAGATAGTCGCGATCGCCGAAAGGATAGAACTCGATGTCGCAGCCGATCTGGCTGTTGCCGACCTGCTGGTGATAGTCCAGCACCGCCGGCAGCCGATCCGGGTCGAGCGGGTTGACATGACAGCCGACGATGGTCAGTCCAAGATCATCCAAACGCGTACGGAGTTCGGTCGCCGGGACGTCGAACCCGACCCCGTCGTCGGTGGCGGCGTTGTGGTTCGCCGCCTCCAGATAGCGAAATCCGGTCTCGGAGATCCGGGCCAGGCTCCCCCACGGGTCCTCGTGAAGCGCCTGTCGCACCGAATACAGCTGCAGCCCGATCTTGACCATGATCATCCCTCTCTCGTCGGCGAGGCTTCGATCATGAAACAGGACCAGGACGAACCCGCGGATCTTGCGACGTCGGCGGGTCACCGATCGATCATCAGGATGTGGAACGGGCGTGGCGAGCTCGTTCGGACTACGAGAGGATGAACGTCGGTCGACGACGATGAAGGGCGCGTTGGAGAAATGACGACGGACGGTGCTGGGCCGAGTTCAGGAACTGGTGGTTCCGTTGGCGGTCCTTCGACAGGCTCAGGACCCTTGGCGGGACGGAACCCGGGATCGGCGCGGCGACCGATGCTGGGCATACAAGGCCCGGTTGTGGCGTGGCAGGATCCGTGGGCGGGCGCGGCGTCGGACGCGATCATGCGTACCGGGACCGGTGTCCTGCTCGACTCCCAAGACGGCTCGGCGTCGCCGGAGCTGTTCCTGCGACTGTTGGATGATCTCGGCGCGGACTTCTACCTGCACCACGTGATGCCGGACCTGCACGGACAGTCACAGATGATCAAGGACGTGGCCGCTGCCGGACTGCAGGTCGTCCTCGGCAACGAGTACGGCAACATCAACGGGCCGTACACCGACGGCACCAACCGCTACGACCTGCCCGATCGTGCCGTGGCCGAAGCGACCGAGGCCGGAATGCTCGCCGGTGTGCTCTACGACGAGCCCGAGCATCTGCAGATGAACGCCGGGCAGTATCGCCAGGACGCCTTCCTGCCGCATTTCGGCAGCACCGAAGGACGGGACTCGGCGGCTGCCGAGCGGCCGCTGGTCAAGATCATCAGCGAACAGGTGCGCAAGCTCGAGGACGCCGCCGGTGTCGGGCCCGGCAGGCTGCCGGTACTGGCCGAACAGGTCTTTCCGGTGATGTTCCACACCTTTGCCCGGGCCGGCATGACGCCCTGCCCGAAGGTGATGAAGGAGTCCTTCCAACCGCTGCAGCTGGCGACCGCGCTCGGTGCCGCGCTGCAGTACGGCCGGCAGCTGTGGATCTGTGCCGATCTGTGGGGTCCGGACATCGGACCGTGGTTCACCCGGGCCCCGGGTTTCCCGGGTCACTCCCCTGCCGAGTACGCGGCCGCGCTGCGGATGGCGTACCTCTTCGGGCCGACGCATCTCTTCACCGAGAACGTCGACGTGCTGGCTCGGTACGACGGGAATCGCTTCCACCGAACGGAATTCGGTGAGGTGTGGGCCGAGTTCGTGCGCGACTTCGTGCCCGCTCACCCACTGGAGTGGACGTTCCGTGACGCCCGGCCGAGCAGCGTCCTGATCCACGCCGAGGACAGCGACTTCGGACGCGGCGTCCGCCCGTTCGGCGACCGGCAGCGTACGGCGGACGAACGATCCGCCAGCATCTTCCAGGCCTGGCACCTGCTCAGCCGGGGCACCATCCCGCGACACGGCAGTTGCCTGCACATCGAGGGCTTCGCCTCGCCTCGCAAGCAACTGAACCAGGTGCCGCGGCCGGACTTCCCGCTCCCGTCCGGTGTACCGCAGGGCGACCCCGCGACCACGGTTCATCCGCTCTTCCATGCCAGCACCAACACCGTGGTGTATGACGAGACGGTCGGCCTGGACCGGCTCGGATCGCCGGAGTTGATCATGGTTGCCGGCAGTCGGCTGACCGATCAGACCCGGCAACTCGTGCGGCACCGGGCCGAATCCGGCGCCACGGTGATCATCGCCGACTGGTTGACCACACCGGAATGGTCGAGGAGCCGGCGTGTCGGCGAGGGCCGGTGGATCGTCACCGATCAGCTCGACGGGGACGAAGCCCGCGAGGCGGCCGACCCGCTGCTCGGCCCGGCCGATCGCTGGACCCAGCGTTTCGGCGACACCGAGCTTCGCTTCAGCCCGGGCACCGGCGATCCCACCGCTCTCGAGATCGAAATGATCAAGGTCTGACGGGTACCGCTGCAGCCGACATCCCGGCGGCCGTTGCTGGCGTTCACCCGATCCCGGCGGCAGGATGGGCAGCAGCGGCGGTCGCGGCCGCCGGATCGACCCTGGAGTCAACAACGGCGGGACCAGAATCCAGACAGGAAGGCGCGGCGCACGGTGGACGAGATTCCGGTCAACGACCTGTTCCGCGTATTGGATCTGACCGGGGTGTTCACCAACGCGATGCTGGGCGGAGTGATCGCCCGCCGGGAGAAGCTGGATCCGGTCGGCTTCGCCACGCTCGCGGTGATGTCCGGGCTCGGCGGCGGCATGATCCGCGACACCCTGTTGCAGAAGGGAACCCCGCTCGCGCTGACCGATCCCGCCTATCTGACCACCGCGCTGGTGGCCGCGTTCGTCACCTACCTGGTGCGCGTCGAGGGCAAGGTCTGGCATCGGCTCTGGCCGATCATCGACGCGTTGGCGCTCGGCTGTTGGGCGGCCGCCGGGGCGCAGCGAACGTTGAGTTTCGACTTGGGCTGGCTGCCGGCGATCCTGCTCGGCACGATCACCGCCGTCGGCGGCGGGGCGCTGCGGGACATCGTGTTGCGGCAGGTCCCGTCCGTCTTCGGCGGCACCACCCTGTACGCCACCGCGGCCACGGCCGGCAGCGGCGCCCTGGTGATCTTGTACGCGTTGGGTTACCCGACGGCCGGTGCGCTGGCCGCGCTGGTGATCGGCGCCGGGCTCTGCCTGGTGGCCCGCTGGCGCGGCTGGGTGATGCCGCACGCCGACGCCTGGTCTCCGGCTCGGCTGGTGCCGGCCCGCTACCGCTACCGCTATCGGCGCCGCGGGATCGAAATCGACCGGGCGGCCGACGATCCCGACGACGGCCGGCCGAGCGACCCGCCGGCCTAGGGCGTGATCAACCTCGGATCCGACGTCACTGCGAGGGTTGGGGCAAGTACTGTGGCGCCGTGGGATTGTTCAGCAAGCTGCGCCGACGCGGCGACGACGATGGCGGAGCCGATCAACCGCTGGCCTTGGATGTCGATGCCCGACGAACGCAGTTGCAGGACCTGGAGCAGGCGCTGGACGGGCTCGTCCGGCTGATGCGCGAGCGCACCGACCTGATGGAGAACCCGGGCTGGCGGGCCAAGATCACCGAGTACGACATGGTGGCCGGCGAAGCCATGCAGTTGCGTCGCGGCACGCCGACTCGGGAGGCGGTGCTGGATCTCGGCTTCGAGGTTCGCCCCGCGGTCACGGCCAAGAACACCAATGGGGGCCTGGACGAGATCGTCGCCCAGCAACAGGTTGCGCTGGCAGCGGCGCAGGCGCTGATCGACGTGTTGCCGAGCGAGCGTTAGCCGATCACTGGCAAACCGGTGGCTGGAGGGACGATGCTTCGAGAACAGCGGATCCGGATGGCGGTCAACCTCGGCCCCACCGACGACTGGGAGCAGTTGCTCGGCGGCGCTCGGCTCGCCGACGAGTTGGGGCTTGACGCGATCGGCGTCCTTGATCACTATCACACGGAGCGGCCGGACTGGGGCTGGCTGTCGGGCTGGGCGATGTGGGGAGCGCTCGCCATGCAGACGTCAACGGTCCGGTTGGTGCCGATGGTGATCGATCGGTTGAATCATCTGCCCGGCGTGCTGGCCAAAGAGGTCTCGGTACTGTCCCGGCTGAGCGGTGGCCGGTTCGAACTCGGCATCGGCGCCGGCGACTTCTTCGCCGAGCAGCGAGCCTGGGGACTGCCGGTGCCGAATCCAAGCGAACGGATCAACGGCCTTGCCGAGACCGTAACAGCGCTGCAGCAGATCTGGCACGGTGAACCGGTCAGCACGGACGGTGATCAGGTCCGGTTGACCGACGCACGATGTCTACCCACCCCGCTGCAACCGCCGCGGGTGGTCGTCGGCGCCGGTGGCTCCCGCAGGCTGATTACCAGCGCCGTCGACTACGCGGACGAACTCAACGTTTACGCAGACGACGACGTGATCACAGCCGCCCGGGCCGCGATCGACGCGAGCGGGCGGCAGGTCGCGTTGTCGGTCTACGTCTGGGACTGGCCGGACCGGCTGGACGACCGACTCGCCGTCTGGTCCGACCTCGGTGTCGATCGGGTCTTCCTGACGGTCTGGCCGCCGTACGACGTGATCACCGAGATCGCAGCGCACCAACTCGGTTGACTCCGATCAAGATCAGAAATCGTCGCCGAGCTGCCCGGTGACGGCGTCGGCCAACCGCTCGGGATAGCGGGCGCCGACCCGTTCGGCGGCGTCCCGTCCGGCATCGGCCATCGCCCGGCGTACGGCGGCGTCGGCGATGATCAACAACTCCCGATCCGGGCCGACCGCGGGCAACTCCTCCAGCACCCGGCGTTGATCTTCGGTCAGCCGGCGGCTGAACTGCTTCACGCCCATCGGCGGCAGCGGTTGGTTGGACTCGACGAACACGTCGTACAGCATCTGGGCGGCGTTCTGCACGCCGGTCAGTGCGCAGAGCAGGTCTCCCCGGCCGTCGACCATCGCCGGGAAGATCGCCTGCTGCCGCCAGAACTCCTCGATGATCATGGTGATCTTGTCCGGGTTCGGTCCCGGTCCGGGAGCCGGCAGCGGAACCAGCCGGTCAAGATCATCACGATCGATCACCGGGATCCGCCGCCGATGTGGCGATTCCGGCAGCTTACTGACCGGCTCGACCACTGCATCCAACCGGCAGAGCCGATCGGTCAGCACGGTGAAGATCAACTTCGACCTCGGGATCTGCAGGGCCAGCAGCGGTTCTCCAAGCTGCGCAACCCAGTCCCGCCAGTTGGCGACGAAATCGTCGAAGTCGTCGTCGGCGATCGCCAGCAGCAGATCAAGATCAGAACCGGCGTCCGCCTCGCCGCGCGCCAACGAGCCGGACAGCCAGAGTCCGCGGATCCGCTGGTCGGGCTCGGCGAGCTGGAGCACGCGTTCGAAGAGTCGGTGGTAGGTCTGCGGCAGGGGCGCCAGCGCCGCGGTCGGCTCGATCATGATCACGACCGTAGCCGGGTCGGCACGCCCGCGCAGCGATCCCGATCACAGTCGCCGACGGCAATCGTTGGTCTGGTCAACCGAGGTGCCGGTCGCCCGGGCTGTGACCGGGATCGCGGGGCGTTCAGCACAACCGGATCCCGCCGAGGTCACGAAGATCACGTACGCCGAGCGGGTTCGAACCTAAATGATCAAGGTCGACGTCGAACCCTGCACAGCGCACCGGCGATGGGGCAGATTTCCCTACCAGGACAAGCCGGATGCCCGGCACACCAAGCCAAGCTGATCTTGCTCAGCCGGAGAGGAATACCAGATGAACACCAAACTGAAGGTGGCAACCATGACGGCGGCCGCCGGACTGGCGATCGGCGGACTACTGGCGGGCAGTGCGCCGGCCGATGCCGCCCAGCCGCAGCGGGCCGCGACCGCGGAACCGATGTGGTTCGGCCAGTCGGCCTCGGTCGACGGCTACCAGATCTGGGCCACCGTGCAACACGGCGGCCGCGAGCACAGCCAGGATGCCCATCCGGGACGGCTGTCGGAAACGGTGACCGTCTACGTGACCCAGACCGCGCACCACCAGAAGTGGAAGGGCCACTGGAACGAGTCCGCGAGCTACGGCAAACACCTGACCCACAAGGCGACCAACGACGACGGTGAGGGTTTCATGGCGCCCACGGAGAAGTTCCCGACCGTGATGTCCTGGACCCGCTTCGGGGTCGGCAAGAACCAGTACCCCAAGCACTTCGAGTACACCTTCGTCTTCAAGGGCCATAAGTTGCACTGGGCCACCAGCTGATCTCGGCCACCGCTGAGGATCGGATCCGCGGGACAAAATCCAGCACGTGCCGGAGAGTACCGACCCCGGACCCCCGCCGACGCCCCAAAACCCAGCACGTGCCGGAAAATCCCAACCCCAGACCCCCGCCGACGCCCCAAACCCAGCACGTGCCGGAAAATCCCAACCCCAGACCCCCGCCGACGCCCCAAAACCCAGCACGTGCCGGAAAATCCCAACCCCAGACCCCCGCCGACGCCCCAAAACCCAGCACGTGCTGGAAAGTGGGCGTTCGGAGCCGGCGCGGGAAGACGGCAGCTACAACTCCTCAGAGGGCGGCCGTGCTGGCGCGCTCCGGGGGTAGGCGTAGTTGCGTTCGAGGGACCGGTCCCAAGATCAACATGGGAACGGTTCCTCGCGGACCTCGACGGGCCACGCCGACAGCGGCGCAATCTCGACCGCGTACGAGCTTGACCTACGAGTTCACCATTCCCGCGCCGACGGTGACGCCGGTGGCTTCGTCGATCAGGATGAAGGAGCCGGTGGTGCGGTTGCGTTCGTAGGAGTCGACCAGCAGCGGCTGGGTGACGCGCAACTGGACCCGGCCGATCTCGTTCAGCCCGAGCTCGCTGGCATCTTGATCACGATGCAGGGTGTTCACGTCGAGGCGGTACTGGACGTTCTTCACCACGGTCCGGGCGGTCCGGGTGGTGTGCTTGATGGCCAGCTTCTGCCGTGGACGCAGCGGTTGGGTGGTCATCCAGCAGACCATCGCATCCAGGTCCTGGGTCTGCTCGGGCATGTTCTTGGTCCGGCAGATCATGTCGCCACGGGACACGTCGACGTCGTCGGTGAGCCGGACCACCACCGACATCGGCGCGAACGCCTCGGGCACTTCCTGATCGAACACGTCGATCCCGGCAATGGTCGAGGTCATGCCGCTGGGCAGCACCATCACCTCGTCGCCCGGTTTGAGTACGCCGCCGGCCACCTGACCGGCGTAGCCGCGGTAGTCGTGGTAGTCGTCGGACTTCGGCCGGATCACGTACTGCACCGGGAAGCGGACGTCGCGCAGATCCCGGTCGGAGGCGATGTGCAGATGCTCCAGGTGATGCATCAGCGACGGGCCGTCGTACCACGGCATCTGCTGCGATCGGGTGACCACGTTGTCGCCCTTCAGGGCGGAGATCGGGATCACCTGCAGGTCGGGGATGTTCAGCCGGGAGGCGAACGTGGTGAACTCGGCGTCGATCTTCTCGAACAGCTTCTGGTCGAAGTCGACCAGGTCCATCTTGTTCACCGCTAGCACCAGGTGCGGCACCCGCAGCAGCGACAACAGCACCGCATGCCGCCGGGACTGCTCGGTCAGACCCTGGCGGGCGTCGACCAGCACCAGCCCGAGGTCGGCGGTCGAGGCGCCGGTGACCATGTTCCGGGTGTACTGCACGTGGCCGGGGGTGTCGGCGATGATGAACTTCCGCCGCGGGGTGGCGAAGTAGCGGTAGGCGACATCGATGGTGATGCCCTGCTCCCGCTCCGACCGCAGCCCGTCGGTGAGCAACGCCAGGTCGGTGTAGTCGTAACCGCGAGACTGGCTGGTCGCCTCGACGGCCTCCAACTGATCCTCGAAGATCGCCTTGGAATCCAGCAGCAGCCGGCCGATCAGGGTGGATTTGCCGTCGTCCACCGAACCGGCGGTGGCGAAACGCAGCAAGTCTGCCTCCCGCTCGATCAGGTCAGTCATCAGAAGTAGCCTTCCTTCTTCCGGTCCTCCATCGCTGCCTCGGAGAACCGGTCGTCGCCGCGGGTGGCACCACGCTCGGTCACCCGGGCCACCGCAATCTCGGCGATGATCTTCTCGTAGCTGTCGGCGTCGGACTCCACGCAACCGGTCAGCGTCATGTCGCCGACGGTGCGGAATCGGACCAGCCGCTCCTCCACGCTCTCGCCGGCCTTCGGCTGCACAGCCTCGGAGGCCGACAGCAGCATCCCGTCGCGGGGGATGACCTTGCGCCGATGGGCGAAGTAGATGGACGGGATCTCGATCTGCTCCCGGGCGATGTAGTGCCAGATGTCCAGCTCGGTCCAGTTGGACAGCGGGAACACCCGCATGTGCTCGCCCTCGTGCAGCCGCCCGTTGTAGAGCGCCCACAGTTCCGGCCGCTGATTCTTCGGATCCCACTGGCCGAATTCGTCCCGGTGGGAGTAGATCCGCTCCTTGGCCCGGGCCTTCTCCTCGTCCCGGCGGCCGCCCCCGAAGGCGGCGGTGAAGCCTTCGACCTCGATGGCGTTGAGCAGGGTGCCGATCTGCAACCGGTTGCGGCTGGTCTTGCCGTCGTCGATCACGATCCCGTTCTTGATCGCCTCGTCCACCGACGCGACGATCAGCCGTACGCCGAGACGCTCGACCCAGTTGTCGCGGGTGGCGAGCACCTCGGGAAAGTCGAAGCCGGTGTCCACCTGGAGCACCGGGAACGGGATCCGGGCCGGGAAGAACGCCTTCTCGGCCAACCGCATCATCGTGATCGAGTCCTTGCCGCCGGAGAACATCAGCACCGGCTTCTCGAACTCGGCCGCGGCCTCACGGAAGATGTGGATCGACTCGGCCTCCAGCTCGTCCAGCTGGCTGAGCCGATAATCGGCATGCGTTGACATCGGTTGGAGTAACTCCCCTGATCAGACGCCCGCGACGGCGGGATTCGGTACAGGACGGGTTGCGGAGGTTGGGCACGGCCCAGCCCGCAGGGGCCCCGACGCTTTCGGCGAGCGTACCGGACCAAGTTAGCCGTCCCCGGTCCGGTTCGCGGAGCGGACTCCTGTCCGGCCGGGTTCGCGGAGCGGACCCCGGTCCGGCCGGAACGATCGCGGACGTACGGTGGCGCGTTGCGCGGGCTCGCCGCGGCGGGCTCGATACGGTACGTCGGGACAGACATCCACAAGGGGGCCGGAACACATGATCACTCGCCGTCGCCGGGCGGTACGCCGTACGGCGACGGGCTACGCGCTGCTGGCGCCGAGCATGATCGGCATCGGCTTGTTCCTGATCATCCCGGTGTTCGTGGCGATCGCGGTCAGTTTCCAGTCCTGGAACATCATCTCGCCGCCCAAGTGGCTGGGCCCCCAGAACTACATCTCGGTGCTCTCCGACCCCGACGTCTGGCACTCGTTCCTGGTCACCGTGCAGTACACGCTGCTGGTGATCCCGACCCAGACGCTGCTCGGGCTCGGGCTGGCCGTGCTGCTGAGCAAGAAGCTGCCCGGATCGCCGATCTTCCGGGTGATCTTCGTGATGCCGTGGGTTTGCGCGCCGCTTACCCTCGGCGTGGTCTGGAAATGGATCTTCGCCCCGACCGGAGGCGCGCTGAACACGATTCTGGGCATCCGCTTCGGCTGGCTGTCGGACCTGCGGACCGCACTGCCGGCGGTCGCGTTCGTCAGCGTCTGGACCCAGGTCGGCTACGTCGCGCTGTTCTATCTGGCCGGCTTGAGCGGGGTGCCGAAGGACATCCAGGACGCGGCCCGGGTGGACGGCGCCGGCGAGCTGGGCGTCTTCTGGCGGATCACCATGCCGCTGCTGCGGCCGACCACCTTCTTCGTGCTGGCCACCAGCATCATCTCCTCCTTCCAGGTGTTCGACACGATCTACGCGATGACCAGCGGCGGCCCCGGGGTGCCGGGTCGGACCGACGTGATCGCGCACCGGATCTACAACCTCGCCTTCGAACGGCTCGACCTCGGCCAGGCCTCCGCGCTGTCGGTGTTGTTGATGCTGGTGCTGGTCGTGGTCACCGTCGTACAGCAGCTCTACTTCCGCCGCCGGATCACCTACGACGTGGCGACCTGATCATGATCAACTCGACTTCGGCACTGCCGGAAACCCAGAGCACGTCGGCCACCGCCCGAACCGGTCGCCGTCGACGCCGGCCCTCGGCGGTGTTGCGTACGGTGATCATCTACGCGGTGTTGATCATGGGCGCACTGGTCATCCTCGGCCCGTTCCTGCTCAGCTTCAGCACCGCGCTGAAGACGCCGCAGCAGTTCGCCACCAGTTCGCCGCTGAGCCTGCCGGCACCGTTCACCTTCGAGAACTTCGCCCGCCTGTTCGGTGCCGAGCACAACTTCGTCTCGCCGATCGCCGTCACCGTGCAGATGACGTTGGTGATCTTGGTGGTCCAGCTCGGCTGCTCGATCCTGGCCGCGTACGCCTTTGCCCGGTTGCAGTTCTGGGGCCGGGACGTGATCTTCTGGGCCTACCTGGCGACGATGATGATTCCGGCGGTGACCACCATCGTGCCGCTGTACGGGATGCTGACCTCGGCCGGTTTGCGGAACACGTTCTGGGCGTTGGTGCTGCCGACCCTGTTCGGATCCCCGTACGCGATCTTCCTGCTGCGGGAGTATTTCCGCGCGGTGCCCGATGATCTCGAGGCCGCCGCCCGGATCGACGGCTGCGGCACGCTGCGGGTGCTCTGGTACGTGGTGCTGCCCCACTCCCGGCCGATCATCGCCACCCTGACCGTGATCACCGTGGTGACCCAGTGGAACAATTTCCTCTGGCCGCGGGTGATCACCACCGGTGACGACTGGGCCGTGCTGACCGTGGCCACCGCCGCCCTGCAGAGCCAGTACAACGGCAACTGGACGTTGGTGATGGCCGCGACCACGATCGCGCTGCTGCCGCTGCTGTTGATCTACCTGCTCTTCCAGCGCCGGATTGTCGACTCGATCGCGATCGGCGGATTCAAATGATCATGTTCACCTCAGAAAGGCAACTGCCATGACCAAGCCGAGTCTCTCCTTGAACCGGCGCCAGGTATTGGGACTGATCGGCGCCGGAGCGGGTGCAGCCGCGCTGGCCGCCTGTTCGCCGAACAAGCAGTCCGACGACAGCGGCTCCAACAGCACCGGAGGCGCCAAGGTGACCATCGGCTTCCGGCTCTGGGACGATCAGGTGGCCAAGGCGTACCAGAAGTCGTTCGACGCGTTCAGCCAGAAGAACCCGGACATCACCGTCAAGCTCAACGTGGTGCCGTGGGCCAATTACTGGGACCAGTTGCCGGTCGATGTCGGTAGCGGTCAGGTGGACGACCTGTTCTGGACCAACTCGCTGAACTTCAGCCAGTACGCCGATGCCGGCAAGATCACCGATGTCAACACCCTGCTCGGTGGCGCCGACGACGCCTGGCAGAAGTCGCTGGTCGAGCAGTACTCGTACAAGGACAAGTTGTGGGCGGTGCCGCAGGTCGCCGACGCAAACGGCATCTTCTACAACAAGAAACTGCTCGACGCCGCCGGCGTCGATCCGACCAAGCTGGCCTGGAAACCGGGCGCTGGCAGCGGCGACACCTTCCTGCCCGCGGTGCAGAAGCTGACCCAGGATAGTTCCGGTAAGACCGCGGCCGAGTCCGGCTTCAACCCCAAGAAGCTCAAGGTGTACGGGCACAACGCCGCCTACGACCTGCAGGGCATCTACTTCCCGTGGCTGGGATCCAACGGCGGCAAGTGGCAGGCCGACGGCTCAAACAAGTTCGTCTTCGGCAGCGATCAGAAGACGGTGCAGGCCTTCGAATACCTGGTGAACCTGATCAACAAGTATCACGTCGCCCCGTCGGCGGCGGACACCAACGACAACGGTGACTTCAGCCGGGATCAGTTCCTGCAGGGCAACCTGGCGATCTTCCAGTCCGGCACCTACAACCTGGCCAACGTCTCCGACGGCGCCAAGTTCGACTGGGGCATCGCCCTCAACCCGGCCGGTCCGGCCGGCAGTTGCGGGGTGGCCAGCGGTGTCGGTCTGGTGGCCAGTGCGGCCACCAAGCACGCCGACGCGGTGAAGAAGCTGCTGCAGTGGCTCGGCTCGGCCGAGGGCAACAAATTCATCGGCGAATCCGGCAGCGCCCTCCCCGCCGTCACCACAGCCCAGTCGTCCTGGGTCGACTTCTGGAAGGGCAAGAACGTCGACGTCCAGCCGTTCGTCGACGCCGCCGCCGGCATGACCATCCAGGCACCTCGCGGCACCGGCGGCTCGGGATCCTCCGACTACTACGACCCGATCATGAAGGAGATCTTCCTCGGCCGCACCCCGGTCGCCTCCGGCATGGCCAAGGCGGAGAAGGGCGCCAACGCCGCGATCGGCAAGTAACCCGCCGTGGCCGACCCGGCGGGTAGCCGGGTGCCCACGCGGAACTGGTAACAACGTCGGACGGGATGGCCCGCACCCCTGATTTCGCGGGGTTGCAGGCCATCCCGTCGGACATCCTTACCGCGTCACCAGAATCAATCTCAGCGCGGGGCGATGGCGGCGTAGTCGGATCGGTCGACCGGGGCCGAGGTCAGGGCACCGTCGGAGACGGGCAACTCGACGGTGCCGCCGTTGTCGAGCTGGACCTGATCCACACCGTCGATCTCGGTGACGCTGTAGACGAGCTGCCCGACCGCCATCACCTGCCGGGAAGCGCCGAGTGCGACCAGCCCGGCCGGCACCGAGATGGTGGCGACGCCGTCGATGATCCGGGCGTGCAACGCTGTCCGCATCACCGGCAATGCACTCTGATAGCCGGCCGCCTGCTCTGCGGCCGTCGGTCCACCGACCACCGCCCGCAGCACGGCGTCGACCCCGCCGGCAGCCACCACCCAGCGGTCGACCGGAGCCAGATGTCCGTCCCGGACCAGGTAGACGACCTGCTGAGTGGTCGCCTGCTCGGAGTCGGGCTGTTGCTGATCGGCACGCTGCGGGTCGGACGTGATCGGCTCCGGCTCCTGCTGCGCGTCGAGGGTGCAACCGGTGGTGCAGACCAGCGGGACGAGCAGCAGCGCGATCCCGCGGAGGACCCGGATCATCGCCGCACCTCCACCGAGGTGCGGACTGTCTCGACGGGCTCGGCGACGTCGTCCGCCGGCGACCCGGCCGCCCGCTTCCCGATCGGCTGCTTTCCGACCGCCAGCGGCTCGGTCGGGAGTGTGACCACGAACCGTGCTCCGCCACCGGGCCGGTCGGTCACCGCCACCGTCCCGCGGTGCCATTGCACGTGTCGCTGCACGATCGCCAGCCCGAGACCGACGCCGGGTCCGGGCCGGGTGGTTTCCCGGGCGAACCGGGCGAAGATCCGCTCCCGTTGGGCCGCCGGTACGCCCGGCCCGGCGTCGTCGACCTGAATGCTGACCATCCGATCGGATCCGGAGTGATCAGCACCGGGCAGATCAGCGCCGGGCCGGACGCGTACCTGCAGACAGCCGCGGCCGTAGTTCTCCGCGTTCTCCACCAGGTTGGCGATCACCCGTTCCAGCCGTCGCTTGTCGGCGCGCACCAAGGTCTCCGCCGCGCCCGGCTCGACCACCGTGACCCGCCTTCCGGCCGCGTCGTCGGCGGCCTCGCGGACCAGGTCGCCGATCCTGACCGGTTCGGTCGGGCGAGCGTCGCCGGAGTCGTCCCGGGAGATCTCGATCAGGTCGATCACCAGCCGCCGGAATCGGTTCAGGTCGGTGTCCAGCAGATCCACCGGCTCACGGAGCGCCGGCGGCAGTTCGTCGGCACGATTCCGCAGCAGGGCCATCGAGTTGAGCATCGTGGTCAGCGGCGTACGGAGTTCGTGGCTGACGTCGCCGGCGAACCGGGCGTCGGCCACCACTCGACGTTGCAGCGCGTCGGCCGCGTGGTTGAAGGATCGGGCCAGCCCGGACAGCTCCGGATCGTGCTCGTCCAGCCGGACGCCGAGATCGCCGCCGACGAACCGTTCGGCCGCCCGGGTGACCGCACGCAGCGGCTTGAACGCCCGCCGGCTGCCGAGCCGGCCCACCCACAACCCGAGCAGCGAGGTGATCGCCGCCGCGGCGATCAGGGTGCCCGACAGCACGCGGAACGTGTGGCTCAGATCGTCCAGTGTGAACAGCTCGAAGTAGCTCGTCTGCGCCGGACCGAGCGGTACGCCGACGATCAGCACCAGCCGGTCGTCGATCTTGATCCGCTGCCGGGCCGCCTGGCCGGAGGCGACCATGTCGCGCAGTTCGACCGGCAGCGCCGAGGGACCGCGACTGAGCCCGGTCGCGTACCACTGGCCGCGATAGGACAGCATCGACATCGCGCCCTGGGTCATCGGCAGGCTGTCCAGTGCGGCCGGCACCGACTCGTCGCCGGCCTGCAGCCGGTCGGCCAGCATCCGGGCGTGATCGGACGCCTCCACCCAGGCCGAAGCCTCCCGCTGCCCCACCAGCTCGGTGGTCACCAACACCCACGACATCACCGCCAGCAGTGCCGACAGCCCGAGCGCCATCAGGCCGAAGCCGAGCGCGACGCGGTCTCGCAGACCGAGCCGGATCCGACGTAGTCGCTCCATCCCCTCTCCCGACGTCAGGTCACCAATCGATACCCGAGACCCCGTGCGGTGACCACATGCCGCGGGTTGGACGGATCCCGTTCCACCTTCGCCCGCAGTCTCCTGATGTGAACATCGACCAATCGGCCGTCGCCGAAGTAGCCGTACCCCCAGACCCGCTCCAGCAGCAGCTCACGGCTGCAGACCCGGCCGGCCATCAGCGCCAGCTCGACCAGCAGCCGAAACTCCGTGTGGGTCAGTGACAGCGCCTCGTCCCCGCGCAGGACCACCCCGTCCTCCACCTGGATCTGAAGATCCTGGGCGTACAACGTGGTCGGATGTTCCTCGGGCACCGGCTCGGCCCGCCGCAGCAGTGCGCGAATCCGGGCCGACAACTCCTTGGCCACCAACGGCTTGGTGACGTAGTCGTCGGCGCCGGCCTCCAACCCCGCCACCACGTCGTGACTGTCGGTCCGGGCACTGACCACGATGATCGGCACCCGGGAATGCCGCCGCAATCGCCGGCACACCTCGAACCCGTCCAGATCCGGCAACACCAGGTCCAGCAGCACCACGTCCGGCTGGCCGGCCTGGACCTGAGCCAGCCCGGCGGCTCCGTCGGCCGCCTCGGCCACCTGGTAGCTCTCGTCCTCCAGCGCCAGCCGAAGCGAACGCCGGACCCGCGGATCGTCCTCGATCAACAGAATGCTGCGCCGCACGGGGTCAGTCTTGCTGAGACCGGCGCCGGCCGCGGGACTGAGTGACGATCGAGTGAAAAATGCGACAAAAGGCTCAGCTTCGTCACATCCGAGCGGGCCGACATGACACCGGTATGACGGCTTCATGACAGATCCGAAGCGGCTCCACCCGGCCGTGACGGCGTCGATCTACTGAGGGCACGGACGTCGACCGACGACTTCAGGGAGGAAGCATGCATCGCAGAACGCGACGCTTGCTCGGCCTCACTGCCGCGGGCTTGGCCATTACCTTGACCGTCGCGGCTTGCGGAGGCTCGAACAACAAACCGACCGGCGAGACGAGCAGCGGCCAGCAGCCCGTACGCGGCGGCACGCTCAACATGCTGGGATCCGGTGACGTCACCTACATGGATCCCAACATCAGCTATTACACGGTGGACAACCAGGTCAATCGGCTCTTCAGCCGCGGGCTGTTCGCCTATCCGGCCATTCCGGGCAAGATCACCTCGCCGGCCCCCGATCTGGTCACCGACCTGCCGACCACCGACAACGGCGGCATCAGCTCCGACGGCAAGACCTACACGCTGAAGATCCGCCAGGGCGCGACGTGGAACACCGATCCGGCCCGCCAGGTCACCGCGCAGGACGCGGTCCGCGGTCTGAAACGGACCTGCAATCCGGCCCAACCCTTCGGCGGCATTCCCGATTTCCACGACCTGATCGTGGGCTACGCCGGCTTCTGCGACGGGTTCGCCAAGGTCGACGCCAAGTCCGCGTCGGCGATGGCGAAGTACCTCGAAGACCATCAGATCTCCGGCGCCACGGCCACAGATGATCAGACGTTGGTGTTCAAGCTGACCCATCCGGCCACGTACTTCGTCGACATGCTGACCATGGACGCGTTCAACCCGGCGCCGAAGGAGATCGATCAGTACGTGCCGGCCAGTGCGCAGCAGGCCCAGCACACCGTCTCCGACGGTCCCTACCAGGTCGCGACCTACGATCCGACCAAGCAGATCGTGCTCACCCGCAATCCGTCCTGGAAGGCGGACTCCGATCCGATCCGCAAGGCGTACGTGGACAAGGTCGTGATCAACGAGACGGTCAGCCAGGACTCCACTCAGCAGCAGCTGCAGACGGGCAGCGCCGATGCCGACATGGAGTTCGACAACGCGCCGCCGCCGTCGCAACTGCCGCAGCTGATCGCAGCCAAGGATCCGAACCTGAATCTGGGCATCACCGCGTCGTCCAACCCGTACATCGTCTTCAACATGGTCTCGCCGAACAACAGCGATGCGTTGAAGAACCTGAAAGTGCGTCAGGCGATGGAGTACGCGCTGAACCGGACCGACATGATCCAGGTGCTGGGCGGGCCGAAGGTGAATCCGCCGCTGACCAACGTGCTGCCGCCGGGCATCGACGGCGCGAAGGCCTTCAACCCGTACGGCTATGACGTGAACAAGGCCAAGCAGCTGCTGCAGGAGGCCGGTGTGTCGAACCTGACGCTGAAATTCCTGTACCGCAACGACTCCGAGGGCCAGCAGAAGGTCTTCCAGGTGGCTCAGCAGGACATGTCCAAGATCGGAGTCAAGGTCGTCGGGGTGCCGTCGCCGAAGGCCGACTTCTACAACAAGTACCTGACCGTCCCGTCGGTCGCGCAACGCGGCGTGTGGGACATGGCGATCGCCGGTTGGGGTCCGGACTGGTACGGCAATGCCGCTCTGTCCTACTTCGCTCCGCTGTTCTACGGCAAGTCCGCCTATCCGCCGGTGGGCAGCAACTTCGGCTTCTACAACGACGCCCAGACCAACAAGTTGATCACCCAGGCACAGTCGGCGACGTCGAAGGATCAGGCGCTCTCGCTGTGGCAGCAGGCCGATCAGCGGGTGATGTCGCAGGCGCCGTTCTTCCCGATCACCAGCGCACTCTGGCCGACGTACCACGCCTCCCAGGTGCACAACGCCGTCTATCTGCCGTACATGCAGGGCATCGACCCGGCCAACGTCTGGCTGAGCAAGGACAAGCAGGGCGGATAACTCCTCACAGACCCGGCGGATCGGCCATTCCGATCCGACGGTCCGGCGGAACTCTTCCGGCGGACCCCCGGAAACTCCCGACGGGTTGGCGTGGCCGTGCGTCCGGCGTACGCCAACCCGCCGGGCTCATCCTCCGGCCCTCGATCGGTCCTCTTCGATCGATCCTGGGCCGGGAGAAGTCACCGCTCTGAGAGGAGAAGTCAGGTGTCGCTGCTGCAGGTGCAGGATCTGCATGTCTCGTTCAACACCCAGGACGGCATGGTGCGGGCGGTCCGCGGTGTGTCGTTCGATCTGCAGGCCGGGCAGACCCTGGGCATCGTCGGCGAATCCGGTTCCGGCAAGAGTGTCACGGCGATGACGATCCTCGGGCTGGCCCGCGGCGCTCGGGTCCGCGGCCGGGTTCTCTTCCAGGACAGGGATCTGGTCGGTGCGTCGCCGCAGGTGCTGCGCTGGATCCGGGGTGCGCAGATCGCGATGATCTTCCAGGATCCCTTGTCCAGCTTGCATCCCTACTATCGGGTCGGCTGGCAGATCGTGGAGATGATCAGGACTCACGACCGCAGCATCAGCAAGAAGCAGGCCCGGCGACGGGCCGCCGACCTGCTCACCCTGGTCGGCATCCCGCAGGCCGCACGACGGATCGACGACTACCCGCATCAGTTCTCCGGCGGCATGCGGCAACGGGTGATGATCGCGATGGCGATGGCACTCGACCCGAAGGTGTTGATCGCCGACGAGCCGACGACTGCGCTCGACGTCACGGTCCAGGCGCAGGTGATCGACGTGATGCGCAACGTGCAGTCCGAGTTCGGCACCTCGATCATCATGATCACCCACGATCTCGGCGTGATTGCCGACATCGCCGACGACGTGCTGGTGATGTACTCCGGTGAGGTGATGGAGACCGCGCCCCGACGCGAGCTCTACTACCACGTGCATCACCCCTACACCGAGGGTCTGCTCGCATCCCTGCCCAGCCATGGCGGCACCCGGGAACGGCTGACGCCCATCCCCGGCAGTCCGCCGAGTCTGCTGGCCGAGGGCGCCCCGTGCCCGTTCGCACCTCGCTGCCGCTACGCCTTCGACCCCTGCTTCACCGATCGGCCGGAGCTCGCGGAGGTGTTCGCCGACGAACGACACCGGTCGGCCTGCTGGCTTAGCCATGACGAGGCGGGCCGTCGCCGCGAACGTGAGCAGATCGACGCTGCTCAGGTGGCGTCATGACCGCCCCGCCCACCGCCGCGCCCGCCACCGCAGTGCGTCGGGATCTCGACGACAACGACGTGCTGCTGCGATTGCAGGACGTTCGCAAGTCGTTCCCGATCGGGCCGGCCAGCATCACCGGTCAGCGGGTACAACTGCAAGCTGTGGCAGGCGTGTCGCTGGACGTCCGCCGTGGCGAGACGCTCGGTCTGGTCGGCGAAACCGGCTGCGGCAAGTCGACGCTGGCCCGCTGTATCACCCGGCTGCATCCGCTCACGTCCGGGCAGGTGATCTTCGACGGCCGGGACATCAGTCAGTTGAAGCCACGTCAGCTGCGACCGCTGCGGCGGCAGATGCAGATGATCTTCCAGGATCCGTACGGATCGCTGAACCCGCGCCGCCGCGTCGGCTCGATCATCGCCGACCCGCTGGCCATCCACGGCATCAGTGCCGGCCGCAACCGCAAGCGCCGGGTGCAGGAGCTGATGGAGTTGGTCGGGTTGAATCCCGAGCACTACAACCGGTTTCCGGCAGAATTCTCCGGTGGCCAGCGGCAGCGGATCGGGGTCGCCAGGTCGTTGGCGCTGCAGCCGAAGTTGATCGTCTGCGACGAGCCGGTGTCGGCACTCGACGTGTCCATCCAAGCCCAGATCATCAATCTGCTCAGCGATCTGCAGGACGAACTGGGACTGACCTACGTCTTCATCACCCACGACCTGTCGGTGGTCCGGCATGTCAGCGACCGGATCGCGGTGATGTACCTGGGCAAGATCATCGAGATCTCCCCCACCGACGACCTCTTCGACAGCACCCGGCATCCGTACACCAAGTCGCTGTTGTCGGCGGTGCCGGTGGCCGACCCGGACGCCTCCGATTCGCGGGAACGGATCGTGTTGCACGGCGACCTGCCGTCGCCCGCCACCCCGCCGACCGGTTGCCGTTTCCATCCACGATGCCACAAGGCGCGACCCGACTGCGTACAGATCGAACCGGAGTTGGTGCCGGTGTTCGATGATCAAGCTCATCACCGTACGGCCTGTCATCACCCGCTCGCGGTCGGTGAGGATCTCACCGCATCGACGCCGATGATCAGCGAGACCGAGCTGCTCGAGGAGGCGGTTGGGCCGGCCGCAACGAGTCCTTCGGACGCTGCAGGTTCCGGCGACGAGACGGGAGGCCGATCATGACTGTCGGGACCCGGGCGGTCGAGAGCGAGCGGGCCGAAGCCACCCTGCAGGGGGCCAAGTCGATCGAGGGTCGGGGCCCGTGGAAGCTGGCCTGGCAGCGGCTGCGGCACGATCGGATCGCGATCATCTCCGGCATCGTCATCCTGCTGATCATCGCGGTGGCGATCTTCGCCCCGGTGTTCGTGTTGATCACCGGGCATCCGCCGAACGAGCAGTATCACCAACTCGGTCTGACGCCGGACGGTCTGCCGCGTGGTCCGTCGAGCACGTTCTGGCTGGGCACCGACGATCTCGGTCGCGACATCCTGGTCCGGATCGTCTACGGAGCAAGGGTTTCGCTGGGCGTCGGCCTGGTGGCGACGCTGCTGACGGTCGCGATCGGGGTGCTGGTCGGGTTGGCGGCCGGTTTCCTCGGTGGCGTGGTCGACACCATTCTTGCGCGGTTGGTCGACGTGGTCCTGTCGGTGCCGTTCCTGCTGGTGGCGATCGCGCTGGTGTCGATCACCTCACCGGGACTGACGGTGACGATCTTGGTGATCGGCTTCTTCAGTTGGGCTTCGGTGGCCCGGATCGTCCGTGGCCAGGTGCTGTCGATTCGCGAGCGCGAATACATCGAGGCGGCCCGTTCGCTCGGCTCGGGCAACCTGCGGATCATGTTCGTCGACATCCTGCCCAACGTGCTGGCGCAGGTGATCGTCTACACCACGTTGTTGATTCCGGTGGTGATCGTGGTGCAGGCGACGTTGTCCTTCCTCGGACTGGGGCTGCAGCCGCCGACGCCGGACTGGGGCGGCATGATCGCCGAGTCCGGTTCGTACTATCGCGTCGCCTGGTGGTTCACGGTCTTTCCCGGGCTGGCGTTGTTGATCACCACGTTGGCGTTCAACCTCTTCGGCGACGGCGTACGGGATGCGTTCGATCCGCGCAGCCAGCAGCTGACCCAGAAGGACGACTGATCATGGTCAGGTTTCTCATCCGGCGCATCCTGCTCGGCCTGCTGGTGATGTGGTTGATCACCATCGGCGTTTTCGCGTTGTTCTTCATCGTGCCCAGCGATGTCGCTCGCACGCTGGCCGGCCGGCAGGCGACGCCGCAGACGATCGCGTTGATCAACCACCGGCTGGGCCTGGACCAGCCGTTGTGGAAGCAGTACTGGCATTTCCTCAGCAATGCGTTGCACGGCGACCTCGGCTACGACTACTACCACGGTGTCGCGGTCACCCACATCATCGCCCAAGCGTTGCCGATCACGGTTTCGCTGGCGGTCGGCGCCTCGATCCTCTGGCTGGCACTGGGCGTCTACAGCGGTGTGGTGTCGGCGACCCATCCGCACAGCGTGGCGGATCGCAGTCTGACGATCTTCGCGTTGTTCTTCTACTCGATGCCGTCGTTCTACCTCGGCCTGCTGCTGTTGTACTTCCTCTATTTCCGGCTCACCGTGTCCGGGCACGCCTGGTTCCCGCCGGGCCAGTACGTGCCGTTCAGTACCAGCCCGGCACAGTGGTTCCAGCATCTGGTGCTGCCCTGGATCACGCTGGCGCTGCTGCTGGCCGCCACGTACACCCGGCTGACTCGCAGCTCGATGCTGGACGTGCTCGGTGAGGACTACATCCGCACCGCCCGGTCGAAGGGCATCAGCGACGGCCGAGTCACCTATCGGCATGCGCTGCGTGCCGCACTGACCCCGGTGGTCACCCAGTTCGGTATTGATCTTGGTCAGCTGATCGGCGGCGTGGTGGTGACCGAAACCGTGTTCAGCCTTCCTGGCTTGGGATACACCGCGATCCGGGCGATCAACCAGCAGGACCTGCCGGTGATCATCGGCATCGTGCTCTTCGCCAGTGCCGCCGTGGTCGCCGCCAACATCCTGGTCGACATCGGCTACGCGGTCCTGGATCCACGAGTCAGCGTGCACTGATCGCTATCGACCGAACGCTTCCGCCCACCGGCCGGCTGTGGTCGGGTCGTAGTAGCGGGTGAATCCGCAGGACCAGGCGTGGTAACCGGCCTGGTCGGTGCCGCCGCTCAGCAGCAGTCGCGTCCCGACCCCGTACGCCGGTGGCCTGTCCTCGTCGACCCACGGGCTGGCGATCTGGATGTTGATCCTGGTGCCGGTGCCGCCGCGATACCAGTGCTCGACGCGGACGGTCGCGTTCGCATCGTCGCCGCTGATCCTGAGCTTGGTGATGGTCCCGTCGGCCGCCCAATCCCTGTGCACCAGGCTGTCCAGGCCGTAGGAGTCAACGCAGGAAAGAGACTGCCCGGTGCCCACCACCCCGCTGTGTCCGGGCGAGGTCGTCACCGGAACCTCTGGTTGAAGCTGTCGGACGATGCCTACCCCGGCAATCGCGACCATGATCACCACCACCGCCACGATCGAGATCCGCAGGACGTTTCGTCTGATACGGCGCCTCCGCGTCGTCTCGTGAACGGGCGCGAGGTCGACCGACGAATCCTCGGTCGCCTGGACCCGGTCGGGCGCTTCCCCGACCCCCTGGTCGCTCGGCCCGGCGACTGTCGCGTCCTTCATCGCCCCAAGCTAGCGGCATTCGCAGCGGACCGAGACACCCGGCCCGCACCCGACCTCGTTCGAGCAGTAACAATGTAGGAGCAGATCGCCAGTTCGGCCCTGAAACGCCGGTTCGACGCGACTGCTCCTGCATTCTTACCGATGCGGACGGCTCGCCTGCGGGTCGCGGCTCATCGTGCGAGCTGGAGAGGAGGGCTCCGTGAGCAGGCAGACGTCCGCCTATCTGTACGACGCGGTTCGGACTCCGTTCGGGAAGATCGGCGGCGCACTGGCCGGCGTACGGCCGGATGATCTTGGTGCTGTCGTGATCACCTCATTGCTCGAACGAGGGCTCGACGCCGAGGCGGTGGACGAGGTGATCTTCGGCAACGCCAACGGCGCCGGCGAGGAGAATCGCAACGTCGGCCGGATGTCGTCTCTGCTGGCCGGGTTGCCGACCAGCGTGCCCGCGAGCACCGTGAACCGGCTCTGCGGCTCGAGCCTGGACGCCGCGATGATCGCATCCCGGACGATCGAGACCGGCGACGCGGAGGTGATCATCGCCGGCGGCGTCGAGTCGATGAGCCGGGCTCCGTGGGTGCTTCCCAAACCGTCGAGGCCCTACCCTGCCGGCGATGTCACTGCGGTTTCGACCACGCTCGGCTGGCGGCTGATCAATCCTCGGATGCCGAAGGAGTGGACCGCCTCACTCGGCGAGGCCAATGAACAGCTGCAGCAGAAGTTCGGCATCTCCCGGCAACGTCAGGACGCGTTCGCGCTCACGTCGCACGAACGCGCGACGCTGGCCTGGCGACAGGGCAAATACGAGAAGTTGATCACCGGGGCGCCGCTGCTGGCCGAGTACGGCGCCGAGTTGGCCATGGACGAGACCATCCGGCCGAACAGTTCGGCGGAGTCGCTGGCCAAGCTGAAACCCGCCTTCGGTACGGACGGCACGATCACGGCGGGCAACGCGTCCTCGCTGAACGACGGCGCGGCCGCGACGCTGATCGGATCCGAGCACGCGGCCGAACGACTCGGCAGTGCACCGCAGGCGAGGATCGCCGGCCGGGGTGTAATGGCGCTGGATCCGCAACTGTTCGGCTACGCCCCGGTGGAGGCGGCGAATCGGGCGTTGGCCCGTGCCGGGATCGGCTGGGCCGATGTCGGCGTGGTCGAACTCAACGAGGCGTTCGCGGTGCAGTCGCTGGCCTGCATCGACGCCTGGGGCGTCGATCCCGAGATCGTCAACCAGTGGGGCGGGGCGATCGCGATCGGTCATCCGCTGGGCGCCTCCGGCGGTCGCATCCTCGGCACCCTCGTCGCGATCATGAAGGAGCAAGATCAACAGTGGGGCGTGGCCGCGATCTGCATCGGTGTCGGCCAGGGACTGGCCGTGGTGTTGGAAAACGAGGAGGCCGTCTCATGATGCGGGTCTGCGCCGATCCGGACGAAGCGGTTGCCGGCATCACCGACGGTTCGACCGTCATGATCGGCGGCTTCGGCAACGCCGGCATGCCGTTCGCGTTGATCGAGGCGCTGCGCCGTACCGGCGCCCAGCAGCTGACCGTGATCAACAACAACGCCGGCAACGGAGACACCGGGCTGGCCGCACTGCTGGCCGCCGGTCAGGTCTCCAAGATCATCTGCTCCTTTCCGCGGCAGACCGACTCGTGGGTGTTCGACGACCTCTACAGGTCCGGTCGGATCGAGTTGGAGCTGGTGCCGCAAGGCAATCTCGCCGAACGGATCCGCGCAGCAGGCGCCGGCATCGGCGCCTTCTTCACCCCGACCGGCTACGGCACCCCGCTCGCCGCGGGCAAGGAGGCTCGCAAGATCGGTGGCCGCTGGCAGATCCTCGAGTACGCCCTGCCGGCCGACGTCGCACTGATCGCCGCGGATCGTGCCGACGGCGTCGGCAACCTCGTGTATCGCAAGACAGCAAGGAATTTCGCGCCGATCATGGCCAGCGCCGCCAGCACTACGATCGTCCAGGTCCGCGAGCTGGTACCGACCGGTGATCTTGATCCGGAGTCAGTGGTGACGCCGGCGATCTTCGTCGACCGGGTCGTGATGGCCGAGCCGTACGCAGCCGCGAAGGCGGCGTCGTGAGCGATACAACTCGTACTTGTGAACATCTCGATCGCGGTCCGCTCGGCCGGGACGAGATCGCAGCTCTGGTCGCCGCAGACATCCCGACCGGGTCGTACGTGAATCTCGGCATCGGGCAACCGACCAAGGTCGCCGATCACCTGACGGCCGAGCAGCGGGTCACGTTGCACACCGAGAACGGCATGCTCGGCATGGGCTCGGCGGCGACCGGTGATCAGATCGATCCGGATTTGATCAACGCCGGCAAGTTGCCGGTGACCGAACTGCCCGGGGCGTCGTACTTCCATCACGCCGATTCGTTCGCGATGATGCGCGGCGGGCATCTCGATGTCTGTGTGCTGGGCGCCTTTCAGGTCTCGGCTACGGGCGACCTGGCCAACTGGCACACCGGTGCCCCGGACGCGATTCCCGCTGTCGGCGGCGCGATGGATCTGGCCATCGGCGCCAAGGACGTGTACGTGATCATGTCGCTGTTCGGCAAGGACGGAAGGGCCAAACTGGTACCGTCCTGCACTTATCCGCTGACCGGCGTCGGCTGTGTCAGCCGGATCTACACCGAGTCGTCGGTGTTCCTGATCACCGATGACGGACCGGTCGTCCGGGACACCTACGGGATCGGCTTCGATGATCTTGCCGGCCGGCTGGACGTCGAGCCGCGACGGGTTGAGGACGCCGGCTGATCGGCCGGGTTTCGATCGTACCAACGACGGGTGAACTTCCGCGCCCGGCCGCGCGGACGGTTGCCAGCACTGCCACCCCGCGACCAGACTGCACCCGTGACCGCTGAAGCGTCCAACCACACCGCACGATCAGCCGCGACGGTGGCCGGGGCCGACCGGGATGTCGACGCCGAGCCGCTGTTCCGATTCGGGTTGCTGGCCGACGTGCAGTACGCGGACGACGACCCTCGCCCTCAGATCGACCGCTACTACCGATATTCCCTCGGCAAACTGGCGGAGGCGATCACCGAGTTCAACCGGCACGAGCTCGCCTTCGTCGTCCACCTCGGTGATCTTGTCGATCATGATCTGGAAAATCTGCCACCGGTGCTCAACCTGCTCCGGCAGTCGACCGCCCCGGTGCGGCAGGTGCTCGGCAATCACGACTTCCTGTCACGAACCGGCCCGAACGGCGTCTCGGCCGAAGCTGACGTCTTCAGCGCCTTCGGGCTCGAACGGCCCTACTACGCCTTCGACGTCGCCGGCTGGCGTTTCCTGGTGCTGAACACGAACGAGGTCGGCGTGATCGCCGCCGAACCGCAGACCGAACGCTGGCTGCAGGGCCGGCAACTTCTCGATCGGCTGGCCGCGGAGAAACGCCCCAACGCCAACGCGTGGAACGGCACCATCGGCCCGGAGCAGACCGGCTGGCTGGAAGATCAGATCGAGGACGCCGGGACGCACGGTTTGCGGGCGGCGATCCTGGCACATCACCCGGTCTTTCCCGATCACGGTGACAACCTGCTCGATGATCATCGGATGCGCGAACGGCTGCCCGACTTCCCCGCACTGAAGGTCTGGTTCAACGGTCACCAGCATCAAGGCGGCTACGGCGAGCACGGAGGCGTCAACTACCTGACGCTCTGCGGGATGGTGCAGACTCGCCGCAACGCCTACGCGATCGCCGAGGTCTACCATGACCGGATCGAGATCATCGGCTTCGACCGTGAGCCGACTCGTACCCTCAAGATCAACTCCTGAACCGGCGAGGTGCCGCCCCCGACATGCCCACCGAATTGACCGTGATGTCGTTCAACATCCATCACGGCGAGGGAACCGACGACGTGCTCTCGCTCTCCCGGATCGCCGAGGTGATCAAGATCGCCGACGTGATCGGTCTGCAGGAGGTCGACCGGCACTACGGCGAACGCAGTGACAACGCCGACCAGGCCGCCGAACTCGCTGCCCTGTTGGGATATCACGTCGTCTTCGGCGCCAACATCGACGACGATCCACCGGCCGACGGCGAGCCGCGGATGCAGTACGGCACGGCGATCCTGTCCCGTCATCCGATCCTCTCCTGGAGCAACGATCGACTGACCGGGTCCGCGGAGGACGAGCCGCGCGGACTGCTCCGGGCGACCATCGACGTCGACGGTACGGAGTTCGGGTTCGCCAACGTCCACCTGGCAGTCGAATCCGACGCGGCCCGGCGAGCCCAGGCGGAGCAGATCATCGGCCTGATCGACCACGACCGGCCGAGTGTCCTGGTCGGCGACTTCAACGCCGAACCGGACGCCCCAGAGCTCACGTCCTTGATCGCCGCGCTGTCCGACACCTGGTCCGGCGACGGCGATCCGTCCACCTATCCGTCCGACCAACCGATGGAGCGGATCGATCTGATCTTGTCCACGCCGGCGGTCCGGACGGTGGCCGCCCGGATCGTCGACAGTGACCCGACCGCATCCGATCACCGCCCCGTACTGGCAAGGATCATCATCGGCTAAACCAGATCGTCTGCCGACAGGGTACGAACCGAATCAGCGGTGGCCAGGTGCATCGGCCAGAGCGCCAGCTCGAATTCACCGGTTGCCCGCAGGTCGCCGATGGTGGTCAGGATCGCGGTCGCCCGGGCTTTGTCCAACTCGGTGACTCGCGACGGACCTGGCCGGCTGAGCAGCAACGCTACGCTGCAGGCGCCCTGATCGCGGACACCGTTCACCATCCAGATCACACTGCGCAGCATGTCCGGGTCGAGACGATCGGGAAGATCATCGATCGGCAGCACGGCAGGCAGTTGCCGCCCGTCGCGGTCGAACCAGATCGCCCACAGCGAATGCAGCCCGAAACCGCCACTGCCCAACAGCGAACGCCAGCGCTGCCGCAGCTCTTCGCTGTCGTGCACCGGCGGAGCCTGGTCGATCGACGGCGGGGTCGGATGCGGGTCATCGGAAAGGAATTGAGTCATGCCGACGATCATCAACCCGATCCGCACCCGGCCCGGGCGAGTTATCCACAGGCTGCCGGAAGATCTTTCGCCGACGGCGTCGTAAGGTGGGCAACGTCCGGCACGCGATGCTGCGATGCCGTTGCTCGAAAAATGGGCAATCAGGGCTCGACCCGCCGCTCCGGCGGCCACGCCGGCTCGATCGAGGTCGAGGAACCGAGACACATACGGCCACCACACCGTCGCGTCGCCACGCTCGCTCGGCGTCGCTCGTCTCGAGGAGATTCCGCAGCCATGTCCACCGACCCTGAATTCACCGTCTCCGGCGTGATCGCGCAGACCCTGGCACGGCACCTGCGCCACTGCTTCGGTCTGATGGGCAACGGAAACGCCTACCTGCTGGACGCGCTCGCCGGCACCGACGTGCCCTTCGTCGCGGTCCGCCACGAGGCCGGCGCCGTGGTCGCCGCGGACGCCTACTATCGCGCCTGCGGGCGCATCGCTGCCGCAACCACCACCTACGGCGCCGGCTACACCAACACGGTCACGGCGCTGGCCGAGGCGGTCCGGGCCCGGACGCCGCTGCTGCTGGTGACGGGTGATCAGCCGTCCACCGGGGCTCGGCCGTGGGATGTTGATCAACCGGGCATCGCGGCCGCGGTCGGCGCCCGAACCTTCGTCGTCGGTACCGACGATGCCGCCGCGATGACCGTGGCGGCGTTGCAGTACGCACTTGATCATCGAGCGCCCGTGGTGCTGTCCATTCCGTACGATCTGGCCGCGGCCGGAGCCGGCGTCCAGCCCACGGCCGCGGAGTTGATCATGCCCGCCCCGTTGGCTCCCGATCGGACGCAGATTCCTGCCCTGGCAGGGATTCTGGACCGTGCTCAGCATCCGCTCGTGCTGGCCGGACGTGGTGCCTGGCTGTCCGGGGCGTCCGACGTGCTGGCCCGGCTGGCGCATCGGATCGGTGCGTTGACGGCGACCAGCGCCGGCGCCCCCGGCGTGATCGGCCCGGCTCCCGACGGGCTCGAAGTTGATCTTGGTATCTGCGGCGGATTCGCCGACGACGACGCGGCGAAGTTGATCAACTCCGCAGACGTGGTGCTGGTGGCGGGCGCTCGGCTCAATCCTTTCACCATGCGACATCAGACGGCGCTCGGATCCGACGCCACGGTGATCCAACTCGACCTCGCCGATCAGGCAACGCATCCGTCGGTGTCGCATTACCTGCGTGGCGACGTACGGTTGAGCGCCGAGGCGTTGCTGGCCGAACTGGGCGACGCACCCGTGCACCGCTGGCGTGATCGAGCAGCCAACCGCTCTCGGCACCGCGATCCGGGCACCGGGCTGGCGGCGGACGGTCGACTGGACCCGCGGTCGGTGGCGTACCGGCTGAATCAGCTGCTCCCGGCCGACCGGACCGTGGTCTCCGACGGCGGCCACTTCATCGGCTGGGCACCGACCTACTGGGATCTGCCGGAGCCGAACCGGTTGATCCTGGTCGGTACGGAGTTCCAGGCGATCGGGATGGGATTCCCCAGTGCCGTCGGTGCTGCGGCCGCGCTGCCGGAGTCGACCGTGGTGCTGACCACCGGCGACGGTGGCGGGCTGATGGCGCTCGCCGACCTGGACAGCATGATCAGGACGGTACGCCGTGGCGTGGTCGTGGTCTGGAACGACGGTTACTACGGTGCCGAATTGCATCAGTACGGCAGCCTGGGGTTGTCTACTGCTCCGATGCGGATCCGTACCGCCGACTTCGCCGCCCTCGGTCGCGCCCTCGGAGCAGCCGGCGCGGTGATCAACACGCCGGATGATCTTGATCAGCTGGCCCGCTGGCTGGACGCCGGCAGCGACGGCGTCTTCGTCGCCGACTGTCGCGTGTCACCGCACATCCGCGCGCCGTACATGACCACCCAGCTCAGCCTGACCTCCTGAGTCGGCGGTACGTTTTCCAACCACTGTTGAGTTTCGCCCCGGTCCATCAGGTGATAGCGGCACAGACCACCAACGCGGCTGCTTCAGAAAGCTGATCGGGACTTCGGGACGGGCGGGCACGATCAGAGGCTACCGGCCGGATCTCCGTCCTGCGACAGATCCCACGTGCCGCGGAGCAGTCTAGATTTCACGCTATGTCCAGAACTCGCGTCACTTCGTTCGTCGCCGGCATGCTGCTGGCGAACAGCCTTCCGCACCTGGCCTCTGCGATCACCGGTCGACGGCACATGACCCCGTTGGCCGGACGCCGGTCCGACGGACCGGTGAACGGTGTCTGGGCAGCGATCAACATCGCCGCCGGCCTCGCGCTGTTGCTGCCGTCGCGTGCGAAGGGCGGTCAACAGTGGGACCGCGACCTGTCCGCCTTTGAGCTGGGCAGCGTCACCTTCGCCACCTGGATGGCCGGCTCGGAACTGGTGTCCGCGATGAACTCGTCCGAAACCGGTCGGGACGACTGAGCGCTCGGCTCAACGGGCCGATCAGCGCAACGGGCCGATCAGCGCAACTGGCCGATCAGTGCAGTTGGGACTTCTGGATCTTGCCCATCGCGTTGCGTGGCAGGGATGCGGTACGGCGGATCTCACGAGGGCGTTTGTGCACCGACAGCTGGCCGGCAACCCAGTTGATCACGTGCTGCTCGTCGACCTGATCTCCGACCACGTAGGCGACGATCCGCTGACCAAGATCATCATCGGGTACGCCGACCACAGCGACTTCCTCGATGCCCGGGTAGTCGAGCAGGACGGCCTCGATCTCGCCCGCGCCGACCCGGTAGCCACCGGACTTGATCAAGTCCTGTTCGGCCCGGCCGACGATGCGATGATGATCTTCCGCGTCCACCGCGGCGACGTCGCCGGTGCGAAACCAGCCGTCCGCGGTGAACGACTCTGCGGTCGCTTCCGGGCGACCGAGGTAGCCGTCGAACAGGGTGGCTCCCCGGATCTGCAGGTCACCGATGGTCTCGCCGTCGGCGGGAACCGGAGCTTCATGATCATCAACGATCCGTGCCCGTACTCCGTCGATCGGCCGCCCGACCCAACCCGGCCGCCGTTCCTCGTCGACGCGGGCCGCCAGCGTGATCAACGTCTCGGTCATCCCGTACCGCTCGATCGGCCCCTGCCCGGCCAGTTCACGGACATCGCGGAACACCGTCGACGGCAAGCCGGCGCTGCCGGACACCAGCAACCGCGCCGACGACAACGCCCTCGCCGACGCAGGATCGGCGGCGATGCGGCTCCAGACCGTCGGCACGCCGAAGAACATCGTGCCGCCGGCTTCGGCCGCGGCGGCGTAGAGCTCGGGCCGGGGCCGGCCGGTGTGGATCAGCGATCCGCCCACCCGCAACGGTCCGAGCAGGCCGAGCACGAGTCCGTGTACGTGGAACAGCGGAAGTCCCTGCACCAGAACGTCTTCCGGGCTCCATTGCCAGGCCGCGGCCAGCGCGTCCAGTTCGGCGGCCAGGGCCCGGCGAGAGATCAGTGCACCCTTCGGCGCGCCGGTGGTGCCCGAGGTGTACATGATCAACGCGGTGCTGTCCGGATCCGGTTCGGCCGGCGGTGTGGACTGTCGCGACCGATCGATGATCACCGACGGCAGCGCGGAAGGAAGATCATCGGGCCGGTCGCCGAACCAGCAGTCGGCCCCGGAATCACGCAACAGATGATCACGTTCGCGGGGCCCGGAGTCCGGCGGGATCGGCACCGCCGGTACATCTGCCTGCAGGCAGCCGATAATGGCGATCACCGTGGACAGGTCGGCAGTCGCGTGCACCGCGGCGGCGTCCGCGCCGGCCACCTGTTCGGCGACCGCGGCAGCCGCTGCGTACAACTGAAATCTGGTGATTCGGTTACCGCAGATCGTCAGCGTCGCATCGTCATTTCCCTGCCCCGGAAGCAACTCCATCCCCTCATCCTGCCCGACCTGTCAGAAGGTAGTTGGGCTATGACCCAACTACCTTCTGACAACTCAGTTGATGGGGCTGTCGCCGAGGGTGACCGTTGCCGATTGCTGATCACCGTTGCTGTCGATCCAGGTGATCTTGACCTGGTCGCCGGGCTGATGCTTGGCCAGCGCGTCGGTCAACGCGGATGCCGAGCCGATGGTGGTCGAGCCGACGCCGGTGATCACGTCGCCGGCTGCCAGGCCGGCGGTTACGGCAGGGGTGCCGTCCTCGACTCCGACCACCGCTGCTCCGGATGTGCCCGTTGTGCTTTGGGTGCCGAACGAGCCGGACCCGCCGAAGGCGCCGCTGGTGCCGGCTCCGCCGAACGGGTCGTTGTAGCCGTACTGGTCGCCCCAACCGGACTGGCCACCGGACTCGGCGGACTGGGCGCTGGAATCGCTGACCTCGACGCCCAGGTAGGCGGCCGGGCCGATCCGGACCTGGCTGGTCTCGTTGCCGGCGTTGATCTGATCGACGATCTTCAACGCGTTGTCGATCGGGATCGCATACCCGTCGATCTGGCTGCCGGAGGAGGCCGCGGTGTCGATGCCGACGACCTCGCCCTGGGAGTCCAGCAACGGACCGCCGGAGTCGCCGGCGACCACGTCGGCGTCGGTCTCGATCATTCCGGTCAGGCTCTCGCCCTTCACCGTGTCCTCGGCGGCGGTGGTGATGTCCGCGTTCAGCGAGGTCACCTGGCCGTCGGCGGCGCTGAGTTCGCCGGTGCCGCCGGCGTTGCCGACTGCGGTGACGTTGTCTCCGACGGCGACCTGATCCTCATCCAGATCGGCAGTGGTCAGTCCAGAGGCCTTCTTCAGCTGGAGCACGGCGACGTCGGAGCTCTGGTCCGCGCCGACCAGGGTTGCGGTGTATGTGGCACCGGTGCTGGCCACGGTGACCTTGATGCTGGTCGAGCCTTCCACCACGTGATAGTTGGTCAGGATCTTGCCGCCCGAGGTGAGCACGATGCCGGTGCCGGCTGCGCCGGAGCCGTCGTAGAGCTCGGTGTCGATCAAAACGACGCCGCGGGACTCGCTTGTGCTGGCCGGATCGGATTGCGTGGTGCTCGTGCCGGAGCTCTGTGATCCGCCGGAGCCGTAGCCCCAGCCGTACGGCGAGCCGTAGCCGCCGGCGTCGACCAGCCGAGTGGTGGCGGCCGAGGCCGGACCGACGGCCAGTCCAACCATCAGCACGCCGGCGCCGGCGGCGGCGGCCAACCGCCGTAGCGGCTTCCGCAACGGGTGTGCAGCAGCATTCGTCCCTGTGAACAGTCCAGCCATGAAGTCACGCCCTCTCGGTGAAGATCAGCTGCCTACAGCAAACGCCGGCGACCCGTCCGATGCCCCAGAGCAGCCTTTGGACATCCTGTGAGCGGTCTCCTCGAGTTGGCGAGAAGCGCTTCGATAGCCTGCCGGGATGAGTTCTGCGAGCCCGGCCGACCGCAGGTCCCGCCGCCGGCCCAACGTGGTGATCGTCTACACCGACGACCTGGGCTACGGCGATCTCGGCTGCTACGGGGCCGACGATCTGGCCACGCCACACCTGGATGCGTTGGCCGAACGGGGCGTACGCGCCACGTCGTGGTATTCCAACGCACCGGTCTGTTCACCGTCGCGGGCGGCATTGTTGACCGGACGGCATCCGATCAACACCGGCGTCACTCACATCCTGGGCGGCCGTCGCAGCACCCCGGGGTTGTCCAACGATCAACCGACGCTGATGTCGATCCTGGCCGAGCAGGGTTACCACACCGGCATCTTCGGCAAGTGGCACCTCGGCCTGACGCCGGACTGCCGGCCGCGGTCGCACGGTTTCGAGGAGTTCTTCGGCTTCCTCGCCGGTTGCGTGGACTACTACAGCCACATCTTCTACTGGGGACAGGGCGACGGCACGGATCCGCTGCATGACCTGTGGGAGAACGAGACCGAGGTCTGGCACAACGGCGAATACCTGACCGAGCTGATCACCGATCGAGCGGTCGACTTCATCGAGCGCCACGCCGATCAGCCGTTCTTCTGTTACCTGCCGTACAACGCACCGCATTATCCGATGCACGCTCCGCAGCACTACCTCGACCGCTTCGCCGACCTACCGGCCGATCGGCGGATCATGGCGGCGATGATCGCGGCCGTCGACGACGGCGTCGGCAGGGTGGTGGAGACCCTGCGTGAGCAGGGTTTGCTGGACGACACAGTGATCATCTTCTCCAGCGACAACGGCCCGTCGGCCGAATCGCGGAACTGGCTCGACGGCAACGATCAACCGTGGCGTGCCGGCACCACCGGTGGCTATCGCGGCTACAAGGGCAGCCTTTTCGACGGTGGCATCCGCGAACCGTTCTTGATCAGTTACCCCGCGGCGCTGCCGGCCGGTCGTGTCGTCGATGCCCCGGCTCAGATGTCCGACGTGGTGCCCACCGTGCTGTCCCTGCTCGGGATCGAGACCACCGACCTGGGACCGGGGATCGACTTCGACGGCCGTGACGTCAGCGGCCTGCTGGCCGGCACCGCGGAATCGCCGCACCAGCAGCTGGTCTGGTCCCAGGACAACCAGCTGGCGATCCGCGAGGGCGACTGGAAGTTGATCACCAACCCGTGCCTGGACTTCGACCGGGTGCTGCCCGATCCGGTCTGGCTGTCCGACCTGGCGGACGATCCGTACGAGCAGACCAACCTCGCCGATGATCATCCGGAGACCGTACGCCGCCTGTTGGCAGACGTCAGCAACTGGCACTCATCCATCACCGGGTGAGATTCGCACCAACATTGGTGCGAATCTGACCCGCTGAGCGACCGGCCGACCGACCAGGAACGTTGTGGGGCCAGATCCCTCGACCACAACACGGTGCCGGAGTTGTCGCGCAGGTTCACCGTCAGCTCCCGGCTCCGGCCCGAGATCTTGACCTCGCCGAAGAACTGATACTCGCTGTCCGGTGCGGCGTTGGCGTACGGCGGTGATTTGACGAACACCTGCTGCGCACCGAAGGTGCCGTCTACCGGACTCGCCGGGAAGCTGCCGGCATTCAACGGGCCGGTGGTGAACTGCCAGAACGGGTCGAAGTCGTTGAACGCCGCCTTGTCCGGATCAAAGTAGTGGGCCGCGGTGTAGTGCACGTCGGTGGTCAGCCAGACCACGTTCTTGATCTTGTGCCGCTTGATGAAGCGGAGGATCTCGGCGATCTGCAGCTCGCGTCCCATCGGTTGTCCGTTGTCGCCGTTGGACACCGCCTCGTAGTCGGAGGCTCCGTCGGCGACCACCTCACCCAGCGGCATGTCGTTGGAGATCACCTTCCAGGTCGCCCTGGACTGCAGCAGTTCACGCTCCAGCCAGCGCTGCTGGCGCAAGCCGAGAATCCCGCCGTCGTTGAAGGTTTGCCGGTTCGGCGAGTTGGCGTCGCGGAACCACCGCATGTCCAGCACGAACACGTCCCGCAGCGGTCCCTGATGCAGGGTCCGGTAGATCCGCCCTTCGGCGTCGTAGCGCGGATTGATCGGGGTGTACTCGTGATAGGCCTGCCGAGCCCGATACTTCAACACGTCAACGCGTTTCTCGGTGTACTCGGCGTCCTCGAGGATCTCGCCCGGATACCAGTTGCTGTGGGTTTCATGATCATCCCACTGCTGGATCTGCGCCACCTCGGCGTAGAACGCCTTCAGGTTCTCGTCCATCAGGTTGTACTGGTACTGGCCGCGATACTCGGTCAGCGTCTCGGCCGGCTTCGACTTCTCCTCGGTGACCAGGTTGTGCCAGACCGATCCGTCGTGGGTCAGCTGGGTCGCCTCGATCGGATCGTCGGCGTAGACGTTGTCGCCGTTGCAGATGTCGAAGTCCGGCGAAAGCTTGCGCATCTGTTCGAAGATCCGGTAACCGCCGCGATCGACGTCGATGCCCCAGCCTTGGCCGCCGAGGTCCCCGGACCAGACGAACGAGATGTCACGCCGGTCACGCGCTGCCGTCCGCAGGTGGCCGGTCAGCTGCTGGCCGGCGCGATCATGATCACCATGACCGTACGGGGTGACCCGGTAGTACAGATCGGTGCCGGACGGCAACCCGTTGATCACGGTCTTGCCGGTGAAATCCGAGGATGCTCGCAGCCAGGCGCCTGGAATCGCTTGGCTGCGGCGGAATTCCGGGCCGCGGCTGATCTCGACCAGCATCCGCGCCTCCCGATCCGCACGGGTCCAGATCGTTGCCGAGTTGCTGGTCACGTCGCCGCTCTGCACGCCGTGCGTCAGCATCGGTCGGCCGGATCTGGTCTGCCGCGGAGCGCCCAGGGCGGACGGGACGTTCAGTCCCCCGACCAGCCCGCCGCAGCCACGGCGCCGCCGGCGCCGAGCACGGTGGTCAAGAATGTACGACGTGAAGCCGGTGATGGCACGGCACTCTCCTGCTGTCGATGAAATTGGCACCGACAGGACTATCCGGGCCGTGCGAACTACCGATGATCACGTGGTGACAAGATCACGACAGATCGCCGGACAACGGCCTCCGGCTGCTCCGCGCCCGTCGACACGTGCGTTACCCCTCGAGCAGGACGCCGGCAGCGACCGCGATCATCGCCGCGGCGAGGTAGCCGAGGGACACGACCCAATCGCGGACGCGCCATCGCGAGACCCGGGCCATCGTGCGCGGCACACCGGAGTCGAAGCCGCGCGAGTCCATCGCGGCCGAGAGCCGGGTGGCGCGACGGATTGCGGTGACCAAGATCATCGACAGCGTGGAGAAGGCCATCGGCACGGCCAGCAGCGGATTGCGCCCGATCAGACCTCGGGTCCGGCGGGCGGCGTAGGACTGCCGGAGATCGGTGAGCACCAGCGGCGCCAAACGCAGCGCAGCAAGGGATCCCATGGCCATCCGGGCCCGAGCGTGCCAGTGGGTGACGAGCGAGTCGGCGAGTTCGGTCGGGTCCAGTCGGGCGAACAGCACGATGCCGGGAATCGCCAGCACCAGCAGCCGCAGCGCAACGCTCCCGGCGGCGGCCAGGCCGTCCGTGGTCACCCAGATCGCACCTGCGTGCAGCAGGGTGGTTCCGCTGTGGATGTCGGTGAACAACAGATTGGCGACCATGATCCCGATCAACGCCAGCGCCAGCGGCCAGGCGCGCCACAGCCAGGCTCGCGGCGAGAGTCTGGCCAGAACGATCAAGGGCAGCTCCGCGATGATCATGATCGTCGCGGTGACGAAGGAGAAGGTGGCGATCATGGTCGCCGCGACGATGCCGACCAGCACCAGGGTGACCAACGGGTTCAGCGTCTGCAACGGCGTACGACGCTCGGCGGCCAGAGGACCGAACATCAGACCGCCACCTCGATTCCGTTCGGCTGCCGGTCGATGTCGGGCCGGCGCAACTCGACGGTCTGATCGGCCAGCGCCGCGGTGAGTAGTTGATCATGAGACACGAACAGCAACGCGATGCCGTCGGCGGCGAGCTCGGCGAACAACGTGGCCAGCGCGATCCAGGTCCGGCGATCCTGGCCGAAGGTCGGCTCGTCCAAGATCACCACCCGGGGCCGTCCGGCCAGTGCGGTGGCGACCGACAGCCGGCGCTTCTCTCCGCCGGACAGGGTGAACGGGTTCGCCTCGGCCAAGTTGGTCAGCCCGAGCCGCTGCATCAACTCGTCGGCCCGCTGCCGATAGACCGAGCGGCTGTGCCGCGGCCCGAGGGCGATCTCGTCGGCCACCCGGCCGGTCAGGAACTGATGCTCGGGGTTCTGGAAGACCGTTCCGATCCGCGCCGCCAGCTGTTCCGACGGCCAGCGCCGAATCGGCTTGGCCGCCTGCCGGGCGCGCAGGCCGGCCGACAGTTCGGCGGTCGGCGTCACGGCTCCGGTGTGCGGGGCGCTCAGACCGGACAGCATTCCGGCCAACGTCGACTTGCCGGAACCGTTCGCTCCGACCACGGCGGTCACCGAACCGGATCGCACCGTCACCTCGATCGGCTCGGGCAGCAGCGGACCGCCGTCGGTGTAGCGACGGCGAGGTGCCTCGACCCGCAGCAACGGTGTGCCGGTTGCCGGCCTCGTACCGGTCTCCGGCTTCCACGGAAGTTGATCATCGACCCAGACGCCGCCGGCGGCGAGTCGATCATGCTCTGCGGCCAGCACCTGGTCCGGAACCCCGTCGGCGATCACGCCGTCGACCGGGTCGATCACCACGACCCGATCGACCAGCGGCAGCACCGGCCGGATCCGGTGTTCGATGATGATCATGGTTGCCGAGCGATCGGCCGTGCTGCCGGCCAGCGCGGACAGCACCTGCGCGGCGCCGTCCGGATCGAGGTTGGCGGTCGGCTCGTCCAGCAACAGCAGTCGCGGCCGGAGGGCGAGCACACCCGCCAGCACCAGTCGTTGCCGCTCGCCGCCGGACAGTGCCTGGGTGGAGCGATCCAGGGCGTAGTCGAAGCCGACAGCGTGCAGCGCCCGGCGGACTCGGGGCCAGATCTCCGCTCGCGGTACGCCGGCGTTCTCCAGCCCGAACGCGACCTCGTCACCGCAGCGGCTCATCACCAGTTGGCTGTCGGGATCCTGGAAGACGATCCCGGTCCGCGACAGTCCGTGCCCGCCGGAGGCCGGCGTCGGCGCCGCACCGTCGACGCGTACGACCCCCTCGACGTCACCGGTCTCGCGATCGAGCAGCCCGGCGACGACATGCAGCAAGGTCGACTTGCCGGCTCCGGACGGGCCGAGCAGCAGCACCCGCTCTCCGGGCTCGATGCTCAGATCGACGTTGCGGATCGCCCACTGCTGTCGGATCAGGTGCCGATATCCGAAGCCCTGCAGGAGAATCCTGCTCGGACCACGGTCCGGATCGGGTACGGACATGATCATCCGCGGCGGGCCGGCAACGCACCGGAGGACCGCAAGGTGGCGTGCAACGCGATCGTGATCAGACCGCCGATGATCGCGGTGGACACGATCGCGGCGATGCCGTAGCTGATCTGCCATCGGATGGACCAGGTCGGGTAGTACAGGACGTTGTCCAGGATCGCCGGGGCCAGGCCCGCGGTGGCGCCCGCGATGAACGGGTTGATCCTGCGCCACATCCGATAGCGGAAGATCGCATACCCCAGCTCGGCGGCCAGACCCTGCGCCAACCCGTACACGATCGTCATGGCGCCGCTCCAGCCGCCGAAGATCGTCTCCACCAGCGAGCCGATCAGCTCTGCGAGCACGCCGGCACCGGCCTTGCGGGTGATGAACGGAGCGAGCACGCCGGGCACCAGCCAGACCCCGTAGAACAGCGCCCGGGCCGGCGGGAAAGCGGTGAACAGCGGCTCGATCACGCTGTAGAACGCGTTCCAGAAGAAGAAGATCACCCCGAACACGACGCCGATCGCGGCGGTGATCAGGATGTCGCTGGTTCGCCATCGGCCGAACGGTCGATCCTGCCCGGCGCGTGCTTGTTGATCTTGTACGGTCATCGCCTGCTCCTCGGTCGAGGACAGGTAGCGTCGCGTCACCGGCACCACGGTGGTCCCGGTCGACTCCCTTCGCTGGCATTACCCAGATCAGGTCTGAGGGTCTGCGGTTACCCGCACTCTCAGCGCTCTGCGCTCCCCTGTCGTTCTGAACAAATGGTCGTTCTGAACAAATGTTCGTACTGAACTGATGCTTCTTCATGCAGTTGTGGTGGCCCTTCGGGCAGCATCCGAACCTACCACCGTCGGCTCAGCTGCACCCGACGGGTCCTGAGCGGTTGATCCTCGGCAGGAAGCACGAGTACACCCGAGGACAGGTACCGTTGCTCGGGTGTCTGCAGCGGATCCGGAGTTCGACCCCGCGCCTTCGGTCGCGCCCGAACGGGTCGAGGCCGATCCGAACGACCCAACATCCGACACCGACAGCGCCGCCGACGCCGCCGAGGAGCCGCGGCAGAAGGAATGGTGGGAGGACGCCAAACTGCCGTGGAAGGGCAAGCCACGGCGCGAGGACATCCTGTGCTGGATCGGTTTCTCGCTGAGCGGAATCATCGGGCTGATCATGATCCCGCTGCGGCCGGTGCTGCTGGGCAGCGCGCCGCTGGCGCTGGTGGCGATCACCGGCTCCCGATCGGGTCTGGTCACCATCGGCGCGTTGTCGGCCGTCGGCCGCGCAGACTGGTGGTTGGTCGGGCTGATCCTCGGCATCGTCAGCTGCGTGAAGTGGGATCCGCTGTTCTGGTGGGCCGGGAAACTCTGGGGTCACGGGCTGATCGAACTGGTCGCCGGTCGCTCCAAGTGGGCGGCCCGAAACGCCGGCCGGGCCGAAGCGCTGGCACGGCGGTACGGCGTACCGGCGATCCTGCTCGCCTACGTCGTACCGCTGCCCGCGGCGGTGATCTACGCGACGCTCGGGATGGCCGGTATGCGGCTGCGGAAATTCCTGATCGTCGATCTGATCGGCTCGGCGATCATCTGCTCGCTGTGGATGTTCCTCGGCCATCAGCTCGGCCAGTCGGCGGTGAACGTCGTCGACCTGATCGCCCGCTACTCCGGCTACATCTCCATCGGCCTGCTGGTGCTGATCATCGGCCAGGCCGTCTGGCGCGCGAAGCGTCGCGCTGCGCGCGCCTGAATCAATCGCGCTGCGCGCGCCTGAGCAGATCGCGCTGCGCGCGCCTGAGCGAACAGCCGCACCCGATATGTGCCGCCGCTACCGGTATTTCGCGCGCGACAGAGGGTTTTGCGCGCGGCTTGAGCAGGGCTCAGTCGGTGAGGGCGGGGTGCTGTGAGCTCGGCAGGTCGATCGCCACGGCCAGCCGACCCGCAGCCGCCGCGAGTCGTTCCCGGGCGACGTCGGCCGTCTCGCTGCGCCGCAGCATCACCACCGCGGTCTTGACCTCGTAGTCGCACGATTCCAGCGCCCGTCGCGCGGTCGCCTCGTCGGTCTCGGCGATCAACGAGACCAGCCGGGTCGCCCGCATTCGCAGCTTGGCGTTGGTGGCCTGAACGTCGACCATCAGATTGCCGTAGGTGCGACCGGAGCGAACCATCAGCGCGGTCGAGATCATGTTCAGCACCTGCTTCTGGGCGCTGCCCGCCTTCAGCCGGGTCGAGCCGGTGAGCACCTCCGGCCCGGTGTCGACCTCGATCGCGTACGCCGCATGCCGGGACAACTCGGCGCCCGGGTTGCAGGACAGGGAAACGGTCAGCGCACCCAGCGCCCGGGAGCGGTCGAGCGCCCCGATCACGTACGGGGTACGTCCGCTGGCTGCCAGGCCGACCACCACGTCGGCGGGTCCGACTTCGCGCGCGTCGATGTCGCGTGCGCCAGCCACGGTGTCGTCCTCGGCACCCTCGACCGCGTCGACCAGGGCCGTTCGGCCGCCGGCAATCATTCCGACCACCCGCTCGGGATCGGTCTGGAAGGTGGGCGGACACTCCGCCGCGTCAAGGACGCCGAGCCGGCCGGACGTGCCGGCACCGACGTAGATCAGTCGACCGCCGGAGTTGAACAGCGGTTCCGCTGCGGCGATCGCCGAGGCGATCTGCGGCTGTGCGCGCCGGATCGCTTCCGGGACGGCGAAGTCGGCCTCGTTCATGGTCGCGACGATCTGCGTCGGCGTCATCTCGTCCAGCGCGGCCGAGGCGGGATTGACTCGCTCGGTACCGATCGCTTCCATCACCGCACACCTCGCCTCGTCCAGCGGGCTGGGCAGCTGTCATGTTGAGGATGCACCCAGACACGCCCGTCGTTGTCAGTTCTCACCCTGTCATTAAACATGCGATCGGTGCTGAACCGGCCGAAACGCCCAGATGTCGGGTCCCTGGTCCCGCCGCGGACGAAGCTGTGTCTCAGGTCGCTGCCCGCGGTTGATGATCACCTTGGGCGCGGTTGATCACCGCAGTTGATGATCAACTTCGTCGGTGATCAACAGCGATCAGTGCGTGCGACTGCTCAGGTGCCGGCTCTCGACCGCGGCGTAGCTGCTCTCGATCGCCTCCACCGACTCCTCGTAGGAGCGCTGCGCGACACCGGCGAAAATGCAATCCACCAAGGCGAGTTGGGCGATCCGGCTGGACATCGCGCCGGATCGGAAGGCCGCTTCGTGCGCGGCGGTGACCAGCAAGAGATCGCAGTGCTGGCTGATCGGCGAGTGATCGAAATTGGTCACCGCGATGGTGGTGGCACCGTGCCGTCGCGCCACCTTGAGCACGTCGATGGTGTCGGAGGTGGTGCCGCTGTGCGAGAACGCGAGGGCCACGTCGTCGGGTTTCAGCACGGCGGCCGCGGTCAACGCCAGATGCGAGTCGGGCCAGCTGAACGAGGTCAGCCCGATCCGATGCAGCTTGTGATGAAGATCCTGGGCGACCAGCCCGCTGGCCCCGGTACCGAAGACGTCGATCCTGCGGGCAGCCGCCAGCGTGTCCACCACCCGTTCCAGCATCTGCACGTCCAGCGCCCGGGCGGTGTCGGCAATCGCCCGCGAATCGGCGTACGCGATCTTGCTGACCACGTCGGACAACGAGTCGGTCTGACTGATCCGGCCGGTGATCGGAGCGCCGTTGTCCTGATCGGTCTCCTCCCACTGGGCGGCCCGGGCCAACGCGATCCGCAACTCGGGATAGCCGGCCAGACCGACAGCACGACAGAACCTCAACACCGTGGTCTCCGAGGTCTCGCAGAGCTTGGCCACGGTGGTGATCGAACTCTCCGACACCCCGGCCGGATCGTCGAGCACCGCCTGGGCAACGCGTTGCTCGGCCGGCCGCAAACTCGGCAGCGCTCGACGGATCTTGATCAAGACCGACAACGCCCGCACCGGACGCCGGCCGCCGCCCTCGTCCGCGGAATGATCACCCGTCGTGCTTCCCCGGTCATCGGCTGTCTGCGACATCGCCGTACTCCTCTCCCGTCCGAGCACACCTGGCGCGAACCGTCCGGCGTTCCATCACTGAGCCTATCGGCGTGTCGCGATCCCCGTCGGTACTTTGACGCCCGCGTCGAAGACGCACTCGAATCGGCCCGCGTCGAAGACGCGACCCGCCATGCTCCCTCGGGACACCCGGTACGCCTGCTGGGTCCGCGGCGTTGATCAAGAACCCGGCAAGAGCCGATCTTCGGCCGTCAAGAACCCGTCAAGAGCCGCGAGGTGCCCGACGCGGCGCGATTGTCTTGAGCCGACGGACCGCCGGTGCGTCGACTGTCGATCGAGAATCGGCAGCCAGCTGCCAGAGAAACCAGCACCCATCATGCTCGACCTGATCTACATCATCGGCACGCTCGGCTTCTTCGTGATCGCCGGACTGTTCGGCCGAGCCCTGGAACGAATCGGCGGCGACGATCACGCAGCCGAGAGCGGTTCTCGGGGAAGGAACACGCGGTGACCATCGAGAACCTGATCGGGTTCGCCATCGCACTGGTGCTGCTGGCCTACCTGATCTTCAGCCTGCTCCACCCCGACCGCTGACCGACGCTTCTTGATCAATCTGCGAACGCTCTTGATCAACTTCACGATTCGACAGGTGATCCATGTCTGACCTGATGCCCGGACTGCTCCAGCTGGCCATGTTGCTGGTGCTGGTCGGCGGGAGCTATCTGTTGCTGGGCTCGTACATGGCCCGGGCTTACAGTTCGCCACGGCATCTGGCGGTGGAGAAGTTGATCTACCGTACGCTGCGGATCGATCCCGACGGTGATCAACGCTGGGGCGTCTACTACGCGTCCGTACTGGGCTTCTCCGCCGCCGGAGTCCTGTTCCTGTACGGGCTGCTGCGGCTGCAAGGACTGCTGCCGTTGAGCAACAACACCCCGGGCTTCGATCCGGCACTGGCGTGGAACACGGCGGTGTCCTTCGTCACCAACACCAATTGGCAGGCCTACCCCGGCGAAAATCTGGGATACCTGGCCCAGATGGCCGGCCTGGCCGTCCAGAATTTCGCGTCAGCGGCGGTCGGCATGTGCGTTGCGGTGGCGCTGATTCGCGGGCTGGCCCGATCACGTACCGACCGGCTCGGAAACTTCTGGACCGACCTGGTCCGCAGCGTGATCAGGATCCTGCTGCCGATCTCGATCGTGGTCGCGGTGATGTTGATCTTGACGGGGGTGGTGCAGAACTTCGCCGGACCCGAGACCGTGCACACGCTGGCCGGCGGCAGTCAGACCCTTCCCGGCGGCCCTGTCGCCTCTCAGGAGGTGATCAAACAGCTCGGCACCAACGGCGGCGGCTTCTACAACGCCAACAGCGCGCATCCGTTCGAGAATCCCAACCCGGTCAGCAATCTGATCGAGATCGCGCTGATGTTGATCATCCCGGTCGGTCTGGCCAGGACGTACGGGCTGCTGGTCGGCAGACCGGCCAACGGTCATGCGGTGCTGGCGTTCATGGGCGTGCTCTGGCTGGCCGGACTGGTGATCATGTGGATCGCCGAGTCGGCCCACGGCGGAATCGCGGCCGGAGCCGCCGGTGCCGCCATGGAGGGGAAGGAGGTTCGATTCGGGATCGCCGGATCCGTGCTCTACAACAACACCTCCACCGGCACCTCGAGCGGCCCGGTCAACGCGATGGGCGGCAGTTTCACCGCCCTCGGCGGCGGCATGATGATGTTGAACATGATGCTCGGCGAGGTCTCACCGGGCGGCACCGGCTCCGGTCTGTACGGAGCTCTGTTGATGGCGATCATGGCCGTCTTCCTGGCCGGCTTGATGATCGGGCGGACGCCGGAGTTCCTCGGCAAGCGGATCGGCCGCCGGGAGATCAGCTATGTCGCCCTCTACACCCTGGCGATGCCGGCCATCCTGCTGGTCGGGGCGGCCGTCGCATCGATCAACCCGGCCGCGCTGGCCTCGCGTAACAACTCGGGATCGTCCGGCCTCAGCGAGATCCTGTACGCGTTCGCCTCGGCCTCCAACAACAACGGCTCCGCCTTCGCCGGGCTGAGCGCGAACACCTACTTCTACAACACCATGCTCGGCTTCTGCATGCTGATCGGTCGCTTCATCCTGATCGGTCTGGTGCTCGCACTGGCCGGCTCGTTGGCCGGTCAGGTCAGGCGGCCGGTCTCCGGCAGTCTGCCCACCCACACGCCGCTGTTCGTCGGCCTGCACGTCTTCACCGCCTTGATCGTCGCCGGCCTGACCTTCTTCCCCGCCCTGGCCCTCGGTCCGATCGCGAGTGCGGTCTCATGATCACCGAACCCGGACCCTCCCCGTCCCCTCGCCCCTCGCCAACCTTCCAGCACGATCCGCAGTCTGACCCGCGATCCGACACCGGCGGCCCAATTCCCAGCACGAGCCGGATTCTGGCCGCCCCAACCAACCCCGTACCAGGAAATTTCCAGCACGAGCTGGATTTTCCGACCCCAAACCGGCCAACCACCCCAGAAAATCCCCCACGAGCTGGATTCTCCGACCCCGACCCCGCCACCCACCCCAGAAAATCCAACCCGAGCGGGAAATTCCGAGGGTGGCGGGCGACCCGGACTCGGCGCCGACCAGACCAAGATCAATTTCGGAGTATGACGTGACCACAACCCTGACCAGGCCGGAGACCGAGCACCTGCCGCATCGGCACACGCGTCCCCCGGCGACGTTCGGCCCACGACAGCTGGTCCGCAACCTTCCCGCGGCTGCGCGCAAACTCGACCCGCGGACCATGATCAAGAACCCGGTGATGTTCGTGGTCGAGGTCGGCGCCGCGGTCAGCAGCGCGTTCACGGTCGCCCACTCCAGCCTGTTCGGCTGGCTCGTGGTTGGCTGGCTCTGGTTCACGGTGATCTTCGCCAACCTTGCCGAGGCGGTCGCCGAAGGGCGAGGCAAGGCGCAGGCCGACACGCTGCGAGCGACCACCAGCGAGACGCTGGCCAGACGGCTGAGCGGCGACGTCGAGCAACGGGTTCCGTCCTCCGAGCTGAAGATCGGCGACCGGGTGGTGGTCGAGGCCGGCCAGTTGATCCCGGCGGACGGTGACGTCGTCGAGGGTGTTGCCAGCGTTGACGAGTCGGCGATCACCGGGGAATCGGCGCCGGTGATCCGCGAGTCCGGCGGTGACCGATCCGCGGTCACCGGAGGAACTACCGTGTTGTCGGATCGGATCGTGGTCAAGATCACCGCCGAGCCCGGCTCCGGTTTCGTCGACCGGATGATCGCCATGGTGGAAGGCGCGGCTCGACAGAAGACGCCAAACGAGATCGCGCTGAACATCTTGTTGGCCTCGCTGACGATCGTGTTCCTGCTGGCTGTGGTGACGCTGCAGCCGTTCGCCGTCTACTCCGGCCAGGCACAACCCGTGATTGTGTTGATCGCGCTGCTGGTCTGCCTGATCCCGACCACCATCGGTGCGCTGCTGTCCTCGGTCGGCATCGCCGGCATGGACCGGCTCGTCCAGCACAACGTGTTGGCCACCTCCGGCCGGGCGGTCGAAGCAGCGGGTGATGTGAACACCCTGCTGCTGGACAAGACCGGCACGATCACGTTCGGCAACCGGCGTGCGGTCGCGCTGTATCCGGCAGCAGGCGTCAGCATCGAACGGCTGGCCGACGCCGTGCAGCTGTCCAGCCTGGCCGACGAGACGCCCGAGGGACGTTCGATCATCGATCTGGTTCGGGATCGGTACGCGCTGCCGGACCGATCCGCCGACGCGTTGCCGGCCGCAGAGTTCATCGGGTTCAGTGCCCAGACCCGGATGAGCGGCGTCGATCTTCCCGACGGTCGCCGCATTCGCAAGGGAGCGCCGAGCTCGTTGCGCGCCTGGGCAACCGAGTCCGGAGCGACGGGCACGTCCACGATCGGCGACACGGTCGCGACCGTCTCGGCCAAGGGCGGTACGCCGCTCGCCGTCGGCGTCGCACAGGACAACCGCGCCGAGGTGCTCGGGGTGATCGAGCTCGCCGACGTCCTCAAGCCCGGGATGGCCGAACGCTTCGCGGAGCTGCGTCGGATGGGTATTCGTACGGTGATGATCACCGGCGACAACCCGATCACCGCCAAGGCGATCGCCGAGGAAGCCGGCGTGGACGACTACCTGGCCGAGGCAACCCCGGAGGACAAGCTGGAGTTGATCAAAAACGCGCAGCGGGGCGGGCAACTCGTCGCGATGACCGGAGACGGCACCAACGACGCCCCGGCACTGGCTCAGGCCGACGTCGGCGTCGCGATGAACACCGCAACCGCCGCGGCCAAGGAGGCGGGCAACATGGTCGACCTGGATTCGGACCCGACCAAGTTGATCGACATCGTCGCGATCGGCAAGCAGTTGTTGATCACCCGCGGTGCACTGACCACGTTCTCGATCGCGAACGACGTGGCCAAGTACTTCGCGATCATCCCCGCCATGTTCATGACGATCTATCCCGGCCTGCAGGCGTTGAACATCATGCGTCTCTCCTCACCCACGTCGGCGATTTTGTCCGCGGTGATCTTCAACGCGTTGATCATCATCGCGCTGATTCCGTTGTCCTTGCGGGGAGTCCGCTACCGGCCGCTGGCGCCGGCGGCCATGCTCCGACGCAACGTGTTGATCTTCGGCGTCGGCGGACTGATCGTGCCGTTCATCGGGATCAAGATCATCGACCTGCTGGTCTCACTCATTCCCGGCATCGGCTGATCTCGTACCGAAAGGAACTCACCATGTCCCAGTTGTTGCGGCAGAGCCTGGCCGGGTTGAAGGTGCTGATCGCGTTCACAATCGTCCTCGGCCTGGCCTATCCACTGCTGATCACCGGCATCGGAAAGGTCGTTGCACCCGGCCAGGCTGACGGTTCCCCAATCACCGTGCAGGACAAGGTCGTCGGCTCCTCGCTGATCGGTCAGCCGTTCGGCGGCAAGCAGTGGTTCTGGTCGCGCCCCTCGTTGGCCGGCGATGGCTACGATTCCATGAGCAGCGGCGGGAGCAACCTGGCTGCCAACAGTCCCCAGCTGGCGACGACGATCCAACTGCGCCGAGCCCAGATCGCCAAGGCCAACCGAGTCCGTCCCGATCAGGTGCCGCCCGATGCCGTGACCGCCTCCGGCAGCGGTCTCGATCCCGACATCTCGCCTGCCTACGCCGCCATCCAGGTCGGCCGCGTCGCCGCCGCCCGCGGGTTGAGCCCCGCCCAGGTCCGCGAGTTGGTCGCCGAGCACACTCAGGGCCGCACGCTGGGTTTCCTCGGTGAGCCGCGGGTCAACGTCCTGGAGCTGAACGCCGCCCTGGCCGCCGTCGGCGGCCGATGATCACAAGAATCCTGCTCCAGTGCGGCTCGCCGGCCCCGAACAGCCCACCGCAACGTAACTGGCGCAGCATTCTTGTACCTGCGCAACAGTCAGGAGGTGAAGATGGTGGGCATGAACGGCAGCGTGGGCCGACGGGGCGTGCTGCGCGTCTACCTCGGCGCCGCGCCCGGCGTCGGCAAGACGTACGCGATGTTGTCGGAGGCCAGGCGGCGGCAGGCCCGGGGCACGGACGTGGTTGTCGGGATCGCCGAGACGCACGGCCGCGCCCACACCGCCGAACTGCTGGAGGGGCTCGAGCTCGCCCCGCGCCGCACCGTCGAGTATCGCGGCGCGACCGGCTACGAGTTGGACCTGGACTGGCTGCTGCACCGCAAACCGCAGGTGGCGTTGGTGGACGAGCTGGCACACACCAATCTCGGCGCCGACACGGAGAACACCAGCCGCCTGTCCGGGCCGAGCGCGGCGCTTGAGGTACACCGCAAACGCTGGCAGGACGTCAGCTCCCTGCTGGACGCCGGCATCGACGTCATCTCGACCGTGAACGTCCAGCACCTCGAATCACTGAACGACGTGGTGGCCGAGATCACCGGGATCCGCCAGCAGGAAACGATTCCGGACGACATCGTCCGCAGCGCGGACCAGATCGAACTGGTCGACATGGCGCCGGAAGCGCTGCGCAAGCGACTCGGACACGGCAACGTCTACCCGCGGGAGCGGGTCGACACGGCCCTGTCGAACTACTTCCGCGTGGGCAACCTGAGCGCGCTGCGCGAACTCGCCTTGCTCTGGTTGGCCGACCGGGTGGACGCGGGCCTGGCCGACTACCGAGCACGGCACGGCATCGACCGCCCCTGGCCCGCGCGCGAGCGAGTGGTGGTCGCACTGGCCGGCGGACCGGAGGGCGAGACCCTGCTGCGCCGGGGGGCCCGGATCGCCCAGCGCGGCGTCGGCGGCGAGTTGATGGCAGTGCACGTCGCCCGCGGCGACGGTCTGGTCGCCCGGCAGGCCGGAAACCTGGAAGCCCAACGAGCACTGGCCGAACGGCTGGGCGGCTCGTTCCATCGGATCATCGGCGACAACATCGCCGAGGCGATCACCGAGTTCGCTCGCGGTGCGAACGCGACCTTGATCGTGATCGGGGCGAGCAGCAAGCGGCCGTGGCAGTCGCTGTTCGTCGGCAGCGTCAGCAACGCGGTGGTGACCGGAGCCGGCGAGGCGATCGACGTGCACGTGGTCACCCATGAACGGGCCCGGCGCGGCAGTCTGCCCCGACGCCGGGATTTGCTCAGCCGCCGTCGCCGAGTGCTCGGCTGGATTGCGGCCGCGGCCGCACCGGCGATCCTGGTCGGTCTGCAGAGTCTGAGCCTGACCTCCGCCGGGCTGACCACCAACGCGATGCTGACGATCGCGATCACCGTGGGCGTCGCGCTGCTCGGCGGTCTGTGGCCCGCGATCGCCGCTGCCCTGTGGGGATCGTTGCTGCTGAACTGGTTCCTGACGCCGCCGCTGCACAAGATCACCATCGCCAGCCCGGAGAACGCGCTGGCACTGGTGATCACCGTGATGGTGGGCGCCGCGGTCGCGTCGGTGGTGGACATGGCTGCCCGACGCAGCCAGCAGGCACGACGAGCCGGGGCGGACGCGGAGATCCTGTCGGTGCTGGCCGGCAGTGTGGTCCGCGGCCGGGACACCGTGGATGCGGTCCTTGATCAACTTCGTACCACGTTCGGGATGGAGTCGGTCTCGTTGCTGGAACGCGACGACGAACGCTCCGGCTGGCGACGGGTGCAGCATGCCGGCGAGCCTGCGTGTGACACGCCGCAGCAGGGCGACACCGAGGTCCGGGTGACGCCGACCCTCACCTTGGTGTTGCGCGGACCGGACCTGGACGGCGGATCCCGGCGAGTGCTGGAGGCGTTCGCGGCCCAGGCGACTGTCCTGCTGGAGACCGAACGGCTGCGGCATCGGGCCGAGGAGGCGCGACGACTGGAGGCCGGCGACGCGATGCGGCGTACGCTGCTGGCCGCGGTCTCCCACGATCTTCGTACGCCGCTGGCTTCGATCAAGGCGAGTGTCACCAGTCTGCAGCAACACGACGTCGACTTCAGCGCCGAGGATCGCGAGCAACTGGTGGCGATGGTGCACGATGCCACCGTGCAGCTGGAACGTCTAGTGGACAACCTGTTGGACATCTCCCGGCTGCAGTCGGGTACGGCGCGGCCGCGGTCGCTGCCGACCGGCATCGACGAGGTGGTCTGGCCGGCGATCGCGACGGTGTCGCCGGGTCGGATCCGGGTGGAGGTGGACGAGACGTTGCCGTTGATCATGACCGATCCCGGGTTGTTGGAGCGCGCCCTCGGCAACGTGGTGGAAAACGCGAACCGGTACGCACCCGCCGATTCCATGATCACCATCACCGCCCTGCCGACGCTGACCGAGTCCGAGCGGACCATGATCGAGATCCGCGTCGTCGATCATGGTCCGGGCGTGCCGGACGAGGCGAAGGAGCGGATGTTCGACTCGTTCCAGCAGGTCGGCGATCGGCGCCGGGCCGGCGGCCTGGGGCTCGGCCTCGCCGTCGCCCGCGGCTTCACCGAGGCGGTCGGTGGCACGCTGCGCGCCGAGGACACACCCGGCGGCGGACTCACCATGATCATCACCGTCCCCGCCCAACCCCTCACGGGGCCTGAGCCCGTCGAAGGACCGATAACCCAACCCCACAAGCGTCCTGAGCCTGTCGACGAACCGGGAACACAACCGTCGATGTCCACCGGTGGGGAGACGCGATGAGCACGCTGACGGCCCTGGTGGTGGACGACGAGCCGGCCCTGGTGAAGGCGCTCTCGATCAATCTGCGCGCCCGACACTGGGAAGTGATCACCGCCGCGGACGGGGCGGGCGCGCTGGAGGCGGTGGCCAAGCGGCGGATCGATGTGGTGGTGCTCGATCTCGGCCTTCCCGATCTTGACGGCATCCAGGTGATCGAGGGCATCCGCGGCTGGTCGAAGGTGCCGATCATCGTGTTGTCGGCACGCCACGATTCGGACGAGAAGGTGGCCGCGCTGGACGCCGGCGCCGACGACTACGTGACCAAACCATTCGGGATGGACGAGTTGCTGGCGCGGCTGCGAGCCATGGTTCGCCGGGCCCAACCGAGCGCCGACGGCGACGACTCGCCGTTGATCGAGGCCGGCTCCTTGATCATCGACCTGTCCCGGAAGAAGGTCAGTCGGGACGGCATCGACGTACGACTGACCCCGACCGAATGGCATCTGCTCGAGGTCCTGGTCCGCAACCGCGGCCGGCTGGTCTCGCCGCAGCAGCTGCTCGGCGAGGTCTGGGGTCCCGGCTATCGCACCGAGACCAACTATCTACGCGTCTACTCCGCCCAGCTCCGCCGCAAACTGGAGCACGACCCGTCACACCCGAAACACCTGATCACCGAACCCGGCATGGGCTACCGCTTCGAACTCTGATCATGAAGCCACTCGGGCGGAAACTGCCGCCCGATCGGGCTACCGCGGCCCAAACGAGCGGAGTTCCGGCGGCCGGTTTCGGGCGGTCACTTTCCAGCACGTGCGGGGTTCTGAGCCGTCCCGGGCCCTGATCACGCGGGAATTTCCAGCACGTGCGGGGTTTTCGGGGTCTGGACGGGCTGTCGGGGCCGAAATTTCCAGCACATGTGGGTTTTTCGGCGAGCGGATTCAAGGCCGTGACGCAACACGCGTCCTTGGAGGTCGTGTTGCGTAACGCTCAGGTACGTATCGAGTTTTGGCATTTGATCCGAGCTGGAGTTCTCCCTGACGAGGCTGGTCGGCGTGTCGGGCTGGGGAAGCTCAGCGGCCGGCGGTGGTTCCGCGAATCTGGCGGCATGGTGCCGTGCAATTTGCTCAAGGCGAAGACCGGCCGCTATCTGTCGGGCCGAGGAACGTGATCAACTGGCAGGCCTGCTCCAGGACCAGACGAAGTCGCTGCGCGACATCGCCAAGATCCTGGGCCGGTCACCATCAACGATCAGCCGGGAGCTGCGACGGAATCGGTCCGACACCCGTAGCCCTGCGGCGCATCCGGCCCGGCAACCGGGTCAGCCCACCGGCCGACGCGGCCGGATCCTCAAGCGCCACAACTACCAGCCACTGAGGGCTCAACGGCTGGCCGAGGCGCGACGACGAGAACAAGCCCCGGCCAGCAAACTAACCCGCATCCCCCGGTTGCATGCCGAGGTGCAGCGACGGCTGGAACTGGATCACTCACCCGAGCAGATCAGCAATTGCCTGAAGACCGAGTTCGCCGATGATGGACAGATGCAGATCAGCACCGAGTCGATCTACCGATCCCTTTACGTGCAAGGAAAAGGCGAGCTAAACCGCGAACTCACCCGCCACCTGCGCACCGGTCGGGCCCTGCGTAAACCCCGCCGCCGCAGCGACCAGCGCCGCGGCCGGATCCCGAACATGATCAACATCCGCGAACGACCCGCCGAGATCGCCGACCGGGCTGTGCCCGGCCATTGGGAAGGCGACTTGATCATCGGCAAGGACAGCGCCTCAGCGATCGGCACCCTGGTCGAACGAACCTCCGGATTCGTAATGCTGCTCCACCTGCCCCACAGCCACACAGCCGACGCCGTCGAACAAGCCATGATCACCGCGATCAGTCAGCTCCCCAAGACCCTGGCCAAGACTCTCACCTGGGACCAGGGCAAGGAGATGGCCAACCATGCCCGGATCGCTGACGCGACCGGCCTGAGCATCTACTTCTGCGACCCCCACTCACCCTGGCAGCGCGGCACCAACGAAAACACCAACGGCCTGCTACGACAGTACTTCCCCAAAGGCACCGACCTGTCCGGCTACCACCCCGACTACCTCGACTGGGTCGCCACCCGACTCAACAACCGACCCCGCAAACGTCACGGATGGAAGACCCCCGCCCAAGCTCTGGACCAGCTACTGTCGAACCCACCAACCATCAGTGTTGCGACACCAGCTTGAATCCGCCGCCATGGAACGGTGCGTCGGGTCGGATTTTCCGGCACGTGTGGGGTTTTCGGACCATGGAACGGTGCGTTGGGTCGGAATTTCCAGCACGTGCGGGGTTTTGGCGGTCGGGTCAGGCCCCGGCGATCACTTTCCAGCACGTGCAGGGTTCTGAGGCGTCCCGGCCCCGATCACGCGGGAATTTCCAGCACGTGCGGGGTTTTGGCGGTCGGGTCAGGGCCCCGGCGATCACTTTCCAGCACGTGCACGGTTCTGAACCATCCCGCGGCCGATCATGCAGGAATTTCAGCACGTGCGGACTCTGGCGGGCCCGGGCCGCGGGCGACCACTTTCCCGCACGTGCTGGAAAGTGAACGAGGACAACAAGCCCGGCAGCGGCCAATGCGACAGGAACCGACCGGTAACTTGATCTTGAAACCCGGCCACCCGAACGCAACCTACGCACGCCCGTCGAGCGCCCCAGCGCGAGACCGGTGCCGCAGCGCAGCGGAGGCGCCGCGGCGACGCAACTGTGGAGGTGCCCACGCCCGGGGGTCCGGGGGTCGTCCCCCCGGAACGAAACGTACAGCACCCAGAATTGCGGCAGCAGCACCCAAAACGGACGTAACTTAATTGAGCTCCGGATCTTCAGTCCAGGTTGAGAAGTAGGACAGTTCATCGGGCTGGCGGCGGAGCACCGTACGCCAGAGGTTGAGCGGGCGGGCGGAGAAGACGTCGCTGTAGGTGGCCGCGAGGACATGCCAGGTGCCTTCGGCGATCTCTTCCTCCAGTTGACCCGGCGACCAGCCGGCGTAGCCGGCGAAGATCCGCAGGTCGCGGTAGGCGCCGCGGACGATCTCGACCGGGGTGTCCAAGTGCAGCAGGCCCACCCGTTCGAACATCCTGCGCCAGCCGGGCGGTTCCTCCTTCGGATCGGCCACGCTGGCCAGGCAGATCGCGCCGTTGGGTGATACCGGTCCGCCGTGGAAGAGGTACTTCGGCTCGGACACCACCGGCAACCAGTCCGGCAGCACGGCGTCGAGTGGCGTCTGGGAGATCTCGTTCAAGATCACTCCGAGTGCCCCGTCGGCGTCGGAGTCCAAGATCAACACCACCGACTGGTTGAAGATACCGTCGGTGAGCAGCACACTCGCGACCAGCAGCGAGCCGGCCTTGGGCCCCGGCACGTTCAAAGGCGCAACTCCCTCATCTCGACGCGGTGCGTTCCGGCGCTACTCGACCTCGGTGTCCTTGGGCAGTTCGGCCGGTCCACCGGCGGCGGTCCGGACAGCGGCCGCCACCGCGGTGTGTACGTCGGAGTGGAAGACGCTCGGCGTGATGTAGGCGGCGTTCAGCTCGTCGTCGCTGACCACGCCGGCCAACGCGTGCGCGGCCGCGACCAGCATCGGCGTGGTGACCTCGTTCGACTGGGCGTCCAGCAGGCCGCGGAAGACCCCCGGGAAGGCCAGCACATTGTTGATCTGGTTGGGAAAATCGGAGCGTCCGGTCGCCACCACGGCCGCGTACTGGCTGGCCTCGGCCGGGTCGACCTCCGGATCCGGATTGGCCAGCGCGAACACGATCGCCTGATCAGCCATCCGGGACACGTCCTCGCCGGTCAGCACGTCCGGTGCCGAGACGCCGATGAAGACGTCGGCATCGACCACGGCTTCCTTCAGCGTGCCGGTCATCCCGATCTTGTTGGTGTGCTCGGCCACCCAGGCCAGCTCGCCCTCGATCCCCGGCCGGCCGGTGTGCACCACGCCGTCGATGTCGGAGACCACGAGATTCTGCGCCCCCGCGGCCAGCAACAGATGGATGATCGCGGTGCCGGCCGCACCGGCTCCGGACATCACGATCCGTACGTCCTCGATCCGCTTGCCCACCACTCGCAGCGCGTTGATCAAGGCCGCCAGCACCACGATCGCGGTGCCGTGTTGATCATCGTGGAAGACCGGAATGTCGAGCTGTTCTCTCAACCTGGCTTCGATTTCGAAGCACCGGGGCGCCGAGATGTCCTCCAGATTGATGCCGGCGAATCCCGGCGCCACCGACCGCACCACGGTGATGATCTCTTCCACGTCCTGGGTGTCCAGGCACAGCGGCCAGGCGTCGATGTCGGCAAATCGCTTGAAGAGCGCGGCCTTGCCTTCCATCACCGGCAGCGCCGCGTACGGGCCGACGTTGCCCAGGCCCAGCACCGCCGAGCCGTCGGTGATCACCGCAACGCTGTTGCGCTTGATCGTCAGCCGGCGGGCGTCCTCGGGGTTCTTCGCGATCGCCGACGACACCCGCGCGACACCGGGGGTGTAGATCATCGAAAGATCATCACGGTTACGGATCGGGCGCTTGGAGTTCATCGCGATCTTGCCGCCGATGTGTGCCAGGAACGTTCGATCACTGACCTTGCCGATCACCACGCCCGGCACCGTGCGCATCACCTCGACGAGCTCGTCGGCGTGATCGGTGTCCCGGGCCGCGCAGGTGACGTCGATGCGCAATCGCTCGTGGCCCGATGCCGTGACGTCGAGCGCGGTGACGCTGCCGCCGGCCTGTTCGACGGCGGTCGTCAGCCCGCTGACCGAGGCGCCACCGGCAGGCATCTCGAGTCGTACGGTGATGGAGTAGGAAACCGACGGGAGTGCGCTCACTCGGCGATCTTCCCACAATCGGTGCCCGATTTCGCCGAACGTTGTGTGCGTGCTGCGCGCCGATCCGATCGGTGTTCCGGTCCGGTGCTGCCGCCCGGTTCAGCGCCGGGACTGATCATGATCGGCTGTCGCAGCTGCATGCCCCGACGACGTTGTGGGGCTATGGTGACTCCAGTTTTCGACGCCGGAGAGGAAGGGTGCTGGCGCCATGGCACGGGTGACCATCGATGATCTTGCAGCCCGACTCGGGCTCTCCCGCGCGTCTGTGTCGTACGCTCTCAACGGCCGGCCCGGTGTCGGCGAGCAGACCCGGTCGCGGGTGCTGGCGTTGGCGATGGAGCTCGGTTGGCAACCCAGTGTCAGCGCCCGTTCCTTGTCGCGGTCGCGTTCTGACGCGTACGGCCTGGTGATCAAGCGGCGGCCCGAGGAACTGGGTTCGGAGCCGTACTACATGGCGTTGCTGTCCGGGATCGAGTCGGCGCTGTCCGAGGCCGGGGCGAGTCTGATGCTGCGCTTCGTCACCGATCGGGAGACCGAATCTGCCGTTTATCGCCAGTGGAGCGCGGAACGCCGGGTGGACGGCGTCATCCTGACCGATCTTCGCCAGCACGATCCGCGGCCGAGGCTGCTGGACGAGTTGTCGCTGCCCTACCTGGTCCACGGCGCACGATGGGAGAGCGAAGGCTGGCAGTTCGCGCAGTCCGACGATGCGGCCTTGCTGGTGGCGCATCTGGCCGGTCTCGGTCACACCCGGATCGCTCATGTCAGTGGTCCGGCAGAGCTGCAGCACGAGACCGAGCGACGTACGGCAGTGGCCGAAGTCGCCGCCCAGCAAGGGATTCGTACGATCACCGTGGAGGGCGATTACTCCGTCGACGGGGCCGAAACGGTCACCCGCGACCTGTTGCGGCGCCGCGGGCAGCCGACCGCGATCATCTACTCCAATGATCTGATGGCGATCGGCGGGATGGTCGAACTGCGGGCCGCCGGCCGGGTCGACATCGCGATGGTGTCCTGGGACGAATCGCTGCTGTGCCAGACGGCGATCCCCGGAATCACTGCCCTGCAACGAGATCCGTACCATGCCGGCCGGAACACCGCGAGCCAACTCATCCGACGCGCGCACGCCGAAGCCGGCGCCGAGGTGCCCGACCTGACGCCGGTCCGCAGCCGCTTGATCATCCGAGATTCGAGCTGCCCGCCCTGCCGTCAGTGACGGATCAGTCGATCACATACTCCACCGTGTCGGCGACCGGCCGATAGCCGATGCGTTGATAGATCTTGTTGGACACCGGGTTGGCCTGATCGGTGAACAAGCACACCCGAGCGCCCGCGTCGACGAAGTGCCGTGACACCAGCGCGACCGTAGCCGCTGCGAAGCCGCGACCACGATGCTCCTTCGGCGTGAACACCGGGCCGATCCGGGCGACTCCGAGACTCGGTGGTCCGCCTCCGGTCAGGTGCACGATCTCGCCGTCGTCCTCCCAGACCCAGAGCCGTCGGCCCCGGATCCGACGACGAGTGTCGTCGCGATCATGTTCCTGCTCCTGACCGACCGGACGACTCCCCTGCTCTGCTGCCTCGCGCTGGAAGATCGTCAGCCAGTGATTCACCAGCTCGAGATCATCGACACCCGCGGCCCGGAACCGTCCATGCGGCTGCGGAGGCAAGATCAACTCCGCCAGCTCGAAAAGTCGTGTGTGCGAAGCGATGCGGGTCGTTCGGGCGGCCAGCCGTGCCGTCTCCTCCGCAACGATCCGCGCCGCCGGCAGTGCGCCGTTGGCACCGCCGATCGACTCACCACGAGCATGCAGCGCACCGACGAGCTCGCATGCTGCATCGTCGGGCATTTCCTGCACCCACAGCGGATACGGCGGATGCGGCGCGGTCCGCATCGCCACCCCGACGACCTCCCCGGCGACGCCGTCACCATGATCAACAGCGGACTGCCGGCGGATGATCACGAACCAGTACGGCCGTCCCGTCTCGGGGAGTACGCCCTCGGCACGTTCTCTGACGGCCCGCTCCGCGTTGGTCATCAGTACGGTGTTCAGCACCGGCTCTCCGGCAAGATGATCACCCGCCTCGTCCAGGAAGCGGCTCGGATCGTCGGTGAACGTGAACGCGTACATGATCGGATTCTTCGCTCCGCGCACGACACCGGTCAATCGGATTCCGATCTACTGAGCGGACCAGCCGCCGTCCGCCGGCAGGATCGCGCCGGTGATGTTGGCGGCGTCGTCGCTGAGCAGGAAGCTGATCGGCGCGGCCAACGCGGCCGGCACGGTGGGCGCCGGGATCTGCTGCATGAAGCCGCCGATCCGCTCGGCACCCAACGCGGAGGCGAACTTGGCCTCGATGTTGGTGGCGACCGGACCGGGTGCCACCGCGTTCACTCGGACGCCGCTGGCCGCGTACATGTGAGCACTGTTCTGGGTGAGACCGACCACCGCGTGTTTGGAGGCGGTGTATGCGGCGCCGGCCGCCGACCCGCGCAGAGCCGCCTCGGATGCGACGTTGACGATGGAGCCCGACCGCCGGGCCAGCATGATCGGCAGCACGGCCCGCATCAGCCGCATGGTGCCGTCGAGGTTGACGCTCAGCACCCGCCGCCACACCTCGTCGGTGAGCTCGTGCACCGGCGTCATGTCGTCCATGATTCCGGCGACGTTGGCCAGCCCGTCGATCCGGTCACCGGCCGCCGCGACGATCCGTCGCACCGCTTCGGCGTCGGTGATGTCGGCCGGCAGGCTGACGACCTGCTCGCTCGGCAGCCCCCGGGAGGACTCGGCCAGCCGCGACTCGGAGACGTCGACAGCGATCACCCGGCCGCCCTCCCGGACGATCCGGGACGCGGTGGCGGCACCGATGCCGGAACCGGCCCCGGTGACGATCACCGTCCGGTCGGCGAAGCGTCCCGGCGAGATGCGTTCGGCGAACGGGGTGATCTGGGGCAGGTGGCTGCTCGAATCGGTCATGGCTGGGCTCCTTCGCATACCGGACATAGTTGTCCGGTCGCTAGTCTAGCCGAGTGACTGCGCCCGAAGCATCGACGCCGGACCGCGCCCGCAACCTCGGCCCACGGGCAGCCGCCGCCAACCGGCGGGCACTGCTGGAGGCCGCCCGCCGCGTCTTCGGCAGCCAGGGTGCCGGGGCTCCGCTGTCGGCGGTGGCCAAGGAAGCGCGGGTCGGGCAGGGCAGCCTGTATCGCCACTTCCCCACCCGGCAGGACCTGGTCTACGCGGTGTTCGCCGAGGGCGTGGACGAGTTGGAGGCGTACGCCGACGCTCCCGGCGCCGATCTTCGCGGCCTGCTGCGCGCGCTGTTGGACCAGATGCTCGCCTCCACCGCGTTCCTGCAGATGCTCGATGACCGCCGCGAGGATCGGATGTACGAGTTGGGTCGCCGGGTCGGCCGTCGGATCGACCGGCTGTTGCCGGCTGCCCGACGCGACGGCCTGGTCGGCGAGCAACTGACCACCGACGACGTGATGTTCGTGATCGCCATGCTGGCCGGCGCCCTGACGATGTTGCCACCTACCGATCGCGAGCGCGCCGTCAATCGGCTGGCCGTCATGATGAACGCGCCCTGGCTGCCGACGCCATCGCGCTGATCTGACGTAGACCACAACTCGACTTGGTCACGATTCGGTCGAAGGCCCGCAACGGCCGACTCCGGCGTCTACGCTGCTGCCACCAGCACAGCTGGCCTCATAAAGGGAATCGGGGGTGAGGCCGGATGGACACAAGCCGGTCGGACGTAGGCCGGATGGACGCGCTGAATGGCGACAACGTCGTCGCCGGCGGGGCCGTGGGCACCGCCTTCGCGCAATCGCTCGCGATCAAGGACGCCTCGGCTCTGCGTGCGCTGTTCGCCGACGAGGTCGACTTTCGCGCGATGACACCGCGCCGACATTGGAACGCGACCACGCCGAACGAGGTGATCGACGACATCGTGCTGGGTTGCTGGTTCGAACCGCAGGACAAGATCATCGAGCTGGTCGCGGTCGACACCGACAGCTTCGCCGACTGCGACCGATTGAGCTATCGGCTGCTGCTGAGCAATCCCGACGGCGACTACCTGGTCGAGCAGCAGGCCTACTTCACGGTCACCGACGGCGGCAAGATCAACTGGATGCGGGTGATCTGTTCCGGCTTCCGGCCGATCACGACCCGGTAGCCGAACGACGTACTGCCGGCGGCGACCCTCAGCCTGGCTCAGCCTGCATCCAGGCTCAGGCGAACACCAGCAGCGCGATCCCGGCGATCAGCAGCGCGAGGACCTTGATCAACTCCGTACCGACGTAGCCGAAATGCGCTCGCGAGCGGGGCGCGTCCTCGGCCACGGTGCCGGCCAGTACGGCGTCCGTCCGACGACTCAGCCGGGGCCGGACGATCAGCACCTGAACCAGCAGCGCGACGATCGCCACCGCCAGCAGCACCATGATCAACAACGACGCCGGATCGATGATCATCGCCACGATGATCGCGGCGGCCAGCACCAGTTCGATGATGTTCAGCACCCGGAAGACCAGCCGGCCGATCCCCAGACCGATCTTCAGCGTGACGCCCGGCGCAGTGAATTTCAGCGGTGCTTCGATAAACGAGATCGCCAGCACCATGCCCAGCCAGCTGAAGGTCGTGGCCACGGCGATCGCGGTACCGACGCCCATCAGGCGGCCTCCCCCGACGCCAGCTCGGCCCGGCACAGATCCGGCTCGGCGAACGGCAACAGCCGTCCGACCGTCTGCGCGGCGCCCTGCTGCTCGAGCACCCCCTGCATCAGGCCGAGGTGAATCGCACAGACCACCCGGGCGTCCTCATGAGCCAACTCCAGGAACGGGCAGTGCCGCAGCTCGATCCGCCGGTCAGGTCGACGGCCGGCGAGCGCCGGCTGGAAACCAAGATCATCCAGCGCCTGTACCAGCGTTGCCAGCGAGCGTCGATCGGACCGCCGGCCGACCCCCGTGCTGCTGTCCCCCGTAGCGCTGCCCGGGCCGTCGGCGACCAGACCGCGGCCGAACGCCCGTCCGGCCGCCAGCGCACGAGCGCGGGCATCGCGATGACCCGACAACTCCTTGATCAAGATCTCGGCCAGGATGCGGTAGTGCCGGGTGCCCTCGGGATCCATCCCCGCGACACTCCGGAATCCGATGGCCGGGCGACCGGGGCGCTGGGCCGGCATCGCCACCTGCTCGGCCCGACGTTGCTCGACCAGCGCCTTCAGATGGAAGCGAACCGTGTTGTGGTGGATGCCCAGTCGGTCGGCGATCTCGGTCACGCCGATCGGCTCGTCGGCCTGGTTGAGCACCGCGAGCACGTCGGCCCGCCGGCCGCCGGTGACGGCCCCACTGTCGGACTCCGGAAACATGTCCTAGAGTTTACACAATCTCACATTGGAAAAACCCCGGGAGGGTCCGTGCCCGAAGCAGCTCAGACAGACCGAGAACTCGATGTACGCAAGGTTCGTAAGCCCGACCGGCATCCGATGATCTTCGCCCGCTTCCGCGAACTGGCCGTCGGCGAGGGATTCGTGTTGATCAACGATCATGATCCGCGACACCTGCGCGACGAGTTCGAGAACGAACTACCCGGCAGCTACGGCTGGGAGTATCTCAACCAGGTCAACGGCGACTGGCAGATCAAGATCAGCAGGCTCACCGAGACGCCGCTCCCCCGGGTGCTGGCGAACACCGCGTCGCTGGCGGACGCGCAACCGGACGCAGCCGGCGTGATCTGGAAACTCCCGATCAACGAGCGCGATCTCGACTCGAACGTGATCGGGCTGGCGCCCGGCGGCAGGATCGACCCGCACGCCGGCCCGGAACTCGACGTGCTCATCCACGTACTGGCCGGCAGCGGCACCCTGACCACCGAGTCCGGCACCCTCGACCTCACCGCCGGCGACCTGCTCTGGCTGCCGCGGCGCTCGCGGCGCAGCTTCGCCGCCGGCGACGACGGCCTGCGCTATCTGACCGTGCATCAGCGCCGAGCGTCGCTGCAACTCGACCTGACCGCCCTGCAGAGAACGACGAACGGGTGAGATTCGCACCAATGTTGGTACGAATCCCACCCGCTCGTACGGTGATCAGCGCAGGTCGAAGCGATCTGCCTCCATCACCTTGACCCAGGCGGCGACGAAGTCGGTCACGAACTTCTCCCGGGCGGTGTCGGCGGCGTACACCTCGGCGACGGCGCGCAGCTCGGAGTTCGAGCCGAAGACCAGGTCGGCCCGGGTGCCGGTCCAGCGGACGGCGCCGGAGGCGTCGCGGCCCTCGAAGGTCTCGCCGTCAGACGAGGTCGGCTTCCAGGTCGTACCCAGATCGAGCAGGTTGACGAAGAAGTCGTTCGTCAGCACACCCGGCCGATCGGTGAACACGCCCAGCGGCGAGTGGTCGTAGTTCGTGTCGAGCACCCGCAGACCGGCGACCAGCACCGACATCTGCGGAGCGCTCAGACCGAGCAGATTCGCCCGGTCCAGCAACAGGTATTCGGTCGGCAGGTTGCTCTGCTTGCCGCCGAAGTTGCGGAAGCCGTCAGACTGCGGCTCGATGTGGGTGAACGACTCCACATCGGTCTGCTCCTGGGTGGCGTCGGCCCGCCCGGGACGGAACGGCACCTCGATCTGCTGCCCGGCAGCGCTCGCGGCCTGCTCCACCCCGACACCGCCGGCCAGCACGATCAGGTCGGCCAGCGAGATCCTCTTGCCGCCGGCCGCGGTGTTGTTGAAGTCGGCCTGAATCCCTTCCAGGGTACGAAGAACGGGCACCAGCTGCTGCGGGTCGTTGACCGCCCAGCTGATCTGCGGCTCCAACCGGATCCGTGCACCGTTGGCTCCGCCACGCTTGTCGCTGCTACGGAAGGTCGACGCCGAAGCCCAGGCCGTCGACACCAGCTGGGAGACGGTCAGGCCGGAGTTGACGATCTTGTTCTTCAGCGCGGCGATGTCGCCGGCGTCGACCAGTTCATGATCAACAGCAGGCAGCGGATCCTGCCAGATCAGCTCCTCGTCGGGGACCTCCGGGCCGAGGTAGCGCACCACCGGTCCCATGTCGCGGTGGGTGAGCTTGTACCAGGCCCGGGCGAACGCGTCGGCGAACTCGTCCGGGTGCTCCAGGAACCGCCGCGAGATCGGCTCGTAAGTCGGGTCGAACCGCAGCGACAGGTCAGTGGTCAGCATGGTCGGCGTACGGTTCAGGGTGCCGTCCTGCGGATCCGGCACGGTGTTGGCGCCGGCCCCGTCCTTCGGCTTCCACTGGTAGGCCCCGGCCGGGCTCTTGGTGAGCTCCCACTCGTAGCCGAACAGGATCTCGAAGAAGCTGTTGTCCCACGTGGTGGGCGTGTTGGTCCAGGTCACCTCCAGACCGCTGCCGATGGTGTCGCGGCCCTTGCCGCTGCCGAAGGAACCCTTCCAGCCGAGTCCCTGGTCCTCCATCGGCGCGGCTTCCGGCACCGGGCCGACGTACTTGTTCGGATCGGCGGCACCGTGGGTCTTGCCGAAGGTGTGACCGCCGGCGATCAGCGCCACCGTCTCCTCGTCGTTCATCGCCATCCGGCGGAACGTCTCCCGGATGTCGACGGCGGCCGCCAGCGGATCGGGCTTGCCGTTCGGGCCTTCCGGGTTGACGTAGATCAGCCCCATCTGCACCGCGGCCAGCGGCTTCTCCAGCTGACGCTCGCCGGTGTAGCGCTCGTCGCCGAGCCACTCCTTCTCCGGGCCCCAGTAGACGTCCTCCTCCGGTTCCCAGGTGTCCACCCGGCCGCCGCCGAAGCCGAACGTCTTGAAGCCCATCGTCTCCAGTGCGACGTTTCCGGAGAGCACCATCAGGTCGCCCCAGGACAGGCTGGCACCGTACTTCTTCTTGATCGGCCAGAGCAGCCGGCGGGCGCGGTCCAGCAGCACGTTGTCCGGCCAGCTGTTCAGCGGAGCGAACCGCTGCTGCCCGGAGCCGGCTCCGCCACGGCCGTCGTCGATCCGGTAGGTGCCGGCCGCGTGCCAGGCCATCCGGATGATCAGCGGGCCGTAGTGACCGAAGTCGGCCGGCCACCAGTCCTGCGAGGTGGTCAGCAGCTCGGCGATGTCGCTTTTGACCGCGTCGAAGTCGAGCGCGTTGAAGGCGGCGGCGTAGTCGAAGTCCTCGCCCAGCGGGTTGGACACGGCGGGGTTCTTGGCCAGGATCTTGAGGTTGAGCATCTCCGGCCACCAGCCGCGGTTGCCACCGCCCTGAGCCGGATAGGGAGCACGATCACCCTGATCGTGGATCACCGGGCAGCCGCCCGATTCCTGGGTGGGAACAGATTGCTCGTTCTGGACAACGGCATCTTTCGGATCCGACACGGCCAAACCTTCCTCAGGAGCATGATCAGTACTCGTCCACCATGGTCCGGCGCCACTGATGCGTCGGGCTCTCCGGTGGGCGGCGATCCCGTACGACCTCGGTGCGTACGACCCGGTCCGGGATCACGGCACTAGCCTGTCCCCTTTTCTGGAATTGTTCAAGAGACGGGCCCGAGTCGATCGAAGGTTCGAATCAGCCGTCGGTGAAATTCGGACACAACGAGGGATATCCGAGCACGACAAAGCCCGGACCCTCACGATGAGGATCCGGGCTGTGTCGCGGTGGAGGTGGCGGGAATCGAACCCGCGTCCTCGAGCAGCGAACCAGGTCTTCTCCGGGCGCAGCTGATGGTGGCGTTCTCATCGACCCCTGCGCTCGCATCAGCACGTTGCAGACAGGCCCAGTCTCAGTTGATGTCCCCGCTGAGTCCCGAGACCACTCTCAGCAGGTCAGCCTTCTTGATGAGGCCAGGTTCCGGGTCGAAGGCAGTCCCGGTCTGACCCTTCGATTACTGCTCAGGCAGCAAGAGCGAAGTCAGTGCGCTTAGAGTTGGCACTTATTGGTTTCCAAGGGTCGTTTACGAGTTGACCTTGGATCCTCGGCCCGCTTCTCCTGGGACTACCGTCCCGAGTCGAAACCGATCACCCCCTGTTGAGTTGTGCACTCGGCCGGCGAGCCGTACGAGCAGCGGCCGACCAGCACGCCGGACGACCAGTCACGCAGTCTAGCCGTTGATTCAACCGATCGGCATCCGGATTGATTCCGGCACACGAAACCGCCGTCCCCACTCGACGGGAACGGCGGCTCGTTGCCAGTAACGCTCTGGTCAGCGATTACTTCTCCGGCAGTACGTCGAGCTTGATCACCTTCTTGACCGGGTTCTGCCAGTCGGCGCCTTGCGCGGCCTTCACACCGCCGACGATGGTCAGGATGAACCAGGCGAGAGTGCCGAGACCGACCAGGAAGTTGATGATCCCCCAGTTCGTCACGGCCGTCAGGGTGCCGCCGATGATCAGGCCGATCAAGCTGATCAGCTGGAAGTTGAAGGCCTTCGCCGACTCCTTGCGGGCGATGCTGCCCGGCTTCGACACCGCGTAGCCGATGGCCGGCCCGATGATCATGCCGGTGAACAGCGCACTGAAGTGGGCCAGCGCGCCACCCGGGCTGGGCTCGACCCGGCTGGCCGGGGTACGCGAGTACGTGCTGGCTGCCGGGTAGTAGTTGGTCGTCGGCGCCGCCGTGGGCACCTCGACCAGGCCGTAGAAGGCGTCGTTGAGTTGCTTGCGGTTCTCCGCACCCAGGACCTGACCGATCCGGCGGTCGAACTCCTCCTCGGTGATCCGGCCCTCCGCGTACAGGCCCTGCAGGTGCTCCGCGGCACGATCGCGTTGCTCGGTGGTGACCGGCATACGCAGGGTGGGGTGTTCGTAACTGGCGCTCATGGCCGCCATCCTTGTCGACCACCCCAAACCAGACCATCCGGCGCAACCCTCAGCGATCCCCCGGATCCCGGCAGGACTTGCCCCATACGGGAGGCGTTAGCGTTGTCGCCCATGACCGAGAAACCAGAAGTTGACTTCCCCGAGGGTCCGCCGCCGGCCGACCTGCAGATCACCGACCTCACCGTCGGCGACGGCGCCGAGGCCACCGCCGGCAGCACCGTACGGGTGCACTACGTCGGCGTCGCGCACAGCACCGGCGACGAGTTCGACGCCAGCTACAACCGCGGCGAGCCGCTGGAGTTCCCGCTCGGCGCGGGCTACGTGATCGCCGGCTGGGACCAGGGCGTCACCGGAATGAAGGTCGGCGGCCGCCGGCAGCTGGTCATCCCGCCGCACCTCGGGTACGGCGACCGGGGCGCCGGTGGCGCGATCAAGCCCGGCGAGACCCTGATCTTCGTGGTCGATCTCGTCGACGTCCGCTGACCCCTGCCGACTTGTCAGCGTCAGAAGGCGCTACAGCGCGTCCTGAAGCTGACAAGTCGGGGTTGTCACCAGCTGGAGGCGCCGCCGCCACCGCCGCCACCGCCGGAGAAGCCGCCGCCCGAGAACGAGCTGCCGCCACTGCCGAAGCCGGTGCCACCGCTTCCGCTGCCGAAGCCGCCGGAGGAACTGGCCGGGGTTGCGGCCGTGGTCAGCGAGCCGGTCAGGTAGCCGACGTTGAACGCGGTGAAGCCGTTGCCGTAGCCGCTGTACCAGTACGGTGTCCGGTCCGGCATCCGGCCCATCTCCACCAGCCGCTCGCAGATCCGCTGCCACCGATCGGCCAGATCGAAGGCGATCGCCCAGGGCAGGTACTTGGAGAAGATGTCCTCGCCCTCCTCGAACCGGAGCTGGTCGGCCTCGGCGGTGGCCAGGTACTGCTTGAAGCCGTCGACGTGGTCGCAGATCGCGCGACCGTTCGGGGTGCGCTGGCCGCGGCGCAGGATCCGGCTGACCAGGGCGATGGTGAGCACCAGGGACGCCACCGGGATCGCCAGCAGGAAGATCACCGAGGTGGCGCCGGCGTGGAAGATGAAGATGCCGGCCATCACGGCGAAGGCGAAGACCCCGCCGAACGCGGACCGGCCGGCTGCCTTCGGCACGTTGGTGAACCAGCCCAGTTGCGCCACCTCGCTGCGGATGCGCTGCACCATCGTCTTGTGCGCCTCGGTCATGCTGCCCCGGCTGGACAGGTCGGTCCGGGCGCCCGGCGGGCGACCGCCGAAGATCTCCGTGAGCAGCGCCGTCTGATGCGGCGCAGCCGCCTTGTTCGGATCGAGCAACTCGACCACCGGGCCGTCGCCGTCGGAGTTGTCGATCTTGATCGCACCGCGTACGGCGAGATCGATCAGGGTGGCGGCGGTGTCCCGGACGTCGACCTGGCCGTCGACCAGAATGCCGGCCTGGGCGACCGGAATCGGCGGTGGTGTGAACGCGACCGGGATCTGCAGCCTCGGGTCGCTCTTGCCGACCCGGGCGTCGGCGCCGGCCAGCGGCACGGTGCCCGGCGGCAGATCGAGATAACGCAGGTCGGTGGATCGTGACTTGGCGATCAGGTAGCCGACGATCGGCATTCCGGCGGTGATCACCAGCAGCACGATGCCGGGAATCAGTACGCCCGGCGACAGCAGCACCGAGGCGATGCCCGCCTTGCGTTCAAGATCGGGAGTGGCGTCGGCGACGAGTCCGGACTTGATCTTGACGCCGATGGTGACGCCGTCACCGGCCGGCAGATCCGTCTGCCCGAACACGGCGTCCTGGCCGCTGACATCCTTGCTGGTGCAGGCATTCCTGCTCTGCACCGGCCCGGCGTAGCAGTTGACTCCCTGGGCGCCACCCGGCACCGACGCGGTGATCTCGAGGTTGTCGATCAACGGGTGCAGCGGTTGGTCGGTGCTGGCGCTGAGCGCATCCCAGAAGAGCTCGTCGTAACCCTGGAAGCTGCGCAGCGCACCGCGGACGTCGTAACTGAGGTCGTAGGTCGCGGTGTCGGAGTCGACGGTGTAGTCCGGGCTGCCGATCTGGTACGTGGTGCTGCGGGTCCGATCGGTCTTGCCGCCGTTGTCGGTCTGCTCGACGTCGGTGTGCACGCCCGGGTCCGGACTGCTCGCGGTGAAGTTGGTGATCGTGTAGACGATGTCCTTGTCCTGGTTCTCACCGGTGTCCGGCTCACGGGTGACCAACTCGCGCTTGATCCCGTGCCTGCCGGAGTCCGAGCCGAACCGCCAGACCCACTGCTCCTTCACGTGCAGCACACCCTGGGTGTCCACGGTGTAGTTGATCTTGAGGTTGTCGACCTGATCGGCGGTCGCCGCCTGTGCCGCGGGCAGGTTCTGCCAGGTCAGCAGCAACGCCCCGGCGCAGGCCAACAGCAGTGCCACGGCCAGCCGGATGATCTTGGTCGGCAAGGGCGCCGCCACGGTCGCGACCGCGGCTCGACGCCCGTACGGATCGACTCCTGTGCTCATGTTCCCCTCTGATTCGGGCGCCGGACTGACCGTACGCACTCGGCGACGATCACCGCACCGACCCCATCCGCGCGCACGCCACCGACTCGGTGTCCACAATACGGGGCCGAGGGTTGACCGACCGGCCGGATCAGGCTGCCCGCGGAGTCAGGCTCGTTGGATCCGTCTCAGCCGCGGCCGCGCTTGTTCCGTGCGGCCAGGGCGCGCTGTGCCTCGCGTTCTGCGTCCCGCTTGGCGATGGACTCGCGCTTGTCGAACTCCCGCTTGCCGGTCGCGATGGCCAACTCGACCTTCGCGTAGCCGTTGCTGAAGTAGATCGCCAGCGGGATCAACGTGGTGCCGGCCGAGCCCAGGGCCCGGTCGATCTTGGCGATCTCCTTGCGATTCAGCAGCAGCTTGCGGGTCCGCCGTGCGGCGTGGTTTGTCCAGGTGCCGTGGCTGTACTCACCGATGTGCGCGGCGCGCAGCCAGACCTCGCCGTCATCCACGGTGGCGAACGCGTCCGCCAGCGAGGCGCGCCCCTCACGCAACGACTTCACCTCAGTGCCGGCCAGCACCACCCCGGCCTCGAACGTGTCGACGATCGCGTAGTCGTGCCGGGCTCGCCGATTCTGGGCGACCATCAGCTTGTCCCCGCCCTTGGTGCCCGGTGCGGCCTTGCCGTTCTTCGGCTTCTCCCCGGCTCCCGTCGGGATCGCCTTGCTGCTCTTGGCCATTGCTCCATCCTTCTGCGTCCGGTCGATCGATGTGTGTCGGTACGCAATTCGAGCCGAAACCTTAGCCCGTACGGCGCGGATACCCAACGGCATTGCTGTTCTGCTCAATCGTCGCCACCGGGTCTCACCCGGGTCACGATCATCACCGTCGGCACGCCGTTGAATCAAGATCAACAACCGGCCTGGTCCATCGGATGCGAACCGCCCCGCAAGCGGTCGATGCTGGCGAGCGCCGGATGCAGACAGCGTCCAGGAAAACCCCACGAGAAGGGTCTCGTTATGAATCAGCTCTCCCCGACTGTCCGACGGGCCGGCGCATTGGGCCTGGCTGCCGCCTCGGCAGCACTGATCGTCAGCGGAGCGTCGGCACTCACCGCATCAGCCGCGCCGTCGTCGGCTTCGACGTCGTCGGTGTGCGGGACGATCAAGCACTGCAAGGTCGTCAAACACGTCGACGTCGACGGTGATCATCGCAAGGACACGGTCGCGATCGTGCCGAAGAAACTCCACCAGGGCAGTCCGACCGAGGTGACGGTGCGGGTGAAACTGGCGAGCGGCAAGCTCGTCAAGACCACGGTGAAGAACCTGAGCGGTCCCGGTGGCGACTATCTGTTTCGCGGTGCGGCCCGGCTGGACGGACACCGCGGCGCCGAGTTGTTCATCTCCCATCTGGTCGGCGCCCACGGCGTCTCCTACCGGGTGCTGACCTATCGGCACGGAGCTCTGCAGACCCTGCTACCGCCCAAGGCCGATGCCGGAATCACCAGCAGGGACTGGTTCACCGACTCAGCGTTGAACTTCGAGACCGGCGTGTTCCGATCCAGGCACCCAGGTCAGCCGGCCAAGATCAAGATCAAGAACGCCGCCTACTCCGAGAAAGCGAAGCGGATGCAGGGAGAGGTGGTCAGCTACCGCTGGCAGAACGGCGGCTGGCACCACCTCTCGACCGTGAAGAGGAGCTGGGCGCAGGAACACTCGGACTTCGGCGGCTGGCACCTGAGCGGTCTGCACGGCGTGTGACCGAGCACCCGGCAACGATGATCATGATCGGAATCCGTCAGCCCAGGCCGATGGCATCGCGTGCCGCGGCCAGGGTCGGCGCGGCAGCCGCTCGAGCCTGCTCGGCACCCCGGGCGAAGATCATCCGTACCTCGGCCGGGTCGATCTCGGCGTACCGCGTGCGGATCGGCTCGATGATCGCGATCACCGCGTCGGCAACCGTATTCTTCAACGTACCGAAGGAAGTATGGCTGTTGATCAACTCCTGCACGGTCAGCCCGGAGGTCGCGGCACCGAGATCGAGCAGGTTGGCCAGCCCCGGGCGTTCGTCGGGGCGGTAGCTGATCCCGGGCTCGGAGTCGGTGACGGCCCGTTTGATCTTGCGCCGGATCGTCTCCGGAGAGTCGAGCAGGTAGATCACCCCGGCCGGATTCGTACTCGACTTGCTCATCTTGACCGCGGGGTCCTGCAGATCCTTCAGCCGCGCGGCGATCTTCGGGTTGATCACCTCCGGTACGGTGAAGACGTCGCCGTCGGAGCCGGGATAGTCCCGGTTGAAGCGCTGAGCAAGATCACGAGCGAGCTCGACGTGCTGGGTCTGATCATCGCCCACCGGGATCTTCTCGGCCTGGTAGAGCAGGATGTCGGCGGCCATCAGCACCGGATAGCTGAGCAGCGACATCCGAGTGTCCGGGCGACCGCGCCCCTTCTCCTTGTACTGGATCATCCGGCCGAGCTCGCCGACTCGGGCCACGCACTCCAGCAGATAGTGCAGCCCGGTGTGCTCTGGGACCGCGCTCTGCCGGAAGATCACCTGCCGATCCGGATCCAGCCCGACGGCGATCATCAGCCGGCTGAACTCCGCGATCCGCGCACGCAGCAGGTCCGGTCGATGGGTCGTGGTCATCGCATGCAGATCGGAGATGCCGAAGAAGCAGCGGCCGGTTGCTTCCCGCATCGGGCGCAGCGCGCCGAGGTAGTTGCCGACGGTCAACCGGCCGCTCGGCGTGAGCAGGCTCAGTTGGACGCCGTCGCCTCCTGCCGGATCGAGGTCGGCCGAGCGTTCGGCGAGATCGAGACTCATGATCGTTCTCCTGGGTCGAGAGCCCCGGCCGAGAAGCTGCCGACATGCGAACAGCCGCCCTGGTCGGGGCGGCTGTTCGGATGGTGTTCCGGGTACGTGTCGACAGGCCGCCCTAGGCGGCCCACCAGCAACACGTACGCGAAGTCATGGCAGGGATGCTACTCCACCGGTTATCGGGCGGAGAACCGGAATACCGAGGTCGAGTCGAAGGACTGTCCCGGTCGCAGCACGGTGCTCGGGTAGCTCGGATGGTTGGGCGAGTCCGGGAAATGCTGGGTCTCCAGGGTGACCGCATCGCCTTGCCGGTAGACCTTTCCGCTGATGCCCTTGATCGTCGCGTCCAGATAGTTGCTGGTGTAGACCTGCACTCCGGGCTGATCGGTGAAGCAGTCGACTGTCCGGCCGGACCCCGGATGGAAGACCCTGGCCGCGAAGCTCGGCGGTGCGCCGGCCCTGCGGTTGAGGATGGCACCGGTGGCCCGCAGCAGATCCCGGCGAGGTATGTCGTGCGGTCGGTTCTGTTCCGGCCGGCGGTCGGTGGATAGTTCGCGAACTGAGCTGTCGCGACCGGGCAGGCGTGAATTCATGAAGCGCTCCTTGCTCGCCGACCACAATGTCGGCGGCGACGGAATTGTTGACGGGCATCGGCGAATCGGCGCCGGTGTCCCACGCATGGCAGCTTTTCGGAAGTTGCACCTCGGCCACGAAACGCCACAAGGGCCCACGAAACGCCACAAGAGCCTGGGCGGTGCCGGCGGAGATCATGGCCGGCCACCTCTTACGGAAGTCTGGACGCGGCGACGAAAGGCGAGCAGACTACCGGCGGCGACGATGGTTCCGGTCGAGTCGCTGAATCGGTCCTCGGGGGGCACCGACACCTTCAATGGAGAGGATGTTCCATGAAACCCCGTAGGTTGCCTGCGGCACTGGTCGCTGCCCTGACGTTGGCCGCGAGCCTGCTGATCGGGACCGGCCAACCGGCGTCGGCCAACCCGGCGGGCGGCGGCCGGCCGACCCCGGCCGCGTACACGAATCCGATGCAGCTCGACCTGCCCGGCGGTTTCACCGCGGCCAGCTGTGCCGATCCGGATGTGATCCGCGACGGCCGCACCTGGTATCTCTACTGCACGACCGACCGTGCCAGCGATGACACGAACGCCCCGGACATCGGACTCATCCCGATCTACCGCTCCACCGATCTGGAGCATTGGACCTACGTCACTGCAGCGCTGCCGGCGATACCTTCGTACGCGGCGGCGGGCGCCGGCATGTGGGCTCCCGACATCAACTACGTCGACGGCCGGTATCGGCTCTATTTCGCCGTCTCCGACACCAACCTGCCCGGTGGCGGTTCGGCCGTCGGCGTGGCCACCGCGGACTCGCCGACCGGCCCCTTCACCGTGTCACAACAACCCGTTGTGGCCCCGTCCGACATCCCCGGCAACCCCGGTTCGAAGCGGTCGACGATCGACCCGGAGCTGGTTCGTGATCATGGTCGCAGTTACTTGTTCTACGGGGGTTTCGGCGGCGGACTGAGTTCGCGCGTCCTCAGTGCCGACGGGTTGAGCACCGACCCGTCGAGCCAGCAGCAGATCGCCATCGACAATCGGTACGAGGGTGCCAAGGTCGTTCGGCACGGCGGCTGGTGGTATCTGATGGCCTCGTCCACCAACTGCTGCAACGGCCCACTGACCGGCTACACGGTGTTCGCTGCCCGATCGAAGAACGTGCTCGGGCCCTACCTGGATCGACACGGTCGCTCGGTGCTGGACAGCCAGGTCGGCGGCACGGTGGTGGTCGCGCAGAACGGCAACCGCTGGGTCGGCGTCGGTCACAACACCATGATCACCGACTTCGCCGGTCAGGACTGGATGATCTATCACGGCATCGATCGCAACGATCCGTACTACCGAGGGGCGCCCGGCTACACCAAACGGCCCGGGCTGATCGACCCGGTCGACTGGATCGGCGGCTGGCCCGAGGTCAACGCCGGCGCCGGGCCGTCCGACACCCTGCACGCCGGGCCGGTCGCCCAGCCCGGTGAACGCGCCACCTATCACGCCCGCCCGGTGCGTGACGTACGACCGGGGCGTCCGATCGGCTCGCTGTCGGACGAATTCAACAGCACCTCGCTGGGCTCGCAATGGAGCTGGATCCGACAGCCGGATCCGTCCAGCTATGCGCTGCGGAACGGCAAGCTGATCTGGGACACCCAATCCGGTGATCTTCATCCGCCGACGGACAACCTGCCGGCAGTACTGACCGAGCCGGCGCCGGCAGGTCCGTACGTGGTGGAGACGAAGGTGGCGATGTCGTGGCCGGCATCGGGCTGCTGTCAGAACTACGTCCAGGGCGGCCTGGTGATCTACAACGACGACGGCAACTACATCAAACTGGCGTCGGTGTCGATCTGGAACACCCGGCAGACCGAGATCGGCAAGAACGTCTACCCGCAGCCGTCCGGCTACCCGAACTACGGCAACGGGGTGATCGGCCCGGTGGGCAGGACCTACACCTATTTGCGCCTGGTACGTGGCACGGCCGGGGACCTGGACACGTACACCGGTTACAGCAGCCCGGACGGCCTGCACTGGGACAAGGGTGCAACCTGGACCCAGCAGCGATCGGACGACACCAAGATCGGCCTGGTGTCGATGGCCGGTGCCGGTTTCACCAGCACCTTCGACTACGTCCGGGTGAGCCGGCCGAGCGGGTAAGTCACGCCGGTCAGTTGCTCGGATACCTTCCAGAGACGTTGTTGGGCCGCGAGGTCGTAGGAGGCCGGTATGGATTCGACCCGAATGGGATGCCCCGTCCATTCGTTGCGGCCGTCGGGCCCGTAGTACTCACCGCCGGTCACACCGGGTTCGACCGCGGCACGAACCAGCGCCAGCGCCGAGGTCTCCGGATCCTGCAGTAACCACGAGGTGAACAGCCGCAGCCGGGGATCGGTGACGACCCGGATCGGAAGTTGATCTCCGCCGAACGCGGTACGGGCATTCCCGTGATGGGCGGCGACGGAGATCGTCGCTGCCCCAGCCGCGGCGAGTCGACGCTGCAACTCGTAGGCGAACAGGAGGTTGGCCAGCTTGGACTGGAAGTAGGCCCGGTTGGAGTGGTACCCGCGGGCGAACTGGAGGTCGTCGAACTGCATCACCCCGCGCCGGTGGCCGACGCTACTGACCGTCACGACGCGCGAGCCTGGCCTCTCCAGCAGTCGCGGCAGGATCAGACCGGTGAAGGCGAAGGCCCCGAGATGATTGGTCGCAAAGGTCCGCTCGAACCCGTCCTCGGTGGTGTCCCGGCGTCTGATCAAGGCTCCGGCGTTGTTGATCAACAGGTCCACCCGCGGGTGATCACGATCGAGCCGCTCAGCAGCCTGTCGGACTGAATTCTGTGAGGCCAGATCCAGTTGCAGCAAGTGCACTGCTGCCGACCTGGACTCCGCGAGGATCCGGGTCCTCGCCTCACCAGCCTTCCGGAGGTCACGGCAGGCCAACACGACCTCGGCCCCGTGGCGGGCGAAGATCCGCGCGGTCTCGTATCCCAAGCCCGAATTGGCTCCAGTGATGACCACAGTCCGACCACTCTGGTCGGGAACATCGCGTTCGGTCCAACGGGTGGCCATGATTCACTCCTCTCGACTTCTGCCGGTCGCTGCCCGGTGGCGCCGACGCCGGTATTGACACATAATCGGAATGGACGTCCCGGTTAGAACTATCCGGGATACTCATCCCGTTTGTCAATAGTTTCGAGAGGAACTGCGGTGACGCCACCTCCGCGACCGATGCGAGCAGATGCCCAGCGCAATCGCGACCAGGTCCTGCGTACCGCAGCGGAAGTCTTTGCGGCCGAGGGTCTCTCGGTGCCGATACACGAGATCGCCCGACGAGCAGGCGTGGGCACCGGCACGGTCAGCCGGCACTTCCCCACCAAGGAGTCGCTGTACGCCGCGGTGCTGCTCGACCGAATGAGCCAGCTCCGCCGTGCTGCTGACGACGCGGCCGCCGACCACGATCCGGGCCAGGCGTTCTTCGACGTATTCGCCCGGCTGATTCACGAGGGGGTCTCGCATCGGGGATTGGCCGAAGCACTGGCTGGCAGCGGGTACGACATCGAGGCCGCGGCCACGGCGGCCGACTGCAATGTCTCGGACCGGCTGCGCCACCTGCTCTCCGATGCACAGCGCGCGGGCGCCGTCGATCCGGCGATCACCTACGCCGACGTCAAGGCGATGATGGCAGGCTGCCTGGCCTACAACGGCCCCGACCCCGACCGGGTCATCGACGTGATCATCCGTGGCCTCCGTCCGGTCTCCAGATGACGTCTCGAACCAGATCGCGCCGACCCCTGCGAAGGACGAGTCAGCTCACATCGATCGCAGGAGGCCACGCACCGCCGAAGGTCCGACCGCCGAATCCCCCGATCGCCGGACTCCCCACCGCGACAGCGGCAGCGTGATTCGAGCCGCCCGCGGCGGCGAGAATCGCCAGAGAAATCGTACGAAGCAAGACCCGACCCGGTAGGAACGTGGGGGTCTGGGGGCTCGGCCCCCAGAAGTCTCAGTACCAGGTCATCGGGTTGATCATGGTGCCGTCCTCCCACACCATCAGGTGCATGTGGCAGCCGGTCGCATACCCGGTCTCGCCGACGTAGCCGATCACCTGTCCCTTGGTCACGTGCTGGCCGACACCGACGGTGTAGCGGATGGCGTGATTCATCGCGGTGGTGATGTAGTGCCCGTCGACCTTGCCGTGATCGATGATCAACCGGTTGCCGTAGCCGGCGTTGTAGTAGCGCTCGGCCACCCGGCCGTCGTACGGGGCATGGATCGGGGTGCCGCAGCCGGCGCCGAAATCGGTGCCGTCGTGGAGCTTCCAGATATGCAGGATCGGGTGCAGCCGCATCCCGTACGGGGAGGTGATCGGCCCGTTCACCGGGTAGATGAAGCCGTGGTGGGCCGACGAACTGCTGGCGGTGTAGCTCGATCCGCCGGAAGATCTCGACGACCCGGACGAGCCGGAGTTGGAGTGGCTGGTTTGGCTTCTGGCCCTGGCCCGAGCAGCAGCCGCCCGTGCTTCGGCTTCTCGTTGCCGCTTCTCGGCCGCAGCACGGCGGGCCGCAGCCGCCTTCTCCCTTGCGATCCGTTCGGCGATCCGCTTCTGCACCGCCGCGTCCTCGCGCTGCAGTTCGGCATAGTGCGCCTTGTCCTGCGCGGCGGCCTTGTCGGCGGCGGCCTGAGCCGTCCGGCGCTGCTTGACCAAGGTGGCGACCTCCGCCTCCTGGGTCTTGGCGGTCGCCTCCAGCTGACGCTTGGTGGCCAGGTTCTCGGCCGACTCGGCCTTGGCCGCGGCGACCTGCTTCTCGAGTTCGGCCTGCTTGGCCTTCTCCGCGTCAAGCTGCTTCTGCAGCGTGGTCAGGTCCTCGAACTCGCTCTGATTGGTGTCCAGCATCGTCCTCGACAGCTGGGCCCGCTTCTCCAGATCGGACATCGAGGTGGCCGAGGTCAGCATCGCCAGCGGCATCAGGCTGCTCTGCCGTTGGAACTGGTTGCGCACGATCGAACCGACCAGCGCCTTCTGCGCAGCGATCTTCTTCAGGCCGTCCGCGACAGCGGCCTTGGCCTTGGCCAGCGCGGCTTGCTGCTGCTTGAGCTTGGTGGCCAGCGCGTCGTCCTTCTTCTGCGCGGCGGCGACTTCCTGCTGTGTCTTCGCCAGGGCGGCCTGCGCCACGGACAACGCGTTCTGAGCCTTGGTCAGCGCGACCGCAGCGGCGGCAGCCTCCCGGGAGGACTCGCTCATGTCCTGCTTGGTCTGGCTGATCTGATCCTGCAGCTGCTGATGCTTGGTGTCCAGCGGATCGGCGGCCACGGGGGTGACCGGGCCCACGTTGCCGATCAGGCCGACGTTGCCGATCACCGCGGCAACGGTCAGTGCGACGCCGGCGCGCACCAGCAGGCGCGTCCGGTGCCGGACCTTGTGGCCTCGTACGATCTTGCGTTCAGTTGTGCCCATGGACGCTGGCCGGAGCCAGGCGAAGCGACCTCGCGCTGCTGGTGCCTCGCTGTCGTCCGGAACGCCGTTGACGGCGCAGGGAAGGTCCGGAACCACAGCTTTCCCCAATCAGTACCCCGAGTACGTTCTGTCGGTGTCAAGTTGTCGCGGCGGCCCATAAGCCGACGCGGAACCGATTTAACAGCACGGACCCGGTCCCGGGCGCGACTGGTTTGCGCGTGTCCGGATGATCTGGGGTCAAAGCTGAGCGGACCCAAAGGTCCCGACCGCTACACGCGGAGGTATTTGCGGGTCGTCACCAGCGTGGGGATCACGGCCAGCAGGATGCCGACGATGGCTACCGCCGCCATTGCGAGCAGCGTCTGATGCCAGCCGATCCAAGCTATAGCCTGTATCGAGACTTGAGCCTTACGCATGATGATGAAGTAAACGCCTGCGGCCAATGTGGCGCATGCGAAGCCGGCACCGATCAATGCGGCGATCACGGACTCCATCAAGAACGGCAACGTGATGTAGAAGTTGCTCGCCCCGACGAGTCTCATGATGCCGATCTCACGTCTTCGGGCGAACGCGGTCAATCGGATGGTGTTTCCGATCTGCAGGGCAGCCGCGAGCAGCAGCAGCGCGGAGGCGATGATCGTCCCCCACTGCAGCAGGTTGATCCAGCTGAACAGTGGATCGAGGATCTGTTTGAGGTCCTGGATCGCCTGCACGCCCGGTAGACCTTGCACCGACGAGACGACACCCTCGTACTGCTCGGGGTTCTTCAGCTTGACCCGGAATGACTCCTGCATCTGGTCCTCGGTCAGCGAACCCTTCAGCGGATTGCCCTCGTACGCCTTCTGGAATTCCTCGAACGCGTCGTGCTTGGACTCGAAGTAGACGCCGTCCTGGGCGACCTCCGGGTTGGACTCCAGCGCTTGCCGGATGACCACCTTCTGCGACTCGGTGGTGTCCTGGCCCGGCGTGCAGTTGTCGCCGGAGACGTCCTTGGAGCAGAGGAAGACGGTGATCTCGATCTTGTCGTACCACTTGCCCTTGGCCAGGCCGACCTCCTGCTGCGCCAGCAGACCTGCGCCGAACAGGGACAGCGAAACCCACATCGTGACGATCACGGCCAGCGTCATCGTCAGGTTGCGGCGCAATCCGGCGCCGGCCTCGGCGAAGATGTGTCGTAGTCGCATGGAGCAGGTTCCCTCTTCGTTTCTTGCTTATGTCACAACAGCGTCCGGGCAGGGACGCCACCAGGCCCGGGGGCTCCGGGACCATCCCGGATCGCGCCCATCGACGAGACCCACCGGGGCAGGGACGCAACCACGCCCGGGGTCCGGGGGTCGCCCCCCGTGCTCTAAATCACGTGGCGTAGCCGTAGACGCCGCGGCTCTGGTCGCGGACGACCAGGCCGTCGTCGAGTTCGATCACGCGTTTCCGCATCTGGTCCACGATGGTCTGGTCGTGGGTGGCCATCAGCACCGTGGTGTCGGCGCGGTTGATCCGGTCCAGCAGCTTCATGATGCCCACGCTGGTGGCCGGGTCGAGGTTTCCGGTCGGCTCGTCGGCGATCAGGATCATCGGCCGGTTGACGAAGGCCCTGGCGATCGCCACCCGCTGCTGCTCACCGCCGGACAGCTCGTCCGGCAGCCGATCCTGCTTGCCGTCCAGGCCGACCAGATCCAGCACCTCCGGCACCACCCGATCGATGGTGGTCTTGGACTTGCCGATCACCTGCAGCGCGAAGGCCACGTTCTCGTGCACGGTCTTGTTCGGCAGCAGCCGGAAGTCCTGGAACACGGTGCCGATCTGGCGCCGCATCCCCGGCACCTTCCAGCTGTGCAGCTTCGACAGGTCCCGACCGGCCACGTACACGGTGCCTTGGGATGCCCGCAACTCACGCAGGATCAACCGCAGGAAGGTCGACTTGCCCGAGCCGGAGGTGCCGACCAGAAAGACGAACTCGCCCTTGTCGATCTCCACGTTCACGTCGGAGAGCGCGGCGCGTCGCTGGCCGTCGTAGACCTTGGTTACGTTCTCGAATCGAATCACAGTGCTTCTCGGTTTGGGCTTCTCGTCTCGGGGATGCCCGCCGCGGCTGGTTCGCACGGGCGGAGGTGGGCCGCAACGAGTGTAGGCGAGCCTCGACCGGGTTCCGGACATTGGCGCGGTCCGGGCGCGTGAGACCTTGCGAACGGCTCAGGTCGCGACTCTGTTCGGCCTCAAGCCCGGCCCAAGGTTTGTGGGGTCTTCCCACGGTTCGCGGGTGGCGACCTGCCCTCAGCGCTGCTGCTTGAAACCGCCCCAGCCGTGCCAGCGGTCGACCTCGATCCAGGCGTTCACCCGAGGGCTGGTCCGATTGGGGTATTCCTGACCGGTGTAGAGCTTGCTCAACCGGTCGATGCCGGACAGGTCGGTGTCGTCGCTGAACTCGGTCACCCGGCCCTGCAGGCTGACGTGGCTGTACCAGTCGTCGGCAAGCACGGTCAGCGAGATCCGCGGATCCTCACGCAGATAACTCAGCCGCTTGCGGCTGGCGTCCATGTTGACCAGCACCCGGCCGGAGTCCGCGTCGTACGCGTACCAGGTGGCCACCGTCACCGGTGCGCCGTCCGGGCGGACGGTGCCGATGATGGACGGATTGGGTTTGGCCAAGAAGTCGGCGATCTCGGCGGGAATCGGTCCCTTGGGCATTACGCAGCTACCTCCTGAGTACGCCTCCAGCGGACCCCGGCGTCCAGGAAGTCGTCGATCTCACCGTCGAAGACCGCGTCGGGACTGGAGACCTCGTAGTTGGTACGAAGATCCTTCACCATCTGGTAGGGGTGCAACACATATGACCGCATCTGGGCACCCCAGCTGTTGCCACCGTCCCCCTTGAGCGCGTTCATTTCCGCCTCGCGCTCCTGCCGGGCCCGCTCCAGCAGCTTGGCCTGCAGCACCTGCATGGCGGCGGCCTTGTTCTGCAGCTGGGACTTCTCGTTCTGACACGACACCACGATGCCGGACGGCAGGTGGGTGATCCGGACCGCGGAGTCGGTGGTGTTCACGCTCTGCCCGCCGGGCCCGGAGGACCGGAACACGTCCACCCGGATGTCTCCCTCGGGGATGTCGATGTGGTCGGCCTGCTCGGTCACCGGCAGCACCTCCACGCCGGCGAACGAGGTCTGCCGGCGGCCCTGGTTGTCGAAGGGCGAGATCCGGACCAGCCGGTGGGTGCCCTGCTCCACGGACAGTGTGCCGTAGGCGTACGGGGCCTTGATCGCGAAGGTGGCCGACTTGATCCCGGCCTCCTCGGCGTACGAGGTGTCGTAGACCTCGGCGCTGTAGTGGTGCCGTTCGGCCCATCTCAGGTACATCCGCAACAGCATCGCGGCGAAGTCGGCGGCGTCCACACCACCGGCCTCGGAACGGATCGTGACCAGGGCGTCTCGCTGGTCGTACTCCCCGTTCAGCAGGGTACGGACCTCGAGCGAGTCGATCGCCTTCTGCAGGCTCTTCAGCTCCTGATCGGCCTCGGCCAGGCTGTCGGAATCGGACTCCGACTGCGCCAGCTCGATCAACACCTGAACGTCGTCCAGCCGGGAACGCAGCTTGCCGACCCGCTCCAGCTCGCCCTGCAACATCGACAGCCGGGAGGTCACCTTCTGCGCGTTCTCCTGGTCGTCCCACAGGTCGGGCCGGGCCACTTCCTTCTCCAGCTCGGCGATCTCGGCCCTCTTCGACTCCGGATCGAGCACGGATTCGATCGAGGTCAGCGACCGGTCGAGCTCGGTCAGGACGACGGGATAGTCAGTAGCCACAGCCGCCCAGACTACCCCGGCAGGCCACGTCGTTATGCTGCGCGTTGCTGCCGGGCGACCAGCCCGGCGACGAGGCACATCGGTGGGCGACAGGGTGGAGCAGATGACCGACTCGGACAGTTCAGTGCTCGCGATCGACATCGGCGGGACCAAGGTCGCCGTCGCGGTGGTCCGGTCGGACGGCGTCATCACGCACGAACTCCGTACTCCCACGCTGCGCGGCGTCGACGGCGACGCGACCTTCGCGCCGGCCGCGGAGGCCATCACCAAGATCATTTCCGAGGCGGGGTTGTCGGGCCGGTTGCGGGTCGGGATCAGTTCGGCCGGACCGATCGACACGCCGGCCGGCTGGATCTCCCCGGTCAACATCGGCGCCTGGCGTGAGTTTCCGATCGTCGCCCGGGTCGCCGAGACCGTACGGGGTGCCACCGGCGCCGAGCCCGCCGTTGGGTTGGCCGGCGACGGGCATTGCATGGCGCTCGGCGAACACTGGCTGGGCGCCGGCAAGGATTGGGACTCGATGATCGGGATGGTGCTGTCGACCGGCGTCGGCGCCGGCGCGGTGATCAACAACCGGCTCTACCCGGGGCTGACCGGCAACTCGGTGCTGCTCGGTCACATCAGCGTCAACGCGTACGGGCCGCGGTGCGTCTGCGGCGGCCACGGCTGCGTCGAGATGTACGCCCGCGGACCGGCGCTGGTGGCGGCCGCGCAGGAGGCGGGCTGGACCGGCGGCGAGGATGCCGAGGCATTGACCGCCGACGCTCGCGCGGGCAACGAGATCGCCCTCGAAGCAATTGATCACGGCATGCGAGCGCTGGCCGCCGGCATCGCGGCCGCCGCGACCCTGCTGGACGTGGACAAGTTCGTCCTCGGCGGCGGCGTGTCCAAGGCCGGTGCGGTGATCTTCGATCCGCTGCGCAAGCACCTGCACGACTTCGCCGTGTTGTCGTACGTGAAGGCCCTCGAGGTCCGCCCGGCGATCTTGGAGAACGCCGGCATCCTCGGCGCCGCTGCCCTCGCCTTCGCCGACGAATAGGGTCTGACTCCACCGCGCCCCGCCGACACAGGGGTCGGCCAACGGCCGCACCCGAGACGTACCGCCGCTGAGGGGCGGCACGCAAACCGACATCCACCATCAGCCGCAGCACCAAACCGACCCCCACCATCAGCCGCGCGCAAGATTGACTCCCGCACGCGGAATACCGGGTGCGCGGGTCGATTCCGCGCGCGGCTGTGACCGCACCCGGCGATATCGGATGCGGCTAACTGGAGCGTTGGCGGTAGGCGGTCGGGGGGATTCCGACGGCGGCGCGGAAGCGGCGGGAGAAGTAGAGGGGGTCGGGGTAGCCGGTGCGGGCGGCGATGGTGGCGACCGGGAGGTCGGTCATGGTCAGCAGTTGACGGGCCAGGTCCATTCGCTGACGCTCCACGTGGGCCATCAGGCTGGTCCCGAGTTGGGCTCGAGCCAGGTGTGCGAGTCGGGTGGCGGAGACTCCGCCGATCCGGGCCAGCGTCTCCACCGTGTGGGGTTGATCCAGATGATCGCCGACATGCGCCAGCACGGCCAGCAGCCGACTGTCCAGCACCGGCCGGTTGGGGTTCTGGGTGTCGCACCACAGCAGGGCGTCCTCCACCGCGTTCATCGCGAGCCGAGCGCCCTGCGGCAACCCGCTGCGTACCACAGAGGTGGCTCTGTCGACGTCCTGCACCAACCGCGACAGCACGGTCTCGTCGACCCGCAGACGTCGTACGCCGGGCGCGAGCTGGGGCCAGTCCAGCAGCGGCAGCCAGTCCGGGCGAGGATCGAGATGGATCCAGCGCAGCGACCAGCGCCCGGTCGCCGGGTCGGTGCCATAGTCCTGCGCGGCGTACGGCTCGATCGCGATCAGGTCGCCGGAGCCGCAACGGACCTCGTTCCGCCCGGCCGACCGTATCCGGCCACGACCGGCCACGGTCGCCAGCAGCAGCCAGTCGGTGGTGCCGCGGGGCCGGATCGTCCGGTACCCCGCATCCTCGTCGAGACTGCCGGTGACCACCCGGGCGGCCGGTCCAGTGACCGATAAGGCACCGGCTCTGGCACGGGAGTCAGGTGCACGCACGACAGGATTATCCATCCGGCCGACCGGATTCGTGCTGTCCGGCGAGGCCGTGTTCCGCGAGGATCGTGGCATGACCACAATCCAGAACGAGCTCGTACTGAGCGCCGATGATCCGGCCGCGCTCCGCGGACGTTACGACCGCGACGGAGTCGTCCAGGTCAATTCGGTGCTGTCGCCGGCCGAGATCGACGAGATCCGCGACGCCTTCATGCAACAGGTCGCCTCCGATCGAGAAGCACTCGGAGCGATTCAGGAGGTCGCAGACGACGACATCCTGTCCCGCTATCCGCGCTTCATGCAGCCGCACCGGCGGCCCGATCTCCCGGTCGGCAAGATCTCCCGCCGGTTGATGACCGATCCGCGCATCCTCGACATCGTCACCGCGCTGGTCGGACCGGCGTACGGGGCTCAGTCGATGTTCTACTTCAAGCCTCCGTCGGCGCGCGGCCAGGCCATGCATCAGGACAACTACTTCCTGCGCGCCCATCCGGAGACCTGCATCGCTGCCTGGATCGCGGTCGATCGCTGCGATGCCGCCAACGGTGGCCTATCGGTCGTGCCGGGCAGTCACGCGATGGAGGTCGTCTGCCCCGAGACGGCCGATGCAGAGCAGTCCTTCACCACCGGACTGGTTCGGCCGCCGGAGGGGATGACCGCGGTACAGACCGACATGCAGCCCGGCGACGTGCTCTTCTTCCACGGCAGCGCCGTCCACGGATCACTACCGAACACCACCACCGACCGGTTCCGGCGCTCGCTGATCTTCCACTACGTACCGCAGGACAGCCGGGAAGTCTCCCGCTTCTACATGCCGCTGATCGCACACGACGGCACCGAGGTCAGCATCGACGAGGCCACCGGCGGCGGCCCCTGCGGCGACGGCTGGGAGGGTGCCATGCATTGAGTTGTCAGAAGGTCGTTGGCCTATGAGCCAACTACCTTCGGACAGGTCGGCTCAGAAGGCGGTGTAACCGCCGTCGAAGACCAGGATCGAGCCGGTCATGAAGCTGGAGGCGTCGGAGGCCAGGTAGACGATGGTCGGGCCGAGTTCGGCCGGCTCGGCGGCGCGCTGCATGGGTGCGTCGCCGATCCAGTACGGCTTGAACTTCGGGTCGTCGGCGGGCGCCATCTCGGTCTTCACATAACCCGGTGCGAGCGCGTTCACCCGTACGCCGTGCGGAGCCCACTCGGCGGCCAGCGACTTGGTCAGCTGATGCACTGCCGCCTTGGACGCGTTGTAGCCCGGCTGCCACTGCGGCCGGTTGACGATCAACGCGGAGATCGAGCCGATGTTGATGATGTTGCCGCTGCCCTGCTCGACCATCCTGCGGCCGAAGGCCTGGGCGCAATGCCAGACGCCGTTCACGTTGACGTCCATCACCGCATTCCACTCCTCCGCGGACACCTCGAGCGCCGGCCGGTGTACGCAGATGCCGGCGTTGTTGATCAACACGTCAACGGTGCCGAGCTCGGCGTAGATCTGTCCCACCGCCTGCTCCACCTGAGCCGCGTCCGTGACGTCAGCACCAACCGCAAAGGCCCGGACGCCGAGCTTCTGCAGGTCGGCCAACTGATCGACGACCGCGGCCGGATTGCGTACCAGCAGGACGACGTCGCTGCCGGCCTCGGCCAGGGCCGTCGCCAGTGCGTGGCCGATGCCGCGGGCAGCTCCGGTCACGACCGAAACCTTGCCCTGCAGGGAGAATGCGTCCAGTACTGCCATGTCGTGTCCTCATCGTGTCAGCGGTAAAAACGTCGGACGAGATGAGCCGAACCGGCCGAAATCGGCGGTTGTGGTCCATCTGCTCCGACATTGTTACCGCTTCGGCCGGCAGCTCAGTCCTCGGGCGGGTGCTGCGGGCCCTCGATCCGGAAGAGCCGGCGCCGCTCGGTGGACACCGGGCGGGGACCGTGGCGCCGGATGATCAGGAATCCGGCGAACGAACAACCCAGGCCAAGCACCGGGCCCGCTGTCCCCCACCAGACCAGCACCAGGCCGATGATCGCCAAGCTCAGCGTGATCAAGCTCGCCCGTCGACCGAGGTCGCTGCGACCGGCACGCCATCCGACATAGCCGACCCAGGACAGCATGACGATCCCGCAGACGACACCCGCCAACACGGGACTGCCGGGGAAGCCGCCGATGATCAGCCGGAGGATCGCGATCAGGCCGACCAGTCCGATCGCGCCACCGAGCAGCGCTCTGGGCAAACGGTTCGGCATTGGTAGTCAGGGGCGCAGTAGCCCGGAGGCTCTGTTTCCCCATCCCCCTTTCAATCCGTGCATGCGGTTTTCCCGCACACGGCTTACCGATGATCTTCTTGGCATGGTTACGCAGCCCTCGGGTAGCGCACGCTCCCGCGGAGCCGGTAGAGCCCGTGGTCGTTGAACCAGTCCTCGGTCCACTGATCGGCGACTCCGGCGTGCAGATTGCGTCCCCGCTTCTTAACCAGCAAGCGGTGAAGACGCCACACAACGTAGCGATCGATCTGACGGAACTTGATGGCGGCATTTCCGATGCGGAAGTAGTTTCCCCAACCACGCAGGATCGGATTCAACTGCCCGATCAACACTTCGATCGGAACACCCACGTGGTTGGCACCGGTGCGGTCGCGGACCTTCTCCCGCACCGACTTCATCGCCCGCTGCGACGGCCACCGATGCAGGTAATAGCGCACGATGTGCTTCTGTTCCCACAATCGGCCCGACATCCGCGCACGGAAGTGGCACCCCAGAAAGTCGAAACCCTCCCGGCCTTCCCGCAGGTCCACAACCCGCGTCTTGCCCGGATGCAACTCCAACCCCAACCCCGCCAGAATCTGTCTGGCCTGATCCAAGGCCGTCTTCGCCTGTCCTGGTGTACTGCACATGATCACGAAATCGTCGGCATACCGCACCAACACCCCAAGACCCTGTGCCTGCACCTGTTCGTCGAAGGCGTGCAGGTAGATGTTGGCCAACAGGGGCGAGATCACCCCACCCTGCGGAGTTCCAGCAACCGTCTGCTGCAACCCCTCCCCGGTCAACACTCCTGCTCCGAGCCACTGTCTGACCAGTTTCAGCACCCGCCGATCCGAAACCCTCCGGGCCACCTGTTCCATAAGAACGTCATGGTCCAGATGATCGAAGAACCCTCGAATGTCGGCCTCGGCCACCTGAGTGAACCCTGCGATGAACGACTTCCGGATGGTCTCCTTGGCCTGCGTCGCCGACCGCCTCGGACGGAACCCGAACGAGGACGACTTGAAGTCGGCCTCAAAAATTGGCTCCAGAACGATCTTCGCCGCAGTCTGCACCACCCGGTCGATCACCGTCGGGATCCCCAACGGTCGGACACCACCAGCTGGTTTAACAATATCCACACGCCGCACCGGCGCGGGGAGATACGACCCGGCGCGAAGGACCCGCTGAACCTCGGCCAACATCCGGCCGACGCCGTAGTCCTCCACCATGGCCAGGGTGATCCGATCCACCCCGGCCGCTCCCCGGTTCCTACGGACCCGTTCCCACGCCTCCCACAGCACGTCACCCCTGCAGATACGGTCAAACAGAGCGTGGAAACGACGCCCCTCAGACTGCTTAGCCGCAGCCCATAGCTTGCCTTGCAGTTTTCGCACTTTCACCGGCGATGGAGCCTCATCGACGGCTACCACCCGCTGAAACGAGTCGGGGTTGTTGGACCCGGAACACCGGGTCATGCCCACGCGCTTACCCACTCCGCCAGCATGATCAAAGTCAGGGCCCTTCCCTTCCGACGCGTTATGTTGCACGCCGATCCCGACACCAACCGATGCCATCGGTACTACGACCCCATCGGACTCCCGCTGCACTCCCTCGGCCTTCACCATCGGCTCATACCTCGGGTCTCTCGCCTGACGCAGGCATGCGCAGACGGGCCTCTCCTGTTCCGTGTCAGACCTTGAACACGTGCCGCCGTCCCTACCCCGGAAAGACCCGCCCCACCATCCGGAACCCAGTGGAACAGACATGGCCTTCGCCGTGAAATGAGCGGCTCGGCTCTCCCGTTGCATCTGTGACGAGGCTGCAACGTTCGCTTCACGCTACGGCCCGCGTCCTTGCTCCCTCCGAAGAGGCTCTCGACACCCCGCTCAGCCCGCCAGATCTCTCCAACGAACCGGGGCCCGCTACCCGGCGCTCCGGCGCCTACCGGAACGGGACTCACACCCGCCGGCCTGACACAGCTTCCAGGACGCACCATCGGCTCAGCCTAGACGAGCGCACCTGATGCGAGGTTGTGCTGCTCGATGCTGAGCCGGGGCTTGCTTCTGCGTCCGAACATCGAACGGATGCCGTCGTACCCGACCATCCCGATTAAGCTTCCCGGGATTAGGTAGATGGTCGGCATTGTGTCGACTCCGGACCGGACGAGAGGCGCGGGTGGACTTCTTCGATCCAGGGCTGCTGCTCGGTGGACTCGGCGTCGGCATCATCGTCGGGCTCACCGGGATGGGCGGCGGCGCGCTGATGACGCCGATGCTGGTGTTTCTGTTCAAGATCGACCCGCTGGTGGCGATCGCCAGCGACCTGGTCACCAGTCTGTTCATGAAGCCGGCCGGCGCGATCGTGCACCTGCGGCGCAAGACCGTGAACCTGAAGCTGGTGCTGTGGCTGTGCGTCGGGTCGGTGCCGGCCGCGTTCGGCGGCGTGTTCGCGCTGAAGGCGCTGCACCTCGGCGAGGCGACCGACACCGTCTTGTCGTACGCCCTCGGCATCGCTCTGTTGGTCGCGGCGGCCGGCCTGATCTATCGGGCGTGGCGACAGCTGCGGGTCAATCACTCCGCGTGGGGTGAGGGCCGCCCGGTCGAGGTCGCCCAGCCGGACATCGTGGTACGTCCCGCGCCGATCATCGTGCTGGGTGCGGTTGCCGGGCTGTTCGTCGGGCTGACGTCGGTGGGTTCGGGGTCGATCATCGTGGTCGTCCTGCTGCTGATGTTCCCGGCGTTGAAGGCGTCGCAGTTGGTCGGCACCGACCTGGTGCAGGCCGTGCCACTGGTGGCCGCCGCCGCGACCGCTCACGTGATCAACGGCGACGCCGACTTCGGCGTGGCGATCTCGTTGCTGATCGGCGCCATCCCCGGTGCCTTCATCGGTGCCCAGATCTCGTCCCGGGCGCCCGGCGGAATCGTCCGCCGGGCCCTGGCGATCTTGCTGGTCTGCTCGGGCATCAAGATGCTCGGCGCGCCGAACCTGGTGGTCGTGATCGCCGCAGCAGCCATGCTGGTGCTCGGAAACCTGGCCTGGATCAGCGTCCGGAACTACTCCCGCCGCCGGGCCGACCACCGTCGTACGGAGGCCGGCCTGGACCACGATCAGCAGCCGGGTCAGGATCAGGATCAGGCCAACTCGAGCCGCAACGCGTCGTAGGTCGCCTGGGTGACCACGTTGTCGATGCCCTGATTGACGGTCAGGGTGAGCGTGTTGGCACCGCGCCGCAGCGAGGCCGGATCCAACCGGAACCGGCGCACGAATCCCCTTGCTCGGTTGGCGCTGCGATAGATCGCACCGCGTGGGGCGTCGGGGCCGAAGTCCCAGACGATCGGCGCCCCGTCGTTGCAACTGAGGGTCAGGTTGCTGGGCAGCCCGGGATTGGGTACGGCGCTGTCCAGCGACCAACCGGCCAGCGAGATCGTCAGGGTGAAAACGTCATCGGCCCGCGGCTGCCGATCAAGATCGAAGTGGATCCGCCACGGCGCGACGTTCTGCCCGTCGACCTGCTGCTTCTGGGTGAAGTACCAATCCTGGCTACGATTCCGGCCGATTCGGTAGTCCAAGCCGTCTCGGAATCGATCCGAATAGTCGACCATGCTGTCGTAGCGACGCGCCTGCTGGGCGCCGGCGAATTCGGCCGAGGTGCCGTCCGGGGAGCCGATCTGCCAGAGCAGTCGGCCGTTCTTCTCCGGCCGCCAATCGATGTTGATTTTGGTCGGACCGTCGATCCGGACATGATCACGGACGTACTCTCCCCACAGACCGGGCCGGCGGGCGGTCAGCCGATAGCTGCCCGGTCGCACCGCGTCGAGACGGAAGCTCCCGTCCGCTTCGACCTCGGTCCAGTACTGGAACCCGGCAGCCGTGTCCTGGGGGGCGGTCTCGTCGTCGGACAGGATCACCATCGCACCGCGGGTCGTTGCGCCGCGAACGTTGAGCCGGCCGCGGACCGTGGCGCGCTGCGACGTGGGCACCCAGCCGACCAGCCCGGAGCGGTCGTAGAGCTCGGCATGCCGCTTCGGATCCGCGTACTGCAAGGCATCCCGGCGAAGTTGATCAGGACTGTCGGCCGTACCGAGGTAGACGAAGTACGGCCCGTAGGTCTTGGCCCAGTCTCCGTCGGCGTTCACGAACGGCGCCCCGTAGTGGGTTGCGTGCGGCTCCAGCAGCAGCACCGGCCCGGCGTCGGTCTGGTGCAGCGTGAGGTCCTGCCGATCCGGTCCGCCGTTGAAGGACTCGCGATTGGCCAGCACGGCGAAGGCACCGATGTAGTGGTCATCGACCCGTCCGTAGAGCCCGTGCACGACGTGATCACGCATCGAGATCGCCCAGTCGTACTTGGTGTAGCAGCGACGCGCGTAGCCGCTGCCCAGTCCGGCCAGGTCGTACGTCGCGTCCATCACCATCGGGCCGGCGGCCAGTTCGTCGGGCGTCGGCAACTGGGCGGCTGCTCGCCGCCACGGCTTGCCGAAGTCGTCGTCTTCCAAGCTGGCGTGGGTGAAGATCGCCGGATCCACCCACCAGACGAAGCGATGCTGCTCCACAGAGACCGCCGGATGCTCGGCGCTGTGCGCGAATCGCGGCGCCAGATGGAAACCCGGCTCGTCGGCGGCGAAGATATAGCTGCGATCGCGGCGGTACGGCGCGTCGGTGGACGGCGGCAGCGTGACGGTGATCATGACCTGGCCGTCGGCTCGGTCGACCCGGTAGCTCACCGGAGCCTGCTCGATCTCGATCTTGGGCTCCAAGATGTTGACGTTCTGATCGAACCGCCCACGCCCGCCCTCGGCGATCAACTCCTGCTCGCCCAACTTGAGCGATATCAGCCGCCCTTCGAATTCCTTGGAGATCACCGCCCGGATGCGGCCGTTGTCCACGGTGATCTCGGTGTCGGTCTCGGTGGCCGTCGGGGTCTTCCCGGTGCGCCGTCCGCCGGTCGGGGTCGCCTCGGCGAGGTTCAACCGGCCGGCGGCCAGCGCCGTACCGGCCGCAGCCGCTGCGGAGAGCTGAAAGGTCCGTCGAGAGATGATCATGGTAATTTCCTGTCTATCCGACCTGACGCCAGGCGCCGTGGTGCCCGTCCCGGGACTGATGCTGGCTTGGAACTTCATGCTGCGTTGACTTCTGCGCCTGCCACAAGGCGTCCTTGTAGCTGACGATGTCGCCGAATCGATACAGCCAGCTGGAGGTCCAGGCTCGGTGCGGGCCGAGCCTGCCGTCGACGAACTCTCCGGCCTCCATCCACGGCCCGCGCTCCACATTCGGCACCTGACGGCCGGCATCGCGCCCAGCCACCCAGGTGTGGCCGGCCCGGCTGACCAGATCACCTTCGGGGTACGAGGTGGCCCGGTCCCACGCCAGCAGCTGATCGGTGAGCCCTGCTGCATAAGTACGCACGGTGATCTCGGACGACGGTTCGGACTGCCCGACCGCGTTCACCGCCCGAACCGCGTACGTGTACTGCTGGCCGGGCTCGGCCGTGCGGTCGTAGTAGGTGGAGACCTTGGCCTCGCCGATCTTCGTCGCCGGCTCCCCGTGCTGGCTGCGGTAGATCGCGTGCGTCACTGCGCCGTCGCCGGGCTTGAAGATCAATCCGACGAAGGACTCCCCCTTCAACCCGACCACGAGTTCGGTCGGCTTGTCCGGCAGCAGGGTGTCGGCATGCGCCGGCTCGCTGGGTTCGGAACTGCCGCGCTCGTTCACCGCCACGATCCGATAGCTGTAGCCGGTCTTGCCGGCATCGAGGGAGTCGTCGACGAAGTCGGTGGTGGTCGTCGTGCCGATCTCGGTGAAGATGCTGTCGTCGTCGGCCTTGCGTTGCACCAGGTAGGTCTGGGCGTCGGCGACCGTCGGCCAGGCCAGCCGCACCGACGAATGATCGACTGCTGCGATCGTCGGCTGCTGTGGCGTGATCCGCATTGCGAGCGGGCCTTTCGTGCTGACCGTGACGGCGCGGATTCTCCGCCGGCGCCGAACGCGGTGACGCGGTAGCGGTAATGGCTGCTGGGTTGGGCCGAGGTGTCGGTGAAGGACGGCTCGGCGCTGTGTCCGATGACGGTGAACTCACCGTCGGCTCCGGCTCGCTGGATTGAGTAGCCGACCACGTCGTCGACCTTCGGCCAACTGAGCTCGACCGAGTAGCTGTGTGGCTGGGCCTGCGGGACCGCGGGTGCGGCCGGTGATTCTTTGCTGCTGTCGTGAAAGGTCAACTCGATCGGATCCGACAGGGTCGACTCGCCGCCCGCATTCACCGCCGCGACCCGATAGCTGTACTGCATGCCTGCCGTCAGGCCCTTGTCGCTGAACTGCGGCTCCTCGCTGGTCGCCACCCAGCGAAGATGTTGATCATCGACCGAGGATCGATAGACGACGTAGCGGGTCGCGTCGGCCACCGCGTCCCAGTGCAGATTCGCTGTGCCGGTAGCGATGTCGCCGCCCACCGCGGCGGGTGTCGCGGGTGTGCTGTCGGGCGAGGTCGGATGCAAGATCACGATGTAGTTCATCGTGGTTCCGCCGGCGTTGGGACCCATCACCACTCGGGTGCCGGCGGGCACGGTGCGCTTGAACAATCGGTACGAGACCGGCTGGTCGTCGGTGATCATGGTGCCGGTGTCCTGGTAGTCCGAGGTCAGCCAGCCAGGACGCGGGGAGATCCGATCGTCGTGCGCGACATAGACGTCGGTGTCCCGGGACACGTGGAAGCTCAGCACGTCGTCGTTGTCGGCGGCGCGGGACTCCACCGCCGGCCGGATCCACTCCGATCCGAGCAGACCAGCCGGGATGTCGGTGAACCGATAGTCCCGGTCCCCGTCGGTCAGATCGCCGACCTGAAGATCGGACTGCACCGACCAGTCGGCCGCGTTCTCGGTCCCGGTGCTGGAGGTGTCGTTGACCGTCACACTGCGGGCGACCTCGCCGTTCAGCGGGGCCGATGGCTCAGGCTCCTCGGCAGGGTCGCTCGGCGGCTCGAACGGCGTACCGTCGAAGGGCAGCGGCGTCATCGGATAACCGGACGGGAAGCCGGGTGCCGCCAACTGGTTCAGGTAGTCCTCGAGCTCGGTGTAGCCGTTGTGATTGCGATCGGCATTGCGATCTTGATCATCGTTGGGGTCCAGACCGTGCTTGAGCTCCCAGGCGTCGGGCATCCCGTCCCGGTCGGTGTCCTTCGGTGCGGTGCCCGGATCGAGCTTCGGGAAGCCGCCGACGTCGTTCTCGTCGTCGATGATCACCCCGGTTTGATGCTGGACGCCTGCGGTGACCCGTCGATCGACGGTGTCCCGCCGGAGCGAGTCACCGGCGTAGTTGATCACGTGCCGGTAGGCTCGTTCGGGAGATTCGGTGTGCACCGGTGGGTAATTGAAGCGGTTGTCGACGACGACGCTCGGCCGGTCGGCCTCCATGATCTTGGTGCCGGGATCGACGCCGTCGATGACACCGTTGAGGTTGCTGTCGAGACGATTGTCGTGCAGGTAGACCTGGTAGTTCTCGTTGCCGCGGAAGACGCCGTACTGCGGCTCCGTGGAGTTGGGTCCGGCGACGAAGTAGTTGCCGACCACGTTGCCGTAGCCATTGGTCCCGGACTCCCCGCCGGCCACGTAGGCGAAGCCGCCCCAGTTGTAGACGACGTTGTTGACGAAGTCCATCACACCCTTGGTCTTGGGATTGCGATCGTTGTTGTCGGCGTACAGGTTGTGGTGCATCGAGATGGTGTTCATCTCGACCAGGCCACCCATCGAGTGGGTCAGCAGCCCCTCGGAGACGATCGACCACTGCACCGTCAGGTTCTTCGACTGCGGGTTGTCGTAGTCCTTGCTCTTGATCGACAGCACCTCGTCACTGCCCCAGGAGAAGGACGAGTGATCAACCATGACGTCGTGGCAGTTCTCGAAGTACATGGTGTCGTCGTGCACCTTGTCGGTCATCCGGAATCGCAGGTAGCGGATGACGAGCTGACTGCTGTCGTAGAAGCGGATGTTGTTGCCGGCGATGGTGACACCGTCACCCGGCGCGGTCTGACCGGCGATCGTGATCTTGGACTTGTTCCGGACGATGATCTGCGGAATCGGCAGCTGCCCACCGATGTCGAAGACGATCGTTCGCGGCGTCGACCCGGCGGTGGTGAGTGCGTCGTGGAAGGTGCCCGGACCGGTCAGCTCACGACTGGTCACGTGGTAGACCTCGCCGCCACGGCCGCCGGCGGTCATCGCGCCGTACCCTTCCGCCCCGGGAAATGCGGGCAGCCGCGGGTCGTCGGCGTGAGCGCGGCCGGTCGCCGCCAGCGCCAACGCGATCACCAGGCACAGTGCCGAACCCAGCGCGAGCAGTCGCGTCACCGCAGATGCTGGCCGGCCGGTCACGGTTCGCGGGCGTTCGGTGGACATGGAGCGGACCTCCGTCATTGGGGGCGAGACCGTCGGTGGGCGTGCGCCGTCGTCGGGGCCGAGGCAGGTGAATGGGGAGCGACAGCGAACGTTGACACCGCACCAGGAGCCTTCGGCCGATGATCGCCAAGGGCATGGGAACCGATTTCACGCTAGCCAGATCTGCCCTCGATCGTCAAGCTCCAGATAATCCCGTTTCATCAATCAGCGTCGAGCTTTCTCCACTGACACAGCGCAACTCGCATGGCAACCCGTTGACAGACCGACGAACGTCTGCCTAGTCTCTCCCGGCAAACGCTTTCTGATATCCCCCCGAACCGAGAGAGACGATGTCGTTTCACCGAGCCGCAGTGCCGCCAAGACTTGAATCGTTTCAGGATCGGTGTTGATCATGACGGCAACCACTGCACCGCCGACCCGCGACGAGACTCCCACCGCCGAACCGCTCAACCACCACCACCACCACCATCCGCCGCAGCCGTGGTGGCGCCGGATGTGGCGAGACCGCACCCTGTTGCTGTTCGCGTTGCCCGGGATGGCGCTGCTGATCGTCTTCCACTACGTCGCGCTCGCCGGTAACGTGATCGCCTTCCAGGACTACCAACCGTTCCTCGGCATCCGTAACTCGTTGTGGGTCGGCTTCGAGAACTTCTCGGTGATCTTCACCTCCGACCCCGACTTCTGGAACGCGGTCAAGAACACGCTGATCTTGACCGTGATCCAGACCGTGTTCGTCTTCCCGATGCCGATCGCGCTGGCGCTGCTGCTGAACAGCCTGCTCTCGGAGAAGATCAAGCGGGTGGTGCAGTCGGTGCTCTACCTGCCGCACTTCCTGTCCTGGGTGATCGTGGTCGCGATCTTCCAGCAGATGCTCGGCGGCACCGGTCTGCTGAACAACTTCCTGCGGGCACACGGACACCAGGCCGTCAACATCATCAGCAACCCGGACATCTTCTTCGGATTGCTGACCTCACAGGTGATCTGGAAGGACACCGGCTGGTCCACGATTCTCTTCCTGGCAGCACTGTCCCAGATCGATGCCAGCCTGTACGAGGCTTCGGCAGTCGACGGAGCGGGTCGCTGGCGGCAGATGTGGCACATCACCCTGCCGGGCCTGCGCGGCATCATCATCCTGTTGTTGATCTTGAAGCTCGGCGACTCGTTGTCGGTCGGCTTCGAGCAGATCATCCTGCAGCAGCCCGCCGTCGGCACCGAGGTGTCGGAAGTGATCGACACCTACGTCTACAACAACGGCATCGTCGGCGGCAGTTGGGGCATCTCGACCGCCGTCGGGCTGGTCAAGGGCGTGATCGGAGTCGCCCTGGTGCTCGGCGCCAACAAGCTCGCCCACGTCTTCGGCGAAAGCGGGGTCTACCAGAAATGACCACCACGACCACTCCCCCGACGGCCGGAACCGAGGCCGGCGGCCGATCAACAGCCGCCACACACAAGCGGCGGCGTACGGTCCGTACCGTCAACGGCGTCGAGCCGCCCAACATCGGCATCCGCATCCTGAAGGGTGTGGTGCTGACGATCGCCTGCGCGATGGTGATCATCCCGTTCCTGGGGATCCTGTCCACGAGCATCTCCAGCCCCGAGCACGTGACCAAGTCCGGCGGCTTCGTCCTGTTCCCCGACACCGTGAATCTGGCTGCGTACAAGTCGATCCTCAGCGGCGGCGTGGTCACTCGGGCGCTCGGCGTCTCCGCCTTCGTCACCATCGTCGGAACCCTGGCCTCGCTCGCGGTCACCAGCCTGCTCGGCTACGCACTGTCGCGCCGCGGCGTCTTCGGCGGTCGGGCGATGCTGATGTTGATCTTGCTCAGCCTGCTGTTCTCGCCCGGTCTGATCCCGTCCTACCTGGTGGTGAAGCAACTCGGTCTGCTGGACAGTCTGGCCGCCCTGATCGTGCCGACCATGGTCAGTGCGTTCAACGTGATCGTGATCCGTTCCTTCTTCAGCAACATCCCGGCCGAATTGATGGAGTCGGCCAAGGTGGACGGTGCCAGCGAACTGCAGATCTTCACCCGGATCGTGCTGCCGCTGTCCAAGGCGGTGTTGGCGGTGATCGGCTTGTTCTACGCGGTGAACTACTGGAACGCCTTCTTCAACGCGTTGATCTATCTCAACGACAGCGCGAAGTGGCCGCTGCAGTTGGTGCTGCGGACCTACGTGATCAACAACACTCAGCTGGACCAGGGTGATCTCGGCTCGCTGGAGTCGATGCCGCCGCAGCCGTCCATCCAGATGGCGATTCTGGTCATCTCCCTGATCCCGATTCTGATCGTCTACCCGTTCCTGCAGAAGCACTTCGCCAAGGGAGTGCTCACCGGTGCGGTCAAGGGCTGAGAGCCCAACCAGGAAAGGAAAACCATCATGCCCAACGCCGTCAATCGGCGACGGTTCCTGACCGGATCGCTCGGCGTCGCCGCCCTGGCCGCCGGTGGTACGAGTCTGCTCAGCGGCTGCTCGTCGTCGTCCGGATCGTCCGCCACCGGCTCCGGATCCGGCGCGACCGGAACCCCACCGACGTACACCCGCTATCAGGGCGTCAAGGCCGACCTGCCCGGCACCGACTCCGGTGTCCCGGACGCGTTCTTCCACTATCCCGAAGAGCCGGTCAAGGCATTCGACAAGGCCCCCGGTGACGGCAAGCCGATCACCGCGATGGCACAGACCTCCGAGCCGATCCCGCCGGCGATGGGCAGCAATCCCTACTGGCAGGAGCTGAACAAGCAGCTCGGTTCGGAACTCAAGATCGCGATGACCACCGCGACCGACTACGACGCGAAGTTCGCCACCGTGGTGGCGGGTGGCGACGAACTGCCCGACATCTTCCAGGTCTCCCGTGGTGCGACCGCGGTGCCGCAGCTGATGGCCTCCAAGGCGCTCGACCTGACCGAGCACCTGTCCGGCGACGCAGCCAAGGACTACCCGTTCCTGGCCAACATCCCGACCGCATCCTGGAAGCACGCGATGTTCGACGGCAAGATCTACGCGGTGCCGATCCCGCGTGGCACCTTGCAGAGCACGATCATCTACCGCCGCGACGATCTGCTCGACAAGCTCGGCGTGAATACCGAGCCGGCCAACTTCAACGACTTCTTCGACCTGTGCAAGCAGGTGACGAACGCGAAGAAGAACGTCTGGGCATTGTCCCAGGCCCCGACGAACTACGTCATGCAGATGCTCAAGGTGCCCAACGGCTGGGCCGAGGAGGGCGGCAAGCTCACCAGCAAGTGGGAGTCGCCCAAGATCAAGGATGCGCTGGACGCAACCCGGAAGATGGTCGCGGCCGGCGTCATCGCCCCAGACTCGTTCGCCGCGAACGCCAGCCAGTACAAGCAATGGTTCATGGCGGGCACCACGTACATGACCGGCGACTCCTACAGCGCCTGGCCGGCCTACTACGCGCAGAGCACCGGGGTGAAGGGATTTGCCCTGTCTGCCATGGGATTCCCGGGCTTCGACGGCGGCAAGGGCAGCATCTGGCTGCGTTCGCCCACGCACAGCATCGTCGGCATCAACAAGGAGAGCGCCGACCGTGCCAAGACGCTGCTGTCGGTGATGAACTGGCTGGCAGCGCCGTTCGGCACCGAGGAGTATCTCTTCCGCAAGTACGGGATCGCCAACCGCAATTATCACCTGAAGGGCACCGATCCCGTACAGGATCAGGGAAAGGTGGGCGAGACGTTCCTCGGCATCCAGTACCTCGCCGACGCGCCGCCGGTGCTCTACCTGCCGGGCGCGGAGAAGATGATCAAGGGTCAGTACGAGCAGATGAAGTCGGTCATTCCCGACGGCACGCCCGATCCGACCGAGGGTCTCTACTCCGAGACCAACACCCGGATCGGCGGCAAGATCGGCGACAAGCTGGACACCCTGATCGAGGACATCCTGCAGGGACGCAAACAGGTCTCCGAATGGGACGCCGCGGTCGCCGAGTGGCGCAAGTCCGGCGGCGACAAGATTCGCAGCGAGTACGAGGAGTTGCTGCAGAAGCAGTAATCACAGCCGCACCCAAGAACGCCCGCCGCACCCGAAATTTCGGCTGCGGCGGGCGTTCTTGCGCCGGCTGTGGGGATCCTCTGGGTCAGGCAGAGACGCGTGTAGCGGCAGGATCGAGGATCGGGAGGCCGAGGGACGCGACCGGGACGCTCTGCCCGGTGATCATGGACTCGTTGGCGCAGATGCCGATCGCCACACTGCGCAGGCCGGCGCGCCAGCCGGCGCGGTGGCCGAGCGGGTCGTCGCCGTCGGCGCGGAAGATGTCGTCCAGCAGCCGGGCGTCGCCGCCACCATGGCCGCCCCTGCCCTCCGGGATCGGGATCTCTCGAGCACGCTCCCAATGCCGCTGCAGCAGCAGCCGGCTGCCGCGGGTGCGAGCCTCGGACGGCTTGGAATCCTTGTCGTTGTTGGCTTCCTCGTGCCGGGCGCTCGGGTCGATCTCCTCGTCCTTGCCTGCCCGGTGCGGGCTTTCCACCACATCCAACTCGATCCGGCCGCGGGTGCCGTTGAACGCGACCCGGTAGCCCTCCCACGGGGCGTAGGCGTACAGGCTGTAGGTCAGCTGGGTGCCGCGTTCGTAGCCGACCAGCACGTTCATGGTGTCCTCGATGGTGATCGGTTCTCCGAACACGTTGCGATCACGCTGGTAGCCGTCGACGTGCTCGGCGTTCAGGTAGAGCCGCCGCAGCCGATCGTTGCCGGCAAGATCAATTCGGTACGGGTCGTCGGCAGCAAGATCACGGCTGGTCACGCCTGGATGATGATCACCGCGCGCCCGCGCGTTCTCGGCGCCGTAGAACCTTAAGGCCCCGAGCGCGGTCACCGTCCGCGGCGCGTCCGCCAGCCACCAGTTCACCAGATCGAAGTGGTGACTGGCCTTGTGGATCAGCAATCCGCCGGACTTGTCCTTCTCCCGATGCCAACGCCGGAAGTAGTCGGCGCCGTGGCCGGTGTCCAGCAGCCATTCGAAGTGCACCGAGGTGACCTGGCCGATCTCGCCGGAGTTGATCAACTCCTTGACCAGCGTGTTCCGCGGCGAGTAACGGTAGTTGAAGGTGACCGTGACGTCGCCGTCGGACGTGCTCGCGGCGTCGGCGATGGCGCGGGCCTTCTCCCCGTCGGTGGTCAGCGGCTTCTCGCTGATTACCCGCAGGCCACGCGCCAGACCCGCGCAGATGTACTTGCTGTGCAGGTAATCCGGAGTGGTCACGATCAGCGCATCCGGCTTGGCCTCGTCCAGCATCTGCTCGAACTGATCCGCCGAGTACGACGCCGGCAGTGCGGTGCCGGGTGCCAACTCGGCGGCAAGTTCGTCGTAGTAGTGCATGCGGACCGGGTTGGTGTCGCACCAGGCCACCAGCGAACCGACATCGGCATGGCTGGTCAGCAGGGCACGGATGTACATCTCCGACCGGTGCCCGGTGCCGACAACGGCGTACCGGCGAGGACTGGCTGGGCTCATCTGGATCGCTCCTTGATCTTGCGGATGATTCTGATCTTGCTCAGATCGATTTGATCTTGCTCAGGGCGCAGGGACGATGCCTTCGACGCGTACGTCCCAATTCTCGGGAAAGCCCGGTGCCGGCCGTGCCGGGCATGCGTCCCAGCCGCCGGCCATCACGGCGATCGCCGTCAACAGGCCTCCGTTGCCGGGCAGGTAGAGCGGCAGCGAGGCGGTCTGCCGGTTGTGGCCGTTGGGCAACACGGTGTTCTTCTCCTCGCCCATCAACAGCGCGTCGACCGCCAACTCCGGGCGACCCAACCGGGCCGCACACATCGCGATCACCGGGTAATCCCAGCCCCAGGTGGACTTCCAGTCCCAGTCGGCCAGTACGGCGTCGAGGGTGGCGGCCATCGTCTCGGAGTTGATCTTGTCCGTCTTCGGCAGCACGCCGAGCGCACACAGCATCGATGGGTGATCACTGCGTTTGGTCCACGGTTCGACGCCGATGGCCTCGTAACGGCCGTCCCGGACAGTGGGTTCGACCATGCCGTCGGCGACCTGCTGCCAGTACGGCTCGGGTTGCTGTCCGAGCCTGGTGCGCCACTGGTTGGCGATGCGCAACGCCCAATGCCAATACACCAGTTCGTACGTCGGGTTGATCACCTCGGCCCGCATCCCGCCGTAACTCTCCTGAGCCGGCACCAGTGGCGGGCCGAGCTCGAAACCCGCCTCGGTCGGCACGGCGTAGCCGGCCATGAAGTCGGCGGTCTCGAAGACGATCTCGGCGAACTCCTCCAGCACTTCCCGGTCGCCGGTGGCGCGATAGATCAACTCGGCCAGGTACATCGGGTGCGGCTGCTGCCAGATCAGGAACGGCCCGATACTGCTCGGGCTCTCCCGGCCCTCCGGACCGACCTGCTTCGGCCAGCGAACACCCGGAAACCCTTGTCTGGTTGCGGTTTCGCGCGCTTGCGGCAGGATCTCGGCATACCAGCCGAGGCTCCGACGCAGCAGTTCGGGTCGGCCCCAGAGTGGGAAGTGCGCGGCGTGCCACCAGTGCATCTCCAGGTGGAACTTGCCCCGCCAGGAGTTGCAGACCAGCCCGGTCTCGGCCGGTGGCAGCGAGCCGGCACAGTTGATCGCCGTCAGGTACTGCGAGAGCACGATCCGGCGTTCGAGCTCGACAGCGCGCCGATCGTGGATGTGGGCCAGCTCGACCGCGGCACCGCCGGTCCAGAAATCGCGCCAGTGATCGCCAGCGGTCTCGATGATCTTGTCGGCGGTCGTAGCCACCGGATCGCGATCAGGCTCAGTGCCGAAGGCGAAGATCAACTCCAGCCGATCCTGATCAGTGCTGATCAGGACCTGGTGCGGACCGGTCTGGGTCAGCCGCGCAGCGGGTGCCGAGACGTCGACCTGATAGCGAGTCTGGTCAAGGGTCCGCCGAATCGTCCAGCGGTCGCCGGTACGTTGATCAAGTTCGGTCCGGTGCGCGGTCGGGCGGTTCCAGTCGGTGTTGTCGTGCCAGGCCTGATTGCCGTACGGGAACGCCAGTTGCACTGCCAGGGTGTCGATCAGTGCGGGCGATTCGATCACCACTGCCAATAGATCATGATCAGGATCGCAGACGGTCGTCACCTGCACCGGCCGACCGTCCAGGGCGAACCGGCTGGTCAGCATCCCCCGCCAGAGATCGAGAGTCTGCTCGACCTCGCTGAGCTGTTCGACCTCGATCGGCCGCCCGTGCCCGGCGTCGCGCTGGACGAACCCGATCATGCCCAGGTGCAGGCGATGAGGATTGCCGCGCAGCCACAGTTCGTTCTCCGGCGTGCCCTGCTCGGTGCCGCCGCTGATCGAACCGCCCAGGTCGACGTAGCTCACCGGCCCGCGCCGGGACTGGTAGCTGACCAGCGAATCCGCCAACTCGTACGGCGGATCGGCCGGCTCCTCGTGCCAACCCCACTGGGACTGGGTGCCGAGCAGCGTCCCGTCGGCGGCGCGGGAGTCCCGGGGACCGACCGGATAGCTGTCGGGAAAGGTCTGCAGGCCGGTGACGTCCGCGGTGAAACAGAACTCCCCGTTGCCCACCGAGAGCGGCGATCTCGGGTCGATCTCCCGCATCACCACCCGATGTCGATCCACCAGGGCTTGCCGATCGATCGCCGGGCCAGACACGTCGCTCCTTCGCGTAGTCAGAGATCGCTTTCTCTTCACGGACAACACGATCCTATCTGCCACTGATCGAGCCGACGCAGCCGGGAACCCACGTGAGACAACAAGATGGCAATCGATGGCAACGCCTTGACGACCCGGCACGACGCCGCCCGCCAACGTCTCGCGCCACGATGTCAGCAATCGCTCTCTGGCCCTGCCCGACTTGTCAGAAGTTGGTTGGGTCATAGGCCAACTACGTTCTGACAACTCGGTGCGGCCACAACGATTCGGTGCCCCGACACGCGTCCGCTATCGTTTTGTCGCGCCGACCGCACGGTCGGCAGCAATCTGCTCCGCGGGTGCATAGCTCAGTTGGTTAGAGCACTTCCCTTACAAGGAAGGGGTCAGGGGTTCGAGTCCCTTTGCACCCACCCGACGCGCAGCGCGGCCCGGCCGTGGATCCACGGTGGGCATCCTCGTGATCATCAACGATGAGCGCAGCCCCACCAGGTGGTGGGGCGCGCCCGTCCTCGTCGGTTGTCACCGCACCGATTCCATCGCAGCGGGAGCGCGGCGAGGGCTTCGTGGCCCACACGGCGGGGGACCTCATGCGGACCACGACCGGCGGTGCGAGCCAAGGCCCGGTGGAGACCAGAGATGCCCCAAACGGCATCCCCCGGTGACCGCCGGTGCCAGAGATCCCCACCGGAACCTTCGGCGCCACAAAAACTTGTGACCCCTACAGCGTCCCACGTGAGCGCGCGCCGGGAACCGAATACGGCGAAGTTCTGAGCTCAACCTGATCCGGACCCAACAATGCGCTGTGCCCGGCCGCCTCAGTCGAGCGGACGCCAATAGGCACAGAAGTCAAGTCTGCTCTTCGGTACGCCGGCGGCTTTGATCATGTTCCGAGCGGCGAGCATCATCGACGCCTCGCCCACCACGTAGCCGTAACTGTCCGGCGAAATCTGCATCGCGGCGAGCCGTTCCAGGAGATGCCGGCCGGGCATCGCGGTCGAGTCACGTACCAGCCACTGCGCGTCGGCAGCAAGATCTCGTACGTCGTCGGCATGCGGCACCTCGAGCAGGTACGTGGCCGGCCGGCCCGCCAACGAACGGGCAATACCCTCCACTCCGGGAACACCGGATTCGTCGGCGATGATCAAGATCGGACGATCATCATCTGCCGGGGCGAAGATCCGCCCCTGATCCAGCAGGGCCACCCGGTCCCCCGGCTGGGCGGAGCAGGCCCAGTTGGCCGCAATCCCTTCCACAGCACCGGATGCCGAGCCGTGCACGACGAAATCGATGTCCAGTTCCCAGCCGTCCTCGATCCGCCGAGCGGCCCGGATGGTGTAGTTGCGGATGACGGGACGCCGGTCCGGTTCGGCGTCCGTCCAGCGGCGATACCAGCCCTCGAGTCCGCCGTACGGTGGCTCCAGAATGCTGTGCTCGTTGGGCAGGAACAGCCGGACCCACTGATCGAAGCCGAGGTGGTCGAACTCCTCGACGAAGCGCGGGTCACGGCACTCGACCGTGACCCGCACGAACCCCGACGAGACGCGCGCCTTGTTGATCACGACGGCATCGGTCACCGAACCGGCATTGGGCTTGACCATCCGGTCCGATGTCAGTGTCTCCGTCATTGCTGCTCCCGCCGGGTCGCCTGCTGATTCTCAAACTAGGTTAGGCAAGCCTAAGCGATGTCCGGCGGGAGCGGTACCTCGGGTCGATCGGTGGGACCAGACTCAGGACTGCACGACTCCGCCGGGCGCGTCCTGCAGCGGGACCGGATCGGGACGCTGGCAGCTGGTCTGGACGTCCACTGCGACCCCCTGGTCGGCGGAGTCCAGCAGCGACAGCATGACGTCCAGCACGTGCAGGGCAAGCTCACCGGAGGCTCGTCCGTCCTGGCCGGCCGGCGTCGCCGCAAGATCGGCAATGCCGTAGCCGCGACCGGCGTCGCGGTAGCCAGCGGACACCGGCAGCGTGGTCCACTCGCCGCCGACCTCGTGCAGTTCGACGTCGCCGTCGAACCGGTTCGGATCCGGCACCACCAGCGACGCGGTGGAGCCGTGCACCTCGATGTTGGACGCCTTGGTCGCCGCGGCATCGAAACTCATCACCAGCGTGGAGAGTGCGCCGGACTCGTGCACCAGCACACCGGTCACGTGGGTGTCCACGGCGACGTCGATGATCTCGCCGGCGCGCGCGCCCGAGCCGATGGTCCTGGTCGGCCGGGTGTGACTGGCCGCACCGATCACCCGACGAACCGGTCCGAGCATGGTGATCAAGGACGACACGTAATAGGGGCCCATGTCCAGCAGCGGACCGCCGCCGGGCTGGTAGTAGAAGTCCGGATTCGGGTGCCAGCGTTCGTGCCCCGGAGTGATCATGGTCGCGGTGGCGGAGATCGGCGTGCCGATCAGGCCGTCGTCGATCGCCTTGCGGGCGGTCTGGGTGCCGGTACCCAGCACGGTGTCCGGTGCCGATCCGACCCGGACCCCGGCTGCACGCGCCGCCTCGATGATCTTGATCCCGTCGGACAGCGTCGCGGCCAGCGGCTTCTCCCCGTACACCGCCTTGCCGGCCGCGATCGCCTGCAACGCGATCTCCGCGTGCGCGGCCGGAATGGTCAGGTTGAGGACAAGATCAACATCCTCGCTGTTGATCAACTCGTCCACGCTCAGCGCCGATGCGCCGTACTTCTGCGCGACCTCGGCGGCCCGGGTCAGATCAAGATCGGCAACGGCGGTCAGCTGCAGGATGGGCAGCCGTTCGATCACGGCCAGATACTGTCCGGAGATTGCCCCGGCGCCGATCATGCCGATCTTGATCGGATTCAGCGTGCTGTCGCTCACCGGGTCACCCACAACAGGCCGCGCTCGATGATGGTGCGTACCGACGGATCCTGAACCACGCTCAGCTGATGGCCAGGGGTACAGACGAACACCTTGCCCTTGCCCCACTGCCGAGTCCAGATCGCCGGGCAGGTGATCGGCCGGTGCCAGTTGTCGAAGTCCCGGCTGGGGATCGTCGTGGTCGCCAGCACGTCGTTGTAGTCGTCGCTGAGCACCCAGTACTGCTCGGTCTCCAACTCGAAGTCGGAGATGCCGGCCACGATCGGGTGATCGGCCTGCTCCGGCACGATGTTGACGCTGTAGCGGACGAAGTTGTCGCCGGCTTCGCCCTTCAACTCCGCCGGCCGGCCCTTGGCCTGGTGGTGGGCGAACTGGCCGCCGATCAGTTGCAGATAATCGGCCTCGTTGCGGTACGAGTCCGCGATGCCGCCGTGCCAACCGGCCAGGCCGGTGCCGGCCGCGACCGCGGCGCGCAGCCCCTTCAGCTCGTCGCGTTCGATCGTCGACATGGTGACGACCTGGACGATCAGGTCGACGGTGGCGAGGTAGTCGGCGTCGGCGTAGATCTTGGTGCTGTCCTCGACGCGCACCTGATAGCCGTTGTCGGTCAGGAACGGGACGAACGAGTCGGTGGTCTGCACCGGTTCGTGGCCGTCCCAGCCACCCCTCACGATCAGCGCGGTCGGATTCTTGCCCTGGCTCGGTGTCGTCATCTGCTGTCGGTCGCTCCTTGTTGGTCCGGCCGAAGCACGCGGAGGGCCGCAGCCGAAGTAGGTTTGAAGTTGCGCAATCACAGACCCTGCGACGGCGCCGCAGTCGAGCATTCCACCGCGCAATCGCAGTGTCAATCGTCACGAAGCCGGCACTCCGGATCCGTCCGATGTTGCGCAACTCGTCTCCGATGAACAGGATGGATTCCGTGACTCCCGGCACCTCGCGCCAGCCGACCCTGGCCGACATCGCAGCCCGCGCCGGCACCACCGTGCCGACGGTGTCGAAGGTGCTGAACGGTCGCTCGGACGTGTCCGAGATCACCCGCAACAAGATCATGGAACTGGTCGCGCAGACCGGCTACCGCCGCCGCGGTACGACGCCGGTTGCCCGGCCGTCCAGGGACCGCAGGCTGATCGACCTGGTGATCAGCAACGTGGCCGGCGGCTGGGCCAATCAGGTCCTGGTCGGGGTGGAGAGCGCCGCCGCCGCAGCCGGTTACGACCTGGTGGTGACGGTGGCCCGCCCGGACGGCACCGCCTCGGTCCGCGACGACTGGGTGGCCCGGCTGCTGGCGCGGTCGTCTCCCGGGGTGGTGCTCGCGCTGGTCGACACCGGGATCGACCGGTTGGCCACCCTGCAGGCGGCGGGTGTGCCGGTGGTGCTGCTGGATCCGGTCGACCCGCCCCCGGACTCGGTGGCCAGCGTCGGTGCCACCAACTGGTCGGCCGGCCGGGACGTGGCCGAGCATCTGCTCGGCCTCGGGCATCGGCGTCTGGCCGTGCTCGCGGGCAGCTCCCGCCAGCTCTACAACCGGGCCCGGGTGGACGGCTTCGCCTCCGCCGTCCGGCTGCATCGTGACGATCCCGCCTCGGGCGGGCAGCGCGAGCCCACCGTCTGCCATCTCGAGCGGCAGCACTCCGCGGTCGAGGAGGCCGGCCGATTGCTCGACGACCCGCAACGTCCGACGGCGATCTTCGCCTGCGCCGACTATCTCGCGCTGGCGGTGATGCAGGCCGCGACCGCTCGCGACATCGCCATCCCCCAGCAGCTCAGCCTGGTCGGGTTCGACGATCTACCCGAGGCCGCCTGGGCCGGGCTGACCACCGTACGACAGCCGATCGCGGAAATGGGTGCGGCGGCGATGCGGCTGCTGTTGCGGCTGCGCGAGGCCGACCGACGGTTGCCCCGGGAGGAGCTGGCGACCTCACTGATCATCCGCGACACTACGGCGCCGCCGGCCGGCTGACCGGTCCAGGCCTTGTTCGGTCAACTCGCTCGGGCCGTACCGCCGACGACCGGCGACGGCGGTCGCGTGCACTCCGATGGTGATCAACTCCGGCCCGGTCAGGGTGTACGGATCGCTGTCCAGCAAGACCAGATCGGCCGCATCACCGGCCCGCACGATCCCTGGACCGCAGGTGGAGAAGCGCACCGCGTCGGCGACCGGCAGCTGTTGTTCGCGATGCCACTCGCGCCCGATCACACCGTGCCGATCCACCGCCGCGGCGATCGCGTGCCACGGATCCAGCGGCGCAACCGGGGCGTCCGAACCGAATTCGATCGTGGCGCCCGCCTCGGCCAACGCCGCGTACGGAAATGATCGGCCGGTGCGTCCGGACCAGTAGCGATCAGCGACCGGCCAGTCGTCGATCGCATGCCACGGCTGCACACTGGCGACCACGCCCAGTGCGGCGAACCGACCAAGATCATCATCGGCGACCAGCTGGGCGTGCTCGATCCGACCGGCGATTCCGCTGGCAGCAAAGCAATCCAGCGCGATCGTGTTGGCCCGATCACCGATCGCGTGCACCGCGATCTGCAGGCCGCGACCCCGGGCGTCGGCCATGATCGCGGTCAACTCGTCACGATCAAGAACCAGTTCGCCGTGATCATCGCCACCCGGGTACGGGTCGTGGCAGAGCGCGGTCCGGGTGTTCAACGAGCCGTCGACGAACACGTTGACCGGGCCCATGGTGATCAACCCATCGGTGCCCGACAGCGACTCCCCCGTCCGAAGGCCGCGGGTCGTCCGCTCGGACAAGGTGGCAGCCATCACTCCACAGTCGACCCGGATGGCGACTCCCCCGGCACGCCGTCTCCGCAGCCACACGGTCAGGTTGTCGGCGAACTCGAAGTCCCGGATCCCGGTCAACCCACGAGCGACCGCGCCCCGAAGCGCGGTGTCGACCCAGGCATCGGTCCGGTCGGCGGGCGGCTGCGGCAACGCCGCCAACCCGTCCATCCACACCTTCTCCTTCAGCACCCCGGTCGGATGATCACGATGCCCGAGCAGCGTCATCCCGGCTGAGTTCGCCCAGCCGCAATGCAGGTCACCGCTGATCATGATCACCGGAAGGCTGCCGAATTCGTCGTCCAGCAACGTCTTCGTCGGCTGCTCGGGCCAGAAGCCGTCCCGGAAGCCGGCGGCGATCACCGGCTCGCCATCGACTCGGCGCGATGGTTGATGATCAAGCACGTCCCGGACCAGCCGGGTTGCGTGCTCGGCCGAGGTGGCAGCAGAGACGTCGATGCGTCCTTGCTGGATCGCGTACTGGGTGGCGTGGACGTGCCCGTCGTACAAGCCGGGAATCAGCCAGCGACCCTCGGCATCATGCACAGACGCCCCGTCATTGCGGTGTGGTTCATGATCAACAATGGCGCGGACCCGGCCGTCGCCGATCTTGACGTCGACCAGGCGGTCCGAGCCCGGACGGCGGACAGCAGCCAACCAAAGCGCATCGTCGGTCATCGCCACCGGCCGAGGCTCACGTGACGCGGCGCAAGATCAACACTGCGGCGGACGCCGAGCAGTTGCATCGCTCGCCGGTACTCCTCAGCCAGGATCTCGTACGCTCGCACCACACCATCCTGGCCGCCGGCCATGATCCCGTACAGGTAGGCCCGGCCGACCAGTGCGGCATCGGCGCCCAAGGCGCGTGCCGCAACGATGTCCTGACCGTTGCGAATGCCGCTGTCGACCAGGATCGGCACCCGATCACCGAGGGCAGCACGGACCTCGGGCACCAGCGTGATCGGCGCCGGCGTACGGTCCAGCTGCCGGCCGCCGTGGTTGGACAGCACGACACCGTCGGCGCCGTGCTCGACCGCGGCGACGGCGCCGTCGACCGAGAGAATTCCCTTCACCAGCAGGGTTCCGCGCCAGCTGTCGCGGATCCAGTCCAGGCTCTCCAGGCTGAGGTTGGAGTCGAACACCCGGTCGGCGATCTCGTTGAACTTGTACTTGGACTCCAGGAACATCAACGAGGCAAAGGAAACCTGCTCGGTGGTCAACTTGTTGACCCACCAGTACGGATGCTGAGCCATGTCCGCGATCGTCGACGGCCGCAGCGTCGGCGGGATGGTCAGCCCGTTCCGGTCGTCCCGGAATCGCTTGCCGGAGACCGCGGTGTCGCAGGTCAGCACGATCGTCGAACAGCCCGCGTTCGCCGCCCGGCGGATCAGTTCGGCGTTGATCTCCTGCGAGGTCGGGTAGAGCTGGAACCAGAGATCCACCTCGGGTGCGGCCGCCCGCACCTGCTCCACCGTGCTGTTGCCGACGGTGGACAACCCGTACGGGATGCCGACGGCCTGCGCAACGCGCGCCACCGCCGCCTCGCCGTGGTGATGCATCATCCGGGTGTAGCCGGTCGCGCCGAAGCCGAGCGGCAGCGACCAGGTCCGGCCGAGGAGTTCGACCTCAAGATCAGGATCGGCCACCGCTCGCAGCGCATCGGGATGAAAGGTCAGCCCTCGATAGGCCTGCACGTTGCGCTCGGCGGTGATCTCCGATTCCGCTGCCCCGTCGACGTAGTCGAACACCGATCGCGGGGTGGTCCGGCGTGCGATCTTGCGCAGATCGTCGATGGTCAGCGCGTTGTCCAGCCGCCGCTGAACCCGATCACGGGAGACGGAGCGGAATTGGATGTTCTGTCGAATCTCCGACCAGCGCGGCCGGCGGCGTACCACCTCGACGGGAGGAAGTCCGGGAAGTCGCATCGGCCTCACTCCGCCTGTTCATGATCATCACCGATCCGCAACAACACCTTGCTGGCAGCGGTTCTGTCGGCGGCGGTCCGGAACGCCTGCAGTGCCTCACGCAGCGGGAACTCGTGCGAGATCAGCGGTTCGGGATCGATCTCGTCTGCCAGCAACTCGATCGCCTCGGCAAACTCGGTGTGGAACCGCCAGGACCCGTGCAGCTGGAGCTCCTTGTTCACAAGGGCATTGCCGAGGATCGCGGTCATCCCCGGCGGCAGGATGCCGACCTGAACGACTCGGCCGGCACGGCGTACGGTCCGGATGCAGCTGTTCAGCCCGGGCCCGGAACCGGATGCCTCGATCGCCACGTCGACCTGCTCCGGCCAGGAATCTTCCTGGTCGGCACGCAGCAGCACGTCGGCCCCCATCGACTTCGCCTGAGCCAATGCGAAGTCGGTCAGATCGGAGGCGTAGATGGTGCCCGCGCCGGCCTGTCGCGCTGCCGCCACGGCCAGCGAACCGATCGGCCCGGCGCCGGTGACGAGCACCGACTTGCCGGCGATGTCGCCCGCGCGTTTGACCGCGTGGTGGGCGACGGTGAACGGTTCTGCCAGCGCTGCGCGGCGCAGCGTCATCCCGGCCGGCAGCGGTACCGCGCGATCGGCGCTCACGACGAGCCGTTCGGTGAAGCCGCCCTGGACATGCGGGAAGTGCGCGGCGGACCCGAGGTAACGGCTGGACGGGCACAGTTGCGGGCGGCCGCCGGTGCATTCGGCGCATTCGCCGCACACCTGAGCCGGGTGCACCGCCACCGGCTGCCCCGGTTCGAGTCCGGTCACCCCCACACCGAGCGCACCGACCCGGCCGACCACCTCGTGGCCGGCGACCAAGGGTTCACGGATCACGAACTCGCCGGCGGCGCCGTCGTGGAAGTAGTGCAGATCGGAGCCGCAGATGCCCCCGTACGCGATGTCGACGGCGACCTCGCCGGGCCTGGGCTCCGGCTTCGGCAATTCGGCCACCCGCAGCTGTCCGGCACCTTCGATCACACACGCCAACATCGCCCTCGATCACCTCTCGTCGTCTCGTGCTCACGCATCCGGTCGTCATTGTCGCCCGCCGACGCCCTCCTCCGACACGGGGTCTCGCGCCGAGCCTCCAATCACCATCGGATCGGGTGAAATTCGCACCGACATTGGTGCGAATTTCACCCGTTGGGAGCTGTGCGAAGGAAAGGATGTCCGACATGGGTCCGAGCACCGCGCACACCACCGCCAGCAGAGCCTGGTTGTTGGCCGGCGCCGGCTGGCACTGGCTGCTGGTGCTGGTGACCGGTGCGTCGTTGATCACCCAGACCGTGCTGGTGATCATCGGCGGCATCGACGTCAACTCCGGCGCGGCCACGGCAACCCTGCCGTTGGGCACCCGGCTGGTGAACCTGTTCAGCTTCTTCACCATACAGAGCAACATCCTGGTCCTGGCCGGCGCGATCAGACTGTTGATCGATCCGCGACTGCGTGGCCTCGGCTGGCAGGTGCTGCGACTCGACGGCCTGCTCGGGATCGTGATCACCGGTCTGGTGTACGTGACCGTGTTGCGTCCGCTGATGCAGCCGACCGGGATCCACGCCTTCGTCAATGCCGGTCTGCACTATCTGGCGCCGCCGCTCGCTTTCGTCGGCTGGTTGATCTTCGGCCCGCGTCCGCGGATCTCCTGGCGGGTGTTGATCGTGTCGCTGTGCTGGCCCATCTCCTGGATCGTCTACACCCTGATCCGCGGCGCGATCACCGGCTGGTATCCCTACCCGTTCCTGGACGCCGGCAGCCTCGGCTGGCCGATCGCCCTGCGCAACATCGGTGTCATCGTGCTGATCGCTTTGGTGATCTTGATGATCATGAAAGCGATCGACCGGTTGCGTATCGCCGCGGTTCCCCAGTCAACTCCCCGACCATGAGACAGCCGGCAACAGGACCCGAGTCAACAGGTTGCGATGTAGTCGAAGGATCCCGCGAGGTGGGAGAACGTGTAGCGTTGACCGGCCGATATCGAAGCGCACTTGGTGTCTGGCGCAAACTTGAACACGACCTTGACCCTGACCGCGTGTGTGCAATCGTTTTGCACCGTGACCCGAATCGGGGATTGAGATGTCTTCCGCACACACGACGGTGCTGTCGCGGCAGCCGCATTCGGCGCAGCGATGGTCAACGCAGAAATCGCGGGTACCCCGGCAGAGGCTAACGTCAAGCCGGTTCGGATCTTTGTCATGGAGTCTCCTCAGGCACGCGATTGACGATGCCAGACATAGCGGGAAGCGGACTCCGGTCGACGGCCCCTGCGGTGCGAGCGAGCAGTCGTTGTTACTGTGCGGCTTGCCGTCCGCCAACTCCACCGGCACAACGCAAACGAGCTGTACGGCTCCGCGATCGCCGAAGCGGGCATAGCGGTGACATTCCTTCGGCCGTGCGCGCTGCTCGCAAGATCGTCGTTGATCATCCGCAGTCTGGCCGATCCGTGAGCTTGAGACTCCTGGCACCGGGCTGAGCGCTCTGGGCCGCCGCTCAGCACCCGGCCCTACTCTGTCGTCGTGCTAGCACCGATCCCCCTGGCGCTCGACATCGGCCCGAGCGAGTTGTTGATCATCCTGGTGATCGTCGTCGTGCTTTTCGGCGGCAGCCGGTTGGCCGGTCTCGGCAAGGGTGCCGGGCGGGCCCTGCGCGAATTCAAGGAAGAGACGCAGTCACCCGACGAGATCCCGGCGGACGATCAGCAGAAGGCAGCATCCCCGAATCTGGGTGCCGAATCTGCAGCCGAGCCGCCAGCACCGGCACCGGCACCGGAGAACAAGGTCGCCTCGTAGTGCCCAGCTCGTAGTCCCCGGCGCCGATTGGTGCGAGTGGCTAGCGCTGCACCGCGTTCAGGTGTGCGGCGATGTCCCGCGGTCGGCCGATCTCGTTGAGCATCGTCCAGGCAACGACGCCGTCGGCGTCCAGCACGAACGATCCTCGAGTCGCACAGCCCAGCTCCGCGTCGAAGACGCCGTACGCACTCGCGGTCGCGCCGTGTGGCCAGAAGTCGCTGAGCAGACCGAACCCCAACCCGAGTTGGTCGGCGAAGGTACGCAGCGCGTAGATGGTGTCGACGGAGATCGCCAGCACTCGGGCACCGGCCGCGGTGAAGTCGGGCCATGCCTCCTGCAGCTCGGCCAGCTCGCGGCTGCAGATGCCGCTGAAGGCGTACGGATAGAACACCAGCAGCGCGGGCGCGCCGAGCAGATCTCGCCGCTCGACGACCTCGCCGTGCTGATTGCGCAACGCGAAGTCCGGCGCCGGATCTCCGACGTCCAGCGCCATGGTCACCCCTTCCAGCCGACTTGTCAGCGTCCGAAGGCGCTGTGGCGCGCCCTGAAGCCGACCCGTCGGTTCAGTGTCGCGAGCCCTTCGGTGGCACCAGTTTGCTGGCGGTCCAGCCGCTGGTCACCGGGACCGTACTGGTCAGCGCCAGCCCGGCCGTCACCGCGCCCTCGTTCAGATCGGTGGCGTCGACAAAGCCCTCGCGGCCGACCTTCGGCGTCAGCAGCCAGACGTAGCCGTTGTCGCTGAGATCGGTGACCGCGTCGACCAGACCGTCGATCAGGTCGCCGTCCGCGTCACGCCACCAGAGCAGTACGACGTCGACCGGCTCCATCGCCTCCTCGATCAATTCACCCTGGATGAGGTCCTCGATCTCGGTCCGAAGCGTCTCGTCGACGTCCTCGTCCCATCCCAACTCCTGGACGATCTGACCAGGTTTGAAACCGAGCCTCGAAACGGCCGAAGACGTAGGTTCGGGCCGCGCGGAAGAACTCACAACACCTCCAGTCCCAGCCCCGCCCGGTTGGCGAGGAACTTGGTCTAACACCCGTTGCCGGAGCGCTGGGCTCGGGCGAATCACCGGCGGTGCCGCCCTTTGATCCGTCAGACTGCCAGAGCTTGCGCGTCTGGGGAAAGTTCGGCGGACGGAAATGCCGTGTTGTTATGCATCGTTTCTCCGCTGCCGGGGCATTTGTCGCCTGAAGCCAAAGATTGGCCAAAGCCGGCGGCCCGGCCCGGCGCCCGTTCGCGAAACCGGTAACCGGCCCGGCGGCCAATGCACAGGACCGCGTACGAGCGGTTCGGCCGAGGTGACAGGATGGGACGCACGTGAACCGAACCTGCCGACCTGCGCACCAGCTCGTCGGCACGACCAAACCTGCAACGAGACCGCAGCACCACCCAGAGCTGCAACGAGTGAGGAGCCTCGATGGCCAGTCCTGGAAAGCGCCCAGCCATCACCGCTGAGGGCCTGCCCAGCCAGATCCCCGACACCGATCCCGAAGAGACCCGGGAGTGGTTGGAGTCGCTGGACGGTCTGCTCGCTCAGGACGGCAAGCACCGGGCGCGATTCATCATGCTGAAGCTGCTGGAGCACGCCCGCGAGCGGCAGGTCGGCCTGCCGGCCCTGCGCAGTAGCGACTACATCAACACCATCTCCACCGAGCTGGAGCCGGATTTCCCCGGCGACGAGCTGATCGAGCGCCGGATCCGGGCCTTCATCCGGTGGAACGCCGCGATCATGGTGTCCAAGGCCAACCGCAAGGGCCTCGAGGTCGGCGGCCACATCGCCACCTATCAGAGCGTGGCCAGCCTGTACGAGGTCGGCTTCAACCACTTCTTCCGGGGCAAGGACCATCCGGGCGGCGGTGACCAGGTCTTCTTCCAGGGCCACGCCTCCCCCGGCATCTACTCCCGCGCCTTCCTCGAGGGCCGGCTGAGCACCGAGCAGTTGGACGGCTTCCGGCAGGACGCCTCGCGCGGTCCGGGCCGGTCGGTCACCTCTTACCCGCATCCGCGGATCATGCCCGACTTCTGGGAGTTCCCCACGGTGTCGATGGGCATCGGCGGGGTGAACTCGATCTACCAGGCGCGGTTCAACCGTTACCTGCACAACCGCGGCATCCGCGACACCTCGCAGCAGCGGGTCTGGGGCTTCCTCGGCGACGGCGAGATGGGCGAGGTCGAATCGCTCGGCGCGATCGGCGTGGCCGCACGGGAAGAGCTGGACAACCTGACCTGGGTGATCAACTGCAACCTGCAGCAGTTGGACGGTCCGGTCCGCGGCAACGGCAAGGTCGTCCAGGAGTTGGAGTCGATGTTCCTCGGCGCCGGCTGGAACGTGATCAAGGTCTTGTGGAGTCGGGACTGGGATCCGCTGCTCAAGGCCGACGTGTCCGGCGCGCTGGTGAACAAGATGAACACCACGCCGGACGGCCAGTTCCAGACCTACTCGGTGGAGAACGGCGCCTACATCCGGGACAAGTTCTTCGACTCGCCCGAGCTGCAGCGGATGGTGCAGAACTACACCGATGATGATCTTCGCCGGCTCGGCCGCGGTGGTCACGACTACCGCAAGGTGTACGCGGCCTTCAAGGCTGCCACCGAGCACGTCGGTCAGCCGACGGTGATCCTGGCTCAGACCGTGAAGGGCTGGACCATCGACGCGCTGGAGGCGCGCAACGCGACGCACCAGATGAAGAAGCTGACCACCGACGACCTGAAGGCGTTCCGGGACCGGCTGTACCTGCCGATCAGCGATGATCAACTGACCGATCCGTACGATCCGCCGTACTTCCATCCGGGTGCGGATTCGCCGGAAATGCAGTACATGCAGGAAAGGCGGCGTGAGCTCGGTGGCTACCTGCCGGAGCGACGGGTCAAGCCCAAGATCGTCAAGCTGCCCGGTGACGACGTCTACACCCCGCTGATGAAGTCGGCCGGCAACGCCAAGGTGGCCACCACCCAGGCACTGGTCCGGTTGCTGCGGGACCTGATGAAGGATCCGGAGATCGGCCAGCGGATCGTGCCGATCGCGCCGGACGAATTCCGCACCTTCGGCATGGACTCGATGTTCCCGACGGCGAAGATCTACTCCCCGCACGAGCAGACCTACGACTCGGTGGACCGCAAGCTGCTGCTGAGTTGGAAGGAAGGCCCGAAGGGCCAGCTGCTGCACGAGGGCATCTCCGAGGTCGGCGCACTCGGCTCGTTCACTGCTGCGGGTACGGCGTACTCCACCCACGGCGAGCCGATGATCCCGATCTACATCTTCTACTCGATGTTCGGCTTCCAGCGCACCGGCGACTTCATCTGGGCGGCTGCCGACCAGATGAGCCGCGGCTTCCTGATCGGCGCCACTGCCGGTCGGACCACACTCACCGGCGAGGGCACCCAGCACGCCGACGGGCATTCTCCCTTGCTGGCTTCGACGAACCCGGCCGTGGTGCACTACGACCCGGCGTTCGGGTTCGAGATCGCGCAGATCGTCAAGGACGGCCTGCGCCGGATGTACGGCTACGAGTCCGAGGAGCATCCAGGCGGCGAGGACGTGATCTACTACCTGACCGTCTACAACGAGCCGGTCGACCAGCCGGGTCCGCCGGATGATCTTGATGTGTCGGCGATCCTGAAGGGCATCTACCGCTTCAAGTACGCGCCGGAGATCAACTCCGACGGTGATCATCCGGTGGCGCAGGTGCTGGCCTCCGGGGTCGCGATGCCGTCGGCGCTGAAGGCGCAGCAGCTGCTCGCTGAGGAGTGGGGTGTGGCCGCAGACGTCTGGTCGGTGACCTCCTGGAACGAGCTGCGCCGCGAGGCGCTGGAAGTTGATCACCACAACTTCAACCATCCGGGCGAGGACCGGCGGACTCCGTACGTCACTCAGGCGTTGCAGGGGACCGAGGGCCCGGCGATCGCGGTCAGCGACTACATGCATGCGGTTCAAGATCAGATTCAGCAGTGGGTGCCGAACAAGTGGCTGTCACTCGGCGCCGACGGCTTCGGCATCGCCGACACCCGAGCGGGTGCGCGGCGCTACTTCCAGGTCGACGCACAATCGATCGTTGTGGCCACCCTGGAGGCGCTGGCCCGCGACGGCAAGGTCGACGCCGACGCACCCGCGCAGGCGTACAAGAAGTACGAGCTGAACGATCCGACCTCGACCTCCGGTGTGCAGCAGGAGGGCGCCGGCGCGTAGTTGATCTTGCCCGACTTGATCTTGCTCTGCTGATGCGCGGTGACCCTGCTCGGGTCACCGCGCATTTGCGTGCTCGGCGGCCAGCAACCGCCAGCCGAGCTTCTTCGACGCAGCTCGGTCGAACGTGATCATCTCGTCGATGCTGAAGAGTTCCAGTGCGCCCTGGATGAGTGCGTCGGCGAAGTCCGCGCCCGCTTCGGCCAGAGTCAACGCCCTGACCACGCCCTCACCATCGTCGAATTCCAACGACTCGTTCTCCACCAATGCGCGGACGACGGCAAGACAGGCGGACTTCGGGTAGCGATAGACGCGCGAGAGCACCCAGTAGAGCTCAACCATCACCACTTGGGTGATGAACCCGGGCCGTTCGGGCGAAAGTCGCCCGACCGCCTGGACCGCAGCTGCATGCTGCTCTGGATCGGCGTCGACGAAGAACCTGACCAGGACGTTGGTATCGAATCCGATCATTTCAGCTGCGAGTCGGACTGGTCAGCATCGAGTCCCGCCATGCCACTCTCAGCGGCCGCGTCCGCGATCGCGTCGTTCATCTCCTCGATCGACATCGCCCGCTGCCCCGGCCGATGCAGGATGCCCTTCAGATCGGACAGCTTCCCGGTCCGGGCAACGATTCTGACATCGCCCGGGCCGACCCGGACGAACATCAGTTTCGAGCCGGGCACCAGTTTCAGCTCGTCCCGGATGTCCTTGGGCACGGTGATCTGCCCCTTGCTGGTCATGGTTGCGGTCGACATCGCTACTCCTTACATCTGGCGCTACTCCTTACCACGGACGGTACGCCGATCGTGGTGCGAGCGGTAGCCAAATCGAGTTCGCCACCGAGGTTGTGGCCGACGTCCGGCCGCCGAGAGGGTCAAATCCTGGCGCATTGTCAGCTCGTGCGGCACCAATCGCGGAGTCGGTCGACCGGCCACGTGTTGAGGATCCGGTCCGGCTCGATGCCTGCCTGCTCGGCGCGTTCGCAACCGTAGGACAGGAAGTCCAGCTGGCCCGGAGCGTGCGCGTCGGTGTCGATGCTGAACAGACAGCCCATCTCGTACGCGAGTTTCAGTAGCCGCATCGGCGGGTCGCGGCGCTCCGGGCGGGAGTTGATCTCCACCGCGGTGTTGAACTGCCGGCACGCCTCGAACACCACCTCGGCGTCGAACACCGACTCCGGCCTGGTGCCCCGCTCCCCTTCGATCAGCCGGCCGGTGCAGTGGCCGAGCACGTTCACCCGCGGGTTGGCGATCGCGGCCACCATCCGGTGCGTCATCGACTCCGAGTCCGACCGCAACTCCGAATGCACGCTGGCCACCACCACGTCCAACTCGGCCAGCAGGTCCTTCTCCTGATCGAGGGACCCGTCGGACAGGATGTCGACCTCGATCCCCTGCAAGATCACGAACGGCTCCAGTTCGCGACCAAGATCACGTACCACCGCGAGCTGCTCGCGCAGACGCTCGGCGCTGAGACCGCGGGCCACCTTGAGCCGAGGCGAGTGATCGGTGATCGCGCAGTACTCGTGGCCGAGATCGCGCGCGGTGATCATCATCTCCGCCAGCGGACTGCCACCATCGGACCAATCCGAGTGCACATGCAGATCGCCGCGGAGCGCCGGTCGAAGTTGATCACCACCGGTGGCCAGCGGGGTCGCGGCGTCGCGCAGCTTGGCCAGCGATGCGGGCAGTTCACCCTGCTCTGCTTCGATGATCACCGCGGCCGTCTTCGGCCCGATGCCGCCGAGCTCGGCCCAGCTCTTGCGCCCCCGATGATCATCGAACGCGGCCGGCGACAGGCTTTCGACGGCATCGGCGGCGCGGCGGTAGGCGCGGACCCGGTGAGTGTCGGCACGCGAACGTTCAAGCCAGAAGCCGATCTCGCGCAGGGCGGCCACCGCACCCGGATGATCATCGGTGCCGATCTTGCCGGTCTCAGGACGGGCCACTCCGCTTCCTCCTCACCTCGGTTCCTGTGCAGCCTACGCAAGGGAATACGCTGCGCTGCATGGCGGCAACCCCTCGTGGCATCAGCAAGTCGCTGTTGCCGTCGGCCAAGACCCGGGCCGCGATCGCCAAGCGGATGGCCGAAGTGTCCGGCGCGATGACCACCGCGGCGGTTGCCGAGATGGAACACCGGCACGCCTGGTTCTCCGAGCTCGACGCCAAGCACCGGTCCTGGATCACCCTGGTCGCGCAGGCCGGCATCGACGGTTTCGTGCACTGGTTCGCCGATCCGGAACCGTCCCGGCCGTCCACTGCCGACGTCTTCGGTTCGGCGCCCCGGGAGCTGGCCAAGAAGATCTCGCTCTACCAGACGGTCGAGTTGGTGCGGACCACGATCGAGGTCGCCGAGAAGCAGATCGACGAGTTGATGCCCCGCGCGGACCGGCCGGTGCTGCAGGCAGCCATGATGCAGTACAGCCGCGAGGTCGCCTTCACCGCGGCCGAGATCTACGCCCGGGCCGCCGAGTTGCGAGGCGCCTGGGATGCCCGACTGGAGGCACTGGTCGCGGACGCGGTGATCCGGGGTGAGACCGACGAGACGGTGCTGTCCCGGGCCTCGGCGCTGGGGTGGCGCTCCTCGGCCGACGTCGTGGTCGTGGTCGGCGCCGAACCCGAGGACGAGCCGACCGTGGCGATCGAGAGCATCCGGCACGAGTGCGCGAAGGCCGGCATCGACATGCTCGGCGCGGTCCAGGGTGATCGGCTGCTGGTGGTGCTCGGTGGCGGCGACATCGCCGATCCGGAGTTCGCCAGTCGCACGGTGGAACGCTTCGCGGGCATCTTCGGCCCGGGCCCGATCGTGATCGGGCCGCCGGTCGATCATCTCGCCGACGCCACCCGGAGCACCCGGGCCGCACTGTCGGGCTATCGAGCGGCCGCCGGTTGGCCGGACGCACCCCGCCCCGTACGCGCCGACGAGTTGCTGCCCGAGCGGGCACTGTCCGGCGACGGACACGCTCGCCGCGCCCTGGCCCGGTTGATCTACACCCCGCTCGCCGATGCCGGCAGTGGACTGCTGGAGACCCTGGTCGTCTTCCTCGACAACGGTGCCAGCGTCGAGGCGACCGCGCGGGCGTTGTTCGTGCACGCCAACACCGTTCGGTATCGGTTGAAGCGGATCCAGGAGGTCTCCGGCTACAGCCCCACCGATCCCCGGGACGCGTACGTGCTTCGGCTCGCCGTCACGCTGGGTCGCCTGCTGCCCGCCGACGGCCGCCCCGGCACCTGACGCCGGCAACGGTCCAGCACAAGCCGGATTTCGAGCCGGCCGAACCACCCGGAGTGCAGACCTGTTCACGTACTGGTCGCGTCTTTGTAGGGATCTGACAACTCGACATCAAGAGATTCGTGGTGTCGCTGCGCGACTGCGGACGGGTCGGCACGGAAGAGTTGTCCCGTGCTCGCCATTGTCGCGCCCGGCCAGGGTGCCCAAACGCCGGGATTCCTCAAGCCGTGGATCGCTGAGTCATCCTTCGCCGAGCGACTCGACTGGCTGTCGGCGGTGAGCGGGCTCGACCTGGCGCATTACGGCTCGGAAGCCGACGCCGAGACCATCCGCGACACCGCGATCGCCCAGCCGCTGCTGGTCGCCGCCGGCCTGCTGGCCGCACTCGAACTCTTCCCGCATCCGGCCGACGCCTATCGCTCGATCGGTGTCGCCGCCGGCCACTCGGTCGGTGAGATCACCGCAGCGGCCGGCGTCGGGGTGCTGACCGCCGAGCAGGCGATGGTGCTGGTTCGCGAACGGGGCAAGGCGATGGCGGCGGCCAGCGCCACCACCCCGACCTCGATGACCGCGGTGATCGGCGGCAACCCGGACGAGGTGCTGAGCAAGATCGAGGACCACGACCTGACCGCCGCCAACAACAACGGGCGCGGCCAGATCGTCGCCGCCGGCACGATCGCCCAGCTGAAGGAACTGGCCGCCGATCCGCCGGCCCGGGCCCGCCTGATCGAGCTCAGCGTCGCCGGCGCTTTCCACACCCGGCACATGGCGCCGGCCGTTCAGCATCTGCAGGATCTGGCCCGGGCCATCTCGACCCACGACCCGCGCACCCGATTGCTGTCCAATGCCGACGGCCAGGTGGTGCATGACGGCGTCGAGGTGCTGCAGCGCTTGGTGCGCCAGGTGTCCTCACCGGTTCGCTGGGACCTGTGCATGCAGACGATGGCCGACCTCGGCGTCACCGGCCTGCTGGAGATCCCACCGGCCGGCACCCTAACCGGCATTGCCAAGCGCAATCTCAAGGGTGTCGAGGTGTTCGCGTTGAACACTCCGGACCAGCTCGGCGAGGCCGCCGAATTCGTTCGCAAACACGCCGATGCGAGCAGCTGGGGCCAGATCAACGCGAACCCGACCTGGCGATTGATCGTCTCCCCGGGCAAGGGTCAGTTCATCCGGACCGACGATCTGGCCACCGGCAGCGTGCTGCCGCAACACAGCACCATCGGCGCGGTGAAGAATCTCCGCGAGGAGATCCCGATCAGTGCGCCGCACGGTGGCATCATCACCGAATGGCTGGCCGAGGACGGCGATCCCGTCTCACCCGGCCAACCACTGCTCCGATTGCATCCGGTTGTCGAGACCTCGGACGCAACCGAGGTAACCCGCTGATGATCATGAACGAGCCAACAGCCCGTACGTGATCAACAACTGAACTCGGACCACCCGGTCCACAAACACAGGCAAGATCAACAACACAAGGGAGAACACCCCAGATGGCAACCACCGAAGAGATCCGCAGCGACCTGGCCGACATCGTCAACGAGGTCGCCGGCGTGCCGGCCGACGACGTCCAGCTGGACAAGTCCTTCACCGATGATCTTGACGTCGACTCGCTCTCGATGGTCGAGATCATCTACGCCGCCGAGGAGAAGTTCGGCGTCAGCATTCCCGACGAAGAGGCCAAGAACCTCAAGACCGTCGGTGACGCCGTCGCCTACATCGAGCGCGCCGCTGCCTGATCCGGCACGAGCTCATCGTCGGCGTCCGGCGGCACGTTCCGGACGCCGGCGGCCTGGGTACAAGTCCATCCCGCCGGCGTCGTTCGGCGTACCTTCAGCACAATCGAGGAGTTCTCGCTGATGTCCTCCAAACCCGTAGTCGTCACCGGCCTGGGAGCCACCACTCCCCTCGGCGGCGACGTGGAATCCACCTGGGCTGGAATGGTCGCCGGCAAATCCGGTGTCCGCCCGATCGAGGCGGACTGGGCCAAGGACCTGCCGTCGCGGATCGCCGGTCAGCTGGCCGTCGACCCGTCGGAGGTGCTGGATCGGGTCGAGGCTCGCCGGCTGGATCGCTTTGCTCAGTTGGCGATCATCGCGGCCAATCAGGCCTGGGCCGACGCCGGGTACGGGTTCGGCGAGGACAATCCGGTCGACCGGGAGCGGCTGGCCACCAGCATCGGCTCCGGGATCGGCGGCATGCACACCCTGCTCGGCCAGTGGGATGTGCAGAAGGAGAAAGGCCTGCGCCGGGTCAGCCCACTGACCGTGCCGATGTTGATGGGCAATGCCGGGGCCGCCCAGGTCAGCATGCGGTTGGGTGCCCAGGCCGGCGCTCACACCCCGATCTCGGCCTGCGCCACCAGCAACGAGGCCCTGGCTCTCGGCCTGGACCTGATCCGGCTCGGCCGGGCCGACGTGGTCGTCGCGGGCGGTTCGGAGTCGGTGATTCATCCGCTGCCGATCAACGCCTTCAGTCAGATGCAGGCCACCAGCCGGCGCAACGACGAGCCGCAGCTCGCCTCCCGGCCCTTCGACCGGGACCGGGACGGCTTCGTACTGGCCGAGGGCGCGGCGATCTTCATCCTGGAATCGCTGGAGCACGCACAGGCTCGCGGTGCCCGGATCTACGGCGAGTTCGCCGGTGCCGGCACCACCTCCGACGCCTACGACATCGTCCAGCCGGATCCGACCGGGTTGAGCCAGGGTCGGGCCATGAAGCTGGCGCTGCGGGAAGCCGAACTGGCGCCGACCGACATCGTGCACGTGAACGCCCACGCCACGTCGACGCCGACCGGTGATCCGGCCGAGGCAACCTCGATCCGTTTCGCCCTCGGCGAGGACACCAGCGCGATCGTCACCGCTACCAAGTCGATGACCGGGCACCTGCTCGGCGGCGCCGGGGCGCTGGAGTCGCTGGCCACCCTGCTGGCGCTGCGCAATCGGATCGTCCCGCCGACCATCAACCTGGAGAACCCGGAGCCCGGGCTGGGCATCGACATCGCCACCACCGCTCGGGAGCTGCCGAGCGGCGACCTGGCCGGGATCAACAACTCCTTCGGTTTCGGTGGGCACAACGTCGCCCTCGCCTTCACGAATCGGTACGCCTCGTCGACCGACGGCACCGCGGGAGATTGAGATGACAGCCGTCGTTCGCGATCACGGCGTGCCGGATCAAGACCAGACGAAGCTCCCTCGTGAGCTCGATCCGCGCAACCCGAATCTGCGACTGGCGGCTCTGCTCGACGAGGGCAGTCCGGAGCTGATCACCGAGGACGACGGCTGCGGCATGCTCGCCGCGACCGGCACGATCGACGGCAACCCGGTGGTCGCGTTCTGCTCGGACGCCACCATGTCCGGTGGCGCGATGGGCAACGACGGCTGTGCCGCCGTGGTGCGCGCCTATCAACTGGCGTTGCAGAAGCAGCTGCCGATCATCGGCATCTGGCACGCCGGTGGCGCTCGGTTGCAGGAGGGCGTGCTCTCACTGGACGCCGTCGGCAAGATCTTCAACGCGATGACGCACGCCTCCGGCAAGATCCCGCAGATCTCCGTCGTGCTTGGCCCGGCCGCCGGCGGTGCCGCGTACGGCCCGGCGCTGACCGACATCGTGATCCTGGGGCCGGAGGGCCGCATCTTCGTCACCGGCCCGGATGTGGTCCGCTCGGTCACCGGCGAGGACGTCAACATGCTCCGGCTCGGCGGCCCGGACACCCACGGCCGCCGCTCCGGCGTCGTGCACGTGGTCGCCGACGACGAGGCCGATGCGTTGACCAGAGCCCGTACGTTGATCGGGCTGCTGTCCGACCAGGGCGCGGTCGATCGCAACGTCGCCGATGTTGATCTTGCTGCCCTGTTGCCGGAGTCGGCCAAACGCGCCTACGACGTGCACCCGGTGCTGGAGGCGTTGCTGGACGACGGCTCGATGATCGAACTGCACGCCCGCTGGGCCCCCAACATCACCGTCGCCTTCGGCCGGCTCGGTGGTCGGACCGTCGGCGTGATCGCCAACAATCCGCTCCGGTTGGGTGGCTGCCTGGACTCGCTCAGCGCCGAGAAGGCCGCCCGGTTCGTCCGGATGTGCGATGCCTTCGGGGTGCCGGTGGTGGTGCTGGTCGACGTGCCCGGTTACCTGCCCGGTGTGGGCCAGGAATGGGACGGCGTGGTGCGTCGTGGCGCCAAACTGCTGCATGCGTTCAGCGAGGCGGTGGTGCCGCGAGTCACCGTGGTCACCCGCAAGGCGTACGGCGGTGCCTACATTGCGATGAACTCTCGCTCGTTGGGCGCCACCAAGGTGTTCGCCTGGCCCGGCGCCCAGGTGGCGGTGATGGGCTCGGTGGCCGCGGTCCGGATCCTGCATCGGCGCAAGCTGGCCGCGACCCCGGAGGATCTGCGTCCGCAGGTGGAGGCCGAGTTGGCCGCCGAACACGATCGGATCGCCGGCGGCGTGGAGAAGGCGGTAGAGATCGGTGTGGTGGACGAGATCGTCTCGCCGTCCGGGACCCGTACGGCGATCGCGGCCGCGATCGCCGACGCCGACACGGGTGCCCGCGGACAGCACGGCAACATCCCGCTCTGAACCGATGGCGACCTCGATCTCATCGGATCTCTCCTTCGATCCGGACCGCGCCGTCACCGCCGACGAAGTGCCGCCGGTGGTGGCCGACCTGGCCGCCGGCGCACCGATCCGCTGGATCTGGGCCAATGGCGTGCACGGTCGCACCTATCGAATCGACCGCGGTGATCACACGGAATACGTGAAGTGGGGTGCCGACCACGAGGAGGTCGACCTCGAACTGGAGGCCGAGAAACTGCGCTGGGCCCGCACATCGGTGACGGTTCCCGAGGTACTCGGCGTCGGCCGCGACTCGGCCACGTCGACCTGGATGCACACGGCCGGAATCCCTGCCCAGTCGGCGATTGCTCCACGCTGGAAGGCCGACCCGCTCACCGCCGCCCGCGCTATCGGCGCCGGCCTGCGTCGATTTCATGATCACCTTCCGGTCGCGGACTGCCCGTGGTCGTGGCGGATCGCCGACCGGGCGACCAAGATCAAGAAGCCCGAGGACCAGGTGCTGATCGAGCAGGCACCACCGGAAGATCAACTCGTCGTCTGCCACGGCGACGCGTGCTCGCCCAACACCCTGATCGGCGACGACGGCCGCTGCGCCGGTCATGTTGATCTCGGCAGCCTCGGCGTCGGTGACCGCTGGGCGGACCTGGCGATCGCGACCTACAGCCTGAGCTGGAATTTCGAGCCGGCCAACGAGGACGAACTGCTGGCCGCGTACGGAGTAGAGCCGGACGTCGACCGGATCGCCTACTACCGCAGGCTCTGGGACGCCACCTGAGGCCGTCAGGACATGCAGGCGTTGATCAACCGGTTGAAGCCGATCCGGGCGTGCTGGATCGCCTTCGGATCAAGATCAAGTTGCATGGCGTGGTTGAGCGAGAGCATCAGCCCGGTGGCCTCGAAGATCACTTGCTCGACGTCGGTGTCGGGGGCGAACGAACCGTCGCCGATCGCGACCTCGATCTGTTCGGCCAGGTAGGTCCGCCAGTCGTCGGTGAGCCGCCGGGCGACGTCGTGCACCGGCCCGGGCCGGCCGTCGTAGTCGGTGGTCACCTGGGTGAAGAAGCAGCCGCCGGGAAAGACGCCGCGTTCCAGATGGGAGATCCAGGCGTCGACCAGCGCCCGCAGCCGGGGCAGGCCGGCTGGGGCGTGGGCGGCCGGCAGGATCACCTCGCGCCGATAGATCCGCACCGCCTCGTTGAGCACACCGAGCTGGAGATCCAGCTTGTTGCCGAAATGCCCGATCACACCGGACTTGCTCATCGCCAGTTCGTCGGCCAGCCGGCCCAGGGTGATGGCGTCCAAGCCCTCGGTCGAGGCGATGTCCACTCCCGCGGCGACGATGAGGTGCCGGGTCTGCTGCGCCTGCGCTGCCGAACGTCGTGGACTCACAGCTAAAGATTAACGCAGGGAATATTTTAGAGAACGGGCGTACGCTAAACTCCGCGTCGTGACCGATGACATCCCGGCCAACGAGCCGTCGACGCAGTCCGTTCCCGGCACGGGAACCGCGGCCGAGGTCCCGCAACCGACGCGGCACGGCTCCGAGATCATCGGCGCCGGCTACTATCAGCCGGCCCGGGTGCTCAGCAACCATGACCTCGAAGGCATGGTCGAGACCAACGACGAATGGATCCGGCAGCGGACCGGGATTCGCGAACGCCGGATCGCCGGCGACGACGAGACGGTCCCGATGATGGCCACCGCCGCCGCCCAGGATGCCTTGGACAACGCCGGCGTCACCGCCGCGGCGGTCGATCTGATCGTGGTCGCGACCTGCACCTCGGACCAGCGCTCCCCCAACACCGCCGGCCGGGTGTCGAAGAATCTCGGCACGCCGTCGCCGGTGGCGATGGACATCAACGTGGCCTGTTCCGGATTCGTGCATGCGCTGGCGATCGCCGACCAGGCGATCCAGGCCGGCACCGCCACCACCGCGCTGGTGATCGCCTCGGAGAAACTGAGTGCCGTCACCGACTGGACCGACCGCAGCACCTGCATCCTGATCGCCGACGGAGCCGGCGCGTTGGTTCTGCGCCGTTCCGACCGGCCTCGGATCAGTCCGGTCACCTGGGGCACCGAGCCGGACCTGACCGACGCCGTCGTGATCGAGCCGCCAACGAACAAGTTCGTCCAGGACGGCAAGCAGGTCTTCAAGTGGGCGATCTCCGAGGCCGCGGGTTACGCCAGCAAGACCGTAACCAACGCCGGTTTTCAGCTCGAGGATCTCGGCGGACTCTTCAGCCACCAGGCCAATCTCCGGATCATCGAGCCGCTGGCCCGACAGCTCGGACTGGCCGACAAGATCGTCGCCACCGACGTGGTCACCTCCGGCAACACCTCGGCGGCCTCCATCCCGCTGGCCTTCGCCAAGATGTGGCAGGCCGGCGAACTCCCCGCCGACACCCCGTTCCTGCTGTTCGCCTTCGGCGGCGGCTTCGCCTACGCCGGCCTGGTCGCCCACACCCCCCGAGTTTGATTTGTTCGCTTCGCTCACGCGGGGGGCGACCCCCGGACCCCCGGGCGTGGCCGCTTCCACAAATCATCTCCACTCGGCCGCTCCGCGACCGGCGGCATACGCGGCCGCGGGTGCGTTCCCCGAGTAAGACGCCGCTGCTCTGCGGTGACGATCGGAAGTCACATCGAGATTTCGTGGGGTTGGACGTCGAGTTGGCCGCGGCCCTGCTGGCTGGTGACGGCGTTGTCGATCACCGGTTCGGGTTCGCCGGCGGTCTTCATCCAGGCCAGCAGCCGATCGCGCAGATGATCACTGAGCTCGCGGTGGGACGGTAGGCCGACCAGATTGTTCAGTTCGTACGGGTCCGCCTCGAGGTCGTAGAGATATCGCTCGACGTAGTGATCACTGCCGGCATCCTTCGGATCCGCATCCGGTGCCTGGATGCCGTACTTCCACCGCTGGGTCCGGATCGCGCGTGCGGTCTCGGACTCGCTGACCTGAATGAACGCCTCCCCCGCCGGCCGTTCGGCCGAATGCATCGCGGGCACCAGGGACGGCTGAATCCCCACCGGGGCGTCGATTCCGGCCAACTCGTACAAGGTGGCCGGCAGTCCGACGGTGCTGACCACGTCCTCGACCACCCGGCCGCGCGGCACCCGCGGTCCCCTGATCATCAGCGGCACCCGGGTGGAGCCGTCGTGCACCGAGCGCTTGTACTCGCTGTTGCGGGTCTTGAAGTGACAACCATGATCAGAACTGAAGACGGTGATCGTCTCGTCGTACAGGCCGAGGCTGCGCAACGCGTCCAGCAGCCGGCCGTACGCCTCGTCCATCCGCTTGATCATCCCGTAGTAGCCGCCGATCTGCTGGAACGTGGTTCCGTGCAGGCTGGCCAGATCCGGCGGCAGCCAGCTGCCGTGATAGCGGTCGCGATACACCTCCGGCGCCGGGTAGTCGTCTCGCCGATTCTGGTGATGCGGCTCCAGGAAGGACAGGAACAGCAGGAACGGTTCGTGCTGATGGTCAACCAGGTAACGGATCGCGGCGTCGGTGAGCGCGTCGATCCGGTAGCCGGGCAGGTCGACCGGCTCACCGTCGTTGTCGTAGAGCCGGGTCGAGTACGAGTCCGAGGTGTGCTCGAGTGCGTTGGCGGCCAGCCAGTCGTCGTAGCCGCCGCGCTGCTCCGGCCGCACCGGCCCCTTGGAACCGGGGTCGGCGAGATGCCACTTGCCGAGGTAGCCGGTGCGGTAGCCGGCCGCACCGAACCGCTTGGCCAGGGTGTCGGCGTCGGTGGCCAGATTCAGACCGTTGCGGTGCACGCCGTTGGTGGTGGCGAAATTCCCTGTCTGCAAACAGGATCTGGCCGGGGTGCAGAGCGGCTGCGGGGTATGCGCGTTGTCGAACCAGGTGCCGGATCGGGCAGCATGATCAAGATTGGGCGTCAACTCGACCGGGTTGCCGCCGATCCCGGTGGCGTCCCAGCGTTGTTGATCGGTGAGGAAGACGATCACCGGCGGCATGCTCGGCCGCTCGGCCCGGCGACGGTTGAGGGCGCTGAATTCGGTCATCGTCGTCCTTCGAACAGGTCGTGCAGTTGTGGATGGTGCTCGCAGTAGCGATCGAGCAATTTATCCGCCACCGACACCGAGTCAACCAACGGGTGCAGGGCGAACGCCAGCAGTGCTTCTGTTCGCGAACCTTCTCGGACTGCGGTGATGACGTGTCGTTCGACGGCCTTGACCTGCTGCATCAGCCCGAGTTCGCGCAGTCCCGGCTGTCGATCCAAGACCAGCGAATGGACGCCGTTGGCGTCGATCATGGTGGGCACCTCCACCACGGCGTCGGCGGCCAGTCCGGCGACGGTGCCGCGATTGCGGACGTTGAGGATCGCCGTCGATCGTTGATCCCGGCTGATCGCTTGCATCACGGCCAGAGCGACCCCGGCATAACCCAGCTGGCCCGGGTCGGCAGCGGGATGATGATCATGATCCGTGGCCGGTGCGCCCTGTGATCCGCCCTTGGCCTCGGCCATATAGCTCGCCTCGCGCCGATCCACCGCCCGCTGCCAACTCGTCGCCGGCGACTCGGCCGCAGCAGCCTCGCGATAGAAGGCGGACTGCGTCTCCGCCAGGAAGTCTCCCCGGGTCGGGCCGGAGCCGATGATCTTGGCCACCGCTTCGCGGGTGAAGTCGTAGTAGTACAGGTATTCGTTAGGAATCATGCCCAGCGCCCGCAGCCAGTCCGGGCCGAAGATCGTCGCCTCCTCCAGTTGGGCGAGAAGATGATCATCGGCCAGCAGCTCGGGCAGCACGTCCCGGCCGCGAACCAGGATCCGACGCATCCAGCCGAGGTGGTTGAGCCCGACGTAGTCGAGCTGGAGCTGATCATGATCATGGCCGAGGATGCCGGCCACCCGGCGGCCCAGCTCGGACGGAGTGTCGCAGATTCCGACCACTCGGTCACCGAGTTCGGCTTGCAGGGCTTCGGTGATGATGCCGGCCGGGTTGGTGAAGTTCAGCAGGTACGCGTCGGGTGCCACTTGCTTGATCCGTCGGGCGATGTCGATCATCACCGGCAGCGTCCGTAACGCGTACGCGATCCCGCCCGGCCCGGTGGTCTCCTGCCCCAACACCCCAAGATCAAGAGCGATGTGTTCGTCCAGCTGCCGACCGTGCACTCCGCCGACCCGGATGGCGGCAAACACGAAATCACTGCACTGCAGGGCACTGTCGAGGTCGTCGGCGGCTTCCAGTGTGGGCGGGCTCGGAAATTCGGCAGCCAGCTGGTTCAAGATCTTGATCATGGTCGACTGCCGGGCCGGATCGGCGTCGTACAGGGCAACCCGGTCCACCCGCGGGGTCTCGGTGTCGCGTAGCAACGCCTGCCAGACGAACGGCGTACGGAATCCACCGCCGCCGAGGATGCAGAGCTTCATGATCAGTCGAAGCTCTCGGCCAGCCGCCGCAACCGGGCGGTGTAGTCCGACCAGTCCTGATCGCCGAGGTCGGGCATGTTGGAGTGGGCCGTCGACATGCCGGCGGCCCCGTCGGTCAATTCGCGGACGATGTCCAGCTGTCCGGCGTGCCGTGCCTCCTCCGCAATCACGTGCACCAGCACCGTGTGCAGGGTGGTGTTTCGTCGCTCCGGCGGCCACCAGGGCACCAGACCGGGCGCATCAAGATCAAGAGCGTCGATGGTCGCATCGGCGTGCGCCCACGCCCGCCGGCCGAAATCTCGTACCCAATCGACTGTTTGATCTTCGGTCGCCCACATGTCGGAGTTGGGCTCGGCTTGCGGATCCATCCATGGCAACGGCTCGGCGAAAGGTCGGTCGAAGACAGCGCCGAGATACTCGACCTCGGTGCTGATCACGTGCTTCACCACGCCGAGCAGGTTGGTCCCGGTCGGCGTCAACGGCATCCGCAACTGCCGCTCGGACAACCCGTCCAGCTTCCACAGCAGGGCATCGCGCTGCCGCTGCAGGTAATACGCCAGCGTCTGCTTCTCGTCCATGTCAGCAACCTACCGGCGATGCCCGGAGCATCGCGCGCTTCTGCTTCCAAGCGATCGGCCCGGCTACCTCAGCACATAACAGGCGATCGCGCTCGCCGCGGCGACGTTGAGCGAGTCGACGCCCTCCTGCATGGGGACCTTCGCGACGACCTCGGCCCGCTCGATCCAGCTGCGGGACAGGCCGGCCCCCTCGGTGCCGAGCATGACCGCCACCTTCTGACCGGGTCGATCGGTCAGCATCGTACGAACCTGATCAAGATCAACAGCTTCGTCGGTCAACGCCAGCGCGACCGTGCAAAAACCATGATCGTTGAGCAGCGGGATCGCACGTCCCCAGTCATCGAATCGCGCCCAGGGCAACGAGAACACCGACCCCATGCTGACCTTGATCGACCGCCGATACAGCGGATCGGCCGAGCGCGGCGACAGCAGCGCGCCCCGCCAACCCAGCCCAGCGGCGTTGCGCAGGATGGCGCCGACGTTGGCGTGATCGACGATGTCTTCCAAGATCACCAGCCGGTCGTAGCCAAGCAGGTCTTCGACACCGTGCCGCAGCTGTCGATACAGCGAGGCCAGCGCGCCGCGATGGACGTGGAAGCCGGTGATCTCCTCGGCCAGTTGCTCGGTGACCAGGTAGACCGGTACGTCGTCATGATCAACCAGTACGTCGGACAACGAATCCAACCACCGCTCGGCCAGCAGGAACGACCGCGGCGGATAGCCCGCCGTGACCGCCCGTCGAATCACCTTCTCCCCTTCGGCGATGAAGAGGCCGCGTTCGGCCTCCAGATGCTTGCGCAGGTTGACGTCACGGAGCCGTACGTAGTCGTCCAGCCGACGGTCGGCCGGATCCGAAATCGGGATGATCATGAAATCTCAGTCCGTCGGCCGCTCGGCGTCGGCGTCGATGATCTTGGTCAACGTGTCCAGCAGCGCATCGCGGAGACGCCGGGAGCGTCCATGATCACCGCCGGCCAGCACACCGAGCTGAACCCCGTCGATCTCACCGCTGGCCGGCGTCCAGGCCGTCGCGCGATCCCGGTTGTCGCTGCGGACACAGAAGATCCGCGCTCGTTCCGCCACGCTCGACACCTGTTCGTTGCAGCCCGGATCGTCGGTGGCGGCCAGCACATACCAGGCGCCGTCCAGGTCGGCCGGTTGAAAGGTGCGCCGGCTCCAGGTCAGCCTGCCCTCCTCGGCTCTCCGCGCGATCACCGGCGTGGCCTCGGGTGCAATCACCTCGACGTCCGCGCCCGCATCCAGCAACCGGCCCAGCCGCCGTTCCGCCACTCGACCGGCCCCGACCACGACCACCCGGCGCCCGGCCAGCCGGAGCCCGGTCAGGTAGGGGGTCGGTTCACTCATGGGCACATCATCGCAGCCGCACGACGTCAGTCGTCGCGCCGGCGCTGCTCGAGTCGACCCCGGAGCTTCCGATTCTGGTCCTGCAGATCGAGCACCATCGCCACCCCGGCGAGGTTGAGCCCGGCGTCCATCAGCTCACTCACCCGACGCAGCCGGTCCACGTCGTCCTGGCTGTAGCGCCTGGTGCCGCCTTCGGTACGAGCCGGCCGGACCAGTCCTGCCCGCTCGTAGGCACGCAGATTCTGCGGCCCGGTGCCCGCCAACTCGGCCGCCACCGCGATACCGAAGACGGGACGATCCCGGGTTGGATCGGGCACGGTGATCACCTCGGGACCGGGACTTGAATCTTTCGGACGAACGCATTATATCTATGACTGCACCACAGATTTGGTGCAGCCTGCGCATCGATGTTTCTGGTTTCGTTCAACGGAGGTGAAGACAACGATGTTGATGCGTACCGATCCGTTCCGTGAGCTGGATCGCCTGACCCAACAGGTCCTGGGCACGAGCAGCCGCCCGGCCGTGATGCCGATGGACGCCTGGCGCGACGGGGACACCTTCCACGTCGAGTTCGATCTGCCGGGCATCGACACCGATTCCATCAGTCTCGATGTCGAGCGCAACGTGCTCACCATCCGGGCCGAACGCCCGATGGCCGAACCCACCGGCGAGCAGTTGGCCAGCGAACGCCCGCGCGGCGTGTTCAGCCGGCAACTGATCCTTGGCGACAATCTCGATCTCGAGCAGATCTCCGCCGGCTACAGCGAGGGTGTGCTGCGGCTGGAGATCCCGGTGGCCGAGCGAGCCAAGCCACGCAAGATCGAGATCAAGACCGACCGCCAGGAGGCCAAGGCGATCTCCTCCTGAGACCGAGGTGCCGGGCGAGAGACGTCAACTCGCCCGGCACCCTGCCGGGTCGACGCTCGGTGCCGCCATCCGCGTCTTGTTGGCGATGCCGTAGCGTGCCGGAAGGTCGACGGCGGCGGCGAGGAGAAGAACGTGACACAGACCCCGGTGGGATTGGGAAACCTGGATTGGCAGCCGGCTGCCGATGCTCCCGAGTTGGTCGCCGAACCGGTGTCCCGGGCGCTGGCCGAGGGCATCCTGGATACCGGGTCCGTGTTTGTCACCCGGATCGATCCGACCCTCGCCGACACCGCCGCCTTCTGCGATGCCTTCGACTCCCCGGCGGAGAATTCGGCCAACTGCGTGGTCGTCAGCGGCCGCCGGGGCGATCAGAGCACGACCGCCGCCTGTCTGGTGCTGGCCACCGACAAGGCCGACGTGAACAAGACCATCCGCAAGCATCTCGGCGTACGGAAGTTGAGTTTCGCACCGATGGACGACGCGGTGGCAGCGACCGGGATGGAGTACGGCGGCATCACCCCGGTCGGACTGCCGGCGGACTGGCCGATCCTGATCGACACCGCCGTCACCGAACGCGACTGGATCGTGATCGGCAGCGGCATCCGCGGCAGCAAGCTGGCGATCCCGGGCGCCCTGGCAGGCAAGCTCCCGGGCGCCGAGATCCTCGACCTGGCCATCTGACCCGGTCCACCCCACAGCCGCTATTGCTGCTGCGGCGGCGCGTACGGGTTCTGCTGCGTCTCGGCGGGTTGCTGCGGTGGCACCGCCTGCTGCTGCGGCGCGGGCTCCGGCTCGGCCGGCTGCGCCGGACGGGTATCACCAGGCGCCGGTTCGGCCGGGGCCGTATCCGTCGGCTCACCGCCACCGATGCCGAGCATCTCCTGCTGCCCCGGATTCAGCTTCGTCCGGCGCCGACCTCCGTCCCGCTCCAACTCCTGGGCGGCCGCGATCGCTTCCTGCACCCGCTTGTCTGCCTCCGCATCGTCCTTGACCTTCTGCTCGGCCAACTCGGCCTGAACGTCGATCTTCTCCGGCGCCTTGAACTCGCCGCTAATCTGCGTCGGGATGTTGGAATCGCTGCCGGTGCTGGCCTGCTGGCCGAACGCGCCGCCCAGTCCTTCCAGCGCCTTGCCGATCTCGGACGGAACCACCCAGACCTTGTTGGCGTCGCCGCGAGCGATCTGCGGCAGCATCTGCATGTACTGATAGGACAGCAGCGCCTGGTCCGGCTGACCGGCATGAATGGCGTTGAAGACCGTACTGATCGCCTGCGCCTCGCCTTCGGCCCGCAGCATCTGCGACTGCCGATCGGCCTGCGCCCTCAGCACCGCGGCCTCCCGCTCGCCCTGGGCCCGCAGGATCGCCGACTCCTTCTCGCCGCCGGCGGACAGGATCTGGGACTGCCGCTGACCTTCGGCCAGCAGGATCTGGGCCCGCTTGTCCCGCTCGGCCCGGGCACCCTTCTCCATCGCGTCCCGGATGGTCGGCGGCGGATCGATGGCGCGCAGCTCCACCCGGTTGACCTTGATCCCCCACTTGCCGGTGGCCTCGTCCAGCACCACCCGCAGCTTGCCGTTGATCTCCTCGCGGCTGGTCAGGGTCTGTTCAAGATCAAGTCCGCCGATGATGTTGCGCAGCGTGGTCATGGTCAGTTGCTCGATGGCGCGGATGTAGTCCTGTGCCTCGTACGCCGCCCGGACCGGATCGATCACCTGGAAGTAGATCACCGAGTCGATGCTCACCATCAGGTTGTCCTCGGTGATCACGCCCTGCGGCGGGAACGGGATGACCCGCTCGCGCATGTCCATGTTGTAGCGAATCCGATCCACGAACGGGACCATCAGGTGCGGCCCCGGGTTCATGGTGCGGTGGAACTTGCCCAGCCGTTCCAGAACGCCGACTCGCTGCTGTTGGATGATCCGAATCGAGGTACCGAGCACGATGATCAACAAGATCACGATGATGATCAACGCGATGATGCCGCCCATGGATCTTCCTCCTTCGTCAGTTGTGAAGTAGCACCTAGCTAGTGTCCTGTCAGGTTGATCCGCCGCGATATTCGGCGCTTGAAGCGGCGATCTGCGGCGTTGGCGAAGTGGTTACATGCGCCCGGCATGCGCCCAACTTCGCCGCCTTGCAGCTCACCACTTCAACCACCGACTATCTGCACCGGATCAACCTGACAGGACACTACGGACTGGAAAGTTCACCGTAACGGGGATACACGACGGCAATCGCGCCGTCGATCTCGTACACCTCGACCTCGGTGCCCTTCTCGATCACCGTGCCGGGGGTGTGCACGCGTGCGGTCCAGATCTGACCGTCGACCTTGATCTCTCCGCTGTCGCCGGTGATCTCGGCGGTCGCGACGCCGGCGCTGCCGACCATCTTGTCGGTGGACGAGCGATAGCCCGGCATCTGCTGCACCCGCCGCATCAGGGTCGGCCGCAGCGCAACCAGCATGCCGACCGAGATCCCGACGGCGACGGCGATCTGCAGCCACCACAGTCCGGGGGCGAAAACTGCGACCAGGGCGCCGCCGAGCGCACCGGCCGCGATCATGATCAACACCAGATCCAGGGAGAGGATCTCCGCGATGCCCAACAGCACGGCCAAGGTCAGCCAGAGCGCCCAGGGGTTGTCACCAAGCCAATCGGTAAGATTCATCGGCATCCAGAATCACCCCCTTGTGTGAATCACGTGGCCAGATCGTGTGGCCTGATCTTGCCGCCATCTTGCCAGACGGGTGGTTGAGCCGAGGCCGGGGTGCGCCGGCGGCGGCCGGCCGATCACGTCCGAACTGATCACCGGGCGGACTGATCACAACGCGCGGGCCGCGTACCGGCCGTCTTCGTGGCTCAGCCGCAGGCCGAGCTCGAACGTCTCGCTCAACGCGTCGGCGGTCAGGGTCTGCGACAGCGGCCCGGCGGCCACCAACTTGCCCTGCTTGAGCAGCATCGCGTGGGTGATCCCGGCCGGAATCTCCTCCACGTGATGGGTGACCAGAACCGTGGCCGGGGCGTACGGATCGCCGGTGATCTGCGACAGCGTACGAACCAGGGTCTCCCGGCCGGCAAGATCAAGTCCGGCTGCCGGCTCGTCCAGCAGCAGCAATTCCGGGTCGGTCATCAACGCACGCGCGATCTGCACCCGCTTCTTCTCCCCCTCGCTCAGGGTGCCGAAGGTGCGGTCGGCCAACTCGCTGATTCCCAACTGGGCCAGCAGTTCGGTGGCTCGATCATGATCAAGTTCGTCGTACGACTCACGCCAGCGGCCGATCACCGCGTAGCTGGCCGAGACCACCACGTCGTGCACCCGCTCACCGCGCGGCACCCGCTCGGCCAGCGCCGCCGAGGTCAGCCCGATCCGCGGTCGCAGGTCGAAGACGTCAACGGTGCCGAGCACCTCGCCGAGCAGGCCGGCCACTCCGGAGGTCGGGTGCAACTGCGCGGAGATCACCTGCAACAGGGTCGTCTTGCCCGCCCCGTTCGGACCGATGATCACCCACCGGTCGGATTCGTCGACGGACCAGTTGATCTTGTCGAGCAAGGTCGACCCGTCGCGGACGATGCTGACGTCGGCGAGATCGATTACGGCTGCCACGCCTAGAACCTACAAGACCGCACCGGCCCGGGGCGGCAGCAGGCTCAGCCGGATCGATGTCAGTCCTCGAAGGCGTATTCCAGGTCGAAGTGGTGGGTGCCGTCCGGATCGATCCGCAGCTCGCCGCTGCCGCTGATGCCGGCGAGTTCACCGGTGCCGCTGCCGGGCACGATCGCGAAGTGCTCGTCGAAGCGGTCCTGTCCGCTGGTCGAAGCGGCGTGTACGACGTTGAACGTGCCCGCGCGTCCGGCCAACTCTGCCTCGATCGCCTCCAGTGCGGCGTACGAGCCCGCGCCGGTCTGCTGATTGAGGGCACCGAGGAACCAGGTCACCGAACTTCCGGACAGCTGACCGGTGAACGTCTTGGTCATGTAGGAGAGCCCGGACGAGGCAGCCGTGATGATCATCGGCTGGTCGCCGATCGTCGAGGGTGACTCGGTCGGGGTGAAGTCGGACACGGTGAAGGTCGAGGTCGCACGCATGAACCGAACCTAACCAGGCACGGCCGGCCCGATCTTGGACAAAGCCGACAGCTGGTCGGTGACGTACCGTATTCGGGTGCAACTGCCCTCGGTACGACTCGCCAGCCACCTCAATGCCCTGATCGGTGGCCAGCTGAGCCCCGAGGTGGCGGCGCACGCGATCGCCGACACCGACGTCGCCCACCACGTGATCGATCGGGACCAGCGGCTCGGCCTGGACCCGCTGTCGGCCCACGAGCTGGAGTCGGTGCTGACCCAGTTGCGGCTGGCCGAACGCGACGGGTGGGTGCTGGCGCTGCCGATGCCGGGAGCCCTCGGTCCGTTGCGCGGGCCGCGGGAGCTGAACGAGGCCGCGTTGGAGGCCGGCGAGGCCGTGGTCGGCATCAGCGCCGGCGTCGGACTGGTGCCGCTGCAGGTCGGCCCGGCCGTGCAATGGCGGGTGTTCGCGGCCGAGCGCCCGTTCACCACGCTGACTCCGTACGACGCCGAGCGAGCACTCAACGAGGTAATTCTGGAGGCGGCCGGGACGCTGACCAGTCTCGAGGTCGCGGCCGGATCCCGGCCCAGGACCGACCGTGCGTTGCGGCTGGCCCCGGGCTACCCGGGCCGCCAACTCGCCACCGCGGAACGGGCCGGTCGGCTGTTGCAGGCTGCGGATCTGGCGTTGGCCGACGAGGGCGGCGCGATCTCCTCCTACGAGGCCGACCAACGGGCGCGGGTGCTCCGCCGGCTGCGCGCAGCCGCCAGTGATGCGCTGTGTGCCGCGGTCAGTTTTCCGCCGCGTCCCCAGTCGTCGGTGGGCTGACCGAACCGCCGAGCTCGGACGGCCCGACCCCAGGCTGGCCGACCCCGAGAAGTGCGCGGGTCAGCACCTCGCGGTCGGACAGCAGTTCGTCCAGGCAGCCGTGCAGGTCCGCGGCGGTGACACCGCGATTCTGCTCGATCGCCCGCAGCACGACTCGACGCATCAGTTCCTTGGCGAACGAGGCAGTCGTGCCGGCCGCCCGATCGGCCGCCGCGTCCAGCTCTCCGGAGTCGAGATCAAGACCGGCCCCGTACAGCCGGAACAACTGACGGCGCTCGGAATCGGCGGGCAGCGGCACCTCGACCGCAAGATCAACTCGCCCCGGTCGTTCGGCCAGCGCCCGCTCCAGCAGCTCGACCCGATTGGTGGTCATCACGAACGCAACGTCGGCATCGCCGTCCAACCCGTCCAACGCGTCCAGCACGGTGAACAACAGCGGCTGCGGACCGTAGCTGTCGCGATCGTGCGCAATCAGATCGACGTCCTCGAGGACCACAACCGCAGGTTGTAGCGCGCGGGCCAGCTCGGTCGCGTCACCGATCCGGGCGATAGCCGGTCCGGTCAACAGCACGACGGTGGCGTCGGTAGCCCGGCCGATCAGATGTCTTACGGTGTGGGTCTTTCCGGTTCCGGGCGGTCCGTACAGCAGGATGCCGCGCTTGAGATGTTGACCGGCTCGGGCCAACGCGACCCGATGATCACCGATACCGACGACATGATCAACAATCCGATCCAGCACCCCACTGGGCAAGATCACTTCCGCCGCGCTGACCTCCGGTCTGCTGATGAAGTGGGTGCCGGCCGCCTGGTCGCCGAAACGCGCCTCGGCGAAGCTGATCACCTGACCACGCAGCACGCTCAGCTCACGCATCTTCTGTCGGATCGCCGTCAGCAGAGCGCCGGTCACCTCGACCTCCGGCGACATCAACTCCAGCACGGCCTCCTCCTGGCCGAACTGCGGATTGGCGTTGCGTTGCAACACCGCAACCGGAGTGTCGTCGAAGCGGAACAGCCAGATCCCGTACGCCACCACCCGGCGCTGCCGATCCGGGCCGGCGGCGATCTCCACATAACTGGCCGGGCCGACATCGAAGCCGAAGAACGGATTGCTGACCAACTCCTGCAGGCTCTGATGATGGCGTTGCATGCCGCCGGTGCAGCCGATCAGCCGGCCGTCGGCGGCCAGGGTCGCCAGCGCGACGTCGGCGTCGACCAGCCGGTGGTTGGCGATCGGCTCGGTCACCGAGGACACCTTGCGGGCGTCGGATCCGAGATGATCACTCAGTGCTCGGCCGAGCGGCGTGATCTGCTCGCTGTCCGGCCACTCCCGATTGACCTTGTCCAGGAACTCCTTGAAAACAACGACAAAATCGCGCTGCTCGGCGTCCATACCGTCCCCCTTGACGTTGATCACCCGCGTCCCCGGCCACTGCCGGGACTGACTGCCGCCCAGTCAGGCGCCCATCTTCTGCATGCCGCCGTCGACGTGCACCATCTCGCCGGTCGTCTTGGGGAACCAGTCGCTCATCAGAGCGACCGCGGCCTTGGCGGCCGGCGTGATGTCCTTCGGATCCCAACCCAGCGGAGCCCGTTCTCCCCACAGGTTGTTGAACTGGTCCGAGCCCGGGATCGCCTTCTTGGCCAGGGTGTCCAGCGGTCCGGCGGAGACCAGATTCACCCGTACGCCCTCCGGGCCGAGGTAGCGGGCCAGGTAGCGGGAGGTCGACTCCAGCGCTGCCTTGGCGACGCCCATCCAGTCGTACACCGGCCAGGCGACGGTCGCGTCGAAGTCGAAGCCGACCACCGAGGCGGTCTCGCCGAACAACGGCTTGACCGCCATCGTCAGACTGCTCAGCGAGTACGCCGAGACCTGCAGTGCGGTGGACACGTCCGGCCAGGGAGTGGTCAGGAAGCCGCCGCCGAGAGCCGTCTCGGGGTTGGCGAAGGCGATGCAGTGGGCGACTCCGTCGATCCGATCGACATGTTCGCGCAGATTGCCTTCCAGCGCGGCCAGCTGATCATCGTTGCTGACGTCGACCTCCAGCAGCACCGGCTCGGGATCGAGCTTCTTGATCACCCGGCGGGTCAGGCTCATCGCCCGGCCGAAGTTGGAGACGATCACCGTCGCGCCCTCCTGCTGGGCGATCTTGGCGACGTGGAAACCGATCGAGGTGTCCAGTGTCACGCCGGCGACCAGGATGTTCTTGCCTTCGAGGATTCCCACTGCTGTGCTCCCTGCTTCGGTTCCGTAGCCGTTGTGATCACGGCTGCGGAAGTTGATCTTGTCGTTAGTTGATCTAGATCGATCAGAGTCGGGTATTGCTCAATGTCCCATGCCGAGGCCGCCGTCGACCGGGATCTGCGCCCCGGTGATATAGCCGGCGGCGTCGCCGGCGAGGAACTCCACAGCGGCGGTGACATCCTCGGTTGCGCCCAACCGGCCCAGCGGGATCTGCTTCTTGTAGCCGGCGACCAGGTCGTCGGCGAGCTCGGCGGTCATGTCGGTCTCGATGAAACCGGGGGCGATCACGTTGGCGGTGATGCCGCGGGAGCCGACCTCGCGGGCCAGCGAACGGGCCATGCCGAGCAGACCCGCCTTGGACGCGGCGTAGTTGACCTGTCCGGCCGAGCCGAGCAGACCGACCACCGAGGAGATGAAGATGATCCGGCCGAAGCGGCCGCGAATCATCGGCCGTACGGCCCGCTTGGCGACCCGGAAGGAACCGGTCAGGTTGGTGTCGATCACCTGCTGCCAATCCTCGTCCGTCATGCGCAACACCAGGGTGTCCTTGGTGATGCCGGCGTTGGCGACCAGGACCTCGACCGGGCCGTGTGCCTCCTCGATCTGGGTGAACGCCGCCTCGACCTGGCCGGCGTCGGTGATGTCGCATCGGACGCCGAGCACGCCGGCCGGGGCTTCACCGCTGCGCGACGTCGTCGCCACCCGGTGCCCGGCAGCGGCGAACCGTTCGGCGATCGCGCGGCCGATGCCGCGGCTGCCGCCGGTCACCAGCACACTGCGCGCCGTCGCGCCGCCGGTCGGGTCCGTCGAGTTGTCTTGGCTCTGGTCAGCGTCAGTCACGCCGGTCACCGTATCGGATCGGGCACCGGCTGTCCGGGCAGACTCCGCTGGCTGCGGCCAGGTCAGAACCGGCAAGTACAAGAATGCTGCACCAGTCGCCTCAGGACCCCCGGAAACGGGGAGTCGGACCCAACTGGCGCACCATTCTTGTGCTGGTGCCCGCTTGACTCTCGGTGAGTGGGTAACCGTGGGGCAGGACGACCATCGCCAATGCATCCGGGACGGGTGCGGACTAGGGTGAGAGACGTGGGAGCAGCGCACAGCGCGCGGCACGAGCACGCGAATCTGATCACCAACGCGCAGCCCGGAGCCAGCGAGGACTTGAAGTCACGGCAGATCCGGTACGGGCTGACGATGGCATTTCGTGTTGCCTGCTTCATCTCGATGATCTGGGTGCCCAGCCCGTACCGCTGGTTCCTGCTCGGCGCGGCGGTGGTGCTGCCGTACATCGCGGTCATCTTCGCCAACCAGGCCGATCAGCGTTCCGACCACAGCGACTTCGAGAAGGGCGCGGGCGAGCACCGCAGCATCGAGCGCGGGCCCCGGCGGCAGCTCGACTGGGCTGCCGATCCGGAGGAGGAACGCGAACGCCAGGAGGCCGAGGAACAGCGACGCCAGGCGCAGGCAGCAGGCGACGGCAGCGAACGGTGGACCGAAGCCGGGGCCGCCGAGCAGCCGGCCGCGGACCGGTTCCGCAGCGCCGAGCCGCACCCCTGGACGACGACCGGGCCGCCGGACGACGGATCCGAGCCGACCGATTCCGACGACGGGCCGACACCAAGGAACCATGACTGAATCCGCACGCCCGCCCCGCGAGCAGCTTGGGCCCGACGAACAGTCCGCCGGCCGGGACGAGCAGTTCGGGGCCGAGGAATTGATCTGCTCGGCGAAGGGATGCCAGCAGCCGGCCGGGTTCGATCTGCGCTGGAACAATCCGAAGATCCACACCGAGGACCGCCGCAAGCATTGGCTGGCCTGCCCGGAGCACAAGGACTCGCTGTCGAAGTTCCTCAGCGCCCGCGGCTTCCTGCGTGAGGTGGCCGAACTCCCCGTCCGATAGCGCAAAGTGATGGGGCGGCCAAGGCCCCGGTCCCCTGAAACCGGCCCCGACACCCAGCCGCAGCCGCACGCCCCGACACAGCCGCACCCGAAACCGGCCCCCGCTCCCGGAATATCGGATGCGGGAGCCGATTTTGCGCGCGGCTGTGTCGGGGTACGGCAATATCGGGTGCGGCTGCGCGCCGCGGACGTCTCGTTGGTGAAGAAGCGTTGCGTCAGCCGCCGATGGCCGACATCGGGCGGTCCGGCTGCAGGAAGCTCGGGTCGTCGATGCCGTGGCCGGGAAGCTTGATCGCGACTGCCGAAACCCACTGATCGGCGAGGGCGTCGTCGTCGGCACCGGCCCGCAGCGGCGTACGAAGGTCCTGCTCGGTTCGGGCGAACAGGCAGTTGCGCAGCTGGCCGTCGGCGGTCAGCCGTACCCGATCACAGGCACCGCAGAAGGGTTGGGAGACGGCGGCGATGATGCCGACCCGGTGCTCGGTCCCGTCGATCCGGAACAGCTCGGCCGGAGCACTTCCCCGCGCTCGCGCATCGTCCGGATCCTCGACCAGGTTGAACTCCCGACCGAGCTGCGCCCGAATCTCCTCGGCGGTGATCATGGTGTGCCGGTCCCAGCCGTGTTGCGCGTCCAACGGCATCTGCTCGATGAAGCGCAGCTGTACGCCCTCGTCGATCGCCCACCGCACCAGCGCCACCGCTTCATGATCATTGATGCCGCGCATCAGCACGGTGTTGATCTTGACCGGCTGCAGCCCGGCCTCGCGGGCGGCCGTCACCCCGGCCAGCACGTCGGCCAGCCGCCTCCGGCGGGCCAACTGCGCGAAGGTGTCGTCATCCAGCGTGTCCAACGAGATGTTGATCCGGTCGAGCCCGGCGTCGGCGAGCGCCCGAGCGCGCCGGGCCAGTCCGATCGCGTTGGTGGTCAACGCGATCTTGGGTCGATCCGGGAGCGCGGCGATCCGCTCGACCAGACCCTCCAGATTCTTGCGCAGCAAGGGTTCTCCGCCGGTGAGCCGGACGGTCCGGATGCCGAGCATCGAGGTGCCGATCCGGATCAGCCGGATCAGTTCGTCGTCGCTGAGCAACTCGTCCCGCGGCATCCAGTCCAGCCCTTCGGCAGGCATGCAGTAGGTGCAGCGAAGATTGCAGCGGTCGGTCAGCGAGACACGCAGATCGGTCGCCACCCGACCGTGCCGATCGGCGAGCACCCTGCGCCCGCGCGAATCGGTCACGGGTACGGCCGCTTCTCCGGCCGCAGCGGTGGAGGCGCCGCGGACCGTCGGGAAGCCGAGCAACACACTGCCCATGCGGCTGAGCCTACTCAGCTCTGCTTCGACGGCCGGCCCGACCGGCGGCCGATTCGGATCGGGCGCGGAACGTCTCACTACGCGATGCCGAGCGGGATCGGACTCACTCGACCCGAGCTGTCGGTTCCGGGGACGGAACCGGCGGCTTGCGGCTGCTCGCGGTGTAGGCGGCGAAGCCGAACGAGCCGGCCAGCGCGAGCACCCGCATCCACGGCTTGTTAAAGACGTTCTTGGTGGCCGCATCCAGCGACAGCGTGCCGGGGCCGCCGAGCGCGATCGCGCCGCTGACCAGGCCGATCACCGCCGGGAACTCGTAGCCGCCGTTGGTGGTGAAGAACCCGTTCGGGGCATGTACGGTGCCCGCGACCGCCATCGTGCCGGCCAGCGCGGCGCCGCCGGCGCCGGTGCCCAGACCGAGCGCCAGCGATGCGCCGCCGAGCGCCTCACCCAGACCGGCCATCTGCGCGGCCCGCCGCGGTTCGGGGAACCCCATCTGCTCGAACATCTGGGCGGTCCCGTCGATCCCGCCGCCTCCGAACGCGCCGTACAGCTTCTGCGCACCGTGCGCGACCATCGTGCCGCCGACCCCCAGCCGGATCGCCAGCAGCGCGAGATTGCCGAGCTTGCTCATCGTGGTTCCTCCTCGGTTGACACTCCAGCGCCCCATCATGCCCGCCGCCGTCGACGGCATGGTCACTGCCCCGTCGATCATCGGTCGGCGGGCGATTATCGGTCGGTCGGCGATCATCGGTGGTCCGAGGCGATCATCGGTAGGCGGCGGATTGGATCCGATACAGCTCGGCGTACGGGCCGGGTTGCCGCACCAGGTCGGCGTGCCGGCCGACCTGGGCCAGCCGGGACCCGTCCAGGACCACGATCAGGTCCGCCATCGCCACCGTGCTGAAACGATGCGAGACCAAGATCGTGATGCCGCCGTTGCGTCGGCTGCGGACGGCGTCGGCATACCGCTCGAACAACTCGTGCTCGGTCTCGGCGTCCAGTGCCGCCGTCGGCTCGTCCAAGATCAACATCAGCGGCTCGGTACGCATGAAACCCCTGGACAGCGCGACCTTCTGCCACTGGCCGAAGCTGAGCTCGGCGCCGCCGGGCCAGGTGTTGCCGAGCTGGGTGTCCAAGCCGTCCGGAAGCCGCTCCAGCACATCGCCGGCGCCGGCCCGGACGACCGCCGACTCGACGCTTTCATGATCATCCAGGTGCGGCAGATCGCCGACCCCGATCGAGGTCAGCGCCGGCAGCTCGAAGCGGTAGAAGTCCTGGAAGGCGCCGGCGATCCGGTCCCGCCACTGGTCGGTCCTGATCCGGGCCAGCGGTTGGTCATCGACGGTGATCGTGCCGCTGTCGGGTTCGTACATCTTGCTCAGCAGCTTGACCAGGGTCGACTTGCCGGCACCGTTCTCCCCCAGCACGGCGATCACCGAACCGGCCGGCAGCTCCAAGGTGACGTCGTCCAGCACCCGGCGATCCGTCCCCGGATAGCTGAAGCCGACCCGATCCAGTCGAATGCTCCGACGGATCCGGTCCGGCGCATCCAGATCCTGCTCAGCCAGCTGAGCGGCGGCGTACGTCTCCAGCCAGACCAGTCGCCGGGAGCCGTCCATCCAGGTGCCACGCAGGAAGCCGATCTCACCGGTCGCGGCACCGATGTAGGACGACAGCCGGGCGCCGGCGGCCAGGATCAACAACACCGTGCCGACCGGCGCCTGCAGGCCGAGCACGACGAAGGCAATGGCAGCCACGAAGCCGATCCCGAAGATCGCCCAGGAGAACGCGTAGCTGAAGGCGGTCCGCCAGCGCGCCCTGGCCACCGGCACATACCAACGCTCCCACTCCCGACGACGGCGGGCCGTCAACTGAGGACCGATCCCGGTCAGCCGCACCTCCTTGCCGGCGGCCGCGGTGGTGGCCAGGTTGAACAGGTGCTCGGCCCGCCGGCTGTGCTGGGCGACCTGCTCCTCGACCTGACGCTCGGCCACCGGACGTCGACTCGAGCTGACCACCGTCGGCAGGCCGAACAGCAGCAGCAAGATCAACACCGGCTGGATGCTGGCCAACAGCGCGAGGGTCACGACCAGCCGGATGATCCAGCCCAGGGTCGCCAGCACCGACATGTACATGTGATCCAGGACGAAGATCTGATTGCGGAGCACCGCGAGCCGGTCCAGGTACTCCTGCCGTTCATGAATCTCGATCCCGCTGACGCCCGCCTGCAACGACGCCACATGAGTCTCCAGGGCGATCGTCACCTTGTCCCGGAATCGTCGGGTGATCCGATCGCTGACCACCTTCAGCAACCAGGTACAGGTGACCGAGACCGCCATCGCCGACACCGCGAACCACACTGCCGAGGAGGAGTGATCCACCACTCCATCGGCCAGGATCTTCAACCACAGCGCCAGCAGCGCGTCCGGTAGTGCCGCCAGCACCGTGGCCACCACGGCGAAGATCAACAAGCCCGGCTCGTGCTGATAGCCCAGCCGACACAGCCGCCACATCGAGCTCAGCGCCGGCGGAAGATCATCGGGACGGTAGTGCCGCGGGTCACGCACACCGCGGTCAACCGAGGACATCGAAACTCATCCCCTCCTCGTCGACAGCCGCGCCGAACCGCTTGGCCTGCAGGTCGAACATCGTCCGGTAGCGACCGCCGCGCTCCATCAGCTCGTCGTGGCTGCCGACCTCGATCACCCGTCCGTGCTCCAGCACGCAGATCCGATCGACATGCCGCACGGTGGAGAACCGATGCGAGATCAGCACCGTGGTCGCCTGTCTCGTCGCGGCCAGCACCCGATCGAAGATGATCGCCTCGCCGCGCACGTCCAACTGCGCGGTCGGCTCGTCCAGCAGCACCAACCCGGCTCCGCGACCGACCGCGTACAACGCTCGGGCCAGCGCGATCCGTTGCCACTGTCCGCCGGATAGATCGGTGCCGTCTCGATAGCCCTTGGCCAGTACGGTGTCCAACTCGGCGAACCGGTCGGCTCCGGAGGCGCGCAGTGCGGCCAGGATGTCCTCGTCGTCGGCATCAGACCGGCCGGGCGCGACGTTCTCCCGCAGCGGCAACTCGAACCGGACGAAGTCCTGGAAGACGGCGGTGACCCGACGCCGCCAGTCCTCGGGCGGCTGCGCCCGCAGATCCACGCCGTCTGACTCCACCGCACCGCCGGTGGGGTCGTAGAAACGGCAGAGCAGCTTGGCCAAGGTCGTCTTGCCGGCGCCGTTCTGGCCGACGATCGCCATCGATGAACCGGCCGGAATCGTCAGGTCCAGACCGGAGAAGATCTCCCGCTCAGTGCGGGGGTAACTGAAGTGCAGGTCCCGCAGGGTTATCTCGGGTGGGCCGAGGTCAGCCGTGTGCGAGGAGGATTGGGCGGGTGGGATCATGTGCCCGGGTTGCGAGGGCGGTCCTTCGGCAGGCTCAGGACCCTGGGGTTGGCTTGGCGGTCCTTCGACAGGCTCAGGACTCTGGGGTGAGTCGGTGGCAAGGGATCCGGCGGGGGCCATCGCAGTGGCCAACCGGAGGACGGCGGCGACCGGGGCGGAGGCACCGTCCATCACCCAGTTCAGGCCGCCGAAGGCGATCAGGCTGACGCCGATGGCGACCTGGACGAAGGTGACGGTCCGGTCCAGGCCGAGCCGACCCGAGATCGCGGCGGCACCGAGCATCCCGAAGACGAGCACGTTTCCGGCGGCCACCACCAGCAACGCGAGCAGCACCGAACGCTCCCGCAGCCTGGTGGCCCGATATTGCAGCTCGAACAGTCTGCGACGACGTGTGATGAACCGATCAACGGTCCAGCCGGCCAGGCCGAACAGCCGCAATTCCTTGGCAGGCAAGGGATCGGTGGCCAGCCGATAGGCGTAGTCGGCATGCCGCTGGGCCTCCTGCACCTCCGGCGTCCGCCGGTCCCGCCACACCCCGCTCTCCCGCAGCAGCCAGTGCGTGGAACCCCAGCACAGGATCAGCACCAGCGGCGCCCACCAGGCGAAACCGGCCAGCACCACCGCTGAGGCCAGCCCGCTGACGATGCCGAGCAGACCGCCGGCCAGGAAGTCCACGTTGAGGAACATCGGCGGGCCCGTCTGACCTCGATCGAACTCTCGGGCCACGGTCAGGTCCTCGGCCAATTGAGGATCCTCCAGATGGGCCATCCCGGGCGGTTCGATGCAGGCACGGACCAGGGTGTCGTTCAACCAGGCGGACACCTTGCTGCCCAGATTCAGGCTGACCGCCTGTTGCACCGGCGGCAGCACCTGCATCAGCACGAACACCAATCCGGTGAACGCCAGTGCCCAGCCGACGGCCCCGACACCGCCGGGTTGCCGACTCGCCTCCACCTGGCCGATCAGCACACCCATCGCCACCGAGAAGACGGCCGGCAGGATGCCGGTCAGGATCAGCAGCGACCACCAGACGACAGCCAATGCCGGATCCGCCCGCGGCAGCACGGCGAAGAATTTCCACTCCGCGCGATCCGTCAGCCGATTGACCATGAGCCGACTCTGACATCAACCACTGACAGCGGACCAGGATCAGCCGGCGGAGTCGCGATCCGGCGTCCGAATCATCCGAGGTTCGCCCGACGACAGGTTGATCCGGTCGGGGTGGGTGTAGACGTTCATCGACTCGCCTCGCACGAAGCCGACCAGCGTCAGCCCGGCCCGTTGCGCCAGGTCGACGGCCAACGAGCTCGGCGCCGAAACCGCAACCAGGGCAGGAATTCCCGCCAGCGCAGCCTTCTGCGTCAGCTCGTAGGAAGCCCGACCCGACACCACCAGCATCGCCTCGGCCAGCGGCAGCCGCCGCTCTCGCAGGGCCCAGCCGAGCACCTTGTCCACAGCGTTGTGCCGGCCGACGTCCTCGCGTACACACAACATCCGGCCGTCCAGCCCGAGCAGCCCGGCGGCATGCACCCCGCCGGTCCCGGCGAAGGTGCGCTGCTGCTCCAGCAGCAGCCGCGGCGCGTCCAAGATCAACTCCGCCGGCAACGCCACGTCCGAGCAAATCGGCGCGGAGTTCGACGCGGCCCCAGGCTCGACGATCCGGTCCATGATCTGATCGATCGACACGCTGCCGCAGATGCCGCAGGCGCTGCTGGTGAGCACGTTGCGCCGCAGTCCCGGAGCCGGCATGCCCACGCCGGGTGCCAGCGCCACGTCGATCACGTTGTAGGTGTTCAGCCCGTCCGGGCCGGCTCCATCGCAGTAGCGGGCGGTCCGGATCTCCTCGGCCGCGCCGATGATGCCCTCGCTGAAGCAGTAGCCGTTGACCAGGTCGATGTCCTCGCCCGGTGTGCGCATGGTGACCGCGAACGGCTCGCCGCCGATCCTGATCTCCAGGGGCTCCTCGACGGCCAGCCGATCACTGCGCGGGGACCACCCCTGCCCGGTCAGACGCCGTACCAGGTGCTGGCGGGTAACACGTGCCATGCCATCATCCTTACCGGCGGATCGATCGGAGTAAACGAACGGGTGACGAGAGCAAACGAACTTCTCTGACGTACGGGGCCGACGCTACTGGGTTAGGACCACGATGGAACTGGACGAATGGTTGGGCAAGCTCGCCGACGAACTGGAGATCGACGACGTCACGCTGGACACCGACTCGTTGCACACACTGCTCGACCTGGCACGGGACGCGGCCCATCAGGTGGACCGCCCGGCCGCACCCCTGACCTGTTTCCTGGTCGGCGTCGCCGTCGGCCGGGGCGCGAGCCTCGGGGCCACCGCGGCCACCGCCACCTCGCTGGCGCTCAGCAGCGAGTGACTGCTCCGTCCGAGGCAAGTCCGACAGCGTGTAGGAGTTAGGCTCTGGTGGTGTCCCAGCAGGCAACCAGACCGGAGCAGCCGCGATCGACGGCGGCGTCCGGCTCGGGCGGTCAACGACCCCCCGGTCAGCGGCCGAGTCAGGGTCGGGGCCCGGGACAGAGCGGGCGGGCCGGCCAGCGCAAGCGACCGACCGCGCTCAAGCCGGAGCCCAAACATCCGCTCTGGGTGCGTTGGCTGGCGCTCGTCCTGTTCGTCGCCGTGCTCGGGGTTGCCTTCGTCAACCTGGGCGAATGGCAGCTGCGCAGGCTGCACGAGCGGCGGGACAACAATCAGATCGTTCGAGCCAACGAGGCCGCACCGGTCGCCGACTTCGACCAGCTCTTCAGTCAGCCGATCACCGATCAGCAGGAGTGGCGACGGGTGCGGGTCACCGGCACCTTCGACACCGGCAAGCAGTACGTGATCCGCTATCGCGACAACGGCGACGACTCCGGCTACGAGGTGGTCACCCCGTTGCACACCAGCAGCGGCAAATCGGTACTGATCGATCGCGGCTTCGCAGCCGTAGCCGGCGGCGAGCAGATTCCCGCGAAGGCTCCGCCGCCGCCGACCGGCACCGTCACCATCGAGGGCCGGGCCCGCGCCAGCGAGACCGGACGCGACAGCGCCACCGTCCCGGTCGACGGCAGCGCGCGGCTGATCAACTCCGACAAGATCCGCGCCGACCTCGGCTACCCGATCGTCGACGGCTACATCGACGTGCTGACCATGCAGCCGAAGGACACCGAGACCTTCGATCAGATCGTGTTGCCGGAGCTGAGTGACGGGCCGCATTTCTGGTACGCCGTCCAATGGTTCATGTTCACCGGGATCGGCGTGCTCGGCATCGTCGTCTTCATCCGCGGTGATCTTCGAGACCGGCGCGAACGTCAGTTGGCCGCCCAGCGCAAGCAGGCAGCGCCGACGTCACCCGCCGAGCAGCCGGCCCAGGGCGAGCAGGCGGCCCAGGGCGAGCAGGCGGCCCAGGGCGAGCAGGCGGCCAACCAGTCGAAGTGACAAGATCGGCGGCATGGATCTTCAGCTGAAGGATCGGGTGTTCGTCGTCACCGCCGCCAGCGCGGGGTTGGGCCGGGCCACGGCCGCCCAACTGGTGGCCGAGGGCGGCAAGGTCGTGCTAGTCGCCCGCCGGGGTGACGTGCTGGACGAGGCGGTGGCCGAGTTCGGTGCGTCCTCGGCGGTTGCGGTCGCTGCCGATCTGGCCGATCCGCAGACACCGAGACTGGCCTGCCGTACGGCGTTGGACACCTTCGGTCGTTTGGACGGGGCGCTGATCAGCGTCGGCGGCCCACCCGCCGGACCGGTCGCCGAGATCACCGACGAGCAGTGGCTGGGCGGGTTCGAGTCGGTCTTCCTCGCTGCCGTTCGTACCGTCAGAGCGGTGATCGAGCACGGCACCGCGGCGGACCTGGCGATCGCCTGCGTGCTGTCCACCTCGGCGCTGTCGCCGATGCCGAAGATGGCCGTCTCGAACGGTCTGCGGCCGGGCCTGAGCATGGTGATCAAGCAGCTGGCGGACGAGCACGGTCCGGACGGGGTCCGGATCAACGGGCTGCTGCCCGGCCGGATCGCCACCGAACGCATCACCTATCTGGACTCGCTGGCCGACGATCCGAAGGCCGCCGAAGCCGAGAGCGCGGCCCGGATCCCGTTGCGTCGCTACGGCGAACCGGAGGAATTCGGCCGGGTCGCCGCCTTCCTGCTCTCCCCCGCGGCCTCGTACGTCAGTGGCAGTTTGATCGCCGTCGACGGCGGATCGTTGCGTGCGCTCTGACTCGATGAGTCTGGAACGGATCGTCGACCTGCTGCAGTGTCCACACTGCCGGCAGCCGGTGACGATCATCGACCGGGCCCTGCGCTGCAGTGCCGGCCACAGCTTCGACATCGCCCGCCAGGGCTACGTCAACCTGTTGACCAAACCGGCACCGGCCAATGCCGACACGTCGACCATGATCGCCGCCCGGGAGCGCTTCCTGGCCGGTGATCACTACCGACCTGTGGCAGAGCGGATCGCTGCCCTGGCAGAGGATCTGGCGGTGCGCGACGAGTCGGTGATCGTCGAGCCCGGCGCCGGCACCGGCTACTACCTCGGCCGGGTCGTTGATCAACTTTCCGGAGCCCGCGGTGTCGCCGCCGACCTGTCCGCGGCCGGTTGCCAGCGGGCCGCGCGGATCCACGATCGGATCGGTGCCGTGGTTGCCGACACCTGGGCCGGACTGCCGATCAAGGACGACAGCGCAGACTTGATCATGGTCGTCTTCGCACCGCGCAACCCGGCCGACTTCGCCCGGATCCTCCGTACCGGTGGACGATTGGTGGTGGTCGCCGCCGGGCCGGATCACCTGACCGAGATCCGGGCGCCGCTCGGACTGCTGGATGTCCAACCGGACAAGCAGCACCGGCTGACCGAGTCGCTGGCCGACCACTTCACCCTCGAACACACCGAGCAGCTCACCGGATCGATGATCTTGACCGCCGACAACCTGTACGACCTGGTGTCGATGGGCCCGAACGCGCACCATCAGGGCGATGATCTTCGGACGCGGATCGACCGGATGACGGCGCAGATTCCGGTCACCCGGCAGATCGAGCTTTTCGTCTTCCGGCGGCAGTAGGTCATCGGCACGGACCGTCCGGGAGAGCCAGAAACCGCCTGGACACAACGAGTCGCGCCTTGCCAGACTGCCTGCCCGTGATCATGGACGAGCAGGTACGTCGGTTTCTGCACAGTCGCGGCGTCGAACCGACCGGCGTCGTGATCACCCGGCTGGACGGCGGCGAGATCAACGACAACTGGCTGATCGAGACCGCCGGTGAAGCTTGGGTGCTGCGGCATTACCGCCGGACCTGGGATCCGCAGGAGGCGTTCCTGGCCTACGAGCTGGGTGCACTGGTCAGCAACTTCGGCAAGGACCTTGATCGCCGGGTCGACGTCGACCGGGTGCTGGAGTTGATCATGGCGTACGACGCGGTGCGCCCACTCACCGGCGCCGAACGTTCGGTGCTTCCCGAGCTGCTCACCGCGCACGCCGGCTGCGACGCGATCCGGGTGCTCTCGACCTGGATCGCCGGCGGCCGTGACGACATCAACGTCCTGGACAGCTACAGCGCCCGCGAACTGCTGGACCTCCACCTGCTGAACCAGGAACTGCACGCGGCTCTCGGCACCTGATTCCGAGAATTGACGTGTGAGTGGCGCCGATGGTTGCGAATGCGTCACATTCCCCGATCACCCCATCGAGTGCGGGACACTGCCCGCATGAAGCCGAAGCCGCGTCGACGAATTGTCGTTGTGGCGTTGGCCGGCTGTCTGGTTGCGGTGATCGCGATCGGTGGTCGGATGTTGCTGGCCGACCGCAGCCCGGATGCTCCGGACGCCGCTCCGACGGTGTTGAAACCGGGTTGCCCCGCGGTGCTGCCGGGGATCAGCGGTGCGAACCAGGACTTCTTCGACCTGATCGTCTGGGAAGGGCATACCTACCTCCGCGCCGACGACGCGCAAGGATCTACTCTTCCCGAGACGATCCGGGTCGGGAGACAGGTAACAAGGGTGGGTTGTAGCTTGACGGATCCCGCATCGACCAACGGCAACCGGGTCACCCTCCCACCCTGGCCGGACCGGGTTGCCACCGGGCTCCCCGCAGGGACACCTTTCTACGCGGTACGTGGTTTCACGTCGTCATGCGTGTTGGGTGTCGAGCACGACGCCGAGGTGATCGCCTATGTCGCCGTCGATCTCGACCACGGCGATCGACCGCTCTGCTGACTTCCTCGCCGACGCCGTGCTGAATGCGTTTCGCCCGCCCCGAGCACTCCCGGAGCGGACGAAACACGTCAATCGGACAACCAGAAATCGTCACGGAGTGACGAACCGACCAGACGTCACGGAGTGACGATGGCGAAGTCCGGGTCGCCCGGATCGAGCACCGCAGCCAGCCGGGCGAGCACGTCGGCGTCGCCGGAGACCTCGACACCGGCTTGTGCCAGTGACTCCGCGGTCGGCTGCGCGAGGGCCGGCAGCGCCGCCTTGGTGGTGGTCAGGGTCAGATCCGCATCGCCCGACTGGGCGGCACTGGAGTAGGTCAGCGCCCCGTTGGACAGCCGCAGCCGGAACCGTTCGTCGGCGTCGGTCAGCACCACGTCGATGCTGAGCTTCTCGTCCCACGCCTTCGGCCCGTTGATCTGGATCGCGATCGCGTCGAACAGCATCTGCGGGCTCAGGTGCGCGATCACGTCGGGCGCCGCCGTCACCGTCGGCGTACCGAACTGGCCCTGGCGCAACTCGTACGTGCCGGACAGGTAGAAGTTGCGCCAGGTGCCGTTCTCGGAGCCGTAGCCGAGCTGCGTACGTGTCGGCCAGCAGCTTGCGGGCGGCGGCGTGATCAGGTTCGGCGAAGACGACGTGGCCGACGACCTCGGCCACCCAGCGGTAGTCACCGGCGTCGTACGATGCCTGGGCCTTCTCCACAACAGCGTCCGCACCGCCCATGAACTCGACGTACCGCTTGCCGGCCTCGGTCGGGGTGTGCTTCCACAGGTTGGCCGGGTTGCCGTCGAACCAGCCCATGTAGCGCTGGTAGATCGCCTTCACGTCGTGGCTGACCGAGCCGTAGTAGCCCCGCGTGTTCCAGGCGTTCTCCAGCGCCGGCGGGAGCTCGATCTCTTCGGCGATCTCGACGCCGGTCAGCCCTTGTTGAGCATCCGCAGGGTCTGATCGTGCAGGTAGGCGTACAGGTCGCGCTGGGTGGTCAGGAAGTCGACCACCCGCTCGGCACCCCAGGTCGGCCAGTGGTGCGAGGCGAAGACGGCCTCGGCCTTGCCGCCGAACAGGTCGATGGTTTCGGTCAGGTAGTTCGACCAGGCGTGCGGGTCGCGGACCACGGCGCCGCGCAGGGTCAGCAGATTGTGCAGTGTGTGGGTTGCGTCCTCGGCCGCGCAGAGCGCCTTGTGGTCGGGGAAGTAGAACAGCATCTCGGCCGGCGCCTCGGTGTTGGGCGCCATCTGGAAGACGATCCGGACCCCGTCGACGACCTCCTCCTGGCCGGTCTTGGTGATCTCCAGGGTCGGCGCGATCAGCGTCACGGCCCCGGTGGAGGTCGTCTGTCCCAGTCCGGCGCCGACGGCGCCCTGCGGCCCGCGGTCCAGCGCGGCGCCGTACATGTAGCCGGCGCGGCGACCCATCGCGGTGCCGGCGTAGACGTTCTCGGAGACCGCGTGCTCGACGAAACCTTCCGGCGCCAACACGACCACCCGCCCGGCGTCGACGTCCTCCTGGGTGGTGACACCCTTGACGCCGCCGAAATGGTCGACATGGCAGTGGGTGTAGATCACGCCGGTGACCGGCCGATCGCCGCGGTGCTCGCGATAGAGCGCCAAGGCGGCAGCGGCGGTCTCGGTGGAGATCAGCGGATCGATGATGATCACGCCGCGCTCGCCCTCGATGAAACTGATGTTGGACAGGTCCAGGCCGCGGACCTGGTAGATGCCCTCGACCACCTCGAACAGGCCGTCAGTGGCCACCAGGGTCGACTGCCGCCACAGGCTCGGGTTCACCGTGTCCGGGGCGTCACCCTGCAGGAACGCGTACGACGCGTTGTCCCAGACCGAGTTGCCGTCAGCGTCGTCGACCTGACACGGCTCCAGCCGGCCGAGCAGGCCGCGCTGCGCGTTGTCGAAGTCTGTGGTGTCGGAGAACGGCAGTCGGTCACGCAGGGCCTGTTGCTGCTCGACGATGAAACTGCTCGCTGGATTCGAATTCGCCATAGTTCTGCATCCATCCGGTCACATCTACTCATCGACCTCACCCGTTATCGGTGAGGTCGGACAGCTGTACGTGATCTATGGCTATCAGAACCACGGCGATTTCAGCGGGAAGCCTCGTCGACGACGCGATCTTCGAGCACGAGTGGTCGCCCATCGGTCTGGAATTGAGTGCGGTAGAGCTCGGCGTACAGACCGCCGGCCGCCAGCAGCTGATCATGGCTGCCGGACTCGACGATCCGACCATGATCAACAACCAGGATCTGATCCGCGTTGCGGACGGTGGACAGCCGGTGCGCGATCACCAGACTGGTCCGGCCCTCCATCGCCCGGTCCAGGGCCTGCTGGACGGCGACCTCGGACTCGGAGTCCAGGTGTGCGGTCGCCTCGTCCAGGACCACGATCGGCGGTGCCTTCAGCAGCAGCCGGGCGATCGCCAGACGCTGCCGTTCACCGCCGGACAGCCGGTAACCGCGCTCGCCCACCACGGTGTCCAGGCCGTCGGGCAGCGACGCGACAAGTTCACCGACCTGGGCCGCCCGCAACGCCTGCCACATCTCCTCCTCCGATGCCGCCGGCCGGGCGTAGGCGAGATTGTTCTTGATCGTGTCGTGAAAGAGGTGGGCGTCCTGGGTGACGTAGCCGACGGCCCGATGCAGCGAGGCCTGCTCCAGGTCGCGGACGTCGGCGCCGCCGACCCGGACCTCACCCGCCGACGCGTCGTAGAGCCGGGCCACCAGATGGGTGATGGTGGTCTTGCCGGCGCCCGACGGACCGACCAGGGCCACCGTCTGGCCTGCCTCGGCACGGAAGTCGACGTCGTACAAGACCGGGTTGTCGGGTCGCTGTTCGGTGGTCGCGATCAGTTCCAGGCTGGCCAGCGACACCTCGTCCGGCCGCGGATAGGTGAAGGCGACATGATCGAATTCGACCGTGGCCGGCCCGGCGTAGGGCCGAGCATCGTCCCGGTCGGCGATCATCGGCTCCAGGTCGAGGACCTCGAACACCCGCTCGAAGCTGACCAGCGCGGTCATCACATCGATGCGTACGTTGGTGAGTTGGGTCAGTGGACCGTACAGCCGCGACAGCAGCCCGGCCAGCGCGGTCAGCGTGCCCACCGTCAACGCGCCGCCGATCGCGATCACGCCGCCCACCCCGTACACCAGTGCGGTGGCCAACGCCGCGACCAGGGTCAGCGCGGTGACGAAGAGCCGTCCGTTCATGGCGATCTTGACCGACACGTCGCGGACCGCGCCGGCGCGGGTCGAGAAGGTCTCGTGCTCGTCGGCGGGACGGCCGAACAGCTTGACCAGCAAGGCCCCGCTGACGCTGAACCGCTCGGTCATCGTCTCGGCCAGTTCGCCGTTGAACTGCATCTGCTCGCGAGTCAGCCCGGCCAGCTTGCGGCCCATGATCCGAGCCGGGATGAGGAAGATCGGCAACAACACCAACGCCGCCAGGGTCAACTGCCAACTCAGCAGCAACATCGCCACCAGGGTGGTGATCAACGTGATCGAGCTGGACACCACCGTGATCATGGTCGAGGTGAACGCCTGCTGGGCACCGATCACATCGGAATTGAGCCGGGACACCAGCTTGCCGGTCTGGGTGCGGCTGAAGAATGCCAGCGGCATCCGCTGAACGTGGTCGTAGACCTGAGTCCGCAGGTCGAAGATCAATCCTTCGCCGACGCGGGAGGAATACCAACGCTGCAAGACCGACAGGCCGGCGTCGGCGACGGCGAGCAAGGCGACCAGGACGGCCAACCAGACCACCAGCCGGTAGTCCTTGCCGAGTACGCCGTGGTCGATGATGTCCTTGAACAACAGCGGTGGTACGACGCCGATCGCGGCGTCGACGATCACCACGATCAACAGCGCGAACACCTGCCAGCGATACCGGCTGCCGAATCTGATCACCCGCCGCAGCAGGCCCTTCTTCAGCCGGTGGGACAGCACTTCACGATCATTGCGGGACATTCGTCCCATGCTGAATCCGGCCGATCCTCGCATGCTCATTCGCCTCACCTCGCACCTACTTGATCACGACAGGCGTCGGCCCGGACATCGTGTCCGATGCCCGGGCCAACGTGTGTCCTACGGCGAACTATTCCGATCGGCGGGAAACGATCAACGCCGAGCGCTCTTCTTCGCCGGTGCCTTCTTGGTGGTGGTCTTCTTGGCCGCCGTCTTCTTGGCAGTGGTCTTCTTCGCCGGTGCCTTCTTGGCAGTGGTCTTCTTGGCCGGTGCCTTCTTCGCAGCGGTCTTCGCGGGTGCCTTCTTGGCGGTGGTCTTCTTGGCCGGTGCCTTCTTCGCAGCGGTCTTCGCGGGTGCCTTCTTTGCCGGTGCCTTCTTGGCCGGTGCCTTCTTCGCAGCGGTCTTCGCGGGTGCCTTCTTTGCCGGTGCCTTCTTGGTCGCCGCCTTCTTCGCCCCGCGCGTGGCACCGCCGCGGCCGCGCAACGCGACCCCCGACTCGGCCAGCACGCCATGGACGAAACCGAACGAACGACCGGAGTCCTCGGCGATCTTGCGGATGCTCTCGCCAGCCGTGTAGCGCTTGGCGAACTGGGATGCGAGGGTGTCTCGCTGTGAACCGGTGATCCGAGAACCCTTAGCTAGTGCCTTGGCCACTCTTCCTCCTGGGTTTCCAGTCACCAAGCGGTTGCTCGATGACGCGTCAGCCTCATGTCTTCACGAACCATGATCGTTCTTTCATGATCAATGATCAATCATTTCTAGCACCCGGCGGGTCTTTTTGTGCTAGTTCACCGCAGATCCGAGTGATCAACACCGGCCACTCGACTGATCATGATGCCGCCGAATCAGCCGTACGCTGTTGATCATCGAGGATCTCTCCGCGTCCATGATCGACAATGCAGGAGTTGATCACGGACCGCAAGGAGCGAAGCAATATCGGCAATGATCAACTTGACCGGCCATCAGCTGCTGCCGGTGCTCGAGATCGCGCTCATCGCCGCGACTCCCGCTCGTCCGCCGTGGGTCGTCGGCGTGGTGCGCGTGTTGGGTGGACATACCGCTTCTGCGAACCCTGCTCGTACGTCCTGTCCGCGTCCCGTCGACCGCCACCCGGGGTTGTCGAGCGGCACTCGTGGCCCGCGCCGGCCTGTGCGGCCCGCAGCCGGGTGCGTTTTCCATCCGGAGTTGGGTTCCGTCGCAGGCTCAAGCCCGGACGGCGTTCGTTTTCCATCCAGAGTTGGATTCCCTGCACGATCGTCCCGAGTGGCCTCGTTTCCATCCGCCATGGGGTTCTCTACCCGGGCCGTGCCGCGTGGTTCGTTCCAACCAACGTGGGCTCGACCCCAACGACGATTGCAGAACCTGGCGCTTCCGCATCCTCTCGGTCGAGTTTCTGATGGCGTCGGCTCGAGACCCGTTGTCCGTCAACGAGGTGATCGCCCCGCGCGCCCCTGTTCAGCGACCCCGAGCCGCCATCCGGAACCCCTGGCGATCATCCTTCGACAATTCAGGGATCGCGGGCCTTGATCGCCGTGTCGCCTGCCCGAGAGCTGCGCTGGGTCGATCAGGCGAGGGTGATCAACTCGGCGTACTCGGCGGTCCACAGGTCTTCGGTGCCGTCGGGCAGCACCAGCACCCGATCCGGCTCCAGCGCCTCCACGGCGCCCTCGTCGTGGGTGACCAACACGATCGCGCCGGCGTAGGAGTGGATGGCGGCCAGGATCTCTTCCCGGGAAGCAGGATCGAGGTTGTTGGTCGGCTCGTCCAGCAACAGCACGTTGGCGCTGGAGACCACCAGAGTGGCCAACGCCAGCCGGGTCTTCTCGCCGCCGGACAGTACCTCGGCCTTCTTCTCCACATCGTCACCGGTGAACAGGAACGAGCCGAGCACCTTGCGCACCTCGGTCTCGTTCAGCTCCGGCGAGGCCCGCTTCATGTTCTCCAGCACAGTGCGCTCGACGTCCAGCGTCTCGTGCTCCTGGGCGTAGTAGCCGAGCTTGAGCCCGTGCCCCGGGTGCACCTCACCGGTGTCCGGCTCGCCCAGACCGGCCAGAATCCGCAACAGGGTTGTCTTTCCTGCGCCGTTCAGCCCCAAGATCACCACCCGGCTGCCGCGGTCGATGGCCAGATCAACGCCGGCGAAGACCTCCAACGAGCCGTAGGCCTTGCTCAACCCGGATGCAGTCAGCGGGGTACGACCGCAGGGTGCCGGCTCGGGAAGTTTGATCTTGGCCACCCGATCCTGGACCCGTTCGGCCTCCAGCCCGGACAGCAGTCGTTCCGCCCGCCGGGCCATGTTCTTGGCCGCCACCGCCTTGGTCGCCTTGGCGCCCATCTTCTCGGCCTGCGCGAACAGCCGATCCGCCTTGCGTTCGGCGTTCTTGCGTTCGCGGCGACGCCGTTCCTCGTCGGTGGCACGCTGCTGCAGGTAGCGCTTCCAGTTCATCGAGTAGACGTCCAGCAGGGACCGGTTCGCATCCAGGTGGAACACCTTGTTGACGGTCTGTTCCAGCAACTCGGTGTCGTGGCTGATCACCATCAGCCCGCCGGAGTAGTTGATCAAGTACGAGCGCAGCCACGAGATCGAGTCCGCGTCCAGGTGGTTGGTCGGCTCGTCCAGCAACATAATGTCGGCGTCGGAGAAGAGGATCCGGGCCAGTTCGATCCGGCGCCGCTGCCCGCCGGACAGCGTCCGCAGCGGCTGGCTCAGCACCCGGTCGGGCAGTCCGAGGTTGGCCGAGATCCGGGCCGCTTCGGCCTCGGCGGCGTAGCCACCGGCTGCGGTCAACTCCGCCTCCACCCGGGCGTAGCGTTCCATCGCCCGTTCCTGGATCGCCGGGTCGGTGGACGCCATCTCCTCCTCGGTCCGGCGCATCCTGCTGATCACGGTGTCCAGGCCGCGGGCGGACAAGATCCGGTTCTTGGCCAGCACCTCGGGGTCGCCGGTACGCGGATCCTGCGGCAGATAACCGACGCTGCCGGTGTGACTGATCGTCCCCGACGTCGGCTGGCCGGCGCCGGCCAGAATCTTCGTCAGGGTTGTCTTCCCGGCGCCGTTGCGCCCGACCAGGCCGATCTTGTCGCCGGGAGCGACCTGGAAGGACGCCTTTTCCAGCAACAGCCTGGCGCCCACCCGAACTTCGACATCCCGTACGACTAGCACGGGCCAACGATTCCGCAGACCAGCCCACGAACCAAATCGATATCCGGGAGACTAGCGTTATCAGCATCGAACCGGGCGCTCCCGGGTACGAGCGCCTCCTCGCACCGTCAACACCCTCCTGGGAGAACGACTGAGATGGACACGCCGGAACTGGAAAGCACCGTCACCGAGCCGGCGTACGACAGCCCGGAACTGAAATACGCAGACGAGTTCGCGCAGCTCAGCGAGGAGATGAGTCGCAGCCAGGAGCAGCCGACTCTGGAGCGGATCGTCGCGCTGGCGGTCGAGACCATCGAGGCCTGCGACTACTGCGGCATCACCCAACGCAAGCCCGACGGTCAGCTGTCGACGCCCGCCAGCACCGGGCCGATCGTGATCGAGGCCGACCGGCTGCAGTATCAGTTCGACGAGGGCCCGTGTGTGGCGGCCGTGTGGAACCTCGACACGTATCTGATCCCGGATCTGGAACTGGAGACGCGCTGGCCGCAATGGGCTCCGCGAGCGGCCCAGCTGGGCATCCGTTCGGTGCTCAGCCTGCGGCTGGATCCGACCGGTGATCAACATGCGTTCGCGGCGCTGAATCTGTATGCGATCGCCCCGGATGCCTTTGACAACACGGACCTGGCGATCGCCAGCATCTTCGCCCGGCACGCGGGCACCGCCCTCAGCGGCGCCCGGACCCGGGAGGAGTTGCGTACCGCGATCCGGTCCCGGCAGGTGATCGGCGTCGCCCAGGGGATGTTGATGCAGCGGTTCGGGCTGACCCTGGACCAGTCGTTCGAGGTGCTGCGGCGCTTCTCCCAGAACCACAACGTCAAACTCCGGACGCTGGCCGAAGGGCTGGTGAAGAACGGCGGCATTCATGATCAGGGCGGCGACCCACTGACGGTGAACTCGGCCCTGGAGCGGTCGTTCGGCATCGCGGGCCCCCCGATGCGAACAGAAGTCCGAGGACCGGGCAGCCCACGTTTACCCGGCCGACGGCGCGGGTAGCTGTCAGGACGTGATGTAGCCGAGACACCGAAGGAGAGTTCCATGGACAACTCCGACACGATCGTGGAGGAGGTCCGTGATGCGCTGGCAGGCCACGTACCGGGCGGCATGGTCGGCGCCTTCGTCATCGCGGCCGAGTTGTACGACGCCGACGGCGAGCCGCAACTGTTCACCGCGCACTCCACCGCCGGAACCAGCTGGACGCATCTCGGCATGATCGAGGTGCTCCGACTGGACACCGAGTCGATGTTCCGGCCCGAGACCGAAGACTGTTGATCATGATCGCCGGCCGGTGAGCAGATCGCAGGCACGGGCGGAGTTCGCCATGATCGTCAGAGCCGGATTGGCCGAGCCCTGGGTCGGCAGCACACTGCCGTCCATGATGTAGAGATTCGGCACCGCAAACGTCGTACAGCTTCGGTCAACCACACCGTGCCGCTCGTCGGCAGCCATCCGGGCACCGCCGACCAGGTGCGCGTTGCGCGTGAAGGTGACCAGCTCCTGTGCGCCGGCCGCGGTCAGGATCTCCTCCATCACCTGCTGCGCCGCCTGCAGCAGCTGCTTGTCGTTGTCGCACTGGCTGTACGTGAACCGAGCCACCGGCAGACCGTACCGGTCGGTCTCCCGGTCCAACCTGATGCGGTTCTCCGCCCGGGGCAGGAATTCGCACAGCGCGCCGAGCACGGCCCAGTGCACGTAGCCGCGCATCTGCTCGCGGAGGTCAGCGCCCCAGTGACCTTGGCCGGCCACGTGTTCGGCCCAGGTGATCGGCAGCGGCGACACCGTCTGCACCGAGAAGCCGCGCTTGTAGGGCTTGCTCGGATCCGTTTCGTAGAAGACTTCGCTGGACACCTCCGGCGGCGGCGCCTTGTACATCCGGATCTCGTCGGCGAACCGGCCGGCGGTCTGCGGAGCGCCCTGCACCATCAGGTAGCGGCCGACTTGATCATGGTCGTTGCACAGGCCGTCGGGGAACCTGGCGGAGGTCGAGTTCAACAGCAGTCGCGGCGTCTCGATCGAATAGCCGGCGACGATCACCACGGATGCGCGCTGGAACTCCTCCACCCCGTCCTTCAGGTAGCGGACACCGGTCGCCCGGCCGGTCCGCTGATCAACTTCGACCCGGGTGACCATGGCGTCGCTGCGGATCTCGGCTCCGTTGGCGATCGCGTCCGGAACGTGGGTGATCAACGGCGAGGCCTTGGCGTTGACCTTGCAACCCTGCAAGCAGAAACCGCGATAGATGCAGTGCGGTCGATGGCCGAACCGTCCGTTGGTGATCGCGACCGGCCCGACCTTGGCCTGCAACCCGATCTTGTGCGCGCCGCGGAGGAAGATCTCGCCGTTGCCGCCGACCTGGTGTGCACTGTGCGGATAGGTGTGCGGCACGCCCCAGGGCCAGTCCTCGCCGGACACCGGCAACTCGCCCTCCAGCTGCTCGTAGTAGGGCTGCAACTCCGCGTAGTCGATCGGCCAGTCCGCGCCGACACCGTCGGCGCTGTAGGTGTGGAAATCGCTGGGATGGAAGCGCGGCGCGAACCCGGCGAAGTGGATCATCGACCCGCCGACGCCTCGGCCCGAGTTGTTGGATCCCAACGGCACCGGGTTGTCGCCGTCGATCACTCGCGGTTCGTTCCAGTACAGGTGATGCGAGCCGGACTCGTCGGAGACCCAGTCCTGCTCCGGGTCCCAGAACGGCCCGGCGTCCAACGCGACCACCCGCCAACCGGCCCGGGTGAGCCGTTGCGCGGCGACCCCGCCGCCCGCGCCGCAACCGACGATCACCGCGTCGACCTCGTCGTCGGTGCGATAGCGGCGCATCCGGTCCCGGAGACGTTGACTGACCCGGTGTTGATCATCGGGCAGCAGCCAGGCCGACGCGTTCCGTTCCCGGACCCGGTCGGCGGACCCGTCGTGGGCTGCGAACCACTCCTTGGCCGGATTGCGCCGTCTCGGCTGCGATCCCTGGCCTGCCCGGGAGTCCTGGGCGGTGTCGGTGATCATCGCGTCTTCCCGTCCCGATCGTGATCATCGTCGCGATGACGATCATCCGCTGTCCCGCGCGGGCCGGCGTCGGCGACCTCGAACGGCTCCCGACCGCCGACCCGTGCATCCTTGTAGCCGCGCGGATAGGCAGGACCGGAGAAGCCGATCTCGTTCCACGCCCACGGGTGGGAGTAGAACGCGGTACAGGCGTACCGGGTCCACAGCGACCAGATCCGATCGGCCCTCAATCCGTGCCAGTCCCCGTCGCCGAGATCCTGGACGGCCTGGATCAGCTTGCGCCGATCCTCATGGCTGCACTCGGCGAAACCGGCTCCGTAGCCGGCTCGGGCGTCGTCGTCCACGGATCGCAAGGATCGCTTCCAGGCTTCACCGTCCTCCGGCAACTCGGCATAGCGCCAGCCGTCGCCCTCGCCACCGGCCAACCGCGAGTCGATCATCTCCAGCACCGGCACTCGCGGTTCCTGGTGTTGATCAAGAAGCTCGTCCAGCAGCGGCCGGGCGATCGCCTCCTCGGTCAGGTCGAAGAAACGCAGCGGCCCGGGCAGCGACAGCCGGGACAGGACGACGCCGGCGGTGACCGGGTCCCAGTGCCGGGTCTGCCCCAGCACGTCGAAGCCGGCGAATCGATCTTGGTGCCCGCCGGGCGTGACGCCGTCCTTCCGTTGCAGCGGTCGGCTCACCGGGTCTTCTCCCGGCGCAGGATCGCGGCCAGCAGACCCATCCCGCCCACCATCGTCACCAGCAGCGGCGCCAACAACGGCGGGCCCATCTCGATGTTGTAGCGGGCGTTGGACCAGCCCCCTGGCTTCTGGGAGATGCCGCGGACATGCAGGTACGTGCCCTGCAGCCCGTTCGCCACGATGATCATGGACGTCAGCGGAAGCACGGTGTGGGCAGCCTTTGCGCTGAACACCCCGGCGACACCGGCGGCGGCGCCGACCGGCCCGATCACGATCGGCAGCCACATCATCCGGTTGCCGAAACTGGCCGAATCGTGCTCGAAGTAGATCTCCGCCGTGGTCACCACCGCACCCGCAGCCATCGCGGCGCACATCGTCCGCTCGAAGCGGCCGGTCCGCAGATTCACCACCGCCCGGGCCGTGGTTGCCAGCCAGCTCGGTCCCAACGCCATCGACCTTCTCCTCCCACGCGGCGTGATCCGTGTGTCCGGCCCGTACCCAACCGCCCCGCACCGAACCGGAGCCGTACGAGGTCGAAGGCCAGGATCGACGTGGCGGATCAGCCGGCGGTCCGGCGGCGCGGACGCCGGCCGAGCACGGCGGCGGCGCCGGCGCCGGCCGCGGCGGCGGTTCCGGCCAGGCCGAGCAGCAGACGACGGTGCTCACTCACCCACTGCTCCGGAGCACGGTCCCGAGCGCGGTCGTCGAAGATCCCGTGCGCGCCCCAGTCCTTCGCCCCCTCGCCGTCGGCCGGATGCCACAGGTTGGCCGGCTGATCCTCGTCCCGCGGCTGGTCGGTCTGCTGGCCCGAGAAACCGGTCCGAGCCAGATAGCGGTCCAGCAGTCCGGGCGCGATCTTGTTGGCCAGCAGCGTCAGCATCGTGCTCCGGCCGACCCAGTACTCGCGTCGTTGCGGATGATCGGCGGCGAACACGATCGCCCGCGCGGCCACCTCGGGCTGGTAGATCGGCGGCACCGGTTGGGCCTGCTTCGGCAGCCGCGACAACAGCCAGGAGAACTGCGGGGTGTTCACCGCAGGCAGCTGCACCATGGTCACCCGGACGGCGCTGCGATCATGCAACAGCTCGCAGCGCAACGACTCGGTGAATCCCTGGATCGCGTGCTTTGCGCCGCAGTAGGCCGACTGCAACGGAATGCCGCGGTAGGCCAGCGCCGAACCGACCTGGACGATGGTGCCGCGGTTGCGCTGCACCATCGGCTTCAGCGCCGCCATGGTGCCGTGGACGTACCCCAGATAGGTGACCTCGGTGGCCCGCCGGAACTCCTGCGGCGTCAGGTCGATCAGCCGCGCGAACGCACCGGTGAAGGCGGCGTTCACCCAGACGTCGATCGGACCGAACCGTTCCTCGATCCGGTTCACCGCGTCCACCACCGCCTGGGCGTCGGACACGTCCAAGCCGATGGTCATCGGCTCACCGCCGCGCTCGCTGACGTCCTCGGCCGCGGCGGCCAAACCCTTCTCGCCGCGCGCCATCAACGCCACCCGAGCGCCACGCTCGGCGAACAGCCGCGCCACCGCACGTCCCACACCGGCAGATGCTCCGGTGATCGCAACGACCTGGCTCACCTTGTCCTCCTTCTCTCAGCCTGCATCCAGGATCGAGCGGGCTCGATCGAACCGATCGGCCCGCGGTCTCGTCGTCCGGGGTGGATCCTGTCGGCGCACAAGAAATCCGTTACCCCGCTGGTGATTCTGGTTACCCGCTGCCCCCGCCCCCACACTCGGCAGCCGACCGTGTGAGGTCGACTGCCGCGGGTACGGGCCGGTGAGTGACTACGCAACGACGGGATCGAAGGAGCGAGGCATGGCTCAGACAGTTGGCGACTACCTGCTGCAGCGGTTGCGGGAGTGGGGTGTGGAGCAGGTGTTCGGCTACCCGGGGGACGGCATCAACGGCATCATCGCCTCCTTCGGCCGGGCGGAGAACCAACCCAAGTTCGTCCAGGCGCGGCACGAGGAGATGGCGGCCTTCTCCGCCGTCGGCTACGCCAAGTTCAGCGGCCGGGTCGCCGTCTGCATGGCCACCTCCGGACCGGGCGCGATCCATCTGCTGAACGGCTTGTACGACGCCAAACTCGATCATGCTCCGGTGGTCGCCATCGTCGGCCAGACCGCTCGCAGCGCGATGGGCGGCAGCTATCAGCAGGAGGTCGACCTGCAGTCGCTGTTCAAGGACGTCGCCGCGGAGTATCTGGTCGAGGTGAACGTGCCGTCCCAGCTGCCGAACGCCCTGGACCGGGCCATCCGGACGGCCGAGGCGACGCGCTCACCCACGGCGTTGATCATCCCGGCCGACCTCCAGGAGGAGGAGTACACACCGCCGGAGCACGCCTTCAAGCAGGTCCCGTCCAGCCCTCCGGGCACCGCCTGGGGCACGCCGGTGCCATCCTCCTCCGACCTACAGGCAGCTGCCGAGGTGATCAACGCCGGGGAGAAGGTGGCGATCCTGGCGGGCCAGGGTGCTCGCGCCGCCGCCGATGAGGTCAAGCAGCTCGCCGAGCTGACCGGCGCCGGGGTCGCGAAAGCCTTGCTGGGCAAGGACGTTCTCGACGACACGCTGCCGTACGTGACCGGCTCGATCGGGCTGCTCGGCACCCGGCCGAGTTATGAGTTGATGCGCGACTGCGACACGTTGATCATGATCGGCAGCAACTTCCCCTACTCCCAGTTCCTGCCCGAACTCGATCAAGCGCGCGCGGTGCAGATCGATCTGGACGGTCGCTTCATCGGCATGCGCTACCCGACCGAGGTCAACCTGGTCGGCGACAGCCGGGCGACTCTGCAGGCCCTGTTGCCGATGATCGAGAAGAAGTCCGACCAGTCCTGGCGGGACACCGTGACCAAGAACGTCAGTTCGTGGTGGGACTCGGTCGATCATGAAACCGCCACCGAAGCCGACCCGGTGAACCCGATGCGGGTGGTCTCCGAACTGAGCGAGCGGATCCCCGACAACGCCATGGTCACAGCGGATTCCGGATCGTCGACCAACTGGTACGCCCGCAATCTCAAGATCAGGAACGGGATCCGGTCCTCACTGTCTGGCACCCTGGCGACGATGGGCCCCGGCGTCCCGTACGCGATCGGCGCGAAGTTCGCCCATCCGGACCGGCCGGCGATCGCACTGGTCGGCGACGGCGCGATGCAGATGAACGGGATGGCCGAGTTGATCACCATCTCGCGCTACTTCCGGGACTGGCAGGATCCGCGCTGCATCGTCTGTGTCTTCCACAACAACGATCTGAACCAGGTCACCTGGGAGTTGCGGGCGATGAGCGGTGCGCCGAAGTTCACCGAGTCGCAGTCGCTGCCGGATGTCGACTACGCCGGCTTCGCCACATCGCTCGGCCTGGAGGCGGTGGCCATCGACGACCCGGAGCAGCTCGGCGGAGCGTGGGATCGGGCGTTCAGCGCCACCGTGCCGACGGTGCTGGACGTCCGCTGCGATCCCGAGGTGCCGCCGATCCCGCCGCACGCCACCTTCGACCAGATGAAGTCGACGGCGAAGTCGTTGCTGAAGGGCGATCCGGACGCGTTGCACGTGATGGTCCAGGGTGCGAAGACCAAGCTGCAGGAGCTGCGTCCGGACCGCAGCAAGTCCTGATGATCCTGGACGGGACGCGGCGCGAGGAGTTCGGCCCCGGGCCGACGATCGCCGCGGTCGACGCCCGGGCGTACCAGATCCCGACGCCGCAACCGGAGGCGGACGGCACGCTGAGCTGGGACGCGACCACCATGGTCGTCGTCCGAATCTCCTGCCACAACAGCGAAGTCGAGGGTCTGGGCTGGACCTACGCGGACACGTCCTGCGTGGAGTTGATCAAGGGCAAGCTGACCGAAACGATCATGGACAAGCCGGTGCTGGACGTACCGGCTGCCTGGTCGGCGATGCAACACAAGATCCGCAACCTCGGTCGGCCCGGGCTGGTGTCCTGCTCGATCTCAGCGGTCGACATCGCACTCACCGATGCCGCTGCCCGGCTGCTCGGGCTGCCGATCGATCGGCTGCTCGGACGCTGTCACGATCAGGTCGCGTTGTACGGCAGCGGCGGCTTCACCAGCCAGACCGAGGATCAGCTCGTTGATCAACTTCGGGACTGGACCGTGCGCCGGCGACTGCCGCGGGTCAAGATCAAGATCGGCGAGTCCGGCGGCCGTCGGGTGGACCGGGACCTGGAACGGATGCGGCTGGCCCGGCAGACCATCGGCGACGACGTCGAGCTCTACGTGGACGCCAACGGCGGCTACAGCATCGGCCAGGCCAAGCGCGTCGGCAGCGCGCTGGACGAGGTCGGGGCGATCTGGTTCGAGGAACCGGTGAGCAGTGATGATCTTGCCGGACTGGCGATGCTGCGGGATTGCTGCAGCGCCGACATCGCGGCCGGCGAATACGGCTACGACCTGCCGTACTTCGCCCGGATGCTGCCCTGTGTCGACTGCCTGCAGGTCGACCTGACCCGCTGCGGCGGCTTCACCGAGTGGCGGCGGATCAGTGCCGTGGCCGCTGCCGCCAACCGGCAGGTCTCCGCGCACTGCGCGCCGAATCTGTCGGTGTACGCCGGCGCCGCGACCCAGAACTTCCGCCACATCGAGTGGTTCGTCGATCATGACCGGATCGAATCCGAATTGTTCGACGGCACCCTTGATCCCGACGGCGGCATCGTCACCCCCGGACCCGGACCGGGCCACGGGCTCACCCTGCGGTCGGACGCGGCCGCGACCTATGCTGTTTGACGATCCATAGATCGGAAATCGACTCATGATCAACCTCCCACGTATCGTCAGCACCGAACCGGTGCTTCCCCAGCACCGCTATCCGCAACAGCAACTCACCGACGCCTTCGCCGATTTCGTCGGCGTACAAGGGCTGAAGCAGGGCCTGTTGCGCAAGGTGCACGGCAACGCCGGCGTGCAGTACCGGCATCTCGCCCTGCCGATCGAGAAGTACGCGGATCTGCACGACTTCGACACCGCCAACGACGCGTTCATCAACGAGGCCACCGCGCTCACCGACACCGCGCTGCGTCGCGCCCTCGAGCACGCGACGGTCGAGCCCGGCGAAGTGGAGTTGATCATGACCGCGACCACCACCGGTCTGGCGGTGCCGTCGCTGGAGGCGCGGATCGCGCCGGCGGCCGGGATCCGTTCCGACGTCAAACGGCTGCCGGTGGTCGGACTGGGCTGCGTGGCCGGTGCCGCCGGGGTGGCCCGGGTCGCCGACTACCTGCTCGGCCACCCGGATGCTGTCGCGGTGCTGCTGTCGGTGGAGTTGTGCTCGCTGACCCTGCAGCGGGCGGACACGTCGACGGCCAACCTGATCGCCAGCGGACTGTTCGGCGACGGTGCGGCCGCGGTCGTGATGGCCGGAGCGCGGCGCGCCGCCGAACTCGCGCCGGGCGGACTCGCGCCCTCCGGTCCGGCGCCACGGGTGGTGGCCGGCCGCAGCCATCTCTACCCGCACACCGAACGCGCGATGGGCTGGGACGTCGGAGCCAGCGGCCTGCGGATCGTGCTCGGTGCCGAGATCCCCGACCTGGTCCGATCCGAGTTGCGGGCCGACGTCGACGGGTTCCTCGGTGATCATGGTCTGTCGGTGCCGGAGATCGACTTCTGGGTCTGCCATCCGGGCGGGCCGAAGGTGTTGCAGGCGGTCGAGGAGACGCTCGACCTTCGTGACGGACAGCTGGACGTCACCTGGGAATCGCTGACCGAGATCGGCAACATCTCCTCGGCCTCGGTGCTGCATGTGCTGGCGGACACGCTGCGCCACCGGACGCCGCGGCCGGGCTCGTACGGGTTGATGCTCGCGCTCGGCCCGGGCTTCAGCCTGGAAATGGTTCTGCTGCAGGTGTGAGCGTGGCTGCACACAACTGGTGGTTCACTCTGCTGGTGCTGCTGGTGGCAGCCGAACGCCTGGCCGAGCTGAACGTCGCCCGGCGGAACCGGCGCCGGGCGCTGGCCGCCGGCGGGATCGAGTACGGGGCCGGTCACTACCCGATCATCGTGCTGCTCCAGATCGGGCTGCTGGCCGGCAGCATCCTCGAGAACTGGCTCCGCGATCCCCCGCTGCGGCCCGCGCTCAGCCTCACCATGCTGATCGTGGTGCTGCTGGCGCAGGGACTGCGCTGGTGGTGCATCAGCACGCTCGGCCCGCAGTGGAACACCCGGGTCATCGTCGTCCCGGGACTCGGCCGGCGGCGGCGCGGCCCCTACCGGCTGCTGCCGCATCCGAACTATCTCGCAGTGGTCGTCGAAGGGTTCGCGTTGCCGCTGGTCGGATCGGCTTGGATCACCGCAATCGCTTTCAGCACAGGGAATGCGGCGATTCTCGCCTGGCGGATCCGGGTCGAGAACCAGGCGCTGCGACGGCTCTGACGAGATCGGGCGCAAGAACACGGCCCGCACCCGGCGGAACCGGATGAGGGCCGCGCTCCTTGCGGCGACACTGTGTGAAGGCTGGGCTGGTGTCGCATGCAATTTCCGCCACTGCGCAATGAGTGGCTCGTTGGGGTCAGTCTGCTCCGGGCCGGATCATCAGGTCAAGATGTCCGGGCCATCTGGTGCGGACTGGATTGCCGTTCTGGTACCCCGTTGCCGCGATCACTAACGCAGCTGCCCGACCGGCTGCTCGGTTTGCGGCGGCGTGCCCGGGGTACCGATGCGCACATGAGCGATCAGCGTCCCGGTTCCGAGGTCCCTCGCGGGTTCGGCGCACCGGTCGCCTGGGTCGCCGGAGCGTCCCGGGGTCTCGGGCTGGCGCTGGCCCGCGAACTCGGTCTGGCCGGCTATCGGGTGGTCATCACGGCCCGGACCGCGGCCGACCTGGAACGCGCCCGCGAACTGCTGCAGGCCGACGGCGTCTCCGTCCGCACCATCGTGCACGACGTCCGCGACCCCGTCGCCGCTCGCGACGTGGTCGCCGAGGTCGAGGCGACGTGGGGATCGATCGACACCGTGATCGCCGTCGCCGGATTGATGAAGGTCGGGCCGCTGCCGCAGCGGGCCGAGGACTACGACCAGTCGATCGACATCATGTTGCGCGGTCCGATCAACGTGGTGCACGCCGTGCTGCCGTCGATGCAGGTACGAGGTGACGGCCGGATCGGCATCGTCACCTCGATCGCCGGGCTGATCCCGGTCCCGCATCTGGTGCCCTACACGGCCGCGAAGTTCGGTGCGCTTGGCTTCAGCCGCGGCCTCACCGAGGAACTGCGCGGCAGCGGCATCTCGGTCAGCACCATCATCCCGGGCCTGATGCGGACCGGCGGACACTGGCATGCGGACTACAGCGGTCAGCCCGGCAACGAGTACGCCTGGTTCACCGCACTGTCCGCCCTCCCGGTCATCTCGATCGAGGCCGACCGGGCCGCCAAGATCATCGTCGGCGGGGTGCTGCGCGGCCGCAGCAAGATCATCTTCACCCTGCCGGCCCTGGCGGGTGATCTGCTCTACCGACTGTCACCGGAGGCGGTCGGGCTGCTGCTGGGCTGGGCCGGCCGGCTGCTGCCCGGGCCGGGCGATGATCAACAACCCGGATTCCGGGCCGCCCGCGGCGTCACCTCCGACGCCTTCACCCGGATCACCGGCCCGGCCCGCCGCGCCGTACGCCGTTGGAATCAACAGGGTGCCCACCAGAGCGGCGGCGACGCATCCGGATCCTGAGCCCGGATGCACGCTCAGCCTCAGCCGAGGTAGTGATCCAGTGCTGCGGTCAGCCGGCCGCGGAAGCGCCGGCCGAAGTCATTGTCGCCGTCGACGGTGAGGACGGCCAGGTAGGCGAAGATGCGCCACAACTCGCGCCGCTCGGCAAACCCGGGATCGATCGGCGCGATCTCCTGGTAGCCCGCCCAGGTCTGCGGCGGTACCGGCGAGAAGTAGTCCAGCAGCGCCAGGTCCAGTTCGGGATGGCCGAAGTAGGGCGACGGGTCGATCACCACCGCACCCTTGGCCGTACTGACGAAGTTGTGATGCTGGGCGTCACCGTGCAGCAACCGCGGCGAGGTCCGGGGACCGGCCAACTCCGGCAGTCGGCCGACCAGCGTCTCCATCCGAGCCACCGTCGCGGCATCGATCGCGTCGGCGTCGCGGGCGGTGCGTAGCCACGGCAGCACCCGGCGGACGGCATAGAACTCCGTCCACTCGTCGGAGTCGACCGGACGGTTGTCCTGCGACAGCGGGCCGAAGTAACCGTCCTCGGTGCTGCCGAACGTCTCGCCGGTCACCCGATGGATGCGTGCCAGCGCGCGTCCGATCGCTCGCCAGTCCGCCGGGTGCCGATCGGCCCGTTCGTCCAGCGCCTGCACCAGCATCACCGCCGAGCCGTCCGGAAGCTCGACGCGTCCGCCGGCCACCGGCGCCGGGACGTCGACGCCGGAGCGATCACCGATCAGTCTCAGCCCGTCGAGTTCGACGCCGAGTTGAGCCGCACCGTCGGCCCCGGCGGCGTGCTTGGCGAAGACGGCGAATCCGTCATCGCGCAGTACGAGGGCCGGATGGGACGCCCGATCGGCGAGGTCGGTCCACGACCCGACCCGCCAACTGCGCCCGAGGTCGGCCGACACCGCCGCCTCGATCAGTTCCCGGGTAGCCGGCTGCAACAGCGGATGGGACATCTGCGCGAGTATAGGAACCGCGATGACTGCAGTCACCCACGAGAAGGAGCCCAGATTGCCCCAGCCGGATGCAACCGAGCCGCAGCCGACAGTTCCGAAGCAGGGCCGCACCGTCCGACCGGTACGGCTGCGGATCGGCGTGGCGCTGATCCTGTTCTGGTGGCTGCCGTTCTGGATCCTGTCGGCGCCGATCGCCGACCTTCTCGGCGGGCCGAGCAGCGGCCCGTCCGTTGCCACCGTGACCGCCGTCATCGTGGTGGTACAGACGCTGGCCGGCCTGATCGGCCTCGTCGCCGCAGGAGCCGAGGTGAAAGCGATCCTGCACAACTCCACCAAGCGGCAAGCCATCAAGATCGCCTGGTCGGTCCTCATCCACGGCAAGATCCCCGAACACGATCAGGGCTCCGCGTCCGGCAGCGACGCCGCCGAGCCGCCGACGTCATGAGCACAAGGCCCGGTGAACACAATCACCCGCTCATGGACCGAAATCGCGGCGCGAACGGCGATATCGGGCGATCAGCGGGTGATGGTGTTCACGGCGGGTGGCGAGCCTCAGCTGTTGCGCAGCGCGGAGATCAACTCGGACTTGCTCATCGAGGATCGGCCGTCGATCCCGACCTCCTTGGCCCGCTGGTACAGCTCGGACTTGGACCAGTCGTCGTAACTGCCGGAGTTGCCGCCCTTCTTGCCGACCTTGGAGCGCGAACTCTTGGCGGCCTGATTCGCGATCCGAGCTGACTTCTGCTTGCTGTTGCCCTCGTCTCGCAACCGCTCGTACAACTCGTCGTCCTTCACGCTGGGTCCCGGTTTTCTCCCCGGCATGTCATCACCCCATCACGGTTGGTCTGCGGACTGAGTCAACCGTGGAGATACCCGGTCGTGCTCTGGTGTAACTGCGTCGATGTGTAACGAGCCCGCCGGTTGGGTACCCGAACCGGTGGATCTCGGGTCGAGTGTGGAGGCGATGCATCATGCGATCTGGGGCGATGGGACGAGTCCGCCGGGCGGCGTACGAACTGATCGTCTGGTTCGCCGCCGGCGTGCTCACCTGGATCGTCACCTTGTCCTCGGCGTCGCCGGCGGAGCTGGTGGCCGGCGCGGGGGCGGCGGCGCTGGTCGCCGTGCTCGCGCGGGCGGCTCGGCGGGCGATGGGACTGGCCTGGAGACCTGTCGCCGACTGGCTCCGCTGGGTAGCGCTGGTGCCGATGGCCGCCGCACTGGACGTCGGCCGAGTGCTGGGCTGGCTGATCGACTCGCTGCGACACGGGCGCCCGGACGTCGACCCGTCGCAACGTCTGGTACGCCGCCGGTTGCTGTCCGGCGAGGACGCCGCGACTGTGGCCCGCCGGGTCGGCGGCGTCCTCGCCGTCTCTGCCACCCCGGGCGCGATCGCCGTCGACCAGGACCCCGGCACCCGCACGGTGCTGCTGCACCAACTCGTCGGTGGCTGGCCCGATCTTGACCGCCGGGCGACCGAGTCATGATCTGGGCCGAGGCATGATCTGGGCTGGGGCGATCGTGCTGCTCGCGGTGCTCGGGCTGGCACCCGGCATCGCCCGGGCCGCGTCCGGCAGCAGCCTGCAACGGCTGATCGGGCTGCAACTGGTCAGCGTGGTGATGATCATGATCACGGTGGCGCTGTCGATGATGTCGGGGCAGAGTTCCTACCTGATTGTCCCGCTGGTGCTGGCGGTCGTCTCGCCGACCGGTGTGCTCGTCTTCACCCGGCTGCTGCGTCCGCACGGCGAAACGGATCGGCAGGAGTGATCCGATGCAAACCGTGATCACGATCTTGATAGTGCTCGCGCTCGCGGCGGCCGCGCTGACCGGACTCGGCGTGCTGCTCGCTCGCACCCCGCTGGATCGGCTGCATTTCCTTGCCCCGTTGGGAACTCTCGGCGTCCTGCTGTTCGCCGCGGCCGCGGTGTTGATGACGGGCCCGACGCTGAGCAGCGTGCTGATCGGTCTGACCGCCGTGATCACGGCGGTGTCGAGTTCGGTCCTGGTGGTGGCGGTCGGACGTGCTTTGGCCGACGAGGCCGGCATCGACGTCGGGGAGTCGCCGGAATGACCGTCGTGATCATGGTCGCCCTGACCCTGGTGTTGATCGGGGCCGCGTTGGTGGTCTTCACCCGGTCGACCGCGCGGCAGGCGGTGCTGCTGGCGGTGTACGGATTGCTGCTGGTGTTCGTGTTCCTGGCGATGCAGGCACCCGACGTGGCGCTCAGTCAGTTGGCGGTCGGCACCGCGGTGGTGCCGTTGATGGTGATGCTCACCATCCGCAAGATCTCCGCCCTGCACCGCGATCGGAAGGATCGCCGATGACGCCGCGGGTGCGCTTGGTGATGCTGCTGGTCGGCCTGGCCGGCGTGGTCGTGATGCTGGCGACCGCGCTGCCCGAACTGCCCGGTTTCGGTGGCCACACACACCCGTACCGCGATCGGGCGATGACGGCCGCGTACCACCAGTCCACCGCCAACGCGGTCGCGTCGGTGAACTTCGACCAGCGGGCCTTCGACACCTTCGGCGAGGAAACGATCTTGATCGCCTCGGTGATGGGGGTGGCGGCCCTGGTCCGCCGGCTGCCCGAGGAACAACGCCGGGAGCGGAGGCAGCGGGGACACGTCCTGGAGTCGACACGCTGGGCGGCCACCGTCTTCCTGCCGCTGACCGTGCTGCTCGGTGCCGACGTGGTCACCCACGGCGCGATCACGCCCGGCGGCGGTTTCCAGGGCGGCGCCATCGCGGCCACCGGCATTCACCTGCTCTATCTGGGCGGCCGTTACCGACTGCTGGAACGGCTGCGGCCGCTGGCCCTCTTCGAGGTCACCGAGGCCGCCGGACTGGCCGGCTTTCTCGCAGTCGCGGTCACCGGCCTCGCGGTCGCCGGCTCGGTGCTCGCCAACTTCCTGCCGCGCGGGCAACTGACCCAGCTGCTCTCCGCCGGCACGGTCCCGGCGCTCAACTTCGCGGTCGGTGTGGCGGTCGCCAGCAGCATCATCCTGCTGATCGCCGGCTTCCTGGAGCAGGCGCTGGCCATCACCGGCCACCGCTCCGACTCGCAAGCCGACGACGAGGCGGCTTCATGAGCTATTACCCGTACGCGGTGGGGTTGGCGATCGTGCTGCTCGGCATCATCGGGATCGCCCGCAGCCGCGATCTGGTCCACGCCGTGGTCTGCCTGTCCATCTCCCAGTCCGGGACGTACGTGTTGCTGCTCGCCGTCGGCTTCGACCGGGGCGGCGTGGCGCCCATCTTCGGCTCCACCGTCAGCCGCTCCACCCGAGTCGTTGATCCGGTCGTCCAGGCGCTCACGCTGACCGACATCGTCGTCTCGGCAGCCGTCACCTCGATGCTGCTGGCAGTGGTGCTGCAGATCGCCAAACGACGCGACACCGTCGACCCCGATCAACTGCGTTCCCTCGAGGGCTGAGCCGTGACGGCAGCCACCGCGGGGCAACTGCTGCCCCTGTTGATCTTGCTCCCGGTGACCGGCGCCACCCTGCTGCTCGGGCTGGGACGCTACCTGCCGCACGGTCTGGCCTGGGGCATCGCGATCGTCACCGTCTGCCTGAACGGCGGTGCGGCCGCGGTCGGCTTCTCGATGGCCGGGCATGCGCGCTTGGTCGGCTGGCTCGGCGGCTGGCGGCCGGACGGGGCGGCCGGCGTCGTCGGGATCGCGCTGGTCGGCGACCGGGTGAGCCTCGGTCTGATCCTGGTCGCGGCCGGTCTGATCGTGGCGGCGCTGATCTTCTCCTGGCGCTACTTCACCACCCAGCCGCATCACTTCCACGCTCTGATGCTGTTCTTCCTGGCCGGCATGGTCGGCTTCGCGTTGGCCGGCGACATCTTCACCATGTTCGTCTTCTTCGAGCTGATGGGCGTGGCCGCGTACGCCCTGACCGGGATGAAGGTGGAGGATCCGTCGGCGCTGCAGGGGGCGATCAACTTCGGCATCGTCAACTCGCTCGGCGCCTATCTGACCCTGGTCGGCGTCGCCGTGATCTACGCGCACACCGGCGCGCTCAACCTGGCCCAGCTGTCTCAGATCCTTCCCCAGCAAGGAAAAGCCACCCTGGTCGTCGGCTTCGTGTTGCTGATCGCGGGCTATCTGGTGAAGGCGGCCATCGTGCCATTCCACTTCTGGTTGGACGATGCGCACGCGGTCGCTCCGACGCCGGTGTGCGTGCTGTTCTCCGGGGTGATGGTGGAGCTCGGACTGTACGGCGCGGCCCGCGTCTACCGGATCGGATTCTCCTCCACCGAACTGGCCGCGGGAGCCCATCAGCTGTTCTTGATCATGGGGCTGGTGACCGCCGGACTCGGTGCGCTGATGTGTCTGCTGCAACGGAATCTGAAGCGCCTGCTCGCCTACTCCACGATCGCCCACCTGGGAATCTTCCTGACCGTGTTGGCATCCGGGACGGCCGACGCCTACGGCGGCCTGATCGTCTACCTGATCGCTCACGCGGCACTCAAGGGCGCCTTGTTCCTGTCCGCCGGGATGATCTTGAACCGATTCCGCAGCGTCGACGAATTCACCCTGCTGAAACGACGCACCGTCGAATCCGGCCGGGACCGGGCGCTGGCGATCACGTTCGCGATCGCGGCGCTCGGGCTGGCCGGTGTTCCGCCGATCGGCGTCGGCCTGGGCAAGGCGCTTGCCGAGACGGCGATGACCGAGCAAGGCGCCTCGTGGGCTCCGTACTTCATGATCATCATCAGCGCGTTGACCGCCGGCGCCGTGCTGCGCAGCGGCGCCCGGATCTTCCTCGGCATCGGTGCGGTCCGTGACGACATCGAGGCCGAGGCGATGAGCGGGGACGAGGAGTTGTTGGAGATCGAGGTCGGCGACCGTGTGCCGATGACGATGCTGGCCCCGGCATTGGGATTGTTGGCCTGCTCGTTCGCGGCCGGGCTGCTGGGTCGGCTGCCGACGGTCGCGACCCGGATGGCGGCCCAGTTCCTCGACATCCAAGGCTACGTCGACGCCGTACTGCACGGCGCCACCGGATATCGACCCGAACCGGAAACGGCACCGAGTTGGGCGCTGGGCAGTGTGCTGACCGCGTTGCTGTCGGTGCTGGCCGCCGGCGTCGTCTGCGTGCTCAGCCTGTACCGCGACCGGCTGCCGGCGCCGGTGCGTCGCGGTGCGCCGCTGTTGGCGCCCGCGCGGGTGCTGCATCGACTGCATTCCGGCCGGATCGGCGACTACGCCGTCTGGCTGCTGATCGGCATCGGCGGGGCCGCCGCGCTGGTCGCGGTCTGACCGGGGTGATCCGGCTTGATCCCGTTCATCGCGGCGGGCGCTGGGTACGGCAGCAAAACGTAGTCGATCGCGACGCAGTCGATCAAGGATTTCGAGGAGGGTACGAGATGGTTTCGAACGTCGGCCCGGACGGCAGCGGACATCCTGGTGAGGGCGCCGAGGCACCTCCTGCGCCGGGTCGACCGGCCAGTCGACCGCCGGCTGTGCAGGAGCCGACCGAACCGGCCCAGCCGTTGCCGCCCAAGGACGACCAGACCGACCTCAATCCCCCGACGGCGACCGGCGTCGCCTCGGCACAGCAACCCAGCGACCAGGGCCAGCAGGGGGCGTACCTGACGACGGCCCAGGGCGCCAGGTTGCGGGACACCGATCACTCGCTCAAGGCCGGTGAACGCGGACCGACGCTGCTGCAAGATCATCATCTGCGGGAGAAGATCACCCATTTCGATCATGAACGGATCCCCGAGCGGGTCGTGCACGCCCGCGGAGCTGCCGCGCACGGCGTCTTCGAGGGCTACGGTACGGCCGACAAGATCACCAAGGCCGGCTTCCTGGCCAAGGGAAAGCAGACTCCGGTCTTCACCCGGTTCTCCACCGTGCTGGGTTCACGCGGCTCGGCCGACACCGTACGTGACACCCGCGGGTTCGCGACCAAGTTCTACACCGACGGAGGAACCTTCGACCTGGTCGGCAACAACATGCCGGTCTTCTTCATCCAGGACGGCATCAAGTTCCCCGACATCATCCACGCCGGCAAGCCGCATCCGGATCGGGAGATCCCGCAGGCCCAAAGTGCCCACGACACCTTCTGGGACTTCGTCTCACTGCACACCGAGGCGCAGCACCACACCATCTGGAACATGTCCGATCGAGGAATCCCGCGGTCGTTCCGGATGATGGAAGGCTTCGGCATCCACACCTTCCGCTGCATCAACGCCGAGGGTGCCACGACCTTGATCAAATTCCATTGGAAGCCGAAGCTCGGTGTGCATTCGCTGACCTGGGAGGAAGCGCAACTGGCCTGCGGAATGGATCCCGACTTTCACCGTCGTGATCTTGCCGATGCGATCGAGGCCGGTGCGTTTCCCCAATGGGAGTTGGGCATCCAGGTGTTCGAGGACACGCCGGAGCAGACCTTCTCCGGCATCGACCTGCTGGACCCGACCAAGATCGTTCCGGAGGAGCTGGCGCCGGTGCAGCCGGTCGGACTGCTCACGCTGAATCGCAATCCGCTGAACTACTTCGCCGAGACCGAACAGGTCGCGTTCCATCCGGGCCATCTTCCGCCGGGCATCGACGTCACCGACGACCCGCTGCTGCAGGCGCGGTTGTTCTCCTATCTGGACACCCAGATCACCCGGCTGGCGGGTCCGAACTTCTCCCAGATCCCGATCAATCGGCCGCACGCACCGGTCAACGACATGTTCCGCGACGGCTGGCATCAGGATGCGGTGCACAGCGGCGTCGCGCCGTACCGGCCGAACTCGCTCGACGGCGGCTGCCCCTTCACCGCCGGTGTCGAGGACGGCGCGTTCATCGACGTCGAACTGAAACTGCCGCAGGCAGCGACCAAGCTGCGCGATCAGCCGGCGTCGTTCGATGATCATTTCAGCCAGGCACGACTGTTCTGGGTCAGCATGTCGCCGGCGGAGAAGGACCACATCATCAGTGCGTACGCCTTCGAGCTCGGCAAGTGCTACGAAAAGGCGATCCAGGAACGGCAGCTGCGCTGCCTGGCTCGGATCGACGCCGAACTCTGCGGCGAGGTCGCGTCACGGCTTGGACTGCCGGCGCCGTCGCCGGAGGAGTCTCCGGCCGAGGTGGACCCCAGCCCGGCACTCAGCCAGGCCGGACATCGGTGGCCGGTCGACGGCCGCAAGATCGGGGTCGTGATCGACGTCGATCAGCCGCCCGAGGACATCGCCGGGATCTGCCGGTGGATCGCCGACCAGGGAATGGTCGGGTTGCCGATCGCAGCCCACGGCGGTGCCGTCAACGGTCAGCCGATCGAACGGACCTTCGCCACCTGCCGCTCGATCGAAGTCGACGCGCTGTTGCTGGCGGGATCGCCCCCGCCCGCGCCCGATGCTCCGGTTCCCGCCGGTCAAGCGGGCAGCGGCAGTCAGCAACTCGACCCCCGGGTGACGGTGCTGATCGACGAATGCTTCCGGCAGTCGAAGGTGATCGGCGTCGTCGGCGCGGGCCGGACCGCCTTCGATCAAGCCGGCCACCACCCCGGCCCCGGCGTCGTCACCGGCGAGGACGCCGTCGCGGTCCTGGGCGAGATCACCGACCAACTCGCCGCCCACCGGGTCTGGTCCCGCTACCGCCCCGACCAGCCCTCTCCCGCCTGACGGGTGATCAGAGGATCGGGCGCCCGCCGGTTACGGCGATGCGGGCGCCCGAGACGTAGCTGCCTTCGTCGGATGCGAGCAGGACGTAGACCGGGGCCAGCTCGGCCGGCTGTCCCGGACGTTCCAGCGGCGCCTGCTGGCCGAAGTTCTCCACCTTCTCCTCCGGCATCGTGGACGGGATCAGCGGCGTCCAGATCGGGCCGGGGGCGACGCTGTTGGCGCGGATCCCGCGTTCGGCCAGCAGTTGAGCCAGCGACGCGGTCAGATTCGCGATCGCCGCCTTGGTTGCCGCGTACGGCGCCAACGTCGGCGACGGCGCGTCCGAGTTCACCGAGGACGATCCGATGATCGACGCGCCCTCGCTCATGTGCGGCAGCGACGCCTTCACCAGATGGAAGTAGGCGCTCAGGTTGGTGGCGATGGTGTAGTCCCACTCCTCGTCGCTGATCTCTTCCAGCGTCGGGTGGGTCATCTGGTAGGCGGCGTTGCTGACCAGGACGTCGATCCGGCCGAACTCCTCCACCGTACGGGAGATCAGTGCACGGCAGTCGTCGACCTTCGACAGGTCCCCGGCGACCAGCACGGCCCGACGACCGGCCTTGCGTACCCAGTCGGCGGTGTCCTCGGCATCCTCGTGCTCGTTCAGATAGCTGATCACCACGTCGGCACCCTCCCGGGCGTACGCGATGGCCACCGCCTTGCCGATCCCGCTGTCGGCTCCGGTGATCACGGCGACCTTGTCCTGCAATCGCCCCGACCCGGTGTAGCTGTCCTCGCCGTGATCGGCCTTCGGCTGCAGTTCGGCTTCGACGCCGGGCGGCTGCTGTTGCTGCGCGGGCTGGCTCATGATCAAACTCCTTGTTCGATGTCCAACGCTCGATGTCTGAGCAGCCCTTTACCCCTCCGGTACGACGGCAACCGGCCACCTGCTCGGCATACCGCAGCGTGGATCGGATCCGGCTGGGTACGACGTGGTCATGAACAGAGGAATCATCGGAACCATCATCGGCATCCTGGTCATCATCATCCTGGTGATCGTCATCCTGCAGCTCGTCTGACCAGGTCGGACCACTCCCCTGCTCGACCGGCGGTCGGCGTACCCGCGTGCGGCACGTCGACCGCCGACGTTTCCCAACCACGGCGGCCATCCACGCGCGATCGCCCCGACACCCCGGACGTTCCCCAACCACGGTTGCCATCGCACGCCCGGAATGCCGACTCGGCACGGTTCCTAACCACGCGTGCCATCCGGCCCACCAACTCGGGGTCAAGCCCTCCGGCACCGTGTACGTTTTCCCACCACAGTTGGCATCTGCAAGTGACCCAGCCCGAAAGCGCGTACGTTTCTCGACCAGTGTTGGCTTTTCGCACTCATAGCACGTCCAGCGCCCGATCGGCCCGAATCCGCAGGTGAATGCCCAGCGACGAGGTGGGTAAGGGCCGGACATGGCTGAACAGAACGTGAAGTACACGACTCCGGGCATGGAGAAGAAGGATGCCGAGCAGATCATCGACATCCTGCAGAAGCGGTTGAACTGCTACAACGATCTCCAGCTGACACTCAAGCATGTGCACTGGAACGTGGTCGGGCCGCACTTCATCGCCGTACACGAGATGATCGATCCACATGTCGAGGAAGTCCGCGCGATGGTCGACGCGACCGCCGAACGGATCGCCACGCTGGGTGGTTCGCCCCAGGGCACGCCGGGATCGCTGGTGGCCGACCGTACCTGGAACGACTACGAGATCGGCCGGGCGACCACTCAGGAACATCTGGCGGCACTCGACGTCGTCTACCGCGGCATCATCGCCGACACTCGCACGGCGATCGAGGACCTCGAGTCGCTGGATCCGGTCACCCAGGACATGATCATCGCGGACGCCCAAAAGCTGGAGTTGTTCCACTGGTTCGTCCGGGCGCACCTGGAGGATCCGAGTGGCCGGCTGAGCACCACCGACGGGTCGTCGAACAAGAGCCGGGCCACATCAAAGAGTTCGTGATCGGGACGAAGAGTTCGTGATCATGAATCGAGGCCAACGGCGCGGTTGATCTTGGTGCCGTCCTGCGCACCGAGCCGCGTCCAGCCGGCCACCACCACACGCCGCCGGCATCGCGGACCTCCTCGATGACCGCCGACCTGATTATCCACAGCGGCGCTGGGAACTGAGCAGACATGGACCCGGACGCGACGTTCCCGCCGCACGCGCTGCGCCAATATGCCCTGCTCGCCGACGGCGAACGGGGTGCCGTCATCGGTCCCCGCGGCGACATCGCCTGGTTGTGCGCGCCGCGCTGGGACAGCCCGGCGGTGTTCTCCTCCCTGCTCGGCGGCAACGGCCTGTACGCGGTGACGCCGACGGCCCGGTTCGTCTGGGGCGGCTTCTACGAGGACCGGTCGTTGATCTGGCGGTCCCGCTGGGTCACCGTCGACGGCATCATCGAGTGTCGGGAGGCGCTGGCGATGCCTGGCGACTCCGATCGCGTCGTCCTGCTGCGGCGAATCCTGGCCGTCGACGGCGACGCGGTGCTCCAAGTCAGGCTGGACCTGCGAGCAGATTTCGGCCGGAAAGACCCGAAGCTGCGGCGCGGGCACGGCATCTGGTCCGGCACAGCCGCGCAGATCTGGTCCGGCACCGCCGGGGACCTGGAGTTGCGCTGGTCGGGCGGAGGCGACGCCCGGCCCGATCGCACCGGCGCCCTGGAACTGGAGTTGAAGGTCCCGGCCGGCCGGCATCACGACCTGATCCTGGAGATCGCCGACGGCCCGCTGCCCGACCAGCCGCCCGATCCCGACCAGGCCTGGCGCAGCACCACGCAGACCTGGCGCGCCGAGGTCCCGGCCCTCGACGACGCGATTGCCGCCCGGGACGCCCAGCACGCCTATGCCGTCCTGCGCGGAATGACGTCGGCCACGGGCGCAATGGCGGCGGCGGCCACCACCAGCCTGCCCGAACGTGCCGAGCAGGGCCGCAACTACGACTATCGCTACGCCTGGATCCGCGACCAGTGCATGGCCGGGCAGGCGCTGGCGGCCACCGGTGCGCCGGAGCTGTTCGATCGCCACGTCGACTTCGTCGTCGATCGGGTGCTGGCCGACGGCGAACGCCTGCGACCGGCGTACACGGTCACCGGCGAGCAGATCCCGGACGAGGAGGTGCTCGACGTCCCCGGCTACCCCGGCGGTTACAGCGTCACCGGCAACCGGGTGAATTCGCAGTTCCAGCTGGATGCGCTGGGCGAGACGCTGCTGTTGTTCGGCGCGGCCGCCACCGCGGATCGGCTGACCGCCGACGGGTGGCGGGCCGCCGAGATCGCGGCGGCAGCGGTCGAGAAGCGGTGGCGAGAACCCGAAGCGGGCCTGTGGGAACTGGAGAATCGGCAGTGGACGCACAGCCGGCTGATCTGCGTGGCGGGTCTGCGTGCGGTCAGCGCGTTCGCTCCGGAGCCGGCCCGGGGCAACGCCTGGCTGGCGTTGTCGGAGCGGATGCTGGCCGAGACGTCCGCCGCCGCGTTGCATCCCTCCGGCAGCTGGCAACGTGCCCCCGACGACGAGCGGGTGGACGCCGCCCTGTTGCTGCCGCCGCTGCGCGGCGCCCTCCCCGCCGATGATCCGCGCACCCTGGCCACCCTCCGTACGGTGCAGGAGGAACTGGCCAGCGACCATTACCTATACCGCTTCCGGCAGGACTCACAACCACTCGGCGACGCCGAAGGCGCCTTCCTGCTCTGCGGCTTCACGATGGCGATGGCGCTGCATCAGCAGGGCCGACAACCGGACGCGATGCGCTGGTTCGAGCGCAACCGGGCGGCGTGCGGTCCGCCCGGCCTCTTCAGCGAGGAGTACGACGTACGCCAGCGCCAGCTGCGCGGCAACCTGCCGCAGGCCTTCGTGCACGCACAGCTACTGGAGGCCGCCGTCCGGCTGGGTAAACCCTGGCCGGCCGGAGGCGGCGCGATCGGAGCGCCGTGAATCGGGTGCCGGTGAGCCGGCGGCGGTCAGTGAGCCGATTGGGCCGGTTGCGGCCGGACCCTGGCGAACTCGCGGGTGCGGACTCGTCGCGTTGCCGGCATACGGCTGCGGTGCCGGGTGATGTCCATCCGCAGGTTCTTGGTGATCTTCCGCAGCCGTCGCGACACCGACATCTGGCTGATGCCCAGTTCGGCCGCGATGGCCGACTGCGAAGAACCTTCCTCGAACCGCATCCGGAGCAGGTTCCGGTCCTGCCGGGACAGTCGCTGGCAGGCAGCCTGGACCTCGCCGAGCAGCTGACGACGCTCCTCGGTGTCCTCCACCTCCTCGAAGCCCGGGTCAGCCGCGCCGATCACGTCGGCGGCACCGACCATCCCCTCGGTGGTGTCCAGCGATGCCGAGCTGAACGCGTTGCTGCGCATCGCCTCCAGCACCTCGGCGCGATCCGCTCCCAGCCACTGGGCGATGTCGGCCACACTCGGCGTCGCCGACTGCTGCTGGGCCAGTTCGGACCAGGCGGCGGCCACCTCGCTGTGCAACTCCTGCAGCCGGCGCGGAGGCCGCACCGTCCAGCAGTGGTCGCGGAAGTGTCGTTTGAGTTCACCGGTGATCGTCGGCACCGCGAACGGAAGAAACGCGCCGTTGTCCGGCTGGTAGCGATGCACGGCTTGCATCAGGCCCATCCGGGCCACCTGAATCAGATCGTCGAGGTCCTCACCGCGGGAGCGATAGCGGCGTGCCAGCGAGTCGGCGATCGGCAGATTGAGCTTCACCGCCAACCCCAGCAACCGCTGGCGTTCGGGCTCTGACAGTCCCGGCTCCTTCGCCTGGGTCAACAGCTCTGAGGTGCGCCGCTCGCGGCGGTCGGCATCCCACTCATGGTGCCCATGTGGTCCGGGTGGCGACTGTTGATCACGAGCAATGTGTGGAGCAGAGTCGTGCTTCGGCCCCGAATCCCTTACCGAGACGGAATTCCTTGCTGAACTGGAATCCCTCAGTGCACTTGCATACATGGTTCTCTCCCCTTGGGGACTGAGAACGTCCGTGGCAGGCTGCTCAACCACTTCTCACACCAAACCACGAACCCGGACGTTTGGCAACCCCAACGATCCATGATCAACATCGCTGCGCACAGCTGAGGTCCAGCGACCGTTTGCGGCGCTGCCGAGCGGGTAATGCACAGAACCACCCCAGCGCAGAGGAGGGCTCTGGTGCGCGCTGTCACCTGGCAAGGTCATCGCCACGTCGCCGTCGAGAACGTCGCCGACCCGAAGCTCGTCGAGGACGACGACGTGATCATCTCCGTCACCTCCGCGGCCATCTGCGGCTCGGATCTTCATCTGTACGAGGTGCTCGGCCCGTTCATGCACCGCGGCGACATCCTCGGCCACGAAGCGATCGGCGTCGTCCAGGAGGCCGGCCCGGCCGTCCGTGAGCTGGCGGTCGGTGATCGCGTCGTCGTTCCGTTCAACATCTGTTGCGGCCACTGCTACATGTGCCGTCGCGGTCTGCAGTCCCAGTGCGAGACGACCCAGGTCCGCGAGCACGGCAGCGGCGCCGCACTGTTCGGCTACTCCGAGCTGTACGGCTCGGTGCCGGGTGCACAGGCAGAGTTGCTCCGGGTGCCGTTCGCCAACTACGGTCCGATCAAGATCACCGACGATCGACCGGACGAGCGCTACTTGTACCTGTCCGACATCCTGCCGACCGCATGGCAGGCGGTCGCCTACGCCGACCCGGAACCGGGCAGCACGGTGGTGGTGATCGGACTCGGCCCGGTCGGCCAACTGTGCGCTCGGATCGCCGCCGGCAAAGGGCATCGGGTGATCGCCGTCGACCCGATCGACTATCGTCGCGAGATCGCCTCCGAGCACGGCATCGAATCCATCGACCTTGATCAACAGACGGTGGAAACGATCATGGACGCCACCGAGGGTCGCGGCGCCGACGCCAGCATCGACGCAGTCGGGATGGAGGCGCACGGCTCACCGGCGAAGGTGGCGCAGCGGGCCGCCGGGATGCTTCCCGACACGGTGGCCCGCAAGCTGATGACCAACGCCGGGGTGGATGCGTTGGGGGCGCTGTCGCTGGCGTTGCAGACGGCGCGTCGCGGCGGCACCGTGTCGCTCGCCGGTGTGTACGGAGGGATGACCGACCCACTGCCGATGATGCAGATGTTCGATCGCCAACTGCAGTTGCGGATGGGTCAGTGCAACGTGCGGCACTGGATCGACGAGTTGATGCCGTTGGTCGACGACGCCGAAGATCCACTGGGGTTGGAGAGTCTGGCCACCCATCGGTTGCCGCTGGTGGCAGCGCCCGACGCCTATCGGATGTTTCAGCGCAAGGAAGACAACTGCCTGAAGATCATTCTGCATCCGCAGCGCTGATCATCCGGGTTGATCGGGTCAGCGTGGAGATCAACTCGACGAACCGATCGCCGTCGCTGACCGGCCAGGAGTGCGGTGCGTCCGGCATGATCAACAACTCCGCACCGCTGCGGTCCGCCAGGTCGGCCGCGTACGGCAGCGGGCTGATCCGGTCGGCGTCACCGTGCACGATCGTGACCGGCTGCCGCGCCTGCGGCAATTCCCGCTCCAGTGGGTAGTCGATCGCCGACCGCAGTCCGCGGTAGATGCCGGACAGACCGGCGCGGACCCAGTCCTGAGACTGCGTGCGGAGCCTCGGCGAATCGGGGTGCTGTTCGCCGCCGAGCCAGGCCGCCAGCATTGCCGGCACGCTGCGTCGCTGCGGGTCGATGGTGGGGCTGATCAACAACAGCCGGCCGACGTCCGCACCGGCTCGTACCGCCGCGACCGCACCCTGGGTGCCCACCGACATGCCGACCAGCATGTCGGCGGGGCCGTACTGCCACGTCTGGTCGGCGATTCGGCGACCGTAGGAATCAAGATCACTGCCGGCCGCCGGCCAGCCCAGCGGCGGGCACAAGGCAACGCTGTGTCCAGCCGATCTCAACGCGTCGGCGGCGGGTTGCAGGTAACGCCGGACGGCCAGTCCGGGCACCATGATCACGCGGGCCATGGTGCCTCCGTCAGGCCCTTGATCACCCGGTCGACGGCAAGCGGCGACCACGGTCGGCGGGCGGGCGGAATCGCGTCCAGGGCGGCCCCGTAGCGAGCCAACGATCCGATGTCGTGCGGCCAGCGGTCCGGATCCACTGCCAGCATCGTCGGCTCGGCGCCGTGCTTCCTGATCACCGCTGCGAAGTCGTCGGCGGTGGCGATCCCGGGTGAGGACACCCCGTGCTGGAACGCCAGCACCAGCACCCGTCGATAGGAATCGGCCGTTTGGAGATGGCGATCCAAGGCCGCGAGCGCGTCCTGCACCGCGAAGTAGGTCCAGAACGGCACCAACGCCCGATTGGCGATCCGCCACGGGTCCGAGAGGATGAAGGACGGCACGATCAGCGTGTCGGTGCGTTCCCCACGCTCGGCGAGCCAGTCGCGGAGGATGTCGGCGACCGGATGGGCAGGCTGCTGCGGGCCGGTGTAGCCGATCTCGACCAGCGGATGATCATGGTCGTCGCACCATCGCCGGACGGCCTCGACGAATTCCGGCTCGGCACCCCACTCGGCTTCGGCGGCCTCACCGTCCGGCGGTGGCGCATGCGGCCGGGACAGGTGCTCCCGCGGGCTCAGACCACCCAGACCGCCGGTCTGGAACCAGTGCCGTTCGTCCACCCGGGTCGACGGCCAGCGAAGTTGATCATTGATCAGGAACACCGGCGCCCCCGGAGCGAGCCGGTCGGTCAGGAACTGCAGGTAGGCACGATGCAGCGACCGCCACTTCACCCGGAAGTACGTCATCCGAGCCGTCATCAGCCGGTCCTGTGCGGAGTCGTGCATCTGATGCAGCACGATCTCCGGGTTCGCCCGTAGCAGGGCGGGACCCCACTGCCGGCCGAACTCCAGTGCCTGGTCCGGGCGGTCCGGGTCGCCGAGCCGGTGCACCGGCACCAGCAGGGTCTGCGGCAGCCACGGGATCTGCATCACCGCGGCGAGATGGGCCAGCGCGCCGTTGCTCGACCCGATCATCACCGCCGGGTAGTTCCGCGGCGGGAACTCCGCCGCGAACGCCTCGGCCACGGCGCCGAGATCCACCTGATCAAGATGGTGCGGTCGCACCCCCTCGGCGCCTCCCACCCGGCGGTACAGTTCCCGCAGCGCCGGCCACGGCATCCGGCCGGCGACCCGGACAACGCGCCCCAGCCATTCCGGATTACCGAGGTTGGAGAACGGCCGGCCCCGCAACGCCGCCGCGATAGAGGCATGCATGACCGAGGCGGAGTCGAAGGAGGCAACGACCCTCTCTGGTGGCAACGGCACCCGGCGCACCCTTCCTGACCTGCTCGACAGCTCCTGCTGTTGCCCACGTACCCCGTGCCGAGTCGATCAATCCTCAAGCCTCGGCGCGGCGGGCGCGGATGCTCAGCGGCACGGCGATCCAAAGCACCGCGGTGCCGACGAACATGACCGCTCCCACCAGCAATCCCAGTGGATGCTGCAGCACCACCTCGAAGATCAACAACACGGCGCCGGAGAACAAGATCGCGCTGGCCACCATGCAGATGATCAAGATCCGGTTGCCGATGGTGACCAGCGTGCGCATCGCTCCCCTCCGGAACAGCAACCGGTGCGCGCTCACCGGGGCCAGCGCCAGGATCGAGATCGCAGCGGCCAGCACCACCAGCGCAAGGTAGACGGCGGTCTCGAAGTCGCTCATCATGGAGAACCGCTGCTGGAACGGCAAGGTCAGCAGGAAGCCGGCCAGCAACTGCGTGCCGGTCTGGGTGATCCGGAGCTCCTGCTGGATGTCCCGCCAGTTCCGGTCGTAGCGTTCGGCCCCGGTCTCGTTGCGGTCCTGGCGACTGTCGCGGTCAGTCATCAGCTCTTCCCAGCGCTACCGGCCGGCACCCCGAGCTCCTGTTCGATCTCTTCCAGGGAACGGTTCCTGGTCTCCGGCAGCCGCCACCAGAAGTAGCCGAACGAGAGCACCCCGAAGCCGGCGTAGATCCAGAAGGTCACCGGCTTGCCCCAGGCACCGACCAGTTGCAGGAAGAAGTACGAGACCAGGAAGTTCGCGGCCCAGTTGGTCACCGTGGCCACACTCATCGCCTTGCTGCGAACGGCCAGCGGATAGATCTCGCTGATCATCAGCCAGAAGACCGGTCCGAGTCCGATGGCGAAACCGGCCATGAAGAGCAGCAGGAAGACCAACGCGAGCCAGCCGAGGTGCTGCCAGGACGGCAGTTCGAACCACAACCCGAGCCCGACCAGGGCGACGATCGCGGCCGCGGTCCCGATCAGCAACAGCGGCCGACGGCCGACCCGGTCCATCAACAGGACAGCGATCACGGTGAAGACGACGTTGGTGATGCCGACCGACACGGCCTGCAGGACCGAGTCGCTGGCGCTCAGTCCTGTGTAGTGCAGGATCGTCGCCGAGTAGTAGATCACCGTGTTGACGCCGATCAGCTGCTGCCCGGCGGCCAAGATCAATCCGACCACCATCAACGGTCGCAGCGGCACCCGGAACAGGTCGCGGATTCCCTTGCCTGCTTCCAGCTTCGTGGTCTGCTCGATGTCGTCGATCTCCTGATCGACCTCATCGGCCTGACGGGTCCGGCGCAGCACCTCACGCGCCTCGTCCAGCCGCCCCTTGGACACCAGCCAGCGCGGCGACGCCGGGACCGTCAGCATCCCGAGCGCGAGCGCGAGGCCGGGTACTGCGGACAGGCCGAGCATCCACCGCCAGGTGCCGTCGACGTTCTGGAAGCCGGCCGCGACCAGGTAGGAGACCAGGATGCCGGTGGTGACCATCAGCTGGTTGAAGCTGGTCACACCACCGCGCAGCCGCGGCGGCGCCTGCTCGGAGATGTATTCCACCGACACGAAGGAGGCCGTGCCGACCGCGAGGCCGAGCACGAAGCGCGCCACCAAAAGGAAGTCGATCGATGGGGCGAACCCGGAGGCGAGCCCGCCGACCACGTACACCGATCCGGCGATGATCTTGGTCTTCCGGCGACCGATCTTGTCCGAGGAGTAGGCCGAGATGATCGCACCGACGATGGCACCGAGGAGCAACGAGCCGACCAGCCACTGCTGCTGCAGGGTCGAGGCGTGCAGATCCTTGGTGATGTAGAGCTGCGCCCCGGAGATGATGCCGGTGTCGTAGCCGAAAAGGAAGCCGCCGATCGCTGCGATGATCGCGATCCGGAGCAGGAATCCGGTGTTGCCCCGACGCAGTTCGGCGATGAACCCAGCTGACATGATGACCTCCTCACGGCTGTCTGCCGAAGACCTCGTACCCGATCGGCGCGCGGTCAAAATGGGTATCGACCCCTCGGCTGGGTACCCGGTGGGCATGAGTGAGCGTGCGTCGGGAACGGTCATCAGCACGAAGATCCCTGCCCGGTTGGACCGGTTGCCGTGGTCCCGCTTCCACCGACGGGTGCTGGTCGGGCTCGGCACGGTGTGGATCCTGGACGGTCTCGAGGTCACCATGGTCGGCTCGGTGGCCGCCCGGCTGACCGAGAAGGACAGTGGGCTGGGACTGACCCCGGGACAAGTCGGCGTTGCTGCCGCGATCTACATCGTCGGTGCCTGCATCGGTGCGCTGTTCTTCGGCCAGTTGACGGACCGATTCGGCCGCAAGAAGCTCTTCATGATCACTCTCGGTCTTTACATCGTGGCCACGGTTGCGACCGCATTCTCCTTCTCTGCCTGGTATTTCTATCTCGCCCGGTTCTTCACCGGCGCCGGTATCGGCGGCGAGTACGCGGCCATCAACTCCGCGATCGACGAGCTGATCCCGGCTCGGGTCCGCGGCCGGGTCGACCTGCTCATCAACGGCTCGTACTGGTTCGGCGCGGCCGCCGGTTCGGGCCTGGTGGTCTTCCTGCTGTCGCCGATCTTGTCTCCGATGATCGGCTGGCGGTTGGCGTTCGGGATCGGCGCCGTGCTGGCGGTGTTGATCTTGCTGGTCCGCCGGCACGTGCCGGAGAGTCCACGCTGGCTGTTCATCCACGGGCGCGAGGAAGAGGCGGAGAAGATCGTCCGCCAGGTCGAGCAGGAGGTCTCCGAGCTGACCGAGGAGCAGCTTTCCGAACCGGAGCAGGAGATCCGCGTCCGGCAGCGGGACAAGATCTCCTTCGTCGAGATCGCCAAGGTGGCGTTCACGAAGTACCCGAAGCGAGCCCTGCTCGGGATTGCGCTGTTCGTCGGCCAGGCCTTCATCTACAACGGTGTCACGTTCAACCTGGGCACGCTGTTCAGCGGCTTCTTCGGTACGCCGTCGGCGCTGGTGCCGATCTTCCTGGTGATCTACGCCCTCGGCAACTTCCTCGGCCCGTTGCTGCTGGGGCGGCTCTTCGACACCGTCGGCCGGCGGACCATGATCACCATCGCCTATCTCGGCTCAGCGGTGCTGACGCTGCCGCTGACCGCAATCTTCTACTTCCAGTGGGGCGGCGAGGCGGCCTTCATCATCGCCGTCTGCGCCACCTTCTTCCTGGCCTCGTCGGGTGCCAGCGCTGCTTACCTGACGGTGAGCGAGATCTTCCCGATGGAGACTCGGGCGCTGGCGATCGCGTTCTTCTACGCGATCGGCACCGGGTTGGGTGGTGTCGTCGGGCCGCTGATGTTCGGCTCGCTGATCGGCACCGGTGACCGTGGTCCGGTGGCGATCGGCTTCCTGATCGCGGCCGGCGTGATGGCCATCGGCGGACTGGCCGAGATCGTCCTCGGGGTGAACGCGGAGCAGACGTCGCTGGAGGACATCGCCAAGCCGTTGACGGCCGAGGACGCCGACGATGATCATCAGTTGGACTGATCGTCGTCCTGGTCCGGGTCCTGATCCTCGTGCGGGCGTCGCGGGAAGGGACGGTCGCGATAGCTGGAGATGGAGTGGATCTCGCCGTCCAGGGTGTGAACCAACACCTCCGACGGTGCGTTGGCCTCGGCCCGCTGCCGGGCGGTCAGCGTGGCCTGGTCCTGGGTGTCGTGTTCGCTGTCGAGACGGCCGTCGCGCAGCACCCGCCACCGACCCTCGTACGGCACGACGTCGAAAATCATCCCCGGCATCGTTGTTACCTCCTGCCTTCGGGTTCGCCTTGTATGGCCGCAGATTCTGTGCCCGGGCCTCGTACGGGCTAAACCTCAGCGTTGGGGGCAGAGTGGGGACATGCCCGACTTCGTAGCGCCCCAGGTCGACGTGCCCGCACTCACCGAAGTCCTCGACGGTCCACACGCCGAGATCCGCGACCTGTGCCGGCGGAAACTGATCGAACACGCCGGGCTGCTGGACGACGCGCAGCGGCTGGATCGCGACGGCTATCGCGAGCGGGTGCTCCAGACCCTGCTCCAGCTCACCGACGCCGGAGCGACCACGTTGGGTTTCCCGAAGCGGTACGGCGGTGGGGGTGACCTCGGCGCCGCGATCGCGGCCTTCGAGACGATGGCGTTCGGTGACCTTTCACTGTTGGTCAAGATCGGCGTCCAGTTCGGACTGTTCGGCGGCGCCATCCTGCAACTCGGCACCGAGCGGCGTCATGATCGCTATCTCGCCGACGTCGTGGCCGGGCGGCTGCTGGGCTGCTTTGCGATGACCGAACAGGGCCACGGCTCCGACGTGCAGGGTCTGCAAACCGTCGCCCGCTACGACCCGGGCCGCGAGCAGTTCATCATCGATACGCCGGTCGACTCCGCACACAAGGAATTCATCGGCGGCGCCGCGGCGCACGCCCGGATGGCGGTCGTCTTCGCCCAACTCGAGGTCGGTGGCGCAGGCCACGGCGTGCATGCACTGCTGGTGGATCTGCGCGACCGGAACGGGCGGCTGCTTCCCGGCATCCGGATCGTCGACGACCGACAGAAGATCGGACTGAACGGCGTCGACAACGGCAGGATCTGGTTCGATCGGGTCACGGTGGACCGGGAGAACCTGCTCGACCGCTACGCCTCGGTCTCCGCGGACGGGGTCTACTCGTCGCCGATCGAGAGTCCCGATCGGCGCTTCTTCACCATGCTCGGCACCCTCGTCCAGGGCCGGGTCAGTGTCGCCGGTGCGAGCGTCAACGCCGCCAAGGTGGCATTGACGATCGCCATCCGGTACGCCGATCGGCGCCGCCAGTTCACCGGCCCGAACGGCACCGAGGAGTTGCTGCTCGACTACGGCATGCATCAGCGCCGGCTGCTGCCCCGGCTTGCCCGCACCTACGGTCTGCACTTCGCGCAGGAACAGCTGGTCGCCGAGTACGACGACGTCTTCACCCACCCGGACACGGCCGATCCGAAACGTCGCCGGGCGCTCGAGGCTCGGGCTGCCGGCACCAAGGCGCTCGGCTCCTGGCTGGCCACCGACACCATCCAGGCCTGCCGTGAGGCGTGCGGCGGTGCCGGTTACCTGTCGGAGAACAGGTTCGACGCACTACGCGCCGACACCGACGTGTTCACCACCTTCGAGGGTGACAACCACGTCTTGTTGCAGCTGGTGGCGAAGGGGCTGCTGACGAACTACGCCAGCGAATTCAACGATCTTGATCAACTCGGGATGGTCCGCTTCGTCGCCGGTCATGCGGTCGAGACGGTGATCGAGCGGACCGCCGCGCATTCGCTGATGGAGCGGGTGCGGGATCTGCTACCGGCGGGCGAGGATCGCGGCGACGCACGGACGGGGCTGCTCGATCCGAGCTATCATTCGGCGATGTTCCGCTGGCGCGAGGAGCATCGGATCGACGGACTGGCCCGGCGACTGAAGCGGGGCGCCGAGGACGGGATGAACGCAGCAGAGTTGTTCAGCCGGTGCCAGCAGCACGCCGTCGAGGCAGCGGTCGCGCATGTCGAACGTCAGGTGTTGGAGGCGTACGAGCAGAAGCTGGCATCGCTGCCCGATGGCGCCAACAAGACGGCGTTGTGTCAACTACGCGACCTGTTCGCGCTGTCCGTGATCGAGGCCGATCGCGGTTGGTGGATGGAGCACGGGCGGCTGTCCAGCCAGCGAGCCAAGGCGATCACCCGCGAAGTCGATGAGCTGCTGCGCAAGACAAGGCCGCTGGCCGTCCAGCTCGTCGACGCTTTCGGCGTACCGGAGGAAGCCGTCCACGCCGCCTTCCTCCACTGAGGCGGACCTGTTCTGCTCAGACGTTGAAGCCGAGGGCGCGGAGCTGTTCGCGGCCGTCCTCGGTGATCCGCTCCAGGCCCCACGGCGGCATCCAGACCCAGTTGATGGTCGCCTTCTCCACCAGGCCTTCCAGGGCGGACGCGGTCTGGTCCTCCAGCACGTCGGTCAGCGGGCAGGCGGCGGTGGTCAGGGTCATGTCGATGGTGACCGACTGGTCCTCCTCGACGTGCACGCCGTAGATCAGACCAAGATCAACAACGTTGACGCCGAGCTCGGGATCGACCACGTCCTTCATCGCCTCGGTGACGTCCTCGACACTGACCGGGGTCGCGCCGGCCGGCGCACCGGTGCCCGGCAGGGCGTCGCGCACCAGATCGGACGGACGAGCCTCGGCGTCGTCTTCCTTCGTGCTGAAGACGTCCTGGGTCGTGCCTTCGGTCATGATCAACTCACCTTCTCGTCGGTCGTCTTCTCGCGCAGGGCCTTCTCGCTTTGGGCCCGGATCACGGCATCCTTGAACGCCGACCAGCCCAGCAACGCACACTTCACCCGGGCCGGGAACTTCGCCACCCCGAGGAACGCGATGCCGTCCTCCAGGTCGTCCTCGTTCGGCTCGATGTTGCCCTGGCTCTGCATCATCTCCAGGAATTCGTCGTGCAGCGCAAGGGTTTGATCGACGGTCTTGTCGCGGACCAGCCCGGCCATCACCGAGGTGGACGCCTGCGAGATCGAGCAGCCGACCCCGCTGTAGGACACATCGCCGATGGTGTCGCCGTCCAGGTGGACGCGCAGGGTCACCTCGTCACCGCAACTCGGGTTCACGTGATGCACCTCGGCCTCGTACGGGTCCCGCAGTCCGCTGAAATGCTTGGCCCGGTAGTGATCCAGGATGATCTCCTGGTACATCTCCTCGACGTCCATGCTCACGTCCGCGCGACCTTCCCTACTGTCACTTGTCGAAGAACTTCTTGGTGTACGTCAACGCGTCCACCAACTGGTCTATTTCTGCCGTCGTCGTGTACAGGTAGAACGAGGCCCGGGTGCTGGACTGGATCCCGTACGCCTCGTGCAGCGGCCGGGCGCAGTGATGTCCACCCCGTACGGCGACTCCGCGCGCGTCCAGCATCTGCGACACGTCGTGCGGATGGATCGGGCCGTACTTTCCTTCCAGGGTGAAGGAGATCGCGCCACCGCGGTCCACCGGCCGACCATGATCATCGAGCCCGGTCGGGCCGAGGACGGTCAAACCGTCGATCTGCTGCAGCTCGCGCAGCGCGTAGCCGGTGATCGCCTGTTCATGATCGGCGATGGCGGCCATGCCGATCGTGTCCAGATAGTCCGCGGCCGCGCCCAGCCCGACCGCCTGCACGATCGGCGGGGTCCCGGCCTCGAACCGATGCGGCGGTGGCGCGAAGGTCGAACCGGTCATCTTGACCACCTCGATCATCTCCCCGCCACCGAGGAACGGCGGCAGCGAAGCCAGCAGGTCGTAGCGGCCCCAAAGCACACCGATGCCGGTCGGGCCGACCATCTTGTGCCCGGTGAAGGCGAGCAGGTCGACGCCCAGCTCCTCAACGCTGGTGGGCAATTGCGGCACGCCCTGGGAACCGTCGGCGATCATGATCGCGCCGACCGCGTGAGCCTGATCGGCGATCCGCCGGACCGGGTTCAGCGTCCCGAGCACGTTTGACACCCAGGCGATCGAAACGATCTTGGTCCGTTCGTTGATCAGGTTCGTCTCGGCCGCCTTGTCCAGATCAAGACGGCCGTCCGGGGTGACGTCGAACCAGCGCAAAGTGGCGCCGGTACGTTCGCAGGCCAGCTGCCACGGCACGATGTTGGAGTGATGCTCCATCACCGAGATCACCACTTCGTCGCCCGGCTTGAGCGAGGAGCCAACGCTGTGTGCGCAGAGATTCAGCGCCTCGGAGGCGTTCTTGGTGAAGATGATCTCCTCGGCCCGAGCAGCACCGACGAACCGGGCCAGCCGGGCCCGGGCTCCCTCGTACGCCTCGGTCGCCTCGGCACCGAGCAGATGCATCGCCCGGGCGACGTTGGCGTAGTGGTTGAGGTAATGATCATCGATCGTCTCCACCACCGAGATCGGTTTCTGCGAGCTGTTCGCCGAATCGAGGTAGGCCAGCGGGTACTGACCGACCGTCCGGTCCAAGATCGGGAAGTCACCGCGGATCGACTCCACGTCGAACGGGATCCCGCCGGTGGATTCGGTTACCGGCTTGACATCCAGCGACATCAGCCCCTCCTCACCTGATCAGCTGAAGCTCAGTTGGCGGCGGCCTTGGCTGCCTGGACGTAGCGGTCGTAACCCTCGGCCTCGAGCTGCTCGGCCAGCTCCGGACCGCCCTGCTCGGCCACCCGGCCCGCCACGAACACGTGCACGAAGTCGGGCTTGATGTAACGCAGGATCCGGGTGTAGTGCGTGATCAACAACACGCCCCGATCGCCCTGGTCGGTGAAGCGGTTGACACCCTCGGAGACGATCCGCAGCGCGTCGATGTCGAGGCCGGAGTCGGTCTCGTCCAAGATCGCGAACTTCGGATTGAGCAACTCCAGCTGGACGATCTCGTGCCGCTTCTTCTCACCACCGGAGAAGCCGTCATTCACCGACCGGCTGGCGAAATCGGGATCCATCTTGACCCGGTCCATCGCCCCCTTGACGTCCTTGGCCCAGGTCCGCAGCTTCGGCGCCTCGCCGTCGATCGCGGTCTTGGCCGAACGGAGGAAGTTCGACACCGAGACGCCCGGCACCTCGACCGGGTACTGCATGGCCAGGAAGAGCCCGGCGCGAGCACGAGCGTCAACGGTCATCTGCAGTACGGACTCGCCGTCCAGCAGCACCTCACCGGAGGTGACGGTGTACTTCGGGTGGCCGGCGATCGAGTACGCCAGAGTGGACTTGCCGGACCCGTTCGGGCCCATGATCGCGTGGGTCTCGCCGGACTTGATGGTCAGGTCGACGCCCTTGAGGATCTCCTTGGCGCCGTCCTCGGTGTTGACCGACACGTGCAGGTCGCGGATCTCGAGAGTTGACATGGTGTTTCGGGTTCTCCTGGATTGTTGTTGATCAGTGGTCGGCGGCAACTCAACCGACATCGTTCAATGGGTGTTCGACATCGACGTAGATCTCGTCGTTCTCGATCTTGACCGGGTAGACGGCAACTGGTTCGGTGGCCGGCAGCCCCAACGGTTCGCCGGTCTTCAGGCTGAAGCGGGATCCGTGCATGTAGCACTCGATCTCGCCGTCGCCGACATCCCCTTCACTCAAAGGGATTGCCGCATGACTGCACTCGTCGGCGATGGCGTAGACAGCGCCGCCGGAGTTGACGATCGCGACGTCCTCGCCGTCCACCTCGACCGCCTGCGCGGTCTCGGGGGCAAGGTCTGCCAGCGGGCAGACCCTTCGGAAGGTCCCTGCCTCAGGCATCAGTGATGGCTCCCCGAGCTGGGCTCACCGGCCAGCTCGTGCAACTCCTCCACCGAGGCGTAGCTTCCGTCGGCGTACGAGTCCGGCGTGCCGATGTTGATCATCAGCTCCTTCTCCACCGCGGTCATCAGGCCCTTCTCCACCTCGGGCACGCCGATCTTGTGGATGATGTCGGCGAAGAAGCCGTGCACGACCAACCGGCGGGCCTCGTTCTCGTCGATGCCGCGGCTCTGCAGGTAGAACAGTTGTTGATCATCGAACCGGCCGGTGGTCGCCGCGTGTCCGGCGCCGAGGATCTCGCCGGTCTCGATCTCCAGGTTCGGCACCGCGTCGGCCTTGCAGCCGTCGGTGAGCACCAGGTTGCGATTGGACTCGTAGGTGTTGATGCCCTCGGCCGCCTTGCGGATCAGCACGTCGCCGATCCACACAGTGTGCGCACCCTTTCCTTGCAGGGCGCCCTTGTAGTCGACGTTGGAGATCGACTTCGGCTTGTTGTGATCAACGAAGAGCCGGTGCTCCAGATGCTGGCCGGCATCGGCGAAATACAAGCCGAGCAGGTCGGCCTCGCCGCCGACGGACTCGTAGGCGAGCGAGACGTTCATCCGGACCAGGTCGCCGCCGAAGGAGACCGCGACATGCCGCAGCACCGCGTCCTTGCCGACCAGCGCGTGCTGGTTGGAGTGATGAACGGCGTCGTCGGCCCAGTCCTGGACGGACACCACGGTCAGTTGAGCGCCGTCACCGAGGACGAACTCGATGTTGTCGGCGACCACCGCGGACCCCTGGAACTGCAGCACCACGGTCGCGATCGAGAACGGTTCGGCAATGATCACCGCATGTCCGGCGGTGGCGATCTCACCGGAATCGCCGTGGTGCTTGAGAATCGTGGCACCCGGCACCTCCTGCTCGCGCGGGATGGTGATCACGGTCGCGGTCTCGGCGGCCTGCCAGGCCCGTGCGCTGACCCGGTCTGTCGGCACGTACCCGCTGCTGCCGACCCGGGGATCGTCGGCCGGCACCTGCTCGGACCGTACTCCGTCGGCGAGCTCGGCTTCCAACGTCACGTTGCCGGTGCCGAACGGCGCATCCTTGTGCAGGCTGCGAAGGCGCTTCAGCGGGGTGAACCGCCAGATCTCCTCCAGCCCGGTCGGCACCGGATGATCATCGGGATTGAACGATCCCAGCGGGTGCAGGTGGCTGGCCACCTTGTCGTTCGTCTCGATCGCACCGCTCACGTTGTCCCGTACGGCATCGGTAACAGTCACAGTTTCGCTTTCTCTATTCCAAGACCTACAAGTTCTGCCACGTCGTGATCAGCCGACAGCGCCTTCCATCTGCAGTTCGATCAGTCGGTTGAGCTCGATCGCGTACTCCATCGGCAGCTCCTTGGCGATCGGCTCGATGAAGCCGCGAACGACCATCGCCATCGCCTCGTCCTCCTGCATGCCGCGGCTCATCAGGTAGAAGAGTTGATCTTCGCTGACCTTGGACACCGTCGCCTCGTGAGCCATCGACACGTCGTCCTCGCGGACATCCACGTACGGGTAGGTGTCGGAGCGGCTGATGGTGTCGACCAGCAGCGCATCACACTTGACCACTGAGGCCGAGCCGGCCGCACCCTCCTGCACCTCGACCAGGCCGCGGTACGAGGCCCGGCCGCCGCCGCGGGCGACCGACTTGGAGATGATCGAGCTGGACGTGTTCGGGGCGCAGTGCACCATCTTGGAGCCGGCGTCCTGATGCTGGCCCTCGCCGGCGAAGGCGACCGACAGGGTTTCGCCGCGCGCGTGCTCGCCCATCATGTAGACGGCCGGGTACTTCATGGTGACCTTGGAACCGATATTGCCGTCGATCCACTCCATGGTCGCGCCCTCTTCACAGGTGGCCCGCTTGGTCACCAGGTTGTAGACGTTGTTCGACCAGTTCTGGATGGTGGTGTAGCGGCAGCGCGCACCCTTCTTGACGATGATCTCGACCACCGCGGAGTGCAGCGAGTCGGAGCTGTAAATCGGCGCCGTACAACCCTCGACGTAGTGCACGTAGGCGTCCTCGTCGACGATGATCAAGGTCCGCTCGAACTGACCCATGTTCTCGGTGTTGATCCGGAAGTAGGCCTGCAGCGGGATCTGGACGTGCACGCCCTTCGGCACGTAGATGAACGAACCGCCGGACCAGACCGCGGTGTTCAGCGAGGCGAACTTGTTGTCGCCGGCCGGAATCACGGTGCCGTAGTACTCCTCGAACAGCTCCGGGTGTTCCTTCAGCGCGGTGTCCGTGTCGAGGAAGATCACGCCCTGCTTCTCGAGCTCTTCGTTGATCTTGTGATACACGACCTCGGACTCGTACTGGGCGGCCACACCGGCCACCAGCCGGGCCTTCTCGGCCTCCGGGATACCCAACCGGTCGTAGGTGTTCTTGATGTCCTCCGGCAGGTCCTCCCAGCTCTCGGCCTGCTTCTCGGTGGACCGGACGAAGTACTTGATGTTGTCGAAGTCGATCCCCGACAGGTCGGCGCCCCAGGCCGGCATCGGCTTGCGCTCGAACAACTTGAGCGCCTTCAACCGACGGTCCCGCATCCACTGCGGCTCGTCCTTCATGTCGGAGATGTGGCTGACCACGTCCGGGTTCAGACCGCGCTGGGCACTCGCGCCGGCCGCGTCGGAGTCCGCCCAGCCGAAGCGGTAACGGCCCAGCGCCTCGAGATGTTGATCTTGAGTCTCGCCGGTGCCGGCGATCTTGGTCTGATTCGTGCCGGGTTCGGTGACCTGAGTCATATGTCAGTTGCCCTTCCCTGTCTCGGGTTTGCTGGTTCGGCCTGCTTCGGATGTGCTGATCGTGGTCGTGACGGGTTTGTCGTCTGGCCTGCCGGGTAATCGATGCCCTTCGGCCCGAACTTGATCAAGATGAGGCAGCACTTGATCAAGATGAGGTACGTGGGTGGTGCAGACCCCGTCGCCGTGGGCAATGGTGGCCAGTCGCTGGACGTGCACGCCGAGCAGCCGGGAGAACGTCTCGGTCTCCACCTCGCACAACTGCGGGAACTGGGCCGCGACGTGGGCCACCGGGCAGTGATGCTGGCAGACCTGTTCGCCCGCCACGGCGGGTTTGGTGGACGCCACGTAGCCCTCGTCGGAGAGTGCGGCGGCCAGTGCCTGAGCAGGCGTGAGCTGCGCGGCAGCCGAGTCGATGGCACCGTCGACCGCCTCGGCTGCGTCCCTGATGCTGCGGTAGCGCTGCTCGACGTCGGCCATCCGGCTGCGTGCAAGTTCGGTGACCGCATGCTGGCCGGCGGTCTCGGCCAGCGCCTTGAGCGCCGCGATGGCGAGCTCGTCGTAGGCCTGGTAGAAGTCGGCGCGGCCGGCATCGGTGAGTTCGAACACCTTGGCCGGTCGGCCGCGGCCACGGGCCCCGTACACCCGCTGCTCGCGGGAGGTGATCAGGCCGCGTTCGGTCAGACCGTCCAGATGGCGCCGGATGGCGGCAGCAGTCAGCCCGAGCCGCCCGGCCAGTTCGGCGGCCGTGGACGGCCCGTGCTCCAGGATCGATTGGGCGACCCGCTGACGGGTCGAAGCATCAGCATCCGCCGCATGCTGACCGGGGCCGGCCGAAGGAACGACCGGATGCGATTCGCTCGGCGTCGGCGCCGCGACGGGTGACAGATGTGCCGACCCGGCAGTGGCGTGGCCATGCCGGGGGTTTTTCACAACGTCAGTGTGCTCTTAATCCCCGGTACGGTTCAAGCAAGGGTCGCCTAACTCACTCGTTCGCGCCCGGACCGGTGCCGGCCTCGCCCCGAAAAATCCAGCACGAATCGGAATCTCGGCGGTCCCAGGGCCCGAACCCACCCGAAAACCCAGCGAGAGAGGGAATCTCAGCCCAACGGGTACTCGATCCCGGACCCGGCTGCCCGCGGCGTTCGTTTCCCCACCAGAGACGAGTTCGACCCCAGACCCGGCTGCCCGCGGCGTTCGTTTCCCCACCAGAAGACGAGTTCGACCCCAGACCCGGCTGCCCCCGCGTTCGTTTCCCCACCAAAGACGAGTTCGACCCCAGATTGATCATGTGGCCGATGCCGGCGACCGTGCACCACGTCTGGGCCCAATCACCCGAACACCACCAGCCACCCGACCCGGGCCTGCTGATCAGCTGGCAGCGGGTGGGCTCGGTGTGGTGGGCGTGGGTGGTGATCGTGGTTGATCGTCCGGGCCGGTCGCCTGCTGTGATCCAGCGGTGGATGCATGAGCGGGATGTGATCGCTGCACCGACACGGCCAGTGTCGCCTGATGGTGGTCGGTGGCACCTGGGGTGGATGGGTGAAAGTTCGGTCCGGGGATGACGAAGGCCCCGCCCCTGATGGGTTGGGGCCAGTGTCAGGGCGCGGCGCGCCCGGCTCGGGGACAGAGCTAGCATGCCGTTGCGCTAGCCGCGTTGAACCCCGCCTGCGCTAATCCCGCAGCTTGAACCCCGCCACGATGGCGACGACTGCGGGCAGGATCAGCAGCCACGGCGACGTCCCTCCGGCCGCGACGCCTATGGTGCCGACAATCAGCCCTGAGAGCGAGACGAGCAGTGCTAGCAGCATCCAGCGGTCAACCTTGCGATGTTGCTGTGTGCGAGGCGACACGTGATGCAGTGTCACTGTCGTCACCTCCCTTCCGATGAGACAAAACCTTCTCGATGAACCAGTCCACCTTGCGGCGACCGTTCTTTGACTCAGAGACCTCTCGGATCTGAAATCTGAAGATGTCCGTCTTCTTGAGCGCTAGGCCCTCGTTTACCCGCTTCAGAAACTCCGAGTCTTCCACAGTTGCCTTCCGGCTGCCATGGCTGGTGGTCACTTTCCAAGGCTTACCCGCACCGAAGTCGATCCGCTCAAGTCTGCCCTCAGCCTCAAAGACTTCGGACGTTGGGGGCTCATCCTCATCATGTCGAACGGCAGCTGCGCGGTAGTCGTCACGATCGACTGTCATAGCGACATAGTCCTTCGAGAGGAGACGATCTGACGGTACAGCGTCTGGACGGCTCTCGATCTCTAGCGTCAAGGCGTTTCCTGACATCGGGGCCATGAGCTTCCGCAACGCCTTCTTCGAGCGGCGCTTCTCCTTCTGTAGCGCGTCCCAGGCGGCCGCCGGCACCTCATCCACCGTCTTATCGCTCCAGAGGACCTTGACGTTGCCGTTGTCGAGGTACTCGTAGTCGTTTGGATGCGCCCGTAACCCCTTCGTCAGCATCCCCGCCACGAAGACGAACGTGCCGAGGGTTCCGGACCCTATCGTGTACGCATCGCCGGGATTCTGAACCGCCCACTGCAGGATCGCCACGATTTCAAAGGATCCGCGCTCAGGAGGCAGCACCATGACCTCGGGAGGTGGGGCGTCACCGAACGCGCCGTGCTTCGCTGCGATCGACGCCAGCTCGACGAGCCCCTGCAACGATTCCGCGAGCTGGGCAGCGCTCACTTCAACCAGATCGCCCTTCTCCTCGCCTTCAAACTTGAGTGCGAGGGGTGCCTGGATGGGCTCCTCCGTCGGCATTGGCGCCCTTCCATGGATGACCGGGTAGTTACTGCATGAACGCCCATGACCTTAGGGGATTACAGGGTCCGCCGAGGGTGAAACTTGCAGAATCTCAAAGGTTCCGTGCCGTCATGAAGCTCTCCGTCGTTCTAGGTCGGCGACCAGGCGTCGGACGTCGCCGAGGCGGTACACGCGGATCGTTTCGATCTTGCCACGCCACCAGCGCTTCTGCTCGTGCGGCATCAACCGCTCACGCTGGACCCACTTCTTGATGTGGTCGCGGGTCGAGGGCGACTTCACGCTCTGACCGGGGCGCCGGCGATCAACCCCCGAGAATGTCCCCGAGGTCGAACTTCACCGGCTCGTCCAGTTGGTCGTAGCCGCAGGACTCCGGCGTACGGTCCGGGCGCCAGCGGTTGAACTGGGCCGTGTGCCGGAAGCGGTTGCCTTCCATGTGTTCGTAGCGGACCTCGACCACCCGCTCGGGACGCAGCGGGGTGAAGGACAGGTCCTTGCCGCCGCTCCACCGGCTGCCCTCGGCGTTGCGCGGGGTCCGGTTGCCCTCCAGTTGCCTGGCCCAGTCCCAGGGGTGATCGTCGAAGGTGGTCACCCAGGGCTGCAACTCGGTGAAGAGCTCCTTGCGGCGGGCGGCCGGGAAGGCGCCGATCACACCGACCGACAGCAGACTGCCGGGCTCCCCGTACCGGCCGTCATGATCGTAGAGGCCGAGCAGCAGCGAACCGATCGCGTCCGGGCCGCTCTTGTGCGTACGGTAGCCCGCCACCACGCAGTCGGCGGTGCGTTCGTGCTTGATCTTGAACATCACCCGCTTGTCCGGCTGGTACGCGAGACCCTGGGGTTTGGCCACCACGCCGTCCAGCCCGGCACCCTCGAACTCGTTGAACCACTGCTCGGCCACCTCGGGATCGGTGGTGGTCGGAGTCAGGTGCACCGGCGCCGGCACGTTGGCCAGCGCGTCGGCCAGCGCCGCCCGGCGTTCGGCGAACGGACGGGCCGAATAGTCCTCGTCGCCCAACGCCAACAGGTCGAAGGCGACGAACCGGGCCGGCGTGGTTTCCGACAGCATCTTCACCCGGCTGGCCGCGGGATGAATTCGCTGCTGCAGCTGGTCGAAATCGAGTCGGTCGCCGGAGCTGCCGATCATGATCAACTCGCCGTCCAGCACGCATTTGGCCGGCAGCAGTTCGCGGAGGGCTTCCACCATCTCCGGGAAGTAGCGGGTCATCGGCCGCTCGTTGCGGCTGCCGATCTCCACCTCGTCGCCGTCGCGGAAGATGATCGACCGGAACCCGTCCCACTTCGGTTCGTAGGTCAGGTCACCGGTCGGGATCGTCTTCACCGACTTGGCCAGCATCGGTTTCACCGGCGGCATCACGGGCAGGTCCATGGCCTCATCCTGTCGAACCCCGGCCCGGTTATCCAGGTGCCGGGCTCTGGGTCGGGCCCTACGACCGCGCGTAGTACGAAGGGCGGACGGCGGATTACACTGCCTGCGTGCCAGGTCCCGAGCATGCTCTGCAGGTGACCGGATTGAGGCTGGATTTCGGCCGCGGTCCGGTGCTCGACGACCTCACCCTGACCGCCGAACGGGGCGCGCTCACCGGCGTGCTCGGACCCAACGGAGCCGGCAAGACCACCCTGCTGCGTTGCTGCAACGGACTGCTCCGAGCCGACCGCGGCGACATCCGGGTGCTCGGCGAACGGCCTGGCACCGCAGCTGCCGCCGCACGGGTCGGGATGATGCCGCAGAGCACCGGAGCCTGGTCCGGCATCCGGCCGCTGGAGCTGTTGCGCTATCTGGCATCCCTCTACGCGCACCCGCTCGACGTCGACGCGCTGGCCGAGCGGCTGGGGCTGCATCGGCTGTCCCGGACTCCGTACCGGCGGCTGTCCGGCGGTCAGCAGCAGGCAGTCAACTTGGCCGGTGCGCTGGTCGGCCGGCCGGAGCTGGTCTTCCTGGACGAGCCGACCGCAGGGATGGATCCGCACGCCCGGCGCGCCACCTGGGAACTGCTCGGCGAACTGCGGACCGCCGGGGTCAGCATCGTGCTCACCACCCACGCCATGGAGGAGGCGGCCGAACTGTCCGATCGGATCCACATCGTCGACCGCGGCCGGGTCGCCGTGTCCGGCACGGTCGCCCAACTGACCGCCGACGGCAGCAGCCTGGAACAGGTCTTCCTGGCCAACACCCATGCGAGCATCGGATGAGCACCAGACTGGACTTCTCCCCCGCACCGGGTGCGGCACCGGCAACGCGCCGGGTGATCAGTCACGGTCTGACCGAGACCAGACTGATGGTCCGCAACGGCGAGCAGTTGCTGCTGGCCTTGATCATCCCGATCGCGATCCTGGTCGCCGCCCGCTTCCTGGAGAGCTCACTGCTCGGTGATCAACTTCCGGCATCCGTGCTGGCGTTGGCGGTCTGGTCGACGGCGTTCACCTCGGTCGCGATCGCCACCGGTTTCGAACGCCGGTACGGGGTGCTGGAACGCCTGGCCGCCACGCCGCTGGGCCGGACCGGCCTGATCACCGGCAAGGCGATGGCGGTGGTGATCATCGTCATCGGCCAGTTGTTGATCTTGACCGTGGTCGCCGTCCTGCTCGGCTGGCGGCCGCAGTTCTCGGCGATCTCAACCCTGCTGGCGATTGCGGCGGTGATCTTGGCGATCGTCGGTTTCGTCGGGTTCGCGTTGATCTTGGCCGGACGGCTGCGGGCCGAGGCCACGCTGGCGCTGGCCAACGTGATCTACGTGATCTTGCTGGTCGCCGGCGGCCTGGTGGTCCCGGCTGCACGTTTCCCCGCTCCGCTGGAAACGATCATCGGCCTGCTGCCCACCGGGGCGCTCGGTAACGAGCTGCGATCGGCTTCGGCCGGTGTCGTGGACGGCTGGCCGTTGCTGGTTCTCGCCGTCTGGGCGATCATCCTCACCTTCGCAGCCAGGAAGGCTTTTCGATGGATCTCCTGACCGACGTACGCGACTCGACCCTGGCCCGGCGGCTCGGCAGCCCGACCTGGCTGCGGCGTCTCGCCGTATTGAGCCTGGTGATGAACATCGTGATCATCATCACCGGCGGCCTGGTCCGGTTGACCGACTCCGGGCTGGGATGCCCGACCTGGCCGCAGTGCACACCCGGCGCGTACACCCCGCATCCGGCGCTCGGCGTCCACGGAGCGATCGAGTTCGGCAACCGGCTGATCACCTTCATCCTGATGATCGTTGCGCTGATCACCTGGATCTCGACCCTGCTCTACCGGCGCGCCGACCGCACCCCGGATCGCAAGCTGCGTTGGCTTTCCTTCGGCATCGGCGTCGGCATCCCGTTCCAGGGCGTGATCGGCGGCATCACCGTGCTCACCCACCTGAACCCGTACGTGGTCGCGCTGCACATGCTCAATTCGCTGGTGCTGGTCACGCTGGCGACCTGGCTGGTCCGGCTGACGTGGCCGGCACCGGCGAAGGAGGTCGGGCCGAGGGCGCGGCTGCTGTCCATGATCACTTTCGCGCTGGCCTGGGTGGTGGTCTGCCTCGGCACGGTCGTGACCGGCTCCGGCCCGCACGCCGGCGACGTCAAGGCCGTACGCACCGGCCTCAATCCGCTGGACGTGAGTCACGTCCATTCGTTCTCGGTCTACCTGCTGACCGCGGCGACCATCGTCTCGATCATCGTGCTGCGAAACCGCGCCGCCGTGCTGTTGTTGATCATCGAACTGATCCAGGGCGGGATCGGCTTTGCCCAGTACTTCTCCGGCCTGCCGATCCAGTTGGTGATCTTGCACATCGCCGGCGCCGCCGGCACCATCGCCCTCGCCGCCAACCTGTTGTACTCGGTCCGCTTGAAGCGCCCAGCACCGAACACGGCAAGCAGTGCCCCGTCGCCGCACGTCGAACGCCGCACCACGAACGCCTGAAACAGCGATTGAACAACACGTCGAGCGCCCCAGCGCGAGACCGTAGCCGCAGCGAAGCGGAGGCGGCGGCGTGAGCCAGGCAGCAGTCGCAACGACGGCGGGGGTACGGGGGTCGCCCCCGGAAGGTGAGCCGCCAGCCCAAACCGCGGCAGCGGCACTAGGTCGACTGCGAATCAATCAGAGAAGGTTTCTTGCTTGCTTGAGATCGCCCTGCCAGAAGCGGGCGCCGGTGAGGTTGACCTGCATCTCCCGGGGCGCGCCGTTGGAGGCGCCGGTGCGAGCCAGCAGTTGCAGCGCGACCGGGATCTGGTCGGGGCGCAGTCGGCGCGCCAGGGTGACGTGCGGCGCCCAACGACCCTCGTCGAAGTGACCGTCCAGGGCTTGCGGGCAGCCTTCCTTGAGGCGCTGCTGCAACTCCAGCAGCCGGACGTTGGCCAGCACCTGACGGACCAAGATCAAACCGGGCCGGCCGACCTTCGCCGTACCGAAGATCATCGGGACTCCGATGGTCACCGGCAGCGGCAGCGCCTCGGCCAGCGTCGGGCCGAGTCCGGTCGCGGTGGCCATCGGGATCTGCTCGCAGGCGACCACGGTCACGTGCGGGCGACGTGACCCCGTACCGGGAGCAGGACGATGTTCACTCGGCAACCCGGCGTCGGCCAGCAGCCGCCACTGCCGCTTGATCGCGGCCTCGGCCTCGTCCTCCAACAACAGTTCGATCGAGTGAACCACCGGGTGCCTTCCCTGTCGGTTGCCGCGATTATCGCGCACCGGCGCCGGGATTGTCCGCACCGTCGTCGGTGAATTCCGGCCGCGCCGCCGCGGCGCATCGCCTCTGCCACACTGTCACCGGCGCCGGTCTGGCTGACTCACCCGTCTCGGGTGAGTGCTCGCGGCGGCCGACAGGACACGCTGATCGGATTGGCGAAGGAGAGATCTGTGGTCCAGCAGACCCGGCAGGTCGGGGCATGATGGGCGGGCTGTTGTGGACGATGATCCCGCTGGTCCTCGGCAACATCCTGGTCCCGTCCCAGGTCGGCATGACGCTGCTGTTGTTGTTGCGCCAGCGCGACGGCACCAGCGCCGCGATCGCGTTGATCAGCGGCATCGTCTCCATGCGCGTCCTGCAAGGTCTGGTGTTCGGGCTGATCTTCACCGGCGTCTCGGCGACGATCGGTCACAAGTCGTCCGACCCGGTGGTGTCGGCGTTCCTGATCGGGCTCGGCCTGTTGCTGTACGCGGCCGCCACCAAGGTGCTGCTGACCAACGAGGACCCGGACGCCCCACCGCCGAAATGGATGACCATGGCGCAGTCGATGTCACCTCGACTCGCGTACGGGGTGGGTGCGGCCCTGCCGCTGATCGGGGCCAAGTTCTGGGTGTTCACGCTGAGCGCGGTTGCGGCCATCCGCAACGCCGACCTCGGCTACATCGCCGGTTCGCTCGCCTTCGTCCTGTACGCGGTGCTCAGCTGCGCGTTGTTGATCTTCATCGTCGGCCTGCGGGTCGCCGGCACCCCGTGGTCACTGCGCGCACTGGAAGGAATCGCCGCTTGGTTGAAGCGGCACAACAAGCTGATCGCGGTCGTTCTCGGCGCGTTCTTCGGCACCTGGTTCTTGGGCAACGGCCTGGCCGGGCTGATGTGAGTCAGAAGGGCAACAGCGGGTCGACCGCGGCCGCGACGAAGATCAACGCCAAGTACGAGTTCGACCAGTGGAAGAGCCGCATCGGCTTCATCAACGCGTCGCTGAGCCCGGCCCGGGCGCGCCGCAACAGCTGCACCGACTCCACCAGCAAGGCCATCCCGCAGAGCCCGGCAACGATCGGATAGAGCAACCCGGTGCCGGCGACCGGCCAGAGCAGCATCGACGTCACCACGGTCAGCACCGAGTAGATCAGGATCCGCTTCGCCACCCCCGCCGGCGCCATGATCACCGGCAGCATCGGCACGTCGGCTGCTGCGTAGTCCTCGCGATAACGCATCGCCAGCGCCCAGGTGTGCGGCGGGGTCCAGAAGAACACGATCGCGAACAACACGAACGGTGCCAGTGCCAGTTGTCCGGTCACCGCGGTCCAGCCGATCAGCGGCGGGAAACAGCCGGCGATGCCACCCCAGACGATGTTCTGGGAGGTGTGCCGTTTCAAGATCATCGTGTAGATCAGCACGTAGAAGGCGTTGGCCGCCAGGGCCAGGAACGCCGACAGCCAGTTGATCAACAACCCGAACCAGAGCACCGACAGCACGCCCAGCACCGCCGCGAAGACGGTGGCCTTGTGCCAGCTGACCGCATGGCGCGGCAGCGGCCGTCGGCGGGTCCGGCGCATCCGCTCGTCGATGTCGCGATCGAGCACGCAGTTGAACACGTTCGCGCTGCCCGCGGCGAAGACGCCACCGATCAGCGTGCCCAGCACCAGCAGGAGATTCGGCACCCCGCGGTCGGCCAGGAACATCGCCGGCACGGTGGTCACCAGCAGCAGCTCGATGATGCGAGGTTTGGTCAGCGCGAAATAGGCGCCCAGCACGTCCCGCAGGCGCCGCGGCGGGGTCGGTTGCTCAGCGTCGCCGGCCGATTTGGCCACGTCGATGCTTGTCACCTTGAGTGCTTCCCCTGTCCTGCCGCCTGGCGCGGATCCCTGCTGACACTATCTCCTACGCCGTGTCGTACCAACCCGCGCCACAGCAGTTTAATGACCGGCCGCCGATTTGACCCACCCGCGACGGTCCGCGGACCGCGAATATCCCTGTGTCGCCGGTCAGCGATAGGCTCGGCCCTGTTTGAACCCATCCCCGAACGGCGTACGAATTCCTCGCTCTCGAGCGCAACGACGAGCACGACACGTCAGGATCTGCACCGGCTGTCGGGGCCAGCAAGCGGAAGGAACCTGAGTTCGCTGTGACCGAATCAACAATCGCCAAGGACCCGAGCCTGCTCCCCGACGGGTGGACCGACCTCGACTCGCGTGCCGTCGACACCGTCCGGGTGCTGGCCGCCGACGCGGTCCATCCGCCGAGCGCCGGCCACCCCGGCACGGCGATGAGCCTCGCCCCGGTCGCGTACCTGCTGTTCCAGAAGGTGATGCGCCACGACCCGTCCGACACCAACTGGGTCGGCCGGGATCGGTTCGTGCTCAGCGCAGGTCACTCCTGCCTGACCCTCTACATCCAGCTCTACCTCGGCGGATTCGGCCTCGAACTGGACGACATCAAGGCGCTGCGGACCTGGGGTTCGCGGACCCCAGGCCACCCGGAGTACGGCCACACCACCGGCGTCGAGGTGACCACCGGACCGCTCGGCCAGGGCATCGGCAACGCGGTCGGGATGGCGATGGCGGCCCGTCGTGAGCGCGGCCTGCTGGACCCGGATGCGGTCCCCGGTCAGAGCCCGTTCGATCACCAGATCTACTGCATCGCCTCCGACGGCGACATCGAGGAAGGCGTCTCGTCCGAGGCCTCCTCGCTGGCCGGCACCCAGCGGCTGGGCAACCTGACGCTGATCTACGACAACAACCGGATCTCCATCGAGGACGACACCTCGATCGCGCTCAGCGAGGACACCGCCGCCCGCTACGAGGCGTACGGCTGGCACGTCCAGACGGTCGACTGGACCAACAACGGCACCCATTACACCGAAAACGTGAAGGCGCTGCTGGCGGCGATCGAGGCGGCCCGCGCGGTCACCGATCGGCCCAGCTTCATCGACCTGCGGACGATCATCGCCTGGCCCGCGCCGAACAAGCAGAACACCGGCGCCGCGCACGGCTCGGTGCTCGGCGACGACGAGGTCCGGGCGACCAAGGAGGTCATGGGCTTCGACCCGGAGAAGACCTACGAGGTCACCGACGAGGTGCTGGCCCACACCCGCGAACTGGTCCAGCGGGGCAAGGCCGCTCGGGACGAGTGGCAGCAGGCGTTCGACGCCTGGGCCGACGCCAACCCGCGGAGCAAGGAATTCCTGGACCGGCTGCGCAAGCGTGAGCTGACCCCGGGCTGGACCGACGCGCTGCCCAGCTGGGAGGCCGACGAGAAGGGCGTCGCCACCCGTGCCGCCTCCGGCGAGGTGCTGACCAAGCTGGCGCCGGCGCTGCCCGAGCTGTGGGGCGGCTCGGCCGACCTCGCCGGCTCGAACAACACCACCCCGAAGGGCCAGCCGAGCTTCCTGCCGACCGATCGGCAGTCGAAGATGTTCTCCGGTGACCAGTACGGTCGGGTGCTGCACTTCGGCATCCGCGAGCACGGCATGGGCGCGATCATGAACGGCATCGCGGTCTCCAGCGGGCTGCGGGTCTACGGCGGCACCTTCCTCACCTTCAGCGACTACATGCGTCCGTCGGTCCGGCTGGCCGCGCTGATGAAGCTGCCGGTCACCTACGTCTGGACCCACGACTCGATCGGCCTCGGCGAGGACGGTCCGACCCACCAGCCGGTCGAGCATCTGACTGCGTTGCGCGCCATCCCCGGTCTGGACGTGGTCCGGCCGGCCGATGCGAACGAGACAGCGTGGGCGTGGAAGACGATCCTGGAGCACACCGATCGTCCGGCCGGTCTGATCCTGTCCCGGCAGAACCTGCCCACCTTCCCGCGGGAGGCGGACGGCTTTGCCGCCGCGAGTGGAACAGCACGCGGCGGGTACGTGTTGAAGGACAGTGAAGGCGATCCGGAGGTGATCTTGATCGGTACCGGTTCCGAGGTGCAGCTGGCCGTCAAGGCCCAGGAACAGCTCGCCGCCGCCGGTGTCCGGGCCCGGGTGGTCTCGATGCCGTGCGTGGAGTGGTTCTTCGAGCAGGACGAGGCCTACCGCGAGTCGGTGCTGCCGAGCAGCGTCAAGGCACGGGTCAGCGTCGAGGCCGGGATCGGGATGGGCTGGCGTTCGCTGATCGGCGATGCCGGTCGCGCGGTCAGCCTGGAGCACTTCGGTGCCTCCGCGGCTGCCGGTGTGCTGTTCAAGGAGTTCGGCTTCACGCCCGAAAAGGTGGCCGAGGCCGCGCAGGAGAGCATCGCGGCGGCGAAGACCGGTGGCAACCCGACCCATCCGCTGACCAGCGGACCGTCGGGACCGGCCGACACTCTCGACGAGCCCGGCGTGACGATCAGCTGATCGCCCGACCCGCCACACAAGCAAGTCAAGACAAGGGATGAAGGCAGATGAGTGAAGCGCTGAAGGCACTGTCCGACGCAGGTGTGTCGATCTGGCTCGACGACCTCTCGCGGGAGCGGTTGGACTCGGGCAACCTGGAGCAGTTGATCAAGGAACAGCACGTGGTCGGGGTGACCACCAACCCGACCATCTTCGCCAACGCGCTGTCCAAGGGCGAGGCGTACGACCAACAGGTGAAGGGATTGGCGGCGGCCGGCAAGACCACCGCCGAGGCGATCCGGGAGATCACCACCACCGACGTGCGCAACGCGTGTGACGTGTTCACCGACGTCTACAAGGCGACCGACGGGGTGGACGGCCGGGTCTCGATCGAGGTCGAGCCGGGGCTGGCGATGGACACCGACGGCACCATCGACCAGGCCAAGGAGTTGTGGGCCACGGTCGATCGGCCGAACGTGCTGATCAAGATCCCGGCGACCAAGCCGGGGCTGCCGGCGATCACCGCCGCAACCGCTGCGGGGATCAGCGTCAACGTCACGTTGATCTTCGGTCTGGAGCGCTACCAGGGCGTCATGGACGCGTACTTCTCCGGTCTGGAGCAGGCCGCGGACGCGGGCATCGACCTGTCCACCATCCGTTCGGTGGCCTCGTTCTTCGTGTCCCGGGTGGACACCGAGTACGACAAGCGGCTGGACGCGATCGGTTCGGACGAGGCCAAATCGCTGCGCAGCAAGGCGGCGATCGCCAACGCTCGGCTCGCCTACGCCGCCTACCAGGAGGCGTTCAGTTCGGATCGGTGGAAGGCGTTGGAGGCCAAGGGCGCAGGAGTGCAGCGTCCGCTGTGGGCATCCACCGGGGTCAAGGATCCGAACCTGCCGGACACCCTGTACGTGACCGAGCTGGTGGTCGCGAACACGGTGAACACGATGCCGGAGAAGACCCTGAACGCGGTCGCCGATCACGGTGAGATCGCCGGCGACAAGGTCACCGGGACCGCCGACGAGGCGCAGCAGGTGATGGATCGACTGACCGCCGTCGGCATCTCCTACGACGACGTGATCGACATATTGGAGAAGGAGGGCGTGGACAAGTTCGACGTCTCCTGGGGCGAGCTGGAGCAGACCGTGACGGACGCCCTGAAGGCCGCCACCTCGGCCTGACCGCCGGCGACACTCGGGTCGGCGTGATCGGATGCTGACCCGAGTGGCCGCAGGGGCGCGGAGATCACTAGGGTTTCGTGCGGACGACGCAGTCCTCTCCCGTCCGCTCCTTCGAGGAAGACACCCGAGTTGAGTCAGATGTCACGCCCCAATCCGCTGCGCGATCCGCAGGACCGCCGTATCCCCCGGATCGCCGGCCCGTGCGCGCTGGTGATGTTCGGCGTCACCGGTGACCTGGCCAGCAAGAAGTTGATGCCGGCCATCTACGATCTGGCCAACCGCGGTCTGCTGCCGCCCGGTTTCGCGCTGGTCGGATTCGCCCGCCGCGACTGGGACACCGAGGACTTCGCCGAGGTCGTGCACAACGCGGTCAAGGCGAACGCCCGCACCCCGTTCCGGGAAGAGGTCTGGAAGCAGCTCAGCGACGGCATCCGCTTCGTCGCCGGCGAGTTGGACGACGACGCCGCCTTCGACCGGTTGAAGCAGACGATCGACGAGCTCGACGAGTCCCGCGGCACCGGCGGAAACCACGCGTTCTACCTGTCCATCCCGCCCGGCCTGTTCCCCAACGTGGTCGGTCAGTTGCGCAGCCACGGGATGGCAGAACAAGATCATGATCGGTGGAGCCGGGTGGTGATCGAGAAGCCGTTCGGGCACGATCTGAAGTCCGCCCAGGAGCTCAACGACATCGTCTCCACCGCCTTCCCGGCCAGCTCGGTGTTCCGCATCGATCACTATCTGGGCAAGGAAACCGTGCAGAACCTGCTGGCGCTGCGGTTCGCCAACCAGCTGTTCGAGCCGGTGTGGAACAACAACTACGTCGATCATGTCCAGATCACCATGGCCGAGGACATCGGCATCGGTGGCCGGGCCGGCTACTACGACGGCATCGGGGCTGCCCGGGACGTGATCCAGAATCATCTGCTGCAGCTGCTGGCGCTGACCGCGATGGAGGAACCGACCTCCTTCGAGGCCAGTCAGTTGCGGGCCGAGAAGCAGAAGGTGCTCGCGGCTGCTCGGCCGCCGCGTGATCTTGGGTTGCACACCGCTCGCGGCCGCTACACCGCGGCCTGGGCCGGCGGCGAGAAGGTCGGCGGCTACCTGGACGAGCCACGGATTCCGGCGGACTCGACCACTGAGACGTACGCCGCGATCCGGGTCGACATCGACAACCGGCGTTGGGCCGGGGTGCCGTTCTACCTGCGCGCAGGCAAACGGATGCCGCGCCGGGTGACCGAGATCGCGCTCGGTTTCAAGCAGGCGCCGCACCTGCCGTTCGACGAGACCGACACCGCCGAGCTCGGCTACAACGCCTTGGTGATGCGGATCCAGCCGGATGAGGGCGTCACGCTGCGATTCGGCGCCAAGGTGCCGGGCACCCAGATGGAGATCCGCGAGGTGAACATGGACTTCGCGTACGGCGGTTCGTTCACCGAGTCCTCACCGGAGGCGTACGAGCGGTTGATCTTGGACGTGCTGCTCGGCGATCCGCCGCTGTTCCCGCAGCACGAGGAGGTCGAGTTGTCCTGGCGGATCCTGGATCCGATCTTGGACTACTGGGCCTCGCTCGGCACTCCGCCGGACGACTACGAGGCGGGCACCTGGGGCCCGAAGAGCGCCGACGAGATGCTCGCCCGCGATGGTTTTGCCTGGCGCCGGCCGTGATATGAGCAAGGGGGGCGACCCCCTTGAACCCCCGGGCGTGGTCGCCCCGACTGCCGCTGCCGCGGCGCCGTGGCCAAGTCCATAAAAGCTAACGAGGACAGCGAAATCTCATGATCATCACTCTGAGCGACACCACCTCGGCGAAGATCTCCTCCGCCCTGCTGAACGCCCGCCGCAGCGCCGGCAGCCCGGCCTCCGGCATGGTGCTGACCTTGATCATCGTCTCCGACGAGGAGGAGTATCCCGCCGCGCTGGAGTCGGCGATGGCGGCCGGTCGCGAACACCCCTGCCGGATCCTGCTGGTGGTCACCGGCAACGGTCGGCACACCGCCTCGCTGGATGCCGAGGTACGCATCGGTGAGGGCACCTCGGGCGAGGTCGTGGTGGTGCGGATGCGCGGTCCGCTGGCCGATCATCCGGCGTCGGTGATCCGGCCGCTGCTGCTGCCGGACTCCCCTGTCGTGGTGTGGTGGCCGGGCTCGGTGCCGGCCAATCGCGACACCTCCGAAAGCCTGGCCGAGCTGTCCAACCGGCGGATCACCGACGCGGCGGCGGCCAAGCAGCCGCGCCGCGAACTGACCCGGCGGGCCGAGCAGATCACCAGCGGCGACACCGATCTGGCCTGGACCCGGCTGACCACCTGGCGGACGCTGCTGGCCGCCGCGCTGGACCAGTTCCCGGCCCGGATCACCGCGGTCACGGTCGAGTCCGAACGCGGCAATCCGTCCTCGGAGCTGCTGGCCGCCTGGCTTGAGTCCCGGCTGAAGCTGCCGGTCCGGCTGATCACCAGCGCCGGCCCGGGGCTGACCGCGGTCCGGATGGCGACCGCCGCCGGCGACATCGCCATCACCCGGCCGGACGGCCTGCTGGCCGCGTACGCGATCCCAGGCCAGCCGGAGCGGATGGTCGCGCTGAAGCGGCGGCCGACCTCGGAGCTGATCGCCGAGGAACTGCGCCGGATGGACCACGACGTCGTGTACGAGGAAACGCTGCGCGCCTTCCTCACCCGTCGTGCCGGCAAGCGCACCGCCAAGAAGACGCCAACGAAACGAACCACCGCCGCGCGAACCGCAACGAAACGAACCACCGCCGCGCGAACCGCAACCAAGCGAACCACCGCCGCGCGAACCGCAACCAAGGGCCCTGAGCTTGTCGAAGGGCCGGCACGCAAGCGCACCGCAAAGTCGGCAACAGCGAAGAAATCCCCGGCCAAGAAGACAGCGGCGAAGAAGACAGCGGCGAAGAAGACAGCGGCGAAGAAGACTGCGGCGAAGAAGACTGCGGCCAAGACGGCCATCCGAAAGGCCACACGATGAGCGGGCCGGAGTTCCTGATCCATCCTGACGCGAACGCCGTTGCGGAGGCGATTGCCGAGCGTCTGCTGACCCGACTGACCGAACTCCAGCAACAGCACGCCGATCGTACGATCAACGTCGGTCTGACCGGTGGCCGGATCGCCACCCGCGCCTACCAACGGCTCGCGGCCGACGGGCCGGGCAGCGAGGTGGACTGGTCCAGGGTCGGCTTGTGGTGGGGTGACGAGCGGTTCGTCGCCGCCGATTCCGGTGATCGCAACGACCGCGGAGCACTGGCCGCGCTACAGCCGACGCTGGGTCTGGACGAGTCGCAGATCCACCGGATGCCGGCCGACGACGGCGTGCTGGCGCTGGACGATGCGGCCGAGGTCTACGCCGGCGAGTTCGGCGACACGGTGCTGGACATCTGCCTGCTGGGGGTGGGGCCGGACGGCCACATCGCGTCGGTGTTCCCCGATCACCCGTCGTTCGAACGGTCGCTGTCCGCGACCTCCGACGTAATCCCTGTACGCGATTCCCCCAAGCCGCCACCGCTGCGGATCAGCCTGACCCACCCGGCAATCAATCGCTCCGCCGAGGTCTGGTTCACCGTCTCCGGCGCCGACAAGGCCGACGCCGTCGGCTGGGCGACAACCGGCAGCAAACCGGTCCCCGCCGGCCAAGCTCACGGCACCGAGCGCACCCTCTGGCTGCTGGACGAGGCAGCCGCCGCCAAGTTGAACCACTGATCGGGATTTCATCCGATCCGTCGGACCTCTTGTGGCCAGCCGCACGCCTCGGCGAGCTTTCCCGCCCACATCTTCGCCACGCCGACATCTGCGACGTCGATGATGGTCAAGCCGCCCAGCGACTCCTTGCCTGCGACGTACGGCCCATCACTGATCAGAAGCGTGCCGCTCGTGGCGTCGGCGCTGAACACCCGATCAACGTCCTCGTCCAGCCCACCGGCGAACACATAAACACCCGCGTCCTTCATCTCCGCCACCACCGCCTTGGCGAGCGGTCCGCGGCTGATGAACCACTCCTCGCTGTGGTCGCCCGCCCACTGCTGGTTGAAATAGACGATGTACTGCGTCATGACTGTCTCCTAAGCCCAGCGGCGGACACGTTGCCGCCGTCGACACCTCAACGAACCGAACCCGACGGATACGACACGATCGTCCTAACCACGCGCTCCCACTGGACATGGGGCCGAATCCGTTGTGGCAGCCTCAGGCACTCGGTCTCGTACACGTGACCGGCCGCAAGCCGGGTGCGTCGAGCCGTGTGGCGAGACCGCACCAACTCCTGATTCGTGTAGGGATGGGGCATGACTGACGATGACGAGCTGCGCCTGCACCGATGGGAGTCGCACGCCGATCTTCCGTTGACCGTGGTGGCTCTGGTGTTCCTGGTCGCCTACGCGGTCCCGATCCTGGACGATCACCTCTCGCCGAAATGGGACCGCGCATATGACGTGGCTACGTGGGCATCGTGGCTGGCCTTTGCCATCGACTATGTGGTGCGCCTTTGCCTGGCGCGGCACCGCGCGGCGTTCGTACGAAGCAACCTGCTGGACCTGGCCGTGGTGGTGCTGCCGATGCTGCGTCCGCTGCGGCTGCTGCGGGTGTTGGCCCTGGTCGACATCCTGAACCGTCGCGCCGGGTCGTCGCTGCGCGGGCGGGTCGGCGTGTACGTGGCCGGCTCGATGGTGTTGGTGCTGTTCGTCGGGTCTCTGGCCGTCCTGGACGCCGAACGGCACGCTCCCGGATCCAACATCCACACGTCCGGTCAAGCACTGTGGTGGTCCATCGTCACCGTCAGCACGGTCGGATACGGCGACTTCTATCCCGTCAGCACGACCGGGCGCCTGGTCGGAGTGGGAATGATGATCTCGGGGATCGCCCTCCTGGGTGTGGTCACCGCCTCCGTCGCCAGCTGGCTGGTCGATCGCGTACGTCAGGTCGAACAGGGCGCGCAGGCCGCCACTCGGGCGGACGTGGCCAAGCTGGCTGCCAAGATCGACTCCCTCGAACGTCTGCTCGCCCAACGCGACGCACCCAAGGCCTGAACCGTCATCGTCGTCGGATGCCTCCTGGCGCCCGAATGATCTAGACGAAGAAGAAGAGGTGGCGACCTCGGTGGAGAAGGATTGTCGGTGGGCTTCTTTAGAATCAATGACATGTTCGAATCCGAGGTGGCGGGGCTGGACCTGGCCGGTACGGCCGAGGCGTTCGGCTTCGTTGCCCGGGAGAAACTCCGGGTCGGTTGTGAGCAGTTGCTGCTGGCCGCCCATTGGGCCGACCTGCACCCACCGGTAGGCCTGCTACCCGCCTCGGCCGGGGCGGGCCGGCTGGTCGGTGAACGCGCAATGTGTTTCGGCGCCGCCGGCACTCCGCTGGTGGGCGAGTTCGCTCCGGCCGAACTGGCGCCGCTGATCCAGGGCAGCATCGGGCAGGCCCGCAGCCTGATCGCCGACGCGACCGACCTGCGCCAGCGTTTCACCCGGATCTGGGCACTGGTCCGCCGCGGCCTGGTCGCCGACTGGGCGGTCCGGTTGATCGCCCGCAGCTGCCGCGACCTGTCGCCGGGGCAGGCCGGCGCGGTGGATCGGATGCTGTCCGGGGACCTGATCGCGGTCGGCCGCCGGCGACTGGAACATCTCCTCGATGCGGCGATGCTGCGGGTGGACGGGGAACGGATCGCGACGTTGATCGCCGAGGGCCGCCGGTCCCGGTTCGTGCGGGTCGGGCAGGCAGGAGAGCACGGCATCAAAACCGTGTATGCCCGACTGGATGCCGCCGAGGCGATCCGGCTGGACGCGATGGTGAACCGGGTCGCCGACATCCTCGCCGGCGCCGATCGCTGCCGGATGGCCGGAGTACCGACCCGCGACGCCAAAACCCGAGACGAGTGGCGTGCGGTCGCGTTCAGCCTGCTGGGCACCAACCCGGTCCGGGCCGCCCAACTGTTGATCGAACACGAACAACCCGACCTGTTCGACGCGCTGGCCGAGCTGCAACAGCCACCGCTGCGCTACGACCCCAACCGGAACGACATCCAACCCGACCACTTCCCGATCAACGACCCCGACGGTGCACCGTTCGACCCCGATCGGGAGCCGCCGGTCGAGGAATCCCTGCTACCGCCCGATCCCGAATCCGAGTACGAGCCGACGGATGCCGAGCAGTGGCAGCCGCGCAGCAACGGTCCGCGCCAGGACCAGGCGACCGACCATGATCATCTCAGCGTCGAAGAACTCGGCGGCAGCCAGGATCAGCCGCACCCCGCACGTGATCATGACCCGGCAGGGCCCGCGGATGATCATCATCGGCCCACGGGTGACCATCAGTCGGCAGCGCCCGCGCGTGATCATGATCATGGTCGTGAGCAGCAGGAACACTCGGCGTCGTCGGCTGATTGGCTGAATCCGTTTCTGCGGCAGGAATACCGGCAAGAAGCACTCCGGCAACTGTTACGGCACCTCGACCCCGCCCGGCTGGTCTCCCCCGCGATGCTGCACGTGCACTACTACCCCGACGACACCACGCCGATCGCCCGGGTCGAAGAACTCGGACCGGCCAGCCTGCACCAGGTCCGACACTGGCTGGACGACTGCCGGATCAACCTGCTACCGGTGCTCGACCTGAACACCATCCCCGCCGTCGACGCCTACGAGGTCCCACCCAGGCTCCGCGAGGCGGTGTTCTGCCGCAACCCGGCCAGCCTTTACCCCTACTCGACCACCATCGGCCGCACCACGGATCTGGACCACACCAACCCCTACCGGCGGCGGCCCGACCGCAGCCCGGCCGAACCCGGCCAAACCGCCCTCGGCAAACTCGCACCCCTCGCAAGGCCCGAACACCGATACAAAACCCACGGCCGGATCTCGGTCCGACAACCCGTGCCAGGCACCCTCGTCTGGCTCACCCGCTACGGCCAAGTACTGATCACCAGCGCCGCCGGCACCCAAGACCTCGGCACCACCCACTTCGCCCGAGCCGTCTGGCACGCCGCCCAACCCAACGGCGCCCACACCACCGCCGCCTAACCCTGCCCCGGCCACATGAGCAGGGTCTGTCAAGTTTTCGGTGTAACTGATTTTTGATCTTGTTAGTTGCGTCCGGCGGATAGGCGTCCGTCGAAGGTGATGTCGAAGGCGTTGAGTGCTGCCTTCCATCGGTTGGTCCAGCGTTTGCGTCCTCGGCCGGTCGGATCGAGACTCATGATCGCCAGGTACAGGCACTTCAGCGCTGCCTGCTCGGTGGGGAAATGACCGCGGGCATTGACCGCTCGCCGGAGTCGGGCGTTGATCGACTCGATCGCATTCGTCGTGCAGATCACGGTGCGGATTTCGCGGTCGAACTGCAGGAATGGGACGAACTCTGCCCAAGCGTTGGTCCACAGCCGGATGATCGCCGGGTAACGCTTCTCCCACTTGGAGCTGAAGTCGGCGAACCGGTCCAGCGCTTCGGCCTCGGAGGCGGCGGTATACACCGGTTTCAGGTCCTTGGCGACCGACCCCCAGTCCTTCTTCGAGGCGTATTTGAACGAGTTCCGCAGCAGATGCACGATGCAGGTCTGCACGATCGTCTTGTCCCACACCGCCGACACCGCGTCAGGGAGTCCGGTCAGCCCGTCGCAGACCAGCATGCACACATCGTTGGTGCCACGATTCTTGATCTCGGTCAGCACTCGCAGCCAGTACTTGGCACCTTCCCCGTCGCCGTGCTCACCGGCCCACAGGCCGAGCACGTCACGCTCACCGTCGGCGGTGACACCCAGGGCCAGGTAGATCGGCCGGTTGCAGACCTCACCCTCCCGGATCTTGACCTGGATCGCGTCGATGAACAGCACCGCATACACCGGGTCCAACGGACGAGACTGCCAGGCGGCCAGCCCCTCCATCACCCGGTCGGTGATCGTCGAGATCGTCTGTTTCGACACCTCCGCCCCATACACCTCGGCGAGGTGCGCCGAAATCTCCCCGGTCGTGAGTCCCTTCGCCGACAGCGAGATCACTAGGTCCTCCACCCCAGACAGTCGCCGCTGCCGCTTCGCCACGATCGTCGGCTCGAAACTGCCGTCCCGGTCCCGCGGCACCGAAACATCAACCGGCCCGGCTTCGGTCAACAGCGTCTTGGCCCGGTAGCCGTTGCGGGAGTTACCGCCGTCCCGGCCGACCGGATCATGCTTGGCATACCCCAGGTGATCATCCATCTCACCCTCCAGGGCGCCCTCGACGATCATCTTCGTCAGCCGGCCCAGCAAGCCGCCCTGACCGGTCAGCTGCAACCCGTTGGCCCGGGCCCGATCGGTCAGCTCGCGCACCAGCTGCTGATCGCTGGCCGACAGCTCCTGCCCGTCAGCAGCAGCCACATCCCTACTCGTCACGTCAGTCACAGGTGTCTCCTTCGTCTCAGGAGTTACACCGTTAAAATTACAGTCCCCATGAGCACCTCGGGCCGCGTGTGAAGCGCCACGGGTTTCGGGCCGGTCGGTTATGGGTGGGCCGGCTCCGGTTGGAGCAGGTTCAGTAGGTGATCGTAGTGGGCTTCCTCGTACTCGGCAGGGGTGAGGTAGCCCAGGCTGGAGTGGAGCCGGTCGTGGTTCCACCAGTCGACCCATTCGGCGGTGGCGTATTCGACGTCGAGCAGGGTTTTGATGGGCCCTTCGGGTCTGATGCATTCGTTCTTGTAGAGTCCGTTGATCGACTCCATCAGGGCATTGTCGTAGGAGTCTCCGACGCTACCGGTAGAGGGCCGGATTCCGTTGTGGGTAAGGGATTCGCCGAACCGGATCGACGTGTACTGGCTGCCCTTGTCACTGTGATGGACGAGCTGGTCGGCGATCGGATGCCCCTGGTGGTCACGCTGCCAGACCGCCATCGCCAGGGCGTCGCGGACCAACCGGTCGCCCATCGTGGTGGCGACTGCCCAGCCGAGGATGCGTTGGGAGAACACGTCCACGACGAAGGCGGTGTAGCACCAGCCGGACCAGGTCGACACGTAGGTGATGTCGGCGATCCAGACTTGATCGGGCACCGCTGCGGTGAAGTTGCGGTTCAACAGGTCGGTGGCGGCTGGGCGCTTGGGGTCGCGGATGGTGGTGGTCTTCTGCTTGCCTCGGCGCAGCCCGTTGAGGCCTTCCTGGCGCATCAGCCGGTCGACCTGGCAGTAGGGCACGTCCAGGCCCTGGCGGCGTAGCCAGCGGGTCATTTTCCGGCGGCCGTAGAACCGTTCCTTCGGTGGCCGGCCGGTGACCGGGTCGGGCCGGCGGGTGGCCAGCAGCGCCTCGACCACGACCGCATCGTCCAGGTCACGGTCGGCCGGTGGCCGGGTCCTGGCCTTGCGGTAGGCTCGTTCGCTGAACCTGATCCCGAACTCGAGTAATACCCTGCAGATAAGGAAGATCCGGTGACCGCATCGACGTTGCGCGTCGATGAACTCGACGATCATCGGCGTCGGGGGTCGAGTTCCCCCGCGAAGAAAACCGATGCTGCTTTCAAGATTTCGTTGGCCTCGCGCAGCTCACGGTTCTCCCGCTCCAGCTCCTTGATCCGGGCCCTCTCCACACTCGTGGTGCCCGGCTGCTCGCCGGCATCGATCTGGGCCTGTTGCACCCACCGGCGCAGCGATTCCACTCCGACTCCGACCTTCGGCGCGATCGCTTTGCACGCCAGATACGGGCTGTCGTACTCGTCTAAATGATCTTGGACCATCCGCACTGCACGGTCCCGCTGCTGCTTCGGATACTGCTTCGGCATGACAACCGATCCTCTCGAAAAGGACCGGCCCTAAAGCCGCGACACTCCAGTGAGACCAGCATGCCCGCATTGGGAGTGGGATCCAGGTCCCCAGCCAGCGGGTCAGCCCTTCGACAAGCTCAGCGACGTCGTGGTCGGGTGATCACGACCGGCTGCGGCGCGACTTCTGGGGCGCCACCGTCGTCCGCATGACGCAGTTCTTGGTGCCCTTGGGGCGGATGTAGTCGAAACCGGTGCGTTCGTAGAGCGCGCGCGTGCCGTCGTAGAGCACTGCGACGCGTTGGCCGGAGTTGTCGTGCGGATAGCCCTCGACGACGCCGCCACCCGCGTTCGCGATCAACTCCAGGGCGCCTTGCAGCGCCACCGCCGCCAGACCTCGATGCCGATACCGCTTGTCGACGAAGATGCAGGTGATCCGGTAGTCGGGCAGCAGGTCCGCCTCGGCCTCGTACTGCTTGCGGTGATAGATGTTCGGCAACTCGGAGGGCGGGCCGTACTGGCACCAGGCGATCGCGGTATCGCCGTCCATCACCAGCGCCGCGTGCGCCCGGTCCTCGGTGACCAGCCGCTTCTTCAGCTCGCAGTTCTTGCCCGAATCACGTTCCTTCTCCGACGCCATCGTGTGGAACCAGGTGCACCAACAGCCGCCGAACACGCCGTTGTGCCGCTCGACCAGGCCGGCGAAGGCGTCCCAACTCCCCGCGTCGAGAGGTTGTATCGTCCAGGTCTCCGTCATCGTTGACTCAGCCATGCGGTCACGTTACGGCGGGATCGGGACATTCTTCGTCCGGTTCAGCACGAGGAGCTGCGGCATCACATGACATCGGATCCGACAATCACCGGGGTCAGGTCGGCCGAGTTGCCGACCCACTATCCGCGTACGGTCGGCCGCAACGCCCGACTGGGCAGCCACGGCGACGGCGGCACGTCCGCCATCGCGATCATCGACACCGATTCAGGTCAGTCCGGTTGGGGGCTGATCGAGCAGGCCGTCTCGGCGACCATGATCGACGACGTGGTCGGCCGTCCGCTGTCGGAGCTGATCGACCCGAACCACGGCGTACGAGCTGATCGGCACTGCTGGCTCGACGCACCGCTGCACGATCTTCTCGGCGTGGTGCTCGACCTGCCGGTGTACGCGATCCTCGGCGGCCGTGGCAGCACCGCCGTCGAGGTGTACGACGGTGCCATCTACTTCGATGATCTTGATCCGGAGTCCGCGCCGCGCGGTACGGAGGCAGTGCTGGCCAACTGCCGGGCCGACCGGAAGCTCGGCTATCGCGACTTCAAGATCAAGATCGGGCGCGGCAACCGCTGGCGCGATCGCGACGCCGGCGATCGCCGCGACGTCGAGATCACCCGGCTGGTCCGGGATGCCTACCCGGACACGCGAATCCTCGTGGATGCCAACGACGGTTACGATCTGACCGGATTCCAGCGCTACCTGGATGCGGTGGCCGACGTCGGCCTGTACTGGGTCGAGGAGCCCTTTGCCGACGACGCGGACGATCTTGCTCAACTGCGCGATCATCTGAACGAGATCAGTCCACAGACCTTGATCGCCGAGGGAGAGACCGACCCGGATCTCGACGAGCTGCTGCCGATCGCCGCGGCGGGACACATCGACGTGCTGCTGATGGACGTGATGTCCTTCGGCATCTCCCGGTGGCGACGCACCATGGCCGAGTTGATCAAGCACGGCGTGGTCGGCTCCCCACATGCTTGGGGCCGTCCGCTGAAGACCGTCTATGCCGCACACCTGGCCGCGGGCCTCGGCAACATCCCCGTCGTGGAGGGTGTGCCCGGCAGCACCGAGCGGGTCGACCTCGGCTCACATGTGTTCGCCGACGGCATCCTGACCCTGTCCGACCGGCCGGGCTTCGGATTGTCGCTGCTCGCCGGCTGATCCGGACCTGGCAAAGCGGCTGACTTTGCGCGCGGACGCCCCGAAGTGCGTACGCTGCCAGACGTGACCGATGCGGGTCGGCACGTCTCAGCGCGGCTGCCGGCCGGTGTCTACCTGGCCGGGGCCTTGTTGGTCGTGCTGCTGATGATCTTCGCCGGTCGGTACGGCTTCCACCGCGACGAGTACTACTTCATCGAGGGCGGCCACCACCTCGCCTGGGCACAGCCGGACAATCCGGAGTTGATTCCGCTGCTGGCCGCCGGCTGGCATTGGCTGGTCGGCGGCAACTTGTGGGGCTTCCGGATCCTGCCGGCGCTCGCGGTCGGCGTCTTCAGCGTGATCGGTGGCCTCAGCGCGCGAGAGCTGGGCGGTGAACCCAAGCACCAGGTCGCAGCTGCGATCGCCACCGCGCTGACCGGGATCGCCTCCGGCACCGGACATCTGTTCTCCACCACCACCTTCGACATGACGGTGACCGCCGCTGCCGTCTGGTTGTTGATCAGGGCCGTACGAGACGGACGTTGGGTCAGCTGGCTCGCTCTCGGCATCACCGCCGGCATCGCCTCCGAGATCAAGATCATCATCTTCGCGGTGATCGGCACCGCCCTGCTCGGCTTGTTGATCATGGGACCGCGGCAGGTCTTCCGTGGGCCGAAGCTGTGGGTCGCCGCACTGATCACCGTCGTGCTGGCCGCACCGAATCTGATCTGGCAGTCGGTGCACGGCTGGCCACAGCGGCAGATCGCCGACAACATCGCCGCCGGCGGTTCGACCTCGTCCTCGAGTCGGCTGGGACTGCTTCCGAACATCCTGCTCACCACCGGGCCGGTGATCTGCGTGGTGATGATCATCGGCGTGGTGTGGCTGCTGCGCGGGACCCGGCGCCGTGAGGTCGGCTGGTTGTCGGTCGGCTTCCTGTTGTTGGTGATCTTGGACGTGATCGGCGGTGGCAAGGCCTACTACCCTGCCGGCTACCTGCCCGCGATGATGGCGGCGGGCGCGATCCCCTTGCTGGATTGGACTTTGCGGCGCACCTGGCGGCGGGTGCTGGTGATCACGCTGGCCGCGCTGTCCGCGGTCGCCACCACGCTGCTGACCATGCCGGTCGCGCCGATCGGCAGCACGTTGTTCAAGGTCGGCGTCGCGGTGAACCCGGACTCCGCCGAGACCGTGGGCTGGAACGGCTACATCCACACGATCGCGGATGTCGCGAGCGGGCTGCCCGCGGCCGAGCGGGCGCGTACGGTGATCATCACGGGCAACTACGGCGAGGCCGGCGCCCTGGCCCGGGCGCGCCGGATGCACACGCCGGACGGGCTCCGGCTACCGCCGGTCTACTCCGGGCACAACGCGTTCTGGTACTGGGGTCCACCGCCGTCCGACGCGACGAACGTGATCTTGGTCGGCTACTTCGAGCCGTCCCAGCCCACCTCCTGGTTCGACCGCTGCCGGCAGGTGACCACGTTGGTCAGCCCGGCCGGGGTGGACAATCAGGAAGCCGGCGCCCCGGTCCGGATCTGCTCCGGTCCGAGGCAACCGTGGCCACGACTCTGGCCACGGATGGCAGAACTGGGCTGAGATCCCGCCCCGTTCGGTCTGATGATCAAGGCCGGTCGGAGCGCTGTTCGGTCTCGGGCGGTTCGTCCGATAGATCCGCACTCCGCTGCTCCGTGGTCGATGCGTCGGCATGCCGCGGCGCCTCCTCGTCCTGCCTGGGCTGGTCCCGATCGAGCTGATCCGCGTCGTTCCGATCCGCGTCGTTCCGATCCGGGTCGAGCCGGTCGGCCTCCCGGCGGGTCTCCTCGTACTCCTCACGTCGCTGGTTCAGCGCCGATTCCTTCGCAGCCGCCTCGGACTCGGCGCGCTCTGCCTCCGCTGCTCTGCGGTCCGCCTCCGCGGCGTGCTGTTCTGCCTCGGCGGCGTGCTGTTCGGCCTCCGCCCGCACGCCGCGGGCGTCCGCGCGGGCGATCCTGGCCTGCACGTCCGACTGCTCGACGCCGATCCCCTGCCGGTCCGATTGTTCCCGCAGTTCGGCTGCCCGGCGGCGGTTGGCGGCCCGGCGGCCACGGGTTGCGGCCAGGATGATCGCGATGATGATCAGGATCGCCACCACGACGACGATGATCCAGATGATGGCGGTGGTGTTCATGACGCCTCCACTCCTGTCGGCTTCCCTCACAGTCCCCCGGTTCGGCGCCGTCAAACGCCCAGCGCTCCCAAACGCCGGGCCCAATCGCCGATCTGACCGGCGAATTCAGCAGGTTCCGCGCTGACCACCTCGGCGCCGGACACGCCGAGGGCGAAGATCGCCCACTCCGGCGACTCGGCACTCAGCTCGACCCGGCAGCGGCCTGCCCCGGCCGGCTCGACCGTCGCCCAGCGGCCGATCAGGTCGCGTACGACCGCTGCCTCGGCCAGCAGCTCGGCCCGGACCGTCGTCGTACCGGTGTTGCGACTCAATCCGGCCTGGACGAAGGCCGCTGCGTCGCCGCCTGGCATCTCCCGGCGGCCGAACCGGATCCCGGTCGCGGCCGGATCGCTGATCCGGTCCAGCCGAAAACTTCTCCAGTCGCCACGATCGAGGTCGTAACCGACCAGATACCACCGATGCCCGACCGGGACCAGCCGGGCCGGGTCGACCCGCCGACTGCTGTTGGCACCGCCGCGGGCGACGTAGTCGAAGCGGATCCGTTCGTCGTCGCGACAGGCCTGGGCCAGCAGCACCAGCACGTCCGGGTCGGTCTGCGGGATCGCCTCCCACTGCGGCGCCACGGTCACCGATCCGACCGCCTCGACCCGACGGCGCAGGGCCCGCGGCATCACCTGCACCACCTTGGCCAGGGCGCGGACCGAAGCCTCGGCGATGCCGGTCAGCGATCCGTTCGCGGCCGACTGCAACCCGACCGCAAGGGCCACCGCCTCGTCGTCGTCGAGCACCAACGGCGGCAGCGACGCCCCGGGGGCCAGCTGGTAGCCGCCGCCGATACCGCGATCCGCCTGGACCGGATAGCCGAGCTCGCGCAGCCGATCGACGTCGCGGCGGAGCGTGCGGACCGAGACGTCGAGCCGGTCGGCCAGCTCGACCCCGGACCAGTAGCGATGGGTCTGCAGCAGCGACAGCAGGCGGAGCGTACGAGAACTGGTGTTCGCCATGTCGACAGTCTGATTCCTATTCAGGACAGAAAGTGGCAGCTATCGACCCTAACGTAGTTCTCATCACCAGATCTTCAGCGCAGGTTCCATCGAAAGGATCGACATGACTGCCACCGAGAGCACCGGCACGGGAAGCACCGACACCGCACTGTCACAGGAGCGAGCCGACCTGCTGGCCGCCCTCGCCCATGCCCGTCACTTCCTGCGGTTCACCGCCCGCGACCTGACTGACGAGCAGGCCAACACTCGGAGCACCGTCAGCGAGCTGACCGTCGGCGGGCTGATCAAGCACGTCACCCAGGTCGAGCGGAATTGGGCCCAGTTCACCGTCCGGGGCGCCGAGGCGATGCAGGTCTCTGACTACACCACGTGGACCGAGGACGACTTCGCCGAGTACGCCGAGGGGTTCCGGCTGTCCGACGGCGAGACGCTGGCCGGGGTGCTGGCCGACTACGACGAGGCGGCGCGGGAGACCGACCGAGTGCTCCGGGACGCGCCGTCGCTGGACACCCTGATCGAGTTGCCGAAGGCGCCGTGGAACACGGACACCCATTGGTCGGCGCGGCGGGTCTTCCAGCACATCTGCGCCGAGACCGCCCAGCATGCCGGCCATGCCGACATCATCCGGGAGTCCCTGGACGGCGCCAAGAGCATGGGTTAGTTCAGTCGATGACGTTCAGTAGATGACCTCGCCGCGGGCGCGACGATCGCGGAGCGCGGTCAGCGCCTCGGTCAGGATCTCGGCGGCCTCGGAGTCGCTGCGGCGCTCCTTCACGTAGGCCAGGTGTGTCTTGTACGGCTCGTTCTTCGGCGGCGGCGGCGGGTTGGACGAGTCCAGGTTGGCCGGCAACCCGCAGCGCGGGCAGTCCCAGCTGTCCGGCACCTGCGCGTCCGCGGCGAACGCGGGCCGGGTCTCGTGCCCGTTGCTGCAGAAGTAGGACACGTACAGTCGCGGAGCCGCCTCGCCACGTTCGGCCTCTCCCATCGGCCCGGCGCCGACTCGGCTGCCTCGGATGGCGCTTCCCCCACCAGCCACGATCTTTCCCCTATCGCACGTCGATGTCTTGGAACGGTCGTCGGTGAGCAGTCCCCCGGTCAACGACAGACCGTGAGTGTCACACCCCGAATTTGTACATCAGGCCGAGCCCGATGATGCTCGCCAGCCAGATCAGCGCGACGATGATGGTGATTCGGTCCAGGTTGCGCTCGGCCACCGAGACGCCGCCCATCGAGGACGAGACGCCGCCACCGAACAGGTCGGACAAGCCGCCACCGCGGCCCTTGTGCATCAGCACGAACAGGGCGAGGGCGAGACTGGTGACGATCAGCAGGATCGACACCGCGAGCATCGGTGCGCTCATCATCGGGACCACGAGAATCACCCGGTTACCCTAACTCACCGATCCGGCCAACCAGAATCTCTCAGAGGTCGATCACCGGCAGGTCGTAGAACCGTGCGATCGCGGCGAACTCCTCCACCACCAGGCTCGCGCCGCCGACCAGGCAGCCGTCGACGTCAGGCTGGGCCATGATCTGGGCCACGTTGCCGGCCTTGACCGAACCTCCGTACAGGATCCGGACGGCGTCGGCCACCGATTGATCATGCAGCTCGGCCAGCTTGGCTCGGATCGCCGCGGACATCTCCTGCGCGTCGTCGGGCGTCGCCACCTGGCCGGTGCCGATCGCCCACACCGGCTCGTAGGCGACGACGATGCCGGATGCCTGCTCGGCGTTGAGGTCCTTCAGCGCACCGGCCAGTTGATCGGTGGTGTGCTGGACGTGCTCGCCGGCCTCCCGGGTCTGCCGAGCCTCACCCACACACAGAATCGGCGTGATACCCGACCGCAGCAACTTCTTGATCTTGGTGTTCACCAGCGCGTCGTCCTCGCCGTGATACTGCCGGCGTTCGGAATGGCCGACCAGGACGTACCCGCAGCCGAGCTTGTGCAGCATCGCCGCCGACACCTCGCCGGTGTACGCGCCGGCGTTGTGCGCCGAGACGTCCTGGGCGCCGTAGCCGAGCTTCAGCCGGTCGCCGTCCACCAGGGTCTGAACGGTACGCAGGTCGGTGAACGGCGGCAGCACCACCACCTCGGACTTCTCCGGGTCGTGTTTCTTGTCCTCCAACGTCCAGGCCAGCTTCTGCACCAGGCCGACGGCCTCGACGTGGTTCAGATTCATCTTCCAGTTGCCGGCCATCAGCGGCTTGCGCATGTCTCACTCTTTCCGATCTGCGGTGACGGTGTGCACACTCTAGTGACCACAGCCCGCCGTCAGCCGAGAACGGCCAGGCCCGGGAGTTCCTTGCCCTCAAGGTATTCCAGGCTGGCGCCGCCACCGGTGGAGATGTGTCCGAACTGATCATCGGCGAAACCAAGATCACGAACGGCGGCAGCGGAGTCACCACCACCGACCACCGACAGGCCGTCCACCTCGGTCAGCGCCTGGGCCACCGCGCGGGTGCCACCGGCGAACGCGGCCCATTCGGCCACGCCCATCGGTCCGTTCCAGAACACGGTCTTGGCGTCCTTGATCACCGCGGCGAACGCGGCCGCCGACTCCGGACCGATGTCCAGGCCGAGTTGATCTTGAGGGATCTGGTCGACGCCGACCACGGTCGGCTTCGCGTCGGCCTTGAACTCGGGCGCCACGATCACGTCGGTCGGCAGCACAATCTTCTTGCCCACCTTGTCTGCCTGCTCCAGGTAGCCCTTGACCACCTCGACCTGATCTTGCTCCAGCAGGCTCTTGCCGACCTCATATCCCTGTGCAGCAAGGAAGGTGAACAACATGCCGCCACCGATCACCAGCGTGTCGGCGGTCTTCAGCAGGTTGTCGATCACGGCCAGCTTGTCGCTGACCTTGGCACCGCCGAGCACCACCACGTACGGTTCGGCCGGCTCCTCGGTGAGCTGTCGCAACACCTCGACCTCGGCCTTGACCAGTCCGCCGGCGGCGTTCGGCAGCTTGCCGGCAAGGTCGTAAACCGAAGCCTGCTTGCGATGGACGACGCCGAAACCGTCGGAGACGAAGACATCGCCGAGCGCGGCGTACTTGTCCGCCAACGCGCCCCGTTCGGCCTCGTCCTTGGACTCCTCGCCCGGCTCGAACCGGACGTTCTCCAGCATCGCGACCTCGCCGTCGTTCAACGAGGCAACGGTTTCGGTCGCGGACTCGCCCACCACATCACCGGCCAGCTTGACCTCGGTGCCGAGCAACTCGCCCAGCCGCTTCGCCGCGGGGGCCAGTGAGAACTCCGGCTTGACCTGACCCTTCGGCCGGCCGAGATGGGCCAGCACGATGATCTTGGCCCCGGCCTCGCGGAGCTGGGTCAGCGTCGGCACCGACGCTCGGATCCGGCCGTCGTCGGTGATCCTGCCGTCGTCCAGCGGGACGTTCAGGTCGCAGCGGATCAGCACCCGCTTGCCGCGCAGCTCACCAAGATCGGAAACAGACTTCATCATTCACCTTTCGCCATGATCATTTCCGCCGGACCCGACCGTTCCCGCACCGGTGACAGCACACCGCACCAGCTGCAGCAGGTGCGGCCTGCGGCAACTGGTGCGGGAGTGGGGTGCAAGTGCGGTCGAATCAGAGCGACTTGCCGACCAGCAGGGCCAGGTCGACCAGCCGGTTGGAGTAGCCCCACTCGTTGTCGTACCAGCCGATCACCTTGACCTGGTTGCCGATCACCTTGGTCAGCGGCGCGTCGAAGGTGCACGAGGACGGGTCGGTCTCGATGTCCTTGCTGACAATCGGATCGGTGTTGTAGGTGAGCAGACCCTTCAGCGGGCCCTCGGCGGCGGCCTGGTAGGCGGCGTTGACCTCGTCGACGCTGGTCTCCCGGCCGACCTCGACGGTCAGGTCGGTGACCGAACCGGTCGGGGTCGGCACCCGCAGCGCGTACCCGTCCAGCTTGCCCTTCAACTGCGGCAGCACCAGGCCGATCGCCTTGGCGGCGCCGGTCGAGGTCGGCACGATGTTCAGCGCCGCGGCACGGGCCCGGCGCAGATCCTTGTGCGGACCGTCCTGCAGGTTCTGGTCCTGGGTGTAGGCGTGGATGGTGGTCATCAGGCCCTTGACGATGCCGAACTCGTCGTCCAGCACCTTGGCCAGCGGGGCCAGGCAGTTGGTGGTGCAGGAGGCGTTGCTGATCACGGTGTGGTTGGCCGGGTCGTAGTCGCCGTCGTTGACCCCCATCACCACGGTGAAGTCCTCGTTCTTCGCCGGGGCGGAGATGATCACCTTCTTGGCGCCGCCGTCGATGTGCGCCTTGGCCTTGGTGGCGTCGGTGAAGAAGCCGGTCGACTCCAACACCACGTCGGCGCCGATCTCGCCCCACGGCAGCTTGGCCGGATCCTTCTCGGCGTACGACTTGATCACCTTGCCGTCGACCGCGATGCCGCCGTCGACGACCTCGACGCTGCCGGGGTAGCGACCCAGGATCGAGTCGTACTTGAGCAGGTGGGCCTGGGTGTCGTCGTCACCGAGATCGTTGAAGGCGACGACCTCGATGTCGGCGTTCGAGGCCAGCGCGGCCCTGAAGAAGTTGCGTCCGATGCGGCCGAAGCCGTTGATGCCAACACGTACGGTCATGGCTGGTAGTTCTCCTGATCTTCTCCGCAGCCGCGCGCCACGCGGACGGAGATCGGGTTCACGTTTCGGTGATGCGCTCAGCCCCGAAGGGCCCACGCGTGCCCAGGCTAACGCCCTTGCACGATCCTGGTTATAACCGGTTTGCACACTGGTCTGGACATACTTTGGTCTTCGGCGTGCAAATGTCAGGGAAGATCGGTCGCGATCCGCCTCAGTCGCGGTCTTCCAGCATCTCCGGGCTCAGGCTGGCCTCGGTGTTCGGGATGCCGAGCTCACCGGCCCGCTTGTCCGCCGTGGCCAGCAGCCGACGGATCCGGCCGGCCACCGCGTCCTTGGTCAGCGGCGGATTGTGCAGCTGGCCGAGCTCTTCCAGGCTGGCCTGCTTGTTCTCCACCCGCAGCATGCCGGCGGCCTTGAGGTGGTCGGGGACGTCCTCGCCGAGGATCTCCAGCGCCCGCTCGACCCGGGCGCCGGCGGCCACCGCGGCGCGGGCGGAGCGACGCAGATTGGCGTCGTCGAAATTTGCCAGCCGGTTGGCCGAGGCGCGGACCTCCCGCCGCATCCGCCGTTCCTCCCACTGCAGCAGGGATTCGTGCGCGCCGAGCCGGGTCAGCAACTGGCCGATCGCGTCGCCGTCGCGGATCACCACCCGGTCGACGTTACGGACCTCCCGGGACTTGGCCGAGATGCTCATCCGCCGCGCCGCGCCGACCAGCGCCAGTGCCGCCTCCGGTCCCGGGCAGGTCACCTCGAGCGCCATCGACCGTCCCGGCTCGGTCAGCGATCCGTGCGCCAGGAACGCTCCCCGCCAGGCCGCCACGCACTCCTCCAGCCCGGCTCCGACGACCTGCGGCGGCAGCCCGCGGGCAGGCCGGCCGTGGCTGTCGATCAGGCCGGTCTGCCGGGCCAGCGCCTCGCCGTCCTTGATCACCCGGACGATGTAGCGGGTGCCGCGGCGGATGCCGGAGCTGTTCACGATCACCAGATCGCTGGAGTGGCCGAACACCTCGGCGATGTCGGTACGCAGCCGGCGGGCCACCGCGCCGGTGTCCAGTTCGGCCTCGATCACGATCCGGCCGCTGACGATGTGCAGGCCGCTGGCGAACCGAAGAGTCGCGGCGACCTCGGCCTTGCGAACGCTGGGTTTGCTGACCTTGATCGTCGCGAGTTCCGCCTTCACCTGCGCCGTCATAGCCATTGCGGCACTATCTCACAACGAGCGGCAGCAGGTGAGCCGTCCCGGATCATCCCTGCTGCCCGTCCGGGTCCCGGCCCTCGAGCGCGGACGCGACCAAAGGCACCCCGTGTTCGATCGCGTACGCGGAGCTCAGCACGGTGCCGAAGTTCATCGCCCAGAGCAGATGATCCTGGTTGTCGCCGGTGGACCAGATCACCCGGCCGGCCGCGGTGGAGTCGAGCCGGGTCACCAGCCGTTCGTTCTTCAGCTTCGTCAACTGGCCGGAGTCAGTGCACCAGTGCACCAGATCGAGCTCCCCGAGCAGATCGAGTCGCTCGGCGCTGAGCGCAGCCGAGTATTCCTTTCCGGCGAGTTCGTCCAAGGTGGGATGGAGCTGCAATCCCACGCCGGTCAGGAAGGTCGTCCGCGGTGCCGACCGGCCGAGCACGTCGAAGTCGGGTGCGTAGTACTCGGCACATGCCGCGGATTTCTGCTGCCAGTCAGGATGCTGAGCCCGAACCGCGGCGAAGGCGGCGTCGACCTCGGCGACCAACCTCGCCGAGCTTTGTGGGTACCAGCCTTCGTCGAGCGATCAGATTAGGTGACCCTAACCTAATCGAGGGTGCTGTCCCTCAGACGCCCATGATGTCGGCGTAGGCGGACGCCAGCCGGAGTGGGTCGTGCCGCGGGCTGCCGTCGCGGTGGGCGACGTCGGCGAGCACCAACTCGGCACCGAGCGATCGGGCGTACGTCTCCAGGTGCGGATCGTCGCGGGCGAAGCTTCGATCCGCGATCACCACGTCCAGCCGCAGCTTCGGTGCGTGTTCGGCCAGCAGCTCCAGGTGCCTGGCCGCCGACGCGCCCTTGGTCTCGGCGTCGGACTGCACGTTCATGGTGAGGATCCGGCGGGCTCCCGTGTCCACGATCGCCCGGGCCAACTCCGGCACCAGCAGGTGCGGGATCACCGAGGTGAACCAGGAGCCGGGACCGAGGACGAGCCAGTCGGCGTCGCCGACCGCGCGCACCGCCTGCGCCGAGGCCGGCGGATCGGCCGGGTTCAGCCGAACGGCCCGGACCTCGGCCATGGTCTTGGCGACCTGCGCCTGACCTCGTACGGTGCTGACCTCGTCGGGTGCGGCGGCGTCGAGCCCGACCACGTCGGCCTCGATCTGCAGCGGTACCGCCGACATCGGCAGCACCCGACCCTTGGCGTCGAGCAGTCGCGCCACCATGTCCAGGCCGGCCACCGGGTCGCCGCCGAGCCGCTGCCACAGACCGGCGATCAGCAGGTTGCCGATCGCGTGCCCGCCCAGGCTGCCGTCGCCGGGAAAGCGATACTGCAGCACCTCGGCCCAGGTCCGGCCGGACTCGTCGTCACCGCACAGCGCCGCCAGCGCCATCCGCAGGTCGCCGGGCGGCAGGCAGTCCAGCTCGTCGCGCAGCCGACCGGACGAGCCGCCGTCGTCGGCCACCGTGACGATCGCGGTGAGCCGGTCGGTGATCCGACGCAGCGCGGTCAGGCTGGAGGCCAGTCCGTGGCCGCCGCCGAAGGCCACCACCGCCGGTAGCCGACCGAGGCTGACTTCCTCGGCCATCCCGTCAGTGCCGGTCAAGATCACTCCCGACCAAGATCACGATGCAGCACGTTGGTGGCCACGCCGGCCTCCCGCAGCCGCCGGGCGAACTCCTCGGCGATGGCGGTGCTGCGATGCTTGCCGCCGGTGCAGCCGATCGCCAGCGTGGCGAACCGTTTGCCCTCGCGGATGTAGCCGGCCCCGATCACCTTGATCATCTCCTGCAACTGGGAGATGAACTCCTCGGCACCCGGCTGCTCCAACACGTACGAGCTGACCTCGCGACTCAGACCGGTGAGCGGACGGAGCGCCGGAATCCAGTGCGGGTTGGGCAGGAACCTGACGTCGAAGACCAGGTCGGCGTCGATCGGGATGCCGTTCTTGAAGCCGAACGAGACCACGGTCATCCGCAGTTGATCTTGACCGAGGCCGCCGAAGGCGTGATTGATCCGGGTACTGAGCTGATGGACGTTCAGCGACGAGGTGTCGATCACCAGGTCCGCGGCCGCACGCAGGGTGGCCAGGCTGGTCCGTTCGGCGGTGATGCCGTCCATCAGCCGGCCGTTGCCCTGCAACGGGTGCGGGCGGCGGGCCGACTCCTGGCGGCGGACGATCACGTCGTCGCCGGCCTCCAGGTAGACGATCTCGGGCTGGATGCCGGCGTTACCCAGATCGGCGAACATGTTCGGCAGTTGCTCGAAGAACGATCGGGTGCGCACGTCCAGGACGACGGCCAACCGGGTCTGACGGGCCTGCCGGGCCAGCGTGCAGAACTCCAGCAGCAGGCTCGGCGGCAGGTTGTCCACCACGTACCAGCCGATGTCCTCCAGCGCGTTGGCCGCGGTGCTCCGACCCGCCCCGGACATCCCGGTGACGATCACCACCCGGAAGTCGTCCTTGTCTGCGGAGGTCTTGTCGGCGTCGGTGGAGCCGGCCTGGTCGGTCGTTGCGCTGCTCACGCGGCCATTATTCACGGCTGCGTCGATCCGTCGTCGACCCCGATGCCGAGTGCGGCGGCAAGTGTCTCGGCCAACTCCAACAGATCGGCCCGGTCGACGGTCGCGCCGGCCAGACCGGCGACGCCGCCGATCCGGACCAGCCGGCAGCGTTCGAACCGGACCCGGGAGAGCGATGCGTTGCTGAACTCCGCCTCGGTCAGATCGCAATCGGCAAAGACGACGTCGACGAGTCTGCTGGAGCCGAAGTCCGTGCCGGCCAGCACACAGTTCTCGAACCGGACCCGTTCGGCTTGCAGGAAACGCAGATTCGCCAAGTTGATCATGGTGTCGGCGATGACCACGTTCTTCCAACTGCAGCCGGATGCTTGCAGCCCGAGCATCCGGCTGTGCCGCACCTCGACCCGCTGCCAGCCGGACTCGACGAACTCCGCGTTGGCCAGGTCGCAGCCGGAGAAGCTGCAGTCGGCGAAGGCGGCGTGCCGCCAGTTGGACGAGGCCAGGGTGACGTCGGCGAAGCGCGACCCGGAGGCCTCGGCGTAGTCCGACTCCAGTGCAGCAAGATCAACTCCGGCCAGCGCGATCGCGTTCATGATCAGGTCGTCGCCGCCGGTGGGCGCGTCCGCGGCCGGTCTGGCCTTGCCGGTACGCGGTGCCAGCGGCGGTCGCGGTGCCCGATCCGGGCCCGCGTCGACGGAGTTGTTGATCATGAACCGTCGAGGATCTCGCCGGTGGCGGTGTTGATCACCTCGCCGTTGGGTCGCTGATCCAGGGCCGCCTTCACCGCGGTCGCCGTCCGGTCACCGAAGCCGGGCACCGCGGCGATGTCCTCGACTCGGGCCTCGCGCAGTTTCTTCAACGAGCCGAAGTGCGAGAGCAGGGCCTTGCGCCGTACCTCACCCAGGCCGGGAACCTGATCCAGCACCGACTCCACCATCGACTTGCTGCGCCGGGACCGGTGATGGGTGATGGCGAAGCGGTGCGCCTCGTCCCGGACGCGTTGCAGCAGGTAGAGCCCTTCCGAAGTCCGCGGCAGGATCAGCGGATCCTCCTCGTCCGGCAGCCACACCTCCTCCAACCGCTTGGCCAGGCCGCACAGGGCGACATCGGTGATGCCGAGCTCGTTCATCGCTGCATCCGCTGCGGCGACCTGCGGCGGCCCGCCGTCGACCACCACCAGCGCCGGGGCGTAGGCGAACTTCTTCGGCGCGCCGGTGGTCGGGTCGACCAGCAACGGACCCTCCCCCGTCGCCGCGTCCCCGGGCGCCTGCATCGACGCCTGCTCGTCCAGCAGCCGCCTGAATCGGCGGGTGATCACCTCGTGCATCGCGGCGACGTCGTTCTGTCCCTCGAACCCCTTGATCACGAACCGCCGATACTCGCTCTTGCGCGGCAGGCCGTCCTCGAAGACGACCATCGAGGCGACCACCTCGGTGCCCTGCAGGTTGGAGATGTCGTAGCACTCGATCCGCAGCGGCGGCGCCGGCAGCTCCAGCGCAGTCTGGATCTCCTCCAGCGCACGGTTGCGGGTGGACAGGTCCTGAGCCCGGACCGTCTTGTGCCGGACCAGCGCCTCCCGGGCGTTCTTCGCCACGGTGTCCATCAACACCCGCTTGTCGCCGCGCTGCGGGACTCGGATGTCGACCTTGCTGCCGCGGATCTCACCCAGCAGCTCGGTCAGCGACTGCTGGCTCGGTGGCAGCGCCGGCACCAGAATCTCCCGGGGGATGGCCTGCTGATCCGGATCGGAGGTGTCGGCCTCGGAGTAGAGCTGCAGCAGGAACTGCTCCACCAACTCGCCGGTGTCGCCCTCGTCGGCCCGGTCGGCCACCCAGCCGCGCTCTCCGCGGACGCGCCCACCGCGGACGTGGAAGATCTGCACGGCGACCTCCAGCGGATCCTCGGCCAGCGCGATCACGTCGGCGTCGGTGCCGTCGCGGAAGGCGATCGCGTTCTTCTCCATCGCCCGATGCAGTGCACCGAGATCGTCGCGGAGCCGGGCGGCCTTCTCGAACTCGAGATCGTCACTGGCCTGTTGCATCTGGCGCTTCAGCCGTCGTTCGACCGGTGCGGTCTGACCGGCCATGAACTTGCAGAAGTCCTCGACGATGTCGCGATGGTCATCGGCGCTGATCCGGCCGACACAAGGCGCCGAACACTTGCCGATGTAGCCGAGCAGGCAGGGCCGGCCGACCTGCTGCGCGTTGCGGAAAACCCCCTGCGAGCAGGACCGCATCGGGAACACCCGCAGCAGCAGATCGACCGTCTCGCGAATCGCCCAGGCATGACCGTACGGGCCGAAGTAGCGGTTGCCCTTGCGCTTGGCGCCGCGGCCGACGTGCACCCGCGGGAACTCCTCCGACCAGGTCACCGCCAGCCAGGGATAGGACTTGTCGTCGCGGTATTTGATGTTGAACCGCGGGTCGTACTCCTTGATCCAGGAATACTCCAGGGCCAGCGATTCGACCTCGCTCTGCACCACCGTCCACTGCACCTTGGCGGCGGTGTGCACCATCGCGTACGTCCTCGGGTGCAGCCCCCTGGGGTCGGCGAAGTACGAATTCAGCCGGGACCGCAGACTCTTCGCCTTGCCGACGTAGATGACCCGGCCGTGATCGTCGCTGAACCGATAGACCCCCGGCTGGTCCGGGATCGACCCCGGACGCGGACGATAACTCTGCGGATCTGCCACGGCGACAGCCTAGGAGGCACTACGGACACTCGAACATCGGAGTTGTCAGCGGCAGAGGTCGCTATCGCGCGTCCTTATGCTGACAGCTCGGCGATGACGGAGAAGATCCGCTCCGGTTCGGTCCGCTGCTCGGACAGGTCATAGACCCGATCGGCAATCTCGTCCGGATCCAGCGACAGCCGGGCCAGAGCCTCGGCGTCGATGTCGGTGCCGGCGAACTGGTCCGACCGGGCGGTCATCGCGGTGTGGATGTCGCCGCCGCGGATGCCGCCGCCGATCACCAGCGACCCGACGAAGACGCCTTGGTCGGCGACCGCGGCGTTCAGGGTCAGCGCGTAGCTGCGGAGGGCGGCCGAGGTGATCGCCAGATTGCCGAGCTCGGGCATCGGCCGGATCGCGCTCAGGCCGGTCGGCAGCAGGATCGTCCCGCGGCCACGTTCCAGCATCCCGGGCAGTACCGCAGCCACCGCGTCGGCCGCGGCGGGCACCAGCGCGAACCCGTCCCGTACGGCGGCGCCGGTGACCTGCACGATCGGCACCGGCAAGCTCGCCGGATCCATCGCCGCCGGACCGAAGTAGAGCACCTCGATCGGACCGAGACGATCCTGGATTCGGGCCAGTGCCGCGTTCAGTTGCTCGCCGTCCAGGACGTCGGCCACCTCGGCGGTCGCCGTCACCCCTTCGGCGACCAACTGCTCCAGGTAGGCCGGGTGCCGCGCGTCCGACCGGGACACCACGGCGACTCCGTCCGCTCCCATCGATCCGATTAAGTTGAGGCGCTACTCAAGTATGGCCAATTTAGGCGAAATTGAGGTTGACCTCAAGATCTGATTCCGGTCGGCTCGGCCGACGCTCCGAACCAGTACGGTGGGCCGGGTGACGAACGTGACGACCGGGCCAGCTGCCCAAGCCGGCGTGGCCAGACGCCGGGACGCGGTGGCGAACCGGACCAAGCTGGTGGACGCGGCCGCTGCCGTCTTCGCCGAGCGCGGTGTGGACGCGCCACTGGAGGCGATCGCCCGTCGCGCGCAGGTCAGCATCGGCACGCTCTACAACCACTTCCGCACCCGCGAACAACTGCTGGACGCGATCTACCCGGACCGGATCGCAGATCTTGCGGCCGCCGCCGACGCGGCGCTTGCCGACGAGGACAGCTGGCTTGGCTTCAGCGGATTCCTGTTGCAGGTGTTCGAGCTCCAGGCCACCGACCGCGGGCTGAACGACGCGATGACCTTGCGCTACCCGGACGCCGCGCTGCTGACCGAGGCCTGCGACCGCGGCTTCGCCCGGGCCGGCGAGTTGATCAAACGGGCTCAGCTGGCCGGGACGCTGCGGAAGGACTTCACCGTCGAGGACCTGGCCTTCCTGATCTGGGCCACCTCGCGGGTGATCGCCGCCACCGCGGACATCGCCCCGACGGCCTGGCGGCGCTACGTCGGCCTGCAGCTGGACGGGCTCAGAGCGGCGGCCGCGCACCGGTTGCCGGTGCCGGCGATGACTCCAGATCAGGTAGCTCAAGCAATGCAGTCGCGCCCATGATCCGGGTAGCGGCCTAGCGGGCGGCGCCGCAGACCCAGGCGGTGGCCCGCTGAACGGCGTTGTCCCAACGCCGGTGCTGCTCCTCGTCGGCCTTCGAGACCTCGCGGAAGGTGAGCCGCTCGAGTTCGGGTGAGCCCAGGAACGGCCCGATCTGATCACGCCAGAGCACACCGAGCGAATCGGTCTGCGCGTCCCGCCGATCGAGCGACTGATCGGAGGTGTTGATCACCAGTACCCGCCGCAGGTTGGGCGCGGGCTTCGGTGTCGCGGACGCCTGTTCGTCGGCCAACAGCACCCGGTCCAGCCAACCGGCGACGATGGCCGGCGGTTTGCCCCACCAGTCCGGATGGATCACCACCAGTGCCTGAGCCTCGGCCAGCTCCTGCCGGTGCCGCCGTACCAGCGGATCCGGCGACGGAGCAAGATCACGTACCTGATCCGAACTGGTGCCGCGGGTCCAGACCTCGCCGGCGATGGCCTCCGGCTCGGTCAGCACCGGATCGAACGACTCGGCGTAGAGGTCGTGGCTGGTCTGCCGGACGCCGGTCTGGGCCAGCACCGTACGCACCCGGTCGGCCAGTTCAAGATCAAGACTGCCGGCGCGCGGATGCGCGACCACGATCATCACCGGCGAAAGCACGTTCACGCGGGTCAGAGTAATCGAGTCGATCTCGGTACGATCTTGACGTCACCGCGCCCCGGGCGCTCCGCTCTCCGACAGGTCGTGAGGTCATGACTGTTCTGCCGCACATCCCCCAGAGGTTGCATGCCATCGGCCAGGCCGGCGTGATCGCCGTGCTGCGAGCGCCGTCGTCGGAGGCTGCCGTGGCCGCAGCGGAAGCGGTGATCGCCGGGGGTGTGACGGCCATCGAGGTCACCTACAGCACGCCGAGCCCGGCGGCCGCCATCGCCCGGATCGCGCAGGAATTCCCGGAGGCCATCGTCGGCGCCGGCACCCTGACCCGGGAACCGCAGGTCAACGAGGCGGCGGCCGCCGGCGCTGCCTTCCTGGTCAGCCCGGGCACCTCACCGTCGATCGTGACCGCGATGGTCGACACCGGCCTGCCCACGATGAGCGGAGCCGTCACGCCGACCGAGGTGATGTCGGCCATGGAGCTCGGCGTGAACGCGGTGAAGATCTTCCCGGGGTCACTGGTCGGGCCGAGCTATCTGAGGGCGCTGCGCGGGCCCTTCCCTGACGTGCCGCTGATGCCGACCGGGGGCGTATCGGTCGACAACCTCGCCGATTGGCTGGCGGCCGGCGCGTTCGCGGTCGGCGCCGGCAGCGAGTTGTGCAGCGCCGCCGACATGGAAGATCAGAACTGGCAGCTGATCACCGACAAGGCCACCCGATTCAGTGAAGCACTGGCCGCCGCCCGCAGCTGATCTCGATCCGTCCGGCGTCAGCCGGGGCCGGCACCTAGCAACGCGTAGCCCAGGCTCGAGGGACTGTGGACCACGCTGTTCGCGCGACGGATCGACGTAACCAGGCCCGCCTGCCGCAAGATCGTGGTGTGGTGACTCGCGGTCGCCAGTGAGATGCCGACCCGAGCCGCCACCTCACTGGTGCTTGCCCCGTCGGCGATGGAGCTCAGGACGGCCGCCCGCGTGCTACCGATCAACTCGGCGATGCCGTCCGAGCCTGCCTCGCCGACGGCATGCTCGATCGGATAGACCAGCACCGGATCGAGCGAATCGTCGGCCAGCATGACCGGCATCCGGAAGCAGAAGAACGACGGCACCAGCAGCAGTCCGCGCCCCTTCAGTTCGACCGTCCGCTCGACCGGATAGGCACTCTCCAGCCACGGCGATCGCCAACGGCCGCCCGCGAACAACGTGTCCAGCACAGCCTCCACGCCGCCTTGCATCATCGTCTGCATCACGTCGGCCCGATGGGTTCCGATCGCGGTCTCGATCGCGGTACGGTCCGGTTCGACCAGCGCCCGGTAATAGCCCCGCAGCACGTCACCGAATCTGGTCAAGACCGTGGTGTCGCCCTTCGCCATGCCGCTCAGCCACGGGCGTCTGGCGTCCAACTGTCCGATCTCGGATCGCAGCCGAGGCAGCGGGGTGGACAGTACGGTGTCCACCTCGTCCTCGAAGCCGCCGGTCGGCTGATCGGGAGTGAGGAAGTCGGGAAAGTAAGCGCTCCTCGGCGCGATGGCTGCCAGCACGCCGGCGGCGTTGCGGACGGCCGGCTGCTTCCGGCCGACCCGCCAGCGCCGCACCCAGCTCTCGTAGCCGACCGGCCGTTGGGCAGCGTTCAACTGGAGCAGTTGGACGCTCCCGATCAGTTCCCACATCGGATCCATCGCCTGACACACCCGGACACGGGTCAGGTCCTCCGGGGTGAACTGAATTCTGAGCACAATGCCTCAATCGCAGCGACCTTGATCGACCCGCGACATTCTGCTGGAAATCCGGTCAGAAGAACACAGTGAATTCGTAATTCGCGCAATAATCCACCGCAAGTCGTACCCGTCGGCGCATTGATCAATCCAGCGGTGGGATTTGGCTGATCAGTCAGTTATTCCGTGATCAATCGACCGGCACTCGCGTCAGGCGGAGACGTCGAGTTGATTTCCGTCGGCAGTCACCTTGGCGGGGTTCAACGGCTTGTCGGCCGGGCCGCGGAGAACCGATCCGTCCTTGATCGAGAACTGGCTGCCGTGGCAGTTACAAGTGATCGTTGTGCCCTGGATCTGGCTGACCGGACAGCCCTGGTGGGTGCAGGTGCTGCTGAACGCCTTGAAATCGCCGGAGCTGGGCTGGGTCACCACGTACGCCCCCTTGATCACGCCGCTGCCGGACGGGACGTCGGATTTCGCAATCGTCATCGGCGCGGCCGACGATGCACCGGAAGCCGCACCACCAGCTCCGCCGGAGCAGGCGCCCAGCACGGCCGCGCCGCCACCACCCAAGGCGATCAGGCCGAGGGACCGGAACAGGTCTCGACGGGATCCGGGTTTGGACGACTTGAGGAACGCCTCGACCATGCTGTTGACCTCCAGGGTGTGTGCTGCGGACACGCTAACTGATCGTTCAATCACCAAGGTGAACGCAGCATGGCCCTCGGAGGTTCACGTCCTCAGCTCTCTCAGCCGCCGCTCTTTCGTCCTGGCGTCCGCCTGGCACTCGTCTTCTTGGCGCTGGTCTTCTTGGCCGTCTCCTTCTTCGCCGTCGTGGTCTTGGCCGTCGTGGCATTCGTCGACGTGGTCTTCTTGGCCGGCGTCCGCTTGCGGACCGACGGCTTGGCCACCGCCTTGGTGGCGACCGGGCGCCGCGACGCCGTGGCCGCGACCAATTCCGGCTGGTCGGGGCCGATCGGCACCTCGCGGCCGTGCAGAATCTCCTTCAGGAACTGCCCGGTGTACGACTCAGGGGTCCGGGCGATCTGCTCCGGTGTTCCCTCGGCGATCACGGTGCCCCCTCGGGAACCTCCCTCGGGACCCATGTCGATCAGCCAGTCCGCGGTCTTGATCACGTCCAGGTTGTGCTCGATCACCACCACCGTGTTGCCGGCGTCGACCAACCGCCCGAGCACGCCGAGCAGCTTGCGGATGTCCTCGAAGTGCAGGCCGGTGGTCGGCTCGTCCAGCACGTACAGTGTCCGCCCGGTGGACCGCTTCTGCAGCTCGCTGGCGAGCTTGACCCGCTGCGCTTCGCCGCCGGACAGAGTCGGTGCCGGCTGGCCGAGCCGGACATAGCCCAGGCCGACCTCGTTCAGCGTCCGCAGATGCCGGTGGATCGCCGGGATCGCGGCGAAGAACTCGGCGGCTTCCTCGATCGGCATGTCCAGGATCTCGGAGATCGTCTTGCCCTTGTAGTGGACTTCGAGGGTTTCGCGGTTGTAACGGGCGCCGTGGCAGACCTCGCAGGGCACGTACACGTCGGGCAGGAAGTTCATCTCGATCTTGATCGTGCCGTCGCCCATGCAGTTCTCACAGCGGCCGCCCTTGACGTTGAAGGAGAAGCGGCCCGGCTGGTAGCCGCGCACCTTGGCCTCCGGCGTTTCGGCGAACAGCTTGCGCATGTGATCGAAGACGCCCGTGTACGTGGCCGGGTTGGACCGCGGCGTCCGCCCGATCGGCGACTGGTCGACGTGGATGATCTTGTCGATCTCGTCCGCGCCGGTGATCGTCCGGTGCTTGCCCGGCACCGTCCGGGCGTTGTAGATCCGCTTGGCCAGTGCGGTGTAGAGAATGCTGTTCACCAGCGTCGACTTGCCCGATCCCGACACCCCGGTGACCGCGATCAGCTGGCCGAGCGGGAAGGACACGTCGATGTCCTGCAGGTTGTGCTCGGTCGCGCCGCGAACCGTGACCGCCCGACCGTCCTGGGCTCGGCGATGCCGCGGCAACGGGATCTCCCGCCGGCCCGACAGGTAGGCGCCGGTCAGCGACTTCTCGCACTTCAGCAGATCCTCGACCGGACCGGAGACCACCACGTGACCGCCATGCTCCCCCGCACCCGGGCCGATGTCGACCGCCCAGTCGGCGGCACGGATGGTGTCCTCGTCGTGCTCCACCACGATCAGGGTGTTGCCGATGTCGCGGAGCCGGATCAGGGTGTCGATCAACCGGCGGTTGTCACGTTGATGCAGACCGATCGACGGCTCGTCCAACACATACAGCACGCCGGCCAGACCGGAGCCGATCTGAGTGGCCAACCGGATCCGCTGTGCCTCGCCGCCGGACAGGCTGCCGGTGGGACGATCCAAGGACAGGTAGTCCAGGCCCACGTCCAGCAGGAACTTCAGCCGCTCATTGATCTCCTTCAGCACTCGCTCGGCGATCTGCTTCTCCCGCTTGCTCAGCCTGAGTGCGGCCAGGAACTCGGCCGCCTTGTCGATCGCCATCGCCGACACCTCGGCGATGTTCTTCCCGCCGATGGTGACCGCCAGCGACGTCGGCTTCAGCCGGGCACCGCCACAGACCGAACACGGCACCTCGCGCATGTAGCCGGCGAACCGCTCCCGGGAGGTGTCGGTCTCGGCCTCGGCATGCCGCCGCTCGACATAGGAGACGACGCCCTCGAACTTGGCGTTGTAGGACCGCTCGCGACCGTAGCGGTTCTTGTAGCTGACGTGGACCTGCCCGTCCACCCCGTACAACAGCAGCTTCTTGGCCCGCGCGGGTAGCTCGCTCCACGGCGCACTGGTGCTGAACTTCGCGTCCTTGGCCAACGCCTCGATCAACCGGCCGAAGTAGTCGGCCACGTGCATCCCGGTCCACGGCGCGATCGCACCCTCGTCCAGGCTCTTGTCCGGATCCGGCACCACCAGCTCCGGATCGACCTCCATCTTGGTGCCGATGCCGGAACACTCCGGGCAGGCCCCCCACGGGGCGTTGAAGGAGAACTGCCGCGGCTCCAACTCCTCGACCGAGATGTCGTGGTCGTTGGGGCAGGCCATCTTCTCCGAGTAGCGCCGCTCCCGATCCGGGTCCTTGGGGTCGAGATCGACGAAGTCGACCGACACCACCCCGGGGGCCAGCGCCAACGCGGTCTCCACCGAATCGGTCAGCCGCTGCTTGGCCGACGGTTTGGCGGCCAACCGGTCGACGATCACGTCGATGTTGTGCTTCTTCTGCTTGTCCAGGGTCGGCGGATCGGTCAGTTGGTGCAGCTCGCCGTCCACCCGGATCCGGCTGAAGCCGCCGGTCGCCAACTGCCGGAACAGGTCGACATACTCCCCCTTGCGCCCACGCACGACGGGCGCCAACACCTGGAACCGGGTGCCGTCCTCCAGTCCGAGCAGCCGGTCCACGATCTGCTGTGGCGACTGCCGGCTGATCGGCTCGCCACAGATCGGACAGTGCGGGTGACCTGCCCGGGCGTAGAGCAGGCGAAGGTAGTCGTACACCTCGGTGATGGTGCCGACGGTGGACCTCGGGTTGCGGTTGGTCGACTTCTGGTCGATCGACACCGCCGGCGACAGGCCCTCGATGAAGTCCACGTCCGGTTTGTCCATCTGTCCGAGGAACTGCCGGGCGTAGGCGGACAGCGACTCGACGTAGCGCCGCTGCCCCTCGGCGAAGATGGTGTCGAAGGCGAGGCTGGACTTGCCGGACCCGGAGAGCCCGGTGAACACGATCATCGCGTCTCGGGGTAGGTCCAGCGAGACGTCGCGCAGATTATGCTCGCGGGCACCGCGGATGATGAGTCGATCAGTCACGACGGCCATGCTAGGGCGAGCCTCCGACAGAACATCTTTCCGCGTCTGCCGGCGGCCGGATCGGGGCTGAGGACCGGCCGATTGCCTGCTCGACTGCCGGCATTAGGTTGGTGGCATGAGTGAGCGGCCAACCCCAGACCAGCCCGCACCACGGCACGCCGCCGAGGCCGCCGACGACGCAGTAGGCGGCGAGACCGACGTTCGATCGCTGCTGGCCGGCGCCCATCGGCGGCTGCTCGGCGACACCATCGCGGTTTCCGACCCCGACTGGAAGGCGCCGTCGAAGCTGCCGGGCTGGAGCCGCGCCCAGGTGGCCACCCACATCGCCCGGCACGCCGACGCGATCTATCGGCTCGCAGACTGGGCGCTGACCGGCGTCGAGCAGGAGATGTATCCGAACAACCGCGATGCCGAGATCGATGCCGGCGCGGATCGGACCGGCCTGGAGATCCAGACCGATCTGGACACCAGTGCCGGCCGGCTGGAAGAGCAGCTGGAGAAGCTGGCCGAGGCCGACGCCTGGGACCGGACGGTACGGTTCCGCGACGGCAGCACGGCGGCCGCCACGTTGCTGCCGAACGGGCGGCTGTGCGAGGTGCTCGTCCACCATCTTGATCTTGATCTCGGCGTCGGGGTCGCCGACCTCGATCAGGCTGCGGCCGAAGCGGCCTTGGCCTGGGCCGCGTTCCGGCAGTCGCATCGGCCGGGCTACCCGTCGCTGAAGTTGATCACCGACTCCGGTGCGGTGATCACGATCGGCGATGTTGATCATGACCCGTTGGCGGTACGGGGGCCGGCGAATCTGTTGCTGGGTTGGCTTACTCAGCGGTCCGGGACGGACGGGTTGACCGGTGCCGTCGACGATCTGCCGTCCTTCGGGTGAACGTCCGGTGAGGTGAGAGTGATGCCAGGGTTGGGACACGTGGAGCCGGGCGGGCATCCACTCGTGCAGGGTCTGTCCGCCGCGATGACCATGATCAAGATGTCGGTCGGACCGATGGACAACAACAGCTATCTGCTCCAGGTCCGGTCCGGCGAGACCCTGCTGATCGACGCCGCGAACGACGCCGACCGACTCGTCGCGATGGCCGGTGAGCACCCACCGGAGATGATCATCACCACCCACCGGCACCAAGATCATTGGCAGGCGCTGGCGGTGCTGGCCAACCGGTGGCATCCGGATCTGTACGCCGGAACCCCTGACCTGCAAGCGATCCAGCGCGATGCCGACGTCGACGACGTACAGGGTCTGTGGGACGGCGACCAGCTCAAGCTGGCCGACGAGTACGTGGAGATCATCGGGTTGGTCGGCCACACTCCGGGCTCGATCGTGATCATCTACCGCGGCGACGTCACCCACCTGTTCACCGGTGACGGGCTGTTCCCCGGGGGAGTCGGCGCAACTCGTACACCCGAGGACTTCCGGTCGCTGCTGGCCGACGTGGAGAACAAGATCTTCAACATCTACGACGACGACACGGTGATCCATCCCGGACACGGCGACGACACCACGGTCGGCCGGGAACGTCCGCACCTGGAGGAGTGGCGAAACCGAGGCTGGTGAGGCAGCTCAGGCCAGCGGGGCCAGCAACTCCAGCGCGAGCTTGCGGGCCGCTCTGCTTCTCACTGCCTGGCTACCCCGCAACGACAGCGGGTTGTCCTCCACCGAGGCCATCAGCAACGCACCGAACGCCAACGGCGGCCTCAGGGCGTCCTCGGCCGACGGGCGGTCACCGGCGAGAAGGGTGACCAGTCTCGGCACCAGGTCGGTGAAGTCCATGTCGGCACCTTCCCGCGCCATCACCGTCGGGTTGGCCTGACCGAACCGCATCACCAGCGCGGCGTCGCTGTCGAAGAGCTGCTGGATCCTGTCGACGAAACCCTCCAACCGAGCCATCCCTGCAGGCTGCTCCGGGTACCAGTCGAGAATCGCCCCGATCTGCTCCCAGTAACCGGCGAACGCCACCCGGACGATGTCGTCCTTGGTCCGGAAGTGGTAGTACAGCGCGGCCTTGGTCACCCCGACCTGCTCGGCGATCTCCCGCAGCGAGGTCTTGTCGTAGCCCTGCTCGATGAACAATCTCATCGCGGTGGTCAGAATCTCCGACCTGGTCTGTGACGGCTTCCTCGGCATCCGGACCTCGCTCTCGCTCCGAAACGATTCTTCTGCTCCCCTCAGGAATCCTACTTGACGCCCGGCTAGCAAACTGTTTACCTGTCGTACGGCAAGTTTCCTAGCCGTACGACAAGTAAGCTACGGAGTGATGAGATGACCGTTGCACCACCGCGGACGCCGAGCCCCCGGACACGTTCCGGACCGCACCTCGGATTGATCATGATCAGCCTGATCCTCGCTCTGGTTCCGCTCCAACTGGATGGGCTGGTCGCCGCCACGGCGGCGCCGACCATCGCCGGTGAGCTGGGCGGATTCGGCCAGATCGCGTGGATCGCCACCACCTACCTGCTCACCATGGCCGTCGGCACGATCACGGCCGGTCGGATCGGCGACATGTTCGGCCGCAAGACGACCCTGCTCACCGCGCTGTTGATCTTCCTCGCGGGTTCGGCGGCCGCGGGACTGGCCGGCTCGATGGCGTGGCTGATCACCGCTCGAGCAATCCAAGGGCTCGGCGGCGGGATGGTCCTGACCACCCTGATGGCGGTGATCGCAGACGTCGCACCGCCGGACAAGCGATCCCGCTATCAGAGCGTGATGGGCGCGGTCGCGCCGATTTCCATGATCATCGGTCCGTGGATCGGCGGGCTGGTCACCGAACATCTCGGCTGGCGATGGATCTTTCTCCTCAACCTCCCGCTGGTCACCATTGCCGTGATCGGCGTGGCGATCCTGCTGAAGCTGCCCAGCCGCAGAACGGGTGGACGAGTCGACATCGGCGGCCTGACCGCGCTGTCCATCGCCAGCACGGCCATCGTGCTGGCGATGACCTGGGGCGGACACCAGTACGCCTGGGACTCGCCGCAGGTGATCGGCGCCGCCGTCGTCGGACTGCTCGCCCTGTTGGCGTTGCTGATCATCGAGCGCCGAACCGCACATCCGGTGATGCCGCCACAACTGTTCGGCAACCGCGCCGTGCTGGTCAGCATGGTGATCATGTTCCTGAGCACCGGCGCGATCATGATGGCTGCGATGAACTACCTGCCGATCTTCCTCCAACTGGTGCAGGGACAGTCCGCCTCCAACAGCGGCCTGTTGCTGTTGCCGATGCTGCTGTCGGCCATTGCGGTGTCCATGATCACGGGCCTGTTCACCACCCAACCGGGGCGCTTCCGTCCCGCCCTGATCATCGGTACTTCTGTGCTGGCAGTGGCGTGTGGGCTGCTGGCGACGATGGACACCGGCACGTCCAGCTGGTTGACCGGCGCCTACATGGCACTGGTCGGGGTCGGACTCGGCATGCTCTTCCAGACACCCCTGGTGCTGATCCAGAACGCGTCGCCGGCAGGCGAGGTCGGCGCGGCCACCGGATCGGCCATGTTCCTGCGGACGATCGGCGGATCGATCGGCGTCGGTGCGCTCGGCTCGTTGTTCACCGGCACCCTCGCCGGCCACCTGACCGACCACGGCGCGGCCGCCGGTAGGACCGATCCGGCCGCGCTGACGCCCGCCCAGGTGCACGGCCTGCCGGATCAACTGCAACAGCTGATCGCCCAGGCGACCGCGGCCGGAACCTCGGCGATGTTCTGGGCTGCGTGCGCCGCAGCGGTGGTCGCCGTCGTCGCCGCCCTGCTGGTGCCGCGACTGGTCGGCGGACACCAGCAGCGGGCGGACGAGAAGTTGATCAAGGTCGAGGCCGATCAGGGTTGATCAACATCCTCCTGTCGGACGGCCGACAGGATCAGCAGGCGCTCTCGGCCGCCGGTTCGGCCGCCGGCGGTGTGATCGGGTGGGCCGCCGACATCGACCGGCCCCAGTGCCGCTGGCTGCCGACGCTGGCCACACAACAGATGGCGACCGCGAGCGCGGCACCGCCGAACGACCAGCCGACACCGTGAGCGTCGATCAGCATCCCGGCCAGCGCGGTCCCGACGGCGGCGCCGACCTGATTGACCGAGGACAGCATCGACTGTGCCTCGTTCAGCCGGTTGGTCGGCGTCAGGTGGTCGACCAACCCCTGCATCATGATCAAACTCGGCGCGATGGTCAGCCCGGTGCAGAACAGCAACGGCAACAGCAGCCACAGCGACGGCCGGCCGGTGCCGACCAGGAGCGCGATCGCGACCAACAGCGTCGCGAACCCGCCGGTGGTCAGCATCAGTGCGCGGCGTTCGGAGATCGGCCAGTTGCGGGAGCCGAAGATCAGACCTCCGACGGAGCTGCCGCCGGCGATCGCCATGAACAGGATGCCGACCCGGTCGGTGCCGCCGAGCAGCTCGCCGGCGGTGCCAGCCATCGAGGTGTCCAACTGGCCAAACCCCGTACTCAACGCCAGCATCACCACCAGCACCGCGGCCACTCCGGGCACCGTGATCGCCGAACGGTGATGCCGCACACCGGGATGGCCGAGCACCGTCGGCGGGTGGATGCCCGGACGAGACCGCCGCGCCGCCGAGGTCCGGCAGTAGCCGACGCCGCCGACCGCCATGCAACCGGCCGCCACCAGCACCGGCACCATCGGCGAGGTCAATGCCAGCAGCAACGAGAGCAGCAGCGGTCCGAGCACGAACAGCAACTCGACCGCGGTCGCGTCCAGCGCGAACGCGACCCGCCGCGAGGCCGGATTGGGGAAGATCACCCGCCAGGCCGAGCGGATCGCCGGGCTGAGCGGCGGGAACGCGAAACCGGCCAGTCCGGCCAGCACGATCAGCACCGGCAACGGCGCGCCGGCGACCGTGGCCACCGCGTCGACGGTCAGGAACAGTGCGGACACCAGCGAGGTCGGCAGCAGGGTACGGATCTGACCGAGCCGATCCATCAACCTGCCCCACAGCGGAGTGCCGATGGCACAACCGACCGCGAAGGCTCCGGTCACCACTCCTGCGACACCGTAGGCACCGCGTTCGGATTCGACCAGCAACAGCAGGCCCAGTGGGGCCATCGCGATGGCCAGCCGCCCCACCACGGCGGTCAGGAACGGGATCGCCGCCGGCCGGTATCGCAGAAGTCGCCCGTACGCCTTGAGCCCGGTGCCCAGCTCCGCGCCGAACGGCGCGTCGTCCCCCATCTTCGTCATCTCACCGAGAATCATCGCACCCCGGTCGGCGCCGACCAAAGCGACGCCCGATGGTTCAGCCGGCGGGCCGGACCGGCTCGGAATCGCTGTCCTGCTTGGACTTGACCAGGCTGGCGATGGTGGTGACCGCGAGCACCACGATGATCACCGACAGCGACAGCCAGATCGGGATCTCCAGCGAGAACGGGATGTGCAGCTTCTCGTCCAGGTGGTACTCGTGCATCGCGTGGAAGACCAGCTTGACGCCGATGAAGGCGAGGATGATCGACAGCCCGACGGACAGGTAGACCAGCCGCTTGAGCAGCCCGCCGATCAGGAAGTACAGCTGCCGCAATCCCATCAGGGCAAAGACGTTCGCGGTGAAGACCAGGTAGGGCTCCTGGGTCAGCCCGTAGATCGCCGGGATCGAATCGAGCGCGAACAGCAGGTCGGTGCTGCCGAGAGCGATGATCACGAAGAGCATCGGGGTGATCAGCCGCTTGCCCTGCTCGCGCACGGTCAGCTTCGTACCGTGGAACTCTTCGGTCGACGGCACCCGGCGCTTGACCAGCCGCATCAGCGGATTGTCCGGCGCCTCCTCGTCGTGATCGTCCTTGCGGTAGTCGAGGTAGAGCTTGACCGCGGTGTAGATCAGGAACGCGCCGAAGATGAAGAAGATCCAGTTGAACAGACTGATCAGGCCGGCGCCGAGCGCGATGAAGATGCCGCGGAAGAGCAGGGCAAGCAGAATGCCGATCATCAGCGCGAACTGCTGATACTGCCGGGGCACCTTCATCTTCGTCATGATGATCACGAAGATGAAGAGGTTGTCGATGGACAGGCTGTATTCGGTGAGCCAGCCGGCGAAGAACTGACCGGCGTAGTTGCCGCCGGAGACCATCCAGACGCCGAGGCCGAAGAGCACCGCCAGCCCGACGAAGACGCCGATCGCCAGACCGGCTTCCTTCATCGACGGTTCGTGCGGGCGGCGGCCAATGATGAAGACGTCGAAGCCGAGGATCAGGACCATCACCGCAACGGTGATGACCCAGGTGTAGATGTGAACGTCCAACTCGGGTTTCCTCCGAGATCTCTGAGAGCGGATGTGCGTGTCTCAGAGGTCTCTTCCGCCGATCGATGGCCCGTACGGGCTTCCGTACGAGCCGTACGGGGATCGGCCGACGGCACCGGGCGTGATCCGGGTTCCCCCGGGGTGATCCGTGGTGACGATGCCGTCGCGAAAGGAATACTCCCCTCCGCGGACCATTCTTCCATCCCGGGTACGGCCGGGGGAAATCCTGAGTTCACGCGCACCGTCGGCGCTCCCGCGGAAGTTCCTACCTGCGCGGCTGCGCCGGGGATGCGCGGGAACGGGTGGTGGAGGGATGGCGACCATGCTGGAGGCGGCACCCAGCCTGGGCCTTCGACCGCTGAGCTGGATCGGCCGTCATCGATCGAAGCCCGTTGAAGCACCCGCATCTGAGCACCTGGGGTGTCGCTGGCGGACCGGGGTCAACAGCGATGTCGATTCTCCGAGGCCGGCTCCGATCTCGGGTCGAGGACGCCCACCCGGGGCGCCGACCAAGATCAGGAGTCAGCATGCTCGACAGCACCAACATCACCCGGAACACCAACCTGGACAGCTTGCGCCGAGAAATCGGCGGCACCGTCATCGGGCCGGCGGATCCCGGCTTTCCCCAGTCTGCTCGGACCCTGACCGTGCAGGGCAGCCCTACTGCGGTGGTGAGCTGCAGCTCGAAGCGAGGACGTTGCCGTCGCCCTGCGGCATGCGCGCGAGCACGGCCTGCCGATCGCGGTCCGCAGCGCCGGACATCATCTGGCCGGCTTCGGCACCAACAACGGTGGACTGGTGATCGACGTCCGCCGGCTGAACCGGATCGAGATCCTCTCCGAGCGACCCCGGGCCGGCGCAACCATTCGGATCGGTACCGGCGCGACCTGGGGCTCGGTTGCCCAAACCCTCTCCCCTCCCGGGTTGGCGATCTCTTCCGGCGACACCGCGAGCGTCGGCGTCGGCGGCCTGCTCGGCGGCGGAGGGATCGGCTGGATGGTCCGCCGGCACGGGCTCGCGATCGACGCGGTCAGCGCAGCCGAGGTGGTGACCGCCGACGGGAACCTGCGCCGGGTCGACGCGCACACCGAGCCAGAGCTGTTCTGGGGTGTCCGGGGCGCGGCCGGGAATCTGGGCGTCGTCACCGCGTACGAGGTGACGGCCGTCCATCAACCCACGGTGTTGTTCGGCAGCCTGATGTATCCGGCCGAGCAGGCCAGGCAGGTGCTGACCGGCTGGACGCGTTACCTGCCGGACGCGCCGACCGAGCTCACCTCGACGTTCGTGCTGCCGCCGAGCATGGTGGCCGACGGCAACGCACCGGCGATGATCAACATCTGCTTCGCCGGCGACCCCGCTGATGCCTCGAACGTGCTGGCACCACTGCGATCCGTCGGCACGGTGATCAAGGACACGATCACGTCGATGCCGTACGGCGACGTGCTGACGACGGAATCGATGCCGCCCGGTTTCGTACCCCGCATCCGCAACGGCCTGGTCGACGACTGGTCACCCCACAGGACCGACCTGCTGATCGACGGCCATGATCAGATCCCGGCGATGGCAGTCGAGGTCAGGGCCATCGGCGGCGCTCTCAACCGGACCGACGCCGCGGCCACCGCGTTCGCCCACCGCTCCGCCCAGTTCATGATCAACACGGTGCTGGTCGGGACACCGGCGCAGCAGCAGCCGCACCTGCCTGCGTTCGCACGACTGTCGGACGAGCTGCGGCCGGACGGGATCTACGGCAACTTCCTGTCCCATCCGACCGATGCCGACACCGACCTCTGCTATCCGGAGCCGACCCGGTCGCGGCTGGCCGCGGTGAAGGCGACCTACGACCCCGAGAACGTGTTCTGCTCGACCGTCAACGTCCCGCCGGCGACGCGCGGGCGTCGGTGAGCGGCAGGCTCACTCGGCCGTCAGCCGATCGATCTGCTCGCGCAGGTAGCCCTGCTCGGCGGCGTTCTGCGTACGCGTCAGCGCCGCCCGGAAGTGCTCGACAGCTCGTTCATGATCATCGGCGAGCCGATACAGGTGTCCGAGCACCGACAGCCGACGATGGTGATCACCGAGCTGGCGATCCGCCGACAGCGGCTCCACCATGGCGATGGCCTGCTGCGGTCCGTCCACCATCGCGACCGCGACGGCCATCCCCAGGGTGACCATCGGGCTTGGATCGTAGGTCGCCAGCAGCCGGTAGAGCTGCAGGATCTGTTGCCAGTCGGTGCTCTGGACCGAGTCGGCCTCCGCGTGCACGGCGGCGATCGCGGCTTGCAGCTGGTACGGCCCGAGCGGCCCGTGTTGCAACGTCGCCTGGATCAGCGCGGTGCCCTCGGCGATCTCGCCGACGTGCCACCGGGTCCGGTCCTGGCGTTCGGCGGGGATCAGGTCTCCGTCCGGAGCGGTCCGCGTGTCGCGACGGGCGTGGGTCAAGATCATCAACGCCAGCAGCCCGGCAACCTCACCGTTGTCGGGTTCGGCGCGCTGCACCATCCGGGTGATCCGAATGGCCTCGGCCGCAAGATCGAGGCGCTGCAGTTGGTCCCCCGTACTGGCCGTGTGCCCCTCGTTGAAGATCAGGTAGAGCACCTGCAGTACGACCCGTAGTCGATCTTGGTACGCGGCCGGTTCCGGCAGCTGCAGCCGCCCGCCGGATTCCTTGATCAACTTCTTCGCCCGGCTGATCCGCTGCGCCGCGGTCGTCTCGGTGATCAACAGCGCCGACGCCACCTCGGCCGTGGTCAGGCCACCGACGGCACGCAGGGTCAACCCGATCTGGGCCGCCGGGGTGAGCGCAGAGTGGCAGCACATGATCAACAGCTGCAGGGTGTCGTCGCACTGCCGTCCCGGGTCGAGATCGGTCCACTGGTCAGTGGGCGTGCGCAGCTGATCGTTCAGTTCGCGACGGCGGCGCGCGTTGTCACTGCGGCGGATGTCGAGCAACCGGCGATTCGCGGCGGTGATCAACCAGCCGGCGGGCTGTTCGGGAATGCCACGCCGACGCCACTGCACGGACGCTTCGAGCAGCGCGTCCTGAGCAGCATCCTCACACCGGTCGAAGTCGCCGTACCGACGGGTCAGCGCGGCCAACACCTGCGGCACCGCCGTACGCAGCGTCGCGTCCAACTCGGCCGGATCGGGTTCGGCTGCGGGCCACATCGGAGTCGGCGAAGAGGCTCGGCTACCGGCCGGGCCCGACCGCGGTGGCAAGATCAAGATCCTCCAGCGTCCGGGTCGGACGAATCTCGATCCGTTGCACCGCGGCGTACGGCAACTCGGCGGCGATCTCGACCGCCCGCTCCATCGTCGGACAATCCAGCAGCAACGCGCCGGCGAGGAACTCCTTGGTCTCCAGGAACGGTCGGTCGGACACCACCGGCGCTCCGTCGCGGCGCTGCACCGTCCGCGAGCTGCTCGGATCCGCCAACGCCAGCACGTTGATCAACTCGCCGTCGCGTTGCAACTCCTCGATCCGGGTGGCCAGACGTTCACCGCCGATCAGCTGGAAACGCTCTTCGTCGCTCAGCCCCTCGAGCGCCTGCGGATTGTTGTGGATCAGCAGCAGGTACTTCATGGCTTCATTCTTCTCGATCCGCGGCCGGGTGTCGGCACACTTTTCGTGTGGCCCGTGGTCAGCGGTTGGCCTCCACCATCTGCCGCAGCTCGCGCTTCAGCTCCGAGATCTCGTCCCGCAACCTGGCCGCCACCTCGAACTGCAGATCGGCTGCTGCGGTGTGCATCTGGTCGGTCAGCTCCTGCACCAGTTGAGCAAGATCACCGGCAGGCATCCCGGCGGTCTTACGGGCCTGCTCCACCGCGTCCGCGCCCAGGTTGGGCACCGGCGACTTCGCGTTCTTGCCCGCCCGCTTGCCCATCGAGGTGCCGGCGAGCATGTCGTCGGTGTCGGCGTCCTCACGAGCCAGCATGTCGGTGATGTCGGCGATCTTCTTCCGCAGCGGTGTCGGGTCGATCCCGTGCTCCTTGTTGTAGGCGAGCTGTTTGTCCCGCCGACGATTGGTCTCGTCGATCGCCGCGGCCATCGACGGAGTGATCTTGTCGGCGTACATGTGCACCTGGCCGGACACGTTCCGGGCGGCTCGGCCGATGGTCTGGATCAGACTCTTGTCGCTGCGCAGGAAGCCTTCCTTGTCGGCGTCCAGGATCGCGACCAGGGACACCTCGGGCAGGTCCAGGCCCTCGCGGAGCAGGTTGATGCCGACCAGGACGTCGTACTCCCCCATCCGCAACTGCCGCAGCAACTCGATCCGGCGCAGGGTGTCGACCTCGGAGTGCAGGTAGCGGGTGCGGATCCCGTTCTCCAGCAGGTAGTCGGTCAGATCCTCCGACATCTTCTTGGTCAGCGTGGTGACCAACACCCGTTCGTTGCGGTCGGCCCGGGTCCGGATCTCGCCGATCAGGTCGTCGATCTGTCCCTGGGTCGGTTTGATGATCACCTCGGGATCGACGAGCCCGGTCGGCCGGATGATCTGCTCCACCACACCGTCGGAACGGGCCAGCTCGTAGTCGCCCGGGGTGGCCGACAGATAGATGGTCTGACCGATCCGCTCGACGAACTCCTCGAACCGCAACGGCCGGTTGTCGACCGCCGAAGGCAGCCGGAAACCATGATCGACAAGAGTGCGTTTCCGGGACTGGTCGCCCTCGAACATGCCGCCGATCTGCGGCACTGTCACGTGCGACTCGTCGATCACCAGCAGGAAATCCTCCGGAAAGTAGTCGAGCAGACAGTTCGGCGGCTCCCCCGGCAGACGGCCGTCCATGTGCATCGAGTAGTTCTCGATCCCGGCGCAGGTGCCGATCTGCCGCATCATCTCGATGTCGTACGTGGTCCGCATCCGCAGCCGCTGCGCCTCCAGCAGCTTGTTCTGCCCCTCCAGCTCGGCCAGCCGATGCTCCAACTCGGCCTCGATCCCGCCGATCGCGCGCTCCATCGTCTCCGGACCGGCCGAGTAGTGGCTGGCCGGCATCAGGATCGCCTCCGGATCGTCGGAGAGGATCTCCCCGGTCAGCGGATGCATGGTCAGCAGCCGCTCGATCTCGTCGCCGAAGAACTCGACCCGGACCGCCATCTCCTCGTACTTCGGGAACACCTCAAGCGTGTCACCGCGGACCCGGAACGTTCCCCGCGCACCGGACAGATCGTTGCGCGCGTACTGGATGGAGACGAGTTTGCGCAGCAAGTCGTCGCGGTCGATCTCCTGACCGACCTTCAACATGACCGCCTGCCGCAGGTACTCCGCGGCGCTGCCCAAGCCGTAGATCGCCGACACGGTGGCGACCACGATGGTGTCACGTCGGGTCAGCAGCGAATTGGTGGCAGAGTGCCGCAGCCGCTCGACCTCCTCGTTCAGCGAGGAGTCCTTCTCGATGTAGGTGTCGGTCTGCGGAATGTAGGCCTCGGGTTGGTAGTAGTCGTAGTAGGAGACGAAATACTCCACCGCGTTCTTCGGGAAGAACTGCCGCAACTCGTTGGCGAACTGGGCCGCCAGGGTCTTGTTCGGCTGCATCACCAGCACCGGCCGCTGCACCCGCTCGGCCAGCCAGGCGACGCTTGCGGTCTTGCCGGTGCCGGTGGCGCCGAGCAACACCACATCCTGTTCGCCGGCGTTGATCCGGCGCTCGAGGTCGGCGATCGCGGTCGGCTGATCCCCCGATGGCGCGAACTCGCTCTGCACCTGGAACGGGTGCACGGTGCGCTGCAATTCTTCGATCGGACGCATGATTGCGAGCCTATGCCCGAGCTCCGACAGTCTTGATACGCAGTCGAGCTGGGTGCCGCTGCCGCTTCCCGGTCTGGCGTCTCACCTTGCGGGGACGACCCCCGCACCCCCGCCGTGGTTGCGCTCGACGGGAGTCTCACGCCGACTCCTCCGCTTCGCTGCGGAGCCGGTCTCGCGCTGGGGCGCTCGACGTGAGTTCAATCTGGCCTGCAAGCGTTCGTGGCGGCGATCGTCCGGTTCAATCTGGCCTGCAAGCGTTCGTGGTGGCGATCGTCCGGTTCAATCTGGCCTGCAAGCGTTCGTGGTGGCAATCGTCCGGTTCAATCTGGCCTGCGAGCGTTCGTCGTGGCAGCCGTTCGGAACTCGTCTTCGGGTGGAAAACGAACGCTCCGAACGTCGATCTGAGTGTCCGAATCCAACGGTGGTTGGAAAACGAACGGCGAGGCGGGCGTTTTCGGCCCTTCGACGAGCTCAGGGCCTGGACCGGCCGGAAGCGAGGACCTCGGTTTCAGCGAACCGGTCCCGGTTACACCATGCTCTTCCAGAGGGAGACCTGCATGACGCCGAAGTCCTTGTTGAGTTGATCGACGTCACTGTCGGCGGTGTACCAGACGGTCAGCAGGCCGCCGAGGTGCTCGCTGTTGAGGGTGGCGATGGCCGTGACGCCGTACTTCACCGAGCCCTGACTGGTGGTCTCGGTGTAGGTCATGTTCTCCTGGGCCGCCTTCAGCTTCGAAGTCGGTGTCTTGACCGTCGATGCCGACTCCCTCTTCACGTCGGTGCCGTCCTCGGCCAGCATGTCCAGCCAGCGGTCTACCAGCGCCCCGGGATCCTTGTCGTCGACGGTTGCGCACTGAGCGTTGGCCATGTCGCCGTCGGCGTTGGTCAACACCGCGACGCCCTTCTCCTGCTGTGCCAACTGCCAGCCGTCCGGCACCGTGATCGAACAGGCCTTGGCCAGATCGACCGTCCCGCCGGAGCTGCCGCCGGTCGTCGGGCTGCTGGGGTCGGTCTGCTTCGGTGCCTGCGCCGACGGCGTCCCGGTGTTGGGGTGGATCGTCGATCCGGACGCCTGGCTGCCCCGGTTCACGGTCATGATGATCGCGCCGATCAGCACCAGCAGCGCGATCACGCCCGCGACGATGCCGAGGATCAGCGCGGTGCTGCGCGGTCTGCGGCCACCTGGTTGCGGTGCACCAGGTCCGGGTGGAAAGCCGCCGGGCGGCTGCTGGCCGTATCGCTGTTGCTGGCCGGGCTGCCCGTACGAGCCTTGTTGGCCGTACGCCTGCTGCTGACCGGGTTGACCGGGCTGCCCGGATGGGCCCTGCTGTCCGTACGAACCTGGTTGCCCAGGTTGACCAGGCTGTCCGAACTGCCCCGGATGCTGGCCGAATTGGCCCGGCTGCCCGTACTGCCCGGGCGGACCGTACTGTCCCGGCTGCCCATGTTGTCCCGGCTGCCCATATTGTCCCGGCTGCCCGTATTGTCCCGGCTGCCCGTATGGCGGTTGACCTTGTTGGCCGGGCTGCTGGCCGCTGTTCTGCTGCCCCCACTGGTCGCTCATGCCTGACCTCCCTGCTCGGGATCGCGGCGCTTGGTCGGCGTCGGTTGCGAGGACGGATGCGGCTCCGGTTCGTTCTGCGCGGACGGTGCCGAATGTGCCGAACTGGCCGGTTCGGCGGTCGTGACGACAGCACCGGGCGTCATCGCCGATTCGTACCCGGCCTCGGCCGCCGACGGCGCAGGGCTGCCGGAGCGGCGCGGGCCGATCCGCACCGCCGTACCGCAGGCGTTGCAGAAGGACGCCCCCGGCACCAACGGCATCTCGCAGGCGGCGCAGAAGTCCAGCTCACCGTCCGCACCGACGCCCTGATGGCTGCGCGCGGCCTGCTCCAATGCGGCCTCCATCAGGCCGGCGTGCAGCACGTTGCGCACCCGCAGGATCAGGATGCCGAGGATGATCACCCCGAGCACCAGCGTGAGCATCAGCCCCTGCGACGTCGGCAGGAAGCTAAAGAGGTAGCCGCCGACCTGGTAGGCGATCACGGCCAGCATCGCCTCGGCCAGACCGCGGGCGTAGCGCAGCGTGAAACCGTCGTACCCCTTGCCCAGACCGGAGAATTCGGCCGCGGCGACACCGGCAGCGGTGCCGATCAGCAGCGGCTGGATGAAGCCCTCGAGGAAGATCAACGCGACCCAGGTCGCGGCATCCTGATGCCCGGCCGCGCCGCCGAACAGCGCGCCGCGATGCAGCACCAGCGTCTCGAAGGTGGAGTAGGCGACACCGGAGATGACGCCGAAGGTCAGCCCGTCCATCAGGTCGTCGAACTTCGGCCGACTGGCCAGGAACACCGGGCCGAGCTGAATGATCAACATCCCGATGATCGGCACCAGCACGCCGACCAGCAGCAGTGTGCCGACCTGCGGCCCGCCGGACGAACCGCCGTCGAGGCTCGGCATCCGCACCTGCGGATTGCGGAAGTGCGACCAGATCAGGGTGAACGCCACGGTCAGCGCGCCGGTGACCAGGAAGGCGGCAACGGTGACCTGAACCGGCTCGTCCTCCCACAGGTTCACGTCGTACAGATAGACGATGTAGACGACCGGGATGGTGAACGCTGCCACCAGGATCGCGATCGGCAGCGCACCGAAGATGGCTGCGATCAGGGCGACGGCCAGTCCGATGACGAGGGCGATCCGGTAGGTCTGCGGACGCTTGCCGGTGCCCCGCGGCATGATCGTCGAGATCAGCGCGAACGAGGCCACGGCTTCATCCGGCTTGGCCGCGAACGACTTCTTCCGGGCCAGGTCGCCAGACCTGAGATCCAGTCCGCAGACCTGACAGAAGTGAGCCACCTCTGTGGTCTGTGCGCCGCACCGTTGACAGGTCACGGCCTACCTCCTCGTTTCATCCGAGCCGCCGCAGGCAGTGATCGCGGCACTGCCAGATCCTAAGGGTTCCCTACCGCCGGGCCACCCGGCGTCCCGTTCGCGTGCTCGGATTGCCACGATCGAAAGATCTCGGTCACCCGCTGTCGCAGTTGATCAAGGCCAGCATCGCTGTTGTCGATCACCACATCGGCAACGGCCAGCCGATCCGCCCGGCTCGCCTGCGCGCCGATCCGGGCTTCGGCTTCCTGTTCGGTCAGTCCGTTCCGGTCGGCCAGCCGCTGCCGCTGAACTTCAGGCGGTACGTCGACCACGACGAGCCGGTCGAAGGCGTCCGCCTGTCCGGTCTCCACCAGCAGCGGAATCATCTGCACCACAACGGCATCCGAGCCGGCAACGGCCTCCAACTCGGCCGCCCGGCGGCGTACCGCAGGATGAATGATCGACTCCAGGTCGGCACGGGCACGAGGATCGGAGAAGATGATCTTGCCCAACGCTGCTCGGTCCAGCCGGCCGTCGCTGATCACCCGATCGCCGAACCGTTCGATGATCTTGGCCAGCCCTTCGGTGCCCGGCTCGACCACCTCCCGGGCCAACAGGTCGGAGTCGATGATCACTGCACCGAGATCAGCGAGGATCCCTGCCACCGTTGACTTTCCTGAAGCGATCCCGCCGGTCAATCCGATCCGCAACCGTGCCATAATCCGCGACCCTACCGTCCACGACGCAGAAGCGACCCCACACCATGACGGTGTGGGGCCGCTTCCATGATCAACTGATGATCAGGTGATCATCGCGTGCGATCACTGACCTCCGGTCAGCTTCTCCCGCAGAGCCTGCAGCGCCTCGTCCGAGGCCAGCGAACCCTCCGGATCGGCGGCCGGTGCGGCCGGACGCGCGGCAGCCCCGTTGTTGCTGGCACCGCCCGAGGAGTACGACGCCGGCGCGGCCTGCGCCTCGCCCTCGGCGGCTTCCGCCTCGGCAACCTGCTTCTTGTGCTGCTCCCAGCGAGCGTGCGCCTCGGCGTACTGCGCCTCCCAGGCTGCGCGCTGCTCGTCGTAGCCCTCGAGCCAGTCGTTGGCCTCGGGGTCGAAGCCCTCCGGGTAGAGGTAGTTGCCCTGGTCGTCGTAGCTGGCCGCCATGCCGTACAGCGTCGGGTCGAACTCGTCGGAGTTGACGTCGATACTCTCGTTGGCCTGCTTCAGCGACAGCGAGATCCGGCGACGCTCGAGATCGATGTCGATGATCTTGACCATCACCTCGTCGTTGACCTGGACGACCTGCTCCGGGATCTCGACGTGACGCTCGGCCAGCTCGGACACGTGCACCAGACCCTCGATGCCCTCCTCGACCCGGACGAACGCACCGAACGGCACCAGCTTGGTGACCTTGCCCGGCACGATCTGACCGATCTGGTGGGTACGAGCGAAGGCCTGCCACGGATCTTCCTGGGTCGCCTTCAGCGACAGCGAAACCCGCTCGCGATCCATCTCCACCGAGAGCACCTCGACGGTGACTTCCTGGCCGACCTCGACCACCTCGGACGGGTGGTCGATGTGCTTCCAGCTCAGCTCGGAGACGTGCACCAGGCCGTCCACGCCGCCCAGATCGACGAAGGCGCCGAAGTTGACGATCGAGGAGACCACACCCTTGCGGATCTGGCCCTTCTGCAGCTGGGTGAGGAAGTTCTGCCGGACCTCGGACTGGGTCTGCTCGAGCCAGGCGCGCCGGGACAACACCACGTTGTTGCGGTTCTTGTCCAGCTCGATGATCTTGGCCTCGAGCTCCTGGCCGACGTACGGCTGCAGGTCGCGGACCCGGCGCATCTCCACCAGCGAAGCCGGCAGGAAGCCGCGCAGACCGATGTCGATGATCAGACCACCCTTGACGACCTCGATCACCGAACCGGTGACCACGCCGTCCTCTTCCTTGATCTTCTCGATCGTGCCCCAGGCGCGCTCGTACTGAGCCCGCTTCTTGGAGAGAATGAGGCGACCTTCCTTGTCCTCTTTCTGCTGGACCAGGGCCTCGACCTCATCGCCGACGCTGACCACCTGATGCGGGTCGACGTCGTGCTTGATGGAGAGTTCCTTGGAGGGGATCACACCCTCCGTCTTGTAGCCGATGTCGAGAAGGACTTCGTCTCGATCGACCTTGACAACGGTTCCGGTGACGATGTCACCGTCGTTGAAGTACTTGATGGTCTTGTCGACTGCTTCGAGGAACTCTTCCGGCGAGGAGAAGTCGTCGACCGCGACCTGCGGGGCTGCCTCAAGGGAGGACGTCATGTAGTAGGGCTCCGATATGGATGATGAGTTGTACGGTGTGCTGCAGCCCGTGTTTCACCCCCGAGATTCCGCGATGCGGGAATCGGCGATCGGTGAGCGAGACCTACTCCGTCCGAAGTCTGCGCAGACCACAGCGACGTTACAGCCTAACGTCGGGCCGCGAATGCGGTCAATTCGGTTATGGCTGCACAGGCGACAACCACCGCGAACCGGTGAACATTCCACGTCGCGGCAGCCTCATGCGGAGAGCGTCCCCACACCTACCGCGCTGATCGGGTGAGATTCGTACCGAGCACGGTGCGAATCGCACCCAACCAGCATCGGGCTGCGGCGGAAGGCTCAGCGGGCACGGAGGTTCAGGCCGAGGGCCCGGAACTGCTCGACCGGGCGGTGGTAGCCGCGTTCGATGTGATGGACCCCGCGCAAGGTCGAGGAGCCGTCGGCCACGGCGGCCGCGAGCACCGCCGAGAAGCCGGCCCGGATGTCGGGCATGGTCACGTCGCCGCCGCGCAGCCCGGTGACGCCGCGGACCACGGCCGAGTGGACCGCGGCGGTGTCGTGATAGCGACAGGCCGGTCCACCCAGGCAGGTGTCATAGGTCTCGATCTCGGCGCCCATGCTCTGCAGCGCGGGCACGTAGGCGAGCCGATTCTCGTACACCGTTTCGTGCAGCACCGACATCCCGTCGGCCTGGGTGAACAACACCATCAACGGCGTCTGCCAGTCCGTGGCGAAGCCCGGATGGGTGCCGGTCTGCACCGCCGCCGGGCGCAATCCATTGCCTGCCGAGGCCATGATCCAGTCGTCGGTGATCTCGAACTCGGCGCCCATCCGGGCCAGCGTGGTGATGGCGGTGACCAGCCGGTCCTGCGGGCAGCCGTGCACTCGTACCTCCCCGCGGGTGACCAGACCGGCGACCAGGTAGGAGAACGCCTCGATCCGATCGCCACCCAGCGTGGTGGTTACGCCGTGCAGTCGGTTGACCCCCTCGATCACGATGCGCCGGTCCGGGGCGAACGAGATCCGGGCCCCCATCCGCTGCAGGAACAGCGCCAACTCGACGATCTCCGGTTCGGTGGCGGCGTTGCTGATCACGGTCTTGCCCTCGGCCCGGACCGCGGCCAACAGGGTCGTCTCGGTGGCACCGACGCTCGGGTACGGCAACTCGATCCGGGTGCCGACCAGCCGCGTCGCTCGAGCGTGGATGCCGTCCGGCTCCAGCGTCACCTCGGCTCCGAAGGACCGCAGTGCACCGACATGGAAGTCGACCGGACGGCGGCCGATCGGGTCGCCGCCGACCAGAGGTACGAAGGCCTCGCCGGTCAGGTGCAGCAGCGGGCCGAGCATCAGGATCGGGATCCGGTTCAGGCCGCTGAACGCCTTGCCGACGCTCGGCTCGGACACCGGCTTGGGCACCACCGTGACCGCATCGGCCGTACGTTCGGTGGCCATCCCGATGTGCTCCAACATGCCGGCGGTGATCGCCACCTCGCCGACGTCGGGAGCATTTCGGATGGTGCTCGGCTCGTCGCCGAGCATGGCCGCGACCATGTGTTTGCTGACCGCGTTCTTGGCGCCACGTACGGTCACGTCGCCGCGCAACGGCCCGGACGGTTCGATCTCCCAGATGGTCTCGGTCACCGCAGCACTATATGAGCGGACGAGCGTCCGATGACGGGCACAGACTACGGTGGCCCGGCCATCGACAGCCGACGACAACGGGAGACGACATGCCGATAACCGCCATGCTCGACGTGCACTTCGGAGCCGACCACTTGGTCGACGGGCCTGCGATGTTCACCGCGATCCTCAAGGAAACCCGGAGTTTCGCCGGCTGCCTGCGGGTCGATCTGCTCGCCGACATTGCCGACCCTGCTCATTACGTTGCCTACGAACTCTGGGAGTCGAACGAGCACGATCTCGCCTACCGTGCCTGGCGCCAGGGTGAAGGGGCGACAAAGTTGCGCGACGTCCTGGACCGTGATCCCGTTCTCACGAAGTTCGAGACCGCCGTGCAGTCATAGTCGGCTGGTGAGCTGTCAGACGGGTTTGCGCGAAGGTATTCTCACTACCTGTCTCGCAATAGGTGGCCACAGTGGATACTCCAAGTCCTGGGCAGAACCCGGCAGGCGACTCGGCACGACGCGCGATCTCAGTCATCGCAGCGGGGTTGCTGGTGGCTGTCAGCGTCGAGGTGATTTCGCGGGTGCTGGACGAGCACAAGGTCGAGGAAGAGTCGAGGGCTCGTCGTCGCGAATCCATGCGGCAAGTCGGGGAACGATGGCACTTCCGCCAATGGGAGCAAGACCTCCGCAAGTGACCTCGCGCGACTGGGGGCAGAATGCGGCCATGCCCACCTACACGGTCCGCGACGGGGACGGCAACACCATCTCGGAGGTCGCACCGAACAGTCTGCTGCGCTTCCTGAACGACTGCTCCAGCTACGCCGAGTTGAGTCGGGACGACTGGCCGGGCCGATCGGTACTGGCCCGGCCCAGCGGCGAGCAGTGGCAGGTCGAGATCGTCAACGGCACGCACCGGCTGGTCGCGACCACGCCGAACGTCGACGCCACCCTGGACGTGATGCGGGCCTGGGCCGAGTCCGACGGCTGGTGGGCCGAGGCGTTCACCTGGCGGCCGGTCAGCTGACAGCCGGCACTGCGACTGCCGGCCGGCAACGACCATGACGACCGAGGCCGTCCCGAGCGAACTGCTCCCGCACCTGCGCCGGGCCCGCGATCTGATCGACCGCGACTACGTCCGCGGTCCCGGGTTGGACGAGTTGGCCGCGACGGCCGGACTGTCGAAGTATCACTTCCTGCGTTGCTTCGCGGCCGCGTACGGGCAGACGCCTGCGCTCTACCTGACCCATCGCCGGATCGAACGCGCCCAGGACCTGCTCCGCGCCACCAACCTGACCGTGACCGAGGTGTGTGTCCTGGTGGGCTACGGCAGCCTCGGCTCCTTCAGCAGCAAGTTCACCGCGCTGGTCGGGGTCAGCCCGTCGGCCTACCAACAGAGGTACGCCGACGGCGCACCCCGGATCCCCGGCTGCTTCGTGTTCATGATCGGGCTGCAAGATCGCGACCATCAGGATCGCATCGGGCAAGATCACGACCGGGACGGTTCCGCAATCGGGGAGAAGCGCTGATCAGGAACGAGCTTCTACGGTGAGCTTCATGATCACTGGAGTTTCTCTCTTCACCGTCTGGGTCAAGGACATCGACGACTCACTGAAGTTCTACACCGACAAGTTCGGGTTCACCGTGCACACCGACATCACCCTCGGCGACGGCTACCGCTGGGCCACCATCGTCCATCCCGATCACCCCGAACTCGAGGTCAACCTGCAGGTCCCCGGCCCGCCCGTGGACCCCGAATCGGCCGAGGTGATGAAACGGGCGATGGACAAGGGCACGCTGCATGCCTTCGGCTTGGCGACCACCGACTGCCAGCAGACCTACCGCGAGCTGACCGACAAGGGCGTCGAATTCATCCAGGAACCGGCCGAGCGGCCATACGGGACCGAGGCGATCGCCCGTGACAACTCCGGCAACTTCGTGGTGATCGTGCAGCAACGCCCCTACACCGGCGAGGACTTCGCGCACGCCTGACCTCCCGGGCGAAGGGGTCTAGGGTGGCGAACATGCCGCGCAGCATCGCCACCACGACCGCCGTCGACCTTGATCACCTTCTGGACTTCGTCCGGCCTCGGCATCACGTCATCCTGACGACGCGACGATCCGACGGGGCGCCGCAGCTGTCGCCGGTGACCGCCGGAGTCGACGCGTCCGGCCGGATCGTGATCTCCAGCTATCCCGGCCGGGCGAAGACCCGCAATGCCGAACGGCGACCGCAGGTGTCGGTGCTGGTGCTGTCCGACGACTTCGGCGGCCCCTGGGTGCAGGTCGACGGCGAGGCCGAGGTGCTGCACACGCCGGAGGCGATCGACGGCCTGGTGGACTACTTCCGCTGCATCTCCGGCGAACACCCCGACTGGGACGAATACCGGGAGGCGATGCGGGTGCAGGGCAAGTCGTTGATCCGGATCACTCCGACCCGTTGGGGCCCGATCGCCACCGGCGGCTTCCCCGCCGACGTCGCCGCCCGGTTGGACGCGCAGGACTGACGCTCAGCGGCGGGTCCTCAATCGAGTCGGTTGGCCAGCCGTACGGCCTGGGCCCGGTCGCGAATGCCGAGCTTGGCGAACAGGTTGTTGATGTGGGTCTTGACCGTCGCCGTACTGACGAAGAGTTTGTCGGCGATCTCCGCGTTGTTCAGTCCGTCGCCGATCAGCCGGAGCACTTCGCGTTCTCGGCGCGTCAACTCGTCCAATCCGCCGCCTGTTTCATGATCATCACTTCCATGATCGTCTGGCGCTCCGGAGCCGATCGGAGCGCCGGAAGTCAACCCGGACAGGAGTTTCGCCGAGACGCCCGCGTCAAAGGTGGCCTGTCCCCGTGCGACCGAGCGAAGTGCGGCGGCGATGTCGTCGCGGGAGGCGTCCTTGGTCAGGTAGCCGCGGGCACCGGCGCGCAGCGCCCCGGCGATCGACGCGTCGTCGTCGAACGTGGTGAGCACCAGCACGGCGGTCCGCGGATGTCGGGTGGTGATCAACTCGGTGGCCGCGACGCCGTCCATCACCGGCATCCGCAGATCCATCAGCACCACCTCGGGCGCCAGCTCGTCCACCAGTTCACAGGCCCGCTGTCCGTTGTCGGCGCTGCCGACCACCTCGACGCCGTCGACCAGGGAGAGCACCGTGACCAGACCGTCCCGGACGATGTCCTGATCGTCGACGATGATCACTCGGATCGGTTGTTGATCTTCAGCCGCGTTCATCGACAACGGTTCCGTCCTTGTCCCGTGCGATCGTCTCGGTCGGCACCGGCCAGTCGGCCGACACCACCCAGCGACTCCCCTGCCGACCCGCCGTCAACGTGCCACCGATCTCGGCGAATCGCTGTCGCATCCCGGCCACTCCGAAGCCACCGCCCGTGCCCGCCAGCTCCGGTACGAGTTGATCATGGTGGGTCGGCAGCGAGTTGATCAACTCCAACCTGATCAACTTCGGTTCGAAGATCAAGGTCGCAACCGCACGACCACCGCCGCCGTCGGTGTCGGGGCCATGATTGTTGATGCCCGAATGCTTGTTGATGCCCGAATGCTTGTTGATGTTGGTCACCGCCTCGCGGGCCACGGCGACGAACGCCTGAGCGGCCGGGGCGGGCACCGGCCGATGTTCCCCCACAAGATCGAATTCGATGCCAAGCTGCAGCCCGACCGGCCCGCGCACGATGGTTTCGACAGCTGCGGCCAGATCCACCGACTCGGACGGATCACCGATCTCCCCGGTCCGCAGCTCACGTACCGCTGCTCGAGCTTCCTTGAGTCCGTCGACCGCCAGTTGCCGCGAGGTCCGAACTCTCCTGGCCGCCTGGTCGCGATCGCCACCGGTCGTCAGAACGGCATCGGCAGCGTCGAGCTGAACCACCAGGCCGCCGAGCGAATGCGCCAGCACGTCGTGCAGATCGCGGGCGATCCGGTTGCGTTCCTCCAGCGCGGCAGCCCGCGCGGTTTCGGTGCGGGCCCGTTCGGTCTGCTCGATCAGCTCGCGATTGCGTTGCTCGAGCTCTCGGGTGCGGGCTGCGAGTTCGCGTTCCTGTTCGCGTCGGATCCGGCTCAGCCGGCGGCTGTAGCCCATCACGCCGATGCCGAGCACCGCCAGCGTGTTGAGCGCCACCGACTCCGCCACCGGCGGCTGGTTGAACGAGCCGATCACGATCGGGATCGCGGTCAATGCGGTGATCACCACCGCCAACCGCAGGTCGACCCGCTGGACGCCGAGGATGCCGATGGTGCCGATGGCGAACAGGATCCAGCCGATCACGCTGGTCTGGATGGTGAGCGATGCGCCGGCCGCCATCATCACCGCCATCACGACGGAGATCCACCGGTTCGGGCCGAACCAGGCCAGCACACCCCAGGTCAAGGTCGCCGCGATGGCCACCGCCGCGACCACAGCAGTCGCGGTCGAGTGCGCGAAACCTCCTTGCAGGACACCGAAGTAGCTGATCGCGATCGCGACCGCGATCCGCAACACCTTCGCGTACGAGTCGACGCGCGACCCGTCCGGCGATGGTTCCTGCTGCACGGCTCCTGAGCTTAGTGCCGACATCGGTCTGCGCTCCGATCATGAAGCTGCCGGGCCGGTCTACGACCGGCCCGGCATCGGGTTGCCGGTGTTGAGTGGACTGTTCAGATCCGGCTGTAGCTGTCGTACGCGACCTGCCGGGACTGTTCGTGCCGAGCCACCCGCTCCCGTACGGTCAGGGCCTGGGTCGCCTTCACGATCGCGACCATGAAGAGGATCAGCGGCGTGCTGGAAGCCAGCGCGAGGTGATCGGCGTGGGCCAGCACCTCGCCGCCGATCCGGATCGCGATGAAGCCGAACCAGACCGCCAGACCGGCCGGCCGCAGCCGAGACTGGGTGACGCCGTTGATGGTGTCGATCTGGGTCATCCGCCCCATCAGCAGACCACCGACCACCGCGACACCGGCCTCGGCGGCGATCAGGACCAGGTCCGCGCCATGGACGTGCAGGGCACCGGGATGGTCGAAGGTCTGCGCGGCCAGAACCAGCCCGACCAGTGCCATGATCATCGGCAGTTTCAGCATGCTGGCCGCGTTCACCTTCGTCCAGCTCATCTGCCGGACGGAGATGAAGATCAACAGGGCCAGTCCGATCAGGATCGGGAGGATTGTGCTGGGAGTCATCGGAGGCATCCTTTTCCGTTGGGTTGGTGACTCCAGTCTTCGGGTTCGGCCCCCTGCGGCCCACCAACCGTGGGTGGAGATGCGGGTGGAGAAACGTCGGTGGCGCTAGCGTCGGATCCGAAATTCCTGCCCGGTCCCGAGCTCGGGAGATGACGAATGGCACACGATGAGAGCCCGACCGCTCGGGCGCTGCTGGCGCTGGAGTTGATCCAGTCCGCGCCCGGAATCACGGCCGAGCGGCTGGGCGAGCGGCTGCGCGTCACCGACCGGGCGGCGCGGCGGTACGTCGGGATCCTGCGGGAGGCCGGATTGCCGGTGGAGTCGGTCCGCGGCCCGTACGGGGGTTATCGGCTCGGCCGCGGATCCCGTACGCCGCTGATGTTCAGCACCGCCGAGGCCCTCGGCCTGGTGATGGCCGTGCTCGACGGCCACCACGACGTCAGCGACAGCGACTCTCCCGTGGGTGCCGCGATCGGCAAGATCACCCGTGCGCTGCCGGAGCCGGTTGCGCACACGGTCCAGGCGGTCCGCCGGGCGACCTCGCCGGCACCGGATCGATCGGCGGCCCGACCGGACGCCGATATCACCAGCGCGCTGGTGCAGAGCTGCGTCGACCGACGGCAACTGCGTATCGACTACCGGCTGCGGCCGGACCGGACCAGGACGATGATCGTGGATCCGTGGGCGGTGGTGGTCCGGCACGCCCGGTGGTATCTCCTGTGCTGGTCGCACACCGCGGACGCGCGCCGGGTGCTGCGGATCGATCGGGTGGCGTCGTCGATCGAGACCGGCGAGACGTTCCACCCCGCGGACGTCGATCCGGTGGCCGCGGTCGAGGAGAATCTCGCCGAGGGTTGGGAATACCGCACCGAGGTGATCTTCGACGGGCCGCAGGAGTTGATCTTGCGCTGCATTCCGCGCAGCCTCGGCCGGATCGAAGCGATCGACGCCGGCGGGACCCGGCTGGTCGGCAGCACCAGTGACCCTCAGTGGTACGCCGAGGAGCTGGCCGCTTCCCCGGTCGACTTCAAGATCATCGGCGGCGACGAGCTCCGTGATGCGGCCGTCGTGTTGGGCCGGCGACTGCTCGCTGCGGGCTCCTGATCAACAGAAGTTGATCACCCGGCCGGGCTGGGTTGTGGCAGCGCCGGCTCACGTCCCTGCAGCGCGGCCGGAATGTCGATCAGCATCAGATCCAGTGCTCGGCCGTCGGTCGGACGGCCCGACTGGATCAACACCCGCTTGCTGTCCGGGCTGAAGATCGGATGGGTGTGGTCGGGCCGCATCTTGTGATCGGTGGTGAGCACGGTCAGCTCGCCGCTGCGCCGATCGATCAGGGTGACGTTGCCGGTGAAGTCGTCGGCCACCGCCCAGCGCCGATCCGGGGATCCGTTGCAGTGCCAGAAGCCCTGCCCCGGCGCCTGACCGAGCACCCGCATCGCACCGGTGCGAAGATCAACAACGCAGACCCCGCTCGGCTTCTGCGCCAGATACGGCAGATGAGCCATCAGGTTGAACATCACCTCGTCCGCCCCGGACACGGTCTCGTGGGTCACCCACTCGTCCGGCGTCTCCACATACAACGGTCGGTTGTCACTGCCGTCGGCTCGTACGGTCCAGATCCGTTGTGGCGCGTCACCAGTGGTCTCGTGGCAGTAGATGATCTCGCCGGGCACCCACGGGTTGGTCTGCACGTGACCCATTCGGAAGTCGACGTCGATCACCGTACTCAGCTCGCCGGTGATCAGGTCGATCCGGCGGATGCCGCCCGGTCCGCGGCCCTGGATCTCGAACCGGAGCCGAGCAGCCTCACGTTCCTCGGTCGGATCGAGGTTTTGTTGATCAATCACCCGCCGGCCCGCCGTGGCCAACGCGGCGCTGCGGTCCGGCGCCGGGCCGAACCCGACACCCCAGTAGGCCGCCGATCCGTCGGCGTCGATGGCGAACCCGCCGGAGTCTCGCAGGTCAGGAGGCAGCGTGCTGATCACCCGCTCGTACTCCGTACGCGGGCCGATCGAGCCGGCCAACGCGTCCGGGATCAGCGTCTTCAGGTTCAGCCCGATCAGCTGACGTCCCTCGTCGGCCCGGCGCATGAAGTAGAGGGTGTTGCTGGCCGGATCGAGATTCAGGCTCCCGGTGTCGGTGGCGCCCTCGGTCAGTTGCAGGATGTCGCCGCGGGTCTCGTGCACCAGGTAGGCCTGAGCTCCGTCGTCACGATCGGAGCGGAACAGGATCCACTCGCCGTCGGCGGTCCAGGTCGGGTGGGTCTGGTACGGCTTCGAGCTGCCGGCCGGGTGCGAGGTCAGGACCTTGACCTCGACTCCGGTGACCGGATCGGTGTAGTGGCTCGTCTCGCTGGGCAGGAGGCGGCCGAAACCGGTCGGCTCAGGCATGATCATCTTCTCCGTGCTGGTGTCGGGTGTCGGGGTAGCTGATGTCGGGCCGGGCCGGCGTCTGCATGCCGGTGCCGAGGAAGTAGCTGGTGTGCGGCGGCTGGTTGTAGGCGACGTTCTGCCACACCACGCCCAGCCGGTAGACCGGGTCCTGCATCAGGGTGACCAGCCGATGCTGGGTCGGAGCGGTGGTGGTGTAGATCCGCAACGCGGTCGAGTCGGCGGTCCGATACATCAACTCCTCGCGCCAGTCTCCGAACAGGTCGGCCTGCAGCGACGGGTTGCCCTTGGTGGTGTTGTTGGTCAGGGTGCCGGTCGCGGTGAAGATCGGCACGGCGGCGTCGGCCTGCGGGTTCCATTTCGAGATCACCGGCACGCCGGCTGCGGTGTCGCTGTCGTAGTTGTGGTCGGCGATCTCCCGGCTCAGGTCGCCGTCCCACCAGACGTCGAAGTTGGCCGGCGGCAGGTTGGTCGACACCAGGCTGCCGTCGACGTTGCGCAGCTCCGGTTTCTTCCCTTCGGCCGTCGACCCGGAGGCCCAGCCCTCGGCTCCCGGATGGGTCGGGTCGATGTCGTCCATAGCCGCTCGGCCGGTGTCCTTGATGCCGGGGATGGACCAGTAGACCTCGCCGGTGGCGGCGCTGCGAAAGGTCGCGCCGCGATTGCCGTTGGCGTCGGTGTCCTCGTGTGCCGCGAACACCTCCAGTCCCGGCCGGAACGGGTCGAAGTCGCCGACGTGCAGTGCGTCGCCGTGATGCAGATTCGTGTTGTAGAGCACGGATCCGTCGTCGTCCAGAGTCATCGAGCCGAAGACGATCTCGTCGCGTTGATCATGGTCGACGTCGGCCACGGCCAGGTTGTGGTTGCCCTGGCCCTCGTACTGCTTGCCGGCCTCGTCGGAGTCGAAAACCCAACGCTGCACCAGATGCCGGCCGTCGAAGTCCCAGGCCGCGACCACCGTACGGGTGTAGTAGCCGCGGGAGAAGAAGGCGCTGGGATGTTTGCCGTCGAAGTAGCCGACCCCGGCCAGGAAGCGGTCCACCCGGTTGCCGTAGCTGTCACCCCAGTCCGCCACGTTGCCGCGGCCGGGCAGGTAGTCGACCGTGTCGATCGCTCGACCGGTCTTTCCGTTGAAGACGGTCAGATACTCCGGGCCACTGAGCACGTAGCCGGCCGAGTTGCGGTAGTCGGCGTCCTTGTCGCCGATCACCGTGCCGCCGCCGTCGACGGTGCCGTCGGCGGTCTTCATCATCACCTCGGCCTTGCCGTCGGAGTCGAGGTCGTAGACGACCATTTGGGTGTAGTGCGCGCCGGCGCGGATGTTGCGACCAAGATCAATTCGCCACAGCCGGGTGCCGTCCAGCTTGTACGCGTCCACGTAGACGTTGCCGGTGTAGCCGGATTGCGAGTTGTCCTTGGAATTGCTCGGATCCCATTTCAGGATGATCTCGTACTGCCCGTCCCCGTCGACGTCGCCGACACTGGCGTCGTTGGCCCGATAGGTGTACGACTTGCCGTCCGGGGTGACGCCGTCGGCCGGTTTGTCCAGCGGCACGTCGAGATGGTTCTGACTCCACACCCGGAACCGCTGGCTGAGGCGCTGCTGGGCTGCGCCGCCGACCGCACGGATCTGGTAGACGGAGTCGGCGGTGCCGTGTGGATCGACGTAGTTGGTGCTGCCCCGCAAGGGTTTCGGCGTGATCAGCTTGCCGTCGCGCAGCACCTGGAACGCGGTCGAGGCCGGGTCCGAGGCGAGCAGCCGCCAACCCACGTACACCCCGCCGTCGGTCTTCACCGCCACCGGGGATCGGTCCAGCCGCTCCATGATCCGACCATGATCAACAGCGCGGTCGGGTGCCGGCGCGGCCAGCGCCGCACCGGCCGGGATGATCATCGCGGCGGCGAGTGCACCGGCGGCGACGGCCCGGGCGATCGGCTTCCTGGCCCCGGGAACCGGCTTCCTGGATCGGCGTAGTGGATGGGTCATGCGTCGAACCTCCGTTGTTCAGCCCCGAGCACTGGTGGTGGAACCTGAGGTGTTGATCAGCCCTTGACCGAGCCGATCAGCACCCCCTTGGCGAAATGCTTTTGCAGGAAGGGATAGAAGAGCAGGATCGGCACGGTGGCGATCACCACGGTGGCGAACTTGATGCCCTGAGCCGGCGGCACCCAGTCCGGGTCGACCTGCCCGGTCACGTTGGCCACGTCGGCGGAGACGGTGACCTGGCGGACGAACATCTGCAGCGTCCACTTCGACGGCGAGCTGATGTAGAGCAGCGGCGACATGAAGTCGTTCCAGATGCCGACCGCGTAGAACAACGCGAACGTGGCCAGGATCGGCTTGGACAGCGGCAGCACGATCCGGGTGAAGACACCCAGCTCGGTGCAGCCGTCGATCCGGGCGGCTTCCTGCAACTCCTCCGGCAACTCCTGGAAGAAGTTCTTGGCGATCACCAGGTAGAAGGCGTTGATCGCCGCCGGCAGGAACAGTGCGGCGTAGTTGTCCAGCAGCCCGAGCGCCTTGACGATCAGGAAGGTCGGGATCATCCCGCCGCCGAACACCATGGTGAAGATAATCAGGTTCAAGATCAGATTGCGGCCGGGCAGTTCACGCCGGGACAGCGGATAGGCCATCAGGAAGGTCATCGCGACCTGGACGGCGGTGCCGACCACGGTGACGCCGATGGTGACGATCAGGCTGCGCAGGAACGCGTTGGTGGAGAAGATGTAGTTGTAGCTGGACATCACGAACTTGTGCGGCCAGATGAAGAACGGCCTGGACGTGATCTCGGCCTCGCCGGCGAACGAGCCGGCGATCACGTACAGGAACGGCAGTACGGTGATCAACGCCAGCCCGATCAAGATCAGATAGTTCAGACTGTCGAAGATCGTGCCGGACACGCTGCGCCGGATCCGGCGACTCTTGATCTTCTGCTGTGGCTTGCGTTGGTCGCCGATCGCCAGACCGGTCGAGGTCTCGGTGGTCCGCGCGGAGCGCGGCGCTGGATCAGATGTAGTCATTGCGCTCTCCCCTCAGAACAAGCCGGTCTGGCCGAGACGGCGGGCGAGCCAGTTCGAGCCGAAGATCAAGATGATGCCGACCACGGCCTTGAACAGACCGACCGCGGTGGAGTAGCTGTACTGGCCCTGGGTGATGCCGATGTAGTAGACGTAGGTGTCGAACACGTCGGCGACGTCGCGGTTGAGACTGTTGGTCATCAGGTAGATCTGTTCGAAGCCGCTGTCCAGCAGGTTGCCGGTCATCAGGATGGCCATGATCACGACGGTGGAGCGGATCGCCGGCAGGGTGATGTGCCACGTCTGCTTCCACCGATTCGCGCCGTCGATCCGCGCAGCCTCGTACAGGTTCTCGTCCACGCCGGCGAGTGCGGCCAGATAGATGATCGTCCCCCAGCCGGTGGACTTCCACAGCGTCTGCAAGATGATCAACGGCCGGAACCAGTGCGGATCGGACAGGAAGTCGAAGTTGGCGCCGAAGATCGAATTCATCAGATGCGTGATCGCACCGGTGTCCATCGCGAACAGCAGATAGGTCAGCGACGCCACGATCGTCCAGGACAGGAAGTGCGGGATGTAGATCAACGACTGCACGCTGCGCTTGAGGACCTGCAACCGGACCTCGTTCAACAGCAACGCGACGATGATCGGCGCCGGGAAGGCGAAGACTGCATGCAGCAAAGCCAAGATCAATGTGTTGGCCATCAACCGACCGAAGTCCGGGCTGGCGAACAACTCCTGGAAATGCTCGAATCCGACCCAGGGACTACCCCGGAATCCCAAGAAGGGAAGGTAATCCTGGAAGGCGATGGTGATCCCGTACATCGGCGCGTACTTGAAGATCACGAAGTACGCGGCGCCCGGGATCAGCATCAGGTAGAGCCAGCGGAAGCGGTACATCCTCCGCGCCAAGCTGACCTTGCGGGGCACGATCGGCTCGTCCGGGGCCGGGGAGGCCCCGGAGTCCGGACGGAGCTGATCAACTGCTGCAGCAGACACCAGGCCTCAGCCCTTCTGGTAGAGATCGCTCAGCTCCTGGGCGACTTGGTCGCCGCCGGAGCTGTGCCAGCGCTGGATCTCGGACTTGAACTTGACCAGATCGATCTGGCCGGCCAGGTACTTCAGCAGCGCGTCGCCGACGATCAGATCGAGCTGAGCACCCTTGCTGACGTAGGTCGGCGAGACGTAGGGCAGGCTCGGGTCGAACACGGCATGCTCCAAGTCGGACTTGTGGAACGCGTCACGCTTGGCCGCCAGAGCGTCCGGCTTGGTCTTGTACGCCTTGTAGCCGCCGACCGCCATCCCGAGCTGAGCGAACGACTTGACGTTCGCGCCGATCTCCTCGTCCTCCTTGACGTTCTCGTTGATGGTGACCGCGTAGCCGTCCTTGACGTCGAAGTTCTTGCCCTGGATGCCGTTGTTCAGCAGCACCTGCCCTTCCTTGGTGTTGAGCTTGGCCAGCACCTTGAGCACCTCGTCCAGGCCGGACTCGTCGCGCACACTCTGCTTGGAGATCGCGATGAAGCCGTTGTAGCCGGTGGTCGGGTAGGCGTGCAGTTGGCCGTCCGGACCGGTCAGGGTGCCGGTCATGTCGACGTACTTCGTGTAGTGCTTGGGATCCTTCTCCTGGAACAGAGCCTGCAGCGCGAGACCCCGGGAGCTGACGTCGAGGATCATGCCGCCGTCGCCGTTGAAGAACGGGTCGTTCCACTTGGCGCTGTCCAGGGTGGCGAAGTCCTTGTTGACCAGACCCTCGTCGATCATCTTCTTGATGAAGTCGACGGCCTCGAAGAACTCGTCGGTGTCGAACCCGGGGACGAACTTGCCGTTGTCCACCTTCCACTTGTTCGGTGCGCCGTACCAGACCTCGATCACGTCGTACGGACTGGCTGAGCCGTAGCCGCCGGGCCACTTCGGGATGATCAGCCCGGTGCAGTCCTTCTTGCCGTTCGGCTTCTCGGTGTGGAAGGCCTTGGCGATGTCGTACAGATCCTGGGTGGACTTCGGCAACTCCAGATTGAGCTTGTCCAGCCAGTCCTTGCGGATGCTGAGGGCGCTGCGCATCGCGTCGCGGCCCTTGTAGATGCCGTAGATCTTGCCGTTGATCGAGGAGTTCTTCTGGATCTGCTCGTTGTCGGACTTGAGCTCGGGGTACTTGCCGATCTTGTCGGTGAGCTCCCAGAATGCGCCGGCTTCGGCGGAGCGGACGAAGGTCGGCGACTTGTCCGCGGCCATCAGCATCGGGATCTTGTCCGAGGCCAGGGTGACGTTGATCTTGTCGTCGTAGCTGGCATTCGGCACCCAGCTGATGTCCAACTTCTTGCCGATGAACTTCTCGATCGCCTGCTGCATCTCGCCGGTCGCGGCCGGCGCGGAGGTGTCGTACAGCGGCAGCATCATCGTCAGGGTGCTCAGGTCGGACTTGCCGCCGCTGCCCTTGCTGCCGCTGTCGTCGCCACCGCAACCGGTTACTCCGACCGCGGTGGCCGCCAGTGTCCCGGCGCCGGCGAACATCAGGAATTTCCGTCGATCCATGATCGTGCCTTTCTTTTCCGGCTCGCTGCATTGGGGCCGGCCAGTCGTGAATGATTGGGGTCGTTCGTGCGCGCCGCGATCCTCCGATCGCGATCGCCAGCGGATGAGCTCAGTGCGTACGAAGAGGTTCGGTGGGCAGCGCGAACACGTCGTCGTTGCCGCGGGTTCGTCCGCCGACATGATCAACTTGTTCGGTGGCGGCGGCGCGGCGAGCCTCGTTCTCGGTGAAGAACCTCAGGCCGAGCCAACTGCTGGTGTGCAGCCAGACGCCGACCGCGATCGGCGCCAAGATGATGATCTTGTACGTGCCGAAGACGACGGCTGCGCTGACCAAGATCATCAACACGCTCCACAGCGGTCGAGCGAAGACGATCCGGATGGCCTGCAGCAGGTACCGGTGCCGACGCAGGTCGTAGAACGCATACAGGGCAGGCAAGTAGCACGCGGCTAGGGCCATCAGGGCCAGCGCGGCCAGGGTGAGCAGCCGCGGCGTGAGCTGCGGCACGCCGGCGAACCACTGCAGATTGAGCAGCAGCAAAAGCATGATCAACAGGGCCGGGGTGAGAGCCAGGTTGGCCGAGACGAACTCGCTGCGGTAGATCCCGACGGCGTCGCGGAACCGCACCCGCTCGCCCCGGCTGCGGCGCCGGACTGCGATCGCACCGGTGGCCGAGGCCGGGGCTGCGCCGAACACCCCGAGACCGATCGCGGTCAACAACCACCACCAGATGCTGAGCTTGATCATCCAGGCCACGGTGTCGGCCGCAGCCTGCGCTTTCGTCGTCCAGTGTTCCGTCATCGGCACCTCCTCATTGAGTGCTGGACCGCGGAGAGGCTGTCATCGCTGTGATCGTTTACAGCCGCGGTCACACTAGGGGAAAGCGGTCTCCGCGGTCAAGGCACCATCGCCGCTATCGCAACGAGAACGGGAATCCGTGACGCAATTGATACCTGGTCGATGCTTCGAACGGGGCCGATCGGCGAGTCGGAATCCGTCACAAAACCGCACAGTATTGTCAGCGATCACGGTCCGGTTGCTAGTCTGCAGCCCGTGGTGACACCGGACCGGCGTGCCCCTCAGAGGCCAAGGGCGGGCCGGCGACGGCCGACGATCCACGACGTCGCCCGCGAGGCCGGGGTCTCGTACGGGACCGTGTCCCGCTTCCTCAACGGCGGCAAGTGGGTGAGCGCCGAGGCACGGCGATCCATCGAGCGGGCGATCTCCCGTACCGGTTACACGGCCAACCCGCATGCTCGATCACTGGTCACCGGACGCTCCGGTTCAATCGCATTCCTGCTGCCCGAACCGCAGCATGTGCTCTTCGAGGATCCGAACCTGTCGATCCTGCTCCGCGGCGTGACGCAGGCAGTGTCGGACCGCCAACTCGCGTTGATCTTGATGATCGCGAGCACCGACGCCGAGCGTGATCGGGTGGTCGAGTACCTGGCGGGCGGCCACGTCGACGGGGTGCTGCTGATCTCCTCGCACAACGGCGATCCGCTGCTGCCCCGGCTGGCGGCTGCGGACGTACCCGTCGTTGCCACCGGCCGTCCCGGCTTCGAGGAGTCGATCGGCACGGTGACCGCGGACGACTTCGCCGGCGCTCGCAGCGCGGTCGATCATCTGCTCCGCGTCGGCCGTCGGCGGATCGCCACCATCACCGGCCCGCAGGACACGTCGGGCGGCACCGAACGTTTGCGCGGATTCCGGCAATCGCTGGCATCCCACGATCGAAGCGAGGACGAGGCGCTGATCGAGTACGGCGACTGGTCCCGCGACAGCGGCAGCGCCGCGATGCGGAAGTTGCTGGACCGCTGCCCCGACCTGGATGCCGTGTTCGCGGCGAACGACCTGATGGCCGCGGGCGCCCTCACGGTGTTGCGCGACGCAGGCAGGATCGTGCCCGACGACGTACACCTGGTCGGTTTCGACGACACCGGTCTGGCCGAGACCCTCGACCCGCCGCTGACCACCGTCCGCCAGCCACTCGACCGGATCAGTCGGGAGATGGTCCGGCTGATCACCGAGAACGCCGACAGCCTGCCCATGTCCGTCACCATCCCGACCAAGTTGATCATCCGCGAGAGCGGGTGATCAGCAATCCAACGGGCGCGCGGGTCTGGGGGTGGCGCCCGGATGTCTCAGTGCGCAGCAGCGTGCCAGCTGTGGCCTACCCCGACGGAGACGTCCAGGGGGACGGCCAGATCGACGGCGTGGCCCATCTTCTCCCGGACCAGCGCCTCCAGCGCGTCGCGCTCCCCCACGGCGATCTCGAAGATCAACTCGTCGTGCACCTGCAGCAGCATCCGTGACTGCATGCCGGCATCTTCGATGGCTCGTTCGACGTCGAGCATGGCGATCTTGATGATGTCGGCGGCCGATCCCTGGATGGGCGCGTTCAACGCCATCCGCTCTGCCATCTCCCGGCGCTGCCGGTTGTCGCTGATCAGGTCGGGCAGGTAGCGGCGGCGGCCCAGGATCGTCTCGGTGTATTCGGTCCGGCGGGCGTCCTCGACCAGCGACCGCAGATAGTCCCGTACGCCGCCGAACCGCTCGAAGTATTCGTCCATCAGACCGCGCGCCTCGGACACGTCGATGTTGAGCTGCTGACTCAACCCGTACGCGCTCAGACCGTAGGCCAGGCCGTAGTTCATCGCCTTGATCTTGGCCCGCTGCCCCGGCGTCACCTCGTCGGCCGCGACCCCGAAGACTCGCGACGCGGTGACGGTGTGGAAATCGACGCCGGAGTTGAAAGCCTCGATCAAGCCGGCGTCGGAGGACTGGTCGGCCATGATCCGCATCTCGATCTGGCTGTAGTCCGCGCTCATCAAGGCGTCGTAGCCGGGGCCGACCACAAATGCCTCCCGGATCCGGCGGCCCTCCTCGGTCCGGATCGGAATGTTCTGCAGGTTGGGGTCGGTGCTGGACAACCGGCCGGTGGCGGCGATCGTCTGCATGTAGGTGGTGTGAATGCGTCCGTCGTCGGAGATCGAAGCCAGCAGGCCTTCGACGGTCTGCTTCAGCCGGATCGCGTCGCGGTGAGCGAGCAGATAGGCCAGGAACGGGTGCTCGGTCTTCTCGAACAGTCCCTGCAGGGCGTCGGCGTCGGTGGTGTAGCCGGTCCGAGTCCGCCGGGTCTTCGGCATCCCGAGCTCCTCGAACAGCACAACCTGGAGTTGTTTCGGCGAGCCGAGGTTGATCTCCTTGCCCAGCACGTCGTACGCGGCCTGCGCCGCGTCGGTGACCTTCGCCCCGAAATCGGACTCCAGCGACTGCAGATGATCAACGTCGACAGCGATGCCGGTCTGCTCCATCCGGGCCAGCGTCCGCTGCAGGGGCAACTCGACCTCCTGCAGCAACTTCGTCCCACCATGATCATCAATGGCGGTGTCCAACGCAGCAGCAAGATCAACAACGGCACGGGCCTGAACCATCGCGGCGTCGGCGGCGGCGCGTTGATCGGCACCGTCGTCGAAGTCCAACGCGAGTTGATCTTGGTTGCCGTCGGCGGCCTGGTCGGAGACGTCGATCTTGAGCTCGCGTTTGAGGTAGCGGACAGTCAGATCGTCGAGCTGATAGCTGCGCTGATCCGGCCGTACCAGGTAGGCGGCCAACTGGGTGTCGGAGACCAGCCCCTGCAACTGCCAACCGCGGGACCAGATCGCCAGCATCGGGCCCTTGGCGTCGTGAATCACCTTCTGCCGTTGAACATCGGTCAACCAGTCGGCCAGGGCCTGTTCGTCCTCCGGCACCAGATCGACGGTGGACAGGTAGCAGGCCGCGCCGTCACCGGCGGCCAATCCGACCGCGGTCAGGTCACCGGCGCCTGCTGCCCAATGCCCGAGCGGCGCCACCCCGACGCGGCCGACGCCGGCGTGCTCGGTCAGCCACTCGCCCAGTTGCCCGTCCTCCAGCAGGGTGCCGGCAACCTCGAACCCGCCCTCGGGCTCGGCGTCGTGTGCGGGCAGTGTTTCGAGCAGCCGGTCCCGGAGCACCCGGAACTCCAGCCCGTCGAAGAGTTGGTGGACCGCCTCCCGATTCCAGTCCTTGCGGAGCAGGTCGGGGACGGTGATGGGCAGGTCGAGGTCGCAGACCAGCGCGTTGATCTGCCGGTTCAGCTTGACGTCGGCGATCCGCTCCCGGAACGCGTCGCCCGCCTTGCCCTTGATCTCGCCGGCGCGGGTGATCAGATTCTCCAGGCCGTCGTAGGTGGTCAGCCACTTCGCGGCGGTCTTCGGGCCGACCCCGGGGATGCCCGGAAGGTTGTCGCTGGTCTCGCCGACCAGCGCGGCCAGCTCGGGATAGCGCGCCGGCGCGACCAGATACCTCTCCTCGACCGTGGTGGGCGTCATCCGGGCCAGGTCGGAGACGCCCTTGCGCGGGTAGAGCACGGTGGTCTTCTCGTCGACCAGTTGGAACGAGTCCCGGTCGCCGGTGCAGATCAGCACCTCGAGATCCTCGGCCCCGGCCTGCTTGGTCAGGGTGCCGATGATGTCGTCGGCCTCGAAACCGTCCTTCTCGACGTAGACGATGTTGAGTGCGTCCAGGACTTCCTTGATCAGCGCGACCTGACCCTTGAACTCGTCTGGCGACTTGGAGCGATTGGCCTTGTACTCCGCGTACGCCTCGGTCCGGAACGTCTTCCGGGACACGTCGAACGCGACCCCGACGTGGGTCGGCTGCTCGTCCCGCAGCACGTTGATCAGCATCGAGGTGAAGCCGAAGACCGCGTTGGTGTGCTGGCCGGTCTGGGTGGAGAAATTCTCCACCGGCAGGGCGAAGAAGGCACGGTAGGCCACCGAGTGGCCGTCGATCAGCAGCAGCCGCGGCTTGCTCGGATCCGGGCCCGGGGCGGCAGCCTTCTTCGCCGCTGCCTTACGGGCGGCGGCTCGTACGGTTTGAGTCTGGGTCGGCACGGGTCCGACTCTAGACGGCCCCACCGACATCGCCACCGGCCCGGGCCTGGTTCAACAGTCGGATCGCGCGCGGTCCGACTCCGTGCAGGGACAACAGTTCATCGAGGTCCGCAGGCAGGTCCGCCAGCGTTCGGTAGCCGGCGTTGATCAGTGCCCCGGCCGCCGGTCGACCGATCCTTATCCCGTCGAACGCCGGTCCCGGATCGCGGACGGGATGCCTTTCCTCGGCCATCGATCTCCTCCTTCGCCGCTTGACCGACCGCTCGGCCGATCTGTCCGTCAGCGTACGGAAAGACACTTAGGGTGTGCACATGGTTGACGCTGCCCCGACGCCCGATGCCACCAATCTTCCGGACTGGGTTCGAGACATGCCGAGCGCGCTGGACCAGGCGATGGGGATGGAGTTGCTCGAGGTCACGCCCGAGCGGGTGGTCGGGCGGATGCCGGTCGCGGGCAACACCCAACCGATCGGGCTGTGGCACGGCGGCGCGTCCTGCGTGATGGCCGAAACGCTGGCCTCGTACGGAGCGGTGGCGCACGCACGACCGGACAAGTTCGCCGTCGGCATCGACATCAACGCCACCCATCATCGGTCGGTCCGGTCCGGCCACGTCACCGGCATCGCGACCGCGCTCAAGCTCGGTCGCACGGTGGCGATGTACGAGATCGTGCTGGTCGACGACCACGGCAACCGGGTCTGCACCGCACGACTGACCTGTCAACTGGTCGCCGCGCCGAAGTAGTACCGAGTCATCCGACAACCGAAGTCACGGACCACGCCGAGACCGCACCGGCCAACGTCGCGCCGACCGACGAGGGCAGGGAGCAGATCCACGCTGCACGATGCGGAGGCTGGTCTCGGGATCAGCTGACAAGCTCAGGTTGTGGCAAACGATGGCTTATTCGGATGCAGTAGTTGAGTATGGGTTTTGATCATGGTCGATCCATTGGGGTGGGATCCAGTCGGGTCCCGCGTGGCGGCCCTTCGACAAGCTCAGGGCCCCTCCGTCGAGTCCCTGCCTAACGACGCGCCTTACTGCCTTTCGACGAGCTCAGGGCCTTGTTGCGGTTTGTGCGGGAACGGTCGGTTCGGCAGCGCGGTGGGGCGGGCGGATCTACGCTGCCGGCATGGGGTTCAACGTGGCGGCCGAGCTGTACGGGCGGTTCATGGGCCGCTACTCCGAGCCGCTGTCCGCGCTGTTCAGCAACTACGCCGGGATTGCGCCGGGTCAGCGGGTGCTCGACGTCGGCTGCGGACCGGGCGCGTTGACCGCACGGCTGGCCGAGATCCTCGGACCCCAGCAGGTGACGGCCATCGACCCGTCGCCGCCGTTCGTCGAAGCGACCAGCACGCGCTGTCCCGGCGTCGAGGTCAGGCAGGGCGTCGCCGAACAACTCCCCTACCCGGACGCGACCTTCGATGCGGCGCTGGCCCAACTGGTCGTGCACTTCATGCGCGACCCGGTCGCCGGACTGCGGGAGATGAGTCGGGTCACCCGGCCGGGCGGAGTGATCGCGGCCTGCGTCTGGGATCACGCCGGCGGGCACGGACCGGTCTCGACCTTCTGGGAGGTCGTGCACGAGCTCGACCCGAACGCCGGCGACGAATCCCAGCTTGCCGGCGTCCGTGAAGGTGAACTCGTCCGGTTGTTCACCGACGCCGGGATCACCGACGTCACCGACGACCGGCTCACCGTACGAGTGCAGTACCGCGACTTCGACGAGTGGTGGGAGCCGTACACCCTGGGCGTCGGTCCGGTCGGCGACTACCTGGGCGGCATCTCCGAAGCGGATCAGGAACAGATCCGACGCGAATGCGCACGCCGACTCCCCGACACGAGTTTCGTCGTGACCGCCGAGGCGTGGGCGGCCCGTGGCTCAGGTCTCGGCGTTCTTGGCCCAGACGAAGCAGTAGAAACCGAAGCAGGCCAGCCCAGCGGCGAGCACGGTCAGCAGCACCGGCCCGGCGGGTTGGTCGCGGACCAGCCGTAGCGCCTCGTCCAGACCGCCGGCTCGCTTCGGGTCGTACGTCAGCGCCGCCCAGCCGAACAAGCCGCCGACCAACACCAGCGAGATCCCCTTGGCGATGTAGCCGACCACCCCGAGCCCGATCGCGGGTGCTGCGGTCGACCCGCGCAGATCCTCGGTGAAAGTCATCCGAGCGCCCTTGATCACCTGGTTGACGCCGACGGCGAGGATCGCCAGGCCGATCGCGGCCACCAAATACCGGCCGAATGGGTGGGCCATCAGCTGTCCGGTCATCGTCTCCTCGTGTTGCGATCCGCCGGAACTGCCGGAGCCGCCGACGAATCGGAAGGCGCTGATCCCGAGCGCGAGGTAGACGATCGCACGGCCGGCCGAGGCGAACCGTTTGACGGTACGACGTTTCGGATCGTGTTGCTGGGCCACTCGGCCGTGCCCCAGCAGCGCCTCGAATCCCTGCCACGGCACCAACGCCAGCAGGCCGACACCGAGCACGATCAACACCACCGGACCCACCGGGGTACTGGCGATGGCACGCAACGCACCCTGTTCGGACGGCTGGCCGCCGCCGCTCCAGGCGACCTGCAGCGCGATGCCCGCCACAAGCAGGTGCACCACCCCGTACGCACACAAGCCGAGCGCGACCAGCCACCGATAACCGCGGGTCCGGCGGATCCGCTGATTCAGCGCCTCAGCGGTGTCTCGGGCATCGTCGGCAGCGTCCTTGGCAGTGTCCTCGACCTCGGAACCCATCGGACCTCCCGTCGTACCAGTCGGCTGTCCGGGGCTGGTGATCAGTCCTCGCCCAGATACGCCTTGCGGACGCCCTCGTCGGCGAGCAATGCGCGGCCGCTGTTGTGCAGGGTGATCATCCCGGTCTCCAAAACGTACCCGTAATCGGCCAGCGACAACGCTGCCTGCGCATTCTGCTCCACCAGCAGGATGGTCACGCCCTCGGACTGCAACTCGGCGATCGTGGTCATGATCCGCTGCATCATCAGCGGAGACAGCCCCATCGACGGTTCGTCCAACATCAACAACCGGGGATGACTGAGCAGCGCCCGGCCGATCGCCAGCATCTGCTGCTCACCGCCGGAGAACAGGCCGGCCGGCTGGCTGCGCCGGTCGTGCAGGACCGGGAAGAGCTCGTACGCCCGCTGCAGATCCTTGGCGATGCCGCCCTTGTCCTTGCGGGCGAAGGCACCCAACCGCAGATTGTCCTCCACCGTCAGCCGGGGAAAGATCCGCCGTCCCTCCGGCGAATGAGCCAACCCGAGGCTGACGATCTGGTGCGCCGGGGTGGTGTCGATCCGCCGTCCGTCGAACCAGATCTCGCCGGCCTCCGGGCGAAGCAGCCCGGAGATGGTCTTCAGCGTGGTCGTCTTGCCGGCGCCGTTGGTGCCGAGCAGAGTGACGATCTGTCCCTCCTCGACGGTGAAGCTGATCCCCTTCACCGCGCGGACCCGGCCATAGGCCACCTGCAGATCCTTGACCTCAAGCATCGTGGCCGCCCTTCGATTCAGGTCCTTTGACAAGCTCAGGACCCTTGTCCTGCAAGGCTTCTTCGGCTTCGGCACCGGTGCCGATGTAGGCCTCGATCACGCGCGGATCGGACTGCACCTCGGCCGGGGTGCCGAGCACCAGCGGACGGCCCTGCACCAGGCAGAGCACCCGGTCGCACAACGTGAAGATGAAGCGCATGTCGTGCTCGATGGTGACCACCGCGAGCCCGGAGTCCCTGATCTTGAAGATCAACTCCTCGGCCTGCCTGGTCTCCTGCGGGTTCATCCCGGCGGTCGGCTCGTCCAACAGCAGCAGCTGCGGATCTGTGGCCAGTGCGCGTGCGATCTCCAACCGACGTTGATCACCGTACGGAAGATTCCTGGCCAGATTGCCGGAGACCTTGGTCAACCCGACGAAGTCCAGCAACTCGGCCGACTTCTCCCTGGTCTCCCGTTCCTCCCGGCGGAATTTCGGCCCGCGGATGATCGAGGTGAACGGGCCGGAGGTGGTCCGGCAGTAGCGGCCCACCATCACGTTCTCCAACGCGGTCATGTTGGCGAACAACCGGATGTTCTGGAAGGTACGGGCCATCCCGGCCTGCACCACCTTGCGGGGTTTGGGTGCCAACACCGATCCGTTGAACAGCACCTGCCCACTGGTCGGCTTGTAGAGGCCGGTCAAACAGTTGAAGAAGGTCGTCTTGCCGGCCCCGTTCGGCCCGATCAGACCGACGATCTCCCCCGGATGGACGTCAAGATCAACAGAGTCGACCGCCACCAGGCCGCCGAACCGCATCGTCACCCCGGTTGCCCGCAGCAGCGGTTCGGCGCTTTCGGACCGTGGTTCGGTGATCTGGTGGGTCGCCGTCATCGCAGCGCCTCCTGCGACTTGTCGATGCGGTCCGCGGCGATCTCTTCTTCCTCGATCCGATCGGCCAATTCTTCATCCTCGGCATGGAATTCCAGTTGTCGGCGTTCGCTGGCGATCAAGCCCTCCGGCCGGAACCGCATCATGATCACCAGCAGCAGCCCGAAGATCATCAACCGATACTCGTTCACGAACCGCAACTTCTCCGGCATCATCCGCAGCAGCGTCGCGCCGATCAGCACACCGAGCACGGTGCCCATGCCGCCGAGTACGACCGCGGCCAGCAGGAACGCCGACTCCAGGAAGATGTACTGATCCGGTGTCACCGAGATGTCGTGATGGGCCTTGATCGAGCCGGTGACACCGGCCAGGAAGGCCCCGCTGGCAAAGGCGAAGAGCTTCAAACCGAAGGTGTTCACGCCCATCGCCTCGGCCGCCTTCTCGTCCTCCCGGATCGCTACCCAGCCGCGGCCGATCCGTGAGTTGTTGAGCCGGACGAAGATCGCGATGATGGCCGCCAGCAGCACCAGCAGCAGGAAGTAGTAGTTGCCGTACATGCCGATCTCGACGCCGAAGATCGTGTGCGTGTCGTCGAAATCGAAGTTGCCGATCTTGAGCCCGGGCACGCCGGGGATGCCGTTCGATCCGTGGGTCAGATCCGGTCCGTCGGTGCCGTCCAAGTTGATCATGGCCAGCCGGAAGATCTCACCGAAGGCCAGCGTGATGATCGCCAGATAGTCACCGGACACCCGTAACGTCGGCGATCCGATGATCAAGCCGAGGGTGGCCGACACGCAGCCGCTGATCAGCATCACCACCAGGAAGGGCGGATGCCAGCCGATGGTGGCGAAGGCGGAATTGGACATCATCGCCGCCACGAACGCACCCGCACCCAGGAAGGCGATGTAACCCAGGTCCAGCAGGCCGGCCAGACCAACCACGATGTTCAGCCCCATCGCGGTGGCGGCGAAGATCAACACCTGGGTGGCGATCGACATGTTCGCCTGCTGGCCGCCCTGGGTGAAGGGGAAGAGGAAGGCGACGATGAAGGCCGACAACACCAACACCTTGCGATGGGCCCGGGAGACCGCGGTCAGCCAACCCATCACGCCCGTCCTGATCAAGGTGGCGACCACCGCCCCGGCGTAGACGCCGAAGACGACGAACGTGCCCGGATCGCTTTGGTCCAACGCGTAGTAGGCGGCGAACAACACCACCAGCATGATCACCGCAATCGCCAGGATCGCCAGCCAGGCAGGAGTTTTCGCCGTTGCCAGGTTCGGCTGGGTCTCGGTGATCATGAACCGGGTGGCGACGAAGGCGAGCAGCGCTGCCGCCGTGGCAACCCAGCCGCCATACATGATGTTGATGGTGCCACCGAGCTCGACCGCGATCGCCAGGTCGACAACCACCATCGCGATCAGGCTGCCGGTGGCCGCGGCCCGGGCGCCGGCGATCCAGCCGATCCGCAACCGACCTACGCCGCGAGGAAACACCCGGGACAAGATCACCAAGCCGGCGATGCACAACCCGAGGCCGAGCGCGATGAACTGGGTGAACGACGGACCGCCGAGATAGCTGACGTTGTCCAGCGCCTCGGCACCGTACGCCCAGGGCAGGTAGGCAGAGCCGGCCAGTACGATTCCTGCCGCCGCGGCGGTGACCTTGGCCGCGGACTCGTACCGCCGGGTCAGCTCGACCGGAATTCCAGGGATGATCATGCCCGGTCCACCACCCGGGCGCCGAGCAGGCCCTGCGGCCGGAACACCAGGATCAAGATCAACACCACGAACGCCCAGACATCCTTCCAGGCCGAACCGCTGGGCATCACCGCGGTCGCCAGCGACTCGAAGACACCGATCACCAGACCGCCGACCAGCGCGCCCCAGATGTTGCCGATGCCGCCGAGAACCGCAGCGGAGAAGGCTTTCAGGCCGGCGATGAAGCCCATCCTGAAGTCGATATTGGTGTCCTTCAGGCCCTGCGCGACGCCGGCGACGGCCGCCAGCGCGGCGCCCACCGCGAACGCGATCATGATGATCTTGTCGACGTTGATGCCCATCAGTCGCGCCGTGTCAGGATCCTGCGACGTCGCCTGCATGGCGCGGCCGATGCCGGTCTTGTTGATGAACAGGTACAGGAAGCCGGTGCAGACGATCAACGCCGACAGGGTGAAGATCGAGGGCCGGTCCAGCTGCAGCCCGCCGATCTGAATCGCCTGCCCGGTGACGCCCTCGATCCGCGGAAAGCCCACGTTGGCCTTCGCGTCGGGGAAGCCGGGGATCTTGCCGTAGAACAACCGGACGAACTCCTGCAGGAAGATCGACACGCCGATCGCGGTGATCAACGGCGCCAACCGCGGTGCGTTGCGGAGCGGTCGATAGGCGATCCGCTCCATCAGCAACGCCACCGCGACCGAGGCGATCATGCCGCCGACCAGCATCAACGGCAGCATCCAGATGGACAACACCTCACCCGGCACCAGCAGCCAGACCGTGACCGAGCCGAAGGCTCCGATCATGAAGATCTCGCCGTGGGCGAAGTTGATCAACTGGATGATGCCGTAGACGACCGTGTAGCCGACGGCGATCAGCGCGTACAAGGCACCGAGCGACAGCCCGTCGATCAGGGCTTGCAGTACGAACACTCGCTGGTCACTTGAATTCGTCGGTCTTGACCGGCTGCCAAGCGTCGCCCTTGACCTGGTAGACGGTCAGCACCCGCGCCGTCGCATCGCCGAACTCGTCGAAGGAGACGTGGCCGGTGGCACCGTCGAAGTCGACCTTGGCGACGGCCTCGATGGTCGCTTCCCGAGCGGAGCCGGCGTCCTCGGCGTTGGCCAGCGACGTCTTCAGCGCGTTGATGATCGCGTTCGCGGCGTCGTAGGAGTAGGCGCCATAGGCCTCGTACGGATCCTTGTAGCCGCCGTTGGCGTAGGCGTCGACAAAGTCCTTCGCCGACGGCAGGGTGTCGGCCGGAGCGCCGACCGAGGTCGCCAGGTCACCGCCGGAGGTCTTGCCGGCCTGCTTGATGTAGTTCGGCGAGTAGATGCCGTCGCCGCCCATCAGTGGAACGTTCAGACCGCCGGCCTTCATCTGCTGGCTGAGCGGGCCTGCCTGCGGGTACTCACCGCCGTAGTAGACGCCGGCCGGCTTGGCCGACTTCACCTTGCTGATCACCGGGCCGAAGTTGGAGTCGTCGGGGTTGATCGTCTGCGCGGAAACCACCTCACCACCGAGCTTCTTGAATTCCTCGGTGAACGCCGTGACCAGGCCCTGCCCGTAGGCCTTCTTGTCATGGATCGTCGCGACCTTCTTGATGCCGGCGGTCTGGTACATGTACCGAGCGGCGAACGGGCCCTGGATGTCGTCGGTGGTGCAGGTGCGGAAATAGCTGTTGTACGGCCGCTTCGGATTTGCGGCGTCCTCACCCTTGGTCAGCGAGACGCCGGTGTTGGCGGGCGACACCTCGACGATCTTGGAACTGTTCAGCACCGGCTGCACGGTCTGGCCGACGGACGAGTTCAGCGGACCGACCACGCCCACCACCGTCTTGTCGCTGGTCAGGTTGGTGGCCGCGTTGCGCCCGGAGTCGGGCTTGGCCTCGTCGTCCTCGGCCCGGATCTTCAGCGTCCAGCCGGGAATGGTCTTGTTCTCGTTGGCCTGTTTGACCGCCAGGTCGACCGAGTTCTTGATCCCGATCCCCATCGCGGCCAGGTCCCCGGTCAGCGGGGAGATCACGCCGATGGTGGCGACCTTGGTCGCCTGGTCGGCGGTGTCACCGTTGGCGCCCGATTCGGACCGCGTCCCGCAGGCGGTCGCGGTCAAGGACAACGCCAGGACGGCGGCCCCGGCAATGACGAGTCGATGCTTGCGCACTCTTCCTCCTGAATTGGACGGCCTCGTGGGCCGCTACCGGTGACTCGTGGAGGAGCACCCCCAGCGTCGGCGAGCCCGGATGGGGATGAACTTTAAATCGAACTGAGGACGGTTGTGAGATGAGGCTCACCGTGTTGCCTGTTTGTTACCCAACGGTTCGAGGCAGAGCACACGAGCGCCCGACCGCAGACGTGCGGTCGGGCGCTCTCACTTCTTTGCTGGGTGGAAACCGTTCGGGTCGCGGGCGAGGCGGCTGACTACTTGCCCGGCTTCGCGCCGTGCGCGATGACTCCCTCGGCCACCTCGCGCATCGACTTGCGCAGGTCCATCGCCGTCTTCTGGATCCAGCGGAATGCCTCGGGCTCGGTCAGCCCGAGTCCGACCTGCAGCAGCCCTTTGGCCTTGTCGACCACCTTGCGCGACTCCAGCCGCTCCTCCAGGTCGGCCACCTCGGCCTCGACCGCCAGGATCTGCTGGTAGCGGGCGATGGCGATCTCGATCGCCGGCACCAGATCGTCCTTGCCGAACGGCTTGACCACGTATGCCATCGCACCCGCCTCGCGGGCCCGTTCGATCAGCTCACGCTGGCTGAACGCCGTAAGCATCACGACCGGGGCGATCCGGTCGGCGGCGATCTTCTCGGCCGCGGAGATGCCGTCCAGCTTGGGCATCTTGACGTCCATCACGATCAGGTCGGGCTTGAGTTCGGTGGCCAGCGTCACCGCCTGCTCGCCGTCACCGGCCTCGCCGACGACGTCGTACCCCTCCTCGGTGAGCATCTCGACGAGATCGAGCCGGATCAGGGACTCGTCCTCGGCGACGACGACGCGCGGCGGCGCGCCCTTGGCTGCCTTGCTGCTCGACTTCGCTGCGCTCTTCGTCTGCGGTGGAACCGCCGCTTTGCTCTCGGTCACGGGCCTAACTCTATCCAGCGGCCCGGCGTGTTGCCGAGCCACGCCCGGGTGCGCTTCATCACCAAGACCTGTGGCACAATGATCGTCGCTCCAAACGGGCTTGCTGATCGCACGATCCGTTTGGTACCCGGCCGGGGTGGCGGAATGGTATACGCGGACGGCTCAAACCCGTCTGCCCGCAAGGGCGTAGGGGTTCGACTCCCCTCTCCGGCACGGCGGTGTTTTCTGGGGCCGAGCCCCAGACCCACGTTCCTACCGTGTTTATCTGGGGCCGAGCCCCAGACCCGCGTTCCTACCGTGTTGCGCTGGGCGGTCGCCCGATTTTGCTGGCCGTTCTCGGCGCCGCGGGCGCCTCGAACGACGCTGCCGCTGCGGGCGCGGAGTCTCAACGGTCGGCGATCCCTCCGTCATGAATCCTGAGCCTGTCGAAGGACCGGGTACGCGAGTCCGACGAAGAACCGGACTTATGGCGCTCGAGTCTGTCGAAGGTCCGAAGGCCCGTCCGCTCACAGGTCGACGAGGCCGAGAGATCTCCCCAAAGCGGCAGCGTGATCTGAGGCGCCCGCGGCGCCGAAGATCACCAAAAGGTCGGGCGATCGCCCAACGCAACACGGTCGGAACGCGGGGTCTGGGGGCTCGGCCCCCAGAGAGTTCAGTACGAGCTGATCGCGCCGCATTGCGGGGCGGAGGTGCTGGAGGTCGGCGCGGGGCTCGGTGACTTCTCCAGTCAGCTGGTGGATCGGGACCGGGTGGTCGTCACTGACGTCGATCCGGAGGCGGTCGATTCGATGGCCCGGCGGTTCTCCGGCCGGCCGGGAGTGCAGGCGCGTCGGCTGGACGCTGCGACGCTCACTCCGCAACGGGCAGAGCAATTGACCTCCGACCAGGGTGCGGTCGACTCCGTACTGGCGATCAACGTGCTGGAGCACATCGAGAACGACGTCGACACCCTGCAGGCGCTGTCGCGTCTGGTACGTCCCGGCGGCACGGTGATCCAGTGGGTGCCCGGCTACATGAACCTGTACGGCGACTTCGACCGGTCGGTCGGCCACGTCCGGCGTTACACCCCGAAGACGCTGGCCGCGGCCGGACACCAAGCGGGCCCGGAGGTCCGCAGCTGCCGGCCGGTGAACCTGCTCGGCGGTGTCGCCTGGTGGGCCGCAGTCCGCAGGGGCGGCACCGGTACCCCCAAACCCGGCCTGGTGAAGATCTACGACTCCGTCGTGGTCCCGATCACTCGCATCCTCGACCGCTTCCCGATCCCCTTCGGCCAGTCCGTCCTCGGCGTCTTCACCCGCTCCTGACCCGACGAATTGCAGGAGCTGACGCACCCATAAGCACCCCCGAGATCACCGGAACCTCCTGCAATCGCCCAACCAGCTTCCCGGTCGACCCGCGGTGCTGACCGTCCCGGAACGGAGCCGGCGGTCAGATCCCCGACCACGAAGACCCCGCGCCCCGCCGCGGCAGCGTGATTTCGGCGCCCGCGGCGCCGAAAATCGCCAGAAAAATCGTACGAAGCCCAACTCAACCCGGTAGGAACGTGGGGTGTGGGGGCTCGGCCCCCACAAGTTACAGCGGCAGCCCGATCCGGCGGACGCGGATCATGTTGGTGGCGCCGGCGCGGCCGGGCGGGGAACCGGCGATGATCACGACCCGCTCGCCCTCCTCGATCCGGCCGGATTCGGTCAGCGCCTTGTCGACCTGGCGGATCATGTCGTCGGTGTGCGACACCATCGGGACCAGGATCGTCTCGATACCCCACGACAGGGTGAGTTCGGCCTGGGTGCTCTCCAACGGGGTGAAGGCGAGCACCTGGATGTCGGAACGCAGCCGGGACAGTCGCCGCGCCGAGTCACCGGAATGGGTGAAGGCGACCAGATAACGGGCCTTGACACCACGAGCGATGTCGGCGGCCGACTTGGTGACCACGCCCGCGGTGGTGTGCGGATCCCAGTCCAGCGAATGAATCTCGGCCATCCCGTGAGCTTCGGTCTCGTTCACGATCCGGGCCATCGTCTCCACGGTGATCACCGGGTACTGGCCGACACTGGTCTCACCGGACAACATCACCGCGTCCGCCCCGTCGAGTACGGCGTTGGCGACGTCGGATGCCTCGGCCCGGGTCGGCCGCGGAGCGGAGATCATCGACTCCAGCATCTGGGTGGCGACGATCACCGGCTTCGCCCAGCGCCGGGCAGCGGTCACAATCCGCTTTTGTACCAAGGGAACTTCCTCCAGCGGAAGCTCCACGCCAAGATCACCACGGGCGACCATGAACGCGTCGAAGGCGTCGATGATCTCGTCCAGGTTCTGCACGGCCTGCGGCTTTTCGATCTTGGCGATGATCGGGACCTTGCGGCCCTCCTCGCTCATGATCTTGTGTGCCTCTTCGATGTCGGCGGCGTTGCGGACGAACGACATGGCGATCATGTCCACGCCCTGGGCCAGCGCCCATCGCAGGTCGGCCTTGTCCTTCTCGCTGAGGGCCGGCACGCTGACCGCGACACCGGGCAGATTGATGCCCTTGTTGTTGGACACCGGACCGCCGACCTTGACGGTGGTGATCACGTCGGTGTCGGTGACCTCGTCGGCCTGCAGCTGGATCCGGCCGTCGTCGATCAAGATCAAATCGCCGGACTTGACGTCACCGGGCAGGCCCTTGTGCGTCGTCGAACAACGATGTACGTCGCCGGCACAGTCCTCGGTGGTGATGGTGAACTTCGCCCCGTACGCAAGATCGACCTTGCCGTCGGCGAACCGCCCCAACCTGATCTTGGGTCCCTGGAGATCGGCGAAGATGCCGACCGGCCGGCCGACCTCCTGGGCCGCCGCCCGTACGCCCTGCAGATTCTTCAGGTGATCGGGGTAGTCGCCATGGCTCATGTTCAGCCGGGCCACGTCCATCCCGGCCCGCACCAACTCGACCAACCGCTGGGATGATGAGGTCGCGGGCCCGAGGGTGCAGACAATCTTCGCTCTACGCACAGCGTGACCCTATTACGTCCGGACGAGGGGCCGTGCCTCACCCCCGGCCGCTGAGCCCTCGGCCCAGTCTGTCCTCAGCCTCGGGGCCGCGTCGACCGTTTCACCGACGTCGCGCAGGTCACGGCGAACGGATGAGGTCCAGCGCGTGTTGCAGATCCTCCGGATACGGGGATTCGAACTCCACCCAGTCCCCGGTCGCCGGGTGGGTGAACCCGAGCCGGACCGCGTGCAGCCATTGCCGGACCAATCCGAGTTCGGCGGCCAGCCGCGGATTCGCGCCGTACGTCGGGTCGCCGACACACGGATGCTTGATCGCGGCCATGTGCACCCTGATCTGGTGAGTCCGACCGGTCTCCAGCTTCACCTCGAGCAGGGTCGCCCCGCGATGCGCCTCCAGCGTCCGGTAGTGCGTCACGCTGTGCCGGCCGCCGGCCAGCACGGCCATCTTGTAGTCCGCGCCGGGATGCCGGCCGATCGGTGCGTCGATGGTGCCCTCGAACGGATCCGGGTGTCCCTGGACGAGGGTGTGGTACGTCTTGTCCACGGCGCGATCCCGGAACGCCTGCTTCAACACGGTGTAGGCACGTTCGCTCTTGGCCAGCACCATCAACCCGGAGGTGCCGACATCCAGCCGCTGCACGACGCCCTGGCGTTCCGGGGCACCGGAGGTGGAGATCCGGAAGCCGGCACCGGCCAGATGCTCGGTGACCGACGGACCGTCCCAGCCCAGGCTCGGATGCGCTGCCACCCCGACTGGTTTGTCCACCACCACGACGTGCTCGTCGTCGTAGACGATCCTGACGCCGGCGACCACCTGAGGCGTGACCGGTACGCCGGTGGGTGCGACCGGCAGGTCGACCTCGAGCATCGACCCGGCCATCACTCGGTCGGACTTGTTCGCCGGTTCGCCGTCGACCCGCACGGCTCCGAGCGCCGCGAGTTCTGCGACCTTGTTGCGAGACAGGCCGAGCATCCGCGCCACCGCGCTGTCCACCCGTTCGCCTTCCAGACCTTCGGGCACCAGTACCGTCTTGGACTCGGTCACTGCTCGGTGCTCTTCTGCTCCGCTTCCGAGACCGTCGACGTGGATGTCTTGTCCATGCGTTCGGGTGCCAAAGGCTCCGCCGAACTCTGAGCAGACTCCGCCGAGTGGCCGGTGGATTTGCCGGTCCGGGCGTAGTGCTCGCCGCTGACCGCGACGTTGCGGAAGATCGCCAGGATCACGATCAGCACCGCGGCGCTGGTCACGCACATGTCGGCGAAGTTGAAAATCGCGTAGTGCGGCAGCTGGATGAAGTCGACGACATGACCGTGCAGCGGCGACGGCGGCCGGAAGATCCGGTCGGCGAGATTGCCCGCTACCCCGGCGACCAGCAGGCCGAGCGCGACCGCCCAGCCGACGTGGCCAAGCCGAGGCAGCAGCACAGCCAGAATGAAGATCAGCACCAGGCTGGCCAGGATGGTGAACAGCAACGTGTAGTTCTCGCCCATGCTGAAGGCGGCCCCGGAGTTGCGGATCAGCTGCAATCGGATCAGGCCGCCAAACAGCACCACCGGATCGGACGGGTCGAGAAACCTGACCGCCAGCTTCTTGGTGATCACGTCCACGGCCAGGCCGGCCAACGCGACGACGACAAACAGCCACCGGCTGCGTGCTCGCCGGCGGCCACGGTCAGGTGCGTTCTCGGTTATCGACGTTCCTCGCGTTGTTTGCATTCCACGCACAGTGTCGCACGAGGGAACGCCTGCAGCCGACCCTTGCCGATCGGCCGACCGCAGTTGTCACAGACCCCGTAGGTGCCGTTGGCGATGTGCCGCAGGGCCGAGCGGGTCTGATCGAGCAACTCGCGGGCGTTGTTGGCCAGCGACATCTCATGATCACGTTCGAAGTTGGTCGAACCGACGTCCGCGGGGTCCCTGCCGGCGCCCTCGCTGCCGTCGCGCAGCAGCCCGACCAGTTCGGTCTCGGAGATCTCGATCTGATCGGCCAGCCGTACGATTTCGGCCTCGAGCTCGGTCCGGATCTCCTTCAACTCCTTGGCGGTCCAGGGTTCCTCGCCCGGACGTACCGGCAGGTCACCGGCACGCATCGACCGGCCGGCGGCGACCGCTCGATCAAAGGTCGCGCCAACCGTCTCGGTGGCGACGTCGGATGCGACCGAACCGCCGGTCGCCGATGGTGTTTCCGTCACGCTTCCCATCTTCTTCGTCTCGGACACCTGCCGGGTCGAATTCGCTGATTCTGTCCCGGACCGGGTGTGACCATGATCATCTGCGGCAGTCTTGGTGGCTGCCGCCTTGGGGGCACTCGCCTTCTTCGTCGCTGTCGACCTGCGCGTCCCCGTACTGCTCGAAGCTGTCTTGGCTGCCGTCGTCTTCTTCGCTGCGGCCTTGCCCGGCGTCGCCGTCTTGGCCGATGAATTGCTGGCCGATGTCTTCTTGGCTGATGGCTTCTTGGCCGGGGCCGACTTGGTGGTGGCCGACTTGGTTGTGGCCGACTTCGTGGTGTTCTTCGCCACCGTCTTCGCGGTCGGCGCCTTCTTGGCCGGCTTCTTCGCGGCCTTGGCTGTGGCTGAGGACTTCGTTGCCGACGACTTCGCCGGGGCGGACTTCTTCGCCGGCGTCGTACGGTTCGACGCGGGCTTGCTCGAGGCGGTCTTCGAGGCCCGTGCAGTCCTCGTCGGCTTCTCGTCGGCGCCGGCGCCGGCCGTCTTCGCCTGACCTGCGGCCTTGGCGCGCCGACTCGCGGCGGTTGCTGTTGCGCTGGCTGTCATCATCGAGCCCCTTCTGCCCCGTGCTTCGGATGCGAGGAAGTCAGAGGAACAGTAGGGCCCAACTCCGGTTTCTTCAACGAACCGCGCGGACGATTCCCAGCTTTCGGCGAGTTTTTCCCTCCGATGGTCCCGTAGACGGCGTGGCGGCGAGCTCGGAAATGGCAATGGGCCCCGGCAGAACCGGGGCCCATTCGGGTCAGTGATCGATGCGATCGGTTATCGCTGATCGCCCAGCAGAGCGTCCAACCGCGGGGTGTCGCTGGGAGTCGCCTGGGACTGCGGCACGGACGGCTCCGCGTCCTGCTCGGTCGCCTTGGCCGGCTCGGACTTCGGCTGCACTTCATCAAGGATCTTCGGCGCAGAGCCCGGCTCGGACTTGCCGCCGGACAGCTTGTCGATGTGGCTGCGCAGTTCGCTGGTCAGATTCCGCCGGAAATCCGATTCGAACGTCCGCAGCTCGGCGACAGCACCGGCCAACTGATCGCGCTGCTTCTCCAGCTCACCGAACAGCTCGCGCCGCTTGTCCTCGGTGTCGCGGTCCAGTCGATCGGCGCGCGTCTGGGCATCGGTACGGATCCGCTCGGCGTTGACCCGGGCCTCGCTCTCCACCCGCTCGGCGCGAGTGGACGCATCGGTGGTCAGCTGCTTGGCGGTGCGCTCGGCGTCGGACTTGATCCGGCCGGCCTCCTGCTCGGCCTCCGTCACCAGATTCTCGGCCTGTTCGGTGGACATCTGCACCAGCCGCACCACGGCCGCGCTGGCCTCGCTGCTGGTGGTGACGACGATCCGCTCGCCGTTGGACGACTCCGCGGTCGCCGTCGGCTGCTGATCCGCCACCCGGACAGCGGGCTGCTTGCCGGTGTCGCCGTCGGCGGTGTCCGCGGTGACCTTGAGGGACTCGACCTGACGCTTCAGGTTCGCGTTCTCCTCCAGCAACTGCTCGAAGGATGCTTCGACTTGGTCGACGAACTCGTCGACGTCCAAGACCTCGTAGCCGGACCTCTTGGCCATCCGGAACTTGATGTTCCGGACCTCGTCCAGAGTCAGCGACATCGTTCACCTCGGGTTCTTGATCAGTTGCTGTTCGTGGCAGGCATCAACGCCTGCACTGCCGCACGGGGAAGCCGGCGCACCCGCCTACCGTACCCAATCCGAATGAGCGTCGGTTAATCAGGCCAGACGCAGGAAGACGTAGGCATTCGCCCACCTCAGAATGAGCACCAGCACCCACAGGCCGAGGAAGGCTATGTCGAGCATCATGGTGCCGATCCGAACGGGCCGCAGCACCTTGCGCAGAAGCCGCAGCGGCGGATCGGTGACGGTGTAGATCGCCTCGGCCACCACCAGCATGGCGCCGCGCGGCTGCCAGTCGCGGACCAGCACCGGCACCCAGGACAGGATCATCCGGGCGATCAGAACCAGCAGGAACAGCCACAGGATCCCGTTGATGATGTTGTAGATGATGAATGCCGTCATGCCCGCAGGTCCTCATGGCTTTCTAGCTCGTACGCCGTCGCATCGACGTCGCCAGCGTACTGACCGCCGATGTGGTCACCGGCTCTGTTGATCGGGGCTTTCGCCGGACGCTGCCCGGAATCGCGCCGCGCTAGCTCTGGTTGAAGAACCCGCCCGCGATCCGTTCCTTCTCCTCCGCGGTCACGTTCACGTTCTGCGGCGAGAGCAGGAACACCTTGCTGGTGACCCGTTCGATATTGCCACGCAGGCCAAGGATCAGGCCAGCGGCAAAATCGACCAGCCGCTTGGCGTCGGCGTTCTCCATCTGGGACAGGTTCATGATCACCGGGACGCCGTCGCGGAAGTGCTCGCCGATGGTCCGGGCGTCGTTGAACGACCGGGGATGAACCGTGACGATCCGGGACAAGTCGGCCCTTTCCGGTTGTGCTTGGGGTTGTTCGTACGGCGCCGGTGCCGGTGCTGCTGCGGTCGCTTCGCGGCCGGCGACGGGCTGCCGGGACACCTCCGGACGCCGACTCTCCAGCGGGGTCACGCTGGCCGACGCGGTCGGCTGCGAGGCAACCGCTGCCGAGCCGGTGTTGTGCGTTGTCCCGTTGCTGGTCGGGGCGTTGTTGACGGAGGCATTGTTGATCGAGGTCCCGGGGCGTTGCCCGGCTTCGGCCAGCAGCTCCTCCCGAGAGACGCCCTCGGTCGGCTCGGTGTCGTCGTACTCCGGGTAACGGTCATCAGTGACAAGCCCGAGCCACGCTGCGGCCCGCTTCAACCTATCCGCCATCTCTCCTGCGACCTCTCCGCTGCTGGTTATTCTCGCCCGACCCTACCGGGTCGCGACGAGGGTCTGATCCCGACACGCGGTCGAGTTACGTGCCCCGGGGCCTGGCCTGGCGGCCGACGTATGCCGCCGCGACCCGGTCGTCTTGATTCGCGGTCGAGCAGGCGCCGCTGCCGCGATCTGGTTTGGCGTCCCACCTTGCGAGGGACGACCCTCGCGCTCCCGCCGTGGTCACCACTGCCGACCATCTTCCGCCGGCACCTCCGCTTCGCTCCGGAGCCGGTCTCGCGCTGGGGCGCTCGACTGGCGATCGATCTGGCCTACAAGCGTTCGTTGTGGCAGGTGTCGTTGTCCGCCAATTTGCCGGCGAGACGGCTCCGAATCTGCGGGTTTCCGGTGCATCTTGCCGGCAGATTTTCCTTGCGGGGAATCGAAGTCGTAGCGGGTGGTCCTTCGACGAGCTCGGGACCCCGGGCGACGGGCAATCCGCTAGGGACGGTTCCCAAGTTGATCTTGGAACCCGGCCACCCGAACGCAACCTACGCATGCCCGTCGAGCGCGCCAGCGCGAGACCGCGCCCGAAGCGCAGCGGAGGTCGCGCGGCGAGGTGCTCTGTGGAGGTACCCACGCCCGGGGGTCTGGGGGTCGCCCCCCCAGAACGCGCCCTACAGCACCCAACTCGGCGGCAGCGGCACCCCGGCGGACGATATCTACTTGAGGAAGTCCGGCACGTCCAGGTCGTCGTCATCGTCGGGCGCGGGCTGCTTGCCGAAACCGTTGGAACCGAACTGGTTGGGACGGGTCTGGGTCGGTTGCGGCGGGCGGGTGCCGGCCGGCTGACCGTTGGCGGCGGGATGTTGCAGGCCCGAGCCCTGTGCCGGAGCCGGTTGTGCTTGGGCCTGCTGGGTCGGGGCCGACTGCTGCTGGGTCTGGGCCACCGGGGCGGGCTGCTGCTGCGGCTGTTGGTTCTGACTCGGGATCCGGGCCTGCTGGGTCTGCTGCTGAGCCTGGGCGGGCTGGCCGGTGCGGACCGCGGGCTGGCGGGTGACGCCGGGCTGGCGACGCGGCGGCTGTCCGTCCTCGAAGCCGGCTGCGATCACCGTGACCCGGACCTCGTCACCGAGCGAGTCGTCGATCACCGTACCGAAGATGATGTTGGCTTCCTCGTGCGCGGCGGCCTGGATCAGGTCGGCCGCGGCAGAAACCTCGAACAGACCGAGATCGGATCCGCCGGCGATCGCCAGCAGCACCCCGCGAGCACCGTCGATACTCTCCTCCAGCAGCGGCGACGAGACGGCCAGCTCGGCAGCCGACCGGGCCCGTTCCTCGCCGCGAGCAGAGCCGATGCCCATCAGCGCCGTACCTGCGTTGGACATCACCGACTTCACGTCGGCGAAGTCGAGGTTGATCAGACCCGGGGTGGTGATCAGATCGGTGATGCCGGAGACACCTTGCATCAACACCTGGTCGGCCTGCTTGAAGGCGTCCAGGATGGCGACCTGGTGATCGGTCATCGCCAGCAACTTGTCGTTGGGGATGACGATCAGCGTGTCGACCTCCTCGCGGAGGTGGCTGATGCCGTCGTCGGCCTGAACCGAACGGCGGCGGCCCTCGAAGCTGAACGGGCGGGTCACCACGCCGATGGTCAAGGCGCCCAGCGCGCGGGCGATCCGCGCCACCACCGGCGCACCGCCGGTACCGGTACCGCCGCCCTCACCGGCGGTGACGAAGACCATGTCGGCACCCTTGAGCGCTTCCTCGATCTCCTCGGCGTGATCCTCGGCTGCCTGCCGGCCCTTGTCCGGATCGGCGCCGGCGCCGAGACCACGGGTGAGATCGCGACCGATGTCGAGCTTGACGTCGGCATCGCTCATCAGCAGCGCCTGGGCGTCGGTGTTGACCGCGATGAATTCGACCCCCCGCAGGCCGGCCTCGATCATCCGGTTCACGGCGTTGACGCCGCCACCGCCGACACCGACCACCTTGATGATCGCCAGGTAGTTCTGTGATGCAGTGACCACTGGTCCGCCTCTTCTCCTGCCGTTGTGCAACTGCTGTCGGGTAGTTCTGGCTGCCCCATCTCGACCCTGGATGAACGGTGTCGACCGACGTCCGCCGATTCTGCGCGACGATAGGTCTCAACCTGAGGTCAACGGGGAAGAAGTCCTGAGTCCAGACCGAGGCGTGACCGTCAGGCTATGAGGTCGGCAACCGATAAGTCCACACGACATCCCCGCCGCGCCGATTCGGGGCTCCAGAGGGCCGATTTGTCTCAACTTCTACTTGAACTTCATGCCGAAGTTGATCATGGAACCTGCTGCGACCAGCGATCACGCCCGACCACCGAAACTCGTGTTGTCGCGACTTTGCGCGGTCCCCGGACAACCCTGAACCACCCGAACTCGTGTCGCGACTTTGGGTGATTTTGGGATCGTCGAACGGGCGGTCAGCGGACGGCCGGGTTCCCGGGGGCGGAGACGTCGTAGTGGCTGCCGGGCTGTTTCAGCAGCGCGACGATCACCTGGGCCTTGAGGTCGGATTGTTCCTCGCTGCCCCAGAACACGGTGTCGCCGTTGCGGAGCTTGAGCTGGATCGAGTCTCGGGTCGGTGCCTCGATCCGGTCGACCTTGCGGGCGAGATCATCCGGCAGCGCCGCGGCCACGACGGCCAACGATTTCAGCAGTTGCCGATTGCCGGGGTCGACCTCGACCTGCGGCAGCTTCGCCGGTGCGTTGTCCACGGTCTGGTAGCCGACCCCGTACCGATCGACCAGCAGGTAGCTGCCGCCCTCGCGGGCGACGTAGACGGGGGTCCGCTCAACGACCTTGATGTCGACCGTGTGCGGCCACTGCCGTTCCACCGACACCGACTCGATCTGACGGATCCCGGCCACTCGATCGTGGATGGCGGACAGGTCCACCCGGGCCAGCGGGGCGCCGACCGGGACCGCCGCGGTCTGCCGTACGGCGTCCTGCCCGACCAACTTCGCGCCGCTGACGCTGACCGACTGCACCGCCAGCAGGGTGGAGAAGCCGACCGCCCAGACACCGGCGGCGATCAGCACCAACGCCAGCAGCGGAATGGTGATCTTCAGCAGCAGCCGGCGGCGACGACGGCGCCGCCAGTCGGCGAGCGCGATCTCGTCGGCGTCGCGCCGGATCCTCAGGTCGGGCGGGCTGATCGTCATCCCGCCTCCCGGGCCACCGGCTGCTCTGCCGCAGCCACGCGATCGGTACGGCCCAGTTCATCGACGATCAACGGCGCGACCTTGGTCACGTCGCCGCAGCCGAGGGTGATCACCAGGTCGCCGGGTCGGGCGATCGCGGCCACCGTCGCCGCGGTGGCGTCCCAGTCCGGTTCGTAGGTGACGTGCGCCGTGCCCGCCGGTACGGCGTCGGCCACCAGCCGGCCGGTGATGCCGTCGATCGGATCCTCCCGATCGCCGCAGACGTCCATCACGACGGCTTCGTGCGCCGGCCGCAGCGCCTCGCCGAACTCCCGCCAGAAGTCCCGGGTCCGCGAATACAGATGCGGCTGCATCACCGCGACCACCCGGCCGGTGCCGCTCTCGTCGATCGCCGCGCGCGCGGCCCGGACCGTGTTGGCGACCTCGGTCGGATGGTGCGCGTAGTCATCGAAAACCCGTACCCCCGCCTGGGTGCCGACCAGCTGGAAGCGTCGGTACGTGCCGGGAAATCCCGCCAGCGCGGCGCGGACCTCGGCCGCCGGGTAGTCGATCCGCGTGGCGACGGCGTAGGCGGCCGCCGCGTTCAGCACGTTGTAGTCGCCCGGGACCTGCAGCCGCACCCGGCCCGAACCCGACACCGCATCGGTGAGCGTGAAGGTCGAGCCGAGACCCGCGTACGACTCGTCGCCGATGACGATGTCGGCTCCCGGACTGCGGCCGAAGGTGACGATCTCGGGCACCGGCTCGCCGTCGGTGGCTAGCGCCCGAAGCTGGTCGGTGAGCTGGACCGCGCCGGGATCGTCGGCGCTGATCACCAGCAGCTTCACCCGGGTGCCGAGACTCGGATGCGGCTGGCTGGCAAATCGCAGGAAGCCGGCCCGATAGTTCTCCGGGGTGCCCCAGTTGACGAGATGATCGGGATCGACGTTGGTGATCACCGCGATCTCGGTCGGATATTGCAGGAACGAGCCGTCGGACTCGTCCGCCTCGACAACGAACGCGTCGCCGCCGCCGAGATGGCCGCCTGTTTTGCCGATCTTGGCGCCCTCGCCGGGGTGGTAGAGCGCTCCGCCGATCACGTACGACGGATCGGCACCAAGCGCGGTGAGCAGGTAGGCGATCATCCCGGTGGTGGTGGTCTTGCCGTGGGTTCCGGCCACCGCGATGCCGCGTTTGCCCTTCATCAGCGAGGCCAGCGCGACACTGCGGTGCAGCACCGGCACGCCCCGTCGCCGAGCCTCGGCCAGTTCGGGGTTGGTTTCCCGGATGGCCGACGAGGCGACCACCGAACGGGCGTCGCCCAACTGCTCGGCGGCATGACCGACGTGGGTGCGTACGCCGATCGCCGCCAGCGACTTCAGGTAGTCCGAATCGGAACGATCACTGCCGCTGACCTCGATCCCGCGCTGGGCAAAGACGGTCGCGACACCGTTCATGCCGGAGCCGCCGATCGCGATGAAGTGCACCGGCCCGAGTTCGTCGGGGTCGGGAATCTCGGTCGGTTCGATGAGTGGCAATTCAATCCCCTGCAGTCTTCTTGTCGCTCGCCACCTCGAGGGTGAGCCGGGCCAGCCGCGCGGAGGCCTCGGACGAGGCTACGCTGCGGGCCGCCTCGGCCATCGCGGCCTGCCGGTCCGGGTCGTCCAGGATCGCCGGTACGGCGGTCAGCAGCACGTCGCCGGTGAGGGTCGAGTCGTCCAGCAGCCGAGCGCCGCCCGCCTCCACCACCGCGGTGGCGTTGCGGGCCTGTTCGCCGTTGCCGACCGCGTACGGGACCAGCAGCGAGGGCAGCCCGAGCAGAGCCTGTTCGAGGGTGGAACTTGCGCCGGCCCGGCTGAGCACCAGGTCGGCGGCCGCGTACGCCTTCTCCATCTCCTGGACGAAGCCGACCGGCTTGTAGACCGCCTCGGTCTGCGGATCGAACATTTCCACATCGGCCTCGGTGAGGTTGTTGCCGCCGAGCACGTGCAGGATCTGGATGCCCTCGCGCAACAGTCCGGTCCGGGCCTCGAGCACCGCCCGGTTGATCCGCACCGCCCCCTGCGAGCCGCCGGTCACCAGCAGCGTGGGCATGTCCTCGTCCAACCCGAGCTCGGCGCGCGCCCGGGTCTTGAGCGTCCGGCGTCGCTGCTCGTCGGCATCGGCCAGGTCGACGATCGAGGTGCGCAACGGCAGTCCGATCCACTGCGCATGCGGCAGCGGCGTGGACGGGAACGACGTCGCGACGTATGGGGTGAAGCGCGCGGCCAGCCGATTGGCCAAGCCGGGAAGGGCATTCTGCTCGTGGATGACGATCGGGATCCGCAGTCGGCGCGCCGCCAGATAGGCCGGTGTGGACACGTACCCGCCGAAACCGAGCAGCACGTCTGCCTCGGCCTTGCGCAGGATCGCTGCGGCGGCCGAGACCGCCTTGCCCATCCGGATCGGCAGCTTCACCAGATCGACCCCGGGTTTGCGCGGCATCGGCACCGGCGGGATCAGCTCCAGCGGCAGCCCGGCCGCCGGAATCGTCCGGGTCTCCAGACCGCGCGCGGTGCCGATCGCGGTCAGGGTGATGTCCGGTTCCAACGCGCGCAACTGCTCGGCAGTGGCGATCAACGGAGACGTGTGCCCGGCCGAGCCGCCGCCGGCCAGGACCACGCTGTGCGGCCTGCCGTGGCCGTGCGCCCCGGGATCGGGCTGCGGGTCGCTCATCGGCGCCCGCCCCGGCCGGAGCGAGTCGACCGGCCGTCGACCACGGTGGACATCTTCGGATGCGGCGGCTTCGTCGAGCGCGCAAGCACCTTGCGGGCGTCGGGTTCGTTACGGGCGCAGGCGATCAGGATGCCGACCGCGAACACGTTGGCCATCAACGCCGACCCGCCGTAGGACAGCAGCGGCAACGGCACACCGGCCACCGGCAGCAGCCGCAGCACCACACCGAGATTGATCAAGGTCTGCACCATGAACCAGGCGGTGACCCCGGCGGCCAGATAGCGGGAGAACTTGTCGTCGGACCGGGAGGCGATCCGCAGCCCGGCGTAGCAGAGCACCAGGAACAGCCCGAGCACGGCGAGGCTGCCGAACAGCCCGAGCTCCTCGCCGATCACCGCGAAGATGTAGTCGGTGTGGGCCTCCGGCAGGCTGCCCCATTTCTGCCGGCTGTTGCCGATCCCGACGCCCCACCAACCGCCGGACGCGATGCCACGCATCGCCACCGTGGACTGCAGGTTGGCTCCGGCCACGTCCGCCGACGGGTTGAGGAAGGCGAACAGCCGACCCATCCGGTTCGGGCTGGTGATGAACAACCCGACCACGCCGACGATGCCGACCAGGCCGATCGAGGCGAAGATCCGCAACGGCGCGCCGACCACCCAGAGGATGCCGGCGACGATGCCGGCCATCACCACCGCGGTCCCCGCGTCGCCCTGGAACACCACGAGCATGATCAACAAGCCGGTGACCGGCAGGAACGGGATCAGCAGATGTTTGGGCTGGTCGAGCAGTTTGTCCTTGCGGGCAAGGACATCCGCGGCCCAGATGATCATCGCGAGCTTGGCGAACTCGGACGGCTGGAACTGCAACATCGGGGACCCCAGCTGTACCCAGTTGCGGTTGCCGTTGATGTTCTGGCCCAGCGGCGTGTAGGTCAGGATCACCATCGCGGTGGCGATGAACAGGGACAGCCAACCGATGACCCGGAGCATCGAACGCGACATCCGGGTCAACACGAAGGCACCGATCACACCGACGACCAGGAAGACGGCCTGTCGCTTCAGGAAGTAGTACGCGTCGCCGTGCTCGGTTTGACGCGCGTACACGCTGGAACTGGACAACACCATCATCAGGCCGAGCGCGATCAGCATGCCGGCCGAGCCCAGCACCAGGTGGAAGCTGGCCATCGGTTTGTCCAGGGTCGCCTTGATGAAGTCCAGCCGGCCAGGTTTGCTTGCCTGCTGGCGATTTCGACCGGCCGCGGGCGATTCGGGTTTGGTCACGCCCTTCGCCCGTACGTCGCCGGTCACGCTCACGCCGTTCACTCCTCTCGGGCCGCCAGGGCCTGGACCGCCGCGGCGAAGGCGTCCCCGCGTTCGGCGTAGTCGGTGTACATGTCCCGGCTCGCGCACGCCGGCGCCAACAGCACCACGTCGCCCGGCCGTGCCAGCGACGCCGCCGCCTCGACGACCCGAGCCATGGCACTAGTTTCGGTGTCGCCGATGCTGATCACCGGGACCTGCGGCGCGTGTCGTGCCAGGGCCTGGGCAATCTCGTCCCGGTCGACGCCGAGCAGCACCGCTCCGCGCAGCCGGTCGCGGTTGCGGATCACCAGATCGTCGAAGGTGACCCCTTTGGCCTGGCCGCCGGCCACCCAGACGACGTCGTCGAATGCCGTCAAGGACGCCTGTGCGGCATGGGGATTGGTGGCCTTCGAGTCGTCGACGTAGCGGACGTCGCCGATCACCCCGACGGTCTGGATCCGATGTCCGCCGACCCGCATCGCCCGCAGACCGTCGCGGACCGCGGTCGGCCGGACTCCGAACGATCGTGCCAGCGCTGCGGCCGCCAGGGCGTTGGCCACGTTGTGGGGCGCACCGCCGGCGCCGCTCTCGTCGGGAGCGACATCGGCGATGGTGGCCAGCTCGACCGCCGAAGTCTGCCGCTGCTCGATGAAGGCCCGGTCCACCAGGATGTCCTCGACCAGGCCGAGCATCGCGACCTTCGGTACGCCGAGCGTGAAGCCGATCGCCCGGGCACCCTCGATCACGTCTGCCTCCTCCACCATCTTCCGGGTGGTCTCCTCGGCCACGTTGTAGACGCAGGATTGCTGTACCCGTTGAAAGATCTTGGCCTTGGCCGCCGCGTAGGCCTCCGCGCTGCCGTGCCATTCCAGGTGATCGAGATGCAGGTTGAGCACTGCGGCCGAGTGCAGCGACAGCGAATTCGACCAGTGCAGCTGGTGGCTGGACAGTTCGACCGCGAGCACATCGTAGGGTTCCGGGTCGAGGACGATCTCCATCAACGGGCGGCCGATGTTGCCGACCGCCGCGGTCCGGAGCCCGGCGGCGGTCAGCATCGAGGCCAGCATCTCGGTGGTGGTGGTCTTGCCGTTGGTGCCGGTGATGCCTAGCCACGGGATCTGCTTGTTCGGCTGCATCAACCGCCAGGCGAGCTCCGGCTCCCCCCAGATCGCGACGCCTTGCGCCGCGGCCTGGGCCAGCATCGGCTGATGCGGCGGCAATCCGGTGGTGATCACCAGGTCGGTGCCGGTGGGCAGGTTGTCGGTGCTGCCGGGTCCGATCCTGACTCCTGCGCCAAGGGTTTCCAGCAGCTTGGCCCGATCCTGCACCGGTTCGGAGTCGCCGTGGTCGAGCACGGTGACCTTGGCGCCGTACTCCAGCAGGCCGTCGGCGGCGGCGAACCCGGCCACTCCCAGCCCGGCGACGACGGCACTGACCCGACTCCAGTCGCTGGCGCCGTTGTAGTCGGCCAGCCATTCGATCGTGTTCACGCGTTCCACCTCATCATTGTCAGCATGGTCAGCCGACCAGCCACTCGGCATAGAAGATGCCCAGTCCGGCTGCCACGCACAGCCCGGCGATGATCCAGAACCGCATCACGATCGTCACCTCACGCCAGCCGACCATCTCGAAATGGTTGTGCAGCGGCGAATTCCTGAACAGCCGCTTCGGTGTCCCGGTCAGCCGCCGGGTCGCCTTGAAGTAACTGGTCTGCAGCACCAGCGAGCCGACCTCGATCACCATCAGTCCGCCCAACAGGATGAGCAGCAGCTCGGTCCGGCTGAACACCGCGAACGCGGCCAGTCCGCCGCCGAGCGAGAGCGCTCCGGTGTCTCCCATGATGATCTTGGCCGGTTTGGCGTTCCACCAGAGGAATCCGAAGCAGGCGCCGGCGACCGCGAGCGCCACCGCTGCCAGATCGTACGGGTCACGTACCTCGTAGCAGTTGGGTCCGGCCGAGGCGACGCGGGCGCAGGACTGGTTGTACTGCCAGATGTTGATCAACGCGTACGCGCCGAAGATCATCGTGCAGGCGCCCGCCGCCAGGCCGTCCAATCCGTCGGTCAGATTCACCCCGTTGCTGGCTCCGACGATCATCAGCAGGGTCCAGATCACCGCCAGCGCGATCGGCAGCTGGGGTGAGAAGTCCCGCAGGAAGGAGATGAACGGCGAACCCGGTGTCATCCCGCGAGCGTCCGGGAAGTGCAGCGCCGCGACCGCGAAGATGCCGCCGATGATCACCTGTCCGGCGATCTTGAACCAGCCCGGCAGGCCGCCCGAGTGCTGCCGGCTGATCTTGAGCCAGTCGTCCAGGAAACCGACCATCGCCAGCCCGTTCATCAGGAACAGCACCAGCCAGGCCGAGACACTCGGCTGTTCCGTGGTGATCAACTTCGCCAGCAGGTAGCCGAGGTCGACGGCGATGATGATCACCACGCCGCCCATCGTCGGGGTGCCCCGCTTGAGCTGATGCGTCTGGGGCGTACCGTCACGGAACGGCTGACCGTATCCCCTTCGGGCAAAGGCATTCACCGCGATCCGGGTGCCGAGCAGGGAGCCGAGCAGGGCCAGCAGACCGGCCGTCGCAATAGCGATCACGGGCTACTCCGTCGACAGCTGATCGCCGAGGCTCTCCAGGCCGACATCGCGGGAGGCCTTGATCAACACCGCGTCGCCCGGATGCAGTGCACCGAGCGCCGGGATCACCGCCTCCTTGTCAGGAACCTGACGAATCGAACCGGCCGCGGACTGTGATCGCGCGCCGTCCGCGATGGCGCCCGCGGCCTCACCGACCACGATCAACTCGTCGACCCCCAGCTCGGCAGCCGTCCGGCCCACGCCGCGATGCAACTCCTCGGAGTCGGGGCCGAGTTCGAGCATCTCGCCGAGCACGGCGATCGTCCGAGCCTGCGATCGGGTGCTGGACCGGCGACGGCCGATCTCGGTCAGGGTCGACAACGCGGCCTGCATCGAGGCCGGGTTGGCGTTGTACGCGTCGTTGATCAGCACCACGTCGCCGGCCAGTTCGTGCAACTCCATCCGCCAGCGGGACCGGATCCCCACCCGGGTCAGCACGTCGGCGATCTTCTGCGGCTCGACTCCGACGCTGTACGCCGCCGCGGCGGCCGCGACGGCGTTGCCGACCTGGTGCCGGCCGAGCAGCCGCAGCCGGACCGGATGTCGCCGGTCGTTGATGATCAAGGTGAAGCTCCAGCGATCCAGTTCGTCGGCAGCGAGATCGACGGCGTACACCTGCGGGATCAGGCCGGCCGGCAGGTCGTCGCCCTCAACCCCGTACGACAACACCGGCGCGCTGGTGCGTTCGGCCATCCGCCAGACTCGTCGGTCGCCCGCGTTCAGTACCGCCCGGCCGTCGGTGGGCAGGGCCTCGACCAGCTCACCCTTGGCGGTGGCGATTGCGTCCTGGCTGCCGAACTTGCCGAGGTGGGCCACGCCGACGTTCAGCTCCAGACCGATGTCCGGCGGTGTGATCTCGCACAGGTACTTGATGTGCCCGATGCCCTTGGCGCCCATCTCGGCGATCAGGTAGTCGGTGTCGGTCGTCACACAGCTGGCGGTGACCGGCAGCCCGATCTCGTTGTTCATCGAACCGCGCGGCGCGACCGCCGAGCCGTGCGTCTCCAGCAACTGGGCCAGCAGGTCCTTGGTGGTGGTCTTGCCGGCCGAACCGGTGATGCCGAGCACCGTCAGGCCGGTCTTCTTGGCGATCTTGATCACGTGCCGGCCGATCACGCCCATCGCGGTCTGCGGGTCGTCCACCACCAGACACAATCCGCCCGGCACCGGACGGGACGTGATCGCGGCCACTGCGCCGGCCGCCCAGGCGTTGCGCGCGTAGTCGTGGCCGTCGACCCGTTCACCCGGGAAGGCCACGAAAAGGCTGCCCTGCTTGACGTTGCGCGAGTCGTACGCCAGGTCGACGACCGGGGCGTCGAGTGCGGCCGCGGTGGGTGCGGCACCGTCGATCTCGGCTCGGGCGCCGATCAACTCGGCCAACTCGCGCACGGTGTTGTTGATCATGCCTGCTCCCCAGCGTCCCGTACGTCCTGCCAACCGGTCAGCAACTGCTCGACGTCGTCGAACGGCAGCACCCGACCGGTGATCTCCTGCCCTCGCTCGTGTCCCTTGCCCAGCAGGGCGATCACGTCGTGCGGCCCGGCCTGTCGCAGCGCCGTACGGATCGCAGCTGCGCGGTCGCCTCCGTCGAGCACCACGACCGGCCGGGACTGGTGCGCCGCCTGCTGCCGGGCGCCGTCCAGTGCAGCGGCGCGGATCGACGCGGGATCCTCGGTCCGCGGGTTGTCGTCGGTGATGATCACCATGTCGGCCAACTCCGCCGCCACCGCGCCCATCGGTCCGCGTTTGGCCGGATCCCGATCCCCGCCGCAGCCGACCACGCAGATCAGCCGCGGTGACTGTTCATCAGCCGCACCACTTCGGGTCAGCCGCACCCGTTGCAACTGGTGCGGCTGCACGGAAGTGGTGCGGCTGTGGGAAATGCCGGGCGCCGGGGCTTGGTTGACGGTGGCGCGGAGTTCGGTCAGCACCGAGGAGATCGCTTGCGGGGTGTGGGCGAAATCGACGAAGGCGCGCGGGGCGTCCGGACCAAGATCAACTCGCTGCAGCCGGCCGGGGACGGTGGCCGTCGCCAGGCCGGCCGCGGCGGTGGGCAGATCGAGACCGGCGAGTTGCAGCATGCCCAGGGCGGTGATCGCGTTGGCCACGTTGTAGCCGCCGGGCAGGCCGAGGCGGAAAACCAGCTCCGCTTGGGGTGTGGCGATTCGGACCGCGGTCGGGTCTACCGTCCGGTCGACGCCCAGACAGCGGAAATGATCATGCTCGCCGTCACCGTCCGCACCGGCCAGGCTGGTGGTCAACACCCGAAGCCCGGCTCGATCCGCACGGGCGACCAGTTCCGGACCGCGAGCGTCGTCGGTGTTGATCACCGCGGCCCGCGCCCGCTCGGCGGTGAACAGACTCGCCTTGGCCTCGAAGTACGCCTCCAGGCTGCCGTGAAAGTCGAGGTGATCGCGGCCGAAGTTGGTGAAGCCGGCTACGTCGAAGACGATTTCGTCCGCCCGGCCGAGCGCCAGCGCGTGGGAGGAGACCTCCATCACCACGCAGTCGGCACCCCGCTCGACCAGGATCGCCAACAGGGCCTGCAGGTCCGCGGACTCGGGAGTGGTGACGGTGGTCCGGTCGGCGACGATCTCTTCCCCGTCGAGGAAGTAGCCGAGCGTGCCGATCACACCGCAGCGACGACCTACCGCCCGCAGCCCGGCCGCCAGCAGGTAGTTGGTGGTGGTCTTTCCGTTCGTCCCGGTCACGCCGAACATGGTCAGCCGGGTCGCCGGTCGCCCGTACACCTCTGCCGCCGCGGCGGCCATCGCCTGCCGTGGATCGTCCACCACCAGCACCGGTGCCGCACCGGTGATCTCGCGCGAATCGCTGCCCTGCAAGAGATCCGCTCCGGCGCGGTCGCTCAGCACCGCCACCGCACCGGCCTTCAGCACGTCGGCGGCGTAGCGAGCTCCATGAGTGTTGGCCCCCGGCAGGCCGACATAGAGGTCGCCGCGACGCACCGTACGGGAGTCGAAGGCGACCCCGGTCACGCTCACGCCGTCGAGCTCGCCCGAGACCACATCCGCACCGAGGGTCTCGGCCAGCCGTCGCACCGGATAGGGCGTCGTCGATGCCGGGCGTAGACCAGGTGGGTCTTGACCGGGAACGACGGATGCGGCTGACACGGCGCTGACGCTACCCGGATCGGTCGCCGGCTCCGCAACCGACCGTTGCTCCTGCATCCTGCTCACCAGGTGAGCGGACGGTCCATCTGGGCGGCTCCCCAGCGCTTGTTCTTCTGATCCGGCGCGATGCCGTAGCGCGGCAACGCGAAATCCATGATGTCGGTGTAGACCGGCGCCGCGGTGCCGGTACCGGAGTCACCGTGCTTGGGGTTGTCCAGCACCACGTAGGTGAGGATCTTCGGGTCGTTCAACGGGGCGATGCCGACGAACGAGGTGACGTAGCCGCGGTAGCAGCCGCAGGATGCGTTGTAGCGCTGGGCGGTGCCGGTCTTGCCGCCGGTACGGTAATGATCGAGCATCAGGAACTGCTGACTGATCTCGTTCCGGGTGACCACCGCCTCCATCATGTCCCGGACCTCGGCCGAGGTCTTGGCCGAGACCACCCGGCGCGGTGACGTCCGGTTGATCGCCACCGAGCTGCCGTCGGCGTTGGTCGCGGACTTGATCACCGTCGGCGCGTGGTAGACACCGCCGTTGACGATGGCCGAGATCGCCGCCGCTTCCTGGATCGCCGTCACCGACAGGCCCTGACCGAAGGCGATCTGGTCGCGGGTGTAGTCCTTCATGTCCGCACCGGGCAGCACTCCGGACGCCTCACCAGGCAGCTCGATCCCGGTCTGCCGGCCGAGGCCGAAGCTGCTCAGGTAGTCGTGCAGCGTCTTCTTGTCCATCTGCCGGGTCAGCATCAGGGTGCCGATGTTGGACGAGTGCGCGATCACTCCGCGCATGGTGTAGTCGACGGTTCCGTGCGGTTCGGCGTCCTTGATCCGGCCGCCGCCGGAGGCGATCGTCGGCGGCACCTGCACCTTGGTGTCCGGATCGGCTGTGCCGCTGTCGATCAGCGCCGCCGAGGTGAGCACCTTCTCCACACTGCCCGGTTCGTACGTCTGGCTGACCAGCCGGTTGCCCAGGTTGTCGGGATCGGTCTTGCCGGGCTCATTGGAGTTGTAGCCCGGCGACTGCGCCATCGCGAGCACCTGTCCGCTGGTCACGTCCATGGTGATTGCCATCCCGGACTGCGATCCGGTCTTGGCGACTGCGGCATCGAGTCGCCGCTGGGCCACCCACTGCAGCTCGGAGTCGATCGTCAGCTGGTAGTTCACCCCGTTCTTGGCCGGAGTGATCTTGCTCTCCCCCAACGGGATCTTGCTGCCGTTCGGGGCGCTCTCGTAGCTCTCCTTGCCCTCGGTGCCGGCCAGCGACGAGTTCTCCGAATACTCGAGTCCGGCCTGGCCCTTGTTCTCGCCGTTGACGAAGCCGACCACGTTGGATGCGACGGCGCCGGCCGGATAGGTCCGGATCGGATCGTTCTCGCGGTAGATACCGGGCAGGCCGGCCGCATCCAACTCGGTGGCGATGTCGGTGTAGATGTCGGCCGGCACCTTCTTCTTCACGTACACGAATCGGGTGTCGTGGCGCATCAGGGTGGCGATGGTCTGCTGCTTGTCGATCTTGGTGTGTTTGCCGATGATGTCGGCGATCTTGGTCGCCTCGGCCAGGCCGCAGAGCTTGCCGTAGACCTGATCCGGCTCACCGCAGTCCTGACTGGTCAGGGTCGGATCCGCGGTGATGTCGAAGGCCGGCGTTGTCCCGGCCAGCACCTCGCCGTTGCGATCGGTGATCTCTCCGCGGGCCGGCAGCAGCGGTTTGCTGGTGGTCAGGCTGGCAGTCGCGATGGCCCCGTACGCCGCCGAGTCGAAACCCTGCAGTTGCAGCAGTCGACCGGCGCACAGCGAGATCGCGATCGCCATCGCGATGCCGATGATCTGCACCCGGCGCCCGGCCGAACCGAGCGGGATCCGCAGCGTACGACGCCGCTTGCGTTGCCGCGAGGACTTGGGCTGAGGTGCGGTCTTGGACCGCTGTGCGGGCTTGCGCCGCGCGATCGGGCCCTGCTTGCTCGGTTTCCGAGTCTTGGTCCGCGGGTTCCGCGCCTGCTGACTGCTCGCCCGCTGGTTCGGGGTCGCCCGCTTCGATGGATGCTGTCGTCGCTCGCCCACTGCAGATCAGCCCCGCCCGTTCGATTCCTGCTGCTTCGATTCCTGCTGCTTCTGGCCCGATTCCTGACCGGTCTGACCGGATGCGGTCTGCTGGTTCTGCTCGGCCTGCTTCTGTTCGGCCTGCTTCTTCTGGGCCGCTTGCTTGTCGGCTTCCCGGCGGGCCTGTTCGGCTTGCTTCTTCGCCTCGGCGGCCTTCTTCTTCGCCTCTTTCGCCTCACGCTCGGCCGCGATCTGTTCGGGCGACTTCACCAGGCCGGGCACCTCGTTGCCGCGGACGACCGTCGGCTTGCCGATCACCTTGCCGTTCGGCAGTTTCAGAAACGCCGGCTCCGGATTCGGGCGCATGCCCAAGCCGAATGCGCGGGCCGCCAGCTTGTCGGCCGACCGCAGGTCGTCCACCTGCTGCGCCAACGCCGCCTGCTGGTAGGTCAGTCGATTCGCCTGCTGATGCAGCGCCTGGGCCTCGAACGCCTGCCCCTGCAAGGTGGTGTTCAGGGTCAGCAGGCCGGCCATGCCGACCCCGAAGATCCCGATCAGCACCAGCACGAACGGCACCCGGCCGAGTCGCCGACGGCCGGCGCCGCCCTCGATCACCGAAGGGCGCACCCGACCGGTACCGGATGCATCGCTGCCGGGGACGTCCGGACTGGAGTCCGCGGAATCTCCGGACGTGTCGGCCCACAGGGCACTCATCGCTTCGCCTCCTCGGTCGATCGGCTGATCTTCGGCTTGTTCTGGCCAGCCTTGTTCTGGCCCGCCTTGCCCTTGCTCGTGCGATTCATCCGGCCCGCCCGCGGGGCGTGCTGCGGTGAGCCGGGGCGATGCGTTCGGCCGCACGGAGTCGTGCAGACCGGGCGCGCGGGTTGGCTGCCGCCTCGCGGTCGTCCGGCCGGTCGGCGCCGCGGGTGAGCAGTCTCAACTCCGGTCCGAGCTCCGGCGGCACCACCGGCAGGTCCCGCGGCGCCCGGTCCGAGGACGCCACCCGCAGCACCTGCTTGACCTGCCGGTCCTCCAGCGAGTGATAGGCCAGCACCGCGATCCGGCCGCCGACGGCCAACACGTCGACCGCGCTCGGCAGTACGCCCTTGAGCGCTTCGAGTTCGCGATTGACCTCGATCCGGAGCGCCTGAAAGGTTCGTTTGGCCGGATGTCCACCGGTCCGTTGCGCGGCCATCGGCACGGCGCCGGCGATGATCTGCACCAGCCGTGCCGAGTTGGTGATCGGCGCGGATTCGCGCTCGCGGCAGATCGCCGTTGCGATCCGGCGGGCATTGCGTTCCTCGCCGTACTCGAACAGGATCCGGGTCAGGTCGGCTGCCGAGTACGTGTTCACCACCTGCTCGGCGGTCAGCGGCTCGCTGCGATCCATCCGCATGTCCAGCGGCGCGTCCACGCTGTAGGCGAAACCGCGTTCGGTGCGGTCGATCTGCAACGAGGACAGGCCCAGGTCGAGCAGCACCGCCTGGACGTCGTTGATCCCGCGATCGGCCAGCACGTCGGAAAGTTCGTCGTAGACCGCGTGCACCAACTCGATCCGGTCCGCGTACGGGGCCAGCCGCCGACGAGCGGTGTCGAGGGCATCGGTGTCGCGATCGAGCCCGATCAGCCGGGCCTGCGGGCAGTTCTCCAGCAGCGCGGCCGCGTGGCCGCCGAGTCCCAGGGTGCAATCGACCAGGATCGGCCGATCGTCCGCGCTCGGGCGGTTGGTGAGAGCAGGACCGAGCAGGGCGACGATCTCGTCCAGCATGACCGGGACGTGGACGGCACCCTGATCCGGCGAGTCAGCCATCGAGGCGTACCTCGTCGCCGTCCAGCGCTGCCATCTCGACCCCAACCTCGCGCGTCCGTCGGTACTCGTCCGGGGGCTGCTCGTGTCTTCAGGTTTCAGCCCTGGATCTGCGGGAAGTCCTACCTGGCGCCGGGGAAGTTGCGCCAGGGAGTCAGATCCCAGGACTGAAGCCTGAGGGCACGAGCAGTGCCCCTACTGCGGTCCGGACGATGCGAGTCGGTGCGATCACATGCCCGGGAAGACCTCTTCGTTCATGTCGGCGAATGCCGGTTCCTGCTGGCTGGAGTAGTCCTCCCAGGCCCCGACATCCCAGACCTCGACGCGGTTGATCGCACCGACCACCACGACGTTGACCTCCAGCCCCGCGTAGCTGCGGAGCTGCTGCGGAATGGTGATCCGCCCCTGCTTGTCCGGCTTCTCATCGGACGCACCGGCGGCGAGCATCCGCTGGAAGTCGCGTACCTGCTTGACACTGGTCGGTGCCGCGGAGATCGACTTGGTCATCTCCACGAAGGTGGCCATCGGATAGATGGCCAGACACCGGTCCTGCGCCCTGGTGATGACGAGCCCTTCCGCCAACTCTTCGCGGAACTTGGCGGGAAGGATCAGCCGGCCCTTGTCGTCGAGCTTCGGGGTGTGCGTACCGAGGAACACGGCTCACACCTCCCAGCTCCAGAACGGATCCGAACTGCGTCATCTCCACCCGATCTCCTCCATTTCGCGCCACCTTACTCCATTTCGCCCCACTAGAGCCAGTTTCCGCCCCACGACTTCTCCACTCCGCCGCCACGGCGGATCTGCAGGTGAACGATTGACTCGTCGCGACCGTCTGCGTAGGTGACCGGGGCCGCATAGCATGTAGCTCGACCGCCTGCGGAAGGACAGTCCCGTGACCCTGAGGTACGACGACCGTGCGGGTGCGTACGGCCACGATCGACCGAGCGCCACCTCGGACGGACGCCTGCTGCGGGCCGGTACAGCCGGCGTCGAAGCGCCGGACGCGAGTGATCGCGACGGCCACGACGGCTTTCAGCTGTCCGACGTGGTCGAGGTGATGGGAAACGTCCGGGCCGCGATCGAGCAGGTGATCGAGGGCAAACGATCCTCCATCGACCTGGCGTTGGTCGCGCTGCTGGCCGAGGGGCACCTGTTGGTCGAGGACGTGCCCGGCGTCGGCAAGACCATGCTGGCTAAGGCGCTCGGCCGCTCGATCGACTGCACGGTGCGGCGGGTCCAGTTCACCCCGGACCTGCTGCCCTCCGACATCACCGGGGTGTCGGTGTTCAACGGCGAGAGTCGTGAGTTCGAGTTCAAACCCGGCGGCATCTTCGCCAACATCGTGGTCGGCGACGAGATCAACCGCGCCTCACCGAAAACCCAGTCGGCGCTGCTGGAGTCGATGGAAGAACAGCAGGTCTCCGTCGACGGCACCACCTACCGGCTGGAGACACCGTTCATGGTGGTGGCGACCCAGAACCCGATCGAGATGGAGGGCACCTACCCGCTGCCCGAGGCGCAACGGGACCGGTTCATGGCCCGGATCGAGATGGGCTATCCGACCCCCAGCGCCGAGTTGGACATGCTGGACACGCACGGCAACTCAGACCCGCTGGCCGCGATGCAGCCCGTCACCGACGCGGTCACCGTACGGGGCCTGATCGCAGCCACCAAGAAGACATACGTCAGTCAGGCGGTCAAGGAGTACATCGTCGGAGTGGTGAACGCCACCCGGCATTCTCGTGATCTCCGGCTGGGCGCCTCGCCGCGCGCCACCCTGCAGCTGCTGCGTGCCGCCCGCGCCCAGGCCGCGCTGTCCGGCCGCGACTACGTCAGTCCCGACGACGTCAGCTCGCTGGCCGTGCCGGTGCTCGCCCACCGCGTACTGCCCTCGACCGAGGCGCAACTGGCCCGGCACAAGCTGCCGGACATCGTCTCCGCGGCGGTCCACACGGTCGCCGTCCCGGACCGGAGATGAGCGATCGTCGGGACCGCCGACCGGCTCACCGGCTGACGGTCCGCGGACGACTGATGCTCGGGCTCGGCATCGCCGTGGTCGTGGTCTCGATGATCGCCGGGCAGCGGGACGTGATGCGGATCGGATTGCTGCTGCTGGCGTTGCCGGTGGTCGCGCTGATCCTGCTCGGTCTGTCCCGGCTGCGGCTCAGTTCGCAGCGGGCGATCGTGCCCGGCCGGGTGCAGCTCGGGTCGCCGATGGTCGGCCGGATCACCTTGTCGTTGGAGAGCCGGCTGCCGATCGGCATGGTGATGCTGGAGGACCAGATCCCGCCCGAACTCGGCGAACGTCCGCGCTTCACCATCGACCGGGCCGGGGTGACCTGGCGCCGGGAGGTCGAATTCCCGTTGCTCGGCCGGGTCCGCGGCCGCTGGATCTGCGGACCGCTGCTGGTGCACACCGTCGACCCGTTCGGGTTGGTGCGCCGCGATCAGCAGTTCGTCGCCACCTCCGAGGTGTTGGTCACTCCGCAGATCGTGCAGTTGACCTCGATCACCGGCTCGGGCGGGGCCGGCAGCTCGGGCGAGTCGCAGCCGCATCGGATCGGCATCGTCGGAGCCGATGACGTGCTGATCCGCGAATACCGGCATGGCGACGACGTACGCCGGGTGCATTGGCGCTCGACCGCCCGCCGGGGCGACCTGATGGTCCGCCGGGAGGAGCAGGCCTGGGATCCGGCCGCACGAATCATCCTGGATTCCCGGTCCGGCGCGCACGCCGGCCAGGGCATGCGCAGCTCACTGGAATGGGCCGTGTCGGCCGCCGCCTCGATCGGGCTGCGGTTCATCGACGACGGCTATCGGCTGGACGTGTTCGAGGCCGACGGCACCCTGGATCTCGGCGCCGTGAGCGGGCTGAATCGTACGGTGACCGGCGATCTGCTGATCTCCCGGCTGACCGATCTGCACCCGCGCCGGACGTACAGCCTGCGCTACGCACTCGAGGCCGCGGCCACCGACCACGGCGAGTTGCTGGTGGCGATCATGGGGCGACTGTCCGCCGACGACGCGCATGCCCTGCTGCGTACCCGCGGCCAGCACACCCATGGACTGGCGCTGCTGCTGGACGTCGACTCGTTCGACCGGGCGGCCCATGCCGAACCGGGCGCCGAGGAGGCACCGGCGGATCCGCGCCGCGTTGCCGAGTTGAACGCGACCGCGGAACTGCTGGCCGGACACGGCTGGCGGGTGGTCCGGGTCGACCGATCGATGTCGGTCGCCGACGCCTGGGCAGCTCTCGACGGCTCGTCGCGGGCTCCTGTTGAGCAGACCGTTGCCGGGGCCTCCTGATGCGTCCGACCGATCGGTACGCGATCGCCATCGCCGTGTCCGTGGTGCTGGCCAGCTTCACGCTGTCCCCACTGACCGCGGATCCTTCGTACCTGGGCGCCAGCTGGTTGCTGATCCTCGGCATCTGCCTGATCGGGGCGCTGGCCCGGCGGACCCCGCTGGGTTCACCGGGCACGCTGGTCGCTCAGCTGCTGGCGATCACCGGCTATCTCTTCTGGCTTTCCGGACGCGCGGCCGAGGTGGCCCAGCTGGGGTTCGGCCGCCGGATCGTCGAGTTGCTGGCCAGCGCCGGCGAACACATGCGGACCGAGGCGGCGCCGATGTCGGCGAACGCCGGGGTCAGCCTGCTCTTCATCGGATCGCTCGGCCTGATCACGGTGATCACCGACCTGCTGGTGATCACGGCGGCCAAGCCGGCGCTGGGGCTGGCGCCGCCGTTGACGGTCTTCCTGGTACCGGCCATCGGCTTGGGCACCGACATCGGCGTACGAGCTTTCCTGTGCATCGGCGTCGGTTATCTGGCGATCCTGATCGCCGAGGGGATGAACACCAACGCCCGCTGGACCCGCGGGCTGAGCAAGGACAGTGCCGGCGGTTCGATGCCGGAGCAGACCCGGGCGGTGGTCTGGCGGGCGGCCGCCTACATCGCGGTGCCGGCACTGGCGTTGTCGCTGGTGGCGGGCTCGGCGTTGCCGACGTTGGCGTTGAGCGGCTGGGGGTTCGGCGAGGGCAACGCGGGCAACGGGCCGCTGCGGCTGTCCGATCCGACCCTGGACCTGAAGCGGAACCTGACCCTGCCGGCGAACCGGGTGGTGCTCACGTACCGGACCAACAAGCCGACCGGGCAGTATCTGCGGATGGCGTCGCTGCCCTCCTTCAGCGACGCCGGCTGGCGGAACGCGCAGACCACCATCGATCAGGGCAACCGACTGCCGCAGCCGCCCGGGCTGACCGCGCCCACCGGCAAGGACCGCAAGACCACGATCACGATCAAGAACCTGGACAGCGAGTATCTGCCGCTGCCGTTCGCTCCGCGGTCCTTCGAGGCCGCCGGCCAGTGGGGCTACGACCCGAACTCGCTGGTCGTGATCGCCTCCGACCGGGACCAGGACCGGACGCAGGCAACCCACGACCTGACCTACACCGTGGACAGCAGGGACATCATCCCGAACCCGCAGACGCTGGCCGGCATCGTCACCGGCGACCCGCCGGACGCCAACCTGACCACGGCCGTCCCGGCGGACCTGCCGAACAACATCCGTCAACTGGCCCGCCGGATTACCGTCGGCGCCGATTCTCCGGCGGAGAAGGCGGCAGCGATCCAGGCGTACCTGCGTAACAGCGACAACTTCACCTACAGCACCGATCCGCGGCCGGGCAGCGGCTATCAGGCGCTGGAGAACTTCCTCTTCCGGGACAGGCACGGCTACTGCGAGCAGTTCGCGGCGTCGATGGCGATCCTGGCACGCATCGTCGGGATCCCGAGCCGGGTCGCGGTCGGCTTCCTGCCGGGCACCCGCAACGGCGACGTCTGGACGGTGACCGCGCGGGATTCGCATGCCTGGCCGGAACTGTACTTCAGTGGTTACGGCTGGGTGCGGTACGAACCGACGCCGTCGTCGGTCACCGGGTCGGCACCGGCCTGGTCGATCGCCCAGTCCGTCCCGGCGAGCCAGGAGTCGGCACCGGCGACGAACAGCCAGGTGCCGTCCACCGAGGCTCGGCCGCGGAATCGGGCCGAGGAACAGGCGGCGCATCAGAGCGCCGGCACGACGGCGCAGCAGCCGTCCTTCCCCTGGGTCAAGGTCCTCGGCTTCGGTGGCGGCGGGCTGCTTCTGCTGGCGTTGCTGGCAGCACCGGCGACCATCCGGATCGGTCGTCGTCGCGCCCGGCTCGGCGGCGGTATCGCCGATCCGGCCGATCGGATCGAGGCCGGCTGGGCGGAGGTCCGTGACACCGTACGGGATCTGCGTCGGCCGTGGCCGAAGGCGTCGCCGCGGGCCATCGCCGGACAGGTGAGCCGGCATGCTGACGACTCCGCGAAGGAGGCGTTGGCCGAGTTGGCGGTGTTGGTGGAGCGGGAACGTTACGCGCGGACGTTCACCGATGCAGCGGCTGCTGCCGCAGTGGCTCCGCTGGTTCGGTCGGTGCGACAGGGACTGCTGCAGGACAGGTCCCGGCGGGCTCGGGCGGCGATCACACTACTGCCCCGCTCGGTGTTCCGGCGGGGCAGCAGCTGAGATCTCGATCGGGACGTGCGGGTCAGAACCCGGACTCGTCGCGGCGCTTGCGCCAGCGCTCCTCCATCTTGTCCATGAACCCTTGCGCGTTGGGCGCCGACTGCGGCGTCTTCGGCCGGTCACCGCGACCGGTGTCGGAGGGCGCGTCATTGACGTGTTGCCAGGAGTAGATGGCCGTAACGGCAGCGGCCAGCATGACCACGAAGCCCAGCACGCTGAAGAAGATGTTGGTGGACATGCCGAGGATCAGCAGGGCCAGACCGGCGAAGAAGCCCAATCCGGCGATCGCGGCGCGTCTGCGGTGGACGCGACGGCTCCCCTTACCGCTGAGCGTGTGTGACAGCTTCGGGTCCTCGGCTGCCAGCGCCGCCTCCATCTGATGGAGAAGTCGCTCTTCTTCATCTGAGAGGGCCATGGGCCACCTCCCACTGTTTTGTGTGTCCGCCTCTTCCACGCAGGGAACGTGGATGCCAAACAGTCTAGGCGTCAAGGGGGTTGGGCGAAACCTGAACCTGGAATCACCCTGGTTCCTCCCCGACCCGACCTTGCCCGATGGACTCGGCGAACCGGCGCTCCTGCGCGCTGTAGGCCGAAGGTTACGTTCCCGCTCGGCGCGCTGGCAAGACGTCTCAGCGTTGGATCTGCCGGATCAGCCGGCTGGGCGGGCGGGTCGAACCAGTGCGAGTCGTTGCACCGCCTTCGATCCGAACTTGGCGCCGGCGGCGTCCATCGCCTGCTCGACCTCACGCCAACCCCGCTCGGGATCGGTGAGCAGCGGCTGCCGGTAGGTGTTGCCGGCCGGCACCATCTGCTCGCCACGCACTCCGACCCGGCGGATCCGCTTGCCACGCGTCGCCAGCCGCGCGAACAGCCGGACCGCCACCGCATGCAACTCACCGGTGACGTCTGACGGGGTCGGCAGCACCGCCGATCGCGTCACCGTGGAGAAGTCGGAGTAGCGGATGGAGATGCTCAGCGTGCGTGCGAGCTTGCCGCTGGTACGCAGCCGGTGCGCGACCCGGGCGGACATCCGCAGCAGCTCGCGTTCGATGATCCGCGGGTCGGCGGTGTCGACGGCGAACGTCTCCTGCGCTCCGGTGCTGTGTTCCCGGGCGCCCAGGGTGACGCGCCGGCCGTCCCTGCCCCACGCCAGGTCCGCGAGCATCGCTCCGTACCGCTGGCCGAAGGCATGCTGCAGCACCGGCCGCGGCATCCTCGCCAGGTCGGCGACGGTGAAGATGCCGAGCCGATGCAGACCCTCCGCGGTGGAGCGGCCGATCCCCCACAGCTCCTCGACCGCCAACGGATGCAGGAAGTCGGCCACCCGGTCCGGGGTCACTTCGACCAGGCCGTCGGGTTTGGCCTGCCGTGAGGCGACCTTGGCCACGAACCGGGTCGGGCCGATGCCCACCGAGCAGGTGATCTGTTGCTCGTCGGCGACGGTGGCCCGGATCTGTTCGCCGATCTGGGCCGGCGGGCCGAGGCGGCGGATCGCCCCGGTGACATCGAGGAAGGCCTCCTCGATCGAGCCGCGCTCGACATGGGCGGTGATGCTGTCGAAGATCGCGAAGATGCCGGCCGAGACCGTACTGAAGGCGTCGTAGTCCGGCGGCACGGTGATCAGCCCCGGGACCAGTCGTCGCGCCCGCATGGCCGGCATGCCGGAGCTGATGCCGAGCCGGCGGGCCGGGTAGTTGGCAGCCAGTACCACGCTGCGGTGCGCGCCGCCGACGATCACCGGGACGTCCCACAGCTCGGGTCGGTGCCGCAGCGCGACCGAGGCGAAGAAGGCATCCATGTCGACGTGCATGATCACGCTCACCGGGTGCCCCCGATCCCGGTCGCCGACTGCCGGATCAGCGCGTGGCGAAGATGTGCGCCCACGGCGCGATGGCGCGGAAGGCGACGTCCGTGCTGATCCTGGTCTCCAACTCGTACAGCGCCTCGAGCAGACCCGGTTCGGCCTCCAACGCGGCCTGCGGTACGTGATTGGCCAAAATCCCGATGCCGCTGATGTCGCTGATCGCGAAACCGGCCCGCTCCACCAGGTCGACCACCTGCTCCAGGTCGAACCTGGCCGGATCGTCGAGGATCTGCAACGCAACCGGGATGTGTCCCTGCAGGGCTTGCGACAGCACGGCTGCCCGCCGTTGCGGAACGACCAGGCTGAGCACACCGTCGGGCCGGACCACCTCGGCCATCGCGGCCAGCGCCGTACCCGGATCGTCGACGACCTCCAGAGTCCGATGGCAGACCATCACATCGGTGGAGTCCGTGCCGAGCAGCGCGACCATCTCCGAGGCGTCGCCCTGGATGCCGCGCAGCCGATCGGCCAGTTGACGCTCGGTGATCCGCCGCTGCAGCGAGGCCAGCGCATCCAGGCTCGGGTCGATCACGGTCACCGGATGGCCCGCCTCGGCGAGCCTGATCGCCAGTGTCCCGGTGCCACCGCCGAGGTCGGTGACGCTGTATTCGGCCAGGCCGCGCCGGGTCTGCCAGTCCCGTAGCTGGGTGCTGAGCAGGTCGTCCAGCAGCGCACCCGCCACCGATCGAGACCGATTGCGCCGGACCTCGGCCATCGTGATCCTCCTGTGCTCTCTCGGCCACCGCCTGCCCAGGAAACCGCCGTTCACCCCTGGTGGTGTGGCCCAAGTCTTGCAACCGTCTCCCCCTTCTCGCGCAGCAACCCACCCCCGGCCGAAATACCGGGGCGGTCGCCGGGAGCTCCGACCGGAACGGGGGTCGAGGTCCGTCCGGCCGAAGCGGCCCGGATCCGCGACGCCGCGAACGTCACGGGTCACCACGATCGTCCGATCGGGCCCTTGCCTGTGGCGGGTGTCAGACACCCCGCCGAGCACCGTTTTCGAACAACCATTCGACAATCGGCAACGTTACCCGAGAGCTCCGACAGTCGGAAGAGATCGAGCCCTCCCTGGCCCGGTGATCAGCAGAAGCGCGGCTCAGGAGAACCGGTAGACCTGAGCGAGTGCCGCGAATCTGGTGCCGAAGCGGGTGCCGGCCTGGCGGGCGAAACCCTCCAGGAATTCCTCCGGATCGATCTCGTAGCTCAGCCCGGCCAGGTAGGCGGCGTGCGCCTTGAGCGCCGCGACGCCGGCGTCGAAGGTGTCACTGATGTCGACCGCGTGCCCTGCCTGCGGCGAATTGGCCTCCCAGACCTGCCGTACGCCGTCCCAGGGCTGCAACCCGGACTCGACCTGATCATGGAAGACCCACCGGTTGGCGGCGTCGCGGACCGCGTCCAGCACCGCGCGGCCGGCCGCGATGTGGTCGGCCTGATTGAGCCGGTCGCCGCCGAAGGTGTCGTGGAAGTTGCCGGTGATCACGATCTCGGGCCGACAGCTGCGGATCGCGGCGCAGATGATCTTGCGCAGGCCGACTCCGTACTCCAGCACTCCGTCGGGTTGGCCGAGGAAGTCGACCCGGTCCACTCCGACCACGTTGGCCGAGGCGATCTGCTCGGCTTCGCGGATCGGCCGGCACTCGTCGGGCGTGATGCCGTCGATGCCGGCTTCGCCGCTGGTGATCATGACGTAGCGGAGTTGCTTGCCCTGACCGGTCCATCGAGCCACCGCGGCCGACACCCGAACTCAAGATCATCGGGGTGGGCGACGATGCAGACGGCTCGTTGCCAGTCCTCGTCCAACGGTTCGAGCGCACGTTCCGGCGGCTCGACCGCCTTTGGGGTAGCTGTCATGGAACGAAACTAGAACAGACAGTGGTCAAGATTCTTCGCCTTCGTTGCGGTGCTGGTTCGCCGGTCGGTCGTACCGGGCCGGATAGGGTCTGGCTGTGACCTGCCCAGGGGTGGCAGGCCTGACAGACTTGGATGGGTGATGGGTCTTCGTTCAACGATCCGGGCATGGCTCGGCCGGCGGCTGCTGGCCCGCACCGGCGGCCAACTGGACCTCTCTCAGCTGTCGGCGGTGCCGAAACAGTTCCAACTGCCCTTCATGCGCGACGGGATCGATCCGGTGCCCGAGCTGGCGCAGCGCCGTGCCGAAGAGCCGGTGACCCGGCTGGGAAAGCTGTTCGGGCTGAGCATCTGGATGGTGTCCGGCTACGAGGAAGCCAAGCAGGTGCTGGGCAGCCGGGACGGCTACAGCAACGACGTCCGGCCCTATGTCGGCAACCGGGACACCTCGGATGCGCATGACATCGGCGGTCTGGGTTTCACCGATCCGCCGGACCACACCCGCCTGCGCAAGATCCTGACACCCGAGTTCACCCGGCGTCGGTTGCAGCGGCTAGAGCCGAAGATCAGCGCCACCATCGAGCGACAACTCGACGATGTGGCCGGCAAGGGGCCGGTGGTCGATCTGGTGCCCGACTTCGCGTTCCCGATCCCGTTCACGGTGATCTGTGACCTGCTCGGGTTGCCGATCGAGTCCCGGGCCACCTTCCAGGAGCTCGGTCCGGCCCGGTTCGACGTGACCAGCGGCGGGATGGGAGCGCTCAACGCCGGCGTGGAGTCTCGCAGCTTCCTGATCGAGGCGGTTCGCCAGCAGCGGGAGAATCCGGGCGACGGCCTGATCGGCCAGATCATCAAGGACAACCGCGACGACGTCACCGACCTGGAGCTGGCAGGCCTGGCCGACGGGGTGTTCACCGGCGGCTACGAGACCTCGGTCAGCATGCTCTCGTTGGGATCCCTGGTGCTGCTGCGCAATCCGGAGGCGATGCGGATGCTGGCCACCGAGCCGGACAGTGTCGACGCGATCGTCGAGGAGATGCTGCGCTACCTGACGGTGGTCCAGATCGGTTTCCCCCGCTTCGCAAAACAAGATCATCTTCTCGGCGGCAAGCAGATCAAGGCGGGCGATCCGCTCCTGGTCTCGCTCAGTGGCGCGGATCGCGACCCGGCCATGTACGCGGACCATCCGGAGGCGTTCGACCCGCACCGCAACCCCGGCCAGTCGCACTTCGCCTTCGGCCACGGGCTGCATCGCTGTGTCGGCGCGGAGTTGGCCCGGATGGAGCTGCGGGCGGCGTTTCCTGCGCTGGCCAAGCGATTCCCGGAGATGACCCTGGCGATCGAGCCGGGCGCGCTGCAGTTCCAGGAACTGTCGATCGTGTACGGGTTGAAGTCACTGCCGGTACGACTGAACGCGGACCTGCCCGCGACCGTCTGAACACGACCCCGGGCGGGATCACCGTCGCTGCTGTGCCGGCCGACGGTTGGCGTAGGGTCTGCGGCTGTGGCTGAGCTGGTGGTGATCGGAGGCGGACTGGCCGGGATGGCGGCGGCCGCACGGCTGGCCAAGGCCCGGCATCACGTCGTACTGCTGGAACAACGCGATCGACTCGGCGGGGCCTGGGCAGCACGTGATCTTGACGGAATCCCGGTGGACGCCGCGCCGCCGATCTTCTCTTTCCCTGCCCCGTGGCGGGATCTGTTCCGCAAGAGCGGCCGCTCGTTGGAGGCGGAGTTCGCGCGCAGCGGCGACGAGTTGGTACCGGCGCCGCCGACCCGGCACCTCTTTGCCGACGGCACCGAATTCGTGCTGCCGATCGGCCGCGGCGATCAGGACGAGGCGATCGCGACCAGGTTCGGCCGGCCGGTCGCCGATCGTTGGCGCGATCTGGTCGACAGCCTCGGCGAGGTGTGGCAGACGCTGCGCCCGTTGGGCATCGAGGCCGAACTGTCCGGTCGTGATCAACTCCCGCGTATGGTCCGGAAAACCCTTCTGCACAAGCAATCCCTGGCCGACGTCGCCGATTGCCTCGATCATCCGCAGCTGTCCATGATCATCCGTGATCTTGGTCATCCGGCCGGTGGGCCGCCGGAGCGGGTGCCGGCCTTCTGTGCGGTCCAGTTGTATCTGGACCGCACCTTCGGCCGCTGGACGGCCGGATCCGGGACGACCATGATCAACTCGCTGCAGCAGCGGCTGTCGCTGCGCAAGGTCGAGGTCAGGTTGCAGACGCCCGCCACAGCCATCGAGACCGACCCGCTCGCCGTGATCGCCGACGACCGTCTGGCGGCCGACGCGGTGATCGCCACCTGCGATGCCGACCAGCTCTACCACCGGCTGCTGCCGGGTAGGACTGCCCGCAAGGAGCGCCGGCGGCTGGAGCGGCTGCCCGAGGCGTTGGCTCCGAGCATCGAGGTGCGCTGGGACGACGCGGGACTGCCGGCCCGCGGCGAGCCGACCGAGACGATCCGGCATACCGCCGGCGTCGGCCCGCGGATCGAATACACCCGTCCGGTCGACGGTCGGACCCTGCGGATCGTGCACGACTACACCGAACCGCGCACCGATCCGACCGCCGGCCTCGGCTGGCGCGGATTCGCCGGTTGGCTGAAGCGCCCGCCGATCAGCAGCGAACTGACCGGCCTCTACACCGCCGGCCCGTTCTCCCGCGGCGGGCCGGCCCCGTCGATGCAGGTGCTCTCCGGCGCCCTGGCCGCGTACGCCAGTCAGCGTCTGGTCGCCCCCGACCGCCCCCTCGAACCCCGCTGAGCGTCCCGTCCTGCAACGGGTCGCGTCGCAGTCCTTCGACACGCTCAGGACCCTTGAGGCCGCGTCATGCGCGCGGTCGGATTCCGGTCCTTCGACAGGCTCAGGACCCCGATGCCGTCACCACGAGCGCTTGAAACTCGGATTGAACGCCCCCTCGAGCGCCCCAGCGCGAGACCGCGCCCGAAGCGCAGCGAAGGGCGCGGGTTGAGATCACCGTGAAGGTGATCAAGGCGGGGGTCCGGGGTCGTCCCCCGGAAGGTAGGACGCCAGATCGCATCGCGGCAGCGGCACCCATTCCGACCGCGCTAACATATCGAGTTCGACCAATGGAGTAAGGAATCTTCTTGTCAACTCCCGGTGAGAGCAGTTCCACAGCAGCAGCCGATACAGCAGACGATGCACAGACCACGGCCGGCAACGGCCGGCAGGGCGGCAGTCGCGGCACCACCTCCCCCGAGGTGATCGCCGCCGAGATCGCCGGAGAACAAGCCCACGTCGACCAGGTGTACGCCCGGTTGGGCGAAGCGACGCGCTCCGCCCGGCAGGTCGCCTCCGAAGGGCGTTCGCGCTATCAGTCCGACCGGCAGAGCTACGTCCGGGAGGAGGACGGCACCGGGCTGTACGAGCGCGACGTGTTCGCCTTCCAGGCCGCCAAACGGCTGGCCACCCTGGACGCCGAGCACGAGGGCCTGGTCTTCGGCCGGCTCGATCGGGCCGACCGGCAGACCCACTACATCGGCCGGATCGGGGTCCGCGACGAGGATTACGAACCGCTGGTGATCGACTGGCGGGCACCGGCCGCCGAGCCGTTCTATCGGGCCACCCCGACCAAGCCGATGAACGTGATCCGGCGCCGAGTGCTGCGCTCCCGCGGTCAACAGGTGATCGGCATCGAGGACGACCTGCTGGACGACGAACATGCCGACGACACCCTGGTGGTGGTCGGCGAGGGCGCCCTGATGGCGGCGCTGTCGCGGGCACGGGGCGCCCAGATGCGCGACATCGTGGCCACCATCCAGGCCGAGCAGGACGAGGCGATCCGGGCGCCGTACCAGGGCGTGACGATGATCACCGGCGGACCCGGCACCGGCAAGACCGTGGTGGCCCTGCACCGCGCGGCGTACCTGCTCTACTCCAATCGGCGTCGGTTCGAGTCCGGCGGTGTGCTCGTGGTCGGCCCGAGCAGGGTGTTCATGAACTACATCGAACGGGTGCTGCCGTCGCTGGGTGAGGAGTCGGTCACGCTGCGGCCGATCGGCGCGGTCGCCTCCGACGTGGTCAAGCTCAGCGGCGAGCGGACCGACAGCGCCGAGGTCGCCGGGATCAAGGGCCGGCTGGCCATGGTCGGCGTCCTCAAGCGGGTGGCCGCGCTGCCGACCAAGGGCGCGCCGGACATCCTGGCCGTCACGATCAAGGGCGAGCCGCTGGTGCTGCGAGTCGACCAGCTGAACCGGATCCGTACCGATGTGCTGTCGCGTTATCGGGTCAACCAGGGCCGGGCCGCGGCCGAGTCGGCGTTGCTGAACGCGTTGTGGGCGTTGAAGCCGGCGCAGATCGAGTTGGATCGCGATCAGTTCGACGAGCAGATCGGCTCGATGGCGTCGTTCCGGATGTTCTGCAACGCCTGGTGGCCCTACCTGTCCGCCGAGGAGGCGTTGGCCCGGTTGGGTGATCGCGACACGTTGCGTCAGGTCGCGGCCGGCAGCCTCTCCGATCATGATCAACAATTGCTGGCCGACAGCTTTGCCGGCGGCGGTGAGCCGACGATCGCCGACGGCGCGCTGCTGGACGAGTTGATCGACCGGATCGGCCCGGTGCCGCAGACCGAGACCGAGCCGAACATCTTCCTCGACGACGAGGGCTCCCAGGTCAGCGAGTTGGTCACCGTGGCCGATCGGTTGTCGGTGCAGCGCGAGGTGGATCCGTTCGCCGAGCCCTACCAGACCTACGCGCACATCCTGCTGGACGAGGCGCAGGACATCTCGCCGATGCAGTGGCGGATGCTCCGCCGTCGCGGCCAGCACGCCAGTTGGACCATCGTCGGTGATCCGGCGCAGAGCTCCTGGCCGGATCCGGACGAGGTGCAGCGGGCGATCCAGCAGGTGATCGGCAAGGCACCGCATCGCGAATTCCACATGAGCACCAACTACCGCAGCCCGGCCGAGGTTTTCGAGCTGGCCGCCAAGGTCGCGCTGCATGCCTACCCGAAGGCCGATCTGCCGAAGGCGGTCCGATCGGTCGGCATCGAGCCGGAGTTGCGCGTCGCACAGCGCGGCGATGATCTTGGTCCGGACGCCGTCCGAGCGGTACGAGATCTGCTCACCGTGGTGGAGGGCACGGTCGGCGTCATCTGCCCGCCGTCGTTGCTGGACAGCGTCGAGACCAAGATCAACTCCGAGATCGACGATCATGATCTGCGGCGGGTGATCGTGGTGACAGCCTTGCAGGCCAAGGGACTTGAGTACGACGGCGTGCTGGTCGTCTCCCCCGATGATCTTGTCAGTCAGACGCCGGGCGGCGAGCGGGTGCTCTACGTCGCGCTGACCCGACCGACCCAGCGGCTGATCACGCTCGACCGAACTCCCGGCGCAACCTGGCGTAGACCTCTCGGGTAGCCAGCGACCGATTCATCGTGTAGAGGTGCACGCCGGGGGCTCCGCCGGCGAGCAACTCGGCGGCCAGCTCGCCGGCAATCTCCACGCCGACCTTGCGAACCGCCTTCGGCTCGTCGCCCTCTGCTTCCAGCCGGCCCACGACCGAGGCGGGCAGCTCGGCCCCGGACAGCTCGGCGAATCGCTGGATCTGGCTGATCCGAGTGACCGGCTGGATGCCCGGGATGATCGGGATGTCGCAGCCGAGCGAGCGAACCCGATCCACCAGCTCGAAGTAGCGAGCCGGAGTGAAGAACAGCTGGGTGATCGCGAAATCTGCCCCGGCCGCGGCCTTGGCGGCCAGCACCCGGGCATCCAGATCGGCGTCGCGTTCTTGCGGATGGATGTCGGGGAAGGCACCGACGCCGATGCAGAAGTCGCCGAGTTCGCGGATCATCGCGACCAGTTCGGTGGCGTTGGCGAGCCCGTCGGGATGGCGTTCCCACGGCACGGTCGGGCCGCCCGGCATGTCGCCGCGGATGGCCAGCACATGGCGGATCCCGGCGGCCGCGTACGAGCCGATCACCTTGCGCAGTTGGGCTTTGCTCTGTGAGGCGGCGGTCAGGTGAGCCATCGTCCGTAACGTGGTGGTGGCTGCGATCTGCTCGGTGATCTTGATCGTCCGATCCCGAGTGGTGCCGTTCGCACCGTAGGTCACCGAGACGAAATCGGGAGCCAACGACTCCAGCCGGCGAACGGTGAACCAGGCCCGTCGTTCCTCCTCCTCGTTGCGTGGCGGGAACAACTCGAACGAGAACAACGGCCGATCCGCACGCGCCAACAGGTCGGCGATCGAGGGCGCACGCATGCTCGACGCGGCACTGCGCGTCGGGGTACGGGCAGCCCCGGTCGGGCTCGACGAGGTGGTGTGCACGGCCATAGCGGCCAAGCCTAACGGCGCGACCGCCCGAGGTGGTCGAACCGTCCGCAGATGACCGGTGGCCGACACGTAGGCTCAGGGCCGTGACCCATCCCGAGCCCGGATCCCCTCTCGGCCCCGACTTCATCGACGCGGTGTCGGTGGCGATCAAGGACTTCCTCGATCGGCAGGCGGCGGTGCTGAAGCCGGTCGGTACCGAGTTGGAGCCGGTGCATCGGATCGGCGCCGAGTTGGCCGCCGGCGGCAAGCGGCTGCGTCCCGCCTTCTGTTACTGGGGTTACGTGGCCGCCGCCGATGATCCGGGCGAGCTCGGGCCCGCGCTGATCAAGGCCGCGGCCAGTCTGGATCTGTTGCACATCAGCGCTCTGGTACATGACGACGTGATGGACGCTTCGGATCTGCGCCGAGGAAAACCGGCCGCCCATCGCCAGTTCGAACGGTTGCACACCGATCTCGGCTGGAGCGGAGATCCGGCCGTCTTCGGCCGAGCGGGTGCGATCCTGCTCGGTGATCTGTTGCTGATCTGGTCGATGCAACTGCTGCACGAGTCCGGGCTGCCGCTGAGTGTGCTGGACCGCGGGCTGCCGATCGTGGAGGTGATGCGGACCGAGGTGACGGCCGGCCAGTTCCTCGACGTGGTTGCCCAGGCGCAGGATCACGCCAGCTACCTGCCGGAACAGGCCGACGACTCCCGCCTGGTGCTGGAGCGCGCGCTGGACGAGGCGAGCCGCGTGGTCGAGTACAAGTCGGCCCGATACACCGTACGGCGGCCGTTGCAGTTCGGTGCCGCGCTGGGTGGCGCGGACTCGGCGCTGCAAGATCAACTCGCCGCCTTCGGCTCACCGATCGGCCGTGCCTTCCAGTATCGCGATGACCTGCTCGGCGTGTTCGGCGACAGCGCGGTGACGGGAAAGCCCAGCGGAGATGATCTTCGCGAGGGCAAGCGTACGGTGCTGGTCGCGCAAGCCCTGGCGCGAACCGATCCGGGCGGTCGCAAACTGCTGGAATCCCAACTGGGCAACAAGAATCTTGATGCTGCCGGTGTCGCCGAGCTGCAACGGGTGATCATCGACTCCGGTGCCCGGGATGCGGTGGAGCAGATGATCGATCATGATCAACACGTGGCGATGCAAGCGCTGGAGCATGCCGACCTCACCGATGCCGGCCGGACGGCCCTGACCGCCCTGGCCTCGGCCGCGATTCGTCGCAGGTTCTGAACTGCCGCAGCCAGCCCTCGTTCAACTCGTCGGACTGCCTGCGATCCGGCGCGGCGATCCGTGTACCAGTTGGGATTTCGATGCCGAGTTGATCAAGCAGGTCGCGCACCGTACGGACGGGATCGGCGACCAACTCCTCGTAGGCGATCGCCAGCGGTCGCACGCCGGCCGCTGCGAACCATGATCGCCAGGCGGCATTGTGTTCCTCGATCGTCTGCCCCAGCAGGTCGATCTGCTCGGGGTCGAAGTGCGGTTCGCCGGCGGCGACATCACCGGTCTGCCAGTAGGCGGTCTGTTCAGCGCGAGCCCAGGAGACCGCCTGCGCGAGCACGTCCTGCCTGCTCAGGTAGACGAAGGTCAAACCTGGCTCGAAGGCGCGTTGCAATAACCCAAGATCAGCTTGTGGGCTGTGGACCGCGATGCTCGGATCGATCTTGGCGACGACGTTGTCCAGGCTGCCCCACATCACCCGACAACCGAAGATCCCGTTCGCGGTACTGCCGGCAGCGATAGCGGCAGCCACGAAGGCCCCCTGATCCACGCACCCATCGGTTTGGTCGATGCTCCACTGGCGGGCGTAGTCCGACTCGTTCTGAATCCGAAAGTAGGACTCCGGCCGGCCGACCGCCCCGGTCGAGGCCAGCAACCCGCACAGGAATGTGCTGCCGGTGCGCGGCGTACCGCAGATGAGGTAGGAACGCTCCGGCACTGGGGCCACACCAGCACCCTATTGTCAGTGGCTGGTGCGACTGTTGTGCACATGCAGATCTCGATGATGCCTCTGCGGACCACGAAGGTCTCGGTGGGTGGACACGATGTGGTGGCGGATGTGGGTGGCGACGGTCCTCCGGTGCTGCTGTTGCATGGGTTCCCACAGACCCGTCTGACCTGGCGTTCGGTGGTTCCTCTGTTGGCCGACCGCTTCCAACTCGTTTGTCCAGATCTACCCGGCTACGGAGACAGTGCCCGCCTTGGCGACGCCCCACAGTCGTTCGATGAGGCTCTCCTCGGCAGGCATATGGTCAAGCTGATGCATCAGTTGGGCTATGAGCGTTTCGCTGTTGTTGGACACGATCGTGGTGGTCTGGTCGCGTTTCGCGCTGCGCTTGATGATCCGGACTCGGTTACCCATCTCGGAGTGCTGGACATCCTCCCCACTGTCGACAACTGGGCCGCCCTACAGGGCCCGGGCGGTGTGTTCGCCTTCCACCTGTATCTGCTTGCTCAACCCACTGACCTACCCGAGCGGCTGATCGGCGCTGATCCCGACGTGTTCTTCGGGCATTTCCTCGATACGTGGACCGAGGTGCCCGGAGCGATCCCGCCGGATGTCCGAGCTCACTACTTGAGCGCCGCCGGTCGACCTGAGGCCATACATGCCATCTGTGACGACTACCGAGCCAGCGCATTCATTGACGGAGTCCAGGACGAACGTGATCAGGCCGAGGGGCGACGCCTGACAATGCCCGTCCTCGCCGCCTGGCAGGATCCGGGCGAAGCGCGGCTGCCCTTCGATCCAGTGCGGATCTGGGAAAGCTGGGCCGCCGACGTGCATACCGTTGCCCTCCGGTGCGGACACTTCCTTCCCGAGGAACTACCAAAACAGGTTGCAGATGCGGTGACGCAGCTGATCGCTTCCTAGGGTCCAGCGCCCACATCGTCTCGCGTCGAACACACGACCGACATGACGCCAGTCGGCCACCACCACCTCGAGCCGATACCGCGGCTAGGTCCCCTCAGCTCGGCAGTGCCTTTTGTCGGCTGCCCCGATTAGTCTGGCGGACGTGACCAGTGCCGCGGACCAGACCTACCGGTGGAGCCCGAACGGCTTCCTGCGCGCCTACGAGGCCGGTGCGTTCGACGCTCGGGTCGAGCTGATCGACGGGGAGGTGGTGCCGGTGGTGATCGGAGAATGGCATGGAGAGACCGCATTTCGGATCGGCGGAATCCTGCGCGACGTCGCCGGCGGCATCGTCACCGGGTCCACTCTGTCGGCCGGTGATTCGCTACCTGACCCCGACTGCTGGGTCCGTCGGGCGGGAGCCGAACCAGCAGGACAGCTGAGCGATCGGCTCTCTGTCTGGAAACCTGCCGACGTACTTCTCGTCGTCGAGGTGTCCGACGAGTCGGTGATGCGCGATCTCACGGTCAAGCCGGCGATCTACGGCTCGGCCGGCTACCCGACGTATTGGGTGATCACGCGGGACGCGATCTACGAGCACACCGATCCCACGGCTGCCGGTTACCGCACTCGTACCGAATATCGGCGCGGGGAGCGGATCGGCTTGCGGTACGCCGGCACTGAGCTCTCGGTCGGCGAGCTCCTCGGCCCCGTCGACTGATCGTTTTACAACCAGCGGCCGAGACCGCGGAATCGGTACTGCGAGACGTGATAAACGCTGTTGTCGCTGGTGTTCCACTGGCTCACGGTCAGGTGCAGGTCGTCCAACCGGGAACCGGGGATGACGTAGCTGCCGTAGAGCTGGGCCACGTGGTTGGTGTCCTGCGCGTCCCAGCTGGTGCCGTGCAGCAGGGTGACGGATTCGGTCTGCCGCAGGTCCTGGCTCGGATGATCAAGAACCATCGCGTCGATCCGATACTGGTCCGGATTGAACCAGGTGAAGACCCAACGATCTCCCAACTGTCGTAGCGACATCTCGCCGATGATGCCGTCCGTCACCGGGTCCGGGCCGGCGCCCCATTGCCACCGACCGCCGGCGACTCCCCACGGTTCGTACGCGTCGGGATCGGTCAACCGCTCGGGCCGCACCCGATGCAAGATCATCGGGCTCGCTCGGAGGAACTTCGCCGAATACACGTAAACCCAGCCGTCCGACCCGAGCGCCCAGGTGAAGAGCTGCCACATCTGGTTGTGCGCCGCGCCGGGGAAACGCGCACCCGAATCCTGCCAGGTCGCCCCGTTGTCGGTGGAGGTCCAGATCCCGCTCCAGATCACGTTGCCGAAGCCCTGGTTGACCACCGCCTGCAGGTAGATCGTGTCGCCGATGGTGATCAGATCCGACGGGATGATGGTCGAGATCTCGTCGCCGTGCTGGTACGGGATCAACTGGGTGGCCCAGTTGCCGCCGACCGCCTGATCAACACGGACGCCCGACGGCAGGCCGCGAGTACGGGACCAGGCTGCGGTGGGCGATCGCCAGTTCTCTCCCCAGGCCGGCCCGAAGCTGTCCCCGAACACGTACAACGTTCGACCGTCCGGGCAGCGCACCGGAATGCCGAGATCAACCCAACTCAAGCCGAATCGGCCGGTCAGGTCCGGGCCGGTGATGTCGGTGATCTTGCTGATCGTGATGCCGTCCGCCTTCACCGGTGGAACGGCGGCGGCCGGCGTCAGCTGTCGCGCCGCGATCCCGGTGCCGAGGGTGGCGGCGGCACCGCCGATCAGGAGGCGTCGAGAAAGTCGTGATGATCTTGGTGTTGACGGCTGCGTGGCGTCCACGGGCTCACTCCTTCGTGATGGCCGAAAGTCAGACCTGAACCTACACGGGATTGACACCAACGTGCATAAGTGCAACCTTATGATTCGTGACCACTTATCAGGTCGACGGGTGGACGGCCCTCGGCGATCCCAGGCGGCGGGAGATCTTCGAACGCCTGGTCGAGCGGCCGCGTACGGTCGCCGAACTCACCGGGGAACTGCCGATCAGCCAACCGGCGATCTCCCAACACCTGAAGGTGCTGCGGGAGGCGGACCTGGTCGGGTTCCGGCCGGACGGCGCCCGTCGCGTCTACCGGGTGAAGCCCGAGGGCATTGCCGCTCTGCGGGCCGATCTCGACCGTTTCTGGGCCAGCACGTTGGCCAACTTCAAACAACTCGCGGACGCCGAAGCCGCGCAGCGGAAGGACAACGATCATGACTGACACCACGACCGAGCCGGCGATCCGGCATCACGTCGTCGTCGACATCCCGGCCGATCGCGCCTTCGCGATCTTCACCGAGCAGTTCGACAAGATCAAACCGCGCGAGCAGAACCTGCTCGACTCCCCCATCGCCGAAACGATCTTCGAACGCCACGTCGGCGGCAACGTGTACGACCGCGGCGAGGACGGATCGGAATGCCGTTGGGCCCGAGTGCTCGCGTTCGAGCCGCCGGCACGGTTCGTGATCAGCTGGGACATCGGACCGAACTGGCAACTCGAGTCCGATCCGGCCCGCTGCAGCGAGGTCGAGGTGCGCTTCGTCGCCGAGACGCCCGACCGCACCCGGGTCGAGCTGGAGCATCGCAACCTGGATCGGCACGGCGACGGCTGGCAGGCTGTCGGTCGAGGCGTGTCCGCTCCGAACGGCTGGCCGCTCTACCTCCAGCGCTTCGCCGAGTTGACCCGCTGACTCCGCTGCCCGTCACCGCTTCCCGCGCACTTCCCTGCCGCCGGGCACTCTTCCCGCGCACCCACGGCGCTCCCGCGCAAGTTCGTACCTGCGCGGCTGCGCCAACGGTGCGCGGGAACGCCGAGGAGGCGGCGGGATCAGAGGTCGGGTTCGATCAGCCGGTGGTAGCGATCGGCGACCTCGGCGGCCACCTCCGCGTACGGCCGGGCCCAGACGTCGGCGTGGAAGACCTCGGTCTCGATGTCGCCCGTGTAGCCGGCCGCGACCACGGCCCGGGTGATCGGCGTGAAGTCGATGTGACCGTCACCGACGATGCCCCGGGACAGCAGGTTGTCGGCCGGCAACGGGGTGATCCAGTCGCAGACCTGGTAGCTGGTGATCCGGCCACCGGCGCCGGCGCGCGCGATCTGCTCCAGCACCTGCGGATCCCACCAGATGTGGAAGGTGTCCACCACCACGCCGGCCACCTCGGCCGGGAACTGCTCGGCGATGTCAAGAGCCTGACCAAGGGTGTTGATCACGGCCCGATCCGCTGCATACATGGGATGGAGCGGCTCGATCGCCAGCCGGACACCCGCTGCCCGGGCGTCGTCGGCGAGCTCACCGATGGCGTCGCGGACCCGCTCCCGGGCTCCGGCAAGATCACGATCACCCTCGGGCAACCCACCGGCCACGAGCACCAGGGTGTCGGTGCCGAGCCGACGAGCCTCGTCCAGGGCTCGCCGGTTGTCGTCCAGCGCGGCGTCGCGGACCGGCCCCGGCTGGCCGGTGAAGAAGCCGCCGCGGCACAGGCTGGAGACCCGCAGACCGGAGTCAGTGACCAGCTCGACGGCCTTGTCCAGCCCGACCTCCTGGACCGGCTCACGCCACAGCCCGATCGACTCGTAGCCGGTGTCAACGGCCACCTGCAAAGCCTCGGCCAGGGACGCGTACTTGATCGTCGCCTGGTTGAGGGAGAACCGTCCGTGCGTCACCGTCCTGCCTCGATTCCGTTCAGGGACAGCAATCCGTGCCACCGAGCGGCAGCAAGATCGGGATCGGACAGCGCGTTAGCCTCGGCCGCGAGTCGGACGATCTCGGACAGATGCGGCAGGCTGCGGGCGCTGTGCAGTCCGCCGATCATGGCCGGGCTGGGCTGGTGGCCGTTCAGCCAGGACAGGAAGGCGACACCGGTCTTGTAGTAGAAGGTCGGCGCGGCGAAGATCTGCCGGGACAGGGCCTCGGTCGGCCCGAGGATGGACCGATACCGATCATGATCACCGGCGTCCAGCGCCTGGATCGCCGCGGACGCGTTCGGGCCGACCGCGGCGAAGGCGCCCAGCAGTGCATCGGAGTGTCGCTCGCCGTCGCCCTCGATCAGTCCGACGTAGTTGAAATCGTCGCCGGTGAACAGCCTGACGCCGTCCGGAAGCTCTGCCCTGACAGCGATCTCGGCGTTGGCATCCAGCAGGCTCATCTTGATCCCGCGGACCTTGTCGGCGTGTTCGCCGATGATCTGCAAGACGATCTTGCTCGCCTCCGCGGCGTCGGAGCTGCCGAAGTAGCCGGCCAGCTGCGGATCGAACGCCTCCCCCAGCCAGTGCAGGATCACCGGCGACTCGGCCTGCTCCAGCAACGCGGAGTAGACATCGACGTAGTCCTGTGGTGACTGCGCTGTCCGGGCCAGATGCCGGCTGGCCATCAGCACCACACCCGCGCCCTGCTGCTGGGTGAATTCGAGTTGATCAAGGTAACCGGCCTTGATCCGATCGAGGCTGATCTCCGGCTCGTCGAGGTGATCGGTGTTGACACCCACCACCACGGCGTCGGCAAGATCATCAAAGCCGGACTCGGTCCTCGCCTCGGCCGCACTGCGGGCGATCAGCTCGCGGGTCGCGGCGGCATCGAGACCCATGTTGCGTTGCGCCGTGTCCATCGCGTCGGCCACGCCGAGCCCCCAGGACCACAGATGCCGACGGAAGCCGAGGGTGGCGTCCCAGTCGATCTCGGCCGGCGCGCCGGGCACGTTGTCGGACCAGGCGTACGGCACCACATGTGCTGCCGCATAAGCGATCCGGCTCCTGAACCGCCCGGTCGGCCGGGTCAGCGGTTCGACCGCTCCGGACTCGTACGAGGTCAGTCGACCATGATCATCAAGCAGCGAGAAGGCGGTCATTCGGCCGGCACCTCGATCCGCTTGCCGCCGGCCGAGCTCCGCAACGCCAACTCGGCCAGCCGGACGCCGCGTGCCCCGGACCGGAAGTCGTACGGGTGCGGGCCGTCGTCCAGCACGTGCCGGATGAAGTCCTCCCACTGCGCCCGGAAGCCGTTGCCCATCGGGGTGGTCTCCGGCACCTGATGCCAGTCGGCCAGGTAGTCATGATCATCTTTGACGTCCGGATTCCAGGTCGGTCGCGGGGTCGCGGTCCGTGGCTGGATCTCGGCGCCGAACAGTCCGACTACCGCACTGCCCAAGGTGCCGTCCACCTGGAATTCGACCAGTTCGTTGCGATGCACCCGGACATCCCAACTGGAGTTGAGCTGCGCGATCACTCCGCCCTCCAGTTCGAACACCGCATAGGCGGCGTCGTCGGCGGTCGCGGTGTACGGCTTGCCCTGCTCGTCCACCCGCTCGTCGATGTGGGTTACCGCCTGCGCGTACACCGAACGGACCTGACCGAACAGACCCTCCAGCACGTAATTCCAGTGCGGGAACATGTCGGAAACGATGCCGCCGCCGTCCTCGGAGCGGTAGTTCCAGCTCGGCCGCTGGGACGGGATCCAGTCCCCCTCGAAGACCCAGTAGCCGAACTCGCCACGGACCGACAGGATCCGGCCGAAGAAGCCGGAGTCGATCAGCCGACGCAGCTTGCGCAGACCGGGCAGGTAGAGCTTGTCGTGTACCACCCCGTTCTTCACCCCGGCTTCCTCGGCGAGCGCGATCAGATCCCGCGCCTCCTCGGAGGTCTCGGCGATCGGCTTCTCGGCGTAGATGTTCTTGCCGGCCGCGATGGCCTTCTTGACCGCCGGCACCCGGGCGCTGGTCAACTGGCTGTCGAAGTAGATGTCGATCCGGGGATCGGCCAGCGCGGCGTCCAGGTCGGTGGTCCACTCGGCGATCTCATGCCGCTTGGCGATCTCGGCCAGCTTCTCGGCATTGCGACCGACCAGGACCGGGCGGATGCCGACCCGCCGGCCGTCGGACAACTCGACGCCGCCGTCGGCCTGAATGGCCAGCAGCGACCTGACCAGATGCTGGCGGTAACCCATCCGTCCGGTGACGCCGTTGACGATGATGCCGACCTCATTGTGTGCCACGGTGACCAACTCTCTAAGGCTCAGAAATGGAAAGCGCTTGCCACACTAATCGGAGCAATGAGCGTTCGTCAATCATGACTTTCCGACTTTGGGCGGTGGCCAGAAGGGAAAGCGCGTGTCTAGGGTAGTGCCGTGAACCAATCCGACGATGCCGCCGGATCCGGCGGATCAACGACCGGACGCCCCGGTCATCCCCCGGTGCGCCGAAGCGCGACGCTGAGCGACGTGGCCCATGAGGCCGGCGTCTCCCTGGCGACCGCGTCACGGTCGCTGAACGGGAGCACCCGAACCGTGCGCGAGGAGTATCGCCAGCGGGTGCTGGCGGCGGCCCGCAAGCTGAACTACTCGGCCAACCATTCCGCCCAGGCGGTGGCCCGCGGCACCAGCAACACCGTTGCGCTGGTGGTCTCCGACATCGCCGACCCCTACTTCTCCTCGATCGCCTCCGGTGTGATGCGCGCGGCGGAGGACGAGGGACTGGTGGTCACCATGTCGATCACCGAACGGCGGCCGGAGCGAGAGGCCGAACTGGTCCGGGCGCTGCGCGGGATGCGGCCACGCTCACTGATGCTGGTCGGCAGCCGCCGTACCGATCCGAGGGCCGCCGAGGAACTCGAGGCCGAGTTGACCGCGTACGAGCAGGCCGGCGGTCGGGTGATCGTGATCGCCCAGCCGACGATGCCGTTCCGTACGGTGGCCATTCGCAACGAGGAGGCAGCCGCCGACCTGGCCGAGCAGCTGATCGGGCTGGGGTACGAGTCGATGGCGGTGCTGGCCGGTCCGGATGGACTGCTGACCGCCCGGGAACGAGTCCGCGGCTTCGTCGACCGGTGCACCGAGCTCGGCGTGCAGGTCCCCGAACGCAAGATCGTGCACGGCGAATTCACCCGTGACGGCGGCTTTGTGGCCGCGGCCGAACTGCATCGGCGTGAGTTGTCCGATGTGGAGTTGGTGTTCGCGGTCAATGACGTGATGGCTGTCGGGGCGATGGCCTACTTCCGCACCACCGGAATGCAGTTGGGTCAGGACATCGCAATCGCCGGCTTCGACGACATCGAGACCCTGCGCGACGTCTCCCCCGCGCTGACCACGGTCGCGCTTCCGCTGCAGCAGATCGGCCGGGTCGCGGTCACGCTGGCACTGACCGAGGACCCGGACAGCGAGGTGGTGCCGGTCGACGGCTCGGTGATCATCCGGGAGAGCACACCCCGGCGGAAGTGATCAGCCTCGCTGGTCCAAGATCACGGCGAATTCGGGCCCTGCTTGTGTTCGGTCGGTCAGTACCGCGCGCGCCCGATCGGCGTAGGCGGGGTCGGTGGCCGCGAAGTCTTGCCAGAAGATGATCACCGCGGTCTTCGGCGGCACCGCCCGCAGCGAGTCCCACAGTGCGTCCAAGTTGTGACCGGAGTAGGCCGGAAAGTCAAGCCCGCTTGCGATGTTGCGGTAGAAGCCCTGCCGGTCGCTGAAATGATCAAGGACTCGTACGTTCCAGCCGGCCAGACGCAGCCGCTGCTCCAGTTGCGTGCTGTCGGACACCTCGACAACTCCGCCGGAGGCAATCCGGCGGATGGTCGACTCGAGATCGTCGCCGGTCATCGGCGAACCCTGGAGAAGCTGTCGTAGTGATCATCGGTGTAGTAGAAGATCGTGTCGTGATCACCGGTGACGATCCGGCGCGCACCGCGATCGCTCTCGCCCGGCGTCGGCACCGTGTACTCGTGGTAGTAGTCGTTGGGCTCCTGTGGCAGGATGCCTTCCCGATTGCCGAAGACCGAACCGTCCTCGTCGTACGGGTAGGGCCCGCCGGCGTCGATCAGCTTGATCGTCTGCCTTGCCTGCGGCGGAAGTTGATCTTGATCGAGGTACGGCAGCCCGGACACCGGATCGACGCTCGCGCCGGAGGTCGGATGGCCCGCCGTGGTCGCCCCGCAGCCCGACAACAGCACCAACACCAACAGCAGCACCCCGACCAGCACACCCCTCCCCGACTTGTCAGCGGCAGGGCGCGCTCCAGCGCCTTCTACCGCTGACAACTCGGCGGAAGTCACGGCGTTCAGGCCTGTTCGGCCAGGGCGGCGAAGGTGAGACGGGTGAGGTCCGGGTCGGCGGACCAGAATTCGCGCAGCCGTTGCGACAGCTCGCGCGCGGCCGTACGAGGGTCGTCGGCCTCGGTCAGGGTGCGGCTGACGGCGATCCGACGGACTCCGGCCGCGATCGCCTGCTCCAGCCGCGCGGCGTCGTACTCGCCGACCGCGAACCAGGGCTTGGAAGCCACCTCGGCAACCGGGGCCGCCGCGGCCGCCTGCTCGGCGAGCGCGAAGTCGTCGGCGGCGTCGACCAGCAAATAGTCGATCGCCGGCTCGTCCAGCAGCCGCTGGAGCTCCGCTCCGGTCGCCACCTCGGCGCCGAGCCGGGTGAAGCGTCCCAGCCGAGCCTTGAAGTCAGCCAATTCGGCGCTGTCTCCCGGGTTGCTCAGCTGGACCACGTCGGCGCCGAAGTCGGTCGCCAGTCGATCCGAGTCGGTGACCACCACCAGATGCCGATGCCGGGCGGCCACATCCCAGGCCGTACGCAGCGCAGCCAGTTCGGTTTCATGATCAAGTCCCGGCTCGCGGATCTGGACAAGATCAACACCGCCGGCCACCGCCGCCTCCAGGAAGGGGCCGAGATCGCCCCGTACGGATCGCGTGTCGGTGGTCAGCATCAGTCGGGCCAGCTTCACCTGAGCTCCGACGCCGATCAGCACGTTCACCCGGATACTTTACCGGGGCGCGAGCACCCAGCCTTCCAGCAGCCGGCCGACCACGCCGGCGCGGGCGACGATCCAAGACGTGAGTGCCGCCACCACCTCAGCCACGGACGCTCCCGTCGCGCGCGGTCAAGGTGTGGTGCCGACGATCGTGATAGACCAGCGGCGCCGCCTCACTGCGGATCACGGTCTGCAGCACGTCGACGATGATCAAGAAACTCGGGCCGACCGGTATCCGTCGATTGACCTGGCCGCGCAACCAGCTGTGTCCACCGTCGAGCACCGGCTCACCGGTGTCCAACACGCTCCAATCGCCGTGGGCAAAGCGATCCACGTCGGTGGCAGCGAAGCGTAACGACGCGTCTGCCTGGTCGGCGGTGAGGAAGTTGATCACCAGCGACTCGCTGCGCGCCACCGACGGCCAGGACCGCGAGGTCGCGGCCAGCGAGAAGGCGACGGAAGGTGGCGCAGCGGCCACCGAGATCACCGAGGTCGCGGAGAATCCGACCGGTCGGGCGTCGCCGGTGCGCAGCGTGATCACCGACACCCCGGCCGGATGGCGGCGGAAGATCTGCTTGAAGTCGTCGACGGTGACCTGGTTGATCTCTTCGTCGAGCATCGGTTCGGCGGTGGTGCTGATCTGGGACACCCTCATGCTGCATGCACCGCCGTCGAGTCCAACGATGTCGTCGATACCGGCTGATCAAGATCAACTGGGTACGGTGCCTGCTCGCCGGCGGTGACCGCGAGGTCCATCCGGTTCTCGGCCAGTGGTTGCGGGCAGGTGCCGAAGTTGTTGAATGCGTACGGGAGATCGACCGCCTGGTTGAAATCCAGCACGACCTCGCTGCCGTCGTCGCCGACCACTACCGGCAACACCCGCCAGGGTGCGGTCTCGGCGCCGCTGGTCACGTCGGAGAACAGAATGCTGGTCCGGGCGCCGGTGACCACGGTCAGCCGATGCTCGACCCCACCGCGGCGGAACGACACCTCGCCGATCGCCTCCTGACGATGCCGGAGGCCCGGTTGAGCGCCCGCCACGGTGATCGTCCGCGGCGTGCCGAATCGGCGGAATTCGGCTCGGATCACCCAGCCCGGATCGAAGGCAAAGGCTGGCACGCCTCGGAACGCGGTCCGGCTCACGGCCTGTGGATCGTAGACCCGCAAGGCCAGACTGGCGGTCCGCTTGATCAACTCGATCCGTCTCGCGGTCTCGTCCAGTCGGCCGTATTCGGCAATGATCACCGACCCCGCCTCGCCCACCGACTGACGGATGGTGCCGGTGATCAACTCCTGACTGACCGGCCTGCGCAGACTGTCGCCCTCGTCCGCGTACCCGAGAAGCTGATCATCCTGAACCGACCACTGACCGGGGACCTCCGGAAACCGTAGCGGCGACTCGGTCAGCCAGTACAGCCCGGTCTGGGCCAATGGCGAATCGGGACGGCTCAGCTGGCGGAAGCGCTCGGCCCGCAGCTCATGCCAGCTCCGTTCGTGATCGACTAGGCCGGTATCGATGACGGTCATGACTGTGCTCCTTCTGCAACGTGGTTGCGCGGTGCGCTGCTGCCGGGTGTGCCAGTGCCCTGCGCGGTGATCGGCGCCGAGCCGGCCACGCCGGGATTGAGGTGCTGTTCGGTCCAGTAGGTCAAGCAGCGGAAACGTCGGCTCGTGTCGGATGGTTCTCGGACCCTTAGGTGTCGACCGTGCCTGCCTCCGGGGCCATCGTGGGAGTCGTCCTCTCATGATCAGGTTCCAAACTCAGATATACCCTAGTGATTCACTAGGATGTATAGGAATTGAATCGCCAGGTGTCTCGGTCCTCTCATCAGGGACCCGGATCTTGGGGATGGGTCCGCGCTTGCCCGGCGGTCCAGTCGGGCCATGTCTCCACCCGGGGCACCCCGCCGCGGAGGAGGGTTGCCGGCCAGCAAGCCGGGACTTGACACTGGCGCTCTTGACGCACCGAACGCTACCTCAGCCCCGGCTGCACGCTGAGCGCCTCGTCCAGAATGTGAGCAGGATCCCATCGGTGATTCAACCGGTCGATATCCGAGTGCTGATCCGGCCGGGATGTGCTTGTCTGATCCGGTGACCACGGAGCCAACGCAGGCGGCTGTCGTCCTCCGCGATCGCGAACTCGGCCGGCTCGTACGTGATCTTCGCCCGGATCCACCGGATCAGGCGCGCCTGTTCCGAGGACGGCTGATCAGCTCCGACGCTTCGTGTTACCTCAAGGTCGGGCCCGGAGAACTCGAAGCCGTATGGATGCCGGCCATCAGTGCTCGCGCCGTCGACATCGTCGCCCGCGTCCTCGCCACCGGCACATTCGCAGAGAACAACCAGCAGTGGCTACTCCTCGAAGATCTCCCCCTCCGAGCGAGGTCCGATCGGCTCGAAGACGTCCTGGGCGTGATGCGCTGCGCTGCCCGGTTTCAGCAGGTTGCCGCCGATGTGTCACTGCCCACCTACCCGATCGACGCCGAGTTCGTCACGACCTACACCCGGAAGGCGATCGAAGCCGACTGTCCCGGAGCGGCGGCGGCTGTCCTCACGCGAATCGACGCCGATGATCAATGGCTTCGTTCATGGGGCGGCCACACGATCGGCCACGGTGACGTCCACTTCTGGAACGCCGTCTCCGCGACCACGGCGGGTCCATGGCGGCTGATCGATCCGATCCCGCGCAACGCACATTGGGCCTGGGACGCCGCATACGCCCAGTTGACCTCGGGCGTGCCCGAGACACCAGACCTGATCGCCGTCCTCGCCGACCAACGACATCGTCTCGGGCTGCCGATTGAGGACGCAGAGCGGATCGACCAGATCCGCACTCAACTGCTCGGCTGGTCCTCACTGCTGTGGTGGGCGCTTCTGCCTGCCCGGCGGTACGAGCCGTGGTGGCGGAGCGAGGTCGAGCGCAACGTCGACGCCCTGGCCACCCTCCGACACTGAACGCGACGCCTTCCGAGCAGAGTTGCAGGAGGTTACGCACCCATACCGGGGCCCGGTCTCGCCCGAGACCCTGATATTGAGGCGCCAGTCGAGCAATTTGGCGCCCAGCAGCTGATATCCGCAACCTGGCGCCTCAATCGCAGGGTTTCGAACACGTCGCCGGGCAAGTCCCCTCTAGCCCGCCGATCTCCCCACCTCAGGGCAAAGGTCGTTCTCGGAATTGGAAAGTCGCTGGCCTTATCCGCAGAAGGCTGACACGGTGCAGGTGATCAGGCCGCCCGGAGCACGTTGACCCGGGCAGCGGAGTTCGCATAACTCGAGCACGGAGGCAGGCTTGCAACCCGAGCTGTTGTCGTTGCCGGATCGGTACCCAAGATCATCGACCTACGATCCGGAGTGGGTGATGTCGCTCGACATGGGACCCAATCCGTTGTGGCAGCTGGAAGAACTCTGGACCGATCTCGATCTGAAGCCGGGACAAAAGGTGCTCGACGTCGGCACCGGCCGCGGCGCCACGGCAGTGTTCCTCGCCCGCGAAGCTGGGGTCAGAGTGGATGCGCTCGACTTGTGGATCGCCACCGACGAAGCCGCCCAGACGTATCGGGATGCGGGCGTCGGTCAGCTCGTCAGGCCGCTGCAGGGCGACATTCGCACGCTCGAGCTTCCCGAAAGCGAGTACGACGCTGTCGTTAGCCTCGACGCCTGGGAGTACTTCGGGACCGACGTGCACTTCCTGCCACGTCTGGTTCGCGCACTCAAGCCCGGCGGTGTGCTGGCCTTCGCAACCCCGTCGCTGCGCGAAGACCCGTACATCAGCGACCCGCTTCCGGCGCTCGTCGACCTCGCCGCGTTCGAGGTGTTGAGCTGGCATCCGGCCGACTGGTGGGCCAAGCACACCGCGTTGACTGGCAAGCTGATCGACGTCCGAGCCTGGGTACCGCAGGACAGCCTGGATCTGTGGCTGCGCTGGGAACGTGCGGTCGACGGCAACCCCGAGATGCGCAGCGTGATCGCGGCCTATCAACAGCTCGGTGGCGATCCGCCGGCACTTGGACTGGTCCACGTGACCGGTCGGAAGCCGCCCCGGTGATAACGCCGTGCGCTCAGACCGGTGACTCCGCCGCCAGTTCGCCGTGGCGCAACCGGTGTTGATCGGCGAAGGGACTCAGCACCGTGACGAATTCCCCGGCAACTCTGTAACGGTCTACCGACGAAAGAGCCGCGGCGGATGCCACCGAAATACCGGCTGATCGCTCGTGTCATCGGTGAGTTCGAACGTCCAGTGCAAGCCACGCTCCCCGTTGAGGAATCTGATCGCCGGCTCGCGGATTGGATCGTAACGATGCAGGGCGAGCAGTTCGACGGCTCGGTCGACTTCGAACCATTGCGCATCATCGACGGTGCCGTCGGGGTCAGCCGGTTCAAGGTGTGGATCGGTCGTCGTGGCGGTGAAGTTCCAACTCTGTGACAGCTGAACGCCGCCGCGCCGGACCTCTGACGTCGCGATCAGCTGGAACTGCGCTGGGTCGAGCGTGCAGCCGGACTCCTCGACCAACTCGCGCGCCGCCGCAATTGCCGGCGTCTCGCCCTCCTCAATGCCACCGCTCGGCAACGTCCACAGCGGCTGATGGGTGAAGAAGTCGTGATCCCGTACCAGAAGGACTGCTTCTGCCAAGAACACGATGCTTCCCACGTAGCCGCGCACGAAGGGCAGTCAACCAGGCTGGCGTCCGATGCGCGATCGATAGCCCGACCGGCGGCTTCAGACTTGATCCTGGGCCGGCCGGAAGAATCCCGGACTCGTAAGCGGTCAGCTCCCGACGCCAGTAGGCCCAGTGATCTCGCCGGCGCGAGTGCTTGGCATGCGGGCCTGAGCGTAGCGGCCGAAACGTCTTTCGGACCAGCTGCAGCGCCAGACCATCACCGCGGTTGACCGTGACCAAACGGAGGTCTCCTGAAGCCGCGCCCGTGCCGTTCCCGAGCGGCCGATCCACTATCGCCGTAGCGCCGACTTCATCAGGGTCGATCATCCCCGAAGGATCACCCCAGGCATAAGGTCAGTCGTTGACACCCCAACACCGTCCCAGACGCGCGATGCTCCCCGCGACTGGAATTCGCGTGCACCCGACAACACACCCCGTTACCCCTGCCCCGGAGCCGGATGGTCGACCGGGCAGGTGCGGAGTGCTGTCGCCTCTAGCCTCGATATTTCGTGATCTTGGTGTTGTGACCGTGGGTTGAAACACGGAAGTGCCTGTCCTGCTTGGAAGACTAGCGATTGTCTGAGTCGTGAATCATCCAAGGGGAAAGGCACTCCGCAGGTGAAGCGTAACCGAGGTGGCGGACTGGTTCTTGATCCCAGGCGTGAGTCGTTGATTTCGTCGTCGGGTGCGTTGTTGTTGACCGAGACGATCCGGGCTGCCGGTCTGGATCGGGCCTTGTCGAGGGCGTTGGCTCGGTGGCGGGCCGATCGCTACGTGCATGATCCGGGCAAGATCCTGCTCGATGTGACTGTCGCGGTCGCCCTGGGTGGGGATTGTCTGGCCGATGTGGCCGCGGTCCGGGCCCAGCCTGAGGTGTTCGGCCCGGTGGCCTCGGACCCGATAATCTCACGACTGTTCACAACACTGGCCGCCGATGTCGATGAGGTGGTGACCGCGATCCGCTCGGTTCACGCGACGGCCCGGGGCCGGGTCTGGGCCCGGCGGCGGCCGGTGTCGGGACCGTCCGGGCAGCGCGATGGCGGGCAGGTGATCATCGATATCGATCCCACGTTGGTGACCGCGCATTCGGACAAACAAGGCGCCGGCCGGACCTATAAGCGGGGTTACGGGTTCCATCCGATCTGCGCGTTCGTCGATCACGGCGAACACGGCACCGCCGACACGCTGGCCATCGATCTGCGGCCGGGATGGGCCTCGGCGATGGACAGTGCCGACCACATCAACACCCTGGACCACGCCCTGGCTCAACTCCCGCCCGGTGAACGCGACGCGGTGCTGGTGCGGACCGATTCCGGACCAGGCAACAAAGACTTCCTCGACCACGTCATCGCTGCCGGTCTGGAATACAGCGTCGGGTTCAAGGCCAGCAACCGGGTCGCGGCCGCGATCGAGACGATCCCGGACCAGGCCTGGCAGCCGGCCCTGGACAGCAACGGTGATCGGCGTGAGGGTGCCGAGGTCGCCGAACTCACCCGGTGGATGCCACCCCTGACCCGTGGCCAGGACGAGTGGCCGGCCCAGATGCGGGTGATCGCCCGCCGGGAACGGCCCCATCCCGGCGCCCAGCTGAGGTTGACCGATCACAACGGCTGGCGGGTCACCTGCTTTGCCACCAACACCCGCGGCCCGGGCTGGACCATCCCGGTGCTGGAAGTCCGACACCGCCAACGCGCCCGCTGCGAAGACCGGATCCGCGCCCTGAAAGACACCGGACTACGCAACCTGCCCTTCCACGGCTACAACCAGAACCGGATCTGGGTCGAGATCGTCGCCCTGGCAGCCGACCTCCTGGCCTGGACCCAGACCCTGGCCTTCGAACCCACCGCCGACATCCGCCGGTGGGAACCCAAACGACTCCGCTTCCGCATCCTCGCCGTGGCCGGACGCATCATCCACACCAGCCGCCGACACCTCCTGCGACTCCCACGCGGCTGGCCCTGGAACCACTACATCGACCACGCCTGGACCAGCCTGAGCACCGCCTGACCAACCAGCCCCTACCCCAACGACCAAGGACCACGGAGAACCGGCGGACACAGCGCCGGAGCCCACCCCTGCCCACACCATCGATCGAAGCCTCAACCACTACAACCATGATCAACAACGAGCCAGACGAAAGATCGAGGCTAGGTTGAGCTCGCGGCTAGACCCTCACCGCCGGATTCCGTCGCCGACCGATGGTGCTACGGCGTCCGGGTGGCGGTATCCGGACGGGTGTAGGTCAGCGCCAAGTTGCCTCGCGGGAATGATCTCGCCTCGACCAATCTCAGCGTCGTGAACTCGGTGAACAATTGACTGCCACTGCCGTGCGCAACCGGCGTGATCAACAGGTGGTACACGTCGACCAGATCAGCCCGGACGAACGCCTGCGCGAAACGTACGCCGCCGTGGGCAAGGATCGGCCCGCCCTCTTCTGCTTTCAACGCGGCGATCTCAGGGGCCAGATCTCCCGAGCACACGGTTGTGGTCGCCCACGGCGTCGGGATCGGGTTGCGGGAGAACACGACCTTCGGGATCCGGTTCATCGCATCGGCCTCCGGCCCATCCTGGAACGGCCAATGCCCCGCCATGTCCTGATAGGCCTGAGCACCCATCACGTGTACGCCCGCGCTGCCGAGCACCTCGGCCATATGTGTCACGAACTCCGGATCGTTGTCGTACTCCACGAAGAAGTCTTCAGGCACCCCTGGCGGCGGGGCGCTGTAGCCGTCGAGGGACAAGCTGTGACGAAGGATGAGTGGTCGCACGGGATTCTCCTGAGGTCGATTCGAATGATTGTGGTGCACCAAGGCGGCGACCTGGCCCGCTACGCCGGCCTTGTGATCTGGGCCGGGGTCAAGGCCGGTAGATGACCAGGATCGAGCCGCCGGCGAAGGATGTGACATCGACGAGTTGCAGATCTGTCCGAGCGTCAAGGTGGTCGAACAGACGCCGGCCCTCATGGACCACGACCGGATGTATTCCGCGTGATTCAGCGCCCTTCCTGCCGCCACGATGGATCAAGGCCCAGTCGGCCCTCCACCCTCCGTCGAACAGAACGCCCACGGATCGACAGCATGCCGCCGCAGTCCGCAGTGGATCGATCGCCGGGCGGCCGGTTGAGTGACCACGGATCTGTTGCGTTCCCGCTGGAGCGTGCCGAACCGCTCGCCGCGGACCGGCTCGCCGCGGACCGGCTCGTCCGGCGTCGATCCCTGGGATCAAGGCGTCAGATCGCGAAAATCGCGGTCCGCAGGTGATTTTGACCATCTGGCGCCTCATATTCAGGTTCCCGGACCCGCCAACGTCCCCGGCCCCAAGGTGCGCTGCCCGCCCGGAAGTCGTTCCACCAACGGGACACCCGGCTCAGCCGACTCCACGCGGCGCAGGAACTTCGGCCAGATCGGACGGATAACAGCTTTGTCGCCTGCCAGGAGGAAGGGACCACCGGTTTGCCATGAGGATGGGACCGGGTTCGTCCCCGGTGGTCGACCGTGGGACCGATGATTGCTGATGGGTGGGGTTCTGGTCAATCCTGCTGGTCGGACTCGGCTGGTTTGCCGCGTCGGGGCCGTTGTCGTTGGCGGTAGGACTCGCCTTCGACGACGAGTTCGTAGGCGGCTGATTGGAACCGGTCCATCGCGGATTGGGCGAGCAGCGGGTCGGCCATCATGGTCAGGATTTCGGGTGGCTCGCGGTTGCTGGTGATGATCATGGAGCCTTTGCGGTGTCGTTCGACGATGAGTTCGTAGAAGTCGCTGGTTTCGGTGGTTTCGAGGCGGTGCAGGGCGAGGTCGTCCATGATCAACAAGTCGACGCGGTGGAGTTTACGCATCTCGTCGTCGTAACTGCCGTCGAGCCGGGCGCCGCGGAGTCGTTTGAACAGTTTGTCGGCGCGTTCGGCGTGCACGCTGTGGTGACGTCTGACGGCGATGTGGCCGAGTGCGTTGGCCAGGAACGTCTTCCCGACGCCGACGGGTCCCATGATCAGAACGTTGTAGGCATCGGCCAGGAACCTCAGTGAGGTGAGTTCCTGCCATAGGTCCTGATCGAAGCTGGCCGGCGTGGTGTCGTCCCAGGCCTGGAGCTGCATCTGCGGGTCGAGGTGGGCTGCTTTGGCGCGGCGTTGGGCGGATTGGCGGTCGCGGCGGGTGACTTCGTCGGAGAAGATCATTTCCAGGAAGTCGTGGTGCGGCATCCGGTTCGACCGTGCCAACGCGAGCCGGTCGGGCAGGGTGTCGAGGAGTTGACCGAGTTTCAACCGACGCATCAACGACTTCAACTCCGGGGTGACCTCGATCGGCTTGACCGCAGGCTCGGCATCCGGTCGACGACTCGCGCGCTGGCTCGTGCTCATGGCAACCTCCGGACCGTCTCCGACGACGAGTCGGAACCTGCTGTTGATCTTGAAAGTGTTGGTCTCGACGTTGATCTTGATGTTGACGTTGATCGCCGGATGGCGAAGTCGCCGGTGTCTCGGACGAACCGGGACGGCGCTGACACCGATCTCGCTGGACCCGGTGTCGCCGAGTCCGCTGTTGCTGGCAGCAGCGTGGGCTGGGCCTGGATGGCTTGGGTGGTGGCGCGGGTGAGCATGCGGTCGATCAGGCCGATGTCGATGACTTCGGCTTCCAACGCCCGCCGGCAGGCGTCATCGACCGCTTCTGGGCCGTGGCGTTTGACCAGGCCGAGGAGCCGGTAGACCTGCCGCATCTTGGTCCACGGCAACGGATGCTCCAACACCTGCGCGGCATAGACACCGATGTGGTCGCCGTGGATCGCGGCTTTGCGTTGCAGGGCGTCGATATCACGCATCGCATAGACCGACTGATGCGCCGGCAGATCAGCCGGATCGGTCTGCCGACGACCAGGTCCCACCCTCGGGTGGACCTTGATCAACTCGGCCCGCCAGTACAGCTTCACCGTCGCCGCATCGGCGCGGGCGGTGATCCGTTGCCCGATCAGATCGCCCGGGACGCTATAGAGGGCCTTGGCGACCTGGACGTGCCGGTCCGGGGCCACCTTCGGCCGGGTCCAGGACGGCACGTCGAACGGCGTCACAGGGCGGGCCAGCAGCTTCGGCTGCTCGTCGGCGGTGAACACCTCGGCCGGATGGAGCCGGGTCGTGCCATGGACCCGCATCCCGGCGGTCTCAGCACACCACCGCTCGGCCCGAGCCCGGCAATCGTCCAGGCCGTTGAACGACTCGCCGGCGAAGAAGTTCGAGCGCGCATACTGCACGCACCGCTCGACCCTCGGTTTGTCCTGCGGGCTGCGGACCCGGGCCGGATCGACCACGAACCCGCGGGACTCGGCATACTCCCGGAACGATTCGTTCAACCGCGGATCGGTCGCGTCCGCGCGGTCGACGATGGCCTTCATGTTGTCCGGAATCACCACCGCGAACACGCCGTCGAAGAACTCCCACGCCGCCTCGAACCCGGCAATCACCTCCTGCAATGTTTCACCGAAGGTCGGATAGACGAACATGTGCCGCGAATAGACCGCGGTGAAGATCAACCCCTTCGTCACCCGACGACGAACCTGACCGGAACCATGATCAACTTCGATCATCCCGAGTCGTCCGAAGTCGACCTGCAACTCTGCACCCGGCTCACAATCAGCGACTCGAACCGTGGCCCGCCGACGACCGAAGTCCAACTCACTGGTCGCATACCGATTCAGGGTCCGATACGACACCACCACACCCCGACGACCCAACAAGATGTTGATCTTGGTCAACGTCAGGCCCTGATCCAACCAGGCCTTGAGTTGATCATGATGAACAGCGATCGTCTCCCACGCCTCACCCTTGCCGTTGGGACGCTTGCTACGAACTCCACCGACCACCGCGGTGATCAACTCACTGGTCAGCTGGGACGCGTCCCCGTCACGGTCCAGGCCGTGGGACTGCGCCATCTCCACATACCGGCGGACCGTCTTCCGATCGGTGCCCGACAACCGGGCCACCTCCCGCAGACCGGTACCCGCCAGCCACAATCGCAAGATCTCTCGGATCTCGACCACCGAAACCTCCCGGAAGCTCATAGGGCCAATAGATCGGCCGAACAACCGAGACCCCGGCAGGCGCGCCAACGGTGGTCCCATCACTGGCAAAACCGTCAGCCAGGTGGTCCCATCACTGGCAAACCAGTGGTCCCATCCTCATGGCAAAACCGGCTCCGAAGCGGTCCCTTCCCGCTGGCAACCGACAGCTTTGTCGTCGGCGAGGGGATGCATCAAGTCGGCACCCGCGCCCTCACCAGAGCTGGAACGATGGGACTGATGACAGACCTCGAGCTTGATGAGCGTGCCCGAATCTGGGTCGAATCCCAGACACGGTCGTCGATCGCGGCCGTGACGGAAATGGGCGGCGGCATCACGAACACCAAGTGGAAGGTCCGGCTCAGCCGCGGCGATCCGGTGGTCATCCGTTGGTCCGATCCTGCCGTATGGGCTGAGAAGGGTCGCGATCACGTTCAGCGGGAAGCGGCTGCGTGCAGACTCCTCGCCACCTCCGACGTGCTACTGCCCCGACTCATCGCCACGGACGGGTACGGAGACGTTGCCGGCGCCCCGGCAAACCTGATGACCTGGCAACCCGGCTCGCCCCGACTGGACCCCTTGGGTACGACTGCCGTTCACGAACTCGCACGGCTAGCCGTGGCGATCCACCGCCATCCCGTGCCCGTTCAGGACCGCGCTCCTACCTTCAGCTATCGCTGTCCGGCCTCTCCGGAGGTCCCGGACTGGGCCCGGCGCCCGGCGTTGTGGCGCCGGGCCATCGACATCTGGAAGGCAGGGGCCCCGCCGACACCGTACGGCCTGCTGCACCGAGACTTCCATCTCGGAAACATCCTGTGGGATGGGGACCAGGTCACCGGCGTCGTCGACTGGGCCGAGATGTCGTGGGGACCGGCAGATCTGGACGTCGCCCACATATGCGCCGACTTCGCCATGTTGCACACCCTCGCCGATGCCGACGCGTTCCGAACGAGTTACCAGGCACTCGGCGGCGTGCTGGATCGGGATCTGGACGGCAACCGATTCTGGATCGTCAGCGACATTCTCGGCTTCCTGCCCGACCCGGCCCATATCCTGCCCGGCCTGGCCGGCGCCAGGCCCGACGTCCGTCCCGACGACGTCCGGTTCGGCCTGGAGGAGCTGCTCGAACGCACGCTGTCCTGACGCACTCGGGGCCGCGAAGGTCAGGTCAGCGACTCTTCCGGCAGCTCGCTGTCGCGTTGACGCGCTCGCACCGGCGGACGACCGCTGACCGGCTGATAGGCGTCGAACTGGTACTGCAGAATTCCCTCCCCGCCGGTGAGGTCGGGCAGTTGGTGCTGCAGCTCGTGCAGCCGGGCGGCCACGAGCCGGGCCTCGATGCGTGCCATCATCCCCACCTGCCATTGGCCTATGGGTTGGGCGCGCATCCGTCCGAGGACGGTCTGCAGCGCAGCGGCGTCGGATTCCGGCACCTCGAGCGAGATGCGGAGCACCGGCTCGCACACCTGGGTGCCGGCGAGCCGGAGGGCCTGCCGGCAGACCACCGGCGTCACCTTGCGGTAGTCGCGGGACGTGCTGGTGGGGCCGCGCTTGGACGGCGGTCCGTCGGCGACGCTGTATGCGGTCTCGACCAGCGTGACGATGCAGTCGGTGACGGCCCAGCCGTAGTGTCCGCGCGCAAGAGCGTCCCGGACGTGTCGTTCGATCGCGGAGGCGAACCGCTCGACATCGCCGTACAGATACAACGGCATGTCGAGGGCCGGGGCAGCGACGGCAAAGCGCACCCCACTCCCCGGCTCGCCGGGTTCGATCCGCAGCCCGATGGTCGCCTGGTACGGGTTGCTCGGGGTGTTCAGCCGCTCGACCGCGGTAGCCACTGTCCGCGGCCGCTCGATGTGCAGCACCGCGGCGTCGGCGAAGCGCGCGTCGACCCCGTACTCGTCGGCAAGGGTGGCTTGGAGCACCTCTTGCTGTACCCGGCCGTACAGCGACACGGTGGGGTGACCGGCGGCGTCGACGTGAACGTTGATCAGTGGATCCTGATCGGCCAGTTGCACCAGGGCCGTCCGCAACGCCGGGCCGTCCTCGGGTCGTCGTGCCTCAACGGCGGCCTCGAGCGTCGGCGGCGGGAAGTGCGGTTCGGTCTGCACGGCCAAATCGCCGACCGCGTCGCCGACCCGTACGGCGGCCAGGCCGTAGACCCGACCGATCTCTCCGGGGACGAGCCGATCCGCCGGCCCCCAGCCGTGGGAGCCGTAGGTCTCCACGGCCGACACCTTCCCGCTGCGGCCGCCGGAAAGCTCCAGTCGTTGGCGTGGACGCAACGTGCCCTCGTTCATCCGGAGGTACGCGATCTTGCCTCCCTCCGGGCCGCGCTCGACCTTGAAGACCCGGGCCGATATCGGTGCGTCGATCGCGCCCGCGGCGGTGGGCAGCAACGTCGTCAGCGATCCCAGGAGCTCGCCCACCCCCGCCCCGGTCAGCGCGGAACCGGCGAAGATCGGGTGCAGCACGCCGGCCCGGGTCTGCGCCGCGACGTCGGCGGTCAGATCGCTCTCCGACAGCACCGTGCCGTCGACGTACGCCGCGAGCACGCCGTCATCGTGCTCGGCAAGGGTTGTGGTTGCTCGCTCGGCGAACGCGGGATCGTTCGTCCGGTACGTGGCAAACGACGATGCCCGGGACCCAGCGCTCAGCACGCGCCCCATCGGCAGGACGTCGGGCGTCAGCCGGGCACGGATCTGACCGATCACCCGTTCCAGATCGGCGCCCATCCGGTCGATCTTGTTGACGAACAGCAGCGTCGGCACGCCGAGCCGCTGGAGGGCACCCATGATGATCCGCGTCTGCGGCTGCACGCCCTCGACGGCCGAGATCACCAGGATGGCCCCGTCGAGAATGCCGAGGACGCGTTCGACCTCGGCGATGAAGTCCGGGTGGCCCGGAGTGTCGACGACGTTGATCATCCGGTCTGCCAGGGCAAACGACACCGCCGCCGACTTGATGGTGATGCCCCGGCGCCGTTCCAGGGCGAGGGTGTCGGCACGAGTGGTACCGGAATCGACCGAGCCCGGCTCGTCGATCGCCCCACCGAGATAGAGGAGCTGTTCGGTGAGAGTGGTCTTACCGGCGTCGACGTGGGCGAGAATGCCCAGGTTGAGAAAGCGGACGGGAGCTGGTGGCACGCGGAATCCTTGAAACAGAAGGGGTCGAGAGAAGCTGGCGAAGGACCACGTCCGTTGCTCGCATCGTCAAAGCCTCCTGTTTCGGCATGCCCGTTCCGGGTTGTCGGGCCGTATCGTAAGCACGTCCGCCGTCCGCTGTCAGCACATTTATCGCCACGAGGTCACGGGACGGCCCGGCGCGTTAGGTCTGGATTCGGCTCCGCGCCGCCATACACTCGCACCTGGGTCGACCAGCCGGCCCGGGCCCCTTTCCCGCTACACCCTCGCGGAACAACTTGGAGCAGGCGTGACGATGACGAGTACGAGCGACCCGCTGGTCGGGCACGTACTCGACGGGCGCTACCGGATCGTCGATCGGGTCGCCCGCGGTGGCATGGCCACGGTATATCGGGCCACCGACACCCGCCTGGACCGGATGGTGGCGGTCAAGGTCATGCATCCCGGTCTCGGCGACGACGCCGACTTCGCCCGCAAGTTCGACCGGGAGGCACGGTCCGCGGCTCGGCTGTCACATCCCAACGTGGTCTCGGTCTTCGATCAGGGCAGCGACCTGGACACCGGCTCCGGCTTCGATCACGCCGGTTTCGATCAGGCCGGCTTCCAGACCGGGGGCGGCCGGCCGTACATCGTGATGGAGCTGGTCGGGGGCCGTACCCTGCGTAGCGTCATCTCCCACGAGGCGCCGTTGGCGCCGATCCGGGCGCTGAGCATGATCGAACCGGTGCTCGCCGCCCTGGCCGCCGCGCACGAGGCCGGCCTGGTGCATCGCGACGTCAAGCCGGAGAACGTGCTGATCTCCGACCGCGGGCAGATCAAGGTCGGCGACTTCGGGCTGGCCCGGGCCGTCACCGCGCAGACCTCGACGGCGACCGCGGGACTGCTGATCGGCACCGTCTCGTATCTGCCGCCCGAGCTGGTGACCACCGGCAGGGCCGATGCCCGATCCGATGTCTACAGCGCAGGCGTGGTGCTGTTCGAGATGCTCACCGGCCGCAAGCCGCACACCGGCGAGACCCCGATCCAGGTGGCCTACGCCCACGTACACAAGGACGTGCCGCCGCCGTCCGGCCTGCCCACCGCAGGTCCGATCCCGGACTATGTGGATGCCCTGGTCGCCCGCGCGACCGCCCGCAACCCGGACGCCAGGCCGCACGACGCCAAGGTGATGCTGGCCCAGGTGCGACGGGTGAAGTCCGCGTTGGCGGCCGGGCTGCGCACCGATCCCGAGCTGAGCCAGGATCTGACCGTGCCGCTGCTGGCATTGCGAGAGGACGCCGAACGTGGCCGGCCGGCCGGCGCGAACAACGGCACCGATCCGTACGCGGCCACCACCGCGATTGCCCCGCAGATCGCCGCAGCGATCTCCGAAGAGGGGCTCGGCGCACTGAACGAGCCGTACGCCCGGCCCGCCGGCTTCCAGGAGTACGCCCCCGGCTTTCAGCGGTCCCCGGTCCAGGAGCAGGAGTACACCCCGACCGACATCCGCTTCCTCAGCGGTCCGTCCACGCCGACCCAGCACACCGAGACCAACCTGATGCCGGTGCCGCTGGCCGATCAGGCCGCGGTCAAGCCGGTGCCGCCGCACCGGCCCGTCCATCGCTCCCGGCACCGGGTCCGCGGCTGGATCGCGTTGCTGTTGGTGATCTTGCTGACCGCGGCCGCAGTTGCCGCCGGCTGGTACTACGCCAAGGGCCGGTTCACCAGCGCACCGGCGCTGACCTCGATGTCGAAGCAGCGCGCCGAACAGGTCGCCAGCAAGTCCGGACTGGACGTCAACTTCAGCCAGAGCTATTCCGAGACGGTGCCGAAAGGGACCGTGATCAACACCAGCCCGCGGCCCGGCGCCAAGATCCTGCGCGGCGGCGAGATGACCGTCGTGCTGTCACGCGGTCCCGAGCGTCATCCGATGCCGAAGGTGACCGGGCTCTCCAAGGACGCCGCGGAATCCCTGCTGCAGAAGGGAAAACTCGCCGTCGGCTCGGTCTCCGACAAGTTCAGCGAGAGTGTCGACAAGGGCCTGGTGCTGAGCAGCTCGGCCGAGCCGGGTGATCGGCTCAAGGCCGGCACCAAGATCAACTTGGTGATCTCCGCCGGGCGCAAGCCGATCAAGATCACCAACTACACCGGCCAGAACGCCGAACAGTCCGCGACGGCCCTGAAGGACGCCGGCTTCAAGGTCAAGATCACCAGCGAGCACTCCGCCACCGTGCCGGCGGGCGCAGTGATCAGCCAGTCCCCCGCCGACGGCACCGGCCACTTGAAGGACCGGATCAAGCTGGTGTCCTCCCTCGGCCCGGTGATGGTGACGGTGCCTCAGGTCCGCTCGATGGGCGTGGAGGCAGCCAAGAAAACCCTTCAGGACAAGGGATTCAAGGTTCGTACGACAACGTCGACGATCTTGAACCTGGGCCTGGGGTACGTGGCCTCGTCCGATCCCGGCGCCGGCAAGAGCGTGCCGAAGGGATCGACCATCACCCTGACGCTGGTCTGACGCTTCAGAAGGTGTGGGCCCCGGCTCCGCGAAGATCAACAAGCTCGGTCGGGGTCATCGCGTTGATCCGGCCGATCACCATGGTGCGGCCGATGTCGTTGAGCAGTCCGTCGTGGATCGGGAATCCCCTCGGCGCACCGACCGCGCGGGCGAAGTCGATGCCCTCCTTCATCGCCGCCCACGGGCCGTGCAGCGGAAACGCCAGCACGTCGACATCGTCGGGTGCGTACTCGTACGAGTCGCCGGGGTGGAACAGCGTCGGCTCCCCGTCCGCGGCGATCAGGTAGCCGACGTTGCCGATCCGCGGGACGTCGGCATGGATGATCGCATGCTGTCCACCGACCGCAGTGATCGTCACCGACCCGACCGAAACCGACACACCCGCGGCCAGACCGGACGCACCGGGCAGCTCGGGCATCGGGCCGGACTGGCCTTCCTTGCCTGCCAGCTCGAGCACCGACGGCTCCACGATCACCCGAGCGTTCGGGTTGGCCGCCAGCAGTCCGGGCAGCGCCCGCGGATCGAGATGATCGGCATGCTGATGGGTGACCAGGACCGCGTCCAGATCGGTCAGCCCGTGCCACTGCGCGTCGATGTTTCCCGGATCGATCAGGATCCGCGTGCCCGCGGTTTCCACCAACGTGGCCGAATGTCCAAGGTGCGTGATCTTCACGATGGTCACCTTAACCCCGGCCAACCGACCTTGATCAACTCCGGCTGTTGCGGCTCTGCACCAGTCGCTCAGCAACCTGAAAGGCCAACTCCAGCGACTGATTGCGGTTCAGCCGCGGATCGCACAAGGTCTCGTAGCGGCTGGACAGATCGGCCTCGGCCAGCTCCTGCGCACCGCCGACGCACTCGGTGACGTCGTCGCCGGTGAGCTCGATGTGCATCCCGCCCGGCCACGTACCGAGCTCGTCGTGCACGTCGAAGAAGCCGTTCACCTCGTCGATCACGTCGCTGAACGCGCGGGTCTTGAAACCGTTCGCCGACTCGAACGTGTTGCCGTGCATCGGATCGCAGACCCAGGCCACCTGCCGGCCGCTGGCGGTCACCTTCTCCACCACGTCCGGCAGCAGGTCGCGGATCTTGCCCGCGCCCATCCGGGTGATGAAGGTGATCCGGCCCGGCTGATTGGCCGGATCGATCCGGTCGGCCAACTCCAGCGCGGTGTCGGCGGTGGTGGTCGGGCCGAGCTTGATGCCGACCGGGTTGCTGACGTGCCGCATCAACTCGACATGGGCACCGTCCAGCTGGCGGGTCCGCTCCCCGATCCAGATCAGATGCCCGGACGTGTTGTACGGACGGTGGGTGCGGGAGTCGATCCGGGTCATCGCGTGCTCGTACTCCAGGCTCAACCCCTCGTGGCTGGAGTAGAAGTCGACCGTACGGGTCTGCTCGCTCTCGATCCCGCAGGCCTCGATGAACGCCAGCGCCCGCTCGATCTCGGCGGTCAACTGTTCGTAGCGCACCCCGGCCGGGCTGTTGCGGACGAAGGCGGAATTCCACGAGTGCATGGTCCGCATGTCGGCGAACCCGCCCTTGACGAAGGCGCGCACCAGATTGAGGGTCGCCGAAGAGGCGTTGTAGACGCCGAGCAGCCGCTGCGGATCGTGCCGGCGGGCCTGCTCGGTGAAGTCGAACCCGTTGACCGCGTCACCGCGGTAGGCCGGCAGGGTCACGTCGCCGCGGGTCTCGGTGTCGGAACTGCGCGGCTTGGTGTACTGCCCGGCCATCCGGCCGACCTTGACCACCGGCACCTGCGCGGCGTACGTCAGCACGATCGCCATCGACAGCAGGGTGCGCAGCTTGTTCTGGATGTTGGAGGCGGTGACCCCGGCGAACGTCTCGGCGCAATCGCCGCCCTGCAACAGAAAGGCGTGGCCGGCCGACACCTCGGCCAGCTTGTCGCGCAACTCGTCGCACTCGCCGGCGAAGACCAGCGGAGGCAACCGGCGCAGCTGCCGGACGACGTCGGCCACCTCGTCGGCATCGGCATAGGTGGGCTGCTGAAGAGGTTTCAGCGCGTGCAGATCCTTCAGCGTGGGCAGCTCAGACACGGCGACAGATTAGTCGACAGCGCGGACGCTGGTCGCATAGGCGTCCACATACGTCTGACCGGACAGCTCCATGATCTGGTACATGATCTCGTCGGTGACCGAGCGGAGGATGAATCGGTCGGTGGACAGGCCCTGATAGCGGGCGAAGTCCAGCGGCTTGCCGAACTTGATCGTCGGACTGATCACCCGGGACAGCACCCGGCCCGGTGGTGCGATCAGGTCGGTACCGATCACCGCCGTCGGGATCACCGGCACGCCGGCCTCCAGAGCCAGCCGGGCGACTCCGGTCCGACCTTTGTAGAGCCGGCCGTCATGACTGCGGGTGCCCTCGGGGAAGATGCCGAACAGTTCGCCGCGCTGCAGTACCTTCAGACCGGCCCGCAAGGCACCCTGACTGGCGGCGCCGCCGCTGCGATCGACCGGGACCTGCCCGGTGCCGGAGAAGAAGCGGCGCTGCAGGAAACCTCGTACGCCGGTGCCGGTGAAGTAGTCGGACTTGGCCACGAAGGTGACCCGGCGATCCAGCGCCAGCGGCATGAACATCCAGTCCGCGTACGAGAGATGGTTGCTGGCCAGGATGGCCGGCCCCTCCTCGGGCACGTGCTCCTCGCCCTCGACCTTCGGCCGGAACGACCGCTCGACCACCGGGCCGACCAGGATGTTGCGCAGCAGCCAGTAGAGCACCGCGCCGGCGTTGGACTCCTCGTTCTCCGGCCCGCGCAACTTGTCCGGGACCCGAATGTCGGGCACATGCAGGTCGGGCACGTGCAACTCGGGGACCGAGAACTCGGTCCCCCGGCGACCGGGCAGCCGAATCCGGTGCTTCCGCCCGGTTTCGGGTTCGTCCCGTTCCGGCCGCTGCTGCTCGGGCATCAGGCCGCCTCCGACTCCCTACGCGGAAGCGCCGGAACCGGACGGCCCAAGCCGGGACGGGCCAGCACCGGCGCGGCCACCGGCTGGCCCCGCCGCAGCCCGGCCTTGACCGCCGACACGTACACGTCGACGTAGGTCTGACCGGACAGCTCCATGATCGCGTTCATCATCTCGTCGGTGATCCAGCGGAGAGTATCGCGATCGTTGCCGGCGCCTCGGTAGGCGGAGAAATCCATCGGCTTGCCGATCCGGATCCCGGGTCGGTGCAGTCGCGGGATGCCCAGCCGGTTCTTGTACATCTTCGTGTTCGAGACGGCCACCGGGATCACCGGCGCACCGGTCTGCAGCGCCAGCCGGGCCGCACCCGTACGCCCTTTGTACAGCCGGCCGTCCGGCGACCGGCTGCCCTCCGGGAACATGATCAACACGCCGCCGTCGTGCAGCACGCCGGCGAAGGCGGCCATGTCGTCGGCGCTCTTCTTGCCGCCGGATCGGTCCAGCGGCAGCATCTTGATCGCCCGCAGGAACCACTTGAACACCAGGCCCTTGAAGCCGGCCATCGCGAACAACTCGGCCTTGGGGGTGAACACCAGCCGCCGCTTGAGAATGGCGGGCAGCAGGATGGTCTCGCCCTCGGCGAGATGATTGCCCACCAGGATGGCCGCGCCGGTCTCGGGGATGTTCGACTCCCCTTCGACCCACGGCCGCCACCACGCGCTGAACAGCGGCTGGGCGATCAGTCTTTTCACGATCCAGTAGAACAAGGTTTCCTCCGGCCGACCCACCCGTCTCGGTCGGTCGCAGCAACCATAATGCGCAGCGCCCGAGCACTGAAAGCAGAGCGTCGTACGGCTGCGGATACGCTTCGCAACATGAAACTGCTGCCGCGCCGGAAGACGGTTCTTCCGCAGCCGGCGACGGTTCGCCCCGGCACCGATGCGTACGCGGCCGGGGACGGGAGCATCGGGGTCCTGCTGATCCACGGTTTCACCGGATCACCGGCTTCGATGCGCCCCTGGGCCGAGCAGTTGGCGGCGGCCGGTTATCGGGTACGAGTCCCCCGGCTGCCCGGTCACGGGACCAGCTGGCAGGAGCTCAACCTGACCCGCTGGCAGGACTGGTACGCGACGGTCAAACGCAGCTATGCCGACCTGTCGGTGCAGACGGACAAGATCGTGGTCTGCGGGCTGTCGCTGGGCGGGGCGCTGGCGCTGCGACTCGCGGCCCGACAGCGCGTCCGCGAACGCCGAGCGCTGCATCGATCGCGACGGCCCGGCCGGCCGGCGGAGCAGTCGCCGACACCGCTGGTCGGGCTGTGCCTGGTAAATCCCGCCCTGCACAATGCCGATCCGCGGTTGCCGCTGCTGCCGCTGCTGAAACACCTGACCGGCTCGGTGGCCGGGATCTCGAACGACATCGCCCGGCCGTTCGCCGACGAGTTGGCCTACAACCGGACCCCGCTGCGGGCGTTGGCCTCGATGGTGCAGCTGTGGGATCTGACCATCGCCGGACTGCATCGGGTCGATCAGCCGATCCTGCTTTTCCGCTCCCGACATGATCACGTCGTCGGCCCCACCTCGGCCCGGATCCTGCACGAGCGGGTGTCCAGCACCGACGTCACCGAACACGAACTGCAGAAGAGCTTCCACGTCGCCACCCTGGACTACGACGCGGACTTCATCGTCAGCGAGTCACTCCGCTTCATCCGCCGCGTGACGTCCTCCTAAACCTCCCCTTGCGGCCACCACAGCCGCGCGCAAAACCCACCCCCGCACCCGATACCGGCCGGCCCCGCCACAGCCGCGCGCAAAACCTGCTCCCGAAGCCGATATCTCGCGTGCGGCGGTCGCTTTCGGGTGCGGCAGCTGGGCCGCGCGCAAAACCCACCCTCGCACCCGATACCGGCCGGCCCCGCCACAGCCGCGCGCAAGATCAACTCCCGCACCCGTTATTCGGAGTGCGTGGGTCAGTTTGGGGTGCGGGGATGGCTCAGCGATCCGGTACGGGTCGTGTCTCGCCGACGAGGATCAGCGGGTCGGGACCGGCGGCGAGGGTGGCCCGGACGACCTCGGCGGCGAAGGTGTCGACGCTCGGCAGGTAACCGGCTTCGGCGCGGCGTTGTTCGATCAGTCCTGGACGCGCTCGGTCGAGAAGTTTGGCGGTGATGGTGCCGTCGATCAGATCGCCGCTGACCACCACCAGCGACACGCCGCGTTCGGCGTAGCCGGGCGCCCGTTCCAGCAGCGCATCCTCTCCGGCGCGTTTGCTGGCCGCGACCGGGGCGTACTCGGACAGCGTTTCGCCGGCGCCGTGGAAATGCGCCTCGTGACTGGTGACGAACACGATCCGGCCGCCGGACGTCATTTGTTCGACGGCGAGGTCGGCGAGCCGGACCTGCGCGACACAGTTCAGTTGCGTCGCGTAGTCGGCCGGGGCGTCGCGCTCCAGCCCTCCACTGGCGTTCAGCACGAGTCGGTCGAGTCGGCCGAACTCCCGGACCGTTCGCGCGACCATCGACTCCACAGCTGCCGGTTCGGTCAGGTCGGCACGGATCGCAACCGCCTGACCGCCGGCCGCCCGGATCCGCTCGACGACGCGATCGGCACGGGCCTGCTTGTCGCGGTAGTTGATCACCACGTCCAGGCCCCGCCTGGCCAATCCGACGGCCGTCGCCTCACCGATTCCGCGTGATGCGCCGGTCACCAATGCCACCGTCATACAGGTCCCCTCAGGAGTCAGCAGTCGACGTGGCGTCCCAGGCTAGTGGGGGCTCGTGGTTGATTCCCGAGTCGGGGTTCGGCCGATCAGGGCTCGAGGCCGGTCGGGAATCCGTCCTGGAGCACCTCGACTCCCAGGTGCATCGCATCGAGCAGCGCGGCCCGATCCAGGGCGCCGTCCTCGAGATCGGCGAGAAGCGGGACGACTGCGGCGGCCACGGCAGCCACCAGCATGGCGGCGTACACAGCAGGTCGAGGGTCATCGGCTTCGAGGCCGAGCCGACGACGAATGAATTCTCCTGCGTCCTCGATCGGCCGCAGGGCACCGATCACAGCCGCCGTCACGCCCAGCTCCGGAGTCGTGACGACCAGCCGCATCCGCGCCTGCTCCACCTTCCACTCCTCGGCGGACAGATCGTCGAAGGCCGCCCGCACCGCCGCTTCGTACGCGGCGGCGATCGACAGCTCGGCAGGAGCGGCGGCCAGATGAACGGCCACGACCTCGTCCTGGAGATCGGTCAGCAACGCCGACTCCTTGCTGGGGAAGTAGCGGAAGAAGGTCCGCGGCGAAACGTCGGCGGCGTCGGCGATCTGGTCGATCGTCGTACGAGCAAAGCCGTTCTCGCTCATCAGGCGGATGGCCGCCGCCTGCAAGGCCTGCTGAGTCCTGCGCTTCTTGCGCTCCCGGAGCCCTGTGCTGGTACCTGCCGTGGTCGTCATGTCCTCAGGCTACAGGAATTGCCAGTTGGCATCTTCCGCCACCTGTCATATGCTGTCAGTTGTCAGATGGTGTCTTTTTCGGGAGGGGTTCGAGATGCCTGCGAAGTCGCGATGGCTGGCGCTGGTCGCCTTCAGCTTGTCGATTCTGGTCATCGGACTGGACACCACGGTCCTCTCGGTGGCCCTGCCGACCCTGGCCCGAAAGCTCGACGCAACCCAGTCGGACCTGCAGTGGTTCAGTACGGCGTTCATGCTGACGCTGGCCGGTGGCATGCTGCCGGCCAGCGTGATCGGCGACCGGCTCGGACGCAAGAAGACCCTGGTCGCCGCGCTCATGGTCTTCGGCGGATGCGCCTACTGGTCGGCCCACGTGAGCGGGCCCGGGCAACTCATCGCCGCCCGGGCGATGATGGGCTTCGCGGCGGCACTGATCTCGGTCATCGCGCTCGGCATGATCCCGGCGCTGTTCGCCCCCGAGGAGCGTGGGAAGGCCATCGGGATCATGATGACGGCGACCTTCATCGGGCTACCGATCGGGCCGATCGTCGGTGGGTGGATCCTGACCAACGCCTGGTGGGGCTGGGTCTTCCTGATGAACGTGCCGGTCGCCGGCCTGGCCGCCGTCATGGTGGTCGTGCTGGTGCCGGAGACCAAACCGGACCGGCCGGAGCCGGTCGACATCATCGGCCTGGTGCTCAGCATCGGCGGCCTGGCCGCGGTCTGCTACGGATTCGTCGAGGCCGGCAGCAAGGGCTGGCGGGACCCGGCAACGCTCGGTTGGATCGGCGGCGGAGTCGCCGCGTTGATCATCCTCGCCGGCTGGGAGCAGAGCATGGCGAACACCCGCCAGTTCCCCCTCATTCCGCCGTCGCTGTTTCGGATCCCGGGCTTTGCGGCCGGCACCTTGGTGCCCTGGATCGGTCAGTTCTCCCTGATGGGGCTGCTGTTCATCCTGCCGCTGTACGGGCAGGCCGTCCGAAACGAGGACGCGATGGGCAGCGGAATCAGGCTGCTGCCGCTGATCGGCGGCTTCACCGTGGCGGCGGTGATCGGCGACCGGCTGGCCGGACGGCTCGGCCCGCGGGTGGTCGCGGCCGGCGGCTACCTGATCATGGCGATCGGCGTACTCCTCGGTGCCCGGATGACGGCGACCTCGTCCGATCTCTACCTCACGATCTGGCTGGCGATCGCCGGACTCGGCCTGGGTCTCGGCCTCGTCACCGCCGCCTCGGTGGCGCTCAAGTACATACCGCCGGACCGGTCGACGCAGGCATCGGCGGTCTACCAGGCGCTGCAGAAGACCGGCGGCCCGCTCGGAGCCGCCCTGCTCGGCAGTGCTCTGAGCCAGGCGTACCAGCACCATCTCGTCCTGCCGGCCCGGCTGAGCGCGAGCGCGACGGAAACGATCAAGTCCGGGGTGTTCCAGGGACTGGCCGTCGCCGACCGCGGACCCGGACTCCGTACCACCGTTCGGGACGCGTTCGTCAGCGGGATGACGACGACGCTGTGGATCTGTGTCGGCATCGCCCTCGTCGCCGCTGCGGCGTCGATCGGACTGCTCCCCGGCCGCACGCCCGCTGCCCGACGGGCACGGCAACCCGCGGACGCTGAACGCTCCGCCGGTCCAGATCCGATGCCGGCCTGCGAACCGACGAATCCGCCGGACGAGTCGTCGCCGGAACCGGCCGCCGCAGGCACCGCCGAACTGGCCGGACGGCGATCACCCGCCCCGTGAGCGCCGGCCGACGCCGAGCAAGCTTCCCCACCGGCCTCAGCCGTGGCAACGTGTCGCCCATGAGCGAGCCGACGACAGCCGAGGAACAACGCGATTCCGGCAGCAGCGATCGGGGGTTCTTCGGGCATCCGTGGGGCCTGGCCAACCTGGCCGGCGTGGAGCTCTGGGAGCGGTTCAGCTTCTACGGGATGCAGGGCATCCTCATCTACTACCTCTACTACAGCGTCACCAAGGGCGGCCTGGGGATGCCGCAGGAGGCCGCGACCTCGATCGTCGGCGCGTACGGAGGTCTGGTCTACCTGTCGGCGATTCTCGGGGCCTGGTTCGCCGACCGGATCTTCGGAGCCGAACGGACGCTGACCTACGCCGCGATCCTGATCATGCTCGGGCACATCTCACTGGCCGTCGTGCCCGGCTTCGCCGGCGTCGGCATCGGCCTGATCTGTGTGGCGATCGGCTCCGGCACCCTGAAGACCACCACCAGCTCGGTGCTCGGCGACATGTACGGCCTGAAGGACGATCGCCGCGACGCCGGCTTCTCGATCTACTACATGGGCGTGAACATCGGCGCCCTGGTCGGCCCGCTGGTGACCGGCTGGGTGTGGAAGATGGACGGCTTCCACTGGGGCTTCGGGCTGGCAGCGGTTGGCATGGCGATCGGCCTGACCCAGTATCTGCTGATGCGCCGGCGGACTCTCGGCAACGCCGGCAAGACCGTCAGCAATCCGCTCGATCGGGCCGGAGCGCTCCGCTACGGCCTGGCCGCCGCCGTCGCAGTGGCGCTGATCGTGGTGCTCACGCTGACCGGTGTGATCACCGCGAACCGGTTGTCCGCCATCGTGGTGGTGGTCACCGTCGCCGCCGCGATCATCCTGTTCGCGGTGATGCTGAGCAGCAACCGGATCAGCGGAGTGGAACGACGCCGGGTGATCTCGTTCATCCCGATGTTCATCGCCAGCGCCGCCTTCTGGTCGCTGTTCCAGCAGCAGTTCACCGTGGTCGCGGTGTACTCCGACAAACGGTTGGACCGGTCGCTGTTCGGCTGGCAGATGCCGCCGTCCTGGACCCAGTCGATCGAACCGATCTTCGTGATCGTCTTCGCCGGCGTGTTTGCGGCGATGTGGACCAAGCTGGGGCCGCGACAGCCGTCCTCGCCGATCAAGTTCTCCCTCGGCACCATCATCATGGGGCTGGCGTTCTGGCTCTTCCTGCCGTTCGCCGCCAGCGGCAAGAACGGCACTCCGCTGTTGTGGCTGGTGCTGATCCTGTTCGTCTTCTCGATGGCCGAGTTGTTGCTGTCGCCGGTCGGTCAGTCGCTGTCCACCAAGCTGGCACCGGCGGCGTTCCACAGCCAGATGATCGCCCTGTTCTTCCTGTCGGTGGCGATCGGCAGTTCCGCTGCCGGCGCGTTGGCCGGCCTGTACACCACCGACAACGACGTCGCCTACTTCCTGCCCATCGGCGCGGCCTCGATCGCGGTCGGCATCATCCTGGCCGTGATGAGCAGGTGGATCCGCCGGATGATGGGCGGGGTGCATTAGCTCGGGCCTCCGCGTCGGCATGCATTAGTGCATCGGGGGGTGCCCCGACCCGACCGGGTTTGGCTACGCTGCCGTCATGAGGGATCCGCGCGACGACCGAGGTCCGGATGATCCCCTGCCCGGCGACGGGCCCGACGATCAGGAGATGTACGACCGGGCCTTCGCCGAGTTGATCGAGCAGTTCGAGGTCCTCGCCGACGATCCCCAGCCCGTCGAGGAGGAACCGCTGCCGTCGCCGGTCGAACCGGAAGCGGGGCCGTTGCCGCCGTTCCACTTCCGGCTGGACGACCTCGCACTGCCGGACGACGACGAACCCGCCGACCTGGTGCCGGAGTCCGAGCAGTTCGTACCGCCGAATCCGCCGTGGCCCCGACCGACCGCGCCGCTACTGATCGGCTGGCTCGGTGTCGGGTACGCAATCGTGGCCATGCTGCTGATCGCCTTCGGCGTGCCGCTGCCCCGCTGGGTGGGTTGGCTGGCTGTGCTCGGTTTCGTCGGTGGGTTGGTGCTCCTGCTCAGCCGGCTGCCCCGGCATCGACCACCGGACGACGACGGCGCCCAGCTGTAGCCACACCCCCTGCTCAATCCGGACCCTGCTCAATCCGGACCCTGCTCAATCCGGGAGTTTGCTCAATCCGGACGACGCTGTACGCGTTTGGCGGCTGCCTGCCGCAGGGTGGTCCCTGCTTCACGTCGCTCACGCCGCGGCCTGGCCCGCTTGACCCCACGCCGGCGGCGCGGCCAGAACCCGCCGATCACCCGGCCCGGCGGCTCGATCAGCGAATGCCGGGCCAGATCGGCCGCGCCGATCAGCCCGGCGTCGTTGCGGAAGGTGGCCAACTCGATCCGCGCCTGAGGACGGAAGCCACGTCCGGTCAGGGTTCGCTGGAAGGACTCCTTCGTCGGGATCAGCAGCAGGTCGCCGGCCGCACTCACCCCACCGCCGACCACCACCAGCTCCGGATCCAGCGCCGCCGCCAGGTTGGCGATGCCGACGCCCAGCCAGCGGCCGATGTCGGCCAGCAGTTCACGGGCCAGCGGTTCACCGTTGACCGCAGCGTCGGTGATCGCCGGACCGGTGATCTGATCGGGTCCGCCGACCGCGTCCAGCAGTCCTTGCACCACCGGGGAGCCCGACCGGACCAGCTCCTTGGCGTCGCGCACCAAGGCGTTGCCGGAGGCGTACTGCTCCCAACAGCCACGGTTGCCGCACTCGCACAACTGGCCGCCGGGGACCGCGATCATGTGGCCCCATTCGCCTGCCATTCCGTAGCTGCCGCGGAACAACTGCCCGTTCAGCACCAGTCCGCCGCCGATGCCGGTGCCCAGCGTGATGCAGACCATCACCGAGGCACCCTTCCCGGCCCCGTACCGGTATTCGGCCCAGGCCGCGGCGTTCGCGTCGTTGTCGACGATCAGCGGCAGGTCGATCCGCTGCTCCAGCCGCTGTTTCAACGGCTCCTGCCGCCAGGCCAGGTGCGGCGAGAACCGGACCACGGCCTGGTCGGTGTCGACCCAACCGGCCGCGCCGATGCCGACCGTCTCCACTCGGTGTCGATGCCGGAGCTTGCGCACCACCTCGGCGATCGTGTCCTCGACCGCGACCGCGCTCCGCGACGGGGTCGCCGCAAGTTCGCGTTCGACGATCTCCCCCTGGCCGTTCACGACGCCGGCGGCCACCTTCGTGCCGCCGATGTCGACGCCGATGCTGTACGGGACCGCCGCGGTCGGCAGCGCCTTCGCCGGCGAGCGCGCGGCGCGGGTCGTCGCGCGCGGCGCACGCGCTGCGCGGGCCATCAGCGGGCACCCGCGGGATCGGCGATCAACGCAATCCCCGGCCTGGGAGCGTGCCGAACGATCCGCTCTGGTGCGAGCGTCTTGTTCGACACCCTCCTAGCCAGGTGGAGGTCGCTGCTCGATCGGGTGTTGTCCACCCGGTCACCCTAAGCCGCGTCCAGTCCGAGTGCTGCGCGCACCGTACGGCGTGCCCGGAGCTGTCCGTAACGGTCGGCCACGTGCTTGCGGCCGGCCGCCCCCATCCGCCGGGCCCGATCCGGATCGGCGAGCAGCTCGACGATCCGCTGCGCCAGCTCGTGCGGGTCGTCGGGATCGACCACGAAGCCGGTCTCGCCCTCTCGTACGGTTTCCGGGGCGCCGCCGGAGCGGCCGGCGATCACCGGCAGTCCGCTCGCCGACGCCTCGGCGAACACGATCCCCAGACCTTCCGGATTCAGCCCGGCCAACCGGGTGCGTACCGGCAACGCGAACAGTCGCCCGGTACGCAGCACCCGCGCGACCTGGGTTCGTGGCAGCGAGCCGGTGAAGCGGACCGTTCCGGTCAGCCCGAGTCGACCGGCCAGCCGGCGCAGCGTTCGAGCCTGTGGACCGTCGCCGACCAGCACCAACTCGGGATCCGGTCCGGTCCATCCGCGATCCAGCACCAGCCGCCAGGCTCGCAGCAGCGTGTCGAAACCCTTCTGCCGTACCATCCGGCCGACCGCGACGCAGCGCGGCCGACCATGATCATCAGCGGCGATGGCGGCGGGCCGGAAGAGGTCGAGATCGACCGGCGGAGACAGCATGATCAGCTGCTCTCCCGCCCGCGCCGACAGCGCCGGCCCGATCCGCCGTCGGGTGTAGTCGGAGATCGTCGAGACATGATCAACTTCGTCGGCCATCCGATGCAGCAGGCCGCTGCTTCCGGGCAGACTGGCCCACCAGGTCTCGTGACCGTGACTGATCGCCAGCAGCCGATCGGCACCGGCGGCACGAACCGCCGGCGCCAGCAGGGCCAACGGCGCCATCGCCCCGAAGATCACCGAGTTGATCTTGTGTTCCTTGATCAACTTCGCGGCGAGCCGGGCGATCGTGGGCTGAGGCAGCAACAACGAACCGCTCCTGATCACCGGGAACGGCAGTTCTTGATCATGGACCTGCCAGCCGCGGGTGTGTCGGGTGAGCACGACCACGTTGTCGTCCAGCAGACCGCAGAGATCGAAGACGAAGCCCTCGATGCCGCCGATGGTGGGTGGGAAGTCGTTGGTGATGATCAAGGTCGGCGGCATCTCAGAGTTGCCTTCGCCGAGCCGCAGCGGACAAGTAGTTTCGCCAACCGGCGACGAGTTGATCTTGGTCGATGCCGAACGCCGTACGGGCCGCGGCGTCGATCTGCCCCGAGGCGGAACGGTTCACCGCGGCGTAGAAGGCGAACAGCGCGTCGCTGCCGTAGCGCCGGGCCAGATAGCGGCAGGCCAGCCAGCTCTGCGCGTACACAAGATCAAGATCTTCGGCGCTGCCGGTGAAGTCCCGGTCGGTGGGCAGCTGCCGCGGAGCTCCGGAGTCGGACACCCGTTGCAGCAACGCCCGGGCCGCCGCCTGCTGAGCATCCGGGTAGTCGCGGTAGGCGACGTAATCGGCGAAGCCCTCGATCAGCCAGGTCGGCGCGGCCGAGGTCGGCGACGCGGTGGCCACATGTACCGCCTCGTGGGTCAGCACGATCCGGGCGCCCAGGTCCGGCTGCAGATTGCCCGAGTTGATCATGATCCGGATCGGCGCCGCGGCGGTCTGACTGCCGTCGGGCCAGGAGATCGCGGCCAATGCGGCCTCGGTCCCCTTCTTCACGCCCAGCAGCTGCTCCAGCCGGTTCTCGCTGCTCGGGATGATCACCACCAGCCGGCCGTTCCACCGCCGCCACGGTCCGTCCGGTGCGGACGCGAACTGCACGCTCACATCCCGGGCCGCGCGGTCGGCGCGGCCCAGCCAGGACGTCAGTTCGACCCCCGGACCGCCGATCACGGTCGCGTGTTGATCATGGTCGACCCGGATCGGTTCCAGCCACCAGATCGGCGTCGGCCGGTGACCGCCCGGCGCGTCGGTGACGCCGGCCCAGCGCAGCCCGGTTCCGGTGTCGTCCCCGGCGCCGGTCCGTTTATCCGGGGTGAAGGTCATCCAGACGGTCTGGTCACTGGGCGCCCGGTCCCCCGGCACCTGCCAGCGAAGCTGCACCTCGGCCGCGTACGCGCCCGGACCGAGCAGCGCCCGACGCTGCCGACCCAGTGCTGCGGTTCTTCCGGTGGCTCGCAGCTGCAGCACCGTCGGCGACAACCTGCCCAGATTGGCGAAGATCATCCGTGCGGTGCCGGTGAACTTCGGATCGCGGTCGGTGATCAGCGCGCCGAAGGCCGTCGAATCCTGATCACCGAGGGCGGTCGCCAGCCGATTCAGCAGTCGGTCATCGGCCCGGATCCGATCCGGGTTGCCCGCGACGCCGGTCGACGACGGCCGGCCGTCAGACGGCGAGGCGACCCCGGTCGAGCGCCCGGCCGAGGTCGGCGCGTGCGTCGCCGAGGTGGTCGGGACGGGCGGCGCGGACGGCGTACTGCAGCCGGCGAGGAGGCCGACGAGACCTGCTACCGCCAATCCCCGAAGGGTTCGATCAGCCCGGACGGCGGGCACCGGAGAACGGCATGTAGCTCATCTTGGTGTATTCCACCGATTGGCCGGGACGGGGCGCGTGGATGATGGTGCCGCCGCCGACGTAGATGCCGACGTGGCTGGGCGAGCTGCCGTAGAAGAAGACCAGGTCGCCCGGCTGCAACTGATCCCGGCTGACCGAGACCCCGTCGCCGAACTGCGCCTGAGAGGTGCGGTCGAGCTGCACGCCGACCGACTTCCACGCGGCCAGGGTCAGCCCGGAGCAGTCGTACGAGCCCGGTCCGGTGGCCCCGAACACGTACGGCTTGCCGATCTGTGCCTTGGCGAAGGCCACCACCTGCGCACCCTTGCCCGAGGCCGCCGGAGCGGCTGCGCCCGAAGATCCGCTGGTCGCCGCGGCCGGATCGGCGTTGTTGCTGGTGTTGTTGCTGCTGCGGCTGGTGGCGTTGCCGCCGCGCGTCGCCGTCGTACCGGCATCGGCGGCGGTGGTGGTGGCCGCGTCGGCCGCCTTCTGCGCCTCGTCGGCCTGCCGCTTCTGCTCGGCGGCGATCCGCTGCCGCTCCTCGGCGCTCAGCTTGTCCAGCACCTGCTGGGCCTGATTCACCTTGTCGTCGGCCGCCGTACGCAGCTGCTTGAGCTTCTTCTTGTCCTCGGTCAGCGTGGCCACGTCCGCCTCGGTGGAACGCTGCAGATCGCCGAGGTTGGCCTGCTCGACCTGGTAGTCCTGGAGGGTCACGTTCTGGTTCTGGCTGACCTTCTCCACGGTGGCGATCTGGTTCAGGAAGCCGGTGGCGTCGCGGGTCAGGAACAGCCGCGTCCGGGTGTCCAGCGAGCGGTTCTGGAACTGTGCCAGCGCCACCTTCGACACCTGTTGACGCATCGCGACGACCTTCGCGGACTGCTTCTTCAGGTCAGCCTGCTTCTGCTTCAGCTCGGTCTGGCTCTTGCTCAGCTTCTGCTGCAGCGCCAGGTATTGCTGGTCGGTCGCTTCCGCTTCCTGCTGCAGCTTCTCGACCTGGGCCTTGGCCTGGGAGACGTTCTGCGGTGCGGGATCGGCGGTGGCATCGGGGGCACAGAAGATCACGGCGCCGAGGGCCAGCCCCGACAACGAAACAGCCAGTCCCCGCCGAATCAGCGAGCGTGAGGTCACGCGCAGTCCTTCCAGTTCTCAGGCGCCGAATCCAGCCGTGGGCATGACCGAACGCAGGTCACTGCCCGGCTCCTGTCCATCCTCGGTGCATGACCCCCGTCGCGACCATGGATGTCGGATCCGCGAGCGTCCGGCTGGCAGCCCCTACCACCCGACGTGCCGGACACTAGGGAGCACACTAGGTCACGATTTGGTCACTGGCAATTCCCGGCCCGAAATCCGGTCGTGTGGCAGAGCTCACAGCCCACCGATCGGCCGGCGGATCCCCGATCGGGCGCGGCTTCGACGGCACGTCCAACAGCACCGCGACCACGCACTCCCCGCAACTCGCGCCGTCGTCACGAACCGGGCAGCCGCCGCAATCCATCCTGCTCAACTCACTCATGGGCACAATCTGAACCAGGCCGCCGACAAAACGTCTCCCGCAGCGTCGGGACCGGGCCCGCGCGAGAACCAGGACCGTTTTGTCAGTGCCCGGTTCTACGGTCCTGCCATGACCAGCCGGACCCGGGAGAACTCGCTGCAGGACTCGTTCGCCGACCTCGGCGTGCCCCTGTGGGACACCACCTTCTGCGTGGTCGATCTGGAGACGACCGGTGGCGCCGAGACCGACTCGATCACCGAGATCGGCGCGGTGAAGGTGCGCGGCGGCGAGGTCCTGGGTGAGTTCCAGACGCTGGTCAATCCGCACACCCACATTCCGCCGTTGGTGGCGGTGTTGACCGGGATCACCAACCAGATGGTCGCCTCCGCGCCACCCATCAGTGAGGCGTTGCCGGCCTTCCTGGAGTTCGCCCACGGCACCGTCCTGGTGGCCCACAACGCCCGCTTCGACGTCGGCTTCCTGCGCCGTAATTGCGCCGAGCTCGGCTACCCCTGGCCCAAGTTCGGGATCCTGGACACGGTCGCGCTGGCCCGCCACATCCTGCTCGCCGACGAGGTGCCGGACTGCAAGCTGTCCACGCTGGCCAGACACTTCCACACCACCGCGACCCCCAACCATCGAGCGTTGACCGACGCCCAGGCCACCGTCGACGTGCTGCACGCGTTGATCGAGCGGGTGGGCAATCTCGGCGTCGGGACGTACGAGGAGTTGCGTGAGTTCACCCGCAAGGTGTCGCCCCAACGCCGGTCGAAACGCAGCTGGGCCAAGGAGTTGCCCGAAGCCCCCGGCGTCTACTTCTTCGTCGCCGACGACCAGCTCTCCGGCGACCCCGAAGCCAGGCAGATCCTCTATGTCGGCAAGAGCAGCAACCTGCGCCGCCGTGTCCGCAGCTATTTCACCGCCGCGGAGAAACGGCCGCGGATGGAGGAGATGATCCGGGTCGCCACCGGGGTCGAGGCCTATCCGTGTCAGACCCCGCTGCATGCCGAGGTGACCGAGCTGCGGATGATCGCGACGCACGCACCCCGCTACAACCGCCGCTCCAAATTCCCCGAGCGGCAGCAGTGGATCAAGATCACCACCGACGCCTACCCGCGGCTGTCCCGGGTCGCGCAGGTGAAGGAGGACGGGGCTACCTACTTCGGCCCGTTCAGTCGCCGCCAGCAGACCGACGACGTGATCGACGCGTTGTACGACGCGTTCCCGATCAGGCAATGCACCCAGCGGCTGTCCCCGACCCGGCCGTCTCCCGCATGCGCGCTGGCGGAAATGCATCGCTGCGCTGCTCCCTGCGACGGTTCGATCAGCGTCGAGGGTTACCACGATCTGGTCGAGCAGGTGCGGGACACGCTCACCCGGGACGTTCGCGGAGCGTGTACGGCGCTGCGGCTGCGATTGCGCCGGCTGGTCGCCGAACAACGCTACGAGGAGGCCGAGATCCTGCGCCGTCGGTTGGCCGCACTACTGGATGCCGGCGCCCGTTTTCACCGGGTGTCCAGCCTGGCCGGCTGCCGACAGATTGTCGCCGCCCGCTGGGTGGCGCCGGACTGGCAGATTCACGTCATCCGGCACGGCCGGCTGGCCGCGGCCGGACTGTCCAAACCGGGCGAGGTGCCGCAGGCGGTGGCCAGGGCGCTGATCGCCACCGCCGAGACCGTACCGGCGCCGATCGGCCCGCAGTCCGGGGCGACCGTCGAGGAAACGCTGCGGATCGCCGACTGGATGGAGCAGCCGGGGGTTCGGCTGATCGACATCGACGGCGACTGGGCCTGGCCGTTGCACGGCGTGCTCAGCCACGAACAACTGGTCGGCCATGTCCTCGGAGCCTGAGCGTGGACTGGGCGAGGCTGGCAGGAGGCCCGGTGCTCCCGCCCGCCGATCGATTGCAGGCCGCATTGGATCGGTGGGGCTGTCGCGTCGCCGGCCCCGAACTGCGGGGTGGCATGTCCTCGGTGATCCCGGTGGTTTCGGCGGACGGATCGTCGTTGATGGTGAAGGTCCTCGAGGTCGGGCCGGCGAAGGCCGAGGCGATCGCGCTGCGCGCCTTCCCGCCCGTGGCGGCCGTCCGTTGCTTCGACCATGCCGAGGATCTCGGCGCCCTGCTGCTCGAACGATTGACCGCGACGTCGCTGTCCGGAGTCCCGGCCGACCAGTCCATCACGGTGCAGGCCAGGCTGGCTCGCCAACTCGCGGTGCCAGACCCGGACGGCATCAGCCGGCTTGCCGACGCAGACCTCACCGGGCATTTGCGCCGGCTGCTGCGGCAGTGCCCGTCATTCCTCAGCCACCGGAGTGTCGCCGCTGCCCGGAACACGCTGGACGATCTCCCCCAGGAACCGACCACGTCACTGACCCACGGCGACCTGCACGCGCTCAATGTGCATCAGGACACCGACGGGAATTGGCGAGCACTCGACCCCAGTCCGCTGGTCGGCACCATCGCCTTCGAGAGCCACACCGTCATCGTTGAACGCGATCGGCTCCGGGACGTCATCGAGGCCGGGACGGCCGAGGTGCATCGTCGACTCGCCCTGTTCGCCGAGGTCGCCGAGGTCGATCCGGAGCTGTCCGAGCGGCTGTGTCAGGCTCGAGCGGTCCTGTCGGCGCTGTACGAGCAGGGTCGCGGCAACACCGGGTTGGGTGATGGCCTGCGCTGGATGGCCGAGGCGCTGACACCGGCACGACCGCGGTGACGTGGAAGTTGCCGGCCGAATCTTGGCCTGTATTGGACCTACGGACCCCAGACCAGCGTGTAGCGGAAGAAGAGCCCGCGGCGGATCCGAGCGCCAGGCAGCACCCGGTCGGCGACCTGCTTGATCTCCTCCAGCGTCTCTTTGGGGTCTCTCGCCGGTGCCGTCATACCCACTGGTTCGCGACCGTCGGCGCGAGGATGCAGCAGTAGACCCACCAGCGGGTTGAGCAGCACCGAGAGCGCCGACCACGGTCCGTCGGCACGGGTCTCCCGACTCAGCCCGACGACGACCAGCCGGCCGCCGGGCTTGATCATGATTCGCAGCGAGGACAACGTCTCCTCCAGCGGCAGGTGATGCAGCACCGCCACCAGGGTGACCAGATCCCAGGAGCCCGGCGGCCGCTGGTCGAACGATCCTTCGACGACCCGCACCGTCGGCGATTCGGCGAATCGTCCGAGGGCGATGGCCGCCGTTGCCGAATCGGGTTCCAGCCCGGTCACCTCGTCAACGACACCCGGCAGCCGCGCCAGCAGGTTGCCGGTGCCGCAGCCGACGTCGAGCGCGCGACGCGGTCGTACGGTTCCCAGCCGGCGTGCCTGCCTCGTGATCCACCAGCCGTACGCGTCGTTGTGAGACCAGGGATGTCGAGCGTTCAGACGAGTCCACGGGCGCAGCAACCTCAGACACAACTTCTGCACGTCCGGCACGATCGAACGGTATCGCCCACGGCCGTTCTGCCTCGGTTCCGGCTCGGGCCTTCAAATCGCAAGAAGCACGGCCCACAGGCGCGCCCGCGAAAGTGCCGGGAAGATGGCTCGAAATCGTCGAGTTTCTGGTGCACGTCCCCGGCAGATTCCGACGATGGAGGGTGCGAGATCGGGGTCCCCGACAGGTGCAAGACTGACAGGGACGACTTCCTTCAGGGCCGACCACATCCCGTCGCTCGCCGAGGGCCGTCGTCAGCTGACAAACACCCACGTCAAGCGTCGATGGAGACAGACATGTTCGAAGAAGGGCAGCTGTATTCGCCGGTCACCCGGCAGGCAGACGGTCAGGTCGAGGTGCATCTGGGTGAGAATCACCCGGGATTCAAGGACGAGCACTACCGCGCCCGCCGCAACGAGATCGCCGCGGTGGCCACCGATTGGGATCCTCGCGAACCGGTCCCGCACATTGACTACACCGACGAAGAGAATCGGATCTGGGCCACCGTCTGCACCGAGTTGGCACCCAAGCACGAGCACTACGCGCACAGCGAGTACCTCGCCGCCAAGCAGGCGCTCGGCCTGCCGACCGATCACGTCCCGCAGCTGGAGCAGGTGACCGCGTCGATCAAGCCGCTGACCGGCTGGACCTACATCACCGCGCCCGGCCTGGTCGAGTTGCGCGAGTTCTACTCGTCGCTGGGCGACAAGGTTTTCCACTCCACCCAGTACCTGCGCCATCCGTCCGAGCCGCTCTACACGCCGGAACCGGACATCATCCACGAGGTGATCGGGCATGCCAACCAGTTGGCCAGCCCACGCTTCTCGACGCTCACCGCAGCGGCCGGGCGGGCAGCGCAGCGGCTGCAGACCGAGGACGCGCTGAAGTTCCTGGCCGACGTGTTCTGGTTCTCCCTCGAGTTCGGCGTGATCCACGAGGACGGCCTGCTGAAGGCGTACGGGGCCGGCATCCTCTCCTCCTACGGCGAGATGGACGAATTCCGGCAGATGGAGATCCGCCCGTTGGACATCGGCCAGATGGGCACCCTGAACTACGACATCACGTCCTATCAGCCGATCCTGTTCGCGGCCGACTCGCTGGATCAACTGGACGACGTGGTCGGGGTGTTCTTCGAGACCTGCGACGACGAAACCCCGGACCGGGTGCGCCGAGAGCTGCACCTGACGAGCTGAACGCGTCGGGCCGTAGGATGCGGCCCATGGTGACAGCGATCGTGTTCGTCAAGGCCGAGGTGTCCCGGATCCCGGAGGTGGCCGAGGAGATCGCGGCGCTCCGCGGCGTCAGCGAGGTCTATTCGGTGACCGGGACGATCGACCTGATCGCCATGGTCCGGGTGCACAGCCACGAACAGGTGGCCGAGGTGGTCGCCGACCAGCTGAACAAGGTGCCCGGCGTCACCGGCACCGAGACCCACATCGCCTTCCGGGCCTACTCCAGCCACGATCTGGAAGCCGCCTTCGACCTCGGCACGGCCTGAGCGGCGATCACGATGACGCGGTACGACGCTCAGCCGCCGGTCTCCCGAGCTGCCGCAGCCGACGAGCCCGGGACAGAGGTGGCGCCGGTCGACTGGCAGGCCGACCCGGCGCACTGGTTGCCCGGACGATCGTTGCTGATCGTCGCCGGCGCCGCTCTGCTGGCGTTGATCATCACCGTGGTGATCTGCCTGCTGATGTGGTCAACTCCGGCAATGACCCCGCTTCACATTCCCTCGGTCGCCAAGGCCTGAACGGCTTCCCCGCCGAACCCGCGTCGTCCACCAGCCACCACCCGGCAAACCACGGACACCATCCACCACTACCCCGCCTGCTCAGACCGATCGCAACGCAACCGCGCGCGAAGCCGACCGCCGCACCCGATACCGCCGGGTCCGGGCACAGCCGCGCGCAAGATCTACTCCCGCCGCCGGTATTTGGCGCGCGGCGGTCAGTTTCGGGTGCGGGGATCAATTCGCGGGGCGGTTTCGCGCGCGGCGGTCGATATCGAGTGCGGGTGCGACGAGGGCGATCGACTTCGGGTACGGACAATGATCTTGGCTCGGAGGGTCAGGACATGCCGGATCCGGACTCTCGGCCGCGAACCCAGTACTCAGATCACCCCGTAGTTGATCATGGTCTTGCCGGCGACGGCGATCACGCAGACCGCGACGATCATGATCAAGGCCGCGACCTGGACCTGCGATCGCCGAGCTCGCGGCGCGTACACCAGGGCGACTCCGGTCAGGCCGCCGACCAGGATCCCGCCCACCTGGGCGACCCAGGCCAGGCTTTGGAAGCCGATCACGAAGTTCAGCAGGACCAAGATCACCAGCAGCCCGATGTCGCCGCGGATGTCGTCTCCGTGCCGGTACTTGATCACTCCGTTGGCGGCCAGCAGGCCGATCACCGCGGCCGATGCCCCGCCGACCCCGACCAGTGCGGGCGAGCCGAACACGTACAGCAGGGTCGCGCCGCCGAAGCCCGACAACAGATACAGCACCAGGAAGCGCCAGCCGCCCAGGTAATGCTCCAGCGGCCGGCCGACCAACCAGAGCACGAAGGCGATCATCGCCGTGTTCAACAGCCCGTAGGTGAGGAAGCCGTAGCTGATCAGCCGCCAGAACTGGCCGTTCGAGACGGCCAGATTGCTCATCGCGAACATCCCGGTCAGCAGGTGGCCGGTGAACAGATCGAGCAGGTACGTGCCGATCATGATGCCGATCAGCACCTTGGTGACGATGCCGCCCCGCGGCGACAGTGCACCGCCGAAGACGGTACGGGGTGACCGTACGCTCGCGCGGCCCTTCCGGATGCAATCCGGACACTGGAACCCGACCGAGGCCGGATTCATGCATTCGCCGCAGATCGGCTTGCCGCAGCGCTGACAGCGAATGCCCGTGGACCGATCCGGGTGTCGATAACACGCCTCGAAACTCGGGGCGGTGAACTCCGGCCGGCTCACGGGCACTCCTCTGCTCGCACGGACCGCACTCTACGTGTCGGGTCCAATCTGTTCAGCCGGCGATCTCGGCGCTTTCGATCACGACCGGGTCCTTCGGCAGGTCGTTGAAGCCGGTCGCGGTGGTGGCGATCTTGTCCACCACGTCGCGGCTGGCCTGATCGGCCACCTCACCGAAGATGGTGTGCCGACGGTTCAGGTGCGGAGTCGGGCCGACGGTGATGAAGAACTGCGATCCGTTGGTGCCGGGACCGGCGTTGGCCATCGCCAGCAGGTAGGGCCGGTCGAACTGCAGGTCCGGATGGAATTCGTCGGCGAAGGTGTAGCCGGGGCCGCCGGTGCCGTTGCCGACCGGGTCGCCGCCCTGGATCATGAAGCCGGAGATGACCCGGTGGAAGGTCAGCCCGTCGTAGAAGTTGCCGGTCGTCTTCGCACCGGTCTCCGGGTCGCGGTATTCCTTGGTGCCGCCGGCCAGACCGACGAAGTTGGCGACGGTCTTGGGCGCGTGATTGTCGAAGAGATTGATCGCGATGTCGCCGCGATTGGTGTGCAGCGTCACCTTGCTGACGCCTGCTGTGGATTCGGTCACGGTGAGGATTCCTTCTCGCGTGTCGGGGTACTTTGCCCAGACTGTAACTGCCGGCGTCCGGGGCCCACCGAGGGGCAGCCCGGTAACGCTACGGTGGTTCGCAGATCGCGTCGCCTTGGGAGAAGCCCAACGCCACGCGCAACCGAAAGCTGGAGGAATCGTGACTCGCAAGAAAGACAAGGGCCGCCGCGCAGAGCTCGCCGCCGCCCCCCAGAACTTGCCCGTCGGACCGATGGTGCATCAGGCCGCCGACAAGATCGGCCCGTTGGCACACGAAGCTGCCGAGAAGATCGGGCCGTTGGCCCATCAGGCCGCCGATGTGATCGGGCCGTTCGCCCAGGAGGCGGCCGAGCGGCTCGCTCCCCTGGCCCAGGCCGCCAGTGACCGGGTGCAGCCGTACGCCCAGCAGGCCGTCGACCGGGTTCGCCCGTACGCCGAGCGTGCCGCCGAACGGATCGAGCCGTACGCCCACCAGGCCGCCGAACGGCTCGGCCCGTACGCCGAGACCGCGAAGCGACAGGGTGCGCACGCCGCAGCGGAAGCGGTGGAGAAGTGGGGTCCGGTGCTGGATGAGGCGACCGGCAAGATCCCGCCGGCGATCGAGGTCGCCCGGGAGCGGGTGTACGAGGAAGCGCTGCCGGCCATCGCCGAACGGCTGCACGAGATCGCCGACGCGGACGTGGTCGCCGCTGCCTCGAAGAAGGCCGCCGAGCTGGTGCCGGTGAAGCCGGCGAAGAAGAAGGGCCGATGGGGCAAGCGGTTCGCGATTCTGGCCGGTGTGCTGGCGGCCGGTGGCGTGGCCTACGTCGCGGCCAAGAAGCTGCTCGGCGGTGGTCAGGAGAACGAGTGGGAGGCGGCTCGGCCGGCCACCCCGTACTCGTCGACGACGATCACCGAACCGCAGCCGGGTGCCGCGGCCAAGACCGGCACCGACTCGGTCGCGGCCAGCGCGCACACCGCACCGGAGCCGGACGAGGTCGCCGACGCCGAGCCGGCGACGGAAGCCGACAGCAAGCCGGCCCACGCGGCCGACGAGGTCGAAGCCACTGAGGCCGGAACGGGTGAGGAGTCCGGCACCGAGTCCAAGTACGGCGAAGGTTCCTTCATCGGCTCCGAGCCGCCGGAGGGCTTCACCATCAAGGGCAACGAGCGTTCGATGAAGTACCACGTCAGCGATTCCACCGGCTACGACCGGACCAACGCCGACGTCTGGTTCAACAGCGAATCGGCTGCCCAGGCCGCCGGCTTCAGCAAGGCGCAGCGGTAACCGCGAGTCAACCTCGACAACGACGCTCGACAGCGATGGGGGCCCGGCGCATGGCGCCGGGCCCCTCGTTGTCCGGATCCGTCGGCGACGTCGTACGAGATCGGACAACACCTGTACCGAAACGGCCAACACCTGCTGCTCACAACGGCACCCTTTGCAGGGGCTTTCCCGCAGTAACCGATCACTACCCGGGGAAGCGAGCCATTCATGATGATCAGCCAGTGTCTGCCGGACCACCGGTGCGTGTCGCACGACCGGTGCCTGCGCGACGACCGGGATGCCGAGTTCCTCGAACTGCTCGGGCCCGACTGCGACGATCTCGACACCGATGACGAGATCGACTGGGTCGACGCAGCCCCGTTCCGGGCGCACCTGCGCCGGCTGATCCGCGAGACCGGCGTGGGTTGGCGCACCCTCGCCGCCCTGGCGGAGGTGCCGGCGGCCACGGTCCAGCGGCTGCTGCTCGGCCACCCGGGTCGGCCGATGCGGCAGTTGCATCCGACCATCGCCAAGCGGTTGTTCTATCTCAGCCTCGACGTGGTACGCGACGCAGCGATCGTGCCGATCCGGCCCGCCCGGAGCCGAGCGCTGATCTGCTGGCTCCTCAGCCAGGGTTGGTCGCTCGACGAGCTGTCGCAGCGCGCGGGCCTTCCGGGCGCAGGATTGGCCGAGCTGGCTGACGGCAGGTCGACCAGTTGCACCCAGCTGACCGCAGCGACGGTGCGTGCTGTGGCCCAGCAGCTCAGCGATCGGGCGACGCCGATGACGCCCGCGGCCGGCATGGAGCTGGCGATCGCCGGATGACCGTGTTACCGATGTCGCCGGCCGCCCTCGCGCTGATGTCGCCGTCGCCGATGCCCGTGTTGCCGATCGAGGTCGCTAATGTCAGCGGATGCTGCTGGCATCCCCGGGACCGACCGTGATCGCAGCAGCAGTGATCCTGCTGGCCGCCCTGGCCACGGGCGTCGGCGCTCCGGTTGTGCTGCGCAGACTGCCGGAGCCGGTGCCGCCGCCGGACGCCGACGCACGGGTGCAGCAGGAGTACGCGGCCAAGCCCGGCTACCGGTCGCTGGCCCGGCCGAGATTCATCGGCTGCTGCGTCGCGATGTCGGCGCTGGCGATGATCATCTGCACGACCGCCCGGCCGCCGGCGGATTGGGCCTGCTGGCTGGTGTTCGGCACCGTCGGCGTGCTGCTGGCCGCGATCGATGCCGCCACCAGCTGGCTGCCCAGCCGACTGATCTATCCCGGCTGGCTGGCGATGGCCCTGGCGACCGTGGTCACGGTGGCATTGACCGATCGGCCCCGGATCGACCTCTTCATCACGATCGTCGGCGGTGCGGTGCTCGCCGGCTTGGGCTATCTGCTGCTCTGGTTGGTCACCGCCGGGCGTTCGGTCGCCTTCGGTGACGTACGGCTGATGCCGTTGGTCGGAGCGGTGGCCGGGACCATGGGTTGGCCGGGCCTGTACTGGTCGGTGCTGCTGGGCAGCGTGATCGGCGCGGTGATCGGTATCGGCCGACTGATCGCGCGCCGGCGGGGCCCGTTCCCGTACGCACCGGCACTGGTCGCCGGGCCGTACGCCACGGCTCTGCTGACCGCACTCTTCTGAACAGTTCCGGCGGCCGGAGCTCGATGCGTACGAGACTCGGGCTCAGCCTGCCTCAGGCGACGTCCTGAGTCAGCGGCAGCCGGTCGGTGGGCAGCGACTCGTCCCCGCCGGACAGGTGCAACAGGGCCAACGCGTAGGCGTCGGCGGCAACCGCCATCGCCGCGGTGTGATGCGCTCCGGCGGGACCGTTCACGGTGACCACGTAGCCGTCACCGACCCGGTCCAGGGACAGGAACGCATCGCCGAGCTGCTCCCGCAACTGCTCCTCCGACGGCAGCCAGACCGCGGCGTCGGACTCCACCGAGTCCAACGCCCACTCGGTGGTGCCGTTGAAGTGGAAGTTGGCCTCGCCCTGGTTGTGGATCAGCTCCACCACCATGTCGCTGACGATGAACACGGACTCGGCGATCTCGGCCCGCGGGATGAAGAAGCGGTCGGCGTTCTGCGGCGTCCAATTGACGTGGTCGGTCAGCCGGACGGCAAGTTCGCGGCAGATCATGCGTCCCAGTCTGCCCCGGACTCTTCCATCGACGGCGGCGGGATCAGCCGATCGTGACGGTACGTTCGGCCCAGCGCGCCAGCAGGTCCGCCGCCGCCCCGCTGTCGACGGCCGCCGCGGCCCGATCCAGCCGACCCCGCAGAGTCTCGACCAGGTCGTCGGCCGACCCGGGACCGTCGTAGCCGGCGAGCGCTGCGGCGGCATTCAACAAGACGATGTCGCGTACCGGTCCGCGCTCCCCGGCCAGCAGCCGGCGGGCGATCTCGGCGTTCAGTTCGGGACCGCCGCCGACCAGCTGCGACAGTCCGGCCGGTTCGATGCCGAGCTCGCGCGGATCGAGCAGCGCCTGCTCGATCCTGCCCTCGCCGAACACCCACACTGTCGAGGTGGTCGTGGTGGTCAGTTCATCCAGCCCGTCGGTGCCGTGGAACACCAGACCGCGATCCCCACGGGCGGCGAGCACCTCGGCGGTCAGCCGGGCCATCCGCTGGTCGGCGACCCCGACGGCGTGCCCGACCGGCGCTCCCGGGTTCGTCAGCGGGCCGAGGAAGTTGAAAAACGTGGGCACCCCGAGCTGGCTGCGGGCCACCGCGGCGTTGCGGAACGACGGGTGGTAGTGCCGCGCGAACAGGAAGCCGATGCCGAGTTCGTCGATCACCCGGCTCTGCTCGGCAGGCGCCAGATCGAGCCGGACGCCGAGCGCCTCCAGCACGTCGGCGGCACCGCAGGCCGACGACGCCGAACGGTTGCCGTGCTTGACCACCCGGGCCCCGGCCGCGGCGGCCACGATCGCTGCCATGGTGGAGATGTTGACGGTGTTGGCTCGGTCTCCGCCGGAGCCGACGATGTCGACCGCGGATGCAGGTGTCGTGATCGGCACCGCCCGGGCCAGCATCGCGTCGGCCAGTCCGCCCAACTCGGCGGCGGTCTCACCCTTGCTCCGCAACGCGACCGCGAATCCGGCGATCTGTACGTCGGTGGCCTCACCGGCCAGGATCTGGCCCATCGCCCACGCCGCTGTCTCCTGCGACAGGTCCTCGCCCGCGATCAGCGCGGACAACACCCCGGGCCAGTTAGTGGTTGCCATGCCCGTCGGTCAGGCGACCGAGCGCGGCCGGCCCGCGTGCGATGGATCCAGCCGCTGCCGCAGCAGGTTGGCCACCACGGTGGGCAGGGTGACCGGCTCGATCGGGTGTGGCGCAACCGCCTCGGCCCGCGACCAGGTCGCCAGCCAGGCGTCGTCCGGGCGCCCGGCCAGAATCAACACCGGAGGGCAGTTGAAGGTCTCGTCCTTCAGCTGCCGGCAGACGCCCATGCCGCCGGGACGGGCCTCGCCGTCCAGCACGAACAGATCGATCCCGCCGGCATCGGCCGCCTTCATCACCGCCGGTTGGGTGGCGGCTTCGACGATCCGGACGTCGGGCAGGTCGGCGGCGACCCGGCGGCCGAGCGCGGCCCGGACCTGAGCTCGGATCGTCCGGTCGCTGGCGTACACCAGCACGGTCGCGACCCGGTTCGGAGACTCCTCGGCCATGATCTGCCCACTCTTTCAGTCAGAAGCTATACGCGGTCGGCATCGTATCGCGTACCACGAATCTCAAAACTCGTACCGCCCCCAGATGACCTACAGCGTGTAGTAAGGCAATAATGACCCTCGTGGCGATTCACACTCACGCATCGACGACTCCTGCCCCGAAGCCGCATTCGGCGCTTCACGACCTGCCGGCCTCCCGGCTGCAGGGGCGACCAGGTCGTCCGGACGCGGTCGCGGTGGGCACGATCATCTGGCTGGCGAGCGAGCTGATGTTCTTCGCCGGCCTCTTTGCCGCCTATTTCACGATCAAGAACGTCACCACCTCGGCGGCGCTCAAGGCCGGCCTGACTCCGCTGTGGGAGCAGGGTGCCAGCATGCTGAACGTGCCGTTCGCGATCGCCAACACCACCGTGCTGGTGCTCAGTTCGGTGGCCTGTCAGTGGGGCGTGTTCTGCGCGGAGAAGGGCCGGGTCAGCCGGGTCGGCACGATCTTCAACCCGCTGAACTGGGGCATGCGCGAGTGGTATGTGCTGACGTTCGTGATGGGCGCCTTCTTCGTCGGCGGACAGGTGTACGAATACTCCGGCCTGATCCACGACGGGCTGACGCTGTCCAGCGATCCGTACGGGTCGATCTTCTACCTCGCCACCGGCTTCCACGCGCTGCACGTGACCGGCGGTCTGGTCGCCTTCGTGCTGCTGCTGGGCCGCACCTATCTGGCCCGTACCTTCACCCACGAGCAGGCGGTCAGCGCGATCGCGGTGTCCTACTACTGGCACTTCGTCGACGTGGTCTGGATCGCCTTGTTCGGAGTCATCTACATCCTGCAGTGAGTCGGCTGCCGGGCCCGGAGCGATGAGATAGCCTCGGACCGATAGCCTCCGACGTTACGTAGTAGTTCCGCCGATTGAGAGGGAAGTCCGTGCGATTCCTGTCTTCCAGAAGACGGCACCCGGCAGCGAAGGTGCTGCTTCTGGTGGCCGCGCTCTTCGCCGTTGGGGCGCTGTACGCGGCCGTTGCTCCCACGGAGCAGTCATCGGCCGAACCAGCCACCAGCCAACAGGTCACCGAGGGCAGGGAGTTGTTCAGCGTCAACTGCTCGTCCTGCCACGGGCTGAACGGCGAGGGCACCAGCCAGGGTCCGACGCTGCAGGGCGTCGGCGCGGCTGCGGTCGACTTCCAGGTCTCCACCGGCCGGATGCCGCTGGCCCAGCCCGGCCAGCAGGCGCCGGTCAAGCCGCGTGAGTTCACCGACGACGAGGTTGCCGCACTGGCCGCCTTCGTCGCCACGCTCGGCCCCGGCCCGGCCGTCCCGGACTCGTCCCAGTACTCCACCGAAGGGCTGACCGATGAGCAGATCGCCGAGGGCGGCGAGCTGTTCAGGACCAACTGCTCGGCCTGCCACAACTTCACCGGTCAGGGCGGCGCGCTGCCGGAAGGCAAACACGCCCCGTCGCTGGTCGGCGTCAGCAACAAGCATCTGTACGAGGCGATGCTGACCGGCCCGCAGCAGATGCCGGTCTTCTCCGATGAGGTGCTCACCTCTCAGGACAAGCGCCAGATCATCGCCTACCTGGACGCGCTGCACCAGCGTCCGAACGAGGGCGGCCTGAACCTGGGCAGCATCGGACCGGTCAGCGAGGGCGTTGCCGTCTGGACGATCGGCATCGGCTGCCTGATCGGCTTCGCGGTCTGGATCACGGCACGAGGAGCTCGGGCCCGATGAGTTCACAGGAGGATTCGTTGGAACGCCAACACGAGCACTTGTCCGACGACGGCGGGCAGCTCGTCCCCACCAACCCGGAACTCCCGGTCGACGACCCGGGTGTGGAGGAGCACATTCCGCGCCTGGCCGACGTCGACCAGGCGGCAGCCGACCGAGCCGCCCGCCAGGTCATCTTCATGTACGCGATGGTGCCGGTGATGGCGGTGCTGTTCGTGCTGGCCTACTACCTGATCCCCCGCGACATGGCCGTCGATTTCGGCCCGCTGCATTCCTCGGCCCAGCACGTCGCGATGGGCCTGACGCTCGGCATCGGCATCCTGTTGATCGGCCTCGGCACCCAACAGTGGGCCCGGCAGCTGATGAGCAACCACGAGATCGTCGAGCAGCGGCACGACTCCAGCTCTCCGGAGGACGCCAAGCAGGAGGTGCTGCGGCAGCTGGACGACGGCATCGCCGAGTCGGGTGTGCCGCGCCGCAAGATGCTGCTGATCACCGCGCTCGGTGCGGTCGGCATCCTGGCCGCGCCGGCCCTCGTCCTGCTGACCGACCTGGGCCCGGTCGCCGGACCGAACTACCGCCGGCGGGCGTACGAGACGACGCTGTGGCACGAAGGCGTCCGGCTGGTCAACGACATCACCTACACCCCGGTCAAGGCCTCCGACATGGTGATCGGCCAGCTGGTCAACGGCGCCCCGGAGAACCTGAAGGATCTGCACGGCACCGCGTTCAACAACGCCAAGGCGAAGGCGCCGATCGTGATCGTCCGGATGAATCCGGCCGACATCACCATCCCGGCGGACCGCAAGGACTGGCAGGTCTCCGGCATCCTGGCCTATTCCAAGATCTGCACCCACGTCGGCTGCCCGATCAGCCTGTGGGAGCAGCAGACCCACCACCTGCTGTGCCCGTGCCACCAGTCGACCTTCGACCTGGCCGACGCGGGCAAGGTCGTCTTCGGTCCGGCTGCCCGCGCACTGCCGCAGCTGCCGATCAAGGTGGACGATCAGGGCTACCTGGTGGCCCGCAGCGGGTTCACCGTGCCGGTCGGCCCGAGTTACTTCGAACGTGACTCGCGGCATGATCTCGGCGAGAGCGAGGAGTACCGCTGATGGCAAAGCCAGCTCAGACCCCCGCCGCGGCGCCGACCGAGCAGGCCCAGCAACCGGAGCAACAGCGCGGTCCGGTGATGAAGTTCCTCGGCGGCCCGGCGAAGTGGGCCGACGACCGGACCGGCGTCGGCGGCATCATGGCCGGCCGGATCCCGAACCTGTTCAACCTGCGCAAGGTCTTCCCGGACCACTGGTCGTTCATGCTCGGCGAGATCGCGCTCTACTCGTTCATCGTGCTGCTGCTCACCGGCACCTTCTTGACCCTGTGGTTCAAGCCGTCGATGGGCGAGATCGAGTACAACGGCAGCTACCAGCTGCTCCGCGGGCTGCCGATGTCGGAGGCGTACGCGTCCACCATCGGCATCTCCTTCGACGTCCGCGGCGGCCTGCTGATTCGGCAGATCCACCACTGGGCGGCACTGCTGTTCGTGGCCTCGATGCTGGTGCACGCGATGCGGAACTTCTTCACCGGCGCGTTCCGCAAGCCACGCGAGCTCAACTGGGTGATCGGCGCGACCCTGCTGTTCCTCGGCATGACCGAGGGCTTTCTGGGCTACTCGATCCCCGACGACCTGCTCTCCGGTGTCGGTGTCCGGATCATCTTCGGCGCGATCGAGTCGATCCCGCTGATCGGCACCTACCTGGAGACCTGGTTCCTGGGCGGTGAGTATCCGGGCGACCTGCTGGTGCCGCGGATGTACATGCTGCACATCCTGTTGATACCGGCGGTGATCCTTGCCCTGGTGGGTCTGCACCTGATCCTGATCTTCTACAACAAGCACACCCAGTTCCCGGGCCAGGGACGCAACGAGAAGAACGTGGTCGGCTACCCGTTCTTCCCGGTCTACACCGCGAAGGCCGGCGGCTTCTTCTTCATCGTGTTCGGTGTGATCACGCTGATGTCCGCGCTGATGCAGATCAACCCGGTCTGGGAGGTCGGCCCGTACAACCCGGCCGAGGTGAGCGCAGGCTCGCAGCCGGACTGGTACATCGGCTACCTCGAAGGCGCGCTGCGGATCATGCCCAACTGGGAGTGGCACATCGGTCACACCACGTGGTCCTGGAACATCTTCATCCCGGCCATCATCGGGTTCGTCGCGTTGCCGTTCGCGATCGCGATCTACCCGTTCCTGGAGAAGTGGGTCACCGGCGACGACCGCGAGCATCACATCCTGGACCGGCCGCGGAACGCCGCGAACCGGACCGCGATCGGTGTTGCCGCGATCTCCGTGTACGTGGTGTTGATGATCGCCGGCGCCAACGACATCATCGCCACCCACTTCCACCTGTCCCTGAACGCCATCACCATCGCCATGCGCTGGCTGATCTTCCTGCTGCCGATCGCAACGTTCATGATCACCAAGCGGATCTGCATCGGTCTGCAGCGGGCAGCGTACGAGCGAGTGCTGCACGGCTCCGAGACCGGTGTCATCCACCGGGCCCCGAGCGGTGGCTACTCCGAGCCGCACAAGCAGATCACCCGCGGCGAGGCGTACATGATCACCCAGCACGAGGAGCAGTTGCCGATCACCCCGGGCCCGACCACCGACGAGAACGGTGTCGAGCGCAAAGCGACTCGGAAGGAACGCATCCGGCGGCCGTTCACCCGCTGGTTCTTCGGGCACAACGTGCCCAAGCCGACCCGGCAGGAGATCGAGGATGCCGCCCATCACCACGGCGGCGACCACGAGCAGGAGGGTGACAGCGAGGTGACTTCCGGCCAGCAGGACGAGCTGGAGGGCAGCCGGAACTGAGATTCGGGCAGCAGTCGCAAGGGCGGGCGGAGACTTCGGTCTCCGCCCGCCTTCTGGTTTTGCAGCTTCGGCGTCATCGTCCGACGGTCCCCTGTGCGATTGGTCACCATCGCGCGATATCGGGATGATCACGGGTAGCGATGCGTTGGCACCTGGTACGTGGGGAGCCCGGAGCCGGCGACCCACTGCCGAAACCGACCGATGCAGCGATCCCCAGCGAACGAGATGACTGATCTGAACCGCAGCCCCTCCCCCGACGTCATCGATCGAACGACCCCTGCCCGACCTGATCCGGACGCTCACCGGACCGAGCGCGAGGCTGCCGGTAGTGCCGGCGAACCGAAGAAGCGACGTGTGCTCGATCTGTCGCTCAGTCAGGTGATCGGCGGCGCGCTCGCGGCGATGACCGCGGCCGCGCTCGGTTCCCGGCTGGGCGTGGCCGGTACGCTGATCGGCGCCGCCCTGGCCAGTGTGGTCGCCAGCGTCGCCGGCTCGCTCTACACCTCGGGCATCCGGCACACCCGCGCCGGCGTCGGCAAGGCGATCCAGCACGCCGCTCCGCGGAGCCGGACCGCTCCCCCGCCGAACGCCACGGCACTGAGCCAGCCGACCAAGGTCACGCTGACCGAATCCATCGCCGACTCAGCCGTCATCGGGCGGGCAGCATCGATCACCCTGATCGAGGACGATCCGGAGGCTGCCGATCCGTGGGCTGCCGGCGACCAGGCTGACCGCAGTGAGACCGGCGGCAGCCGGACCGGCGCCGGAGCGGGTGGCCCGGACCGACCGCAGACCGGCGGTGTGGGCAGCCGAAACCGCAAGCGTCTGTTCCGCGGCTCGCTCGTCGGAGCGATCGCCGTCTTCGTGATCGCCCTGGCCGCGATCGCCGGGTACGAACTCATCGTCGGTCACTCCCTCGACGGCCAACCCGGCGGCACCACCGTCGGTCGTGCGGTCTCGGGCGGCTCCTCCGGTCAGCACAAGTCGGACACCTCGAGCGACTCGGACCACAAGAAGTCCGACGACTCGAACTCCACCGGCACCGACGGCAAGAGCGGCTCGACCGATCAGAACGACCAGCAGAAGGACGATCCGTCCGGCGCCGCCACCGGTTCGTCGGATGCTCCGTCCGGCAACCCGTCATCCGACAGCGGCAGCGCTTCGGGCACGCAGAGTTCCGGATCCAACTCGTCGAGCGCCGACACCTCCGGCAACTCGGGCACCGACAGCAACTCCGGCAGTGACAGCAGCGGCGACTCGAGCAACTCCGGTAGCGGCACGGACTCCGGCAGCAGCGGATCCGGGAACACCGATTCCGGCGTCAGCGGCAGCAACAACTCCGGGACCTCGACCGACAACGGATCCGGAAACAACTCCCAGAACTCGCAGTCCGACGCCGGCGGCAACTCCGACTCCGGCACCTCCTCCGGCTCCTGACCTTGGTGATGTCTCCCCGGACCGCTGTCCGGCGCCCGCGGCACCCTCGGATTTCAGGAAGTTCCGGCCGCTCAACGGCGGATATGGGTGCGCAGCCTCCTTGAATGTCCCCGAATGCCACCACTGGCCCCAGCACCCTCGGATTACAGGGGGTTCCGTCCGCACAATCGCTGATATGGGTGCGGAGCCTCCTTGAGTCCCACGAACTGATGCCAGCGGCCCACAGCACGCAGGTTTCCTGGAGGTGTTTGCCGCTCAGGCGCGGACATGGATGCGCAACCTCCTTGAACGCTGCGAACCGACAGCAGAGGCCCAAGACCCTCGGATTTCAGGAGGTTCCGGCCTCACAGTCACGGATATGGGTGCGCAAGCTCCCTGAATGCGCGAACGGGAAGCACCTTGCGGTCCTGCAACTCGGAGTCCCACCAACGGCACCAACAAGCGCAGCACCAGTCAGAACGGATCACTCGCGGACCGGGATTTCAGGAGGGTCCGTCCGCTCGGGCGGCCCGTACGGGTGCCTGAGCTCCTGAAATTGCCGACAGCGCGGTGCTGCGCCGGTGCATGCACCGAGTCGAATATGGAGTCTGTGGCTGTCGGTGGCGGCTGGCAGGCTGCTGGCATGACTCTTTCATTGGGTGCCGTCACCGTTGATTCGAGCGATCCGGAGCCGATCGCCGCTTGGTGGGCCGAACAATTGGGCGCAGAGATCGTGGCCACCAACGACGGTTGGTTCGTCACCGTCAAGGGCGGCGGGCTGCCCGGATTCCTCTCCTTCCAGAAGGTGGCAGAGCCAACACCCGGGAAGAACAAGATCCATCTCGATCTGATGACCGACGGCAACCTGGACGCCACGGCCGACGGCCTGATCGCGGCTGGTGCGCTGCTGGTCGAGAAGCGGTCGATGGGCGACTTCGCGTGGGTGACGCTGGCCGATCCGCAGGGAAACGAATTCTGCGTCGCGTCCGGTCACTGACCGAGGGGCAGCCCGGCCCGCGCCCGATGATGATGCGGAGCAGCGTTGAGTCGCCAGTTCGGACTCAGGCCGGTAGTGGCGTGTGTCCTGCCGGGACGACCTCGGCGGGCACGGGCGGACCGGGCGGCGTGCCGTCGCCGAACGGCCGGCCGCCGAGTTGCTCGCGGTGATGCGGCGTCAGCCAGTTGGACAGGTCGGGGCCCTTCGGCACGATGCCGGTCGGGTTGATGTCGCTGTGTACGACGTAGTAGTGCCGCTTGATCTGGACGAAGTCGATGGTGTCGCCGAAGCCGGGGGTCTGGAACAGGTCCCGGGCATACCCCCACAGCGCCGGCATCTCGTCCAGCTTGTTCCGGTTGCACTTGAAGTGACCGTGGTACACGGGATCGAAGCGGGCCAGCGTGGTGAACAGCCGGACGTCGGCCTCGGTGATCGTGTCGCCGACCAGGTAACGCTGCTCGCTGAGTCGCTCCTCCAGCCAGTCGAGCGCGGTGAAGAGCCGGTCGTAGGCGGAGTCGTACGCCTCCTGCGAGCCGGCGAATCCGCACCGGTAGACGCCGTTGTTGACCTCGGTGAAGACCCGATGCGCCACCTCCTCGATCTCATCCCGCAGCTTGTCCGGATAGAGGTCCGGCGCGCCGTCGCGATGGAAGTCGGTCCACTCGGTCTCGAAGTCGACCGTGATCGTCGGGAAGTCGTTGGTGACCACCGCCTTGGTCGGGATGTCCACGATTGCCGGGACCGTGATCCCCCGCGGATAGTCCGGGTAGCGGGCGAAGTAGGCCTGCTGCAGCCGTTCGTAGCCGAGCACCGGATCGACTCCGCCGGGGTCGAGATCGAAGGTCCAGCTGCGTACGTCGTGTGTCGGCCCGCACAGACCGAGCGAGATCGCATCCTCCAGCCCCAGCAACCGGCGCACGATCAGCGTGCGGTTCGCCCACGGGCAAGCCCGGGCGGCGATCAGCCGATATCGCCCCGCCTGCACCGGCCAACCGTCTCGACCATCCTGGGTGATCCGGTCCCCGATGTAGTTCATGTCCCGGTTGTAGTCCTTGCCGCCCTCGACATAGGAAGCCATGCCGCACAGCTTAGGGCCAGCAGTTCAACTCTCAACCACCGACGGGCTGGCCGCCTCGGCCCGCAGCCGCCGCTGAGCCTTCGCGCTGTCGCGAACGGTCCAGATCACCAGCGTGGTGATCAACACCGGGGTGAAGAACGGCACGATCGGCGCCATCGTGGCCACCGGCAACAGCAGCACCAAGATCAACTTCGCCACGGCCTCGACCAGGAAGGCGATCCCCCACACGACGGTCTGCCGGCGGAAGAGGGCCCGGAATCCGGCATTGGTCGGCCACAGCCGTTGCCACTCCAGCCGCTCCTCGGCCGACGAGGCACCGAACCGCTGAGCGAGATAGAACATCATCGGCTTACCGGCCAGCAGGGTGCTGAGGAAGATCATCCCCGACACCGCGGTGGCGATGGAATCCTTGGCCAGCAGGAATCGCGGACTTCCGGTCAGCACACTCATCACCAGCCCGATGCCGAACGTGGCGATCATGAACAACGAGAAAGCATCCACCTCGTGCCGCCGGATGATCACGTACGCCGCCCGCAGGCCGGCCACGATGGTGCCGATCAGCAGCGCCGCGAAAAGGTCGGCTCCGAGCGCCCGGGCGGTCAAGTACGCGCCGACCGCGAGCCCGGCGTCCAGGAACAGTACCCAGACGATACTCAAGATCATCTTGCGCTCGTTCATCATCGATCCCCCGCGCTGATCCACGATCCATGAAATCCTGCCGGCACCCGGCGTGGCAAGATCACCCGGGCCACCGGCCCGGCCGCCACCGCACCGGCGTCCATGATCAACAACTCCGACCGGCCGCCGTCGGCCGGACTGACGATACTGAGCAGCCATCCCTCGTCCTCGGCGGCATCCGCCCGGCGACCGGGCACGAAGACTGCCTCACCGACGTGATGCGGCTCCTCGAACTGGTGCTCTGTCGTCGCGCCGGAATCGGTGTCGTACTTGATCACACCGCCGTTGCCACTGCCGGAGACCGCGTACAGGTAGCGGCTGGCCCTGCCGACATGATCATCATTGATGCTCGGGAACTCAACATCGCGATCATCCAACTGGGCTTCGGATATCCGCCCGGTCGCTGGGTCGATCAGCCATCGGTGCAACACACTGGACAGACCGGCGTCGGCGACCAGATTGCCGTGTCCGCGGCTACTGCTGCCGCCGATCGCGCCCCACATCATGCTGAACGTCGACTCGGCATAGCGCACCGCGTCCAAGATCAACCGGCCATGATCATCTTCCCGAGCATTGCCGACGTGGAAGACGTAGCAGGGATCGATGTCGAACCACTGCACCGTCGCCGGCGCACCGCGCCCGGCCATTCTGGACATCACCCCGATCCGGGCACCGTAGTTCTCGTCCCAGACGAACGGCATGGTCGGCCGATCCTGCGGCCGGAACACCACCGGCAGATCCAGCCAGATCACGTAGTGCTCGGTGATGGCGAAGTCGTGCATCATGGTCGGCCCCGGCACGTCCACCGGCACCGAGCAGAGCAGCCGTCCGGCCGCGTCGGCGACGTGGAAGGTCAGGTACGGCGCCGTCGCGGAATAGCCGTAGAAGTAGAGCTCACCGGTGACCGGGTCGGTCTTCGGGTGCGCGGTCATCGCGGTACGCAGCCGGCCGCCGAAGTCGTACGGACCGACCGTGTCCAGCTCGCCGGTCACCTCGTACGGCAGCCCACCCTCGCAGAGAGCGAGCAGGGCGCCGCCGTGCTCGATGACGTGGGTGTTGGCGGAGTTGCGGCGCAGGTCGCGGCCGGACGCATCGAGGATCGGCTGCCCGGTCGCGGCCGAATTGTCGACCCAGCGATTGCGATACCAGAGCGCCCGGCCGCTGCTGATACGGACGCCGTGCAGCATCCCGTGGCCGATGAACCAGTGGGCCGCGCGGTCGCCCGGGAGCGGATTCGGACCGTTGCGAAGGTAGCGGCCGTCGAGTTCGGCCGGGATGTTGCCGATCACTTCCAGGTCGTGCGCGTCGATCTCGTCCGGCACCGGCGCAAACACTCCGCCGGTGAACATCGCGGTCGGAGCCGCTTCGGTTGCTGTCATAGGAAGAGACTGACATGTCAGTTTCGACATGTCAAGAGTTTCAGATAGGCTGTGGGCATGTCCTTGCGATTCGCCCTGCTCGGCCTGCTCAACGAACGACCCTGCAGCGGGTACGACCTGACCCGCCGGTTCGAGGAAGGCATCGGGGCCTACGCCTGGCATGCCCAGCACAGCCAGATCTATCCGGAGCTGAAGAAGCTGCTGGCCGACGACCTGATCCGGGTCGCCGAGGAGGGCGCCCGCGGCCGCAAGACGTACGCGATCACCGACCAGGGGGCAGACCTGCTACGGGAGTGGTTGCTGCAACGGCCGACCACCGCCGGCGTTCGCAACGAGTACGTGCTGCGGCTGTTCCTGCTGCCCGCGCTGCCACCGGCCGACGCCGAGCAGGTGCTGCACAAGACGATCGAGTTCGCCGAGGAACAGATCACACTGCTCACCGGTGAGCTGGACGAGATCGCCCGGGTGCATGGCGACACGGTCGGGAACGGCGCGATGGCCGCCCAGTACGGCTTGCGGGTCTATCGCGCGACCATCGACTGGGCCCACTGGGCGATCGCCCGACTGGCCGACGGCGAGCACGGCGCGGACGGTTTGGCGGGCCTGGAACAATAGCCGGGTGAAATTCATCGCCACCCCGCCCGCGTACGACCTGACCTACTCCGACGTGTTCATGGTCCCGCGGCGCTCCGCCGTCGCCTCGCGGCTCGATGTCGACCTGACCAGCACCGACGGCATCGGCACCACGATCCCGCTGGTGGTGGCGAACATGACCGCCGTCTCCGGTCGCCGGATGGCCGAGACGGTCGCCCGCCGCGGCGGGGTCGCGATCATCCCCCAGGACATCCCCACCGACGTCGTCGCCGGCACCGTGGCCAAGATCAAGAACAGCCACCCGGTGTTCGACACCCCGATCTCGGTCACCCCGCACAGCACCGTCGGCGAGTCGATCTCGTTGCTGTCCAAGCGGGCACACGGCGCGGTGGTCGTGGTCGACGACGGCAAACCGGTCGGCCTGGTCGACGAGTCCGACACGATCGGCGTGGACCGCTTCGCCCAGGTGCACGAGGTGATGGGCGACGATCCGCTGATCGTCTCGCCCAGCACCGCTCCGCAGCAGATCTTCGACCTGCTCGCCGAGAAGCACCTGAGCGTCGCACTGGTCTGCGACGACGACCGACTGCTCGGGGTGATGACCCGCAAGCACGCGCTGCGCTCCACCCTCTACCGGCCGGCGATCGACCCATCCGGACGACTTATGGTCGGGGCCGCGGTCGGCATCAACGGCGACGTGGCCGGCCGGGCCGAAGCACTGCTGGCCGACGGCGTGGACGTGCTGGTCGTGGACACCGCGCACGGCCATCAGGACAAGATGATCTCCGCGCTGAAGGCTGTCCGGGAGGCCCGCGACAGGGCCGCCGAGGCGACCGGCCGCCGGGTGCCGCTGGCTGCCGGCAACGTGGTCTCGGCCGACGGCGTACGGGAGTTGATCGAAGCCGGGGCGGACGTGATCAAGGTCGGCGTCGGGCCGGGCGCGATGTGCACCACTCGGATGATGACCGGTGTCGGCCGCCCCCAGTTCAGCGCGGTGCTCGAATGTGCCGAGGCGGCCCGCGAGGCCGGCGCCTCGATCTGGGCCGACGGCGGGGTGCGCTACCCGCGCGATGTCGCGCTCGCGCTGGCCGCCGGCGCGGGCAGCGTGATGATCGGATCCTGGTTCGCCGGCACGTACGAGAGCACCGGCAACCTGATGACCGACGCCGAAGGCCGCGCCTACAAGGAGTCATTCGGGATGGCCTCGGCCCGGGCAGTGAAAATGCGGACCCGTACGTCGTCTGGTTTCGACCGGGCGCGGGCCGGGTTGTTCGAGGAGGGCATCTCGTCCTCCCGGATGTATCTGGATCCCGACCGGCCCAGCGTCGAGGATCTGATCGACCAGATCATCTCCGGCGTCCGCAGCAGTTGCACCTACGCCGGCGCCACCAACCTGGACGAGTTCTACCGGTTCGCCCAGGTCGGTGTGCAGTCCAACTCCGGCTACGAGGAGGGTCGTCCACTGCCGGCCGGCTGGTGATCGCGGTTCACTCTCGCGCGAGCAGCTCGTCCAGCTTGGCGTAGCCCTCGTTGACGCCGACCTCCATCCCGCTGGCCAGCATCCCGGCCTGGGCCTCCATCGAGTCGACCAGGCCGACCGAGGTCAGCAGGGTGCGGCCGCCGGGCAGCTCGGTGAAGGTCAGCGTCTCCAGGCTGACCGCGTCCGGCATGCCTTCCCAGCCCCACGTCTGGACGACCTTGAGCTCGTCGGGCAGCACCTGATGGAAGGAGCCGAAGAAGCCCTGCCGCTCCTCCCCTTCGCCGATCAGGTAGCGGTAGCTGCCGCCGGTCTCGGCCTGCCACCGATCGATCGTCACCTGGTAACGGTTCGGCCCGATCCATTGGGCAAAGATCTCCGGGTCGACGTGGGCCCGGAAGACCAGCTCCGGGGTGGCGTCGAACTCGCGGGTGATCGTGACCTTGGGCAGGTCAGGGTCGGCGATGATCGCCGCCTCACGCACCTCGTTCTTGCTCGTGCTCATGCTGCTTCTCCTTCATCGTGGAGAGAACGGCGTCCAGTCGCTGGTAACGCTCCTCAGCCTGTCGCTGATAGCGCTCGATCCACTTCGTCATCAGGTCGAACACCTCCGCCTCGAGATGCACCGGCCGCCGCTGCGCGTCCCGGGACTGCGTGACCAAGCCGGCGTCGGTCAGCACCTTGATGTGCTTGGAGACCGCCTGCATGGACATCTCGTACGGAGCCGCCAGCTCGCCGACCGTGGCGTCGCCGACCGCGAGCCGCGCAACGATGTCGCGCCGGGTCGGTTCGGCCAGTGCGGCGAAGACCCTCGACAGCTGATCCTGTGCCATCACCGGAGCCTTTCTCAACTAATTGGTTGAGTAACACTTCACCACGACCATGGCGCGTTGTCAACCAACCAGTTGAAAAACGGTCGGGTCACTGCGCCCGATCGTCAGCCGCTCGGGTCGCGCGGACGGAACGTTGGATGACCCGCTGCCCGCGCGGCAGAATCCAACCGATCGTCATAGCTGACGAACGCGGTGAGCCCGTGACGCACCAGTTCGGCGGTAGCCAGATGAATGGCATCGGGACTGCGCAGCACCGGCGCGGCGATCAGTGCGGCACGTTCGAGAACCGGCCGGGTGACCGGAATCAGATCCAACATGCGCAACAGATTCATCGCCTCCGGCAGCCAATCCTCATCGATTCGCCGGGTCGCACGCAGGACCTCAGTCCAGGCAAGTTCGCTGCTCAGCCAATCGACGTCGAGCGGCAACCAGTTCTCCAACGCATCCGAGTCTTGCTCGGTGTGCAGCAACTTCAGCAGCGCCGAACTGTCGAGATAGATCACTGGTCACCGCGTTCAAGGTCGAGCGCCTCCGCAGTGGTCATCCCCGAGGTAGCAGGTCGCCTGCGCACGCGTCCACGCGGCTGCGCGGCCGGTGCCAGTTGCCCAGCACGAATGAGTTCATCGCGGACCGTTTCGGCGACGGTGACTGGAACCAACCGGGCGACGAGCTCCCCTCGATCAGTCACCTCAACTGTCTCCCCCGCCTTGACCAACGCCAGATACCGGGTCGCGTGTTGCCGCAGCTCCCGCACGCCAATACGCTCCATACCAGGGACCGTAGCACTAGATGTGCTACACGAGCGTCCCCGACGACTTCGGTGATTGCGCTCTGGCTATGGCTACCCGGTCCTGGCGTAGCGCTCCGCGGATCGGGCCCGACGCTTGGCCGCCTCCTCCTCACGGTTCTTCGGCGGCGCGGTGGTCACCAGGTCGTCCAGCAGATGCTGGGTCACGTGGGCGATCTCGGCCACCGCGCGATCGAAGGCCTCCTGATTGGCTTTGGAGGGTTTGGTGGTGCCGGCGATCTTGCGGACGTACTGCAGGGCGGCGTCGTGCACCTCCTGCGAGCTCGCGGCCGGCTCAAAGTTGTGCAATTGGCGAATGTTTCGGCACATGGGTCGATCCTAGGATCGAGCGCCGACACCCACCAGGCTCAGGCGGGATCCACGCTCAGCGCCGGCGCTGCAGATGCTTCGGCGCCACCAGGAAGATCGCGCTGACGAAGCCCGCCAACATCACCACGGCCGGCAGCAGCAGGGACTGCCCCATCGCCGTACTGAAGCCGTCGAGCACCTGCGCCGGCATCGATCCGTGGCCGGCCGAGGCGGCCGGTTCGGCGCTGATTCCGCCGGACAACTGCGGCACCAGATCGGCCAGCCTGGAGGTCATCAGCGCTGCGATCCCGGCGCTGCCCAGCACGGCGCCGACCTGACGCGAGTTGTTGAAGACACCCGATCCGGCGCCCGCCTGGGACATCGGCAGGTTGCGGTTGGCGGAGACGCCCAGCGGAGCGAAGATGAACGCATTTCCCAACCCGTACAGGGAGACCGGCAGCAGGATCTGCCAGATCGGGGTGTCCGGGCGCATCACCGCGGCCATCCAGAACAGGCCGACCGAACTGGCCAGCATGCCGAAGCCGGCCAGGTAGCGGGGATGTTTGGTGTCCACCAGCCGGCCGACGATCGGGGCGAAGATCATGCTCAGGATCGCCATCGGGGCGGTCAGCAGCGCCGCTCCGGTGGGATCCAGCCCGCGCACGGTCTGGGCGTACAGCATGAACGGGAGCTGGAAGCCGACCATCACCACCCCGACCGCGGTGATCGCGACATTGGCCAGCGAGAAGTTGCGGTCCTTGAACAGGCTCAGCGGCACCAGCGGCTCGGCGGCACCCTTGGCCTGCCAGCCGACGAAGACCGCCATCACCACGAGCCCACCGATGATCAACAACCAGGCGCGGTAGTCCCAGTTCAGGTGGCTGCCTTCCTGGATGCCGAAGACCAGGCTGAACATGCCGATGGCGCTGAGGATCACGCCGACGACGTCGAAGCGGTGGCTGTGCGTCGGCAGCGACGGAACCCACTTCCAGGCCAGCACGATCCCGACGACGCCGACCGGCAGATTGACGAAGAAGATCCACTGCCAGCCGGGTCCGTCGATCAGCACACCGCCGAGAATCGGGCCGATCAGTCCGGCGATTCCGGCCACTGCACCCCACAGACTGGTCGCCTTGCCACGGCGCTCGGGCGGGAAGATGCGGGTGATCACCGCCATCGTCTGCGGCACCATCATCGCCGCACCGAGGCCCTGGAACACCCGGGCGATGATCAGCATCTCGATGTCGGCGGACAGGCCGCACCACAACGAGGACAGGGTGAAGACCGCCAAGCCGGACAGATACATCCACTTCGGCCCGACCCGGTCGCCGAGTCGGCCGGTGATCAGCAGCGGTACGGCGTAGGCCAGCAGGTAGGCGCTGGTCACCCACACCACGTCGGTCACGCCGGCGTGCAGATCGGTCATCAGCGCCGGCGTCGCGACCGAGACGATGGTGGTGTCGATCATGATCACGAAGAAGCCGATCACCAGCGCGATCATCGCCCGCCAGGGATTGGCGCCACCCGTTGGCGTGCCGAACGCCGCGGCCGGGCTCGCCGGTGCCGCGCTGGCGAGCTCTTCCGAGCGTGGCGCCACGTCGATGGGTCGAGTCATGAATCTCCTTGCGAGGGTCCTGAGCGGACTGGCGGGATGGGTCGTGTGGCGTCGTCGCCCACGACGGCAACAAGCCGCCGGTCAGGAACATTCCTACCCGGCGGCACCGACAGTCGTCTCCGGGTTTATCGGTCTCGGCCGGCCAGGTGCTTGGGCGCCTCGAAGAACAGCGCGGCCACGAAGCCGACCAGGATCACGGCGGCCGGCAGCAGCACCGACTGCGCCATCGCGGTGGCGAAGCCGGCCCGCAGCGGCACCGGCAACACGCCGCCGTAGGAGCCGCCGGTGGCACCCCCGCCCTTCATGGCAGGCAGGTTGGCGGCCAGCCGGGCTTGCATCAGCGCCGCGATCGCGGAACTGCCGAGCACCGAGCCGACCTGGCGGGTGGCGTTGAAGACACCGGATCCGGCACCGGCCTGCGCCATCGGCAGGTTTCGGTTGGCGGTGGTACTGAGCGGGCCGAAGGTGAACGCGGTGCCGATGCCGAGCAGGGTGATCGGCAGCAGCAGTTGCCAGATCGGGGTGTCGGGACCGATCAGCTTCGCGATCCAGAACAGTGCTGCGGCATCGCACAGGGTGCCGAAGCCGGCCAGGTAGCGCGGATGCATCCGGTCGACCATCCGGCCGACGAACGGGGCCAGCACGATGCCGATCACGGCCATCGGCAAGATCAACAACGCCGACTTCGTCGGCGACAGCCCGAGCACGGTCTGCGCGTACAACATCAATGGCAGCGACATCGCGACGATCATGAAACCGACCGTGCTGATGGCGATGTTGGACAGCGAGAAGTTGCGATCGCGGAACAGCGACAGCGGAACCAGCGGCTCGTGCTTGTTGAATCGCTGCCAGACTACGAAACCGATCATCACCAGCACGCCGGCGCCGATCAGCAGCCAGATCCAGCCGTCCCAGTCGTACGTCTCGCCTTCCTGGATGCCGAAGACGATGCAGAACATGCCGGCCGCGCTGAGGATGACACCGAGGATGTCGAAGCGATGGCTGTGCGTCTCCAGCTTCGGCACCAGCCGCCAAGCCAGCACGAAGGCGACCACGCCGACCGGGATGTTGATGAAGAAGATCCATTCCCAGCCGGGTCCGTCGATCAACAATCCACCGGCCACCGGGCCGACCACGTTGGCGATGCCGGCGACCGCGCCCCACAGCGCCATCGCCTTGCCGCGGCGTTCCGGCGGGAAGGTCCTGGTGATCACCGCCATCGTCTGCGGCGTCATCATCGAGGCGCCGAGCCCCTGGAACACCCGGGCGATGATCAACATCTCGATGCCGTTCGACAGCCCGCACCAGAGCGAGGACAGGGTGAAGACGACCAGTCCGACCTGGTAGAGCACCTTCGGCCCGACCCGGTCGCCGAGCCGGCCGGTGATCAGCAGCGGTACGGCGTAGGCCAGCAGGTACGCGCTGGTCACCCAGATCACCGAGTTCACGTCGGCGTCGAGTCCACGCATGATCGCCGGGGTGGCGACCGAGACGATGGTCGAGTCGACCAAGATCATGAAGAAGCCGAGAACCAGCGCCAGCATGGCTGGCCACGGGCTGGCAGGCTGGGCGTGCGCAGGTCTCACGGTCTGCGGCGCGGCGTGGGCCATGGAAGTTCCTTTGTTTGCAAGCGATGAATGGTGTTCGCGATCCAGTCGCGTTCGGCACGGCGCAGTGCGAGCAGATAGTCGACCTCGAGCCAGTGCGCCTCTTGCAACGGGCGGGCCCGAAGCTGCTGGGTGGCCGCCTCGCCCACGGCGATCTCGGAGTCGATGAGTTGCAGATAGCTGGTCAGCAGTTCGATCACCGCCTGAGCGGGCAGGTTGTGCGCCTCGGCCAGTGCCACCGGGAAGCGCGGGTACTCCCGTCCGGGGTCGGCGAGCGTCTTGCGTACCCACTGTTCGAGCGCGGTGTAGCCGTCGTCCGTGATCGCGTACGTGGTGCGTTCGGGCCGGCCGCCCTCGCGCTCGGTCCCGGTCGCCTCGACCAGGCCGTCGCGATCGAGCCGCTCGACGGTGTGGTACAGCGAGCCGGGCCGAACCTTGACCAGCCAGTCGGCCCGTCGCTGCATCAACACCCCGTACGCCTCGTACGGATGCATCGGCCGTTCGGCCAGCAACGCCAGCACCGAAACCGCCAGCGTGGTCAACTCCGCCATCTCACCCCGACCACTCCACCTCAACTACTCCACGTGGAATATACGTGATGGAAGTGCCCGTTGCAACTCGGTCCGCGGCTCTTTCGACTCAGACCGCAAATTGCAGGAGCTCCAGCACCCATAACCGCGCCCGCAGCGACCGCAACCTCCTTGAATCCCAGCACCGGCGGTCCAGGCGCACCGGGCAGCCGGGAGGGGACGGCGTCTGACGGTTGCGTCGGACGTAGTCGGCACGACACGACCACTGACTGCGCACCATCGAGTCACCGCGCCGATCCGAACTTCCCGGGGCCCTCCCCGGAAGCGCAACCTGCAGCACACAAGACCGCGGCCAGCGGCAACCAGACGGACTGAATCAAATCGCACTAGGCAAAACGCAGTCGAGCCGGCGGCCGGGATTTCCCGGCCGCCGGCTCGACTGCGCTTTACCTAGTGCGCGTGCTCGCCCCGGTAGTACTGGTAGATCATGCCGGTCAGGGAGACGACGCCGAGGGCGCCGGCGATGATCACGATCCACCAACCGATCACGATGCCGACCATCACGAAGGCCAGGCTGAGGGCACAGAACAGCGGCCAGATGCTCTGCGGCGGGAAGAAGCCGACCTCGCCGGCTCCCTCGACGATCTCGCCCTCCCGCTTGTCCTCCGGCCGGTCATCGATCCGGCGGGCGATCAGGGCGAGGTAGCCGGTGATCATCAACGACAGGAAGAAGGTCAGGATCAACGCGGCGGTGCCGGTGGTCTCGTGGGTCGTGAACCAGTAGACCGGCGCGACGATCAAGAAGAACGCCGTCAGGATCAAGAAGATCCGCGCTTCAGCCCTCATCGCTGATCATCCTTCCCCGCAGTGTGTTCGACGTTGCCGATCAGCGCGCCGAGCCGGCCCTGATGCTCGCCGGAGTCGAGGAACTCGTTCTCGCCGGCCATGTTGTCCGGGTATTCCTCGAGCGCGATCTCGGGATGATGCAGATCGAAAGCCGGGGATTCGGAACGGATCCGCGGCAGCGAATCGAAGTTGTGCCGCGGCGGCGGGCAGGAGGTCGCCCACTCCAGCGACCGGCCCCAGCCCCACGGGTCGTCGACCTTGACCAGCGGGTTCTTCCGCGACTTCCAGACGTTGTAGATGAACGGCAGCATCGAGGCACCGAGCAGGAACGCACCGAACGACGACACCTGGTTGAGGACCGTGAAGCCCTCGTTCGGCAGGTAGTCGGCGTAGCGCCGCGGCATGCCCTCGACGCCGAGCCAGTGCTGCACCAGGAAGGTGGTGTGGAAGCCGATGAACAACAACCAGAAGTGGATCTTGCCCCACTTCTCGTCCAGCATCCGCCCGGTCAGCTTCGGCCACCAGAAGTAGAAACCACCGAACATCGCGAACACCACCGTGCCGAACACGACGTAGTGGAAGTGCGCGACCACGAAGTACGAGTCCGACAGCTGGAAGTCCAGCGGCGGGCTGGCCAGGATGACGCCGGTCAGTCCACCGAACAGGAAGGTGGTGAGGAAGCCGATCGACCACAACATGGGTGTGTCGAAACTTAGACTGCCGCCCCACATGGTGCCGATCCAGTCGAAGAACTTCACTCCGGTGGGCACTGCGATCAGGAAGGTCATGAAGGAGAAGAACGGCAGGCTGACCGCACCGGTCACGTACATGTGGTGCGCCCACACCGCGACCGACAGGGCCGCGATCGACAGCGTCGCACCGACCAGCGTCATGTAGCCGAACAGCGGTTTGCGGCTGAACACCGGCAGGATCTCGGTGATGATGCCGAAGAACGGCAGGGCGATGATGTAGACCTCGGGATGGCCGAAGAACCAGAACAAGTGCTGCCACAACATCGCCCCGCCGTTGGCGGCATCGAAGATGTGCGCCCCGAACTTCCGGTCCGCCTCCAGCATCAACATCGCCGCGGCCAGGATCGGGAAGGCGATCAGCACCAACAGTGCGGTGATCAGCGTGTTCCAGGTGAAGATCGGCATCCGGAACATGGTCATGCCGGGAGCCCGCATGGTCAGGATGGTGGTGATGAAGTTGACCGAGCCGAGGATCGAGGACAGACCGACCAGGTAGAGGCCGACGATCCACAGGTCGCCGCCGACACCGGGGCTGTTCACCGCGTTGCTCAGCGGCGAGTAGGCGAACCAGCCGAAGCTGGCCGCACCCTCCGGCGACAGGAAGCCCGATACGGTGATCAGGCCGCCGAACAGGAAGAACCAGTACGACAGCATGTTCAGCCGCGGGAACGCGACGTCCGGCGCACCGATCTGCAGCGGCATGATGGCGTTCGCGAACGCGGAGAACAACGGTGTCGCGAACAGCAACAGCATGATCGTGCCGTGCATGGTGAAGAACTGGTTGTACGTCTCATAGCTGAGGAACTGCAGCCCGGGGAAGGCCAGCTCGGCCCGGATCGCCAGCGCCAGCACCCCGCCGAAGGCGAAGAACGCCAGCGACGTGATGAAGTACAGATTGCCGATCATCTTGTGATCGGTGGTGGTCAGCCAGCGCCAGGCAAAGTGGCCCATCGACCGCCGTCGGACATGCGGAACCGTACGGACCGTCGCAGTGCGTTCGGCGGTTCCTTCGAACGTCGTCACGTCAGCGACCCTCCTGCTTCGACTCGGGCCGCTGCGGTACGGCGTCAGGGTTCTGCAAGGTCCTCAACTGACCCGTCTGTCCCTTCGCCTCCAATTCCTTCATGTGGGCGATGAACTCCTGCTTGGAGACGATGTGCACGTTGAACAACATGGCGGAGTGGTAGGTGCCGCACAGCTCGGCGCACTTGCCGGCGAAGACACCCTCCTTGGTCGGCGTCAGATCCAGGCTGTTGTTGCGGCCCGGCACGACGTCCAGCTTCTCGTAGAACGCCGGCACCCAGAAGGAGTGGATCACGTCCACCGACTTCAGGTTGAACCGGACGCTCTCCCCCACCGGCAGATACAGGTTGGCCGGCTGCTCGATGGTGCCGGACTCCCAGGTAGCGGTGCCGACGTCGGGATTGTCGGCTTCCTCGTAGTTGAACGACCAGTTCCACTTCTGCGCGACCACGGTCACCACATGATCGGGATGCTGGACCTTGGCCTGCACCTTGTCCTGGGTGAGCACGGTGAAGTAGAAGAGCACGCCGATCATGATGAACGGCGTCACCGTGTAGAGGATCTCGATCGGCAGGTTGTAGCGATTCTGCCGCGGAACACCCGGCTTGCGCCGCCGGTAGCGGACGACGCACCAGATGATCATGCCCCAGACCAGAAGCCCGACGCCGAAGGCGGCGATCCAGGATCCGATCCAGAGATGATGCGTGTACGGGCTGCGGTCGCTGGCGGCCACCGGAAGACCGAGCCGACCGAGCTGAGCCGTCGTCTCCGCGCTACATCCGGCCAGGCCCAGCGCGCCCAGACCGAGCGACGCCAGGAGCAGGCGCGACACCGTGCGTGGTATCGGCCGCCGGGACAGTATCGGTCGCCGCGGATGCGGGATTCGCGGGCGGGACACAGGTGCCACGTCGACCCTTTCTGGTGCGTACTACTACAGCGTGTCAAAGCTATCAGCACCCTAACGCAGAGCACCCACCGACAGACACCAGGTCGCCACTGTTCGACGAACTCGCCACCATCACGAATCCTCGCGGTTGCTATGCACCCGAAGCTCTCCGGTCGTACGCTCTGGCCATGGTCGACGACCCGTCCCGCATCGTCCGTGTCTTCATCCTGGATGACCACGAGTTGGTCCGCCGGGGCCTGATCGATCTCCTCGGCACCGCCGGCGACCTCAAGGTCGTTGGTCAGGCCGCGACCGCGGCCGAGGCCCGCAATCGGATTCCGGCCGCCCGGCCGGATGTGGCGCTGCTGGATGCACGACTGCCGGACGGTTCCGGGATCGACGTCTGCCGGGACCTGCGATCGGCGATGCCCGACCTGCACTGCCTGATCCTGACCTCGTACGACGATGACGAGGCACTGTTCGCAGCGGTGATGGCCGGCGCGTCCGGCTATCTGTTGAAGCAGATCGGCGGTACCTCGCTGACCGACGCCATCCGGCAGGTGGCACGTGGCGAGTCGCTCCTCGATCCGGCGGTGACCCAGCGGCTGATGACCCGGTTGAAGCAACCGCAGCAGACGCGGGACGACCGGTTCGAGCAACTCACCGAACGCGAGCGGCAGATCCTCGAACTGATCGCGCAGGGGCTGACCAACCGGCAGATCGGCCAGCGGATGTTCCTGGCCGAGAAGACGATCAAGAACTACGTCTCCACTCTGCTGAGCAAACTCGGCATGCAGCGCCGGACCCAGATTGCCGTGTACGGGGCACGGTTGCGGCCCGACCAGGAGCAGCGACGGCCCTGACCGCAACGGGACCGGCGACAGGTCGGGACCTTAGCCCCTGCCCCACCCCAGACGGCCGGACGATGATGAGTGCCGTGATCAATCCGTTGATCACATCCAGCCCCATCCCGGGAGCGGAAATCGGGTAACCGGCTTGAGGTCGACTCGGCGCCGGGCATCCGATGGCCACACCGAAATCCGATATCGGGGGAGTCGGTTCGGTACCGGTCATCGGGATCCCTCAATTGGGTCCCTCATCGAAGACTCCGGGATGGGGCGGATCAATTTCCGTCCGCTGCCTGCCGCTGCCGCTGGCCTTGTTGCCGCGGGTCGCGTTTCCGGGGAGGGCCCCGGACCCCCGCCTTAGTGACGTTGGGTGCCTGACTTACTTCGCGCCCTCCGCTTCGCTGCGGGCACGGTCTCGCGCTGGGGCGCTCGACGGGTCGTTCAATTGCTGTTTTGATTCCGGCCGTCTTCCTGCCGCTGCCGCTGGCCTTGTTGCCGCGGGTCGCGTTTCCGGGGAGGGCCCCGGGACCCCCGGCTTGGTGACGTTAGGTCCCTGACTTACGTCGTGCCCTCCGCTTCGCTCGGGCACGGTCTCGCGCTGGGGGCGCTCGACTGGTCGTTCAATTGCTGTTCTTGGATTGCTGCCCGGGCAGTGGGTGCCTACCTGGATAGCGGCAATCTCGCGACGCGGCAGGAACGTGCCAGAAGGGCCCTGAGCTTGTCGAAGGGCCAGAAACCGCACCAGAACGAACGAACTCCCCGCCTCCATTAGGAGACGAGGAGTTGGTTACTGCGACGTGCGCGATTCCCGGCCCTTCGACAAGCTCAGGGCCCGTTCGCGCAAGTTCGCGCACAACGCAACTCGGCACGAACCAAAACCGCAATTGAATGACCCGTCGAGCGCCCCAGCGCGAGACCGTGTCCGAGCGAAGCGGAGGGCGCGACGTTAGGAGCGCACCCAACGCAACCAAGGCGGGGGCCCGGGGCCCTCCCCGGAACTGAACCTGCAGCACCCAGGCTGGCGGTCAGCGGCACCCAGGCGGACGGAAAATTAATTGAAGCTGTCGCCGCAAGCGCAAGAGCTGGTGGCGTTGGGGTTGTCGATGGTGAAGCCCTGCTTCTCGATCGAGTCCACGAAGTCGATCGTGGCGCCCATCAGGTAGGGGGCGCTCATCCGGTCGGTCACCACGTTGACGCCGCCGTAGGTCTTCACCACGTCGCCGTCGAGGCTGCGCTCGTCGAAGAACAGTTGGTAGCGCAGACCCGAGCAACCGCCGGGCTGAACCGCGACCCGCAGCGCGAGATCGTCGCGACCTTCACTGTCCAGAAGCGCCTTGACCTTGGCCGCGGCTTCCTCCGTGAGGACGATGCCGTCGGCGATGGGGGCCTCGATGGTGGCTTGTTCCGTCATATCTTCCTCCGCAGAAGCGAGCGAGTTGACCGTTGGATGCTGGCCGGTTTCAGTGTAAGCACCCTCTCGGCCGCAGCCAACCACGGCGTGTCCGGCGAGACGACGGCCACTGGGCGCCGGCCGTTGCGAGGACGCTCACCAGCTCCAACTGCGGGCGACCCGATTGACCGTCTGGGCGAGTTCGTCGGCAGACACGTCCGCTACCGACTCGCCGGCGCGTGACTCCCGTACGTGATAGGCCGACTCGACTCCCATCGACCGCATCTCCCGGGACCCGATCACCACCTCACCGGCGATCAGGATCACCGGCACGTTGGCGTGCGCGCCGAGGTCGGCGACCCGAGCCACCACACCCCCACCGCGTTCGGCGAAGTCGAACATGCTGCAGCCAGTGACCAGCAGGTCCGCACCCCGGACCCGCTCCGGCAGCCGGCCCAGTTCGGCGCAGTAGGCCGACCCAGTCGTCACCCGGCCGCCAAGCAGGTCGGCGACGAAACCCAGCCCGCCGCACGCTCCCCAGTCCGCGCTGTCCGGTCGCCCCGGCGCCGCCGCGGCCGTGAACGATTGCAGACTCGCGTCGGTGGCCAGCAACAACTCCGGGTGCCAGCCCTGGTCGCGGCCGAACCGGGAGGTGATGCCGCGCAGCCCGAGCAGCGGCAACCCGACCTGATCGCGGGGGACGACGACGGTCAACCGGCGACGGCCGAGCAACTGTCGTACCGGTCTCAGATCGACCCGGGAGACGCCGTGCAAAGCGGTCACGCCGCCGTCCAGCGGGACGTCGGCGGCTGCCCCGAGCGCGCAGAGCAGGCCGGCTCCGGCGTCATGGGCACGATTGGCGGACACGTCCAGCACGATCTCGGGAGCTCGGTACGGGCTGGCCTCGAGCGCCTCGCGCAGCGCCACCCCGATCGCCTCGGAGGACGCAGCCCGATCGATCCCGAGCTGCGGTTCGCTGGTCTCGGACTCCACCGCGACCACCAACCGTTCGGGCGTGTCGACGACCGTGGTCAGGCCGCCGCCGGAGACCCCGCCGTTGGGTTCGGCTGCCGAGGCATCGGCAACAGCCTGGACGAATCCCAGGCCCGCCTCGCCGATCGGTACGACGTCGACCTCCGCGCCGGACCAGCCCTGCGCCAGGATCTCGCCGGCACCCGCCGAGCTGAGTGAACCGATCTCGTCGGTCGCGATGATCACCCGCATGACGGCCATCCAACCAGGGCGACCCAAGGCGGGCCGGCGGGACCGAGGCATTACGGTTTGCTCATGCCTGAGCCGACACCCCGGTACGCGACCTACCCGAGCCTTCGCGGCAAGCACGCCTTCGTCAGCGGCGGTGCCTCCGGAATCGGCGAGTCCGACGTACGCGAACTGGCAGCTCAGGGCGCCAAGGTGAGCTTCGTCGACCTGGATGTCGAACGCGGCGAGAAGCTGGCTCAGGAGCTCAACGACAGCGGCGCACAGGCACTCTTCCAGCGAGCCGACGTGACCGACATCACCGATTACGTCTCCAAGATCAACAACGCGGCCGAGCAACTCGGCCCGATCACGGTGCTGGTGAACAACGCCGCCAACGACAAGCGCACCCCGTTCGCCGACGTCACGGTCGATCAGTGGGACACCGAGATCGCGGTGAACATCCGGCATCACTTCTTCGCCGCGCAGGCGGTGGCGCCGATGATGCGGGGGGCCGGCGGCGGCTCGATCATCAACATGGGTTCCATCACCGCACACCTGGACTTCCCCAACCTGACCGGCTACGTCGCTTCCAAGGCAGGGATCGAGGGCCTGACGCGTACGCAGGGCCGCGAGTACGGCAAGTGGAACATCCGGGTGAACTGCATCATCCCCGGCTGGATCCTGACCGAGAAACAACTCGAGGTTGTGGCACAGCCCGGTGACATCGAGAAGTTGATCAGCGAAGATCAGAAGATCCCGAACAAGCTGTACGGCGAGGACATCGCCCGGATGGTGCTGTGGCTGGCGGCCGACGACTCCCGCAATTGCACCGGGCAGAAGTGGGTTGTCGACGGCGGCTGGATGTGACCGTGCAGCCGGATCGTCTGACCGCCGAGCAGTTCACCGAGTCGTGCACCGATCATGGCGAGGGGCCGCTGTGGGACGCCCGTTCCCCTCAGCTGGGCGGCAACCGGCTGCTGCTGGTGGACATGATCAAAGGTGACCTGGTCCAGTTGGACGGGTCGGGGAGTCATCGCCGGACCCACGTTGCCGACGTCGCGGCCTGTCTGCGGCATCGCGCGTCCGGCGGCTATGTGCTGGCCACCGAGCACGGCTTTCAGACGCTCGATGATCAACTTGTCCCGGTCGGGCCGGCACTGTCGGCCTTCGGCAATTCGGCGATCAGGATGAACGACGGCGGCTGCGACCCGCAGGGCCGCTTCTATTGCGGCACCATGGCCTACGACGAGACCCCCGGTGCAGGTTCGTTGTATCGGTTGGATCCGGGTGCGCTCGAGGAGGGCGGACCGGTCCCGACCGTGCTGACCGGAGTGACCATCTCCAACGGTCTGCAGTGGAGCGCCGACGGCAGCCTGGTCTTCTACAACGACACCCCGACCCGGCGGATCACCGTCTTCGACTTCGACGCCGATGCCGGTTCCATGATCAACTCGCGGCCGTTCGTCACGCTGCCCGACGACGAGACGGGTGCCCCGGACGGGATGGCGATCGACACCGAGGGCGGCATCTGGATCGCCTTGTGGGGCGGCTCGGCGGTGCACCGCTACGACCCCGCAGGCAAGCTGGACCTGGTGATCGAGTTGCCGGTCAGCAACGTCAGCGCCTGTACCTTCGGCGGCGACGACCTCGGCACCCTCTACATCACCACCTCCCGCCAGGGCCTGTCCGACGATGATCAACCCCAAGCCGGCTCCGTCTTCACCGCCCGCCCGGGCGTCACCGGCGCAGTGCCCTACCCGTTCGCCGGCTGATCCCGTCTTCCCGTTGCCGCCTCGCGGAGCTGCCGGTACGCGAGGAGACGCGCTGTGCCCGGGCAGAAAGCAAGACCTGCAATGAATAGCCCGGCGAGCGCCCCAGCGCGAGCCCGCGCCCGAGCGAAGCGAAGGGCACGACAGAAGATCGACACCCAACGCAACCAAGGCGGGGGCCCGGGGCCCTCCCCGGAAACCCGCCCTGCAGCACCAAAATCAGCAGCAGCGGCACCCAGGCGGACTGAATCAAGACAGTCAATGCGACTCGCGGCCTACTTCAGCGCCGGATCCGCCGGTGAGGAAGTCCAGGTCGACTCCGGTGTCGGCTTGGCCGACGTGATCCACGTAGAGCTTTTCCCAACCACGTAAGGGATGCGCGAGGCTGTTGATCATCTCCGGTTCGGCGCTGCGACGTCGGAGTTCGTCGGCGTCGACCAGCAGTTGCAGTGATCGATTCGGCACGTCGAGCTCGATCAGGTCGCCGTCGCGGACCAGGGCCAGCGGACCACCGGCGGCAGCTTCGGGTGCCACGTGCAGGACGACCGTGCCGTAGGCGGTGCCGCTCATCCGGCCGTCGCAGATCCGCACCAGATCGCGTACGCCTTGGCGCAGCAGCTTCTGCGGGATCGGCATGTTCGCGACCTCCGGCATTCCCGGATAACCCTTCGGGCCACAGCCGCGCAGCACCAGCACCGAGTCGGCGTCGACCTCCAGATCGGGATCGTCCAACCGGGCGCGGCAATCCTCCACCGAGTCGAAGACCACCGCCCGGCCACGATGGACGAGCAGGCCCGGTGTCGCCGCCGCCGGTTTGATGATCGCACCGTCCGGCGCCAGATTTCCTTGCAGCACAGCGATTCCGGCGTGTCCCTGGAGCGGCTGCTCGCGGCTGCTGATCACCCGCTTGTCCCAGATCTGCACCTCGTCGGTCAGGTAGCTGACCAGCGGTTCGCCGGTCACCGTGATCGCGGACGGATCAAGCAGATCCCGGACCTGCCGCAGCACGGCCAGCGGTCCGCCGGCCCGGAACAGGTCCTCCATCAGGTATTCGCCGGCCGGTTGCAGGTTGGTCAGCAGCGGCACATCCTTGCCGATCCGATCGAAGTCCTGCAGATCAAGATCAACACCGAGCCGACCGGCGATCGCGAGCAGATGTACCACGGCGTTGGTGGAGCCGCCGATGGCCGCCAGCGCCACGATCGCGTTGTGGAACGAAGCTTTCGTGATCACCTGGCTCGGCCGGCGGTCTGCCTGGACGAGTTGCACCGCCCATCGACCGGTCTGGTGCGAGGACTCCAGCAGTCGGCTGTCCGGTGCCGGAGTCCCGGCCAACCCGGGCAGGGTCATGCCGAGCGCCTCGGCCATGATCGCCATCGTGGAGGCGGTGCCCATCGTGTTGCAGTGCCCGCGGCTGCGGATCATCGACGATTCCGAGCGCAGGAAGTCCTGCTCGCTCAGGGTGCCCGCCCGGACTTCCTCACTGAGCTTCCAGACGTCGGTGCCGCAGCCCATCGGCCGGCCGCGGAACGTGCCATTGAGCATCGGCCCGCCGGGGATCACCACCGCCGGCAGATCGACCGAGGCTGCTGCCATCAGCAGCGCCGGGATGGTCTTGTCGCAGCCGCCGAGCAACACCAGTCCGTCGATCGGGTTGGCGCGGAACAACTCCTCCATGCTCATCGCGGCGAGATTGCGCCACAGCATCGCGGTCGGCCGGACCAGCGACTCCCCCAGCGACATCACCGGCAGGTTCAGCGGGATACCGCCGGCCTCGTACACACCGTTCTTGACCGACGCGGCCAGTTGATCGAAGTGGGAATTACAGGGCGCCAGATCCGAGGCGGTGTTGGCGATCGCGATCTGTGGCCGGCCGGTGAAGGCGCTGTCCGGCAGCCCCCGCCGCATCCAGGCCCGATGGATGTAGCCGTCCCGGCTTCCCTGCCCGTACCAAGAATCACTCCGCACGCCATCACCCTTGCACAGGGCGATTTCGTACGGAGTGATTGTTGCTGTGGTCCGAAGGATCAGCCCGGCAGCAGGCCCTCGTGCGACTCCTCCAACAGGTCCTTGACCTCGTCCAGCGTCGCATCTGCGGCCGGCAGGATCAGGTCGGAGTCCTGCAACTCGTCGTCCGGCACCGGTGTCCCGGCGGCGATGATCTCTGCGTGCAGCTTGGTCAGCTGGCTCGTCAGGGCATCTTGATCACCGGCCGAAACTGCCTGCTCGATCGAGGCGTCGATGGAGTTCAGGTTGGCCACCGCGCCGTCGTCGACGCGATACTGCCCCTCGCCGAGAATGCGGATGATCATCGGATGTCCCCGTTCGGCTGGGCCGGCTGCGTCGGCTGGGCGGGTTGCGACGGCTGAGCGGGCTGCGCCGCCTGCTGGGTCGGCTCGGCCGCCGGTGCGGCCTGCTGGCCCTCGATCGCCGGAGTCGATGCCGAGCTGCCGCCCGCCAACGCCGCCTTCATCTGAGCCAGCTCGGACTCCACGTCGGAAGTGGAGGCGAGTTGCTCCAGCTCCAGGGTGATGTCGTCCTTGGCCATCCCGGTCGAGTCCTCCAGGGCGCCGCTGGCGATCAGCTCGTCCACCGCGCCGGCCCGAGCCTGCATCTCGGCAGTCTTGTCCTCGGCCCGCTGGATGGCCAGGCCGACGTCGCCCATTTCCTCACCGATGCCGGTGAACGCCTCGTTGATCCGGGTCTGCGCCTCCGCCGCGGAGTAGGTCGCCTTGATCGTCTCCTTGCGGGTCCGGAACGCATCGACCTTGGCCTGCAGCCGCTGGGAGGCGCGGACCAGCTTCTCCTCCTCGCCCTGCAGCTGTGCGTGCTGGGTCTGCAGATCGCCGAGCTGCTGCTGCAGTCCGGACTTGCGGGTCAGCGCCTCCCGGGCGAGATCCTCACGATTCACCTCGAGCGCCTTCTGCGCCTGCTGATTCAACTTGTCGATCTGGGTGTTCAGACCGTTGGCCTGGAGCTCGACCCGCTTCCGGCTGGTGGCCACGTCGGCCACGCCGCGCCGTACCTTCTGCAACAGCTCGAGCTGGCGTTGGTACGAGTAGTCAAGGGTCTCGCGGGGGTCTTCCGCCTTGTCCAGGGCCTTGTCGGCCTTGGCGCGGAAGATCATCGACATCCGCTGGAATATTCCGCTCATCTGTTCTCCGCTGATCCTTCCGAATAGCAACACCGGCATGGCACCTGCCAGGCAACGCTCAGCGCGAGCCCTTGGTGCCGCGCCTCCCGAAGCGGCAGCCGCCGCAGGCACGGCACCCACCCTATGCCCGGTGGGGTAACGCGAGCACGGGTCCGCAGAGGTAGTTTCGTAATTGGGGTGGCCCCCTGACAGAATCGGGGGTCGCGGGCCCTGAACCCTGGGCCGGCAGCAGTACGAGGAAGGCATCCGGTGGCACTGTTTCGGCGGAAAGACTCCGACCCGTTCTCCGAACTCGACGAGCCGGCGATCGACGACTCCGCGCAGGCCACCCCGGGATCGCAGAAGAAGGGTGCGCCGACCCCGACCCGCAAGCAGGCCGAGGCCGCCCGCCGGGAGCGGCTGACCAAGCAGGTCAGCAAGAAGGAAGCGGCCCGGATGCAGCGGGCCGAGCGGGCGCAAGTGATGCGGGCTCGGGACAACACACCGGAGAAGGCGCTGCTGCGTGACTATGTCGACTCCCGCCGCAATCTGGGCGAATTCCTGCTGCCGGGCATGATCGTGATCCTCGGCGCAAGCCTGCTCTACTCCATCGCCCCGAACATCGCGTTGATCGCCACCGTGGTGATGTACCTCTTCATCCTCACCGTGCTGCTCGATTCGTACCTGATGTGGCGTGGTTTCAAGAAGGTGCTGGCCGATCGCCTGCCGCGGTCGAGTTCGCGCGGGTTGCTGATGTACGCGATGAACCGCAGCATCCAGATCCGGCGCTTCCGGATGCCGGCACCGCGAATCAAGCGCGGCGAACCGTACTGAGTTGATTTGGGGCCGAGCCCCCAGGCCCCGCGTTCCTACCGTGTTGCGTTTGGGCTTCGTCCGATCTCCTTGGCGATTCTCGGCGCCGCGGGCGCCTCGAATCACGCTGCCGCTGCACGCTGTCGGGAGTCTTGGGCCTCCCGAAGTCGCGTTGTCACGACTTTCAGCGGTCGCCATGCTCGGCCGCAGCACACAACTCGTGTTGTCACGACTTCCGGCGGACACGGGGGAGCCTCGGGTTGCCCCCATCCCCTTCGATAAGCTCGGGGCCCTTGACGCAAGCTCGCGACGACGCGCGACTACGCAGGGCCTAAGAACTGCAATGAACATCCCGTCGAGCGCCCCGGCGCGAGACCGTGCCCGAGCGAAGCGAAGGGCGCGGCGAAAGAAGGGCACCCAGAGCAACCAAGGCGGGGGTCCGGGGCCCTCCCCGGAAACTAGACCTGCAGCACACAAGACCAGCGGCAGCAGCAACCAGGCGGACGGGAAAAACATGGAGTTTCGCTATCTCGGCAACAGCGGTTTCAAGATCTCGGAGGTCAGCTACGGCAACTGGGTGACCCACGGGTCCCAGGTCGAGGCCGATGCGGCCAAGCTGTGTGTGAACGCGGCGCTGGACGCGGGCATCACCACGTTCGACACCGCCGACGTGTACGCCAACACCGCGGCCGAGACGATCCTCGGTGACGCGCTGGCCGGGCAGCGGCGGGAGAGTCTGGAGATCTTCACCAAGGTCTACAACCCGACCGGGCCCAAGGGGCACAACGACACCGGGCTGTCGCGCAAGCACATCATGGAGGCGATCAACGGATCGCTGAAGCGGCTGCAGACCGACTATGTCGACCTCTACCAGGCCCACCGCTACGACTACGAGACGCCGCTGGAAGAGACCATGCAGGCGTTCGCCGACGTGGTCCGTCAGGGCAAGGCGCTCTACATCGGCGTCAGCGAGTGGACCGCGGACCAGATCCGGGCCGGTCACAAGCTCGCCACCGACCTCGGTTTCCAACTGATCAGCAACCAGCCGCAGTACAGCATGGTCTACCGAGTGATCGAGGCCGAGGTGGTGCCGACCAGCCAGGAGCTGGGCATCAGCCAGGTCGTCTTCTCACCGATCGCCCAAGGCGTACTGACCGGGAAGTACCAGCCGGGTCAGCCGCCGCCGGCCGGGTCGCGGGCAACCGACGAGTCCGGCGGCGCCAACTTCATCCAGCGGCTGATGAAGGACGACCTGCTGGAACGGGTGCAGCAGCTGAAGCCGATCGCCTCCGACGAGGGCTTGTCGATGGCCCAGCTGGCGGTCGCCTGGGTGCTGACGAACGACAACGTGGCCAGCGCGATCACCGGCGGTTCGCGGCCGGAGCAGGTCACCGACAACGCCGCGGCGGCGGGCAAGAAGCTGTCGGCCGAGACGCTGCAGCGGATCGACGAGGTGCTCGGCGACGCGGTCGAACGCGACCCGGCCCGTACGGCTCAGTCCTCGCCGAAGACCCGGCTGGCCTGAGGCGTCGGTCATGAGCTGGCATTGGCAGCCAACCGTCCGGCAAGGGGCCGGCCAGATCGACACTGCCGGATTGGGCCTTGATCAGCACTTCACCGCGCAGGGCGATGCCGAGTCCTGGCTGGGCGAGTCCTACCCCGACCTGATGGCGGCCGGGGTCGAGTCGGTCAGCCTGTACGAGGAAGATCGCCTGGTGTACGGGCCGATGCGGCTGGAGCCGGAGGTCTAGTCGGTCATCGCGTTCGCGAGCAGCCGCAGGGTCTGCTCGCGGGCGGGTGCCCGGACCGAGTCGGTTGCCTGGTAGGCACCGGCGACCGGGTTGATCATCACCTCGTCGACGCCGAATTCCTCGGCCAGCTTGGCGATCCGGCGGGCCGCATCCTCGGGCTCGCCGATCACCCACTTGGTCCGCATCGCGTTGATCAACGGCGCCTGGCTGGTCAGGTAGTCGTCGCGTTCGGCTTCCTCGACGGTGAGCTGCGGCGCCAGCGGTCGGCCCGAGCGCAGACCGGCCATCTGGATCAGTTGCGGCAGCGCCAGCCGTTCGGCCTCGGCGGCGGTCTCGGCCACGGAGACGTTCAGGGTCAGGAAAGTACGCGGCTGGTCCAGCAACTCCGACGGCTGGAAACTGTCTCGATACAGCTGCAGGGCGGCGGCCGTGCCCTGGCCGGAGAAGTGATGGGCGAACACGTACGGGAGTCCGCGCTCGGCGGCCAGTCTCGCGGAGTAGTCGGACGAGCCCAGCAGCCAGATGGTCGGTTCGGCGACCGCCTTCGGCGTCGCGTGCAGCGTGTAGGTGCCGTCCTGCAGCTGCAGTCCGACTCCGGCCGGGCTCATCATTTTGATCAAGTTCTGCACGTTTTCGTCGAACTGCTCGACTCCGCCCTCGGTGCCACCGCCGCCGTAGCGCAGGGCCCAGTTGGTGACCGGGTCGGAGCCCGGCGCCCGGCCGATGCCCAGGTCGATCCGGCCCGGGAACGCGGCCTCCAGCAGGCTGAACTGCTCGGCCACCACCAGCGGCGCGTGGTTGGGCAACATCACGCCGCCGGAACCGACCCGAATCCGATCAGTGGCCGAAGCCAGCAACGCGATCAACACCGGCGGGTTGGTGGACGCGACCGCGGGCATGTTGTGATGCTCGGCCACCCAATAGCGGCGATAGCCGGTCTCGTCGGCGATCCCGGCCAGCGCGGTCGAAGCCTGCAGCGCTTGCGCGGTGGTCTGCCCGGTGCGTACCGGGATGAGGTCGAGGACGGAGAGTTGTGGCCCAGTCACGTGTCCGTGCAACCGGATCGCGGATGCTGGTATTCCGATCACTGCCCGGTAATCCGGATCACAGTCCTGGGGCTGGCCCCACCCGCGGTTGACAAGTCAGCGTGATGGTTCGCGATCACCGATTCCGGGACGGTTGTCGGGTGTCTGAGAACATCCGTCTGGTCGCCGTGCTGTCGGCCATCGCCCTGGTCCCGATGGTCGCCGCGCACGTCCTCGGTGCCGCCACGATCAACCCGTTGATCGATCCGATCAGTTGGTACGCGTTCATCCCGGGCGGCGCGTTCATGATCATGGCCGGCGGATCACTGCTGGCGTTGCTCGGAGTGATCTTGACCGTACGGATGTACCGGGCGCGGCTGGCAACCGGACCCGTCCCCGCGCTGGCCATGATCATCTTCAGCACCTCGCTGATCTTGGTCGGCATCTTCCCCACCAATCCGCCACACACCGACCCGACCGTGGCGGCGACCATCCACCGGGTTGCTGCCGGCAGCGCCTTCGCCGCGCTGCCGTTGGCCGGGCTGAAGATCGCCGCTTCGATCCACGGACCGTGTTCGGCATTGCCGCGGGCCCTGCGCCGGTCGGCGATCGCGCTGGCCGGACTGGTCGGCGCGTTTCTGGCAATCCACATTCCGCTGGCGATCGCCGGCTCGGGCATCGCCGCCTTCGGCTTCCTGGAACGGGCCGGATTCGTGATCATGATCAGCTACCTGTTCCTGCTGGCCGCGACCATCGACCGGGAAGGCGTCAGCTACCCCGCCGAAGCCGATGTCAAGGTCCTGCGGCAGACCTCGTCCCAGGGCGTGGGCGCCAGCCCGAGCTTGGTCTCCGCCTCTGTGGAGTCGACCACGTACGACCGGGTGAAGATATAGCTCATCGCCTCCAGTTGGCGCAGGTCGGCACTGAACCAGCCACCGGCCTTCATGATCAACTTCGGGTACGACCGGACCCGCACCATCGGCTTGCCGGCCAATTCGAGCACGTCGGCCAGCCCTTGGCGCAGGCTCCGCGGCGCGTTCGTCGGCGCGATCCAGACCCGGCCCCAGGAGTCCTCGCGATCGGCTACCGCAACCAAGGTACGGGCGACGTCGAGCACGTCGGTCCAGGAGTGCGGAAGGTGGGGGTTGCCGATCACCATCGCGGACTTGCCCTTCAACGCGGCCGGCACATTGCGGGTCAGGTGACCATGATCACCGACCCCGGCACCGACGTAATCGCTGGCCCTGACCTCGACCGCCTTGATCCGGCCGGCGTCATGCAACGCCTTCGCTTCGGCCCACATTGAGGCACGGATCCGGCCGTTCTTCTCCGTCGCCAGGTCCGGCAGCCCCTCGAACATCCGACCTGACACGGGACCGTAGCCGTACAGGCTGGACGCGGTCACGAACGTCGCACCGTTGGTCTCCGCCGCCTGCAGCATGCTGGCCCACAGTGGCGGCCAGACCTCCTCCCAATTGCCGTAGTGCGGTGGATTGGCGCAGTTGTAGATCACGTCCGCTCCCGCGGTGATCTTGATCAACTGCTCGGCATCGCTGGCGTCGGCCGCGATCCGCTCGACTCCCTCCACCGCCGGTCCGCGGCCGCTGCGAGTCACGCTGACAACCTGGTGCCCGGCCTCCACCAGCAACCTGGCCGTCTCGGTCCCGACCGGTCCTGCCCCCACGATGATGTGCTTGCCCATGTGATCACGTCCCATTCGTCAGTGGTTTGTGAGCGCTGCTCTCTCTAATAAGCATGGCACACATGTGGCGAGCAGAACAAGAGCAGTGCTCACATTTGTTGTTCGGTAGTGTCGGGGCGTGCCCACACCAGAGTTCGTGCTGCAGTTGCGCCGCAAGATCGGCAACGACCTGCTGCTGTTCCCCGGGGTCAAGTCGGTGGTCTTCGATCGGCGGGAGGACCCGAGCCGGGTGTTGCTCGGCAAGCGGTCCGACAACGGCCAGTGGCATCTACCCGCCGGGATGATGGAGCCCGGCGAGCAACCCGCTCCGGCGCTGGTCCGCGAAGTCCTGGAAGAGACCGGGGTGGTGATCGAGATCGACCGGCTGATCAGCGTGCTGACCCTGCCGAGGAGCGCCTACCCCAACGGTGATCAGGTGCAGTTCCTCAGCTGCGCTTTCCGCGCGCACTACGTGTCCGGTGACGCCCGGGTCGCCGACGACGAATCCCTTGAGGTCGGCTGGTACGACCTCGACCGGGCCCGCCGAATGCTCGGGCCGGCGGACCGGGAGTCGATCGAGCTGGCGCTTCCGCTCGAAGGGCCACCGTTCTTCCATCGCTGAACCCTCCAACGGTGATCGACTTCGACAGGTGAGCGCCCCAGTCGGAACGGCTCGTGAGGTCGGACCACGGCGTGCAAACCCCGCTCCTGCTGGAAAGTTGCCGCCTGATCTACGGGCGGACCAGCCCAAAACCCCACCCGTGCTGGAAAGTTGCGGTGAGGATGCGGCCGTTGCTGGTGCCGAGATGTGGCGCTTCGGGGTTCTTCGACAGCTCAGGACCGTGATCGACTGAAGCTCAGGAGTCCTTGACGCCCGGGTGGACGAAGGGCGGCTTGGTGATCACGAAGTCGGTGGCGCGGCCGCGGATGTCGATCCGTACGGTGTTGTTGATCTTGAGCGAAGGGTCCACCAGGGCCAGTGCGATGCCGGTCTTCAGGGTCGGCGAGAAGGTGCCGGAGGTGACCTCCCCGACGGTTTCGCCGTCGGTGTTCAGCACCGTCATGTGCGGGCGCGGGATGCCGCGGCCGACCGCCTTCAGCCCGCGCAGGGTACGGGTCGGGCCGGCCGACTTCTCCGCCTTCAGCGCCTCAGCGCCGAAGAAGGCGTCCTTGCCCCAGCCGACCGCCCAGCCGAGCCGCGCCTGCACCGGGCTGATCTCGGGCGAGATGTCCTGGCCGTGCAGCGGATAGGCCATCTCGGTCCGTAGCGTGTCCCGGGCGCCCAGACCCGCCGGCTGGATCCCGTACGGTTGACCGGCCCCGATGAGTTTGTCCCAGAGCGCACCGGCCACCTCCCTCGGGCAGACCAGCTCGTAACCGCGTTCGCCGGTGTAACCGGTCCGGCAGACGGTGATCGGGATGCCGCCGAAGTCGGCCAGCTCGAACGACATGTAGTCGTGTCCGACCGGAAGTCCGGCAGCCGTCAGCGTCTCGTCGGACCGCGGACCTTGCACCGCCAGTACGGCGAAATCGCTGTGCTGGTTGGTGATCGTGATCGAATCCGGTGCGGCTGCGGCGAGCCGGTCGACCACCGCGGCGGTGTTGGCCGCGTTCGGGATCAGGAACACCTCGTCGTCACTCTTCAGGTATGCGATCAGATCGTCGACCACGCCGCCGTCCTCATTGCAGATCAGCGTGTACTGCGCCTTGCCCGGCGTGATCTTGGTCAGGTCGTTGGTGAGGCAGCGATTCACAAACTCCGCCGCACCCGGACCGGCGACCGTGGCCTTGCCCAGATGGCTGACGTCGAAGATGCCGACCCCGGTCCGGACTGCGGTGTGCTCGGCCACCACCCCGGCTCCGGCGTATTCCAGCGGCATCGACCAACCGCCGAACTCGGCGAACTTGGCCCCCAGCTCGACGTGGCGATCGTTCAACACAGACAGCAGAAGCTCGGCGGACATAGCTCGGAACCTATCTCACACCCGGCGCCGAGAGGGACTCGTATAGCCTGACCGGGTGCCAGCGCCTCGCCTTCCAGAGCTCACCCTGTCCCGTTCACTTCCGCGAACCGCCGAAGTCCTGATCGTGGGCTTCGCCGCGGATACCGTGGTCGGCCTGCCCGACACCGTCGCGAACGCCTTGAGGAAGACGTACGGCGCCGGGCCGGATGAGGTCGCGGCGACCTTCGGTGCGACCTCCAAGCCGCTGAGCACGACGGTGATTCCGGGTGCCGGCAAGGTGACGCTGGTGCTGGTCGGCCTCGGCGACCGGCCGGTCGACGAACTGCCCGCCGGTGAGCTGCGCAGCGCTGCCGGGGCGGCGGCGCGAGTTGCCTCCGGGCTGAAGCACCTGACCGAGGGTCGGCTGGCGATCAGCCTCGACCGGTCCGAGGCAAGGACCGTTCAGGCCGTCGCCGAAGGACTCCTGCTGGGCGCATACAGCTTCCAGCCGATCACCACCGGCGACCCGGCCGACCCCAAGATCAACGAGGTCTCGGTGATCAGCAGGTCCACCGGGAAGGCGCAGCTGGCTGCCCTGGAGGCGGCGGCAATCGTCGCCCGGGCCGTGATCGCCAACCGGGAATGGGTGAACCAGCCGGCCAATCTGCTCTACCCGGAGAGTTTCGCCGAGGAGGCCCGCCGGCACATCGGCAGCCGGAGCAAGATCAACATCGAGATCCTGGACGAGAAGTCCCTGGAGAAGGGCGGCTACGGCGGCATCCTGGCCGTCGGCGGCGGGTCCGAGCGGCCGCCGCGGCTGGTGCGGTTGAGCTACGCGCCGCGCGGCGCCAAGGTGCACCTCGGTTTGGTCGGCAAGGGCATCACCTTCGACTCCGGCGGCCTGGACCTCAAGACCCAGGCCGGCATGTACACGATGAAGTCGGACATGTCCGGCGCCGGCGCGGTCTTCGCCGCGGTGAGGGCGATCGCCGACCTCGGCCTCAAGATCAAGATCACCGCGTACGGATCGCTGGCCGAGAACATGCCGTCCGGTTCGGCCTACCGGCCCTCGGACGTGCTCACCATCTACGGCGGCAAGACGGTGGAGAACGTGAACACCGACGCCGAGGGACGGCTGGTGATGGCCGACGCGCTGGCCCGGTTGAGCGGTGAGGACAAGCCGGATCTGATCATCGACGTGGCCACCCTGACCGGCGCCTGCATCGTCGCACTCGGTGAGCGGACCGTCGGCGTGCTGAGCAATGACGAAGACACCGCGACGGCCGTCCTCGAGGCGGCGCAGGCGGCCGGCGAGCGGTTCTGGCGGTTGCCGATCGTCGACGAATGCCGCGGCTTCCTCGATTCCGAGGTGGCCGATCTGAAGTCCGGCCGTTCCGGTCCCGGTGGTGCGATGACCGCCGCCGCGTTCCTGCGCGAGTTCGTCGGCGAGACGCCGTGGGTCCATCTCGACATCGCCGGCCCGTCGTTCAACGACGGCAAGCCGTACGGCTACATCCCCAGCGGCGGCACCGGCGTCGGCGTCCGGACCCTGATCGATCTGGCCCAGCAGTACGCCGGCTGAACTCAGTCGTGCTCGGTGGTCTGCTGCCGCTGCAGCAGTTTCTGCCGGTGGTTGTAGTCCCGCATCCGTTGCGGGTAGCCGACGACTGCGGCTTCGTAGCCGGGGATCTGCAGGCTCTCGGCGAACGAATGCGCCCACTGCGGTGACGGGACTCGGCGCCGGGTCCATTCGCCGTCGTGGGCGACCAGCAGCAGGGTGGTCTGAGTGACGCTGGTCGGCTGCTCGACGTAGGCCTCGACACCGCGTCGGGTGTGCGCGAACTCGGTCAGGTGCGCGACAGCCGCTTGATCGACCGACTGTGCGCGCGCACCGGGCGCCCGCCGACGTCGGCCGATCCGCTGTTGCCACCACCCCATGCAGTAAGTATGACGAGTCGCGTTCGCCGAATGATTGGATGAGGCTTATGAACTACGACCTGGTGATCTTGGGGGCCGGCAGCGGTGGTTACGCGGCGGCCTTGCGGGGCGCCGAACTGGGGCTGCGGACCGCTCTGGTCGAGGAGGGACTGGTCGGCGGCACCTGCCTGCATCGCGGCTGCATCCCGACGAAGGCGATCCTGCACGCGGCCGAGGTGGCCGACGCGGCCCGCGACGGCAGCCAGTTCGGTGTGCACGCCACCCTGGATCGGGTCGACCTGGCCGAGGTCCGAAGCTACGCCGACGGTGTCGTCGGCCGACTGCACAAGGGCCTGACCGGACTGATCGGCTCACGCAAGATCGACGTGATCGAGGGCCGCGGCAGTCTGGTCGGCGCTGACGGAAATGGCGCCGCGGCCGCCGTACGGGTCGGTGATCGACAACTCAGCGCAGATCATCTGGTGTTGGCCACCGGATCGCTGCCGAGCACGCTGCCGGCGGTCGCCGTCGACGGCGTACGGGTGCTGACCAGCGAGCACGCGTTACGGTTGACCGAGCTGCCGACCTCGGCGATCGTCCTCGGCGGCGGCGTGATCGGGGTCGAGTTCGCCTCGGCCTGGCGTTCGTTCGGGGTCGACGTGACGGTGGTCGAGGCACTCCCCCGACTGGTGCCCAACGAGGATCCGGCCATCTCCAAGACCCTGGAACGGGCCTTCCGCAAACGGAAGATCGGCCTGCTGACCGGCTCGCCGATGCAGGCGGTCAGCACCGATTCGGACCAGCTGACGGTGACGCTGGAGTCCGGGAAGTCGGTCAGCGCCGACGTACTGCTGGTCGCGGTCGGCCGTCGCCCGAACTCGTACGGGATGGGTTTCGAGGAAGCCGGGCTGGAGCTGGATCGCGGCTGGGTCCGTACCGACGACAGACTGGCGACCAACCTGAGGGGCGTGTACGCGGTCGGCGACCTGGTCGCCGGACTCCAGCTGGCGCACCGCGGCTTCGCGCACGGGATCTTCGTCGCCGAGGAGATCGCCGCCGGTCGGGATCCGGGGCTGCACCGCCCGACGGTGGTCGGCGACGAGTCCATCCCCCGGATCACCTACAGCGATCCCGAGATCGCCGCCGTCGGGCTCAGTGAGGAAGCGGCCCGGCAGCGTTTCGGCGACGTCGAAACCTTCACCTACGAGCTCGGCGGGAACGGGCGCTCGCAGATCCTCAAGACCCAGGGCTTCGTCAAGGTGGTGCGCCGTGCGGACGGTCCGGTGGTCGGCATTCACCTCATTGGGGCGCGGGTCGGCGAGCTGATCGGCGAGGCCCAGTTGATCACCAACTGGGAGGCCTACCCGGAGGAGGTGGCGCAGCTGATCCACGCCCATCCGACCCAGGGCGAGGCGCTCGGCGAAGCGCACCTGGCGCTGGCCGGCAAGCCCCTCCACGTGCATACCTGACCCCGCGGACGACCGCCCGGACCGGCGGATAGGCTGACCGGGCAGAGCCACGCATCATCGAGGAGTCGAAGCCGAACATGTCCACCGAGGTCACTCTTCCGGAACTGGGCGAAAGCGTCACCGAAGGCACCGTCAGCCGCTGGCTGAAGCAGGTCGGAGACACCATCGCCGTCGACGAACCGCTGCTGGAGATCTCCACCGACAAGGTGGACACCGAGATCCCGTCGCCGGTCGCCGGCACCCTGCTGGAGATCCGGGCGAACGAGGACGACACGGTCGAGGTCGGCGCCGTGCTGGCAGTGATCGGCGAGGAGAGCGAGAGCTCCGCCGGCGACGGCCAGTCAGCTCCGGCGCCCGAGGCAGAGCAGGAGCCGGAGCAGGAACAGCCCGCACCGGCCGCCGAGTCCGCTCCCGCGCCCGCCCCCGAGTCCGCTCCCACCGCCGAACCGGCACCGTCCGAACAGGCCCCGGCAGCGCAGGCCGGCTCCTCCTCCGCGTCGAACGGTTCGGGCAGCGACGTCACCCTGCCCGAGTTGGGCGAGAGCGTCACCGAGGGCACCGTCAGCCGCTGGCTGAAGCAGGTCGGCGACTCGGTGGCCGTCGACGAACCGCTGCTGGAGATCTCCACCGACAAGGTGGACACCGAGATCCCGTCTCCGGCCGCCGGCACGCTGCTGGAGATCCGGGCCAAGGAGGACGAGACCGTCGAGGTCGGTGCAGTCCTGGCGGTGATCGGCGAAGCGGGTCAGCAGTCCCAGGGCGGCGACCAGCAGCCGGCCCAGCCCGAGCGGGAAGAGCAGCCCGTACAGGAAGAGCAGGCCAAGCAGCAGGAGCAGCCGAAGCAGGAGGCGCAGCCGGAACCGCAGGCCGAGGCAGCGGCGCCCGAGGCACCCGCACCTGCTCCCGCCCCCGCACCGGCACCCCAGCCGGCGAGCGCGCCGGCGCCGCAGACTCAGGCCGACAGCTCCGACGGCGACCGCAACTACGTGACGCCGCTGGTACGCAAGCTGGCTGCCGAGCACGACGTCGACCTGTCCACCCTGAAGGGCACCGGTGTCGGCGGCCGAATCCGCAAGCAGGACGTACTGGCCGCCGCCGAGGCGGCTAAGGCACCGGCAGCCGAGACGCCGGCGGCAGCACCCGCCGCGGCATCGGCTCAGCAGAGCTCGCTGCGCGGGACCACCGAGAAGATGACCCGGCTGCGCAAGATCATCGCCGCCCGGATGGTGGAGTCGCTGCAGACGTCGGCCCAGCTGACCACCGTCGTCGAGGTAGACCTGACGGTGATCTCCCGGCTGCGGGCCAAGGTGAAGGACGACTTCCTGCGCCGCGAAGGCGTCAAGCTGTCGTACCTGCCGTTCTTGATCAAGGGCGCGGTGGACGCGCTCAAGGTGCACCCAAAGCTGAACGCGACCATCGACACCGAGGCCGAGGAGATCCACTACCCGGCCACGGAGAACGTGTCGATCGCGGTGGACACCGACAAGGGCCTGGTGGTGCCGGTGATCAAGGGCGCCGGCGACCTCAGCATCGCCGGGCTGGCCAAGAAGATCGCCGACCTGGCCGACCGCACTCGCAACAACAAGCTGTCCCCCGACGACATCTCCGGCGGCACCTTCACCGTCACCAACACCGGCAGCCGAGGCGCCCTGATCGACACCCCGATCGTCAACCAGCCGCAGGTCGCCATCCTCGGCACCGGCGCGTTGGTGAAGCGGCCGGTGGTGATCACCGACAAGAATCTGGGCGAGACGATCGCGATCCGGGACATGATGTATCTGTCGCTGTCCTACGATCACCGGCTGGTCGACGGCGCCGATGCGGCCCGCTTCCTGGGCACCCTGAAGGAACGGCTGGAGGAAGGCGACTTCGGCTCGGAGTTCGGTCTCTGACATCTGGGGGCCCAGCCCCCAGACCCCCAGGTTCCTACCGGATCGGCTTCCACCGATGGTTAGGTGAGGGGCGGCCCATCGGGCCATCGAGGCCCTCGGGCTCGCTTCCGGGTCATCCGTCCGGATCAGGACGTAGCTGCCCCGGAAGCGCAAGACTGTGCTTAGAGTACGGCCTGAACGGGAGAGACCATGCGGATCCTGATCACCGGCGCATCCGGCTTCCTCGGTACCGCCCTGCGGGTGCGGTTCGCCGAGCAGGGGTACGAGGTGCGCCGGCTGGTCCGCCGGACTCCGGTGTCCTCGACCTCGGAATTCCACTGGGATCCGGCACAGGGCCGGATCAACGCCGACGCGGTCACCGACGTCGACGTGATCATCAACCTGGCCGGTCCGCCGGTGTTCACCCGACCGTGGACCGACAGCCGTCGCCAACTGCTGCGCGACGCCCGGATCGAGGCCACTCGGTTGCTGGCCGAGACCGTGGTCGAACGCTACGCCGGTAGCTCCACCAAGCCGCTCTGGCTGCAGTCCAGCGCTACCGGATGGTACGGCACCCGCTCCGGACCGGAACCGTACGACGAGACCGCACCCGCGGCCGGCGACTTCCTCGGCCGGCTCGCCCACGACTGGGAGGCCGCCACGGAGCAGGCCGCCTCGGCCGGAGTGCCGGTGATCAAGATCCGCAACGGAATGGTTCTTGATCATTCCGGCAGCACCCTGAAGTTGATCAAGCCCGTGTTCAAGCTCGGGCTCGGCGCCTCGCTCGGCGACGGGCACCAGCGGATGACGATCATCAGCCTGCACGACTGGCTGCGTGCCGTGCAGTTCATGATCGACAAGCACCCGCCGGCCGGCCCGTACAACCTGACCATCCCGCAGCCGCCGACCAACGCCGTATTCACCGCCACCCTGGCCCGGTTGCTCGGCAGCAAGGCCCGGCTGACCGCACCGGGGAAGGTGCTGCGAACGGCTCTCGGCGAGTTGGCCGAGCAACTCGTCGGTGATCAGTACGTTGTGCCGACGGCGATCACCGAGCAGGGCTTCCGGTTCGACGGGCCGGACGTGAAACAGACCGTGCAACTGGCGCTCGGCTGAGTCGGCTGCAGACCGTCGCCGGCCTCGGATAGGCTCCGGGCATGAGCGGCAACGTCGCATTCCGCGATCTCGGCCTGGGTTCGGACCTGATCGACTACGTCCAGGCCTGGGATCTGCAACGCAGCATTCACGCCGAGGTGGTGGCCGGTACCGCACCGGACACCGTGCTGCTGTTGGAACATCGAGCCGTCTACACCGCCGGCAAGCGAACCGAGCCGCAGGAACGACCGACCGACGGCGCGCCGGTGGTCGACGTCGACCGCGGCGGCAAGATCACCTGGCACGGACCGGGTCAGCTGGTCGCCTACCCGATCGTCAAACTGCCGGACTCGGTCCGGGTGGTCGACTACGTCCGCCGGCTGGAAGAGGCCATGATCAGGACCTTCGCCGAATTCGGCCTGACCACCGGCCGGGTGGACGGCCGGTCCGGGGTCTGGCTGCCACTCGATGATCAACCCTTCGACGAGTTCAGCACGCCGCGTCCGGAGCGGAAGATCGCGCAGATCGGCATCCGCGTCGCCGCCGACGTGACCATGCACGGCCTGGCGATGAACATCAGCAACGAGGCGACCCCGTTCGAGGCGATCGTGCCCTGCGGCATCACCGATGCCGGGGTGACCAGCCTGGCCGAGGAGTTGGGCGGCGAACAGGTCCCACTGCCCCGGATCGCCGAGGTGCTGCGGCCCCAGCTGGCCGAGTTGCTGAGCTGGCAACCGTACGAGAAGTCGCCGGACATCCGCCGCCCGGCACTGGCCGGCGCCGAGAAGGCATAGGCCAGGGTGGCCGGCGGTCTCGCGGTAGAAGTCCGCGATCTCCGCAAGATCTATCGCACCCGACGCGGCCGCCAGGCGGCCGTGGCCGGACTCGATCTGAGCGTGCCCCGGGGCGGCGTGCACGGCTTCCTCGGTCCGAACGGTGCCGGCAAGACGACCACCATCCGGATGTTGCTCGGGCTGATTGCCGCCGACTCCGGCAGCATCTTGATCTTCGATCATCCGATTCCCAGCGGCATCAACCAGGTGATCAGCCGGGTCGGGGCGATCGTCGAACAGCCGCGCTTCTTCCCCGCCTTCACCGGCCGGAAGAATTTGATCTTGCTCGCACGCGGCATCGGCGCACCGCCGTCCCGGGTCGACCAGGTGCTCGCCGAGGTCGGACTGGGCGATCGCGGCCGCGATCGTTTCGGCAAGTACTCGCTGGGCATGAAGCAGCGGCTGGCAATCGCCGCCACCCTGTTGAAGGATCCCGACTTGTTGATCTTCGACGAGCCGACCAACGGCCTGGATCCGGCCGGCATCCACGAGATCCGCGACACCATGCGCGGGCTGGCCGATCGCGGCAAGACCGTCCTGGTCTCCAGCCACATCCTCAGCGAGGTGGCCCAGATCGCCGACACCGTGTCGATCATCGGCCGGGGCCGGCTACTGGCCGAGGGCACGGTGGCCGAGCTGCTGCGTACCGGCGGTTCGGAATCGGTACGGGTCGGCGTCGCCGACCGACGCCGGGCCGTCGAGTTGCTCACCCGGGCCGGCTACGAGGTCAGCGCCGACGACGGGGGGCTGCTGGTGACGTCGACCGAGCACCTTGAGCCGAGCAAGATCACCGAGCTGCTGGCCCGGTCCGGTCTTTACGTGAACGAGCTGGTGCCGATGCGTGCCGATCTGGAGTCGGTGTTCCTGGAACTCACCACCGATGATCATCTCGGTGCCGCCGATCCGACCGGTGACCGGCCGCAACCGCGCCGCGCACAGGAGGGCCAGCAGTGATCAAACTGTTCGCGGCGGAGTTGGACCGGCTCCGCAGCCGCCGGGTGTTCCTGATCGGCTTGGCGGTGCTTTTCCTTGCCCTGGTTGGGTTTCAGGTCGCCGTCGGCTTCGCGGTGAAGCAGCCGTCGCAGGCCGAGATCGCGCAGGCGCGGACCCAGTTCCAGCAAGCACAGCAGGAATATCGGGACAACAAGGACGAGAACGAGCAAGCGCAGAAGGACTGCGAAAAACAGATGGGTCCCGCGCACGCGTCCGACTGTGCGATCAGCGAGCCCAGCTGGGAGGACTATCGACCGCGGCCGGCCACGTTCGCCGACATGGCCGGCGGTGTGGTGACGGTCAGCGTCATCCTGCCCACGCTGGCGTTCTTGATCATCGGCGCCTCCAGCATCGGCGCCGAATACGGCAGCGGTGCGATCGCCAACTGGCTGAGCTTCATCCCCGACCGGTTGAAGGTGTACGTCAGCAAACTGGGCACGCTGCTGCTGACGGGAGCGATCGTGACGGCGGCCGCAACCGCGTTGAGCCTGGCCAGCACCGCCGTCCTGGTCAAGATCAACTCCGGCTCGGTGACCAAGCTCGGCGACCTGATCGCCGAGGGTGGTCGCGGGCTCTTGATCGTCACCTTCGGCGCGGCCGTCGGCTTCGCGCTGGCGTTGATCTTCCGGCACACCGTGGCCGCGCTCGGGGTGGTGCTCGGCTATCTGGTGGTCGACTTCGTCCTGAACATCCTGATGGGCTCGATCGAGTCGATGCAGAAGCTGAAGCCCTGGCTGGTCGAGAACAACCTGCTCGCGGTGCTGCACAACGGCTACCCGTACTACGACCAGCGCAAGGAAGTGACGTCCGACGGCATCATGTACAACCAGGTCGAGCGGCACCTGTCGCTCGGCCACGGCATCATCTACCTGGCCGTGCTGTTCGTGGCCGCGGTGCTGATCTCGGCTGTGATCTTCCGCCGCCGGGACGTCACCTGATCATGATCTTGACCGGATCACCAGGAGCCGGGTTGCTGGCGGGTGGTGACGTTGATCCGGTTGTACAGGTTGGCGGTGGCGATCCAGACCACCAGCCCGGCGAGCTCCTTCTCCCCGAAGTGTTCGGACGCCTCGTCCCAGATCTTGTCCGGCACCGGGTCGGAGGTGTCGGCCATCCGGGTCATGTGCTCGGCAAGATCAAGAGCTGCTCGCTCGGGAGCGGAGAACAAGGTGGATTCGTGCCAGCCGGCCAGTTGAATCAGCTGCGAGTCGGTCAGTCCCACCGTACGGGCGTTGCGCATGCTGTAGCCCAGGCAGGCGGCGCAGCCGTTGATCTGGCTGACCCGCAGATGGGTGAGCTCCAAGATCTTCGGCGCGACGCCGTACTCCTCGGCACCCTGTCCCAGCGTGATCAACGCCTGCATCGCAGCCTCGGGTACGAGGCCGGCGGGGTTCTTCATCCGAGTCGTCAGTGCGGTCATGATGTCCTTTCAGGTCACACGTGCTTTCAGGTCACACGGGGGCGTTTGCCGCCGTCATCTGAAGTGACGGATCAACCCGAGAGAATGTGACGGAGAATGCCGAACATGTCTGAAGATCAACTCGACGACAGCACCCTGGCCGCCCTGTTCACCGAGCAACGGCCCCGGCTGCGCTCGATCGCGTACCGGATGCTCGGTTCGCACAGCGACGCCGAGGATGCGGTCCAGGAGGCTTGGCTGCGGTTGCAACGCACCGACGCCGACTCGGTGCAGAATCTGGCCGGCTGGCTGACCACCGTGGTGTCGCGGGTGTGTCTTGATCAACTTCGGACACGCCGATCACGGCACGAGGAGCTGGTCGACGAACCGTCGGCCGGAACCGAACAGCAGGCCATGTCCGAGCCGACACCGGAGGATCATTCGGTCGAGGCCGATGCGGTCGGTGCCGCGCTGCTGGTGGTGCTGGACACGCTCGGTCCGACGGAGCGGTTGGCCTTCGTCCTGCATGATCTTTTCGGGCTGCCGTTCGACGAGATCGCGCCGATCGTGGACAAGACGCCGGCGGCGGCGCGGCAGTTGGCGTCGCGGGCGCGGCGCCGGGTGCAGGGCGTCGAGCCGTCCGGCGAACGGGAGCGGCAGCGCGAGGTGGTGGAGGCGTTCCTGGCCGCATCGCGGGAGGGCGACTTCGGCCGATTGCTGCAGTTGCTCGATCCCGAGGTCGAACTGCGCGCCGACCCGCTCGTGGTGACCGAGGCGACCAAGGCAGTGAGCGCCGGACTCGGGGCGCCGCTGCTGACCGAGCAGGCCCACGGCGCGGACGCGGTTGCGCGGGTGTTCGCCGGTCGTGCCCAGGCCGCTCAGCTTGCGCTGATCGACGGCGTTCCCGGCGCGGTCTGGGCACCCGGCGGCACCGTCCGTACGGTGTTCGCGGTGGAGATCCACGACGGCCGGATCCGCCGGGTCGAGGTGATCGGCGATCCCGCCCTGCTGCGCGACCTGGAGGTCGTGTTGAGCTAGTGTCTTCAGGCGATGAGCGTGGACAGCTGGGTGGCGTAGCCGCGCGGGTGGGTCATGTTGCCGTTGTGCCCGCCGGCGAAGACCTCGAGTTCGATGCCGAGCAGGGAGGCCAGTTCATCGGCGCACTTGCGGTCGAAGACATGCGCCGGGGTGGTGTGGCCGGCGGCCGGAACGATACGGACACTGCTGCGTTGCAGGGCGGCCACATCGAGCGAGTCCTCGCGGACGGCGGTGAAGTCGTGGCCGAGGAAGTAGCTGAAATTGGCGGCGCGTTCGGCGGTGAACGCCGGTAGGCGAACTCCTGGCTCGATGGTCTGATCGGCGGGGTTGATGCCTAACGTGCGGGCCATCGGCGCGAGCGCGGCCTGCCAACCTTCGGCATGAAACACCTGCTGGCAGTGCTCGAGTTCGCGCAGCTGGGCCGCCCGGTCGGTGGCGGTGAGAAGCCAGGGCGCCACCGGCTCGTGCGCGATGAAGGTGCCGAGCTGCTCGGGGTGGTCGACCGCCAGATGCAGGCCGATCACCGCCCCGATACTGCAGCCGAGCAGGTGCGCGGGCTCATTGGTGACCGCGGCGAGTAGCCGGTGCGCGTCCTCGGCATGGGTGGCCATGGTGACCGGTCGGGATGGCTCGTCGATCGTGCTGCGGGACAGTCCGCGCCGATCGTAGGTGACGACGGTGAACTCGTCTTCCAGCTGCCGGACGAGGTCCTCGGTCCGGTTGGCATCGCCCTCCCCGCTTTGAGAGATCAGCAGCACGGGCCCGTGGCCGCGGACTTCGTAGTAGAGGTGGGCACCGGGGACCGCAACGGTCGCGGTTTCGATCGTAATCATGAATGAATCGTAATCCATCATTTCTGATACATCAACACTGATGCATCATCCTTGATATAACCTCTAGGCGTGAACGGAGTTCAACTGTTCCTGCTCGGACGCGCCCTCATGAAGATCGGCGAGCAAGCGCTTCCCGAAGTTGGCCACGCCGGCAACCGCACGGTCCTGGTCGTCCTCGCCGACATTCTCGACAACTCCGACAGCACGGTCGGCGAGATTGCTGCACGCACCGGCCTGACGCAGAGCGCGGTGTCGGTGGCGGTGGTCAGACTTCGCGATTCAGGATCCGTTGTAGCCCGCACCGATCCGCGTGATCGTCGCCGGACGCTGCTCCGCCGCGCGGACCACGTCTCCGATCGGGTCGCCGAGGTTCGTGGGCACACCGTCGACGATGCGATCGGCCAAGCTCTCGATACCGACAACGCCGGCGAGATCAGCGATCTCGTACACACCCTGGAGGTGGTGTCTCAACGATTGGGCCTGCAATCGGGCAAGCCGGATTGATCTCATCGACCCGGCGGCTGATCTCGAGGTGCCAGATCAGTTCGGGTACGGCTCCGGCCGGGTGCTCGGGTCACCATCGGTGGCCGCGGCCAGCCGGCGCACGGCGATGTCGAGCAGGTAAGGCAGGCTGAGCGGGGAGTTGAACCCGAGCGCCCCGGCGAAGTCGTCGTCGAAGGCGCCGAGGTCGACGAACCGCCCCTCCTTGACCGGCGGCAACTCCTTGATCAACTTCTTCTGCATCACTGCGGGATCGACGCCCTCGGCGACCAGAACGTCCTTGTTCAGCACGTCCAGCTTCTCGAAGCTCACCTCACCGCCCGTCTCGGGCACGGTGAAGCCGAGGTCAGTCAGCCAGCCGGTCCGGTAGTCGTCGGCACCCAGGCTGTAGCTGCCCTTCCTGGTCAGGCCGAGCGCGAACGCCGCCGTCTTGCCCGCGAACTCTGGATGTTCCTTGCGGGCTTTGGCGAACGCCTGCTCGGTCGCCCCGACCAACTGCCTGGCCTTGGCATCCTGGCCGAGCGCCCTGCCGGTGGTCAGCGTCTGGTCCTGCCAGGTGGTCGCACCCGGCGCGACGTCGCCGGACTGCGCGATCGTCGGCGCAATCGCCGACAACTTCGCATACGCGGCCTTGTCGACGTAGGAGTTGATGCCCAAGATCAGATCCGGATGCAGTTCGGCGACCTTCTCGAAATTGATCTCCTGCGAGCCGACGGTCGGAATCTTCTTACCTCGTACCGATTCCGGCGCCCAAGGCCGGTTCGGCGCGTCGTAGCCGAGGAACCCCCGTACGCCGACCGGCTCGACCCCGAAGGCGAGGGCGAAATCCTGCTCGTTGAAGCCGACGGTCAGCACCCGCTTCGGCTGGGACTTGATCACCGTCTCACCGAACTGATGCTTGATGGTCACCGGGAACGCCGACGACTGCGCTGCCCCGGTCGTTGCCGGCTGGCCCGACTCCCCCGCCGACGACTGACAGCCGGCCACCGCCGCCAGCCCCATGATCATCGCCACCACGACCGCCGCCGACCGCAACAACCCTGCCCTTGTCCCGAAGTTCACGAGGTAAGGCTAACCTAATGCCGTTCGCTCCAGGTGCTCGGTCGGTGCCGTACTCAGCAGGAAAGCTTTGCCACGATCGATTCCACGGCCTGGACGACTTCGTCCGGGTTCATCGCCGAGGTGTCCAGGACGCTCGCCCGCGGGTGAGCGGACCAGGCGTTCCACGCCCACCCGTGACTGCGCCGAACCTGCTCTTCGCTGTACGGGAACAGGCCGCCCGGTAGCCGGCCGGGATCGGCACGGCGCCGCGCAAGCCGGGTCTCCAGACTGGGCAGCAGTACCACGGTGATCGGATCGAGTTGATCAAGGTCGTCCCAGACACCGACCCACTCCGGCGGATCGTCCGCGCTCGCCGGCACCCGGGCGCCGGCGATCACACAGTCGTCGCCGGTCTCGGTGATCATTTCGGCGGTCGCGGCGGCGATCTTGGCCGCAAACCTGTACTGGTTGCTGATCTGGTCCGGATCCTGGTTCAGCCGGGGCCCGAACAGTGTCTTCTGCAGCTGGTCCCAGTCGAGCGGCGACGTCCGCCGGGCACGACGCTCGGCCCACCACACCGCCGTGCTGGTCTTCCCGGCCAACGGAGGTCCGGTGAGCAGAATCGTCTCGCCTCGCGGCGCCGCGGCGGTCACGCCGGCATTCTGCCCAGGTTGGCCTCCGTACGCATCGCATTTACCGCACCGGCTCAGGCTGTGACGTGATCGTGAGGTTGAGCCCGTCGTCCATGATCAACTTCTCCGCGCTCTTCTGCTCGATCGGGTTGGGTTGTGGTTGTCTGCTCGATCGGGCTCGCGACCGGCGGCCGACGATGTTCACGACCCGAGGGTTCCGCGCTACCGGGGCGTAGCAGCCGATCGGTCAACCAACCGACGAGTACGAGGATCGGGAGCATCACGGCGGCGGAGGCGGCCATCAACAGGATCGACTGAAAGGTGCTCATGCAGCCAGCCTCATTCTGAGGCGGCACCCTCCACATTGGGCAACTTCTCTATCTCTGCGAGTCCAGGGACGATGCCTGGGCGATGATCTCGGCTAAGTCGCCGACTAAGGCAGCCTCAGAAGCGTTCTGATGCACTAAGTTCGCTGATCATGAACTTGTTGATCATGATCATGGCACGGTCCGCTGGATGACCGACCTGCTGCAGGTGTACGACGCCGAAGTGCGCGGTTCGTTCCTGAATCGGCTGCCGCCGGGCTGGACCGGCACGTCGGACGGCCCACTGGCCCGTTGCCTCACCGACCGAGGCGGATTCGCGATGTTCGTCGACGACGCGACAGCCTTGTCCGGCGAGGACCTGCGGGGTCTGGTCGACCGGACGTTCGCGTTCTTCCAAGATCAACAACGGCCGTTCGAGTGGAAGACGTTCGATCATGATCGCGATGATCTTCGCCCGTTGCTGATCGAGCGCGGAGCCCGGCCGGGGCCGCACGAGGCGCTGGTGCTCGGCGAGACTGCCCTGCTGGCGACCGACGCCGAGCCACCGGACGGCGTGATCATCCGCGAGGCCCGTCAGCGCACGGATCTCGAGCGGATCGCCGCGATGGAGACCGAGGTCTGGTCCGAGGACTGGAGTTGGCTCGCCGACGACCTCCAGGCGCGGCTGCGGGCCGACGAGCCGATCACCGTCCTGGTGGCCGAGGACGGCGACGACCTGGTCAGCGCGGCCTGGCTGGTGCCGCTTCCCGGCACCCGCGTTGCCGGACTGTGGGGAGGCAGCACGCAGTCCTCCCATCGTGGTCGGGGCATCTACCGTGCGTTGGTCGCCCGCCGCGCCCGGCTCGCTCTCGACCGCGGGTACACGATTCTGCAGGTGGACGCCTCGGACGACAGTCGGCCGATCCTGGAACGGCTCGGCCTGCGCACCGTCGGCGGTACGGTCCCGTACCTCGCCGGGTGAGAGCCACAACCAACGCTCAGAGTAGGGTTGCCCGCGTGACGATCGCACCGGAAGGACGCAAGCTGCTGCGGCTCGAGGTACGCAACTCCGCGACGCCGATCGAGAAGAAACCCTCCTGGATCAAGACCACCGCGAAGATGGGGCCCGAGTATCGCGACCTCAAACGGCTGGTCAAGGACGAGGGCCTGCACACGGTGTGTCAGGAGGCCGGCTGTCCCAACATCTTCGAGTGCTGGGAGGACCGCGAGGCGACGTTCCTGATCGGCGGCGAGCAGTGCACCCGGCGCTGCGACTTCTGCCAGATCGCCACCGGCAAACCGGCCGACTTCGACGCCGGCGAACCACTTCGAGTGGCCGAGTCGGTGCAGAAAATGGGGCTGAAGTACGCCACCGTCACCGGCGTCTGCCGCGACGACCTGCCGGACGAGGGAACCTGGCTCTACGCCGAGACCATCCGCAAGATCCACGAACTCAACCCCGGCGTCGGGGTGGAGATGCTGGCCCCCGACTTCTCCGGCAACCGTGCCTACCTGGAGGAGATCTTCGGCACCCGGCCGGAGGTGTTCGCGCACAACGTCGAGACGGTGCCGCGGATCTTCAAGCGGATCCGACCGGGCTTCCGTTACGAGCGTTCGCTGGACGTGCTGCGCTGGTCCCGGGAGGCCGGCCTGGTCACCAAGACGAACCTGATTCTCGGCATGGGCGAGACTCGGGACGAGATCAGTTCCGCCATGCAGGATCTGTACGACGCCGGTGCCGAGATCCTCACCATTACCCAGTACCTGCGGCCGAGCGCACTGCATCATCCGATCGACCGCTGGGTCACCCCGGACGAATTCGCCGAACTCGAACTCGAGGCGAACGCGATCGGCTACGCCGGCGTGATGAGCGGTCCGCTGGTGCGTTCGTCCTACCGGGCCGGCAGGCTCTATCGTGGGGCGGTCAGTCAGAGAATGATGAAAGTGAACTCCGATCATGGGTGAGATTCATGGCTAAGAAAGAGAAGCCGGCCAAGCCCGCCAAGGATCCCAACGACCCGGCACAGATGGGCCGGATCCGGCAGATCATCGTCGCCTACCAGCGCACCCACGAGTACGACAAGGCGCTGCCGTTCCTGCTGATCGGCTGCTTCGTGGTGCCGATCGCGTTGGGCGTGATCGCCGGCGTGCTGTTCAGCAAGATGCTGATCTCACTGATCATCCTCGGCGTGATGGTCGGCCTGTTGCTGGCGATGATGATGCTGGTCCGCCGGACCAAGGCCGCGACCTACAAACGGTACGCGGGCCAAGCCGGCTCGGCCGAGGTGGCGTTGTCGATGCTGCCGAAGAAGTGGATCTCCACCCCGGCGATCGCCGCCAACCGCCAGCTCGACGCCGTGCACCGGGCCCTCGGCCCGGGCGGGTTGATCCTGATCGGCGAGGGCGAGCCGGGCCGGCTGAAGAACCTGCTGGCCAGCGAGGCCCGCAAGCACGAGAAGGTCGCCTACGGCGTCAAGGTGAAGACCATCGTGATGGGTACCAAGGACGGCCAGGTGCCGCTGGAGAAGCTGGCCGACTACATCCGCAAGCTGCCCAAGGTGTTGGAACCGAACCAGATCACCGAGATCAAGTCCCGGCTGAACGCGCTGGACAAGGCCCGTCCGCAGATGCCGATCCCGAAGGGTCCGATGCCGACCAGCCCGCGGCAGGTCCGCGGAGCCAAGCAGGCGATGCGGGGCCGCTGACACCAGCGGCCAGACCCTCGGCCCGGATCAGTTGCGCTTGCCGGTCACCTTCTGTTTCAGCCCGGACACGACGCGCTTGGCCCGGCGCCGATACGGCTTGGTCCACGCGTCGGCGGTGGTGATTCCGCGGTAGGCGGCGATCCCGGCGATCGTCCGATCGTCCAGGTGACGGGTCGCGCGGATCGCGTTGGCCACCTCGAGCCCCTCGCCGGAGTCGACCATCTTGCGTAGCCGGCCCTTGTACGTGTTGGCGCCCTGCACGCCCTCCGGCGGCTGGTCGAAGAAGGCGCCGCGACCGTCCTCGGCCGACAGCAGACCGGCGATCGCCTCGTACACCGCGTCGGCGGGGATCTGGGTCGGTCGTTCGATCCGGCTCACGGTACGCACCGGGGTGGTCAGCGCCGACAGGTCGCCGATCACCCGGCAGCCGGTCGCGGCCACGGCGTCGGCGTAGGTCTGCGCCTGTGCCAGAGCCTTCTTCGCCGCCCAGGTGGGCAGGGTGAGCGTCGGCTCGTCGGCGGCCGGCCGGCGGTTCTCCTGCATTCGGGCCACCAGCCCGTGCCTCATCAGATCCGCGTACCGGTCCCAGGTCATGCCCTGCTCGCGGAAGATCTTGTTCACCCGCAGCACCAGCTCGGCCTCGGCCGCCGACAGGCTGCGGTTGGCGGCGTACCCGCCCGCGGGCACGGCGCCCAGGATCCCGCGGGGCACGCCGAGCAGGTCCTCGAACGCGTTGGTCAGCTGATCCGGCTTGCGCTTGTCGGCGATCACCACGGTGACGTTGTCGACGCCGGCGATCCGCACCCACCGCTCCACGATCGCGGCCTGGTCGTTGCGCTTGTAGAAGGTCGGGGTGGTCTTCAGCTTCTTCCGGTCGCCGAGAATCGCCTTCAGCCAGGCCCCGTACGGCTTCTGGTAGCCCGCCTTGACGTACTGCTGCCAGCTCGACCCGAGCAGGTCGGCGAACCCGCGCAGGGTGATCACCACATGCGTCTGCGGGCCCAACGCCTCGATGAACCGGCGGGCCTGTTCGTCGGTGGACTCGCAGCCGAATTCGTGACTGATCAGCGACCGCTTGGCCGACGTGTTCTTGACCTCGTGCTCGATCTTGTCCCAGATACCCTTCGCCGGCGTCGACTGACTGTTCTTCCAGCCCAGCGAACGCGCCATCAGCGCCGAGATCGCCTCCCGGTGGTTCAGTGTCTCACCCGGGTAGCAGACCCCGCGCTGCAGCAGCTCCGCGCGGTGGTAGGCCGCGCTGCGCTGCAGCGTGGTCGTCCCGGTCTTGGGAATCCCGATGTGCAGCAGCGTGGTGCCCTCGGGCAGTGCTGCCACCGAGCTCTGGATGACCGGTTCGGCCTGCGGTGCAAAACTCACGGGTGCTGATTCCTCCATTCGGTCTGGCCGTCGGGCAGTTTACTGGCCGCAGCTGAGTGTTCATCAGTCGTCGGCAGCCTCGACCGACAGCTCCAGCCAGCGGTCCTCCAGCTCCCCCTGCTCCGCGCGTACGGAGTTCAGCTCGGCCGAGTGCTCGGCCAGCTTGGTGTAGTCGGCGCTGTCGGCCACCATCGCCGATTCGATCTTCTCGGTTCGGTCCTGCAGCCGCTGCAAACGTCGCTCCAGGGCGGCCAGTTCCTTGCTCACCGCGCGGGACCGGGCCGCCGTGGACTGCCGCGCCGGGGCCTCGGTCGCGGCCGTCGGTGCATCGGCGGCGTCCCGGGCCTGGGCACTGAGCTGCAGATACTGGTCGACACCGCCGGGCAGATGTCGCAGCCGATGATCAAGGATCGCGTACTGCTGATCGGTAACTCGCTCCAGCAGATAACGATCATGGGTGGCGACCAGCAGGGTGCCGGGCCAGCTGTCCAGCAGGTCCTCCATCGCGGCCAGCATGTCGGTGTCAAGATCATTGGTGGGCTCGTCCAGCACCAGCACGTTGGGCTCGTCGAGCAAGATCATCAACAGCTGCAACCGTCGTCGCTGACCGCCGGACAGATCCTTGATCGGCGTTGACAGCAAGGCATTCGGGAAGCCGAGCTGCTCCAGCAACTGACCCGGTGTGAGCTCCTTGCCGCCGGCGACATAGCTGCTCCGCTTGGTCTCCAGCAGCTCCCGGACCCGAAGTTGATCAACGTCGGCCAACTCGGTCAGCTGCTGGCTGAGGGTGGCGATCTTGACCGTCTTGCCCCGTTTGACCCGGCCATGATCGGGATCCAGCAGACCGGTGATCAACTTCAGCAGGGTGGTCTTGCCGGCGCCGTTGGCGCCGAGGATGCCGGACCGCTCCCCCGGGCCGATCCGCCACTCGACGTCGGTCAGCACCGGCTCACCGCCGTAGCCGACCGACACGCCGAGCAGGTCGATCACGTCCTTGCCGAGCCGGGCGGTGGCCAGCTGCTGCAGCTTGACCGAATCCCGGACCGGCGGTTCGTTCTCGATCAGCTGATTGGCGGCCTCGATCCGGAACCGGGGCTTGGCGGTCCGCGCCGGCGCGCCGCGGCGCAGCCAGGCCAACTCCTTGCGCATCAGGTTCTGCCGTTTGGTCTCCGCCTGAGCGGCCAGCCGATCACGCTCGACCCGCTGCAACACGTACGCCGCGTAACCGCCCTCGAACACCTCGACGGTGCCGTCGTGCACCTCCCAGGTGAGGGTGCAGACGGCGTCCAGGAACCAGCGGTCGTGGGTGACCACCACCAGGGCGCCGTCGGCCGAACGCCAACGCTGGTTGAGATGTCGAGCCAGCCAGGACACACCTTCGATATCGAGATGGTTGGTCGGCTCGTCCAGGAACAGCACGTCCTGTTCGCCCACCAGCAGCTCGGCCAGGGCCACCCTGCGGCGCTGACCGCCGCTGAGATCACCGGTGCGGGTGTGCCAGTCCAGATCGCCCAGAAGTCCGCCGAGCACGTCCCGGATCCGCGGGTCGGAGGCCCACTCGTGCTCGGGTCGGTCACCGACCACGGCCCGGGCGATGGTCAGTTCCGGGTCCAGGGTGTCGGCCTGGTCGAGCATGCCGACCCGGATGCCGCCGCGATGCACCACCTCGCCCGAGTCCGGCTCGAGCCGGCCGGACAGAATCCGCAGCAGGGTGGACTTGCCGTCGCCGTTGCGGCCGACCACCCCGATCCGGTCGCCGCTGTTGACCCCGATGGTGAGGTCGGTGAAGACGTGCCGGGTCGGGAAGTCAAGCGCGATCGAGCGGCCGCCGAGCAGATGAACCACCCGGACAGGGTACGGGCAGCAGCTCGTCGACGGTGACGAAGCCGTAGCCCACCTCACGCAGCCGGTCGATCAGCAGGCCGACCGCGGCCACCGTACGGCCGCGAAATCCGCCCCGGTCGTCGAAACCGTCGTGGAAAATGATCATGCTGCCGGGCTCGACCCGACGCTCGGCCTGCCGGGCGATCCGGCGTGAGCTCGGCTGCAGGACCTCCAGCGGATCGCAGAACCGGCCCGACACCACCCGCAGATCGCGGTCGGCGATCCCGGCCAGCAACGCCGGGGTTCGATACAGCCACGGCGGGCGGAAGTGCCGCGGAAGCGTGCCGGTGACGTCGGCGATGATCTGCTGGGTCCGGTCGACGTCGGCCAGGAACTTGTCCGGCCGCAGGTAGTCGTCGAAGCGGTGCCGGTAGCTGTGGTTGCCGATCAGGTGCCCGGCGGCTGCCAACTCCTTGCTGCGTTGCGGGTGCCGTTCGACGCAGCGACCGACCTGGAAGAAGGTCGCCGGCACCTGGCGATCGGCCAGCAACTCGGCCAACGCACCGGTGTACGGATCGTTCGGCCCGTCGTCGAAGGTGAGCGCCACCACCCGGCGGTCGGCCGTCCCGCAGTAGGGAAACGTCCCGGCAGCCTGGGAGGTCTCGGACATCCGCAATCGGTAGCCGAGCCCCAGCCCGGCGGCGCCGGCCAGCGCGGCCGCGGCGGAAATGATCTTGGTCGAACTCATCGGGCGGTGCGGTAGTGATGGCTGACCGCCGCGTGCACGGTGTCCGCGACCCCGTCGGCCAGCATCCGGCCGGGCGGCGTGATGATCATGAACACGGTCAGGACCGCGAGCAGGGCGGCGACCATGGTTCGCGGCCTGGGCCGGACCGGAGAGCGGTCGACGGCGGCGGCCGGACGGTTGGACCGGATCGATCTGCCGGCGGGTCGGATGTCCGGTGCCATCGGCAGCACCGTCCGGCCGACGACCCGATTCAGCAGGTAACCCAGCAGGTAGTAGTAGAGGAAGGTGACGAACGCGCTGTACCAGAAGCCGCGCATCAGCCGCCGAGCCGAGGTGTCGACCAGCAGGGTCGCGTCGAACGCCACTCGGCCGTTGCGCCGCAGCCTGCGCAGTTGATCGAGTTCGTCGCCGCCCTGGGTGAGCCGCAGGTCGTACCCGGTCCAGGCGTCGCGGCGAAACGACAGATTGGCGGCGGACACGTACCAGACCCAGCCGGTGAGTCGATAGCAGAGACCGACCGCGTTGAACAGCAGCACCGGGTAGGCCCGCCCCCACCAGTCGGCGCCGACGAACCGGCACCCGCCGGAGACCGCGACCAGCCGCGGATCGGCCCGGAAGGTCCGGTCGATCCGGCTCAGCCAGTCGACCGGATGGGTGGTGTCGGCGTCGGTAGAGACGACGATCTCGCCGTGCGCCGCCCGAGTGCCCGCATCGCGCGCCTGACAGACCCCGCGCCGTTCCTCGCTGATCACCCGTGCGCCCCAGGTCCGCGCGATCTCGGCCGTCTCGTCGGTGCTCCCGTTGTCGACCACGATCACCTCGTAGTCGCCGGGGAAGTCCTGCCGCTGCAGCCCCCGGAGCGTCGCCGCCAGATAGCCCGCCTCGTTCCGGGCAGGGATCACAATCGAAAACCGCATCGACGATGCGGGTTCCGAACAACGGTCGCTTGGCAGACTCACGCCTCCATGATGGCGTCCGCCGGACCGCTGCGGCTGAGAAACGCCGGAAGGCATAGGTTTGCGTCCATGAGCAGCGCAGCCCTCGACGATTTGATCAATGCTGTGGGGCCGGACGTCGTCACCTGTGATGCGGTGGTGATGGATCGCTATCGGTACGACTGGGCGCACGACGAGCGGGCCGGGATGCCGTTGGCAGTGGTCCGCGCCGAAACCGCCGAGCACGTCCAGGCCGCGGTGCGTTGGGCGGCCGAGCATCGGGTCCCGGTGGTGCCGCGCGGCGCCGGCAGCGGATTGTCCGGCGGCTCCACCGCTGTTGATCATGGTCTGGTGATCAGCACCGAACGGATGCGGGCGATCAGCATCGATCCCGCGGCGCGGGTGGCGATCGTCGAGCCCGGAGCGCTGAACGCGGAGGTGAAGGCCGCCGCCGCCGAGCACGGGCTCTGGTATCCCCCGGACCCGTCCTCGTACGAGATCTGCTCGATCGGCGGCAACCTGGCCACCAACGCCGGCGGGCTGTGTTGCGTGAAGTACGGCGTGACCACCGACTACGTGCTCGGTCTGGACGTGGTGATGGCCGACGGCACCTTGATCAAACTCGGCGGCATCCGAGTCAAGGACGTGGCCGGTCTGTCGCTGACGAAACTGTTCGTCGGCAGCGAAGGCACCCTCGGTGTGATCACCCGCGGCATCCTCAAGCTGGTTCCGAAGCAACCCGACAAGGCGACCCTGGTGGCCACCTTCGCCGATGTCGAGGCGGCGGCCCGCGCGGTGGTCGGGATGTGTGCGCAGATTCGGCCGTCGATGCTGGAGTTGATGGACGGGCTGAGCATCAACATCGTCGAGGACTACCTGCACATGGACCTGGATCGGACCGCAGGCGCGATGCTGATCGCCCAGTCCGATGCACCCGGTGGCGCCCGGGCCTTGGAGATCTCGATCATGGAAAAGGTGTGTGCCGAGCTTGGCGCCAAGGAGTGTTTCGTCACCGAGGATCCGGACGAGGGCGAGTTGTTCGTGGCCGCCCGGCGCGCGGCCTTCCCGGCGATCGAACGGCGCGGATCCCTGCTGCTGGAGGACGTCGGGGTTGCGGTTCCGCTGCTGCCGGAGCTGATCGACGGGGTGGCCAAGATCGCCCAGCAGAACGGGATCGAGATCCCGGTGGTGGCGCACGCCGGCGACGGCAACACCCATCCCAACATCATCTACGACGCTTCTGACCCGGATTCTCGCGCTCGGGCTCACGGCGCGTTCGATCAGGTGATGCAACTGGCCATCTCGCTGGGTGGCACCATCACCGGCGAGCACGGCGTCGGCCGGCTGAAGAAGGACGCGCTGCCGGATCTGCTCGGCCCGGACGTGATGGCGCTCAGTCACAAGATCAAGAACGCGCTCGACCCGGACGGCATCATGAATCCCGGAGCGGTTCTCTGATGATCAACACCAGGCAAGTGATCGACGACTTCGGTCGCCACGTGTACGGGGTGACACCGCGGCTGAAACTCGCGGTCACCTCAAAGGTGCTGGACTATCAAGCCGCGTTCGGTGCCGGCAGCCGCAGCCGGCACGAGTTGACGATCACCGGCGAACGCGGTGAGCATCGGCTGGAATTGCTGCTCTGCTTGCCGAACATCGACCAGTCACCGGTCTTTCTCGGCCTCAACTTCGACGGCAACGACGCGGTGCTGCAGCAGTGGCCGATCGAGCTGTTGATGCGGCGCGGGTATGGCGTGGCGAGTGTGCATGCGAGCGCGATCGAGCCGGACCGCAACGGCGGCGCTGCCGACGGCGTACGTCGGATCCTGGGCATCGGTCCCGACGATGAAGGAGCGCCGGCCACCTGGGGCACCATCGGCGTCTGGGCCTGGGGGCTGTCGCTGATCCGCCGCCAGCTGACCGATTATGCGCACGTACAGCGGGACAAGATCATCGCCGTCGGGCATTCGCGGATGGGTAAGGCAGCACTGTGGGCCGCGGCCCAGGACGAAGGTTTTGCCGCGGTGATCAGCAACGAAGCGGGCTGCAGCGGCGACAGTCTTCATCGGCATCGGGCCGGTGAGGACATTGCCGCGATCACCACGAACTTCCCGTACTGGTTCACGTCCGGCTATGCCGACTACGCCGGCCGGGACGACGAACTGCCGGTCGATCAAGATCAACTTCTGGCCGCGATCGCGCCCCGCCCCGTACACGTCGGCAGTGCTTCGGAGGACGACTGGGCCGATCCGCTCGGCCAGTTCCTGTGCGTCCAGTCGGCGCGCAAGCTGAACGAAGGTCTCGGCCCGGTCGGCTTCCATCTGCGCCCCGGTGACCATGGGTTGCTCACCGAGGACTGGCTGCACTACCTCGCCTTCGCCGACACTCATCTGAGCGGGCCGTAACCCTGCTGGCGTTCAGCAACCTGCGCATAGATGTGCAGGTACGCTGTGGGCCATGAGCACGCTCGAGCGACGAGTCCACCTCTTGCTTGCGCAGGATCAATCGAGCAGGTAGCCGACGTCGCGCGGCGCCGACATACGAGTGTCGGCGCCGTCATTCGCGAGGCCATCGACCTTTCCCTCAACAACGAGGACGCCGCCAAGCAGGCAGCGGCACATCGCATCGTCGAGTGGGCCGACGACAACGACGAGCCCGGCGAGGATTGGGAAGTCGTGAAACGGGACCTGGAGAACGACCTCGCGACTCGTCTGCCGTGACACGTCGATTCGCGGTTGATACCGCTGTCTTCGCTTACGCGCTCGGTGACTCGCACCACTACCGAGAACCTTGCCAAGCTGTCGTCCTTGCTGCCGGGCGAGGAGAGTTCAGCCTGCACGCCAGCTGGGAACTCATTCAGGAGTTGCTATTCCATCGCATGCGAAGGGTTGAGCGCCCGCTGGCAGTTCAGCAGGCAAGGGCGGCGATCGACCTTCTCGAGCTCTATGACGTCGATCGGTCAGTCGTGAACAGATCTATGGAGTTGATCTTGTTCCATCAAGGCATCCTGGGTCGAGACGCACTGCACGCTGCGACCGCGATCGAGCACGGGCTGGCCGTCATGATCAGCCCCGACACCGCATTCGATGGTGTCCCCGGGCTCGAACGAGTCGATCCGATCGATCTCGACCTCGCTGCTGACGACTGATCCTCACGAGCTGGCGCCGCTGTAGCTGCGCAGGCCCGCCAGCCAGTGCAGCCGGGTGATCATCGCCAGCACGCCGAGCAGCAGCACGGCGATGATCAACTCCGGCAGACTGTTGCGGCCACGCAGCGCGTCCACCGGGATCGTGGTCGCCAGGCCGATCGGTACCAGGGAAAGGAAGATCGTCCGGACGGCCGCGGGGTAGAACGCCAGCGGGTAGCGGCCGGCTGTGAGCAGGGTGGCCAGGAACTCCTGCAGCTGACCGGCCGAGGTCAACCAGAACGCGAGATAGCCGAGGTTGACCCAGATCAGCGCGACCGCCGCGCAGCCGAGCACGAACCAGCCGAGGGCGAACAGCACTCCGGCCGGCGACGGGTGCAGGCCTGCCTGCAGCCAGCCGACGATCAACACCGCCAGCCCGCTGAGTGCACCGAGCAACGCGGCCGGTTCGAACCAGCGAAAGGCCGCAAACAGTTGCGCCGGCGCCGGCCTGATCAAGATCAGATCCAGGTCGCCGTTGCGGATGTAGTCGGTCATCTTGGACTGGTTCGGCGTGATCACCGCAGCCAGGAACGCGTTCAGCAGTTGCGCAGCCCCGGTCACCATCAGCACCTCGCCGATGCTCCAGCCGTGCACCTGATCGGTTCGGCCGAAGATCAACAACGCCGGCACGATCGCCACCGCGACCTCCAGTACGCCGACCGCCAGGGTGGTCCAGGCCTGCGCCCGGAACTGCACCTCCCGCCCCAGCGCCTGCCGGACGATCGCCCGGGCGACCCGCCATCCGTATCCGAACCTCAGGGTCCTGAGCTTGTCGAAGCGGTGTCCTGAGCTTGTCGAAACCGACATCACGCACCCACCGCACTGTAAGAACGCAGCCCACGCCGCCACAGCAATGCCGCCCCACCGACGAAGATCAACAACCAGAGCAGTTGCAGCGCGAAGCCGGTCCGCGGAGCACCGCTGGTCCATTGCTGATCGGACAGCAACACCTCCATCGGGAAGGACAGCATGAAGCGGAACGGCTGCAGTTGCGTGATCAACTGCCAGCCCGCCGGCATCAACGCCAACGGCACCACCGCGCCGGACAGCACCGGCACGATCACCGCCGAGACCCGCAGGAATCCCTGCACGTCCTCGAACCAGAAGGCCAACGAACCGATCAACACATCCAGGGTGAAGCGGATCGCAGCGGCCAGCACGACCGCGATCGCGAACGCCAGCCAACGTACGGCCTGATGCGGATAGCCGAGACCGCCGCCGATCCCGGTCAGTTGCAAGATCAACACCGCGGCAGCGACGAACGGCACCAGAAAGATGATCTTGACCAGCTTCTCGCCGATGTTGTTGGCGATCGCGTTGACGAGGGTCGAGGTCGGCCGGACCAGCCATTGGTTGAGTTCGCCGTTGCGGATCGACTCGGCCAGGAAGAACGCTGTCCAGGTCGAGGCGAGCATCTCCACCACCGCGACCAGGACGAAGTAGGTGGTCAGGTACCGGCCGGAGACCGGCAGCGGCGCGCCGGAGGCGAGCACCGCCTGCCAGACCAGCAGCGAGGTGATCGGGATGATCAGATTGCCCAGTTGCATGATCATGAAGTCGCCGCGGTAGACGAAGGTGACGGCGACGTTGAAGCGGAGCAGCCGGGAGAAGAAGCGCAGTTGCCGGCGGGCGGGGCCGGTCATCGGGCCACCCCCGCTGCGAGCCCGTTGCCGAACTGGGGAGACGACAGCACTGCCTGCATGACCTCGTCCAGTTCGGCGTCGCGGACCTCGAGATCGATCAAGGTTCCCCAGCTCGGAGCCAGCGCGAGCAGTCCGGCCAGGGCCTCCCGCTCGGCCTCCAACACCAGCCGTTGCCGATCGGTGTCGTCGATCGGCCGGACTCCCGGCGGCCAGGTTCCGGGTGGTTGGATCGGCCCGGAATAGCTGCACGTCACCCGTTTGCGTGGCCGGGTGGAGCGGACCAGCTGATCCGGGGAGCCGTCGAACTGCAGTCGTCCCCCGTCGATCAGCACCACCCGAGGGCACAGTTGCTCGACGTCGTCCATGTCGTGGCTGGTCAGGATGATCGTGGTGCCGTGCTGGGCACAGGTCTCGGCCAGGAACTGCCGGATCGCCGCCTTCGACACCACATCCAGACCGATCGTCGGCTCGTCCAGGAAGATCACCTCCGGCCGATGCACCAGAGCCAGCATCAGCTCGCACTTCATCCGCTCACCCAGCGACAACTTCCGTACCGGGATGTCGAGATGATCGCCCAACCCGAGCAACTCGGCCAGCTCACCGACGTTGCGACCGAACTCGTCCGGGCTCAGGTCGTACAACGCCTGGTAGAGCTCCAGGTTGGCCATGGTGGACACGTCCCACCACAACATCGTCTTGTTACCCAGCACGATCGCGATCTGCCGGAGGAAGTCGAAGCCGCGCTTGTACGGCTCGTGCCCCAGCACGCGTACGGTGCCGGTGCTCGGCCGCAGCAATCCCGACAGCATCTTCAGGGTGGTGGTCTTGCCCGCGCCGTTGCGGCCGAGCAGGCCGATGAACTCACCGGCGGCGATCTGCAGATCAAGATCAGCAACCGCGATCCGCTCGCCACTTTCGCGGCCGAACAGGTCACGGACCGAGCCGCGCACCCCTGGCCGGGTGCGGTGGAAACGGTAGGTCTTGCCGACGCCGGAGAGCTCGATCGCCGGAAGAGTGGATGGCACAGCAGGCATGAATCAGATTCCTCACGCTCGGACGGAGTGGACACAACCGGCGCCGAACGGGGCCGCCTGCAAGAGGGGCGACGCGGAATCGGACACAATGTGCGAGGTTCAGGTCACGGAACGGCACCGGGATGAGCGGACACGCACATCCGGCGGATCACGCCCGCCCAGCGGGAACGATCCGCGATCCGGAGCCGGTCCGAAGACCTAGTTAGCTCGTGGGAACCACAACACGTCGGCGACGCTAGCACCGGTCCCGGCGACGGCCGAAAGCTTTTTCGAGATTCGTTCGACGCGTTGGTCGATTCGGTCGAACCGACTTCGTGTAGCTGGCAGAAGTCACCACACCCACCCCGAGGAGATGTACGAGATGAAGTTCCTGTTCCTGGTCTGCGCATCCGCCGAAGCAGCGCCGATCGACGAGGATCGCACCACCAAGACCCCCGGCGCACCGCCCGAGTCGGACATCGAGGACTGGGTCGGCCGTCATGACCAAGCCGGCCGGCGGCTGTTCGGCGACCGGCTGGAATCGCAGACCGCGGTCGAGACCGTACGCGTGCGAGGCGGCGAACTGCTGGTCACCGACGGGCCGTATCTGGAGTCCAAGGAATACATCGCCGGTATCGACGTGATCGAGTGCGATTCGATCGAGACCGCTCGGCAGATCGCCGCCGAGCATCCGATGGCCCACCATGCCGGGATCGAGATCCGCCTGTTCTGGAACGGGGACTGAGTACCTCACCCGGTTGAATGTCGGCGGCCGGGGCTAGGGTCGCAGCCATGACCAGTCCCACCCCGACTCCGGACCGGCGACTCTTCGGCCCGGGCCCGTCCAACCCGTACCCGGAAGCCGTCGCCGGACTGAACAGGCCGATCCTCGGCCATCTGGATCCGGACTTCCTGGCGATCATGGACGACACCTGCGCCATGCTCCGCACCGTGTGGGGCACCGAGAATTCGCGGACGTTGCCGCTGTCGGCGACCGGCTCGGCTGGGATGGAGGCTGCCTTCGTCAACACGGTCGGGCCGGGCGACGTCGCGGTGATCGCGGTGAACGGCCTGTTCGGTGAGCGGATGTGCGACGTGGCGGCACGCTGCGGTGCCGATGTGGTTCGAGTTGATCATGATTGGGGTCAACCGATCGACCCGCAGCGGGTCGCCGATGCGCATCCGAGTCCGAAGGTGATCGCGGCCGTGCACGCGGAGACCTCGACCGGAGTCAGGTCCGACATCGCCGCCCTCGGCCGGCTCAAGGGCGACGCGTTGTTGATCACCGATGCGGTGACCTCGATCGGCGGCATCGAGTTGGCCGCCGACGACTGGGGCATCGACGTCGGCTACGCCGGTTCGCAGAAATGTCTCGGCGTGCCGCCGGGGCTGGCGCCGTTCACCATCAACGATCGGGCCTTCGCCCGTCGGATCGAGCATCCACAGTCCTGGTATCTCGATCTCGGTCTGCTCGGCGGCTACGTCGGCGAGGCCAGCGCCAGACATGCCGGACGGACCTATCACCACACCGCACCGACCGGGATGATCGCGAGCCTGCACGACGGTCTGGCACGGATCCTCGCCGAGGGGCTGCCGGCGGTCTGGGCGCGGCATGCCGAGGCGGGCCACATCCTGCAGGACGGTCTGGAGAAGCTCGGCCTGGAACTCTTTGCTGCACAGGGATTCCGGCTGCCCGAACTGACCACGGTGAAGGTGCCCGAGGGTGTCGACTCTGCGGCCGTCCGCTCCGAACTGCTGACCCGCTACAACATCGAGATCGGCGCCGGCGCGGGCGCGTACGCGAGCACGGTCTGGCGGATCGGCCTGATGGGACACAACGCCCGACCCGATGCCGCGTTGTTGATCTTGGCTGCACTGGCCGAGATCCTCGGCCGCTGACCACCCTGCACCATCACCCCGACGTAAGGATCCTGACGTGACCGACGAGACCGTACCGACCCGCACCCTGGGTGAGCTGGCCGTACCTGCTCTGGGATTGGGTTGTATGGGCATGAGCTTCGCCTACGGACCGGTGGACGAGGCCGAAGCAGCCGCCACGCTGAACGCCTCACTCGATGCCGGCTACACCTTCCTGGACACGGCCGACATCTACGGCTCCGGCCACAACGAACGCTTCATCGGCGAGGTGGTCGGCAGCCGACGGGACGAGATCACCCTGGCGACGAAGTTCGGCATCATGATCGGCGCCGACGGCTACCCTTCCGGCGAGGTGAACGGACGACCGGAATACGTCCGTGCCGCGATCGATGCGTCGCTGTCCCGACTCGGATTTGATCATGTCGATCTGTACTACCTGCATCGGCCCGACCTAGAGGTACCGATCGAGGAGACGGTCGGCGCGATGGCCGAGCTGGTGACGGCCGGCAAGGTGCGCTACCTGGGTCTGTCCGAGGCATCCGCCCAGACCGTACGGCGAGCGGCCGCGGTCGCCACGATCACCGCGCTGCAGTCGGAGTGGTCGATCTTCTCCCGCGATATCGAGGTCGACATCGTCCCCACCTGTCGCGAACTGGGAATCGGACTGGTGGCGTACTCCCCGCTCGGCCGCGGGATGCTGACCGGATCGGCGGCAGCCACCACCGACCTGACCGAGAACGACTTCCGGCGTACCCAGCCGCGGTGGCAGGGCGAGAACCTGGACGCCAACCTCGCCCTGGTGGACCGGATCGGGCAGATCGCCGCGGGGATCGGGGCCAAGCCGTCCCAGGTCGCGCTCGCCTGGTTGTTGGCCCGTGGCGGTGACGTGGTCCCGATTCCCGGGACCAAGCGGCGGCGCTACCTGATGGAGAATCTGGACGCTGTCGAACTGACCCTCTCTGACCGTCAGATCGCCGAACTGGACGCGCTCAGTCCCACCGGGGAGCGAACCGGAGACCGGGTCTGGGTGAATCGGGACACACCTGTCGCGGGATGACGGCCCGCGTAACAAGGCTGAAACATCTCTGCAACGGCTGAGCAAACCCGGCGTTCTAGGCTCACCGCGTTCGCGGGCATCACCGAGAGCAATCCGCCCGCCGATAGCCTTATCCAGCACACGGGGTCCGTGGCCCTGCTCAGACGATCACCGGAGGATCCATGTTCTCAAGCGCCGACGAGGTGTTGGCCTACATCAAGGACGAGGGTGTCGAGACCGTCGACATCCGCTTCTGCGACCTGCCCGGCATCATGCAGCACTTCACCGTGCCGGTCAGCTCGTTCGGACCGGAGGTGTTCGAGGACGGTCTGGCCTTCGACGGCTCGTCGATCCGCGGCTTCCAGAAGATTCACGAGTCGGACATGGCGTTGCTGCCGGACCCGACCACGGCGTACCTGGATCCCTTCCGCAAGTCCAAGACCCTGTGTCTGAACTTCTTCGTGCACGACCCGCTGACCAAGGAGCCGTACAGCCGGGACCCGCGCAACATCGCCCGCAAGGCCGAGGCGTACCTCGCCTCGACCGGCATCGGCGACATCGCCAACTTCGCGCCGGAGGCCGAGTTCTACGTCTTCGACGACGTCCGGTTCGAGACCAAGCAGAACACCGGCTACTACGCGATCGACTCCGAGGCCGGCGCCTGGAACACGGGCCGAGTCGAGGACGGCGGCAACCGCGGCTACAAGGTGCGCTACAAGGGCGGCTACTTCCCGGTGCCGCCGGTTGATCACTTCTCCGATCTGCGCGACGACATCGTCCGGCACATCGAGGAGTCCGGGCTGGTCGTCGAGCGGGCTCACCACGAGGTCGGCACCGCGGGTCAGGCGGAGATCAACTTCCGCTTCGACACCCTGTTGAAGAGCGCGGACAACGTGCAGAAGTTCAAGTACCTGGTGAAGAACACCGCCTGGCAGGCCGGTAAGACCGCGACCTTCATGCCGAAGCCGATCTTCGGTGACAACGGTTCGGGCATGCACGTGCACTCGAGTCTGTGGAAGGACGGCGATCCGCTGTTCTACGACGAGACCGGTTATGCGGGTCTGTCGGACATCGCCCGTTGGTACATCGGCGGCATCCTGGAGCACGCGCCGGCGCTGCTCGCTTTCACGAACCCGACCGCGAACTCCTACCATCGGCTGGTGCCCGGCTTCGAGGCGCCGGTCAACCTGGTCTACAGCCAGCGGAACCGTTCGGCCGCGATGCGGATCCCGATCACCGGTACCAACCCGAAGGCCAAGCGGGTCGAGTTCCGTTGCCCCGATCCGTCCGCGAACCCGTACCTGGCGTTCGCCGCGATCCTGCTCGCCGGCATCGACGGCATCCAGAACAAGACCGAGCCGAACGCGCCGGTGGACAAGGACCTGTACGAGTTGCCGCCGGAGGAGCACGCGTCGGTGCCGACGGTTCCCGCTGATCTTGGTTCGGTGCTGGAGGCGCTGGAGGCGGACAACGAGTTCCTCACCGCCGGCGACGTCTTCACCCCGGACCTGATCGAGACCTGGATCGAGCTGAAGCGCGAGGAGATCGACGCGCTGCGGCTGCGCCCGCACCCGCACGAGTTCGAGCTCTACTACGACATCTGAGCTCTTTCGCTGATCGACCAAGATCAACAACGTCCGGGCCGTGATCACTTCGGTGATCACGGCCCGTACGCATCTCGGCGCGTCAGAGCAGTCCGTACCCGACCTTGGTCGCGATCTTCTGCAGCAGGGGAAAGATGGCGGGATCGTTGAGCGGCATCCGGTTCGACGGAAAGGCCGGGAAGGTCTTGCCGGCTCGGCCGAAGAGGACGACGTTGGTGCCGGTCATGCTGGACGGCACGCACAATCCGTCGATCTGGTCACCGAGTGCGGCCACGATGTCTCGCGCCCAGCTCTGACCGTGGGGCGCGGGGCGGGTGATCAACGAAGCCGACGCTCGGTGCCGGATGAGCCAGCTGCTGCGTGGGCCGAGATCGAGCAATTGCAGCGGTCGCATCGGACTCCAGACGGTGATCACCGGAGTGTCCGTGTGCCGGTCGATCATGCGGGTGCTCTGATTGGTCTCCGCGCACGCCGCGGCAAGGGTGGATGCCGTGTACAGCACCCCGTAGCGAGGTGGGTGTTCCTTCGGAGGTCCCGCCGGGTGCGGGTCCCACCGCTGTCCAGCCACCGGTCCGTCGGTGCGCAGGGCGCCGTACGGGATGGGGTGAGCGCTTTGCGTCGGCGCGATTCGCAGCAGCGAGCCGGTCCAGGTTCGTACGTCGGCCGGGGTGAGGGTGAGCGGCACCGGTGGATTGTTGGGCGCCTTCGGGGATCTGCGGCTCACCGGCGCGTCAGTCCGGCTACGAGATCGCAGACAGGATCAGGATCTCCGCCACCGACGAGCCATTCGATCGGTGACGTGTCGTCCAGTTCGGGTTGCGACGTCTGCATGAATCCGGCGATCACCTGCGGATGGACACCGGGCGGAATGTGGGACACGAGCCGGGACAGATTCGGAAGCGGCACGTGCTCGACCTCGGGCACCGCGTCTTCGCCGGGGATGTAGTCGTAGGTCGTGTGTTCGATGAATTGCCACTCCGGAAGGCGCAGTCTGCCGGCTACCCGGACGGCGTAGTAGCGATTCTCCTGAACCCCGCGAGTGATGTTGGAAGTGTCGCGAGCGAGCAATTCTGCCGCCTGTCGGGTGGAGAGCGTGGAGTTCACCAGGTCACGGGCGACCCCGGCGTCGTGAGCGGCGATGCGCGAACCCAACGCGGGGTCGCGCGCCTCACCCGTGACCTGCTTGCGGTCGGCGGCAGAGAGTCCGGACAGCCCAAGAATCTGGTCAAGGTGTTCGGGCGGCGCCGGGGCTACAGCGGGGTGCGGGGCGCGCGTGGGCATCCATTCCGGATGTTCTGCCATGGCGCGCGTGAACTCGGCGACCGAGATGTCGGTTGCGATCGAGTTGAGGAAGTCCTCCGGTGCGGTGCTGACCATGAAACCTACCCTACCGCATGGCTTGCATTGCCCATGCGTGAAGATGCGCTCACTCCGCAGTGATGTCTGCCGCGACCGCGTGTCGTCCGTCCGCGGATTGGGTGACATTCGCACCGACAGCGGTGCGAATGTCACCCAATCTCGCGTCAAACGACCTGGATCGAGCGGATGGAATTGCCGAAGGTGATCCGCTCGATGGCGGCGGTGTTGCGGCTCGGGTCGTCGGCTGCGCCCAGAGTGAGCAACAGCGGGACGAAGTGATCGGCGGTCGGGTGCGCAATCGCCGCACCCGGGGCCTTTGCCTGATAGTCGGTCAGGGCGTCGACGTCGCCGCGGGCCAGCGCGTCGGCGGCCCATTGGTCGAACGCCTTGATGTGACCGAGCAGCTCCGGCCGATCGAACACCGCGAAGCTGTGGGTCATGAAGCCGGAGCCGATCACCAGGATTCCCTCCTGACGTAGCGATCGCAGCCGGTTGCCCAGTTTCAGCAGGGCAACCGGATCCAAGCTGGGCATGCTGAGCTGGACGACGGGCACATCGGCGGCCGGATACATCGCCATCAACGGGATGAAGGCACCATGATCAAGTCCGCGGTCGGTGAACTGGTGCAGCGGGGTCGTGTCGGAAAGCATGCCGGCGACCTGGTGCGCGACCGCGGTCGCGTCGGGAGTCCGGTACTGCAGGGTGTAATAGCGCGGGTGGAAGCCGCCGAAGTCGTAGTACAGCGGCGTTCCCGCCGCGGTGCCGGCGATCGCCAGCGGCGCGTTCTCCCAGTGCGCGGAGACCACCACGATCGCCCGCGGTTTGGGCATCGTCTGGCTCCAGGCGAACAGATCGGCCAACCACTGCGGATCGTCCAGGGTGGGCGGCGCGCCGTGGCTGACGAACAGCGACGGCAGTGGACCGTCCGACGGCTGCCAGACCTTCTGTTCGCGAGCCTGCGGCAACACCCGGGCGAGGAGTTCGTCGTACGCGCCGGCCGGCACCCTGGTGTCGAAGGCGAACGGGTCGGTGATCATCGTGGCTCCTGGTGGATCCGGCCTCAACTTGAGGTTTCAAGTACACGATACCCGCGCAACTTGAATGGTCAAGTTGTGATCGATAGGGTCGTCGCCATGGGCCGACCGGACGACGCAGTGCAGTGGTTGTCGAGTGACGAGCGAGCTGCCTGGCTCGCGGTCACCGCGTTGACGATGAAGCTGCCGAGTGCACTCGATGCCCAACTACAGGCCGACGAGGGGTTGAGTTTCTTCGAGTACATGGTGCTCGCGGTGCTCTCGGAACAGGATGACCGAACACTGCAGATGAGTGTGATCGCGACGGCGACGTCGGCCTCGCTGTCTCGGCTGTCCCACACCATGACGCGCCTCGAGCGACAGGGCTTCGTACGACGCGGCCGGATGCCCGGTGCCGGACGTCGTACCAGCGCGACGCTGACCGATGCCGGATATCGCAAGGTCGTCGAGGCAGCGCCCGGCCACGTCGCCCGGGTCCGCGAACTCGTCATCGACGCGATCTCCCCTGCCCAGCTGAAGACTCTGCGCAAGATCGGCGCCCAGGTGATGGCGCGGATCGACCCCGATCACCCGGGCAACTCCGGTGAGATCGCCTGGGTCTGACGAAGAGCTACACCGACGGGACGATCAAGCGACATCGATGGGGACGGCGTGAGTTTCCTGTCCAGCGCCGCCCATTGCTCCGCCACGGCAAGGAACGTCGACGGGGCGAAGGAAGGCACCTGGTCCGGCAACGGCCCGGGCGCGAATGCCTTGTGGTGCCGCTCGCCGCGCACCGGGTCGCTGCCAGCGATGACAACAAGGCTCCCCGGAGCGTCGTCGAGGAACATGTCCAGGTCCACAATGTGCCTCTAGCGGCACTTGAGTGACATTGTCTGGGCAACCTTGACGCTAACGGGGCTCCGACGACTGCAGTCCTCTCGGTGGCAGTCTCAGCCTCGATCCGGCTGCGAGCTCAGTTGCTACGCTCGGGCGTGGCGGCATGCCAGATCTGGTGGGCGAAGGGTCCTTCACCAAGATCATGTGTGCCGGTCGAGTTGACCAGGAAGACCTTGCCGTGCGGCGCCCGAAACAGGAAGGTTCCGGGCTCGGGTTGTCGGCGATTCCACAAGCCGTGGGTGATCAGGTTGTGTTCGCGCCGGCCCAACGGGGCGAGATTGTCCTCACGAGTCTGCCCAGGAACACCGTCTCGATACGGGTCGCTATGGTCAAGATCAAGACCTTGACCGCGTGATGATGAGAACGGGAAGACGCTGGTCAGCCGCTTCAAGAACATCCGCTCCCGCATCGCCCGCGGCACCTCATACGCATCCACCGGAGTCAGGTCGACGTTCAGGTCGATCACCGGCTTGACGGTGACGTCGCAGCGCCCCAGCCAGTCGGCGACCAGGCTCGACACCACAGGGCCGATGTCCTCCACCCGGGCGACGCCGAGCCCTGACTCCAGGGTCTCCCTGGCGATGTGCACGTACAGCGTGGCGTCGGGACGCATCCGGGCCGGATCCAGCCGACCGATCGCCGCGACCATCGCCCGAGCCAACACCCGATCCTGATCGATCCGCGGGAACCGGACCGGATGATCAACCTCGGCTTGCCTTCCCGGTCCTTCGACAAGCTCAGGACCCTCCGGCTGCATTCCTGGCCCTTCAGTCTCACCCGCAGGACCAAGATCAACACCGGACAGATCCTCGACACCCTCAAGATCGGGATCGAACAGCGACGGCGCGTCATCCTCGGCCAGCAGCCGCAACGCGTGCAACGGATTGGCCAAGATCCCGACCGCCGCAGCCCGCCGCAGATTCTTGGTCCGGGTGTCACCGCGGCCGGCGAGGACGTCGGCGATCCGGTCCACCATCGCCTCGAACCAGATCACGTCCGGCGCGCCGCCCCGCCAGAACAGGGTCTTGGTGCCGTGCTCGACACTCTGGCCGACCCACACGCCCTGCTCGGTCTGGAATTCCTCGGCCAGCTTGGAGATCCGGTCCGCATCGACCTCGATGATCTTGGCTTCCAGCAGCCGCAGCACTTGGGACCAGTCGGAGCGGCCGACGTAGTCGGCCACGGCCTCGTCGGCCAGCAGCGCCTGCGCCAAGGTGAGGTGGTGGGTCTCTTGAGCGATCTTCTGCGCCTGCCAACCGTCGATCTTGTAGCCGACCAGACGAGCCCACAGTCGCGGCAGTCGATGCCGAATGTCCAGGGCGTCGCCGATGAACCGCTGGGTCCGCCCGATCGACCACCCCTTGTGGACGCCGAACTCGGCGACCGCGAACCCCGCCATCTCGGGCGTCCCGTCGCCGCCGGGACGGATCGGCCGATCTCCACCGGCGATTCGCAATTGGTGCGGGTCGATGCTCTCGGCCGGATGCTGATGGGCCCAGTGCACGGCGGTGATCAACTTGTTGTTTCGTCCGGCCCGCTCCTGCAGATCAGCAAGATCGGAACAACGCAGCGCCTCCTCCGGGCTCCCCACCTCGGGGAGCACGAACGCCGCCGCATCGCTGATCATGAAGACCATGCTACGGACGAGGTCTGACACTGCTGCTGGATCGACGTCCAAGATCAGACTCGCGGGGATCTCTTTCTGGTAACGGATTCCGCGAATCACCGTGCAGCCGGCAACGTGCGCCCTACCCGAAGAAGTCCTCGTCGACCTTGACGATCTCGACGGTGCGCTCCACCTGTACGCCGACGCCGTAGCGAATCATCAGTTGGGCCAGCCGCGCGCCGTCGATCAGCACGACCCGCGATGGAACACTCTGGGTGTAGGCGGTCGCGCCGCTGCTGAAGCGGCCGGTGGTGATGAAGACGCCGCGATCGGCCTGCTGCCCGTGCAGCGCGCCGACGAAGCCCGATCTCCGGGCGTTGTACCGCGGCATCGAGCCGATATCGCTTGGCCTGCACGTAAATCCGGTTGAGACCGAGTGCGTCCTGGTCGATGATCCCGTCGATGCCGCCGTCGTCGGACAGTTGAGTACGCGTGCCCTTCCCCTGGGTACCGCCGTAGCCCGTCGCGATCAGCAGATCGACCCACGGCCTGTTCGAAGAACGCCGGCTCTTGATCATGAAGCCGAGTGAGAAGGTCGTCGGCCAGCTCGGCGTGGATGCGTGCGATCCCCTGCTTCACAGGATCGCGGTCGACACTCCTGCATACGGCTTGAACACACCGGATGGCAGCTTGATGATCGCGTCCAGTTTTTGATCTTCGACCAGGACCCTCCGCAATTCCTTGTGTGCCTTGGAAGATCCGAACAGCACACCGTCCGGCACGATCACCGCAGCCCGGCCGCCAGGCTTGAGCAGCTTCAGGACCAGCGCGACGAACAGCAACTCCGTCTTCTTGGTTTTCGCCACCCGCTGCAGGTCCTTCGACGTGGACTCGTAGTCCAGCGAGCCGGCGAACGGAGGATTGGCCAAGATCAACGTGTACTTCTCGGCATCGGTGCTGGCACCCTCGCTCAGTGAGTCGCGGTAGCGGATGTCGGGCGACTCGACACCGTGCATCAGCATGTTCATGCTGCCGATCCGCAACATGGTCGAGTCGAAGTCGTACCCGTGGAACATGCTGGAGTGGAAGTGCTGGCGTTGAGCCGCGTCGTGCAGCACCGACTTGTGGGTGTCGCGGACGTACTCCGAGGCCGCGACCAGGAAGCCCGCCGTGCCGCAGGCCGGATCGCAGATCTCGTCGTCCGGCTGCGGCGCCATCATCTGGACCATCAGCTTGATGATGTGCCGCGGTGTCCGGAACTGCCCGTTCACCCCGGCACTGGCGATCTTGGACAGCAGATACTCGTACAGGTCGCCGTTGGTGTCGCGATTCTCCATCGGGATCGCGTCGATCAGGTCCACCACGCGCGACAGCAGTCCGGCGTTCGGGATGGTGAATCGGGCGCCCTTCATGTGCTCGGAGTAGGTCGAGCCGTCGCCGCCGAGCGATCTGAGGAACGGGAACACGTCGTCACCGACGGTGTGGAACATGACCTCGGGATCCTGGTTCTTCAGCCGTGACCAGCGGAGCTGCTGCTGGTCGGCCGAGAACAGGAGCCGGGCGGGCTGTCCGGTGCGCCGGGCCTTCTTCTCCTCCAATGTCTCCAGGTCGTCGAGCCGACGGATGAACAGCAGGTAGGTGATCTGCTCGATCACCTCGAGTGGATTGGAGATGCCGCCGGACCAGAACGCGTCCCAGACCCGATCGACCTTGTTCTTCAGTTCGCCCGTGATCACGCGGGTCACAATACTGCCGCTCTGCCGAGCGTCGATTCGGCGGATCCAGCTGCCTCGGGACCAAAGTCCCGGGATCGACCGAATCTGCCCGCGTTGCCTGGCGGAGTCGATACGTTCTCGGTTGCCGAGGCCGCCGCTCGTCGGGAGCGACCGCCCCGGCGTTCCATGTCCAGCTCTCCCCGAACGGATTCCTCATGCTTCAGCGCACCCTGCGCAAGATCGCCATCGCGCTCGGCGCCACGACCGCCGGCATCAGCCTGATCGCGGTCAACGTGCCCAGTTCTTCGGCCGCGACGACGTGCACCCTGCAAGGCAGCCTGCCGAGCAAGATCGTGATCAACAAGCGCGACGTGATCGTGCACAGCAAGTTGTCGGGCAGCGGCGACTGCAAGCCGAAGGGCGGCGGATTCTCCTACGCCGCCGCCAATCTTGACGGACCGCAGGGTGCCGAGGACTTCGCGTATTGGGATCGGATCGGCGACAGCGAGCGCTTCGACTTCTGGGCCTACGACATCACGCCGGGTAGCTACACGCTCCGGGACGGCGACGCCTGGGTGTACGACGCCGACTACAACGACGTGCCGGTCAAGTGGAAGGCAACGTCGACCAAGATCAAGTTCGGCAGCCGGGTGATCTCCACCAAGAGCAGCCGCAAACAAGCCAAGGTGACTGTTTCGGCCACCGCACAGCGCTACACCGCCGACGAGAAGTACAAGTCGTACAAGACCAAGGTGTATCTGCAGCGCAAGACCAAGAACGCCAAGTCCTACTCGGCATACAAGACGCTGACCTCCTCTGCCACCGGCAAGATCAGCTACAGCTACAGCACCAAGAAGCAGTACCGCTACCGGTTCGTGATCAAGGACGCGGCATCGGTGTGCGGGTCGACCTCGGCCAGCACCTATCGCTGAACCGGCCGCGTGCGGACAGCTAACGGGCGGGATCGCCAAGCCGGGAACGGATCGCGCGCGGGAGACCCGCGAGAACGAGCTCGTAGGAGTGCGTGATCATCCAGCGGAGATCGTCCTCGTCGACGGTGCCGTCAAGATCAACAGTGTTCCAGTGCCGCTTGTTCTGGTGGTAGCCGGGGCGGACGGCGGGATGGCGGTCCCGCAGTTCCAACGCCAACTCGGGTTCGCACTTGAGGTTGACGCTGCCGGGACTGCCTTCCAGCGACACCAGGGCAAACATCTTGCCGCCGACCTTGAACACCGCGGCACCGTCGCCGAACGGGTAGTCCTCGATCGCCCCCAGCAACGATCCACACAGATCGAGTACGTCGTCGCGGTTCATTCCCGCTCCGCGGAGTGCGCAGGGTCGACGCCGTCCAGGAAACGTCGCGGGTCGAAGAGGCCGATCGGGTGACCGGTGTGGCCGTGCTGAGCCAGATCGGCGAGGATCTCGCCGATCACCGGGACGAATTTGAAACCGTGGCCGGAGAAGCCGGCCGCTATCGAAACTTGATCATGGTCGGGGTGCGCGCCGAGGACGAAGTGCTCGTCGGGCGTCATCGTGTACATGCAGACCTTGGCCTTGATCGGGTCGCCGGTGGCCGGCACCAGGCGCCGCATCCGCTGCTGTACGGAGTTGATCTCGGCTGCGGCGATGGTGCGATCAAGATCATCGGCGGTGGTTTCGATCAAGTTCCCGGCCCGATGCACGCCGATCTTCATCCCGCCGTCGACGCCCTCGTGCATCGGAAATCCGTAGATCTGTTGATCATCGTGGCGTTCCTCGATGTAGACCGGATGATGATCAGCCGCGTAGGCGCGGTGGGGCAGCGCCTCGGTGACCTGCGGTTCGAACCAGTACATCACCTGCCGCTGCACCACCAGCGGCAGTCCGAGGTCGGCCAACAGCACCGGCATCCACGCCCCGGCCGCGAGCACCAGCCGGTCCGCGGCGTAGCTGTCCCGGCGGGTCGTCACCCGTACTCCCCCACCGCGTCCGACCGACCAGCCGAGCACCGGCTCGGCGAAACGCAGGTCCGCGCCTCGGGCACGGGCGAGATCGAGATTGGCGCGGATGGCTGCCTCCGGCCGGACGAAGCCCGCGTTCTGTTCCCAGACCGCCAGCGCATCCTCGGCCGGCGCGAAGGTCGGAAATCCCGTCCGGATCGCGGACGCGTCCAGCACCTCGTGCGGCAGCCCCCACTTCTGCGCAGCAGCCAGAGCACCGGTGAAGATCGGCCCGTCCGCGTTGCCGATGTAGAGACCGCCACAGAGGGTGATCAAGTTGATCTTGGACTCTTCCTGCAGCCGACGCCAACCCGCGTAAGCGGAACGCAACAACGGCACGTAGTCGGCGCCCTCGAAGTAGGACTGCCGGATGATCCGCGACGCGCCGTGCCCGGAACCTTGATCATGGGCCGGCCAGAACGCCTCCAGACCGAGCACCCGGACGCCTCGGCCGGCCAGTTCGTTGGCAGCGGCGGCACCCATCGAGCCCAGCCCGACGACGATCACGTCGGGATCAGGCATAGACAGACCTCACGATGCCGTACGCCTGGTCGAGCTTGCCCCACTCGTCGGGGTCCGGCCCGTCGTACACCATGGCCAGCGGACCGCCGTAGCCGGCGTCACGCAGCACACCGAGACTGCGCCGGTAATCGGCCTCGTCGATGACGCCCGACGCGTCCGTGCTGACCTTGGCCTGGCAGCTTTCCGCCCGGGCTGCGACCGCCGCAAGCTCGTCGTACTTGCCGTCGCCCTTCCAGTTGCCGAGGTCGATCAGGAATCCGATCCGCCCCGCGGTCCGGTCCAGGATCTCGTTCACCGACGCCGCGTCCGGCATCATCGCCAGCCAGTTCTCGATCATGATCCTGGTGCCCGGGTGCCGGTCGGCGAGTTGAACCAGCCGTTCGACGCTGGATCGCAGGGCGTCCGGTCCCGGCGGCTGTTTGCCGGCCGGCACCCGCACCCGGTCGACGCCGAACTGCTCGGCCGTGTCGATCCAGCCCGACAGCCAGTCCCGCTGCTGGTCCCCGTCGACCGGATCGGCCAGATCACCCTCGTCGATCAACAGGCACTCGACCGCGACGCCGGCGTCGTCGAAGGCAGACCGCAACTCGCCCAGATAGCCGACTTCCCTGCTGGGCAAGTAGAAGTGGCACAGCTGCACGCTGTCGTAGCCGTGCCGGGCGAGTTCGGCCGGCAGGTCCAGCAACGACAGGCCGCCACCGCCGCCCTCCGGCAGCTGCCCCAACGGCATCGAGCCCGGCGCGACGTACCGGCCGAGCGTGCGGAACAGCGACCAGGAGTGCAGGGATTTCGCGGTGGAATCGGCATTTGGGTTCATGGTGCACTCCCGGTACGAAGGGTCGGTTGACTCCCCCGAACGCTACCGGTGATTGCCGCCGCCGCTGTTGAAGCCGTTGCCGTTGCCGAAGGTGCTGGTGCCGTTGCCAAGGGTGTTGGTGCCGTTGCCACTGTCGGCCCCGCCGACGAGCTTCTGCGGCGCCGGATCGAACTTCTCCACCGGCAAGGATTTCAAATAGTGATTCATCGTCGGTCGCCACAGATCATGGCCTGCGTCGCCGCCGCCGGTGCCGCTGAGCACCACGCCGGTCGACGGCACCGTGTAGTCCTGAAGCCCGTTGCTGCGATAACTCGCCGGCTTGTCACTGCGGAACGGCTTGCGGCTGGTGTCCTCGCTGATCATGGACACCGCCTCCGCGTTTGGGGTGTAGCCGTTGAACCAGACCGCGGCATTGCTGTCGATGGTGCCGGTCTTGCCTGCCTCCGGACGTTGATCAGCGGTTCGCGCGGGCGTGCCGGTCCCGGTGTCGATCACGTGCGACAGCAGATCGTTGACGGTGTCGGCGATCCCGGAGCTGATCACCCGGTGACAGCCCGCGTCCGGCGGTGTCAGGTTCTTGCCATCGGGAGTGTTGATCTGATCGACGATCACCGGTGTGCATCCGATCCCGCCGGCGGCGAAGGTCGCATAGGCGCCGGCCATCGACAGCGGGCTCACCTCCGCGGTTCCCAACGTCAGCGACGGTTTGTCGTCGTACGAGGTGATCGGCGCGCCCTTCGTGTTGCTCTGCACGCCCAGCCGGTCGGCCATCTTCACCACGTTGCACATGCCGGTGTCCAGCTCCAGCTGGACGAAGTAGTTGTTCACCGAATACTCGGCGGCCTTGATCATGTTCATGTTGCCGTTCACGCCGGTGGAGTTGTCGACCGTCCACTTGCCGATGGTCGATTTCCCGTTGCAGGTGGAGAATTTGGTGCCGCTGTAGTCCCGGCTGGCCGGCGCATCGAGCCGTGTCGACAGCGGCAACCCCTTCTCCAGCGCTGCGGCGGCGGTGATCGCCTTGAAGGTGGAGCCGGGCTGAAAGCCGGTCGAACCGCCGAGGTCCGCCGACGCCGAATAGTTGTAGTAGGTCTGACCGTCGCCGCTGCCCATCTCGGACCGATTCTGCGCCAGCGCGGTGATCTTGCCGGTGCCCGGTTCGACGATGTCGGTGACTGCGATCAACGGGTCGGTGCCACTGATGATCTTGTCGATCGCTTGCTGGGCAGCGTTCTGGGCGTCGACGTCGATGGTGGTCCGGATCGTCAAGCCGCCACGGTCCAGCGTGTGCTGGCGTTGCCGGATCGTGCTGCCCAGGCTCGGCAACTGCAGCAGCGTACGTTCGGCGTAGTCGCAGACGAACGGATAGGTCGACGCGGAGCAGCCGCTGGTGATGCCGACCACCGCAGCTTGATCAAATCCGGTGGCCTGTGCTGCCCGTTCGGCCTTTGCGGTGATCATCTTCAGCTCGGCCATCCGGCTGAGCACGTAGTCGCGTCGGTCAAGCGCGGCTTGTGGGTGCTGCACCGGGTCGTAGCCGTCCGGGCTTTGCACCAGCCCGGCCAGCAACGCCGCCTCGGGCAGGGTCAGTTGTGCCGCGGTGGTGCCGAAGTAGTGCTCGGCGGCTGCCTGGACCCCGTACGCTCCGTCGCCGAAGTAGGCGATGTTCAGATACCGCTCGAGGATCTGGTTCTTCGTCAGGTGCTGCTCGACCGACAAGGCGTAACGCAGTTCGGTGATCTTGCGCTGGTAGCTGTCGTCGGTGGCTTCCCTCACCGCGGCTTGATCATCGGACAGTTCGGCGTCGTTGACCAGCACCTGCTTGACGTACTGCTGGGTCAGCGTCGATCCGCCCTGCACCGTCGATCCGTGCGCCAGGTTGGCCAGAAACGCCCGGATCGTGCTCTTCAGATCGATCGCGCCGTGGGAGTAGAACTTGTTGTCCTCGGCCGCCAGGATCGCCTGCCGCATCACCGGCGCGATCTTGTCCAGCGACACGTACGTGCGGTTCTGGTCGTAGAAGTAGCCGATCACCTGCCCGTCGGCCGCGAGCAGGGTGGACCGCTGCGCCTGGGTGGTGTCGGTGAGCTTGGTGGGAAACTCGGCGAGCTCGGACTGCGCCGCTCGGCTGCCCACACCGGCCAGCGCGAGCACCGGCACGGCCAGCCCGGCCACCAGGCATCCGGCCACAACCGAGACCAGCAGGAACCACAGTGCGCTGCGACCGCGCTTGCCTGGTGACGCCATGCCTTCTGAGATTAGACGCGGGTGGCTATGGTCCCGCTGTGATCACCGGTGCTGATCACGCTTCTTCGCCCGATCAGCGGGCTTCTTGGTGTGATCATCGGGCTTCTTCTCAGGCCCGGTTGAGAAAACGGCCTTCACGGTGCCGTACTGGGCGATCTTGCCGCTGCTCGGCGAGAAGCCGATCAGCTTGCCCTTGGGCACGCTGTCGCTCGCCTTCTCCTCCCGCGTCACGGTCAGGCCGGAGTCCTTCAGCTTCTTGATCGCCTCGTCGGTCTTCAGCCCGGTCAGGTCCGGGAAATCGACCTGCTTGCCGTGCACGTACGCGTCCGGCACGTCGGCGAAAGCGGTGGCCGGCTTGTCCGCCAGGTAGGCGGTCACGGCCGGTTTCCAGATGCCCGGTCCGGCGTCGCCGCCACCCGAGCCGCTGAGGAAGGTGTGGGTCGACGGCACCGTGAAGCCCTTCAACCCGGAGCTGCGATAGCCCGGTTTCGCCTTGTTGAACGGCGCCATCGTGCTGTCGATGGAGATCATCGCCGCACCGGCGATCTCGGGGGTGTAGCCGGCGAACCAGACCGCCGCGTTGCTGTCGATGGTGCCGGTCTTGCCTGCCTGCGGCCGATGATCATCAAGCCTGGCCCTCGGTGCCGAACCACCGTCGACCACCCCGGTGAGCAGCTTGTTCACCGCGGCCGCGACGTCGGCGGAGATCACCCGTTTGCAGTTCGCGCTCGGCGCCGCGATCTGCTTGCCGGCGGCGGTGGTGATCTTGGAAATGATGATCGGATCGCAGTGGATGCCGCCGGAGGCGAAGGTCGCGTACGCCTCGGCCATCGACAGCGGGCTGACCTCGACGGTGCCCAGGGTGAACGAGGGCTTGTCGTCGTAGGAGGTGATCGGCGCACTCTGCACACTGCTCTGGGCGCCGACCTCGGCCGCCATCCGGGTCACGTCGCACATCCCGGTGGCCAACTCGAGCTGGACGAAGTACGTGTTCACCGACCAGGCAGCGGCCTTGGCCATGTCCATCTCACCGCTGCGGCCGGTCGAGTTGCTGACCTTCCAGTCGCCGGCGATCGAGGTCCGCCGTTCGCACGAGTCGAAGTGGGCGCCGCCGAAGTTCATCGTCTTCTTCGCGTCGAACTTCTTCGCGATCGGGATGCCCTTCTGCAGCGCCGCCGCGGCGGTGAACGCCTTGAAGGTCGACCCGGCCTGGAACCCCTGGCCACCGCCCATCGACTGCGGCACCGAGTAGTTGTAGTAGGTCTCGCCCAACTTGGCGTCCTTGCCCATCACCGGCCGGCTCTGCGCCATCGCCACGATCAGCCCGGTGCCCGGCTGGATCATGTCCATGGTGGAGATCAGCGGATCGGTCGCCCCGATCATCTTGCTGACCGAGCGCTGGGCCATGTCCTGGGTCTTCGGATCGATCGCGGTCTGCACCGTCAGACCGCCGCGGTCGATCGTCTTCTCCCGATCCTGCACCGTCTCGCCCAGGCTCGGATCGTTCAGCAGCGATCGGCGGACGTAGTCGCAGAGGAACGGGTAACGGGTGTCGATGCAGCCGTTGCGGACGTGCTGCACCTGCTTGGCGTCGAAGCCGGTCTTGATCGTCGCCTGGGCCTGCTGCGGTGTGATCTCGCCCAGCTCGGCCATCCGGCTGAGCACCTGATTACGCCGATCCAGACCGGCCTGGGGGTGCTGCACCGGGTTGTCGGAGTCCGGGCTCTGCACCAGCCCGGCCAGCATCGCCGCCTGCGGCAGGGTCAGCTTGGCCGCGGTGGTGCCGAAGTAGTGCCGGGCCGCCGCCTCGACCCCGTACGCACCGTCGCCGAAGTAGGCCAGGTTGAGGTAGCGCTCCAGGATCTGGTCCTTGGACAGCTTCTGCTCCAACGCGATCGCGTATCGCAGCTCGGTGATCTTGCGCTGGTACGTGGTCTCCTGGGCGTCCTTCACGGCCTGCTCGTCGCCGGCCAGGGTGGCCTCGTTGACCAGCACCATCTTCACGTACTGCTGGGTGATGCTGGATCCGCCCTGGACCGTGCCGCCGGCGGCGTGGTTGGTGACGAAGGCGCGCAGGGTGCCCTTCGGGTCGAACGCGCCGTGCTGGTAGAACCGGTGGTCCTCGATGGACAGCAGCGCCGACCGCATCACCGGCGCGATCTTGCTCAGCGGGACGTAGATCCGGTTCTCGTCGTAGAAGTAGGCGAGCATGTTGCCGTTGACGTCCAGCACCTTGCTGCGCTGCGGCTGCGGCGGCGTGGTCAGGTTGGTCGGGATCTTGGTCAACTGGTCGTTCGCGGCCCGGGCGCCGACGCCGGACGCTGCCGCGAACGGGATCGCGAGCCCGGCGACCAGCAACCCGCAGAGCGCGCTGACGACGACGAAGAGAGCTCCGGCACCGGTGACGGCGCCGACTCGCTTCAGTCCGCTGGGCATAGGGGCGAGGTTACGTGAATTGCTTCACGTAGTCATCGTGAGCACGCTGCCTTGAGCCTTTGCTCAGCCGAAATGGAGCAGCGCCTTCGCTGGGACGAAATCGAGCCCGAGCTATTGCTCAGCGAATGCGTAGCTTGCGCATCACCCGCAGGCCGCCGAGGACCAGGTTGACGAACTGCTCGCGACTGAGCCCGGCGACCGGGTCGAAGCCGAGCAGGTGGTGCTGGCTGGAGATGGTCTGCGGTTCGGTGTATTGCATCAGTCCGGGGATGCCGTGCCGCCGGCCCAGTCCGGACTGCTTGCGGCCGCCGACCGGGGACGCCGAGGCGTAACCGGAGGCGTACCCCTCGTTGATGTTGACCATGCCGGCCTCGATCCGTTCGGCGATCGACCGGGCCCGGGCGACGTTGCCGCCGAAGACCGCCGCGTTCAGCCCGTACGCACTGTCATTGGCCAGCCGGACCGCCTCGGCGTCGTTGCCGAAGCCGGTCACGGTGACCACCGGGCCGAACACCTCCTCGGTGCTGATCTCGGCGTCCGGGGCGGCTCCGGTGAGAATCGTCGGCTCGTAGAAGTACGGGCCGATGTCCGGCCGGGCGCGGCCGCCGGTCACCACCCGGGCGCCGTCGGCGACCGCCCGTCCGACCATGCCGGTGACCCGATCGAGTTGGGCCGCCGACTGCAGCGAGCCGACGTCGGCGGTGTAGTCCAGTCCGCGGCCGAGCCGCAGGTCCTTGGTCGCGGCCACGAACCGGCGCAGGAACTCCGATTGCACACTGCGGTCGACGTAGATCCGTTCGATCCCGATGCATAGTTGCCCGGCGTTCCCGAAACAGGCCCGCAACGCCGCGGTCACGGTCCGATCCAGGTCGGCGTCGTCCAGCACGATCATCGGGTTCTTGCCGCCGAGCTCCAGGCTGCAGCCGATCAGCCGCTGCGCACAGCGCTCGGCGATCTCGCGGCCGGCCCGGGTGGAGCCGGTGAAACTGACGAAGTCGGCGCCGTCGATCAGCGCGGTGCCCAACTCGTCCGGGTCGGCCACCACGGTCTGCCACAGCTCGGGCCGCAGCCCGGCCTCGATCGCGTAGTCGCGCAACAACAGCGACGACCGCGGCGTCTTCGTGTCCGGCTTGTGCACGACGGTGTTGCCGGCGAGCAGCGCCGGCACCACATCGGCGGCCAGGGCCAGCGGGTAGTTCCACGGGGTGATCACGGCGACCACGCCGCGCGGCCGGGCGTACTCGTGAGTCTTGGTCAGGATCGGCATCGCGCCGGGCCGGCGCCGGGTCCGCAGCAACCCGGGCGCCCTGCGGGCGTAGAAGAGGATCGAGGCGACCGTGTCCATCAGCTCCTCGGCGGCGTGTCCGCGGGCCTTGCCGGTCTCCTGCTGGATCACGTCCAGGACCTGTTCGCGCCGATCCAGCAGCATCGCACTCAGGGCCAGGAACGGTTCGGCCCGGCGTTTCGGATCGGTCGCCGCCCAGCCCGGCTGGGCCTGGCGTGCCGCGGTGAACGCCCGCTCGGCGGCGGCCGTCGTTTCGGTCTCGATCATGATCTGAACCTACCCGTCGGCTGGCGCCGGACCTGAGGACGGACAATACCGGGGTGAGAGTCGCCATGATCAGCATGCACACCTCACCCCTGGACACTCCCGGCGTCGGGGATGCCGGCGGGTTGAACGTGTACGTGGCTGAGCTCGCGCACCGGCTCGGCTCCCGCGGTGTCGAGGTGGACGTGTTCACCCGCCGCCGGGATGCCGACGTGCCCGAGCGGATCCGGATCAGCGACGAGGTCAGCGTGCTGCAGGTGACGGCCGGCCCGGCCGCGGAGGTGGCCAAGGAGGAGTTGCCCGGCCTGACCGGTGATTTCGCCGCCGAGCTGGCACGGCGCTGGGGCGAGCGGGACTACGACCTGGTGCATTCGCATTACTGGCTGTCCGGGATGGCCGGGATGATCATGGCCTCGGCCCGCGAGCTGCCGCTGGTGCACACCATGCACACGATGGCCCGGGTGAAGAACCTCAACCGAGCCGACGATCATCTGACCGAGCCGGACGTGCGGGAACACGGTGAGTCCGAGATCGTCCGCCGGGCCACCGTGCTGACTGCCAACACGCAGGACGAGGCGGACGAGCTGATCCGGCACTACGACGCCGTCCAAGATCAACTCGCGATCGTGCCGCCCGGAGTTGATCTTGAGATCTTCCATCCCTGCGACCAGATCCAGTCGCGAGAACGGTACGACGTCGATCTCGACGCCAAGATCATCTTGTTCGTCGGCCGGCTGCAGCCGTTGAAGGCGCCGGATGTGCTGATCGACGCGGTAGCCGAGATCCTGCGCCGCCGGCCGGAGCTTCGTGATCAACTTCGGTTGATCATCATCGGCAGCCCGAGCGGTCCGCAGAGCACCTGGGCCGACGCGTTGCCGGACGCCATCGCCGATCACGGTCTGACCGATCAGATCATCGTCCGGCCGCACTCGCCTCGGGCCGAACTCTTCCGCTGGTACTGCGTTGCCGACGTGGTCGGCGTGCCGTCCTACAACGAATCGTTCGGCCTGGTCGCGTTGGAGGCGCAGGCCTGCGGACGGCCGGTGGTGGCCACCGATGTCGGCGGCCTGCGGCACGCAGTCCGCGCCGGCGAGACCGGGCTGCTGGTGGACGGCCACGATCCGGTCCGCTGGGCGGACGCGCTGGAGTCGCTGCTGGACAGCCCGGCCCGCGCCCGCGAACTGGGTGCCGCCGGAGCCCTGCACGCGGCCGGCTTCAGCTGGGACAACACCGCGGCCGCCAGCCTGGCCGCCTACTCGCGCGCCTTGCGCCGCCGCGACTGACCTCGTACGCCGCCGGTGCCCTCGATCGCGTCCGCAGCCCGGACCAACGCCAGATGCGACAGGGCCTGCGGTGTGTTGCCGGCCTGCCGGTCGGCTGCGGTGTCGTACTCCTCCGACAGCAGACCAAGATCATTACTGAACGACAACAGCCGATCCATCAGCTTCTCCGCGTCCTGTTTGCGGCCGCTGCGCGCGTACTGCTCGACCAACCAGAAGGAGCAGGCCAGGAACGGCGCCTCCCCCGGCGTCAACCCGTCCACCGTCTCGCCCGATCCCTGCTCCACTTCGAGATCGGTGCGGTAGCGCAACAACAGACCGTCGGCCAGCAACTCGTCCTCGATCGCCGCCACGGTGCCAAGCATCCGCGGATCGTCCGGCTCGCAGAAGCCGACCTGCGGCAGTTGCAGCAGGGAGGCGTCGACGCCGCGGGAACCGTAGTACTGCGTGTAGGTGTTGCGTTCGACGTCGAAGCCGTTGGTCTCGATCTCCTCGCGCAGTTGATCACGAAGCTGCTCCCAGCGATCCGCCGGGCCGTCCAACCCGAACTCGCGGACCGCCTTCACCGCCCGGTCCAGCGCGGCCCAGATCATCACCCGGGAGTGGACGAAATACTGCGACTGGCCGCGGACCTCCCAGATCCCGCTGTCCTTGCGTTGCCAGGTCGCCTCCACCCGATCCAGCAGGGCCCGCTGCAACGGCCAGCTGAAATGATCATCAGCTAGGCCGGCCCGGCGGGCCGCGTCCAGGGCGACCATCACCTCACCCATCACGTCGCCCTGATACTGATCCACGGCACCGTTGCCGATCCGGACCGGTCGAGAGCCGGCGTAGCCGGGAAGATGATCAAGCTCACGCTCCTCCAGCTCGCGTTCGCCGGCCAACCCGTACATGATCTGGACGTCCTCCGGATCGCCGGCGACCGCACGCAGCAGCCAGAGTCGCCAGTGCTCGACCTCCTCGGCGTATCCGTGTTGCAGCAAGGCTTCCAGCGTCAGGGATGCGTCCCGCAGCCAGCAGAATCGGTAGTCCCAGTTGCGTTCGCCGCCGAACCGCTCCGGCAGCGAGGTGGTCGCGGCGGCGACGATGCCGCCGGTCTCGCGTTCGGTCAGCGCCCGCAGCACCAACAGCGAACGGTGCACCTGCTCGGCGTACGGTCCACTGACCTCGCACCGGCTGGCCCAGTACTGCCACCAGATCGTGGTCTGCTCGATCGCCTGATCGACGTCGATCGGCTCGGGCCGCGGCTGGTAGGACCGGTAGGACTGCAACACCAGATCGGTGCCTTGGCCGGCGGTCAGTTCGAACTCTCCGGCATGCCGGTGACCGTGATGGCTGCGGTCGGCGCGAGGAAGGTGCGCACCGCGGATCACCAGCGCCGACGGGCCGGCGATCGCCAGCAGGATCGCCTCCCCGGCCTGGTGCTCACGCCGTACCCACGGCAACACCTTGCCGTAGTTGAACCTGATCACCAGCTGCTGCCGCATCGTCACCGTGCCCTCGATGCAGCGCACCCGACGGATCACCGTCGGCTGATGATCGGCCGACATCAGATCGACCACCTGCACCACCCCGGTCTCGGTCCGGTAGGTGGTTTCCAGTACGAAGGTGTCGGGCAGATAGCGGCGGGTCAGTTCGAGGATCCGGCCGGTCGGCGCCAGCTGCCAGTAGCCGTGGTCGTCGGTTCCGAGCATCCGGGCGAACACCGACGGGGAATCGAACCGGGGCAGGCACAACCAGTCGATGCTGCCGGTCCGGTTGACCAGTGCCGCGCTGCGGCAGTCACCGATCAGCGCGTAGTCCTCGATCGCCCGATGATCGTCGTGGTCGCCCCATGCGTCCATGTCAGCTCTCCTGCCAGAAGACGGCGTCGGTGACCCGGCGGGCCCGGCGCGCGATTCGTTGATATTCGGCCACCAGATGCGATCCTTCGCCGCCGGACCGGCCCATCAGCTGGGCTACCGCGGACAGCTCCCGGGGATCGGTCGGGAAGGTGTCCGAACTCCTGCCGCGGACCAGCATGATCTGGTTGCGGATGCGGCTGGCCATCAGCCACGCCTGCCGCAGCCATCGTGCCTGCTGATCGCCGATCAGGCCGTGCCGGGCGGCCACCTCCAGCGCCTCGATGGTCCGGCTGGTCCGCAGCTCGGGCACGGTGCCGGCGTGCTGCAACTGCAACAGCTGAACCGTCCACTCCACGTCCGTCAGGCCGCCGGGGCCGAGCTTGAGGTGCTTGGACGGATCGGTGCCGCGAGGCAACCGCTCGGCCTCCATCCGGGCCTTCAACCGGCGGATCTCGGTCACCTGGGTCGCGGTCAGCCCGTCGGCGGGCCAGCGCAGCGGGTCGATGACGTCGACCAGCTCCCGGCCGAGTTCCAGATCACCGGCCAACGGCTCGGCCCGGATCAGCGCCTGCATCTCCCAGGTCGACGACCAGCGTTGGTAGTAGGTGCGGTACGCGGCCAGCGTCCGGATCAGCGGGCCGCCCTTGCCTTCGGGTCGCAGGTCGGTGTCGATCACCAGCGCCGGATCGGCGCCGGGCAACGACAACAGCCGGCGCAACTCGGTGATCACCGCGGGCGCGACCTTGGCCTGGTCGTCGGACCGGTCGGATTCGGCGCGGTCGGATTCGGCGCGGTCGGACAACACGAACATGGCATCGGCATCCGAGCCGTAGCTCAGCTCCCGGCCGCCCCAGCGGCCCATCGCGATCACCGAGATGGTGGACTCCGGATCGGCGCCGGCTGCCTCTCGGACCACCGCGAGCGCGGTGTGGACGGTCGCCGAGGCGAGATCGGTCAGCGCCTCGCCGATCTGCAGCACGTCGCTGAGTCCGAGCAGATCGCCGGCCGCGATCCGGAAGAGTTCGCGGCGCCGGATCGCCCGGATCGCTTCCACCGCAGCGGTCGGGCTGTTCTGCCGCCCGGCCGCCGCCGACATCTCCGCTCGCAGCTTCTCGAAGTTGCGCGGGATCAGTTCATGATCATCGGCGAGCATCTGCACGCTCTGCGGTGCCCGCTGCAGCAGGCTGACCGCGTACCGACTGGAGGCGAGGATGCGGGCGAATCGCTCGGCCATCGCACTCTCGTCCCGCAGCGCCCGCAGATACCAAGGGGTGGTGCCGAGTGCGTCGGAGGTCTGCCGGAAGGCCAGCAGACCATGATCAGGATTGGGCCCGTCGGCGAACCAGCCGAGCATCGCGGGCAGCAACTGCCGCTGGATCTCCGCGCGCCGGCTGACCCCGTTGGAGAGCGCCTCGATGTGCCGCAGCGCGGCCTTCGGATCCTCATAACCCAAGCCCTGCAGGCGATCCTGGGCCGCCTCGGTGGTCAGCCGGACCTCGGCCGAGGAGATGCTGGCCACGGCGTCCAGCACCGGTGAGTAGAACAGCCGCCGGTGCAGCATCCGGACCCGATTGGCGGTCGACCGCCAGGTGCTCAACAGTCCGTCCACCGGGCTGCTGTAATGCAGCGAGCGTCCGATCCGCCGAAGATCATCTTCTGCCGTCGGCAACACATGAGTACGACGCAGCCGGTTCAGCTGGATCCGATGTTCCAACGAGCGCAGGAATTGGTAGGCCAGGCCGAAGCCCTTGCCGTCCTCGCGGCCGACGTAGCCGTAGTCGATCAACGCCTGCAGGGCCTCCAGGGTTGACGCCGACCGCAGCCGGACGTCGGCTCGGCCGTGCACCAACTGCAACAGCTGGACGGAGAACTCGACGTCGCGCAGACCGCCCGGACCGAGCTTGAGCTCGCGGTCGGCGATGTTCTGCGGGATGTGTTCGATCACCCGCATCCGCATCGCCCGGGCGTCGGCGATGAAGTGATCACGCTCGGCCACCTCCCACACCATCGGCGTGATCATCTGCACGAACTCCGTACCAAGATCACGATCACCGGCCACCGGCCGGGCCTTCAACATGGCTTGGAATTCCCAGGTCTTGGCCCACTTCTGGTAGTAGCCGCGATGGCTGGCCAGGGTGCGTACGAGCGGACCGGCCTTGCCCTCGGGTCGCAGCCCGGCGTCCAACTCCCAGATGGTGCCGGCCGCGGTGTGGGCCGAGCAGATCCGGGACAGTTCGGCGGCGAGTTGGGTGGCGATGGTGATCGCCTCGTCGATGCCGACCGACTCGTCGGCCGGTTCGGCGACGTACAACACGTCCACATCGCTGACATAGTTGAGTTCCTGGGCACCGCACTTGCCCAAGCCGATCACCGCCAGCCGGCAGCGAGCCGCGCGTTCGGGGCCGATCACCCGCCGGGCCAACGCCAGGCCGGCCTCCAGCGTCGCATCGGCCAGGTCGGACAGCTCGGCGGCGATCTGGGGCATCAGTTCGATCGGTTCCGGCGCGACAAGATCACGAGCGGCGATGCGCAGCAGCGCGCCGCGGTAGCCGATCCGCAGCCGATCACCGAGCTGGTCGATCGGCGGTTCGCTGGCCACCGGAATCTGGTCTTCGGGTCGGGCGCCGACCGCGGCCAGCATCTCGGCGCGCAGTTGATCAGCCGGCGTCCTGGTGCCGTCGCCGGTCAGCCGGTCGAGGTGTTGCGGATGCGCCAGCAGGTGTTGCTGCAGGGCCGAGCTGCCGCCCAGGACCAAGATCAACCGGCGGGCCAGCTCGGGCTCGATCAGAAGCCGATCCAGCAGCCCCGGCAGCTCGTCGGCGAGCCGATCCAGGCCGAGCAGACCATGATCAGGATCGGCGGAGTCGCTGACCAGCTCGAGCAGCGGCAGGTGTTCGTTGCCCCAGCCCGCCAGCCGAGCGGCGGCGGTTGCCGAATCGGTGAAGCCGCGTCTGGCCAGCGCCCCCTGAGTGATCTGCAGCGTCTCCACACCGCGATATTAGGGGGCGGCGGGTGGGCGGCGAGCACCGCACGGCGTCGGTCTGCTGAAACCTGGATGTCGGCCAGGTCATGCAGGAGTGGGTGGCCAGCAGCGAAGCTCGGCCCGGTCAGTCACCGCTTCGCGAAACTGCTGTTGCAGAAGACGCTCGCCGGCCGGACGACGCCAACCATCGACCGCTGATGTCCGCTCCGGGCAGGATCACCGGGCACCGAGGTGAGGCAGTCCGGGTGTCCGCAGAGGATCCGTGAACCAGGCACGGAACCAGGGAGCGTAGCTCCCGTGAGCCGTGCCTGAGTTGACGTCGATCCGTGCCTCTCACCCGACGTCCGCCTGAGGGTCTCGCCCCGTTCTCCACCTTGGCTGTTTTGACGGCTTGAGAACTGCTCGGGAGGGGCCAAAGACCTTGGCTCAGTCCGAGGGCCCGCGATGCCCCTCGTGCGCGCGTTGTCCGGCGTCGATCCCTGAGATCGAGGCACCAGATCGCGAAAATCGCAATCCGCCGGTGATTCTGACCATCTGGCGCCTCATATTCAGGTTTCCGGACCCGCCAACGTCCCCGGGCTCGAGGTGCATCGGGACGTTGGTGTCCGCCCGGAAGTCGTTCGCAGATCGACGTCACCAGCCGCGTCCGAGAGAGGTCCCTCGCGGGGGACGATCACCGGACAGCTTCATCGGGCACCCAGCTCGATCGAGCGCGCCTCGGGTGCCCGCAACGGATCGACTACCGGGCACCGGGCGGTGTTCCCGGGCGGGCGCATCAGGGCGCGATCTGCTTCACGATCTCACCGGCCGCATCCAGGAACTCGACTCCAGCCGAACCATCCTCACCCACGCGCAGCCGAAGCCTGGGACGTCCTTGCCCGTCGCACAAGTTCAAAACCGAGTCGCCCTCCTCGGTACCGGCAAACAAACGTCGCGACCCGAAGTGTCCTGGAGGGAACTGCGAGGTTGCCTCTTCCTGCTGCTCCGGCGTTAGGTCGGGCAGCCGATCCAGCACCGGCAAATCGTCAACAAGGGACCGATCGAGCGGACGATCGTTCACCACCAGCCCGGCGCTCTGCCGCCCATCTTCGGTCACTCCACGGACCTGAACGATCTGATCCTGCTCATACCCATCGAAGGTCAGACTCCCAGCCGAGCTGCCCTCCTGGCCGTTGAAGATCAGCCCGCCGTTCTCGGTCTCTTCATCGTTGAAGAACACCATCCCGGCGTACGGCCGATGGTGGGGATGCTCCTCCCCTCGCATGATCAGACCCGGCAATCGGTCGGCGCTGGCGATCACGCATCGCAGACGACCGTCCGGTTCGCGAATGTTGATGCGCTGTACATCGATCTCGCCAAGGTCGGCATGTTCTCGATCACTCATGAAGGTCATCATGCCGCCCGGACGGGACCGTGCTGTTCCAGCCCTCACAACGCCGACCCGACATCCTCCTGCAGAACGTGCACCGCCCTTGCAGACGATGATCTTCACCCCGCGCCGGAAGGATCCTTGACCGGGCACTTGGCGTATGTCGAGGCCTGCGTGGGCTCTGTCATCCTCCAAGGACTTTGGCCACTCGCTCGGTCGCGGTGAGTTCTGAGGCCTGGAAGGGCTGCTGGGTCAGCTCCTCGGCGAGAAGGATGTAGCGGGTTGCTGTCGCGATGCCGACGTCGTCGGTCAGGATGGGTGGTTCTCCTTCGCCGCGGAACCCTTGCTCTACCAGCCACTCTCGCAATGGCTCCTTGTCGAGTGCTCGCTGGTCCTCGCTGTTTCGGAACAGCTCGTCGTAGGTGCCTGCATACCAGTAGCGCGAACTGTCGGGGGTGTGAACCTCGTCGATGAGCACAATCTCGTCACCGAGCAATCCCAGCTCGTACTTGGTGTCAACCAGGATCAATCCATGTTGAGCGGCGATCTCTGTTCCCCGGGCGAACAGCCGGAAGCAAATATCGGCGCAACGATCGAACAGGTCCGCAGTCACCAGACCGGCAGCGATCGCGTCGGCGCGGCTGAGGTTGCGATCACGCAGCTCAAGCTTCGTCGACGGGGTCAGCATCGGGGCCGGCAACCGCTCGTCCTTACGAAGGCCGTCCGGCAGTGGGTTGCCCGCAATGTTGCGCGCACCCGCCTCGTAATTGACCCACAACGAAGTCTTCGTGACGCCCGTGATGTAGCCCCGGACGACGAACTCCAGCGGTATCGGAGTGCACTCACGGACCCGCCAGACATTGGGGTCGGGGACCTCGAGGAGGTGATTGGAGACGATATCGGCGGTGGCGTCGAACCAGTAGTTGGCGATCGCGTTCAGGATCTGCCCCTTGAACGGGATCGTCCCCACGTGCCGGTCGAACGCCGACAATCTGTCGGTGGTCACGATGGTGCGAACATCGCCGTCGACGTAGCTGTCACGAACCTTTCCCTCGTGGCGGACACCAATGTGGCCGAACTCGGTCCGGTCGAGCGTGCCGCGCAGTTCCCTCGCGAACCTCTCACCGGTCAGCATCGGCGCTCCCTCATCGACCCGCAGCGATGACTCCACGGCATCCTCTCTTTCGATCATCCGGTCCATTGCGTCCACCTGTGCAGCTGCCCGACGGGCTGCCTGACTCAAACGTCGACGGTGCTCGATCAGCCGCGCCCGCCGGATCGCTCGATCGGTGGAGTCGACGATGGCGGCGACCTCCTCCAGCGGCATCCCGACGTCCCGCAAGACAGCCAGCGTGCGTGCCCGCGGCAGCTGCCGCAGCCGGTACCGGCGGTAGCCGGTCCGATCATCAACTTCAGCCGGCACGAGCAGCCCGACCTGGTGGTAGTGCCGCAACGTCTCAACCGTCAGTCCCGACAAGTGCGCGAACGCGCCGATTCCAATACATTCGCCAGGGGGCCACAACCGCTACCGTCCCACCCTCGGCCGCCCGAGAGTCAACTTTGCGACCCGCCACAGCCAGTCGATCTCGGTCGTAGCCGCTTGCTCCCGAACGCGATCGCCTGCCCCGCAACGGATCCCGATTCGGGCACGCCGGTGACCTTGTCTGGTACCCGGTGATCACGCGGCGGGGTCCCTTCACCGGGCAGTTCGACAGCCGGTCCGTGAGCGGGCGGAGAGCGGTTAGACGCCGTCCGTCTCGGCCGAATCGGATCGGAGCCAGTTTTCCCAGTCTTGTCCTCCGTGAAACACGCCGAGGATATTGATCACGACCTTGCCCGAAGAGTCATCGACCTCGTAGGCGATCGTCGTCCGCTTCCGGAAGGTCGTCGTGTGTATCCCGGCGCGGACGTCGGGTCGGATCCGACCGGCTCGTGGGAACATCGGGATGCTTTCGCAATGATCCATGACCGCCGAAACGAAGCTGCGGGCCACAGCAGCGGACCCGTTCTCAGTGATCCACTGATCAAGCTCATCCAGTTGTTGCAAAGCCTCCGGCGTGTAGTGGACCCGGCCCGTCATGAACGGGCGGCCCACTTCGCTTCGAAGTGCGCCCGGACATCCTCAGCCGGGATCGCGCGTGACGGATCAGCCTTCAACCGGTCGTAGGCCGCCGCAGCCTCGGATTGAAGCCACTCCTCTGCTGCACGGTCAGCCACCGCATCAGGTTCGACCGACTCCAGCAGTCGCAACGCGACATCCTTACGCACCGCAGGAGGCAGCGACATCCCTGCCTCGTAGAACTCCGATGCGCTCAACGACATGGAGTCATTCTACGACGACGACCTGACGGGCAACTGCCCCGAAGATGTCAGCCAATGTCACCACCACCAGACCGCATTCAGGCAGCGGCCGTCCCGCATGGGATCCCGACCCGGGCACTCACTTTGTTCAGGTCCACGCTGACGCCGTCGGGGCGATCACTGGGCGGCTCAACTTCTGGGCTCGGGAGGAATCGCGGGCGGCAGTCCCAGGCCGCCACCGATCAGCGGCGTTTCACGGCGTAGGTGACTCGCATGGCGCCGTTGTCGAAAGTGTTGACGCCGATCAACTGCAGGTGCGTACGCCCGACCAGGTTGTCGAACAGTCGCCTACCCTCGTGCACGACGGTCGGGTGGATGATCAGCTGGAATTCGTCAACCAGCTTGGCGTTGATCAGGGACTGAACCAGGGTCGGGCTGCCGAAGGTCATGATCTCGCCGCCGGCCGACCTCTTCAGTCTCTTGATCTGCGTCTGGAGGTCGTCGCCGGTGAGCTGGGTCACCGGTTCGAACCTGCCCCAGGCCAGATCCGCCAACGGTTCGCCACTGACGATGATCTTCCTGGTGGTGTTGATCTTCTCGGCAAGACGGGAGGTTGTATCGGCCTGCCCGGATTGTTTGAAGTTCGGCCATTTCCGGACCAGGTCCTCATAGGTGGCGCGTCCCACAAGGATGGCATCGACGTCGGCCAACGACGCCAAGAACGCCTCGAGCGACTCGGCAACGGGGGCACTTCCCCACTTCCACTCCGTCTCGTCGCCTGTCGGCGGGCCAGTGACAACTCCATTGACGGTGCTGTTGATGGAGACGGTGAGCTTACGCATGGTCGTCCTCGAATCCGATCTCACTGTGCAGCCAAGGGAATTGGTTGCTCGCCGGGCGTCTTGCTGTACCCCAGCGCTTCGACGACCACGCCGTCGGCGACGCGCATCACATTGACACCGCGCACATAATCACCCTCGCCGGTGCCGAATCGGTATCGCCACAGAATCGTGCCGTGGCCCTCACCGGCATCGATCCGTTCGGGTTCGAACTGCGTTGTCCGATCACTGGCCAGCGCCTGCCAGAACGCGAGGCAGGCATCGCGGCCTTCGTACCGGCCGCCATCCGGCGCCGGCTGCACACTCTCCATCACACAGTCGGCGCCCACCAGATCGGCGAGCAAGGCGGGATCGTGATCGACAAATGCTTGATTGAAGCGGCTGATGACCGCCCCAGTGTCTGGACCTGACATGGTTCAACCCTTCATGGACCTGATAGACCGGTTGGTCTATCCCCGGGAGATAGTAGACCACTTGATCTACCTCCGCAAGCGATGCATGCTGGGGCCATGAACGTTGCCGGGCCGGGTCCACGTGAACGTCTGCTCGAAGCCGCGGAGCGGCTGACCTACACGGCGGGTGCCAACGTCGGCGTGGGCGCTCTGCTCAAGGAGGCCAACGTGGCCAGACGATCGCTCTACCAACACTTCGGCGGCAAGGACGCACTGATCGCCGAACTGCTCCGGGACACAGCACGGAAAGACCTGGACGCGTACCGATCGGCAATGGAATCGGCGGGCGACGATCCACAGGCCAGAGTGCTAGCGATCTTCGACTACCTGGACGAGGTGGTCAGTTCCCCGGGATTTCGGGGCTGCCGCTACCTCGGCACCGATCTTGCTCTCGCCGGCCCCGACCACCCCGCGCACCGGGTCACCCGTGACTACCGCCGCGGCCTCCACGACCTCGTCCAACACGAGATGCAGCGACTCGCCCATCCCGACCCCGCCGACGCCGCCGAGCAGATCCTGCTGCTCATCGAAGGCACACTGGCCACCGGCGCAACGCGCCCGACTGCGCGGCCGGCCCAGACCGCCCGCCGGATCACCAACACCCTGCTCGACAAATAAACCCGCAACCCTTCAGACCCGAAACGTGTCCGGCCCGGATCCTTCACCGGGCTGTTCGTGTCAACCGCTGGTGGTTGACCGTCCCAAACGTTTCCGCTGGGAAGCCAGCACCGAGTCCGGATGCCGATTGGAATCGACATCTGTGACTGGGCTGGGCTCGGTGCTGGTTCCTGTGGGCTGGGGCCGGGCTATGCCGCTGGCTCGAGGTCGATCGTCACCTTCTCGATCCCACCCGTGAACGCGAACGGGAGGGTGTAGTTGAAGTCGACTGGCGATCCGACGTCCATTCCGATGTCGAGCCCTTCTCCGAGTGAGAGTTGGGCGGGCACCGTCCGTTCCAAACGTCCCTCGGCGACGACGTCGCCGTCGACCGAGAGCGTCACCGCGCCGCCCTTGGCGATACCGCCGCCGTCGTAGACGAAGTCCACGACGATCTGTCTGGTGCCGGCCGCGATGGCCTCCTCCGCGACGAAGGTGGGCCGCTCGAGGGCGAGGAAGTTGTAGACGAAGGTCGGCTTGCCGTCTTTCAGGTAGAGCCCGTAGCCGCCCTCGAGACCACCGTGGGTCACGATCATGCCCTCCGCGCCGCCCTCGGGGATCTCGACATCTGCGGTGATGCGCCACGACTTGTTGAGCATCGGCAGGCACGCCGCGTCAGGCAGGCCGACCATGCCTGGGTAGTAGGTGGCGCTCCTGCGTCCGCCGATGAGACTCGGACGTCCCATGGCCTCGGAATTGAACCGTTCGGTCGCGCGCCAGTCGAGCGGCAGCACCTGGTATTTCGACGCCTCGGCCCACCACAGGTCTTGTAGCTGGCGGAGCTTCTCTGGGTGCTCGGCTGCGAGGTCCTTTGCCTGCGAGAAGTCCTTCTCGACGTCGTAGAGTTCCCAGACCGCGGCGTCGGGATCCCAGTTCTGTCGGTTCGGGTTCCACGGGACGAAACTCGGGGCGGAGGCCATCCAGCCGTCGTGATACAGCCCACGGTTGGCAGCCAGCTCGAAGTACTGGGTGCGGCGGGTCTCGGGGGCGTCGGCATCGAGCAGCGCCTGCGCGAAGCTGTGCCCCTCAATGGGCTTCTGGGCGACGCCGTTCAGAGAGTCGGGCGGAGTGATGCCGCACACCTCATAGAGCGTCGGCACGATGTCGATGACGTGCAAGAACTGCTCACGCAGTCCGCCACGGTCTGTGATGCGGTCCGGCCACGAGATGATCATCGGATTACGGGTGCCTCCGAAGTGAGACGCCACCTGCTTCGTCCACTGGAACGGTGCGTTCATCGCGTGCGCCCACGACGCCGGGAAGTGGTTGAAGTGCTTGGGCCCGCCGAGCTCGTCGATCGCGAGCAGGTTGTCCTCCCAATGCTCGCTGATGCCGTTGAAGAAGAGGTTCTCGCACAGCGACCCCTCGAGCCCGCCCTCGGCGCTGGATCCGTTGTCGCCCGCGATGTAGACGATGATCGTGTTATCGGCGTCGGGAAGCTGCTTGACCGTGTCAATCACGCGCCCGATGTGATGGTCGACATGGGCGCCGTACGCCGCGAAAACCTCCATCATCCGCGCGTACAGCCGACGCTGATCGTCGTTCAACTCCTCCCAGGAAGGCAGACCCTCGGAGCGCTCGGTGAGCTCGGTGTCAGCGGGGACCACGCCGAGCGCCTTCTGCCGCTGGAGCGTCTGCTCGCGGTAGACATCCCACCCCTCGTCGAACTGCCCGCGGAACTTCTCGATCCACTCCGGCGAGACGTGATGAGGTGCATGCGTCGCTCCGGTCGCGAGATACAGGAAATAGGGCCTATCGGGCGCGATCGACTTCGCGCGACGCACCCAATCGATCGCGTGATCGGCGAGATCCTCGGTCAAGTGGTACTCGGGATCGCTCGAGGCGGGAACGAGGTCGCGGTTCTCGAAGAGGACAGGATTCCAGTGATTCATGTCGCCCGCGTTGAACCCGTAGAAGTAGTCGAACCCGAGCCCGTTCGCCCAACGATCGAACGGTCCCACCTGGCTCGTCTCCCACGGCGGCGTGTTGTGGTTCTTACCCACCCACGCCGTCATATACCCGTTCTGCCGCAGGACCTCCCCGATCGTGCCGCAACTCTTGGGCAACACACACGTGTAGCCGTCGTAACCCGTGGCGACCTCGGTGATGCCCGCGAACGAGGCCGAATGGTGGTTGCGCCCCGTCATGAGAGCGGCTCGCGTCGGCGAGCACAACGCGGTCGTGTGGAAGCGGTTGAACGCAATGCCCTCCTCGCGCAGGCGGTCCATCGTGGGCGACGGCACCCCGCCCCCGAACGTCGAGAACTGACCGAACCCCGCATCGTCGAGCAGCACAAGCACGATGTTGGGGGCACCCTCCGGCGGACTCACCGGCTGCGGGAAGGTCGCCGGATCGGAGTCCTGGAAGGTGCGACCGACCTGCCCGGCATACCTGAAGTCAGGACGGGGAAGAGTCGACGGAGTCGACGGGGCAGCGAACGCGGACACATCGGACATGAGTCTCCTTAGCTCAGGCGGTGGGACGTAGTCCAGCAGATCCGCTGCCGCCGCGTCCAGACATCTACGACTGCAATCCGCAGCACCACGGATACAAGTAAGGGCTTCAGCGACTGCCCGCAAGGCGTTCCATGACGGATATCGCTGAAGGCCGCCCGGAGCCCGCCCCTTGCCGGGCAGTAGTCCGGGCGGCCCCAGCGGGCACCACCGGTCACACAGCAACGATCGTCTCGGAAGCTCGATCCAGCTCCGCCACGGCTTCCCGATCGTCATCGCCGACCGTTGATCCCGCCACTCTCGCCAGGGCCCGGCGCTGTGCCCTATAAACGGTCGACCGCGCAACACCGAACAACTCGGCCACCTCACCGGTGCTGTACCGGCCCGAGTTCATCAACTCGACCAGATGGGCCTCCTGCCGAACACTCAACTTCGGCAGCTTTCCGCGCAGATGCCCCTTCGCTTTCGCGACCCGCATCCCCTCCACGGTACGCATCCGGATCAGATCGGCTTCGAACTCAGCGACCATGGCCAACACGTTGAACAACAGCCGACCGATCGCATCAGTGGGGTCGTAGACCGAACCACCCAGACTCAACCGGACACCAGCCGACGTCAACTCCTCCCCGATCGCCCGAGCATCCGGCACCGACCTGGCCAACCGGTCCAGCTTCGCACCACCAACGTGTCACCAGACCGACACGCCGCCATCGCCTGCCGCAGACCCGGCCGATCCCGGTTCGTGCCAGTCAAGCCATGATCAACATAGATCCGATCCATACCGACACCCAGACGTTGCAGCGCCTCACGCTGAACCGTCAGATCCTGATCCTCGGTCGACACCCGCGCATAGCCGACCAGCAATTCCGTCATCACTCAGCCCTCCTGAGCAAACCCCGGGCCTTTTCCCCGAGGAGCAACACGATGCTGCTCAACCCATCGAAGCCTCGATCCGGCCACAACAGACCGGACGGATCGCCACCAGACGGCTTTGGCGGTCGATGGATCCTGGATTACGGCAGTAGTCAAGGGACGGTGCCCGCTCGTACACTTGGACCATGACGGCACGGCTGGCGGACTACGTCGAAGCAGGTTACGAGCTCACTCCCGATGAGCGACTCGAAGCAGCCAGGATGCTGCGGCTCAGCGTGGATCAAGACACCGACGGCAATCAGACCGAGATCGATGCAGCCTGGGACGACGTCATCGACCGGCGCGTGGCCAGTGTCATCGACGGCACGGCCACGCTCGTCGACGGTCCCGCAAGCCTCGCCCAGATCCGCGCTGAGCTTGCCACGCGCCGCAAGTGACCTACCGATGGAGCCAGCTCGACGAAGCCCGTACCGAGCTCCGTGAGGCCGCCAGCTTCCTCGAGGATGAGCGCGAAGGTTGGGGAGACCGATTCATCGATGCAGTCGAGGCTGCGATCGCGTCGATCGTGGAATCACCACACACCTGGGCCCTTCACCGCGGCAAGGCGCGGACCCCTCCGGTGCACACTCGCAGCGTCGCGGGCTTCCGCTACGACATCAAGTACCTCGTCCACGGCGAAGAGGTCGTGATCATCGCCTACGCCCACGAACGCCGCCGCCCCGAATACTGGGCACGCCGTGTGACCAGCTGAGCGAAGTCGGCCTCTCACACGCCCATCGTCGGCCGGGCGCCGCCGAGGTCCGGACGAACGCCCGGTGATCAGGCCAGGCAGTTAGTCCCGCGGCGAGCCCTGGCAGCCGCAGCGGTGGCACCAGTCGTCCGGCTCGACGAACTTGCAGGCCAGCACGGCACGGTCACGTTCAAGGCGCTGCCCGGTGACACAAAGACCGAGTTCGTCCAGGCGGCAGAACGTGGTCAGGGCGGGGCACGCGAAAGTAGGGTCAGACAAGTCGAGGTCTTCCGGGCGGGTCGTGTAGGAACTTCCATCTTCGGAAGACCTCGACCTCTACCCCGCGACCGCCGCGCCGGGATCTACACCGTCAACTGCGAAGAGCCGGTAATGCCGTCCAGGCGGAACGGCCAGCCAGCGCCCAAGATCAAACACAGGTCGATGTCCATCGGCGCCGCCACTACCGTCTCGGCCAGTATCGGATTCTGGACGCGCTGTTCTAAGCGGGGGGCTCGCTCCTCACCAGACCAGCCGCATCCACTGGTGCCTTGTGCGACGCCGCGAGGGGCACAACTGCCAGGCCAGCGGCCAAAGCCAAAGTCGAAGCGTCGAGCGCACTCGTTCGGATGATGCCTAACAAGCTTCCACCTGATTCCGCGGGAATCCTCACCTGCGGGAACTCGGAGGTGAGCAAGAAGACAATCACAACCGCAAGGAGCAGCCCTGAGGCCGTCCAGAGCGCCAACCTTCGTTCACTGGCGCGAAATCGTGATGATGCTCGCAGCAGTCCCCAGAACACAATGGCGACCCAGAAGAACACGCCGATCATCTGAAACACAGCCGCTTTCGGCTGGGTCACTGCGACCAGATCCAGCTTCCACGACAGCACACCGCCCGATTCGACCGCGCTTGCCAAGATCAGCAGATACCCTGCGATCGGCAGGTAAGCAACGACGCCAACGATCGCTACCACTACCGATCGCGCCCACCTCGACACCGGCCTAATGCTCCAAGCCGCTCAGCACGATATCTGTCCCATCGTTACGCGATATTGTGATGTCCCCAAGTTCCTTGGCTGTTTGTTCATCCATGACCACCAAGCTGCCGCCGTTGAGCACCTCAACCCGTGGTTCAGTGCCACTTTGGCCGAGTTTGGATGACCGTCGCTCGATGGCAGCCTTCACAGCAGAGGCATCGGTGCCAGCAGGCAACAGGTGGGACACCACACCATTGCGCGATGAGCCAGCCACCATGAGGGATGACCCACTGCTGTAGAACTGTTGGGGGGTAAGGCAATTTGCTGCGCTGACCCCTTCCCTGCCCATAGTGATGCTACAAATGTCGCCCAGTGCATCCTCGCTGACCCAGTGGAATCCCAAGCGAGATTCGGCGAGGAGCCTGACAGTTCCCGGGTCGAGGCTCGCATCGTCGATCAATGGCTGCACGGTGTCAGGCAACGCGTCACCGGCAGACTGCGCGCGCGCGAGTTCAGGTACGAGACTTTGCGCGTCGAGTGAGTGGACTTTGTCGCCTGTCCCAGCCGTCAGCATTGCAATACCAACAGCAGATGCGGCGACCGCAGTGCACACCTTGATCCCAAGTCCTGACTTCATCATGGTCATCTCGTCGCCCTCAGTGTTCCGCGTAACAGTTCATGGCAGCCTTCCCGCTCAATGAGCTTGCCCAAAAGCATCCATTGTGTGCGGTTGCGGGTGGATGGCTCAGATAGGTGTATCCGGGCGCCGTACCTATGGCTTCCCCGTAAATGGTGTATCCACCACCCGATCCCGATTCACTGATGACATGTATGAACACCTTGATTCCAAGGTCAACTCCGGCGCGACCTCCACGTAGTCCGGACATCTGGGCACTGTTGTGCTGCACGTAGGCCGCCGTTTTACCATTGAAGTAGTGGGTTTCTGCGGCTGCGGCCGGTTGGACGAATCCGCCGACCAACACAGCAGAGCCTGCAACGCTCAGGGCAAGCGCGCGTCTAGCTGATCGGCGCGTGGCTGAAATCTGCACTTCCGGGCTGGGACTGAGGTTCTCCATGGCGTCTCCCGAAAGTTTGATGAGGTTCGCGCGAATCGACTTACATCACTCAGCCAGATCATCTGTCAACTCCAGTCTGAGCGATCTGATCCACTGCATACCGTCTAAGATTCCACTAAGGAGTATCTTTACCTGTTTCTCGGCTACCTTGTCAAGGAGGTTCCGAAAAGTGCAGAGGCCGGATGGCGTCGTCTGCCAGGACCCGACGTTAGAAGCTGAAACCTGGGAAGTAGTCGGGGCTGCCGGGGCGTTGGTGCTCGATCACGGGCACTGGTGCGAGTTGCTCGCGTGGCAGCCATGCTTGGATGATCCGCCCGTCTTCTACCGGTAACACGACGTATTCCAACCACGTGAATGCGTCCGTAGGTCGCCCCCTTGCGGGCATCGGAGCCGGGCGGGGCAAACGGCCACCTGCCCACACCGCAGCCCAGAGCGACGGCTCCCGTCCCGGTGGTGGAACGGTCATCGGTGCAGTGGTCTCACACCCTGCGAATTGTTTTGAGGTCGACACGCCACCGTCCAGGTAACGGCAGATAGTCCTTGACCCTCGGGTGTCCTGAGAGTCGATGCTGATGTTATGTGGGACGAAATTGATGACGATTGGGCGGGGCAACTAGGTACCGCGGGGGATTGGACTACGACTGCCATTCGTCGCCACGACGGGCTGAGCCGCAGGGCCGGCACCGAGCCTGACTGTGAGGATGCGGTTGTGACGACGATCGACCGGTTGTCGGCAGAGTTCGCGGCACGGCAGGAGGTCCTTGAGAAGTCCCTGACGATCCGGCAGGCGTCCGCCCTCCTGGGCATTTCTCCTCAATCTTTGCGTGAGCGTGCGGCCAGGGGCCGTTCATTGCTGGCGCTGAAGGCCGGTCGGGAGTGGCGCCTGCCAGCGTGGCAGTTCGATGCGAACTGCAGCGGGGGTGTGCTTCCAGATCTGGGCAGGCTGTCAGAGATATTCCCGGGTGGCGTTGTCGCGCTGACCCGGTGGGTGTGCCGGCAGTGTGAGGAGTTGGGTGGTTCGTCGCCGGTCGATGTTCTCCTGGCTGGCCGATCGGAGATAGTGCTCCAGCTGGCCCGCGAGCGACGCATTGCTGACCAGCTGGCGCGCGGTAGAGACATCGGAGCGTTGTCGGCTGTGCTTGACCCTCGGGCGTCCTGAGGGTCGATGCTGATGTCATGCGGGATGAACTCATGACGATCGGGTCGTTCTCAATGTTGAGCGGATTGTCGATAGCCACACTTCGCCACTACGACGAGATCGGCCTTCTGCGGCCGGCCGAGGTCGACGTGCAGTCGAGCTATCGGCTGTACGCCCGCGACCAGGTCGATGTTGGACGGCGGGTGCGGCTTCTGCGGGAGGCTGGTCTGTCTACCGACCAGATCGCGAGGATCCTTGCCGGCGATGACAGTGAATTCCGTGCAGTTCTGGCTGAGCGACGGGCTGCGCTGGAGCAGCGGACGTTGCAGATCCAGACGCTTCTTGATCAACTCTTGCAGGCCAACAGGGACGGGACGTCGCCTTCGATGCAGTCAGCAGCAGACTTTCGGTTGACCGCGGTCAACATCGGCGTCAACTCCGAAACCGCCCTAGAGACTGCACGCCGATTCTGGGGGGACGTGCTTGGGACCGAACTCGATGACTGGGGCAACGGAGCCCAGCAGGTCGTCCTGGGCCAGGGCGACAACATCGGCTTTCTGAACATCAGTATTCGGTCGTCTGAGGAGGCCCGCCACACTGACGCTGCGGCCTTCGGTCTGGGTGTTCCCGGCCTGGACGACACCCACCAGCGAGCGCTCACTGCGGGCGCAACTGAGCAGTACCCGCCCACCGACGGGATCAGTGAGCCACGCCACTCCTTGATCATCGATCCAGTCGGCAACCGGGTGGTCCTGTGGGAAAGCGAACGGTAGGCCGGCGTGAGCGATGAACGATCACGACCTCCGCGCCCTCGCCGCAGCTCGGCTCGCAGACATCTACCGCGAAGCCGACGAACGACGTTTGGCGCGCCTTGATCGGCGTCCTCAACGCCGTGCCAAGACTCCAACAGCGCGGCGTCGACTGATTACCGGCGACCGTTCGTTGCCGGCTGATGACGGCTCGTTCGATGGTGGGGCTTCATCCACCGATGTTGATCAAGTCCGCCGCGGCGGATCATCTATGTTGCTCTCAAAACCGAGGAGGCTGTAAATGAACAATGAATCTTCAGACGGCTGGACCCGCGCAGCGATGGTGGTCGGCGGGGTCATCCGACGTGATGACACCATCCTGCTGGTTCACGAACACACCTTGGGTGGCGAGGGGCCCGATCAGTGGGTGCTACCTGGTGGACGTCTGGAAAGGGGCGAGTTGCTCGACGCGGCGGTCAAGCGTGAAGTCGAGGAGGAAACTGGACTGACGGTCATCTCGGTCGGTTCCCTAGCGTTCGGCAGCCAGCACTACGCACCGGGACGCGATCAGCCTCTTCTCTTCCTGGCCTTCAATGTTGTCGTCGACCCCGTCTCTGGTGACCGGTTTGAGCCGAACGACCCTGACGACTTGATCATCGAGGCACGGTTCGTCCCCATTCGCGATGCAATCGATCTAGTCCTTCAGGCAGGCGTCACTCCAGGGTCGCAGTCAACCTCTGACTTTCTTCGCCAAGACGGCAACGCCGATCCATCGATCTGGCTCTGGGATTTGAACCAGTCCACGGATCGGCCTCTCTCCCAGGTGCCAATCCGCTGAAGGGACTGCGCGTTCAGCGGCCCGCCGCGTGGTGACCGGGCACCAGACTTCACCAACTGAGGTCCCGAATGGGGATCCCGTCCGGACGGGCCGGCCGACGATGTTGACCATCGAAACCGCCTGCCGCCGGCTCGTGTTCGGACGTTCCTATGACGCCGTGCGGGGAAGGATGGCCCAACCGTCCTGGCGGTGTTCGATTGGGAAGCAGGCGCCGCCGGGGATGTCGTGTTCGAGGTTCTCGGGGATGCCGTCGGTGGGGAGGCCGGTGTTTCCAGGGGCGATGCTGCCGAGGGTAGCGATAATCGCGCCGCCATGCATGACCACGAGCACCGTTTTGCCTGTGTGGGCACGGACGAGGTCATCGAGGACCGGCCGGATCCGCTGCGCGATCTCCTGGCCGCTCTCACCCCCGAGGATGCGGGGTGCCAGATCGCCGTCAAGCCAGGCCAACAGCGCCATTCCGAGGGATCGCACGTCGTAGGGTTCGTCGCCGGCCTGGTACTCGTGCAGTCCGGCACGTACGTCGATGGGAAGCCGGAGGATATCTGCTGCGATTTTCGCGGTCTGTGTTGCGCGGGATAGGTCGGAGCAGACGATCGCGCCGATCTCTCGGTTTTGCAGTTGATCACCGAGAGCACGCGCTTGTGATCGTCCGAGTTCGGTGAGGATGCCGCCGGTGGCATCGTCTCCGTTGTCGCTCGAATACGTTGCTTCGCCGTGCCGGGCAAGGATGATGCGGGTGCGCTCTTGGGTGATCACCTCGGCATCGTACGGGCGGTGGTCGGCCCCGGCTGCCGAAGTGCCCGGTGCAGGATACCGACCGACCCTGACTTCCAACGTGGTGGGCCGCCACCCCAGCGGCTCGTGCGCTAGCCGCCGCACCACACTGTCGCGGGCAATGCCCTGACAGCCGCAGCGGTGACACCAATCATCAGCATCGACGACCCGGCAGGCAAGCTCGGCCCGGCCGGCTTCGAGCCGCTGACCGACGACCTGAAGCCCGAGCGCGTCGAGCCGGCAGAACGTGGTCAGATCAGGGCACTGGAAGGTAGCGTTGTGCAACGTCGGGGTCTTTCCGATGGGCCGGTGTGAGAACCTCCATCATCGAAAGACCCCGACACCCACCAGCTCACCGACGCGCCGCCACTCGAGCGCGTTTGATCACATCCCAGCTACACCCTCAACTGCGAAGAGCCCCTTACACGCGTGTCACCAGCGGTCTGCTTGACTATCCACAGTGGGAAGTCTCGGATGAGTAGGCAACTGACGAGTCCGCGAAATTGGTGCCGAGGAGAGCGCGAGCTGTCCCTCGCGCGAGCGAAGAGCTTTCCAGCCGTCCGGTCTCATGACGTGTATGGGAAGTACGATATCTTGTAAGCTGGCCCTAACGCGTCTGCCAGGAGTTGCCGAAGGGACTCACCTTCCCGGTTCCACTCCTCGCGTGAGGAATCACTTGGCCACCCGCATTTTGAAGCGAGTTCATCAAAGGTTTCCGCCCAGCGTCTGAGCTTGGTGCGAAGTTCCTCGGGCAGCGGAACATCTTCCAGCCTGACCATCGTTCCAGGTTTGCCATCGATCGAGGTCCACAACGGGTCGGCATAATAGTCGGCTCGAAGGATGAGGAGGTGGCGCTCCATGCATCTACGCCTTACGTGCGAGTGAGTATGCCGTGATGATCCCCTTCGGTGCGCCGTCAGAATAGTGGGACGTTTCGAAGATCACGATGAAGCCTGCATAGTCGTACTTGATGGCCGTGCCCTGCGGGTTTTGTGTGCCGTACTCGAGGGTATTGATGATCGCGTTGTTGATCTGGTCGTTGAACCCATCGGCGCGGCCCTCGTCGATATGCTTGTATCCATACGATGACGTTCCGCATCGAAGATCAACGACACGCCCGCTGCCATCGACGTAGTCTTCGACGGTGTATGTCGACGGCTGCCCAGAGCACTGTGAGTCAAAGATTCCTAGCGGTGATACGCCGCTGGTATGGATTGGCGCCGCGTCCGTTGAAGTAACGAGAGAGAGAATGCTAGCGACTACAAGAATGACTTGAGCAAACATGAATGGCTCCTTTGCCATGTGCGAACCGCAGTAGATGCGATTCCGGCATAGCATGGATCACTCATCATGGCAAGTCTTCCGGTGACGAGTAATTGGCAAGACCTGTGGATGGGTGTGTTCATGCGGCTTGTTGATTGCCTCCTTGTTGATCTTGGTCGTCGGGTCGTTCGACGAGTTTGCCGTTCGACCAGCGGCCCTGGCCCAGGGCTGCCCGTGAGCGGGGCGTGCCGGGCACCATCCGGGCAGGCCCTCGTCGGGCACTCAATTGAGCGCACCTCAGCGTGCCCGGACCCGATCCGCTTGCAGGCGGTGTGCCCGACCGATTCCGTAGGCTGCACGGGTGAAGACTCTGGAGGTTCGGCGGCATTCGTTGACCAAGAAGGGGCTGTCGCGTGAGCGTGGTCGTTGCTGTCGGCCGAGGGTGTGCATGCTGCGCGCGTTGTTGGTGACACGTTGCCTGACTTCGGTTTCGTGCTGACCGGGCCTGACCGGAGGCACATCGAGACCGCGGTCGCAATGGGCTACGCGGTCGATGAAATCGTCGACTGGCCCTCTGGATACGTCGAGGGTGTCGTTGAACACCATGATCAATGGCGGTGGGATCAACCGTTCGTCCGGTACCAGGAGCTGTTACAGACCAGTTCAGCGCTTCGGGAGGTATCGGAGATCCATCTGGGGCATTGGCGTCGTGCGCTTGATCAGGTTCGCGAGGGCGAGGCTGCGTTGGTGGTTGCATCCGGCGGGTCGATCGAGCCGGTGCTGGTCGCAGCGGTCGCGGCCGGTGATCTGGGCGGATGGGGATCAGCGTTTCACCAGCTCGACGGGGCAACGTTGACGTTCGATGTCCGCGTACGACCTCACATGTCGTTCTCCGTACGACCTGACGTGTAGGTCGGTCTCGGCGAGTTGAGTCCCTGCTCGCCTTGAGTTGGGTCACCCTTCGGTTCGTCAACTGCCAAGTAGACGAGTCCGAAGGGTGACTTGCTCCATGATCCTGGATACGGAGTCCTGGATGAATGTCCGTCGTTTCCGCGCCTTGCATGTTGCCGGCGCGAGCTTTGCCGAGATCGCCCGTGAGTGCGGGGTGGATTGGCGCACGGTGAAGAGGTATCTGATCGAGGACGCTGCCTCGGTCCCACCGACACCACCGCCCCGGGCCGGGACGCAGCCGAGGGTGATCGCCCCGTTCATCGGGGTGGTCGAGGCCTGGCTGCGTGCCGATGTCGGGTTGAAGGGCACGGTGATCCATGAGCGGCTGGTGGCCGAGCACGGGTTCACCGGGTCGTATCAGCGGGTGAAGATGTTCCTGGCCGAGGCCCGGCCCCGGATCGCCGCCGAGCTGGCCCAGACCGATGAGAACCCGTTGATCGGGTTCCATCGCCGGTTCGAGGTCGTGCCGGGTGCGCAGGCCCAGGTCGATTGGGGCGATGAGGGTGATCTGCTGGCCCATGTCGGGATCGGCCATGTGTATTCGTTCCACATGACCTTGTCCCATTCCCGGGACCCGTTCTGCTGTTTCACCACCAGCATGGATTTGGCCACGTTCTTCGACTGCCATCGGCGCGCGTTCGCCCATTTCGGCGGGGTGCCGGGTGCGATCGTCTATGACCGGACCAAGACCGTGGTCAAACGCCATGTCGCGCCCGGGCTGGCGGTGCCGGTGCACCCGGAAGCGGCCGCGTTCGCCGATCATTACGGGTTCGTCATCGACGTTCTGGCCGCCTACCGACCCACCGGTAAGGGCCGGGTCGAACGCCAGGTCAACATCGTGCGTGAACACGTGGTCGCCGGCCGCTGGTTCGACTCGATCCAGGAGTTGGACGGCGCCTTCGATGCCTGGCTACCGATCCGACGTGGGCAGGTCCACCGCACCCACGGTCAGGTCATCGCCGTTCGCGCGATCGGCGATCGGGCCGCCCTGTTGCCGTTGCCGGACCGGCCATATCTGGTTTGCGATCGGTATCTGCGTCGAGTCGGTAAGGACGCCCTGGTCTCCTTTGAGGCCAGCTTCTACTCCGTGCCCGCCAGCCGGGTCCGGCCCGGTGGGCAGGTCGAGGTGGCCGTGAACGCCGACACCGTGACCATCAGCGCGCTCGCCGTTGATGGTGGCGGCTGGCTGGCGACCCACCAACGGGCCCGCCGACGGGGCTCGTGGATCGTCGATGAGACCCATTGGGCCGGGCTGCCCGACGGTCACACCCGGGCCATCTGTCTCGACCCTCCACCGGCACCACGCTCCAGAACCGGTCCGGCCGAGCCAAGTCCGTTGACCGCGCTGCTGGCCAGCCATCACGCCGCCGGCCAGCCGGTCGCTGTCCGGCCGCTGTCGGACTACCAGACCGCCGCCCAGACCAACCCCGCCGCCCAGACGAACCCCGCCGCCGGATCCCACACCGCCAGGAGCTGACCATGATCAACAACAGGAACAAGATCAACAACGACGAGAGCATGATCAACAACGACATGATCAACAGCACGAACAGCAGCAGCGGTAAGGTTTGCGGCCCACCCAACTCCGTGTCGTCGATCCAGGGTCTGCCCGGACACAGCCTGGACCCGAGCCCGACACCAGCAGCTGCCGGGGTGGAGCTGAGCCAGTACACCGCCGCCACGTTGGCCGAGCTGCTCGGCCTGTGTGAGGAATTCCTCCGCACCGCCGGCCCGGCCGTCCATGCCGAACTTCGCCGATACCTCACCGGCCAGACCCCACCGGCCGACCCGGGCTGGCTGATCGACATGCTCGGCTTCCACCAACTCCACCTGCACCAGCGGATCAAGGCCACAACCCCCAGCCCACGCGACAACTGGCACACCGACCCCGACCACGACCGGATCATCCCGGTCACCGCTGCCCAGGCCCGCACCGGGGTGGTGGCCCGGTGAACAGCCTGACCAGCGACCGGATCCGTGACCACGCCACCAAACTCGGACTGACCCACCTGACCGAATCGATCGGCCCACTGGTCGACCGCGCCGAGCAAGCCCAACTGGGCTACCTCGACTTCATCGACCTGCTCCTGGGAGAAGAAGTCGGCCTGCGCGAGGGCCGCAGGTTCCGCAACGCCCTACGCCTGTCCGGCCTGCCCCACCACAAAACCCTCGACGACTTCGACTTCGCCTTCCAACCCGACCTCGACGTCCGCAAGGTCCGCGACCTGGCCACCCTGGAGTTCGCCCGCACCAAATCCAATGTGGTCCTCCTCGGCCCACCCGGCGTCGGGAAAACCATGATCGCCGTCGCCCTCGCGGTCGCCGCCTGCCAAGCCGGGTTCTCCATCTACTTCACCACCCTGGACGACCTGGTCCGCAAACTCCGCGCCGCCGACACCACCGGCCGGTTCAACCGCCAACTCGCCACCTACCTCCGACCCGCGGTCCTGATCGTCGACGAAGTCGGCTACCTCCCCCTGGACCGGGCCGAAGCCAACATGGTCTTCCAACTCGTCTCCCGCCGCTACGAACGCGGCTCCATGATCATCACCTCGAACAAGGCCTTCACCGAATGGGGCAGCGTCCTGGGCGACGACGTCCTAGCCACCGCCATCCTCGACCGACTCCTACACCACTGCGACGTCATCAACATCAACGGACCCTCCTACCGACTCAAAGACCGCTTCAACCTCACCACCGGAGGAGAAACCATGCCATGATCACCATGCCGAGACCGACACGTCAGGTCGTACCCCATGCAACATGTGAGGTAGTACGCCGACACTGGTCACCCCTTCTGCCTTTGCTACACCGGCGAGTAGCAGAGCCAGCTGGGCAGGTGCCCCGTGATGGATCCGTTGCGGACGCGAGCAGAGATCGCGAGTGGTACGCTATCGAGTACCACTCGGAGGAGGACATCATGGTCGCTATCACTGCAACTGATGCTCGCAAGGGTCTGTTCGGCATCATTCAGGAGGTGAATGATGACCACACCGCCGTCGAGGTCGTCTCGCGGCACGGCAACGCAGTCATCATGTCCAAGGACGACTACGACGCGATGACCGAGACCACCTACCTGTTGCGGAACGCCGCCAACGCAGAACGACTGCTTGAGGCGATCGAGCGTGCCCGGCGCGGCGAGTTCGAGCAGCATGATCTGCTTGAAGCGTGACCCGCGCACTGGCCTTCGACCCGAATGGGTGGGAGGACTACCTGTACTGGCAGACCCAGGACCGCAAGACACTCAAACGGATCAATCAACTCATCGCCGACGTGCTGCGGGACCCGTTCGCTGGCATCGGTAAGCCAGAGCCGCTGAAGCACGTCCTGACGGGCGCATGGTCACGCCGGATCGACGAAGCCAATCGCCTCGTCTACTACGTCACCGAGGAACACATCGTGATCTTGCAGGCTCGGGATCATTACTGACGACATCGTCATCGACAGTGCCGACGGCAAACCGTTCCTCCGCGAAGTCCCCCAACAAGCGGCCCTCGCCGCGTGATCACCGGGCACCAAGCCGGCTGGGGAACCTGCCCGGTGAGGGATCCTGCACCGGGCACCTCTGGTTTTACAGGCGCTCCGCTGTTGCTGGTGCTTACCGGCCTGCATGTGACCGTGCCACAGGGATGTTTCCAGGGTGGAGGTGGGTGAAGAAGCACGTTTCCACACGTTCTGTACCGCCGCCCGCATGGGTTCGCCACGACTCTGGATTTTGTTACCTGCAATAGTCATGCAAGACTATTCGTGTGTCATCGATCAGGCTGTTCATTCTCGACGCGTTCGAGCGCTACGGGGCGATGCACGGCTATGAGTTGAAGCGGATCGTTGAGCGTGAGCGGATCGACCAGTGGACCGATATATCGGTCAGCGCGATCTACGGCGCTCTCAGACGGGTCGCGTCCGACGGGCTGCTCACTGCCGAGCAGGTGGAGCGCGAGGGCAAGAGGCCGACCCGTCAGGTGTTCGCCCTGACCGAGGCGGGACGACTGGCCCTGGCCGAGTTGCGTCGCACGGAACTGGAAACGGTGATGGTGAACGCAGATCCGTTCGATCTCGCGCTGACGCACAGCGACCCGGCCCGGCTCGACGAGCTACCCGCGACGATCCAGGGTCGACTGGCACGGTTGCGGGTTCTGCTGTCGTCGCGTCAGCAGTTCAGTGATTGGGCCGGGCCGCATATCAGCCTTGCCAAGGCTCACGCGCTGTGTCACCGGGAGTTTCTGTTGCGCGCGGAGATCGCCTGGCATGAGCAACTCCTCGACGCCGCGGACGACATCATCGGCGACGAGCGATCCCGAAACGAAACCCACCAGTAGCCAGAAAGGCCAAGAATCCATGTCCCACATCGGCGGCGAGCCGAATCACTCCGCTGATCACCGTGAAAGTCCTCATCACGTCGAAGACGACTATTCCCGGCCGCCTCGCGGGTCGGCCACGGCGAAGCTGGTCACGATCCCGACGCTGACCGGTCTGGTGATCGGCATCCTGTTCGTCACGGTCTTCCTGGCGGCCTTCCATGCTCCCGAACCGCACAACTTGCCGGTCGGGATCGTGGGCGCCGCGCAGCAGGTGAAGGCGGTCGAACAAGCGCTGGACCAGAACGCGCCCGGACAGATCGAGTTCACCACTTACGACTCGGCCGCCGAGGCACGCAATGCGATCGAGCACCGCACGACCTTCGGTGCCTACGTCATGGCCGAAGACGGCCGGACAGCCCAGCTGCTCTACGCCGGTGCGAACGGCCCCAGTGTCACCGGCACTCTTGAGGGCATCTTCGGTGGGATAGCCCAGCACTCCCACGCCACTCTGACGACCCGGGACGTCGTGCCCGCTTCCAGCGGGGACACCCGGGGGCTTGGGATCTTCTACGCCGGCTTCGGCATCGTGCTCGGTGCGTTCCTGTTCGGCTTGATCTCGACACAGATGGGGCGCGCCCTCCAGCTGCGCTGGCGTCTGCTCAGTCTGGCGATGTTCTCCGTTGTCGGAGGCGCGGCGGTCGCGCTCATTGGCGGCAGTACCGGCTTCAACGTGCTGCCGGGCAATCTCGCGGCGAACATGTCAGTCATCGTCCTGCTCGCGGCCGCAGTAAGCGCGGGAACCCTGCTGTTCCTGCGGATCGGCGGGCCGGCCGGCACGCTGCTGGCTTCGCTCGTGATGCTGATCCTCGGCAACGCCACCAGCGGCGGCGTGATGCCGGCCGCCTACCTGCCCGACTGGCTGCGCCCGCTTGCGGACATCCTGCCCGCGGGCCTGGGACTGCGCGCGTTGTTCGGCGAGTCCTACTTCAACAACGACGGATTTGTCAGCGGCCTCATCCTGCTCGCCGTCTGGGTGGTCGCCAGCCTCGGGATCGTCTCCGCAGTGGACTTCCTCTCGGATCGACGCAAGGCCCGCGCTCTCCGCTCGGCTTCGCTCGCCCCGGCGGCATAGCGACTGCCTCGAGGCGGTCGGACAATCGGTCCGGCCGCCTCATCGGGCACGCCGCCTTGCCAGGACCATGCGCCCTGGGCGGGGTCTAGCTACGGCGCTGATTCGCAATGCCGCACTCGGGGCCGCCGGCGGTGTTCAACGGTGATGGCTCAGGAGGATGGGGCTTCGGTGAAGTTGGCCATGTTGTCGATGGCCCAGGTCCGGATAGCGGCGATCGGTACGGCCAGGCTCCGTCCGAGGTCGGTCAGGCAGTACTCAACGCGTGGGGGAACTTCGGCATAGACCGTGCGGGTGACCAATCCGTCGCGTTCCATTGCCCGCAGGGTCTGGGTGAGGACTTTCGGGGTAATCCCGCCGACGGCGTCACGCAGTTGGCTGAACCGGTGGGTGCCGGACTCGAGGATGCCCACGATCAGCACCGTCCACCGGTCACCGATGCGGTCAAGTGCGAGTCGACCAGGGCAGCCGGGATCGTAGATGTCGCCGCCGCAGCACTCAGTATCCACGGGGAAAGTATGCCACGTTGAAGTCACCAGTATCCGATCGATACGATCAGGATTCATCGGCATTCGCTCAGCCGAAACCCGACGCAGGAGAGTCCTATGACCGCCAAGATCGCCGTGATCTACTACAGCTCGACCGGCACCGTGCACGCCCTCGCGCAGGCCCTCGCCGACGGCGCATCCGCGACAGGTGCCGAGGTCCGGGTGCGTCGAGTGGCCGAACTCGCACCCCCGTCTGCGATCGACGCTAACCCGGCGTGGCGCGCCCATCTCGACGAGGTTGCCGCTAGGGTGCCCGAGGCGAGCCTGGATGATCTGCGGTGGGCCAACGGGTACGCCTTCGGAACTCCGACCCGGTTCGGCACCCCGACCGCCCAACTCAAGCAGTTCATCGACCAGACCGGACCGTTGTGGCAGCAAGGAGTGCTCGCCGATAAGCCGGTCACCTCCTTCACCGCCTCCCTCAACGCCCACGGCGGGCAGGAATCGACCATCCTGGCGTTGAACAACGTCTTCTACCACTGGGGCTGCTTGATCGTCCCGCCCGGCTACACCGACCCGGCCCTCTCCGCTGCCGGCGGCAACCCGTACGGCACCTCGCACTTCACCGGATTCTCGGGTCAACGTCCCGGCGAAGAAATCCTTGCCGCCGCCCATTACCAGGGCCGCCGTCTGGCCACCTTCGCCGCAGCCCTGGCAGCTGAGCAGGTCGGCGAGCCCGCTGCGGATTGAACTCTCCCACTCACCGGCTTTGGACGAGCACCTGATCCAGGTGACCTTGTAACGCGGACTGGTCGTCGAGCGTCCCGGTCAGTCCGCCAGCCACTGCTGCGTCCGGGCGTAGAGGCAGCGACCTCCTCAGGACGGTCGTCGCCCATGTCGTCGTTGGACGGCTCAACCCCATCTGCGCCAGGCTCCAGGCAAGCAACCAGTAGGAGGGGCGATACGGCGTCAGCTGTTCGGCCGGGATTCTCGATGACCTGACCCGGCCCGGCCGGCGTGAGCGTCGCGTACTCGCAGATAGGGTCCAACGAGAGGATCCGCCACTCGCCTTGGCGGCTCGACCCGGTAGTTCAGCCGGACACACGAGTTGATGTTGCCGGGCACGCCGGACACCGCGATCCCGGACCACATCAACGCTGACACTTCGACGTGTGCTTTATCGCCCGGGCCCGCACGGCCGGCGCGAACATGCGGTGCACGGCCGTGTGCCCCTGCTCTGCCTGCTTCTGTGAACCGGCCACGAAACCTGCCCCGTCTCCTTCATATACCAGGACAGACGAACCGTAGGGACGTGACCGGGTACCTGTCGTGGCGTGATGAATGGAAGGATTCTTGCATGGCGATGATGCATCAGGTCACGGTTCCCGGTGGACAACTTGCAGTCGAGGTGCATGCGGGCGACACCGCGCCCGTACTGGCCATTCACGGAGTCAGCAGCAACGCGAGGTTGTGGAACTGGCTGCGGGCCGAGGATCCCGGAATCGCTGTTGTCGCTCCTGATCTGCGGGGCCGGGCCGGCAGCGTATCCGTTGGGATGCCGAGTTCGCTGGCCAGGCACGCCTCTGACCTGGTCGCGGTCCTGGATCATCTCGAACTGGATCGGGCCACGGTGTGCGGCATGTCGATGGGCGGATTCGTCGCGGTAGAACTCGCCAACAGCTATCCCGATCGCGTTGCCGGACTGGTCTTGATCGACGGTGGCTTCCCGATGCCCAACCCCGGGCTGTCGCCGGAGATGATCAGGGCCGCGTTCGCTGCTCAGGCATCCCGGGCAGATCAGTACTTCGCCGACGGCGCGGCGTACCGGGACTACTTCTTGTCGGGTCCGACGCTGCTCGATGGCGACGACCCACTGCTGCTGGACTATCTCGAACATGATCTTGCTGATCACCGGGTCCGGCTGGATGCCGAGGTGATGCTCGCCGATGCAAGCGAAACCCTGCTGACCCCGCCGGACTGGACCAAGATCATCCAGCCGACCCGGCTGGTATACGCCGAGTGGAGCGTCGGTGCGGACTCCGCGCCGGCCTACACCCCGGAGAAGATCGCCGAATATGCCAAGCAGTTGTCCTGGCTGCAGCATAGCGAGCTGATCCCCGGCGCGGATCACGCCGCGACGATCATGACCCGTCGTGGCGCGGCGGTGGTCGCTGACAACCTCCGCGCCATCCTCTGAGTTGCCTTCCCGGGGTGCAGCGCAATTTCGTGAGGGAGAGGACGTCGAGCTGGTAGCGGTCTGAGTAGTGTCATTCCACTCTCGATCTGCCGGGCCGGTGTTGATCGTGGTCGATATGGCATCGGTACTGCATTGTGTCGTGGGCGGCTCGCCGGTTCTCATCGTGGCCAGGTTCGCGTCAGGGTGTGGCGTAGGTCCGCGACGACCTCGGGTCCCAGTTGACAGCCGAGGGCTTGTTCCAGGTCACGGAGAATCCCCATCGCTACGTCGCGACGCCGGCAACCTGCGGCGGTCAGTTCGATGAGGGTGCTGCGCGGAAATCCTGGTCCTGGCGTGCTGGTCAGGAGACCTTCGTCGACGAGTTGGGTGACGGCGCGGTGCATGGTCTGACGGGTGACACCGGCGCGGCGGGCCAGTTCGGCGATGCTCAGCGCGGTGCCGGGGTCCAGGTGCGCGAGCACGGTGGCGTGGGCCGGGGTGATGGGGTCCACGCCGGCGGCGTCCAGGCGCTCCAGGAATTCGTCGGTGAACCAGCGGACTCCTCGTTGCAGGAGCGCGAGGAGTGGCAGGTCCGCGTCGGGGCGTTCCTCTGCACCCATTGATTCCGCTCCTCTCCGGTGAAACACTCGCTGTGTCAGCATAGCTAACGCAGCAGAAGGAGTTCGTTCCATGGCGTATGACGTTGATGTTTTGGTCGCGGGGGCCGGCCCGGTCGGTCTGATGGCGGCCACGCAATTGGCCCGTTCGGGTGTTTCGGTCCGTCTGGTGGACGCGGCCCCCGGTCCGGCTACCACCAGCCGCGCGTTGGGGGCCCATGCCCGCAGCCTGGAGATCTACGATCAGCTCGGGATCCTGGGCGAGATCGCACCCCACGGAACGAGGATCAACGCGTTCATCCGCCACGAGACCGACCGGGCCAACCGGCTCGATTTCAGCTTCGCCGGGCTGCCGACCCGGTTTCCGTTCATGTTCAACATCGATCAGGTGATCATCGAACGCGTGCTGCGCGGACATGCCGCCGCAGTCGGAGTCGCACCGCAGTGGGGCACCCGGCTGGACTCGTTCGAACACGACGACGAGGCGGTCACGGCCGTGTTGCGCCGTGGTGACGGCTCCGCAGCAGTGCCGGAGACGGTGCGGGCGCGGTACCTGTGGGGCTGCGACGGTGGTCACTCGACTGTTCGCAAGACTCTCCAGCTCCCGTTGGAAGGTGAACCCGCCCACACCTGGCTGATCGCCGATGCCATCACCCACACCGATGTGGACCGCGACGGCGTGCATTGGCTGTTCCCGGCCGGTGGCGCACTGATGCTGTTCCCGTTCCCCGAGCCGGGCAAGTGGCGGCTGCTGGACACCAGCGGCGAAGGAGACACCGAACACCCCGAGCAGATCGCCCGCCAGTTCAGCACCAAGCTGTCCCAGGCCCTGGGACGCGACACCGTGGTGGAAACACCGAGCTGGACGTCGAAATTCACCATCCAGCAGCGCGCGGTCCCCTCAATGCACGTCGGGCGGTGTTTCGTCTCCGGGGATGCCGCCCATGTCCACTCCCCGGCCTCGGGTCAGGGCCTCAACACCGGCATCCAGGATGCCTACAATCTGGCCTGGAAACTGGCCATGGTCCTGCACGGCGACGCCGACGCCACGCTGCTGGACACCTATGATGCCGAACGCGTTCCGATCGGACAGGCTCTGCTCGCCTCGACCAGCGAGCTGATGGACACCGTCATGGTCGACGACACCAACGGCGACACCCCGAATTCCCCGGACTCCTATCGCGGCTTCCAGCGCGAACTCATCCGAAACATGTCGGGACTGGCCATCGCCTACCCCGACAGCCCGCTGACCGTAACCGGCGACAGCCCAGAGGAGGGGTCAGGTGACGGTCCGCAACCCGGCCAGCGGCTCACCCAGGTCTGGGCTGACGATGCTCAGTCACCCGGCTGGACGATCCTGCGCGCGGCACTGAGAACCCCCACCTGGCACCTCCTCGTCTTCACCGGCGACACGCACGCCACAGACCAAGACCACCTCGCCGCGGAAGCCGCATCCCTACCGTTCTGGCTGGACACGGTCACGATCAGCCAGCGCCGCCGGGTCGGAGATGATCACAGTGTGTGGGATCCTGACGGCCGGGTTCACGCCACGCTCGCCGCGAGCGACGGCCACTGGATTCTGATCCGTCCCGACGGCTACCTCAGCGCTCGCGGCACCGGCGACCCCAGCCTCCGCGCCGCCCTGGACCGGTTGACCAGCCTGCACACCCACCAGTGAGCACATTCGGGGACCAACCCGAAAGCGCAGCATGTTGCACGGTGTGGAAACGGTCGCGGCGGTGGACACCAATGCGCCGTCGCCGCAGTACCACACCGCGCCGACCATCGACGAACAGGAAAGAAGACTCCGATTATCGAGAACAATCTGCCGACCAATTGGGGACGTTGGGGTGACGCCGACCAGATCGGCACCCTCAACCTCATCGACGACCAAGCCCGCGCACGCGCCGCCGCCGAGGTCCGCGACGCGACCTCGATCAGCCTGGCCCGTCCCACCAACCCCACGCCGCTCACCACCGGACTCACACCCGTGGGGAGCCCGGCAACGGTCCCGGCACCCGTCATGCAGGTGGTGAACTTCAACGGAACCCAGCCGATCGCCATCACCGACTCCCTGTTCGTCAACACCCACAACGCCGCACTGACACACCTCGACGCGCTCTCCCACATGCCCGTCGGCAACCAGGTCTATCCCGGCGTTCCGCTGGCAGACGCGGTCACACCGACCGGCATACGCCACGCGTCAGCCGACCACGCCGCAGCGGGCATCCTCACCCGCGGAGTCCTCCTCGACCTGGCCCCCGACCGCGGCAGCCTCGACGCCGGCCACCACGTCAACGCAACAGACCTCGACGCGGCACTCGACCGAGCCGGCACCTCGGTGCACCTCGGCGACGCGATCGTCGTCCGCGGCGGCTGGAACGTCAACCAGCCCATCACCCAACCCGTCCCCGGACTCGACCTGACCGCCGTGGACTGGATCGACGCGCACGGTGCCGCCCTCTACATCGGCGACATCAGCGACGCCCGCCCCCCGACCTTTCCGATGCCAATGCACCAGGTCGCACTGGCACGACTCGGCCTGCCCCTGGTCGACGCCGCCCACCTCGACAACCTCGCCGACCACTGCACCCGCCTGCACCGTTGGAGCTTCATGCTCGTCCTCGCACCACCCCGCATCACCGGCACCACAGGACTCCCAGTCAACCCGCTCGCAATCTTCTGACGTGCCCGGCGCTGAGGTGGAGAACAGTCAGTGAAGCAAGTGCAGCCGCGGCGCCGGCCTGCAGCCCTGCTCGACCAGCAACCACGAAGTTCGAGAACGGAGATAGACAGCCATGAGCAATTCCAGGCCCCTCCTGCAGGTGATCATTGCCAGCACCCGCCCGGGCCGCATCGGTGCCGCCTTCGGACACTGGCTCGCAGACCTGGCCCGCGAACACGCCAGATTCGAGGTGGAAACGATCGACCTCGCCGAGGTGAACCTCCCGTTCATGGACGAACCGAACCACCCGAAGTTTCGTAACTACCAGCACCAGCACACCAAGGACTGGAGCGCGATAGTGGATCGCGCCGACGCATACGTATTCGTCACACCCGAATACAACTACGGCTACAACGCCGTCCTGAAAAACTCCCTCGACTTCCTGAACCAGGAATGGGCCGACAAAGCCGTCACCTTCCTCAGCTATGGCGGCATCGCCGCAGGCACCCGGGCCGTGCAGCAACTCAAACAGGTCGTCACCACGCTGAAAATGGTGCCGATCTTCGATTCCGTCAACGTGGCCTTCGCCCCAACGAAACTCACCGACAACGGCACCGTAGCGCCCGACCGCCAAATGAACGATGCAGCCGTCCAGACGCTTGACGAGCTGCTCCACGTGACCCAGCTCCTCCGACCACACCATCGCACCGACGCCCCCCAAGCCGACGGCGACGCGGCCTGACCAAAATAGCGAGACCCTCACCCAACCCATGCCCGTCAGACGATGCCTGCGCCCTCGGCAACCTCAGCCCGTCAGGCTGATACCTGAGGTGTCGCGGAGCACGATTGCAGTCAGATCAAGGGGCGAAACGCTCCGCGCGCGGTGTGGTTGGATGAGGGGGACCCGCGATGAGATGAGGCAGCGAATGACCACTGACGATCGTTCCCGTCCCGCAGAGGACCCACAATCCTTCAGCAACGTTGATGATGTCACCCGGATCACTCAGCTAGTCCTTCGCGAACGCCAGGGTCGCGACCGAGGGTGGTGGGACCAGATGACCGACACGTACTGGCCGGACTCGAAGGTCCGCCTCTCATGGTATGACGGCGACGGGCCGGGATTCGTCGCCGGTTCACAGAAGCAGACTGAGCACGGAGATACCGCCGTGCATCATATGTTCGCCCCAGTCGTGAACGTTCGGGGCAGTAAGGCCCACGTCGAGGTGTCGGCCTCGACGTGGTCAACTCTTGAGGTGCATGGCAGCCCCGTCTACGTCAATGCCGGTATCCGACTTAATTATCGCGTCGAGCGGCGCCAAGGGGAATGGCGAATTCTCTCCCTGGATCCCATCTATGAGTACTCAACCCTGACACCGGCCCTACCAGGCCAAGCGATCGAGATTCCCGCCGACGAACTGGCCCAGTATCGGACGTCGTACGCTGCGCTGGCCTGGAGCCTGGCCCAACTCGGCGTTCCTCCGTCCAACGACGACATGGGCGACGACCGCCCCGATGAAGTCGCCGCCTTCTACGCCCAGATCCACGAATGGCTGGACAACTGATCCGCGGTGCGCGGTAGGTCACACTGCGGCGAGGGCGGACCCGAGTTCACGGTCGGTCGCTGTCGTCGCCACGGCGCGCGTCCTCTCGCCGACCTGCTCACGATCCAAACCGATCATCGCGACATCGTTGACAACGTGCCCGGTGAGCGTTCCCTCAACGGGCCGACCGAAACCCTCGTGACCAGCGGAATCACCGGCGCCTGCCAAACCCGCCCGGCTCCGATGCCCGCAAGGGTACGTTATACAGACGCATTCACGTGGTCTGGATAGGTCGTGTTACCGGTATTGCCTGCGGCGCGGGCGGGCGGCAGGCTGTCGTGGTGACCGACACCGAAGACGATGCGATCCGACTCGAGCTGCTGGCGATGCGGCATGCAGAGCGGCTGGAGCGATTCGAGCGGGACAACCGGGAGTTCTTCGCGAGTCGGATCAGCGATCGCGGCGACGACTACTTCCAACACTTCGAGCAGCTGCTGGCCGACCGGGTGGCCGAGAACGAGTCCGGCAACTCGCTGTTCCTCGTCCTGGTCACCGCCGGCGGGCGGATCGCCGGCCGGGTCAACCTCAGCGACATCGACGATCCCGCGCGGACCGAGTTGGGATTCCGGGTGGCCTCGGATCTGCAGGGGCGGGGCATCGCCACCCGCGGGGTGCTCGCGGCCCTCGAGGTCGCGCGGGGCCGTGGCGTCAGTACGGTCGGCGCACGCGTCGCGGTCGACAACCCCGGATCTCGTACGGTGCTGGAGCGTTGCGGCTTTGCCGCGGTCGGGCCGGTCGAGGCGCCGGCCGGCTCACCTCGTACCTTCGTCGGCTATCGACTGTCACTGTGAGGAAACCGCTCAGGAGCCGATCGGGTGCACAGCCAGGATCGCCATCACGACCGCCATCACCAGGCCGAAAACGACGATGAAGATCTTGAACACCTTGGCCGGGGCGCGGCGGGCGAGCCAGGCGCCGACCAGGGCACCGAAGATCGAACCGAGCGCGACACAACCGGCCCATTCCCACTCGACCTTGCCGACGAACACGAAGTAGACGGCCGCGACGATGTTCACCAGGCACTGCAACAGGTTCTTCACCGCGTTCTGCACCTGGATGCCTTCGGCCAGGAACAGTCCGAGCACGGCCAGCAAGATCACGCCCTGGGCGGCCGAGAAGTAGCCGCCGTAGATCCCAGCGCCGAAAACGCAAGCCAGCAAGGGCAACCAGCGGGTCCCGTCGACCGGCTTCATCGACTTGATGATCTTGTTCTGAAAGGCCACCAGCAGAGCTGCGGCCAAGATCAACACCGGTACGACGAGCTGGAACGCCCGAGCCGGCAGCACGGTCAACAGGCTGGCACCGATCAGCGCGCCGATCACCGAGGCGATGCCGAGCTTCAGCAGCAGCGGACGGATCTGGGCCAACTCGCGGCGGTAGCCGACGACACCGGCCACCGAACCGGGCACCAGGCCGACGGTGTTGGCGATGTTCGCGCTGATCGGCGGGACTCCGAGGAGCACCATCACCGGATAGCTGATCAACGACCCCGAGCCGACGATCGTGTTGATCGCGCCGGCACCGAAGCCGGCCGCCATGGTCGCCAGCGCATCCCACAGAGTCATTGATTGCATCCCCTTCCGGGCAGACCACCACTAGCCAAGCCCAATTCGGCATGGTATACCAGACCGGATATAGATCAGACGAAGGAGAGCTGCGGTGCCAGACCTGGTGCTCCACAACGCCGTACTGCCGGGGCTGCCCGGCCCTCGTACGGTGTCCATCGAAGACGGCCGGATCCAGCGGATCACGGCCGAACATGCAGGCGGGGATCGGCCCCGCGAGGCGGACCGGACCAGTGGTCCGCTGCGGACGATCGACGTCGGCGGGCGGGCCGTGCTGCCGTCCTTTGTCGAGCCGCATCTCCATCTGGACAAGGCATTGCTGGATGCCCGGCTGCCCAATCTCGAAGGCACGCTGGCCGGTGCGATCAAGGTCACCGGTGCGTTGAAGGCGGAGTTCACCGTCGACGACTGCATCGACCGGGCTCGTACGGTGCTCGATCTCGCCATCGCCAACGGCACCGGCACGATCCGGTCCCATCCCGATGTCGACCCGATCGCCCATCTGGTCGGTGTCGACGCGATGCTCGCCCTGCGGGAGGAGTACCGCGATCGGATCGACCTGCAGATCGTCGCCTTCCCGCAGGAAGGGATCATCAAGGCGCCCGAATCGCTCGCCCTGATGGAAGAGGCTTTGCGTAAGGGTGCCGACGTGGTCGGCGGCTGTACGTACAACGAGCCGTCGTTGGAAGAGTGCCACGAGCACATCGACGAGGTCTTCGACCTGGCCGAGAAGTACGACGTGCCGGTGGACATGCACTGCGATTTCGCCGTCGACGACAGCGATCCGCGGTATGCGCTGGTCGAGCACATCGCCGATGTCGCCATCGCTCGGGGCATGCAGGGACGGGTCACCCTCGGTCACATGACCTCGCTCGCCTCTCTGTCCGGCCAGCATCGGATCCAGGTCTGGGACAAGATCCGTCAGGCCGGCATCAACATCGTCGTCCTTCCGTTCACCGACATGCATCTGAATGGCCGTGACGATGATCACAACGTCCGGCGGGGGGTCGCACCGGTCACGTTGATGTGGGACGTCGGCGTCAGCGTCGGCCTGTCCAGCAACAATGTTCGCAACGCGTTCACCCCGTTCGGCAACGCCGACATCCTCGACGTGGCGCTGTTCCTGGCCCAGGTCGGGCACATGGGATCGCCGTCGCACTTCCAGCGCCTGCTCGACACCGTCACCCATCGCAACGCCGAGATCATCGGCATCGACGAGGGCTACGGGGTGCAGGTCGGCGACCGTGCCGACCTGGTCGTGCTGGACAATCCGGATCCCGTCGATGCACTACTGTCGCGGTCGGTCCGATCGTTCGTGATCAAGGGCGGCAGGGTCGTCGCCGAAACCACCAAGTCCACCACTCTTCACCAGGATCACCCATGACCGTCAAGCCCCGGATCGGAACCAAGCCTCGGATCCCAGCCGAGATCAGCGCATCGATTCTCGCCGCCACCACCGCCTTCATCGGCGGTGGCGTCCTGCACCTGCCCGTCTGGGGCATCTTCATCAGCTGGGCGGCCACCCACCTGGCCGGCGGTCCGCGCTTGTCGATCATGAAACGGTTGTGGGTCGCGATGCCTGCCGGGTCGACCTTCGCGTTGATCGTGATCTTGCTCGACAAGCAGTTCGGTACCATCCTCGGCGATGGCTACTGGGCCACCTGCGGTGTGCTGGCCGTGATCATCTTCGTGGTGAACTCGGCGCTGATGTACACCGGCCGGACCAAGCTGTTCTCCCTGGTGCCGGGCATGTTCATGGGCTTCGCATCGATGTTCGCCACCACCTTCGGTGGCTTCGGTCCGGATCCGCAGAACGTCTTCGTCTGCTGGATCGCCACCATCGCGATGAACTTCCTCGGCCCGATCTACTCCTGGATCCGGGTTCGGGTCTCGCCCGAGCGTGACGAGGTCGCGCACCTGCGGGATCTGTCCATTAAGGCTGACGAATCAGCCAGCTGATCGATCAAGATCAACAAGTACGGGGCGGGCGCTACTCGGCGTCCGCCCCGTCCTCGTCGGTGAACATCGCCAACGACCGCTCCCGGGTCCTGATCACGTGCCGACGGGCCAGAATCCCTGCCCACTCGACGTCCTGTTCCTCGATCGCGGCCAACTGCTCAGCATGATCACGCAGCAGATCGGCATCGTGGCCGACGATGGTGGTGCGGAACAAGCGGCGGATGGTCAGACTCAGCGGTTCCATGATCACCTGCAGCCGGCGGTGATGACTCGCCCGTGCCAGGGCCGCATGGAATTCGGCGTTGGAGCGTGACCCGGTCGGCGCATCGAAACAGGCCGCCGCCTCGGATGCGTTGTTGATCGCCGCGCGCAACTGCGCAAGATCATCTTCGGTACGCGCCCGCGCCGCCGCCGCCGCGATGGCCGGCTCCAGCGCCTCCCGGACGTCGAATAACTCGGCCACGTCACGGCGAGTCAACTTCCGTACGAAGGCACCCGACCGGGGCTTGACCGTGATCAGACCCTGCGCGGCCAGCGTCAGGATCGCTTCCCGGACCGGGACCCGGGACACCCCGAGCTCCTCCGACAGGTGGCGCTCGTGGATCCGTTCGCCGGCCCGCAACTCCCCGTCGATGATCCGTTCGCTGATCTGCGAGGTCACCCGGTCGCGCAGAGAGGGGGTCTGATCTTCTGTGAGCACTGGTTCAGCGTACGACCTCGGCCTTTGCGCCACCCGGCGGATTGTGCTGAGCCCGCCAGCTCTGGTATACCAGAATGCGTGACGGCCGCGGCCACCCGGCGGATTCAGATGGAGGCGCCAATGTTGAAAATCGTGATCAAGCCCAATCAGTACTCCGACTCCGTGTCGTTGATGCTGCTGAGCAAGAAGTTGACCGACCTGGACGGAGTCGATCAGGTCTCCGTGATGATGGGCAGCCCGGCCAACCGGGAGATCCTGGCAGCGACCGGTTTCGACGGTCCGGAACTGGAACAGGCCGGCCCCGGCGACCTCGTGGTCGGCGTCATCGCCCAGTCCGACGAGGCCGTCGAGAATGTCCTCGGCCGGATCGACGAGGAACTCAGCGCCCAGAGCGCGAGCCGTCGTTCTACCGGTATCCAGGGCGTCCGCTCGCTGAGCCGGGCGCTCACCAAATCCCCCGACGCCGAGCTCGCACTCGTGTCGATTCCCGGTGATCATGTCGCCGGCCAGGTGGACGCTCTGCTGGACGCCAATCTGGACGTGATGATCTTCTCCGACAACGTCACCATCGACGACGAGGTCCGGCTGAAGACCAAGGCCCGCGACCGTGGCCTGATGGTGATGGGCCCGGACTGCGGCACCTCGTCGCTCGGCGGGATCCCGCTGGCCTTCGCCAACTCCACTCGCAAGGGTTCGATCGGCATCGTCGGCGCCTCCGGCACCGGCACCCAGGAAGTGATGATCCAGATCGATCGACTCGGTGGCGGCATCAGCCACGCGATCGGCCTGGGTGGTCGCGATCTGAGCTCCGAGGTCGGCGGAATCACTTGTCTGCAAGCGATGTCGGCCCTGGACGCTGATCTGAACACCGACACCATCGTGATCGTGACCAAGCCGCCGGCAGCCGAGGTCCGCGCCCGGGTCGAGCAGGCCGCGGCCCAGCTCAGCAAGCCCGTGGTCGCGCTCTTCCTCGGTGAGCGTCCGCAGACCGACCGCGCCGGCAACATTCACTTCGCCTGGACCCTGGACGAGGCCGCGGCCAAGGCCGTCGAACTGACCGGCACCGCCGGCTTCGCGCCGGCAACCGGCCAGCGCAATCTGGTCGGGCTCTACACCGGCGGCACTCTGGCCTCCGAGGCGGCGATGCTGGTCCGCGACTCCTTCGACCTGCCGGCGTTGGATCCGCACCATCCCAACGGGATGATCCTCGACCACGACGGCTTCCAGGTCATCGACCTGGGCGACGACGTCTACACCCGCGGCCGGCCGCATCCGATGATCGACCCGTCCTCGCGGACCGATCACATGCCGCAGGTCTTCGACGATCCGGCCACCGCGGTGGTACTGCTCGACCTGGTGCTCGGCTACGGCGCCACCGACGATCCGGCTGGTGCGGTTGCCGTACCGATCCGGGAGGGCCTGGAGCGTGCCCAGGCCGCAGGCCGCGCGATCAAGGTCGTGGCATCGATCTGCGGCACCGACCGGGATGCGCAGAATCTGCAACAGCAGAAGGACATCCTGACCGAGGCCGGTGTCACCGTGCTGGCCTCCAATGCGGCCGCCGTACGGCATGCGATCTCCTTGATCGAATCGGCTCGGGCCGGTCATGCCGATGCCGTCGCTGACGCTGATCAGCAGCCGGTGCCGGCCCGGATCGCCGATCTGCTGGACGGTCCGCCCAAGATCATCAACGTCGGGTTGCGTTCGTTCGCGACCGACCTCGCCGATGCCGGAGCCGCCGTCACCCAGTACGACTGGTCGCCGATCGCCGGTGGCGATCCCCGCCTTGCCCGGCTCGTCAGCCTGCTCGCCAATCGTTAAGTAGAAGGACAAACTCGTGACCACCTCCACAAACGCTTCTGTCAACACGACCGAGACCCAGGCTCCTGACGATCGGCACGAGATCGACTCCGCCAACGCCGAAGTCGTCGCCGCCATGACGGCCGGCCAGCCGGTGCTCGTCGACGTCGTCACCGCTCGTACGGTGATCGGCGTCCTGGACGAGCAGACCCCGACCCTGCTGCACGCCGGTCCCCCGGTCGACTTCGCCGACATGCCCGCCCCGATGCAGGCCTCCTGCGTCGGCGCCGCCTTCTTCGAGGGCTGGGCCGCCGACGAGGCCGCCGCGCGTGAGTTCATCGCCAGCAAGGTTCGCTTCGTTCCCTGTCACCACGTCGATGCGGTGGGCCCGATGGGCGGCATCACCAGCGCGAACATGGCCGTCGTGGTGGTGGAGAACCGTGCCAGCGAGAACCCGACCGAGTGGAATCGCGCGTACGCGACCATGAACGAGGGCATCGGCAAGGTGCTGCGGTTCGGCGCCTTCGACTCCGAGGTCGTCGATCGGCTGCACTGGATGGCCAAGGTGCTCGGCCCGTCGCTGTCGGCCGCATTGGCCAGCACCGACGAGGGCTACCCACTGATGCCGGTGATCGCCCGCGCGATCGCTATGGGCGACGAATTCCATCAGCGCAACATCGCCTCCTCGGCGATCTTCGCCAAGGATTTCGCGCCGTTGTTGATCAAGGCCCGTCTGGGCACCGAGCAACTGGCCGGGGTGACCGACTTCCTCGGTCGTACCGATCAGTTCTTCCTCAACCTGGCCATGGCTTCCTGCAAGGCGATCATGGACGCCGCCCGCAAGATCACCAAGGGCTCGATCGTCACCGCGATGACCCGGAACGGGCACGAATTCGGTATCCGGGTCTCCGGACTCGGCGATCGCTGGTTCACCGCTCCGGTGAACACCCCGGAAGGCCTCTTCTTCACCGGCTACTCCCAGGATCAGGCTTGCCCGGACATGGGCGACAGCGCGATCACCGAGACCTTCGGCCTGGGTGGCATGTCGATGATCGCCGCCCCGGCGGTGACCCGGTTCGTCGGTGCCGGCGGCCTCGGCGATGCACAGGCGATCAGCGAGGAGATGGCCGAGATCGTCTTCGGCCACAACGCGATGTTGTCCATCCCGACCTGGGACTTCCAGGGCACGCCGACCGGTATCGACATCCGCAAGGTGGTGGAGACCTCGATCACGCCGATCATCAACACCGGCATCGCTTCGCTGGAGCCGGGGGTCGGGCAGATCGGCGCCGGCACTGTCCGCGCGCCGCTGGGCTGTTTCACCAAGGCTCTGGAAGCATTGGCCGAAACCTACGGCGTGGACGCCTGAACAGCTCACCGCTGTGCCGATGATCAGTCCATCCCCGGCGCCGATCATGGCGCTGGAAGTCACCGACCCGGTCCGGGCCGCCCTGGCAGACCGCCGCGGCCCGGACCAGATTCTCGGCCGATACCGGACCGGACTGAACCTGCTGGTCGATGAGCTCGTCGTGTACGCCTCGGCGGGCCCGATCTCTTCACCGGCAGGGATTCGTGTCGATGCGGCCACCTTGGCTCGACTGCTGGACGGACCGGATCTGGTCGCCGGCATCGACACCTCGGCGGCGGTCGTGGTGGAGACCAAGCTGGCTGCGTGGGGGACGGATCCGGAGCAGGTCGGCCGGATCTGCCGAGCGGCCGTGCCGGCCCTGGCGAAGAGCTGGTTCACCGACACCCCGGAGGAACTGTCGGCCCGATCGGCGATCGGGCTGCTGTGCAAGGCGATCCACCACCGGGACCAAGATCAAATCCCGACCCGACTCCGCACGCTGCTCGGCCGGGGAATCGGGCTGACACCGTCCGGGGACGACGCCGTCGTCGGCATACTCGCCGCAGCGATCGGCGCCGGTGAATTCGACGACGGCACCTGGTGCAGCTTTCGTTCGCTGCTCAGCAAGGAGGGTGCTCGGCTGACCACCAAGGTCTCGCTCAGCACCTTGAACTGTGCCGTGGACGGTCAGGTATCGCCGGCCCTGCGCCAGTTGATCATGACCGCGGCCGGCCCGCGAGCTGATGTGAACGAGGAGGTCGTCACCGCCGTGGCTGCCCACGGACACACCTCCGGTTGCGACGCCCTCTACGGCGTCGTCACCTACTGGCAAGAACTGTTCGGACCGAACGCCAACCCCGTACCGACAAGGAGTTGATCATGCGCGTCGTCGTCGCCCTCGGGGGCAATGCGATCTCTCGCCGCGGTGAGGAAATGACCGTCGACAACCAGCGCCGCAATCTGCGCGAGGCCAGTCGCAGTCTGGCCCAGGTGGCCGAAGACCAGGAGCTGGTGATCACCCACGGCAACGGTCCGCAGGTGGGACTGCTGGCACTGCGCGATGCCTCGTACACCCAGACCGCGGGCTATCCGCTGGACGTGCTCGGCGCCGAGACGCAGGGCATGATCGGCTATCTGATCGAGATCGAGTTGCGCAATGCGATGACCTACGGGCACAAGCTGACCACCATCCTCACCCTGGTCGTGGTCGATCCCGACGATCCGGCGTTCGGCGCACCGACCAAGTTCGTCGGGCCGGTCTACACGGCCGAGGAGGCCGAGAAACTGGCCGCCGAGAAGGGCTGGACGTTCGCCCAGGACGGTGACGCACCGCGCCGGGTGGTCGCCTCGCCGGTCCCCCAGCGGCTGGTCCAGATCGACTCGGTCAAGTCACTGCTGCGGGCCGGCCACGTGGTGGTCTCGGCCGGTGGCGGCGGGATCCCCGTTGCCGTCGATGCCGAGGGACATATCGTCGGTGTCGAGGCAGTCGTCGACAAGGACGCTTCCTCGGCCGTGCTGGCCGAATCGATCGAGGCGGACGTGCTGGTGATGGCCACCGACGCCGATGCGGTCTTCGTCGACTGGGGTACGCCACAGGCCCGTCCGCTGATCAAGATCGACACCAAAGAACTGGCCGGCTACGACTTCCCGGCCGGTTCGATGGGCCCGAAGGTCGACGCGGCGATCCGCTTCGTCGAGGCGACCGGCGGCCGAGCCGTGATCGGACGACTCAGTGACCTTGATCAACTTCTTGCCGGGACCGCCGGCACCACCGTGATTCCCTTTGGAGGCAAGTGATGCGAGTTGTCGTAGCACTCGGCGGCAATGCGCTGGCTCGGCGTGGTGAGCCGATGACCGCGGACCGGCTGCGAGCCAACGTCCGGGCGACCTGTCAGGCGTTGGCCGGGTTGGCCCGCGAACACGAGCTGGTGATCACCCACGGCAACGGGCCGCAGGTCGGCCTGCTGGCGTTGCAGAATCTCGCCTACTCCGATGTCGCGGCCTACCCGTTGGACATCCTCGGCGCCGAGACCCAGGGCATGATCGGGTACGTCATCCAGCAGGAGTTGTCCAATGCGCTGGCCGGCGAGCGTGAGGTGGCCGGGGTGCTCACCACCACGGTGGTCAGCGAGGACGATCCGGCCTTCGATCGACCGACCAAGTTGATCGGCCCGCAGTACTCGGCGCAGGATGCGGCCGAGGCCGCAGCCGAATACCGCTGGACGATCGCTCGGGACGGCAAGCTGTTCCGGCGGGTGGTGCCCTCCCCCGATCCGATCCGGATCGTGCAGGCTCCGTTGGTCCAACTGCTGCTGGAAAGTGGGCGTCTGGTCGTCTGCGTCGGTGGTGGCGGCGTACCGGTGAAGACCAGTGGCGGCCGGGAGATCGGCATGCAAGCCGTGGTGGACAAGGACCTCGCCAGCGCAGCGCTGGCCGCGGAGCTGCAGGCCGACACGTTGATCATGCTCACCGATGGCGACTACGTCAGCGAGAACTGGGGAACCCCGCAGCAGCGCGACATCCTCACCGCGACCCCGGAGGCCATCTCCGAGCTGCGCTTCGCCGAAGGCTCGATGCAGCCGAAGGTCGATGCCGCCATCCGGGTCGCAAAGGCCGGTGGCCGCGCGCTGATCGGCCCGCTCGATCGACTGGACGACCTGCTCGCCCGCAAGATCGGCACCGAGATCAAGCCCGGCGTCCCGGACGGCATCGTCTTCGTCAACGGGGCGTAGCGCACCAGGCCCAAAGTTGCCCCGTGCGCGCTGCCGGATCCCGGTCAGCGTAGCGGGAAGCTCGGGGGCTGCAGCTCCTCGATTCTGCGGTGGGCGTAGTCGGACAGCGTGTGATGGGCGATGTAGTCGTCGAGGAACTCCTGCGCCCGGCCGAGATAGCTCGAGTCGTCGACCGTGATGATCTTGCTGTCCTCGACGACGGTTCGACCGGCCACCACCACCCTGCTGATGTCCCGGCCGTCGCCGTTCATGATCAAGGTACGGATCGGGTCGGCGTGCGGGCCGACATGACTCGCGGCCAGATCGAGGACGAAGTAGTCCGCCTGCGCGCCGACCGCCAGCCGACCAAGATCATCTCGGCCAAGAGCTTCGGCCGGATCCAGAGTCGCCGACCGGAAGAGGTCCGCCGGAGCGGCCGCGGTCCGGTCGCCGGTGATCGTCTTCATCATGATCATCGCCATGTCCATCGCCTTGATCAGGTTCGGCGGGGCCGAATCCGTGCCCAACACGATCCGTACCCCCGCGTCACGGTAGGAGTCGTACGTGTGCAGGCAGCCTCCGTAGTGTCCGGTCGGGATCGGGCAGAAGATCACCGCGGTGCCCGCGTCGGCGAGCAGTGCGATGTCGTCGCCGGTGCCGTACTTTGCCGGCATCAGCGGGTGGCCGGGCACCGTCCAGGCATGCGGGATGAACGTCTTGGGTGCGAGAAACCCAAGATCGGCAAGGTACGGAAGCGGCCGGCGACCGGTCGCTTCGACGATCCTCTCGACTTCGAACAATCCCTGCGCGGCGTGCAATCTGACCGGTACGCCCAGCTCGTCTGCGGCCTGCCGGGTCAGCCTCAGCGTCCGTTCCGTCTGAGTCTCGATCCTGGCCGGCAACAATGCGCCGCGGATCAGCCCAGCGGCGGTCCCGTCGTAGTCCTGGACGAATCGAACGGCCTCGTCCAGCCCGGCCAGGCCCTGCAATTCGTCGTGGTGCAGCAACATCCGTCGGCCATCGGTGTACGGCACCGCCGTCCGATAGCTCGGCCCGAAGTAGGCCCGGATGCCGAGCGCGGTCACCGCCTCGGCGGTGTCGGCCAGATCGCGGTAGTCCTCGCACCACTGTTTGTACGTCTCCGCCGCGATCGGCATCATCGTGGTGATCCCGTTGCGGATCAGCTGGGAGATCGCGAACTCGCGTCGAAAGCGCTCTTGCTCCCGCTCGAACACCGGACCATGATCACGAAGATATTCCTGTGACCACACCAGGCCGAGCCGACGGCCGGCGTCGGGCCACGAATCGAAGAGCGCATGATCGATGTCGGCCAGCGCGTTCAGGTCGATGAAGCCCGGGCAGACGATCGCGTTGCCGGCGTCGAACTCCGCGTCGACGTGACCCGGGTATCCCCGCCCACGTGGATGATCCGATCGTCGTCGTGGACGAGTTCGGCGTCCGGCAGGATGCAGTGATCAGCGTCGGCATAGCCGATCACGTACGCTGCGCGGATTTTCGTGATCATGGTCGACTCCGCTGGTAACGATCGGCAGTCCCGTATACCATTTGGATCCCGATCATCCCAGGTACTCTCCGGCCCGAGCAACGATCCGTCCGGCCTTGATCACCGTACGGTCGACGGGCAGCGCGACGATTGGCTCGACCGGCGTCTGGCCGGGCATCAGCACCAGGTCGGCGCTGCAGCCCGGTGCGATGCCGAAGTCGGCGACGTTCATGATCGTGGCCCCACCCACACTGATCAGGTCGTACACGGTGTCCAGCTCCTCGTCGGTGGACAGGCCGTTGCGCCAGGCAAGCTGGTAACCCTTGAACAGCATGTCCGACCGGTTCATCGGTCCCCATGAGTCGAGGGCCCCGTCGCACCCCGAACCGATCGTCAGCCCGGCCGCGCGGGCCAGCCGCAGCGGCGGCTTCGGATCACCGCTGGGCGCGTTGGTGGTGATCGCGATACCGGCTTCGACCATGCCGTCGATCAGTCGTCGCGCGGACACCTCGTCGACACCGCCGAGGAAGTCGGGATGGCTGATCACGACCTTCCCGGCGAGCCCGGTCGCGCGGGTCCGCTCGATGATCAACTCCGCTGAGAAGGCACCGAGGGCACCGGCCTCGTGCAGATGAACGTCGACCCCAGCACCATGCTTGACCGCGAGATCGAACAACAGATCAAGGTGTTTCACCGGATTCCGCTCAAGCATGCAGGGGTCGATACCGCCGATGATGTCCGCACCCTCGCCCAGGGCCGCATCGAGCAACTCTTCGGTGCCGGGGCGGGTCGCAACTCCACTCTGCGGGAACGCGATGATCTGCATGGTCAATGCAGCTGCGTACCGTTCCCGGACCGCGATCATCGCCTCCAGCCCGCGCAGGCCGGCATCGGTGTCGATGTCGACGAAGGCGCGGGTGTGCGTCGCCCCGTTGCCGATCATGACCTCGGCGTTGCGACCGATCTGTCGCTCGTAGACCCAGTCCGGCGACCGCCGCAGATCACGCTCGTCGGCAACCATCCGTTGCAGCCCTCGGCCCGGCTCGCGGTGATACCAGTCCATGCCCAGCAGAGACTTGTCCAAGTGCGAGTGCGCGTCGACGAACCCCGGCACCAGCACCTTCCCGGTTCCGTCGAGGACCTCGATCCCGGGCGGCGCGATCAGCCCCGCTCCGATCGACTCGATCCTGGAGTTCATGATCAACACGTCACCGCGCCGGTGTCCGCGTGGCAGCACGTTCTTGATCAACAAGTCGTTCGGCATCTTCACTCCTTGCTGGTTCGACAGCTTCTGAGCGACAAATGGTATACAGTTTTTGCCGTTCGGATAGAGGAGAACCGATGGTTGCAGAGACGCAGATCGATGCCGTGCGGGTGCCGATGGCGCACACCGGTGACGTCTGTGAGCTGGACCTGCTGCTGACCGACGGCCGACTACACCCCGACGACGTGATCGCGGTGACCGGAAAGGTCGAGGACTCGAACACCGGCGGCAACAGCCGGGTGGACGCCGACCATGCCGTACGACGCTTCCTGGCCGAGCGCGGAACCAGATCCGAACCTGAGATCGGCACGATCCCGATGGTTTTCACCACCGGTGGCGTCGGCATTCTCACCCCGCATCTGGTGGTGTACAGCCGTAGCCGAGCCGAGCCGGCTCCCGACGGGGGTCCGCGGCTTGCGGTCGGCACGGCCCGTTCGGCGCGGATGCTGCCGCAGTGGACCGGCACCGCTCGGGTGATCGAAGCGAACGCCGATGCCGTCCGCGCCGCCGCCGACGACGCCGGGCTGCTCCCCGAGCAGACGGAATACGTTGTGGGTAAGGCATATCACCCGTCCCAGCAGGCTCTCGCCGCCGCGCGAGCCGCCGGGAAGGACATCGACGCGCTCGATGACGACACGCTGTTTCGCAAGACCAGCGGCAGCGCGGCACTCGGCGTCGCGGTCGCGACGCACGAACTGGCATTGCCGAGCGGCAATCAGGTCGGCGTCGAACCGGGGCTGTGGTCCGGTCGGGCCTGCATCTCGGCCAACGCGTGGGAACCGGTCGGCGGCAACGGACCGGACACCCAGCTGATCCTGATGGGCAACCGCCCCGGCGCCGGCGGCCGGTTGCGGGTCGGACGCGCTGTGATCGGTGATCTGCTCGACGTGGACGCGCTGCCGCGGGCGCTGCGCCGGGCAGGGCTCGAGGTCGGGCCGGGGCCGCTCACCGCCGACCAGCGGGCTCGGGTGATCGCCGTCTACGTCAAGATCGGTCTGCCTCCGGACGGACTGCTGCGTGGCCGGCGGCAGGTGATCGAAAGTCCGTCGTACTCGGGCGAGGTCAAGATTGCAGCCGGTGCCATGTTCGCCGGCTGGCTGCAGGACACGATGATCTATCTCTCCGGTTCGGCCAGCCACCAGGGCCCGCCGGGCGGCGGCACCCTGGCTGTGATCGTCGACGTCAGCTGACCCGGACCCCGCGGCGAAAGACCCGTTCGCGGGAGGACCGGCGGGCGACTGCCTCAGCGGTGCAGGAAGCCCGTACCAGCAGGAAACTGGCCCGATCACCGACCGACGGCCAGGCTCGCCGGCCGTCCACCGACCATCGGGCCGGCTCGCCGGCGCCGAACAGCAGCGACTGCGCGAGCCGGCGTTCGTCGGACCAGCCGAAACGCTGCGCGAGCATCCACACCTGCTCCAGAATGTCGCCCTGACCGAACGGAGTGAGGATGTCGGTGATGCTGTCACTGCCGAGAGAAACCGCAACCCCGGCAGCAGAAAGGGCCGGAATCGGGATCACCGGACCGCCGACGGCCATGGTGGTGCCGACCGCCATGCGGGCGTCCGCAAGCCGCTCGGCCGCTGCCGCGACGGTTCCCGGGTCGGCGTTGGCCAGCGCGTTGGCGTTGCTCAGCGACACCCGACCCTGCCAGCCGGCGTCGATCGTGTAGTCGATCACCCGGTCGAGCTCGAACAGGCCGAGGGTGCCCGGATCGTGCAGGTGCAGGTCGACACCGACGTCGTACTCCACCGCCAGGTCGAAGATCGTTTCCAACGTCCGTTCGACGTTGCGCTCGCGGGATCCCGGATCCAGACCGCCGACCACCGAGGCACCCGCCCGCAGAGCCTGGGCCAGCAGCGGTTTGATCTTTCCGTCCTGCAGCCCGTGTTGCGGATACGCGACGACCTCGGTGCCGACATCGCCGCGGCCACGTACGACCTCCAGCACACGCTCCACGTTGCGAGTGCCGATCACATGGTCAACATTGCAGTGCGCGACCACCTCGGTCGTGCCGTTGGAGATCAGCAGGTCGAGAATCGCGTTGCTACGAACGGGAATCGCCTCCGACATCTCCGGCAGCAGCCGCTCCTCCTCGGCCAGCCAGAATCGGCCCGGAACGGGGGCCCGCCACGCTCCACCGTAGAAGGTCTTGTCCAGATGCACGTGGGTGTCCCGCAGCGACGGGAGTAGCAGCAGCCCGTCGGCGTCGACGATCGCCTCGGACGGTGGTGCCGAGTCGCCGATCCGGATCTCTGCGAAGGAACCGTCGACGATCTTGATCGCACTCGGGCTCGCCTCGGTCCTGGCGCCATCCTCCGTGTCGATGATCGCGGTCTCGACCAGGACATTGTCCAACCAGACAACGCGTTCTGGTACGACGTCGGTCATTGGGCGCCGGCCTGACGCAACCGGTCGGCGACGGTGGCAGGGCCGCGTTGTTCGGCATGCTGGAGCGGGGTGACGCCGTCGCCGTCGGGCAGGTTCGGGTCCGCGCCGGCCGTGAGCAGGATGTCGACGACCTGCTGATGCCGGGTCCCTCCCGTACCGAGAATGATCGCCTCCAGCAGGGCGGTCCAGCCGAGCCGGTTGACATGATCAAGATCGAGATCCAGGTCGACCACTCTGCGGACGTAGTCCACGTGCCCACGCTCGCTGGCAGGGATGATCGAGATCCCGCCGTACCGGTTGACCAGAGTGAAGTCCGGATTCCCCGGCAGCAATGACTCGACCATCGCCACACCGCCGGTCACCCCGGTCACCAACCAGGCGGTGTCGTGTCGATCGTCGACGGTGTTGGGATCGGCGCCGGCGGCAACCAGCACCCGGGCCACCTCGACCCGGTCCTGCGCGGCGGCCAACAGCAACGGCGTGCGGCCGTGGTCGTCGCGAGCCTCGAGTGCCGCGCCGTTCCGGAGGGCGTTCTGGACGCGATCGACATTGCCGGTCGCGGCTGCGGCCAGCAGTTCTTCGTCAACGGTCGGCGAGGTCATGGCCCTCCATCACCATTGCTGGGATGCCGCGCGGATCCGACGCACCCTACCGGGAAAGTCCCTGAGTAGGTTGTTCGTGTGGCTGCACGATCGGGATTGAGTCCCCGGGACACGAGCGCGCTGGTCGCCTTTGCCGAATTCGTCACCGGCCGGGCAGCCGAGGGCATCGGCCAGATCGACGACCGGGCAGCCGAGCTGGCGGCCGGACTGCTCGGCGAACTCACCCCGCCACCGGGCAAGCTGTCCGATTCGCTCCGGGTCCGGATCGTCGAGCTGGTCGATGCCGTCGACGAGCACAATGGGCGCTGCCCGGATGATCAACTGGAGATTCCCCGGCAGCCGCTGGCCATCGCCTGCCGATCATTGTGCGGCTGGCTGGAGCGGCGCCATCCCGGCCGCAGCGTCGAGGTCCGGGTGCCTCCGTACGCGGCGGTGCAGTGTGGCATCGGACCGCAGGGTCCCACGCACACCCGTGGCACCCCGCCGAACGTCGTCGAGACCGAGCCGCTGGTCTTCCTCCGACTGGCCACCGGTCGGCTGGATTGGCAACGGGCCAAGGCCGCCAGGCAGATCGCGGCCAGCGGGCAGCGCGCCGATCTGTCCGAGGCGCTGCCGATCCACCGGACCCGCCGCTAGCTCGTGATCACGATCTTGTCGCCGCTGCGCAGGTAGGCCAATGCGATCCGCATGTTCTTCCGGCTGACCGCGACGCAGCCCGCGGTCGCGCCCTTTCCCTTCACGTGCAGGAAAATCCCGGCGCCGCGGTAGCGGACGGCGTGCGGTGGCCGGTTGTAGTTGATCACCATCGCGAAGTCGTACTGGCCCGGGTAGTCGGTCAGCCGCTCGCTGCTGTTCTTGTTGGAGGCGGGCAGCCAGTAGCGGAATCCGCCGGACTTCTTGTTCCGCAGGGTGTTGTAGTGGCTGCTCTGGTTGTCCTCGACCCAGTAGTCGCCGGACTTGACGCGGTGGTAGCTCACCCACGATCCGGGATCGGCCTTGAGCCCGAACGCCGTGGTGATCGTGTAGGTGCCGCGCGGCGTCGTCCCGGTGCCCTGCTTGCGTTGGGTGCCGGCCACCGTGCCGCCGTAGCCGACCCTGCTCTTGGTGGCCAGGAACATCCGCTGGAACGAGCACTTCTTGCCGTTGATCCGGACGTAGAACCCGGTGTTGGCGTAGGTCTTTGACTTCTGGTTCACCACGATCACCGTGCGCTGCTTGGCGCCGACCGTGGTCCTTACGCCGTTCAGCTTGGGTGTGCAGCGTTTCCAACCCTTGCCGTACTTGCTGGAGCCGGCGGAGATGTCGGCCGCCTCGGCCGTCGGCACCCCGATCCCGGCGCAGACCAGCGCGACGCCGGCCAGTCCGGTGAGCATGATCAACAACAGTCTGCGCATGGCGATCTCCCTCGGTCGCGGGCCCCGAACCGCTCAGCACGCTACCGCACGACGCCGCGAGCCGTCGAAGGTCAGGGCTCGAGGTCGGTGACTCCTTGACCGGTCGCGATGTCGAACGGGACCGACGCCTGATCGTGGGTGATCAGCCAGTCACCGTCGATTTTCTGGAAGCAGAAGGTGGCGCGGACCCACATGCCGTCGGTCGGGATGCCGTTCTGGAGGGTGCCGCTGAGTCGGCCGAAGCCGTGGCCGAAAGCGACCTGGTCGCCGACGGTGACCGCCAGGTCGCGGACCTCGTACGAGATGTCGGCGAAGATCGCGAACGCCCGCTGCCAGTTCTTGAGTTTGGCGTCCAGGCCGACGTGCTGGAGCGGCGGTTCGACGTCGAAGGAGACCACCTCCGGGGCGTACACCTGCTTGAGGACCTCGAGGTCCTTGTCCCTGATGCCGTCGATGATCATGCCGATTCGGTCCCGGATCCGTCCCTCGTCGGTCTCGTGTTGCTTTGTCAGCGTCGTCATCCCTGATCCCTCCCGCGGCGGTGCCGGTCGGACCGCCTACGGGTGTGACGGAGCAGCTGGTCAGGGTGTGACGACAGCGAGCTGGTCAGTCGCCGCCGGCTGACGGCTCCTCGGGGCGCCCGTCCTCGCCACGCTCGATCAGGACGCCGATCATCTCGGCGATCTGTGCCATGCCGGCCGCGGTCTGATCGAGACGTGCTCGCATCTCTGCGAATCCCCGGTCCACCTGCTCGAAGCGCCGGTCCACCTGCTCGAAGCGCCGGTCCACCTGCTCGAAGCGCCGGTCCATTTCCGAGCGAAGGTCGGCGATCTCCGCATGCACCGCCACGAACCCAGCAGCGGTCTGCTCGCCGAGCGCGCTGATCGCCGCGCGGTTCGCACCAGCCAGCACCGCGAGATCCGACACCTCGTGGTCCTGCGCCGCCGCCAGATGCCGGGCTGCCCGCGCGTCTTCGGCGACGATCTTGATCTTGTCTTCCAGTATCGACACGCGCTCTTCCAGGTCCCCGTTCTCCGCCATACGGGGAGACTAACCCGGCTCCGGCGCGCCCACGCCCGAGTTATCCACAGCTTCGGAGCAAGATGTCAGAGCACCGGCAGCAACCGCTCCAACTCGAACGGGGTGACCTGGCGGAGGTGGTCGGCGAACTCCTGCTTCTTGTTCCGCAGGAAGAAGTCGAAGACGTGATCACCGAGGGTCTCGGCGACCAGGTCGGAGTCCTCCATCACCCGGATCGCCTCGTCCAGATTCTGCGGCAGCGGCTTGATCCCCATCGCCCGCCGTTCCCGCTCGGTCAGCGACCAGACGTCGTCCTCGGCACCCGCCGGCATCTCGTACTCGCCGTTGATGCCGGCCAACCCGGCGGACAGGATCAGCGCGAACGCCAGGTACGGGTTGACGCCGGAGTCCAGCGATCGCAGCTCGATCCGGGTCGAGTTCGGCTTGCCGGCGGTCGGCACCCGGACCAGCGCGGAACGATTGTTGCGGCCCCAGCAGATGTAGGTCGGCGCCTCGCCGCCACTGGCCAACCGGCGGTACGAGTTGACCCACTGATTGGTGACCGCGGCGATCTCGGCGGCGTGCGCGAGCAGGCCGGCGATGAAGTGCCGGGCGACCTTGGACAGGTGATTCTCCGCAGTGGCGTCGTAGAACGCGTTGTTGTCACCCTCGAACAGGGACATGTGGGTGTGCATCGCCGAGCCCGGATACTCGGTGAACGGCTTCGGCATGAAAGAGGCCTGCAGACCTTGGGACAGCGCGACCTCCTTGACCACCACCCGGAAGGTCATGATGTTGTCGGCCATGCTCAACGCGTCGGCGTAGCGCAGGTCGATCTCCTGCTGGCCGGGCGCGCCTTCGTGATGGGAGAACTCCACCGAGATCCCCATCTGCTCCAGCATGGTGATCGCCTCGCGACGGAAATCGCTGCCGATGCTCTGCGGGGTGTGGTCGAAGTAGCCGCTGCTGTCGACCGGGATCGGCCGTTCCCCGGGCCGACTCTCCCCCTTGAACAGGAAGAACTCCACCTCCGGATGGGTGTAGAAGGTGAACCCGAGATCACCGGCCTTCTTCAGCGCCCGCTTCAGCACGTACCGCGGGTCGGCGTAGGAGGGCGAACCGTCCGGCATCTTGATGTCGCAGAACATCCGTGCGGTGGCCGGGCTCTGATTGCGCCACGGCAGCACCTGGAAGGTGGACGGATCCGGACGCGCGACCATGTCGGCCTCGTACACCCGGGCGAAGCCCTCGATCGCCGAACCGTCGAAGCCGATGCCCTCCTCGAAGGCGCCCTCCAACTCGGCCGGTGCGATCGCCACCGACTTGAGGAACCCCAACACGTCGGCGAACCAGAGCCGTACGAACCGTACGTCGCGCTCCTCGACCGCCCGAAGCACGAACTCGGTCTGCTTGTCCATGAGGCTGAGTCTGCCTGGTGTGAGTAACGCTCACGTAACCGCCCCACTCCCCCAAACGTCGAGCCGTCACGTCGAACGTTTGAAGCGGCAATGAACTACCAGTCGAGCGCCCCAGCGCGAGACCGCCACCGGAGCGAAGCGGAGGCGGCGGCGCGAGTCGTGCGCATCGGTGACCGCGGCGGGGGTCCGGGGGGTCGCCCCCGGCTATTTACTCGCCTTATGCTCGCGCCAGGTCCGCTCGAACGGCAGCCGCCAGGCGTGCGGGGCGATCAGTTGGTGGATCGCGTTCGGGCCCCAGGATCCCTGCGGGTACGGCTTGACCGGGGGCGGCATCTTCAGCAGCCACTCCGAGCGTTCCCACAGCGCCTCGATGCCCTCGGCGGTGGTGAACAGGGTGTGATCGCCGCGCATCGCGTCCAGCAACAACCGCTCGTACGCCTCCAGCACGTCCGCGGCACGATCGGTCTCGTCGGTGGAGAACTGCATGCTCAGCTTGTCCAGCCGCATCCCCGGGCCGGGACGCTTGCCGTAGAAGGACAGCGACACCTTGGACTCGTCGGCCAGGTCGAAGGTCAGATGGTCCGGCCCCTGGGAGCCCACTCCGGAGCCCCCGGGGAACATCGACTTCGGCGCCTCCTTGAAGGCGATCGAGATGATCCGCTGGCCCTCCGCCAATCGCTTGCCGGTACGCAGGTAGAACGGCACCCCGGCCCAGCGCCAGTTGTCGATGCCCACCTTGAGGGCGATGAAGGTCTCGGTCTCGGAGTCCCGGGCGACACCCTCCTCCTGCCGGTAGCCCATGTACTGACCGCGGACGACCTGGGCCGGATCGATCATCTCCAGCGACCGAAAGACCTTGTTCTTCTCCTCGCTGATCGCCCGCGACTCCAACGCGGTCGGGCTCTCCATCGCGACGAACGCGAGCACCTGGAACAGGTGGGTGACCACCATGTCCTTGTACGCCCCGGTCGCCTCGTAGAAGTTGGCGCGCCGATCCAGCCCGAGGGTCTCGGGAATGTCGATCTGTACGTGGTCGATGAAGTTGCGATTCCAGATCGGCTCGAACAGCCCGTTGGCGAAGCGGAAGGCGAGAATGTTCAGCGCCGCTTCCTTGCCCAGGAAGTGATCGATCCGGAAGATCTGATCCTCGTCGAAGGTCTCGTGCACCTGGTTGTTGAGCTTGATCGCACTGGCCAGGTCGGTGCCGAACGGCTTCTCCATGATCACCCGGGACCGCTCCACCAGGTCGGCGTCGCGCAAGGTGTTGATCACGATCGGCGCAGCGGCCGGCGGCACGCTCATGTAATGGATCCGCTGTGCCGGGCCGCCGAGCCGTTCCTCGGCCGCCTTGACCGCAGCGGCCAGCCCTTCGGCACCGGCCGAGGTCGGCACATAGGTCAGTTTCTCGGCGAACCGGAACCACTGATCACGCTCCAGCTGCCGGTGGCTGAATTCACGGATGGCCTGGGAGGCGAACTTCCGGAACTCCTCGTCGGTCATGTCCTCCAGCGACGTACCGACCACCTCCATGTCGGGCACCAGCTCCGACAGGGACAAGTGCGCCAGCCCGGGCAGCAGCTTGCGCCGGGCCAGATCGCCGGTGGCGCCGAAGAGCACGATCACATGCGGCGCGACCGGTTGGTCCTCACGCAGCGACGGATGAGATCCGGGTGCCGGGTAGGCGATGGTCTGGACTTGCGTGGGATCACTCACGGGTCCGATGCTGCCACTTGAGCCGCTGTTTGTCTTCCGCGGGTCTGGCCGCGCCGGAGCGGTCGTCCGGGCGTGACTCGGCAGGTCTAGGCCTGCCAGCAGGTCAAGGGTGCCGCCTGCTTCGCGTGCCCCAACGGGGCCAGCGCGTACATGTCCTCCAGCGTCCGCAGCACGTCGTAGTGGTCGATCGGCTGACCGTAGACGCCGGGCCGGACCATCGGGCCGACCAGGATCGTCGGGATGTGATTGACCGGGGTGTCACGGTCCTCGTCGAAGGTCACGATCAGCAGGCTGTTGTGCGTCCGGGCCCAGTTCACAAAGCGCGGCAGCACCCGGCTAGCCCAGGCGTCACCGGACGAGATCGGGCAGGAGTGCATCGAGTGGCACAGGCTCGGGATCAGGAACGAGACCGTCGGCAGCTTCGACAGGTCGGCCGGCAGAGCGTTGAACGGGCGGTTCACGCTCGCCGGGATGTTGCTGAAGTCGATCCAGGGTGTACGAGCGAGGGTGTCACGCTGCAACCGGCTGCAACTGGTGTGTCCGGCCGGCGGCCGGTCCGATGTCGGCAGGTCCTCCGTGTAGCCGGAGAACGTGTGGCCGGCGTTGAGCAGCTGCCGGACGAGGTTGGGCCGCGGGCCGAGATGATCGGGACACTTGTCGTTCTTCACACCCTGGGTCGATCCCGACAGCAGCGCCACATAGTTCGGCTGGCTCGGATGGGTGACGCCGTGGCTGTGGTCGTAGGACGCGCCCATCCGGGCCAGTGAATTGAGGTACGGGGCCGATCGACGCCCGATGATCTGGGACTCGCCCTGATTCTCGAACATCACCACGACCACGTGATCGGGGCTGGGGACGACCTGGCCCGGCTTCGGCACAGCGGGCCGACCGGAAGCGCTGCGAACGACCGAGTGCGCGGGCGTCTCGTGCACCACGGCGAACCAGACCAGGATCAGCGCGAACACCGCGACCACCACCGGCCGGAACCACCGCGGACGCCCCAGGATCGTACGCATGATGCAGTCCCCCTCCCCACGCTCCTACTACACAAACTGTAGTAACCGCGTGTGGCCGGGCTCAGCCCCGACTCAATGCCGCGAAGTCAACGACCCGAATCAGGTGATCTTGATCGGGTGCGTGACCGGCACCCCGACCCGGTACGGCAGATGCAGATAGCTCGGTGCGTCCAGCACGATCAACTCCGGCCGGCAGCCGACGCCGACCCGGCCGATGTCTTCCCGCCGCACGGACTTCGCGGCGCCGACTGTCGCCGCCCGGATCGCCTGCTCGGTGGTCAAACCGCACTCGCGGACGGCCAGAGCGATCATCAGCGGCATCGAACTGGAGTTGCAGGTGCCGGGGTTGCAGTCGGTGGCCAGCGCGATCGTGACGCCTGCATCGATCAGGGCACCGGCGTCGGGATAGGGCGAATGCGTGCAGAATTCCACCCCGGGCAGCAAAGTAGCGACCGTGTCCGAGCCGGCCAGCAGGTCGATGTCGGCCCGGGTCAGATAGGTGCAGTGATCAACACTGGCCGCGCCCAACTCGACCGCCAACCGCACACCGGGCCCCGGACCGAGCTGATTGCCGTGCACCCGGGGCAGCAGCCCGGCCGCGATCCCGGCCTGCAGGATCCGCCGGGATTGGTCCTCGGTGAACGCGTGCGGGCTGTGCGGTTCGCAGAACACGTCGATCCAGCGCGCGTACGGAGCACAAGCCGCAAGCATCTCTCCGGTCACCAGCTCCACGTAGGCGCTCCGGTCTCCGCGGGCCTCCGGTGGCACCACATGACCGCCGAGGAAGGTCGTCTCGGCGGTGAACTCCGCAGCGATCCGCAGCATCCGCTGCTCGTCGGCGACGGACAGTCCGTAGCCGCTCTTGATCTCCACCGTCCCCGTCCCCTGGGCGCGAAGCTCGCGGATCCGCTGTGCCAGCAGGGATCTGAGCTCGTCGTCGCTCGCCGAGCGGGTGGCCTCGACGGTGACCGCGATGCCGCCGCCGTCGTAGGGGGTGCCCGCCATCCGAGCGGCGAACTCCGCGGAGCGATCACCGGCGTAGACCAGGTGGGTATGGCTGTCGACGAAGGCCGGCAGCACGCACCGGCCCTGCACGTCGATCCGCCGATCTGCCTCCGGCGCCCGTCCGGCCGGGCCGACCCAGGCGATCTGCTCGTCGTCGACGATCATCGCCGCGTTGTTGATCAGGCCCAGCTGACCGGTGGCGAGTTCATGATCAGGATCGTTGGTGATCAGTTCCCCGATGCCGGTGATCACGGTACTGCTCACGGCTGCCTCCACAGGGGTTCGATCGCGTCGGCGAGCAGCCGGCCGACGTCGCCGAGCCGATGCCGATGATCATCGACCACGACCATCCCGCCGGTGATCACGGTGTGCACGTCGGACGCGGTCGCGGCCATGATCAACTGGCCCGGCTCGGCGCCGGCGGTGCGGATCGAATCGGTTCGGACCGCGACCAGGTCGGCCCGACTGCCGACCTCGAGCCGGCCGGCGTCGGGCCAGCCGATGCTGTCGTGCGCGGTGGCGGCCTTGATCAACTCCGCCGGGATGAAGCGACCGCGGTGTCCGGTGGCGAGTCGTTCGTGCAGTTCCAGTGCGCGGGCCTCGGCGAAGAAGTCGATCATGGCGTGCTGGTCGGTGCCGAGGCTGAGCGGCGCGCCGGCATCGGCCAATGCCCGGGCCGGGCCGATACCGTCGGCCAGATCGGCCTCGGTGGACGGGCAGAAGCAGGCCGTCGTACGGGTCCGGCCGAGTTCGGCGACGTCGGCAGCCTCCAGGTGGGTCGCGTGCACCGCGGTGGTGCGCCGGCCCAGGGCGTCGGCCTCGGCCAGCAGCGCGGTCGGGGTCATACCGTAGAAGTCCTTGCAGGCTTGGTTTTCTGCCGGTTGTTCGGACAGGTGAACGTGCAGCGGCCGGTCGGCTGCGGCGGACGCGACCGTATGCAGTTGATCACGCGGCACGGCGCGTACGGAGTGGATCGCGGCACCGATCCGCGTGTTGTCGTCCGGCGTCAGCTTGGACGTGCGGGCGGCCCAGGCGTCCGCGTCGCCGTCGCCGAATCTCAACTGCGGACCTGACAGTGCTTGGTGGCCCTGGCCGGTGAGTCCGCCCGCCAGGTAGCAGGTGTCCAACAGGGTCAGCCGGATGCCCGCCTCGGCAGCGGCCTGTCGCAGTGCGGCCGCCATCGCATTCGGATCCGTGTAGGGCGAGCCGTCCGGATTGTGATGCAGGTAGTGGAATTCGCCGACCGCGGTGATGCCGGACAGGGCCATCTCGGCGTAGGTGGCTCGGGCCAGCCGCAGATACGAGTCCGGATCGAGTCGGGCGGCCACCTCGTACATCGCCGTCCGCCAGGTCCAGAAGTTCTCCACCCCACCGGCGGATCCTTGCCCGAGCGGTGTCCTGAGCTTGTCGAAGGGCTGATGGGTACGACCGCGCAGCGCCCGGTGAAAGGCATGGCTGTGGCAGTTGGCGAAACCGGGGAACAGCACGCCCGGCAGGCGATGCGCACTGCCCGGTTCGGCCCCGGTGATGATCTTGGTCCAGCGTCCGTCCTGTTCGGTGAGCAGCACGTTGTCGGCCGGGCCGGTCGGAAGACACGCGTGCTCGGCCCAGTAGTCGGTCATCCGGTCAGCCCCCTGATCACCGTGGTGAGGGCGGCGACGCCGGCGTGGCAGTCCTGCGGACTGGCGTACTCGCGGGGCGAGTGGGAGATGCCGGTGGGGTTGCAGACGAACAGCATGGTGGCCGGGATCCCTGCGGTGGCAAGGATTCCAGCGTCGTGCCCGGCGCCGGTGCCGAGCATCGGGACGTGCCCGCCGAGCAGTTCCCTGACTCGCCCGGTGAGCCCGGGATCGAAGCTGGTGGTCGCCGTCCAGGACTCCTCACCGACGGTGCCGCCAAGACCGTTCACCACCCGGGAGATCTCCGCCACGGCCGCGCGCACGTTGCGTTCGTCCGGCCCTCGAGCATCGAGCCAGCAGACCACCCGGGACGGAATCGCGTTCACCCCACCGGGCTCGACCCGGACCTTGCCGACCGTGGCCACGCAGTCGTGTGCTTCGGCGCTCTGCCGGGCGGCTTCGACGGCAACGGCGCAGGAAAGCATGGCGTCGCGGCGATCCTCCAGCCGGGTGGTGCCGGCATGGTTGGCCTCCCCCGGCAGCTCCAGCCGCCAGCGGCCGTGCGGCCAGATGCCGGTGCCGACGGCGACCGCGGCGTCCCGGTCGATCAAGCCTCGGCCCTGTTCGACATGCAGCTCGACGAAGCCGGCGATCCGCCGCAGGGTTGCCGGGTCCCGGCCGATGTCGACGGCTCGGCCGGCCGCTCGCATCGCCTCGGCCATGCTGATTCCGTCGGCGTCGGTCAGCCCCAGGGCGCGTTCGGCCGACATCGCCCCGGTGATCACCCGGGAGCCGGCGCAGGCGACGCCGAATCGGGCTCCTTCCTCGTCGGCGAAGTTGACCACGCCGATCGGCCGGGCCGGCCGGAATCCCTCACGCTGCAAGCGATCGACGGCCGCCAGTGCACTGATCACACCCAGTGGTCCGTCGTAGGCGCCGCCGTCGGGGACCGAGTCCAGGTGGGAGCCGGAGACGATGCCGGGCATGCCGTCCGGATCACCCCACCAGGCCCACTGATTGCCCAGCCGGTCCTCGGTCAGTTCCAGTCGCCGAGATCTGCACTCGGCGGCGAACCAGTCCCGCAGCAACGCGTCCTCGGGTGTCCAGGCGTAGCGGCGATAGCCGCCGGTGTGCTCGTTGCGCCCGATCGGCAGTAGCTCGGACCACATCCGGTCGAATTGGTCGGTCATGATCATCGCGGCGCGCTCAGCCCTGCAGGTCGGGCGCCGCGGCCTCCTCTGCTGTGTCGGTGGTCGTCGGGCGGTCGAAGGGGATCAGCCGATCGGGTGGACTGCTGGTGCGCTTGGCCCACGGGTAGTAGACGGCCGCGGTCAGCAACAGCCCTACCAGCCAGGAAATGTCGGCACCGCCCAGCGCCTTGGTGATCGGACCGGTGTAGAGCGACTGCGCCAGGAACGGAATCTGCGCCAGTACGCCGACGGCGTAGCTGATCAACGCGGTGGCGTTCCAGGATCCGTAGCGGCCGTGCCGGTCGTAGAGCGCCGGGATGTCCACCCGTTCCTTGGAGACCAAGTAGTAGTCGACCAGGTTGATCGCACTCCACGGTGTGAAGACCATCAGCAACAGCAGCACGAAATTCTTGAAGTTGCTCAGGAAATCTGCGCTGGCGACCAACGCGATGATCACCGATACGGCCAGGAAGCAGAACACGCAGATCATCCGGACAGCCGGGCTGACCCGGTCCCGCTTCAGGAATGCGGTGGCCGTGGTCAGGATCGTCATCGAACCTCCGTACGCGTTCAGTGTGTTGACGGTCAACTTGCCGATCACGATCACCAGATAGATGATCAACGCGATCGCGGCCGGTCCGGCCAGGGTGCCGATGAAACCGACCTGGCTGTCCAGGAAGGTGCTGTTGGGCACCGAGGCGATCAGCGCGCCCAAGGACATCGACCACATCGAACCGATCACGCTGCCGGCGAAGGTGGCGCCGAAAGTCTTCCGCTCCGGCGTATCGGCCGGCAGGTAGCGGGAGTAGTCGGCCACGTACGGGCCGTAGGTCAGCTGCCAGCCGGCGCCGAGCGAGATCGCCAGCAGGAAGCTGACGATGTCGAAGTGCGGGTTGCCGAGCAGGGTGTGCGCACCCTCGTCGACGAAGATCTTGATCGTCAGGTAGAGGAAGCCGAGGATCCCCAGCACGGTGGCGATCCGTCCCAGAGCGTGGATCCAGCGATAGCCGAACGCGGCCACCACGAACGTCAGCGCACCGAAGATCACAATCCCGATCGCCGGGGCGGAGACATGCAGGATGGCGTTGATCGCCTGGCCGGACAGCACGGTACCGGTGGCGGCGAAGCCGAGGTACATGATGATCACCAGAATCAACGGGATGCCGGCACCGAGCACGCCGAACTGGGCCCGGCTGCTGATCATCTGCGGCAGCCCGAGCCGCGGACCCTGGGCCGAATGCAGTGCCATCACCGCACCGCCGGCCAGGTTGCCGATCAGCAGTCCGACGATCGCCCAGATCGCGTGCGCGCCGAACACCACCGCGAGTGCCCCGTCGACCACCGCGGTGACCTGCATGTTGGCGCCGAACCACAGGGTGAACTGATTGAACGGTCTGCCGTGCCGTTCGCTCGCCGGCACCGGATCGATCGTGCGCCGCTCGATCCCGCGGATTTCTGTACTGCTGGTTGTCGTCATCGATCAACCTTCCTGTCGAAGATCCCTCACCTGGTCCCTGAGCCTGTCGAAGAACCTTTCAATTCCCTTCCTGCATAGGGATCCGTACATGTTGCTCGGCCGCCGTCTGCTCGGCGATCTCGTAGCCGGCGTCGACGTGCCGGATGATGCCCATGCCCGGATCGTTGGTGAGCACCCGTTCCAGTTTCTGCGCGGCCAGCTCGGTGCCGTCGGCCACGCTGACTTGACCGGCGTGGATGGAGCGGCCGATGCCGACGCCGCCGCCGTGATGGATGGACACCCAGGTGGCGCCGGAGGCCGTGTTGATCAAGGCGTTCAGCAGCGGCCAGTCGGCGATCGCGTCGGAACCGTCGATCATGCCTTCGGTCTCCCGATAGGGCGATGCCACCGAGCCGGTGTCCAGATGATCACGGCCGATCACGATCGGCGCGCTGATCTTGCCGGAGCGAACCAGTTCGTTGAAGGCCAGACCGGCCTTGTCGCGTTCCCCCTGGCCGAGCCAGCAGATCCTGGCCGGCAGCCCCTGGAAGGCGATCTTCTCCTGTGCGCCCTTGATCCAGGTGTGCAGCCGCTCGTTGTCCGGGAACAGGTCGAGCACCGCCTTGTCGGTGACGGCGATGTCCTGGGGGTCGCCGGACAGTGCAGCCCACCGGAACGGGCCCTTGCCCTGACAGAACAGCGGCCGGATGTAGGCGGGCACGAAGCCGGGGAATTCGAAGGCTCGGTCGTAGCCGCCCTTGCGGGCCTCGTCCCGGATCGAGTTGCCGTAGTCGAACACCTCCGCGCCGTGATCTTGGAACTCGACCATCGCCTTGACATGTTTGGCCATCGAGGCCCGGGCCCGGTCGGTGAACTCCTCGGGCTTGGCGTCGGCGTAGTCCTGCCAGTCGTCAAGATCAACATCTTCGGGCAGGTAGCTCAACGGGTCGTGAGCACTGGTCTGGTCGGTGACGATGTCGATCTCCACGCCGCGGAGCAGCAACTCACCGAAGATCGTCGCCGCGTTGCCGACCACACCGATCGAGGTGGCGCGCTTGTCCTGCTTGGCCCGAGTCGCCTTGTCCACCGCATCGTCAAGATCATCGGCGACCTCGTCCAGGTAGCGGTGCTCGACCCGGCGACGCAGCCGGGATTCGTCCACGTCCACGATCAGACAGACACCACCGTTCAGGGTGACGGCCAGCGGCTGCGCGCCACCCATCCCGCCGCAGCCGCCGGTCAACGTCAGGGTGCCGGCCAGCGTGCCGCCAAACCGCTTGTCCGCCACGGCGGCGAAGGTCTCGTACGTGCCCTGGACGATGCCCTGGGTGCCGATGTAGATCCACGACCCGGCGGTCATCTGGCCGTACATGGTCAGCCCGAGCTTCTCCAGCCGGCGGAACTCCGGCCAGGTCGCCCAGTCGCCGACCAGGTTGGAGTTGGCGATCAGCACCCGCGGCGCCCACTCGTGGGTCCGCATCACGCCGACCGGCCGGCCGGACTGCACCAGCATGGTTTCGTCCGGGGCCAGCGTGGTGAGGGTCCTGATCATCGCGTCGAAGGACTTCCAGTCCCGAGCAGCACGACCGGTGCCGCCGTACACGACAAGATCATCGGGCCTCTCGGCCACCTCGGGATCGAGGTTGTTCTGCAGCATCCGCAGTGGTGCCTCGGTGCTCCAACTCCGTGCCGTCAACGTGGTGCCGCGCGGAGCGCGGACCAGGCGTGCGCCTTCCATGATCATCTTCCTTTCCACAGAGGGTCCTGCGCTTGTCGAAGAACCGCTAACCCAACTCACCGACAACCCCCTGTGCCGCCGCAACCGCACGACCCTCGGCAACCACCGACACCGCCGCCTCGATCTCCGGCGCCAGGAACCGATCCGGTCCGGGACCCTGGGTGTGCTTGCGCAGTTCGCTGATCACCGCTCGACTGGCGGGAGAGGGGTCCAGCGGTGCCCGTAGTTCGAGACCTCGAGCGGCGGTGAGCAACTCGATCGCCAGCACTCGGGTCAGCCCGTCGATCGCGCGCCGCAGCTTGCGGGCCGCCGACCACCCCATGGAGACGTGATCTTCCTGCATCGCGCTGCTCGGGATCGAGTCTGCCGATGCGGGGTTGGCCAGCCGCTTCAGCTCGGACACGATCGCCGCCTGGGTGTACTGCGCGATCATGTGCCCGGAGTCGACTCCGGGATCGTCGGCCAGGAAGGGCGGCAGGCCGTTGCTGCGTGCCTTGTCCAGGAACCGATCCGTACGACGTTCGCTCATGCTGGCCACATCGGCGGTCACGATCGCCAAGAAGTCCAGCACATAGGCGATCGGGGCGCCGTGGAAGTTGCCGTTGGACTCGACCCGACCGTCGTCGGTGACCACCGGATTGTCGATCGCCGAGGCGAGTTCGCGCAGAGCAACGGTCTCGGCATGATCAACAGTGTCCCGAGCGGCGCCGTTGACCTGCGGCGCACAACGCAACGAATAGGCATCCTGCACCCGTGTGCAGGCTGCCGGATCGCGGTGGGACTCGCGGATCGGACTGTCGGCCATCAGCCGGCGCAGGTTGCCGGCGCTGATCGACTGGCCCGGGTGCGGCCGCAGCCGCTGAAGATCATCGGCGAAGACGTCGTCGGTGCCGAGGAGCCCCTCGACACTCATCGAGGTGGCGAGGTCGGCGGTGATCAACAACCGCCGCAGGTCGGTGATGGCCAAGATCAACATCCCGAGCATGCCGTCGGTGCCGTTGATGAGTGCCAGCCCTTCTTTCTCCACCAGCTCGACCGGCTCGATGCCGTACTCGGGCAGCGCGTCGGCGGTGTGGCGGCGTACGCCGTAGCGATCCCGCAGCTCGCCCTCGCCCATGATCGCCAACGCGCAATGCGCGAGCGGAGCAAGATCACCGGAGCAGCCGAGCGATCCGTACTCGTGCACGACCGGGGTGAGTCCGGCGTTCAGCAGCGCGGCATAGGTGTCGGCGATCACCGGGCGGACACCGGTGTGCCCGGTCGCCAGGGTGGACAACCGCAGCAGCATCAGCGCCCGGACCACCTCCGTCTCCACCTCCGGCCCGGAGCCGGCGGCGTGGGAGCGGATCAGACTGCGCTGGAGCTGGGTCCGGGACTCGGCCGGGATGTGCCGGGTGGCCAGCGCGCCGAAGCCGGTGGAGACGCCGTAGTGCGGGATGGTGTCGGCCGCGAGGCCTTGGACCACGGCCCGGCTGGCCGCCATCGCCGACCGCGCGGAGTCGCTCAACCGAACGGCTGCCTGATGCCGCGCGACGGCGACCACGTCATCGAAACTGACCGGTCCGGTACCGATCTCCACCTCAATTGCCATGGAGGTATTACATCCACGCCGCAGCATCCGCCGGCACCCCTGACGCGGCATACCTGTCTGGGATCTGAGACGTCACGCGCTCGACCAGGCAGAATGCTCGGTGTGACCAACGTGCCCGCCGCGACCCAGGCGCTGGCCGTGCTGCAACTGCTGGCGCGGCACGCCGACCCGTTGCCTGCCGTCACGATCGCCCGCGAACTGGACCTGCCGCGGTCCTCGACCTACCACCTGCTGGCGGTGCTGCGTGAGGCCGGCTTCGTCAGCCATCTCGGCGAAGATCGGCGTTGGGGACTCGGCATCGCCGCGTACGAGTTGGGTTCGGCCTACTCGCGGCAGGCCCCGCTGCAGCGGATCGCCCGGCCGGTGCTGCGGCAGCTGGTGGACACCACCACGCACACCGCACATCTGGTGATCCTGCACGGCAACGACGTGCTCTACGTGATCGAGGAACGAGCACCGCGCCGGCCGTCGCTGGTGACCGACGTCGGCGTCCGGCTGCCGGCACAGCTGACCGCATCCGGTTTGGCGATCCTGGCCGCGTTACCGGCACCCCAGGTGCGGGCGCTGTTCAGCGATCGCGCCGATTTCGTCGTCCGGCACGGTGGCGGGCCGCGATCCCTGACCGCGCTGCGTTCGGAGCTGGCGCAAGTCCGCCGCCGTGGCTACGCCAGTGAACAGGGCTCGGTCACGCCAGGGCTGTCCTCGGTCGGTGCCGCGGTCCATGATCACACCGGACATCCGGTGGCGGGGCTCGCCGTCACCTATCCCTACGACTCGCTCGGCCCCCACGAGCACGAGCGGATGGTTGCCGCCGTCCTGTCCTCGGCGGAGGACCTGAGCAGAAGGCTGGGTCACCGCGGCGAACTTGCTCGATAAACGGGCTGCATTCGGGCGAAGGGGAACCGCAGTTTCGTCGAGCAAGTCCGCGATCGGGTGACCGTAGCTAGGCTGCCGCCATCGGGTCTCGGAGGGGGTCACCCAGATGGCGTTGCGAGAACTGACCGAGCCGGCGTCATTGACGTTGCCGAACGGTCGCTTGAACCGTGATGCCGTCGGCTGGGCCCGGCGGCCGCTGCTGAACACCGACGGCATCGGCCGCGACGGCCGCCGGTTCTTCGGCCGGAACAAGCGCTGGGAGTACTGGTGCATCACCACACCGACCCACATCATGGCCCTGACCGTGTCCAGCGTCGATTACGCCGCCGTACACGAGATGTGGGTGTTCGAGCGGGACTCCGGACGTAGTCGGGACACGGCGGTGACGCTGATCCCGGCCCGCGGCGTACGGCTGCCCGGGACCATGGCCCGTGGGCCGGCACGGGGTCGGGCACGGTCGCTGCAGATCCTGATCGACGAGACGCCGACCGGGACCCGACTTCGGGCCGAGTCGGCAGGAGCATCCTTCGACGTGGTGGCCGAGCTGCCCGATGATCATGAACGGCTGGCCGTGGTGGTGCCGTGGAGCGACACCCGCTTTCAGTACACGGTCAAGGATGTCGCCCGGCCGGCGCGCGGATCGGTGACCGTCGACGGTCGCACCAGCGACGTGCCCGCGGGCGAGTCCTGGGCGGTACTCGATCATGGTCGAGGGCGTTGGCCGTACGACATCCGCTGGAACTGGGGCGCCGGTTCGGGTCGTACCGATTCTCACGTGATCGGCATCCAACTCGGCGGCCAGTGGACCGACGGCACCGGCTCGACCGAGAACGCGATCTTGATCGACGACCGGCTGCACTACATCGACGAGCCGGTGGACTGGGACTTCGACCGGACCGCCTGGCGCCGGCCCTGGCGGATCACCGGCGGCGGCCTGGACGCGACCTTCGAACCCTTCCACGACAAGGTTTCCCGCACCAACCTGCTGGTCCTGTCCTCGTCCACCGATCAGTACTTCGGTCACTGGTCCGGCACCTTCGCCGCCGCAGATCGCGAACCGGTCTCGTTCTCCGGCATCCTCGGCTGGGTCGAGGACGTCCACAACCGCTGGTGAGATCCGCTGCCCAGCTGCGTCTGAGCCGCAGAACCGAAGGTACGCGACGAAAGAGCCTGAACGTCAGCGGATCCTCTGCGCTTTCGTCACGCGAGCCGACTGGAACCCAAGTAGGACTTGGCGATCCGAGCCAGGGTGACCTGGCCCGTGGCCCGGAACGGATGCAGCGGATCGGGCGCCAGGGAGCCGGTCGGACCGCCGAGTTCGGTGTGCGCAACCGCGCTCATCACCGTGTACGCGTCCTCGCGGGTGAACCCGTACTCGTCGACCAGCGCCGCAAAGAGATCTTCGTAGGCGTGATCGATCGACACCTGCACCGGGTCGCCCAGACCGACGCACACCAGCTCGTCGGGGGTCTCAACGCGAGGCGCACGTAGCCGGCGACCGGTGATCACGTCGACGCTGATCATGGCCCGGCCGGCGATCTCAATCGCCACGAAGGAAGATTCGCCGCGACTCATCACCGCATGCAGGTCGCCGATCGACAGCAATGCACCTGGCACCTCAACCGGCAGGTAGACCGTTGAGCCGGGTCGCGCATCGGTCAGGTCCATGTTGCCGCCGGTCGGATAGCTGGGCATCACCGTTGACATCTCGCCCGACGCCGGAGCGACTCCGATGCAGCCGATCATCGGCGCGGTCGGACAGCTGAGCCGATCGGTCAGCTGCACGACGCCGTCGGAGACCGGCACTCGACGGACGTACCACTCCTCGCCCATCGGCGCGGCCAGCGCACCGGCGCCGGGGATGTAGACCGACCAGCCGTACTCGCTCAGCTCGATGTCGTGGATGGTCACCGCCAGCACATCCCCGGGCCGTGCGTCCTCGACGTACACCGGGCCGGTGACCGGGTTGAGCGTCGCGGTGATCCTGCTCAGGTCTCGCAGTTCCTCCATCTGAGCGTACGCGTCGTCGTCGGTCTCGAAGCCGATCACCTCACCGGTACCCGGCCGGATGCTCAACACCGGCTCGATCTCCGCCGAGAAGCCGGCCCTCGACCGATCCTTGGTCAGAAGCTGAGTCATGATCATCACTCCTTGCTGGATGCTTCGATCGAGTCGGCGCGGTGCTCGGGCAGGATGCCGATCCCTCGCCGGGTGTAGTAGATCAGCACGCCGATGCCGATGATCAACCAGGCGATGCCGCCGATCTTCGCCGCGGGTTCGGCGTTCCAGAGCACGAACCCGATGATGCAGAAGCCGATGATCGGCACCACCCAGTGCAGCAGGATGTTGGACGAACGGCGGCGTACTCCGAAGAAGATCATCACCGACAGATGCAGCAGCAGGAACGAGGTCAACGCGCCGAAATTGACCAGGCTGCTGATCAAACCGATCTGGCCCACGAAGAAGAGCCCGAGCACCAAAGTAATGCCGGCGACCAGCAGGATCGCCCGTTCCGGCACTCGGTTCTTGGCGTTGATGTGCGACAGAAAGCGCGGTAACTGGCCGTCTCGGCTCATCGAGAACAGCAGCCGGGAGGTGGCGCTCTGCGCAGCAACAGCGTTGGCGATACCCACCGCAAGCGCGTTCATCGCCAGAAACGCCACCTGCCAGGCGTGGCTGGAGACCCGCCCGACGATGTCGAAGAACGCGTTGCCTGCTTGGTCTTCCGGGAAGGAGGTTGTGTTCGGCACGAGCATCCCGGCCAGCCAGGTCTGGGAGATGAAGAAGATCGCCACCACGACCAGACCGCCGATCATCGCCACCCCGGCAGACTTGTGCCCGCTCTTGCTCTCCTCCGCCAGCGTTGCGATGCCGTCGAAGCCGAGGAACGACAGTACGGCGATGGAGAGCGCGGTGGCCACCAGCGGGGCGCTGAAGTATTCCTTGTTGAACAACGGCGTGGTGGTGAAGGTGGCGCCGTCGATGCCCTTGGCGATCGCCGTGATGGCCATGATCACGAAGATGATGATGAAGATCACCTCGGCGGCCAGGAACAGCCGGTTGACCACGGCGGTGAAGGAAATGCCGATGTAGTTGATCGCCGTGTTGATCAACAGGAAGACGATGATCCACGCCCACTTCGGCACCGCCGGGAAGATGCCCGACATCGACTCGGCCGCGAACACGTACAGCAGGGTCGGGACCAGCAGGTAGTCCAGCCGGTCGGATCGGACAGCACCACCTCGGGCGCGAGCATGCCGCCCCAGGACTGTCCGAGCAGGTGGAAACGATCCCCGACGCCGAGATGGTCGACGACGGCTCGCAGTTCGTCGACGAAGAGTTGCACTGTCCAGAAGTCGGCCGGCGCCTCGGGCAAGTGGGTGCTCTCGCCACAGCCGAGTTGGTCGTAATGGATCACTGCCCTGCCCTGGTTCGCCAGGTTGGCCATCATCAGGGTGTAGTTGTGTGCCGCGCCCGGGCCGCCGTGCAGCACAACCAGCGGAGCCCGCTCCGATCGATGATCAAGGTCGCCGGTGACGCGATACCAGGTCCGATGGCCGCGGAACGGCACCGTCCCTGTCCTGCTCGGATCGGGGAAACGTGGATCTCGGGTCTGGACCATGCAACCACCTCGGGGGCGCGATCAGGCTCCGTCGCGGAGCTGCCGGAGCACTGAGCCCACCCTAGGGGAATGAGCGCGACCGAGGCCGGTGATTCGGCTATCGGTGCAGCACCTTCTTGGCCAACACGTTACCGAGCAACTGGGCACCCTGGACGATCACGATCATGATTAGCACGGTCACCCAGGTGACGGCCCAGTTGAACTGCTGATAGCCGTACGTGATGGCGAAGTCGCCGAGACCGCCGCCGCCGATGTAGCCGGCCATTGCGGACATGTCGACGATGCCGATGAACATGAAGGTGTAGCCGAGGATCAGCGGCGCCAGCGCCTCCGGAATCACCACCGAGAAGAGGATCCGCAGCCGGCTCGCGCCCATCGATCGGGCCGCCTCGACCACGCCGGGATCGACGGCGACCAGGTTCTGCTCGACGATCCGGCCGATCGCCACCGCGGCCATCAACGACATCGGGAACACCGCCGCCCGGACTCCGATGGTGGTGCCGATCGCAGCCAGCGTCAGCGGTCCGATCGCGGTGATGAAGATGATGAACGGGATCGGCCGGACGATGTTCACCACCACATTGAGAATGGTGAAGATGATCTTGTTCTGGGCCAGGTTTCCCGGCCGGGTCGCATATAGCGCGGTGCCGATGATCAAGCCGCCGATGCCGCCGGCGAACAAGGTGATCACCACCATGATCACGGTCTGCCGGAAGGCAGTCCCCAACTGCGGCAGCAGCGTTGTCCAGTCCATGATCAGCGGCTCCCGACCGGCCACTCGGTGACCGTGGTGATCTCGGCCAGCGACGAGACCGTCTCCCGGATCGCGTCCGCCTCCCCGGTCAACTCGAAGGTCAGGGATCCCAACGGACGTTCGGCGATCTCGGAAATCCCGCCGTAGATCACCGCACTGTGCACCCGCGGGTCGCGCAGCCGGTCGAAGATCGCCGCGCGCTGATCGATCACGCCGACCGTGACGATGGTGCCGCCGTGATCACCACGCAATCGCTCGATCACCGCGGGATCCGGCAGATCATGCAGCACCGACTGCACGAACCGCCGAGTCGCCGTCGCGCGTGGTCGGGCGAAGACGTCGAACACGTCGCCCTGCTCGACGATCCGGCCCTGCTCCATCACCACCACCCGATCGCAGATCGAGCGCACCACGTCCATCTCGTGGGTGATCACCACAATGGTGGTACCAAGATCACGATTGATCCGCCGCAACAGGTCCAGCACGTCGGCGGTGGTCTCCGGATCCAGGGCGCTGGTCGCCTCGTCGGCCAGCAGCAGCTTGGGTCGGGTGGCCAATGCCCGGGCAATGCCGACCCGTTGCTTCTGACCGCCGGACAGCTGACTGGGGTACGCGCCCGCCCGGGCCGACAGTCCGACGAAGTCCAGCAGCTCAGCCACCCGGGCCTCGCGTTCCGCCCGGCCGAGCCCGGCCAACTTCAACGGATAGCCGACATTGCCGGCCACCGTACGGGAGGCGAAGAGATTAAACTGCTGGAAGATCATCCCGACCTCCGCGCGGACCCGGTTGAGTTCCCGCTCCGACAACTTTCCAAGATCAACATCGTCCAGCAGCACCGACCCCGAGGTCGGCCGTTCCAGCGCGTTGATCAACCGCACCAAAGTGGACTTGCCGGCTCCGGAGTAGCCGATCACGCCGGTGATCTCGCCGGAGTTGATCTCCAGATCGACGTTGTCCACGGCTCGCACCGCCGTCGGACGGTCGAACTGTTTACTCACTCCGGCGAGCCGCACCAGCGCCGGCATCAGCGGTTGGCCTTGATCTGATCTTCGATGGTGGTCAGCGTGGTCTGCAGATCCGACTCGGAGTTGGTCTTGAAGGTGCCGTCGGTGCCGAGGTCCTTCTTTACCGCAGCGACCACCTCGGGATCGTGATACAGCTTGGCCAGCTTGAGATAGGTCGGATTGTTCTTGTCCGCGGCCCGGGCCACGAAGGCGTTGATGTAGGGCTTGAACTCCGGCGCGTTGGCGTCGTCGGTGTAGATGATCTGATCCTTGGTCAACTTCGCCGCGGTGGCGTAGTTGTTGTTGACGATGGCCGCATCGACGCTGGCCAGGCTGGCGGCGGTCTGGCTGGCGTTGACCGGCACCACCGTCACCTTGCTGGATGCCTCGACATCGGCCGGCGTGGACAGCGAGTTGCCGCCGTCCTTCAGCGTGATCAACTTCGCCGCCTGCAACACCAGCAGGGCCCGAGCCTGATTGGTCGGATCGTTCGGAATCGCGACCTTGCCGCCGGCCGGGATCTGATCGACTGCGCTGTGCTTCTTGGAGTAGAGCGGCAGCGGGTAGACCGCCGTCGCACCGATCGGCACCAGGTCCTGATTGGACTGCACGTTGTAGTCGGCGAGGTACTGCAGATGCTGGAATTCGTTCAGGTCCAGCTGCTTCTGCGCCAGCGCAGGGTTGGGTTGGTTGTAGTCGGAGAAGTTCACCAGCTCGACCTTGATGCCTTCCTGCTGGGCCTTCTGCTTGTACGTCTGCCAGTACGGCTCCGCGCCGTCGGTGACGCCGATCTTGACCGTCTGGTTGGCGTCGCCCGCCTGGGAGCCGGTGTCGGAGCCGCAGGCGGCGGCGAACAACAAGGCCGCGGAGGCTGCGAAAACGCCGAGAACTCGCGGCAACCGGCGTACGAGATCGCTTGTGGACATGGGATTCCTTTCTGTCCTGCCGCGCGGCTGGGCGCACGACCAGGGCCGGTCGGTACGCGAATCGCTGCGTACGAACCGGATTGGGATGAGGAGGGTGGACTGTCGGTGAGCCGGGCTCACCAGAAGATCAACAGGGCTGGGGTTTCAAGCAGCCGGGGAATCAGCGGCAACAACGCATGGCGCGCCGCAGATCGCGGCCGCCGGGCATTCGGAGCTGTTGCGTAGTCACCCGGACACCGTACGTGGCGATCCGTGGGACGCCAGTTGATCATCCGGATAGCAAGATGCGCATCCACCATTCGGACAGCCGTATGGTGAGGCCATGATCATCGCCTTCAGCATCTCCCCCTCGGCACCCGACGAGACCGGCTCGGTTTCTGCCGCCGTCGCCGAGGTCGTCCGCATCGTCCGTGACTCCGGTCTGCCCAACGAGACCAATGCGATGTTCACCAACCTCGAGGGCGAATGGGACGAGGTGATGGCCGTCGTCAAGCAGGCCGTGGACGCGGTCGCCGCACGTTCGCCGCGAGTCAGTCTGGTCCTGAAAGCAGACATCCGGCCGGGCTACACCGGCCAGCTCACTGCCAAGGTGGAACGGGTCGAGGAACGCCTGCGCTGACGGCGTTCCCGCTCCCTCGGTGATCTAAGGTTCTGCCACGAATCACCCGATTGGCAGGTCGCAGCTGGTTGAGCCGAGGAGCACACGTGGCAGACAGTGGTTGGTATCCCGACCCGAGCGGGATACCCGGCCGCTATCGGTACTGGGACGGGCAGCAGTGGTCCCCGGCGACCAGTGCCGATCCGTCCGCTCCGCCGCCGGGCGCGAATCCACAGCCCCGACGGGGGCGCGGCGGAGCGCTGATCGCGGCTCTTGCCGCGGTACTGGTGCTCGCGGTGATCGTGACGCTGGCGGTCCGATCGTTCGGAACCGGCCGGGACTCGGTCCGCGATGATCCCCATCCGCCGCCGCCAACGGCCAGCGGCTGGGACGACTCGAGCCCGCTGCCGACCGCATCACCGACCCCGACCAGAACGCCCTCGCCCAGCCCGTCCGAGCATGATCCCGGCGACGACGCGTCGGTCCGTCCGCCGGGCCAGGTTGCCTGTGCCGACGGCAATCCGTCGGCTCACGAGCTGCACCCCGGCGACGGCCGGATCCACGGCGGCCGGTTGTCGATCGCCCAACCCGGCGGCAGCTGGGTCCGCGACGACGGGTACGCGGCCGGGCTCAGCTACGCCTGGGACGTCAGCGGCGCCTCCGACACCGTCGAGACCTACTGGTGGGCGATGCTCGCGGTCGGCGCGTTGCACGCCACCGACGGGTTCAAACACCCCAAGCAGGCGGCCGAAGCGCTGATGCAATGCACCGCGACGTCGGGCTACTACCAACATCGCACCGGGGTGAAAACCCTGTCCAGCAAGAGATTCACGCTGGCCGGACACTCCGGCTGGGCGATCCGCTCCGAGATCCGGGTGGACGATCCGCGGGTGCATGCCGAGGGCGACGTGGTAGAGGTGATCGTGCTCGACACCGGGGACGCCGGCCGGTTGTCGTTCTTCGCCGGATTCGTCCCGATCGGTGACGCGGCCAGAATCGACACGCTGGACAACACCATCGCCGGACTGCGGGTCGACTGATCAATTGCATGGCCGGATTACTGTCTGGTCACAGACAGAACTGCGGCCGAGGGTGATGCATGGCGATGACCGGGTGGTATCCGGATCCGGGCGGTATGCCCGGGCGCTATCGCTATTGGGACGGCGAATCCTGGTCCGAGGCCACCACCGACGACCCGGCCGATCCGCCACCCGGCACCGGCGGTCCGTTGCCGCCGCGGGAGGACAGCCACCATCCCGGTCGCGCCGTCGGCATCGCGGCTCTGGTGCTGGTCGTGGTCGTGGTCAGCGTGGTGTTGATCATGCGTCGTACCGACGACGTCGGCAGTCTTGATCTCGATCCGGCGTCCGCGCCGTCGACCAGCGGCTGGCAGAGCGCCGGGACGGCTACCGGCTCGAGCACCGCTCCGTCCGCTCCCCGGACCGCCGACGGGTCGTCGGCTACCGCCGGCACCTGCCCGGCCGGCCAGCCGGCCGATCTTGCTCTGCATCCGCAGGACGGCAGGATCCACGGCGGACGGTTGTCGATGGCACCGGTACCGGGCTATTCGGATCCCGAACCGGAGTACATGCTCAGCTGGATGTGGGACACCCAGGGGGTGAACCAGACCACCGAGCCGGGCTGGCAGTCGATCTTCGCCGTCGGCGAGGTACGTCGTACGGCGGGGTTCTCCACCACCGAGGAAGCCGCGCACAGTTCGCTCGGTTGCGCCATCCGTACCGACTGGTATCTGAACTACACCGGCCGCAAGGACATCCGGGACGCGGCGATCACGGTCGACGGGCATCCCGGCTGGATCGTGACCGCCGAGATCCACGACGACACCCCGCAGATCCGGGTTGCCGGTGATCAACTCACCTTCGTGGTGGTCGACGACGGCCGGCAGGATGCATTCTCGGTGTGGTGTGGCATGGTCCCGTTGGGTGATCAACAGCGGCTGGCGCTGGACCAGAAGGTTTTGTCCGGGCTGAAAGTGGGCGGCTGACGGCCGAGTCCGCGCGTGTCCTGGCCGGATCCGGCGTCCGCGCTGGCTACGTTGACCGTTATGGCCGAGCCCGGGTGGTACCCCGATCCCTCAGCCTCCCCCGGCCGGTTCCGCTATTGGGACGGTGAGCGGTGGGCGGCCGAGTCGGTCGCCGACCCGAATCGCCGGCGGCGGATCATCGTGATCGGCAGCGTGCTCGCGCTGGCCGTGGTGATCATGGGCGCGTTGGTGATCATCTTCCGTCCCGACCACAATCCCGTCGGTACGCCGCCGCCGGTGATCGCCAGCGGTCCGTCCAGGTCCTCGACGGCCGGCTCACCGACACCCGGTTCCCGTACCACGTCGACAGCTTCCGACGCCGCGTCGCCGACCTCGGCCGGCTCGACCCCGACGGCGAAACCGCCGGTCACCCGGTGCCCGGACGGCGAACCGACCAGGACCGTCGACCACCCCTCGGACGGCCGAGTGCACGGCGGAGCGCTCTCCTTCCAGCCGATCTCCGGGTCCGGCTTCGGCAAGCCGGACGTTCTTGATCATTTCGGCTGGTGGTACGACGAACACGGCCAGCAGGCGAAGATCACCGACGACGACACCGGATCGGTCTGGCCGCAATGGATCGCCGTCGGCACGGTCGCCATCCAGCCGGGATTCCAAACCCCACAACAAGCAGCCGAGCTCTCGACCCGGTGCGCGATCAGCGCCGGCGACTACCGCGGCTACACCGACAGCAAGACGATCAGCAGTGCCAAGATCACCATCGACGGCCAGGACGCGTGGAAGACGATCACCGAGGTCAGCGTTGCAGGGCGGGCGATGAAGGGCGACCAGATCACCGTGATCGTCGTCAACGCCGGACCGCCCGGCTCCTATTCGATCTTCCTCGGCACCGCCCCGATCGGCGACCCCGACCGGACCAAGATCATCTCCACCGCGGTCTCCGGACTCCGCGTCGACGGCTGACCTGTCTATTTCTTGATCGCGTAGCGCAGGTGGGTGACGCCGGCTCCGGGCACGACCTCGAGGGGCGAAAGCTTGACGTGCTGGGTCAACGGCGCGAAGAACGGTCGGCCCGAGCCGAGCAGCACCGGCACTTGATGCAGGATCACCTCGTCGACGAGGCCCGCGTCGATCGCCGACGCGAGCGTGACGCCGCCCTGGATCCCGACGTCCTTGCCGCCGGCGAGTTCACGAGCCCGCTCGAGTGCGGACTCGACGTTGCCGGCGAAGCTCTGCCGGTCCGAGTCGACGTACTCGGCAGGCTGGGGGCGATGACTGACGACCACCATCGGAGCCGTGGGATGAGGACTCCCGCCCCCGAAGCCCTCACAGTCGTCGTAGGTCGTACGGCCGGTGACCACCGCACCGACCCGGTCGGCGAGCGCCGTGAAGTAGGCGGAGTTGTGTGGGTCGCTGTACCAGTCGAACAGCGTGCCGCCGTCGCCCAGGCCGCGACCCGGCCCGGGGTCGCGGCCGGTGATGAAGCCGTCGACGGACACGGCCAATGCGGCGAAGATCATGATCCACTCCTTCGGGGTTCCTTGAAGAGACCCCAAGACCGTAGCACACCGAGTTTCCCCAGGGAACCCCGAGAGGTAGGGTCGAGCCATGCAAAGGACCCAGTTCGGTACGGCGGCGTGCTCCATCGCGCGCACCTTGGACGTCATCGGTGAGCCGTGGTCGCCGCTGATCCTGCGGGACGTCTGGGTCGGGATGCACCGCTTCGACCAACTCCAGGCCGACCTCGGCATCTCGCGCAAGGTGCTCACCCAACGGCTCAACCATCTGGTCGAGCAAGGGATCCTCGAGCGCCGCGCGTACGACGCGCGCCCCCGGTTCGACTACCACCTCACCACGAAGGGGGCCGACCTGGTCGAGATGCTCATGGTGATGGTGCGCTGGGGCGACCGGTGGCTCGCCGGACCCGACGGTCCGCCTGTCCTCTACCGCCACCACGCCTGCGGCGAGATCGCACACGTCGACCCGCGCTGCAGCCACTGCGGCGAGCCGATGCATCCGAACGACGTCGACCTGATCCCCGGCCCGGGCGCACACTGACGCTACGAGCGGAGGCTCCTTAGCCCAGTGCGGATTTCGCTGATCAGGATCTCGGGTTGCTCGAGAGCTGCGAAGTGTCCGCCTTTGCCCGCTTCGCCATAGTGAATCAGGTTGGAGTAGGTGTCTTCGATCCAGCTTCGTGGCAGTCGTGGGATGTCGCGCGGGAACACAGTGACCGCGACCGGCAGCGTGAGCTTTGGGCCAGCTAGGCTGCCCGAACTGTTCTCCCAGTAGATGCGGCCGGACGACGCGGCACTGTTTGTGAACCAGTGCAGCGAGATTGCGTCGAGCATGTCATCAGTGTTGAGCGCGTACTCGGCGAGCCCGTTGTTGTCCGTCTTGGATTGAAACTTTTCGTAGATCCAGGCGGCCTGGCCGGCCGGAGAGTCTGCCAGGGCGAATCCGACGGTCTCCGGCTTCGTCGCCTGGAGGTGGTTTGATCCGCCGAGATTGCCGGTGTAGAGGGCGAGGGTGTCCACGGCGTAGCGTTCTTCGGGTGACAGCGTTTCAGGGATTTGTGCGGGGAAGGCGTACTGAGTGTTCAAGTGAATCCCGAGAAGGCCGACAGGCCGCATCGCCCCGAGGGCGGAGGTTACGACGGCACCCCAATCACCGCCTTGCGCGGCCCAGTTCTCATAGCCGAGACGCCTCATGAGGTCCACCCATGCGGTTGCGATACGTGACACGGTCCACCCGGTCTCGGTCGGCTTTTGGGAAAACCCGAATCCAGGCAGCGACGGAATGACGACGTCGAATGAGTCTTCGGCCGCTCCTCCGAACGCCACCGGGTCAGTGAGTGGGCCAATGAGTTGCAGGAACTCGACGATCGAGCCGGGCCAACCGTGCGTCAAAATCAGCGGCATAGACTTCGGATTCTTCGACTTAACGTGGATGAAGTGAATGTCCAACCCATCGATCGCCGTCACGAACTGAGGAAAGCGGTTGAGCTCTCGTTCGAATCGGCGCCAATCGTATTCTCGCCCCCAGTAGTCGATCAGCGATTTGGCATTCTCCAAGCGGACACCTTGCGTCCAATCGGGGACAGTTTCCGCGTTCGGCCATCGCGTTCTGGCAAGTCGTAACTTCAGGTCCTCGATCTCGGAGTCCGAGATCGCGACGGTGAATGGGCGGATAGAGGTTGTAGGCGCGGGTGCCGATGAGGTCATTGTCTTGCTCTCCTGAACTTTCGGTTCGGGTGTGGCTTCCGGAGCGACTACGCGGCTCCGAATTCAGGGCATCCCTGCCGCCTGCCTGCGATGCTTCCGGGCTTGCAGTTGGGCTTGTGCCGTGGTGATGGCCGCCGCGAGGGTCACCCGGTCGTAGCTGCCGTAATGACGGGCGCCGTTGATGAAGAAGGTCGGCGTGCCAGTGGCGCCGCTCAGATCCGCCGACTCGACATCCTGGGCGACCCGGGCCTGGTGAGTGTGGTCCGACAGCTCGCGGTCGAATCGATCGACGTCGAGCCCGAGCTGGCGGGCATGCCGGAGCAGATCGTCGGGCGTGAGCTGATTCTGTTGGGCCAACAGCAGATCGTGCATTTCCCAGAATTTTCCCTGCGTTGCGGCGGCTTCGGTGGCTTCGGCGGCCAGCAGTGCATCGGGGTGCACATCGGTCAGTGGGAGATGACGCCAGACGAATCGCACATCCTCCTCGGCCAGCAAAGAACGAGCAATGGATTCCGCCTGGCCGCAGTGCGGGCATTGGAAGTCACCGAATTCGATCACCGTGATCGCGGCGTCGACCGGACCGCGGACGTGGTCCAGCTCGACGTCGACGGCCGGTACCAAGTCCTGAACGACACTGGCATCCCCGATCAGGGTCCGTGCTCGACGCTGTGCCGGCAGTAGGCCGATCATCCGATAGATCAGCCAGGTGAGGAGCGCGGCCATCGCTGCCGCGCTGAGCACACCGAGCTTCGCCTCGGCCAATTCCATACCGCTGAAGGCACGGTCGGCGATCAGGAGGGCAACGGTGAGACCGATACCGGCCAGCGTTCCGCTGCCGAGGACGCCGCCCCAGCCGATCGGTGGCTGCGCCCGGCCCTTGCTCAGTCGCGTGACCAGGAAGGATCCACCGAACACGCCGACCGGCTTGCCGATCACATAACCGGCCAGGATGCCGAGGGTGAGTGGACTGGTGTACGCCTGGCGCAGGAAGCCAGGGCTCAAGGCGATGCCGGCGTTGGCCAGGGCGAAGACCGGAACGATCAGGTAGCTGGTCCATGGGTGGAACCGCGCCTGGAGCCGCTCGTTCGGCGACAGGGTGGTGGTCAGGCTGAGGCTGGCCGAGCGGGCAAGATCGGGGGTGGGTTGTTCACGGAATTGTCTGACCAGCCGGGTCGCTTGCTCCAGGCGGTTGCGTTCGGGGGTGTAGGCCGAGGCGGACAGGCCGGTCAATAGGCCGGCAACGACAGGATCGACGCCGCTGTTCAGCAGCGCGGCCCAGAGCAGAAAGCCCAGTAATCCCGGCAGCCACCGCGGCCCAAGGTGTAAGGCCGTGCTGAGTAGGAGCAGGCCGAAGGCGACCGCGGCGGCGATCAGGTTCGGCACTTGGATGTCGTTGCTGTAGACGAACGTGATCACCAGCAGGGAGGCGAGATCGTCGACCACGAAGATGGTGAGCAAGAAGACCCTTACGCGTTGGGGTGCGCCGCGGCCGACAATGTTGAGTAGTCCGAGCGCCAACGCGGTGTCGCTGGACATCGTGACGCCCCACCCTTGGCCGGCCGGGGTGGCGGCGTTGGCTGCCAGGAAGATGAGGATCGGGATCGCCATCCCGACCAGGGCCGCCAGGAAGGGAAGTATCACTCGCCGACGTTCGCGAAGGTCACCGAGGTCGAACTCGCGCCGGGCCTCGAGCCCGACGACGAGGAAGAACAGCGTCATCGCTCCGTCATTGACCCAGGTCCGCAGATCGTGGGCGACGCTGAGGTCACCGACGCTGATGCCGAGCCGGGTCTGCCACAACGCGTCGTACGACCCTTGGGCGGCGTTGGCCCAGACGAGTGCCAAGACGACTGCTCCCAGCAGCACGCCGCCGCTGCCAGACTCGGTTTGCAGGAACGCACGCAGCGGCGAACCGCGCCGACGCCTCCACAGGCTCTGCGCGGTCGAGTCGGTCGCCGTCGTTGCCATCAGCCACGACTGCTGTCAGGACACATCTGGGCCCGTCGGAGGATCCCCTGCCAGGACGCCGCAACCAGCCAGCTGGCGACGAAGACCGCCTGGGCGACCAGTCCGAGCCGCACGTATGAGTTGCTCATCGACAACGCTCCTTCAGGGTTGTAGCCGAGGTTCTGAGCAGTGTTTGCTCAGGACGGGTTGCTGTTTGACCGTGGGCGACTCAGCCGGTGAATTCGTCGACGCCGAGGGCGAAGTCCCAGTGGCCGACCCCGTTGTTGGCGAGGCTGACGGTGAGCAGGCCCATTCCTTCCAGCCAGTGCGCCATCTTCAGACCACCGGCGTCCACGGGGCGCAGCCCGAGGCTCTCGATGAATGCCGACACGTCCGCTTTGGCCTGCGCGTTGTCGCCGGCGATGAAGACGTTCGGCCGGCCCTCCTCCAAGACGTTGCGGAAGATCGTGTTGAACGCCTTCACCACGCTGGCGTCGGCCGGGGCCACGTTGGCGGCTTCCTGCGCAACAGAGGTCTCCTCGCCGTAGGCCAGTCCGTCGAACGTGGCGTTGAAAGGGTTGCTGATGTCGACGATGACTTTGCCCGCGAGGGCGTCTGCGTACTCGACGACCACGGGCACGACAGCGTCGTACACCAAGGCGGTGATCACGATGTCGCCGGCCGGGACCGCGCCCCACTCGCCGGTCGTCGCGCTGCCGCCCAGCGCCTTGGCCAGGTCTTCGGTCTTGGACTGATCGCGGCCCATGACCTCGACGCTGTTGCCGCCGGCCACCGCCAGCATGCCGATCGCGCGGGCCATGTTCCCCGTACCGATAAGGGTGATGCTGCTCATGAGGTTGCTCTCTTCCCACTGGAGTGATGAGGAATCCGAAACAGCTCGGCCCTTAAGAACACCGGTCTGTGTACGTAACGTATCCGTGATGGGCCACCAGCGCAAGCTAAGTACACCGATCGGTACCGACTGTTTTATGCTGAGGTCATGACCGAGTTGGAGAAGGGCCCGTTGGGCCAGCGCCGCGGCAGAGGCGCACGCGAACGCATCCTCAGCGCATCCCAGCAGCTGTTCCGCGATCAGGGCATCACTCGCACCGGCATGGACCAACTCTGCGCCGTGGCCCAGGTGTCCAAGCGCACCGCCTACCAGCACTTCGCCAACAAGGACGAACTCGTCGCGGAGTACCTACGCCACTTCAATCCCGACAGAACCATGCCCGGCGCGTTCGAACGCACCGACCTCTCACCTCGCGAACGACTCCTCGCCGCCTTCGAACTGCCCCCATCCACGCCGCTATGCCCCTACCTCGCGGCGGCCGTCGAACTCCACGACCCCGAACATCCCGCGTCCCAGTACGCGCGCGACTACAAGATCGCCGTCGCCGCGCGATTCACCGAAACCGCCCGCGAAGCCGGCGCCACCAACCCCGAGCAACTCGGCGAACAACTCGCCCTGCTCCTGGACGGCGCCTCGGTCCGCACCCGAGTCCTCAACAGTGATTCCTTCCCCACCGCCGCCGCCATCGCCGCCGTCCTCATCGACAACGCCATCCCCAAGCCATCCGCACAGCAGCCCACCGGTGACCACAGAACCACTGGATCAACGCCGGCTCCGGTGGAAGGCCAATGACAGCTGGTCTCCCATCTCCGCGCCGGCAGCCGGGCACCCAGGCTGAGCCTGCAATCGTGCGCCCTCAACCGATCCCGTTCCGGGCGGTCCGCGCACCGGGTACGGCGGTCAATCAACGTCGACAGTTCAGACTGTCATAGATCGTCGATGTGTCGACCTTGGGCAGCTCAGACGCAACGATCCGAACCGTATCCGCAAGCAAGGCGTGCAAGCCCGGTGCTCCTTGAGCAGGACCCGTACCCAACGCCGCGAACAGTCGGTCACCGAAGTCAGCCGGTGCACGAGTGAAGCGATCAGCCAGCTGCCGTGACCACTTGAACGGCGGATGCTCGATATAGATCCGGTTGACGGCACACAGTGTGCCGAGGAGCACGTCGGTGACATCAGAGCAGGCACGATGCAGCATGGCCAGGTCGTCGCGCTCGACCAGCGCCGGCCAAAGCCGCCAATGCCTGAGCCGATCCGGGGTCAGGAAACCGGCAGCGGTGACCACCGCCAGACCGCGCGGGTAGGTTCCGGCGCTGCGCCAGTCTGCGACCCGCGCTTCGCCGTAGAGAACACTTCACCTTCCTGGATTGCCGACATCCGCATCTGACGGACCAAGTACAGGTCGCGCGGTGCGGCAAGCGAGGCGATCCAGCGATCGACCTCGTCGGCCGCGAATCCGCTCACGGTCACGTCGACCCCGAGAACCCGAACGTCCTCGGACCACTCGCCATCGTCGGCGTCGTAGGGCCACAGGCTCGTGACGTCGCCCTTCAATGCCGAGGCTGGGGCCTTTCGCTGGGCATCTGACGGCTGCCTCTGCCAATCGATATCGAGCTCGACATCGGAGACCTCATCGCCCCTGCCACGGCCGAGTGAACCTCCCAGCACCACCGCTGACACGTTCCCCATGGCGACGTACCGGTCGGCCAATCGTCGCGCGACATGTCGTTTGTCCACCAGGCGAACCTATCCACCTGAAGAGATCCAACCGCCCACGGCGGATCTCGATCAGCGCGGCCGAGGATCCGAGTCTGGTCTCCGGAGATCAGACGGCTGGCGCCCATGAACGTACGGCGCATTAGGATCGGCACGGAATTCTGTTTGCGGACGCGCAGACCCATCTGGGCAACATGCCTCAGTGGCCGTAACGACGTTCCTGGACGACCTATCCCTCGACGGCATGCTTGCAGCGATCGCCAACGAACCCGCCGCAGGCACACTTGATGTATCTGCAGCGATCCGGCGCGAGGGCTGGGAGAGCGTCGTCCTCGAAACACCAGACTGGATCATCCGGTTCCCACGCCATCACGACACTGCCAGGTTCGAAACCGAACTCGCCGTCCTGACCCATATCCGCGGACGCCTTCCGGTCCAGACACCCGACGTGGTCTGGACCGGCGACCACACCTTCTGCATGGCCTACCCCAAGATCACCGGCACCGACTTCAACCCACGCCAATGGCATACCGCAACCGCAGCGGAACGCCGGCGACTCATCGGCTCACTCGCCGACCTACTCAACACCTGGCCGGATGCGTTCACTACCGCCGACATCCTGCAACTGGGCATCTCTTCAATCGGCGGGACTCCCTACAAAGAACAATTAGCCTCAACACTGGCCAACTTCCCTGCAGCGATACACCCCAGCATCGAGAAGCTGCTGACCATCTACAGCGACCTTTACGACCAAGAACTGGCAGCGACCGGTGAGCGCGTGCTGCATGGCGACTTCCACCTGGGCAACATGGTGCTCGACGGGCCTTGCGGAGCCGTGACCGGGCTCTGGGACTTCTCCTGCGTTTCGACCGGCGCACTCACCTGGGACCTGCACTATCTCGCCGGCGAGGTCAGCGCCCCAGCCGACGACCCTGCGCCACCAGGGTCCGGACCACACCTGGACCTCCTACGCGGCGTGCTCGACCGGCTGTCAAACGTCAGCACCTCACCCGAAACGATCCTTCTGCTCTCTGATCTGATGCAGTGCGCCGAATGGATCGGCGACCACGATCCGCAGGCGTCGCTCCTCTGGCAGCGCTGGCTCAAGCAACTCCAAACCCGATAAGCCGATCGCCAGCAGCCCATCCAGCGGCAGCCACCAAAACACGGTCACGCCTGATCACCCGAATGGTATCGGTCACCGGCACAGCTGCTGGATCAGCGTCGCGGGACTCAGGCCCATTGACGCCTGGCGTTGATCTGCTCCTTGGCACGAATCGCTTCGGCGAGGTCGATGTCGAGGCGATTCGCAATGGTCGCCAGGACGATGAGGATGTCAGCCATCTCGTGGGCAGGATTCTCCTGGTGCGCAGCCACAACATCCATGCTGACGCCGGTTGTCTTGCGGACCGACCTGAACAGCTCGCCTACCTCCTCACCGAGCAACAGACACTTTTGAAGAACGCTGTCGCCAGTGAACCCACGATCCTGCTCGAGCTTCTTCACGTAGTCCTGGAACTGAGCGAACGTCATGGATCCCGCCGTCAGCGACGGCCCTCCGTCATTGATACCCACGCTGAGTGACCTTACTGACGGCACATCTGACCACGCCCGCGATCGGTTCCACGACGGGACTGTAATTTTAACGGTGTAACTCCTGAGACGAAGGAGACACCTGTGACTGACGTGACGAGTAGGGATGTGGCTGCTGCTGACGGGCAGGAGCTGTCGGCCAGCGATCAGCAGCTGGTGCGCGAGCTGACCGATCGGGCCCGGGCCAACGGGTTGCAGCTGACCGGTCAGGGCGGCTTGCTGGGCCGGCTGACGAAGATGATCGTCGAGGGCGCCCTGGAGGGTGAGATGGATGATCACCTGGGGTATGCCAAGCATGATCCGGTCGGCCGGGACGGCGGTAACTCCCGCAACGGCTACCGGGCCAAGACGCTGTTGACCGAAGCCGGGCCGGTTGATGTTTCGGTGCCGCGGGACCGGGACGGCAGTTTCGAGCCGACGATCGTGGCGAAGCGGCAGCGGCGACTGTCTGGGGTGGAGGACCTAGTGATCTCGCTGTCGGCGAAGGGACTCACGACCGGGGAGATTTCGGCGCACCTCGCCGAGGTGTATGGGGCGGAGGTGTCGAAACAGACGATCTCGACGATCACCGACCGGGTGATGGAGGGGCTGGCCGCCTGGCAGTCTCGTCCGTTGGACCCGGTGTATGCGGTGCTGTTCATCGACGCGATCCAGGTCAAGATCCGGGAGGGTGAGGTCTGCAACCGGCCGATCTACCTGGCCCTGGGTGTCACCGCCGACGGTGAGCGTGACGTGCTCGGCCTGTGGGCCGGTGAGCACGGCGACGGGGAAGGTGCCAAGTACTGGCTGCGAGTGCTGACCGAGATCAAGAATCGTGGCACCAACGATGTGTGCATGCTGGTCTGCGACGGGCTGACCGGACTCCCTGACGCGGTGTCGGCGGTGTGGGACAAGACGATCGTGCAGACCTGCATCGTGCATCTGCTGCGGAACTCGTTCAAATACGCCTCGAAGAAGGACTGGGGGTCGGTCGCCAAGGACCTGAAACCGGTGTATACCGCCGCCTCCGAGGCCGAAGCGCTGGACCGGTTCGCCGACTTCAGCTCCAAGTGGGAGAAGCGTTACCCGGCGATCATCCGGCTGTGGACCAACGCTTGGGCAGAGTTCGTCCCATTCCTGCAGTTCGACCGCGAAATCCGCACCGTGATCTGCACGACGAATGCGATCGAGTCGATCAACGCCCGACTCCGGCGAGCGGTCAATGCCCGCGGTCATTTCCCCACCGAGCAGGCAGCGCTGAAGTGCCTGTACCTGGCGATCATGAGTCTCGATCCGACCGGCCGAGGACGCAAACGCTGGACCAACCGATGGAAGGCAGCACTCAACGCCTTCGACATCACCTTCGACGGACGCCTATCCGCCGGACGCAACTAACAAGATCAAAAATCAGTTACACCGAAAACTTGACAGACCCTCCACGACGGTGAGTTGCGGGTGCGTGACGTCACTGGGGAGTCGCGGAGTTCCTGTGCGGGCGCATGGCTTCCAGGAGTTCTGCGGCGGGATCGGGCTTTCGACGCTCAAGGAGTGCTGCCATGAGATGCCTGGGCTCGGCGGTTCGTACGCGTTCGGTTGCCGCGAGGTCCACGGCTCGGGCGATTACTGCCCGCAGGCCGGAAGTGAGTGGTGCGTGACCGGAGACGCGACGGACGATCGGGCCGGGAAGCTGGGCGAGGTTGAGGCCGATGCCGGCAAGTGCCTGCCGGTCGAGATCTTGTGCCGTTGCGCGGGCATGCTCGACGTCCACGCCGAGACTGCCGGCGATGGCCGAGTCATGAAGGAGTCCGAGCAGCAGGTGGTTCGTCCCGATCCGTCGGTCTCCTTGGCGAGCGGCCTCCTCGGCGGCGTTCGAGAGGGCGGCTTTGGCGGACTTGGACATCGGTCCGAACATGTTGGTCTACTTCCCGTATTTGGCGTGGATCGCCTGTCGGGACACCCCGAGCGCGTCTCCGATCTGCTCCCACGACCAGCCCTGTTCCCTGGCCAGACGGACCTGATGGACCTCGACCTGTTCGGCCAGTCGGCGGAGCGCGCCGACCGCCCGCAGGCCAATTGCGGGATCGGTGGAACGGATCCGATCGTTCAGACCATCACTGTCGACCACGCTGTCAGTCTGGCTTGACAGAGGCCCGACTGTCAAGCCAGACTGACACGCGAAAGGGCGTCAGTCTGGCCTGACAGGCCACAGGAGATTCTATTGATCAACAAGCAGCCGGTCGTCCGGGTAGGCAACCTCCGGATGCGGTACGGAAACCGCGATGTGCTCGCCGGTGTGAGCTTCGATGTGCACTCGGGCGAGACGCTGGTGATCCTGGGGCCGAACGGTGCAGGAAAGACGACCACGATCGAGATCCTCGAAGGATTCCGCCGGCGCTCATCAGGTGAAGTCCGCGTGCTGGGCGTGGATCCAGACCACGCAGACGAGGGTTGGCGGGCCGACATCGGCGTCGTGCTGCAGTCCTGGCGTGACCACGGCAAGTGGCGAGTCGGGGAGTTTCTCGCCTATCAGGGTTCGTACTACACCCCCTTCTCCTCAGCCTCGACCCGACGGCCGTGGCCGGTCCATGACCTCCTTGAGGCAGTGGGACTGGCCGATCAGATCAACACTCCGATCGGGCGACTGTCCGGAGGTCAGCGCCGGCGGCTCGATATCGCCGTCGGGCTGGTCGGGCGTCCGGCGCTGATCCTCCTGGACGAGCCCACGGCAGGGCTGGACCCGGAGGCGCGCTCGGAGTTCCATCGCATCATCCACACGGCCGGCACTCGGTCGGACACAACAGTCCTGCTCACCACCCACGACCTCGACGAGGCCGAGATACTGGCCAGTCGGGTCCTGATCCTGGCCGGCGGCTCGATCATCGCCGATGGCACCCCGCAGGAACTTGCCCGCCAGATCGCGGGAACCGACGAGGTGCGATGGACCGAGAACGGAGTCCCGCACGCCCGCTCAGTTGCCGAGTCCACCGGCTTCGTACGGGAACTCTTCCGTCAGAACGGGAACGCCATCGCCGACCTCGAGGTGCATCGCGCATCCCTGGAGGACGCCTATTTCGCTCTCGTACGCGAAGCCGAGGCAACCCGTACCGAACCAGTCGAACCGAACGCAGCATGACCACGATCGCCGCTCGGTCGGGCATTCGTGCCGGCCTCATCGAGCTACGCCAAAGCTTCACCGGGACAGCGCTCATCGGACAACTCTTCTGGCCCGTCGCCACCCTCGTCACCATCTGGCTGCTTCGCCGCCTACAAGTGGCAGGCACCGGCCTTGGACCGCTGATCCTGCCCAGCACGGTAGGGATGTTCGTCGCTCTTGGCATGCTGCTGACCGCCCAGCAACTCGCGGCCGACCGCGAGGATGGCACCCTGCTGCGCGCCAAGGCGACCCCCAACGGGATCCGCGGCTATCTCATCGGCAAGTTCGCCAACGTATCCGCAACCGTGCTCGCCTACCTGATCATCCTGCTGCTACCCGGCGCTCTGATCATCGGAGGCCTTTCAATCACCCCCAGCAGATTGCTGACCCTGTCCTGGGTGCTCGCCCTCGGACTCATCGCGACCCAGGCCATCGGCGCCGTCTTGGGCGCCCTCGTCCAAAGTTCACGAAGCGCCGGAATTCTGTCCCTCCCCCTGATCGGGCTGATTGCCATCTCGGGCATCTTCTACCCCATCACCGCCCTGCCCGCCTGGATCCAAACCATCGGCCAGATCTTCCCTGTCTACTGGCTCGGCCTCGGCATGCGCTCCGCCCTGCTCCCCGGGGCCGCGAACGCCATCGAAATCGGCTCGACGTGGAGACACCTTCAGACCGCGGCCGTTCTCGGTGCCTGGACAGTTGCCGGCCTGGCCATTGCGCCCATCGTCCTGCGACGCATGGCGCGAAAGGAATCCGGATCACGCGTTGCACAACAACGCGAACGCCTCCAGGGGCGGGTCGGTTAGCGGTCACCCCGCAAGGAGATATCGCCACAGTGCACCACTGCGCCGCAAGGAATCGCTGTGCGATCACGTGTGAAGTGAGCGAGCAGACTGAATGTCCGCAGTCAGCCTCCGCACGCATTGATCCAGCGACAGCTGGCTCGCGTCGAGAAGCACATCGGCGGAGATTCGGGCCTTTTCCAGCGACCATTCTCGGTAACGCTCGGCAAGCCAGTCGCGATCGCGAGACGATCCTCGGGTTGGGTCCGCCTGCGCACGTGGCAGCGCAGCTTCGAACGGGGTCGTCATGGCCACCGTGATCATCGCAGCGGCCGGGGGTACGTGGTCGAGCAGGAGCGACACCTCGTCCTGACTCGATATCCCCTCAGCAATGACGCAGGTCAGATCAGCACGAGCCCACGCTCCAGCGACCATCGCAAAGATGCGTGCCGCGGTGTCCCAGCTCGGCAGGGACGGAAGAGCCATCTCGGCAATCTGGTCAAGCTCGACCAGAGCCACACGTTCGCCTTCCCGCCGCAACTCTTCGCTGAGTGCACCCGCGACCGTGCTCTTACCTGACGCCTGTGGTCCAGTGAAGGCAACGAACGCCATCGGCAGCGCATCCAACGTCACCGCAAGTTACTCCATGATCGACTTGAGGGACTCCAGGTCGACCAGGACCGCGGCGCAGTCGTTGTCGAAGTCCTCCTGGCTGGTGTCGCGACGACGGACACTGAAGATCACTTCGCTGCTGCCGCCGCTGGCGACCACCCGCATCGGGTTGTACGTCCTGGTGCCGTCGGGCGTGATCACGTCATGATCAAGAACGCCGAATTCGTTCCTGGGCGCGAACACGATCTCGATCCGGCCCATCGGTGAGTCGGCGACGACTTGACCGTCCTCGATCCGGATGCCGGAGGCGAGACCGGCTGCCCAGTGCGGCAGGTTGTTCGGATCGGACGCGTAGTCGTACACCTCGGCGACCGGACGATCGATGAACACGCTGACGTGTCTGGATTGCTGCTGCATGACCAGCATTCTCATCCGACTCGGCCCTGTGACGCCAGCGTGCCTGCCGGTGATGATCAGTTCATCTTCCGGCTGATCCGGCCCGCATCGGACCCGTGACCGCCGACGAAGGTCATCGGATCGCCGGCACCGAGATCATCCACGCCGGCGGTCTCCAGCGCGCCGATCGCCAGCGTCCGGCGTACGGCGGAGAAGGTCAGCACGTGCGCGAGCACGCCGGCATAGCTGAAGGTCTGCGGCGGTTCGCAGGTCGCGTCGATGAACGTCTCCGCTGCCCGCCCCTCGGCAAAGATCTGCTCCATCAGCGTACGGAATGCCGGGCCGACCCGATCGAGCCGTGCCCGCAGCCCCGCGGGGCTGTTGTCGGACGGGTATTCGATCTCGGTCGCGTGATCGAACACGGCCAGCCACATCTCCAGCTGGGAGACCAGCCGAGTGACGACCGATCGTAGGGTCGGATCGGCGTCGATGCCCTCGACCGACAACTCGATCGGCCGGTCCAGAACCTCGGGTTCGACACCGGCCAGCCGATCGACGATCTCGCCGGTGAGCCAGAGATGATGATCAAGCATCCGCAGTAGAACGTCCATGGTCGTTCTCCCTTCAGTGGCCGGGAGGCGTAGTGCTCCCGGCGGGTGGAAATGGATACCGCTCGGCGCCGGCAGTCCGGCCGCCGCGTTCGGCAGCCGACGGAACTGAGACGGCGAACACCCGTAAGCCCGTACGAAGGCCCGGGTGAAGGCCTCCGGCGCCTCGTAGCCGGCGTCGAAAGCGATGTCGATGACCGCGACCGAACCGGTACTCAGCTGATGCGCCGCCCGCTCCAGCAACACCCGTCGGCGGAATCGCCCGGGCGGTTCGCCCAAGGCGGCCGCTGCCAGCCGGTCGAAGTGGAATCGGGACAGGTGGGCGCGTCGGGCCAGCGCGTCGCCGTCGGTTCCGGGTTCGTCGAGACTCTGCTCGACCAACTCCAGGATCTCGGCCAGCCGGTCCGTTGCGGTCATGTCTCGATCGTCACACCGGCCGCTGCGTTTGTCCTGACAGTTCTTGCGCATCCACGGATCCGTTCCACGCCAGACGCGGGACGCATCTCGGCGTGGACCGGCGACGGGATCGATTACGATCCGCGGTGATGAGACTGCATCGCGAGGGGTCCCTGTTCCGTGACGAACACGGACGGCAGCGGATCCTGCACGGCGTCAACCTGGTGGCCAAGGGGGAACGATCGGCCCGTGGCGCGGACGCATTCGCCGGCAACTGGACCGCAGCCGATCTGGCCGATCTGGCCGCTCGCGGGTTGACCGTGATCCGGCTGGGAGTGATCTGGGCTGCGGTGGAACCGCAGCCGTCGCAGTACGACGAGACCTACCTGGGTTGGCTTTCCGAGCAACTGGACCTGTGCGCCGCGGCCGGACTGTCGGTGCTGCTGGATGCGCATCAGGATCTCTACTCGCAGTCCTTCGGCGACGGCGCCCCGGACTGGGCGACACTGACCGAGCATCGGTTCGACCCTTCAGGGCTGTGGAGCGACGGCTACCTGACCAGCCCTGCCGTCCAGCAGGCGCTGGACGGATTCTGGACCAATCAGCAGGCGGCCGACGGCATCGGCGTCGGTGATCATTTCGCCGCGATGTGGGCGATGCTGGCAGGGCGCTTCGGCAACCACCCGGCGGTCATCGGCTACGACCTGTTGAACGAACCGACGCCGGGTCGGCAGGCGCCGATGATCTTCGGCGCGATGATTTCCGCACTCGCCGAGGAGGTCGGCATGTCGGCCGACCAGCTCGCCGCCGACTTCGCCGATCCGTCGCTGCGGGTCGAACGGCTGAGCCTGCTGGACGACCGCGAGCGGCACTACCGGATCGGCGATCAGGTCGCCGGTCTGCTCGCCGACTTCGAGACGACCATGATCAGTCCGATGATGGCGCGCGTTGTCGCCGCGATCCGAGAAGTTGATCACGAGAAGCTGATCATGCGCGAGCACAGCTACTTCGCCAACAGCGGCGTACCCGCAGGGATACAGCCGCCTCCGACCGCGACGTGGGCGTACTCTCCGCACGGCTACGACCTGACCGTCGACATCGACCCACCGGCGTCCAGCAATCGCCGGGCGGAAACGATCTTCCTGCGTGCACGTGAGACCCAACGACAGCTCGACGTGCCGGTGCTGGTCGGCGAATGGGGTGCCTTCGGCGGTGCTGCCGGGATCGAAGATCACGGACGATTCCTGCTCGATCTGTTCGACCGCTGGCAGTGGAGTTGGACCTACTGGTGTTGGGAACCGGACTTCGCCAGCACCGAGGCAGCGGCCGTGCTGACCAGACCGCGACCGCTCGCCTTCGCCGGCACCGCCGAGTCGTACGCGGTCGACGATGATCATTTCGCTGCGACCTGGCAGGGCGCCGACCTGGACGCACCGACCCTGTTCTGGTTGCCGGCCGGCTGGGCCGACGCGCGGGTCGAGCTACGCCGCGACGGTCAGCCGACCCGCCCGGACCAACTGGGCCGGGAAGGATCACTGGTGCAGGTCGCGCCCGGACGCGGCACCTTCGAACTGAGGGTCGACTGCGGCCGCTGAGCTGACCGACCGAGCAACGCAGTCGGGGCAAAGACCCCAGTAGGTGACCTCGGCCTCGTCGACCACGAATCCGTACGTCTGCTGCGGTACGGCGCAGGGCATCGAGCCGACCGCGCAGGGCACGTCGACGATCGCACCGCAGCTGCGGCAGACGATGTGATGGTGGTTGTCGCCGGCGTTGATCTCGAACAGCATCGACGACCCGGCGGGTTCGATCCGGCGCAGGATCTGGTGTTCGGTGAGAGTGTTCAGCGCGTCGTAGACGGCCTGGGTGGAAACGGTGCCGATCTTGGCCCGGACCCGGTCCGACACCTGGTCGGCGGCCAGGTGGGAGTTGTCCCGCACCGCATCGAGCACGGCCAACCGCGGCTGGGTGACGCGCAGGCCGGCTTGGCGCAGCCGCTCGCGCCAGTCGTCCTGCGCAGCCGGAGCCTCGGTAACGGTCATGCCGACGATTCAAGCACCTTGTCTGGAATGACTCAAGAAATGACCGCGCGGCGCGCTCTCGCCGACCAAAGTCCCGTCTTCTCAACCGAAGCTGAGCCGGGGCACATACCTCGGCCAGGCTTCGTTGATCGGATGAGGTCAGCGCGCTGACACTGGGGGCATCATGAGCATCGGACACCACTTGGGCCGGCGGATCTTCGCCGATCGCCGTCGTCATCGGCTGCTGCGGCGGGTCCCGAGCGAACGCGAACGCAGCTGCCCGGCCTGCGGCGGCGACGGCATCATCCGGGAGGACTCGCACGACGGTTCGGGACGGACGTCGGTCTGGCGCACCTGCCCGGTCTGCGATCGCGGCGACCAGGCGTAACCGGTCCAGCCCCCACTCTGCGGTCCTTCGGCGCGGCTGCACTTCCATCGCGAAGTGCAGCCGTTACGCTGCCCGGTGTCCGTCTGCAGCGACGAATACTCACCGTGGAGTTGCCCATGTCTGTACGCGATCTGTTCGATCTGACCGATCGGAAGGCACTGGTCGTCGGTGCCGGCAGCGGCCTCGGCCGGGCATCGGCGATCGGTTTGGCCGACTTCGGTGCGGCGGTGATCGCCGCCGATCTGGACGCGGCGGCTGCCGACGAGACGGCCAAGATCATCGCCGCCGCCGGCAACACCGCATCGTCGATGGTGTTGGACGTCACCGACACCGCGGCGGCCAACGCGGCCGCGACCGAACACCCGGACACCGAGATCCTGGTGGTGACGCCGGGCTACAACGTACGCCGCCGGTTGCTGGACACCACCGACCTCGACTTCGATCGGGTGATCGACATCAACCTCAAGGGCAGCTACCGGCTGATGCGCGCCTTCGGCGCCACCATGGCCGCCCGCGGCAAGGGCTCGATCATCACCTTCGCCAGCTTCCGAGCCCAGGTGATCGAACCCGGCCAGGGACTGTACGCGGCCACCAAGGCCGGCGTCGTGCAACTGACCAAGACGATGGCCGCCGAACTCGGCCCGGCCGGTGTACGCGTCAACGCCGTCCTGCCGGGTACCTTCGAGACGCCGCTGACCGCGCAGATCAAGTCCGATCACGACTGGTGGGGCGCGTACGAGCAGAAGTCGATCTTGAAACGATGGGCGCAACCGGAGGAGATCGCCGGCGCGATCGTCTTCCTGGCCAGCGATGCGTCCAGCTATGTGACGGGATCGACGCAACTGGTCGACGGCGGCTGGACCGCCGCCGACGGCCGCTTCGAACCGACCGTTTAGGAGGTCACGATGTCGGACTCCGATGCGACCCAGAGCCGGACGACCGACGAGGCCGACGGCGCCCTGCGCAAGCGGGTCTTGAAGAAGGTCGCCTGGCGACTGTCGCCGTTCCTCGGCCTGCTGTACTTCATCAACTACCTCGACCGGACCAACATCGCCTTCGCCGCCCCGCACGGGATGAACGAGGCACTCGGCCTGACCAAGGCGATGTTCGGGCTGGCCCCCGGGCTCTTCTTCATCGGCTACTTGATCTTGGAAGTGCCGTCTAACCTGATGTTGCACAAGGTCGGCGCCCGTCGTTGGATCGCCCGGATCATGGTGTCCTGGGGCATCGTCGCCTCCGCGATCGCGTTCGTGCCCAACGCCGGAACCCTTTACCTGCTGCGATTCCTGCTCGGTATCGCCGAAGCCGGCTTCTTCCCCGGCATCATCCTCTACCTGACCTTCTGGTTCCCGAAGAACGAACGCGCCAAGGCGGTTGCGCTGTTCATGCTGGCCGTGCCGCTGTCCAGCGTGATCGGCTCGCCGCTGTCGGCAGCGCTGATCTCGGCCGGCCACCAGGTGCTGTTCGGGCTGGACGGCTGGCGATTCATGTTCCTGGTCGAGGGGATTCCGGCGATCATCGTCGGCGTCATCTGCTGGTGGTATCTGACCGATCGGCCGCGCGACGCCAAATGGCTGGAGCCGGCGGAGCGGGACTGGCTGCAGCACGAGATGGACACCGAGGACGCGGCCACCTCGAACACGTACCACTATCCGTTGAAGAAGGCGCTGACCAATCCGCGGATCCTGGCGCTGGCCTTCGTCTACTTCGGCGTGGTGTACGGCCTGTACGCGGTCGGCTTCTTCCTGCCGACCATCGTGGCCGGCTTCGAGCAGACCTTCCACACCGACTACACGGTCTTCCAACAAGGCCTGATTGTGGCCATCCCGTACGTGTTCGGTTGCTTTGCGATGTTCTTCTGGGCCCGGCACGGCGACCGGACCCGAGAACGCGTGTGGCACATGGCCATCCCGGCGATCATCGGCGGCATCGCGATCCCGATCGCGCTGTATCTTCAGTCGCCGTTCACCACGATGATCGCGGTGACGATCTGCGCGATGGGCATCTGTGCGGCGCTGCCGAGCTTCTGGCCCTTGCCGACCACGTTCCTGACCGGCGCAGCCGCAGCCGGCGGGATCGCGTTGATCAACGCACTCGGCAACCTGGCCGGGTTCGCCGGCCCGTACATCACCGGTTGGCTGACCGACCTGACCGGCAGCGAACGCGCCGGACTCTGGGTGGTCGGTGCGGTGATGGTCGCGGCCGGCATCGTCGCCGTGCTGCTGCGAGCAGCCCCGAAACCGGACGAGCAGGCGTTGCCCTGAGACGCGGGGTCAGGACTCCTTGGTGCCGTTCCATTCGGCGTCTTCTTCGTCCCACTGCTCGTTGCGCTCGGCGACCTTCGCCAACGCCTGCTCGGCCTCCTCGCGTGTCGCGTACGGGCCGAACCGGTTGACGGCGCGGCAGCCGTCCTTGGTCTCGACCGTGTTGTGGGTCAGGCAGTAGTACCACTGAGTGTCGGCCATCTCTCCTCCTGGTAGGTCGGGCGGTCTTCAACGTAGCGCCAACGCATAGGATCGGGCTCCGTGAATCCCGTCAAGCCGTACGACATCTCCCCCATGCGCAGCGTCCCGGACGACATCCCGCGTCCGGAGTACGTCGGCCAGGACGGGCCGCAGCCGTACACCGGCTCGCACGTGCAGTCCGCGGAGACGATCGAGAAGATGCGGGTCGCCGGCCGGATCGCGGCCCAGGCGATGCGGGCAGCGTCCGAGGTGATCGCGCCCGGCGTGATCACCGACGAGATCGACCGGGTCGGCCACGAATTCCTGATGGATCATCACGCCTACCCGTCCACGCTGGGCTATCGCGGCTTCCCGAAGTCGCTGTGCACGTCGGTCAACGAGGTCATCTGCCACGGCATCCCGGACGCTCGGCCGCTGGACGACGGCGACATCGTCAAGATCGACCTGACCGCGTACGTCGACGGCGTGCACGGCGACAACTGCGCCACCTACTTCTGCGGCGATGTGGACGACGAGGGCCGGCAGCTGACGGCGGTCACCTACGAGGCGATGATGCGCGGGATCAAGGCGATCAAGCCGGGCCGGCAGGTGAACGTGATCGGCCGGGTGATCGAGAAGTACGCGGCCCGCTTCGGCTACAGCTCGGTGCGGGACTACACCGGCCACGGGGTGCACTCGACCTTCCACTCCGGCCTGGTGATCCCGCACTATGACGAGCCGGGCTACGACACCGTGATCGAGCCCGGGATGACGTTCACCGTCGAACCGATGATCACCACCGGCGGCTTCGACTGGCACCAGTGGGACGACGGCTGGACCGTGGTCACCGCCGACGGCTCCCGCTGCGCCCAGTTCGAGCACACCATCGCGGTCACCGCCGACGGCGCGGAGATCCTCACCCAGCCGGAGTGATCCGATGACAACTCTCCCCTAACGTGAGGGTAGAGTTCCCGCCCATGTCTCTGGCCTCTCCCGGCGAATTCGACTCCGTCCCGACTCCGGCCCAGGATCCGTACAGCGTCCGGGCCGCCTTCCGCTCGCTGACGCGGATGCGGATCGAGATCCTGGGCGGGCTGGTGGTCGCGCTCGCGCTGATCCCGGAGGCGATCTCGTTCTCGATCATCGCCGGGGTCGATCCGCGGATCGGCCTGTTCGCCTCGTTCACCATGGCCGTGACGATCTCGATCACCGGCGGTCGGCGGGCAATGATCTCGGCGGCAACCGGTTCGGTGGCGCTGGTGATCGCCCCGATCACCCGCAAGTACGGCCTGGACTATCTGGTCGTCACGGTGTTGATGGCCGGCGTGTTCCAGATCATCCTGGCGCTGCTCGGCGTCGCCAAACTGATGCGATTCATCCCGCGCAGCGTGATGATCGGCTTCGTCAACGCGCTGGCGATCTTGATCTTCATCGCGCAGCTGCCGCACCTGGTCCATCAGCCGTGGATCGTCTACCCGTTGATCGCTGCGGGCATCGCGATCATCGTCGGCTTCCCGAAACTGACCACGGTGGTGCCGGCACCGCTGATCGCGATCATCGTGCTGACGATCTTGGTCGTCGCGACCGGCCTGGACATCCCGAACGTCGGCGACGAGGGCCGGCTGCCGGACAGTCTGCCGGGGGTGTTCATCCCGAACGTTCCGTTGACCTTCCAGACGCTGAAGATCGTTGCACCGTACGCGTTCGGGATGGCGCTGGTCGCCCTGCTGGAGTCACTGATGACGGCCAAGCTGGTCGACGACGTCACCGATACGCACTCCAACAAGAGCCGGGAGGCGTTCGGCCAGGGCGTGGCCAACATCGTCACCGGCATCTTCGGTGGGATGGGCGGCTGCGCGATGATCGGGCAGACCATGATCAACGTCAAGCAGTCCGGATCCCGGACGAGGATCTCCACCTTCCTGGCCGGCGTCTTCCTGTTGATCTTGGTCGTCGCGCTGAACGACATCGTCGCGATCATCCCGATGGCCGCGCTGACGGCGGTGATGATCATGGTCTCGGTCGGCACCTTCGACTGGCACAGCATTCGTCCGCGGACGATCCGGCGGATGCCGATCAGCGTCACCGTGATCATGGTCGCCACGGTGGTGCCGACGGTGATCACCAACAATCTCGCGGTCGGCGTGGTGATCGGCGTGATCGTGGCGATGCTCTTCTTCGTCACCCGGGTCGCGCACTTCACCCAGGTGGTCGACGTTGCGCATCCCGATGACGAGACCCGGGTGTACGCGGTGAAGGGCCTGCTGTTCTTCGCCTCCAGCAACGATCTGGTCTACCAGTTCGACTACGCCGGCGACCCGCAGAACGTGATCATCGACCTGTCCGAGGCGCAGATCTACGACACCTCGACGGTGGCCGCCCTGGACGCGATCGAGCAGAAGTACCGGCAGAAGCACAAGTTCGTGGAGATCGTCGGCATGAACGAGCCCAGCAGGCGCTGGCACCGCCTGTCCGGCAAGCTCGGTGCGGCGAAATGACCAGCGAGCGGCTGATGTCCATCGGCGCGGTCGCCGAGCAGACCGGGCTGTCGATCCGGACCCTGCGGCACTACGACGACGTCGGTCTGGTGCCGCCGTCGGCCCGCAGCGACGGCGGCTTCCGGCTCTACACCCCGACCGATGTCGATCGGTTGATCACCATCCGCCGGATGAAGCCGTTGGGTTTCACCCTGGACGAGATGCGTCAGGTGCTGGCATCGCTGGCCTGCTTGGACGATCCGGCCGCGAGCACCGGAGACCGGGATCACGCCTCCGAGGTGATCGCCGATTACCACCAGCGGGCCGAGGACAGCTGCCGCAAGCTCCGCCGACAGCTGGATTACGCCGAGGAGCTGACTCGGTTGCTGGCCCGGCATGCACGAGGATCGTGAGCCGAGTGAAGGGTCGGACCTGATGGAGCTCAGCTGCTCCACGTATCCCCCGATGTCCCCCAAGCGTCGGAGTCCCCATCAGGTCCGGTGATCATCTTCGCACCGGGATCGACGCGACGCGGCGCGATCCGACCGATCCAGTTCTGTATTTCTTCGGCCGTGACCGCCGATCCGCAAGGTCAATCGATTGGGTCGTGGATCCCTTACCAGGCAGGAGAACGAGGGAAAGGGCGAGCCGGCCGGTAAGCCGGATTCTGTCCCGTCGCAAGGACGGTGGCGATCATCCATCTGCGACCGCCGTTGCCGGCGGCCTGGTGCGATCTACCCGGAGACTCGGGCGAGCAGCCCTCGAACATCTCCGCGGGAGCGAACTCCCTTCTTGATCTTGCTCCGGGTGGGGTTTGCCGAGCCGCTCCAGTCACCTGGAACGCTGGTGGTCTCTTACACCACCGTTTCACCCTTACCCGAATGCTCTTGCGAACTTCGGGCGGTTTGCTTTCTGTGGCACTGTCCCGCGGGTCACCCCGGGTGGGTGTTACCCACCACCCTGCTCTGTGGAGTCCGGACTTTCCTCGACACCGCCAGGTGCCGCGATCGCCTGGCCGACTCGCCCAGACCTGGCAGTCTAGCCAGGGCTACGGCGCCAGCAGCAATCGACCGCGTACGCCGCCGGCCCGCAGCCGGTCGTGGGCCTCGGCGACCTGTTCGAAGCGGTACTGCTCGGCCACCCGGGCGGTCAGCCGGCCGGCCCGCCAGTCCGCGACGATCGCGGCCAGGTCGTCGGCATCGGCCCGAACACTGACCTTATGCACCTTCGCGCCGGGGATCGTCGGCACCGCAGCGTCGTTGACCGCGACGAAGCTGCCGCCCTCAACCAGCGCCCCGGTGATCTTGTCGACCAGTATCGCGGCGTCGATGATCACGTCGGCTCCGTCGGGAACGACCGCCCGAACCGCCGCAGCCGGGTCGTCGGCCGCCACCGGATCGATCGCCACGAACTCCGCCGCGCCGAGACACCGGACCAACTCCTCATCGGCCGGCCGCGCAACGCCGATCATCCGATAACCGAGGCGGCTGCCGATCTCGACGGCGAACGCGCCGACGGCGCCGGCCGCACCGGTGACCACCACCGCGTCGCCGGATTGGGCGCCGGCCAGGCGCAACGGTTGCCGGGCGGTGCTGGCGTTGGCGGGCAGCGTTGCCGCGGCCAGCAAGTCGGCGCCGTCCGGCAACGCAGCGACAGCGTGGGTGTCGAGCACCACGTACTCGCTCTGCGCGCCGATCGGGGTGATGAACTTGTCCACCAGGCCGATCACCGGGCGTCCGATTTCGAACACGGTGACGCCGGCGCCGACCGCACTGACGACGCCGGCCAGATCCCAGCCGAGGCCGACCTGATCGGGCAGTGCGGGCACGCCTAACCTGCGGACGATGGCGGGATCGGCGGTGACGAGGGCGACCGGGTTGACCCCGGCTGCGGACAACTTGACCTGGACCTGCCCTGCTTCCGGCAGCGGAACCGGGACGTCCGCGACGGACACGTTGGGCCGGTCGGTGACGGTGGACGAGACAACTGCTCGCATGATCATTTCCTTTCGACTGCCCATGGACGCAATCTTGGCCGCCCGGATCGCGTACGACGAGACGCACTGACGTCGGATTTCGACCGATCTGATTGGATCAACAGCTATGGCGACCGAGTCCGCGCCCGTGACGTTGCGACGATCGCTGTCGATCCGGGATCTGATCGTCTACGGGCTGCTGTTCATCGGCCCGACCGCGCCGATGGGCACGTTCGGTGTGCTCGACGCCAAGAGCAACGGTGCGGTCGCGTTGGTGTTCGTGATCGCGACCGTCGCGATGGGCTTCACCGCCTGGTCGTACGCCCGGATGTCGTCGGCGGTGCCGCAGGCCGGATCGGTGTACGCCTACGCCAACGCAGGCCTGGGCCGTACTCCGGGATTCCTGGCCGGTTGGATGATCGGCCTGGACTATCTGTTCATCCCCTCGCTGGCCGCGCTCTTCACCGGCATCGCCGGGCACAAACTGCTGCCCGGCATTCCGGTCTGGGTGCTGACCCTGGCCGGGGTGGTGTTGATCACCGTGCTCAATCTGGCTGGGGTGAAACCGGCCGCCATCATCGGATTGATCATGCTCTCGATCGAGATCGTGATCTTGGCGATCTTCATCGTCGGCGCGGTGATCCTGCTGATCCACCAGGGTCCGACCCGCGGTTGGCTGAGCCCGTTGACCGGCGACGGCGGGTTCACCCTGACCGGTGTCTTCGCGGCTGTTTCCGTTGCCGTGTTGGCTTTTCTCGGCTTCGACGCGATCGCCACCTTCGCCGAGGAGAACACCGGTTCATCCGCGCAGGTCGGTCGTGCGCTCGCGTTCTGCCTGATCCTGGCCGGCGCCCTGTTCGTCGTGCAGACCTATCTGGCCGACCTGTTGATCACCCAGACGCCGGACCAGTTGAAGGCAGATCCCGAGGCTCAGGGCACCGCCTTCTACACCATGTTGGACAGCGCCATCGGCGGCTGGTTCTCATCGGTCGTGACCGCGGTCCGGTCGATCGGGCCGGTCTTCTCCGCGCTGGTCGCCCAGGCCGCCGTCAGTCGACTGATGTACGGGATGGCTCGCGGCGGCCGGCTGCCGACGGCACTGGCCCGGCTGGATCCGCGCCGGCACACACCGCGGAACGCGATCCTGGTCTCGGCGATCAGCACCATCGTGGTCGCCATGCTGGCGGCGACCGCCGCCAACGGCCTGGACGTGCTGTCCTCGATGGTGACCGTCGGTGCGCTGACCGCGTTCGGCTTCCTGCACGCCTCGGTGATCGGCTACTGGGTGGTCGGCAACCGGACCGAGCGGCGCGTGCAGCACGTCGTGATCCCCGTGGTCGGCGGCCTGATCGTCGTGGTCACACTCGTACTCGCCAGCCCGCTCGCACTGCTGATCGGCGCCGTCTGGTTCGTCATCGGCGTCGTCATCATCCTGATCCAGCGCCGCCCAAACCGAGTTGTCAGTCGCTAGTTTGCCTATAGCCAATCCACCGACTGACAAGTCGGCTAGAGGCCGCTGTTGATGGTGCGGATCAGGATGCGGCCGCACTCCTCGCAGCGCAGCACGTCGTCCTCGGCGGCAGCGGCGAAGGTACGCAGGTCGGCGGCGTTCACCTCCAGCTGACAGCCGGTGCACCGGCGATTGCGCAGTTCGGCGGCGCCCACCCCGCCGTGGCCGGCGCGCAGCTTGTCGTAGCTGGCGAGCAACGGCTGCGGCAGGTCCACCGTCACCGCGTCCCGGCGGGTGGACTGGTCGGCGAGCTGGCTGTCCAGGCCGGCCACCAGGTCATCGCGGCGCGCGGCCACCTCCTTGGTCCGCTCGGCCAGTTCTGCGTCCTGGGCGGCCAACTTGTCGCGGTCGGCGACCGCCGCCTCCAACTGCTCCATCAGCTCCAGTTCGGCGTCCTCCAAGTCGCTGATTCGTCGGCCCAGATGCTGGATCTCGTCGACCAGCGAGGACAGTGCCTTGGCGTCCGGCACCGACCCGTTGTCGACCCGTTCCTGGTTGCGCCGCCGCCGCTCCCGGACCGGCTCCAGGTCGGCCTCGGCCTGACGTTGCGCGATCTCCAGATCGGAGACCCTGGTCTCGGCCTCCACCAGCGCAGCGGACGCCTTCTCCCGCTCCGCCTCCAGCTTGGCCAGTTGGGCGTGTTCGGGCAGATTGGCCCGGCGATGCCGCAGCTGGGCCATCGCCGTGTCGACCGCCTGCAGGTCCAGCAATCGCAACTGGACCGCGTGATCGGCTTTGATGAGTCCGCCCTCCCCAAGGTTGTGCCGTGCCCTAGATCTGTTCGCGTCACCCTATTCGTCCCGGTGGACACTACGCCGACCGGTTCGACGCAGAGGGCTTCGGTGGTGCATCATTCTGCTACCGGATCGGTGGAATGTCCCCGGCCGGTCGTCGGTTCTCCTCCGACGACTCCGGCACCCGGAAACCCAACCTGCAAGACCCTTCTCGGCACTGTGGCCGAAACCCTCCGTACGTCCACCGCTGTTGAGAAGGACCGTCATGTCCAGCACCACTGCGCCCTCGACCGCGCCCGCGTTCGGTGACCGCTTCGTCGGCCGCAAGTACGTCCAACTGGTGCTGCTGCTGGGCGCGCTGACGGCGATCGGCCCGCTCACCGTCGACACCTACCTGCCGGCGCTGCCCGCGCTGTCAGCCGAACTGCACGCCGGCGACGCGAGCGCTCAGTTGACCATGACCGGGCTGCTCGCCGGTCTCGGCCTGGGCCAGTTGATCATCGGCCCGCTGTCGGACTCGGTCGGCCGGCGCAAGCCGTTGATCTTCGGCCTGCTCGGCCACGCACTGATGTCGCTGCTCTGCACGCTGGCGCCCAGCATCACGATGTTGATCATCGCCCGTACGGTGCAGGGCCTGGCCGGCGCTGCGGTTGCGGTGGTGGCGATGGCGATCGTCCGCGATCTCTTCGTCGGGCTGAAGGCGGCCCAACTGCTGTCCCGGTTGGTGCTCGTCACCGGGGTGTCGCCGATCCTGGCGCCGAGCATCGGCAGCGCACTGCTGGCCTGGACCGACTGGCAGGGCATCTTCGTGGTGCTGGCCGGGATCGCGTTGACCGCCATGATCATCGCCGTCGTCGCGTTGCCGGAGACGCTGCCGGCAACGCGGCGTACCCCGGCCGAGCCGATCCGCTGGCTGCAGTCCTATGCCGGGCTGTTCGGCGACCGGCTCTATCTGATCATGGTCGCGGTGACCGCGCTGATGTTCGCGGCGCTGTTCGCCTACGTTGCCGGTTCGCCGTTCGTGTTGCAGGACGTCTACGGATTGTCGCCGGCCGCGTACGGTGTGGTGTTCGCCATCAACGCCGTCGGACTGATCGTGATGACCCAGCTGAATCCCTTGCTGGTAAAGCGATTCGGACCCGAACGGGTGCTCACCGGTGCCGTGATCACCGGAGTCGCGGCCTCGGTGACGATGTTGATCACCTCGATCGCCGGCGCCGGGCTGATCGGTTTCATCGTGCCGATCTTCGTGTTGCTGGCGGCTTGTGGCGTGTCCTCGCCGAATTCGTCGGCGATCGCGCTGTCCCGGCACGGCGAGGCCGCCGGTACCGCGGCGGCGTTGCTCGGCTCGGCCCAGTTCGTGATCGGCGGCTTCGCCACGCCCTTGGTCGGCGCCTTGAACAACGGCACCGCCGTCCCGCTGGCCGGCCTGATGATCTTCGCCACCGGGCTGGCGTTCGGCCTGCTGTTACCGGTCCGGGCTCGCCACCGCCGGCGTCAGTTGGTCGGCTGAGCAGGACCTTCAGCCGACGGGAGCGTTCCACTGCTGCAGCGCGGGTTTGCCCTTCTCCCAACCCAGGATGGAGATCGTCGCGGTGTGCAGCGGGAAGTGATCACCGCGAATCAGGCTCACGCCGAGCCAGCAGAGCGTGAGCACCCGGAGCGAATGTCCGTGGGCGAAGACGATCGCCCGGTCCACCCCGGAGGCACGGACCTTGTCCACCACCCGGGTCAGTCGGTCGGCGACCTGCTCGGGCGACTCACCGCCCGGACAGCCGTCCCGCCACAGCATCCAACCGGGGTTGAACTCCTCGATCTGTTCACTGGTCAGGCCCTCGTACTCGCCGTAGTTCCATTCGGCCAGTTCCGGGTCGACGACGGGCTCGTCGTCGCCGGTGAAGCCGGCCAACCGGGCCGTCTCGCGGGACCGCTCCCGCGGGCTGGCCAAGATCAATCCGAACGAGCTCGGGTCCAGGTGCCCGTTCAGCGCCGATGCCTGCCGCCGACCCTCGTCGGTCAACGGCAGATCGGTGATCGACGTGTGCCGGCCGTCCCGGCTCCACTCGGTCTCACCGTGCCGGATCACGTACAGATCGGTCATGCCTGCCCTACTTCGACCTGAGCTGTCCGCGCCGGTTCGACCGGCGGAAATTGATCTTGGTCGATCACGCCGTGCCAGCAGTACCAGTGGCCGCCGTCGGCCAGCTTCGCCACGATCTCCCGCTGCAGCGTGGTGTCCTGCGGCAGGCTTTCATGATCAACTTCGCCCCGCCTGCGGAAGACGAAGAAGATGGCATCGCCGTCGGCCTGGTGCCCTTCGCCGCGGAGCTGCCACAACTGCTGGAACCGGACCATGTTCGACGTACCGGGCAGCACCTCGACCAGCTGCGGATCCAGCAGCCAGGAGTTGCAGTGGAACAACCGGGTCGGGTAATCACCGAAGTGCCGGGCGAAGAAGATCCGGGCCCGGCCGAACGAGTCCGCGACGGCCTCGGGGGTCAGCGGGCCCGACTCCGGGATGTGGGTGGAGATCACCCAGTCGCCGCCGTCGTCGGCTCCCCACCGAGTCAGGTTGAACTGCAGCCGGCCGAGCCAGTAGAGGGCACCGGACCAGGCCACCCGCATCCAGCCGTAGGTGTGCAGCCCGAACGCGTCGAAGGTCCGGCGGTGCACCCACGCCTGCTGGCCGAGATCGGCCAGGCTCGCCCGGGAGATCTCCGGATCGATGCCCCGACCTGCGTGGAAGGCGGCGACCTCCTCCGCGCTGGCCAGCAGCGCGAGCATCGGCAGCACCCCGACGCCCCACTGGCGGTCGGCACGCTCCCGGACGGCCGCCTCGATCACGGCGTACGGATCGGTCGGGTTGTCGAACGCGCCGACGCCGGCACGCAACGCTTCGGCCATCCGCTCGACCTGGCCGATCGCGTCGGGATCGTCGATCACCCGCTCGATCACCCGGCGTGCGTCGCGCCGATCCTCTTCGGTGAAGCCGAACCTTGCCAGCGCGGCCTCGTCAAACCCAGCCAGTCGGCTGCTGGTCACAGTGGTGGACACAGCCAAACCCTACGGCCGGGAGTTTCCCCGGCCCCAGAGGCCCGTTGGAACGCGATGCAAGAATGCCCCCTATGAGTGAGCAGCAAGCGGCGTTGCCGAACCGTCAGACCCCGTTCTCGGACGCCTTCCGGGCGTTCATCGGCACCGGCTGGGCGCCGGACAGTGGTGAGCTGCCCGAGCCGCTGCCGGCCACCGCGTACGCTCCGGCCCGGCGCGAGCAGCTCAGCGCCGCCTACCCCGGTGAGCGGATCGTCATCCCCGCCGGTGGGCTGGTGGTGCGCTCCAACGACACCGACTACCGTTTCCGGCCGCATTCGGCCTTCGCACACCTGACCGGTCTCGGTACCGACAAGGAACCCGACGCGGTCCTCGTCCTGGAGCCCACCGACACGGGCCACGATGCCACGCTCTACTTCAAGCCGCGTGCGCCGCGGGACTCCGAGGAGTTCTACGCCAACGCCCGCTACGGCGAGATGTGGGTCGGCAAGCGGGAGACGCTGGAGGAGTTCGCCGCGCTGTCCGGGCTGCGGTGTGTGCCGATCGAGGAGCTCGAGGACGCATTGGCGAAGAACGCCGACCAGACCGCGATCCGGCTGCTCCGCGCGGCCGATCCGGCGATCACCGCGCTGATCGACCGGCTCCGGGCAGAGCACGCGGTCGACTCCGCTGACGCAGCGAGCGCCGAGGAGGCCGACGCTGAACTCGAGGTCTTCCTGTCCGAGTTGCGGTTGATCAAGGACGCCTTCGAGCAAGATCAACTTCGGCAGGCCTGCGCACAGACCGCGGCCGCGTTTGCCGAAGTGGCCAAGGACTTTCCGGAGGCGATCCGGCGAGGTCGCGGCGAGCGTTGGGTGGAAGGGATCTTCGGCCTGCACGCCCGGCACGCCGGCAACGCGGTCGGCTACGACACCATCGCCGCCTCCGGTGATCATGCCTGCACGCTGCACTGGATCCGCAACGACGGTGATCTTCGCGACGGCGATCTGATCTTGATCGACGCCGGCGTCGAGCTGGATTCGCTCTACACCGCCGACGTCACCCGAACCCTGCCGCTGAACGGCAGGTTCACCGACGCCCAGCGCAAGGTGTACGAGGCCGTGCTGGCTGCGCAGGAGGCCGGAATCGCGGCCGCCAAGGCCGGCACCACGTTCGCCGACGTGCACAAGGCGGCGATCGCGGTGATCGCGCAATACCTGCAGGAGTGGGGAATTCTGCCGGTCAGTGCCGAGGAGTCGTTGAGCGAAGAGGGCGGTCAGCATCGTCGCTGGATGGTGCACGGCACCTCGCACCATCTGGGCATCGACGTGCACGACTGTGCCCAGGCCCGCAAGGAGAACTACCGCGAGGGCGAACTGAAGCCGGGCATGGTGATCACCGTGGAACCAGGGATCTACTTCAAGGCCGACGATCTGCTGGTGCCCGAGGAGTTCCGCGGGACCGGTGTCCGGATCGAGGACGACATCCTGATCACCGAGGACGGCAACGAGAATCTGTCCGCGGCTCTGCCTCGTACCGCCGACGACGTCGAGGCCTGGATGGCCGGCCTTCAGTAGTTGATCACTGGAAGTACGCGGCCCGGGCGCCGGGCATCTGCTGCAGCATCTCCCGCGCCTTGGCCGCGAGCTTGTGCTCGCACAACACCTCGTACTGGGCGGCGACGGTGTGCGAGATCGAGGTGAAGTCGCGCCGACCGCGGCTCATCGCGTAGCCGAGCGCCTGGAAGCCGATGCCCAGCAGGATGCCGATGCCCAGCGCCACCACCAGCAGCGCCAGGATGCTGGAGGGCCGGGCGAACAACATCATCACGATGCCGACCAGCAGGCCGGTGGTGATGCCGGACTGCACGCCGCCGGCGATCACCGTGCCCCAGCTGCGCCGACCGAGCACCCGCTCGACCGACTTCAGCCCGGTACCCACGATGGCGAGATTCTGCACCTCGAACTTGTTGTCGGCCAGGTAGTCAACCGCCTTCTGCGCGTCCTCATAGGTGTTGTAGAGGCCGACCGACTGCGGGAATTCGAGCTCGAACAGCGAATTCGGCTGCTTGGCGAAGTTCTGGTTGGAGAAAGACATCTGTGCTCGCCTCCCGTTGGTTGTCGCCAACGCTACCGCGCGAACACACAGAATTCGTTGCCTTCGGGATCGGCCAGCACGTCCCAGCTGATCTTGTGGCTGTCCGGGATGTCGGTGGATTCCGGGTCGTCTCGGGCCCGCAGCAGGGTCGCGCCGGCAGCCAGGAAGTCCTCGGTGTCACCCCAGACATCCCAATGCACACGGTTCTTCACCGACTTCGGCTCCGGCACCGGGTTGAAGATCAGATCCCAGGGCAGCCCGGCCTGCCCGCCGTCCAGCCAGAACCACGGATCGCTCTCGTCGTGCCCGGCAGGGACGCCGAATCGTTCGGCCCACCAACTGCTGATCATGGCCGGGTCGGCGGCGTCGACCACCACCTCGTACAGCCGATAGTTGGGGAGTTGATCCGGCGGCCGCGGGAACACGCAGAACTCGCCGCCCTCCGGATCGCGCAGCACCGTCCAACCGGGATGCTCGGTGTCGACGACGGCGCCGAGCCGCAACGCGTCGCTGACCGCGGCGGCGTGAACGTCCAGGTGCACGCGCTGCTTGACCGTACGCGGTTCGGGTACCTGATTGATCCAGATCGTGTGCTCCGGCACGGCACCGTTCAGTACGGCGTTCGGACCGGCGCCCGCCGTCTCAGCCGTCAGACCGAGCAGGTCGGCCCAGAACGCCGCCGTCCGGGCCGCGTCGGTGGCGTCGATCACCAGATCCTTAAAGCTGCTGAAAGCCATATCAGGCAGAGTAAGGGCCAGCGTCATCAGCTGAAACCCGATGGGACGCCCAAGGAGGCGAGCATGCAACACAAGACCCTCGACCCGGGACCGCAGCAGGTTGCCACCCCGACCGCGTTCGTGCTCTTCGGCGCGACCGGTGATCTTGCCCGGCGGATGGTGCTACCGGCCTTCTACGACCTGTTCTGCCGTGGGCTGACCCCGAAGGAGTGGGTGCTGATCGGCAACGGTCGTGGCGACGTCGCGCACGAGGACTTCCGTGATCACGTGCACAAGTCGCTGGTCGAGTTCGGGCCCGGCGAGGACAAGATCGATCAAGGTCAGTGGGCCGAGTTCAGCAAGCGGCTGCGGTTCGCCGGCGGTGGCTTCGACGAGGACGATCCGGGCAGTCTGCTGGACGTGATCAACGAAGCGGCCGGCGGGCTCGGCGAGGAGCGGCAGTTCGTGCACTACCTGGCGATTCCGCCGTCCGCGTTCGGGTCGATCGCCTCCGGGCTGGCGGCCCACGATCTGTTGCAGGGCTCGAAAGTGGTCTTCGAGAAGCCGTACGGCGAATCGCTGGAGTCCTTCGGTGAGCTTGATCAACTGGTGCATTCGCTGATGGACGAGGATCAGGTCTTCCGGATCGATCACTTCCTCGGCAAGGAGGCCACCCAGAATCTGCACATGCTCCGCTTCGGCAACGCCATGATCAACAACAACTGGTCCGCCGACGCGGTGGCCCAGGTGCAGATCGACGCCCCGGAGACCCTGGACGTGGCGCAGCGGGCCGCCTTCTACGACGCCACCGGCGCCTTCAAGGACATGATCGTCACCCACCTCTTCCAGGTGGCTGCCGAGGTCGCGATGGAACCGCCGGCCAGCATGGCCGCCGAGGATCTGCAGACCGCCCGCGAGTCGGTGCTCGGCCAGTTCCGGCCGCTGGACAGTAGCGAGGTGGTGCTCGGTCAGTTCGACGGCTACACCGAGATCGACAAGATCGCCGACGACTCCACCACCGACACCCTGGCCGCGGTCCGGCTGTGGGTGGACACCGATCGTTGGCGCGGGGTGCCATTCCTGCTGCGCAGCGGCAAGCGGATGGCCGGCGACCACGAGCTGGTGTCGTTGATCATGAAAGAGCCGAAGGGCCCGCTGGGTGACCTGCCCGACACGGCCGCCCGGCTGGAGATCTCCCTGAAGGGCAAGGGCGGGATCGGCGTCGCGTTGATCTTGAAACATCCCGGCCCCGGCTTGACCGTCAGCGAGCAGCGGATCGACCTGAGCCTGGCCGACGTCGACCCGGGCGAGGGTCTGGATCCGTACGTGGCCCTGCTGCACGACGTGTTGATCGGCGACCGGTCGCTGTTCACCAGCTCCGACGGGCTGGCGCACGCCTGGCGGGTGGCCGATTCGCTGCTGAAGAATCCACCCCGGCCGATCAGCTACCAGCCGGGCAGTTGGGGTCCGGAGGAGGCGACCGAGCTGACCGGTGGATTGGGCTGGGTCACCCAGCGCAACGAACAGGCCGGTTGAGCCTCGGTACCCCGCGTCGCGTCACGTCCGGTCGAACTCCGCAGGCTGGACCAGGCCGGATTCGTAGGCCGCGATGACGGCCTGCGACCGGGCGTGCACGCCCAGCTTCGCGAACACATGGCCGACGTGGGTCTTCACGGTGGCCCCCGATACCACCAGCGCCCTCGCGATCTCGGCGTTGGACAGGCCGCGCGCGATGAGGACGAGCACCTCCTGCTCGCGCTCCGTGAGCCGCGCGGCGAGCTCCGACCTGGTCGTGCTGCCGCTGCGCGGCGGACGGGCGGCGACGAGCCGGCCGATGAGCCGGCGCGTCACCGTCGGTGCCAGGAGCGCGTCGCCCGCGTGGACCGTACGGATCGCGTCCACGAGTTGGTCAGCCTTCACGTCCTTCAGCAGGAACCCGCTCGCACCCGCCGCGAGGGCGTCGTACACGTGCTCGTCCAGGTCGAACGTCGTGAGCACGAGCACGCGGGGCCCGCCGGGCTGGCCGGTGAGCCCGGCGGTCGCGGCGATGCCGTCCAGCACGGGCATGCGCACGTCCATTAGCACGACGTCGGGTCGGGTCGTCCGAGCGAGCTCGATGGCCTGCTGGCCGTCGGCCGCCTCGGCGACCACGGTCAGGTCCGGCTCGGACTCGAGGATGAGCCGGAACCCGGTCCGCACGAGCCGTTGGTCGTCGGCCAGCAGGATCCGGATCACGGCAGCCCGGCCCCCACCTGCGCGGCGACCTCGTCGAGCGGCAGGACGGCCCGCATGCGCCAACCGCGGTCGTGGGGGCCGACCTCGAGCTCCCCGCGGACCAGCGCGATCCGCTCGCGCATCCCGATGAGCCCGCGGCCGGTGCCCGCGGCACCGCCACCACCGCCGCCACCGTCGTCCGCCACCTCCAGGACGAGGCGACCGTCACCGGCCCGGACCGACACCCGCACCGCCGCCCCGGGTGCGTGCCGGATCGTGTTGGTCAGCGCCTCCTGGACGACCCGGTACGCCGTCGCGTCGGTCAGCAGCCCGAGGCCGGTCGGCGGCTCCCCGCTCACCTCGACCCTCAGCCCCGCCTGTCGGCAGCGTTCGACGAGCTCGGGCAGGCGGCTCAACGACGCGAGCGGCTCGGATGCCGTCTCGTCGCCACCGGACAGCATGCCGAGCAGCTGGCGTAGCTCACCAAGCGCGGCGCGGCCGCTCGACTCGATCGTGGCGAGGACCTCGGCCGCGACGGCCGGCTCGCGGGGCAGCGCGCGAGTACCGGCCTGCGCCTGGATGACGATCACCGCGACCAGGTGCGACACGATGTCGTGGAGCTCGCGGGCGATCGCGGCGCGCTCGGCTGCCGTGGCCCGCTCGACCTGTTCGGCATGCTCCCGGCTCGCGCGCGCCGCGCTGTCCTCCAGGTCGCCGATGCGGCGCTGACGTGTCCGCACGGCCCAGCCGGCGAGCCAGCCGGCCATCATGATGCCGAAGCCCCACACGACATCCCCGACCCCCTGCACGTGCGGGTCCCGTAGCTCGTGAACGGCACCCACGAGCACGACGAACGACGCGCACAGCACAGACCGGCGGCCCTGGACCGCCAGCTCAAACGAGGCCACCAGGAACACCAGAAACGACGTGGTGGCCTCCGCACCCCCGAGAAGCAGGGCGCCCAGGCCGAGCGCCAGCAGCGCGCCGGCGGGCGCGGCGGTCGGATACCGCCGCCGCCACGCCAGGGGCAGCGTCGAGGCGGCCACGAGTACGACGTTGGCCGCCGTCGGCCCGGGCCAGACGGGATCGCCCCCGTACCGCGCGGGCACGAACAGCTCGACGTAGCCGAGCGCGCACAGAACGGCTGCGACGAGAGGATCGCGGCCGACCACCCCACAGTCGCCTCAGGTCGACTCCCGACATATCGCCACTGTAAAACCGAGAAACCTCGCCGGTCGTCACCCTGCGTGGCGATCTTGCACGCGTCTCATCCTGCGGGGTGAGGAACGAGTTCGGACCGTTGGCCGACGCGCGCAGGGGCGCGTCATTCCTATCGTCGGGCGCAACCGATCCACCTCCGACCGATGAGAGCACCGCCATGAACTACCGCACCGCCGCCTTCCTGGCGGCCGCCAGCTTCGCCGTCGAGGGACTCTGCGCTCTCGCGCACCGCGCCCTAGGCTTCGACGGGGCCCCGTACGATCACCTGCTCGACGCCGCGTACGCCGTGGCGATGGTGGGGAGTGCGCTGGGCATCGTCGCCCTAGCAAGGCTCCTGTCCACGAGCAAACCGCTGCGGGTGTTCGCGTTCGTCGCCGCCGCGGGCTTCGGGTGCATGGGGCTCGAGTCCGCCGTCGGCGCGGTGCACCGAGTGGGTGCGCTCGGTCCCTTGTTCACGGTGGGAATGGCGCTCGGCTTGCTGGGGAGCCTCGCGTTCACGATCACGGGCAGCATCGTCGCCCGACCACGCTGGATCGCGGCCGCGCCGCTCGTCGCCATCATCGCCGCTGCCGCCGGCGGTGAGATGGGGCTCTCGCTGCTCTCAGGCGCCGCGTGGCTCTGCGTCGCGGTCGCCGCCGAGATCCCGAGCACGCGGAGCCGCGACGAGTCGAGCGCACGTGCGTGAGGGTCGCCGTCACCGGCGGTCGACCCACAACGTACGCGATACGCTCACCGAGTGAACGGGTCCAGCTCGAGCATCTTCATCTCCCGGATCCGCGGGTTGTCGATCCTGGACGACGCCGGCGACACGATCGGCAAGCTGCGCGACGTGCTGATCACCGAGCGCAGTCTGAGCCGTCCGCCCCGGGTCAAGGGGCTGGTGGTCGAGTTGTTCGCGCGCCATCGGATCTTCGTCCCGATGGCACGGGTCCGCAGCATCGATGCGGTGCAGATCATCACCACCGGCGTGGTCAACACCCGTCGGTTCGCCCGCCGCGAGTCGGAGACCCTGGTGGCCGAGGATCTGTTCGATCAGCAGGTCAGCCGGCCGTCGAGCCCGGCCCCGTGGGTGATCTTCGACGTGGCGATGCACCAGGTTCGTAACCGGGATTGGGAAATCTCCGAAGTCGCACTGCGCGAGTCGACCAGATCGCGCCGCTTCGGCGGTGCGTTCGGCCGGCGCGGCCAGGTGGCGATCGTGGAGTGGTCCGACATCGCAGCCCTGCTCGGATCGTACGGACAGGCCACCGAGCAGTTGCTGGCCGAGATGGAAGACATGAAGCCGGCCGACGTGGCCCGCGAGCTGCATGACCTCTCCCCCACCCGGCGCTCCGATGTCGCCTCCGCGCTCGATGATCAAAAACTCGCCGACGCTCTCGGCGAGTTGCCCGAAGACGAACAGGTACAGCTGATCCAGGCTCTGGACGTCGAACGAGCGGCCGGAGTGCTGGAGGAGATGGACGCCGACGACGCGGCCGACTTGATCAACGAGCTGCCGGACGAGATGGCCGAGGTGCTGCTGGCCGAGATGGAGCCGGAGGAGGCCAAGGACCTGCGCCGGCTGCTCACCTACGAGGAGTTCACCGCAGGCGGCATGATGACGCCCGAACCGGTGATCGTGCCGCCGGACGCGACCGTTGCCGACGCGTTGGCACTGGTCCGGCAGGAGGAGCTCAGTCCGGCACTGGCGGCGATGATCTTCGTCTGCCGATCGCCGCTGGAGACGCCGACCGGACGCTTCGTCGGCGCGGTGCACATCCAGCGGTTGTTGCGAGAACCGCCGTCGGAGCTGGTCTCCGGACTGATCGATTCCGATCTCGAGCCGCTCGATGATCAAGCCGATCTGCACGCGGTCAGTCGCTACTTCGCGACCTACAACCTGGTGAACGCACCGGTGGTGGACAAGGCCGGCAGGTTGATCGGCGCGGTCACCGTGGACGACGTTCTTGATCATGTGCTGCCGGAGGACTGGCGTGGTGATCAACTCGACGCGATGAGCAGCTCCGCCGATGCTGGGGACAACCGCTGATGGCCCGGGCGCCACGGGAGGAGTCGAACCGGCTCAACACGCCGGGCGGCGGCCGGCAGCCGGTGCTGCCACGGATCAAGATCTCTGGGGACGCGTTCGGCAACTTCGCCGAGGCGTTCGCCCGGTTCATGGGCACAGCACGCTTCCTGGCCTACATGACGGCCTTCGTGGTGCTCTGGGTGATCATCAACCTGGTCGGACTGTTCGGGCTGCGTTGGGACCCGTACCCGTTCATCCTGTTGAATCTGTTCTTCTCCACCCAGGCGAGCTACGCCGCGCCGTTGATCTTGCTGGCCCAGAATCGGCAGGAGGCCCGGGACCGGGTCCAGTTGGAGCAGGACCGCCGGCAGGCCGCACAATCCCGTGCCGACATGGACTTCCTGGCCCGCGAGATCGCATCCCTGCGGATGTCGGTCGGCGATCTGGCCACCCGGGACTACCTGCGAACCGAACTCCGCACCGAACTGCGGTCGATCCTGGCCGAGCTGGACGAGGACACCGACGAGGAGCCCCGCCGACACGATGACGGTCAGGGACGACGATCTCGAAGCAGCCGGGAGAGCAGCAGGTAGAGGCCGCCGGCGACGACGAAACCGACGATCCAGTTGTAGGGCCAGAACACCTTCAGGAACGGAATGAACCCGTCCACCGGGAACGGGCCGGTCTTGTTGCCCTGGGCATCGAGCGGCGAATTCGCCCCGCCGACGGCCATGATCATCCCGATCACGGTGGCCACCACGGCCTTCACGTGCCAGCCGCCGGTGAACCAGTAGTGACCGTCGCGGCGATAGCACTCGGCGACCTCGATCCGGCGCCGCTTGATGAACCAGTAGTCGGCGATCATCACCCCGGCCACGGCACCGAACAGACCGCCGTAGAAGTCGAGCCAGACGAAGATGTAGGTGTTCGCGTTCTCCAGCAACCTCCAGGGCATGATCACGATGCCGAGGATGCCGGTGATGATGCCGCCGGTGCGCCGGTTGATGATCTTGGGGAAGGCGTTGGAGAAGTCGTACGAGGGTGAGACGACGTTGGCCGCGACGTTGACGGCCAGTGTCGCCACCGCGACCGTCACCACGCCGAACAGCACCACGAAGGTGTTGTCGAACTTGCCGATCAGCTGCGTCGGATCCCAGATCACCTCGCCGTAGAGGGCGACGCCGCCGGAGGTGATCAACACCGCCAGCACGGAGAAGAAGGTCATCGTCGTCGGCAACCCGAGCCCTTGGCCGATCATCTGCCCCTTCTGGGATTTGCTGAACCGGGTGAAGTCGGGGATCGACAACGACATCGTCGACCAGAACGCGATCATGCCCATCAAGCTGGGGAAGAAGACCTTCCAGAATTCAGCACCCCAACCCAGCTTGGACGGCTGGTTGATCAGCGGTCCGAAGCCGCCGACCTTGGTGACGATCCAGATCAGCATCACGATGGCGACCGCGAGCACGGCCGGCCCGGCCCAGTTCTCGAATCGCCGGATGGTGTCCATGCCCTTCCAGATCAGCAACATCTGCAGCACCCAGAAGATCGCGAAGGAGACCCACAAGGTCCACTTTTCCCCTGCGACCGTGCCGGCGTTGTCCCACCAGTCGCCGAACACTCGGCCGAGCACCACGGCGACACCGGAACCACCCAGCCAGGTCTGGATGCCGAACCAGCCGCAGGCGATGAAGGCACGCAGCAGGGCGCCGAAGTTGGCCCCGCGTACCCCGTAGATGGATCGCAGGAAGACCGGGTACGGGATGCCGTACTTCGTGCCGGCGTGGGCGTTCAACAGCATCGGCACCAGCACGATCACGTTCGCCACCGCGATCACCAGGATCGCCTGCGCCCAGTTCATCCCGACGGCGATCAGGCCGGCCGCCAGTGCCCAGGTGGCCAGGTTGTGCGACATCCCGATCCACAACGCCGCATAGCTGTACGTCGACCAGGTCCGCCGCTTCAGCGGCACCGGAGCAAGATCATCATTGACGTACTGGCTCTGCGCCAGGTCGTCACCGAGGATCGTGTCCACCCGCCCGTCGGGCAGCTCCTCGGATCGTGTCTGAACTGTGTCGACCATTCCCGTCCCCCGCCTCGTTGCGTACCGGTGCGCGTCAGATCACAAATCTCCATCACTATGGCGGAACCTGGCGCCCCGGGCAACCGATCCGTGGGCCGCCTGCCCCGAACGACACCAACCCCCAGCCGATCCCCGGACCCGGTCTGCAAATTTCCAGCACATGCGGGGTTCTCAGCGGTGCGGACCCATTCGGGGCGCCAACCTCCAGCACGTGCGGGATTCTGGGCGGTGCAGAACGATTCGATGCGCCAACTTCCGGAACGTGCGGGGTTCAGAGCCCCCGCTGGGCACCGCCCCGACGCCAAGAATCGCAGGAGATTGTAGCCCCATACAGTCCCCCGCGAGAGCCCGAACCTCCTGAAATCCGGAGCCCGCAGCCATCGGTAGGTTGACCGTCATGAGGACAGCCGTCTGGAGTCATCAGCCGGCCGAATACGGGTGCCCGATCTGTGACGCACTCGCCGGTCGCATCGACGGAATAACCGAAGCGGACTATGTGATGCACGATGACTGATCCACGCTGTGGTTTCACCGGTCTGCCCTCTTCGATGTGACCCAGCAGATCGCGGTACGCATGCGCGCTCGCTACGGGTGCACCGGGGTCTCGCTGCGCCAGCACAATGAACCGGACGGGAACCAAACCGTCTGGCACTTCCACCAGCACATCATCGCCCGATGGCCCGATGATCACCTGACAGCAGAGGACCGAGCAACCAGATATCCGTCTGCCGACGAGCGCCGGATGTATGCAGATCTCCTTCGCCTGGACGGGCCCGTTGTCCTTGGCGTCGAGTGATCGATTTGTCTGAGCTAACGGCAACTTGGCCGAGCCAGTGCACAGAGGGGATCGGCCGATTTCGATGCATACACTCGGCCAAATCGACACAGGCTCGGACAAGTCGCCACACGCTCGGAGCAGTCTGCACAAGCCCGGAGATGCCAGGGCGATGTGACCTTGCTTGCATCCGGCCGGTGCGAGCGAGACCGGAGTCGGCTCCGCGAGCCGCGGAGATTACGCTGGCGGCCATGCCGGATGTTGAGACGCTGACCCCTGACAACCCACTGGTGAACGCGATCACCAAGGTGCTGGAAAAGGTGAACGACCCCGAGATCCGGCGGCCGATCACCGACCTGGGGATGGTCAAGCGGATCGACGTCGGCGACGGCGGCCGGGCCGAGGTCGAGGTGTTGCTGACCGTCGCCGGCTGCCCGATGAAGGACACGCTCCGTCGCGACGTGACCGCCGCGGTCGCGACCGTGCCCGGGATCGAGACCGTGGACGTGACGCTGGGGGTGATGTCGGACGAGCAGCGTACGGCGCTGCGGGACAACCTGCGCGGCGGCCAGACCGAGAAGGAGATCCCGTTCGCCAAGGCCGACTCGCTGACCAAGGTGATCGCGATCGCCTCCGGCAAGGGCGGCGTCGGCAAGTCGTCGGTGACGGTCAACCTGGCGATGGCGCTGGCCGCGCACGGCCAGTCGGTCGGCGTGCTGGATGCCGACATCTACGGCCACTCGGTGCCGGCCATGCTCGGCATCGCCGACGCTCGGCCAACCTCGGTCGAGGACATGATCATGCCGGTGCCGACCGCCGATCCGAACACCGGTACCAGTCTGAAGGTGATGAGCATCGGCATGCTCAAGCCGCGTCGTGATCAGGTGGTCGCCTGGCGCGGACCGATCCTGGACCGGGCACTGCATCAGATGCTGGCCGACGTGTTCTGGGGAGATCTGGACTTCCTGCTGCTGGACCTGCCGCCCGGCACCGGCGACGTGGCGATCTCGGTCGGCCAGAAGCTGCCGAACGCCGAGGTGATCGTGGTGACCACGCCGCAGCAGGCCGCCGCCGAGGTGGCCGAACGCGCCGGCACGATGGCCTCGATGGTCAACCAGCGGGTGATCGGCGTGGTGGAGAACATGTCCTACCTGCAGGTCACCTGCCCGGACTGCGGCAAACAGCATCGCTACGACGTCTTCGGCAGCGGCGGCGGCGAGGAGGTCGCCGAGACCCTGTCCACCCGAGTCGGGTACGACGTTCCGCTGCTGGCCCAGGTGCCGCTCGATCCGCAGCTGCGTTCCGGCGGCGATCTGGGCAAGCCGATCGTCGGCACCGACCCGCAGCAGCCGTCGGCGCGGGCGCTGAGCGAGCTGGCCGACACCCTGATCAAGCGCGGCCGCGGCCTAGCAGGCCGCAAGCTCAACCTGCAGCCGGTAGCCCACTGAGCCTGGCTATGCGCCGGGTCGGACGTCCTTGACCGTTGGGATCTCGGTGATGCGCAGGCGGGCACTGCCGTACGGGACCAGGGTGACGTCGTTGCTGACCGGGCAGCCGAGCACCGGGCCTTCGGGGACGGTGGCGGCCTGTTCGCCGTCCATCCCCCAGCCGGGGATGCGGGCGCCGGGCACGCGGATCCGTACGGGTGCGTGGTCGAAGGCGAACGGGACCGGGGCGACCGGGCGATGCTCGATCGGCCACTGCGCCGGTTCGGCCGGATCGATGCCGTAGTTCCAGGAGCTGCGCGGGTGGACCTCCCACTCGCCCAGGCCCGGCGCGTCCGGCACCGGGATCCAGTTCTCCCCCACTCCGGCGACCATGGTCAGCGCGCCGTAGCGGACCGCAACCGCCTGCCGGTCCCGCCGCTCCACCCGAGGCCGGGTGTCAAGATCAACTTCGATCCGATCGCCGGACTGCCATTGCCGCGAGATCCTGGCGTACCCTCCATCCGCATCGACCGAGAACGCCGAGTTGTTGATCATGATCTTGGGTTCCGCGCACCAGCCCGGGATGTGCAGGCCGAGGGCAAAGTCGACGGGCTGCTCCACCGTCACCTCGATGTTGATCTTGTGACTGAACGGATAGTTGCCGGCCACCGCCAGCCGGACGCCGACGTTGTTGATCTTTGTCTGCACGGTGCAGGGCGGATATCCGGTCAGTGCCAGGCCGTCGGGCCGGCCGGCATCGTCCAGGGTCTGCAGGCACAGTGAGCGGACCAGCTTCGGCCAGCCCTGGTGCAGATTCGCTGTACAGCAACCGAAATGCGGTTCCAGCCCGAAGAGGTTGGCGTCGTCGCTGGAGTAGGTCCACGGCCGTTGCCCGACCGAAACCCTGACCTGGTTGGCCTGCTGGTGATACTGATGCGCCAGCATCCGCGGGTCGCAGCTGGCCGGCAGCAGGTTGTAGGCGACCGATTCCAGCCGGTCGGCCCACACCCCGTCGCCGAAGATCAACGACAGCTGCTCCAGGGTGTACATCAGCTCCACCACCAGGCAGGTCTCCGCCCCGGCGGTGGCTTCCCGGCCGCCGAGGAACTCGTCGCCGGAGAACCAGCCATGCGCCTGTCCGTGCCAGCGTTCGAGCGCGGCCAACGACGCTTCGGTACGGGCCCGGTAGCGTTCGTCGCCGGAGCGCAGATAGCGTACGGCGTCGGTCTTCAGTCCCATCGCCACGTTCACCCCGTGGGTGCGGTGATCGAAGAACAACGCCCGGCCGGTGACCAGGGCCTCGGTCAGGTACCGGCCCCAGTCCTCGGTCTGCTCCAGCAGCAGATCGGCCAGCTCCAGCAGCCGGTCCTCAGCCGTGTGCCGATGCAGCCAGAGCACGCTGAGCACGTTGTCTGCACCCCGGACCCGGCCCCAGCCGGACAGCGGACGGCCGGGCAGATTCTCAAGCTGGTAACGGAAGTACGCCGACAGCATCGGCAGCACCCGGTCGTCACCGGTGGCGTCGTGATGCTGGGTCAGGACCTTGGCCGCGATCATCCGCGGCCACCAGTCGTCGTTGTCCGGCGGCCCGAACCAGCCGTCGGCGCGCTGGGAGTCGATCAACCAGTCCACCCACGGCCGGGTCTTCTCGATCAGCTCGCGGTCGTCCAGCAGGTAGGCCAGGGGCAGCAGCCCGTCCAGGTAGTAGGGGCCGCGTTCCCAGGACTCGCCCGGCCCGCCGAGCCAACCGCTGTCCGGGCCGACATCCGGCCAGACCTCGGGCAGCCGGCCGGTCAGACCGTCGGCCTGCAGCCGAAGTTGATCATGGAGCCAGCCGGTCGGGCGGACGGCGCCCAACGGCAGTTCGGCATGACGAGAGCGGCCCGGTGAAACCATGGGCCAGGAGCCTACGGCAGCCCTCGGTCAGGTGGCGTCCGGGTCGAACGGTGTGCCGGCCGTGACTGGCTCCAGGGCGGGCACCATCGTCGCGGTCACCCCGGCTCGGGTGCTGACCGAGGTACGGGTGGTGACGCGGGCCGAACTCTTCGCCTCGTTGATGGCTGCAGTGGCCTCGCCGACGGTGTCCTTGCCGAGGCTGCCCAGGCCCTTCAGTTCGTCCTTCATGTCGTTGGCCAGGGGCTCGATGTCGCCGAGCAGGTGCTTGGCCACGAAGGTCTTGGGGTTCAGGTCGCGGAAGTCGAGGTCGTCAAAGTCGGTGCCCAGCTCGCTCTTCAGCTGGGTCTGCGCGCTGCCGGCCATCTGGCGTACGTAGCGCAGCGCCTTGGCCGCCTTGCGCGCGAACTGCGGCAGCTTCTCCGGGCCGAAGACGATCACGGCTATGACCGCCAGCACCAGGATCTCCGGTGCCCCGATATCCAACATCTCGCTACCCCTTCGTCGCCTCGCGAGCACAGACTAGACGATCCGGCAAGCTAACCCCGTTCCGATGCCAATTTCAGCTGAGCCGAGTGCTCGTCACCGTCACGCTGGTAGCTCAACCGGACCGTGTCGCCGGGACGATGGTTGCGGATCGCCACGATCAGGTCGTCGGTCTCGAAGACCCGTTGGCCGTCGATCGCGGTGACCAGGTCCTCCGGTTTCAGCCCCGCCTTGGATGCCGCCCCACCCGGGGTGATGCTGGCCATCAGGACGCCGCCGCGTTGGCTGTCGGTCGACACCGTCGCGTTGATCACCGGATAGGTGGCGTAGCCGTTCTTGATCAGCAACCCGGCGATCTGGCGGGCCTGATTGATCGGGATGGCGAAGCCGATGCCGATGTTGCCGCTGCGGTCGTTGCTGCCGGATCCGGTCAGGATCGCCGAGTTCACCCCGATCACCGATCCGCTGCCGTCGGCCAGCGGGCCGCCGGAGTTGCCGTGGTTGATCGGCGCATCGGTCTGCAGCGCGTTCAGGTAGGCCTGGCCGCCGGCGGAGGTGCCGCCGACCGCGACCGGACGGTTGACCGCCGAGATGATGCCTTCGGTCACGGTGCCGCCGAGGCCGAGCGGGGATCCGACCGCGACCGCCGCCTCGCCGACCCGCACCGTGGACGAGTCGCCGAGCGTTGCCGGCCGCAGCCCGCCAGGTTTGGACAGTTGGATGACGGCCAGGTCGTAGGCGGGGCTGCGGCCGACCAGCTTCGCCTTGGACCGTCGCCCGGTGGAGTCGGTCACCCAGATGGCGTTGTGGCCGGCGTCGGCGACGACGTGGTTGTTGGTCATGATCCGACCGTGCCGGTCGAGGACGAAGCCCGAGCCGAGTTCGGTGGCGCTGCCGCTGGAGATGCGGATGGTCACCGTGCTCGGCAGTAGTTGTTCGGCCACTCGTACGGTGTCGACCGAGTTGCGGGTGGGCGGCACCGACGCCGTCGGACTCGGCGGATGCGTCGCCGCGGGCGCGGCTTGGGTCGGACCGTTGGTCGCCGGTGATTCGGCCTCGGATGCGTCCGGCTGCGCCAGCTTCGCACCGAGGTAGCCGGCGCCGCCGCCGACCAGCAGAGCTACCAGTGCGACGCTGCTGAGGACGGCCGCCATCCGGCCGGTGCCGCTGCTGCGGCGCGCCGGAGGCCGGTACGGCTGATGCGGCGGGGGGTAACTCATCGGTTCACCCAACGCTGTCGAGGATGCGAGCCCAGCCCGCGCGGACGCGCGCCATCGTACTGGCGCCGTCCGGATCGTCATGCGGCAACGCCGCCACCACCCGATCCCGCAGCGCCGTCGAACCATCGGTGGCAACGGTGAAGACGGCCCCGCCGGACTGCCAGCTGGCGGTGTTCAACAGGGCGTCGTTGCGGTAGGCGCCGAGGGTGGGATCCCAGCGGGACTCCGCCGACGAGTCGGCGAGCAGGCCGCGCCGTTCGAACACGCTCACGGTGGACAGGCCGTCGGTGTAGACCATGTGGACGACGCCGGGCTCGGTCGGCGCATCGGCCTGCAGCCGGCTGAGCGCCATGCCGGCGAGCTCGGCGTGGCAGAACCAGCCCTGACGGGTCAGCCGCACGGCACTGGCAGTGCTGAAGGCCGCCGTGGTGGACGACGAGCCGAGCAGTGGGGCGGCCAGCTGCGAGGGGCTTCCGATCGCGGCGGTGTTCACGGCGCGGCCGAGCCGCAGTGAGCGGTAGCCGACCGACACCACCAATCGGCCGGCGTGGTCGTAGTTCTGTTGCCGCAGGATGAGGCCGGTGGCGTCGTCGATCCACCAGCGAGCGGCCGCCGGCTGCCCCGCAGGACTGCCGTGCCGACGGGCCTCGACCAGGGACACCGGACGGCCGAGCAGGGTGCCACCGCTGACGCCGGACAGCTGGTAGGCCGACGCCATCGCCTGGAGCTGATCGTCGTCGTCGAGTTGGCCCGGCGTCGACGGGATCAGGCCCCGGGTGAGTTCGGCGCCGGACAGCGACCGAACCACGACCCGGCTGCCGATGCCCGGTTCGGTGCTGATCGTCACGTCGGCGGCGGTGGACCGGTGGTCCCGCGGCGCCAGCACCCGTACGACGCCGGTTCTGGCGAGTCGATCGGAGGCACGGTCGGCCTGGTGCAGCAGGGCGGTGATCTGGTCGGCCGTCAGGGCCGGACCGCGCATGGCAGGGTCGGCGGGACTCTGGATCTCGGCGGTCCGCAGCTTGTCGGGATCGACCAGCAGCGCCGCCGACACCGCCGGGTTGGTCAGCGGCAGCTCGTCGATGGCGGCGGAGAAGTCCGCACGCACCGCGGCGGTCGGGTCGGCGACGCGTGCTCGTTCGGCTGGTGCCGCGACGTACCCGACACCGGCGATCACCATCAGCAGCAGCACCACCCCGGCCGCCGACATCGGGGCAACCACCTTGATCCGGTGACCAGGCGGGTCGTAGGTGGCGGTGGCGATCGCGGCGAGCCGGTCGGACAGCTGAGCCGGCATCGGGGTCGGTGTCCGCCCGGTGTCGGTCAGCAGGATCCGCAGTCGCTGGAGTTCGGCGACCTCATCGCGGCAGGCCGCGCAGTCGGACAGATGCCGGAGCAGCGCTTGCCGCTCGGCTTCGCCGAGGTAACCGTCCACGTACGCCGAACGCGCTTCGGCGAAGTCCCGACATGACCGCAGATTCACGCCGTCCCCATGGCTCCCAACATCGACGGCCGACGATCGCCGGACTCGGCCTCGACGCCGAAGTAGCGGGCGTGCTGCTGGGACGGGCTGCGGTGAGCCAGCGCCGTACGCAGCTGGGTCCGTCCGCGATGGATCCGGCTGCGTACGGTGCCGATCTTCACCCCGAGCACCGAGGCGATCTCCTCGTACGACAACCCCTCGATGTCGCACAGTACGACCGCTGCTCGGAACTCCGGTTGCAACGCCGCCAGCGCCGCGGCCACGTCATGATCAAGATCCGCGTCGGCCAGCTGCTCACCGGGAGCCGGCAGTGGGCTTTGCAATCGTTCCTCGGCCCCGTCGGCCAAGCCGTCGAAACGGATCCGCTGCTTGCGACGGGCCGAGTCCAGGAACAGATTCGTGGTGATCCGATGCAGCCAGCCCTCGAAGGTGCCCGGCTTGAACTTGTGCAGCGAGCGGAAGACGCGGACGAAAACGTCCTGGGTGAGATCCTCGGCGTCGTGCCGGTTGCCGGTCAGCCGGTACGCCAGCCGGTAGACCCGGGCGCTGTGGTCGCGGACCACTTCCTCCCAGGTCGGCGGGATCCATTCCTCCGGAGCCGGTACGGGCTCAGTCGCGCTGCGGGACATCGGTTCACCTCTCGGCGGGGTGACACCCGTGCCCTGGACCGTCTCCTTGGCTTCGTACAGCGGGGCGGCTTCGTACAGCGGGTGCAGGGCTGGCTGCCCTGGCGGCTCATTCTTGTGAGCCTTTCTAGTAAACCGCTGTGAGAACACTGGTAAACCGCCCAAGTCTGCGCCCGACTCTCTTAGGAGATTCTCACCAGGCCCAACGGCGGCGGGAAGGGGTTTGTTCCCGGCTCAGAGTCCGGCGGCGGTCAGTGCCTGCTGCAGCGCGACCTTCTGCTCGTCGGTGGCCGGCACCATCGGAGACCTCAGTCCGCCGACCGCGCGACCCTGCAGCTCCAATCCGGCCTTGACCAGGATGCAGCCCTGGGTAGCGAAGACGCCGGTGAAGATCGGCAACAACTGCCGATGCAGCCGTAGCGCCTCCTCGACCTTGCCGTCCAGGTACGCCTCGATCATTTGTTTGGCGCCGACCGCACTGAAGTGGGTCGAGGTGCCGACCAGGCCGACGCCGCCGACCGACAGCAGCGGCAGCGTGTTCGCGTCGTCACCGGAGTAATAGAGCAGATCGGTCGCCGCCATCACCTTGCTCGAGGCGGTCAGGTCGCCCTTGGCGTCCTTGACCGCCACGATCTGCGGATGCCGAGCGAGTTCGATCATGGTCTCGGTCGCCACTGGCGTGCCGGCGCGCTGCGGGATGTCGTAGATCATGATCGGCAACGCGGTCGAGTCGGCGACCGTGGCGAAGTGCCTCAGCAGTCCGGACTGCGGCGGCCTGGAGTAGTACGGAGTCACCACCAGCGCGCCGTCGGCGCCGGCCTGGTCGGCGACCGAGATCAGCTCGACGGTGTGTCGGGTGTCGAAGGTGCCGACGCCGGCGATCACCGAGGCCCGGTCGCCGACCGCCGAGATGACGGTGGTGAGCAGCTCGGCCTTCTCCTGGTCGGTGGTCGTCGGCGCCTCACCGGTGGTGCCGCTGATCACCAGCCCGTCGGTGCCGAGATCGTCGACCAGGTAACGGGCCAGGTCGGCGGCACCCTCGAGATCAACGGACCCGTCGGCGGCGAACGGCGTCACCATCGCGGTCAGCAGCCGGCCGAACATCGGGCCAGATGTGAAGATCATTGTCGAAACCTCAGCACTATCTCTCGTCGATGACGACCAGCGGGTCGCCGTCCGTGACCACATCTCCGGCGCCGGCGATGATCTCGGCCACCATCCCGTCCACCTCGGCCAGCACCGGAATCTCCATCTTCATCGATTCCAAGATCACCACCGGATCATCGGCGGTCACCAAGTCACCGACCTCGACCTCGACCTTGAGCACGTTGGCCACCAGTTCGGCCGTGACGGTGTGGCTCATCCGGTCTACCCCTCGCCGGTTTGCCCGGCCGGGGCACGACTCGTCGGGATCATTGCGTCATCCTAATGGTGGATGCCGGCCGGGCAGGTTCTCGCTCACCACGGCCATTCCGGTTTCGATAGGGTGAACGCCGTGAGTACCTCCGAGGTTGGCAACGTGCCCGCAAGCGCGTCCGTCGGCGCCGATCATCCGAACGCCGAGACCTGGTCCTACGCCGAACTCTTCCACGAGGAGAGCGCTGCGGCCGCCGAGGCCCGGGAGGCCGGTCGCGCGTTCGGCGCGGTGCCGGTCAGCCGCGGTACGGCCAGCACCCTGACCGTGCTGGCCAAGGCGATCAACGCGCGAGCGGTGGTCGAGGTCGGCAGCGGCGCGGGCGTCTCCGGCCTGGCGCTGTTCGCCGGCATGCAGCCCGACGGAATCCTCACCTCGGTCGACATCGAGGCCGAGCATCAGAACGCTGCCCGCAACGCCTTCCGTACGGTCGGCATCCCCAACCAGCGATTCCGGTTGATCGCCGGTGCCGCGCTGACCGTGCTGCCCAAGCTGAGCGACGGTGCGTACGACCTGGTGCTGATCGACGCGGACAAGCTGGAGTACGCCGAGTACTCCGAGCAAGCGTTGCGGCTGCTGCGCCCCGGCGGCCTGCTGGTGATCGACAACTCGCTGTGGCACAACAAGACCGCCGACCCGGCCAACACCGACGACGAGACCGAGGCGATCCGGCACACCCTGACCGCGATCCGGGAGAACGAGGGACTGGTCAGCACGCTGCTGCCCACCGGCGACGGACTGCTGGTCGCCGTCAAACTCTGATCAAGACGCGGTAGGGATCGTCACGGTCACACCGAGGGCCTCGACGTCGCGATCGAAGGTCGCCACGGATCCGCCGTACTCGATCGCCAGCGCGGCCAGATGGGCGTCGGAGGTCAGATTGGCCGCCGTACCTCGCTCAACCAGCAGACCCTTCATGATCATCAGGTGCCGAGCCGTCGGCTCCAGCACGACAGCCTTCGGACTGGCCAGCCAGCTCTGGACCGCATCAAAGGCCTGCTCGACCGTCAGCGGGTGCTGCATCGCGGCCGGGTTGGTGCAGATTCGAACGAAGCCGAGAATCGTCGACCAACTGAAGCCGACCGTGTCGGATCCCTGCAGCGCGGCAGCCAACCAGCCGGCGGCGGCCCGGTGATTCCTGTCGGCTGAATTGATGGCATAGATCAGCACGTTGATGTCGACGATCTTCACCGGCCGGCCGACATCTTTCGCAGAACCTCTTCGTCCTCCATGGCCGCGGCGAGGCGGGAGGCGTGACTCAGATCGACCAGGGGTCGCCCCAGGTCATAGCTCGGAAACTCAAGATCAACAACGGGGTCGAGGTCGAGACCGGCGCGCAGGGCGCTGTTGATCGCTTCCTTGAAGCCGATCCCGCGCTCCTTCATCAGGGCGCGCAACCGAACCTCGACCTCGGACTCCAGTGTCACCGTCGTGCGCATGGCACGCATCATAGCATCAACACCGATGATGCTCTGATGCCCGAACGACGGGCGTGGCCGCCCCGCTCAGGTGGGGTTGCCGACGGTGATGCCCTTGCCGACCACGGTGATGCCGGCCGCGGAGACGGTGTAGCCGCGGGCCAGGTCGGCTTCATGATCAACACCGACCTGTTCGCCCGGTGGTACCACCACGTTCTTGTCCAGGATGGCGTTGTCGACCACTGCCCCGGCACCGACGCGGACGCCCGACATCAGCACCGACCGGTTGATCACCGAGCGTTCCTGCAGCCGTACGTTCGGTGACAGCACCGAGCTCTCCACCTGACCGCCGGAGATGATGCAGCCGGGGCTGACGATGGAGTCCTCGGCAACACCGTCCAGCACGAACTTCGCACCGGGCATCTGCGGGATGAAGGTCCAGATCGGCCATTCGTCGTTGTACAGATTGAAGATCGGATCCACCGACACAAGGTCCATATGTGCCTCGTGATACGCGTCGATGGTGCCGACGTCACGCCAGTAGTTCTTGTCCTTCGCGGTCGCGCCGGGCACCGAGTTCCCGGTGAAGTCGTACACCTGGGCATCACCCTTGGTGACGAAGCCGGGGATGATGTCGCCACCCATGTCATGCCGCGAATCGGTGTCGGCCGCATCGGCCTCCAGCGCGTCCACCAACGCCGTCCGGGTGAACACATAGTTGCCCATCGATGCGTACGAGGATTCGGGGTCGTCGGCCAGGCCGGGCGGATTCTCCGGCTTCTCCAGGAAGGAGTTGATCTTGTTGTCCTGGGCGGCGTCGATCACGCCGAACGCGCTGGCCTGGTTGCGCGGCACCCGGATGCCGGCCACCGTACAGCCCAATCCGCTGTCGATATGGGCGTCGACCATCTGGGAGACGTCCATCCGGTAGATGTTGTCGGCACCGAAGACCACGATGTAGTCCGGGTCCTCGTCGGTGATCAGATTCATCGACTGGAAGATCGCGTCCGCACTGCCCTGATACCAGCGCGGTCCGAGTCGCTGCTGTGCCGGCACCGGAGTGACGTAGTTGCCGAGCATGGTGGACATCCGCCAGGTCAGCGAGATGTGCCGGTCCAGCGAATGGGACTTGTACTGCGTCAGCACACAGATCTGCCGCAGCTCGGCATTGGCGAGGTTGGACAGCACGAAGTCGATCAAGCGATAGGTCCCGCCGAACGGCACCGCCGGTTTGGCTCGGTCCATCGTCAGGGGCATCAGTCGCTTGCCCTCGCCGCCGGCGAGGACGATGGACAGGATCCTCGGTCGCGCTGCCATGAAGTGAACCTAGAGGGCCGCGCGAATGCTGGCAAGGGTGCTGACGCCGACGCGCCGAACGTGCAACGATGCCGCCATGGAAGCCGGTGCAGAAACAGGACTGGAGCTGTCGATCTCGATCCTGACCCGGGAGTACCCGCCGGCCATCTACGGTGGCGCGGGCGTGCATGTCGGTCAGTTGGTGCCGCAGCTTCGCCGGCTCGCCTCCGTCGACGTGCAGTGCATGGGCGAGCCTCGCGAGGGGGCGACCGCGCACGCCGAGGACTACCCCGCCGGTGCCAACGCCGCGCTCCGGGTCTTCGGCGCCGACCTTTCCATGATCGCCGCGCTGGACCGACGCCCGGACGGCCCAGTTGATCTTGTGCACAGCCACACCTGGTACGCCAACCTGGCCGGGCAGTTGGCAAGCCTGTATTTCGACATCCCGCATGTCGTCACCGCGCACTCCCTGGAACCGCATCGGCCATGGAAGGCGGAACAGCTCGGCGGCGGATATCGCTTGTCCAGTTGGGCAGAACACACCGCGTTCGCCGGTGCCGATGCCGTGATCGCGGTCAGTTCCGGGATGCGGCGCGACGTGCTGGATTCCTATGATGATCTTGATCCGGACCGGGTGCACGTGGTCCGCAACGGCATCGACACCGACGAATTCCGTCCCGATCTTGATCTTGATGCGCTGGATCGGTACGGGATCGATCCGGATCAGCCGTACGCGGTCTTCGTCGGCCGGATCACCCGGCAGAAGGGCCTGATCCATCTGGTCCGGGCAGCCGAACGGCTCGATCCCGGCACCCAGTTGGTGTTGCTGGCCGGCGCACCGGACACCCCCGAGATCGCCCAGCAGATCTCCGACGCGTTCGCGCAGCTGCAGCAGAGCCGGGGCAACGTGATCTGGGTGGAGAAGATGCTGCCCCGAGGCGAGGTCCGGCAGATCCTCTCCCACGCCACGGTCTTCTGCTGCCCGTCGGTGTACGAGCCACTCGGCATCGTCAATCTGGAGGCGATGGCCTGCCAGACCGCGGTCGTGGCCAGTGCTGTCGGCGGCATCCCGGAGGTGGTGGTGGACGGCGAGACCGGCTATCTGGTCGATTACGATCCGGCCCAGGCCGACGACCCGGCGGCGGTGGCCGCCTTCGAGCAGGGTCTGGCGGACAAGATCAACGAGCTCACTCGCGACCGTGAGCGGGCGGCCGCATTCGGCCGGGCCGGTCGGCAGCGTTGCATCGACGAATTCTCCTGGTCCAAGATCGCCGCCGAGACGATCGCCGTGTATCGCCGCGCGATCGACATCCACCGAGGTAGTTGATCTTGGTCCGTGGCGGTCGTGATCGTTGATGATCTTGGAGCAGCGATGAGGTTCCGTGACCGCGCCGAGGCGGGTGATCAACTCGCCGATCAGGTCGCCGCGCTGCTGACCGGCGCCGGTCCCGATCGAGAACTGCCCCGCAGGCTTCAGGTGCTCGCGCTGCCGCGTGGCGGCGTACCGGTGGCTCGGCCGATCGCCGATCGACTGGACCGTCCGCTGCGGCTGCTGCTGGTCCGCAAGCTCGGGCTGCCCGGGCATCCGGAGTTGGCGATGGGTGCGATCGCCGCGCTCGGCGGCCGGATCGAGATCGTGCACAACGATGCCGTGCTGCATCAGCACCGGGTCGATCCCGACGAGTGGGCTGCGGTGCTCGAGGCCGAGACCGCCGAACTGCGCCGCCGGGTCGACGAGTTCGGCGCCTGGACCGGGGCCGATCCCGCCGGCGCCGCGGTCGTCCTGGTCGATGACGGACTGGCCACCGGCGCCACCATGCGGGCCGCGGTCGCGGTCACCCGCGCCGTCGGAGCTGGACGGATCGTGGTCGCCGTCCCGGTCGCCTCGACCTCCGCGGTGGCGCAGCTGCAGCAACCCGGCGTCTCGGTGCTGGCTCTGTCCCGGCCGGATCCCCTGATCGCCGTCGGCGAGGCGTACCGCGACTTCCATCAACTCGACGACTCCGAGGTGATCGCCCTGCTGCAACGCCGCTGAGGTTTGGGCCCGGCCGATCGACCGGTGCGGCGCGTGGTCGAGTTCATGCAGCCCTGGACAACACCTCCCGGCCGCGTTCGAGCAGAGTGTTGAGGATGCGTTCGGTCGCCGCGACATCGGCTGCCGGCAGGTCCTCCCATAGACCCCCTGCCAGGGCCGCCGTACGTTCGCGAACGCCTGCCATCAGCGTCCGCGCGGATTCGGTGAGCGCTCCGTCGGCCAACAGGTCGCGAGCCGTGAGCGTCTCGACCAGGTCGGCGGCGTTCTCGAAGTGGGCCCGGTCGCGCGCTGCGGCCACCAACGCGTCGGCATCAGCACTTTCGCCCCGCCCAGCCAGTCGCAATGTCACCCACTGCGGTTCGGTGAGTTCGGTGCCGTCGAGCGCGCGCCGGAGCAGTACCTGCAGCGTCTTCGCTGTCGTCCCGACCAGTTCGGGTCCGAAGGAAATGGACATGATGTCCTCCTAAATCGTTGGATGGCCCAACAGTAGCGTTATTGGTGCCACCAACAACCCCTTTAGACTGATTTCGTGCCCCTTCGCCGCGTCGCCGGTCAGCCCACCTGGCTGCTCAGCCAGGCCAACCACCGTGCCCAAACGATCCTGCAGGCAGCCTTCGCCGGGGCGGGTGCGCGGACCTACCACTACCGACTGATGGCAGCCCTCGAGCAGTACGGGGACCTGTCCCAGGCGGAGCTCTCCCGGCGGACCGGGATCGATCGCAAGGACGTGGTGCACGCGCTCAACGAGCTCGAATCCGGCGGACTTGTGGTCCGCGATCCGGATCTCGCCGACCGGCGCCGCAACGTCATCCGGCTCACCGCCGCCGGCAACGCCGAACTGATCCGACTGGATCGGGTGCTGGCCGACGTCCAGGATGAGGTGGTCGCCCCGCTGTCCGCCGCCGAACGCAGCCGGCTCGCCGAACTGCTCGGCAAGCTCGCCGGCGTCGAAGGACACACCCCACCAGGTGTGACCCGGACATGACTCGGCCCCGGACACCGCCGTGGTGTCCGGGGCCGATCAGGTCGGTACAGCCGTCAGCCGACAACCTCTTTGAGTGCGCCGGCAAGCTCGGCTGCCTCATCAGCATTGAGCTCGACCACGAGCCGGCCGCCACCCTCGAGGGGAACTCGCATGACGATTTCCCGGCCTTCCTTGGTGACCTCCATCGGACCGTCACCGGTTCGCGGCTTCATCGCAGCCATTGCATCCTCATCTCTGTCATCAACTGCAGCATCCAGCATGGGGCAGGCCTATTATCCCGTATCCGGCCCGCCGCGGCCATTCGGGGCGGCAACAGCCTCCGCGCTCAATCGGTCCCGCTGCGATCCCCGGCGGTGACGAAGCAGTCGGCCAGGTGATCATCGACCAGGCCGGTGGCTTGCATCATCGCGTACGCCGTGGTCGGGCCGAAGAAGCGGATGCCCTTCTTCTTCAGCGCCTTGGACAGCGCGATCGACTCCGGTGTCACCGCCGGCACCTCGTCCCCGCTGCGCGGCCGCGGCCGGTCCGGCTGGGCGAAGGACAAGATCAACTCCGCGAACCCGTCGCCCCAGTCGGCGACCACCCGGGCGTTGCTGATCGCGGCGTCGATCTTGGCCCGATTCCGTACGATCCCGGCATCGGCCATCAGCCGGGCCACGTCAGCCTCGCCGAAGGCGGCGACCCTCTCCGGGGCGAAGCCGGCGAAGGCCGTACGGAAGGCCTCCCGTTTGCGCAGGATGGTGATCCAGGCCAGGCCGGACTGGAACGCCTCCAGCGTCAGCCGCTCGTACAGCCCCTGGACCGAGGTGACCGGACGGCCCCACTCGGTGTCGTGATAGTCGAGGTAGAGCGGATCGCCGGTCCCCCACGCGCACCGCAGTCGGCCGTCCGGACCGAGCGTCGCGCCGAAGGCGCGCTCAGTCTGCCCCAGGGCGTCGCTCACGACCGGGCGACGCGGCGTCGCTGCTGTCGGCGCTGACGCTTCTCGGCCTCGTCGGCGAAGATCGGCGCCTTGTTGCGCCGGGACAGATAGCGCCGGGCCGGGTCGGTGAGCTCCGTCGGCCGCGGCGCGTTGTCGGCGACCAGCCGGACGAACCGCTGCAGGCTGTCGGCCAGCTGTCGCTGCAGCAACGGGCGGAACGCCAACGCTGCCTTCTCGGCGACCTTGCCGCCACGCACGGTGATCCGCTCGCGGACCGACAGCCAGGTCCGCAATCCGCGGGCCTCGATCGTGAACACGCCGACGCCGGTGAACCAGGGACCGAGGTGGGTCATCTCCAACTCGTACGGAGGTTCCCAGCAGGTGACCACCATCTCGTCACTGAAGCCGAGCCGGCGGCCGCCGATCGAGGGACCGTGCCGGCCGCGGATCCGGGTGCCCAAGCCCTCGACCTGCCGGCCGATCGCCTGCATGGTGGTCATCGGGATCCACTGGCCCTGGCCGGTCCAGTCGACCAGTTTGGGCCAGACGTCCTCCGGCGTGGCCGCGACCATGATCGAGCCGTTGAACAGCAGGCTCACCGCGCCACCGTCCCTTTCTGTGCTTCGGGGCCGTCCGGGCCGCCGGTCAGTTCGGCGATCAACGCGTCTCGATCGGCAATCTCCTGACCGAGCCGGACCAGCACGTCATCCACCTGATCCATCGCATAGCCACGCAGCGTGACGCCGAACCGGAGCTCCTGCAGATCGGCGCCGGTCAGCGGGTGTTGCGGCAAGTCCTGCCGATAGCCGTCCCGTACGGGTTCGGTCTTCATCTCGCCCACGCCTCCTGCCGCGACCGCCGCAGCGACGCCGAGCACGGCGATCACCAGCACCGCGATCGCCCATTCCATGCAGGGAAGCCTAACGCCGATCACCGACAGCTCCACTCGGGTATTCCGCGTGCGGTCAGCACCCGATCGCGGGATGTGGGGACCGGCGTGTCGGCACCCTAAGGTTGTCCCCATGCCTGACACCGATCCGACGATCTCTGCTGACACGTACGCCCGACCGGCCTGGGGATGGGGCTTGGCCACGGTGCACGCCTCGGGGCAGGTGCTGGACACCTATTACCCGCAGCCGTCGCTCGGCCTGCCGGACTCCGCCGGCGCTCCCGAGGAACTGGCCATCACCGCGGCCGGCGCCAGCAGCAGTGACCCGGTGCGACAGGTGCACACCGATCTGGTCCGCACCGTGATCGACCTGGATCGGGCACCGCACAGCGCCTCCGACGTCTACCTCCGGTTGCACCTGCTGAGCTATCGGCTGGTCCGCCCCCGCGAGGTCAACCTGGACGGCTGGGCCGGTCTGCTGAACACCGTGGTCTGGACCTCGGCCGGTCCGTGCGCGGTGGAGGGCTTCGAGCAGATCCGGACCCGGTTCCGGGCCGACCGCAAGGAGCTCACCGTCCTCGCGGTCGACAAGTTCCCGCGGATGCTGGACTACGTCACCCCGACCGGCGTTCGGATCGGTGACGCCTCCCGGGTCCGGCTGGGTGCTCACCTGGCCCCCGGCACGGTCGTGATGCACGAGGGCTTCGTCAACTTCAACGCCGGTTCGCTCGGCCCGGCGATGATCGAGGGCCGGGTCAGCCAGGGCGTCATCGTGGGCAAGGACTCCGACGTCGGCGGCGGCGCGTCGATCATGGGCACGATGTCCGGCGGCGGCACCCATATGGTCACCGTCGGCGAGCGCTGCCTGATCGGCGCCAACGCCGGCATCGGCATCTCGCTGGGCGACGACTCGGTGGTCGAGGCCGGTCTCTACGTCACCGAGGGCACCAAGGTCACCCTGCCGGACGGGCAGATCGTCAAGGCGGCCGAGTTGTCCGGCTCACCCAACCTGCTGTTCATCCGCAACTCGGTCACCGGCACCGTCGAGGTACGAGGCCGGGCCGGCCGCACGGTCGAGCTGAACGCGTCGCTGCACGCGCACTGAGCCCCGGTAACCAGACGATGGCTCGAACTGCCCGTCGACTGGGCGCCGTGGTCGCGGCGCTCGTCTGCGTGGTGGCACTGCTGGTCGTGTTGGCGGTGATCATCATCAAGTCGATCCCGAATCATCAGCCGCTGCCCGGCGAGCAGCGGTGTGTGGCCACCGCGGCGGATCAGTCGGTCGCGGTGGACACCGAACAGGCGCACTATGCGGCGTTGATCGCCGGCATCTCGGTTCGCAAGGGGCTGGCTCCGCGGGCCGCGTCGATCGCGCTCGCCACCGCGTACCAGGAAAGCAATCTGCGCAATCTTGATCATGGCGATCGGGATTCGGTGGGCCTGTTCCAGCAGCGGCCGTCGATGGGTTGGGGCACCGAGAAGCAGTTGATGAATCCGTACTACGCCACCACCCGCTTCTACCGCGCGTTGATCAAGATCCACGGCTGGGAGAAGGGCGACATCACCGAGATCGCCCAGAAGATCCAGATCAGCGGCTATCCGGACGCCTACCGTGATCATGAAGCCGATGCCCGGGTGCTGGCCTCGGTGCTGACCGGTCAGAGTCCGGCCGGGATCCGTTGCCTGATTCGAGATCAGCGGCCGGGCGACGTGAGCGGATTGATCAAGGACCTGCGCAAGACGTACCAGCTCAAGCCGAAGCATTCCGGCTCGGTGATCACCATCTCCGCCGGTTCCACCACCCTGGCCTGGTCGTACGCGCAGTTCGCAGTCGCGAACGCTCGGCAGTACGGGGTCGCGCGGGTCGAGGTCGGATCGCACAGCTACCAGGTCGACAACCGAATCCTGGCGGAGTGGAAGACGACCCAGGACTCGATCGGCGCCAAGTCGGTGAAGATCACCACCCGAGCATCCTGAGCTGACTCAATGGCTCAAAGCGCCGCGCGAATGACTGTTCTTGATAGATGTTCACGACACAAATACCCCCGAACCAATCCGATTCCAGCCGTCCGCTGCGCCGGGCATTCGCCGACTCCCTCGGCTACACGGTGCGGATGCACTGTCCGGCTCCCCGGATCGACCCGGGCAGCGCGGCCGGCCGGCAGTGGATCAGCGAACAACACCTGCCCGAGGGCTATGCGACGGTGGCCATGACCGAGCTGCCGACGGATGCGGTGGTTCGGGCGTGGGCGACGTCGTACGGCTGGGCCCATCGTCCGCTCGGCGGAGTTCACGCCGACCGACTGCCGCACGTCTGGACGGATTACAGCCGCGGCGTCGACCCGGACATGTCGATGCTCACACTGGACCGATCCGGCGAGATCGTGGCCTTCAGCCTGGTCAGTCCCGACGTCTGGGACGGCCGCACCATGATCATTTCCGAGACGGTCGAATTCGATCAACCCGACGGAACGGGGTTGCAGAAGGCAACGGTTGCGGCATCGTTGGCGGTGCTGGCGCAGAACAAGCTGCACCCGGTCGACCTGCATCGGATCGAATTCGAGGGACACTCGACCGATCCGCATACACCGGCGCTGTTCGACAGCCTGCCCGACGCGGGCGCCGACCCGATGGACATCGTCGAGCTCGCCCCGCCGTTGTGAGTGGCCGGCCATCTCCCGGCCAGGCGGTCAGGCCGACAGGGCGCCTTCCAGCTCCTCGGGCGTGGGGTACGAGGGTTGGGCGCCGGCGCGGGTGACGGCGAAGGTGCCGACCGCGACCCCGTACCGGACGGCAGCTGCCAGGTCGGCGGATTCGGCCAACTGCCGGGCCAGCCCGCCGACGAACGCATCGCCGGCGCCGGTGGTGTCGACCACCTCGTCGACCGGCGGCGGCGCGACGTGGCCGGAGTCGTCGGCGGTGGCCCAGCAGGCACCGGCGCCGCCGAGGGTGATCACCACCGAACGGGCCCGGCCGACCAGCTCGGCCGCGGCCTCCAGCACCTCCGGGATGTCGCGGATGATCCGCCCGATCATGTCGGCGGCCTCGACCTCGTTGACCACCAGCGGGTCGGCCAATGCCAGCACCTCGTCCGGCAGCTGGGTGTACGGCGCGAGGTTGATCACCGGACGCAGCCCTGCTTCGTCGGCCGCGGCCACCGCAGCGCCGATGGTGTTCACCGGGATCTCCGCCTGCACCACCAGGACGCCGCCGGATGCCGCCAGCCGGCGGACTTCCTCGGCCGCACGGTCGGCAGTGACGGTGAAGTTGGCGCCGGGCACCACCGTGATCGCGTTCTCGCCGCCGGGCAGCACGTTGACCAGCGCCAGCCCGGTCGGTTCATCGGTCACCTCGACCGCTTCGGTGTCGATGCCCTCGTCCCGCAATGCGGTGATCATCCGACGGCCGTCGTCATCGTCGCCGATCGCACCGACGAAATGGACGGCCGCGCCGAGCCGTGCTGCGGCCACGGCCTGGTTCGCGCCCTTGCCGCCGGTCAGCTTCTTCATCCCGTTGGCCAGCCGGGTCTCGCCGGGCTCCGGCAGCCCCGTACTGTCAATCACATAGTCCTGGTTCGCCGAGCCGACGACGATCACGTTGCTGGTCACAGACCGACTCCTTCGGGTGCGGACATCGGCGAGCCTATCGTCCGCGGCTCCCTGCGTTGCTCCGGTTCAGCCGGACCGGAATTTCTCTGCCGCGTCTCGGATCTGTCGGGTGAAACGCGCCAAGAAGGCCGGGTCGCCGCCGAGTTGATCCTCGGTGTTGCCGGCCCGGTGGTCGATCAGCTCCCGCACGATGTCGGCGTGACCGGCGTGCTGTGCGGTCTCGGCAAGCATCCGGATCAACAGCACCCCGAGGGTGGTGTCGGGCTCCGTCCACCAGGGCACCCGGCCCGGGCTGTCGAGGTCGAGCTCGTCGATGGTCCGGTCGGCGTGCGTCGCGGCGCGTCGGTACAAGCCGAGGATGTAGTCGCTGGACTCATCCGCGGTGGCCCACATGTCGGCGCCCTCGGCGATGGAGCCGTCCTCGATCCAGCTCAATTTCTCCTGCGCCGGGCGGCCCACACATCCGCCGAGGTAGCCGAATTCCAAGCCGGCCAGATGCTTGACCAGCCCCAGCAGATTGGTGCCTGTGGGCGTCAGTGGCCGTCGCAGGTCGTACTCACCAAGGTCATCGAGATTGGCCAACAGGTTGGCCCTGGCGACGCGCAACTTGCGGTGCAACTCGTCCTTGATGCCCACGCTCATCATGATCTTGACGCTAACTGAGTACGCCGGCCACGATCTTCACGGACGCGCACCCGGTGGTTTCGAGGTTGCCGCCGGATCGCCAGCCAACCGGAGCTGTTCAAGTCGTGCCGCCCCTCCCGACCACGCGCAGTTGCTCAGCCGCCTGCTCGAACGCACCAGCCCAGCAAGCGTTGTACTCGACGATCTCGATCACCCCGGCACGTTACACAAGCCAGCACGGCCGACTTCAGTCACCACAAGCCGGTCTTGATGCCGGACGTCGTCGACTTCGGGCAGGTCGCGGGACAGATCCGAAAACTTGCCGCGCTCGGTCAGATTCACCCGTCGGATCGACTGTCGGGATGAATTGTCGGAGGTCTGGTCTAGATTCGTCTGTATGAGCGAATCGTCGGTGGCGGGTTTGGGGGCGCGGGAGTCTCTCGCGCTGCTGTCGACCTCCCGGACGGCCCGGCGGCGCAGCGAGTGTGACGACCTGATCGTGGTCGCCCATTACGCCGATCTGCACCCACCCCAGCTGCTGGAAGGACGCCCGGTAGTGCGCGGGATGGAACGAGCGATCCGGCTCGGTGGCGAGGGGACGCCGGCGGTGACCGAGTTCTGCGCGGTCGAGTTGGGTGCCGCGCTCGGACTGTCCGATCGGCAGGCGCGGGAGCTGATCGCCGACGTGTTGGATCTGCGGCATCGACTCCCGCGATTGTGGGAATTGGTGCTGCGCGGGATCGCGCCGGTGGACCGGCTGCGGGAGATCGCCCGCCGGACCCGGACCCTGGCAGCCGAGGCGGCGCGGGCGGTCGATGGTGAGGTCGTCGGCTACGTGAACAGTTTGTCGTCGTGGGGCAGGTTGTTCGACGCGGTCGATGCCGCGATCCTGCGCGCCGACCCCGAGCGCGCCAAACGGATGGCCAAGCAAGCCAGAGACGGCCGGTATGTGAAGATCTCAAGCAGGTCGCGGTACGGGACGCGGACGGTGTCGGCCCGAATCGATGCCGACTACGCGGTCTGGATGCAGGCCACCATCGACACCCTGACCAAGACGATCACCGGCCCGACCGGGCTACCGGCCGAGGTCGGAGACCGACACTGTGAAGAACCGGAAGAATTCCAAGCCCAGGCGTTCGGACTGATGGGACTGCCCTTGCTGTCGACCCGACTACTGGCCCAACAACAACACCCCGACCTGTTCACCACCGAGGCTGGCCAGCAGTACGACACGACCACGACGCATCATGATCGGCACGACCATGATCAACCCCATCAGGATGATCATGATCACGAGCCGGGGAACCGCGGCCACGACGAAACACCGGCCGGTGAAGCTGGTCGAACCGCCGGTGGAAAGCATTCGCACACCAAGGACCCGAACCATCCAGACTGGCCCGAAGATCAGCAGCCTGCCGACCACTGCCGGCACCCGCGCAGGAACGACGACGCCGCGCACGGCAAGCTCCCGCCATCCACCGAGACTGCCACCGGAGATCGGGAAACCGTGATCACCGACGATCGCGAGTCTCCGCGCGAGCATGATCACGAGTCGACGAGCCGGGATGGTTACGGTCTGCTCGGCTACGAAGTTGATCATGGTGACCTGCGCCGGGTCCCGATCCCGGTCAATCCCGACCCCCGGTTGAGCAGAGACACGGCGTTCTGGTTGGCCCGAATCAACCCGACCAAACTGCTACCCAAAGTGATCTTGCACGTCCACATCACGACCGACACGGCGGCTACCGGCCGAGGCGTGGCCCGAGTCGAAGGCATCGGACCGATCCTGGCCACCCAGGTCCGGGACTGGCTCGGCAACGGCTGCCGGATCCGGCTGCAACCCGTCCTCGACCCCGCCGACATCCACCCGGTGGACGCCTACGAGACGCCCGACCGAATGCGTGACGCCCTGCTGGCCAGGACCCCGGCCAGTTGTTTCCCTAACTCGGCCAACCGGAGCAGATCGATGCAAGCCGACCACACCATTCCGTACGTGAGAACCGGCGGACCCAGCGGCAACGCCCCACCCGGCCAGACCGGCCTGCACAATCTGGGACCCCTCGGCGAGACCGAGCACCGGATCAAAACCCACGGTGGCTGGTCCGTCAGGCAACCCGTGCCCGGCACCTACGTGTGGCGAACCCGCTACGGCCGGGTCGTGGTCGTCAACGACTCCGGCAGCCACGACCTCGGCGACAACCCCTTCGCTCACGCCGTCTGGCACGCCGCCGTGGCAGCCGACACCGACGTTGGTGCGGGCATGGACGCCGGTGATGATCACCCACACCGCAGCGACCTGGAGTGGGCCATGCAACGGATGTTGGAGGTCGCCTGACCGAACGGAGCACGTCGGCAGAATTACCTTGCACAGAAGGAATCCGGTCGGCACGATCGGTACGTCACCGCTGCAGGTGAGACCGGCACCGTCCGGAGTTGATCATGCCCGAGAGCACTCATCCGCGGGGAATGCCGGATTAGGCACCGACCCGACGCGGCGGATCGCTGTACTACCAGGAGCTCGCCGGGCCTGCGCCGACGGTGATCTTCGAGGCCGGTCTTGCGTCGACGCGATCCCACCCACGATCGCCGTACATGCCGGTGGGTCCGTATGCCGGAGCAGCGCGGGATGGGTGTTGATCGTGCGCCCCTGGTAGGCAGTCGGAACCCGCGGCCCAACCTTCCTCAGGTAACCGGCGAGGGCCACCGGATCGACTCGGCCGTACTCCCGGCGCCGGATCCGATCACTGCTAGTCGCTTCATCGAAGACACATCCGAAACCTAGTGCCTGTGCTGGTCGAGCCGAGCCTCAGTTGTAGTTGGCGGTGACGGTGCGGGCTGCGACCGCCTCGAGGTAGCCACGTTCGCCCAGCCCACGTACCCATCGTTCGACGTCGGCCGCAGCCGGCAGCTGCTCGCTGGTCTCCAGCAGCAGGATCCCGCCGTCCAGACTCTCGGCTTCAGGCATCCGGCCGGCCATCGCGATCTGGTCGATCACCTCGATGCAACCGCCCCACGCGCCATGTCTCCGCGCTGGCCCGGAACTTCCTCGAGCACGGCTTCGACGTCACGATCGCGGACTTCGTCACCGCCAGGTCAATCGATGTCTACCGTCGGGAACTACCGGACTGCTTTGTCGTCCACTTGCAGATCTCTTTCTCGGAAGCACGTGAGCGGAGTTCGAACTGCTGCACCGACAGGCCTCGATCCCACTGCAGGCAGACCTCGTCATCGACGTCGACCATCTCACGCCGGAACAGCAGATCAGCCGTGTCCGAGGCGCGTGGACCGCGGCCGGATGATGCGGCCGCGGTGACTCATGCGGTCAGGATCGCCCGACGAGCTGGGCCAGGCCGTCGGCGGCGATCACGCGGGCGTGGTTGATCTTGCCCCAGGTGCGGCTGGGATGGACGCGGTTGGTGAGCAGGATCGCGTACGCGGCTCGGTCGAGGTCGATCACCAGCGACGTACCGGTGTAGCCGGTGTGTCCGATCGTGTGCAGTGAGGCCAGCCGGCCCATGTACCAGGGCTGATTGATCTCGAACCCGAGACCATGATCATGATCGCCGAATTCCGGCGTCTGGTTGGTGATCATCTCCGCATACAACTCCTCGTCGAGCAGTCGCCCGCCGTCGTACGCGGTCCGGTTGATCATGCACTCCGCGAGCTTGCCGAGGTCGGCGGCAGTGGAGAAGACACCGGCGTGCCCGGCCACTCCGCCCAGCGACCAGGCGTTCTCGTCGTGCACCTCGCCCCAGACCACACCACGATCGGGTACGCGCTCGTACTCGGTGGCGGCGATCTGCGGCCGCAGTAACAAGTTGGGGTTGTATCCCGTGTTGATCATGGACAACGGTTCGGTGATGCCGGTCCGGACCAGTTCATCCAGCGGTCGCCCGGTGAGGCGATGCGCCATCACGCCGAGAGTGATCAGGTTCAGATCGCTGTAGCAGTAGGCGGTTCCGGGCTCGACGACCAGTTCTGCGGCCAACGCGCCCTGGACGCGTGCCGGCACATCGTCGTACAGCCGCCAGAGCGGGATCTCGGCCGGGAAACCGGAGGTGTGGATCAGCAACTGGCGTACGGTGATCGCCGACTTGCCCGCACCCGTGAAGTCGGGCAGGTAGTCGACCACCGCCCGATCAAGATCGATCTTGCCCTGCTCGACCAGCTGCAAGATCACGATCGAGGTGAACAGCTTCGAGATCGAGGCCAGGTCGAAGATAGTGTCCGTCCGCATCGCGATCCGGTCCGACTCCGGCAGCAGCGATCCCTCACCGTCGGCGTAGCAGCGCGCCCACCCGCGGGCCTGGACCGAGATGATCTTGCCGTCGGTGCCCCATTGCATCACCGCGCCGGGAAACAGCGGATGATCACCGCCCTCGCTCCGCAGACCGAGCAACCGCCCCCAGGTCTCCTCCACAACTCCCCCTTCATCTGGACTTGTCAGTCGGTGGTGTGGCTATAGGCAAACTACCGACTGACAAATCGGCTAGTTGGGGACGATACCGGCGCCGAACGGGAACAGCGGATGGTCGGGATTCTCGCCGACCGCAACCGGGAGTCGGCCGGTCGGTTGCCGGCGGCCGAGCAGCACGTCGGCGACCGCATCGAGCGCGACCGGAGTGGCCGAGTAGCTGAGCAGCATGGTGCCGCCGGCGGTCACCAGTCCGGCATCGTACGGCTCGGTGATCGCGACCATGCTGACCTGCGGCGCGATCTCCCGCACGCTGCGCACCAGGGTGCGCTGCCAGCGTTCCCGCCAACCGGACGAGGTGACGATCACCGTCTGCGAAGCTGCCCGAGCCAGCCGTCGGGCTGCGTTGATCAGATCCCGATCCGGCCGCTGCCCGGTGACGAGTTCGGAAACCTCCAGGCCGTCGTCCTTCAATGCCGCGGCCAGCCGGCCGATCGCGACGGCGTCGGCGCCGAGCAGGCAGACCGAGCCGCGCTTCAGGGGGAAGAGTTGATCATCGTCACGGATCAGAGTGAGGGTCCGGGCGGTGATCTCGGCTGCGCGCGCGTGCGACTCCTGACTGCCGACCTCGGCGGTGATCTTGGCCGGTACGGTCGGCGCCGGTTGCAGAATTCCACGCCGTTGCTTGAGTTGCAGGACGCGTACGACACTCTCGTCGATCCGCTGCTCGGTGAGCCGACCGCTCGCCACGGCATCCGTCAGTGCCGACACCGCACGTTCCGGATCCGCGGGTTCGAGCAGCACGTCGACGCCGGCCTCGATCGCGCGCACCGCGACCTCGCCGTCGTCGTACAACTCGCGAACGCCCTGCATCCGCAGCGAATCGGTGATGATCACCCCGGTGTAGCCGAGATACTCCCGCAACAGCCCGGTCAGGATCGGCCGGCTCAGCGTGGCCGGGTCACCGGACGGGTCGAGCGCCGGGAACGACAGATGCCCGGTCATGATCATCTCCACCCCGGCACTGACCGCCTCCCGGAACGGCAGCGCGTCGATCGACTCCCAATCGATCATGGAGTGGGTGATCGTCGGCAGCCCGTGATGGCTGTCGGTGCCGGTGTCACCATGACCCGGGAAGTGCTTGGCGGCAGCGATCATGCCCGCGTCACGCTGCAGGCCGGCAATCGCTGCGACCACCTGTTCGCCAACCACGTCGGGCTCACTGCCGAAGGACCGAACGCCGATCACCGGATTGGCCTGATTGACGTTGACGTCGGCAACCGGCGCAAAGTCGGCGTTCACACCGACGGCAGCCAGCTCCCGGCCGGTGATCTGATATGCCTCCCGGGTCAGGTCAAGATCATGAGCCGCGGCCAGCGCCATCGCCCCGGGGAATTGCGTGGCCGGCGGACCCATCCGCGCCACCCGCCCGGTCTCCTGATCGGTGCCGATGATCAAGCCGATCTCGGAGGCGGCCTGCAAGCCGTTGCTGAGTCGTCCGATCTGCTGCGGATTCTCGGTGTTGCCGGCCCAGGCGAAGTAGATCACCCCGCCGAGCCGATACTTGGCCACCACGTCGGCCGGCGTGTCCACGCCGAACAACGCTCGATTGCGGTCGTCGGCCTGATCGGCCGCCGAACCGTAGACCAGATGGAAGATCAACTGGCCGAGCTTGTCCGGCAGGCTCATCCCGGCCAGCAGGTCTGAAATCACGGGCTGCTGTGAGACATCAGTCATCACGGCGGAACATTACTGGTCGGCAGCCAGCCGATGTACGGCCGCCTCGATCCGTTCATCGGATGCGGTCAGCGAAACCCGTACGTGATCATCACCGGCCGTCCCGTAGAAGGCACCCGGCCCGACCAGGATGCCGAGATCGGCCAGCCGGTCGACCGACTTCCAGCAGTCGTCGCCGATGCCCGCGCTCTGATCAAGGGGGCCCTGAGTTGCCCACAGATACAGCGAACCCTCGGAGTGATCGATCCGGAAACCCGCCTGTTCCAGTGCCGGTCGCAGTAGCTCGCGCCGGCGGCGGTAGCGCTCCTGCTGGACGCGTACATGATCATCGGTGCCGAGCAGTGCGATCATCGCCTGCTGCACCGGCCGGGACACCATCATGCCGACGTGGCGCCTGATCAAGGTCAGCTCGGCGACGATGGTCGGATCGCCGGCCACGAAGGCGGCCCGATAGCCGGCCAGGTTGGCGATCTTGGACAGCGAATGCACCGCGAGCAGGCCGGTGTGATCGCCGCCGCAGATGTCGGGATGCAGCACCGACAGCGCCGGCGCGTCCCAGGCGAAGTCCAGATAGCACTCGTCGGAGGCGACCACGGCGCCCCGTTCGCGGGCCCAGTCCACCCAGGCCTTGAGCTGGTCGGGGCTGAGGATCCGGCCGGTCGGATTGGACGGCGAGTTCAGCCAGACCAGCTTGGGATGTTCGTCGCGTACCGAATCCAGATCGTCGGTCGCGATCACCCGGCAACCGGCCACCTTGGCTCCGACCGCGTAGGTCGGATAGGCGGTGGCCGGGATGATGATCAGGTCATCGGGCTGCAGGGCCAGCTGGGTCGGCAACCAACCGACGAACTCCTTGCTGCCGATGGTGGCCAGGCAAGCCCCCGGCTCGACCGTCGCGCCGCGCCGGCCCAGATAACCGGCGATCGACGCACGCAGCGCGGGCGGACCGACCACCGTCGGGTAGCCCGGACTGTTGCCGGCTGCAGCCAATGCCTCCTGCGCGATCGCCGGAGTGTCGTCCACCGGCGTACCGATGGACAGATCGACGATCCCGTCCGGATGCTCGGCCGCCCTTTGCTGGGCGGACGCGAGCGCATCCCAGGGATAATCGGCAAGGGCTGCGGCCAGCGGGTTGGTCACTCGTCGTGCTCCTGCGGGGGCAGCGCGGCGATCATCGGGTGGTCCTTGTCGATCGGACCCAGCTTGGCGGCGCCGCCCGGCGAACCGAGATCGTCGAAGAACTTGACGTTGGCGTCGTAGTAGTCCTTCCACTCCTCCGGCGTGTCGTCCTCGTAGAAGATCGCCTCGACCGGGCAGACCGGCTCACACGCACCGCAGTCGACGCACTCATCGGGGTGGATGTAGAGCATCCGCTTGCCTTCATAGATGCAGTCCACCGGACATTCCTCGACGCACGCCAGATCCTTCAGATCGACACACGGCTGCGCGATGACGTACGTCACAGCGTCCTCCTTGGTTACTCGTCCACAGATATCCCGCTTAGTATCGCGCCTTGACCGCCGGGAATCGAAGGAAGCCCCCTATCTGGACAGGAATGCCGCCTGATGGACCAGACACCGCCCCGCGCGATCGGAGCCGACGCGCTGTCCGCAATGGTGCCACCGCTGGGGATCGACGACCGGGTGACCATTCGCTACCGCCTCACCGACGGTTCGGCGACCGACGTGGTGGGCTGGGTGGTCGGGCTCGACGACGACCAGGTACGAGTACAGCCGCCCGCCCCGGACGGTCGTCCACAGCCGGCGCTGGTGGATCGCGATCGGATCATCCTGGCCAAGCGCGTGCCACCGGTCCCCGGCGGTCGTCCGGTGAGCAGGACGACGGCCGAGGAACTGGAACGGATCGCGATGCAGGGCTGGATCGACGAGTCCGCACCCCTGCTGCCCGGGCATCACGGATGGACGCTGCGCTTCGGCAACGGCTTCACCGGACGGGCCAATTCCTGTTTGGCAGTAGGCGATCCGGGACTTCCCTATCCCGAGGCGTCGAAGTTGATCATCGAGCAGTACCAGGCCGCGGGGCTGCCGCCGTGGGTGCAGGTGATCACCGACTCGGTGCCGGACCGCCGACTTGTTGATCTTGGTTGGCAGCCGACCTACGTGCCGACCACGGTGATGACGGGCACGCTCGGCGCGGTGGTCGGTGATCATCGGCGCACCGACCGAGTGCAGGTCGCCGAGCAGCTCACCGAGGACTGGTGGCAGGGCTATCTGCAGTACCGGCCGATTCCCGATCATGAAACCGCGCGCCGGATCTTGATCAACAATCCACCGGTCGGACTGGCATCGGTGCACCACGACGGCCGGCTGGTCGCGCTGGGACGTGGCCAGATCACCGCCGACTGGCTCGGCATCGCCGGCCTGTGGACCGATCCGGCGTTCCGTCGTCAAGGCCTGGCGACCATGATCATCCGCGAGCTCGCGCACTGGGCAGCCCGGCGCGGCGCCCGCTACGGCTATCTGCAGGTGGCCCAGGAGAACGCCGGCGCCATTGCTGCCTACTCGCGGCTCGGCTTCGTACGCCATCACGATTACCGCTACCTCGCACCGGCGCCGGTCTAAGTCCAGACTTGCCCGGATCAGATAATCTGATCGCATGCGGACCATGACAGCAACCGAGGCCAGTCGATCGTTCGCCGCGCTGCTCGACGACGCGGAGCGCGGTGAAACCACCATCGTGACCCGTGGCGGGCGACGGGTAGCAACGATTGGTCCGGCACCGTCCGGAAACGGTCGAGGCGTTGCCGAATTGCTGTCGGCCGGCTTGGTTGACGATGAATTCGCCGGCGATGTCGCAGCTGCGCGCGAGTCGGTCGAACTCCAGGATCCGCAATGGCTCGCCGGCTGATCCTCGACACCGGAATCCTGATCAACTCCGAACGCGGCGGCCCCCCACTGCAGGAGGTCATCGAGGACGACGACGATCTGGTGATCGCTGCGATCACGGTCGCCGAACTCCGCACCGGAATCGAACTCGCCTCCGACGCGCATCGCGCCAATCGCAGCGAGTTCCTGGTCCGGGTACTGGAAACCCTGCCGATCCAGTCGTACGACCTTGCTGCGGCCGAAGTGCATGGCCGCCTGCTCGCCCATGTCCACCGGGCCGGGGCCAAACGTGGCGCCCATGACTTGATCATCGCCGCCACGGCGGTCGCCACCAACCGCATCGTGCTGACCCGAGATCGGCAGGCGCGCTTCGGAGAATTGCCCGGCGTCGAGTGCATCACGATCGACTGAGCGGGCCGCACCGGGCTCCGACTCAGACGCAAGTGCGGCGATCGGTGGGGTGGTAGGTCCAGGCGAAGTCTTCCTTCTTCACCTGGTTGCCGTCGCGGTAGAACAGCCGCGAATAGCTGACGTCGAATCCCTGCACCGGCGCGGTCGCGACACAAGTCGCGCTGTCGTCGGTGAGGTCGCGGCCGGTGGTGAAGTTCGACTTCACCGGTTCGGTCGATTCGATCTTGTCGTAGGTCTTGGTCGACCACATCCGCACGGTCAGGGAACCCTGACCGCCCGGCTCGGCCTTCTTCAGTTTGGCCTGCACCAACACGCCGTAGTCGGTGTTGTTGCGGAACTTCAGGTCCAGCGTCGGCCAGGCGACTGTGGCCTCCCGGCCCGCCGGGTAGCGGTCGATGTAGAGCGTGTGCGGCTGGTGCTGAATGTCCTCGAGGCCGGCGAAGAACATCGCGTTGTAGGTGGTGGTCGCGCTCTGCGAGACGCCGCCGCCCAACTCCTGCTTGAATCGGCCGCCGGTGATGATGCTGCCCTCGGTGAAGCCGTTCGCCCGGGTTCGTTCGCCGACCACCTTGTTCAGACTGAAGGTCTCCCCCGGCTTCAGCAAGGTGCCGTTGATCAACTCGGCGGCCCGGCCGATGTTGACGTTGCGGTATTCGGCGTACGGGTAGTGGGTGGTGAATTCGCCGGTCACTTCCTCGACGCCGAGCTTGTGCGCGTCGGCCGTGTTGAACTCCGGCTCGACCTCGGTGGTCTGGACCGCTGCCGTCCGCTCGCTGCCAGTCTTGGTCATGGCCGCGTCGACGGCCGTGGCCAGCTCGTCGGCCGAGATCCCGGTGCCCGGCTTGCCCTCGACCACGGTCGGCTTGCCGTTCTTGATCTTGATCGTGGCGTCAGTCGCCTTCTTGGTGTCGAACGTCGCCAGTGCCGATTTCGCTTTCTGGTGAAGCGTTCTGGCGTTGAGCGTTGCGGTTGGTCTGCCGTGGGTCTGGTCGATCTCGATCGCTTTGGCGATCATCGCCGGCGTGATCTCGGCCTGGCTGCTGTCGGCGGTCACCGTGACTGGGCCGGACAACGCCGGCTGCACCCGGTCCTTGATCAACTTCGCCACCTCGTCGTCGGTGATCTGCGGCTGCGATGTCCGGACCGGCAGCGCCACCGGCTCTTCGGCGAGCAGACCGTCCGGGATCGCCCGTGCCGCCGCGGCACGGTCCAACGACAGTCCGGTGATCATCTTCGTACTGTTGATCTTCGGCTGATCGGAGTCGTTGATCTTGATCTTCGCGTCCTTCGGCTTGCGATCATGGTCGTCGGCCAGCCCGTCGACCGCAGCCTTCAGCTTCGCGTTGTCGGTCGCGATCACCGGATCGACCTCGTGCCCACCGGTCAGCCCGGCCCAGATCCGGCGCGGATCGAGGCTCCGGCCGATGCCGACCCGGTCGACGGTCGCCTGGTAGTCGACGCCGACACCTGCATCGGCCGGATCGACCTCGGCACTGCGGTTGTCGATCGTGACCGCGATCGGTTCCGTGGCCCTCGGTCCGAGCGCCTGCTGCAGCTGCTCGACCGCGTCGGTCCGGCTCATGCCGCCGATCGGGATCCCTGCCACCGAAGCATTCCGCGCGGTCTTGTCGCCGGTCATCAGGTAGCCGATCAGATAGAGCCCGAAGGCGAGCACCACCACCGCGCCGGCACCGAGTCCGACGACCTTGGCCCTGCTCCGCGCCGGTGGCGCGGACTTCTCCCCCGTCATGTCGCTGTCCCCCAACCGCGATTCAGAGCCCGACGAACAGGTCGTCGGCCCACTTGTCGGAATCGGGGAACGGTTCTCCGGCCGCGAGCCGGAAGTGCTCGGCGGCCCAGAAGTCCTCGATCGTTTCGGTGGCGGTGAAGAACCAGCTGTCCTGGGCGATCTGGGTCGGGTAGGCGCGCAGCGCGGCGATCTTGCGGTCGACGTACTCCGGTCCGCGAACCTCGGCGACGATCGACTCGTCCGGCACCGTCATCGGCAGTGAGCCGGCCACATCGGGATCGACGCCCTCCCAGGTGGTGGTGTCGCCGGCCGCCCGCAACGCCCGAATGCCTTCACGCATCCGGGTCTCGCTGTTGGCGGTCCAGAGCACCCGGCGGACCGTCCACGGCTCGCCGAGATCGGGGCGGTAGGTCGGCACCCCGGCCAGCAGATAGGCGTACATCGCCACCCGGTGGGCCTGGATGTGGTCGGGATGGCCGTAGGCGCCGACCTCGTCGTAGGTGACCAGCACCTGCGGCTTGCGATCGCGGATCAGCGGCACCAGTTCGTTGGCCGAGGTGAGCAGGTCGGTGGTCCAGAAGATCCCGTCCCGCAGCGCGTCCCGCGGCACCGCAAGGTGCCCCTCCCACTTCATCCCGGAGTCCCGGAAGCGGTAGTCGCCGCCGAGCCGGACGTAGTCGGTGACGCCGAGCGCGGCCATCGCGTTGTGCAGTTCGGTGATCCGGTGCGGGCCGAGCCGATCCTCTTCCTCGGCGCCGAGATGTACGAGGTCGGGCACCAGCACCTCGCCCTCCTCGCCGAGGGTGCAGGTCACCAGCGTCACGCCGGCACCCTCGGCGACGTACTTCGCCATGGTGATGCCGGTGCCGATGGATTCGTCGTCGGGATGGGCGTGGACCAGCATCAGGCGCCGGTCGGGAAGCTCAGAAGTCACGGCGCAAGCCTACGAAATGCCGCCGACAGTCAACGAACGCTCGTCCGGGTCGCAAATCGCATCGGTCAGCCAGCCGAGATAACGCTCGGCCGATTCGGCCACCACCCGCTTGGCGTCGGACTCGATGCAGGTGCCGAACGCGCCGTAGATCCGGTCGTAGTCGTACGGCTCCACGGCGGCGACGATCTGCCGCACCAGCCGCACCGACAGCGGCAGGTAGTTGGGGAACGATCGCATGAAGCTGGCGGTCCGGTTCGGCGTGACGGCGATGGTGTCGCCGCTGAACAGCACCCCGCGACCGTCCGCGCCGTCGGCCCAGTGCGCCACCGAGCTGCCGGGAAAGTGTCCGCCGGCCTGCACCAAGGTGATGCCGGGAAGGATCTCGAGCCGATCCCGCCAGAGCCCGATCCGGTCGTCGGGATGGCTGATCCAGCGCCGATCGTCGGCGTTGAAGTAGAGCGGTACGTCGAACTCGCGGGCCCAGACCGCGGCCGCCCCGACCAGGTGCGGATGGCTGGCCGACACCGCCGCCACGCCACCGTTCTCGGCGGCAGCGGTGAGCATGGCGTCGGTGACGACCCCGTTCGGCTCCCAGACCAATTGACCGGTCGGGGTCTTGATCAACATCGTCTTCTGCCCGATCCCGAACGTGGGCCTGACTTCCAGCCGAGTCAGCCCCGGCTCGACCTCGACGAACCCGAATTCGTGATCACCGGCGATCTCGGAGCATTTGGTCCATTGCTGGCCGTCCTGGGGCACCCACTGCCGGTCGTCGGCACAGATCGGGCACACCCCGGGCAGGTCCTGATCGATCGGAAATGCGTTGCCGCAGGTGCGACAGAGGTAGATGTCCATGACCCCAGCCAAGCCCCTCAACCCGGGTCGAGGTCAAGGTGTACGAGTCAAGCCTGAACTTGGGGCGCCGCTGAGCGCCCGCTGTCAGCCGACCCGCTGGCTTCGGCCGGAGATCTATCGTGATCCAGCCGTTGCTCGCGGCTAGTTCAGGAAGAGGTGTTCGGTGAGTCCGGTGAGGAGTTCGCAGGTGGTGAACGTGGCCGACGATCCAGAGCTCGAGCCGGACCTGATGGTGCCGACCCAGCTGGGCCGGACCGGTGCCCTGGTCGGGGCGACGGTGAGTTTCGGCGCTTCCTTGCTGTACGTGGCCTGCTTGCTGCTGTTCCAGCTCGGCGTTCACACGGCAGGAGCGACCAGCCGGGCGCTGATGCCCCAGACCGCCGAATGGGCAACCTTGCTGCTGGTCTATTTGATCTTCGGCACAGTCGCCTCGGTCGTGCTCGGCGCCGCTGTCGGTGCGCTGAACGGAGTCATCCAGACCAAGACATGGAAGAGTCAGTCACCCGGTCTGGCCTGGACCATCGGCATGGTGATCGGGCTGGCCGTCGCGCTGCTCGTCCAGCTGATCTTAAACGCCGAGGGGCTGCATCATGACCTGTCCGAGCAACTGCGCTTTTTCACCATCCCGAGCATGATCTTCGTGATCTCGACAGCGTTGACCAGCGTGCTCACCCGCCAGCGGCATCGATTGTGAACGCGGCGACCCGCGGTGCACAGAACTGGTCGAACGCACCCTCGGTTCGTTGACGGATCCCTTCACACCAACGAGTGCAGCGATTCTCGCTCCCGGCCATCGGGCCACAGCCCACGACACCGTCACCGACCGAGGAGTGCCTCGCTGAGACGCTCAGCGCGATCGTCGACGTGAGCGCCGATGCACCGCTAGTGTGCGCTAACGCACCGTCCGAGCGAGCCGAAGACCGCGAATGTGCGCTAGCGCACCGATTTCTTCGCCGATAGGGACGAGAACGGTGCTTCTTCGCACACTCGCGCTCTCTGGCGCGTGCAAACGGTGCGTTTGCGCACACTCGCCGATTCGCTCGGGTTGGCGACGATCCGGGGGTGGTGCGCGAGGCTTCGCCCGAATAGCGCGTCGCACAGTCCTTGGCCGCGCGGCGGATGCCGAAGGCGGGTGTTCGGATCTTTGCGCGCGCGACGTGGATGGGACTGGCCGTCCGTACGATGCCCGACTACCGCCCAATCAACCGGGCCGTCTCCAACGCGCTCGGCGACCAGGGCATCGTGCGGACCGGATGTCGCGCGCACAAAGACCCGAATACCCGACTGACCACCAATCAGCGCTCGCGTCCCGGCCCTTCGACAAGCTCAGCGGCCCTGGTTGGATCAACTCATCGGCTCGGCGAAGTGGCAGGCGGAGTCGTGTTCGTCGATGCCGTCGGGGCGCGGGATCAGGATCGGTTCCTCGACCGAGCAGCGATCCTGGGCCTTCCAGCAGCGGGTGTGGAAGCGGCAGCCGGTGGGCGGGTTTGCCGGACTCGGTACGTCGCCGGTCAGCACGATCTGATTCTTGTTCTGGCGCTGAGTCGGGTCCGGCACCGGCACCGCCGACAGCAACGCCTGGGTGTACGGGTGGGTGGCGTGCTCGTAGATCTGTTGATCATCACCGATCTCGGCGATCTTGCCGAGGTACATCACCGCGACCCGGTCGGAGATGTGCCGGACCACCGAAAGATCATGGGCGATGAACACGTACGACAGACCCAGCTCGGTCTGCAGATCCTTGAGCAGGTTGACCACCTGAGCCTGCACCGACACGTCCAGCGCGGACACCGGCTCGTCGCAGATGATCACCTTCGGGTTCAGCGCCAGCCCGCGGGCAATGCCGATCCGCTGCCGCTGACCGCCGGAGAACTGATGCGGATAGCGATGCAGATGCTCCGGATTCAGCCCGACCAGCTCGAGCAACTCCTGCACCCGCTTGCGACGATCACCGCGCGGCAGCACCGACGGGTGGATGTCGAACGGCTCGCCGACGATCTCGGCCACCGTCTTGCGCGGATTCAGCGAGGTGTACGGGTCCTGGAAGACGATCTGGATGTCGCGGCGCAGCCGGCGCATCGCGTTGCCCTTCTGGGCGTACACGTCGACGCCGTCGAAGGTGAGCTTGCCGGCGGTCGGTTCCTCCAGCCGCATCAGCAGCCGGCCCAGGGTCGACTTTCCGCAGCCGGACTCGCCGACGATGCCCAGCGTCTCGCCGCGGTAGAGCTCGAAGTCGACCCCGTCGACCGCCTTGACGTGGCCGACCGTACGGCGGAACACGCCGGCCCTGATCGGGTAGTGCTTGACCAGCCCTTCGGCCTTCAAGATCACCTCGGTGCCGACACCGGTCTGGGTACTCATCGGCTGACTCCTTCTGCAAGCACATCCTCGGCAAAGTGACACGCGGCCCGACGTTGCAGGCCCACGTCACGCAGTTCCGGCGGCGAACCGGCACGACAGACATCCTGCGCATACCGGCAGCGCGGATGGAAGGGACACCCCGGCGGAATTGCGGTCAGATTCGGCGGCAGGCCCCCGATCGCGGCCAGCTGCTGGCCCTTCTGATCAAGTCGCGGGATCGACTCCAGCAGGCCCTTGGTGTACGGGTGCGCCGGGGCCGCGTACAGGTCGAACACGTCTGCCTGCTCGACGATCTTGCCGGCATACATCACCGCGATCCGGTCGGCAACGTCGGCCACCACACCAAGATCATGAGTGATCAGGATCAACCCCATCCGGCGCTCGTCCTGCAGATCGGCCAGCAGCCGCATGATCTGTGCCTGCACGGTCACGTCCAGTGCCGTGGTCGGCTCGTCGGCGATCAGCACCGCCGGGTCCAGTGCGATCGCCATCGCGATCATGATCCGCTGTCGCATGCCGCCGGAGAACTGATGCGGATAGGCCTTCACCCGCTGGTTCGCACCGGGGATCTGCACCCGTTCCATCAGCTCGACGGCACGTTTCATCGCGTCGGACTTGTTCATCCCGCGGTGTTTGCGGAACATCTCGGCGATCTGCCAGCCGACCGGGAACACCGGGTTCAGCGCGCTCAACGCGTCCTGGAAGACCATCGAGATCTCCGGACCTCTGACCTTGCGGCGTTGGGCTTCCGGCAGTTTCAGCACATCGGTGCCGCAGTAGCGGACCTGCCCGCCGGTGATGTAGCCGGGCGGGCTGTCCAGGATGCCCATGATCGCCTGCGCGGTCACCGACTTGCCGGAGCCGGACTCGCCGAGAACCGCCAGGGTCTGGCCCTCGTACAGGTCGAAGCTGACGCCGTTGATCGCTTTCGCCACGCCCTCTCGGATGCGGAATTCGACCTGCAGGTCGTCGACCTCCAGCAGCAGGCCATCCGGTCCGGGCTGCCAGAGGTTGCCGATGGTCTCCGTGCCGTCCTTGTTGATCTTGGTGTTGCTGCGCATCGTCTCGGTCATGATCACCTCAGTCTCGGATCAAGCGCATCCCGGACCGCGTCGCCGAGCATGATGAAGGCCAGCACGGCAACGGACAGGAACAGGCTGGGGAACAACAACATGTGCGGTGCCGCGCGGATCAGTCCGATACCGGAGGCGTCGGAGATCGCCACACCCCAGGAGATCACCGGCGGCTGGAATCCGATCGCCAGATAGGACAACGTGGCCTCGACCCCCATGTAGACACCCAGGTTGATGGTGGAGACCACGATGGAAGCCGCGATCGCATTCGGTACGACGTGGGAGAAGATGATCCGGAAGCCGCCACCGCCCAGGGCGCGGGCGGACTGGATGTAGTCGTTCGGCAACACCTGCATGACGCTGGAGCGCATGATCCGGGCGGTCACCGGCCAGCCGAAGGCGGACAGGATGAGGATGATCCGGGCCACCTGCAGCGCGTACGGATCGTCCGGATCGGCGGGGAACTGATACAAGATCAACAGCCCGCCGAGCAACAGCGGGAAGGCCATGAAGATCTCCCCGGTCCGTTGCAGCACCGCGTCCAGCCAGCCGCCGAAGTAGGCAGCCATCACACCCATGAAACCGCCGAAGATCAACGTCACCAGCGCCGTCCCGGCGCCGACCAGGATCGACGCCCGAGCGCCGTAAATCGTTCTGGCGTAGACATCCGCGCCCTGACCGTCCATCCCGAACCAGTGTTCGGCCGACGGCTTCTGCCGCGCCTTGGACAGGTCCGCATAGGTCGGATCGACGGAGGTGAAGAGTTGCGGCACCACCGCCATCGCGAAGAACAGCAAGATCAACACCGCGGACACCCAGAACACCGGGCTGCGGCGCAGCTCGTACCAGGCGTCAACCCAGCCCGACCGCGGCCGGCGCTGCTTCTTGCCGATCTCGTCGGCCGGCGGTTCGGTCGGCGCGACCGGCAGGTCCGGCCGCTCGGTGATCGGTTCAGTCATTGCTGATCCTCGGGTCGAGTACGCCGTACAGGATGTCGACGATCAGGTTGGCGAGCAGGTAGACCAGCACCAGGACCAGCACCGCGCCGACCACCGAGACGCCGTCCTTCTGGTTCAGACTGCGCCAGATGAAGAAACCGACCCCGTTGATGTTGAAGATCCGTTCGGTGACGATCGCGCCGCCCATCAGCAGGCCGATGTCGGTGCCGATCTGGGTGATCACCGGGATCAACGAGTTGCGCAGCGTGTGCACACCCGTCACTCGGGACGGGGCCAGCCCCTTGGCCCGGGCCGTCCGGACGTAATCGGACCGCACGTTCTCGACCAGACTGGTACGGGTCAATCGAGCCACGTAGGCGATCTGCAGCGAGCCGAGAACGAAACCAGGTAACAAGAGTTGATACCAGGTCCCTTCGCTGGCGGTGACCGGGAAGATCCCCCACCGGACACCGAAGAGCAGCTGGGCGACGCTACCGAGGACGAACACCGGCACCGAGATCACGAACAGGCTGGACACGGTCACCAGATAGTCGACGAACCGGCCACGGAAGACCCCGGCGAACACTCCGGCGACGATGCCGACGACGATCTCGCACATCAGTGCGATGAACGCCAACTTGATCGTGGTCGGATAGCGGATGGCCAGTTCGTGCGCGACCGAGTTGCCGTAGAAGTTGGTGCCCAGATCACCGTGCAGCAGCTTTCCCAGATACAGCATGTACTGCACGATCAGCGGCTTGTCGAGGTTGTACTCCTCGGTGAACTTGGCCACGTAGGCCGGTGGGCAAGGCCGCTCCCCGCAGCGTCCCTCGGCCGGGTTGCCCAGGGCGAACACGGCCGCGTACAGGATGAAGGTCGCCCCGAGGACGACCGGGATCATCTGGAGAATCCTGCGCACGATGTAACTGATCACGCGCTGCCTCCTCAATCGTTACGTCGGGCCCCACGTCGGCGTGGTCGTCGTCGATTGCGGGAGTCCCGGGCGTGGTTGTGGCGATCCGGCGCGTTCGGCCGAATCGCCACAACTCACGCTTGTCGGCGGGTAGGACGGGTCAGACTGTCGGGTCGGTCAGGTTGATCACTGCTTGACCTGAATGGACGCGTAGTCCAGCACGCCGAAGGCGTTCACCTTCACATTGCTGACCCGATCCGACCAGGCCACCAAGGCGTCGTCGGTCCAGGTCGGGAAGGTCGGCACGTCCTGCGCCAGATGGGATTCGGCTTCCTGGTAAAGCTTGTTGGCCTCGTCCGTGCTGGGAGCCGCAGCTGCCTGCGACAGCAGCTTCTGGAATTCCGGGTTGTTGTAGCGGGTGTCGTTGCTGGCCGCGCCCTTGGCGTAGATCGGGGCCAGGAAGTTCTCGATCGACGGGTAGTCCATCTGCCAGCCGTTGCGGAAGATGCCGTTCAACTCGCGGTTGTTCAGCTCGTCCCGCAGGGTCTTGAAGTCCGGTTCGATCTTGGCCACGCAGTTCACGCCCAGGTTGTTCTTCAACTGGTTACAGACCGCCTCGGCCATCGCCCGGTGACCACCGTCCTGATTGACTGCAAAGGTCAAGGTGCCCTTGTATCCACCGGCCTCGGTGTAGAGCTGCTTGGCCTTGGCGGCATCGAAGGTGCACACGTCACCGCAGGCGCCCTTGTTGTAACCGTCCACCACCGGGGACACCCAGCTGTCGGCCGGAGTCGAGCGTCCGTTGTAGATCTGCTTGGTGATCTCGTCGCGATTGATCGCCATCGAGATCGCCTTGCGCATGTTGGCGTTCTTCAGTTGCGCGTCGTTCGGCGAGAATCCGATCGCCTGGATGACGCCCTGCGGCTGCTTCAGCCAGCGGTCCGGAAGCTCGTTCTGGTAACCGTTTCCGACCAACCGGTCGGTCGGGATGATGTCGGTGTAGTCGAGCTGATTGGCCACCACGTCGTTGTAGGCCGCGCCTTCGTCGTTGTAGATCTTAAACGTGATCTTGTCGACGTTGCCACCGAATTCGCCGGAGTAGTTCTTGTTCTTGCTCAGCGCGATCGAGGTGTCGCTGACACTGTCGACCTGGTACGGGCCGGCGCCGATCGGCTTGGTCTTGAACGAATCCGGGTCGGCGAAGAACGCGTCCGGCTGCGGCGCGAAGGCGGTGTAGCCCAAGCGCACCGGCAGGTTCGAGACCTTCTCGGTGGTCTTGATCGAGAACGTGTAGTCGTCGACCACCTTCAGCCCGGTGAGTTTGTCGGTCTTGGCCGGATGCCCCTTGCAGTCGGCCTCACCGTCCTTGCCGGCACCGCATTGGGTGTCGGCGTACCCTTCCACCGGCTCGAAGAAGTACGAGCCCTGCTGGCCGTTCTCGCCGGCGGCGGTGTAGTTCCAGGCGTCGACGAAGTTCTTGGCCTTGATCTCGGTGCCGTCGGAGAACTTGTACCCCTTCTTGATTTTGACGGTGAAGTTCTGGTTGTCCGAGGTGTCGATGTTCTCGGCGATGTCGTTCTGCGGATTTGCGGTCTTGGGGTCGTACTTGACCAGCCGAGCCACGAACGCGTCCAGGATGTTGCCGCCACAAACCTCGGCTGTGTTGCCGGCGACCAGCGGATTCTGCGGCGTACACCCTCGCAGGGTGATTTCGCCGCCGGTGGCCTTGGCCGCGTTGGTCTGGGTGTCGTTGCCGGTCTCGGACCCGCCGCCACCACAAGCCGCTGCAACCAAAGCGACCGCTGCGATTCCAGCCGCAGCGGCCATTGCGCGAGTGCGTCCTCGCATGGATTCCTCCTACTTCGAGCGCCCTTGTCTCGAGCGCAGGGCTACTGACGGCAACCCTGCCGTCTCGACAAGGCTGACGCGGAGCCACCCTAGAAGAAGAAACCCGATCGTGACCTGGTTGGCACAAGACTTTCTTGATACAACGCGCCGGCCACCATCAATTCGCGCTTGTGGCGAACCGCTGCACCGATGCCAGCGCCCGGCGCAGCGGATCGGTCTCCTCGGCCATCACCCGGGCGATCACCGGCGGAGCCTCGATCGACGTGCGCAGCCGGTCGGCCCGCGCCAGCACCTCCGGTTCGGTGATCGCCATCGGGAAGGCCAGGCTGGGCACCTTGCCGAGCACCCAGCCGGAGCGGAACTCGGCCGTGCCGGCGATGTCGTCGAAGAACCGCAACGCGTACGCCCGGGTCAGCGCGACCTGTTCGGCGGAGTAGCCGAACATCGCTTCGGCCGTGGCGTACAGCTCGTAGGCCGAGAGGTCGGACGGCTCGGTGAGCAACCGGTACGCGGCCTGTTTGGCTGCTGCGGTCGGCAGCGCCGCCCGGGCCCTGGCGGCGTTGACCTGGGCCGCGGCCGAGGTGTCGACGCGCAAGGTTTCGTCGATGATCTCCGGCCGGTCGGCCAGCGAGCACAACCGGGTGACGACGGCCCAGCGCAGCTCCGGGTCGAGCTCGATGCCTTCCGGCAGCTGCTGTTCCCGTCGCCAGGCGTCGAGTTGATCTTGGTCGACCTGACTGGTGATCGCTGCCCGGAAGGCGATCAGCTGTCGATCCGAACCGGGTTCGGCGGCCGCCAGCATCTCGTCCGCCAACCGATGCACCGACGCGAGCCGGGACGCGCGCTGGGCGACCGGGGCGAAGGCGCCGGCCAGTGTGCGTTGGGCGAACGTGAGCATGCTCGCCGCGATCACGTCCTCCGACTCCGAGCCGAGGTTGTCGATGATCACCTGCAGTGCCTGCTGCGGATCCAGCTCGGCGTCGCGGACCTGATCACGCAGGCTGTTGAAGATCACCACCCGGGTGCGCGGATCGCTGATCCTGCTCAGCCGAGCGGTCAGCGCGGACCAGTCCGCCGACTCGAATCTGATCTTGGCCCAGGTCTCGTCGTGGGCGTCCGGCACCATCGCGACCGCGCCGTCCGGCCGCTGCACCGGCTGACCGAGATCACCGACCACGGCCCGGTCGGCGGTGATCAGGGCGCCGTCGTCGCCAACCGCGGCGACGGCGACGGCGTGCAGCCGTTGCGCCGGCCGTTGCTCCGGCGGGGTCCGGACCAGCTCGCGGCTGCCGTCGGCAAGGCTGCAGATCTGCACGGTGTCCAGACCGGCGGTGAGCAGCCACTCCTTGGTCCACCGATCAAGATCAACTCCGCCGGCCGCGTCCCAGCAGGCCACCAACTGGGCGAACTCGGCGTTGCCGAAACGATGATCATCGAAGTACTGCCGCAACCCGGTCAGGAACACGTCGTCGCCGAGGTAGCTGGCCAACTGGAGCAACACGGCGGCGCCCTTGGCGTAGGAGATGCCGTCGAAATTCTGCAGCGCGGTGGCCGCGTCCACCGCTCCGTTGCCGGCCACCGGGTGGGTCGCGTCGGACTGATCGACGACATACCCCCACGCCTTGCGGACGATGCCGAACTCGGTCATCAGCGGGTAGTCGGTCGCCTCGGTGCAGCAGCGGTGCGCCATGTACTCGGCGAACGACTCGTTCAGCCACAGGTCGTCCCACCAAGCCATCGTGACGAGGTCGCCGAACCACTGATGGGCCATCTCGTGTGCGATCACGCCGGCCCGGCTGGCCCGCTCGGCGCGGGTCGCCCGGGATCGATAGATGAAGGAGTCCCGGAAGGTGACGCAGCCGGGGTTCTCCATCGCACCGGCGTTGAAGTCGGGCACGAAGGCCTGGTGGTATTCGCCGAACGGATAGCGGACGCCGAAGATCCGGTGGTAGTAGTCGAAGCACTGGCCGGTGACGGTGAAGATGTCGTCGGCCTCGCGCTGCAGCGCGTCGCCGAGCGAGGCCCGGACGTGGATGCCGTACGGGATCCCGTCGTGCTCGGAGTAGATCGAGGCGTACGGGCCGGCGATCAGGGTGACGAAGTAGGTCGACAACGGCTGCTGTGGTGTGATCGTCCACCGGGTCAAGGGTCCTGAGCCTGTCGAAGGATCCTTGACTGCGGGGCCGTTGCCGTGGATCGTCCAGTCTGCGGGAGCCAGGACTTCCAAGCTGTACAGGGATTTCAGGTCCGGCTGGTCGAAGCAGGCGAACCAGCGCGGAGCCGCGTCGAGGAAGCTCATCGCGTACAGGTAGATCTTGCCGTCGGCGGGATCGACGTGCCGGTGCAGGCCCTCGCCGTCGCTGGAGTAGGCCATCACACCGTCCACCACGACCGTGTTGGTGCTCTGCAGATCGGTCAGGGCGATCCGCTCGTCGGACCAGGCCGACGTGTCGATCGGACGGCCGTTCAGGGTGACCCGGTTGAGTCGTACCCCCTTGAAGTCGAGGAAGGTCTGCGCCCCGGGAGTCGCGTCGAAGTCGACGGTGCTGATCGAGCCGAACTCGGACTCCCCCGAACCGTGTTGATCACCGAGATCCAAGGTGATCCGGGTGTTGCGGACGGTGATCAATTCGGCTCGTTGACGGGCCTCGACCTGACTCAGACTGGGCACGGATGTCGACGCTACCCCATGATGTGATCATGGACCTGACGATCCGCAAACCCAGCAGTCCCGATGAGTACGAGCAGTCCCGCCGGCTGGCCGGCGAGGCGTTCGGGATGCCGGCCCAGCCACCGTCCGAACCGGCCGGACCCGACGGGCCGGGTGCCACCACGTTCGCCGCCTTCGACGGCTCGATCATGGCGGCGCGGATGATCGAACGCGACTACCAGTCCTGGTTCGGCGGCCGGCTGGTGCCGACCAGCGGCATCGGCGGCGTCACGGTCGCGGTCGAGTATCGCGGCCGCAAGCTGCTCGCCGGCTTGTTCACCGAGTTGTACGCCGCCGCCCGGGAGCGCGGTGCGGTGATCTCCACGCTCTACCCGTCGGCCCCGGCGATCTACCGCCGGCTGGGCTACGAGGTGATCGGCACCGCCGAACCGGTTCGGGTGCCGATCTCTGCCCTGGCACGGATCCGCCGCCCCGAAGCAGTGATCACCCGGCGGGCCACCGCCGCCGACGTGCCGGCAATTCGCCGGCTCTACGACGGCTGGGCGGCGGCGCACAACGGCCCGCTGAGCCGCCGCGGCCCCTCCTTCCCGACCACCGACGAGGAGTTGATCACCGCGTTCACCGGCATCACCGTCGCCGTCCGGGACACCGGCAACTCCGCTCCCGCTTCCGGCGAGGTGATCGGCTACGCCAGCTGGCAGCGCGGATCGGACTGGGGCGCCGACGCGGTGATCAAGATCAGCGATCTGATCGCAACGGCGGCCGACGGCTACCGCGCCCTGCTGGCCGACTTCGGCACCTTCGCCGGCCTGCTCGGCCAGCTGTCGCTGGACACCTCCGGGCTGGACGTGGTGCGGTACCTGCTGCCCAGCTCGGATTGGCGTCCAGGCAACTGCGACCCGTACATGCTCAAGATCATCGACGTGCCCGGCGCCATGCGGGCCCGCGGCTTTCCGCAGGGATTCTCACTGTCGTTGGAGTTCGGCCTGTCCGGTGATCCGATCACCGGCATCGACGGCCACTACCGGCTCGACCTCGCCGACGGCAGCGCCGACTGCCGGCGGCTCGCCGATCTTGGCCCAGGCCCCGAGGCACAGGGCCGGTTGGAGTTGCCGATCTTCACACCGAACGGGCTGGCCCTGGCCTACGCCGGTGCGCAGTCGCCAGCGGCCATCCGGACCGTCGGCGGGCTGTGGGGACCGGATGGTGACGACGATGCCTGGGGCGCGATCTTCGCCGGCCGGCCGGTCCGGATCCGCGACCACTTCTGACACAGGGTTCAGCGCTTGGACTCGACCCACGTGTCGTAGGTCGTTGCCCCCAAGACGGCATCGGGCCCGGGCACGAGCGAATCGTTGGCAAGTTCGGTACCGAAGTACTTCGCGTGCGGGTCGACGACCAATTCGCGGATGTCACCGTTGCCCTTCAGGGCGGCCGGAATGAACTCATCCATTCGGACCCGATCCGGGCCGCCGGTCTCCCGCACGCCATTCACCGGAGAGCCGGCAGTCGCACGCGCGACCGCAGTCGACACGTCATCGGCGGCCATCGGCTGATAGTGCACCGGCGGGAGGTGGAGCTTGCCGTCGATCATGGACTCGTCGGCAATCGCTGTGGTGAACTCGAAGAACTGGGTCGCCCGCACGATTGTGTAGTCGATCCCGGATTCCTTGATCAACTTCTCCTGGGCAGCCTTCGCTCGCAGATATCCGCTGTCGGGCAGTCGGTCGTTCCCAACCACGGACAGAGCGACGTAGTGGCCGACACCGGCGGCCTTGGCCGCGGCGATCAGATTGTTGGTTGCGGTGACGAAGAACTTCAGCACATCGTCGTCGGCGAACGACGGTGAGTTGGAGACGTCGACGAGCACCTCCGCTCCGGCGACTGCTGCGTCGACGCCTTCATTGGTGAGAGTGTTGCAGCCGGTCTGCGGTGATGCCGGAGCGGCGTCATGACCGTGTGCATTGAGTTTCTCGATCAGCCTGGAGCCGATTCGTCCGGTTCCGCCGATGACGACAATCTTCATGATGAAGACACCTTTCTGTTCGGGTGGAGAACTCCTGCGGCGATCCGCAAGGAGCCGACAAAAGAGGCAAGGTGGCGAGCGGGTCCAATCGCTCTCTGCTTCCAGCCTGGCGGCTGTGCACATGACAAGGTCGACCCGGGCCGCCCCGGTGATACCCGGTCAGACTCGCCGTTACCTGCGACTCGACCTGGCCTCCGTCACCCGGATCGACCGGGCTGATGCCCCAGGTGTGACACAGATTGTCACACCGCATAGCCGAGCGCGGTCGAGAGGAGAGATCGGCGGAAGCCAGTTCGGCGCAAGCGAAGGAGACAACCATGGCCGACCAGACCGGCGCCCGAGTGAACCTCCTCCATCTACGAGCAGAGGTGGAGACCGAAATCGAATTGACCGAGTCGGTCGCGGATCCCAACAACATCGAAGATCCCGACACCGAGGCGTACGACATCAGGCTGCGCAGCCTCCGTGACGCCGTCGAGGTAGCTGCATTGTACGAGCACGGGTCCGATCAGCCGGCGTGGCTCTCCCCGGAAAAACGAGATCGCTGATCTGGGAGGCGGTCCGCGATCCGACGGCGAGATCGGATGCCGAGCTTGCCGAAAACCTTGCGCAGATGCCATTCCACGGTGTGTGGACTGATGAACAGCCGAGCACCGATCTCGGGATTGCTCAGGCCGTCGGCAGCGAGTAGGGCGATCTGTAACTCCTGCGGCGTCAACTCCTCGCCGGGCCGATTCGTTCTCGATGGTGACCGACGCAGCGTGCCGCCGGTGGCTTCATACTCACGACGCGCGCGGTCGGCGAAGGCCGTTGCACCACTGTCCCTCAACACCTCGTGCGCCATGCCGAGTTGAGCCCGGGCATCGACCCGGCGATTCTTCCGCCGCAGCCATTCGCCGTACAACAAGCGAAGCCGGGCTGTCTGGATCCGCACCCCGATGGGCCGCAACCGGTCGATAGCTTCGCGGAAAAGCTCCTCTGCCTTGGCGCCGTGACTGATCTGGGCCAGCACTTGGGCACGGGTGCCCAGCGCCCAATCGGTTCCGCTCGCCTCGGTGAGCTCACGAATGCGCTCAATCGCGGCATGAGCCTGCTCCGGTCGGCCGACGTGCACCGCGGCCTCGACAAGCTCGATCATCGACCACGTGGACAAGCCCAACTCCTGCGGATGGGCCGCACCCCGGCGTGCCGCGGCCAACGCGTCTTCATACCGGCCGTGGCCGTTGTGCAGAACTGCCGTCGCCCATTCCGTCGCGGTGAAAACCTTGCCCTCGCCGGACAGCGCAAGATCACCTCTGATCGATGCAATCGCGGCGCGCGTGCTCGGCCCGTCGCCTCGCCATGGCTGGAGGACCAGCTGTCCGTAATGGGCGAAGAAGCTGCTGCCGGTGACCTCCCCGATCGCCAGCGCCTCGGCAGCCAGCGAATCGGCGCCGGCCAGATCGCCCGCATACACCCGATTGGACAGCCGAAGCAGCAACGCGGAGGGCAATATCGACAACGCACCGGACTCGCGCGCCAAGTCGACCAACCGGGCCGACAACACCGACCAGTTGCCGAAGTCCCACCCGTTGTGCGCCATCCGGCTCGCCAGCGGCAACCACCCCAACCCTTCAGCGATCGAGATGTCCGGATCGCAGAAGTCGGCGACCGCCCGCAGCAGCAGTGGCACGCCGGCTGAATATCTCTGGGTGATCACCCGGGTCAGGCCGTCCAGCAAGACCTCACCGCGGCACGGATTCGGGCTCCGCGGCATCGTCCGGTAGGCCGCGGCGAACTGCTCAAGGCCGTCTGTGCTGGACAGCTGTCCGGCAGTGAGGGCCGCGTAGCCGGCGTCTCGATAGGTCTCGCGGGCCAACGTCGGGTCCAGTGTCTGCAACTGCCCGGCCGCGGCCAGCAGGATCGGCAACCCTGCGCTGGCGCTTCGCGCGGCGAACATGATCTGCCCACGCACGAGCTCGGCACGAGTCCGGCCGAGGTCGTCCATTCGGCTGAGGTCGGCGGCATCCAGCAGCTCCAACGCCTCGGCGAACGCACCCGCCTGGTACCTGGCCTCGGCGGCTGCCAAGGTCCGCGCGCCGCGTTGTGCCGGGTCAGCCGTGAGCTGTGCGGCGCGGTCCAGGAAGGAAGCAGCAGCGGACAGACCGCCTCGCGAGCGGGCTCGGCCGGCAGACGCCTCCAGAGCCGCCGCAGCAGTCTCGTCCGGTCCGACGCTCGCTCGGGCAAGATGCCAGGCCCGACGGTCCGGATCGGTCACGGGGTCGGTTGCTCTGGCCAGAACGCGATGCGCTTCCTGCCGCTGCACCGGCGTCCCTGCCTCGTACGCCACCGACCGAACCAGCGGGTGCCGGAAAGTCACCGAGCCGTCAACCCTGATCAGTTCCGCGTCGACGACAGCTGCCAGGGCGGCTACGACGTCGATGCCGGCGAACGAGGCGGCCCGACGCAGCAGATCCACGTCTCCGATCGGCTCGGCCGCAGCAATCAGGGCGAGCTGCCGGGTCTGCGGAGGCAGAGCCGCCAGCCGACGCAGAAACCCTCGCTCGATGTGACCCGCCGAATGCTGGCCGCCCGAGGGCATAAGTCCATCGATGGGTTCGGCGGAGTCCAACCCTGTCCACGACTCGAGTAACGCCAGTGGATTTCCCTGCGTCTCGGCAACGATCCGATCCCGGATCCGGTTGTCAAACGGGCCGACCCGCATCGTCGCCAGCAACGCGCGGGCGTGATGATCATCCAGGCCACGCAACCGAAGTCGCTCCAGGCCGTCCAGAATGTGACCACCGATCGGGTCACGGATCGCGAAGACCAACAGGACGGAGTCAGCGACCAGGCGCCGAGCGACGAATGCCAGCGTCTCGGCGCTGGCCCGATCGAGCCATTGAGCATCATCGATCAAGCAGACCAGCGGTCGATCCGCGGCAACCTCGGCAAGAAGGTTCAACACCGATAATCCGATCAGGAACCGATCGGGCGGATCGCCCAAGACCAGACCGAACGCTGTGCCGAGGGCGTCGAGCTGCGGCGACGGCAACCGATCGAGTTGATCAAGGAACGGCGCGCACAGCTGATGCAGCCCGCCGAAGGCGAGTTCCTCCTCGGACTCAACTCCCGCCGCGCGAGCCAGCCGGCAATCCGCGGCGCGCCACATCGCGTAGTCGAGCAGAGCGGTCTTGCCGATGCCTGGCTCGCCGTGTAGCACCAACGAGGCACTCCGGCCACCGTGAATGTCGTCGATCAGCCGGTCGATAATCCGACGCTCGGCGCTCCGACCGATCAGGTCTGGCCGCGCGTCACCCGATTCAGCCCATCTCCTCATGCGGTATATCCCCCGAGGCAGGAGACTACCGGTCGTGAGCAGATCCGGGTCAGGCAGCGCGCGCTTGCTGACCTAACAGGTGGTCACGGAGAACGCCCTCCAGGTGTGTCAGATCGCCGGACTGCGCGGCGCTCATGAAAGCCGCGGTCAGCCGACGCCCAGTGCGGACGTCTGCGAGTCGGATCCGCGGCCCTTGGATTCTCGTCCGGGACCGGGAGACCAATTGGCGTGCATTGGCAACGCTGACGCTCAGCACCCGAGCTATCTCGGCGTACGGGTAGTCGAAGGACTTCCGCAACAGACAGGCAGCCAGTTCGGCGGGGTTCAGCCTGGTCAAGAGATACTCGATGATCAACTCGACATCGGCTTCCTGCCCCGGTTCGCCAATCGGGTCGTCCCGCCCAGGCTGCATCAGCTGGCCCTCCCTGGCTCGATCTGGGAAGATCTCGGCCGTTGTCTCGTGGCGATGACGAGCCGAGTGGATCAGGTTGATGGCCAGCCGGGTGGCGGTCGTGGTGAGGAATGCAGCCGGGTTCTGCACCACACGCCGATCCGCGTGCTGCCAGCGGATCCATGCTTCCTGAACCAGGTCCTCGGCCGTATCGGCGTCACCGACGATTCGTCGCACGATCCGCAGCAATCCATCGCGTTCTGCGAGAAAGACCCGCACGTCTTGCTCCCACTCGACCTCACCCGCGGCCGACCGGTAACCGGCGCACGGAAGCGCCGAGGGAACTTCCAGAAATGACGCTGACATTGCAGACTCCTCCAGCTCGACCGCGGCAGAGTTGCCGTGGTCGTGCCAGCGTCGGGCGTTCGTACAGCGGCTCGCGCCCTGGAGTTGCGTGGTGTGACGCGGGGCCACACAACCACGCACCGGTGCCTGGGCCACCACTGATCACTGGTGGCTGCATGTGTCGGCGCCGATGCTCCGACGATCAGTTGGTGCTTCTGGCCGGTAGCTTGTCGGCCAGTCGCTTGCGGGAGCGCACCCCGAGCTTGTTGTACACCTTCCTGAGGTGCCATTCGACCGTGTGCGGACTGAGGAACAGTTGGGCGCCGATCTCGGGATTGGTCAGCCCGTCGCTGGCGAGCCGGGCAATCTGAGCTTCCTGCCCCGTCAGAGTTGCGGCCGCGTCGAGACTTTGCGCTTGCACGGTGACGCCGACTGCTCGCAGTGTCCGCCGGGCGCGTTGAGCGAAGCCAACGGCGCCCATCGTCGTGAACAGCTCATGGGCGGTCGTCAACTCCGTGCGAGCCTCGGCTCGCCGACCGCCGCGATGTAACCATTCGCCGTACAGCAACCGGCTGCGGGCCAGTTCAGCCACCATCCGGGTCGTGCCGAGCCGGCCGATCGATTCACGAAATGCGTTGTCGGCCGCGCTGTCTCCTGCCAGGAGCGCCCGCCCCCTGGCCTCGACGCCCAGAGCCCAGTCCGTCCCGCTGACCGTGGCGAATTCGGCCAGTCTCTCCAGTACCTCGAAAGCTAGGTCGCGGTGCCCGGCTCCGGCTGCCGCTTCGATCATCTCGCTCATCGCCCACTTCGGGACCGCCAGCTCGTCGGGGTACGAAGCGGCGTCGGTCGCCGCACTCAGCGCCGCTTCGTAGTTGCCGAGTCCGAGCTCGAGCAACGCTTCGGCCCAGTAGGACATTGCCACGCCTACGCCTTCACCACGCGCGCGCACGTCGGCCAAGTTGGTCTCGATCAAAGTGCGCGCACTTCCCGCGTCCCCGCGCCAGGCGGCGAGCGCCATCGCCGCGTATGCGGCAACATGCGTGCCGGTGCTCGCGGTGACGTTCGGGATCTCGGCCACCAGCGATGCCGCCGCGTCCCCCTCACCGGCAAACAGGTGGACCACGGCCCGCGAGTTCAGCGCCAGCGGAAGCTCGGTCAGAGAACCGGTCTCGCGGGCGATCCGTACGTGCTCGGTCGCCAGGCGCTGCCAACTCTCGCCGTCCCAGACGTCGGCCGCCGTAGCAGCGGCCAGCCACAGGTAGCGCAGCTGCCCGGCGGTGAGTTCGCCGTCGCAGATGGCCTGCAGCATGGCCCGGACGGAGTCGATCGATGCCCGATAGCCGTCGCTGAACCGCGCGGTCAGAGCCCGCAGAAGTTGATCACCAAGGCTGTCTCGCGATCGGGAGACCGTGCCGGACCGGGCGTCGCGCGCAACCTGGGCGACGTTCGGCGAGCCCGCCAACCGGCCGGCGAACATCGCAGCCGAGATCGCTTCCAGAAAGGTGTCCATGGCCAGACGGGGATCGATCGGTTCGAGCCGACGCGCGGCTTGCAGCAAGAGCGGCACCGCGTCGCGTCCCCGGTCCGCGACGAACCGGCTCTGGGCCCTGACCAACGCCGCTTTGGCTCGATCGGAATCCGACAGTGGACTGGTTTCGGCGATGGCGAGCAGGCTCAGGGTTTCGTCGACCGCACCGGCCCGCAGCTTGGCCCCAGCCGCAGCCAGCGCTCGTTCGCCTCTCCTACGTGGCTCGGGCGTCAGCTGCACGGCACGCTCCAGCAGGGCCGCCTCGGCCGCCACGCCGCCACGCTGTCTGGCCCGGTCGGCCGAGGATTGCAGTTCGGCCGCTACCTCCTCGTCGGCGGTTCGGGCGGCCAGTGCTCGATGCCAGGCCCGACGGTCTGGGTCGAGGTCGGCGTCGATCGCTTCGGCGAGCGCCTGGTGCGCACGTTGTCGATCTTGTGCGGTGGCGGCGGCGTGAACAGTCGCCCGCAGCAGCGGGTGCCGGAACCTGACCCGATTGCCGATACTGATCAACCCTGCCGACTCGGCGGGCAAGGCAGCGTCGGCATCGATCCCGAGGAGGTCGACCGCGCGCCACAGCAGTGCCGCGTCGCCGGTCGGCTCGACCGCAGCGATCTGCAGTAGTTGTCTCGTCGGCTCCGGCAGCGCGGCGATGCGACGCGCGTAGCTGTCCTGCAGTTGTTCGGTGATCGGCCGGGGGCTGGGGATCGCGAAGCCACCGGTCAGACGTGGATCGAGCCGGCTCGGCAGTTCGATCAGAGCCAGCGGGTTGCCACCGGTCTCGGCGATGATCCGGCTGCGAACGTGGGCGTCGATTCGACCCGGGATGATCGAATCGAGCAGAGCCCCCGCGTCAAACGTGTCCAACCCCTGCAGTCTCAACTCGGGGAGGCCGCGGAAGTCGGAGTCATCCTCCTCACGGGTGGCGAACACCAGCACAATCGGCTCGGCGAGCAACCGCCGCGCGACGAATGCGAGCACCTGGACCGAGGATCGATCCCACCATTGAACGTCGTCGATCAGACAGATCAGCGGTCGCTCGCCCGCGACTTCTGCGAGCAGGCTGAGGGTCGCCAGGCCGACCAGGAATCGGTCCGGCGGCGGTCCCAGCTTGATCCCGAAGGACGTCTCCAACGCGTCTCGCTGCGGGGGAGGCAACTCGGCGATCGGGCCCAGGAACGGGCCGCACAACTGGTGCAAACCGGCGTACGGCAGCTCCATCTCCGCCTGGACGCCGGCTGCCCTCGCCAGGTGGCATTCCGCGGCCCGATCGGCCAGGAACTCCAGCAGTGCGGTCTTGCCGATGCCGGCCGCACCCCGCACCACCAAGACCTCGCTCTGCCCGGCTCGGGCCTTCTCGACCAACCGAGCCAAGGCCTCGCGCTCCCTGCGCCTTCCGCGCAGGGAGTGCCCGGGGTCGGTGTCGTTGGTTGGTGACATCGCAGATGGCCTCGCCCGAGGTTACTTCGCGGCCGCCCTTCGCGGGCGAACTGGGTGTGATTGCTCGAACCCGCCGTCACATCCGAGACCTGCCGCATGGTCGCTCCAGGTGAGAGATACCGCTCCGTTTGATCCCACGAAGGAACCTCCCATGACCGAGCATTTCCTCGAGCCCGAGGCACAGCGGCTGGCCGATGCGACCGAGCAGCCGCCGTACCTGTTCGAGCTCACCGTTGATCAGGCACGAAAGGTCCTTGACGACCTGCAGGCAGCGCCGGTGGCCAAGCCTGACATCGACGAGACCTGGGTCGTCGTACCAGCAGCCGTCGGCGACGTACAAGTCAGAATTGTGAAACCAGTCGGCAGCACCGGATCGCTGCCGACGGTGCTCTATCTGCACGGCGGCGGCTGGGTGCTGGGCAACTCCGGAACGCACGATCGGCTGGTCCGTGAGCTCGCCATGGGCGTCGATGCCGCAGTCGTGTTTGTCGAGTACGACCGTTCACCCGAGGCACGCTACCCGGTCGCGATCGAGCAGGCGTATGCCACCGCTCAGTGGATTCGCCAGCACGGCGCAGAGCATGGCCTCGACGCCGACCACCTGGCGATCGCCGGCGATTCGGTCGGCGGCAACATGACCGCGGCGGTGACGATCCTGGCCAAGCAACGCGGTGACGTGGCTTTCTGCCACCAGTCGCTCTACTACCCAGTCACCGATGCCAAACAGGACACCGAGAGCTATCTCGAATTCGCCCACGGACCGTATCTCCGGGCCGCGTCGATGAGGTGGTTCTGGGACGCTTACCTGCCGGACCTGTCCGCCCGCGATCAGATCACGGTCTCGCCGCTGCGGGCGACGCTGGCCGACCTCGCCGGGCTACCCGACGCGTTCGTGATCGTCGACGAGAGCGACGTGCTCCGAGACGAGGGCGAAGCGTACGCCCGTCGACTGCTCGATGCTGGCGTCCGGACCACGGCGGTCCGCTACAACGGCACGATTCACGACTTCATGATGCTCAACCCGCTGCGGGCAACCGCGGCCAGCACTGCCGCGATCGAACAGGCGATCTTCGTTCTGCGCAAGGCACTTCGCCCTGCCTGACTCCACATCAAGCACAGCCTGACATCCGCATCAACTACAGGAGATGATCATGAGCAATTCAACCCCGACCGTGTTGCTGGTGCACGGCGCATTCGCCGAATCGGCCAGCTGGAACGCGGTCCTGCACAACTTGTACGGCCGCGGCATCGATGCCATCGCGGTCGCGAACCCGCTGCGCACCCTCACCGGGGATGCCGCCTATCTGCGTGACGTTATCGCCGGCGTCGGCGGGCCGGTGCTGCTCGTCGGCCATTCGTACGGTGGCATGGTGATCACCGAGGCAGCCGCGAATAATCCGGCGGTCGTCGGCCTCGGCTACGTCGCAGCCTTCGCTCCGGACACCGGCGAGAGCGCCCTCGGTCTGTCGACCCAGTTCCCTGGCAGCACGCTGGGCCAAGCGTTGACGTCCTACCCCGTGAGCAGCGGCGGCAACGAGTTGACCATCCGCCTGGACACGTACGCTGAACAGTTCGCTGCCGACGTGCCGCAGTCCGTGGCCGGCGTCATGGCCCGTACCCAGCGGCCGGTCGCCGAGGACGCACTGAGCGAGGGACTGCCGACACCTGATCCGGCCTGGAAGTCACTGCCGTCGTGGTTCGTCGTCCCAGACCAGGACCGCAACATTCCGCCCACGCTGCAGCGCTTCGCGGCCGAGCGAGCCGGCGCCCGCGGTGTCCGAGAGGTGCCGGGCGCATCTCACGCGGTCGCCGTGTCCCGGCCGGACGACGTCGCCGGAGTGATTGTGGAAGCCGTCAACGGTTGCCCTGTCGCTGAGGTGGCGTGATCAGCCGGGGAGGACGCCGGTCCGGGCGAGTTCGGCGTACCAGCGGGCACTGTCCTTCTCGATCCGTTCCAGGGTGTCGTAGTCGACCCGGACGATGCCGAACCGCTTGCTGTAGCCGAAGCTCCACTCGAAGTTGTCCAGCAGCGACCAGACGAAGTAGCCACGCACGTCGACACCGTCCTCGATCGCCCGATGCACCGCGGCCAGATGTCGTTGCAGGTAGTCGATCCGGTCCCGATCCTGCACCCGTGGCCGGCCGTCGACCATGGTCACCTGGTCGGCGAAGGCGGCGCCGTTCTCGGTGATCATCAACTGCTGCCCCGGGAATTGATCATGAACCGAGAGCAGCAGGTCGTAGAGCCCTTCCGGTTCGATGTTCCAACCCATCTCGGTGTACGGGCCCGGTTGCGGCAGGAATTCGATGTCGTCGGTGCCCGGCCAGGGCGAGGCGCCGCCGGCCGGATGGCTGTCGGCGCGCTGCTTGGCGCCGGCACCGTCCCAGAGCCGGACCCGGCTGGTCGAGTAGTAGTTGATCCCGAGCACGTCGATCGGCTGGTGAATGACGGCAAGATCATCATCGGCGACGAAGGGCCAGTCGGTGATCGTCGCGGTGTCCGCGATCAGGTCGTCCGGGTAGGCGCCACGCAGCATCGGGCCGGTGAAGGCGCGGTTGCCCAGCGCGTCCAGCCGACGTACCGCCTCCGGACCGGTCGGGCCCTCGGGCCGGATCACATGCAGATTATGGGTGACCGAATACCGCGGGTCGTTGCTGACCACACCTCGCAATGCCTCGATGCCCAGCCCGTGGGCCAGATTGAGGTGGTGCACGGCGCGCAGTGCCGCCGCGGGCTCGGTCCGCCCCGGCGCGTGCACCCCGGCCGCGTACCCCAGGTAGGCCGCGCACCACGGCTCGTTCAGGGTGGTCCAGACCGCGACCCGATCGCCGAGTGCACGACCGACGATGTCTGCATAGGCGGCGAACCGTTCGGCGGTGGCACGGACTGGCCAACCGCCCTCGTCCTCCAGGGTCTGTGGCAGATCCCAGTGATAGAGGGTCGCGACCGGCAGGATGTCGCGTGCCAGCAGCCCGTCCACCAGTCGGGAGTAGAAGTCCAGGCCGGCCTGATTGGCCGGGCCGCTGCCGGTCGGCTGGATCCGGGGCCAGGAGATGGAGAACCGGTACGCACCCAGCCCCAGTCGCTGCATCAGATCAAGGTCGGCCTCGAGCCGGTGGTAATGATCAACGGCAACGTCGCCGGTGTCACCGTTCAGCACCTTGCCCGGGGTATGGCTGAAGGTGTCCCAGATGGAGCGGCCGCGGCCGTCCTCGTCCGCCGCGCCCTCGACCTGATAGGCCGCGGTCGCGGAGCCGAACAGGAAGTCCGTACCGAAGTCGAGTTGGCTGCTTGGCCGCGTCGCGGCGCTGGTTGACGTCATGTGCTGCCTCTCCTGGTTCGTCGCCGAAGCGACTGCTGTCGAAGGCCAACTTAACCGCTTCATCCGCGAATGAGGCTATTCGCTCCGATGAAACCTGAGCACGCTCGCACCGTTCGAACACGCTCGCCACGGATACGGCGGCCATGATTGACTCCAGACATGACAGACGTCGCGTCCCCGACCCACACTCCCCCTCACCGCAGCGAACTGACCCTCAGCCCGCTGACCGAACAGGACTTCGAGAACTACTTCACCGTCGTGGCGCGCGGCTTCCACAGTGAGTTGCACGCCGACGACCTGGAGATCCAGCGGGCGATGACCGACGTCGATCGCTGCTTCGGATTCTGCTCCGGTGATCGTTGGGTCAGCACCACCCTGTCCTTCGCCCAAAGGATGGCCGTTCCCGGCGGCTCGGTGCCGACCGCCGCGGTGACCGACGTGACCGTGACGCCCGGCCATCGCCGACGCGGGCTGCTGACGCAGATGATGCGGCACCAGCTGACCGGGCTGCGCGAACGGGGCGAGGAGCCTGTCGCCTTGCTGTGGGCCAGTGAGTCGTCGATCTACGGCCGGTTCGGCTACGGCCAGGTCACCCGCCGGTTCAATCTGTCCGGACAGACCCGGGAGTTGGGATTCCTGCGCGAAGTTGATCTTGGCGACGGGTCCGCGGACGAGGTCACCGCCGATGCCTACTTGGCCGCAGCGGCGCCGTTGCGGGAAACGATCTTCACCGATCGGCCCGGTCATCTGCATCGCAGTGATGCCTGGTGGCGCCGCAATCAGCACGATCCGGAACGCAACCGGCACGGCGCCGGCCCGCTGCGCTTCGTCCTGCACTTCGCCGCCGACGGTACGCCGGACGGATTCGCCAATTTCCGAATCAAGGAAGACAGTTCGATCACCGATCTCGGCGGCGAGGTCATCATCGGTGATCTTGATGCTGCCGATCCCCAGGCCTATGCAGCGCTCTGGCGCTGGCTGCTGGATCTGGATCTGATTCGAGCGTTCCGGCGGCATGTCGCACCGACCGACGAGCCGCTGCTGCAGTTGGCCGCCAACCCGCGGATGATCAAGACCGAGTTGGGCGACGCCACCTACGCCCGGATCGTCGACGTGCCGACGGCCTTGCAGGCCAGGACGTACGCGCAGGAAGTTGATCTTGTGCTGGAGATCGAGGACTCCTTCCTGCCCGAGGCCGGCGGCCGCTTCCGGCTGGCTGGTGGACCCGACGGTGCAGACGTCAGCAGGACCGATCACACACCGGACCTGAGCCTGACCGCGCGCCAGCTCGCGATGATCTATCTGGGCGGTACCCCGGTTCGCGATCTTGCTGTAGCCGGCCAGGTCGTCGAACACACGGCCGGTGCGGTGCAGCGAGTCTCGGCGGCCTTTGCCGGACCGCGAGCGCCGTTCTGCCGGGACTTCTTCTAGACATGGTCGCCGAGGTTTTCCGGGACCCGTGGGGCATCCCGCACTTGCGGGCCGACAGCGTCGACGAGCTGGCCCGGTTGCAGGGCCGGATCGCCGCCACCGACCGGGCCTGGCAGTTGGAGTGGAACCGGCGCCGGGCCGAGGGGCGTACCGCAGAGGTGGTCGGCAGCGCGGGCGTCACCTTCGACCGATTCGCCCGCCGAGCACGGATCGACGAGACCGCGCGCCGCGGCTTCGATCGACTGGACCCCCGGACCCGGAACTGGTGTACCGCCTACGTCGACGGCGTCAACGACGGGCTCGATGCCGGCGCCGCCGGAGCGTACGAGTTCGTCAGCCTGGAGATCGGGCCCGGCCGTTGGCAGCCGTGGACGCCGTTGGCCGTTTTCGCCGTCCAGCAACTGCTTTTCGGCGGTTTTCCGTACAAGCTGTGGCGCCGGCACATCGACCAGCGGCTCGGCCAGGGGGCGATCGGGCTGCTGGAGTCGGCGATCGAGGACAGTCCGGGCAGCAACGCCTGGGCGGTGACCGGCGATCGCGCTCGCGGTGGACTGCCGATGATCGCCGGCGATTCCCATCGCACGATGGACTTTCCGGGGGTGTATCAGCAGGTCCGGTTGGCCTGTCCGGAGTTCGACGTGATCGGGTTCAGCTTCCCCGGTGTCCCGGGCATCCAGCATTTCGGCCATGCCGGCGAGGTGGCATGGGCGATCACCAACGCGATGGCCGACTACCAGGATCTCTTCCTGGAGGAGCTGCGCGCCGACGGTGATCAACTCAGCGCCCGAGGTCCGGACGGCTGGCGCCCGGTCCGCCACAGCGAGGAGTTGATCATGGTTCGCGGCGGCGAACCGGTACCGGTGAAGATCAACATCACCGAGCGCGGCCCGGTGATCATCGACGAGCCGGACGGCCCGACGATCAGCCTGCGGACGCCGTCCCAGGTTGAGGCAGATCTCGGTTTCGGCGCCCTGCTGCCGCTCCTGCGTGCACGCACCGTCGACGACGTCACGGCCGCGTTGTCGCACTGGGTCGAGCCGGTGAACAGTGCGTTGATCGCCGACCGCGCCGGCGCAGTACGCCATCTGATCGCCGGCCGGGTGCCGATCCGGGACGATCGCAATCTGGATGTCCCGGTGCCGGCCTGGGACCCTCGCCACGCCTGGACCGGCGACTACGCCCAGGTGCCGTACGACGAGGTCACCGACCTGACCGCCAACGGCAACGACCGCGCCAGCGGCGGCGGACTGGGTCGCTACTACGCCTCCGACTGGCGGGCCACCCGAATCCGCCGACGGCTCGGCGCGTTGCCGCCGCGGTCGGCCGACGCCGAGGCGATGTCGATCATCCACCGCGACGTCCGGAGCGGTCCGGGCGGGCGCGCGGTGGAACTGATCCGCGCTGCCGAGGTCGACGGACCGGCGAAGTTGATCAAGGACGAGCTGGTGGACTGGGACGCCGAGATGACGGCGGACAGCCGGCCGGCCCTGCTGTACGCGGCCTGGCGGGAGGCCATGATCGACTGGCTGCTGGAACAACCCGCACTGGCCCGCCTGCACGATCCGGATCCGCTGCCCGCGCTCTACGACGCGGTGATGAACGTCCCGTACCGGATCGGATCGTCCTTCGACACCATCTGTGCCAACGCCGATCGTCTCGGGCTGGACCTGAACGCCGGTGTGGTCAGCGCCTTGGAGGCGGTTGCGGCTGACCCGCCGCACGGGACGTGGGGCGACGTACACCGGCTGTCCGCGGTTCATGCGCTGACCGATCTGGCCGATGATCACGTACCGCCGATGCCGCAAACGAGGTTGGCCGGCGACACCGGCTGCGTGTTCTGCACGCACTCCTCCCCCGGCATCAGTCACGAGTGCTCGTTCGCCTCGGTCACCCGCTATGCCTGGGATCTGAGCGATCGATCGGCCAGCCGGTGGGTGGTGCCGTTCGGCTCGTCCGGTCGCCCGGACAGCCCGCATCACCTTGATCAACACGGCTCCTGGGCGCGCGGCGAGCTGCTGCCGGTGATCACTGACTGGGCACAGTTGATCAAGGAAGAGTGAACACCGGGATCCGCGTCAGGCCGCCAGACCGTCGGCCTCGACCATGATCCGAACCACCTCGTCGACGTCATCGGTGAGCTTGATGATGTCGAGATCGGCGGCCGCGATGTTGCCGTCGGCGAGGACGGCTTTCTCCAACCAGGCCAGCAATCCCGACCAGTAGTCGACGCCGAACAGCACGATCGGGAACCTGGTGATCTTGCCGGTCTGCACCAGGGTGATCGCCTCGAACAGCTCGTCGAAGGTGCCGAAACCACCGGGCAGCACAACGAAACCCTGGCTGTACTTGACGAACATGGTCTTCCGGGCGAAGAAATAGCGGAAGTTCACCCCCACGTCGACCCACTCGTTCAGCCCCTGTTCGAAGGGCAACTCGATGTTCAACCCGACGCTGACGCCGCCCGCCTGGCAGGCACCCTTGTTGGCTGCCTCCATCGTGCCCGGGCCACCGCCGGTGATCACCGCGAACCCTGCCTGAGCGAGCTTTCCGCCCAACTCCTCCGCGGTCGCATACCGCGGATCCTCGGGTTTGGTGCGAGCCGAGCCGAAGATCGCGACCGCCGGACCGAGCTCGGCCAGCGCGCCGAAGCCCTCGACGAATTCGGCCTGCATCCGCAGCACCCGCCAGGGATCGGTGTGCACCCAGTCGGCCGGGCCGCGCTCATCCAGCAACCGCTGATCGGTGGTCTTCTGCTCCACCTGCGCACGGCGTTGGATCAACGCTCCCTTGATCTTGGACTCCACCATGACTGTTGCTCCCCGGATTCGACGACGGTCCGCTCACGCTACTCGGTGTCCTTGCCTCTCACTCACACCCGTGGCAGCCGACTGCGACATTGCGATCACCGGGTCACCGTCACCCCCTAGAGTTGGCGCGTGATCAACTCAGGAGCACTTCGATGAGCAACACGCTTCCGATCGGTACGGCGGCCGGCAACCCCGATCAGCAGGTGGCCCTGCGCGCCGACAAGTTCAATCGGCACACGTTCTGGTGCGGCCAGAGCGGCTCGGGCAAGTCGTACGCGCTCGGCGTCGTGCTGGAGCAACTGCTGCTGAACACCGATCTGCCGTTGCTGATCATGGACCCGAACTCCGACTACGTCCGGCTGGCCGAGACGCTGCCGCATGCCTCGGCGGCCGAGTCGGAGCGCCTGGCAGCTGCCGACGTACGCGTGCTGAACTCCGGCACCCGCGGCGGCGAGCGACTGCAGACCCGGTTCCTCGATCTTGACGTGGCCACCAAGGCGGCCACCTTGCGGCTGGACCCGATCACAGATCTGGACGAGTACAACGTCCTCCTGCACATCGACGAGCGGCGCCCGGAATCCTGGGATCGGGACAGCTACCTGGAGATGATCCATCACTCCGACGATCCCGGGGAGCGAGCGATCGGCAGGCGGGTGGAGAACCTGCAGGTGTTGGAATGGGAGCTCTGGGCCTGGGGCGGGCGTTCGGTCACCGACGTCGTGGACGAGCGTCCGTCAGCGACCGTACTTGATCTTGGTGGCTTCACCCATCGGGGCGAGTCCGCAGTGGCCGCATTGAGTGTGCTGGAGCATCTGTGGCGGCAACGCGAGGAGCGGCGGCCGGTGCTGATCGTGATCGACGAGGCGCACAACCTCTGCCCGCCCAATCCGCAGACACTGGTCGAGCGGGCGTTGGTGGACCAGATCGTCCAGATCGCTGCCGAGGGACGAAAGTTCGGGCTGTGGCTGCTGCTGTCGACGCAGCGGCCGACCAAGATCCATCCGAACGTCCTGTCCCAGTGCGACAACCTCGGGCTGATGCGGATGAGTTCGCCGCGTGATCTCGGCGAGCTGGCCGACGTCTTCGGCTATGCCCCGTCGCATCTGATCCAGGAGTCGCCGCACTTCACCCAGGGTCAGGCCCTGTTCGCCGGCGGATTCGTCTCCGAGCCGACGATCGCCAGGATGGGCCGCCGGCTGACGGTCGAGGGCGGTTCCGACGTCGGCGTTCCCATCCGCGCCTGACCTGGCCAGAACAAGGCCCGCGCCCTCAAGCGCCGGCCAACCGCCTCGCGCTCGCTACCCGAATCAGGGGTGGTCAGGCGGTCGCTGCCCAGTCACCAAGCCGTCCCATCCCCAATGCGGCAACTCCAGTCCGTCCGGGATGGCGTCGCGCTCGCGTGGCTCGCCCATCATCTGGTACGTGGCCCAACTGAAGTAGTCCAGCAGCGGTCCCCGGGTTTCGTGAGGCAGGTCCGCGTCGACCAGGGCGAGCTCGAAAAGCTCGATGCACCGACGGTTCAGTTCTTCATGTTCGCCGTTGCCGACGTGCATCCGGACTACCTGTGTCTCGTCGCCCATGGATTCGGTGTATGCCGGAGGTCCACCGATCGCCTCACCCCAGTACGCCGCCAGCCGCTCGCTGTGCTGCGGGTGCTGGCCGGGGTGGCTAAACGGATGGCTGGCCAGCGGGTCGGCCATGCACCGCCGATGCCACGCGTAGGCCAGCCGGAGCATCCCCTCGGCCCCGCCCGCGGCCTCGTACAACGTCGTTGTCATGGTCCCCATCATGGCAGGATGCCTACCGTGTCCGAGCATCTCCGGCCGGCGCCGCCGTCGGGCGACGCCGCTTCACCGCCGATGGTCCGCCCCACGCCGCCCTGGCGTTATGCCATCGGCATGTTCGGCACGTCGATCCCGATCAACATGGTGAAGGGGTCGATGATCCTTTACTACGTTGACATCCTCGGACTCGACGTCCGAGCGTACGGCGTGGTGATGACGGTTTATGCGGTGATCGACGCGCTGGACAACCCGGTGCTCGGCTACCTGTCCGATCGGACCCGGACCCGATTCGGCCGGCGGCGACCGTGGTTGGTGATCGCCGGCCCGCTGTTGGCCGCGAGCATGATCGGCTTCTTCTCCGCACCGACCTCGCTGGACGGGATCGGCCTGGTGATCTGGTTCGCCGTGTTCGCGATCCTGTGCGAGGCCTGCGACTCGGTGCTGAACGCCAACTACGGCGCGCTGCTGCCGGAGCTGTATCCGCACGAACGCAAACGGGCCAAGGCGAATTCGCTGCGGCAGGGCTTCCAGCTGGCAGCGCTGGTGATCTCCTTGGCGGTGACGCCGGCGTTGACGACCAGTGTGCTGGGATCGGAACGTTCGACCGTCGGCTTCACCACTACGGCGATCGTCTACGGGGTGATTGCGGCCGCGGTGATCATCTTCATGGTGATCGGGATCCGGGAGAATCCGCACTATGCAACGGATCAGCGGCCGCGACTGATCGCCGGCATCCGCTCGATCATCGCCAACCCGTTGTTCTGGAAGGTCGGTCTGGTCGGCGCCTGTTACGGCATCGCGATGGCGATGGTGCTGTCCGGCGTCCAGCTGTACGTGCGCTATTCGCTGGGTCTGGCGGTGTCCAGCGCGCTCTATCTGCAGGGCGTGGTGATCATCATGTCGGTCGGCGGGCTGGCGATCTGGACCCGGGTGGTGGCTCGTCGCGGCGCACTGTGGTCCTGGCGATTGGCCTTCGCGATCTTGGCGGTCAGTTTCATCGGACTGTTCCTCGCGCACGGGTTGGTCACGGCGCTGGCCGCCGGCGTGCTGGTCGGCGCCGGCTGGTCGGGCATGCTGGCGAACAACGACCTGATCGTTGCTCGGGTGCTGGACAACGACGCCGAGCGCAACGGCGAACATCGCGAGGGGCTGTTTCTGTCCGCGTTCGGCACCTTCGGCCGGCTGAACGGCATCGTCAGCGGCCTGGCGTTGACCTCGCTCGGCGTCTTCTTCGGCTACAACTCCGGCCGCGATCCGGGTGATCAGCCGGGGTTCGCGTTCCGGATGTATCTCTGCGTCTATCCCTTCGTGCTGACCGCGATCGGCGCGATCGCGGCCCGCTTCATCACGGTGCCCGAGCCGGCCGCGGACCGGAGGCGATCCGCCCGCGAACCGGCTGTCTGACCCGGCCATCCGGCTCAGTCGACGAGATCGGCGGGACGATCGTCACCTCGCGACCACGAGGTCCGGTGGCACACGGAACAGCCGCGCGCAAACCTCACTCCCGCATGCCGAATATCGGGTGCGCGAGCAGGTTTTGCGCGCGGCTGTGAGGTAGGCGGGCGGCACCAGCACCGGACGATCCGCTCGAGTCGGGTTCACACCCGACCCCACGGGGGTCGCCGAGGTGAGTCTGTTTCCTTTGGCTACAGGCAGTTCCGTTCGGCTTAGAGTCGTGAATTGAGCACACGACCACCCTCGGTCGGGGGCGGCCTTACGCGCAAGGAGGCCATTCGTGTTCATTCAAATCATCCAGGGCAAGTGCACCAAACAAGACGAGCTTCACGCGCTGGCCGATCGCTGGCGCAGTGATCTCAGTCCCGGCGCCACCGGCTGGCTCGGCGGCACGTACGGCTTCACCGACGACGACACGTTCGTCGGCGTGGTCCGCTTCGATTCCCGCGAGTCCGCGATGGCAAACTCCCAGCGTCCGGAGCAGTCGGCCTGGGCCGAGGAGTTCGCGGCCTGCATGGACGCGCCGATCACGTTCCACGACTGCGACGATGTGACGTTGATGATGGATGGCGGCTCCGACGACGCCGGGTTCGTCCAGATCATCCGCGGAAAAGTGGACGATCCGTCGGCGCTGAAGGCGATGATGGCCGACACCACCATGCTGCACGAGATGCGGCCGGAGATTCTCGGCGCCACTCTGGCGATCGAGGACGACGGCACGTTCACCGAAACGGTCGCCTTCACCAGCGAGGCAGCGGCCCGCGACGGTGAGCGTCAAGAACCGCCCGAGGACGTCCGGCGGTCACTCGAGACGATGATGGCCGACGCCACCTTCTACGACTTGCACCACCCGTGGTTCGAGACGGCCTGATCACCAACTCGCCCCGCCGGTTCGCCGGCGGGGCCTTCACGCGGCGTGCGCAGAGCGGCCGCGGATAGCGTCCAGGTCTCTCGGGTGCATGCCACCGGTGACGCCGTCGCCGCAATGTAGGCGTCGCGCTCCGGCCTCGGGACAGGACCTGCAGTTCAGCCGCTCGGCAGGCTCACCGCGATCGGTGATCACGACGGGTCCATTGTCTGCTGACCGGCGATCATCGCCTCCCGTCGGCTGCCTTAAGCATCCTGGTCGCCGCAGCGCGGACCTGCTCTTTGAGCTCCTGGGGGCGATCGATCACCACCTCGCAGCCGAGAGCCGCGATCACTGACGGCAGCCAGTCCAGGTTCTGGGCGTGGATCTCGGCCCGATGCCACGGCCGGGCTCGGTCGTCCTGGGTGGCATCGGCCGCAGGATCGAGCCGCTCCAGTCTGGCCACTCCGGCCGGCAGGTATGCCCGGATGTGCTTCTGGGTTGCTCGGATCCGCAGCACCACCTGCCATCGATAGTCCGCATCGGCGAACCGGTCGAGCAGACGATCTTCGTCAACCGGATGTCGCGGCCGCGAAAAGGTCCCGGAGGTCTGCCGGGCCGTCCTGATGCGGTCGACCCGGAACGTCCGCTCCTGCTGCTTCTCCCGGTCGAACGCGACGAGATACCACCGGCTCAGGTGTGCGACCAGGCCATATGGGTGGATGGTGCGCCTCGACGCAACGCCATCGCGGTCGAGGTAGCGCAGGTCAAGCACGTGCCGCAGGTTCACCGCCTCGGCCAGTGTCAACATCACGGACGGGTCCGGCGTGACTTCGCCGGCACTCGATGTATGGGTCATCGCTGTGAGCAGTTCGTCGATCCGCTGCGCATCGACAGTCGGGAGCGCTCGTTTGACCTTGGCCAGCGCTGTCTGTGCGGCAACCTCGCGTTCGGGCGTGGCCGCCGGCGCCTCGGCGAGCCCCAGGTACACCGCGACCACTTCCTGCTTGCTGAACATGAGCGGGAGGATGCGGTGTCCGGGTGCCAGCCGATAGCCGCCGTACCGGCCGCGCACCGTCTCGACGGGCACTCCGAGGTCGAACAGCCGAGCCACGTCTCGGCGAACGGTCCGCTCGTCGACGCCGAGGCGTTCGGCCAGTTCGGTGACGGTGCGCTGCTGCGCGGACTGCAGCAGTTCGAGCAGGCGCAGTGCCCGTGCGGTGGTGTCGGCCATTGCCCCATCATGCGCGAATACCGGGCAATTTCTGCCCGGTATATCTCGTACGGTCATGACGTGGTCGCAGATACGGCCACCTGGACGCCCACAGGAGGAACCACCATGCAGCTTGCCGCCACTCGCATCATCACCGACGACGTCGACGCGCTCGTCACGTTCTATGAGAAGGTCACCGGGATCACTGCGGATCGGTTGCACCCGATGTTCGCCGAGTTGCGCACCGCGTCCGGAACGTTGGCCATCGCCAGCTCCGCCACTACACCGTTGCTCGGCGACAACGTCGCGCACGCTCGAGCCAACCGCAGCGTCCTTCTGGACTTCCTCGTCGACGACGTCGATGCGCTCTACGCGACACTTCGAGTCGACGCGGCCTATGCGGCACTGCGGAGTGACCACGACGTCTTCGTCAACGAACCGACCGACATGCCGTGGGGGAACCGCTCGCTGCTGGTCAGGGATCCGGACGGCAACCTGATCAACTTCTTCACCCCGATCCAACAGGCGGCCCGGACTCGGCCCTGAGGTGTCTGCGTAAACGAGCTTCAGGCGCAGAATCGAACAACCTTATGGCCGAGGAGATCTGCTCGCGGTACAGGGCATGCTCCACACAACGGCCAGTGCATGAACAGTAGCGGTCGCCGCGATGAGAGCATCGCATTCGGCCCAGGCTCCGGAACGTGGAGGCTAGCTGACAGATAGAGGTCCGACGGCGCGCGGTCAGCAACCCAGGCTCAGACGTTGAAACGGAACTCCACCACGTCGCCGTCCTGCATGACGTAGTCCTTGCCTTCCATCCGGACCTTGCCGCGGTTGCGTGCCTCCAGCAGGGTGCCGGCTTCGACCAGATCCTCGTACGAGACGATCTCGGCCTTGATGAAGCCCTTCTGGAAGTCGGTGTGGATCACGCCGGCGGCCTCGGGCGCGGTGGCGCCCTTGCGGATGGTCCAGGCTCGGGATTCCTTCGGGCCGGCGGTCAGGTAGGTCTGCAGCCCGAGCGTCTCGAAACCGACCCGGGCCAGATGATCAAGGCCCGGCTCCTCGATTCCCATGTCCGCAAGGAATTCCGCGGCTTCGTCGGGTTCCATCTCGGCCAGTTCGGATTCGATCTTGGCGTCCAGGAAGATCGCCTCAGCGGGTGCGACCAGCTTGCGCAGCTCGTCCCGGGTCGCCTCGTCCGTCTCGTCGGCACTGGTGTTGAACACGTACAAGAACGGCTTGGCGGTGAGCAGGAACAACTCCTTCAGCAGCTCTCGATCGAGCCCGGCGCCGAAGACGGTCTGCCCGGTCTCGAGTACGGCCTGAGCCTCCTTCACCGCCGCCACGACGGCCTGCTTCTCCTTGGCGAAGCGGGCCTCCTTCTCCAACCGGGGCAGGGTTTTCTCGATCGTCTGCAGGTCGGCCAAGATCAACTCGGTGGCGATCGTGTCGATGTCGCCGGCCGGATTGATCTTGCCGTCGACGTGGGTGACGTCGGCGTCCTCGAACACGCGGGTGACCTGACAGATCGCATCCGCCTCACGGATGTGCGACAGGAACGCGTTACCCATCCCCTCGCCCTTGCTGGCGCCGCGGACGATGCCGGCGATGTCGACGAAACTCACCGTGGCCGGCACGAGGCGTTCTGAGTTGAACAGCTTGGCCAGCACGCCCAGCCGTGGATCGGGTACGCCGACCACACCCACATTGGGCTCGATGGTCGCGAACGGATAGTTCGCGGCCAGCACGTCGTTGCGGGTCAGCGCGTTGAACAAGGTCGACTTGCCCGCATTGGGCAGCCCGACGATTCCGATGGTGAGGGCCATTCAGCAGACTCCGAGATCAGGGGTGGATCGGCAACGGCCAACCCTACTCGCGCCGCCCGGGATCGTAGATTGACCTCGTGGACATCATCGGCGAGTCGTTCACCCCGTACGGCTTCGGTCACTGGTTGATGCTGGCGATCACCGTCGTCGGCGCAGTCGCACTGGTGCTGGCCGGCCGTCGGCTGCGGGATCGACCGGCGTCGACGATCATCGCCCGCACCCTGGCCCTGGTGCTGGCCGTCGCCGCCACCATCCACCTGATCGTCGGGCTGGTACCGGCCAATTTCCGGGTCGGCGCATCGCTGCCGCTGCAGTTCTCCGACGCGCTGCGCTTCATCGCGGCGGGCGCGCTGTGGTTCCGTTGGCGCTGGGCGTTGGTGATCACCTACTACTGGGGCCTGACTTTCAATCCGTGGTCTCTGGTGACGCCGAATCTGGATTACGTGATCGCCCCCTGGTACGACTTCACCGCCTACTGGGCCTTGCACATCCTGGTGATGTGGGCGCCGATCTATCTGGTCTGGGGACAGGGCTGGCGTCCCGACTGGCGCAGCTACCGACTGGGCATCGTGTTCACCCTGATCTGGTCGGCGATGACGCTGGGCCTGAACTTCCTGCTCGGCACGAACTACGGCTTCCTGAACCGCAAGCCCGCTGCTGCGACGCCGCTGGATCTGATGGGGCCGTGGCCGATCTATCTGTTCGTCTGCTTCGTGTTGATGTTCATCATCTGGGCCTTGATCACCTGGCCCTGGACGATCCGTCGCCGGACCGAACCTCCCGGGAAGGCTAGGCCGCCAGAAACGCTTGCATCGCACGGCTGAGTGCATACGTGTCCTGCACGCCGGCCAGTTCGCGGGCCGAGTGCATGCCCAGCAACGGCGCACCGACGTCCACCGTGGTGATGCCGAGCCGGGTTGCGGTGATCGGTCCGATCGTCGACCCGCACGGTACGGCGTTGTTGGACACGAATTCCTGGGTCGGTACGCCCGCTGTCGCGCACGCCTGTCGCCACACCGCCGCCCCGACGGCATCGGTCGCATAGCGCTGCACGGCGTTGATCTTGAGCAGCGGACCACCGTTGAGCACCGGGCGATGCTGCGGATCGTGATGACCGGGATAGTTCGGATTGACCGCGTGACCGGTGTCGGAGGACAGGCAGATCGAATCGGCCAACGCACGCAGATGATCTTGACCGGATGCTCCGAGAGCGACGCTGATCCGCTGCAGGGTGCTGTCCAGGATCGGACCGGCCGCTCCCGAAGGTGTCGCGCTGCCGACCTCTTCATGATCAAAAGCGGCCAGCACCGGGATCCGGTCGCCGTCGTCGGCATGCTCCACGGCAACCAGACTGGCGTGCACGCTGCTCAGGTTGTCCAACCGGCCGGAGGACAAGAATTCCCCATCCACACCGATGATCGCCGGCGGTGTCGTGTCGTAGGCGGTGACGTCGAAACCGAGAAGTTGATCATGATCGACACCGGCCATCCGGGCGAGATGATCAAGGATTCTGCGGTCCGGCCGGCCGACGCCCCAGACGGGCGCGGTGTGCTGCTGCCGATCGAGCTTGAGCGCCTCGTTCACCGTACGGTCCAGGTGCGGTGCCAACTCGGGAATTCTCATCATCGCGTCGGTCTTGATCAGCACGGTCCTGCTCGACTTCGTACCCGCCGGGTCGCCGTCGGCGATCACCAGTCGCCCGGCCAGACCAAGATCACGATCCATCCAGGTGTTGATCAACGGACCGCCGTAGATCTCCACTCCCAATTGCTGCCAGCCGTCGCCCGTCCGGATGTCCGGCCGCGGCTTCAGCTTGAACGTCGGCGAATCGGTGTGCGACCCGACGATCCGATAGCCGCCACCGGCGGTCGCACCCGCCGGGATGCGCCAAGTAACCAGGCTGCCGCCACGGACGATGAAGTAGCCGCCCGGCGTCAGCTCCCAGGCCTCGGTCTCGTCCAACTCCGTGAAGCCCGCTGCGGTCAACCGCCGGGCGCCCTCGGCAGCCGCGTGGTACGGCGTCGGCGAGGCGACCACGAAGGCGGCCAGATCTTCGGTGTGCGCGCGTGCGGCAGTCGGGTCGACAGTCATGGGCTCATCCAACAACACGCGCCGACAGCGGGCGCAATACGGGCGCGCCGGACAGGGTTCCCCGGTTTTGTCGGAGGCAGGCGACAAGATCGGGCACGTGGCTACTTCGATCCTTCTCCTGCTCTGCGGACTCGTCCTCGGTGCGCTGCTGACCGGCCTGGCCGGTTGGCTGGTGATCCGGGCCAGATCCGAGACCCGCGGTGCCCAGGACGATGCCCAGGATGCACGCTCCCGCTCCGAGCTGGCGATCGCCCAGAGTCAGGCGGCCGAGGCCAGATCGGAGGCGTCGCAGGCCCGGTCTGAGCTGGCCGGGCTGCAGCGGGTGGTCGCCGAGGCGAAGGCGGAGGCGTCGGCGGCTCAGGCCGAGGCGGCCGAGGTGCAGGCCGGTCTGGCCAAGGTGTCCGCCCAGCGGGATGCCGCGGTGCAGCGAGCGACGGAGATCGCGGCCGATCGGGAGGCGATGCTGAATCAGTTCAAGGTGCTGTCGGCGGAGACGATCGAGCGGCAGAGCAGGCAGGCCGACGCCGCCGCCGAGCAGCGGCTGAAGGCGACCGAGCAACTGATGGCTCCGGTGCGCGAGTCGCTGGACCGCTTCAACAGCCGGCTGACCGACGTGGAGAAGGAGCGAGCGGCGATGTCGGCCGATCTGCGGGCGCAGGTGCAGACCGTACGGCAGACCGGTGAGACGCTGCGTCGGGAAACCGGGGCGCTGGTCACCGCCTTGCGCAAGCCGCAGGTGCGCGGGGCCTGGGGCGAGGTCCAGCTGAAGCGGGTGGCCGAGTTGTCCGGGATGCTGGAGCACTGCGATTTCGATCTACAGACCACCACGCGGACCGACGACGGCACCGTCCGACCGGACATGCGGGTCAATCTCAGCGAGGGCAAGCACATCTTCGTCGACTCGAAGGTGCCGTTGAGCGCCTTCCTGGACGCGGCCGAGACCGAGGACGAGGACCGCCGCGCCGAGCAGCTGCAGCGCTACGCCAAGCACGTACGCAAGCACGTCGACCAACTGTCCGGCAAGCAGTACTGGAAAGCCGCCGAGACGCCGGAATTCGTGGTGCTGTTCCTGCCCAGCGAGGCCTTCTACTCCACCGCGCTGGAGCAGCAGCCGGACCTGTTCGACTACGCCGCCCGCAAGGACGTGGTGTTCGCCACGCCGACCACGCTGATCGGGATGCTCCGTTCGGTGGCCTACGGCTGGCGGCAGGCAGCACTGGCGGAGAGCGCGGCCGAGGTGTTCAAGCTGGGCCGGGAGCTGCACGAGAAACTCGGTCTGATGGGCAACCGGTTCGACAAGCTCGGCCGGGCACTGCGGACGTCGGTCAACGCGTACAACGAGACCATCGCCACCGTCGAGGGCACGGTGCTCGTCCGGGCCCGGAAGTTCACCGACCTCAAGGTCAGCGAGTCCGAGCTGAAGCCGCCGACCGCGGTGGACGAGCCGGTCCGTCAGATCCAGGCGCAGGAGTTGGTCGACGACGCGGTCCGGGTCGAACCCCTGATCGGCCGCGACGCGGAACCGAAACGCCGCGGCCGGCGCAGGAACGCCGCGCCGGAGGCCGACGAACTCGTACGCGGTGAGCCGGACCTGTTCGAACTCACCGCCGGCGAGCTCGACCCGGGCAGGCGAGACGCCGACACCGGCTCCTGACGTCACCGACCGATCGTGCTCAGTCGTTCAGGGCACCCTTGCGCAGGTCGCGGCGCAGTTCCGGGGGCAGCGCGAAGACCAGGGACTCCTCGGTCAGCCGTTCCTCCGTCGCGGCCGGGAATCCCTTCTGCTGCAGGTGTTCCAGCACTCCGGTGACCAGGTCGTCGGGCACCGACGCGCCGCTGGTGACCCCGACCGACTCGACCCCGTCCAGCCACTCGTCGGCGATCTCGCCGGCGTTGTCCACCCGATAGGCGGCCTTCGCACCGGCCTCCAGTGCGACCTCGACCAGCCGCACCGAATTCGACGAGTTGGCCGAGCCGACCACGATCACCAGCTCGGAGTGCGCGGCGATCTGCTTGATCGCCAGCTGCCGGTTCTGGGTGGCGTAACAGATGTCGTCGCTGGGCGGGTCCATCAGCGCGGGGAACTTCTCCCGCAGCTTGGTCACCGTCTGCATCGTCTCGTCCACGCTCAGGGTGGTCTGACTCAGCCACGCCACCTTCGACGGATCGCGTACCTCGACGCCGGCGACGTCGTCGGGCGACTGGACCAAGATCACGTTGTCCGGCGCCTCGCCGGTGGTGCCCTCGACCTCCTCGTGGCCACCGTGGCCGATCAGCAGGATGTCCAGGTCCTCGCGGGCGAACCGCTTCGCCTCGTGATGGACCTTGGTGACCAGCGGACAGGTCGCGTCCACGGTCTTCAGCTGCCGTACCTTGGCCTCGTCGCGGACGGCCGGTGAGACCCCGTGCGCGGAGAACACCACCGTCGCACCCTCGGGCACCGCGGACAGCTCGTCGACGAAGATCGCGCCCCGCTCCTCCAGCGATTCGACCACATGCCGGTTGTGCACGATCTGCTTGCGTACGTAGATCGGCGCCCCGTAGGTCTCCAAGGCTCGCTCCACCGTGATGACCGCACGGTCGACACCGGCGCAGTAACCCCGCGGCGCCGCCACCACGACCCGCTTGCCGGTCACCGAGGTTTCCGGCCGGTCGGCAGGGTGGTGGGCAGCGGTCATCGGCTCGAGCTGGGACGTCATGGCGGTCAGTGTATGAGCGGTACGGTCGGCGGGTGGACGGTGAGGATCGTGCAGAGCTGCTGGGTGGCCTGGGGGCCGAAGCCGGCCTGTGTGCCACGTGCCGATTTGCCCTGCTCAACCGGACTCGTCGTGGCACCACGTACCTGCGATGCGGGCTGGCGTCCGGGGACGATCGCTTCCCGCGGTATCCGCGACTGCCGGTTCTTCACTGTGCGGGATTCCAAGCCGCTGCCTGACCAGGCGACGCCACGGCCGACGGTGCCGTACGGCTATGTCGATGGGCTCGGAGTCCGCCGGGTCCAGGTCGACCACGACGAGTGATTCAGTGCCGTCGGTCGGACCTTGCGCGATCCACCGGCCGTCCGGGCCGACCACGCCGGAGGGTACGGCAGCGCTGCATTGCGCCGGCACGCTGAACGTCATCCAGTTGCTGTTCGCGGCGGCGTGCCCCCGAGCCAGCACGCCGAACATCGGATCCTCGGAGAAGGACGAGAACAGCACGCAGTCGACGTCGAGCCGCTCGTACTCGGCGAAGACCTCCGCGAAGTTGATCTCGATGCAGAGCGCCGTCCCGAACCGCCAGCCGTCGACCTCGAACACCAGCGGGTCGATGCCCGGCGCGTAGAGATAGCTCAGCTCCGAGTGGGAGATCAGACGTTTGTCGTACCGGTGAACCAGCCGGCCGGTGTCGGAGATGACGTACAGGCTGTTGTACGGCCGTCGCTCGCCGTCCGGTCGAACCAGCCGGGTCGACCGGTGGACCGAGCCGAGCACGGTCCACAGCCGGAGGTGGCCGGCGAGCGCGGCTGTCCGGCTCAGTTCCTCTTCCAGGACGGGCCAATCGGCCTTGGACCAATCGGCCGGCCCGAGATCTGCGGTGGACGACATCAGCCGCTTGTCCGGATAGCTCGACAGCGCGCCCTCGGCGAACTGGATCATCCGCGCACCGTGCCGCTCGGCCTCGCGCATCAGTTCCCGGATCCGCTCCCCGGCGCGCCTGATCTGCGGACCGCTCGGATCCTGACCCACCGTCTGTTGGGCGACGGCGATCCGGAAGGACTCGGTCGTGGGCAACGCATCCCCCTGTGAACGTCAGCTGCAGGCGCCGATCGTGCCCACTCCGCGCATGATCTGCAGTACGGCCAGCAGCACCAGCACCGCGCCGGCGACCACCATCATCCAGGTGCCGGTGCGCCGGGTGTGACAGGCCCCGCCACGGCTCGACCAGGCGATCGGGACGCAGGCCAGACAGACCGCGATCCGTCGAGGACCCAGGAAGCAAACGCCTCGGCCCCGTCAACCACCGCCTCGAAACGCGCCGAGTGGAAGACGTCGAACGAGTGTTGGCCGCCGGGGAGTTCGGCGTAGACGACGGTGTTGTCCCCAGCGCGACGCAGCCGTGCGACGAAATCTCTGGCGCCCTCGACGGTGCCCCAGCCGTCGTTGGTGCCGTGGGCGACGAAGATCGGCGGAGTCTCACCTCGTACGAAGCCCTGCGGCTGGAGCTCCGGCGGTGGCCCGGCAGGCTCCTCGCCGAAGTAGCGGCCGTAGAAGCCGTACAGCAGGATCGCGCCGCTGACGCTGGTGTCGGCCGATTCGAACCCGGGCTGGAACCTCGGATCGTTCGGCGTGAGCGCGCACAGACCCGCCAGGTTGGCGCCGGCCGAACTGCCCGACACGAACAGTCGCGACGGGTCGGCGCCGTAGGCAGCACCGTGTTCGCGGACCCAGGCGACGACCTTCTTGGCATCGATCTGGTGATCGGGGAAGGTGACCTCGGGGCGCAGCCGGTAGTTGGCGCTGACGCACACCCATCCTTGGCTCGCGAGCCGGGTCAGCAGCGGTCGGGCCTCGCGGCTTTTCTTCCCGCCGCTGAAGCCGCCGCCGTGGAAGTAGATCAGCACCGGCGAGTCCTGCGGCGCATCCCGCCGACGGTAGAGGTCGAGCAAGTTCCGGCGACCCGCGTCGCCGTAGCTGACGTTGCGGATCCGTACCACGTCGGGTCGCGTTCTCAGCCACGGAATGAAGAGGATGCGGCCCCACGGACGATGACGCCGCAGCGACGCCGACGCACGGTTCCGCCAGTCGTCACCCAGCCCCACGTGGAGGGCTTCGCCGACCGCCCGGTCGCTGCGGACGCCGCGCCAGGCCACAACGGCAAGCCCGGCGATGGTGAGCACCGCCACGCCGGCCGCGATCTTGGCGAGGGTCGAGTCCAGATCGCCCTGGGCGACGGCCATCACGGTCGCCGCCGTCAGCAGATAGATGGCCAGGAACGGCACTTCGTTGATCACCATGCCGAAGAACCAGCTCGCCCTCGCCACCAGTTGCGGTCGTCGCGGCGCGACGAGGGCGAAGAACGTACACCAGGCGGCAATCACCACCGGCAGCAGATATCCGATCGGCACAGTCATGCAATCTCCCCTTCGTTGCGGTTTGGACGTACCGACCCAGCCGTGACGATACGTAGCGTTGCGCCAACACTGCCGGTGAATCGGCCCCGTGTCAATACGCCACGTTTCGTTTCGCCTACGATGAGGGCGTGTCACCCGGCCCGAATGCAGCCCGCCGCAGCGAGTCCAGCCGGAAGGCGATCCTCGCCGCAACGGAGGAGCTCTGTCGCGAGAACGGCTACCGGAAGCTGACCATCGAGGCGATCGCTGCCCGGGCCGGCGTGGGCAAGACGACCATCTACCGCTGGTGGCCGTCCCGGGGCGCCATCGTCCTGGAGCTCCTGGACGAGACCGCGACCGTCGGCACCGCTCCCCCGAACACCGGCGATCTGGCCGCCGATCTCCGTGCCCTGCTGCAGGAGGTGATCGACATCATCGTGCCCGCGGACACCTCGCCCGGCGTCGGACTGATGGCTGAGTCGCTACAGGATCCCGAGCTCGGCCGGGCCCTCCGGGAGCGGCTGATCGAGCCGCGGATCGAGACGTTCAAGCAGCGCCTTCGACAGGCGCAGGACGCCGGTCAGCTACCTGCCGACGCCGACCTCGAGGTGGCGCTCGATCTGCTGTACGGGCCCATCTACCACCGACTGGCGCTGCATCTGGGCATGCCGGACTCCGATCACCTCGACGCCCTGATCGCGCACGTGCTGCGTGCCCTCACTGCCCCGAAGGCCGGCTGAACTGTCGGCGGTGACCGTTAGGGTCTGCGCATGGCCCTGGAGTCTTCGCCCGATCAGCCGCAACCGCTGCGGGTGGTCGCGCAGGCGGTGAAGGGTTGGATCGAGCGCCTCGGCTGGGTCTGGGTGGAGGGGCAGCTGATCGAGATCAACCGCCGTTCCGGCTCTCGCACGGTGTTTCTCACCCTGCGCGACAAGCTGGCCGAGGTCAGCGCCAGCGTGTCGATCTCACCGGCCAACCTGGATCTGGCCGGGCCGCTGCGGGAAGGATCGACGGTCGCGGTCCGGATCCGGCCCAGTTACTACACGCCCAGTGGCCGCTTTTCCTTCTACTGCGACGAAATCCGGCCGGTCGGCGAGGGACGGCTGCTGGCCCAGCTGGAGCAGACCAAGCGCCTGTTGCAGGCCGAAGGCCTGTTCGATCGGGTCCGCAAGCAGCCGCTGCCGTTCCTGCCTCGATCGGTCGGCCTGATCACCGGCGCCAACAGCGCCGCCGAACGTGACGTGGTGGAGAATGCTCGCCGCCGCTGGCCGGCGGTCAGGATCGAGACCCGCAACACTCTCGTACAAGGACCGCAGGCGGCCGAGGAGATCATCCGGGCGCTGCGCCAGCTGGACAACATCGCGGCGGTGGAGGTGATCGTGATCGCCCGCGGCGGCGGTTCGCTGGAGGACCTGCTGCCGTTCTCCGACGAGGGCCTGATCCGGGCGGTCGCCGGCTGCCGGACTCCGGTGGTGTCGGCGATCGGCCACGAGACCGATCAGCCGATCCTGGATCTGGTCGCCGACGTGCGGGCCTCCACACCGACCGATGCCGCACGTCGGGTGGTGCCCGACGTGACCGAGGAGTTGTCGCGCGTCGACCAGGCCCGGCAGCGGGCGTACGGGGCAATGATCAAGATCATCGACCGGCAGCAGGAGTTTCTCAGCACCTTGCGCAGCCGGCCGGTCCTGGCCGAGCCGACGGCCAGCTTCGATCTGCGCTACGAGCAACTCGATACGCTCCGGCAGCGGGGGCAGCGCGCGATCCGGCACCTGCTGGCCAGCGAATCGAACACCATCACCCACACCCTGGCGAGAGTCCGGGCGATGTCGCCGAAGGCGACCCTGGACCGGGGCTATTCGATCTTGGTCGACGATCAGGACCGGACCGTCACCTCGATCACCGCGGTCGCCGACGGCGCATCGATGACGGCGCACCTGGCCGACGGCCGACTGCTGGCCACCGTGACCGGCCGCCGGCCAGATCAACACCATCAGCTCGACGAGTGAGGACGACCATCGACCATGACCGATGAAGCAGCCGGCACCGAGGACCTCTCCCAGCTCAGCTACGAGCAGGCTCGGGAGGAATTGGTCGCCGTTGTCCAGCGACTCGAGTCCGGTGGCGCACCGCTGGCCGAATCACTCGCCTTGTGGGAGCGCGGCGAACGGCTGGCCGAGATCTGCCAGCAATGGCTGGACGGTGCCAAGGCCAAGGTTGAGGCAGCCCGGGCCTCGGCCACCGACGAAACCCCGTCCTGACTCCGGCTCAAGCCGTGTGGACCTGGCCGAAGCGACGCCGGTACTCGACCGGCGCCAATCCGACGTGACGGCGGAAGTGATCACGCAGCACCACGCTGGAGTTGAAGCCGACCCGATCGGCGATCTGCTCCACGCTCAGATCGCTCTCCTCCAACAGTCGACGCGCCTCCAGGACCCGCTGTTGGTTGATCCACTTGTGCGGCGTGGCCCCGGTCTCCGCCACGAAGCGGCGCGCGAACGTGCGCTCGCTCAGATTCAGCCTCCGGGCGAGCGAGGCCGCCGAATGCGGCTCGGCCAGGTTGTCAGAGATCCAGGCCAGCAGCCCGCCCAACGCCTCGGAGTCGTCCACCGGGAGCGGCAGGTCGACGAACTGCTGCTGCCCGCCGTCCCGATGCGGCGGCACCACCATCCGGCGGGCGATCCTGATGGCGATCTCCTGCCCCAGCTCCCGACGGATCAGGTGCAGCGCCGCGTCGATCCCGGCGGCCGTGCCGGCGCTGGTGATCACGTTGCCGTCGTCGACGTACAGGACACCGCAGTCGACCCGGGTCCGCGGAAACTCCTGCTGCAACTCGTCGGCGTACATCCAGTGGGTGGTTGACGGCCGCCCGTCGAGCAGGCCGGCAGCGCCGAGCAGGAACGCGCCCGAGCAGAGACTGAGGATCACCGCGCCGTCGTCATGGGCCTGCTGGATCGCGCGGATGATCTGCGGCGGATATCCGTGCTCGCCGCGCGGCGGCGTCGCCGACACGATCACCAGTTGACTGCCCTTGACCGCGTCCAGGCCGTGCGAGGCGATGATCTGAAACGGCGTCACCGTCTTGGTCACCAGCGGCCGCTCCGGATGCAGCGCGCACACCCGGAAGTCGAACGGCTCGTACCCCTCGTCGCGCCGGTCGATGCCGAAGATCTCGGTGGCCATCGCGAACTCGAACACCGAGACCGGCTCGGTCAGGATCACGCTGACGCGCTTCAACGGCGCCACCGACTTCAGTCCGGCGGCGGTTCGATCGGTCGCCCCTGCCCTGCTGCTCATCGAATCCTCCCAGACCGAACAGTTGGCACGATTCCTATTAACAGAGTCAATATTGCCACTGTTGACCGCGGTGCGCCAGCAGAAGACTCATCACATGACCGAGTTGATCATCCTGCTGGCACTGACCGCAGTCCTGGCGTCCACCTTTATCAGAACCGACCCCCACGCCCACAGCACCTCCCGGATCGCCCGTGTCCTGCACAGGATCCTTGCCACAGTTGGGGAAATGAACTACGCGGTGCGGCGGCAGACCGAACGGCAACTGAGCGAATTCGACGCTGCACCAGCTCGTACGAAGCAGCCGCACCGGGCGCTTCGCTAGCCCACCGGGCTTGGCGCGAATCTTTCGTTCTTTGTCGTTTTTGACACTGTCCGGCAGCGTGCGTTGCCGGCCGGAAGGCGACCATCATGACCCTATCGATCTTGCTGGCGATCCTTGTCGCGGCGGCCGTCGCACTCCTGCAACTCACCCATCGCCGCAGCGATCAGCTCGGACCGCTCACCAGGACGGCACCCGACGACGCCGACCTTCGCCGCACCCGTGACGACGTACGAAGCGTCACGGCTGGGCGCGCAACAACCCGGCGTAATCCTCCAACAGCCGATAGCTCGTGTCACCCGACACCACGGTGGTCACCTTCGGCGTCGCCAGCACCAGGGACCGGGTCCGGTCGTCGTCGGTGACCAGGCGCTGCCAGCTCTGCCCGGCCACCGTGCTGGTGCCGTCGGGCTGACCGTTCCGGGTGATGTCGTCGACGAAGTCCTGGGCCTGCTTGTCCACCTGGTCGAGCTCGATGTAGACCTGCTGGTCGGTCAGCACGCCGAGCCGCCAGCGGTTGCGGGGCGACTCGTTGCCGGTCGGATCCGGCTCGCCGATCTTGGTCCAGGACACCTGGGTCGCGCGCCAGCCGGCCGGCAGTTCGGCCGGTGCCAGCACCTCGTACGGAGCTTCCTTCGCCGCCTGCGCCGCCACCGGCTTCCAGTCCACGGTCGGCACATTCGGCTCGTCCTGACCACGAGTCAGCAGGAAAGCGATGATCGCCACCGGGATCAAGATCACCAACAAGGAGAGAATCATGTCCCGGTTGGTCGGTGATCTTCGCGCGCGTGCCACGGGGCCCATCCTCACACGCGGCAGCCGCCCGCACCGAACCGGCGGGAGGCGGTAAGAATGACCTCATGAGCTCTGAGGACTACCGGATCGAACACGACACCATGGGCGAGGTACGCGTGCCCGCCGCCGCACTGTGGAAGGCCCAGACCCAGCGGGCGGTGGAGAACTTCCCGATCTCCTTCCAGCCGATCGATCCGGCGCTGATCTCGGCGCTGGCCCGGATCAAGGGCGCGGCGGCGACCACCAACGCCCGGCTCGGCGTGGTCGAGGAGAAGATGGCCGACGCGATCGCTCAGGCCGCCGCTCAGGTGGCCGACGGGAAGCACAACGACGAATTCCCGATCGACGTCTTCCAGACGGGCTCCGGCACCTCGAGCAACATGAACACCAACGAGGTGATCTCGTCGCTGGCCACCGACATCCTGGGCAGCGACGTGCATCCGAACGATCACGTGAACGCGTCCCAGTCGAGCAACGACGTCTTCCCCAGCGCCATTCACATCGCCGCCACCGACGGCCTGATCAACACCCTGATCCCGGCGCTGGAGCACCTTCGCGATGCCCTGTCGGCCAAGGCCGACGAATTCGCCGAGGTGGTGAAGAACGGCCGTACCCATCTGATGGACGCCACCCCGGTCACCCTGGGTCAGGAGTTCGGCGGCTACGCCGCCCAGATCGGCAACGGGATCGAACGGATCGAGGCGGCGTTACCCCGGGTTGCCGAATTGCCGCTGGGCGGTACCGCGGTCGGCACCGGGATCAACACCCCGGCCGGCTTCGCCGACTCGGTGATCAAGATCATCGCCGAGCAGACCGGGCTGCCGCTGACCGAGACCCGTAACCACTTCGAGGCCCAGGGCAGCCAGGACAGCCTGGTCGAGGCGTCCGGTGCCTGCAAGGTGATCGCGGTCAGCCTGACCAAGATCGCCAACGACATCCGCTGGATGGGCTCCGGCCCTCGATCCGGCCTGGGCGAGATCGCCTTGCCGGACCTGCAGCCCGGCTCCTCGATCATGCCGGGCAAGGTGAATCCGGTGCTCTGCGAGGCGACGATCATGGTCTCCGCGCAGGTGATCGGCAACGACACCACGATCACCACCGCCGGCCTGCAGGGCAACTTCGAGCTGAACGTGATGCTGCCGGTGATCGCCCGCAACGTGCTGGAGTCGATCCGGCTGCTGGCAAACGTGTCCCGGCTGTTCGCCGACCGCTGTGTCTCCGGGATCACCGCCAATGTTGATCATGATCGGCAACTGGCGGAGTCGTCGCCGTCGATCGTCACGCCGCTGAATCGCTACATCGGTTACGAGAACGCGGCCGCGGTCGCCAAGCAGGCACTCAAGGACGGCAAGACGATCCGCGAGGTGGTGATCGAGAAGGGCTTCGTCGCCGACGGCAAGCTGACCGAGGAGCAACTCGACACCGCCCTCGACGTGTTGTCGATGACCCGCGGCCCGGCCGGCTGAGGAGTCAGCGGCCCGCGGCGCCTTGCATGTTCGCGGTGCAGTCGTAGAGTGAGCGTGAGAGACAACACAACTGCAACGAAGCTGATCGCGGAGATCGCCACCAGAAAGGAAGTCTCCGATGTCTGTCTCACATGTCGCACCACCACATCTCGGGCTACACCGGCATCAAGCGCACCGAGTGAGCGGAAGCATCCGCTATCACGGCCGATCCCGGATCATCTTCGCCGCGATCGGGCTCGCCCTGGTGGCGATCATGGTGATTGCCTGCATCGGGATGGCCACCACGATCCCGTACAACGCTCAGGGCACCACGCAGGTCATGCACCTGTCCAACATGGCCGTGTTCTGGCTGTGGCTCGCGTTGATGGACATCCCGGCGATCTTGGCGTACTTGATCAGCTGGGCTTACCGCGCGTAGCCGGACCGGCGAGAAACCTTTCTGCACAAGGAAGACCCGCCGACCGTTCTCGAGACGGTCGGCGGGTTCTGCTTGCCTTGATCAACCCTGCATGATCATCGGGATCATCGGGCCCGGACGATGTCCACGTCGGCCGCCTGCACATACATGATCCGGTGACCGAAGGAGATCTGCAGATACTTCGTCTGGCCGCGGATGTCGATGTGGTCGGCCGGCGGCGGCGTGTCGTAGGTGACCGCCCGGTAGTAGTCGGTCGACACCGTACGGTCGGTGAGCACCGCACTCTGCCCGGCCGTCAGCTGATAGGACAGCGACAGGATCGACTGGGCCGGAATCGGATCAGGATAAGCAGAAGCCTCCGGATAGGCCCGCCCATAGGTGGCCACCGCATCGACTCCGGCCTTCGGCTTCACCAGCCAGCCGCCGACGTCCTTGGCGGTCCGATCGCCCCGCGGGTTGTAGAACCAGCCCTTCTGACCGAGATACCAGACCGCGGTCCAGTCGCCCTGCCGATCGGCCACCGCGAAGTCCTGGCCGGCCACTGCTCGCGCACCGACGTCCGACACCTGCGTGGTGCTGGCCGAACCGTCGGTGTGCAGATCGATGTCCTTGACCAGTGGCGAATCCGCGTTCGGCTCGGTGTGCAAATAGACGAAATCGGTGCCCTGCGGATCGCACGGCTGACCGGCCGTGGTACAGCCGGTGACCGGCTGCTGGTTGTTGTCGAAGCCGGGCAGGATGCGGACGATCTCCTTGCTGGGCTTGCCATGCCGGGCCTCCAGCGGAGCGCCGAGCAGGTGGAAGTAGTGCTGCCAGTCCCAGTAGGGGCCCGGATCCCAGTGCATCCCGGCGACGTAGTCGGCGTAGATGCCGGGCACATTGTCGTGACCGAGGATGTGCGCCCGATCCAGCGGGATCTGCCACTTGTGCGCCAGGTAGCGGACCAGCCGTGCCGAGTTGCGGTAGAGCGATTCGGTGTACCAGGTGGCTCCCTGGGCGGCGAACCCTTCCTGCTCGATGCCGATCGAGTGCTGGTTGATGTACCAGTTGCCGGCGTGCCAGCCGACGTCCTTGGTCGGGATGTGCTGTGCGATGTGCCCGTCGGCCGACCGGATCGTGTAGTGCCAGCCGAGGTAGGTCGGGTCCTGCACCAGCTTCAGGGTGGTGTCCCAACTGCCCTCGGTGTCGTGCAGCACGATGTAGTCGACGGTCGGCCCGGCAGGAGTGTCCCGGGGTGCCTTGTCGTAGTTGCCGTAGTCGCCGGCGCCCGGTCCGTACTTCTCGTACGGGGCCGGGATCGATTCGCAGTCCAGCCCGGGCGGGCATTCGATCCCGGACTTGTTGCTGCTCTTCTTCAGCCCCAGCAAACTGAGCTGGCCGGTCTGCGGTTCGGTCTTCGCTGCCTTCATCGAGACCCGCTGACCGTCGTCGGTGGTTCGTTGGGCGCCGTCGGCGAGCGCGGCGTACACGTCGTCGGCGAAGGTCTTGGCGGCCGACTGTTCGGTCGCGCCGCTGCTGGCGGCCACAGCCGCGTACCAACGGCCGGGCGAGGTGGATGCACCGACCGGGAGTTTCAGCGAGCGCTGTTCGGCGGCCAGCAAGGCTGCCCCACCGCGGATGTTCGCCGCCGGATCGGTCCGCAGCTGCTGCCGGTCGACGCCGAGCAGCTTGGCGGCCCGGCCGAGCGAGTCGATCTTGGCCGGCGCGGCACCGGCGGCGTCGCCGTTCTTGGCCTCACCGCGGTCGCCGGCGAACAGCGTGCCGTCGATCAGGTTCATCGGCCCGTAGCCGCCGTCGGTGTTGTGCTCCCCGACGTGGTCGTCCCACCGCGTCTGCGCGTAGGACAGTGCTTCCAACAGCGACTCGGGAACGCCGAATTCCTTCGCTGCTTGGCCGAACGCCTGATCGCGTCCGGCGTCCGGACTGGCCGAGGCCGCCGGGGTCGAGGTCAGCGCCAAGGCACCGAGGACGGCAAGGGTCGAGACGCCGCCGACGATGCCGTGCCACCTCTTCCGGGGCCATCTCTTGCGGGTTCGTGCTGTCTGATACATCGAATGCCTCCGAGGGCAGTGGTACGACAGATCAGCGGTAGTCAAGCACTTCCGTCCCGATTGCGGAATAGGTTGTTTTGTTACGGCGCCGCAGTGGCGAATCTCCGCCTACGGTCAGCGGCCGAGCTTGCGCAGTTCGGACCGGCTGGCCGGCCGTGCCTTGAAGCTGCCCATGCCGAGTCCGCCGTACACCACCAGCAGCGGTTTGCCGGGGGCCGGTTCACGGGGCACCTTGATCGTCTTCGAGCCCCAGGACTTGGACAATCGATCATGATCAACTGCCCAGCCGTCCGGCAAGATCATCACCACCGAGCCGGTGCCGCCGATCATCTCGATCTCGATCAGTTGTGCGGCCGGGATGGCCTGCAGGCAGTTGAGTTTGACCGACCCCATGCCCTGGTTGATCCGGATGAACGGCGGCACGGTCCAGACCCCGACCCGCTTCTCGCTGCTCAAGCCGCCGTCCAGGCTCAGCGGATCCTCCCGGGAGTAGCCCGGCGGAGGCGGTCCCTGAACGGATCGCGACGGCAGTCGGGGGCCGGCGGGCTGTCGCGATGGCAGCTCGCCACCGGCGCCCAGGTCCGCGGTCAACGGCTCCAGATCCCCGTACGTCTTGGCGTTCAGCGCCGCGTCCAGACGTTCGTCCAACTCCTCCATGCTCAGTCGACCGTCAGCCGCCGCGGCTTGGAGGATCGCCGCGACGGCATCCCGCTCACTGTGGCCGACCCTCAGATTGCGCGCAGTTGACGGATCCTGACTCATGACCGGAACCCTACTGACCGCCGCACCCGGCTGGGCATCGCAGCAGGAACGGCAGCCGGTCAGCGGGGCAGATCCTCCAGCAGGTCGGTGACCAGAGCGGCGATCGGCGACCGTTCGGAGCGATGCAGGGTGACGTGGGCGAACAGCGGATGGCCCTTCAGCTTCTCCACCACCGCGACCACACCGTCGTGCCGGCCGACCCGCAGGTTGTCCCGCTGGGCGATGTCGTGGGTGAGCACCACCCGCGAGTTCTGCCCGATCCGCGACAGCACGGTCAGCAGCACGTTGCGTTCCAGGGACTGCGCCTCGTCCACGATCACGAACGCGTCGTGCAGCGACCGGCCGCGGATGTGGGTCAGTGGCAGCACCTCCAGCAGTCCGCGTTCCATCACCTCGTCGATGACCACCTTGGAGGTGACCGCGCCCAGGGTGTCGAAGACCGCCTGGGCCCAGGGGCCCATCTTCTCCCCCTCGGTGCCGGGCAGGTAGCCGAGCTCCTGACCGCCGACCGCGTAGAGCGGCCGGAAGACGATCACCTTGGAGTGCTGCTGGCGTTCCAGGACGGCTTCCAGTCCGGCGCACAGGGCCAGCGCCGACTTGCCCGTGCCGGCCCGGCCGCCCATCGAGATGATGCCGACGCTCGGATCCAGCAGCAGGTCGAGCGCCACCCGCTGCTCGGCCGACCGGCCGTGGATGCCGAACGCGTCCCGGTCGGTGTTGATCAACTTCACGTCCTTGTCCGGTGTCACCCGGCCGAGCCCGGTCGCCGTACCGGTGCTGAGCACAACGCCTGTGTGGCAAGGAAGATCGCGCGCCTGATCAAGATCAACTCGACCGTGCTCGTACAGCCGATCAAGATCATCACCGGTCACCGCGAGCTCGGCCATCCCGGTCCAGCCCGAGTCCGGTGACAGCTCAGCGCGATACTCCTCGGCGGCCAAGCCCACCGCCGAAGCCTTGACCCGCATCGGCAGATCCTTGCTGACCAGCACCACGTCCCGGCCCTCACGGGAGTAGTTCAGTGCGACGGCCAGGATCCGGGAGTCGTTGTCGCCGAGCCGGAAACCTGCCGGCAGCGCCGTCGGATCGGTGTGGTTGAGCTCGACGTGGATGGTTCCGCCCTGATCATTCACCGGCACCGGCGCGTCCAATCGCCCGTACTGGATCCGCAGATCGTCCAGGCAGCGCAGGGCCTCGCGGGCGAAGTAGCCCAGCTCGGCGTGGTGCCGTTTGGCTTCCAGTTCGGTGATCACCACGACCGGCAACACGATGTCGTGTTCGGCGAAGCGACGGAGTGCATGAGGATCGCTCAACAGGACGGACGTGTCGATGACGTAGGTGCGTTGCTGAGCGGACGTTGCTGCTTGCACGATCGGTCCTCACTGGGGGCCGCGCGACACCGTCACCCGGCCCCACGGTTCACGTGGTCGGCCGGGGTGGACACCAGTTCGTCGTTGAGCCGGCTGTCCGTTGACATGCTGGCGCTCGAAGCATCAACTGCCTCCCCGACGAGGCACTTCCCCATGCCTCGCGCCACCCACGCTAATCCGCCTTCGGCCCAGCTCAGCGCAAGCGGCGGGCGTGTCGCCCTCTCTCCCGAGTTGTCAGTCGGTGGTTTGGCTGTAGCCACAGCAGCGACTGACAACTCGGCTGAATCAGCGGCGTACGAGGGCGGCGACGGCGACACCGACCAGGGTGAGGGCGCAGCCGACCAGGTCGAGGGTGGTCAGCCCCGCCCCGGTCGGGACCACCAACTCGACCAGCACCGAGCCGATCAGCTGTCCGGCGATCGCGGTCAGGCCGAGCAGCAGCACGCCGACCCAGCGCACGACGACCGCGGCGGCGGCGATGAACACCACCCCGAACAGACCGCCGAGGTAGAGCCACGGATTGCTCGGCAGCGCCGCCGGCCGGCCCTGGATCAGGACGCTGACCGCGGTGGCGATGATCAGCGCAACGGTGCCGACACCGAAGTTGATCGACGCCGCGACGATCGGTCCGCCGACCACGCCGACCCGGCCGTTGATCGCCTGCTGCCAGGCCATCCCGAAGCCGGCGATCGCCGGCAACAGCGCCAGCACGTACGCCTGGGGTCCGGCGTGACCGAGACCGCCTGCACTCGCGATCACCACCGCCAGCAAAGCGATCCCGGCGCCGAGGGCGCGGCCGACGGTGATCGGCGCCTTGCCGGCCGGCCCGAGACCGATCCGGTCGACCCACAGGCTGCTGATCAACTGTCCACCGACCACCGCGACGGTGAAGGTGGCCACTCCGATCGCGGTCACCGCCAGCCCCTGCGCGGTGACCAGGAAGGCGCCGGAGACGCCGCCCATCAGCTGCCACCAGACCAGCCGGCGATCGGCCACCGCCGCTCGTACGGCCGAAAGCCGGCCGCGGGTCCTCCGGTTGCAGGCGAGGATGATGATCAAGACCAGCAGCCCGGTGAGAAAGCTGATCAGCGCCGCCGCGATGCCGTTGTGCAGTTCGGTGCCGAGCGCGCCGTTGATCCGCGACTGGATCGCGATGAACGCGCCGGTGATGAACGCGACCACCAGACCGACCGCGCGCAGTTGGGTACGCACGCCGGCTACTTGCCGAACCGGCGTTCGCGTTGGTTGTAGGCGCGCAGCGCGCGGATGAAGTCGACCTTGCGGAAGTCCGGCCAGAGGGCTTCGCAGAAGTAGAACTCGCTGTGCGCCGACTGCCACATCAGGAAGCCGGACAACCGTTGCTCGCCCGAGGTCCGGATGATCAGGTCCGGGTCGGGTTGACCCGCGGTGTAGAGGTGATCGGCGATGTTGTCGATCTCCAGGGTCTCGGCCAGCTCGCCGATCGTCATCCCCTCTTTGGCCTTCTGGGCCAGCAGCGAGCGGAAGGCGTCGCGCAGCTCGTGCCGGCCGCCGTACGAGACGGCGATGTTGATCATCATCCCGTCGACGTCGCGGGTGTCGGCCTCGGCGCGGCGGAACACCTCGGCCGACTCGGCCGGGATCAGATCCAGCGCGCCGACCGGATGCACCCGCCAGTGCCGGGACTTGGCCAGGTCGGTGACGAGCTGCTCGATCACCTGCAACAACGGGCCGAGTTCCTCCCGATCGCGGGAGAAATTCTCGGTGGAGAGCACCCACAGGGTGACGATCGGGATCTTGACCTCGTCACACCAGGCAACGAACTCCTTCAGCTTGTCAGCGCCGGCACGGTAGCCGACCGCCAGCGGTTGGCCTGGCGCGTTCGCCCTGGCCCAGCGCCGGTTGCCGTCGGCGAGCACCGCCACGTGCTGCGGAAGTTGATCATGGTCCAGTTCGGCGATCAGCCGGTGTTCGTAGGTGGAGTAGAGCCAGCTCGACGGACGCAGGCGGTCGACGACCTCGCGCAGCTGCTCCACTCGTGACACGCACCGCAGACTACGCCGCCCGACGTCTTTCGGCGCGCTTGCCTCACCACGTACGGTGAAGTCCCGGTTACGGTGAAGTCCTCGCACCTGGCGATCGCTCGTGCTGAGAACCGGTCGCTCGTGTTGAGAAAGAAGGAGGGCCCGATGGCCACCAGTCACGAACCGCAGGTGGTCCGCTCGCGCGCCTCCGCCGATGCGCGGCAGCTCCCGCCGCTGGGCGTCGAGCTGGTCAAGCCGCGGCTGCGGGGCTGGTTGCACGCGGCCATCACCCCGCTCGCCGTCGCCGCCGGCATCGTCCTGATCTGCCTGTCACCGACCACCGCGGGCAAGGTCGGCGGAGGTGTGTTCCTGGCCGCCGCGGTGCTGCTCTTCGGCACCAGCGCGCTGTTCCACCGATTCAGTTGGGGCGTGGTCAGTTTCGGCATCCTGCGCCGGCTCGACCACTCCAACATCTACATCTTCATCGCCGCCTCGTACACACCGTTCGCACTGCTGTTGCTGGACCGGCGATCGAGCACCGTGTTGCTGTTGGTGATCTGGAGCGCGGCGGTGCTCGGGCTGCTGTTCCGTACGTTCTGGCTGAGCGCGCCGCGGTGGCTCTACACCGCGCTGTACGTGGTCACCGGCTGTGCTGCGATCGGCTGGCTGCCGCAATTCGGGTCAGCAGGCGGTCCGGCCGTGTTGACGTTGATCTTGATCGGCGGCGGCCTGTACGTGGCCGGTGCGCTGGTCTACGCGCTGCGCCGGCCGGATCCGTGGCCGCGCTGGTTCGGCTTCCATGAGGTCTTCCACTCCTGCACCATCGGCGCCTTCATCAGCCACTACATCGCCATCTCCCTGGTCAGCTACTCGGCGACCTGACGGTCAGACCAGCCCGCCGATCCCGTCCAGCCGCAGCGCGCTGCTGCCAGCCAGTTCGGCCAGGTCGTCCTGAAGTTGCCTCATCCGGCGGCGGCCGATCCTCACCGCCCACTCGGCCTGGATCTCGTCGAAGATGCGAGCGCTCTGGATCAGCATGTCCCGCCCGCGCGCCGTCGGCTTGATGATCTTCCGCCGGGCGTCGGCGGGGTCGGCGGTCACGCTCAGATAGCCCATGCCGACCAGCCGATCGACCGACTTGGCCGCCGCCTGCTTCGACACCCCCAACGTGCGGCCGACGTCGCTCACCGTCGCGCCCGCGCCGACCGCCTGCATCACGAATCCGTGCACCGCCCGGTGATCGTGATGGCCGGCCTCATCGAGGCGGCGATGGGTCTCGTCGATCAGTTCCCGGAACGCGCCGAACAGCAGCATCGGCAGTTCGTAACCCGGCCTGTCCATCGCGATCCTTCCGTCCTCGCTGAAAGCTCTTGAAAGTCAACCAGGTTGACTGTAGCTTGCTCTCATATTCGTCAACCACGTTGTCTTTCTTGAGCGGAGACCCAGCGATGCCTTTCCCAGTCCACAGCCTCGACAGCGCACCTGAGGAGTCTCGATCCTCGATGATCGCGATGGAGCGTGAGTTCGGCGCGATCCCGGTGCCGATCGCGAAGATGGCGACCTCACCGGAACTGCTGAACGGGTTCCTGGAAGCAACCCACGCCTTCGACCGAACGACCCTGCCGCCGATCGCCCGGGAGGTGATGATCATGACCGTGGCGGTCCGCAACGGCTGCCACACCTGCGTCGGCCTGCACGCCGCGGCCCTGCGCCGACTCGGCGCCGCCGAGTTGGTCGACCCACTACGTCACGACCAGGCGCTCCAAGATCAACAACTCGACGCGATCCGGGTCTTCACCCACCGATTGATGGACCGCACCGGCGCCGTCGAGGACTCCGACCTGACCGCCTTCCTGGACGCGGGCTACACCGAGCAGAACGCCCTGGAGGTCGTCTACGGCATCGGCGCCTACACCATGTCGACCTTCGCCAACCGACTGATCGGCGCCTGAGCCCCGCCCTCCCGACAAGGCACGCGTCACAACGCGCTATAGCGCTTCCTCACGCTGACAGGTCGGCGAGTTGTGCGGCGAGATCGTCGAGGTCCGTCACCGGAAAGCGGCAGACGAAACTGCGGCAGACGTAGCCGGTCGGACGGTTGTCGATCATGGTCCGGTCGGACAGCAGCGGCACGTTCGGGGTGTCCGGCGGTCCGGTGACGATCACCGATCCGGCGGCTGCACGACGTCGAGCCAGGTCGGCGAACTCCTCGACTCGCGGATCGGCCGGATCGCCGACAATCGCCACCTCCACAGCGGCGTCGCTGAGGCGGCTGACCGCGTCGGCGAGCAGCCAGCCGGCGAATCGCGGCGCTGCGGTGATCAACTTGGCCGCCGAGTCGGACGCCCGGTCGGCCCGGCGGGCAAGATCAACTTCACCGGTGTACGTGGCCAGCCGGCGCAGCGCGTGCACGGCGGCGCTGAGCCCGGACGGCGCGGCGTTGTCGGTCGGATCCTTCGGCCGGTTGATCAAGGTCTCGGCGTCGTCGGCGGTGTCGTAGAAGCCACCGTCGGGAGCGCTGAAATGATCGTCGAGGACGGCGAGCAACTGACGGGCGCGGTCGGCCCAGACAGGGTCGCCGGTCACCTCGGCCAGGCGTACGAAGGACAACGCCAGTAGGGCATGGTCGTCGGCACCGCCCTGCGCAGAGCCGCGCTTGCCGTTGCGGGAACTGCGAACCAGCCGACCGTCGACCCGGTGCAACTGCCAGATCGTGGTCGCCGCGCGGACCGCGGCCCGGGTCCACTCCGGCCGCTGCAGCAGAGCGCCCGCTTCGGCGAGGGCGTCGATCACCAACGCATTCCAGGCCACGATGATCTTGTCGTCGCGGCCAGGCCTCGGCCTGGCCGAACGCGCCTGGGCCAGCCGTGTTCGCAGCGACTGCCAATGCGGTTGATCTTCCTCGGTGACACCCTTCAGTTGCAGGGTTGAGAAGCCGTCGTCCGCGGGGCCGTACTCGGCCACCCCACAGTGGTCCTCCACCCACTCGACCTCGGACTCGACGCCGAGCGCAGCGTGCAGCTGATCACGATTCCAGAGGTAGAACGCCCCCTCGGTGAGCTGTCCGTCGGGCCCGCGCGAGTCGGCGTCCAGGCTGGCCGCAAATGCGCCCTGCTCGGTGATCATCTCCTCCAGCAACCATTCGACGATCTCGATCGCCACCCTGCGCAGCCCGGCATCGCCGGTCAGCCGCCAGCCATGCAGGTAGGCAGCCAGCAGCAATCCGTTGTCGTACAGCATTTTCTCGAAGTGCGGCACCACCCAACCGGAGTCCACGCTGTAGCGCGCGAACCCGCCGGCCAGTTGATCATGGATTCCGCCGGAGGCCATCGCCTGCAGCGTCGCGACTGCCAGGTCGCGGGCCTGATCTCGTACCGAGCGGTCCGGCCAGCTCTCGGCAAACCGCAACAGCGCCTCGATCACCATCGACGGCGGAAACTTCGGCGCCGCACCGAAACCGGCATGATCCTGATCGAAGTCGGCCGCCAGCGCTTGCACCGCACGACCAACATCATCTTGGGTGAGCGAACCGCCGATGTCGCCGGATCCGGCCTCGGCCAGTCGCCGGCTGATGTCGGCCGCCCCGCTGCTGATCTCCTCCCGCCGGTCATGCCAGGCCCCGCTGACCGCGTCCAACACCTGACCGAAGGACGGCAGCCCGTGCATCGGCAGCGGCGGGAAGTAGGTGCCGGCATGGATCGGATCGCCGGCCGGGGTGAGAAAGACGGTCATCGGCCAGCCGCCCTGCCCGGTCATCGCCTGGGTGGCTTGCATGTAGACGGCGTCGACGTCCGGGCGTTCCTCCCGGTCGACCTTGATCGGCACGAACGCGTTGTTGATCTTGGACGCGACCTGCTCGTCCTCGAACGACTCGTGCGCCATCACGTGGCACCAGTGGCAGGCGGCGTAGCCCACCGACAGCAGGATCGGCACGCCTCGCCGGCGCGCCTCGGCAAAGGCATCCTCGCTCCACGGCCACCAGTCGACCGGGTTGTCCTTGTGCTGCTGCAGATACGGCGAGGTTGCGTCCGCGAGACGATTCGGCATGCCTCCACCCTGCCACGTCCCGTCCGACGAAGATCATGATCACTTGACGCCCGCCCGGGTAAGTGCAAACGTGCAGGAGGTCACCGGTTGAAAGGACGGTCCCATGACGGAGCGGTCATCGGATCCTGGAGCCAAGATCGTCACCCGCGGGCCACTACGGAAGAAGCCGATCGGCCCGGCGCACTTCGAGACCGGGCTGGAAAGATCGATCGGCCTCTGGCAGTTGACCGCGATCGGGCTGGGAGCCATCATAGGCGCCGGCATCTTCGCCTTGGCCGGCACCGTGGCCAAGAACGACGCCGGTCCCGCGGTGACCATCTCCTTCGTCATCGCCGGCATCGCCAGCGCCTGCGCGGCGTTCTCGTACGCAGAATTCGGCGGCATGATCCCGCGCTCGGGGTCGGCCTACACCTACGGCTACGCGACGCTGGGTGAGGCCGTCGGCTGGTTCATCGGCTGGGACCTGCTGCTGGAGTACACCGCGATCGTGGCGGTGGTGGCGATCGGTGTTTCGCAGTACGTCGGCTACCTGTTCACCAGTTTCGGTGTGGATCTGCCGGCCTGGATGCTCGGCGCTCCGGGCACCGGGCCGGGGCATCGGATCGACCTGTTCGCGGTGATCCTGTGCATCGGAGTCGCCGCGCTGCTCAACCGCGGCATCAAGTCCGGTGCACGGACCGAGTTCTGGCTGGTGTTCATCAAGATCGCGATCGTGCTGGCGGTGATCATCGTCGGCGCCTTCTACATCAAGCCCTCGAATCTGACGCCCTACTTCCCGTACGGCTTCGGCGGCGCGGTCACCGGAGCGGCCACGGTGTTCTTCGCCGTGTTCGGTTACGACGCGATGAGTACGGCGGCGGAGGAGTCCAAGAGTGCGGAGCGGAATCTGCCCAAGGCGGTGATGCTGTCGCTCGCCATCGCCATGGTGCTGTACCTGCTGGCGGCTACCGTGCTGACCGGCATCCAGAAGTACACCGACCTTTCGGACTCGGCGGCCTTCGCGTTCGCGTTCGAGGCGGTCGGCCAGCCCGTGTTCGCCAAGGTGGTCGCCGTCGGCGCGATCATCGGCATCTTCACCGTGCTGTTCTCGTTCACGCTGGGGGCGTCCCGGGTCTGGTTCGCGATGAGTCGGGACGGGCTGTTGCCACGGTGGTTCAGTCACACCAACGCCAAGCGATCACCGGACCGGCCGGTGTGGATCGTCGGCATCGTGGCCGCCGGCATCGGCGGATTCGTGCCGATCGGCAGCGCGGCCGAACTCACCAACATCGGCATCCTGCTGGCGTTCGTGGTGGTGTCGGTCTCGGTGATCGTGTTGCGGTACCGGCGACCGGAGGTGCCGCGGACGTTCCGCCTGCCGTTCATGCCGGTGACGCCGATCCTGGGCATCATCTTCTCGATCTGGCTGGTCACCAAGCTGCAGCCGATCACCTGGCTACGCTTCGTGATCTGGTTCATCATCGGCGCGCTGATCTACATCTTCTACAGCTACCGGCACTCCCGGCTCGCCCACGGCGAGGTGGTCGACGAGGAACCGCCGACACCACGAAGTTGATCTTCGCGGGTCAGCTGGGCCGACGTAGCCGGCCGGCGAGCTTCATCGGCGCCTGGATGCAGTAGGAGTCGGTGAGCAGCTCGCGCAACTCACGCCAGTCCGTCTCCCGGTCCAGCACCAGACCGACCACGTTGCTGCCCCAGTCGGTCTTGAAGTACGGCGGCCCGAGATGCTCGAAGGCGGCGACCTCGTCCGGCTCGGCCCGAAAGGTGATCCGGAAAAGCTGATCCTCGCCGCCGAACACGTGCGCGACCGTCTGCTGACGAATCCGCCAGCAGACGCCGATCCAGGCATCCTGCTCGATGCACTCGGGAAACCTGTCGATCACGGTACGGATCCGGCGCAGCAGAGCAGCGGGGACCTCGGGACGTTCAGCCACGAAGACCAGTCTGACCGCGACCACTGACAGCGCGACCGGATGAGCAAAGACCGAACACGTGCCCCTGGCTAGGCGGCCTGCTGTTCGTGGTCGAGTTGGATGTTGAAGAGGGCTTGGACACAGTTGTTGAGGTCGAAGCGTTCGCCGTACTGTTTCGGCCAGATGACCTTGGCTTCGGGATCGCCGAGGTGGGTGACGTGATCGACGTTGGCGGGTTGCTCGCGGGTCAGCTCGCGCAGTAGCCGCTCGGCGGTGCGGGCGCGCCAGCCGGTGGTGAGGACGGGTTCGCCGTCGGGCATGGTGAATTGCCAATGGTCGGCGGATTCTTCGCCGATCTGGCCGGATTCTCTGCTGCTGGTTCGGTCGCTGATGGTGATTCCGCCTTCGTGGCAGGTGGTGTGGTGGAATCGGCAGAGCAGGATCAGGTTCGCCAGGTCGGTCTTGCCGCCGCGGGCCCAGCTGATGATGTGGTGGGCTTCCAGGTGCCGACGCTGATGGCAGCCCGGGAATTGGCAGCTGGCTCGGTCGCGGATCATCAGTGCTCGGCGTTGGGGCTTGGAGACCAGGCGGCGAGAGCGGCCGAGTGCGAGCGGGGTGCCGTGTCGGTCCAGGATGATGCCCAGAACGTTGGCAGTGCAGGTCAGACGTTCTGCGGTGGCCGGCTCGATCGCGCCGATCCCGCGGATGGTGCACACCTGAGCCGGCATCGCCGATGCCGGAAATCCTGCCTGGCCGGGAGTTCCCGACGTTCCCGCGGGAACGTCCGGAGCAGTCGCGCCTGCAGCGGCGAGTTGTTCGGCGCCGACCTCGAACGCGGCTCCCAGCGTCGGCATCTGACGCAGCGCTCGCGCGACCCGAACATGCTCGCGCGCCACGCCGGGCGACATCGAACAGGTGAACGCTACCCAGTGCGCCACCGACTTCACGCCACTGAGGATCCCCAGACCGCCACCGGCATCGAACCGACCGATCAACTCGATCAATCGAAACGAAGCCTGCGCCTCCTGCGCAGCCCGAGCGCAGATCTGTGCCGACAACGCATCCAACTGTGTCGGCGTCAACCGCTCCGCCGGACCCGCCTCGGCCGCCGTTGTCCCGTTCGTTGTTGTCCCGAACGTTGTTGTCATTGTCATGCCGATGTCCCCCTCGACGCCGTCACCAAACCCTTGCCCGTAACGGAATCCAAGCAGCCGCCACCGACACTCCTCCGCTCTCGTGATCCGAGCGCGGCGTTCGGGGTCGGGTCAGTGGGACCAGCGGATCTCACCTCCGACCACCGTGGTGATGACCTTCGTACCGGGTAACTGTTCGGCGGCACATTGGTACGGGTCGGTGTCGATCGCGATGAAGTCGGCGAGCCGACCGACGGTCAAGGCGCCCTTGTCCCGCTCCTCGCCGGCCGCGTACGCGGCGCCCAGAGTGAAGGCGTTGGTCGCCTCGGCCACGCTGATCCGCCGCTCGGGCTGCCATCCACCCCGCGGGGTCCCGTCCGGCCGGCAACGCGTCACGGCGGCGTAGATGCCGAGGAACGGGTTGGGGTCCTCGACCGGCGCGTCGGAGCCGAACGCCAAGCCTGCTTGGGCATCCAGCACGCTGCGCCACGCGTAGGACACGATCGGCCGATCCCCCAGCAGCCGATCGACCAGATCGATGTCGCTGGTGCAATGGGTCGGCTGCATCGACGCGATCACACCGAGTCCGGCCATCCGAGTGATGTCGGCCGGTTGCAGATGCTGGGCGTGCTCGACCCGATTCCGCAGCCGGTGCTCACCGGCGACGTCGGCATAGGCATCGAGGACGAGATGGGCCGCGCGATCACCGATCGCATGAGTGGCGACCGCGATGCCGGCACCGTTGGCCAACCGGACCAACCGCAGCAGCTCCTCGTACGGGGTGACCTCGATACCGTGGCTGCCATCCGGGAACGGATCGGTGAGATGACAGGTGTGCGAGCCGAGCGCGCCGTCGCTGAAGATCTTGACCGGCCCGGTTCGGACCCAGTCGTCACCGTCGCCGGTGCGGCGGCCCTGCTCGATCGCCAGCTCCAACGCAGTCACCGGAATCGCTTTGTGCACACGGATTGCGAGCCGTCCGGCATCGCGCAACCGAAGATAGGCCGCGCGGGCATCCTCGCCGTCGATGTCGTGCACGCTGGTCAATCCGACCCCGAGCAGCAACTGCTGGGCATCGGCCAACAACTCGGTCAGATCACGCGGATCGGACGCGTTGGCCAATTCGCCCAGGCCAAGCCGGCCGGCCTCCCGCAGAATCCCGGTCGGTTCCCCGGTCTCGTCCCGGACGATCTCGCCGCCGACCGGATCCGGGGTCCTCGCGTCGATCCCGGCGGCGCGCAACGCTGCCGTGTTCAGCCACAGGGTGTGGCCGTCGATGCTGCTCAGCACGGCCGGACGATCGGGGCACACCGAGTCGAGCGCACGCCGATCCGGTTGAACCGGCACATCCCACCGGTTGAAGTCCCAACTGCCACCCGACAACCAGACGCCGTCCGGCAGTCGCGGCAGGAAGGCGACGATCCGATCCAGCGCCTCGCGCAGGCTGGCGGCACCGCGCAGATCGACCGCGCTCAGATCGCGCGCCAGGCTCGCAGTGTGGATGTGGGCGTCGTCCAGACCGGGCAGCACGCAGGCACCGTCCAGATCGATCAGCTCGACCGCGTCGCCGACCGATTCGCGGACCGCGGCCTCGTCGCCGACGCCGACCAGCCGCTCCCCCTCGACCGCGAGCGCGGTGGCCACCGGCCGGGACGGGTCGCCGGTGTAGATCCGGGCGTTGCGGAACACGCGAACCGTCATCGCGATGACCTCCCAATACGAGCCGACGCGGACACGTCCGCGGCGCCAGTCCACCCGGACGTGCGGGCGACTCTACTGGCCGGTCGACCGACCGCGGGCCGCGAACAAGGTCTCCTCGGCGGCAATCTCGGCCGCAGACGCCTCTGTGCGGTCCAAAATCATCATTGCCTCCGGGTCGAGGTCGATCTCGGCTGCGGCGACATTCTGCTCCAGATGATCGATCTTGCCGGTGCCGGGGATCAGCAGGATTTGTTGATCATGACGCAGCAGCCAGGCCAGCCCCACCTGAGCGGGGGTCGCACCGATCGCCTCTGCGATCTTGATCACGTCCGGGTGCACGGACACTCGCGGGAGTGCCGAGTGGGCAGAGCCGAGCGGAAAGTACGGCACATACGCGATCCCGTGCTCACTGCAGAGGTCGAGCACCGGCTGATCAGTACGACGCAACAGACTGAAATAGTTTTGTACGCAAGCGATTCCGACCGGCAGCGCCGCCGTCAGTTGATCAACGCTGACGTTGCTGAGCCCGATCGCGCCGATCTTGCCCTCGTCGCGCAGCGTGATCAGCTCGGCCAACTGGTCATCAAGATCAACTCGTTGGTCACCAGTCGCGATGATGCCGGGCTGCAGGTCGGCGCGTCGCAAGTTGATCACGTGGACCTGCTCGACGCCGAGGTGGCGCAGGTTGTCCTCGACGCCGGCCCGCAACTCCTCCGGTCGTTGGGCCGGGACCAGGCTCCCATCCGGTTGATGCAGCGCGCCCAGCTTGGACACCAGGACAAGATCGCCGGGGTACGGATCGAATGCGTCCCGGATCAGCCGATTGGTGACGCCGTCGCCGTAGAAGTCGGCGGTGTCGAGGTGATTGACGCCGAGCTCGACCGCCCGCCGTAGCACGTTGACGGCGTCGTCGTGGTCGACGCTCGATCCAGCGAGTTGCATGGCGCCGAACCCGATCCGGGAAACCGAACGTCCGGCCAGCGATCCGGACAGCGCCGTTGAGGTTGACATGATGAAACCCCCATAGGATGAAGGAACTGAGCCGGAGGACCCTCCGCTTCGATCCAGCCCAAACACTAACCGGAGGATCCTCCGCTTTGTCTGCCCGATCTCGACCCGCCGACCCGGCTGCACAGCGAACCGACGCGCCGGTCCGGCGCACCGACGCCCAACGCAACCGCGAGCGGCTGATCGACGTCGCCACCGCGGCGTTCACCGCGGGCACCGGCAAGGTCGCGCTCGAGTCGATCGCCCGCGACGCCGGTGTCGGCATCGGCACGCTCTACCGCCACTTCCCCACCCGCGAGGCGTTGGTCGAGGCGGTCTACCGGTCCGAACTGGAACGGCTGTGCGACCGGATGCCCGGCCTGGTCGCGGCCATGCCCGCCGACCAGGCGCTTCGTGAGTGGATGGGGCGCTACGCCGACTTCTTCGAGACCAAGCGGGAGATGGCCGAGGCACTGCGTGCGGTGATCGCCTCGGGTGCGGTCAGCGCCGAGCAGACCCGGGCTCGGTTGGGCGACGCCATTCAGCTCGCCCTCGACGCGGGAGCCGAGGCCGGCCTGCTGCGCTCCGACATCGCGGCCACCGACATCTCGGTCGCGCTGGCCGGGATCATGGTGATGGCGGGCTCGGCCGACCAGCGCGAGCAGAGCGATCGGCTGCTGGATCTCTTGCTGGACGGACTGCGGCCCGCCAAAGGATCGCCGAACAAGCGGGATCGCTGATCAGAGCAGGTTGACCAGCAGTACGAAGACGAGCGTGCCGGCGCCGACGCTGAGGATGGTCCGTCGGCCGAGGATCAAATGCACAGCGATGGTGACCGCCAGCGCCATCAGTCCGTACCAAAGCGCGGCCGGCGCCACCGAGACCGTGCTGTGGAACGTCGTCACCACCAAGATCAACAAGATCCCGACCGGCATCCACACCGCCAGCGAACGGACGAAGGCCGACTTCCGTAACCGCCGCAACAGCACGAACGGCAGCGCGCGCAGCAACAAGGTCGTGACGGCGAAGCCGATGGCCAGCGCGAAGATCAAATACAGCGTTTCAGGCATGGCGATCCCTGCCTGCGTAGCGAACCACGCGGAACCGTACGGTCAACAGCAGGACGAAGATCACCAACGACAGCAGCATCGCCAGCTGCGGCGCGACGATCAACGAGAAGGCGACCGAGCCGGCCGCCAGCAGCAACGACGGCATGGTTCCCCGACCTCGTACCGCATCCAGGGTGAGCACCGCGAACAACGCCACCAAAGCGAATTCGAGGCCCTTGATCGGCGCCGGCAACGCCGAACCGATCAGCACCCCGATCAACGCGCCGCCGACCCAGTAGGACTGGGAGGCGATCTGCATCGAGATCATCCGCCGGGCCGACCGCTTCCCGTCGGGCAGGCCGACCTGAACCGCGTACGCCTCGTCGATCATCGCGTACACCGAATAGCCGCGCGCGAGCCGATTACGGACGATCTGCACCGGGAACGAGAACGCGTAGAACACGTGCCGGAAGTTGATCACCAGCATGGTGGCCGCGATCAGAGCCAGCGACTGCCCGGCCGACACCAGCCCGACCAGCACCAGCTCCGACGAGCCGGCGAACACCGCGATCGAGGACGCCGGCGCGTACCACCAGGGCAGGCCGGATTGGATCACCAGCAGCCCGAGCGCCACCCCGATCGGGAAGATCCCGGGGCCCGCCGAGAACGAGTCGCGGATGCCGGCAACCACCTGCTCGCGATGCGTTGCCGGCACTGATGCGGTGCTCGACTCGGCAGGGTTCACCCGGCCATTCTGGCAACCGCCGTAGGCGCGGGTCGATGAACCCGGCCGCGATAGGGTGCCTCGGCCGCACTCCCGGCGGCGCCATCAGGAAGGAAGGCCGCGAGTGCACCGACGGCTGATCCCGGCAGTACTGCTCGGCTGTGTCGCCCTACTGTCCGCATGCTCGGGCAACTCGAGTCCGGTGCCGGCATCGCAGTCACGGGCGAACTCGCTTTCGTCGAACTCTGGCCGAAGGGGAAGTACTCGAAACCCGGCAGCTGGCAGTACTCCTCGTTGGCGAATGGGAAGTACACCCTCTACGCCCAGGGCCACTCCGTCTCCGAGACGAAGGCACTGGCCACCGAGTATCTCCAACGGTTGGGCTGATCACAGTCGAGACGTCAGCGACGATCGCGATTAGGGTCGGGACCATGCGTATCGCGATCGTCGGCGGCCACGGCAAGGTGGCCCTCCAACTGCATCCCATCCTGGTTCGCCTCGGCCACACGCCCGTGGCGTTGGTCCGGTCGGAGGACTATCGCGCTGAGTTGGAAGGACTGGGCGCTGAGGTCCGGCTGCTCGACATCGAGCGGCAGGAGGCCGGCGACTTCGCGGCCGCGTTCGACGGCTGTGACGCGGTCGTCTTCTCTGCCGGCGGCGGCCCCGACGGCAACCAGGAACGCAAGCAGACAGTGGATCTGGAGGGTTCGCTGAAGTCGATCCAGGGTGCCAAGGAGGCCGGCATCCGCCGCTTCCTGCAGGTGTCCGCGATCAACGTGGACGAGCCGCTGCCGACCGACACCGAACCGGTCTGGCGGGCCTATGTCGAGGCCAAGCGGGATGCCGATGCGGCCTTGCGAATCAGTGATCTGGACTGGACCATCATCCGGCCGGGAACGCTGACCGACGGAGCTGGTACGGGTCTGGTTGCGCTCGGCCGGGACCTCACCCGCGGTGAGATCCCGCGCACCGATGTCGCCACCGTGCTGGCGATCTCGTTGGACAACGACGGCACCATCGGGCGCCAGTGGGACCTGATCGGCGGCGACACCCCGATCGCCGACGCGATCGAGGCCGCGGTCGGTAGGGTCGGGAAACGTGGATGATCATGATCGGGAAGAGACGTCGCTGTCCCTGCCGGAACTGGTTGATTCACCGCCGGTGGTGATGAGCCCCCGACCCGACGGCGTCGAGGTCGTGTGGTCGGTCACCGCACCGGCCCGCGGTTGGGTCGAGTGGGTGCCGACGACTGACGATCCAAGATCACAGCGCACCGTCGATCGCCGAGTTGTTGATCTTGACCGGTACGGATTCGTGCCGCAGGGTTCGCGGATCATCCGGGTCCGCGTCGACGGCTGGCAGCCGGGCACCGAGTACCTGATCCGTACGGTGACCGAGGCGGCCCGCGACGATCGCCGAGTCGAGTCGGAGTGGAAGCGGGTGCGGACGCTGGATCCGGACGCGTCGCAGTCAAGCTTCGTGGTGTGGAACGACACTCACCAGCGCGAGGAAACCCTACGCAGGTTGGACGATGCCTCACCCAAGGCCGACCTTTGGGTCTGGAACGGTGACGTCTGCAACAACTGGAACGACCCGGACGAGATTGCACCGACGATCTTGTCGCCCGGTGGACGTGACGCCACCGACGGTCGCCCGCTCGCCTTCGTCTGCGGCAATCACGATGTCCGCGGACCGTGGGCCTACCGGCTCCGCGAGGTGATCGCAACGCCGGATGATCGGCCCTATTACGCGGTTCGCAGCGGACCGATCGCGGCGATCTTCCTGAACACCGGCGAGGACAAGCCCGATGATCACCCGACATTCGAGGGCCGGCCCGCTTTCGAACAACTCCGCCGGGTGCAGGCCGACTGGCTCGCCGAGCAGATTCGCCAACCCGGGTTCGCCGATGCTCCGTACCGGATCGTCTTCTGTCACATGCCGTTGCGCTGGTTGGACGAGCCGATCCTCACCGACGCGGACTACGCCGACGGCGAATTCGATCACTACTGCCGGACCGGGCGCGACCTGTGGCACGACTCGTTGGTCGCCTGGGGTACCCAGCTGGTGATCTCCGGCCACACTCACCAATCGGCCTGGTTCCCTGCCACCGAAGAGTTTCCGTACGCCCAGCTCACCGGTGGCGCCCCGGCTTCCTGGGCTGCGACCTGGATCGAGGGCGACGCCGACTCCGAACGGCTCTCCGTGATCACCCGCCGACTCGACGGCTCGGTCCTGCACGAAACCTCGGTCCCGCCGCTGACCTTCCCGGTGATCCGGCTGGGCCGCGCCGTCACCTCGAAGGATGTCGCCGACGCCCTCGACGATGAATGAGTTGGTCCGGCTTGCGTCCGGAATGTGATCCTCGATTCCCAGATTTCGGGCAATCGGGAGCAAACTGAGCCTCGTGTCTCGACCGCTACGCTCCGCAACCTCCACCACTGGACGCAACATGGCCGGTGCTCGCGCGCTCTGGCGCGCGACCGGGATGACCGACGGCGACTTCGGCAAGCCGATCGTCGCAGTCGCCAACTCGTTCACCGAGTTCGTGCCCGGCCACGTACATCTGAGGAATCTCGGCAAGTTGGTCGCCGATTCAGTACGCGATGCCGGCGGCGTGGCCAAGGAATTCAACACCATCGCGGTCGACGACGGCATCGCGATGGGGCACGGCGGGATGCTCTACTCGCTGCCCAGCCGGGAGTTGATCGCCGACGCGGTCGAATACATGGTGCAGGCGCACTGCGCGGACGCGCTGGTGTGCATCTCCAACTGCGACAAGATCACCCCCGGCATGTTGCTGGCTGCGCTCCGATTGAACATCCCGACGATCTTCGTCTCCGGTGGTCCGATGGAAGCGGGCAAGATCATCGCCAGCAATGGAGTCGCCCGCCCCAAGCTGGACCTGATCGACGCCATGATCGCCTCCGCCGACGAGAAGGTCAGTGATCAAGAACTCAGCCAGATCGAGCAGTCGGCCTGCCCGACCTGCGGATCCTGTTCGGGCATGTTCACCGCCAACTCGATGAACTGCCTGACCGAGGCGATCGGGCTTGCCCTTGCCGGCAACGGATCCACGCTGGCCACCCATGCCGCCCGCAGGCAGCTCTTCGTCGACGCGGGCACCAAGATCGTTGATCTTGCTCGGCGTTACTACGACGACGAGGACGATCGTGTGCTGCCGCGCTCGATCGCCGATCGGCGCTCGTTCGAGAACGCGTTCGCGCTGGACGTCGCGATGGGCGGCTCCACCAACACCGTGCTGCACCTGCTGGCCGCAGCCCGCGAGGCCGAGCTGGACTTCTCGGTCTCCGACATCGACGCCGTCTCCCGCAGGGTGCCCTGCCTGAGCAAGGTCGCGCCGAACACGCAGAAGTACCACATGGAGGACGTCCACCGGGCCGGCGGCATCCCCGCCATCCTGGGCGAACTCAACCGGGCCGGCTTGCTCAACAACCAGGTGCACAGGGTGGACGCACCGAGCCTGGACAGCTGGCTGGCCGAGTGGGACATTCGCAGCGGGACCGCATCCGAGCGTGCGCTGGAGCTCTACCACGCAGCACCGGGCGGCGTTCGGACCACCGAACCGTTCTCCACCGAGAATCGCTGGGAGTCGCTGGACACCGATGCCGCGAACGGTTGCATCCGCGATGTTGATCATGCCTACTCCACCGACGGCGGCTTGTGCATCCTGTTCGGGAACATCGCCGTCGACGGCTGCGTGGTGAAGACCGCCGGCGTACCCGACAACTGCCTCACCTTCACCGGCGAGGCGAAGGTGTTCGAGTCGCAGGAGGCTGCTGTTGAAGGGATCCTGGCCGGCGAGGTCAAGGAGGGCCACGTCGTGGTCATCCGGTACGAGGGCCCCAAGGGCGGGCCGGGCATGCAGGAGATGCTCTACCCCACCTCGTTCCTGAAGGGCCGCGGACTCGGCCAGGCCTGTGCGTTGATCACCGACGGCCGCTTCTCCGGCGGCACCAGCGGTCTGTCGATCGGGCACATCTCCCCCGAGGCCGCCGGCGGCGGGTTGATCGCCCTGGTCACCGACGGCGACAAGATCGCCATCGACATCCCGCAGCGCAAGATCGAACTGCTGGTCGGCGAGGACGTGCTGGCCGATCGCCGGATCGCCGAGGAGAAGCGGGAACGCCCGTACACCCCGCAGAATCGGGACCGGGTCGTCTCCCGGGCGCTCAAGGCGTACGCGTTGATGGCGACCGCCGCCTCCGACGGCGCGTACCGCCGCGTCCCGGAGTGAGGCTGAATCCGCGCCGAGTTTCGCCTCGATCACGACACGGCAGAAACCAACACGCCTCACAGTCAAAAGGTGAATAGACTCCCGACCGTTTGAACTCAACGCGGACGGGAGATCACAGTGACCGCAACGACGCCGTCAGTCGCCGCAGACCGGCGACCACCCGACGGGGAGCGAGTTGGCTCACGCCGCAGACTCAGGCGGCGGGAGTACGCGCTCTTTCTGGCCTTCATCGCGCCGAACGTGATCTTGTTGGCCGTGTTCGCGTTCTGGCCGGTTGTCTACAACGCGTACCTGTCGCTGACCAGCTGGAATCTGCTGTCCCAGACCAAACCGTTCGTCTGGTTCGCCAACTACGTGGACATGTTCACCGATCCCGAGTTCGGCATGGTCGTGCTGCGGACGATCATCTTCTCCGGTGGTGTGGTGATCATCTCGATCACCCTCGGCCTGATGGTCGCGCTGTTGCTTGATCAAAAACTCCGGGCCCGCAACCTGGTCCGGACGTTCTCGTTCGCTCCGTACATCGTCTCCGGTGCGGCGATCGGCACCATCTGGCTCTACATCTTCGACCCCAACTACGGCCTGCTGAAGTCGATCCTGGGCGTCTTCGGGATCACGTCGCCGGCCTGGATGACCGACTCCGCCTGGGCGTTGCCGGGCTTGATCATCGTCTACGTGTGGAAGACCACCGGGTTCGTCGCGGTCGTCTATCTTGCCGGCCTGCAAGGGCTTCCGACCGACCTGTACGAGGCCGCACGGATCGACCGGGCGGGCCCGGTCACCACCTTCTTCCGGATCTCGCTGCCGCTGTTGTCGCCGGTCACCTTCTTCGTCGTGGTGACGTCGATCATCGGCAGCTTCCAGGCCTTCGACGTGATCGCGGTGATGACCGACGGCGGTCCGGGCACCGCGACCACCACCCTGTCCTGGTACATCTATCAACAGGCGTTCCGGGCCTTCGACGCCGGACACGCCGGAGCTGGAGCCATGATCATGTTCGTGCTGCTGGTCCTGATCACCAGTGCGCAGGCACGCTTCACCAGGAATCGGGTGCATTACCAGTGACCGCACCGGCAACACTTCCCCAGCTCAATCAGCCGACCAGCGAGCGGACCGGACGCGGCTCCGCCGTCGGTGGCAGAAGTCGTCCCGGTCGGGTGATCGGACGCATCCTGCTCTATCTCGGTTTGATCTTGGTCGGGCTGGCGTCGATCATCCCGGTCTACTGGCTGCTCAGCTCGTCGGTGAAACCGACCGCGGAGATCTTCGTCTTCCCGCCGAAGTGGATCCCGAGTTCCCTGCACTGGCAGAACTTCGTCGACGCGTGGAATTCGGCGCCGTTCGGCCGGATGTACATCAACTCGCTGGTGGTCACCATTGTCGGCGCCGTCGGTGAGATCTGCGTGGCGATCCTGTCCTCGTACGCGTTCGTCTTCCTGCGCTTCCCGAAGAAGAACTTGATCTTCGGCATCTTTCTGGCCGCGATGATGGTGCCCGGCACCGTCGTCCTGCTGCCGAACTACATGACGGTCGCCCAGCTCGGCTGGGTGAACAGCTACGCCGGCATCATCGTGCCGGGATTCGGCAGCGTGTTCGCGATGTTCCTGCTCCGCCAGCACATGATGACGCTGCCGAAGGAGATCAACGAGGCCGCCCGGGTGGACGGCGCCGGACACCTGCGGACGCTGTGGACAATCGTGCTGCCGCTGTCCAAGCCGATGGTGGTGACCGTGATGATCGTCGCCCTGGTGACCAAGTGGAACGACTTCATCTGGCCGTTGATCGTGACCAACACCGACAACATGCGGGTGCTGCCGGTCGGCTTGCTGATGTTGAAGAGCGACGAGGGATACGTGAACTGGGGCGCGGTGATGGCCGCCACCTGTTTCGTGGTGATCCCGGTGCTGATCGTCTTCTTCTTCGCCCAGCGGCACATCGTCGCCGGCCTGACCCAAGGAGCGACGAAGGGATGAGCAAGATCAACAAGTTCGGCCGGCGCGGCCTGCTCGGGCTGATGGGCGGTGCCGCGGCGGCGATGGCGACCGGCTGCAGCCGGGACTTCAGTCAGGTCGGCGGCAGCGCGGTGCCCGGCAAGTTCGGCAATCGGGTGCACCTGATCGCGTGGCACTCGTATGGCGGCTCGACCGGCAAGGCGTTGCAGACCATCGTCGACGCCTTCAACAACTCCCAGTCCGACGTCTACGTGGAGACGCAGTTCCAGGGCAGTTACGAGGACACCCAGCAGAAACTGTCGGCAACGATCATCGCCCGGCAGATCCCGGACCTGACGGTGTTGAGCGAGGTGACCTGGCGGGCGATGCATCTGGCCGACGCGCTGGAGCCGTTGAACGACTACTTCGACGACGAGTTGCAGCCCAGCGACTACATCGACCAGTTCATCGAGGAGGGCACCGTCAAGGGCAAGATCTGGTGGCTGCCGTTCGCTCGTTCGACGCCGTTGTTCTACTTCAACAAGAGTGTGTTCACCAAGGCCGGGTTGCCCGGCCGGTCGCCGGAGACCTGGGACGAGTTCGCCGAGTGGGCGCCGGCGATCAAGAAGGTCACTGTCGGCAAGAGCAACGTGATGCCGCTAGCCCTGGACGGTGGCTACTCGGCCTGGTACTTCCAGGGCAACATGTGGCAGTGGAAGGCGCACTACTCCGACGGGCTGGACATCCAACTCGATTCACCCGAAGGCATCGCCGCGGCAACCTGGATGGCCGACTTCATCCGCAAACACAAGGCCGCCTACCTGTCGGCGAAGAGTTCGATCGACTTCGGCAACCAGGCCGCGGCCGCCGCTCTGATGAGCACCGCAAGCCTGGCGCAGACCACCGAACTCGCCAAGGCGAGCAAATTTGATCTTGGTACCGGGTTCATGCCCAAGCATGATCAATTCGGCTGCCCGACCGGTGGCTCCGGCTGGGGAATCATGACCAAGGCCACCACCGAGCGCAAGCAGGCAGCGTTCGAGTTCCTGAAGTTCCTCGGCCGGCCGGAGAACTCGGCGTCCTGGACGATGGCGACCGGGTACCTGCCGATCGTGAAGAAGGCGCAGCAGGATCCGCGCCTGGTCGAGCTGGTGAACAAGGATCCGAACTTCTCCACCTCGCTGCGCCAGCTGCCGAAGACGAAGACCCAGGACCTGGCCCGGTTGGTGATCCCCGACGCCAGCAACTTCATGGACGAGTCGTTCGAGACGCTCTACTCGTCCAACATCGCGCCGGAGAAGTCATTCGCCCAACTGGCCAAGAAAATGCGCCGCAAGGCAGATCTGCTGGAAGACAACTTCCGCGCCCACTACGAGTAATCCGAGTTGTCAGTCGCTGGTTTGGCTATAGGCACACCAGCGACTGACAAGTCGGGGTCAGAGGCCGACCTCGGTGCGCCATTCCTCATGCAGGGTACGAAGTTGGTCGACACGTTCCGGACGCTCGGCAGCCAGATCATTTTGCTCCGAGGGGTCGGACGCGAGGTCGGTGAGCCGAAGCCCGGCACCCATCGGGGCGTGCTCGTAGCTGGCCAGATGCTGCACGTTGGTCGAATCCGCATCGACCCAGCTGAGCTTCCAGTCGCCCGATCGCACCGCCCACTGGAAGCCGCACTCCCAGTGCAGGGCCTCGTGCCCTGAGTTGTCAGCGTCAGGTTGCGCTATAGCGCCTTCTGCCGCTGACAAGTCGGTGGGCAGGAGGGGGTTGCCGTCGCAGTGTTGCCAGGTGGACGGGTCGGCACCGGCCGCCGCCAGCGCGGTTGGGTAGATGTCCATGCTGGAGACCAACCCGGAGTGGGTCGAACCGGCGGCGACCCGGCCCGGCCAGCGAACCAGGAACGGCACCCGGATGCCGCCCTCCCAGACGGTGTACTTGGTGCCCCGCAACGGAGTGTTGTCGCCGAAGTTGCAGGTGGAACCGCCGTTGTCGGTCAGGTAGATGATCATGGTGTTCTCGGCCTGCCCGGTCCGGTCGAGATGATCAAGGAGCCGGCCGATCTCGCGGTCCATCAACTCCAGCTGAGCCAGGTAGTACTCCCGTCCGTGCGGCAGATTCGGCACGATCGCATCGTCGTACCACTCGCCGTAGCCGGTGCCCGAGTCCGGATCCCAGTCCCGGTAGGCCGGCAGCCCGCGCCGTTCCAGTTCGTCGGCGGGCAGCTGCCAGCAGAAGTTGTGTACGGCGTTGAACGCCAGCATGCAGAAGTACGGGTCGTCGCCCGCCTCGGTGATGAAGTCGCGGGCCCTGCGGCCGAGCTCCTCGGTCAGGAATCCCTCGTACTCATAGGCATCGTCGCCCTGCAGCAGCGGCTGCACCGCCATCGGCACCGCGGCCTCGCCGTAGTCCTGCTGTGCCGAGCGTGAGTGATGCAGGTAGTTCAGCCGTCCCAGCGACTGGCCGGCCAGCCCGTACAGAGTCTGATCGAAGCCGTGATGCGGCGGGCAGGCACGATCGCCGACGTCCTCCGATCCGTAATGCACCTTGCCGAAGTAGCCGGTGCGATATCCCTGCTGCTGCAGGGCTTCGGCAATGGTCGGCGCCCGGTCCGGATCGTCCGGCGGGAAGGATGCCGAGTCGAACCAGAGTCCGCCCCAGCGCTGTTGGTAGCGGCCGGAGATGATGCCGGCGCGCGAAGGGCTACAAATCGGGGCTGTGACGTAGGCGTCGGTGCAGGTCATTCCTTCGGCGGCGAGCCGATCCAACCCCGGCGTCTGTACGTCCGGATGAATCCCCAACGCGCTCCGGTCGGCGTAGCCGTGGTCGTCGGACAAGATCACGATGATGTTGGCAGGACCTTCAGGCACGACCGACTGCACTCCTCTGGGCGGAACCGAAACGGTGCCCGGCCGGGCACCGGCCCAACTCTTTCGCAGGATCGGAACGTTGGCAACCACCCACTGCGAGCCCGCCCACGCGACGGCCGAGTTGCACAGCCGGGCCGATTCTGAACGCAGGCTGAGAATTCTGAGGGTGGATCCGCAACATGCCTGGCCTATGGACCATCCTCGCAGCGCAGACGATGTGAGAGTGGGTCTGGACGCCGCACTGCGCTCCGTCCGTCTGTGATCGAAAACCAGTGACGGGAGGAGATCGGAAATGACACACGAGGGTCCAGGCAGTACCACCGTCAAGGTCGCCGGTGACGACGCACGCCTGAAGAAGGACCTCGGCACCATCAGCCTGCTGTTCGCCGCGATCGGATCGATCATCGGGTCCGGCTGGCTGTTCAGCTCGCTGCACGCATCCGAACAGGCCGGACCGGCCGCGATCGTGTCCTGGATCACCGGCACGGTGATGTTCCTGCTGATCGGCATGAGCTATGCCGAACTCGGCGTGATGTTCCCGCGCAGCGGCGGCGTCGCTCGCTATCCGCACTACGCGTGGGGATCGTTCGCCAGCTACTCGATGGGCTGGGTCACGTGGCTGGCCTGTGCGGCCGTCGCCTCGGTCGAGGTGTCGGCGGTGCTGACCTACGCGACGTCCTACCTGCCCTGGCTGATGAACGCCAACGCCACCTTGAAGCCCGCCGGCCTGGTCATCGCGATCGCGTTGATGGCGGTGTTCGTGCTGGTCAACTACTTCGGCGTCCGCTGGTTCTCCCGGATCAACAACGTGCTGGTCTGGTGGAAGCTGGGCATGATCGTGTTGGTGATCGTGGCGTTCATCGCGGTCTCCTTCCACACCCAAAACTTCACCGTTCACACCCCGCAGGGCAGCGGCTTCCACCCGTTCGGCTGGAAGGGCGCCTTCGAGGCCATCCCGGCCGCCGGCATCGCGTTCTCCTTCCTCGGCTTCCGCCAGGGCATCGAGCTTGCGGGCGAGACCAACAACCCGAAGCGGAACGTGCCACTCACCCTGATCGGCTCGGTGCTGATCTGCGGCATTCTCTACATCCTGTTGCAGGTCGCCTTCATCGGCGCGATCCCGACGCATCTGCTGACCGACGGTGGCTGGGCCGCGCTGGGCGGCGAGCATCCGACGCTGACCGCATCCGGCGGCGCCTCGGCGACGTTCAGCCCGCTCGCGGTGGTCGCCAGCATCCTCGGACTGGGCTGGCTGGCCGGCCTGCTGTACGCCGACGCGATCATCTCCCCCGGAGACACCGGCTTGATCTACACCAGCGTCACCGCGCGGATGTCGTACGCGATGGGTCGTAACCGCAACGCGCCGGCCGTCTTCGCCAAGGTGAACGATCGCGGCGCTCCGTGGCCGAGCCTGATCCTGGCCTGGGTCGTCGGCTGCATCTTCTTCCTGCCGTTCCCGAGTTGGCAGAGCCTGGTCGGGATCGTCACCTCGCTGACCGTGCTCTCCTTCGGTAGCGGCACGATCGCCCTGCTCACCTTCCGCAAGCAGTTGCCGAATCAGGAACGCCGGTTCGTCCTCAAGGGCGCCTGGATCATCGCTCCGCTGGCCCTGCTGTCGGCCAACCTGATCATGTACTGGGCCGGTTGGGATCAGGTCTGGAAGATGATGATCGCGGTGGCCATCGGCTACGTCTTCCTGGCGATCTTCCAGGCCGCCGATCGGAACAAGAAGCGGGCCCCGAAGGTCGACTTCAAGCACGGCTGGTGGGTGCTCGTCTGGTTCGGCGGCATCACCCTGGTCAGCTGGCTGGGCAGCTACTCCGGCGTCAGCGGCCAGGCCGACGCCGGCGAGGCCAACCTGTACGGGTTCGTCGGCGGCATCATCGCCAACATTGTCCTGACCGCGGTGGTGCTCGCGCTCGCCTGGTTCTGCATGCTGCCGTCGCAGGAGGTCGAGCGGATCCTGAACGAGGTCGAGGAGGACGAGGTAGTGGGTGGCGATCCGTCCACCCACCAGCCGGTTTAGGAGAGCTGCGGCGGCAGCGCCTCCAGTGCCTGCCAGGCCCGGCCGGAGAGATCGTCGGCGATCAACTCGACGTTGGCGGTCACCTCGGCCGGGCTCTGCATGCCGGCGACCACCGCGGCCACGGCCGGGTGCCGCAGCGGGAACCGCATCGCCGCTTGTGGCAACCGACTGCCGTACTCCTCGGCGGTGGCGGCGAACCGGCGTGCGGTCGCCAGCACGTCTGCGGTGACCGGTTCGTAGTTGAAGTAGCCGTCGGTCGGCGGTTCGCGATGGGCGAGCAGCCCGGTGTTGAACGGAGCCGCGGACAGCACGCTGACACCGCGTTCGGCGCACGCGTCCAGCAACCGTCCGGCGGTGCGGTCCAGCAGCGTCCAGCGGCCGGCGACCAGGATCACGTCCAGCGAGTACGCCGACTGCTCACGGGTGACGAACCAGTGCAGCGGATCGACGAAGTTCATCCCGAGCCCGACTGCGCCGATCACGCCCTGCTCGCGCAGCTCACACAGCGCCGGCAGCGCCTCCTCGGCCGCCTGCTGGAGATGATCTTCGGGGTCGTGAACGAGGGCGATGTCGATCCGGTCCAGGCCGAGCCGTTCCAGGCTCTGCTCCAGGCTGCGGCGAACCCCGGCTGCGCTGTAGTCGCGGACCCGGGTCAGATCGTCGGCGTGATCGAAGCCTTCGCTGTCCGCCCCGGTCGGGTCGGGGTTCGGCACCAGCAACCGGCCGACCTTGGTCGAGATCACGTACTCGTCCCGCGGCCGGTCGGCCAGCGCCAGGCCGAGCCGCCGCTCCGACAGACCCAGCCCGTAGTGCGGCGCGGTGTCGAAGTAGCGGATGCCGCCCGCCCAGGCGGCGTCGACGGTGGCGATCGCCTGCTCGTCGGAGATGGCTCGGTAGAGATTGCCGATCGGGGCGGCACCGAATCCGAGCTCTGTTACCTCCAGCCCGGTGCCGCCCAGCTTGCGGGTGTTCATCATTTGCGCAACCGCAGACCCTGCATGCCACCGTCGACCGCGATCGAGGTGCCGGTGGTCGATCCCGCGGCCGGAGAGGCGAGGTAACAGACTGCCTGGGCGACCTCGTCGGCCGACACCAGTCGGCCGTGCGGCTGCCGGGCCTCCAGCGCCGCTCGCTCGGCGGCCGGATCCGGCGCGCTGCCCAGCAGCCGTCCCACCCACGGGGTGTCGGCGGTGCCCGGGTTCACCGCGTTGACCCGGATGCCCTCGGCGATCAGGTCGGCGGCCATCGCCTGGGTCAGCGACAGCACCGCGCCCTTGCTCGCCGAGTAGAGCGCCCGCTGCGGCAGCCCGGCGGTGGCGGCGATCGAACTGGTGTTGACGATCGCGGCGGCATCGGACTTGCGCAGTGCCGGCAGCGCGGCCCGGGCGACCCGGACCATGCCGACGACGTTGATGTCCAACACCCGGTGCCATTCCTCGTCGTCGTTGTCCTCGACGCCGCCCTGGGCGCCGACACCGGCGTTGTTGATCACGATGTCGAGGCCGCCGAGTTCGTCGACGGCCTTGGTGACGGCGGCTCGTACGGCCGCGTCGTCGCTGACGTCGGCCCGGCAGCCGATCAGTCCCAAACCAATCAGATCTGGGCCAAGATCATCAACGTTGCGGTCGAGCACGGCCACCCGGGCACCGCAGGCGACCAGCCGGGCCGCGATCGCGGCGCCGATGCCGGACGCGCCCCCGGTGACGAGCGCCTTACGTCCCTGGAATTCACCCATCGGTCTGCTTCTCCCTCACGCCTGCTGGAAGGTCTGTCGCTGCTTGCCGAGGCCGTCGATCTCCAACTCGACCACGTCGCCGGCGCGCAGGTAGGGCTGTCCCTCGATGCCCATCGCGACTCCGGCCGGAGTGCCGGTGTTGATCACGTCGCCGGGCCGCAACACCATGAACTGGGACAGATACCAGACCAGGTGATGGACACCGAAGATCATGTCCGCGGTGCTGCCGTTCTGCCGCTGCTCGCCGTTGACCCACAGCCGCAGGCCGAGCTGCTGCGGATCGGCGACCTCGTCGGCGGTCAGGATCCACGGGCCGAGCGGGTTGAACGTCTCGCAGTTCTTGCCCTTGTCCCACTGGCCGCCGCGCTCGATCTGGAACTCGCGCTCGGAGACGTCGTTGCTGATCGCGTAGCCGAAGATCTTGCTTGCGGCTTCCTCCGGTGAATCCAGGTAGCGAGCCTCGGCACCGATCACCACTGCGAGTTCGACCTCCCAGTCGGTCTTCACCGACGTACGCGGGATCAGCACGGTGTCTCCTGCGCCGACCACGGTGTCGGTGGTCTTCATGAACAGGATCGGCTCGGCCGGAATGGCGGCTCCGGTCTCGGCTGCGTGGTCGCGGTAGTTCAGCCCGATGCAGATGATCTTGCCGATGCCGGTCAGCGGCGGGCCGAAGCGGCCGACGTCGGTCACCGCGGGCAGGTCGCCGGCTTCGACCGCTGCCCGGGCGGCATCCAGACCGCCACCGAGCAGGTCCGGATCGATGTCCGTGACGATGGGGCTGAGGTCCCACCAGTTGCCGTCCGCGTCGCCGATCAGTGGCTTCTCGTTGCCCAGCTCGCCGTGTCGTGCCAGTCGCATGCCGATGCCTTTCGTCGCAGTTCTCTGAGTGCGCGGACAACGATAGATCCGAGCTATTTCCGGTCGTACGCGGGTGGCTGTGAAAGACTCTGCCTCGTACGGGGCGGGGACCGTTCGCAAAGACCCGACGTCTTGCTTATCTTGCCAGTGATCACCGCCCCGCCGCAGCCCGCCCGAATCGCGGGCATCACAAACCGGAGGTGCAGGTGCGATGGCGGTAACCGACGACGCGATCGAACGCTTGAAGAACATGATCACGTCCGGCGAGCTGCGCCCCGGCGACCGGCTGCCACGGGAGGCCGACCTGGCGCAGACGCTGGGGTTGAGCCGCAATTCACTCCGCGAGGCCGTCCGCGCCCTGTCGCTGATGCGGGTGCTCGACGTACGGCAGGGTGATGGCACCTACGTCGCCAGCCTGGCCCCGGACTCGTTGCTGGAGGCGCTGAACTTCGTGGTCGAATTCCACCGGGACGACTCGGTGCTCGACCTCTTCGAGGTACGCCGGATCCTGGAGCCGGCCGCGACCTCCAAGGCGGCCGCACGGATGTCCGACGCCGACTTCACCGAGCTGGCCGACGTACTGGCCCGGGCGGACGCTAACTCGCCGGTGGAGGACCTGGTCGAGGTGGACACCGAGTTCCACCGCCGGATCGCGATCGGCTCCGGCAATCCCATCCTGGCGTCGATGATCGCCAGCTTCGCCGGTCCGACGCACGCCGCCAGGGTCTGGCGCGGGCTGACCCAACGCGGCTCGCTGATCCGCACGCTGGACGAGCATCAGGGGATTCTGGACGCACTCACCCGGCGTGATCCGGAGTTGGCCGCGGTCCGCGCCAACGCCCACATAGCCGGTGTCGAGGACTGGCTGCGCACCGCGACGCTGGACGAAGCCGGCTGATCCGGGGCGCTAGCCGGAGTTGCCGATCGGGTGCCGGTCGTCGTGGTCGACCGGCTCCTCCACCTCGGCCTCGTCGCTCTGCTCGGCCACCGACGGTTCGGTGTCCTCGGCCTCGGACTGTTCCTGCGCGCGCAACTCGTCCCGGTACGGGACCGTCACCTTGCGCATCTGCCGGCGCATGCTGATCATCAGCAGAGCGATCGCGGCGGCCAGCAGGATCGTGATGATCAGCGGGGTCCAGCCCGGCTTGACCACGTTCGGGTCGATGTCCAGCACGATCATGATGGCGACCCTACTCCGGGCCCCGGCTGGGTCGGAATTCCCGCGAACAGGTCGTCCTCGGGCAGCGTGGTCTCCACGTACGACTGGACCAGCTCGTAGTCCTCGGTCGGCCAGGCCTGCTGATGCACCTGCAGCGGCACCGCGAACCAGTGCCCCTCCGGGTCGATCTGGGTGGCGTGCGCGATCAGCGCCCGATCGCGGGTGGCGAAATAGTCCGCGCAGTTCACCCGGGTGGTCACCCGGTCGGCGGTGTCCCGGGACCAGCGGCTCAGCCGTTCGGCGTACGGAGCGTCCTGACCGCGCGCCAGCATCGCGGCATCCAGCGCCTCGTACTTGGCCCGGGAGTTCATGTGGTAGTAGAGCTTCTGCGGCTGCCACAGCGGTCCGGCGTCGGGAAACGCGCCGTCCTTGCCGGCAGCTTCGAAGGCGGCAACGCTGATTTGATGGCACCGTACGTGGTCGGGGTGCGGATAGCCGCCGTTCTCGTCGTACGTGGTGATGACGTGCGGGCGGAACTCACGCACCACCTTCACCAGAGCCTCGACCGCGACATCGAGATCGACCAGTCCGAAGCAGCCGGCCGGCAGCGGCGGCAGCGGATCGCCCTCGGGCAGTCCCGAGTCGACGAACCCCAGCCACACCTGGTGAATGCCGAGGATCTCGCGCGCGGCATCCATCTCCTGTTTGCGGATCTCGGCGATGTTCTCCAGAACGTCCGGCCGGTCCATCGCCGGATTGAGGATGTCGCCACGTTCACCGCCGGTACAGGTCGCAACCCACACCTCGACCCCCTCGGCCACGTACTTGGCCGTGGTGGCCGCTCCCTTGGAGGATTCGTCATCGGGATGGGCGTGCACGTGCAACAGCCGGAGGCGCTCGCCGGCCGCGTCGAGGTGTAACGGCGCAACAGTCACGGCGTCTATCTTCGCACCCGATGCGGCTCTGGCTCATCTCGGCGGGGAGAATGGCCCGGTGCCCGATCCCAGTCGCTATCCCCGCCGCCGTACGCCGAAGATCCTGATCGTCGTCGCGGTGGCCGTGGTGGCGATCGGCGGAATCGGCTGGCTGGTCTGGGCGGCGCTCGCCCATGCCGAGCCGGCAGTCAGCGGCGAGGTGCATGTGTGGAAGATCGAGTCCGACCAGAAGGTCAGCTACACCTTGACCGTGCAGCGGCGCGATCCGTCGGTTCCGGTGGCGTGCCGCGTGATCGCTCAGGCCAAGAACTTCGAGACGGTCGGTGAAAAGACGGTCTCGCTGGGTGCCAGCACGGCGAAGCTGGTCGACGTTCAGGACACGATGCGTACGCTGCGGGAGGCGACCTCGGTGTCCTCGAGTCGTTGCTGGGTGCAGCAATAAACGTCGCCCGCTGACCGGGTGGGAAATGGACCAACCGAAGGTGGGGATGTCGGCGATCTTGCTAGGCTTGCCGGATGTCTGAGAACACCTCTACCGAGACGATCTGGCTGACTCAGGACGCCTACGACAAGCTGGCGGCCGAGCTGGATCATCTGACTGGTGCAGGCCGGGCCGAGGTGGCTGCGAAGATCGCGGCCGCTCGGGAGGAAGGTGACCTGCGCGAGAACGGCGGCTACCACGCGGCACGCGACGAACAGGGGCAGCAGGAGGCCCGCATCCGTCAGCTGACCGACATGTTGCGCCGAGCGAAGGTAGGTGAGGCGCTCGCCGATTCCGATGAGGTGGCCCCGGGCATGGAGGTCACCATCGCCTTCTTCGGCGACGCGTCCGACACCGAGACGTTCCTGTTGGGTTCTCGCGAGGTGCTCGGCCTGGACGACGCTCAGAACGTCTACAGTCCGCAGTCTCCGCTGGGCTCTGCCATCCTCGGCAAACGCCCCGGGGACGAGGTCACCTACCAGGCTCCCAACGGCAAGCCGATCGAGGTGACCGTGCTCAAGGTCCAGCCGTTCAAGTCGTGATTTCCGGTCCCGATTGAACGTCCCACATCAACCAAGAAGGGCCGCACCCGGCGGGTGCGGCCCTTCGTCATGTCGGCAGTTCTCGGCAGGTGATTCAGCTCAGCAGTCGAGCGGCCTCGGCCGGACTCAACGCCCCGGACGCGACCTCGGAGAGGATCTCCTCCCGGCTCGGTTCGGACGCCTCGGGCTCGGCCCGGCTCTCGTCCATCGGCGCCAGTCCCATCCTCTGCAGGACCCCGGTGAAGCGGAGCCGAGCGGTCGGATACGACACGCCGAGATGCTTCTCCACCTCACGGAGATTCCCGCGGGCCGCCAGGAAGACCCGCAGCATCTCCAGGTCCGAGGCCGGCAACGCGCAGAACTCGCACGGCGCGAAGATGCCGGCCAACTCGGTGCCGCAGGAGGCGCAGCCGAGCCGGGTCACCACCAGATGCTCGCCGCAGACCGGGCAGTCGCTGGGGGCGCGATGGTCCGGCATCGATCCGGCAACGCTCATGCCGCACCGGTCGGGCTGGCCGCGGCGGTTCCTGCCTTCACCGATGCGTGACCCATCACGACCTCGATGTCGAGCCGGCCCGCGCCGGATCCCATCACGACCTCGTCCCCGGCGAAGCCGGCGTGCGCGCCGCCCCAGCTGACCTTGCCGAGCTGAGACTCGGTGGCGACGGTCACGTTGGACGAGTCGGCCAGTTGCAGGCTCAGCGAACCCGACTCGACCCGGATCCGCGAGCGGCCGGCCCCGATCGCCGCCTTGACGGTGGCCTGGCCGGCCTGGATCAACGCGTCGGAGATCTCGGTCACGTCGACCAGTTTCGCGCCGCCGGCGGTGACTCGTACGCTGCCCAACCGCGGCACCGCCTCGGTGCTCAGGCTGCCCGCCGTCACCTCGATGTCGACCAGCAACTGCGGGTTGACCCGCAGCAGCAGTTCCTTGCCCAGGCCGAGCGAACGGAAGTCGTCCAGGCTGCGGGTGGACCTCAGCAACTGGAAGCCGTCGATCGAGGCGCCGAACTCGCCGTCGCTGGAGATCTCCAGCACCGATCCGTTGCGGCGCAGCACGTGCGGGCCGTCAGCGGAGACGGTGGCGACCGACGGCTCGCCGACGATCCGGACCCGCCGGCCGACCGCGCGGACGCTCAGCTTCTCCACCCCTCCGCTGCCCTGCGGGCGGCGCATGGTCTCCTTGCTCTTTTCTGCGCCACTGTCTCGTACCGACTCGCGTACGTGGGTGGCCTGCTGCGGGCGGTCCGTGCTGGCCGCCCAGGCGTCGGTGCTCCCGGTCTGCTCGGTGGTCTCCGTCTCGTCGGCGGAAGCGGGGCTGTCGTCGGTGCCCGTCGCCTTGTCGGCGGCCGGGAGCGCATCGATCCTGCGGGCCGCCTCGGCCGAATCGATCCGGCCGGCGGCGAGGTCCTCGAGGATCTTCGTCATGTCTTGAGAAGGGCTCATGGCAAAGAACCTAAAACCGATCTTCCAGATTGGAAAGTACGGTTTTCACTTTCCAGGGTCGCCTCAGGGTGACGTCCCGTTGAGGCGCCTCGGCCCCCCGGCACGGACTCCGCGTCGTTTTGGCGGACAGCGGTCCGGCCCTGAGAATGGACATCACATCTTGACAACCCCTGGCTTGCCGACGTTGGGATCCGCCACTCCCCATGGCACATTTGCGAGGTCTGCCGTCGGCCAGGGAAATCCCCGACGTAGCGGTTTCGTCGCGCGCACGTGCGCGGACCTGGCTGAACTCGGCGGCGGGCTCGAACGTGAGATTGTGAGGAAGCATGAGGCGGTTCGGTAACCCGGTCGTTCGGAGCGCGGTGGTGGCCACGGTCCTGCTGACCACCGTCGGACTGGCCGGGTGCGGCCAGCTCGCCCGCGGCGAGAACCCGCTGGGCAAGTCCGACTCCGGATCGTCCCAGCAACCGACCTCGGGACAGACCTCGGCCGCGCCGAAGAGCGAGCCGTCGAAGAGCACTCCCCCGCCCGACCCGTTCCGGCTGACCGCCAACGTCGCCGACGGCGCCGGCTCGGTCAAGATCAACAAGGTGCTGAAGGTCTCTGCCACTCACGGCGACCTGTCGAAGGTGTCGGTGACCGGCACCGTCGTCGACCACGGCAAGACCACGAAGGTCACGGTGGACGGCAAGCTCAACTCCTCGCACAGCGGCTGGACCGCCTCGGAGCTGCTCGAGCCCAACGGCGAATACACCGTGAAGATGACCGGCGACAGCGACCAGGGTGGATCCAAGACCTTTACCTCCCAGTTCAGCTCCCAGGAGCTGTCGCTGGATCAGCAGGTGTACGCCAGCTTCGCGGGCACCATGAGCGGCACCGTCGGCGTCGGCACTCCGGTGGTGCTCACCTTCGACCTGCCGGTCAAGGACAAGGCAACCTTCGAGAAGCATCTGCACGTCAGCAGCAGCTCCGGCCAGAAGGGCAGCTGGCACTGGTACAGCGACAAGGAGGTGCACTGGCGACCGGCCACGTACTGGAAGCCGGGCACCCGGGTGACCGCGTCGGCGGACCTGAACAGCATCCCGGCCGGTAACGGTCTCTACGGCCAGACCGACACCTCGACCAGCTTCACGGTCGGCAGCTCGGTGGTCACCAAGGTCGACCTGAAGTCCGACATCGCCAAGGTGTACGTGAACGGCAAGGTCGCGCGGACCATCCCGGTCAGCGGTGGCGGCACCGACACGCTCTCCACCACCACCCGCAGCGGCACCTCGCTGATCACCCAGAAGGAAACCAACTACCGGATGACCTCGCAGATGATCGGCCTGCCGAAGACCGGTCCGCAGTCCTACGACCTGCGGGTCAAGTACGCGATGCGGATCACCAACTCCGGCGAGTTTCTGCACTCGGCCCCCTGGAACGCGGCCTACTTCGGTCGCGAGAACGCCAGCCACGGCTGCGTCGGCATGAGCAACGAGGACGCCGGCTGGCTCTACAAGACCGCGCTGCCGGGCAGCCCGGTGGTCGTCACCGGCACCAGCCGTGAACTGGAGCCGCAGAACGGCCTGACCGACTGGAACGCCGACTTCGCCACCTACGCAGAAGGTTCCGCGCTGTAATTTCTGGGGCCGAGCCCCCAGACCCCGCGTTCCGACCGGGTTGCGCTGGGCGGTCGCCAGATCTTGTTGGCGATTCTCGCCGCCGCGGGCGGCTCGAATCACGCTGCCGCTGACCGCCCGGGTCAGCTGCACAGCCACCGATTCCGACTTCGGAGATGGGGCCGGTGTCGAAGGGTCCTCAGCCTGTCGACGGGATCTAAGCGCATCCGATCCCGACGGCGCACAGTCGCGACAACGTCCGGGCAGCTGCCCTGCGAAGTAGGGGCGGGAGATCCGCGAATCTTCGACCCCACATCGGTCGGCCCTCAGTCGCCGGAACGGGCGGTTCCGCGGTTAGGGCCGGTTTGTCCGAGGTTCGTGCTCTCTGTCCGAGGTAACTCGTCATTTTCTGCGCAGATCGGCTGGGTTAGCTCGGCGAACTCCGCGGAACCTCGGACAAGCTTGCGGAACCTCGGACTCCGCCCCTCGGATCTGGGAGCTTGGGTTACGACGGTCAGCGGTTCTCCCGGCCGGCGGGGAGCTCCCGAACTCGCGTCGTCGCGACTTTCAGCGGTCCCTGGCCCGACCCGAGGACCCGAACTCGCGTTGTCGCGACTTTGCGAGGGGCGGCGGCGGTCGGTCGTGGGTCGTGATGGGTGGCGGATTCTACTCGCGGACGGTGGTGGCGACGGTGTCGGACTTGCCGGTGGCCACGTACTGGATGAAGGTCTTGGCGAAGGCCAGCAGCGGGATGGACATCAGCGCGCCGACGATGCCGCCGACGATCACGCCGATGGCGATGCCGAGCAGGACCGCCAGCGGATGCAGCTTGACCGCGCGACCGAGCAGGAACGGCTGCAGGATGTGGCCCTCCAGCTGCATCACCGCGATGATGCCGGCGAGCATGATCAACGCCTGCACCCAGCCCAGCATCACCAGTGCGACGAAGACCGCGACGAAGCCGGACACGAAGGCGCCGACCAGCGGCACGAACGCGCCCAGGAAGACCAACGCGGCCAGGGCCGGAGCACCCGGCACCCGCAGGATCAACGCCACGATCAACACGCCGATCGCGTCCACGAAGGCCACCAGAATGGTGGCCCGGACGTAGTGCACCAGCGAGCTCCAGCCGCTCTTGGTCGCGTTGTCGATCTTGCTCCGGGCCGACTTCGGGGTGAGTTTGACCAGGAACGCCCAGATGCCGGCGCCGTCGTACAGGAAGTAGAACGTGGCGAACATGGTGATCGCCAGGCCGGCGAAGAAGTGTCCGAGCTGGGACCCGAACGCGGCCGCGTAGCCGGCGACCTGGGTGCTGCTCTGACTCAGGAAATCCGTTACCTGCTTGGTCAATTGATCGACCTGCAGGAACTGTTCGGGGATGTGCAGCGGACCGTTGGCGAGCCAGTTGGTGAGCTGGGCGAAACCACTGGCGACCCGGCTGCCCATGCCCTCGGCCTGGCCGGCGATCTGGGTGGCGATCAAGGTCAGCGTGCCGGAGACCAGCACCACCCCGATGATCATGGCCAGCGCTGCCGACAGTGCGCGGGGGAACCGACGGCGGTTGAACCAGTTCGCCACCGGCGAGATCAGCGCGGCCAGCAGGATCGCGACCGCGATCGGAATCGTCACCTCGGACAGATACCGCAGCAGCCAACCGAGACCGGCGACCATGATCACGATCACGATCAGTCGCCAGGACCAGCTGGCGGCGATCCGAAAACCGCGCGGCACGAGTAGGTCGATCCGTTCCTGTTCCGAGGACGGCTGGATCGTCACCTCGGCGACCTCGGTCTCCGGCTGGTCAGCGTGCTCGGTCTCGGAATGCTGGACCGCGACCTCGTCCAGCCGGTCGTCGCCGTCCGCGTGCGCCTGCATGCCGGCCCGCGCACGCCGCAGCCGTCCGACGCCCAATCGGCCCCGGATGGGCGAACGATCCTGCGCTGCCATTCTGCCCCCTGCGTCTCGGCGGTAGATCTGGGCCACCAACCGTAGCCACCAAACGTACTGGTACCCGGCTCCATGACATCATCCCCGGTGAACACGAGCGATAGGGAGCAGGCGTGTCAGGAAAGCCGCTGAACGAACTGGTCAGCCCGGACTGGGCCGCCGCGCTGGAGCCGGTCTCGCCCACCGTACGGCGGATGGGCGACTTCCTGCGGGCCGAGCTGGCCGCCGGCCGCGGCTACCTGCCCGCCGGCGATGCCGTGCTGCGCGCCTTCACCCTGCCGTTGGCCGAGGTGCGGGTGTTGATCGTCGGCCAGGACCCGTACCCGACGCCGGGTCACCCGGTGGGACTGTCGTTCTCGGTCGCCCCGCACGTCCGGCCGATCCCCCGCAGTCTGGCCAACATCTATCGCGAGCTCAACACCGATCTCGGCATTCCGCCCGCCGCCGGGGGCGATCTGACGCCCTGGTTCGATCAGGGCGTGCTGTTGCTGAACAGGGTCCTCACCGTGCAGCCCGGTAGGTCGGCTTCCCATCGGGGCAAGGGATGGGAGGAGGTCACCCAGTGCGCGATCGAGGCACTGGTCGGCCGCGGCGGGCCGCTGGTGGCGATCTTGTGGGGACGCGACGCCCAGTCGTTGATCCCGATGCTGGGCACTGTTCCGTACATCAGCAGCGCGCACCCGTCGCCGATGTCGGCCGACCGCGGCTTCTTCGGCTCCCGCCCGTTCAGCCGCGTCAACCAGTACTTGATCAACTTCGGCGCCGACCCCATCGACTGGCGGATCGACCGCTGACCTAGTGTCCTGGCTTCGCTCGGCCGAGAGCTTGATCAAGATCGTCGATCAGATCGTCGATCGTCTCGATGCCGACGCTGAGCCGAATCAGATCCGCCGGCACCTCCAGCGCGGTGCCGGCGACCGACATGTGCGTCATTCGGCCAGGGTGTTCGATCAAGGACTCCACGCCACCCAACGATTCGCCGAGGGTGAAGGTCTTGGTCCGGCCGCAGACGTCCAAGGCGGCCTGTTCCCCGGCGGCAACCCGGAAGCTGATCATGCCGCCGAAGTGGCGCATCTGTCGCGCAGCAAGATCGTGACCGGGATGGCTGTCCAGGCCGGGATAGAGCACCTCCGCCACGCCCGGATGATCTTGCAGATGCGCCGCGATCCGGGCGGCGTTGGCACAGTGCCGATCCATCCGCAGCGCAAGGGTCTTCAGCCCACGCAGCACCAGCCACGCGTCGAACGGCCCGGCCACACCGCCGATCGCGTTCTGATGCCAGGCCAGCCGTTCACCAAGATCAACATCGGCGGTGATCGCGGCGCCGCCGACCACGTCGGAGTGGCCGCCGCAGTACTTGGTGGTCGAGTGCACGACCACGTCGGCGCCCAGCCGCAGCGGCTGTTGCAGGTACGGCGTGGCGAAGGTGTTGTCGACGACGACCTTCGCCCCGGCCTGATGCGCGGCGTCGGCGATGGCGGCGATGTCGGCAACGTTCAGCAACGGGTTGGTCGGCGTCTCCAGCCACACCAGCGTGGTCCTGCCCGGGGTGATCGCTGCGGCGACGGTCTGCGGATCGGTGATCGGCACCGGCGTGATTTCCAGTCCCCAGCGCTGATGCAGCTGGGCGAACTGCCGGTAGGTGCCGCCGTAGGCGTCGTTCGGCAACAGCACCTGATCACCCGGTCGGGTGAGGGCCCGGATCACCGCGTCCTCTGCGGCCAGTCCGCTGGCGAACGCAAGACCTCGTACGCCACCCTCGAGCGCGGCCAGGCACTCCTCCAGGGCCGTCCGGGTCGGGTTGGCCGATCGGGAGTATTCGTAGCCGGATCGCAACCCGCCGACGCCGTCCTGGGCGTAGGTGGAGGTGGCGTAGATCGGTGGCACCACCGCCCCGGTGGTGGGATCCGGTTCCTGGCCGGCATGAATGGCGAGGGTCTCGAATCCTGTCCGGTCTGCGGCGGGCTGCTCGGTCATGCTCGGGAGCGTACCGTCGGTGTCGAGCACGACGACCGGCCCTCAGCAGGGGAATACCGGACGTCGGGATCGGATTGAGACCGGTGGGTGCGGAGAGTCGACCGGACCCGGAGCGAAGGAGGCGGAAGTCGTGGCGTTGTTCTCACAGCACAAGCAGACCCTGATCGAGGCGGAGCAGGCGCTGCCCGGCCGCGACACCCCGGTGTTGGCCGGGCCGACCTTCCATGAGGTGTTCGGCACCGAGTTGCACAAGGTGCCGGAGGGCTCCGAGCTGGCCTACTTCGCGCTGGGCTGTTTCTGGGGTGCGGAGAAGCTGTACTGGCAGACCCCGGGAGTGACGCTGACCGCGGCCGGTTACGCCGGTGGCTACACGCCGAACCCGACGTACGAGGAGGTCTGCGCCAACCGCACCGGCCACGCCGAGGTCGTGCTGGTCGCGTACGATCCGACCAAGATCAACTACGCCGAACTGCTGAAGATCTTCTACGAGAATCACGACCCGACCCAGGGCATGCGGCAGGGCAACGACCTCGGCACCCAGTACCGTTCGGCGATCTATGTCGTCAATGATCAACAACGCGAGATCGCCGAGCAGGTGACCGCAGATTTCCAAGCAGAGTTCGAGAAGCAGGGTTTCGGCAAGATCACCACCGAGATCCTCCCGGCCGGCCCGTTCTACTTTGCCGAGGACTATCACCAGCAGTATCTGATCAAGGTCCCGAACGGTTACTGCCCCGTGCACGCCACCGGAGTCACCTGCAACGTCGCCGTGTGACGGACGCCCGCGTCACAGGACGGTGAGCGCTCGCGGACGCCGCGTTCAGGCGGCCAGGTGGCGATCGAGGAAATCCAGGGCCAGTTGCCAGGCGTGGGCCGCTGCCTCGGCGTCGTACCGGTTGCCGGTTTCGTTGAAGAACGCATGCTGGGCTCCGTCGTAGATCTTCACGGTGAAGTCGACACCGGCCTCGGCCATCTTCCCCCGTACGGCCGGCAGGCTCTCCATCAGCCGTTCGTCCTGGCTGCCGTAGATGCCGAGCACCGGACAGGAGATCCGCGGGACTTGATCAAGGTCCGGCGGCGAGCCGTAGAACGGTACGGCGGCCAGGATCCGTTCGTCCGCAGCGGCCAGCGCGAACGTGTACGAGCCGCCGAAGCAGAAACCGACCACACCGATCCGGGCGTCGATCGCGGGCCGGCGTTGAAGATCATCAACCACTTCGCGCAGCGCCGGCACGGCCCACTGGGCGTAGGCCGGGTCGTGCGCAGGTGCGGTGCGCTCGCGCATCAGCGGCTGCGCCGCCTGCCGAGTCTCGGGATCCGGGCTCGCCAGCAGCCGCTGCAACTCTTCGCCTGCCTTCGGTGTGACGCCGGCATGGGTCAGGATGTCGGGCGCGTACGTCAGGTAGCCCTCGCCGGCGAACCGATCGGCGACTTGCTTGATGTGATCGCTCAATCCCCAGATCTCGTGGATCAGCACCAGCCCGCCCTTTATCGGTCCGCTGGGTGTCGCGACGTAGCTGTCGATGCCGGCCATCATCTCGCCTCCTGGCCGCCATTCTTCCCTCTTGTCGCGCGGTCAGGTCAAGTGCCCACCGAAGCGATCAGGGGCTTCACCTCCTCGGCCAGGAAGCTGATGAAGGCCTCCAGATCGGGCTCGTCGGCGGTCGGTTGGACGCCGTAGCTGGTCACACCGAATGATGCGTAGCGCCGGGCTGCGGCGGCCACGGTCCGGGCGTCCCCGGCCACGCCGATACCGAGCCCCGGCTGGGCATCCCACAGCGGCAGTTCGCGGTCGAGTCGCTGCTGGGCATCAGGTCCGGTGGCGACGATCTGCGCGGCGCCGATCTCCGGACGATCGGCGTCGGCCGCTCCGATCTTCGTCTTGACCGCGATCACCGCGGCGATCAGGTCTCGTACCTGATCGTCGGTGAGGGCGTTGGTGAAGAGGTTGCCGTCGCCGAGTTCGGCCGCCAGCGCCACCGACTTCGGACCGGCACCGCCGATCATCAGCGGTGGCGGTGCCGTCGGCGGCCAGTCCAGCCTGACCCGGTCCAGCCGTACGTAGCGGCCGTCCATGCTGACCTCCTCGCCGGCCAGCAGTCGCCGGATCGCGGTCGCGTGTTCCCGAAGCAACGTCAGCGGAGACTCGGCTCGGACACCGGCCTGGCCCATCCATTCCTGGACGCCGTGACCGATGCCGGCGACGAACCGGCCCGGGAACATCCGCGAAATGGTGGCCAACTCCATCGCCGTCAATGCTGGATTTCGCAGCGGCACGGGCAGCAACGAGATGCCCACTCGCAGGTTGTCGGTCCAGGCCAGTGCCGCGGTTGCCGAGGCGACACCGCTTTGTTTGAACGAGTCCTCCCAGACCCAGAGCTCGTCCAGGCCGGTCCGATCGGCCCTCTCGGCCAGGCTTCGCAGACGCTCGGGTGGGATGGTCGGTGGGATGTGGATGCCGATGCGCATCGTCCCAGCATGGCGGTGGCCACCGACATTCGCCACGATCACGGCTGGTCGCGGTCGTGCCAGCGCAGGACACGGAGGGCACGCAGTGTGTTCCAGCGGCTCGGTCGGCCGTCGCCGTCCTCCATCTCGAAGTGGACGATGCCCGGATGGGTGTTCTCCAGCAGCCAGCGGCCGTCCGGTTGCCGCTTGTCGCGGACCAGCTCGATCGCTTCGGCCAGTCGCGGATCCGGAGCGCCGCCGACCGTACGGAAGTAGTCCAGTCCGTACAACACGTCGTAGTGCCACTGGGTCGGGAAGGAGAAGAGCAACCAATCCGGATCGACCACCTCACCGGTGCTCGCCCGTCGTAAGAGCTTGCGGGACAGCAGATACTCTTCCCCTGCTCTTCGGGCATCCCCGACCGCAACGTCGCCGCCGGCCCGTTCGTAGGCCAGCAGACCGTCCAGCACGCAGATGGTCGAGTGGAACGACGACCGGGTCGACCCGTTCTCCAGATTCACGCTGTCGCAGTTCCAGCCGCCGTCGGCGAGTTGATCGCCCAGCAGCCGGCCGACGATCCTGTCCACCTTCTCCCCGAAGTAGGCACCCAGCGCCACCGCACCGCCGTTGATGCACGGCTCGACCTCACCGTCGAAGAACGGCGCACCGTCGTACTCCCAGCGGGAGTTGTCGCGGACACCGGCGATCGCCGCCCGCACCGCCGGCACGTCCGGATCGACGCCGAACTCCCGCAACAGCCGCAAGGTCGGCAGCGTCGCCGTCCACGGCTGACCGTCGGGAAATCTGCTCAAGTGTTCGGGCGGCTGCCAATCCGTGGCCGGGAAGCAGGCGCCGCCGGCCCACTGCCCGTCGACCTGGAGGTCGAGCAGCCGCTTGCCCCACCCGGTCTCGGCCACCTTGGCGCGTTCGGCGGCGACGTGTTCGCTCGGCGCGTCCTCGAGGTCCCGCAGCACCTGCCATCGCAGGGCTGGATCGCTGTCCATCAACCAACCCGTGACATCGTGCATCGCCTTCTCCTTCCGGGAGTCGGCGTCACGCTAGCCGTGGTTCCGGACGATCCGCGTCCGGCTGTCGCAGCTGGTTCAGTTGTGCCGGTAGGCCGGCAGGATCGTGTCGCTGCGTACGATCTCCTTGCCCAGCGGCATCAACGACACCGGGATCAACTTGAGGTTCGCCCAGCCGAGCGGGATGCCGATGATGGAGACGAACAGCGGGATCGCGGTCAGCACGTGACCGATCGCCAGCCAGATCCCGGCCACCACCAGCCAGATGATGTTGCCCAGCGCGGCGCCGATGCCGGAGGTCGGCTTGTCGACCACCACCCGACCGAACGGCCACATCGCGTACGCGCCGATCCGAAACGACGCGATCCCCCACGGAATGGTGACGATCAGGATGCAGCAGATGATGCCCGCGGTGAAGTAGCCGATCGCCAGCCACAAACCGCAGAACACAAACCAGATGATGTTCAGGATCGTCTTCATGGCGGCTGCCACCTCTCATCTCGGCGGATCATCTGGGCGGGCGACCACTCGACCCTACTCGCAGACGTCAATCGCCTGCTCAGCTTCCGATGACTGCCGAACGGGTCAGATCTGTCGGCTGCGGCGGCTCGCCCCAGGGGCTGATCATCAGCACCGTTTCCGGCACGGCCACCGTCGGATCCGACTGCATCCGAGTGATCAACTCTCGTTCGGCGGCGACGTCACCGGCGTCGGCTTTCATGATCAACTCGCTGAGCTGATCAGCGATCTCGACCTGATCTTCGGTCGGTCCGTCCGGGTCGCTCATCGCACCCCAGCCGTCCCACAGCAGCAGCTCCGTGCCGGCCCGGAAGGCGGCATCGATCAGCACCGCACACTGCAGGAACCACGGTCCGCGGATCGGGACGTCGGTGCCGACGCCGTACGTCTGCGGATCGATGCTTCCGTTGCGGTACGCCGTCCACGCCTCGGCCGCGGTCTCGTACGGCTGTCCCGTGCCGGGCGGGATGTCTCTGGGTGTGGGCATCGATTCCCACGGCTCCTCGACCTCCGGATCGAACCGCAGCCAGCGATGTTCGTCCGGTAGCCAGCGCTCGACCACCACGTGATCGACATGGAAACCCGGCGCGAAGTAGCCGGCGAACCCGTACCGGATCCGAGCCGGCTGATCATGCTGACGCAACACCGCGGCGGCGAACAGCGAATGATCCCGGCAGCAGCCCTGCACTCTCGACAGCGGATCCCGTTCGGCGGCCAGGTCGCCGGGGTGACGCTGTTGATCAAGGTCGAGAATCGCTTCCAGCCAACGGGCGTTGATGTCCGGCTTGGTCTCCTCGGGCAGTTCCATCGCCGAGGCGCGGTAGTGAATGATCAGATTGCGCGCCACCGCAGAAAGTTGATCAAGGTCCGGTGGCACGGCCTGCAGCAGCTCGGCGTGCCGTCCGGGATCGGTGTACGCCGTGTGCTCGGCCCAGCGGGTCGGGTCGTAGTCGATCGGCATGATCATTTGCTGCTTCATCTGACGTTCCTCCAGCATCGGTGGCAGCCCGTTTCGGCTGTTACTCCAGTGCAGCACCTGACGCAGCGTCAGGGTCAAGGAGCGGGATTTTCGACTTTTCTGTCCGCGGTTGTCGAAACAAACCAGGTTGGTCCGACGCACTGGCAACAGACACCGATCGCGGGCATGCTGAGGCACCACCCGCACAGTCAGAGGAGGACCGATGCGAGTCATGGCGTTCATGATGGGCAACGAGGACAGCGAGACCGGCCGGATCCCCGACCCGGAGGAGTTCGCGGCGATGGGCCGATTCAACGAGGAGCTGGTGAAGGCCGGGATCCTGTTGTCGGCCGAGGGACTGCACGCGACCAAGGACGGCGCCAAGGTGAAGTGGACCGGCGACGGCCCGACCGTGGTGGACGGCCCGTTCACCGAGGCCAAGGAGGTGGTGGCCGGCTTCTGGATCGTCCAGGTGTCCTCGCTGGCCGAGGCCAAGGAATGGTTCCAGCGCTGCCCCGGCGGTGACGGCACCGAGATCCAACTGCGGCCGGTCTACGAGCTGGAGGAATTCGGCGACTCGCTGCCGTCCGAGGTACGTGACCTCGAGGAGCAGGTTCGCACCGCGACGCGGCAGGACGGCTGACCTCACCGCTCGTACGCACCCCGTAGACGGCGGCGATCGAAGACCCGGTTGGATGGTCACATGCCGACCGAACTGATCTTGATCCGTCATGGCCAGTCCCACGCCAATGTGAATCCGGTCGTCGGCGGGATGCGCGGCGATCTCGGCCTGACCGACCTCGGTCGACGTCAGGCCGAGCTGCTGCGTGACCGGCTACGGGCCGAGCAGGCCACCGCGGACGTGCTGTACGCGAGCACCCTGCCCCGCGCGCAGGAGACGGCCCGCTACGTCGCCGAGGCGATGGATCTGCCGATCAAGGACGACGACGAGTTGCAGGAGTTGCGGGTCGGCGAGGCCGACGGGCTGTCCCACGACGACTGGTCGGCGCGCTGGCCCAGGATGGAGCAGAGTCTGACCGCACGCCCCTACCAGGAGTTCGCCACCGGCGGTGAGAGTTGGGCGACCTTCCTGGCCCGGGTCGGCTCCGCGCTGACCTCCCTGGTCGACCGGCATCCCGATCAGCGGGTGGTGGCGGTCACCCATGGCGGCGTGATCGACGTGTCGTTCGCGGTGGCGTTCGGGCTGGGCGCCACCGCGACGCGGGTACGGATCAATCCCGAGAACACCAGCCTCACCCGTTGGCAGCACGACCCGGAGCCCGACCACCCCCGGTGGACGCTGAACGGCTTCAACGACGCCCGCCATCTCGACTGATCACCGCAGTCCAGGTGCGTATCGTGTGGGCGTGAGCCGGGTGACGCTGGACGAGGTCAACGAACGCATCGAGGCGGTGTGGCGGATCGAGGCCGCCCGCCTGATCAGCGGGCTGGCGCGGCTGCTGGGTGATCTCGGCACCGCCGAGGAGGTGGCGCAGGACGCCCTGCTGGCGGCGATGGAACAGTGGCCGGTCGAGGGCATCCCACGCAATCCGGGAGCCTGGCTGATGACAACCGGGAAACGACGCGCGATCGACCGGATCCGGCGTGAGGTGACACTGCGGGACAAGCTCAAGATCATCGGCGCCGAGCTTGATGATCATGAAGATCCGTACGGCGCGGTCGACGACCGACTCGATGATCAGATCGGCGACGACCTGCTGCGGTTGATCTTCACCGCCTGCCATCCGGTACTCGGTCCCGACGCCCGGGTCGCGTTGACCCTCAAGGTGGTCGGCGGCCTGTCCACGGCGGAGATCGCCCGGGCGTTCCTGAGCACCGAGACGACGATCGCCCAACGCATCGTACGAGCCAAGAAAACCCTTGCCAGCAAGGAGATCGGTTTCGAGGCACCGACCGCGGACCAGTTGCCGGACCGGCTACCGACGGTGCTGTCGGTGATCTACTTGATCTTCAACGAGGGGTACGCGGCCAGCGCGGGTGACGACTGGATGCGGCCCGAACTGTGCATCACCGGGCAGCGGCTCGGCCGGATGCTGTACGGACTGCTGCCGACCGAGCCCGAGGTGTTCGCGCTGACGTCGTTGATGGAGCTGCAGGCGTCGCGGCTGCATGCTCGTACCGATCATGACGGTAATCCGGTGCTGTTGCTTGATCAACAGCGTTCCCGCTGGGACCGGTTGTTGATCGTGCGCGGGCTGCAGGCCCTGGACGAGTGCCATCGACTCGGCGGTGCTCGCGGCAGTTATGCACTGCAGGCTGCCATCGCCGCCTGCCACGCCCGCGCGCTCACCGCCGAGGACACCGACTGGACGATGATCGCGGCCATCTACGAGACCTTGGCCGAGGTGTCACCGTCGCCGGTGGTGGAGCTGAATCGGGCGGTCGCACTGGGCATGGCGTACGGTCCGGCGGCGGGCCTGCAGCTGGTTGATCAACTCCGCGACCTGCCGGCGATGGAGCGCTATCACCTGCTGCACAGCGTCCGCGGCGACCTGCTGGCCAAGCTCGACCGGGGCGACGAGGCGGCCGAGGAATTCCGCCGGGCCGCCGAGTTGGTGGGCAACGAGCAGGAGCGCGCGTTGATGATCAATCGCGCGTGCGCCACAGCCAGTACAGCCCGATGAACGGTAGCACCAGCGGCACGAACCCGTACCCGATTCCGTAGCTGGACCAGACCGTGGCCTGGGGGAACGCGGCCGGGTCGACCAGGCTGGCGGTGCCGACCGCGAGCACGCCGACCAGTTCGCAGCTGATCGCGATCCAGGCCAGGGTGCGGCCGACCCGATTCCCCAGCGCCAGCGCGATCGTGGCCAGGATGTAGATCGCTCCGGACAGCGCCGACAGCAGATAGGCCAACGGGGCTTCGTGAAACTGGGTGGCGAGCTGGACGCCGGCCCGGGAGCTGGCGGCGATCGCGAACAGGCCGTAGACGGCGATCAGCACCCGCCCCGGTCCGCGCCGGGTGGCCGGCCGAGTTTGTTGATCTTGGTTCTGCTCAGCCACCGAGCGCTCCGGTGATGTCCAGCAGCCGCAGTGTCATCACCGCGATCGCGGCACCGGCGATCGTCATCACCAGCCCGGAGTAGCGGCTGCGGTCGGAGACCGCCCACCAGATCGCGGCCGGCATCAGCACCAGCAGCCCGATCAGGTAGCCGATCGACGTCGCCGTCTCCGCCGGCCAGTGGCCGCGCGCCATGGTGATGAACGCGACCACCGACTGCACGATCACCGCGAGCTCGGTCAGGAACGACCAGTAGAACTGCAGGTTGCCCGGCGGCTTGCCGACGGCCATCGACACCAGGCCCCAGATCGTCGTCACCACAGCGATCCCGATCACCACCAGGCTCAACCCGACGATCATGCCCTATCCCTCACGACGCAGCCCTTCACACCGACGCAGCGTAGTAGAGAACGACGCAGGCATCAGCCGTCGGGATGGCGCACGGGGCGCAGGTCAAGCCGTTCGATTCCTTCGAAGTCGTCGGGATTGCAGGTGTACAGCGGTAGCCCTTCGGCGATGGCAGAGGCCGCGATCAGCGCGTCGTACGCCCGCGCGTTCGACTTCCGCCCGGAGCGTCGCAGCGAGGCTGCTACGGCAGCGAACTCGCGCGCAGCGCTACGGTCGAAGCTGATCGTGTCGAAGTCCGATTCCGCCTGTTGGAGGTGCGCTTGCCGCGCTTCGCGCTCCTCATCGGTGTCGGCGACGAGCGGTCCGACCGACAACTCCGCGACGGTCACCGCGCTGACTACACAATCGTCCGGCAGTTCCTGCGGTTCGCTCAACCGACCCAACAGAATGACAGTGGAGGTGTCGAGCATTCCGCGATCTGGGCGTAGGCCGGGTTCAGCCATCACCGGCACTCTTCCCATTCATTGACTCCGGTTGAAACGGTCGCTCACACACTTGAATCAATCACAGCATCGATGTCCCGCCGGAGCTTGATCGGATCGACCTGCGGCATGCCCCGTCGGCGCTCGATCAACTCGGCCGGACGCGGACTGCGTCGCCGAAGCGGGCGAATCTCAGCGACCTCGACGCCGTTGCGGGTGATCAGCAGGGTCTCGCCCCGCTCCACCCGATCCAGCACGTCGCCGCCGTGGTTTCGGAGCTCCCGGACCGTGACAGCTTCCATGGGGACACCGTATCACCGGTGATACAGCGGTGCGTCAGATGTCGGTGAGGAGGTCTTGCCGGGTGACGATGCCGGCGGGCCGGCCGCCCTCCAGGACCAGCAGAGCGTCGTTGTCGACGAGGGCTTCGACGGCGGCGTGCACCGGTTCGGAGCCGCCGAGCATCGGCAGCGCCGGTTCCATCACCGACTCCACCGCCGCGGCCGGTTGCACCGAGCGGTTGAACAGGGCGCCGAGCAGGCCGCGTTCGCTGACCGAGCCGACCACCTCGGCCGCCATCACCGGCGGCTCGGCCCGGACCACCGGCATCTGGGACACCCCGTACTCGCGGAGGATCTGTACCGCCTCGGCGACCGTCTCGTTCGGGTGGGTGTGCACCAGGGTCGGCAGATTGCCCGACTTCTCCCGCAGCACGTCACCGACGGTGCGGACCGCCGCGTCCGGTCGCGGCGCGAACCCGTACCGGGCCAGCCAGACGTCGGAGAAGATCTTGGTCAGGTAGCCGCGGCCGGAATCGGGCAGCAACACCACGATCACCGCATCCGGGTCGTCGAGCTCGGCGGCCAGCCGGACCGCGGCGGCGGCGGCCATCCCGGACGATCCGCCGACCAGCAGCGACTCCTCCCGGGCCAGCCGGCGGGTCATCGCGAACGAGTCTGCGTCGGAGATCTCGATCACCCGATCGCAGATCTGCCGGTCGTAGTTGTCCGGCCAGAAGTCCTCGCCGACGCCCTCGACCAGGTACGGCCGGCCGCTGCCGCCGGAGTAGACCGAGCCGGCCGGATCGGCGCCAATGATCTGCACCCGGCCGTCGGACACCTCCTTGAGGTAGCGGCCGGTGCCGGAGATGGTGCCGCCGGTGCCGATGCCGGCGACGAAGTGGGTGATCCGACCCTCGGTCTGCCGCCACAGCTCCGGGCCGGTGGTCTCGTAGTGGCTGGCCGGGTTGTTCGGATTGCTGTACTGGTCCGGCTTCCAGGCGCCCTCGGTCTCCCGCATCAGCCGATCCGAGACCGAGTAGTAGGAGTCGGGGTGTTCCGGGTCGACGGCGGTCGGGCAGACGACGACCTCGGCCCCGTACGCGCGAAGCACGTTCTGCTTGTCCTCGCTGACCTTGTCCGGGCAGACGAAGATGCAGCGGTAGCCGCGGGCCTGCGCCACCATCGCCAGCCCGACCCCGGTGTTGCCGCTGGTCGGTTCGACGATCACTCCGCCGGGCTTGAGCTTCCCCTCGCGTTCGGCCGCGTCGATCATCTTCACCGCGATCCGGTCCTTCACCGAGCCGCCGGGATTGAGGTATTCGACCTTGGCCAGCACCAACGGCCCCTCGGCGTCGCCGCGGTCGGTGACCCGGGACAGCTTGAGCAGCGGGGTGTTGCCGACCAGTTCGATCAGCGAGTTCACGTACTCCACGAGGCGACCCTAGCCGGAAACAGAGCGGGCCGAGACTCCGCTGAGTCTCGGCCCGTTCGTGGTCAGTTGATGATCATCGGCGCAGGTAGGACAGGATCCGCAGGATCTCGACGTAGAGCCAGACCATGGTGACGGTCAGGCCGAACGCGCCGCGCCAGGACTCGCTGGCGGGGGCTCCCTGGGCGACGCCCTGCTCGATGTAGTCGAAGTCGAGCACCAGGTTGAGCACCGCGAGGGTGACACCGATCGCGGAGAACAGCAGCCCGAGCATGCTGAAGCCGCCGACGCCGCGCAGTCCGAGATTCATCCCGAACAGCGCAAAGACGAGGTTGATCAGCATCGCGACCGCGAAGCCGATGGTGGCCAGGATGACCACCTTGCGGAACTTCGGAGTGACCCGGATGTTGAAGATCTTGTACGCGGCCAAGGTCACGCCGGCGGCGGCGAAGGTGCCGATCACGGCCTGCATCACGATGCCCGGGTAGAGCCGCTCGAACATCAGGCTGAGCATGCCGATGAAGATGCCCTCGATCGCCGCGTAGACGAGCACGAAGGCCGGGTTGACCTTGCGCCGGGCGGTGACGGCGAACACGGTGATGAAACCGACGATCGCCGAGATGATCATGGCCGGCCAGACCATGACCGGCGGCACCACGCCCGAGCTGACGCCCCACCAGCTGGCGACCGCACCGGCCACCAGCACGGCCAGCGTCATCATCGTCTTGCTGACCACGTCGTCGAACGTCATCCGACCCTCGGCCGGCTCGACCGGCTGACCGTCGTTGCCGTACGGCGGCTGGCCGTAACCCTGCTGCGGGTAGGGCTGCTGGCCGAAGCCCTGCTCGGGCGCGTACGACGGCTGGCCGTACTGAGGAGCAGCGGGGGTGAACGCGTCCTTCCGCGAAAGAACGGGGTTCGAACTACGCAACATGGAGTGTCCTCACTGTTCATCGGCCGACGCCTCGGTCGGCTGCGGTCAGTCTACGTGGCGAGGCTGACGGCCGACCGAGGGTTGCTATGGGTTGCCTGTGAGTTCCGGTACGGGGCCGCCGAGCGGCTGCCAGAACGCCTCGACAGGGTCGGCGGTCACGGTCAGCTCGCCTTGTGTCGGGTGGGCAAAGGTCAACCGCCACGAGTGCAGATGGGTCCGCGGACCGGTCGGCTTGCAGAACAACGGGTCGCCCTCGATCGGGTGGCCGATCCAGGCCAACTGGACCCGCAGTTGGTGGCGTCGTCCGGTGTGCGGCCGCAGCGCCAGCGCGGCGTGATCCTCGGTCTCGGCGACTGTCCGGAAGTCGGTGCTGGCCGGATAGCTGCGGACGTGATCGAAGACGCGGCCCGCCGGGACCGTCCAGTGGCCGGGTTCGATCTCGGTGATGTCGTCGCGGTTGGCCGCCACCCGGACCCGGGACTTGCGGCCGACGCTGAGCGGGAGATCGATCCGACCGTGGTCACCGAGCCCCGGCTCGCGGACGACGGCCAGATATTCCTTGATCACCGTACGGTCGGCGAACTGGCGGGTCAGCATCGCGTGGGTCTGCTGGTCACGGGCCAGCAGCACCAGCCCGCTGGTCACCTTGTCGATCCGGTGGGCCGGCATCACGAACTCGCCGGCATCCCGCGCCTGCTGCATCAGATCGGTGTCGTGCCGCTCCCCCACCAACCCGATCCCGCCCGGCTTGTCGATCACCAGCACAAGATCATCTTCGTACAGCACGTGCTGATCGCGAACCTGCTGCCAGGTTGATGCCACCCCCTCTGCCGACATCATCCTCCTCCGTCCGTGGTCACCGCAGAGTAGCCCTACGGCCCGCGAGGAGGGCCGCGGTTGCGTTACCGGTCCTTCGAGAAGCTCAGGACCTACGACAAACCCAGGGCCCTTCGGCAAGCTCAGGGACCTGAAAAGCGGCGCGGGGTGCTCGGGAGCTTCGATACAAACGCCAGGGACCGACCAGCAAGTTGATCTTGAAAACCCGGACACCTCAACGCAACCTACGCACGCCCGTCGAGCGCCCCAGCGCGAGACCGGTGCCGCGCGCAGCGGAGGCGCCGCGGCGACCCGACCGTGAACGCAACCACGCCCGGGGGTCCGGGGGTCGTCCCCCGGAACGGAAGCCGCCAGCGTAAATCGCGGCAGCAGGCACCCAACCCGACCGCGCAGACTAGCTAGTGATGGAAATAGCGCCGAGGGGTCTTGACGAAGCTGATGCCGAGGTCGCGGCAGCGGTCGAAGACGGCGTCGTCGCGGACCGAACCGGTCGGCGCGGCGATGGTGGAGACGCCGTACTTGTGGGCCTCCTCGACGTTGTCGGAGAAGGGCAGGAAGCCGTCGGAGGTGAAGCTGATGCCGGTGGTGTCGGCCAGGATCTGCTGCCGTTCGTCGTCGGTCAACGCGTCCTTGATCAACTCGCCGGCACCGGCGGCATCGCCCAGAGCCAAGGCGTACAAGAGATTCAGCCGGTCCTGGCCCTTCTGCGCGGCGGCGACCTCGCGGATCCGCGGGTGCTGGATCCACAGCCAGGTGGCGAGCTTCTCGCCGGCCAGCGCGGTGCAGGCGATCCGGGACTGCTGGCCGGCGCCGATCGCGATCACCTGTCCGTCGCGGGAGTAGGCCACCGAGTTGGACTGGGTGTATTTCAGCGCGATCAGTCCCAAGATCAAATCCCGCTTGCCGGCGTCGTCGACCGAACCGACGATCACCTCACCGAGTTCGGACTCGATGGTTAGCGGGGTGATGTCGGCGTCCTGGATCAGCCGGACGCCGAAGATCTCCCGGGTCTCGGTGGCCGGCGGCTGATAGGCAGGATCGGCCTGCAGCACCAGGTAGGAGCCCTTACGCTTGCTGGACAGGATCTCCCGCGCCTCCGGCGTGTAGCCGGCGGCGATGATCCCGTCGGAGACCACCTTCTTGATCAACTGCGCGGCCGACTCGTCCACCACGCCGCTGATCGCGATGAAGTCACCGTACGAGGCCCGCGGGTCGGAGCTGCGCGACCGCAGGTAGGCCGACGCGACCGGCGACAGTTGATCTTGGTCCACCCGGAGCACGTCCAGCAGGAACGGCGGCACGTCGCCGTCGACCGCGACACCGGCCGGCGAGACGTGCTTGAACGAGGTCGCCGCGACCTGGCCGGTCGCGGCCGCTGCCTCGGCCACCAACTGCCAGGAGTTCAGCGCGTCCAGCAGGTTGATGAATCCGGGCGCGCCGGACAACACCTCGAAGGGCAGCCGATCGCCGACCGGTTCGATCCGGGCGTGCGGCTGATTGGGGTTCATGCCATAGCGAAGGTCCACGGACACAGTCTGTCAGGCCCGTCGGCCGTTCTGTCACCGACTGGGACGCGAGCGCCGACCCGGCCCGCATGTGATTCACTATTATTCCGGTAGGAAATGGAGGCATCTGGTGCAGGACGACCATGCTGTGCGGAACAACAGGGCGCGCGACAACGACACCGAACGAGACCTGGCCGACGCGGTCGCCCGGCTACGACGCGCGATGCGACGCGCCGCCCGGTCCGCCGACCCCGGCAACAAACTCTCGGTGGCTCAGTTGGAGCTGCTGTCGGCGGTGGCGGAGAACCCGGGCGCGCGGCCGGGACGGATTGCCCGGTATCTGCATCTGGCGCCCAATTCGGTGACCACGCTGGTGAACGGACTGCAGGCCGCCGGTCTGGTGACCCGCAGCAGCAACCCCGATGACCGGCGTACGGTGCAACTGTCGCTGACCGCCGACGGCGAGACCGCCGTACGCCGCTGGCACGCCACCAACTCCCGGATCCTGCGGACCTCGTTCGAGGAGCTGCACCCTGGCTGGCAGCAACTCATCTCGGCGGCGCTGCCGGCGCTGCGGGAGTTGATCGGCAGCATCGACCAGCTGGTCGAGCCGGGTCAGCAGAACTCTCGCGACGCCGAACTGCGGGTGCCCCCGATGGGATTCGAACCCATACTGCGGCGGGTTTAAGCCGCCTGCCTCTGCCGGTTGGGCTACGGGAGCGCTGCCGGTGATCGTAGCGTCCGGCGGCACCCATCCGTGATGCTCAGGATGGAGCGTTCGTACCGGAGGGACTCGGCGAGACCGCCCGGCCCGATGCGTTTGGGGCCGCCTCGTCGCCGCCCAGCCGGCCTCGAGTCTGCGCAGGCAGGTCGGCCAGGTCACCGGTCGGAATGCGGTTGTCGATGATCACCGAGCCGTCGGGCAGGCAGTGCACCGGTTGCACGCCGGTGATCAACCCGGTTTCAAGATCACGGAAGAAGAAGTAACCGTCGGCCGAGGTCCGCGGCGTACTGAACGGGGTGCTGAAGGAGGTGATCGTCGGCGGCGCGACCCCGCCCGCGGTGCCCAGTTGCATGGCCACCGTCCAGGAACCGTCCTCGTGCGTGTTCACGTACGGGCCTTCCTGGATGTGCATGTGGCCCCAGGCGACCAGCTTCGTCGGCGGGTTCTTCGCGTCGGCGACCACCCGACCGGCCGCCGGTTGATGGACCATGATCACGTCCACGTTCCGTCCGGCAGCGGTGTCGATCATGCGTTTGCCCAACTGCTCTTCGGTTTCCGACCGTTCCTGCACCCGGTCGGTGCTGAACGGCGGGTTGTACTCGGGATCGTCATCGCCCAGGAAGCGGACGTCGTCGACCTTGGTCACCTTGCCGTCGAGGACGGTCGCGCCGGCCGCCTTCATCTGCCGCTCGGTGATCGGCGAGTCATGGTTCCCGCCGACGTCGATGAACGGCCGGTCGCCGGCGATAGCCCGCTCCGACACCACACAGGTCCGTTCGGTGGCGGTCCCGTTCATGGTGTCGTCGCCGCTGCTGAACACCATCGCCGGATCGCTCAGGCTGACCAGCACCTTCCAGAATCGGGTCATCGCCAGGCTGCAGTGCAGGTCGCTGATGCCGAAGATCATCTGCTCGCCGGGTGCGGGCGACGGGATCTTGCTGGTCTGGTTGACCAGGTTCTCCTTCGTCTTGTCCACGTACGCGTCAATCTGGGCGTTCTGCCGGGCCGCCATCTTCCGTACGCCCTTGACGCCGCGGTCGAGCACGTCGGCCAACAACTGCGAGTCCACCGTCATCCCGTCGAAGCGGGTGTCGTCGGCGATCGTCACCGGATAGCGCGCGGTGGGCGCGGTCGCCGGCGGGGCGACGGTGACCGTGGCGGTGATGATCATCACCACGAAGTAGCTGACCACCGCGTACCGGGTCCGACTCATCCGGACCAGCCGCGCGGACAGGAAATGTCGCCGCTGGGTCCAGCCGATCATGATCAACACCAGCACGATCTCGGCCACCACCGCGTGACTGATCGCACTGGTCACCAGCTGGTCGCGGATGCCGGTGATCGCCTCGGCCGGATCGTTGTACAGGTTGAGGTAGGACTGCAGGGTCTGGGTCGACAGCAGCGATCCACCGGTCGCCGGCTCGACCACCCCGTGGATGGTCAGCGTCAGGCCGACCGGGCCGTAGGACAGCGGCAGGTAGGCGTTGCCCAGCGGTCCGAGATCGATCCGGGTCTCGCCGGTGTAGTCGACGGCGATGGTGGCCCGGTTGGCCCCGAGATAGTCGGTGATCTCGGCGTGTCCGAGGCCCCAGATCGCTGCCAGCGGGGCCGCCAGCAGCCCGCAGACCAGTACGGTCAGTACGCCCCGTACCAGCAGTCTGATCAGCTGACTGCGATCGATCCCCGCAAACATCCAGCCCAGAGTAGGTGGGATCGTCAGCCTTCGGGCAAATCGGGCCGGTTTGCCGCTCGGTGTTCGTTCGGCGCTTCGAGGTAAACCTTCCGAGCGTGCAGCGCGTGCGCACCCGCGACGCGGTCGAGGAAGATCCGGCCGTTGCAGTGATCGATCTCGTGCTGCAGTGCCCGCGCCTCGAACGCGTCGGTGCTGAATTCGACCCGTTCGCCGGTGACCGGCAGCAGACCGGCGACGGTGACCCTGCTGGCACGTTTCACGTCCCCGGTCAGATCGGGCACCGACATGCAGCCCTCGCGGGCCTTCTCGTTGCGGCTGGACTGCACGACCGTCGCGTTCACCAGCACGATCAGACCGTGATGGGTACGCGTCTTCGGATGGTCGGCGACATCGATGCAGAACGCCTGCCCGGAGACCCCGACCTGCGGCGCCGCCAGCCCGACGCAACCCGGCGAGACCCGCATGGTGGCGACCAGATCGGCGCAGAGCTGGATGGTGTCCGGCGCGGTCGGATCCAGCTCGGGGCCGGGCCGGGACAACACCCGGTCGGGAGCACGGACCACCTGCAGCACCCGACCCGCTGGCAGCAGCTGAGACCAGTCCGGAATGTCCAACGCCGTCACAACTCGTCCTGCTCGACCGGCTGCAACCAGGCGTCGACACCGAGCCGGGCCGCGGCGGCGTCGACCTCGGTACGGACCTCGGACAGCTCGGCGTCGGCAGGCAGGTCGACCTCGGCGGTGAGCGCGTACAGCTCGCCGGCCAGATGGGTGCTCAGGTCGGTGATGTTGCCGCCGGCGTTCGCGATCACGCCGGTCAACGCAGCCACGATGCCGAGCCGGTCCGCGCCGTGCACGGTCAACAGGTAGGGCGATCCGGCCACGGCGGCGCTACCGCTGTCGGGCACCGGATGGACATGAATGATCAGGTCGTCGCCGGCTGCGGCGTTCATCGCCGAGCGCACCCGCTCCAATTCGGTGTCGCCGGCGCAGATCAGCGTCATCGCCAGCTGCCCGTGCAGGACCGTCATCGACGAGTCGGCCAGGTTGAGCTGCTCGGTGGCCAGAGCCTCGGCCACCCGGGCGATGATCCCGGGCTGGTCGGTGGCGACGACGGTGATGGCGTAGGTGGTCACCGATGCTCCCTTTCTTGATCGGATCCTTGATCGGGCCCGTGCAACAGCTCCATCGCGGTGCCGTCGAGGATGTCCGATTCGCTGACGACCAGCTCCAGGCTCGGCAGTCGGGCCGCGATCCGAGCCGCGATCAAGGCGCCGGCGGTGATCACATCGGCACGTTGCGGGTGAACGGACCCGAACGCACGGATCTGCTCCACCGTGGACCCGGCGAGCCGGTCGGCGATCGCGATCACCTCGGCAGCGGCGATCCGGTGGGTGTGCACCAGCGACCGGTCGTAGTCGGACAGGTCAAGATCAATTGCGGCCAGTGTGGTCAGCGTGCCGGCGACGCCGATCCAGGTCCGAACGCTCGTCCAGTCGATCGGCTCGCCGTCCAGCAGTCGATCCACATGATCAACTGCGGCCGACAGCTGCTGCCGATCGGGCGGATCGCTGCGCAGGTAGCGTTCGGTCAGCCGTACCGAGCCGATGTCCAGCGAGACCGCGTGCTGCATGGTCTGGTCGGCGTCGCCGATGATCAACTCGGTGGAACCGCCGCCGATGTCGACCACCAGCACCGGAGCCTGAGCGTCGGCAACTCCGGACACCGCGCCGGCATAGGACAACCGGGCCTCGTCGTCGCCGCTGATCACCTCGGGGGTGACGCCGAGCCGTTGTTCGATGCCGGCGAAGAAGGCTTCCCGGTTCCGGGCATCACGGGTGGCCGAGGTGGCCACGAACCGGACCAGGTCGGGCGTGACCTCGTACTCACGGATCAGTGCGGAATACCGATCCGCGGCCGAGAACGTACGACGCATCGCATCGGGGTGGAATTCGCCCTTGGCGTCGACGCCCTGGCCGAGCCGGACGATCTCCATCCGTCGGTCGACCTCGGTCAGTCCGCCACGACCGTCGTCGTCGGCAATCAGCAACCGGATGGTGTTGGTGCCGCAGTCGATGATCGCTGCCCGTCGGGTATTCGTCACGACTGCTCCTCGATCACGTCGGACAGGCACGGTGAACGCCAGAATTCGCCGATCGCGGCCACCGCCTCGTCGCCGAACGGGTTCACACCCGGTCCGACGGCGAGCGCGTGTGCGGCCAACGCATGAAGGCATTTCACCCGGGTCGGCATGCCGCCGGCGCTGACTCCGTCGATCTCCGGCACGTCGGCGCTCGGCCCGTCACCGAACGACTTCCGGTCGGCCAGATAGGCCAGGTGGGCAGCCCGATAGGCCTCGGCCAGTTCGGCGTCGTCGGCGAGCCGATCGGTCATCTCGGCCATCCGGCCGTCGGACTCCAGCCGAGAGATCGCCGCGGTCGCGCGCGGGCAGGTCAGGTAGTACGTGGTCGGGAACGGCGTCCCGTCCGGCAGCCGCGGCTCGGTCGCCAACACCGCCGGTTTCCCACAGGGACAGCGATGCGCGACCCCGACGACGGCCCGCGGCACCCGGCCGAGTTGCGCGTGCACGGCGGCCTGGTCGGCCTCGGAGAACGGTTCCAGCACCCGCACAGTGTGTCAGATGGGGTCGGGCCCTTCGACAGGCTCAGGGACCGACTGGGCGGTGGGCTCGGTGACCTTCTGGGCGATGGACTCGGGGACCTTTCCCTCCAGCGGGAAGTGGCAGGCGACCTTGTGGCCGCCGGGGCGCAGTTCGATCAGCGGAGGCTCGACGGCGGCGCAGACTTCCTGGGCCAGCGGGCAGCGGGTGCGGAAGCGGCAACCGGACGGCGGATTCACCGCCGACGGCGGCTCGCCCGCCACCAACTGGTGTTCCTTGCTGCGTTCGCTCCACGGATCGGCGACCGGGATGGTGGTGATCAAGCCGTGGGTGTACGGGTGCAGCGGGTGATCGTAGACGTCACCGGCCGGTCCGACCTCGACCAGCTTGCCCAGGTACATCACCCCGATCAGGTCCGACATGTAGCGGATCACCGACAGGTCGTGGGAGATGATCAAGTAGGTCAGTCCGAGACCGCTCTGCAGGTCTCGCATCCGGTTCAGCACCTGTGCCTGGATGGAGACATCCAGCGCGGACACCGGCTCGTCGGCGACGATCAACTTCGGCTGCAGCGCCAACGCCCGGGCCAACCCGAGCCGTTGCCGTTGGCCGCCGGAGAATTCGTGCGGGTAGCGATCCAGTGCGTTGTGCGGCAGTCCGACGTCTGCCAGCAGATCGGCCACCCGGGCCCGTTGCTGTCGCGGACTGCCGACGCCCTGGATGATCATCGGCTCGCGCAGGATCGCCCCCACCCGCATCCGCGGATCCAAGGAGGAGTAGGGATCCTGGAACATGAACTGCACCCGGCGGCGGTAGCGCCTGCGATCCTTTCCGCGCAGCCGGAACAGGTCGATGCCGTCGATCAGGGCCGTGCCGGCGGTCGGCTCCTCGAGCCCGACGATCAGTCGCCCGGTGGTGGTCTTGCCGCAGCCGGACTCCCCCACCAGGCCGAAGGTCTGACCGCGGATGATCTCCAGGTTCACCCCCGCGACCGCCGACACCGCACCGACCTGCCGGCCGAAGAGGCCGTGCCGGACCGGGAAATCCTTGACCAGGTTGGCCACCTGCACCAGCGGCCGGCCGATCGGGACGCCGCTGTCCAGCTTGTCCGCGACGTCCAGCTCGCTGATCTTGATCTTGGTCGGCGCCGGCGAGTCCTCGGCCAACCGCAACGGCTTCAGCCCGGTCGGCCTGATCAGCTCCGGATCCCCGACCGGATGCAGACACGCGAAGCTGTGCCCCGGACGTTCGGTGATCAGCGGCGGATCGATGGCCCGGCAGTCGTCCTGGGCCCGCGGGCAGCGAGCCGCGAACCGGCAGGCCGCCGGCGGATCGGTCAGGTCCGGCGGGATGCCCGGGATGGTCCGCAGCCGGCCGCCCGCACTGGCCGCGTGCTCCGGCAACGCGTTGAACAACGCCTCGGTGTACGGGTGCCGCGCGTTGCCGAACAAGGTCAGGGTGTCGGTTGTCTCGACCACCCGGCCGGCGTACATCACCACCACCCGATCGGCCCGGCCGGCGATCACCCCGAGGTCGTGGGTGACCAAGATCACCGCCATGTCCAACTGGCGGCGCAGGTCGTCGATCAGCTTCAGGATCTGTGCCTGGATGGTGACATCGAGCGCCGTGGTCGGTTCGTCGGCGATCAGCAGCCGAGGTTCGCAGGCCAACGCCATCGCGATCATCACCCGCTGTCGCATGCCGCCGGAGAACTGATGCGGGTAGTCGTCCAGCCGATCGCGCGCCTGCGCGATGCCGACCAGATCCAGCACTTCGGCCGCACGCAGACGGGCCTGGTGGTGGCTGACCGGTCTGTGCAGCAGTACGCCCTCGGCGATTTGATCACCGATCTTGATGGTCGGATTGAGTGCCGCCAGCGGATCCTGGAACACCATCCCGATCGCATCACCCCGTACCGATCGCATCTGCTCTTCGGTCAGCGTCAACAGATCCCTGCCCTGCAAGAGAATCGAGCCGCCGACCACATGGCCGCCCGGTGGCAGCAGTCGCATGATCGAGATCGCCGTCATCGTCTTGCCGCAGCCCGACTCACCGACGATGCCGACCGTCTCACCGGGCATCACCTCGAAGTCCACTCCGTCGACCGCGTGCACGGTCGCATGCCGGAGCCGGATCTCGGTACGAAGTCCGGACACCTGCAGCAGCGGTCCGTCGTAGTCGTCGCTGAGATCGAAACCGGTGCTCAGGTCGAGTCGTTCGATGCCGGTCGAGCCGTTCATGATCACCGCGCCCGCAGCCGAGAGTCGAAGGCGTCGCGCAACGCGTCGCCGAGGAAGTTGAACGCGATCGCCACCAGCACGATCGCCAGGCCGGGTGGATAGATCAGCCACCAGTAACCGCTGTTCATGTACGTGGTTGCGGTGGACAGCATCGCCCCCCAGTCGGTCTGCGGCGGCTGGATGCCCAGGCCCAGATATCCCAACACGGACAGGGTGATGATCGAATCGGCGACGGTGAAGGTGGCGAACACCACCACGGTGCCGATCGCGTTGGGCGCGACGTGCCGGACCACCGCCCGGCCGCCGCCACCGCCCATCACCTTCACCGCTTGGACATACTCCCGCACCCGCAGGCTGAGCGCCTCACCGCGAACCAGCCTCGACGCGCCCAGCCAGGAGAAGAACGCGATGATCAAGATCATGATTCCGGTGGACGGGTGGAAGATCACCGACAACACCAGCAGGATGAACAGCGACGGAATCGCCAGCAGGCCGTCCACCATCCTCATCATCACCGCGTCCACGGCACCGCCGATGTAGCCGCTGATGGCGCCGTACAGGGTGCCGACGATGGTGGCCAGCACGGCCGCGGCGATGCCGACCTCCAGCGACGCCTGACCGCCGTACATCAGCCGGCCGAGTTCGTCGTAGCCGGTCGGATCGGTGCCCAGCGGGTGGCCGTTTCCGGGTGGCAGGTTTGCGTTCATCAGGTTCGTGTGCACCTGATCGGTGTGATAGAACAGCGGCCCGACGAAGCAGAACAGCACCAGCGCGATGATCACCGCGAGCCCGATCACCGCCAGCTTGTTCTGGATGAACACCCCAACGGCACGTCGCCACGGGCTGACCGCGACCTGCACCTCGCCGCCGGAACTGTCGTCGAGCGGGACCGCCGCGGCGGCGTCGGTGGCTGTCGGCGTGACCGGGTCACGGCCGATCGATCCGTAGGCCATCAGACGTACCTCACCCTCGGATCGAGAATCGCGTAGCCGATGTCGGCGGCCAGGCTGCCCACCACGGTGGCGACACCGACGATCAACGTGATGCCGAGCAGCACCGGATAGTCCTGGACCTGCGCCTCCTGATAGAACAACAGGCCCATCCCGGGGAAATTGAACACCTGCTCGATCACCAGTGAACCGCCGAGCAGGATCGGCAACGACAGCCCCAGGATGGTGACCATCGGGATCAGCGAATTCCTCAGCACGTGGCGATACAGCACTCGGTTCTCGTCGGCGCCCTTGGCCCGCGCGGTGCGGACGTAGTCCAAGATCAAGTTGTCCATCACCGCCGAGCGCATGTAACGGGTGAACAGCGAGACCTGCAGCAGCACCAGCGTCAGCACCGGCAGCACCATTGCTCGCGGCTGGGCCAGGATCTCCCAGATGCTGTTGCTCTGCGGCGCCTCTGCCGGGAACAACCCGGTGTTGACCGACAACCAGAGCACCAGCAGCAGGCCGAGGAAGAACGACGGGGTGGAGTAGAAGACGAATCCGATGCCGGTGGCCGCGTAGTCGAAGATGCCGTTGCGCCGAACGGCCTGGGTGACGCCGATCGGGATGGCGATCGCCACCGAGATGATCAACGCGATCAGGTTCAGCACGATGGTCTTGCCCAACCGCGAGACGATCAACGAGCCGACCGACTGGTTCAGGTGGTAGGAGTAACCAAGATCACCACGCAGCAGTTGTCCCAACCAGTGCAGGTATTGCACCGGCAGCGGCAGGTCGTAGCCGTTCTCGTGATTGAAGGTGGCGATCTGCGCCGGAGTCGCCCGTGGGCCGAGGATCGCGTGCGCCGCACCACCCGGCAACAGGTGCAACAGAACGAAGACGATCACCGTGACCAGGAACAAGACGATCAACGCCTGGCCGGCCCGGCGCAGCAGATAGCCACCCATCAGGACCCCTTGGACGCCACACGAACTCGTGAAGACCGAGCCCGGTCGCGTGCTCACCGCGACCGGGCCAGGAGGAAGGGCCGCTACTTCGTCCGGTACCAGTACTCGGGTACCAGAGTTTGCAGCGGGTTGTAGTTGACGCCGCCGACCTTCGTCGAGGTGGCGAAGACGTCGTACACGTTGGCCTGGAAGATCACCGGCAGTTGCTGAGCGGTGTAGTCCTCGAAGGCGTAGAAGGCGTTCATGTCCGAGCTGGTCAACGTGGTGTTGATCAACTTGTCCATCTTGGCGTCGCTGTAGCTGCCGGAGTTCGAGCCGGCACCGGTGGCGAACAGTGACTCACCGGTCGGCAGGTAGTCCGGCGCGTAGATCCAGCCGCCGCCCCAGTTGCCCATCTCCCACTTGCAGATCTTCTGCGAAGCCGTGCACGGGACGGACTCGCCGGTGACACTGTCGAACGGCTTGGACGTGACGTTCAGCACGATGCCCGCCTTGGACGCGTCGGACTTGTACTGCTGCATCTCTTGATCCAGCGACGGAGTTCCGGATGCGTAGTCCAGGTTGAACTCCATCTTCGCGCCCGACTTGACGTCCGGTCCGCACTGGTTCGAACCGCTGCCCGGTTTGGTGCAGGTCATCACGCCGTTGGTTTCGGTCCAGCCGTGCGAGGTGAGCAGCTGCTTGGCCTTGTTCACGTCGAACGGGTACGGCGTCCCCTGCTTGGCAGCCGGCGACATCCACTTGTTCACCGGCTTGGCCGGCACCGGTCCGAAGTTGACCAGACCGTAGCCCCGTAAGGCCTTCTGCACGTCGACCGGCTGATCCAGCGTCTGCTCCAATGCCTGCCGGACGTACAGCTGCTTGAACGTCGGACCGACGGTCGGGTTGTTGAAGTTGATCGGGAAGTAGTTGATCGACCACCGATAGGCGGCGGCCAGATCGTAGTTCGAACCTGCCGGATTGTTCTTCGGCAGATCGGAGCCGGCCGGCTTCGTCGGCAGATCCTGTGGCGGCACGTAGCCGAGGTCGATCTGGTTGCCCGACTTCAGCACGTTGAACTCGGCGGTGTCGGTGGTGAATGGCAGGAAGTTGACTTGATCAAGCTTCGGCTTCGGCGAACCTGAGTAGGCCGTGTTCGGCACGATGCTGTAATGCCCGTCGGAGTTGTAGCTCTTCAACTTCCACGGCCCGTCGACGACGCCCCAGATCTTGCTGGTCGCGTACGTGCTCTGGTCCTTCGACTGCGCGGTCAGGAACTTCCACACGGCCGGGCACTTGCTGACCGAGGTCAAGCAACCGCCGCTGCCGGCGGCGGCCGACGCGCTGGTCACGTCCCACGCCATCGGCATCGGGGTGATCTGGGAGAACTCGTTGTACAGCAGCCAATTCGACGAGTACTTCTTGTCCATCGTCAGCTGCACCGTGTCGGCCGAAGTGGCCTTGTACGACTTGATGTTGTCCGGATAGGCGCCCGGCACGGTGCCGGCCCACTGAGCTGCCTCGGCCTTGGACATGTTCAGCCAGAACACAACATCCTTGGCGTTGACCGCCTCACCGTTGGACCACTTCCACGGTTTGATCTTGATCGTCACCGTCTTGCCGTCGGTGGAGTAGGTCGGCTGCCGCGCCACCGACAGGCCCGGATCATTGGTCGGCTGATCGTTGTGACCGCCGAACCAGTACAGCGGCCGATACAGCAGCTGTTGCAGGTCAGAGATGTTGGCGACACTGAAGTTCGCGATCGGGCTGAACGGGAAGATCCAGTTCGGTGTCACCGAAGCGGCTTCGGCGACGTTGACGGTGCCGCCGTTCACTGCCTTTCCGCTGGTCTGCGATTGCGGTTGGGTGCTGGTCGAGTGTCCACCCGAACAGGCTGCCAATGTGACGGCCACTGCGGCTGTCATGCTCACTCCGGCGATCAGCCGGACCCTACGGCGCCCCCGACGGCGCCCGAAACCCTTGTCCACGGCCACTCCCAAGTCCCTGGTGAACTGAAGAATGTGCCGGCCGTGCAGTGGGGGCCCCTGCCGCGGAGATGATCACACGGCTCCACTGCGAGTCGGTACGTGCCATTCAGGTTAGCCATGATCAACTTCTCAGCCACTGTGTCCACCGAATTGACACTCAGCCTCGGATCAGACCTTCTCAGGAACCACGCAGACAGTCTGACGAACCACGCAGGCAGTCAGCGGTGCTTGGTCTTCTCGGTGATCGTCGGCTCGGCGCTGGGTTGCTCGGCCTTCTTGGGGACCGTCGGTTTGTCGGCTGCTTCGACCGAACCCCACAGCTTGGAGTACCAGGCCGTCGCCGGTTTGCTGGCGGGCTGCGCGCCGGTGATCTCGTTCTCTCCGCTGACCGGTTTGCCGTCGGCGTCGACGACCCGGAACCCGCGCTCGCCGGGCATCACCCAGCCGAGCCGCTCGCGTGCCTGGGTGCGGACGTAGTTGGGGTCGTTCCAGCGGGAGATCTCGTCACTGAGCTCACCGATTTTCTGTTGTGAGGTAGTGATTTCCTGCTTGGTCGCGGCGATGTCCTGGCGTTGATTGAAGTAGGCCCGCAGGCTGGACGCGTACGAAATGGTCAAGATCAACAACACCACCGCCAGCGCGATCGCGCGAGTGGTCAGGCTGGCCCGCGGACGAGCCGCCGCGACCTTCGGAACGTCGCGGCTGATGGTCGGCTCGACCGGCTCGGGCTGCTGCGACGGGGCGGCAGCCGGCTTGCGGGTCGATCCGGGGCGACGAGAGCCGGTCGCCCCGGAGCGGGTCCGGCCGCGCCCGGCCGACCGAGGGACGTCCGGCTTGTTGCGGCCGGGTCCGGATCGGCTGGGGCCGGAGCGATGCGGCCCGGACGAATTCGGCATCAGCAGGACCTCAGTTGGCGCCCTGGTAGCGCGGGAAGGCGGCAGCACCGGCGTAGCGGGCGGCGTCGTCCAGGTCCTCTTCGATCCGCAGCAGCTGGTTGTACTTGGCCACCCGGTCGGTCCGGGCCGGAGCGCCGGACTTGATCTGGCCGACGTTGGTGGCGACGGCGAGATCGGCGATGGTGGTGTCCTCGGTCTCGCCGGAACGGTGGCTCATCATGCAGCGGAACTGAGACCGATGAGCAAGATCAACAGCGTCGAAGGTCTCGGTCAGGGTGCCGATCTGATTCACCTTCACCAGCAGGGCATTCGCGGCGTCGGAGTCGATGCCGCGCTGCAGCCGCTCGACGTTGGTGACGAACAGGTCGTCGCCGACGATCTGCACCTGATCACCGATCTGGGCGACCAACTTGCTCCAGCCGGCCCAGTCGTCCTCGGCCAGCGGGTCCTCGATCGAGACGATCGGGAAGTCGTTCAGCCACTGCTGGTAGATCGCAGCCATCTCGTCGGACGACAACTTCTTGCCCTCGAAGGTGTAAGCGCCGTCGGCGAAGAACTCGGTGCTGGCCACGTCGAGTGCCAGCGCGACGTCTGTGCCCAGCTTGAGACCGGCCTGCTCGACCGCGGTGGAGATCAACTCCAGTGCGGCCACATTCCGCGGCAGGTTCGGGGCGAAGCCGCCCTCGTCGCCGAGTCCGGTGGACAGGCCCTGCTTCTTCAGCACCGACTTCAGCGTGTGGTAGACGGCGACTCCGGTCTCCAGCGCCTCGGCGTAGGTCGGTGCACCGATCGGCGCGATCATGAACTCCTGCACGTCCACGTCGGAATCGGCGTGCGCGCCACCGTTCATGATGTTCATCATCGGTACCGGCAGGGTGTGCGCGTTCGGGCCGCCGAGGTAGCGGTAGAGCGGCAACTCGGCCGACTGAGCCGCGGCGTGCGCCACCGCGAGAGAAACGCCGAGGATGGCGTTGGCGCCGAGCTTGGCCTTGTTCGGCGTACCGTCCAAGTCGATCATGGTCTGGTCGACCAGCCGCTGCTCGCTGGCGTCGAAGCCGACGATCTCCGGACCGATCTGGTCGATCACGCCGGCGACGGCCTTGGTCACACCCTTGCCGCCGTAGCGCTTCTCGCCGTCGCGCAGCTCGACCGCCTCGAAGGCGCCCGTCGACGCGCCGGACGGAACAGCGGCCCGGCCCTCCGCGCCGTCGTCCAGCAGCACCTCGACCTCGACGGTCGGATTGCCGCGCGAATCGAGAATCTCCCGGGCACCGACGAACTCAATACTGGCCACAGATCTTGCCTTCCTAAGATGCAAAGTGAGCGCGCCCGCGTACATCCGGCGCGGTTCCCCACTCTAACGGCGAGACCAGTGACGACCGTGGTCCGCCACGAGCAATCCGCGCACCGCGCCCGGACGCGCCGGAATCCTCGCCCTCGCCTCAGCCGCGCGCAAAAACGTCAGCCGCACCCGGAATTTCGAGTGCGGCTGACGATTTGGGGTGCGGCTGTCTGCGCCGCGGAGGTTTCGGGTGCGGGTGCGGGGGTCTGTGGTGTGGGGAGTCGCGTCAGCGGCGGTCGCGGTTGCTGCGGTTGCTGCGGTTGAAGACCAGGTTCACCGCGACGATGCCGGCCCAGCTGACGGCCACGCCGAGCAGACCGGGGTCGACCTGGGTGGCGGCGATCGCGGTGATCGGGATGCCGGTGCCGAGGGAGATGATCGTCAACGCGAACCGCTGGCCACGGTTCAACTTCTCGTCCCGGATTCGGGCCAGCTCCAACTGGGTGGCAGCTTGCTGGCCCTGCTGGTGTTGCTGCCAGACGGCCTGTTCGACGCGCTCTGCCAGCCCGGCCGCGATCTGCGCCTCGTACTCGGGTCCGAGCTCTCGACGCGCGGCCATGGCTGCTTCGGCCTCGCGGCGGGCCTCATAGGACGGAACGGACATGGCAGCAATTTAGCTCGGCCGCGGACCGTTCGCAGTGGGGACAGCCCCACTGCCGGCACCTCCCGCGGTCCTCCTGGCCGGTCAACCTCGTACGGGGCCGGGCCGCTGGGCCGCGAGCCATCGCTCGACCTGCCGCGGATGGCTGAACACCAGCACCGGCGGGCCTTGCGGATCGGCCGCCCACTCGCGCAGTCGCTGCCGCTTGCGCGCGAACGAACGGAAATGCCAGCGGACGATGGAGTCGTCGGCCACCGCGGTGGCCACCGTCTCGGTGTTGCCGTTGCAGGTGGGCGTGCGCAACAGCACGTTGCCGATCGTCCTGCGGACCAGCCGGGACAGCGACAGCCATCGCGGATAGTCCAGGCCGATGATCAACTCCACTCGCTCGTTGACGATGTCCAGCCACTTCCCGTAGCCGTGATCGAGGATCCAGGACTCGCCGGCACAGATCTCGGAGATGATCTTGCGTTGTTCGTCGCCGGGCACCGGCACCCAACCGGGACGCCAGGTCAGCTCGTCAACGGCAACAGGTGGCAGCCCGGTCCGCTCGGCCAACTCCTGGGCCAGCGTGGACTTCCCACTCCCGGTGACCCCGTACACCATCACGCGCCGCGCCTCCACAAAGCAGCACCCTATGAGTACGGTGGCTCGATGGCCGATCCGACAAACAGGCAGTCCCTCACGCAAACCGATCTCGATCATCTGCGCCGATGTGTCGAACTGGCGCGAGGAGCACTGGATGACGGCGACGAGCCGTTCGGTTCGGTGCTCGTCGACGCATCGGGAACCGTCCGCTTCGAGGACCGCAACCGGGTCAAGGACGGCGATCAGACGCGGCATCCCGAGTTCGAGCTCTCTCGCTGGGCGGCCCGACATCTCTCGCCCGCCGAACGCGCCGGCTGTGTCGTCTACACCTCCGGTGAGCATTGCGCGATGTGCAGCGCCGCCCATGCCTGGGTCGGTCTCGGCAGGATCGTCTACGCCACCAGTACCCAGCAGCTCGTCCGATGGCGTACGGAGTGGGGCCTCGCGGCCGGTCCCGTCGCCGCGCTGCCGATCGAGGCCGTTGCCCCCGGCATCGAGACCGCGGGACCGGCGCCGGAGTTTGCCGACGAGATCCGTTCCCTGCACGAGCAGCTGATCAGTCGGCGCCGGCCGGGCTGGCCGAGCCCTCGGGCGAAGACGGACCGGACCGGACCGTCAGAGTTCGGCGGTCGGCCGTAGTGATCAGGGTCCGAGAGAAGATTCGGCTTCGACGACACGGGACTCCAACCGGCGTACGGCGTCTCGGGCGGCTTGGTCGGCGTCGACCCCGCCTGCCTGGGCTCGCGCGACCAGCTTGATCAACTCCTCACCGACCGTGTCCGCGTCGATCGGCGAATCCGCCAGTTCGACCGGAACCGACCGCGATCGGGCCCGGCTGATGATCTTGTTCGCCCGGGCCAGCGCGGACAACTGCTCCGGAATCCCTTCCAGTACGGACTTCCGGCCCTTCTCGGCGGCCTTCCGCTCTTCCCAACTGGCGTGGAGGTCTTGCGGCACTTCGCCGTCGGCGTACACGTACGGATGCCGGGCGATCAGTTTGTCTGCGACTCCGCGTGCCACCGACCCGACGGTGAAGTCGGGATCGGTCTCGCCGGCGATGGTGGAGTGGAAGATCACCTGCAGCAGCAGGTCACCCAGTTCCTCACGAAGATGATCATGATCGGCGACGGCCTCACCGGCGCTGCTGCCGCCCGGGCCCTCGATCGCCTCGACCACTTCGCAGGTCTCTTCGATCAGGTACTGGATCAGCGACCGATGGTTCTGCTCGGCATCCCAGGGACACTGCGTCCGCAGCGTCTGCATGACCTCGATCAGCCGGACCAACTCCCGGCCGTCGGCCTGCTGCGTCACTGCTGCGGGCGGGTCTTGGCGACGTCGGAGAGTGAACCGGTGCCGGGGATGACGGTCAGCGACTGCTTCGGATCCCAGCTGCCGTAGCGCGGATTCACCGTCACATCGGCCTGCTCCAGTTCCTTCTTGAACTCGTCCTCGCCGATCTTCTTGGTGATGAGCTGGACGTCGGCCAGGTCGTAGGCGAGCTCGTGGGCGTCCGCGATCTGCAGCACCGCCGGGTTGAGCTGGGCATCGCGATCGGCGTCGGTGATGGTGATGCCGCGCTTCGCCGCGGTGTCCAACGCCACTTGTCCCTGGATCAGCACGGACAGGACCTGATCCCGGGACAGATCGCTGACCTGCTGGGCACCGGCCTCGGCGGTGTTCAGTTGGTCGCGGGTGATCGAGGTTCCGTCCACCACCGCGACGTCGGCGGGCGACTGCGCGCAGCCACCGAGCAGAACCGCGCCCGACACGGCGGCACCGATCAGCGCACCGATCCTGCGTCGGGTGGGCAGGGCTTTGACGTCGGTGCTGTCCTGTGTCCTCATCTGCTGCCTTCCAGGTCGTGCCGCGGCCCACCGGACCGCCGATACTTCAACTGCCCACACCGGACCGGGGCGATCCTATGCCATCGCCGCGGCTGCGCGGAGTCGGCCGGTACTGCCACAGGATGATCGCGATTCCACCTACGGACTGAGGAATTCCTGAACCCGGCTGCCAACACTTGTTGGGTGCTAGCGTCCCGCCGATCCCCGCGCCCAGGACGGGCTGGCCGTCCAGCCCGCGGCGGGCAGACGGCCGGCTCCGCCATCTCAGCTGTCGTCACCGGATCCTCCCCGGCCACCGGGCTGTCCCGGCTGCTGAGGGCGTACGCGATCACGCTGCTGTCGGCGCTGATCGGGCTGCCGGGACTGGCGGCCGGCGTAGTCACCTCGACGAGCTGCGGCGCCGGCGCAGGAGATTGCGACGTCCGCTGGGTGTACGGGCTGGTCGGCGGCGTGGTGCTGGCATTACTCGTCCAGCTGGTGCTGTCGCTGCATCTCAAGCTGGGTTGGTTGTTCTGGATCACCTCGTCCGCGATCACCGCGACGGTGATCACCAATCTGGACGCCTGGCCGGTGGTGCTGGTGACCGTACTGATCGCGCCCGGGATCGCTGCCTGGCTGAGTGATCCGCCGCAGCGTCGGCGAGGCGTCCTGGCCCACTGGGCACCACGCCTCGGCATCCTGGTTGTGGTCGTTGCTGGGCTCGTCGGCATCGGCCTGATCGGCGGCATCACCGCCCCGAAGGCGCTCAGCTCTGGTCACGCGCTGGTGGTGCGGCGGTAGCGATCAGCACGTTGTTGATCACCTCGGTGCACCACTGCAACAGCTCCAGATCCTTGATCTGGGGCCCACCGATCTGACGCGATCGCGGCTTGGGCACCAGCATCAGGCCGGCCGTCTGCTTGATCACACTGCCGGGGTGCAGACGCTTCAACCGCAGCTGCGCCGACTCCGGCAGGTCGACCGGGGCGAACCTGATGAAATTGCCCTGCACCACCACCTCGCTCAGGCCGGCTTGCCGGGCCAGCAGCCGAAAGCCCGCCACCGCAAGCAGGTTCTCCACTTCCGGTCCCGGCGTGCCGTAGCGGTCGGTCAGCTCGGCCCGGACGGCGTCGATGTCGGCGGTCGATCGGACCTCGGCGATGGTCTTGTACATCTCCAGCCGCAGCCGTTCCGACTCCACGTAGTCGGTCGGCAGGTGCGCCTCGATCGGCAGTTCGATCCTGACCTCGGGCTCGGGCTCGCCGCCCTCGCCGCGATAGTCGGCGACGGCCTCGCCGACCAGCCGGACGTAGAGATCGAATCCCACATCGGCGATGTGGCCGGACTGCTGCCCGCCGAGCAGATTGCCGGCACCGCGGATCTCCAGGTCCTTCATCGCCACTGCCATCCCGGCGCCGAGATCGGTATGGGCAGCGATGGTGGCGAGTCGATCATGGGCGGTCTCGGTCAGCGGCTTCTCCGGGGGGTACAAGAAGTACGCGTACCCCCGTTCACGACCACGACCGACGCGGCCGCGGAGCTGATGCAACTGGGACAGCCCGAGGGTGTCGGCGCGCTCGACGATCAGGGTGTTGGCGGTGGAAATGTCCAAGCCTGCTTCGACAATCGTGGTCGCCACCAGCACGTCGGCACGCCGTTCCCAGAAGTCGACCATGACCTGTTCGAGCCGGTGTTCACCCATCTGACCGTGCGCGGTGACCACCCTGGCCTCGGGCACCAGCTCGCGGATCCGGCGGGCCACCTTCTCGATCGACTGGACTCGGTTGTGCACGTAGAAGACCTGCCCCTCGCGCAACAGCTCGCGCCGGATCGCAGCGGTCACCTGGGCCTCGTCATACGGTCCGGCGAAGGTGAGCACCGGATGCCGTTCCTCCGGCGGGGTGGTGATCGTCGACATCTCCCGGATGCCGGTGACGGCCATCTCCAGGGTGCGCGGGATCGGCGTCGCCGACATCGCCAGCACGTCGACGTCCATCCGCAGCTTCTTCAACTGTTCCTTGTGTTCGACGCCGAATCGCTGTTCCTCGTCGATGATCACCAGGCCCAGGTCCTTGAACTTCACGCTGCCGCCGAGCAGTCGGTGGGTGCCGACCACGACATCGACGCTGCCCTCGGCGATCCCTGCCACGGTTGCCTTTGCGTCCAGGTCGGAGGAGAACCGACTGAGCGCGCCGACCTTGACCGGGAACCCGGCATAGCGATCGGCGAAGGTGTTGTAGTGCTGCTGAACCAGCAGCGTGGTCGGCACCAGCACCGCCACCTGCTTGCCGTCCTGGACCGCCTTGAACGCGGCCCGGACGGCGATCTCCGTCTTGCCGTAGCCGACGTCGCCGCAGATCAGCCGGTCCATCGGCACGATCTGCTCCATGTCCTGCTTGACCTCGTCGATGCACACCAGTTGATCGGGTGTCTCGACGTAGTTGAAGGCATCCTCGAGCTCACGCTGCCAGGTGGTGTCGCGGGAGAAGGCGTGACCGCGGCTGGCCTGCCGGGCCGCGTACAGCTTGATCAACTCCGCCGCGATCTCACGTACGGCCTTGCGGGCGCGACCCTTCCGTTTGGCCCAGTCCGAGCCGCCCATCCGATCCAACGTCGGGCTCTCACCGCCGACGTAGCGAGTGACCAGATCCAGCTGGTCCATCGGAACGTACAACCGGTCGGCAGGCTGGCCGCGCTTGCTCGGCGCGTACTCGACCACGAGGTATTCCCGGGTGGCGCCGCCGACCGTACGCTGCACCATCTCCTGATAGCGGCCGACGCCGTGCTGCTCGTGCACGATCGGGTCGCCGGGCTGCAGTTCGAGCGGGTCGATCTGCTTCTTCCGGCGGGCCGGCATCTTGCGTTCGGCACGGTCGATCTGATGCTGACCGGACAGGTCGCCGGTGGTGTAGACGGCGAGTTTGATCTTGTCCACCAGCACGCCGGTGCGCAGTTCGCCGACACTGACGGTGACCAGCCGCGGCTGTGGCGCGGTGTCGAGATCCTCGATCAACTTTGCCGGAATCTCTTGCTCACCGAGCATCTGGACCATCCGCTGCGCGGTGCCCTTGCCCTCGGCGACCAGCACCACCTGCCAGCCGTCGTGAACATGATCACCGATCTCGGTGATCGACTTCTCCGCGTCGCCGCGATGCGTCTCGGGCACCTGGGCGGAGACCGTACGGGATTCGACACCCCGGGTGCTGACCGCGGCGGAGAAGTCGATCACCTCACCCTCTTCGGTACGGATCGGCATCGCCGCCGCGTCCGGTGCGGCGCTGAACGTCGACAGCGACCACCAGGCCAGACCGCGATCCAGGGCGTGCTCGCGGACGTCGGCCAGCGGACGATAGGCCGACGACCCGAGATCGATCGGAGCCTGACCGCCGCCGGCGGCCGCGGCCCAGGAGGCGCCGAGGAACTCCTCACTGGTCTTGACCAGATCGGCCGACCGGGTCCGGACCAGTTCGGGGTCCGACACCAGCACGTGGGTGCCGTCGGGCAACAGGTCGACCAGCAACTCCATCCCGTCGACCAGGGCCGGCGAGAGTGACTCCATGCCCTCCACCGCGTGCCCGGCGGCGATCCGTTCCAGCATCTCGGAGAGCTCGGGATGTTCGGCCATCAGGGCCGCTGCCCGCTGCTTGACCTGGTCGGTGAGCAACAACTCGCGGCACGGTGAGGCGGTGATGTCGTCGATCACGATGTCGCTGGATCGCTGATCGGCAACGGCGAAGTAGCGGATCTCCTCCACCGTGTCGCCGAAGAAGTCGATCCGGACCGGATGTTCCTCGGTCGGCGGGAACAGGTCGACGATGCCGCCGCGGACGGCGAACTCGCCCCGACGCTCGACCAGATCGACGCGGACGTAGGCGGCGTCAACCAGGGCCTGCGCCAACGCGCCGAGCTCGAAGTCCTCGCCGTTGCGCAGATGCACGGGTTTGAGGTCGGCCAGCCCCTTGACCTGCGGCTGCAGGACGCTGCGGATCGGCGCCACGATGATCTTCAGCGGGGTGCCGTTGTCCTCGGGATGCACCAGGCGGCGCAGCACCGCGAGCCGGCGGCCGACGGTGTCGGAACGCGGGCTCAGTCGTTCGTGCGGCAGGGTCTCCCAGGCCGGGTAGTAGGCGACCTGGTTCGGGTCGAGCAACGATTGCAGCGCATCGGTGACGTCCTCTGCCTCGCGATAGGTCGAGGTCACCAGGAGGACGGGGGCGTCGGCTCCACCGCGGTCGGCCGACGCGGTCATCGCGGCGGCGAACAGCGGACGCAGCGGCGCCGGCATGGTCAGGTCGAGGGCCTTGACGGTGTGCGAGCGCGCGTCACCGAGGGCCTCGGAGATTGTGGGTTCTTGTGCAAGCTGGTCAACGAGTCCCGAGAGGGTCACCGGATCACCCTACTCGGACACGCGAACAGAATTCGTCGGCCGCAACAGCTGTGGATAACTTCGCGGGGTCGTGTGAAACTGACCGTAACGTTCTGGGCAAGGAGGTGGAACGCCGTGACAGCAATGGATCTGACGTCCGACGGCCTGTTGGCGCTGGACGAATGGAACGCGCTCGATCCGATCGAGGGCAGGCGACTGGAATTGGTCGACGGCGTCGTGATCGTGAGCCCACGCCCAAAGATCCTGCACGCCGCCGTGGCCGGACGATTGATGCAGTTGTTCGGCGCCGAGTCGTTGCTTCTGCTGCCGGAGCCCGAGGTTGTGATCGCCGGCGAGCGGCCGTCTACAGTTCGCGTACCCGATCTTGTCCTGCCACGCGAGACAGCACCGGCTGACGACGCCCGCTTCGACGCCAGCGAGGTTCTGCTCGTGATCGAGATCGTCTCGGCGGGCTCGCGGCGCACCGACTACATCGCCAAGCGGTATGACTACGCGCACGCAGGGATCCCGTACTACTGGATCGTCGATCCGGACGATCGGGACGTGCTGTGCCTGGAGTTGGCCGACGGGACCTACCGCGAACTTCCGGTGACGGTTGACGACACGGTCGTGCTCCCCCGGCCGGTACCGATCACCGTCGACTGGGATCAGCTACTCGGCCGGGGTGGGCCGTCGTGAGGATTCAGTTGCAATAGTTCGGGGCGCGGCCGACGTTGTCGATGTAGCGGGCCGACACCCAGTTGTGGTCCTTGGTCCAGTACCACAGCGAGTTGCCGTTGACGTTCTGCGACGGCAGTTTGCAGATCAGGTCCACGCCCGCCCCCTTGCCGAGAGTACGAACCCTACCGTCGGCAGTGGTCGGCCCCCTGCGCACGCTGACCGCAGTGGCGGCCTTGCCGACGAAGCGTTCGGCGGTGCCGCACCAACCCGGCGCCGGGCCGATGTTCTGCACGTACCGGGCGGCGATCCATTCGTGACCGCCGTGGCTGTCGCCCGGCAACAGATACCACCGGTTGTTGCCGTCGACCGACGTCCCGGTCACCTTGCACTCCAGCGGGAAGACCTCGCCGCGTTTGACCGAGTCGACGGCCTTGGCGTGCGTGCTGGGTGCGTACCGGACGGTCAGCCCGGTCTTGGCGATGATCTTGCCCTCGGACTCTTGTGCCTGCGCGGATGTCGCACCGAGTGCCACCACGCCGGCTGCTGCTGTCAGTGTGGCGGTTGCCACCCCGACGACCTTCTTGATCATGTGAATCTCCCTTGATTCCGGGTTTCCCCGTCTCCCCCGATCACCTCTCGAGTGATCGATTACCTCGAGTGATGCAGCCCCAGGAACGCCCGCGTGGAGCTCACACCTTGCGCTTGTACCCCAACTGGGGTCGTGTCCAGGACACTAAGCCTGCAAGGGATCAACACGACGGCGCCCCGGTCACAGACCCGACACAAACCGGCCACAGTTGGGGCCCACGGCAGCGGAACCCCCGCGGACGACATCAAACCGCCACGTTGCACACCCGTCGAGCGCCCCAGCGCGAGACCGTTGTCGAAGCGAAGCGGAGACAACGCGGCAACACGATCGCGGACGTAATCGGGGTAAGGTTCGGCGGCAGCGGAGCGGACGTCGCAGCGATCCGGCTGCCACGTTGCACGCCCGTCGAGCGCCCCAGCGCGAGACCGTTGTCGCAGCGAAGCGAAGACAGCGCAGCAACAAGATCGTGGACTGAAGCGGGGTAAGGGGTTCGGGGATTGTTCCCGAAACGCGACCCACAGCACCCAGACCGCGGCAGCGGCACCCAGGCGGACGTCATCAAAAGATGCGTCATCAAGAGTTATAGGAACTCTGGGTGCGTTCCAGGCCGGAGCCGATCAGCGACTCGACGGCATCGGCGGCACGGCCGATCTCGATCTGCACCTCGTCGGCTTCCCGGGGCGGGAAGTTGCTCAGCAGGAAGTCCGCCGGATCCTGCCGGCCGGGGGGCCGGCCGACGCCGACGCGGACTCGGAAGTAATCGCCGGTGGACAGCGACTTGCGGATGGACTTCAGGCCGTTGTGTCCGTTGTCGCCGCCGCCGTGTTTGACCCGGAGTTGGCCGAGATCAAGATCAAGTTCGTCGTGGACGACGATCAGCCGATCGGGTTTGATCTTGAAATAGTTGGTGGCCTTGGCCACCGCGGCGCCGGACTCGTTCATGAACGTACGAGGTTTCAGCAGCACGATACGGGTGCTGTCCGGGCCGATCGGACCGAGTCGCCCCTCAGCGATCTCGGCCCGCATCCGGGCCGGGGCGGCAAACCGAGCCCCGGTCCGGTGCGCAAGCTCGTCGATCACCCGGAAGCCGATGTTGTGACGGTTGTCCACATAGCCGGGGCCCGGGTTACCGAGCCCGACGATCAGCCACATCCGCTACGACTTCCGGGCGTCCGAACGATGATCTTGCTCGACGATCAGGACTCGGCCGTCTCCGACTCGGCGGGCTCCGCAGCAGCTTCCTCACCGGACTCGGCGGCGGCCTCGGCGGCCTCTTCCTCGACCGCGGCGCGGGTGTCGCTGACGCTGACGATCAGCGTCTGGGGATCGATCGCCAGGGTGACACCGGCCGGCAACTGCAGGTCGGCGGCGTGGATCTGGGCGCCGGCTTCCAGGCCTTCCAGGGACACGGTGATGCCCTCGGGGATGTGGGTGGCCTCGGCCTCGACCGAGACGTCGTTGCGGTCCCACATCGCCACCGCGTTCGGAGCGGTCTCGCCCTCGGCGTGCAGCGGGATGTCGACGGTGACCTTCTCGCCGCGACGGACGATGACCAGGTCGACGTGCTCGATGAATCCCTTCAGCGGGTCACGCTGGACCTGCTTGGGCAGCGCCAACTGGGACTTGCCGTCGACCTCGATCGACAGCAGCGCGTTCTCCTGGCGCAGAGCCAGCAGGGTCTCGTGACCGGGCAGGGCGATGTGTACGGGATCGGTGCCGTGCCCGTACAGGACGGCGGGGATCTTGGCGGCGCGACGGATCCGGCGGGCAGCACCCTTACCGAACTCGGTGCGCAATTCGGCGGTGAGCTTGACCTCGGCCACGAACGAACTCCTCGAACTCAAAAGCGTGTGATCAACGGTTACGTGCCCGGAAAGAGAGAGGTCCGCGAGCCCGAAACAACCGGGCGTCGGCAATCGACGACGCGGAGGAACCACGCCCAGTCGATCACGGCCGAACCGGCCCTCGCCGAGGCAACTGCGTCAGCGTACCGAATCGCCTAGTCGGACGCCAACTCGCCCGATCAGCTGGCGCCGTTGAAGAGCGAGGTGACCGAGCCGTCCTCGAAGACCTCCTGGATCGCGCGGGCGATCAGCGGCGCGATCGACAGCACGGTGAGTTTGCCGAACTGCCGCTCCGGCGGGATCGCCAGCGTGTTGGTCACGATCACTTCCTCGAACAGCGAGTCGTTCAGCCGTTCGGTCGCGGGCCCGGAGAGGACGGGGTGGGTGGCCGCGGCGATCACCGACTTGGCGCCGCGGGCGACCAGCGCCTCGGCGGCCTGGCAGATCGTGCCGGCGGTGTCGATCATGTCGTCGACCAGCAGGCAGACCCGGCCCTGGACGTCGCCGACCACCTCGTGCACGGCCACGGTGTTGGCCACGTTCGGGTCGCGTCGTTTGTGGATGATCGCCAACGGGCAGCCGAGTTGATCACTCCACATGTCGGCCAGCCGGACCCGGCCGGCGTCGGGCGAGACGATCGTCATCTCGCTGGTGTCGTACTGCGCCTTGACGTGTTTGGCCAGCACCGGCAGAGCCCACAAATGATCAACCGGGCCGTCGAAGAAGCCCTGGATCTGCGCCGCGTGCAGATCCACCGACATCAGCCGGTCGGCGCCGGCGGTCTTGTAGAGATCGGCGATCAGCCGCGCGGAGATCGGCTCCCGGCCGGCGTGCTTCTTGTCCTGCCGGGCGTACGGATAGAACGGCGCGACCACGGTGATCCGCTTGGCCGATGCGCGTTTCAGCGCGTCGACCATGATCAACTGCTCCATCACCCACTCGTTCACCGGCGCGGAGTGGGACTGGATGACGAAGGCGTCGGAGCCGCGGACGGACTCCTCGAAGCGGACGTAGATCTCGGAATTGGCGTAGGCCAGGGCTCGGGTCGGGACCAGCTCGACCTTCATCAGGTCTGCGATCTCGTGGGCGAGTTCGGGATAGGCCCGCCCGGTGAACAACATGAGATGCTTGTTGTTCGGCTTGAGCACTCCGGTCATCGCTGGTCTCCCTGTGCCGATGTTGCTTGTGGTGATGAGGCCTTGTCGGTGTTGGTGCCGGCCCGATTGCGGCCGACCCATCCGGACGAATTGTGCTGCCGTCCGCGGGCAATTCCCAACTCGCCCGAGCCGACGTTCTCAGTGATCGCCGAGCCGGCCGCGACGTAGGCGCCGTCGGCGATGTCGACCGGAGCCACCAGCACGGTGTCGCTGCCGACGAAACTGAACCGGCCGACGGTCGACTTGTGCTTGTTCACCCCGTCGTAATTGGCGAAGATCGTGCCGGCACCGATGTTCGCACCCTCGCCGATCTCGGCATCGCCGACGTAGCTGAGGTGCGGCACCTTGGCGCCGGGTCCGACGTGGGCGTTCTTCAGCTCCACGAAGGTACCGACGTGCGCTCGGCTGTCCAGTACGGTGCCCGGCCGCAGGTAGGCGAACGGGCCGACTGTGACGCCGTCCCCGACCACCGCCAGCGAGCCGTGGGTACGGCAGACGGTCGCGTCCTCACCGACCTCGACGTCGCGCAGCGTGGTGTCCGGACCGATCACCGAACCGGAGCCGACCACCGTGGTCCCCTCCAGGCTGGTGCCCGGCAGCAGGGTGACGTCGGGAGCAAGATCGACATCGGCCTGGATCCAGGTGGTCTGCGGGTCGACGATGGTCACCCCGGCGAGCATCCACCGTTCGCAGATCCGCCGATTGAGTTCGCGGCCGAGCGCGGCCAGCTGAACCCGGGTGTTGACGCCCTCGACCTCCCACAGGTCGTCGGTGACGTAGGCGCCGACCCGGTGCCCGAGCCCGCGGGCGATGTCGGGCAGGTCGGTCAGGTAGTACTCGCCCTGCGCGTTGTCGGTGCTCAGCCGGGATAGACCGTCGGTGAGCACCTGCGCGTCGAAGACGAAGACGCCGGAGTTGATCTCGTCGATGGCCCGTTCGGCCTCGCCGGCGTCCTTGTGTTCGACGATCCGCTCGACACCTCCGTCTGCGGCTCGGACGATCCGGCCGTACCCGGTTGGATCGGGCACCCGGGCGGTCAGCACGGTGATCTGATTGCCCTCGGCGCGATGCTGCGCGGTGAACCGCTGCAGCGTCTCGCCGGTCAGCAGCGGCACGTCGCCGTAGGTGACCACCACCTCGCCCTGCAGCTCGCCGAGCTCGGCGACCGCACACCGTACGGCGTGACCGGTGCCGTAGGCATCATCGGTCTGGTGGACGACGCGTACGTTCGGCGCCAGCTGCTGCAGGGCCGGTTCGACCTGATCGGCCATCACCCCGACGACCACGGCGAGCTGCTGGGCGTGCAGAGCTTCGGCGGCGTTGATCGCGTGCGCGATCAGCGGACGGCCGGCGATCTCGTGCAGCAGCTTGGACCGTTTCGATTTCATCCGGGTGCCACCCCCGGCAGCCAGCACGATCACCGCGGCGACCGGTACGGCTTCGGGGGTTGCACCGGGTTCGCTGGCGGTGGTCGATGTGCTCACGCAGACTCCTGTGATCGACGACAAGCTCACGCAGCAGCAGCTCCGCGGCCAGACGCCGCCCGGATGCGGACGCTGGCGTTGCTCCCCTGACGCCGAAACACTAGCCGGGTCGATCGACCGGCACCAAGCGGACGCCGGGTGTGGGGCGCACCCGGCTCTCCCGCCACACCGCGGCGGAGATCGCCGTCGGGTTCTGCCGAGCCGTGTGAGCGATGGCCGTGGCCGCGCCCTGGGAGTTGACGTCGAGTTTGGTCAGAATGCTGCGGATGTGGGCTCGTACGGTCCGGATCGAGGTGTAGCTCTGCTGCGCGATCTGGGCAGCCGAGGTGCCGGCGGCCAGCTGATCCAGCACCTCACGCTCCTTGGCCGTCAGCCGGGCCAGCCGTCGATCGACCGCTGCCGCCGCCTGTTGGGCAGCCTGGTGACGCTCGAGCATCGTACGGCGTTCGGCCTCCGACATGCCGCCGCCTTGAGCCAGCGCGACGGTCGCCGCGACCAACTCGGTCAGGTCGGCTCCCTTCACGACCCAGTCCGCGGCACCGGCGACGACGGCCGCGGCGACTCGGTCGAGCTCGGAGGTCCCGGTCAGCACGAGCACCAGCCAGCCCTGAGCGCGCAGCGGCGCCACCAGGTCCACCCCGTCGAGAGCCCGGCCGTCCGGACCGGTGCCCAGATCCAGGTCGAGCAGCACCACGCCCATCGGAGCTGACCATCCAGGACCGGCCGGGCCCGGCCAGGCGGGGATGAGGTCCTCGGCCGCCGCCTTGACGGTCTCCAGATCGCTGACCGGCAGCCGGTGGGCGTCGAAGCCGTGCCCGGACAGCGCGTACGTCAGGCTCGCGGCCACCAGATCGTGGTCGTCGACGACCAGCACCGTCCCGAGCGTCACGACGCCATCCGCTCGCTCACCGCCGGTGCCACGGTGAGATGTCGGGTCGATTCCGCGGCCGTGGGGAGATGCAGCAGCGCCGTGGTCCCGGTCGGGAAGCGGGTCCCGGTGCGCAACTCGAGCCTGCCGCCGGCTGCTTCCACCAGTCGCGACGAGAGCGCCAGCCCCAGGCCGTCCCCGATCGTCGGTGCCGCCGGGTCCAGCCCGGGCCCGGCGTCGCTGATCTCGATCACGCACCCGGCAGCCTTGCGTTCGACCCCGACGTAGACCTCGGCGCCGGGAGCATGCCGGGCACAGTTGGCCAGCAGGTTGGTGACCACCTGGGCGAGGGTGGCGGTGGACACGGCGACCCGCAGGCCGGGCGGGCAGCGCAGGGTGATCTCGGAGCCGGAGAGCCGGCGCAGGGTGACCAATCGAGTGAGTACGGCGTCCACCGCGGCCGAGTTGTCGTCGTCGCTCGGCGACGTCTTTTCCAGCAGTCCGTGCAGCCGGGCCAATTCGTCGTTGATCATCGCGCTGATCGAACGACCTCCGGTCACCGCCTCCACGTCGGGACGCGGCGTCATCAACGTGGTCACCGAGGACAGGGCGATCAAGGCGTTGCGGATCTCGTGCCGGCGTTCGAGCGCGGCCCGCTCGGCCGCGGCGGTGCGTTCGGCCTCCTCGGCGGCGACCGCGCGGCGTTCGATCATCACCGCGTGGGTCTGCAGGCAGGCTGCCGCCAGCAGGACCAGCACGCCGATGAACCGCATCACCGCGAATTCGAGATTGCTCCCGGTGAACAGCAGCAGCGCCCGGGCCGCGCAGAGGAGGGCCAGCCCGAAGCCGATGCGCCACCACGCCGGCGACCGACGGCGCAGGCCACGCATGATGAAGGCGCAGGCCAGCAGGCCCCAACCGGCGAGCAGGACGGTGCCGCCGACGTACAGATCGGTGGTGTCGAGGATCCGTTCGGGCAGCACCACCGCGGTCGTCATCGCCAGCGCGTTCAGCACCAGGGCGGCGGTGATCGCGCGTGGCCAGGACCACCACCGCGGCAGTCGCTCGGCCAGTCCGAGCAGGAGCAGCGCGCCGAAGACGACGACGGAGGCGGCCGCGGCACCGCGTACCAGTGGGCTGCGTCCGGGCACGGCGTTGACGACACTGATCGGCATCCCGACCAGGGCGTAGAAGCCGAAGGCGTAGCTGATCAGCCGCAACCCGAGGTCCGGTCGCAGGTGGGAGTTGAGTGCGGACAGGACGGCGACCACCGCGATCGAGCCCGCGGTCGTGGCGCCCAGCACCGGAACTGCCTGGCCCTGCAGCGGATGGGCGTCCGCCGTCATGACGAGGTGTAATAGCAGCGCGCCGACGACGGTGGCACCGAACACCACGACAGCCTCGGCGGCCATCCGTATCGGCGCGGAGATCGGCGTACGACCCAACCGCGTCAACGGTCGGCGCAACCGCTGCTGCGGTCGGTGTACGCCGTGAAAAGTCATCCGTGTCTCCCCCGAAATCACGGTTTCGTCATCCTCGAATCGGTTTGCCCGATCCGACGGATTCGCCCCTTCCGCAGGTTATCGCAGCTGACTGACAGTCGTTGCCTGTTCGACGGAAACTGCCTAAGACAAAAGGGACCCGGCCCATCCGACAGGAGCTGGTCACGACACGAGCCTGCCCACGTGGAGTCTCCCCCGAGGACTCTCACGTGGGCAGGCGGACCCTGACTTGGCCGGTGGCTGCGGCCGCGAACGGCACCGTCGCGTTCGCTCCTTACACCGGGGCGCTGGTCAGCGTCGCCTCGAGGACCGCCTTGGCCTGGAGATTCTCGAGGTAGTTCTGGTCCTGACCGTTGTCCGGCAGCTTCATCTGGAAGACGAACGTTGTCGGCTCTCCCGGGGCGAGTTTGATGCCCGGGCGGATGGTGCCCGCGTTCTCGACCGCACCGAGTGACATGCAGCCGTTGCCGTTGACACCGCAGAGCTGGACGGCGTTCAACATGGCGGTGTCGCTGCCCTTGTCGATGACCTTCAAGGTCAGGTAGCCGTCGACGTTGCCCTCGTTGGTCACCGTGAAGCTGTTCGAATCGCTCCAGCCGGGAATGACCTTGGTGATGTTGATCCGGTGATCCAGGCTGGTGCCGATCTTGAGGTGGCCGGTCTTGACTCGCTGCTGCGACGTCGTGTTGCTGTCGGTGAAGTATGAGAAGGTCCCGGCAGTCAGGCTGACGGCTGCTCCGACCACGACGACGCCGGCCGCAGCGGTAGCCAATTTCTTCTTGGTCTTGGATTCCATTGCGTTCCCCCCGATCGCATCGCCGTGGTCCACAGCTCAGCGGCTCCGACGACTGAGTCACTGCTTGTGCAGAACTCTGCCGCGCGGCGACATCGACCGGCATCGGCAAACTTGACTATTCGCGGATAGGCAAAATTGCCGATGCGCCGGCCCCGGTTGATTTCCCACACTGGCCCCGACAGGGGAGGCATCTGCGGGTGCCCGGCCGGACCGCCGGAAGGGATGGGGATCCGCCATGGCAACGGCAGCATCTCAACCTCCCGAGGCCGAGAGCGGCGTCGAGGTCGTGACTGCGGCCGTTCCCGCCGGGAAGCCGCGCCGATTCCTCGGCCGGCTGGGTGCCGTGGTGCTCACGCTGGTCGTGGTCGCGGTCGTCGCGCTGGCGGTCGCGTTGACGGTGCTTCCCGCGTTGGTCGGCGGGCAGACGCTGACGGTGCTGTCGGGCAGCATGCAGCCGCGGCTGCCGGTCGGATCGGTTGTGGTGAACAAGCCGGCCGATGTGGCGACACTCCAACGCGGCGACATCGTCACGTACGCCATCGGGGACACCCTGATCACCCACCGGATCGTCGCGATCAAGCAGAGCTCCGACGGGCCGGTGTTCACCACCAGGGGCGATGCGAACAATGCCGACGACACCGCACCGGTGCATGCCGCTCAGCTCCGCGGCCGACTCTGGTACGACGTGCCCTACATCGGCACCGTACGCAATTTCGTACTGAGCAAGGCGGGCATCATGGTCGGCGGCGGAGCCGTGGTGTTGTGCGCCGGGATCTGGTTCCTGGTACGGCTGAATCGGCCCCGTGAACTGAATCAATCCCGCCAAGACGGATCATGAGACGCCACGCGGGCCCGACGATCGTCGCCGCGCTGGCGGCAGCCGCGTTCCTCGGAAGCTGCGCCGGCTCGTTGTCGGCCAACCCCGGCACGTACGCCTACTTCGTCGACTCGTCCTCGGTCGCGATCAAGATCACGACCGCGAAGGGTGACGCGGCTCCGAAGAAGGCGCCCACCGCAGCGAACGACGCGGCGGAATCGAAGACAGCATCGCCCGAGCATCCGGATGCGCGGAGCACTCCCGCAGCGAGCACGAGCCCCTCGGCTACCAAGTCCCCAAGCGCGACCAAGGAACCCGCTGCGACCAAGTCCTCTGCCACAACCACGAAGCCCGCTGCGACGCGGACTGCTACGGTGACGAGCAGCCCTCCAACGACCAACGCCGCCAACGACCCCGTCGTCAACAGCAGCGATGCCGCCAACAACAGCCCGGCCGCCGATGAACCAGGCCGATCGGGAGCGCGGCACGGTTCGAAGAGCAACTCCGCATCGGCCCAACACCGATCAGCCGAAAAGGCATCCAAGAAGGAGAAGGGGAAGCACGGCAGGTCCAAACACCGCGACGTCGGCATCGAGAACGACCAGACGAATCGAGCCAGTTAGCGGGCACCCGCTACGGGCACTGATGCAAAGCTCCGCGAGGTGGTTTGTCGTCCGTCTGCTCCCCGGGTAGGAGTCGAACCTACGTCGCTAGTCCTGATTCAAAGTCAGGCGGGCCCTGCCGGCAGACCAACCGGGGAACGGCCGCCCGTGGGGCGGCCGGCACCAAGGTTACGCATGCCGGCCCGTCGGCGCATCTCGGGTCCGGCCGCCGACCCGCTGGGCCAGGATCGCGATCGCCAGACCGACCAGGTAGATCAGCGTCACCACGGCGAGGATCTTGACCGCCTCGCGGTCGGTGTTGTCGCCGAGCACTCGGGTCCGGTCCGGGTTGCCCGCGTCGTACTGGATCCAGATCGCGCCGCGGCCGTAGCCGAAGTCCGGCGGGATCACCCGACACGGCCGGGTCACCTTCGTCGTGTGCTCTCCCGTCGGGATCGGAAAGCGCACCCGGTAGGTGATGGTCTTGCCGCCGATCGGCGTCGAGCCACTGCCGATCGCACCGAAACAGCCCACGTCGGAGCTCAGGATCTTCGCGTCCACCCGGACGCCGTGATGATCGAGCCGATAGGCCCGATACGCGTGGCTGCCGAGTTGGAACAGCAGCAGCGCCGCCACTGCAGCCAAGATCACCCAGACCCACCATCGCCACCTGCCCCGCATGTCAGACCTGCGGCATCCGGCGCAGCACGCCGACCGGGCGCGGGCGATCGGTGAGCGCAGCCAGCGCCTGTGGATCGGCCTCCTCGACGACCCGGGCGAGTTCGTCCAGCACCCGATCCAGCTCGCCGGCCAACTCACGCTCGGACTCGCTGCCGAATCGATAACTCGGCGGATCGGCCAGCAGCCGCTCCCCCAGCACCGCCCGCCCGAGGCCGTACGACTCCGCCCAGTCGGGCAGCACCGACAGCAAGGCCCGGTAGCGCACCCAGCGATGGTTGTCCCAGCCGGTGCTGGTCGGCCGGCCGTCCACGTACGGCGGATAGTGCGGCTCTGCGAACTGGTTCATGATCGCGTCCGCGGCCCGCTCCCCGCGCCGCGCCAGCCGTTCGATCATCTCGTCGTCCATCGCCAGATTGATGCCGCCCTCGTGCTTGGTCTGCAGGACCCGGACGATCCGATCCCGGAACCCGGGAAACGACAGCTGAGTGGTGTCCTGCCAACTGCTGGATGAGGTGTAGATCGCACCCAGGAATCCCGCCACAGCAGCGATCCCGCGGTTCGGCCAGCGGGCGATCTTGGGTGCCAAGCCGTCGTTGTTGCCGTGCGCCCACTCGACGTTGTCCGCCTCGTCGGTGTCCGGCTGTACGCCGGGTGGAAAGCTCTGCAGATTGATCGCGTACGTGGGCCGGGTCGGCAACGCCGCGTCGAAGAGTTGCACCGGGAAGTTGTTGGACAGCCCGCCGTCGGAGAACCAGACCTTGACGAACCGGCGCGGACCGGTCGGATCCAGTCGGCCGTCCGGACCCTCGTCGGCGCGTTCGATCACCCACAGCGGGACCGCGGAGATCACCAGCGGCATGCTCAGCGACATCCGGGCGGCGATGATCACCGGCAGGTCCTGCGCGTCGGGCAGCCGGCACAGCCCCGGCGAGTGCGCAATCCCTTGCTGGCGGTCGATCTCCCAGGACTGTGCGTCGGCCCGTTCCGGACTACGCGGTTCGGCAGCCGCCTCCAACGCCGCCATCACCTTCGGCGGAAAGATCCGTCGCCACTCGTCGGGGTCGTAGAAGAACCGATGCGCCGCGAACGGCAGATCGTACGGCCGGGACTCACTCAGGCAGGTGGTCGTCACCCGCAGGTCGATCCGGCGTTGCCGCGGATCCTTCAACGCCGCATCCATGTCAGGGTCCTGACACCCCGCAGTCCACAGCTGACCGAAGGTCAGCGGCGGGTCATCGGTCTGCAGACCGGCGGCGGCGTTGATCTTGTTCGCCAGCCATTCGGTCAGCGCCGGTCCGCGTTCGTCCTTGGTGGGTTCGGATTCGGTCAGCCCGGTGCACATCCCGAAGCTGTTCTCCGGTACGTCTCTGGTCAAGTTGATCATGATCGAGACGAGCAGCGCGACCAGCTCGACAATCACCAGCAGAACCGCACCGAGCACGATCGCCCAAGGCCCCGCGATCACGATGCCCAGGATGATCAAGATCAATCCGGGCAGCGCGCCGAGCACCGCAGCCGGCGGATAGCCGGTGACCGCAGTACCCAGCGCGGCGAAGATCCGATTGGGCAGGCTGCGGCCGTTCATCCGATCGCCACCGGTCAGGATCAACATCAGCCGCAGCAAGGTCCGGGTGTTCGGCTGCGGCTGGAACAGCGCGAGCATCCGGCCGCGACCGAGCTCGTGCGGGATCTGATCGAACAGCCCGAAGCCGCCTCGGCCGGTCACCCGGCCGTACTCGGCCGCAGCGGCCACCGCCGCGGCCATCGCACCGGCCGACGTGCCGCCGATCCCGCGCAACCGGTACCGCCGGGCCAGCGCCGCCAACGCCCGCGGATAGATCACCCCGGACGCGGTCCCGCCCTGAAGGACGATGTCGCATTCCTGCTCGGGTTCGTGGTTCGGGTCGGTCGGCATGCAGACATCTTCGCCAATACCCCGGCACGAGCACGTCGGCGACCCACCGCGGGTCGACAAACGTCTCGACATCAAGACTCTTCACTAGACTCGGCAGCATGCCGGATCAGCCCGCAGCCATCGCCCCCGATGCGACCAACGGCATGGGCGACGAAGTCGAAGTCATGCGCGACGAGGTCGAAGTCATGCGCGACGAGGTCGACGGTCTGGTCGAGGCGTGGCGCCGGGAACGGCCGGATCTGGACAGCTCGCCGATGGAGGTGCTCTCCCGAGTCACCCGACTGGCGCACTACCTGGATCGGCAGCGGCGGACGGCGTTCGCCCGGCATGAACTGGAGTCCTGGGAGTTCGACGTGCTGGCGGCACTGCGCCGCTCCGGCGATCCTTATCAACTCAGCCCGGGCCAACTGCTGCGCGAAACCATGGTCACCTCCGGCACCATGACCAATCGGGTCGACCGGCTCGCGGCGCGCGGCCTGGTCAACCGGACGAACCGGCCCGACGATCGGCGCGGTGTGCTGGTCCGGCTGACGCCCGACGGCAAGCGCGCGGTCGATGCGGCGATCACCGACCTGCTCCGCGCCGAACACCAGATCCTCGGCGTGTTGCCGAGCGCGCAGCGTGATCAGCTTGCCGAGGCCCTGCGCCAACTGATCGCCCCGTACGAATAGGCTCTGCGGGTGACCCAGCCACCCGTCGACGTCGTTCCAGGCCTTGAGCATTTCCTCCGCAACGGTGAGCCGCATCAGATCATCTCCGGCGCCCTGCACTACTTCCGCATCCCGGCCGAGCTCTGGCCGGATCGGCTGGCCCGGCTGCGGGCGCTGGGTTGCAACACCGTGGAGACCTACGTCGCCTGGAACTTCCACCGGCCCTACCGCGATCGGCCGTCCGATTTCACCGGCATGCGGGACCTCGGCCGGTTCCTCGACCTGGCCGCGGCAGCGGATCTGGACATCCTGGTCCGGCCGGGCCCCTACATCTGTGCCGAGTGGGACAACGGCGGTCTGCCGGCCTGGCTGCTGGATGATCACCGGGCCGCAGCGGCGTTGCGGACCAGCGACCCGGCCTACCTTGATCATGTCGACCAGTGGTTCGACGAGTTGCTGCCGATCATCGTCCGCCGGCAGGCCGACCGGGGCGGCCGGGTGATCGGGGTCCAGGTCGAGAACGAGTACGGCAGCTTCGGCAATGATCACGACTACCTGCAACACCTGCAGGACGGGCTGGTCGAGCGCGGAGTGACGTCGATGCTGTTCACCTCCGACGGTCCGACCGAGTTGATGTTGTCCGGGGGCCGGCTCGGCGACACGTTCGCGACGATCAACTTCGGCTCCCGGCAGCGAGAAGCCTTTGCCCTGTTGGATCAGCTGCAGCCGGGCAGGCCCGGCATGTGCATGGAATTCTGGAACGGCTGGTTCGATCACTGGGGCGAGCAGCACCACACCCGGGACGCCGCCGACGCTGCCGCCGAGCTTGATCAACTTCTGTCGGACGGCCGTTCGGTCAATCTCTACATGGCCCACGGCGGTACGAACTTCGGCACCTGGGCCGGCGCGAATCTCGGCGATCACGATCGACTGCAACCGACCGTCACCAGCTACGACTACGACTCGCCGATCGCCGAGGACGGCCGGCTGACCGACAAGTTCCACGCGTTCCGAGACGTGATCAGCAAGCGTACGGGGGCCCGGCCTCCCCAGCCGCCGGCCGATGCTGAGATCCAACCGGCGCGCAGCGTCGGGGTCACCGACTTCCTCGACCTGCAACAGATCCTGGACAACCGCGAGCCGGTGCCGAGCCCGACCCCGGAGACGTTCGAGCATCTCGGCCTGCATCACGGCGTGGTTCGCTACCGGACCAAGATCGCCGGACCGATCACCGGCGAGCTCGGCCTGGTCGGTTTGGCCGACCTGGCCGAGGTACGGCTGGACGGCGCATTGATCGGCCGGCTCGGCCGGCTGGACGCCGATCCCGCCTACCCGCTCGCCACCGAGACCAAGCTGCCGATCGACGTCGCCGCCGGTGATCATGATCTTGACGTCACCGTCCAATCGCTGGGCCGGGTCAACTTCGGACCGGGCATCGGCGACCACAAGGGCCTCGGCCGGATCCGGCTCGATTACCAGCACCTGTTCGGATTCGAGCAGTCTGCTCTCGACCTGGAGCAGCTACCCGGCCTGGCAGATCTCGACTGGCAACCTGCTGGCGACCGGCCGGGCTTCTACCGCACCACGGTGCAGGTCGAGGAAGTCGCCGACGCGTATCTTGAGCTGCCCGGCTGGCACAACGGCTTCTTGTATCTGAACGGGTTCAACCTGGGCCGCTACTGGAACCCGGCCGGACCGCAGCGCACTCTGTACGCTCCGGCGCCGTTGTGGCGCACCGGCGCCAACGAGTTGGTGATCTTGGAATTCACCGCTCCGGGTGGCGAGATCGCCTGGCGGGACCGGCCCGACCTCGGCTGAGGCTGAACCTGGCGACCTCAGATCAGCCGAGCCCCGGGCACCGGACCGCCGACGTAGCGGGTGGACCGGCACAGCCCGCTGGCCGACAATCCGACGGTCAGGTCGATCGCCGACCGCTCGTCGCCGGCCAGGAAGGCACAGGTCGGCCCGGAGCCGGAAATCACCGCGCCGATCGCACCAAGATCACGCCCGACCTGCAGCAACTCCTTCAGCTCCGGCATGAGGTCGATTGCCGGCGCCTCGAGATCGTTGATCAGATGCCGGCCGAGTTGTTCGGCATCGCCGCTGCGCAAGGCGTTCATCAACTCCGCCGGCACCTCGAACGGGACCGGCGGCGTCGGGCCGAGTTCGTCGTAGCGGTTGTAGACGGCGGGCGTGGACAGCCCCCGGTCGGCGAAGGCGAGCGCCCAGTAGTAGTGGCCCCGACCCAGCGCCGGCACCACGCTCTCGCCCCGGCCGCTGCCGACCGCGGTGCCGCCGATCAACGCGAACGGCACGTCCGAACCGAGTCTGGCCGCCATCGGCTGCAGCGCCTGCGGTCCGAGTTCGAGATCCCAGAGGGTGGCGCAGGCCAGCAACGCGGCCGCCGCGTCGGCGGATCCGCCGGCCAGCCCGGCCGCCACCGGGATCGACTTCTTGATCATCATCGAGACGCCGACCTGGTCGATCAGGCCGGCGTCGGTGGCGAGTTTGCGTGCCGCCCGCAGAGCGAGATTCTGATCATCGGTGGGCAGCGTCTCGCTGCCCTCACCGGTGGTGACGAGTTCGAACACGCCCGGCTCGGCCAGGGTCGCGGTCAGCTCCTCGTACAACGACACAGCTTGATAGACGGTGGCCAGCGGGTGGAAACCGTCGCGGCGTGCCGGGCCCACGCGCAGCGTAAGATTGATCTTGGCGGGAGCGCGGACGTGCACCGTCGGCGGCCCGGGGAGGATTGGCTCGGCCACGGGCCCGAGCGTATCGGTCTCAGCCGTGCAGCTGTTCGGCGATCCGCGCGAACTGCTCGACGGTGCAGGTCTCGCCGCGGGCGGTCGGATTGACCCCGGCCGCGGTCAGCGCCGTCGACGCGGCCGCCGACGACCCCGCCAGACCTGCCAACGCGGCGCGCAGCATCTTGCGTCGTTGGGCGAAGGCGGCGTCGACGACGGCGAACACCTGCTCCCGGGTCGCGGTGGTCTGCGGCGGATCTCGGCGCTCGATCGACACCAACCCGGACTCGACGTTGGGCACCGGCCAGAAAACCCGTGGCGGTACCGATCCGATCCGGGCCGTGGCCGCGTACCAGGCCATCTTGACCGAGGGCACGCCGTAGATCTTCGAGCCGGGCTCGGCGGCCAGCCGGTCGGCGACCTCGGCCTGCACCATCACCAGCCCGCGGCGCCAGCTGTCGAATCCGGCGAGCAGGTGCAGCAGCACCGGCACCGACACGTTGTACGGAAGATTGGCCACCACGATGCTCGGCGGGGCAGGCAGCTCGGTGACGCGGAGCGCGTCGGCCCGGATCACCTGCAACCGGTGCTGCCGTTCCGGTGCCCGCTCGGCCACGGTGCCCGGCAGGGCTTCGGCCAGCAGCGGATCGATCTCGATCGCGATCACCTGCTCCGCGACGTCGAGCAGAGCCAGGGTCAGCGACCCCAGGCCGGGGCCGATCTCCAGTACGGTGTCGGACTCGCCGACGCCGGCCAGTTGCACGATCCGGCGCACGGTGTTGGCGTCGGTGACGAAGTTCTGCCCGCGCTGCTTGGTCGGGCGCAGCTCCAGCCGGGCGGCGAGTTCACGGACCGCGGTCGGGTCCAGCAGTCGGGTCAGCGCAGCCCCAGCCTCGAGCTGCAGGCCGGCCAGGCGCCCCAGCCTTGGCTGGCCTGGATCTTCTTGCCGACGGCGATCTGCTGCTCGCGGCTGGCCTGGTTCGGCATCCCGCTGCCGCCGTAGGCTCGCCAGGTCTGCAGGGTGAACTGCAGGCCGCCGTAGAACCCGTTGCCGGTGTTGATGTGCCAGTTGCCGCCGGCCTCGCACTGCGCCAGCCGGTCCCAGACGCTGCCGGACGGCACCGACGCCGCCGTGCTGCCGGAATTCTTCGAGTTGCCCGAATCACCCGAGTTGCCGGTGTCGGTCGTGTCGCGCTGCGGCTTCGGCTTGTGGGTGCCGACCAGCACCACCTCGTCGACCGGATCGGTGGTGAGCTCCTGGGAGATCAGTCGGCGGTCGTGCTCCTTGCCGTCGTACTTGGTGACCAGGTAGGTGTACGTCCGCTCGCCCGCCTTGCCGTCGGTGTCCACCCGGGTCTCGCCCCGGTCCAGCTTCTTGGTCTTGCGATGCACCACGTCGTAGTCGACGCGCTTGGTCTTGGTCAGAGTCTTGGTGCTGACCTTGGTGACCTTGATGGTCGTGCCGTCGGCCAGTTTGGCGCTCAGTGCCTTGGAGACCTTGTCGTTGTCGTCGACCGACACCTTGGCGACCTTCAGCGCCGCACCGACGGTGCCTGCGGTGGTCCGGACGGTCTTGGTCTTACCGCCGGCGGTGATCTTCACCGACTTGCTGGTGTCCATCGTCAGGCTCAGCCCCTGCCGGTTGATCGGGGCGCTCCGGCTGGTGGACAGGTCGGCGTCCTTGCCGGTCAGCCCGGCCAGTTGCAGCGCCGCACCGACCGACTGGGCGGTGGTCCAGAACGTCTTCTGCTCGCCATCCACGTTGACGGTCACCTGGCGGCCGTACCGCACCGACACCTTGGCGCCCTCGGTCAGCTTGCTGTTCAGCGACGGAGCGACCTCGTCCCGGTCGCTGACGGTGATGCCGCGCGATTTCAGCAGCCCGGAAACGGAGCCCTGGAAGGTGTTGACGGTCTGCGGCCGGCCGTCGACGGACAACGTGACCTGCTTGTCCGCGGAGGCGTAGGCGAAGGTTCCACCCGAGGCAGCAACGACGACGGCACCTGCTGCAACGATCGGAAGAATCTTGCGCACGGCTCTCCATAACGGTTAGGCGTCGACAACGTCACGAGAGCATAACGGTGACGGCGCCCGCCCGCTAGTCCGCGGTCCACCGTCCGCGTCGTACGAGGTCGGTTCGCGGTCGCCGCGCCCGCTTCCGGGGCGAACCGGACGGAGCTTCGGTACGGGCCCGGTAGCCGACGCTGATCACCCCGACCACCTGCTGCTCGGCCGGGATCGCGAACGCGCTACGAACCTGCTCGACCGTGTCGGCGGGCAGGCCGAAGAAGCAGCCGCCGAGCTCGGCGTCGACGATCGCGTACAGCACCGCCATCGCCGCCATGCCGGCGTCGACATGCCAGTACGGCGCGGTCCAGGGCTCTTCGGAACGCTCGGTCCAGCCCTTGTCCGGCAGCGCGTAGCGGTCCAGGTAGGCGTCCGCGCTGGTCAGCACCAGGATCAGCGCCGGCGCGGTCCGCATCCCCCGCAGCCAACTGTCCGGTTCGTCGCCGTCGCTGGTCGCGGCCCAGAACCGGTCTCGATCCTGGTCGTCCTCCAGGATCAGGAACGAGACGCCCTGGGTGAAGCCGGCCGAGGGCGCCCGCAGCCCCGTGTCGATCAGCCGATCCAGCAGCCCGTCCGGCAGTGGCCGGTCCGGGTCGTACTCGCGCACCATCCGGCGCTTGCGCACCACCTCGGAGAATTCCATCAGATCGCCTCACCCCAGCTGCCGCCGAACGCGGCGGTTGCGTTGTCGTCCAGCGCCCGGCAGACCGTCTCCAGGTCGCGATCGAGCACCTCGGCAATCCGCCGAGCGGTGTACGGGATCAGGTAGGACGCGTTCGGCCGGCCCCGGTAGGGCTCCGGTGTCAGGTACGGCGCATCGGTCTCGGTCACGATCCGGTCCATCGGCGTGATCGCCAGCGCCTCCCGCAGTTCGGTCGAGTTCTTGAAGGTGACGGTGCCGCCGAAGGACAGATAGCCACCGCGATCCAGGCAGGCTCGGGCGAAGTCGGCGTCGCCGGAGAAGCAGTGCATCACGATCCGCTCCGGCGCACCCTCGGCGTCCAGCACGTCCAGGATGTCGGCGTGCGCGTCCCGGTCGTGGATCACCAGGGTCTTGCCGTACTGCTTGGCCAGCGCGATGTGAGCGGCGAAGGCCCGCTTCTGGATCGCCTGCCCGTCGGCGTCCCGGGTGCGGAAGTGGTCCAGCCCGGTCTCGCCGATCCCGCGCACCCGCTCGTCGGCGGCGAGTTGCTCGATCTCCGCCAGCGCGGCGGCCAGCCCGTCACCCCCCGCTCGATCGACCAGCCGAGCGGCGTCGTTGGGGTGGATCGCGACGCTGGCCACCACGTTCGGCCAGCTGTGTGCGGCCTGCACCGCCCAGCGGGAACCCTCCACGTCACAGCCGACCTGAACGATCCGCGTCACGCCGACGCCCGCGGCGAGCTCGATCGCCTCGGCTGGGCTGATCTCGGTGCGCCCGTCGGCAACGTCGAGGTGGCAGTGGGTGTCGACCACCGGATGTGGCAGCGGCTCCGGCGTGGCCGGCCGTTCGAGATTGCGGCGTTGACCCTGCTCGTTCGCGGCGGCCCGCCGTTCGCGGTGTTGAAGATCGCTCACCGGCGACAGCTTAGGAAGTGCCGGCGCCGCGGGCCGCGAGCGCTGCCTGGTAGAGCGCGTTCTTGGCCAGCTTGTGCCGTTCGGCGACCAGCGCGACCGCCGGTTTGAGCTTCATCCCACCGGTGGTCAGTTCGGCCACCTCGGCCACCGCGTCGTCGGTCGACACGCCCCGGCCGTCGCCCGAGGCACCGGAGACGACGATGGTGATCTCACCTCGTACGCCATCTTCAGCCCAGCCGGCCAGCTCGGCCAACCCGCCGCGACGTACCTCCTCGTAGGTCTTGGTCAGTTCGCGGCACACCGCCGCCGGCCGGTCGTCACCGAACGCGCCGGCCAGATCGGCCAGCATCTCGGCGCAGCGATGCGGCGACTCGAAGAACACCAGGGTCCGCGGCTCGCCGGCCAGCTCGGCCAGCCGGCGCCGCCGCTCACCCGGCTTGCGCGGCAGAAACCCCTCGAAACAGAACCGGTCCACCGGCAGCCCGGACACCGCCAGCGCGGTCAGCACCGCCGACGGCCCGGGCACCGCAGTCACCCGCACCCCGGCCTCGGCTGCGGCGGCGACCAGTCGGTAGCCGGGATCGGACACCGACGGCATCCCTGCGTCGGTCACCAGCAGCACCCGCGATCCGGACCGGGCCGCCTCCAGCAGCTGCGGCGTCCGGCCGGCCTCGTTGCCCTCGAAGTAGGACAGCACCCGGGCCTCGGAGCTGACGTCCAGCCGATCCAGCAGTCGTTGCAGCCGCCGGGTGTCCTCCGCGGCGATCACGTCGGCCTGCCGGAACTCGTCGAGCAATCGCGGACTGGCGTCGCGGCTGTCGCCGATCGGCGTCGCCGCCAGCACGATCACGCCTTGCTCGCTCAACACGGGCCCCGCTCACTCAACACTGGCCCCACCGACTCAACATGGGCACAGCCTGGCACATTGGTTGGCCACCTAATATGGCCGCCGTGACTCAGCCGGTGATCGGGACGAGCGGCCCGGCAGCGCCCTCGACCGTCGCCTCGAGAAGCGACGGCGTACTGCTGCCGATTCGCGCGTTTCCCCAGCCGACCATCGTCGAGCGGCTTCGCTCGGCGATGCCGACCGACCGCCTGGTCGGTTGGCTGGCGACCCTGGTGATCACCGGGATCGCGTTCGCGTTGCGGATCGTGCACCTGGGCCGGCCGCGCTATCTGGTCTTCGATGAGACCTACTACGCCAAGGACGCGTACTCGCTGCTGAAGTTCGGCTACGAACGCAACTGGCCGGACAACGCGAACGCGTCGATCGTGGCCGGTCACCCGGACGTGACGCTGAATTCGGCGGAGTTCGTCGTGCATCCGCCGATCGGCAAGTGGCTGATCGCGGTCGGCGAGCAGATCTTCGGGATGAACTCGTTCGGTTGGCGGTTCGCGTCACTGGTCTTCGGCTCGTTGTTGATCTTGATGACGATCCGGCTGGTCCGCCGGGTCAGCCGGTCGACCATGATCGGCTGCCTCGCCGGGGTGTTGCTGACCGTGGACGGGTTGAGCTTCGTGATGTCCCGGATCGCCTTGCTGGACATCTTTCTGGCGTTCTTTCTGGTCGCCGGATTGGCCTGTCTGGCGGCCGATCGGGACTGGTTCCGGAACCGTCTCGCTGATCATCTCGTCGCCACCGGCAAGCCCGATCTGGGCTACGAGTTCGGCCCGCTGATGTTGTTCCGGCCGTGGCGGCTGCTGGCCGGTCTGACGTTCGGGCTGGCGCTGGGCACCAAGTGGAACACGCTGTACGTGTTGGCCGCGTTCTGCCTGCTGGCGCTGGCCTGGGACGTCGGGGCGCGGCGCTTGGCCGGCGCCGGACGCCGATCGGCGTGGGCCATCCTGAAGGACGGAATTCCGGCGTTCTTCTCCATCGTGGTCGTCACCGGAATCGTGTACGTGGCCAGCTGGGCCAGCTGGTTCGCCACCTCGGGCGGCTACGACCGGCAGTGGGGCGCACAGAATCCGGACGCCACCACGACCCGGCTGTTCGGCTCGGCGTTCGCGTCCTTCCTGCACTATCAGAAGGACATCTACGCCTTCCACACCGGCACCTACATCAACGAGCAAACCCATACCTACAACGCAAATCCGGCCGGTTGGTTGATCATCGCGCGGACCATCGGCATCGATGCGGTCAACGACATCAAGCCGGGCACCGACGGCTGTCCGACCGGTGGCGAGAACTGCCTGCGGGTGATCAGCGGCATCGGCACCCCGCTGTTGTGGTGGGGTGCGGTGATCGCACTGGTGATCGCGTTGATCTTGTGGGTCGGCGGCCGCGACTGGCGGTTCGGCATCCCGATCGTCGGCGTGCTCAGCGCTTGGTTGCCCTGGTTCCAATACACCGGCCGGCCGCAGTTCTTCTTCTACGCCATCGCGATCATCCCGTTCTCGGCGATGGCGGTGGCACTGTGTCTGGGTCTGTTGATCGGACCGCGGCCCCACACGCCGGATCAGCGACGAAGACGGATGTTCGGCGGGATCGCCGCCGGAGTTTTCGTCGCACTGGTCGCGCTCAACTTCGCCTACATCTATCCGATCCTCACCGACCAGTTGCTGCCCTACTCGAAGTGGCTGTCCCGGATGTGGTTCAAGGGATGGATCTGACCTACTCTGTGGCGGCGATGACTGATCAACCCAGACCCTCCCGTACGCCGCGGGCCCGTACGCTGCGGCGCGGCTTGCTCGCCGGTGCACTGATCGGACTGCTCGGCGTCGGGGCGTGCAGCGGCAGCGGCCCGGACACGCCGAGCAGCAGCCCCACCCCGTCCGGCCCGGCGCCGGTCGACATCAACAGTCAGCCGCGGGATGTGCTGGCCGAGGGCGGTGAGCTGCGGCTGCCGGTGGCCAAGTTGGGTCAGCAGTGGAATCCGCTGCACGCCGATGCCGACGCGGACACGAAGTTGATCATGAGTTCGCTGCTGCCGCAGTTGTTCAGCTACGACGCGTCCGGCAACCCGGCACCGAACCCGGACTACCTGGCCGGGGTCGACGCAACCGGCGACAACCCGCAGCAGGTCACGTACACGATCAATCCGAACGCCAAGTGGGGCAACGGGCGGGCGATCGAGGCCGCCGACTTCATCGCCGACTGGAATGCCTGCAACGGGCAGAACGTCAGCTTCAAATGCGCCGACAGCAAGCGCTTCGCTCAGGTCGCCTCGGTCAAGCAGGGTTCGGATCCGCAGCAGGTGATCGTCACCTACACCGGCTCGTACGACAACTGGCCGTCCACCTTCGAGTTCTTGCTGTCCAAGGAGTCGGTGGCCGATCCGGCGACGTTCAACGACGGCTGGAAGTCGATCACCAAGATCAACGACTGGCTGTCCGGGCCGTTCCAGGTGGATCGGACCGACGACAAGGCCGGCGTGTTGATCGAGACCGCCGACCCCGACTGGTGGGGCGACCGGGCCAAGCTCTCGCAGCTGACCTTCCGTGCGGTAGCCGCGAAGGACGTCGTGCCCGACCTGAAGGATCATCTGATCGACGCCGCCGACCTCGGCTCCGATGCTGACAAGGCCGACGCAGTGACCAAGATCAGCGGCGTGGAAGTCCGCAAGGCCACAACCACCGGGAAACAACCCGAGCTTGTAGCAGCCCGCAGCACGCTGGCCAATTACGGCGCCTTCGGCAAGTCCACCGTCAACTGGACCGACGTCGGTTACCTGCCTCCCACTTCCTGAGGCCGCGGTCGGCGAGAGGGAGCGTGGGGTCTACATCGTCGCAACCAGAGCCGGAAGGTGCCATCCAGATCGTCCGGCGAACTGACGACGTAGTAATGGATCAACAGCCGCCTGGTCAGCTGGTCGGACCGCCGAATTCTCGCGTCGACAATCGGATACGGCAGGTTCAGGTGTCCGGTCAGGCCCTTCGGCGTCGGCTCGACCGAGGCAAAGATCCGACGATCCACGCAGCACCGGGCGGGCAGTCTGCAGCTCGAACCGTGTAGCCCCACACTCACGCGCGATCGCGATGAAGCGCCAGAACAGGTCAACAGTCGACTTCGGCATCATCAGGAGTAGGGCTCGAAGTCTGAATCAACTTCGGAGACCTTCCACTTGCCACTCATCGAGCCTCATCGACAAAGCACTGGACACGTTCAAACTGAACCATACGCGCCACCCACGATCACTGCTGGGCGGCTTCGATCTGCTTGCGGAACGAGGAAACCATGTATTCGGTCAGTTCGACCACCGAGGTCTCGTTGGTCTTCTGATCAAGGGTGACGCGGCCCTGCTGGATCACGTTCACTCGATCACACAGCTCGAAGATATGGGTGTAGTTGTGGTCGATCACCAGCATCGACACCCCACGAGACTGAGCCAGGCTCTTCACCAGCGCGATGATCAGCGACGCTTCCTTGGCGCCCATCGCGGCCAGCGGCTCGTCCAACAACAAGATCTTGATGCCGGGCTGCCGGGTGGCCCGGGCCACTGCGATCGCCTGCCGCTGGCCACCGGACAGCTTCTCCACCGGCACATCCACGGACGGGATGTCGACCCCGATGTCCGTCAGGTACCGCCGCGCCTCGGCCCGCATCCGCCGGTTGTTCAGCAATCGCAGCGGACCGGCAACGGTTGTCTCCCGATTCAAGAACAGGTTGTGGTAGACCGGCAGCTCGTCGACCAGGGCCAAGTCCTGGAAGACGGTCTCGATCCCGTACCGCCGGGCGTCGGTGACCGTACGGAAGTTCACCGGCTGACCGTCCACGTAGAGTTGCCCGCCGTCCGGCGGTTGATAACCGGTGATGATCTTGACCAGGGTCGACTTGCCGGCGCCGTTGTCGCCCACCACACCGAGCACCTCACCCGGCGCCAGATGAAGATCAACTCCACGCAGCGCGATCACCGAGCCGAAGCTCTTGGTGATGCCTTCGGCCCGGAGCACCTCGCCGGGTTGATCAACCGCCGGCCGGTCGGCTGTAGCGTCGTCCGTCACGTTCGAGCCCTCCTGCCACCGATCCGCAACAGCAACCTGGCAAAGGATCCGCGGCCCTCGATCCGGCCGGACCGGACCCTCTCCAGCTGCACGTTCAAGATCATCGCGCCGAGGATCGCCAGCCCCAGCACCAGTTGATAGGCGAACGCGTTCACGCCGATGATGTTGAAACCGTCCTCCAGGATGCCCAGCACGATCGCCCCGATCGCGGCGCCGATCATGGTGCCGCGACCGCCGGTCAGTGCGGTTCCACCGATCACCGCCGCGGCCACGCCGTAGAACATCAAGGTCAGGCCGTCGGTGCCCGGGTTGAGACTGCCGATGTGGTAGCCGTCCAGGATGCCCATGAAGCCGCCGAGGAAGGCACAGATCACGAAACACCAGATCTTGATCGCGCCGACTTTGATGCCCGCCTCACCGGAGGCGATCTGATTGCCGCCGACCGCGGTGATGTGCAGCCCGAAACTGGTCCGGCGGAAGATCACGTGACAGATCACCGCGATGCCGAAGGCCCAGGCGATCTCCGAGAACGACCAGCCGCCGAGCACGTTCGCCAGTGTCCCGGTGCCGGCCGGATTGACCTGAATTCCGTTGGAGGACAGCAGAACGACGCCCTTCAGCGCGAACACCGTGCCGAGCGTGGTGATGAACGACGGCACCCGGAGTCGTACGGTGACCAGGCCGTTGAAGCAGCCGATCAGCGCCGAGATCGCCAACGAGATCAGGATGCTGATGATCACGCTGACCCCGGCATTGTTCAGAAACACCACCAGGAACGGCGACAACACGTACACCTGCCCCACCGACAGGTCGATCTCGCCGAGCGTCAGCACGAAGACCTCGGCAACAGCGAAGATCATGATCGGCGCGACGTAGCTGGCCAGCGTCGGCCCGTTGTCGGCGCTGCCGAAAGCGGACGAGTAAATGGTGAAGAAGATCGCCAACCCCAGGCCGATCAGGGCCATCACCAGTTCCTGGCCCTGAAGCAGCCTGCGCAGCCAGCGATCCCGGGCCACGACCTCGTGCGGGACGGTGGTGGTCGCCGTCACGATGCCTGAATACTCGACGGCGCCTGCAGGGTGGTCTTCTTCTCACTCGACCCCTCGAACCGGTTCTGCGTTGCCAGATACGGTTCGACGTTGTCCTTGGTGACGAACTTCAGACCGGTGTTGGTGTCCACCGGGGCGACCAGACCACCCGAGACCTGATACAAGAACAGCTGCAGGATCGACAGGAACCCTTGCAGATAAGCCTGTTGATCGATCGTGAAGTCCAGGTTGCCGGACTTCACCTGCTGCAGCGTGGGTGTGCCGACGTCCCAGCCGGAGCCCTTGACGCCGGTGGACTTGTACTTCTCCACCGCCTTCGCCACCGCGATGCCGCTGCCGGCATCGACCGCGTACAAGAATTTCGTGTCCTTGTGCCCCTGGAACCAGGAGTCGACCGCCGGGATCTCCTTGGTCTCGATCGCGCCGGTGGCGACCTGGACGAACTTGATCCCGGCCGGTTCCAGCACGCTCTTGGCGCCGTCGGCGCGCGGCTGGATGTTGCCGGTGCCGGGGGTGGCGATCATGCAGGCGACCGTGTCACCGGGCTTGACCTGCTGGAGAATTCGCTGCCCAGCCTCGACTCCGGCCTTGGTCAGGTCCTGGCCGATGTAGCTCATCACCGGCGTCCTGCTGCCAACCGGCGGATTGGCGTTGTACGAGATCACCGGGATGCCCGCGGCCAGTGCGCTCTGCGTCGGTGCGGTGAACGCGGTCTTGTCGATCACCGGTATGCCGATGCCGGCCACCTTGGCGGTGACCGCGCTGTTCATCGCGTTCACCATCTCCGAGACGATCGAATTCTCCGACCCGGTCCAGCTGTAGGAGCAGCCGAGGATCTCGCAGGCGTCGTCGGCACCGTATCGGGTCGGGGTGAAGAACGAGTTCGTGGTGACGTGATTGACCAGGTTGAACTTGTACTTCTTGTGCCCGGGGAACGGACTGTTGCCGCCGCCGCTGCCCGAGTCGTTGTTGTTGCCCCCGCCGCTGCAGGCGTCGAGCAATCCGGCCAGAGCCGGAAGTCCGATACCGAGAACCCCGGCGTTACGCAGCATGCGCCGCCGGGACATTTCTCGAGGATCCAGTTGACTACCTTCTGTTGAACCGCCCATCGTCTTGCTCCCTTGCAAGTCCCCTGTACGAAGTTCCCCCCAGTAGGCAAGCGCCAGTACTTAAGCGTTCAATCTGCACTGTACGACGGACGGCTCGGGAATGCGCGGAGTTCTGCGACGGCCTATTCGATGATCAACTCCATCCTCAGGTCCGTCTCGGTGAGCTGCGCCGGGTCGAGCCGGTAGGCCGGCAGCACGCCCGGACCGCACGACGCGGTGCCGATGCCGAGCTGGCGATGGTCGATGGTCAGGTGCAACCTGCCGTCGGCGACGAGGTCGACGGTGTGCTCGGCCGCGGCCAGCGCCTGCTGCGACCACGGCCGAGCCGCGAACGCGAACCCGTCGGCGGAACTGAACGTGAGCGGGCGATCACCCGTCAGGGTCAATCGCTGCGCCCAGCGGGATCCGTTCTCCTGCGGCCGGACGTACGGCACCTGCAGATCGGCCACCGACGAGGTGAAGTAACCCAGCCGGGCCGCCTGGCCGGTGTCGGGATACTTCTGCCCCGGACCTTGGCCTGCCCAGGCGAGGTTGTCGTAGCCGCCGCCGAGGACGAAGTCCAGCCCGATCCGAGCCCAGCTCGGCGACCACTCCCCCTGCGGGACAAGCGTTGCCTGCATCCGGATCCGACTGCCGTCGCTGCGCCAGGTGGTGATCACGTCGACGTGCCGGTCGTAGGACGGGGCGGCATACCGGGTGGTCACCCGCAACCCGTGACCATGATCATCTTCGATCTCGGCGACGTCGGCCAGCCGGCCCTGCAACTGGTCCAGCCGGACCTCCTGCCAGCCTGCCGACTCCCGCCGTTTGATGTGCCAGTCCATCCCGTTGTCGTTGTCCGTGGGTGCCCGCCACAGGTTCAGTCGCGGCCCGTCGATCCGGGTGCCGGCCAGGTCCGTCAGCCGGCCGGTGGTCGCGTCGAACCGGGCCGGTCCGAGCACCAGCACGTCGGCTTCGTGCACCACCGGGCTGCCGCCGGACACCGACTGTTCGGTGGCCGCGACGCTGCCGGCCTGCCCCCAGGCGATCTCGTGTCCTTCCGTTGCCCAGTTGGTGTCCTTGGCCAATCGGGCCGTCACGGTCAGCACCGCACCGGCGCGACGCGCGGCCGCGATCTCGGCCGGCAGGTTCGCGGTCGCCTGCTGCCCGGCGGCGACCTCGACCGTGGTCAGGACGCCGGCGGCGTACCGGCCGTCGGCGTCCTCGGCCGCCCAGTCCCACCGAAGATGATCAAGGTCACTGAACGCGTACTTGTTGGTGATCGTGATCGTCCGCCAGGCGTCGTCCACGTCGATGGCGACCGGTTCGTACACCTTCTTCAGGTCGATCAGCCCGGGCCGGGGCTCCCGGTCGGCGCTGACCAGACCGTCGATGACGAAGTTGCCGTCGTGAACCTGCTCGCCGAAGTCGCCGCCGTAGCCGAAGTATTCGGTGCCGTCGTCGGTCCGCCGGCGGATGCCGTGTTCCAGCCACTCCCAGACGAAGCCGCCGACCAGTCGCGGATAGCGGTCGAAGAGCTCCTGGTATTCGCTCATCCCGCCCGGGCCGTTGCCCATCGCGTGGATGTATTCGCACAGTACGAACGGGAGCTCGCGGCGATGCGCGTCCGCGGCCTCGTCGTCCAGCGGTTCCTCGGTCTTCTCGCCGATCTTGTGCACTTCGTCCACCGGTGCATACATCCGCGAGTACAGGTCCACATACGTCGAGGACCAGTCGCCCTCGTAGTGGATCAGCCGGGCCGGGTCGATGTTGCGGGCGGTCTCGGCCATCACGCGTAGGTTGTCGCCGGTGCCGCATTCGTTGCCCAGTGACCAGATCAACACCGACGGATGATTCTTGTCCCGATGCACGGTCCTGCTCATCCGGTCGACCAGCGCCGGCCGCCAATCCGGATCGGCCACCGGATTGCGCCGCCACTGGTTCATCGCAAAGCCATGGGTTTCCAGATCGCATTCGTCGATCACGTAGAAGCCGAGTTCGTCGGCCAACTCCAGCAACACCGGGTGCGGCGGATAGTGCGAGGTCCGGATGGCGTTGATGTTGTGCTGTTTCATCAACCGGAGCTCGGATTCCACCACGCTGCGCGGCACCACCCGACCAAGATCAGGATGATGTTCGTGGCGATTCACGCCGCGGAACATGATCGGCTTTCCATTGATCAGGACCTGGCTGTCGGCCACCGTGATGGTCCGGAAGCCGATCTTGAGCTCGATCGTCTCCAGCTCGGTGCTGATCTTGGCGGTGTAGAGCTTCGGCTGCTCGGCGGTCCAGCCGATCACGTTGCTGATCTTGACCTGTTGGCCGGCTGCCGCGACGACGCCGAGTTCGTCGATGCGGACCTCGGCGGGCAGGTCGCCGTCCACGTCGACCCGCAGCGTCCCGGTCTGGTCGGCGTAATCGGCGTGTACGAAGAGATCCCGGATCGCCTGCGCCGGCCGGGCCATCACGGTGACATCGCGGAAGATGCCGGGCAGCCACCACATGTCCTGGTCCTCCAGGTAGCTGCTGGCCGACCACTGTGCGACCCGCATCACCAGCACGTTGCCGGCGGCCCGGAGCAGGTGACTGACGTCGAATTCGTTCATCAGCCGGCTGCCGCGGGTGGTGCCGAGCAGCTCGCCGTTCAGCCAGACGTCGGCGGTGCTGTCGACACCGTCGAAACGCAGCACCGCACCCTGCAGCAGCGACTCGTCGGCGTCGAAGGTGAGCCGATGATCACCGATCGGATTCTCGTCCGGCACGAACGGCGGGTCGAGCGGGAACGGGTACTGGACGTTGGTGTACGCGGGTGCGCCGTACCCGTGCATCGGCCAACTCGACGGCACCGGGATGGTGTCCCAGGAGCTGTCGTCGAAGTCCTCGGCCTCGATCCCCTCCGGAGCTGCTGCCAGGGACGGCGACAGCCGGAACCTCCAGTCTCCGTTGAGCTTTTGCTCACCCGAATTCGAGTTGAGCTTTTGCTCACCCCGATTCGAGTTGAGCTTTTGCTCACCCCGATTCGAGTTGAGCTTTTGCTCACCCCGATTCGAGTTGAGAGACTGCTCGCCCAGGCTCGAGCGGAATCGGGCTCGCGGCGGCAGGGTGCCGACTGCGGGTTCGCGAGATGACAGGTCCATCGATGGCTCCAGACGCTCGGATCGTGAACGTTCACGATATCCGATCGTTGCTGGATCACATCAGTGCTGGCCTCATCAGTGTTGGGCCCGATAGCGGGCAGCGGCCTCGGCGCGATTGCCGACCGCCAGCTTGGACAAGATGTTGGACACATGCACGCTGGCGGTCTTGGTGGAGATCACCAGCCGCTCGCCGATCTGGCGATTGGACAGTCCATCGGCCACCAGGGCCAGCACCTCCAACTCGCGTGCGGTGAGCCCGGGCAGCGACGAGTCCGCACGCCGGCCGGCGGGCCGGACCAAGCCCGACGCCGTACCGAATTCGTCCACCCAGCGCGCCAACAGGCGCAGCCCGATCCGCTCGGCCAGTTCCCGGGCGTGACCGGCGCTGCGCCGGCTCTCCTCGCGCAGACCGTCGGCCGCCTGATACTCGGCCAACCGCAGCCAGGCGTATCCGATCAGGTGCGGCGGGCTGCCCTCGCTGCGCATCGCGGAGGTGGCCGACAGCCAACGCTCGGTGGACGACTCCAGCTCCGCGCTGATCAACGGCAGCCACTGCCGGGTGATCGGCAGTGTCGGATCGAACCCCAGTCGGCTACGGATTCTGCCGTCCCAATCGGCCGGTCGGATGTCCGCAGCCCGGCCGTAGGCCATCGCGGCCACGCCGACCAGCGGAAGGTCATGACCGGGATCCGACCAGGGCATCACGTCCAGGGTCGACAGCGCGATCTCGCCGGCCAGCACCGGATTGCCCTGGGCGAGGGCCAACTCCGCCTCGCAGCCGCGGATGGCCACGAAGTATTGCGGTCCGTTGACCTCGAGCTGGCTGAACCGTTGCAGGTCGGTCAGCACTTCCTCGGTCGTTTCAAGATCATCATCGGCCCACAGGACGATCGCCGCGAGCAGTCGGCGTTGATGGATCCAGTGATTGCCGGGCGGACTCAGCCGCAGCGCCCACTCCACCAGTTCCCGCGCCCGGGCCCAGTCACCGAGTGCCAACGCGGCTTCGGCCGCATTGCCGGCCATCATCACGCCGCTGTGCCGTTCCCGGCCGTAGCGGACGGCGATGTCGCGTCCCTCGGTGGCGATGTCCAGGGCTTCGCGATAGCGGCCCAGCATCGTCAGAGTGTCGGACAGGTTGACGATCTGCCGCAGTTGTACCCGTTCGTTGGAGTTGAGTTCGCCGGCTCGACGCAACTCGGCCAGCCCGGCCTCCGGGTCGGCGCCGGCCATCGTCGCCAGGGCGCAGCCCAGCGTGTTGCGGGCGTGTGCTTCCAGTCCGGTGGCACCGACCGCGCGGGCAACGTCGATCGCCTTCCGAGCGGCGTCGGCGGCTGCCGGTTTGTCCAGCAGCAACAGCATGTTGGCGCGCATGGTCAGCACGTCGGCCAGTCGGCGGCTGGGCGGGTCGACCGGCACCAGTTCCATCGCGGCGTTGATCGTCTCCAGCACGCCGGGACGGATCAGCGCCTGCAGCCGGCGGGCCTTGTCCACCAGCAGGTCCGCGGTCCACAACGGATCGGTGGCCGGATCGGTGCAACTGAGCGCCTCCTCCAGCAGGGCCAGCGAACGCTCCGGCTCGCCGGCGTTCACCGCGGCCTCGGCGGCCTCCTGCAGCACCCGCACCAGTGGTCCGGCGACCTGCTCCGGATCCGACACCACCTCCCACAGCTCAAGCGCCCGCTCGTAGAGCCGCAGGGCCTCGCTGAAGCCGGAGCGCAGCAACCTGGCGGCCTGGACCGACCACCGGAATGCGCGCTCGTTGTCCCGGGCCGCGTACCAGTGGTGGGCCAGCGCCACCGCGCGGACCGAGGGCTGCCACAAGTCCGAGTTGTCCCCCAGTCGCTCGAACGACTCGGCGTAGGTCCGGTGCAGCCGGGTCTGCTCGCCGGGCAACAGGTCGTCGCGCAGCACCTCTCGCATCAACGCATGCCGAAACCCGTACCCGGTGCGATCGGCGATCAGCAGGTTGGCGTCGACCGCCTCGCGCAAGATCAACTCCAGTTGATCATCGGGCAGGTCACTGACCTCGGCGATCAGCTCGTGCTCGACCCGGTTGCCACCCAGCGCCAGCGTGCGCAACATCTGCTGGCAACCCATGCCGACCCGGGAAACCCTGAGCAACAGGGTGTCGCGCAAGGTCTCCGGAAGTTCATTGCTGCCGCCGGCGCTGGCCCGGACCAGCTCGACCGCGAAGTACGGCACACCGCCGCTGGCCCGTACCACCCGCTTGATCAAACCGGCCTGGTCAGACCCGGGCGACGCCACCGCGGTGTTGATGATCAAGGTCTCCAGGTCGGCATCGGACAGCGGGCCGAGCTCGATCCGATGCACGGTCGGTAACCGGCCGATCTCGCCCAGGAAGGGGCGCAGCGGGTGCCGGCGGGTGAGTTCGTCGGTGCGGTAGGTCAAGATCAACAACACCGGCACGTCGGTGATCGCCCGCAGCATGAAGTCGATCAGGTGCCGGCTGGAGTCGTCGGCCCAGTGCAGGTCCTCGATCACCACCAGCAGCGGCGTCTGCCGCGCGGCCCGTTCGACCAGGCCGACCACGGCCTCGAAGATCCGCAACCGATGCTGTTGCTGCTGGGTCAGGTCGGCCGGTTCGTCGGCGATCGCCAACTCCGGCAACAGGGTGCCCAGGTCGGCGGCGGCACCACCGGCCCACTCGATCATCAGTTCGGGCCCGACCTGATCGGCGAGATCACGCAGCAGGCCGACGATCGGTGCGTACGGCAGACCGTCACCACCCAGGGGCACGCACTCGCCTCGGATCACCGCAGTGTCGGAGCGCTGCTGCAGACAATCGGCGATGAAGGCGTTCACCGCGGTGGTTTTGCCCACGCCGGCCTCACCGCCGATCAGCGCTGTCCCGGCGTCGCCGGTGAAGGCCGCGTCTCGGAGCCGGCCCAGCAGCGCGAGCTCCGCCTGGCGACCCACGATCACCGCCGCAGCCGCGGCACCGGACGCACGGTGCAGCGCAGCTGCGGCGGGATCGAGGGGCTGGCCGGGAGGGTCAAACCCGGCCCCTGACACCACGGCTGGGCGGGCACCGTTCATGGTCGCCATGGTGTCATGTCCTTCGGTGGGGGTGTCGTGTCCTTCGGTGGGGATGGCCGCTCAGTGGGTGTCCGCGGTGGGCTTCGTCGGCTCCGACTCCGGCGCCTGCTCGGGGTGCAGGAATCGGTCCACCGGCCCCGGCTGGGGCGCGGTCTCGGTCTGGGTGCCGGCGAAGAACTCCCGGATCGCGCCGAGGACGCCGTGCCGTGGCCTGCGGCCTTCGTAGGCAGCGCGAAGATCCTCGATCGACCGTTGCCGTGCGCGCTGTTCCTTCGCAGCCCGCCGCGCTTCCTTGGCCAGCCGGTCCTGCGCCGCACGCTCGTACAACTCGATGCTGCGCTGGCGGGCCAACATGTGGGTGTAGAAGTCGCTGTTCATCAGTGTTCCTTCGGGCCTGCGAGTCCGGTTGAACTCGCAAGACCAAGCCTGGTTCTGAGGCGACCCCGGAGGCATCGGGCAACTGCCCTATCTTTGGCTCGGCAACGGCTGCGGCCCGTCGGCGAATCGTCTGAGTCGATTCCCTAAGGTGCCTTAGCCGGCCTGAGCAGCGGCGCCGATACCTAGACGACTACCTAGACCCGAACGAGTTGATCATGGACCCCTTCCGCGACCCTGCCCTGCCGACGGCCGAGCGTGTCGCCGACCTGCTGTCCCGGATGACGTTGTCGGAGAAGATCGGCCAACTGAACCAGCGCCTGCTCGGCTGGCACACCTGGCAGCGCCGCGAGGACGGCTTCGCGCTGACCGACGGGCTCGACAAAGAGATCGAGGCGACCGGCGGGATCGGTGCGGTGTACGGGCTGTTGCGGTCCGATGCCTGGTCGGGCCGGGACTGGCGGACCGGTGCCGGACCTGAGGAATCGGCCGAGCTGACCGCGATGGTGCAGGAGCGGATCGTCGGCCGATCCCGGCTGGGCATCCCGGCACTGTTCGCCGAGGAGGCGCCGCACGGACATCAGGCGCTCGGCGGTCAGCTGTTGCCGACCAACATCGGGGTCGCGGCCACGTGGCGGCCACAGCTGCTGGAGGAGGCTGCGGCGCAGGTGGCGACCGAGCTGCGTGCCCGCGGGACGCACCTCGCGCTGGTCTCCGGTCTGGACATCCTGCGGGATCCGCGCTGGGGTCGTTCCGAGGAGTGCTTCGGCGAGGATCCCTTGCTGGCTTCGGCTTTCACCCGCGCTTTGGTGAACGGTCTGCAGTCGGTGCCAGGGGTGGGCGCCGTGCTGAAACACTTCGCCGCTCAGGGCGCCGGCATCGGCGGCCGGAACGGGTCGGGCGCGCCGATCGGTCCGCGCGAGTTGGCTGAGATCCACCTGCCCGCTGCCCGGGCCGGGATCGAAGCCGGCGCGGTCGGGGTGATGGCCGCCTACAACGACATCGACGGCGTGCCATGCGTGGCCAACGCCGACCTGCTGGGGCGAATTCTCCGCCAGGACTGGGGATTCGGCGGTCTGGTGATGGCCGACATGGGCGCGATCGACCGGTTGACGCTGACCGGTGATCACCGAGTCGCAGCCGCGCTCGCATTGTCCGCCGGCGTTGATCTGAGCCTGTGCGACCGGGCGTACACCGAGCTCGCGGACGCGTTGGCCGCGAGCATGATCTCCGAGGAGCTGATCGATCGCGCCTGCGCCCGGGTGCTCACAGTGAAGATCGACCTCGGGCTGCTGGATCCGCCGCAGCCCGCTCCCTCGTTCCCCGCGCCGTCCCGGTTGGACGACCTGATCGCCGACACCGCGGTGTTGATCAGCAACGACGGCACGCTTCCCTTGCTGGACGGCGATTGCGGCCGGCTGGCGGTGATCGGCCCGAACGCCGATGATCTTGATGCGCTGCTCGGCGACTACGTGCCGCCGCTGCCGGAGGGAACCGGCACGACGGTGCTGACCGGGCTGCGGGATCGCTTCGGGGCCGACCGGGTGGCCTACGCGCCGGGCTGCCTGCTCACCCGGTCGATCCCCGGCGGCATCGACCGTGCCGTCGAGCTGGCCCGGGCCGCGAACCGCGTGGTGCTGGTGATCGGCAGCAGCGGCCAGCGCCACTACGAAGATTCGTTCGCCGACAACGGCGCCGCCGACCTCACCGGGCAGCCGGTCACCGCGACCACCGGCGAAGGGTTCGACGTCGCCGACCTGGAGTTGCCCGAGCCGCAGCGCGACCTGGTGGCGGCGGTCGCTGCCACCGGGACGCCGGTGATCGCGGTGATCATCTCCGGACGGCCGCTCAGCCTGGACTTCGTGGCAGACCGATGCGCGGCGGTGCTGAGCTGTTGGTATCCCGGCCCGGACGGCGGCCGTGCGGTGGCCGCGTTGCTCGCCGGCGATCGGGAGCCCGCCGGTCGGCTGCCGGTGTCGCTGCCACGATCCAGCGGAACGCTGCCGGTGGCGTACAACGAGCGGGTGGAGAGTGTCAGCCGCTACATCGACAGCGAGACCGGCACCCGGTTCGGCTTCGGTGCCGGCCTCGGCTACGCCACCTGGTCGCTCGGCCCGGCGCGGCGGACCGTCGACGGACTGACCGCGGAGCTCACCAACACCTCCAATCGATCCGGCCGACAGGTGGTGCAGCTGTACGGCCGGGCTCGGGTTGCCGGGATTCAGCCCCGGCGGGCGGTGCTGCTGGGCTTCAGTACGGCCGAGCTGGGCGCTCGGCAGAGCGCGACGGTGACCGTACCGGTCCGGCCCGACGCCCTGACTGGGCTGGGATCGCCGACCGACGGCGTTGTGGACCTGTGGCTCTCGCTGACGGGCGCCGACGATCAGCCGGACGTGATCGCGGTTGCTGCGATCGACGTTGCGGCGATCGACGTTGCTGGGGCTGGCGGCTGACCGTCCAGCTCGACCCGCCAGATCTGGCCGACCAGATCTCGGCCGAAGCTGTGATGAGTCTCCTCACTGATCAGCCGGAACCCGCGTGACTGATAGATCTTCCGCGCCGACACCAGCACGTCGTTGGTCCACAGGGTGACCCGCCGGTAACCGGCAGCTCGCGCGAAGCGCAGGCACTCGTCCACCAGTGCCGCCCCTACACCGTGACCGCGGAAGGACGGATCGACCAGCAGGATGCGTAGCTTCGCTGTCGCACCGCTGGCATCGTCGGGATCCCTGATGCAGAACACACATCCAGCTCGCCGTCCGCCCACCTCGGCGATCCAGGCCGCCTCGTGCTCGTGATCATGGTCGTCGGCAAAGTCCGCAACGATCCGCGCGACCAGTCGCTCGAACTCGGTGTTCCAACCGAACTCGCGCTGGTACTGCTCGCCGTGGACCATGATCACCCAGCCAAGGTCACCGGGCCGGTCGAGCGACCGGATCCGAGTCGTGTTCGCATGCTCCGCAGACATGATCAGCTCCCCACTGAAACACCCGTGTCAGTGGTGGCACCATAACTCCATGACCGACCCGGGCTCAATGGAATCAGCACGCAAGCGCGAACTTCTGGACCTTGCCTACGATTACGTGCTGCGCCACGGCCTCAGCGATCTCTCGCTGCGTCCGCTGGCCGCCGCCATCGACTCCAGTCCGCGGGTGCTGCTGTTCCTGTTCGGCAGCAAGGAACAGTTGCTCCGAGCCCTGCTCCGCCGGGCCAGGGCCGACGAACTGCAGGTGCTCGACCGGATCGCGGCTCAGCGCCCACCCGCCGACCTGACCGAAACCGGGCTGCAGATCTGGGACTGGCTGTCCGCTCCGGCCCATCGCGACCTGCTGAAGGTCTGGTTGGAGGCGTACGCGAGATCGGTCACCGAGCCGACCGGTCCGTGGGCAGGGTTCGCCCAAGACACCGTCTCGGACTGGCTGACCCTGTTGGCCCGGACCCAGCCCGGATCCCAGCGGCGGACGAAGTCCGGACTCGCCCGCCGGACGCGTGCGCTGGCGATCCTGCGCGGCGGCCTGATCGACCTGCTCGCCACCGACGAGACGGACCGGGTGACGGCAGCAGTTCGGTCGGATCTGGCCGAGTTGCGAGCGCGGGAATAGCCGCACCGCAACTGCCGTTAGAGTCGATGCAAACGCATTGATCTTGGTCCGCTACGGCGGCAGTCAGCAGGAGTTGGAATGCAGTTCGGAATCATGTCGGTCAGCGACATCACCCGCGACCCGGTCACCGGGGTGACGCCCAGTGAGGCGGAGCGGATCGACGCCGTCGTGCAGATCGCGCAGAAGACGGAAGAGGTCGGGATGGACGTGTTCGCGATCGGCGAGCACCACAATCCGCCGTTCTTCTCCTCCTCGCCGACCACCTTGCTGGCACACATCGCGGCGTTGACGAATCGGTTGATCGTGTCGACCTCGACCACCTTGATCACCACCAACGATCCGGTCCGCATCGCCGAGGAGTACGCGATGCTGCAGCACCTGTCGAAGGGCCGGATGGATCTGATGCTTGGCCGCGGCAACACTGCGCCGGTCTATCCATGGTTCGGCCAGGACATCCGGCAGGGACTGCCGCTGGCGTTGGAGAACTACAACCTGCTGCATCGGCTGTGGCGTGAGGACGTGGTCGACTGGGAGGGCCAGTTCCGGAGCGCGCTGCAGGGATTCACCTCGACGCCGCGGCCGTTGGACGACGTACCGCCGTTCGTCTGGCACGGATCGATCCGTACCCCGGAGATCGCCGAGCAGGCAGCCTTCTACGGCAACGGATTCTTCGCCAATCACATTTTCTGGCCGACCTCGCACTCGCTGCGCTTGATCAACTTCTACCGGCAGCGGTTCGAGCACTACGGCCACGGGACGAAGAAGCAGGCGATCGTCGGCCTTGGCGGCCAGGCCTACATCGCCAAACGGTCCCAGGACGCGGTACGGGAGTTCCGGCCGTACTTCGACGAGGCCCCGGTCTACGGCAACGGCCCTTCGCTGGAGGACTTCAGCCAGATGACGCCGCTGACCGTGGGCAGCCCGCAGGAAGTGATCGAGAAGACGCTCACCTTCCACGACACCTTCGGCGACTATCAACGTCAGTTGTTCCTGATGGACCATGCCGGACTGCCGTTGAAGACGGTGTTGAACCAACTCGATCTGCTCGGCTCCGAGGTCATCCCAGTGCTGCGCAAGGAACTCGAGTCCCGCAGGGATCCCGAGTCCGCGGACGCGCCCACCCACGCCAGCCTGGTGCAGGCGAAGTACGGTGATCAGCCGGCTCGGCAACCGCGGCCGAACGCCAACCGCGGCGACAACGTGACCGGCGCTTCGCCCTACCAGGACAGCGAAGTCGAGGCCGAGTACCCGAGCATCTACTGAGAGTTGATCATGAAGCGGACGACCGGCCGACTGGCCAACGACGCCTGGGAGTCGTTGCTCACCGCACACGCGGTGATGATGAAGGAACTGGCTGCGGCCGATGTTTGGCAGGACGTGTCGATGCGGGAGTACGACGTGCTCTACACGCTGTCCAAGTGCCCGGAGCCGATTCGGGCCCGGGAGCTGACGCGACACGTCCTGCTCAGCCAGCCGGCGCTGTCGCGGATGGTCGACCGGCTGGTCGAGCGAGGACTGGTGGCACGCAGTACCGACCCGACCGACGGCCGCGGCGTCCGACTGTCGCTGACCGAGGCCGGTCGTGATCAACAACGACGGGTCGGCGGCAGGCACGCGGTCGACGTCGCCCGGCTGGTCGGCGACCGTCTCGATAATCAAGAACTTCGTCAGCTCGAGCAGCTGTGCAAGAAACTGAGCAGCACAGATCAGCCAATATCGATCAAAAGAGGCAAGAAATGACCGACAGCTACCAGCTGGTCGTGATCAGCGCCGGAACCAGTGATCCGTCGTCCACCCGTCTGCTGGCCGACCGGATCGCCGATCGGGTGGCCAAGCTGGCCGGCGAGCGCCACGAGCAGGTGATCATCAACACCGTCGACCTGCGTGACCTGGCCGGGGAGATCTCCACCGCCCTGGTCTCCCAGCTGCTCGGCCCGAAGCTCACCCGCGCGGTGGAGCTGCTCGGCGATGCGGACGGCATCATCGCCAGCGCGCCGGTCTACAAGGCCGGCCCGAGCGGTCTGTTCAGCTCCTTCTTCCATGTGCTGGACAACGATCTGCTGATCGCCAAGCCGGTGGTGCTGGCCGCCACCGCGGGCACGGCGCGGCACGCGCTCGTCGTTGATCATGAAATGCGGGCGCTGTTCGCCTACCTGCGGACGATGACCGTACCGACGTCGATCTTCGCTGCCAGCGAGGACTGGAGCACCGCCGAGTTGGGCAAGCGGATCGAGCGGGCCGCCTTCGAGTTGCTGCTGCTGATGGAGAGTGGCTTCGCGCACAAGATCAAGAACCAGGGCTGGCAGAGCTACCAGCACAGCTACGGCAGTGCCGGCGGTACCGAACTCGACATTGATCTTGACACCGATCTGATGCGGCTGGCCACCGGAGGTCCCGCCCGGGAGTGATCTGACGGCAAGATGACGCCATGGCCCTGCTGGAGGCCGATCCGAATCGGCTTCCGGGACAAGACGTACGCGATGCCGATCGCAGCGCATGGACTGAACATCGCCTGGGAGTGTCGGTTCGCGATCGCCTGGGACGACGCCGCCCGGTCCGCTGGGCAGCCGTGACGGCGGCCGTCACAGCCGTTCCGTCCGCACTCACGCGATCAGGGTGTCAGCACAAACCTGATCTTGGGAGGACACCATGCCTGGCACCAACCGGGAGGACGCGGCCGTCGGCGTCGACACCGACGAGATCGAAGGCCGCTATGCCGAGCTCGGCGATTACACCGTCGGGTTCGAGCGATTCCCACTCGACATCGATCCGGCGAGGTACTTCGTCGGCCTGCCCGGCGACCGATGCGGCTGCCCGCACTGGGGACAGGTGACAACCGGCCGAATCACCTTCCGCTGGCTCGATCACGAGGAGACTTTCGTCGCCGGCGACGTGTACTACGCACCGCCCGGCCACCTTCCGTTGATCACCGCCGGCACCGCGGTGATCGAGTTCAGCCCGACCGCCGAGTTGCAGCGGACGCTCGAGGTCGTCGGAACGAACATGACCGGAGCCTCGGCATGAACAGCGCCACCAACAGCACAGCTGGGACGGCAGCTTCGCCCATGGTCGGCGCGACGGCAATCGCTCAGACAGACACCGACGACCTAGTTGCCGCTCTGGTCGATTACCTCGAATCCGGTACCCAGCAGGGAATCTTCGCTCCGGACGTCTTCGCCGATGTGACATTTCCCCGCTGGCGGATCCAGACCGCAACCGCCGAGGATCTTCTGCGGCTCCGCTCCGACAGCCATCCGCACCCCGGCCGAGTGCGGGTCGAGCGAGTCGACCGCCTCGACGACGGGTTCGTGATCGCCTTCGAGGAGCGCTGGTCCGACGACGCCGAATCGTGGTACGCCCGGGAGCTGATCCGCGCCGACGTGGTCGATCACCGGATCTGCGAACTGTCGATCTACTGCACCGGCGACTGGGATTCCGCACGGCGCAGCGAGCATGATCGGCAGGTCACTCTTATTCGTCCCTGAACGACAGGCGCCGCCGTAGGCTGATCATCGAGGAGATGACCTGCCATGCAGCCAGCGGCGGCGCTCGACGACCTGCTCGACCGAGCGGACGCCGCGCTGTCCGCCGGCCACGGCGACGAGGCTGCTCGGCTGTACGATCTGGCGCTCGACCGCAGCCGCAACTCCGGTGATCTTGTTCGCTCGACCAGGGCCGGATTGGGTGCCGCCTCGGCGTACGTCTTCGGCACCGATCCAGGCAAGGTCCCGGCGCAGCTCTACGACCTCCTCGTACGCACCACCGATGACGTCGATCGGGCCCGGCTGGCCGCCGCGCTCGCCCGCTGTTGGTCGTACGCAGGTCAGCCCAGACGGTCGATACGGTTCGCGACAGAGGCGGTGCAGCGTGCCCGATGCTGTGCGCAGCAAGCACTTCTCGCCGATTGCCTCGATGCGGCCCTGTCCGCGCACTGGGGGCCCGATGATCTTGCTGAACGCGCCCGATTGTCGGCCGAACTCGACGAGGTGGCAGCGCATGTCCTCGATCCGCTCACCCGGCTGCAGGCACAGCTGTGGGGCCTGCAAGTCGCGGTCGAATCGCTCAACCTGCCCGCGATGAACCGACATCTGCGGGCCATGGAGTCACTCGGCGAGGAGTCCGACCGAGCCCGCTTCTTCGCCGCGTCACGGCGCTGCATGATGGAGCTGATGCAAGGCCGGACGACGAAGGTCGCCGCGCTGATCACGATCGCCGAAGAATCGGCCAGCCGGGCGGGCCTGGCGGACGCTTGGATGGTGATCGAGTCGATGAAGGGCTACTCGGCGGTCCAACGGGGCGACGTGGCGACCATCGCCGCGTTGGCCGGCCGGTGTGAAGACTTCGGTCGCACCGAGGGCATCGTCGTGATCTTGGCGGAGGCGGCCTACCTGTGGTCACAAGCCGGGGATGTGTCTCGAACCCGGAACGTCCTGGACAACTTTTCCTCCGACGTGCTCGACGAACTCCCGTACGACGTCAACCAACTCCTCACTCTGCAATGTGTGCTCCAAGCAGCCCTCCGGGTCGGCCGGACCAGCATGATCGAATCGGTCGCGCCGATGCTCGGCTGCTATCCGGAACGAGCCGTGATCAACGCGGGCGCGGTGATGTTTCACGGTGTCACCGACGATCCGCTGTCGCGGGCGGCGGCCGTGCTCGGCGATCCGGCGACGGCCGAACGGCTGAGGGATCGAGCCATCCGCAGCTACCAGCGCGTCGGTGCGACCTGGTGGCGCGATCAACTCCTCGCGCAGCACCGGGCCCCGGCCCCATCGGATGGCGGTCGCCACGATGCTTGGGTCCTCCGACCGGCAGCCGCCGGGTTGTGGATGATCGGCCCGGCAGACAACCCCAGCATGATGCGGGCGCTACGAGGTTTTCGAATCCTGCAACGGCTACTGCGGACGCCCGGCGATCCGGTCCCCGCACTCGAGTTGATCACCGAGGGAGGGCCGACGGTGATCCAATCCGATCTTGGTCGCACGGTGGACGCGGAAGCGCTGTCGGCCTATCGGCAGCGGCTGACCGAGATCGATTCCGAACTGATCGAAGCCGACAACTGGTCAGACCTTGCCCGGTCCGAGCTGTTGCGCGCGGACCGAGACGCATTGCTCGCAGAGATCCGTTCGGCGACTGGGCTGAATGGCCGCCGTCGACCGTCCGGATCGACGCACGAACGCGCCCGAGTGGCCGCCACCAAGGCCATCGGCGGAGCGATCGACCGGATCAGCAGCGTCGACGGGCCACTCGGCGAGCACCTTCGCCGATCGATCCGGACTGGCGGCGAGTGCAGCTACCAGCCGGTCGGAGTCCAACCGGACTGGATGCTCGACTGACCAACCCGGATCTAGATCGTTGTCGCCCGCGACACCGGGCTCTCGTTCCAGCGTCGATCCAACGCACTGATCAGGTACGTGTAGCGCTGCCCGGATTCGGCGGTTTCGTCGAGGTAGCTCTGCATCCGGCCGTCGGTCCGCCGCACGGTGGCCAGCAGGTGGGTGGCGTCGGCAAGATCACGACCGCTCGGCCGGACCCGGCCGTCGAAGCGCCAGATCGCGTACGAGGTTGCCTCGCTGTGCCCGCCCCGGGGCGACGACCAGCGTAAGGTCACGCCGTCGCTGCCGCGGTCGGCGTCGTACAGCTCCGGCCGACGCGGCGGGTTACCGCCGAGGTGGCGGATCGGCGGGATGATCGCGGGACGGCTGTAGTGCGTGTCCACCATCAGGGTGGTTGAGCCGTGGGCGTCGGCCCGTACATCCTTGGCGCTGAAGAAGACGTCGCCGTCGACCTGCGGATAGTCGTGGTTGAAGGTCAGGTGGTTGCTCAGCTCGGCCGGGTCGGTGAAGACACCGCTGGTCTCCTTGTAGGTGGCCTGGCCGATGTAGAGGTGCACGTCGGTGTGATCGACAACGTCGGCCCACCACGGCGTGAGCTTGGCGTAGTCGGCGACGGCGAGCCCGATCTGCCAGTAGATCTGCGGGTTGATGTAGTCGATCCAGCCTTCCTTCACCCAGCGGCGGGTGTCGGCGTAGTTGGCGTCGTAGGACTGGGTGCCGCCGGTGTCGGAGCCACGAGGATCGTCGGCCTTGTTCCGCCAGATGCCGAAGGGGCTGACGCCGAATTTCACCCAGGGCTTGCGCCGGTGGATCCGTTGCTGCATCTCGGCGGCCAACAAGTTGATGTTGTGGCGCCGCCAGTCGCCGATGTCGGTGAAGCCGTCGCCGTAGCGGGCGAAGGTGTCCGCGTCGGGCAATTCCTGGCCGGCGACCGGGTAGGGGTAGAAGTAGTCGTCGAAGTGCGCGCCGTCGACGTCGTAGCGCAGCACCGCGTCCAGCATGGCGTCCTCGACGAACCTGCGGACCTCGGGGATGCCGGGGTTGTAGTAGAGCTTCGGGCCGTAGGGAAAGATCCAGTCCGGATGCACCCGGCCGGGGTGGGTCGGAACCAGCTGGTTCGGGTCGGTCTGCATCGAGACCCGGTACGGGTTGAACCAAGCGTGGTATTCGAGATTTCGCTTGTGTGCTTCGGTTATCTGGAAGGCGAGCGGATCGTAGCCGGGGTCCTTGCCTTGGGTGCCGGTCAGGTATTGCGACCACGGCTCGTACGGTGACGGCCAGAAGGCATCGGCGGTCGGCCGGACCTGCGAGATCACCGCGTTCAGGTTCAGCTTCTTCGCCAGGTCGAGCCAGGCAACGAACTCGGCTTGCTGCTGTTCGATCGTCAGCCCGGTCGCGCTCGGCCAGTCGATGTTGACCACGCTGGCGATCCACATCGCCCGGAACTGATGTTTCGGCCGGAAGGGATCCGTGTGGCCTGATTGCCGACCGCCGGGCTGTCGCTCGTGTGCGGCGGCCGGCAGCGTGCCGACGGAGACCGCGAACGCGCCGCCGACGCCGGTGCCCGCGGCAAGTTGCAGAAATCGTCGACGGTCCACGTTGACCATGAGTGCTCCCAACTCCCGACTCGGTGTCGAGCGACAGCATGCCACGGACGCGCGGCTACGTCACTTGTTTGCCGGAAGTTCGTTCGTCGCGTGAATCGCCAACGTCTCGCCCTGGCCGGCAGCAGCTTCAGTCCGATCACCGCGGCAATGATCCCCGCCAAGAAGATGATCTTGAGTGCCGACACCGCTTCCTCTCCGGTGATCATGGCGAAGCCGACGGTCAGGGCGGCGCCGACACCGGTCCAAACCGCGTACGAGGTGCCGATCGGGATCCGCTTGGTGGCCCAGCCGAGTCCGAGCATGCTCAGTGCGAGGGCGATGAAGAAGATGACGGCCGGCAGCAGCCGGCTCAGCCCGTGCGAGTGGCCGAGGGCGGTGGCCCAGACGGCCTCGAAGACGGCACTGATCAGCAGCACGATCCACGCCATGATCAACTCACCACCTTCAGGCCGACGACGCAGCCGACGAGCATGATCAACAACAGCATCCGGCCCACGCTGGCGCGCTCCTTGCCGGTGATCACGCCCCACAGCACGGTCAGGCTGGCGCCGATGCCGACCCAGATCGCGTAGGCGGTGCCGGTCGGGATCGAGGTCATCGCGTACGCCAAGCCGGCCATGCTGCCGGCGAGTCCGAGCACGAAGATCACCGCTGGTCGCCAGCGTTTGAAACCTTGGGACGCCGACAGTGCGGTGGCCCAAACGGCCTCCAACATGCCCGCGATGATCAGGACGACCCAGGACACGACAACTCCTTCTCGAGCCGGCCACGTGGGCCGGTTCTGAGTCAGTCTTGTCCGATGCGGGTACTGCTCCCTCGTCCGCCGAGCCCGAGAACCGGGCTCGCGATTTCGAGGGTAGCAACTCCCCTTTTCCCGGGCCAATCCGCGATCTTGACGGCGACTCTGCAGGTGTCAGGTGATCATGCTGCCCCCAGCTTCCGCCACATCATCCACTCGGGAGTGCTGCTGCCGGAACAGTCCCCGACCGCTACGCGGTCGCCCGCTCTCGCATCCGAGCGGGCAGGAACGTCCGCCTTCTCGCCATCCGCGCGGGCACCGGGATCCGCTTGCGCTGCCACGGCGGCGTGCCAGACGGCGGTTGCGAACCTGTTGTTGCCGAGGTCGTGGCTACCGGAGTCATTGACGATCAGCACCCGGCCGTAGCGGGTTCGCCACACGTAGGTGCCCGGCACGGGTTGCCTCACGGACCAGCCGCCGTGGGTTTTGATCCGGTGCTCGGTCTCGCCGAGTGGACCCAGATTGTGCAGCCCGGTCTGGCCTGGCGGGGCGTTGCCGCCGGGCCCGCCGGTTCGCCGGTAGGCGACGGTGTGGTCGGCCTGCATGGATCTGCTGCGGTTGGCCGAGTTGGGAAAGCAACTGGCCGGGGTCCTGGCCAGCAGGGCGTTGCGCATCGCATCGGGGACTTCGTAGGCGTCCACCGGGTGGATGTCGGCGTGGTTGAGGACGGGTTGTAGCCGGATTTGGCAGCCGGCGCCGAGCCAGTCCCGGATCTGGGAGGCGAGGATCGGGCCGATGCCTTCGGCTCGGGCGACGCCGTGGCCGGTGGTGGCGGTGTCGGCGGAGATGTGGACGTGCAGAACGACCTTGGGCAACAGTTTGGTGGGGTCGATCCGGGCCAGCCAGAACGCGGTGTCGCGGTCCAGTCGGGGGTCGGGGTTGATCGGGATCGGGACCCGGCGCAGGTCACCATGATCAACTTCGAACCCGATCGTCCCGCAACCATCCCGGCTCGTCGACTCGTGATCATGCTCGCGCGTCAGCTCGCGATCGTCGGTGACCACGGTTTGCCGCTCTCCGGTGGCAGTGTCGGTGGGTGCCGGGTCCTTGCCGTACGCGGCTTCATGATCGTTCGTGCTCTGGTGGCGGCGGTGGTTCTGACCGGCAGGCTGCTGATCTTCTAGCCGCCGCGGATGGCCCGGGTCTTCGGTCTGCGAATGCTCGCCACCGGCGGTTCGGTCAGCATCACTCGCCGGTGTTTCGTCGTGGTCGCGGTCCTCGGACTCGTGATCATGGCGGTTCCGCTGCGACCAAGATCAACAACCAGCCAGACGAAAGATCGAGGTCTAATGACCGCCTTGGCCGAGCATCCGGACGTATTCGGCGTCGGGCCACGCATGTCCTGGGACGGCGAATCACCGATGCCCGAGAACCTGAGTACCAATCCTGGGATCTACGTCAACCGACTCCACCCGTGCTGCGCTTGGTCGCCAACACCCCCGTCTTCCGGTCAGTCACCGAAAACATTGGGCTCTCGTGCGCCCGCATGCTCTATGCCGACCACGACTACTACTTCGACACCTTCGAACTCATGACCCAGGTCATGCGCACCCACGGGCTCCGCCACGTCATCGCAGACGACACGTTGATCATGCACGCGTTTGCCGTCTCCTACCCCGACGAGTCCAGCGCCCTGATCCCGCAAAAGGAGCGCCGACGCGACGAATGGCTCGCCATCGTGCGTCAGCAATGACGACGCGAACAAGACAGAACAGTGTGTCAACGGGATGGTCTATCGGGACTCGGGGTCGGCCGTTGGTTCAAGATCGCCCTGTTCGGTGAGCACGAACATCTTGGAGCACTGGGGGCAGCGGACTACTGGTCTGGCCCTGAGATCGCCGTCGGTGGCCGCCGTCAACCGCGCCCGTCGTCCGGGCAGATGACGTACTCCATTCACCCAATCTATGGTTGGTGCACATTGCGTGCCGGCGTGGTGAGCGACGAAGACGTTCGACCTTCGCAGAGTTTCGGAAGCAATTCGCGCTACCAACGAGGCATGCGATGCCCGTCAACGCCGCCGCCGACAGACCGTCGACAACTTCGACCGACTGCGACCTGAGCGCGGAATCGGTGTGTTCGTCAGGGATCCGCTGCGGGCACACTTATTGCGTCGTTGGAGTGAGCTTCTCGCGGTGCCGCTGGATCTCCTCAAGTGTGACAACCAGCCCATCGCGATCGCCAGCTACGACCTTCTTCCGCACCGAAACACAAGCCGCCGCTGCCTTCCGAAGACAACCTCAATCGCGTCCTCAACGAACCCTGACAACACTGGGCAACAGACCGTTGCCCGAAGCCTCGCCTCGCACGACGGGCCGCCCGCACGGGATCCATCACCGGACAGGCGATCATTTTGGGCGCCCAGCGTGTGGAGTTAGTTACAGCAGTCGCAGCCGGGCTCGCAGGTGCTGCAGTTCTCTTCCTCAGATGGCAGGGTTAGGCCGACCGGTGCGCAGCAGTTGTCGCCGCGCCAGGCTTGAACTCCTTCACGAACGGCGAGGCCGGCGATCACCAATGCCACGAGCGGATCGGCCCAAGACCAGCCGAGCAGCGCGTTGAGCACCAGACCAAGCAGCAGTACCGCCGACAGATAGGTACAGATCAGGGTCTGCTTGGAATCGGCAACGGCCGAGGCCGAGCCCAACTCTCGCCCGGTGCGACGCTGCGCGTAGGACAGGAACGGCATGATCATCACCGACAATGCAGCCAACACGATGCCCGGTAGGGATTTCTGGCTCTTCGCAGTTGAGGGTGTAGCTGGGATGTGATCAAACGCGCTCGAGTGGCGGCGCGTCGGTGAGCTGGTGGGTGTCGGGGTCTTTCGATGATGGAGGTTCTCACACCGGCCCATCGGAAAGACCCCGACGTTGCACAACGCTACCTTCCAGTGCCCTGATCTGACCACGTTCTGCCGGCTCGACGCGCTCGGGCTTCAGGTCGTCGGTCAGCGGCTCGAAGCCGGCCGGGCCGAGCTGGCCTGCCGGGTCGTCGATGCTGATGATTGGTGTCACCGCTGCGGCTGTCAGGGCATTGCCCGCGACAGTGTGGTGCGGCGGCTGGCGCACGAGCCGCTCGGGTGGCGGCCCACCACGTTGGTCGTCACGGTCCGCCGGTACCGCTGTACGGGCTGCGGGCATGTGTGGCGCCAAGACACCAGCCGGGCGGCCGAACCACGAGCCAAACTGTCGCGAGCTGGTTTGCGGTGGGCCTTGGAAGGGATCGTGTGTCAGCACCTGACGGTGGCCCGGATCGCCGAAGGACTCGCGGTGTCATGGAACACCGCCAACACCGCGATCCTGGCCGAAGGCAAGCGGGTCTTGATTGATGATCCGGCCCGGTTCGACGGTGTGCGGGTGATCGGGGTCGACGAACACTCCTGGCGGCACACCCGCCACGGGGACAAGTTCGTCACCGTGATCATCGACATGACGCCGGTGCGGGATCGGAGGGGACCCGCGCGGCTGCTGGACATGATCGAGGGCCGCTCCAAGCAGGTGTTCAAGACCTGGCTGAACGATCGACCACAAGCCTGGCGCGACCAGATCGAGGTCGTCGGCATGGACGGGTTCACCGGCTACAAAACCGCGGCCACCGAGGAACTACCCGAGGCGGTCACCGTGATGGACCCATTCCACATGGTCCGCCTGGCCGGGGACGCGTTGGAACAGTGCCGGCAACGGGTCCAGCAGCAAACTCTGGGCCACCGCGGCCGCAAGGGTGATCCTCTCTACAGTGCCCGCCGGACCCTGCTCACCGGGCAAGATCTCCTCACCGACAAACAACGTGACCGACTGGCCAACCTGTTCGCCACCGACCGGCATGTCGAGGTCGAAGTGACCTGGGGCATCTACCAACAGGTGATCGCTGCCTACCGGGCGCCCGACCGGACGGCCGGGAAGATGATCATGAAACGAGTCGTCGACGCGATCTCCGACAACGTTCCGGCCGCGCTGGTCGAGATCGGCAAACTCGGCCGCACCCTGAAACGCCGCGCTGCTGACGTGATCGCCTACTTCGACCGGCCCCACACCTCCAACGGACCTACCGAAGCGATCAACGGCCGCCTCGAACACCTCCGCGGCTCCGCCCTCGGATTCCGCAACCTCACCAACTACATCGCCCGTAGCCTGCTCGAAGCCGGAGGATTCAGACCCCAACTACACCGTCGATTCTGAAGAGCCGGATTTCTCTGCCTGATGGCCACCGATCAGGGCGATCGCCGCATTGACGGTGACGTAGCCGGCGAGGGCGAAGAACGACAGGGCGATGATCCGCAGCGCGCGGCGTTCTCGTGCCTGCCGAACGGTGTGGTCGCGGGCGGAGAACTGCCAAGCCACGGCAGCGGCCGAGGACACCTCGATCACCGAATCCAGGCCGAACCCGACCAAGGCGACTGATGACGCCACGGAACCGGCGACGATTGCTACCACGGCCTCGATCACGTTGTAGGTGATCGTGGCCGCGACCAACAGCCGGATCCGTCGAGTGAGGACATCGCGCCGGCTCTTCACGCCGGGAATGCTGAGGTCGGTCATGGGCAGCTGCACCCTTCACCGTCACAACAACCCGGTTCGATGTACAGGACCACCTTCATCAGCTCGTCCAGCGACGGGGCCAGGTGGGAATCCGACAGCCGGTACCAGACCCGCCGACCGTCCGGGATGGCCTCGACCAGACCGCAACCCCGAAGACAGGCCAGCTGGTTGGTCATCACCTGACGCGAAACTCCCAAGGCGTTGGCCAGATCGGACGGGTAGGCGGGTGCTTCACGCAGGGCGAGCAAGACTCCCGCCCGGGTCGGATCCGACAACGCGTGGCCCAGTCTGGCCAGCGCAGCCGTGTGCGGCAGAGTTGCCGTGGCAGTGGACATGGACCTGATAGTACAGCGAAACGTGTACTAAATGACCCGACAGAGATTCCCGTTGATGCAGACCAGTCAATGGAGCGCACTGCCCGGAAGCCGTTCCCCGACGGACACCGGCGCACGCCGCCCGGTAGCCGGCCGTCGGCGGGCAGAGCATCGGGCAACCTCGCCGGGCAGCCAACCGAGCGCAAGATCGCTGTTTCAGAGGGAGTGACCAGCCAGACCGGCCATCGACCACTCGGGCAAGGCACTTGGCTGGTGCCAGCGCCCAGCTATCGCCGGATCAAGCAGCAGCGGGATCGACCGCCGGCAACTGTGAAGGAGAAGGGCCACCGAATCCACGCGGTGATTGTTCCAGACCAACCGCCAGGCCCGCATCGGATCCACGACCGGGCGATGTCGGGCCAGCTCCCCCTTCGGAAGTCAACGTCACCGTCGCTGCTGCCAGTTCGGGACGGCCGCTGATAGCTTCCGGACATGCTCCTCGAAGACGACGTCGTCGACGCAGTGGCCGAGTTCATCACGCAGCACGGCTGGACCATTGAATCGATCGCTCACGCCACAGAACACGGTGACGACATTGTCGCCACCAAAGGCAACGAAGTGTTGAGAGTCGAAGCGAAAGGGTCCGGCAGCTCGCGTGGGCATAGCGCTCGATTCGGAAAGACGTTTACCAGCGGCCAGGTACATACCCACGTCGCAGTGGCGGTGCTGCGTGCGATGACCTGGGTGTCGCAATCTCAATCGACCCGGGCAGCAATCGCCCTGCCCGACGACCAGGCTCATCGGTCCCGAATCGAGAGAGTCGACGCGGCCCTTCGGCGCCTCCACATCGGAGTCTTCTGGGTCACAGAAGGCCGTGCCGTTTCCGTCGATGCACCCTGGCGCCTGGACTGAACACCATCGACCGCATGGGATCCCGTTCCGGGCAGGTGGCGTGACCACGTCAGGGCGGGCGACTTGCCAATCGGCAAGGTTCGTTCCCTCGGGCTCTGCGCATGGTCCAGCGGAATCGCCAAGCACGGTGACCGGCCGTCACGCGCGCTGGCTCGCGTCCGATAGCTTGGCGATCGTGACCTCTGTACTGGTCCTAGGAATTGACCCGCGTGCCATTCCCGGCATGGACGGCGAAGCCGTGCGAGCCCGGCTCGAGGCTGAGCTGAGTCGATTCGCGAATCTAGGGATCGAAGCTGATATAACATTGCTGAGGCTCGACGAGACCACCGAGGACGCGGCACTGGCGGCATTGGTCGAGCGGCGGTGGGACGTCGTTGTCGTCGGAGGTGGCATCCGCAAGCCAACGCAACTGCTCGAACTCTTCGAATGGATCGTCAACATGATCCGACGCGAGGCCCCGCAGGCCGCGATCGCGTTCAACACCAGCGGGGGCGACAGCGTCGAGGCTGCAAAACGCTGGCTCTGAACGCGTAACCGGAGTATCGATGCCAGCATCTCGCCTACGCCGAGACACGAGCGTTCTACCGACCGTGTCTCCCTTCTCGTGGAAGAGATGGCCGGCGTCGGCTGCAAGGGATCGACAGTGATCATGGCAAAGACCGCTGGGGTCATAAGGCACGCCCGCAAGCCGTTCCCCGGCCGACCGGTCGTCAGTCGACCGGCCGACGCCCGCGGCCGGGCAGACCATCGGGCAGCCTCACCGGGCACACAGCTGAGCGTGGAATCGTCGTGCCACAAGGGATCCCTTACCGGACAGCGGATCCCGTGCTACCAGAGGGAATGGGCGGCGATGAAGTCTCGGATCGCGTGAAGAGCAGGCTTGGGCGTGTAGTCATCGCGCAGCAGTCCGAACCTGGTGTGCCAACTACCCGCGGTCAGCCCGTCTCGGAGACCGAAGAACTCGTAGGTAGCGACGCCGGCACTCGAGTTTCGGACAGCTTCGGCGACGGCGACCAGGGTTCGTGCCTGTGTGGCCTCGTCCCGATCCTCACCGGTGGGCCAGCCGGTTTCGGTGATGTGGATCGGTGTGTTTTCGGGCACCCCGGCCTCGGCAGTCACCCGCCGGAACGTCGTCAGGAGAAACTCCACGGCCGCCGGCAATTGCTCCCAGGAGATGCGTCGGAATACATCGGGGAACGCGTCAAGTCCGATGTTGTCCGCGTACGACCTCACATGTCGTTCTCCGTACGACCTGACGTGTAGGTCGGTCTCGGCGAGTTGAGTCCCTGCTCGCCTTGAGTTGGGTCACCCTTCGGTTCGTCAACTGCCAAGTAGACGAGTCCGAAGGGTGACTTGCTCCATGATCCTGGATACGGAGTCCTGGATGAATGTCCGTCGTTTCCGCGCCTTGCATGTTGCCGGCGCGAGCTTTGCCGAGATCGCCCGTGAGTGCGGGGTGGATTGGCGCACGGTGAAGAGGTATCTGATCGAGGACGCTGCCTCGGTCCCACCGACACCACCGCCCCGGGCCGGGACGCAGCCGAGGGTGATCGCCCCGTTCATCGGGGTGGTCGAGGCCTGGCTGCGTGCCGATGTCGGGTTGAAGGGCACGGTGATCCATGAGCGGCTGGTGGCCGAGCACGGGTTCACCGGGTCGTATCAGCGGGTGAAGATGTTCCTGGCCGAGGCCCGGCCCCGGATCGCCGCCGAGCTGGCCCAGACCGATGAGAACCCGTTGATCGGGTTCCATCGCCGGTTCGAGGTCGTGCCGGGTGCGCAGGCCCAGGTCGATTGGGGCGATGAGGGTGATCTGCTGGCCCATGTCGGGATCGGCCATGTGTATTCGTTCCACATGACCTTGTCCCATTCCCGGGACCCGTTCTGCTGTTTCACCACCAGCATGGATTTGGCCACGTTCTTCGACTGCCATCGGCGCGCGTTCGCCCATTTCGGCGGGGTGCCGGGTGCGATCGTCTATGACCGGACCAAGACCGTGGTCAAACGCCATGTCGCGCCCGGGCTGGCGGTGCCGGTGCACCCGGAAGCGGCCGCGTTCGCCGATCATTACGGGTTCGTCATCGACGTTCTGGCCGCCTACCGACCCACCGGTAAGGGCCGGGTCGAACGCCAGGTCAACATCGTGCGTGAACACGTGGTCGCCGGCCGCTGGTTCGACTCGATCCAGGAGTTGGACGGCGCCTTCGATGCCTGGCTACCGATCCGACGTGGGCAGGTCCACCGCACCCACGGTCAGGTCATCGCCGTTCGCGCGATCGGCGATCGGGCCGCCCTGTTGCCGTTGCCGGACCGGCCATATCTGGTTTGCGATCGGTATCTGCGTCGAGTCGGTAAGGACGCCCTGGTCTCCTTTGAGGCCAGCTTCTACTCCGTGCCCGCCAGCCGGGTCCGGCCCGGTGGGCAGGTCGAGGTGGCCGTGAACGCCGACACCGTGACCATCAGCGCGCTCGCCGTTGATGGTGGCGGCTGGCTGGCGACCCACCAACGGGCCCGCCGACGGGGCTCGTGGATCGTCGATGAGACCCATTGGGCCGGGCTGCCCGACGGTCACACCCGGGCCATCTGTCTCGACCCTCCACCGGCACCACGCTCCAGAACCGGTCCGGCCGAGCCAAGTCCGTTGACCGCGCTGCTGGCCAGCCATCACGCCGCCGGCCAGCCGGTCGCTGTCCGGCCGCTGTCGGACTACCAGACCGCCGCCCAGACCAACCCCGCCGCCCAGACGAACCCCGCCGCCGGATCCCACACCGCCAGGAGCTGACCATGATCAACAACAGGAACAAGATCAACAACGACGAGAGCATGATCAACAACGACATGATCAACAGCACGAACAGCAGCAGCGGTAAGGTTTGCGGCCCACCCAACTCCGTGTCGTCGATCCAGGGTCTGCCCGGACACAGCCTGGACCCGAGCCCGACACCAGCAGCTGCCGGGGTGGAGCTGAGCCAGTACACCGCCGCCACGTTGGCCGAGCTGCTCGGCCTGTGTGAGGAATTCCTCCGCACCGCCGGCCCGGCCGTCCATGCCGAACTTCGCCGATACCTCACCGGCCAGACCCCACCGGCCGACCCGGGCTGGCTGATCGACATGCTCGGCTTCCACCAACTCCACCTGCACCAGCGGATCAAGGCCACAACCCCCAGCCCACGCGACAACTGGCACACCGACCCCGACCACGACCGGATCATCCCGGTCACCGCTGCCCAGGCCCGCACCGGGGTGGTGGCCCGGTGAACAGCCTGACCAGCGACCGGATCCGTGACCACGCCACCAAACTCGGACTGACCCACCTGACCGAATCGATCGGCCCACTGGTCGACCGCGCCGAGCAAGCCCAACTGGGCTACCTCGACTTCATCGACCTGCTCCTGGGAGAAGAAGTCGGCCTGCGCGAGGGCCGCAGGTTCCGCAACGCCCTACGCCTGTCCGGCCTGCCCCACCACAAAACCCTCGACGACTTCGACTTCGCCTTCCAACCCGACCTCGACGTCCGCAAGGTCCGCGACCTGGCCACCCTGGAGTTCGCCCGCACCAAATCCAATGTGGTCCTCCTCGGCCCACCCGGCGTCGGGAAAACCATGATCGCCGTCGCCCTCGCGGTCGCCGCCTGCCAAGCCGGGTTCTCCATCTACTTCACCACCCTGGACGACCTGGTCCGCAAACTCCGCGCCGCCGACACCACCGGCCGGTTCAACCGCCAACTCGCCACCTACCTCCGACCCGCGGTCCTGATCGTCGACGAAGTCGGCTACCTCCCCCTGGACCGGGCCGAAGCCAACATGGTCTTCCAACTCGTCTCCCGCCGCTACGAACGCGGCTCCATGATCATCACCTCGAACAAGGCCTTCACCGAATGGGGCAGCGTCCTGGGCGACGACGTCCTAGCCACCGCCATCCTCGACCGACTCCTACACCACTGCGACGTCATCAACATCAACGGACCCTCCTACCGACTCAAAGACCGCTTCAACCTCACCACCGGAGGAGAAACCATGCCATGATCACCATGCCGAGACCGACACGTCAGGTCGTACCCCATGCAACATGTGAGGTAGTACGCCGACAGATGTAGTCGAGTCGTTGGATGTGGTCGCGGCCGATGGCATCGGCCAATGTCTGCCAGAACCGCGCATCTGCCAAGCCGGCCGAGTTCACCCCGATCGCCACCGAGGCGTCCAGCCGGTCACGCTCATCAAGACCTGCTTGCACTCCCGCTGAGACGGCCTCGAAGCATCCCGGGCTGCCGCCGTCCAGCGGTGCCGGCACGTTCAGCTCCTCTCCGACTTGGACCTTCCCACCTCCCCAGCCGGCGACGTCTCGGACCGCTTGCCGGACGAATTCAGCGAACCCGTCAGCATCAGGTGTCGGGCTTTGGTAACACGCAACGAGGTCGACCTGGCGACCGCCACCGATGTATAGACCCGGATCAGCCGGTGTTGCCACCGCCCCGGCGTGATCGACAGCGCCCGGGCCGAAGTGGCGGTAGCTGCGGATGAAGAACCGTTCGGAATCGCCCTGCAAGGTCTGCAACGCCTGCAGCGTCTGCTGCGGTTGTTCCGGTGGGCAGTCGATTGGTTCCAAGGTGACGAGGTCGGCGGCGATGGCGCCGGGCCAGATTCCGAAGATCACAGAGCATCACTCCCAGATAGCCGTATACGGCTAAATCTAGAATGATCAGCCGTATACGGTCAACTGAGGGAGACATCACGTGCCGACCAACGCGCTGGCAAATCCACTCGTGCTACCGATCCTCGGCCTGCTAGTCGAACAGCCTCGGCATGCCTACGCCGTGTTCGCCGAGCTGCGCCGCCGCTACGCGTACCTGACCGTGCGCAACGCCACCGTCTACACGCTGCTGAACACGTTGGCCGATGAGGGATGGGTCGAGACGGCAAACCACGCAGTAAAACCAGTTCTGGCTACCACACCGCGCGGGCGGAAGGCATTCGCCGAGATCGTCGACCGGCAGCTCCGCACCGCCCACCCGGCCGACGGGGCCGCCTTCATGACCGCCCTGGCCTACCTCGGCATCCTGACGCCTGCCACTGCGAGCCACGCGCTACAAGATCGACTCACTCTCATCGCGGCCGAGCGACGAAAGACGCAACAATTGGTCACCGAATCCGGCGCAGCCGAACTCCACATGATCGAAGCGCACTTCTACCTCAACCGCCTCACCGAGGACGCCAACTGGATCGAACGAACCATCCACCGAATCGAAGCCGGTCAGCTCAGCTGGCCCGTCAGTCATGGCCCCACCTCCCCGTAAGAGGTTCGTGCTGGGGCCGTGTCGTGGGCTGCCCGGACACGCCCGTTGCCGGGCACACCTCCGGGCAGCCTCAACGGGCACGACCCGGGTCACACGGCAACGATGGGCCCAGAACCAGGGTCCGGCTTCTCAGCGGCTACCCGGTCGCGATCAGTCGCCGCTGTCCCGGCGCCTTTCGCCAGAGCACCCTGCTGTGCCCGATAGACCGTCGACCGTGCAACACCGAACAACTCCGCCGCCTCACCGGTACTGTACCGGCCCGAGTTCATCAACTCGACCAGATGAGCCTCCTGCCGAACGCTCAACTTCGGCAGCTTCCCGCGCAGATGCCCTTTCGCTTTCGCGACCCTCATACCCTCCACGGTCCGCATCCGGATCAGATCGGCTTCAAACTCAGCGACCATGGCCAACACGTTGAACAACAGCCGACCGATCGCATCAGTAGGGTCATAGACCGAGCCACCCAGGCTCAACCGGACCCCACGTGTCACCAGATCGACACGCCGCCATCGCCTGCCGCAACCCCGGCCGATCCCGATTCGTGCCAGTCAAACCATGATCAACATAGATCCGATCCACACCGACACCCAGACGCTGCAGCGCCTCACGCTGAACCGTCAGATCCTGATCCTCGGTCGACACCCGTGCATAGCCGACCAACAATTCCGTCATCACTCAGCCCTCCTGAGCAAACCCCGGCATTTTCCCCGAGGAGCAACACGATGCTGCTCACCCCATCGAAACCTCAACAGGCCTGAGCGCGGCGGTATCGCAGACTGGATCGTTCACCGGGCCACCTTTCTCGACCATGTGATTGCACCGATGATCGCGACGGAGGAACCACCCTCGCCACGTGTTCAGTACTGGGCTCTTCGGCAGCGCAGAACCAAGTTGCGGGGCACGTCGGCAGGCGGCTCCAGAAACTCGGCGACCTCCAGGCCAGAGCGAATCACCGCATTCAGGTAGGTCGAGAGCCTTCGGTGATAGGCACCGACACGGCCACGAACGCCATCGGTCTTTGTGGTCCACCATCCCTCCCACGAGTAACCGCGGTCCGGAGGCCAGCTCGACAACGTCCCAGTGTCAGACCGCCCGGGAAAACACGGATGCAGAAGGGCGATCAGGACCCAGCCCCCAGGACGGACAACCGCGGCGATAGTCCCCAGCACGGCGTCCAGATCCTCGATATCCATCAACGCCATGTTGGACACCACACCGTCGAAAGCCACACCATCCCACCAATCAGTGCTCGTGGCATCGCCCTGGCGATACTGCACGCGCCCGGAAGGCGCCGCCTTGTCGAGCATCATTTGCGATGCGTCGATTGCGGTGACTGTCGCGTCACGCTCTGCAATGACACCGCTGAGAGAGCCGATCCCACACGCCAGGTCCAGCACCCGCTGATCTCTCAGATCTACAGGCAGATATGGAAGACAGACCGGCGACCAATCGCGGGTGAACTCTGCATACCACTGAGCCACTCGGTCGTAGCGAGACTCCATCCAGGGATGGTAGGCCATCCTCAGACCCCGCTACGAAGCCGCAAACCATTCCCTTGCCGAAGCGGCTGACTTCCGTCCGGACAGAGCACCTCATCGATCAGGGCATCGGGCGGTATCGTCGGCCACCCAGCTGAGCGTCGGATCGGTGCATCACAGACGACCCTTGACCGGGCCGCCTGCGGGGGCTGTCCGGTGAACGGTGTGTGAGGTCCGGCGGTTTCATCAGTGAGTGGCTGCTTCGAGCCGGCCCTCGAAGGTGATCGCGAACGCGTTCAGCGCCGGTTTCCACCTGATCATCCATCGTGCCCTGCCGCCACCGGTCGGGTCCAGGGATCGGGTGACCAGATACAGGCATTTCATCGCCGCAGCCTCGTTGGGGAAATGGCCGCGGGCCTTGATCGCTCGCCGGTAGCGGGCGTTGATCGACTCGAACGCATTCGTCGAACAGATCACCCGGCGCACCTCGACGTCGTATTCGAGGAACGGCACGAACTCGGCCCAGGCGTTCTCCCAGAGTCGGATGATCGCCGGATACCGTTGACCCCACTGGTCGGCGAACTCGTTGAAGCGTTCCTTCGCTGCGGCTTCCGACGGTGCGGTATAGATCGGCCGCAATGCCTTGGCGATCTGGTCGCGGTGTTGCCGGCCGGCATAGCCGAAGCTGTTGCGAATCAGATGCACCACACAGGTCTGCACTACCGTCCGGTCCCACGTTGTGGTGATCGCTTCCGGCAACCCTTTCAGCCCGTCACAGACCGCGATCAACACGTCGCCGACGCCACGATTCTTCAACTCAGTAAAGACTTGCAGCCAGAACCGTGCCCCCTCGCCACCGTCCCCGGACCAGATACCCAGAATGTCACGTTCCCCGGCCGTGGTGACGCCCATGACGACATAGAACGGGGTGTTACGGACCTGCCCGTCGCGGACCTTGACCACAATGGCGTCGACGAAGATCACCGGATAAATCGGATCCAAGGGTCGACTGGCCCACTCGGCCATCTCCGCGATCACCTTGTCGGTGATCTTGCTGATCGTGTCCTTGCTGACCTTGGCCCCATACACATCGTCGAAGTGCGCGGCCACCTCACCGGTGGTCAAACCACGGGCGGTCAGCGACAACACAATCTCATCGATCCCGTCCAACCGGCGTTGCCGCTTGCGGACGATCTGCGGCTCGAAGGACCCTTCCCGGTCCCGGGGAACCTCGATCTCCACCGGCCCGATCTCGGTGATCACCGTCTTCGACCTGGTGCCATTCCGCACATTCGACCCGGCCGGTGTGTCACCGTGTTCATGGCCCAGATGCTCGGTCAGCTCGGCCTCCAACGCGGTCTCCAGCACCTGCTTGGTCAGGCTGGAGAGCAGACCGCCGGGGCCGACCAGGCTGACACCCTGGGCCCTGGCCTGAGCCAGCAGCTGCTCGGCCAATTCCTTCTCATCCATCGGCTCACCCGTCACGGGATCGAGCATCACCGCATCACCGCCGTTCGGCGGGCTGATCGGCATCGTGTCGCTCCGGGCATCCAGCCCGGGTGTTGCATCGGTCGTCATTCCGACCCGTCCTTTCGGTCAGGCCGGACCCCGCACACCGTTTTTCTGACAGTCCCCGCCTGCGCGCGAACCAATTATCAGTCGTGCCGCATCCACTCAGAAGCGACCATCAGGCGCTCGTGTACCTGGGTCGCGTCAGCTGCTCAGGAATTGCAGCAGCGCGGTGTTGACTTCGTCGGGATGGGTCCAGCCGATATTGTGCGGACCCCCTTCGACAGGGATGACGGTGAGGTCCGTGATCAGGCCGGGCAGTCGTTGCGCGGTGGCTTCGAACGGCAGAATGCGATCCTCGGTGCCGTGCATGATGAGAACCGGCACGTCGATCCGTGGCAGGTCGGCGCGGAAGTCGGTCAGCCAGCTGTCAACGCAGGCGTACGACGCATGCGGAGAGGCGGATGCCGCGACGTTGAAGGAGGCCTGCCAGGCGCGCTCGCTGATCCGGTCCGGTGCAAGCTTGTCGACGTTGTAGAAGTCGTTGAAGAAGTTCTCGAACCAGGTGTAGCGGTCGGCCAGCACCATCTCTTTGATGTCGTCGAACACCTTCTGGTCGACACCGTCGGGATTGTCGGTCGTTTTCAGCAGGAATGGTGGGATGACGCCGAACATAAACGCCCGGTCCACCCGGCCCGAACCGTACCGGCTCAGATAGCGGGTGACCTCTCCGGTGCCCATCGAGAAGCCGCCGAGTACCAGATCGGTCAGGTCGAGCGTCTCGATCAGGGTGTTCAGGTCGGCGGCGAAGGTGTCGTAGTCGTAGCCTGTCGTGGGTTGGCTGGAGTTGCCGAACCCGCGCCGGTCATAGCGGATGACCCGGTAGCCGGCCGCCAGCAGGACGCGTTCCTGCCGTTCCCAGGACTGCCCGCTCAATGGGTAGCCGTGAATCAGCACGACCGGTTGGCCGCTGCCGTGATCTTCGTAGTAGATGCTGATGTGGGTGCTGTTCTCGGTACCGACCTTGACGTAGCCCATGACGGCCCCTTCCACGTTGACGATCTTTTCCTGATCCGCAAGCGTCGGCCGCCGTCATCCGCATCCGCGACCGCACAGCACAACTCGCTCGTTCTGTCTGACCGAGACCTGTTGATCAACTGGCAACTCACCCGACTCGACAGTTCGTGGGCGCTCTGCCAGCCGCGCGTCTGGATGCCTGACCTTGGCTCTGCTCGGGATGCTTGGCTCGGAGCTCTTATGAGGTTGCCGCTTCGGCTGGGTTGATCTTTGCCTGGTTGGCGGTGATCCAGTCGAGGGCGATCTGTGCGACGTCGGCCCAGCCCGCATCGATGGTGAGGGAGTGGCCTCTGCCGTCGATCGTGCGGTAGTCGGTTTGGGACGGATTGTCGGCATACAGCTTGACGACGGCTTCGGTCACTTTTTGCGGCACGACGTGGTCCTCAGTGCCCGAGATCAGGAGGAGGGGTCCGCGCGCAGCTTGGTGCATGTCGATGGCGGCTGGTGAGTTCCGGACGAAGTTCGCTGTTGCGTCTTCGAACAAGGGCCGGCCCGGACCTGGAATCGTCCACCGCGAGTAGAGGCTTTCTGATTCCTCCTCGGTCAGAGTGTTGCCGAAGCTGTAGCGGAACTGCTCGCGGGTCAACGCGACGGTCTTCTTCTTGTTGGCCGGGTTGCTCAGGACCGGCCAGCTCGACTTCAGTTGCGAGAACGGGAGCGCCTTGACTCCCTTGATCGGCGCCGGGTCGATTCCCACAGCGGCCGCTGCGTAGCCGTTGGCCAAGAGTTCTTGAGCGATCAGGCCGCCGAAGGAATGCCCGACCACGATCGGTCGGGTCGCCATGGCATCGATCAGGTCGGCGTAGTGGTGACAGATCGCCTCGATACCGATGCCGTTGAGTTCCTCGTGGTGGTCGCGGGTTTCCTGCACGGTTGCGCCGTCTCCGGGCCATCCGGGTGCTGTCGTGGTGTAGCCGCGCTCCTCGAAGAGCGCCTGCCACGGTGCCCAGGCAGTCGCATGGATCCACAGACCGTGGACAAACATCACCGGCACCGGGCCGGACAAGGGTGAATCAGACATCGCAAGACTCCTTTGAATATGCGAACGGCCGATCCGATCGGCCGTGCAGCCAGGATTTGACTACAAAGTGGGGATCATTCCGCCGTCGACGGCGAAGTTGGCGCCGGTCACGTTGGCTGTCCGATCGCTTGCCAGCAACAGGACCAGATCCGCCACTTCCTGGGGGCGGGAAAACCGGCCGGTCACCGATTCCGCCGCGGCATCGGCAGCCACCTGTGCTGGGGACCGTCCGGCCTCCTGACCGACCGTCTGGGCCACGCCGTGCTCCCCCAGCCAAAGGTCGGTCTCGACCGGTCCGGGGCCGATCGTGTTGACCCGGATTCCGGCCGGACCGACTTCCTTCGACAGTGACTTGGAGAAGTTCGTCAGAGCAGCCTTCGCCGCCGAGTAGTCGATCACCAGTGGGTCGGGAAGAGATGCGTTGACGGAGCTGATTGAGATGATGCTGCCGCCGGCGGACATGTGCGGCAGGGCCGCGCGGACGGTACGAACCGCCGCCAACAAGGTCAGGTTGAGTGTGGCGACCCAGTCTTCATCCGTCACGCTGTTGAACCCTCCCGGCCGCGGTGTTACCGCGCCGACATTGTTCACCACGATGTCGACTCGACCACCGCGTTCGACGGCCCGGTCCACGAGCGTTTGCGCACCAAACGTGGTGGCCAAATCCACCGAAACGAACTCCACACCGCCGGCCGACTGCAACCAGGCAAGGTCGGGGCTCACCGCTCGGGCCCCGGCCATCACCTGAACACCCTCATCGACCAGCGCCCGAGTGATCGCCAAACCGATGCCCTTGCTGGCCCCGGTCACGACAGCCAACTTTCCGTCCAAACCAAGCTTCATCGCGCGACCCTTCCCCCGATCCACAGCAGCCGGCAGGGATCGACATTCAGCCGACCGCTGATCAACCGCTCTGGAGACCCAGCACCAGGTAGACGGACCCGTCTATCTATGATTTGAAGTATCAGCTATGCGCGACAATCCCGTCAAGGGCCAAAGGAGGGATCACCATTTCCCCGGCAACCCACGAGCCAGCAGTTGCCGTCCGCCCCTCGGCAGCACGCGACCGCATCCTGGCCACCGCCACACGACTCTTCTACAGCGTCGGCATCCGCACCGTCGGCGTCGATCGACTCATCGCGGAATCCCAGGTAGCCAGGATGACGTTCTTCCGCCACTTCCCCACCAAAGACGACCTCGTCGTCGCGTTCCTCACGGCCCAAGCCAGCGCCGCCCGCGACGAACTGACCCAGATCCGTCAAACCCGAGGACCCCACGCACTGCTTGCTGCGGTCGCAGCCGGCATCACAACAGCCACCAACACCGACGGGTTCCGAGGCTGCGAATTCATCAATACCGCGGCAGAGTTCTGCAACCCCAACCACCCAGCCCGCGTCCTCATCGCCCAACATCGCGCATGGGTCCGGGACCAAATGAAAGACGCCCTCACCGCCCTCCGCCACCCAACACCGAGCGAGACCGCCGAAATCCTCCTCATGCTCCGTACCGGCGCAATCGTCGCCGCATCCCTCGAAGGTCTTACCGACACCAGCAAACTCGAACAAACCTGGTCGACCCTCATCAATCAAACCTCAGCGCACCAGCCCCGCAGCGCGCACCCGACATCTCAGGACTGACCGATAGACGCGCTTGCCCGCACGGCTCCCGGATTTGGACCATCATCAACTGTCGCGCCAGGAGAGGTTCCTTACTCGGGCACCGTGGCAGTCCCACGGATGTGAAAGGCGTTCCCGCGGGAACGTTTTTGCGCTGTGCCAGTCCCCGGCGGGGATCCCGACCCGGGCACTCACTTTGTTCAGGTCCACGCTGACGCCGTCGGGGGTCTGTCAAGTTTTCGGTGTAACTGATTTTTGATCTTGTTAGTTGCGTCCGGCGGATAGGCGTCCGTCGAAGGTGATGTCGAAGGCGTTGAGTGCTGCCTTCCATCGGTTGGTCCAGCGTTTGCGTCCTCGGCCGGTCGGATCGAGACTCATGATCGCCAGGTACAGGCACTTCAGCGCTGCCTGCTCGGTGGGGAAATGACCGCGGGCATTGACCGCTCGCCGGAGTCGGGCGTTGATCGACTCGATCGCATTCGTCGTGCAGATCACGGTGCGGATTTCGCGGTCGAACTGCAGGAATGGGACGAACTCTGCCCAAGCGTTGGTCCACAGCCGGATGATCGCCGGGTAACGCTTCTCCCACTTGGAGCTGAAGTCGGCGAACCGGTCCAGCGCTTCGGCCTCGGAGGCGGCGGTATACACCGGTTTCAGGTCCTTGGCGACCGACCCCCAGTCCTTCTTCGAGGCGTATTTGAACGAGTTCCGCAGCAGATGCACGATGCAGGTCTGCACGATCGTCTTGTCCCACACCGCCGACACCGCGTCAGGGAGTCCGGTCAGCCCGTCGCAGACCAGCATGCACACATCGTTGGTGCCACGATTCTTGATCTCGGTCAGCACTCGCAGCCAGTACTTGGCACCTTCCCCGTCGCCGTGCTCACCGGCCCACAGGCCGAGCACGTCACGCTCACCGTCGGCGGTGACACCCAGGGCCAGGTAGATCGGCCGGTTGCAGACCTCACCCTCCCGGATCTTGACCTGGATCGCGTCGATGAACAGCACCGCATACACCGGGTCCAACGGACGAGACTGCCAGGCGGCCAGCCCCTCCATCACCCGGTCGGTGATCGTCGAGATCGTCTGTTTCGACACCTCCGCCCCATACACCTCGGCGAGGTGCGCCGAAATCTCCCCGGTCGTGAGTCCCTTCGCCGACAGCGAGATCACTAGGTCCTCCACCCCAGACAGTCGCCGCTGCCGCTTCGCCACGATCGTCGGCTCGAAACTGCCGTCCCGGTCCCGCGGCACCGAAACATCAACCGGCCCGGCTTCGGTCAACAGCGTCTTGGCCCGGTAGCCGTTGCGGGAGTTACCGCCGTCCCGGCCGACCGGATCATGCTTGGCATACCCCAGGTGATCATCCATCTCACCCTCCAGGGCGCCCTCGACGATCATCTTCGTCAGCCGGCCCAGCAAGCCGCCCTGACCGGTCAGCTGCAACCCGTTGGCCCGGGCCCGATCGGTCAGCTCGCGCACCAGCTGCTGATCGCTGGCCGACAGCTCCTGCCCGTCAGCAGCAGCCACATCCCTACTCGTCACGTCAGTCACAGGTGTCTCCTTCGTCTCAGGAGTTACACCGTTAAAATTACAGTCCCGCCGTCGGGGCGATCACTGGGCGGCTCAACTTCTGGGCTCGGGAGGAATCGCGGGCGGCAGTCCCAGGCCGCCACCGTTCAGCGGCGTTTCACGGCGTAGGTGACTCGCATGGCGCCGTTGTCGAAAGTGTTGACGCCGATCAACTGCAGGTTCGTACGCCCGACCAGGTTGTCGAACAGTCGCCTACCCTCGTGCACGACGGTCGGGTGGATGATCAGCTGGAATTCGTCAACCAGCTTGGCGTTGATCAGGGACTGAACCAGGGTCGGGCTGCCGAAGGTCATGATCTCGCCGCCGGCCGACCTCTTCAGTCTCTTGATCTGCGTCTGGAGGTCGTCGCCGGTGAGCTGGGTCACCGGTTCGAACCTGCCCCAGGCCAGATCCGCCAACGGTTCGCCACTGACGATGATCTTCCTGGTGGTGTTGATCTTCTCGGCAAGACGGGAGGTTGTATCGGCCTGCCCGGATTGTTTGAAGTTCGGCCATTTCCGGACCAGGTCCTCATAGGTGGCGCGTCCCACAAGGATGGCATCGACGTCGGCCAACGACGCCAAGAACGCCTCGAGCGACTCGGCAACGGGGGCACTTCCCCACTTCCACTCCGTCTCGTCGCCTGTCGGCGGGCCAGTGACAACTCCATTGACGGTGCTGTTGATGGAGACGGTGAGCTTACGCATGGTCGTCCTCGAATCCGATCTCACTGTGCAGCCAAGGGAATTGGTTGCTCGCCGGGCGTCTTGCTGTACCCCAGCGCTTCGACGACCACGCCGTCGGCGACGCGCATCACATTGACACCGCGCACATAATCACCCTCGCCGGTGCCGAATCGGTATCGCCACAGAATCGTGCCGTGGCCCTCACCGGCATCGATCCGTTCGGGTTCGAACTGCGTTGTCCGATCACTGGCCAGCGCCTGCCAGAACGCGAGGCAGGCATCGCGGCCTTCGTACCGGCCGCCATCCGGCGCCGGCTGCACACTCTCCATCACACAGTCGGCGCCCACCAGATCGGCGAGCAAGGCGGGATCGTGATCGACAAATGCTTGATTGAAGCGGCTGATGACCGCCCCAGTGTCTGGACCTGACATGGTTCAACCCTTCATGGACCTGATAGACCGGTTGGTCTATCCCCGGGAGATAGTAGACCACTTGATCTACCTCCGCAAGCGATGCATGCTGGGGCCATGAACGTTGCCGGGCCGGGTCCACGTGAACGTCTGCTCGAAGCCGCGGAGCGGCTGACCTACACGGCGGGTGCCAACGTCGGCGTGGGCGCTCTGCTCAAGGAGGCCAACGTGGCCAGACGATCGCTCTACCAACACTTCGGCGGCAAGGACGCACTGATCGCCGAACTGCTCCGGGACACAGCACGGAAAGACCTGGACGCGTACCGATCGGCAATGGAATCGGCGGGCGACGATCCACAGGCCAGAGTGCTAGCGATCTTCGACTACCTGGACGAGGTGGTCAGTTCCCCGGGATTTCGGGGCTGCCGCTACCTCGGCACCGATCTTGCTCTCGCCGGCCCCGACCACCCCGCGCACCGGGTCACCCGTGACTACCGCCGCGGCCTCCACGACCTCGTCCAACACGAGATGCAGCGACTCGCCCATCCCGACCCCGCCGACGCCGCCGAGCAGATCCTGCTGCTCATCGAAGGCACACTGGCCACCGGCGCAACGCGCCCGACTGCGCGGCCGGCCCAGACCGCCCGCCGGATCACCAACACCCTGCTCGACAAATAACCCGCAACCCTTCAGACCCGAAACGTGTCCGGCCCGGATCGATCGCCGGGCGGCCAGTTGAGTGACCGCGGATCTGCCGCATTCCCGCTGGAGCGTGCTGAACCGCTCGCGCGGACGGGCTCGTACGGCGTCGATCCCCTGGGATCAAGGCATCAGATCAAGAAACTCGCGGTCCTCCGGTGATCTTGACCATCTGGCGCCTCATATTCAGGGTCCCGGACCCGCCAACGTCCCAGACCCCGAGGTGCGCTGTCCGGCCGCAAGCCGTTCCACCAGCGGGCCGACCGAAACCCCTCGTGACCAGCGGAATCGCCAGTGCCCGATAGACCCGCCCGGCTGCGATTGCCCGCAAGGGTGCGCTATACGGCGCATTCACGCGGTTCCAATACTTCGTGTTACCAGTGACCCTGACGACCGCGTTGCACCGATGGCTCCCGCGAGCTTCTTCCCCGTCGGGGCCGTCCGGACGTTCGCATCGGAGGCTGAGGCTGCCTGTGGCGGGTGACAGAACCACGGCGTGACTGGTGAGCGACTTGTGTCCGTCGGCGACGTAACGCTGTTCGTTCGAGAACTGGGAAGCCGTCGCCCGGGCGCCCGTCGCTGATCGTGCTGCGGCGGCCCTGATGTCGGTGACAGCTATCTTGTGCCAGGTTTCGAACCGCTCGCGCTGATCGACACGTCGTTCTGTTCGACTTTCGCGGCTGTGGACGCAGCAGGGTGTCGTCGATGACACGCATCAGCTGATTGACATTGGAGCTCGGGCAGGTTGATCTGCTCGGCTTCTCAACGGGTGGCGAGCAGCGACTGCATTCGTCGGACGCTACCCAGCAGATGTCCGCCTCATCCTCGCAGGGACGACTGCGCAATTCGACGATTCTAGTCTGGGACCTGGACCTGGCTCCGCGATACCTGCAGCTGATTGGGGACCTGGATGAGGGTGATGGGAGCTACGAGGCCTACCTGGACGGACGCATGCACCCGGCCCACATACGGGAGTTCGTCGAAGCACCCAAGATCAATTGACCCGAAGGTTCTGGCGAGTGGAGCTAAGGGGATTCGAACCCCTGACCTTCGCATTGCGAACGCGACGCTCTACCAACTGAGCTATAGCCCCGTGCTGATCTTCGTCCGAGCATCCGGCCGAAGCGCGCGAGCGAGTCTAACATCGCCGCCGCCGGGCGGCGAATCGGCCGGATGGTCGGTCACTCACCGACTGCGCGGCCGATCTCCCGGTCGGTCTCCGAGCCGGACAACTCCGTACGCTCTCCCGACTTCTTCACCGCAACGACCTGATCGGGTTGGGCAACCGGCTGTGGGGTCGGGCGATCGGCGGTCACCGGACCTTCGGTACGCACCGGCACCGTCAGCTCCGGAGAGGACAGATCGATGGTGCGGACGGTCCGCGGCGCGAGCGGCTTTGACACGTAGGTCGGCATGGTGATCGGCAGCGGATCCCACAACCCGCCGGACTTGGCCTTTGCCTTGGCTTTGCTCTGCCCCGGCGCGGCCGCGGCGTCGGAGATCAGCCGGGCAACCTCCTGCCGATTGAGCAGCACCGTCGACTCGTCGCTGCCCTTGCGGATCTCCTCGTAGCGGGCATCGAGATCGCGGCGCATCGCGGCCACGGTGAAACGCGAGACCCCGAAGAACGCGACCACCAGGCCGCCGGGGATCGCCACCACCCACCACGGCACCAGCTCGGCCACGCACACGGCGACGGCGGCGGTGACCAAGATCATCAACACCGACAGCACCCGGCGCCGCCGGCCGGCCGCCGACTGCTCGAGCCGGCGGATCTCACGGATCGCGGCCCGCCGAGTCAGCGGCGTGGACACCTCGACCTCGGGCATCACCGCAAGATCTTGATCAAGAAGCGGAGCCGATCCGGACCGGATGATCCGCACCGAATCGGAGAACCGCTCATTGGGGTCCGTCTCCTCCGAAGCGGTTGCCTGCTCCTTGCGGCGCAGGTAATTCGGGATCAGATAGGCAAGCCATGCGAAGGCGATGGCAGCATAAATCAGTCCTGTCGTACCCACACCGAAACCGTAGGTGCTCGCAGCGTCCGCGCCGCCCACGTCGTACGGTGTGTCGCGGACTGATCGGCGCGAAAGCGCCGATTCACAGCTGACTGCTGGGTTGTTGATCTTGATCGCGGCCGCCCTGGTCGACCTGACGCTGCAATCTGTTGATCATGGATTCGCCGACCTCGTCGACGTTCAGCGCGAAGATCAAATGATCACGCCAGTCGCCGTCGATGTGCAGATAGCGCGGCCTGATCCCCTCGGACCGGAAGCCCAACTTCTCCACCACCCTGAGGCTGCGGGCGTTCTCCGGTCTGATCGCGACCTCGATCCGATGCAACTGCAACTCGCCGAAGCAGTAGTCCATCGCCATCGCCACCGCCAGCGGTGTCAACCCACGACCGGCCAGGCGCTGATCGATCCAGTAGCCGATCTGTGCCGACGCCGCCGATCCGCCGACGATGCCGCTGACCGTCAGCTGGCCGGCCATCACCGGCCGACTGGACCGGCCGTGTTCCTGCGGCTGATAGATGATCAGCCACGGCAGCATCCGACCCTGCCGAGCCTGCCGATTGAGGTTGCGGACCAGCGATCCGTACGTCTGCGGTCCGGGTGTGGCCGACGGCGGCAACGTCGCCTCCCACGGTCGCAGCCAACCGGCGTTGTGCCGGCGGACGCGTTCCCAGTCGGTCGCATCGCGCTGCCGCATCGGTCGCAGGGTGACATCGCCGTGCTGCAAGGTGACCGGCCAGCGTCGGCCCGTCGGCGTACGGTCCATCAACGGTCCCGACTCATCAGTGGTCACCGCCGCGCAGCTGAGTGACGGCATGTTCCAACAACGGCGCCAGTACGGCCATCCCGTCCCGCGCCCCGCCGGCCGAACCGGGCAGATTGATGATCAAGGAATCTCCGACGGTGCCGGCGATGCCGCGGCTCAGCACCGCAGTCGGAACTCCGTGCGCGACACCGTAATCGGCGATCGCCGCCGGCAGTTGCGGAATCTCCCGCCGGACCACCTGCCGAGTCATCTCCGGCGTCTGATCGTCCGGGCTGAGCCCGGTTCCGCCGGTGGTGATGATCACCGCGTACCCGGCGGACACAGCCCGACGTAGCGCCTCCAACACCGGCGCGCCGTCACGGACCACGGTCGGCCGGTCGGTCTTGAAACCGGCCGCGATCAGCGCATCCACGATGATCGGCCCGGACCGGTCCTCGTACGCCCCCGCCGCTGCTCGGGTGGAGACCGTGATCACCGTCGCAGTGAGTGTTGATTCATTCATGATCATCTGGCCGCCTCCAGTCGCCGCGGCGTCCGCCGCTCTTGGATTCCACCCGGACGTCGGTGATCACCGCGGCGCGGTCGATCGCCTTGATCATGTCGATCACCGACAGCGCCGCGACCGAGACCGAGGTCAGCGCTTCCATCTCCACCCCGGTCCGTCCGGTCGTCCGTACGGTGGCCCGGATTTGTACGCCGTCGTCGATCACCTGCAGCTCGATGTCCACACCGCTGATCGGCAACGGATGGCACAGCGGGATCAGATCCGGCGTCTTCTTCGCACCCTGGATGCCGGCGATCCGAGCCACCGCCAACGCATCCCCCTTGGGTGCGGTGTGATCGCGCAGCGCGGCCACCGCCTCGGCGCTGAGCCGTACCCGACCGGAGGCGGTCGCGATCCGAGCGGTCGACTCCTTGCCCGACACGTCGACCATCCGGGCCGTACCGGTCTCGGTCAGATGCGGCAGCCCTGCCGCACCGGCATCGGTCATGATCAACTGTCCTCGTCCAGCAGCCAGGCGTCGACCTCGTCACCGGCGGCGACGAAATCGGTGTCCTCGTCGATCAACAACAGCGCGTTGGCCGCCGCCAGTCCGCCGAGCAGATGGGATCCGTGCCCGCCGGCCAGCTCGACCGTCCGCTCGCCCTCCTCGGTCCGGTGTACGACGCCGCGAGCGAACTGCAACTTGCCGGCGACCGAGGTGATCGGATGCCCGGCGAAGATCCGCACCGTCGGCCGCAGGTAGTGCGCGGTGCCGGCCAGCTTGCGCAGCACCGGCCGGACGAACGCCTCGAACGACACGAACGCGCTGACCGGGTTGCCCGGCATCATGATGATCGGTGTCTTGTCCTCTCCGATCAGCCCGAACCCTTGTGGCTTGCCCGGCTGCATCGCCACCTGGGTGAAGTCGGTCGCGCCGAGCTCGGGCAGCACCTGTTTGACGATGTCGTAATCACCCTGGGAGACACCGCCGGTGGTCAAGATCAAATCCGCCCGGACCAACTGGTCGGAGATCACCTGCTTGAGCCGTTCCGGATCGTCGGGCACCAGGCCGACCCGGAACACCTGCGCCCCGGTCGCCTTCGCCGCCGACGCGAGCATGTAGGAGTTTGAGTCGTAGATCTGCTGCTCGTTGTCCATCGGCAATCCGGGCTCGACCAACTCGCTGCCGGTGGAGATCACCACCACCCGCGGCCGCGGCCGCACCATCACCTTGTCCACCCCGATCGCTGCCAGCAGGCCGATCGCGCGAGAGGCCAGGTGCTCGCCCGCCCGCAACACCACGGTGCCGGCGGTGATGTCCTCACCGGTCCGCCGGACATGCTGACCGACCGCCGACGGTTCGGTGATCCGGACGTCGGTGGCACCGCGGTCGGTGGCCTCGTACGGGACGACGGCGTCGGCACCCTCCGGGATGGCGGCGCCGGTCATGATCTTCATCGCCGACCCGGGAGACAGCTTGTGCGGCGCCGGCGAACCGGCCGGCACCTCACCCACCACCGGCAGGCTGACCGGACTCTGTTCGGACGCGTCGGCCACGTCGGCGGCCCGCACCGCGTAGCCGTCCATCGCCGAATTGTCGAAGCGGGGCAGGCTGATCGCCGAGGTGACGTCCTCGCACAAGGACAGGCCGACCGAGTCCAGGATCTGCTGCCCGAACGGCGGAAGGGGTTCGATACAGCTCAACAGATAGTCGCGATGATCGGCCATCGACCGCAGCCCGTTCGGCCCGGCGGCCGGCGGCTCGGGAAGCTGCGGCGGCTCCGGTTTCTCGACGGCAGGGGGCGGTGCACTCTTACGTCGCAACAACGGCATGCCGCACACCCTATGCCGCAGCGGCCCGATCCAAGTGACCCGCGCAGGGTCTGCCGTTACGCTCGCCGGTATGAACAGCCCGAGCAGCAGTTCACCGGCGACCGAGCTGGAGATCGGGCCGTACGCGGTGCGGATCTCCAACCCCGACCGGGTCTACTTCCCGGCGCGCGGCGAGACCAAGCTGGATCTGGCCAACTACTACCTCGGCGTCGGCGATGGCATCGTCCGGGCGTTGCGCGAGCGGCCGTGCATGCTGCACCGCTACCCCACAGGCGTCACCGGGGAAAAGGTGCATCAGAAGCGGCTGCCGCACGGGGCGCCGCCGTGGGTGGAGACGGTCCGGGTCGAGTTCCCGCGCTATCAACGGCACGCGTACGAGTTGTGTGTCACCGACATCGCGCAGGTGATCTGGGCGGTGCAGATGTCCACGGTCGAGTTCCATCCGTGGAATTCGCGCCGCGCCGACACCGAGAAGCCGGACGAGTGGCGGATCGACCTCGATCCGATGCCGGACTGCACCTTCGACACCGTACGGAGGGTGGCGCACGTCGCGCACGAGGTGCTGGACGAGCTCGGCGCCACCGGCTGGCCCAAGACCTCGGGTGGATCAGGGATGCACGTCTACATCCGGATCGCGCCCGAGCACGGCTTCACCGACGTCCGCCGCGCCGCGCTGGCCTTCGCGCGCGAGGTGGAGCGGCGGATCCCGGAGTTGGCCACCACCACCTGGTGGCGCAAGGACCGCGATCCGAAGAAGCTGTTCATCGACTTCAACCAGAACGCGCGCGATCACACCATCGCGGCCGCCTACTCGGTCCGCGGCAATCCGGAGGCCCGGGTGTCGGCGCCGCTGCGCTGGGACGAGATCGATGACGCGTCGCCGCAGGACTTCACCATCGCCACCATGCCGGCTCGGTTCGCCGAGCTGGGTGATCTGCATGAGGGCATCGACGAGGCGGTGTTCGAGATCGATCCGTTGCTGGAGTGGGCCGACCGGGACGAACGCGAGGGCGCCGAGACCCCACCCGAGCCGGCGGCCTGAACGCGCGATGATCTGGCCACGTTCCGCCGCGGACGCGGAGGCGATCCGCGACGCCAAACGGGTGTTGCGACGGGCCGTGCTGCAGCGGCGCCGGGTGCGGCCGGCCGAGCAGCGCGACGCCGACGATCGGGCTCGGTTCGAACAGCTGCGCAGGTTCGTCGGGGAGTCGACGGTCGAAACGGTGGCCTGCTACTTCTCCACTCCGCCCGAGCCGGGATCCCTGCAATCCATTGCCTGGTTGGCATCCCGGGACGTACGGGTGTTGCTGCCGGTGATCACCGAGCCCCCAGCCCGTCAAGATCAGCCCGATCAAGATCAACTTTTCGGCGAGCCGGCGTGGGCAGCGTACGCGGGACCGGATGCACTGCACACCGGCCGGTTGGCGATCGTCGAGCCGAGCACCGATAAGCTTCCTGCCGATGCTCTGGCGGACGCGAAGTTGATCATCGTCCCGGGGCTGGCCGGCAACGTCGCGGGGCAGCGGCTCGGCCGCGGCGGCGGCTGGTACGACCGGGCGTTGCGGCACGCGGCTCGGTCCGCGGTGGTGGTCATGCTGCTGAACGACGACGAGGTGATGGAGGCCATCCCGACCTCCGGCTGGGATCGTCGGGTGGACGTGTTGATCACGCCGACGCGCGTGATCAACTGTTCATGATCACCGTTGATCAACTCTGGTTGGCCTTGCGCAGCAGCACATCACGTTCGCGTTCGTTGCCGCAGAGCCCGGCCGCCAACCGCCATTCGGACCGGGCCTCGTCGGTCCGACCGAGCCGGGACAGCAATTCACCTCGGACGCTCGGCAGCAGGTAGGACCCGGCCAACACGTCACTGACCGCCAGCTCGTCCACCATCGGCAGTGCGGCTTGCGGTCCGTGCGCCATCGACACCGCCACCGCACGGTTCAGCTCCACCACCGGCGAGGCGGCGATCCGGCCGAGAGCCTCGTACAGCAACACGATTCGTTCCCAATCGGTGTCGTCGACCGACCGGGCGATCGCGTGCTGTTCGGCGATCGCGGCCTGCAGCCCGTACGGTCCCAGCCCGCTGCGCGCGGCGGTCGCTCGACCCAGCGCGGCCCGACCACGGCGGATCGCCGAACGATCCCAACGGGCTCGATCTTGATCTTCCAGCAGCACCGGCTCGCCATCGGATCCGGTCCGCGCCGGGAACCGGGCCGCGGTCAGCTCCATCAACGCCAGCAGGCCGTAGGCCTCGGCCTCGTCCGGCGCCAGGCGTACCAGCGAGCGAGTCAACCTGATCGCCTCGGCAGCCAGGTCGGCCCGCATCCAGTCGCTGCCGACCGACGCGGTCGAACCTTCGGTGAAGATCAGATACAGCACGTTCAGCACCGACGAGATGCGCTGGGTTCGTTCGTCACCGGTCGGCAGTTCGAACGGCACCCGAGCCGCACCCAATGTCTTCTTGGCGCGAGTGATCCGAGCCTGGATGGTCGGCACCGGCACCAGGAAGGCACGGGCGAGCTGTTCGCTGCCCAGCCCCGCGACCACCCGCAGGGTGAGCGCCACCCGCGCCTGTTTGGACAGCACCGGATGGCAGGCGATCATGATCAACGCCAGCCGATCGTCCTCGACCCGATCCGGGTCCCACAACGGATCCTTGTCCCCTGTCGCCTGCTCCCGAGCGGCGTCGTGAGCCAGCATCGCGTACTTCTCGTCCCGGTTGGCCCGGCGGCGAAAGTCGTCGATCGCCCGCCGCCGGGCCACCGACATCAACCAGCCGGCGGGTTCGCGGGGAACACCGTCTCGGGGCCAGCTCACCAGCGCCTCCGAGAGGGCCGTCTGCGCAACATCCTCGGCCAGCGCGAAGTCGCCGGTGTAGCGGGTCAACGCGCCGACGATCCGGGCCGACTCGATCCGCCAGACCGCCTCGACGGCCCCGATCGCGGAGTGATCACCCGAAGAGCCCTGGCGTGCCGCTTCTGGCGCAGGGCTGGATGGCTGCTCAGAGCTGGCCATTCGCCTCACGCCAGGCCCGTTCCTTCTTGATCCACACGTTGTCCTGCGGGAATTCGTCGATGGTCGGCACCCGGCGGATCTCGGTCTTGAAGCCCGGCCGGCTCGGGATCCGCTTCGCCCACTCGACCGCGTCCTGCTTGGTCGGTACGTCAAGCAGGTAGAAGCCGCCGAAGAGTTCCTTCGTCTCCCCGTACGGCCCGTCGGTCACCACCGGCGGTTCGCTGCTGTAGTCGACGACCACACCGTCGGAGGCGTCGTCCAATCCTTCGGCGGCGAGCAGCACGCCGGCGTTGATCAACTCGTCGTTGAACCGGCCCATCGTCTCCAGCATCTGATCGAAGTCGGTGTCCTGCAGATTCTTGTAGGCCTCGTCGTCGTTGGCCCGCATGATCAGCATGTACTTCGCCATGACACGTCTCCTTGGTTCGTGGCACCTCTGGTGAGGAGCCTGACATGAGGTGGTCGAACGTGGAAGGTCTCGGATCGACATCGTGGTCGAGGAGATTTCGGCGAATCCGGTGAATCCTGCTCCGAGCCGGTCCGGTAGGTTCACGCCGGAAGGTGATGCGCGTGCTGAGGTCGATCCTGTGGCCAGTCCTCGCGCCGGCATTCCTGTACGCCTGTGGCACCGGTGCGCTGGCCCCGGTGATCGTGCTGGCCGCCATCTCGCTCGGTGCCAGTGCCTCGCTGGCCGGCGGCATCGTCACCTTCGCGGCGGTGGCGGCTGCCATCAACGCCATTCCGTCCGGGTACGTGATCAACAGGTTCGGCGAACGGCCGAGCATGATCGGCGCCACCGTGGTGGCCGGTTCGATGACCGGGCTGTGCGTGGTGGCGCTGATCCTGCACAACGGTGTCTCGCTGCCGTTGTTCATCGGCGCGATCGTGTTGCTCAGTGCGGTCGAGGTGATCTGGAGCCTGGCCCGGCAGGCGTTCATCGCCGAGACCGTACGGACCGAGTCACTCGCGCTGGCGATGACCAGCCTGGGCGGTGCGCAGCGGGCCGGCCAACTGGTCGGGCCGCTGATCGGTTCGGTACTGCTGTTGTGGCTGCCGCTGTATTCGGTGTTCGTGATGCACCTGGTGATGGCGCTGGCCGCGACCGTGTTGATCGCCCGGGTCAAGGTCGACCCGTCCCGGCGGCCTCACAAGTCCGCGGATCACACCGCGGTGAAGGTGCGCTGGAGCGCCGTGGTGCTGGCCGGGATCGCAATGATCACGCTGTCGATGGCCCGCAAGGGCAAGAACGTGATCATCCCGCTCTGGGGTGATCATCTGCACTTGTCGGCGAGCACCATCTCGCTGATCGTCGCGCTCGGTTCGGCAGTGGAGTTGATCTTGCTCTACCCCGGCGGCCGGCTGAAGGACAATCTCGGCCGGGTGAGCACCTTCGTCGCCTGTGTTGCCCTGCTGGGCATCGGATTCGCGATCCTGCCGCTCGGTGGCACGCTGACCTGGTTCTGCATCGGGATCGGTATCGCCAGCGTCGGCAACGGTCTCGGTTCCGGCATCAACATGACCGTCGGTGCCGACCTCAGCCCACCGGTCGGGCGGGCGAAATTCCTCGGCTACTGGAACGCGCTCGGCCAGATCGGATCGCTCTCCGGCCCCGGCCTGATCAGCATCCTGATCGCCCTGGCCGGACTGCCCGTGGCCATCGGCGCACTGGCCCTGTTCCCGCTGGCCGGCGGCGCCTGGATGATCATCTTCCGGAACCGGATCGGCCTGCCTGGCCGGCGGGTGCGGGCACCGGCTCGATGACACCAGCGCGACCGGCTGCGCTCTCACCCGGTCTTGCGAAGTACGCAGCCGACCAGGAGCGCCCGGACTATCAGAAGGTTCTGACGGACCTCCATGAGCTGACTGCTGCTGGTACGACCGAGGTCTGCGACGATGATCACGGCGTCGCACCTGCCCGCCACCAGCATCGCCTCGGCCGGCCCGCGCGCGAATGAAGCTTCGACAACCGTGAGCCGCGAGCCGTCCGCGCGACGGTCGATCGGCATCGTTTCCTGACTGCCCGCCAGGTTGAAGGTCGCCGCCCCGGTCAGCCGGGTCGGTTGTCCACGCTGCTGGAGCCGAAGGACCAGACCGCCCGCGACGCCGCCGTAATTGTTGTGGCGTTCCATCTCGATCACCCCGAGCACGTCCAACTGCTGCCGCTTTCCGATGGCCGCGACGGCAGCCGCTGCCTGCCGCAGGTCCTCGGTGGAACGGCCAGTCATCTCGAGCGTTTCGAGGACCGGGACTCCGAGCAGCGCCTCGACCTCTTGACCATCTCGAACGGATTGACCGAGCACGCGCCGAATCAACACGGCCGCAAACCCCAGCACGAGACCGCCCGCGAGACCGATCCCGAGCCAGCGAAGGCGGTGCGGTGCGGCCGGAAAGGGATCGAGCTCCGGCGGTGACAGCACCGAGACCCGCAGGATGCTCCGAGTTCCCGCGTTTTCGAGATCACCCGCCAGAGCAGGGAACTCCACGGCCAGACCTTGTGCGATGGCCAATGACTCGTTTGCCGATGAACTTCTGACCACAACGCTGATCATCGACGCCCGGTCCGGCGTCGTTGCGTTGATCGCTGCGGCGATGTCCGCCGTCGACGCGTCGACCTCATCGCGTCGCTTTACGGCCTGCACCAATCGCCCGGAGTTCATCAGCGCGACGTACGACTGCACGCGCGACGTGACATAGGCCTGGGCAACCTGCGGGCGTTCCGTCGGCGCGGACTTGCTGCCGACGTAGAACACCACGGAGGACTGATAGACCGGACTGGTTGCGGAGACGGCAACCGCCGATACGCCCAGTCCGACAAGCGTCAGCAGGGCAAAGGTGCGCCAGTACAGTTTGACTGCCTCGAGGGTCGTACGGAGCCAGCTCATCGGCCGACTGCCTTCATGATCAACGGATCGACGATCGGGGCCAACCGCCGCGAGTAGTTGTCGGCGAGATGGATCCCGTCGATCAGCGGTGTGTTCGTGCCGACGAACGGCGGACAGTAGCCATCAGCGGAGCAGAAGAACAGATGAGTGTCCAGGTAGGTCTGCCCTTGGTCCTTCATCACCCGTCGCTCCGCGTCGGCGACCACGCGCCACTCGGCAGAGACGGTCGCGATGCAATGCGACGGGTCACCGTCTGCCGGCGTACAGGACTGCATGCTCGAGCCCTGCGGCGGTGACGCGAGTAGGACCACGTGGTCGACGCCTGCGCGGGTGATTGTCGAAACCATCTGCTCGGTCCCGTGGGCCCACTGCGCAACGGCTGCGTCCCCGACCTGGCCGCTGTTGAGACGCTCGACGGTGCTGTACGCACTTGCCAGCACAACGACATCGGGCTTGATCGAGCGGAGCTGGGCCAGAGCCCAGGACCGGTGATCATCACAGGCCTTGGTGAAGTCTGCTCGGCCGCCCACCTGTGGTTGCACACTGACCTTGGGCGCGGGACATTGGCCAAAGGTCAAGGCATAGATGCTGAACCCGGATCCCTGCAGCCCACGGATGGCCGGTAGCCAGGTGATCGCAATGGAGTCCCCGATGACGACGAGCTTCTTGATCTTCCCGTGCTTGGTTGCCGGAAAGGTGCAGCGCGTCAGTTGTGCGGGGCCGACGTTGCCGCAGGTGTTCCATTCGGGGACCTTGTCGTCGGCCAGTCGTGCCTGCGGGGGATTCAACTTCGGCATGGCGTGGCTGTTCAAAGCCGCGACGATCTGGCGAGACCACGCAGCAGGTGGTGTCACCTGCCCGTACGGAACATCTCCGGCGCTCGGGGCTTTGCTCGGCGCTTCGGCGAAAACCCGGACGGGAGCATAGGGGCGAAGCGACCAGCAGACCAGGGCACCGACTACGGCTGCGACCACCGCCACCGAGACCGGTCGCAGACGCCGACGGCCCGCCCTCCGAGGCGCCGTGCCGAAGGTCGACGGACGCAAGCCCCGGACCATAGCGCCGTAATCGAAAGTGCGCAGCGGATTCTCCACGAACTCGTGACAGGCAACACCGGCGGCCGTGATCGCGAGGACGGCCACTGCGTAGTCGGCAATCGACTGTGACGTGGTGACCGCGCCGAGCAGAACGATCACCGGGAAATGCACGAGATAGAGCGAGTACGAAGCACGGCCGATGTATCGGCAGACCGGATTCGTCAGCACGAGCGCACTTGCTGGCAGTCGAGCCGCGCCACCGGCCACGATGATCGCTGCGGACCCCAGTACGGGCAGCGCTCCGAGCGGCGCCGGAAAGCCCGGACCGTCATGAACCAGCACCGCTGCGCAGGCAATGGCCGCAAGGCCAGCCGGCAGGAGCACCCGTGACAGCGCCGACGGCACCGTCCGGTTCATCATCAGCAGTGCAATACAGGCGCCGACGCCCAGCTCCCAGGCACGAGCCGGTGTGACGAAGTAGGCCGCAGAGCGGTCCGTCCAGGTCAGGTAGCCGGCCAACGCGAACAACGAAACATTGATGATCACAGTGATGATCACCAAGCCGCGCTGTCGGTGCCTCACCAACCGCGACGTCAAGGCCAGCAGGACGATCAGCGCGAGCGGCCACACCAAATAGAACTGTTCCTCCACCGACAGCGACCAGTAGTGCTGAACGGGCGAGGGCGGCCGATCTGCCTGAAAGTAGTCGGTGCCGACGCTGGCGAAGTGCACGTTCGCCAGGAAGACACTGGCCCAACCCACGTCATGAATCGCCTCTGTGTACCGGGACGACAGCAGGAGGAATCGAGCGGAGACCGCGGTCACCAACAGCACCAGTAAGCCCGCCGGAAGGATTCGACGGGCTCTGCGTTGGTAGAACGCCTTGATCGAGATCCGACCGGTCTTCGCATGCTCACGCACCAGCAGCGACGTGATCAAGAATCCGGAGATCACGAAGAACACATCGACGCCGATGAAACCGCCGGCGGGCTCGTGAATCAAATGGTCGGCTATGACCAGCAGTACCGCGACTGCGCGCAGTCCTTCGATCTCTGGCCGGAATCCCGTGCGAACACGTCCCTCAGCGGGCCGCTCCAAGTCAACCGCAAGCATCGTCCGTCCCCCCGAACGGTTCGACTGGATCCGCCGCCAATATTTCCGGCGACAGCGATCACCTCACGCGAGGAGGTTACTGACAGCAGCAGCAACTCACGCGCGATTGCCGAAATCGACTCGAAACCCCCGCTGTCAGCCACCCGGCCGCAGAGCGGCGAACGGGTCGGTGATCGCCAGTTCGCGATGGCTGAAGCGGTAGAGCGCGGCGGGTCGGCCGCCGCCGAGGCTCGGGGCGGCGGTGTGACCGGTGGGTTCGAGTTGGCCACGGCGCTCCAGCACCCGTTTCAGGTTGGTCGGCGAGACGTCGTAGCCCAGCGCGGCGCGGTAGATCTCCCGTAACTGCGCCAGGGTGAACTCCTCCGGCGCCAGTCCGAAGCCGATGTTGCTGTAGGAGAGTTTGCGCTGCAGCCGGTCGATCGCGGACCGGACCACCGAGGCGTGATCGAAGGCCATCGTCGGCAAGCGGTGGGTACGGATCCAGCCGGCGTTCTCCGGCAGGTGCGGATCGGCGGTGCTCGGCACCAGCCCGAGGTACGCGGTGGCGATGGTCCGCTGGAACGGGTCCCGATCGGGATCGCTGCGGGTCTCCAACTGCTCCAGGTGCGCGATCTCGGACAGATCCACCTTGCTGGCCAGATTCCTGGCCGCACAGGCGCCCAGCGTCTCGTCGGCCTGCACCGGTCCGCTGGGCAGCGCCCAGGCTCCAACGTAGGGATCCCGCTCCCGTCGCCAGGCCAGCACGGTCAGCCGCGAATCCGTGATCTTGAACACAACGGCCACTGCTTCGTGCCGAAACGTGGGCACCGCACTCGATCTGGCCACAGCTGCATGCTAGCGTCACACCCAGTTTTCGTCTCCGAGGCGAAAACCCGACGACTCGGGAGTTTCCGTGACCATCATCGAATCGGTCCACCGCGAAGAAACCAGCAATCTCCAAGGAATGGGCACCGCTCTGCCGCCCGGCTTCACCGACTGGACGCACTGGCAGTCCGAGGTCCGCGAACTCGCGCGGCAGAAGGACGCCGTGATCCTGGCGCACAACTACCAGCTGCCACAGATCCAGGACGTCGCCGATCACGTCGGCGACTCGCTCGCCCTGTCCCGGCTGGCTGCATCCGCCGAGGCGTCCATGATCGTTTTCGCCGGCGTGCACTTCATGGCCGAGACCGCCAAGATCCTCGCCCCCGACAAGCGCGTGCTCATCCCCGATGCCCGCGCGGGCTGTTCGCTGGCCGACACCATCACGGCGGATCAGTTGCGGGCTTGGAAAGCCGAGCATCCGGGTGCGGTCGTGGTCGCGTACGTGAACACCACCGCCGAGGTGAAGGCCGAGTCCGACATCTGTTGTACGTCGTCGAATGCGGTCGAGGTGGTCGAGTCCGTTCCGGCCGATCAGGAGGTGCTGTTCCTGCCGGACATGTTCCTGGCCGCACACGTGAAGCGGAAGACCGGCCGGACGAACATCCACAACTGGCTGGGCGAATGCCACGTACACGCAGGGATCTCGCCCGCTGATCTTGAAGCCGCCGTACACGCCGACAAGGACGCCGAGCTCTACGTCCACCCCGAGTGCGGCTGCTCCACCTCGGCACTGTGGATGACCACCGTCGGCGACATCCCGGCCGAACGAACCCACATCCTGTCCACCGGCGCGATGCTGGACGAGGCCCGACACAGTACCGCCAGCAAGGTTCTGGTGGCCACCGAGATCGGCATGCTGCACCAGCTCCGCCGCGCCAACCCCGGCACCGACTTCCAGGCCGTGAACCCGAAGGCGTCCTGCAAGTTCATGAAGATGATCACTCCGGAGAAGTTGATCACCGCACTGCGGGACGAGAAGGACGAGGTGCACGTCGCTCCCGAGATCGCGGCTCGTGCCCGCCAGGCCGTCGAGCGGATGGTGGCGATCGGTCAACCGGGTGGCGGTGAGTGATCATGATCACCGAAGCCGATACATCCTGGCGCCGGCCACCGGCCGACAGCCGGCCGTTGATCCCGACCGTGTTGCCGACCTCACCGGTCAGCCGGCGGGATGAGACCGATGTGATCATCATCGGCTCGGGTGCCGCCGGTATGTCCGCTGCGCTGCCGTTGCTGGACTCCGGCCGCCGGGTCACCATGATCACCAAGGGCCGGCCCGGCGACGGCTCGACGGCCTGGGCTCAGGGCGGTCTGGCCGCCGTATTGGCTCCGACCGACTCGCTGCGCAGCCACCTGGAGGACACCCTGACGGCCGGCGCCGGGCTGTGCGACGCCGAGACGGTGGCGGAGTTGGTCGCTGCCGCACCCGGCACGATCGAACGGCTCACCGCGTTGGGTGCGCGGTTCGACCTGGATGATCACGGTCGGTACGCGCTCGGTCTGGAGGGCGGACATCACGCCCGGCGGATCGTGCACGCCGGCGGTGATGCGAGCGGTGCGGAAGTCGCCCGCACCCTGGCCACTCGGGTCCTGAGCCTGTCGAAGGACTCGAAACTCGAACTCCGTGAGCAGACCACCGTGGTCGACCTGCTCACAGATGATCATGGAATCACCGGTGTCCGGGTGATCGACTCCGCCGGCCGGATCGGCGAGATCGCTGCACCGGCGGTGATCCTGGCCGCCGGCGGTATCGGACAGGCCTGGGAAACCACGACCAATCCGGCCACTGCCACCGGCGACGGCGTCGCCCTGGCCCTGCGAGCCGGCGCGGTCATCCGCGACCTCGAGTTCGTCCAGTTCCACCCGACCGTGTTGGTGGTGCCGGAAGATCATCGGCGCCCCGGAGATCGCGGCGTGCTGATCTCCGAAGCGGTACGCGGCGAGGGCGCCCGGCTGGTCGATCGGCGGGGCACGTTGATCATGGACGGCAAGCACCCGCTCGGTGATCTTGCTCCGCGCGACGTGGTCGCATCCGCGATGCACACGCATCTGATGGACACCGGCGATGATCATCTCTTCCTGGACGGCACCATGCTCGGCGAACAGGTTTGGCGCCAGCACTTCCCCACCATTCTCGAACTCTGCCAGGCTCGTGGTGTCGATCCGATCACCGAACCGATCCCGGTCCGACCGGCCGAGCACTACTCCTGTGGCGGAGTGCTGGCCGGGCTGGACGGCCGGACCACGGTCCCCGGGTTGTACGCGGTCGGCGAGGTCGCCTCGACCGGGGTGCAGGGAGCGAACCGATTGGCATCCAACAGCCTGACCGAGGCGGTGATCGCCGGCAACCTCGTTGGCTCACTCCTCACTCGTGGGGCCGCCGAGCGGGGCGATGCCTTGACTCACGCCCTTGAAGCCTCGTCGGGCTGCGCAAGCTTGCCCGACGAGTTTCAAACGCCCGACCCACCCCGAGCCAAGGCATCGCCCCGCTCGGCTCGGGCTGGTCGCGACGCCACCTCGGCCGCTGCTGTTGGGAACCTAGAAAACCATGCGGTGGTGGCGGGTGCTCGTGCAGGCATCGTCTCCTCGGTCAGTCGGGGGGCTGGGGTGCAGCGGGACGAGGCGGAGCTTGTCGTGTTGTTGAAGTCGCTCGGCGAGGTCGAGCTCTCCGAACGCGCCGTCGGGGTGGCGGAGGTGGAGGCGACGAACCTCTACACCGTGGCGGTCGCGGTGGCGACGGCGGCGGTGGCGCGGGCGGAGAGCCGCGGGTGCCATCGGCGGGCGGACTACCCCGGCCCGGACCCGGCGTGGCGGCGGCACTCGTTGCTGCGGCTCGGCGCCGACGGGTTGGAGATTACCCATTCTGATCAGATTGCAGATTCAGGGGAGTTCGCGTGAGCACGGAAGTTGATCTTGAGCAGTTGGCTGGTGCGGCCGGTCTGAAGGTTGATCATGTTCGGGAAGTGGCGCGGCGGACTCTCGCCGAGGATCTGCAGTGGGGACCCGACATCACCACCCGAGCGACCATCGGAGTTGATCAACGCGGCACCGCCGACGTGGTGTCCCGTCAGCATGGCACGCTGGCCGGGCTGCCGGTGGCGATCGCGGTCCTGCACCAGCTGGCCGCCGATCACAACACCGAATTGATCATCGACGTGATCGCGGCCGACGGCGATCGACTGCAGCCCGGCAGCCTGGTGCTCACCGTCAGCGGACCGCTACGCACCCTGCTCACGGCCGAACGCAGCATGCTCAACCTGCTCGGCCAGCTGTCCGGGGTGGCGACCGCGACCGCCCAGTGGGTCGACGCCATCGGTGATCATCAGTGCTCGGTCCGAGACACCCGGAAAACCGTTCCTGGCTTGCGAATCCTCCAGAAGTACGCGGTCCGCTGCGGCGGCGGGGTGAACCACCGGATGGGCCTCGGTGACGCGGCGTTGATCAAGGACAATCATGTTGCGGCAGCAGGTTCGATCAAGGCAGCTTTCGACGCGGTCCGCGACAGCAATCCGTCGATACCGTTGGAGATCGAGTGCGACACCCTTGATCAAGTACGCGATGCCCTCGCTGCCGGCGCGGATTTGATCTTGCTCGACAACATGGACACCGATCAACTGCGGGCGGCGGTGAAGCTGGCGGAGCCGTACCAGGCAAAGCTGGAAGCCAGCGGCGGGCTCACTCTCGCCGGTGCTGCCGCCGTCGCAGCAACCGGCGTCGACTACATCGCCGTCGGCGCACTCACCCACTCCGCTCCGGTGCTGGACCTCGGGTTCGATCTGCGGGCCTGATCAGCGGACGCGGGGGCGTAGCACGCCGTGGCACATGTTGCTACGCTGCGTGTATGACAGTGCACCAGCAGATCAGCCAGCGCGACCTGCGACACCGTTCCCGGGAGATCATGGACGCCGTCGAGCTGGGCGAGTCGTTCACGGTCACTCGCGACGGGCGGGATATCGGTGAGCTCGTACCGCTGCGAACTCGCCGGACGTTCGTCTCCCGGGCCGAGTTCGTGGCCGCTTCCCGCGCCGCAGCAACGATGAACCTCGAACAGTTCCGCGCCGAACAGGACGATGCACTCGACGACACCATGGATCGCTATGCCCGCTGAGGACGCGGGTCTCCTCGACACGAACATCCTCCTCCTGCGGCGCTGGATCGACCCCTCAGAGCTGCCGGGTGAGATGGCGATCAGTGCCGTGACCTTGGCGGAGTTGTCTGCGGGGGTGCATCTGGTTCGCGGAGACGACAACGATTCGCGCGCCGAGCGCGGGCGCCGCCTTGATGTGCTGCAACGAGCAGAGAGTGAATTCGACCCACTTCCATTCGACGCCCCCGCGGCGCGAGTCTTTGGACGAATCACCGCCGCTGTCCTGCACACCGAACGGAAACCTCGCCGACGGAGGGCAGACCTGATGATTGCCGCCGTCGCGTCCGCCAACGATCTCCCGCTGTACACAACAAACCCGGACGATTTCGCCGGCCTGGAAGAGATCACGACCATCATCGCCGTCACGCGGCCCGCCCTCGACCTGGATCAGGCCGACCACACCTGACCCGGCAGCAGGAACAGCTTGGGCAGCAGGCGTCGGATCGGGGCGGCGCCGTCGATGGTCACGGTGCCGTTGCGGGCGGCGCGCTCCCAGGTCTGGTCTCCGCGCCAGATCATGATCATCATCCGTAAGGTGGTGCGGATCGTCACCGACAGGTCGAAGCCGGGATCCTGATCACAGACGTCGACGTCGCCGCCGGAGAACACCAACCACCACCGTCGCCGTGCCGGGTCGACGTCGGCGAAGTCGAACTCCAACACCGTACGGATCTGTGGTGCCGCCGCCGGATCGACGTGACGATGCAGATCCCACATCAATAGCTTCGGATCAAGATCACGATCCCCGATCTCGCCGATCCAGCGGACTCCCCAGGCACCGAGCTGCACGACGATCGGCTCCAGCTCTCGGCCGGCGTCACTCAGCCGATAACAGATGCCGCTGCCGTCCTCGGACTTGATCACCAGCCCGGCGACGGTGAGTTGGTGCAGACGTTTGGACAACAGCGCCGGTGACATCCGCGGTAGTCCGCGGCGCAGCTCGTTGAAGTGCTGGCTCCCGGCCAGCAGCTCGCGGATCACCAGCAGCGTCCAGCGTTCGTCCAGCAGCTCCATCGCCTTGGCCACCGGGCAGAACTGGTAGTACGGCGCCCCCATCCGATCAGGCTAGATCCGATCCTGCTCGAGCATCGGTGAACAGAGATACAGATCCTGAACTAGTCGGGGCGTGCCCGGCTTCCTAGCGTGATGGTCGGCCGGCAGAGCGCCGGTCCCAGGATCGGGGAGCACCAACATGGGTGAGAGTACGACGATCAATCTTGATCGCGAACTGAAGAACCGGCACCGCGCGATGTGGGCGCTCGGCGACTATCCGCGGATCGCCGACGAGATGGTCGCTCCGTTGGGGCCGATCCTCGTCCGGGCCTGCGAGATCGGCCCCGGACAGCGAGTCCTGGACGTTGCCGCCGGCACCGGCAACACCGCCATCGCGGCCGCTCGGGCCGGCGCCGACGTCGTGGCCAGCGATCTCACGCCCGAGTTGCTGGCCGCAGGGCGGAACCGCGCACCGGCCGGTCTCAAGCTCACCTGGGAGCAGGCCGACGCCGAGGATCTGCCCTATCCTGACGACGAGTTCGACGTGGTGACCTCGAGCATCGGCGTCATGTTCGCGCCCCATCATCAACGTGCCGCCGACGAGTTGGTCCGCGTGTGCAAGCCCGGCGGCACGATCGGCCTGGTGGCCTGGACGCCGGATGGCTTCGTCGGGCAGATGTTCTCCTGCGTGCGACCGTTCGTGCCGTCCCCGCCACCGGGGGTGCAGCCGGCGCCGCTGTGGGGGAACCAAGATCATCTGCGCGAGCTGTTCGGCGACCGGGTCACCGAGCTGACCGTCCGGACCGAGATGTTGAACGTCGACACGTTCACCGGACCGGAGCACTTCCGCAGCTATTTCGCCAGCAACTACGGTCCCACCATCGTGGCGTACCGGGCCAACGCCGGCGATCCGGAACGGACCGCCGGGCTGGATCGGGCACTGATCGAACTCGCCGAGCGCTCGGTCAACCCGGACGGCACGATGGACTGCGAATACCTGCTCTACACCGCCCGAAAGGCTTGAGCTGACTGCACTGCCCTGAAGGGGCGAGCCAGATAACCATAAAGCTGGGATACTGGCGCCATGAAGACGACTCTGGATCTGCCAGACGATCTGATGCGAACCGTCAAGGTGCGGGCGGCCCAGGAGGATCGGCGGCTGAAGGACGTAATCGCCGATCTCTTGCGCCGGGGCCTGGCTGCAGAGTCAGCACCACGACAGGGCGCAGCACAGCGCGTGCAATTCCCGATCATTGCCGGCGGTCACCCGGCGAAACCTGAAGAGGAAGTCACTCCGGAGAGAGTTGCCGAATTGCTGCTCAACGACGAAGTGGATTCGGTGGGCAAGTGAGCTCGTATGTGCCGGACACGAACGTTTGGCTGGCGCTGACAGTAGCTGTGCACGGCAAGCACCTTGCTTGCCGTGACTGGATTCAAAGCATCGGCGACACCGATTCGATCGCGTTCTGTCGAGCGACCCGCCAGTCCCTGCTGCGACTGCTGACGACGGCAGCTGTCCTCAAGCCGTACGATCTGCCACCGCTGTCCAACGAGCAGGCATGGGCAACGTACGACCTGTTCACGTCGGATAGCCGAATCTCTCTCGCTGAGGAGCCGGCGGAGATTGATCAGGACTGGCGGATCCGATCCTCTCGTCCCGATCCGTCGCCGAAGCTTTGGATGGACAGTTACCTAGCGGCATTCGCAAAGGCTACGGCGGCGACCTTCGTGACGACCGACCAAGCCTTCCGTCAGTGGGCCGATCTGGAAGTCGCCATCATCGACTGACGGACCAGGCTCAACCCACCTTGGTGACTCGGGCGCCGACCTTGCGGCCGTCGCCGAGGTCGGCGGGCTGACCACCAAGATCAACTCCGAAGTCCAACGTGTCGGCCAGCGTTTCGGACCTGATCAATTCGCGATGCGATTCGATCGCCGATCGCACGTCGTCATCGCCCGGCGTGAGGACGAGGACGATGCGGTCGCTGATCTCCAGGCCGGCGTCGCGGCGAGCCTGCTGGATCGCCCGGATCACGTCCCGGGCCAGCCCCTCGGCGGCCAGCTCCGGCGTCACCTCGGTGTCCAAGATCACGAAGCCGGAACCAGGCAGCATCGACACCGCCTGGTGCTCGTCGTCGCCGCCGGCCACCACCGTACGCAGGGAGTATTCGCCTTCCTGCAAGGCGATCCCGCCGGAGGTGACGGTGCCGTCGTCGGCCACCGACCAGTCGCCCGACTTGCTCGCCTTGATCGCCGTCTGGACCTCCTTGCCGAGCCGGGGTCCCGCCGCCCGGGCGTTGACCTGCAACTCCTGGCCGACACCAAGATCGGCTCCGGCCGCGGCCAACTCCGTCAGCTCGACCTGCTGCACGTTCAGCTCGTCGGAGATCAGCCCGATGAATGGCTGCAGCGCCTTGGCGTCGTCGACCACGACCTGCAGCCGGGACAGCGGCAGCCGAACGCGCAGATGCTTGGCCTTGCGCAGCGCCGACGTGGTCGAGCAGACGTCACGGACCCGATCCATCTGGGCGACAAGATCACCGTCGGCGGGAAGTTGATCAACGTCCGGCCAATCGGTCAGGTGCACCGAGCGGCCGCCGGTCAGCCCGCGCCAGATCTCCTCGGTGATCAACGGCAGCAGCGGCGCCGCCGCCCGAGTGAGTGTTTCGAGCACGGTGTAGAGCGTGTCGAACGCCTGCTTCGATTCCGCGCTCTCGCCGTCCCAGAAGCGCTCCCGGGAACGCCGGATGTACCAGTTGGACAGCACCTCGCCGAACCAGCGCACCTCGTCGCAGGCCGCGGCGATGTTCAACTCCTGCAGCGATTCGGCGATGTTGGCCACTGTCTGCCGTAGCTTGGCCAGGATGTAGCGGTCCAGCACGTCGGTGGACGCGGTGGAGAACTGCGCGTCGTAACCGGCACCGCCCTGGGCGCTGTTGGCGTACAGGCTGAAGAAGTACCACGCGTTCCAGAGCGGGATGATCACCTGCCGCACACCCTCGCGGATGCCCTGCTCGGTGACGATCAGGTTGCCGCCGCGCAGGATCGGCGAGCTCATCAGGAACCAGCGCATCGCGTCGGCGCCGTCGCGGTCGAACACCTCGCGGACGTCGGGGTAGTTGCGCAGCGACTTGCTCATCTTCTGCCCGTCGCTGCCCAGCACGATGCCGTGGCTGATACAGTTGCTGAACGCCGGCCGGTCGAAAAGTGCGGTGGCGAAGATGTGCATCATGTAGAACCAGCCGCGGGTCTGGCCGATGTACTCGACGATGAAGTCTGCCGGGTAGTGATGCTCGAACCAGTCGGTGTTCTCGAACGGATAATGCACCTGGGCGTACGGCATCGAGCCGGAGTCGAACCAGACGTCCAGCACCTCGGTCACCCGGCGCATGGTCGACTTGCCGGTCGGATCGTCCGGATTGGGCCGGGTCAGCTCGTCGATGAACGGCCGGTGCAGATCGGTCACCTCGACACCGAAATCTCGTTCCAGGTCGGCGATCGAGCCGTACACGTCGACCCGCGGGTACGCGGGGTCGTCGGACTTCCAGACCGGGATCGGGCTACCGAAGAAGCGATTGCGGCTGATCGACCAGTCGCGGGCGTTGGCCAGCCACTTGCCGAACTGGCCGTCCTTGACGTGCTCGGGCACCCAGTTGATCTGCTGGTTCAGCTCGCCCATCCGGTCCTTGAACTTCGTCACCTCGACGAACCAGGACGAGACACCCATGTAGATCAGCGGTTCCCGGCAACGCCAGCAGTGCGGATAGGAGTGGTCGTACATCTCCTGCCGCAGCAGCACGGTGCCTTCGGTGGTGGAGCCGAAGTCGGTCCCTGAGCTTGTCGAAGAGCCCTTCGTCCGGTTCTTCAGGTGCTCGATGATCAACACGTTGGCATCGAAGACGTGCACACCGAGGTAGTCGTGGACGGGCTCGGTGAAGGTGCCGTCGAGGGCGACCGGCACCACCGGCTCGATGTCGTTGCGGTCGGTGACGATCTTGTCCTCTTCACCGAACGCGCCGGCGCTGTGCACCAGCCCGGTGCCCTCGGTGGTGGTGACGAACTCCGGCGCCGGCACGATCTTGTGCGCATTCTCGTGCCCGAGGTAGTAGCTCATCGGCGGGGTGTAGGAGCGGCCGAGCAGCTCGGATCCCTTCAGGCGTTGGACAATCCGCTCCTCGGCGTCCTCCCCCAGCTCCCGCGCGTACGCCGATAGCCGGGCCTCGGCGATCACATACCGTTCGGTGGTTCCGGTGTAGTCCGACTCGACCACCACGTAGTCGACATCGGGGTGGACCATGATCGCCAGGTTGGACGGCAGCGTCCACGGGGTGGTGGTCCAGATCAGTGCCAACTCGCCGGTCTCCAGTCGGAAGCCGACCGTGACGGCCGGATCGCGGCGTACCTGGTAGACATCCTCGTCCATCCGCAACTCGTGGTTGCTCAACGGTGTCTGATCGTTCCAGCAGTACGGCAGCACCCGGAAGCCCTCGTACACCAATCCCTTGTCCCACAGGGATTTGAAGGCCCACAGCACCGACTCCATGAAGGTCAGATCGAGCGTCTTGTAGTCGTTGTCGAAGTCCACCCAGCGGGCCTGCCGGGTGACGTACTCCTTCCAATCCTCGGTGTAGCGCAGCACCGAGGCCCGGGCTGCCTCGTTGAACTTGCCGACGCCCATCTCGTGGATCTCGTCGGTGGTCTTGATGCCGAGCTGACTCATCGTCTCCAGCTCGGCGGGCAGTCCGTGGGTGTCCCAGCCGAACCGGCGCTCGACGTGCTTGCCGCGCATGGTCTGGAAGCGGGGAACGATGTCCTTGACGTAGCCGGTCAGCAGATGGCCGTAGTGCGGCAGCCCGTTGGCGAACGGCGGGCCGTCGTAGAAGACGTACTCGTTGCTGCCGTTCTCACCGGTCGGGTTCTTGTCCACCGATGCCTGGAAGGTGTCGTCGTCGGACCAGAACGCCAGCACCCGCTCTTCGAGCTCGGCGAAACGGGGGCTGGACGGCACCTTGGCCGGGGTGCCGTGATCGTCACTCGGGTCGGTCGTTGCCTTCGGGTAGCTCATCGCTGGCGTTCCTCTTCGTGCTGGACATGTCTGCAATCCCTGCACGAGGACGACTTGCGCCGCGGTACCACCTCGCTTGCCCGATGATCAACTTCATCGGACCGCTCATTACGGCCTGTCACGGGCCCACCCGTCCGGTTCTACTAAAGCCCCAGCCGACTGACAACTCAGTTGGATGGTGCTCGTTCTTCCGGAGGCTCACCGGTGATGGCCGGATCACTGCCTGTACGACGCATGCTAATCCGCCCGTCGGCACTGCCGCTAATTCTTACTCGCCGGCGGCTGATCGAGCTGCGCTGCGAAGCCGCCGATGATCAACTCCACTCCGGCCGCGAAGGAGGCGTCAAGGTCACCCCAGACGTACTCGCTCGATGCCGACGACAACGGGAACCTGTCGGGATCGAGACGTTCTGCCCGGACAGCGGGGTCGTAGCGCGGATCGCGGCGACCGGAGGGATCCACGACGCCCTGTTCCTCCAGCACGAAGCCGATCACGAAGCAGTTCAGGGTCCGCATCACCATCACCGCACTGCGCAGGTCGCCGGCTACGTCGATCAGCGCCCGCAGCAACGGCTCGCCGGCGGTGACCGGGCTCGGGTCGGTCAGATAGGTGCCGCCGAAGAGTCGGGCGCCGTCGCGGTGACTGAGCAGCATCCGGCGGAAGCCGCCGGCCTGGCGGCGGAGTTGGTCCGGCCACGGCAGTCCCTCGTCGACGGTTTCCTCGGTCGCCGCCCGCAGCATCGAGGTGGCCATCTCGTCCAGCAATTGCTGCTTGTTCTGGAAATGCCAGTAGAGCGCAGGCGCCTTCACGTCCAGGGCGGACGCGATCTTGCGCAGGGTCAGCGCGTCCAGCCCGTCGTCGTCCATCAGCTTCAGGGCGGTACGGATCACAACGTCACGATCCAGCGGCATGGTCGAGATTCTGCCAGCCCCTTGACGAATTTAACAGCGTTAAGCACACTGTCTCAGGAACGCTTAACAGCGTTAAGGACGAGATCAACGAAGGAGACAACCGTGAAAGCAGCAGTGATCGACAACTTCGACCAGCCACCGGCTTACCGGGACTTCGCCGATCCGGTGCCGAACGGTCCGGAGGAACTGGTCGAGGTGGTGGCCGCCGGCGTGCATCAGATCGTCCGCGGTCAGGCGTCGGGACGGCACTACTCCTCCCATCGGCAGCTGCCGATGATCCCCGGAGTGGACGGGGTGTGCCGGCGGTCGGACGGGAGCCTCGCCTACTTCGGTGGCTTGCGGGCTCCGTACGGGACGTTCGCCGAGCGAGCCGCCGCGCCGATGCTGATGCCGCTACCGGACGGTCTTGATCCGGCCGTGGTCGCGGCGTCGATGAACCCCGGCATGTCGGGCTGGAACGCCCTTGCGGTGCGGGCCGCGTTGCAGCCCGGTCAGTCCGTCGTGGTGCTCGGCGCCACCGGGGCTTCCGGGCAGACCGCGATCCAGGCGGCCAAACTGCTCGGCGCTTCGGAGGTGATCGCGGTGGGTCGATCGGCCGCAGGTTTGCGGGCCGTGTCCGAACACGCCGATCACACCGTACGCATCGACAGCGGCACCGACTGGCCGGCTCAGGTCGCCGCCCTGGCCGACCACGTCGATGTCGTCGTCGACTACCTCTGGGGTGAACCGGCCGCCGGGTTGCTCGGCGCGCTGGTCGCCGGTCGTGCCGACAGCACCCGGCAGCTGACCTGGGCGCAGGTCGGCTCGATGGCCGGATCGCCGCTGGCGCTGGACTCCGAACTGCTCCGCAGCAGCAACCTGCACCTGATCGGCAGCGGACTGGGCAGCGTGCCGATGGAACAGATCGGCACCCAACTACCGGCCTTTCTCGGTCATCTGGCCGCCGGACATCTGCACGTCACCCCGGTACGCCGCCGGCTGGCCGACGTCACCGAAGCCTGGTCCGAGCCCATCCCGCCCGGCCAGCGCCTGGTGATCGTGCCGTGACATCAGTCTGTCCAACGGAGGTCACCCAGCATCACAAGACCCTCCGACAATGGGTGAGTTTCGCACCGATGTCGGTACGAAACTCACCCAATCCCCTGGGTTGGCCGTTGCCACCTGACCGCACGATCAAGATCAACCACGATTCGAGACCGCATATCATCATATGGACGAATTGACACGATCAACTTGCGCCCGCTATCGACCTGTAGTGAACTGAGGCCAGTTGTGTGATGAGTGTCAGCGTCAAGCCCCGGCTTGCTGACCGGCAACCCTCCTCCGCGGTGGGGTGCCCCGGGTGAACCACACGGCCGGTTCCACACGGACACCGGCAAGCGCGGGTCCTCTGACGCTCACGGCGGGCCCCTGAGTTGTGAGGAGTCGATCGATGTCGGTCGCCAGCCTGTCCCGTCCCACCCAGCACGATGCCGCCGACCTGGAGCCTGCCTGTCCGAGCGCGCAGCTCCCGACCCTCGGCAGACGGCTGGATGCGTTCGGCCCACTGGCCGGGGTCAGCGGGTCCGAACTCGAGGTGCCGCTGATCGACGGCCGGACCGTCCGCTACGCCAACCTCGACTACGCCGCCAGCGCCCCGGCCCTGGACGCGGTGATCGAAGATCAACAGCGGATCCTGCCCTACTACGCCTCCGTGCATCGCGGCGCCGGGTATGCGTCCGCGGTCAGTACGGCGCTGTACGAGCAGTCCCGCGCGACCGTTGCCGACTTCGTCGGGGCTCGCGGCGATGACCTGACGATCTTCACCCGGAACACCACCGATGCGCTCAACCTGCTGGCAAGCGCAGTGCCGGACGGTGCCGAGGTGGTCTGCCTGGACATCGAGCATCACGCGAATCTGCTGCCCTGGCAGGGATTGGGTGCCACGATCGTGCCGGCCGCCGCGACGCTGGCGCAGACCCTGGATGATCTTGGTCGGGTGCTGGACGAGACCGGCGCAGGACTGCTGGCGATCACCGGAGCTTCCAACGTGACCGGTGAGGTGCTGCCGCTGCGCCGGCTTGCTGATCTTGCTCATCGGCACGGCGCCCGGATCGCGGTGGACGGCGCTCAGTTCGTACCGCACCGCAAGATCAACATCGCCGAGCTGGGCGTGGACTACCTCGCCTTCTCCGGACACAAGATCTATGCCCCGTTCGGATCCGGCGCGCTGATCGGACGCGCCGACTGGCTCGATGCCGCGGAGCCCTACCTGGCCGGCGGCGGCGCTGTCCGCAAGGTCACCGTCGAGCACACCAACTGGGCGACGGGTGAGGCGCGGCACGAGGGCGGCACACCCAACGTGCTCGGCGCCGCTGCACTCGCCGCAGCCTGCACCGCGATCACCGAGATCGGCGACGATCATCTGCGCCGGCACGAGTGGCGGCTGCGGACCCGGTTGCTGTCCCGGCTGGCCGCGCTGCGCGAGGTTCGGGTGCTGAACATCTGGCCGGACTGCACCGACGCGGTCGGCGTGGTCGGCTTCACCGTCACCGGGTACGACGCCGGTCTGGTCGCCGCCTACCTGTCGGCCGAGCACGGCATCGGCGTCCGCGACGGGGCCTTCTGTGCGCATCCGCTGGCCGCCCGCCTGGATATCGCGGGTGGCGCGCTGCGTGCCAGCTTCGGGCTCGGCAGCGGCTCGGACGACGTCGACCGACTGCTGGCCGCGCTGCGTTCGTTGATCAACAACGGCCCGCGCTGGGCGTACGAACTCGTCGACGGCCGGCACCAGCCGGTCGCCGACGCTCGGCCCAAGCCGTCCTGGCTGCGTTCCCTCGACAGCGCCCCGAATCCCTGCCAGGCTTGAGAAAACTCAGTGGATGCCGGCGCGCTGGGCCAGACCTTTGACGTAGAAGGCCTGGCCGAGGTGCTGGGTGATGTCGCCGATCACGCTGACCAACCGGACTGATGCAGTGACCGGCGGATCCCAGTTGTCGTCGACGATCCGGTCCAACTCGGCCTCGGTGAGACCGCCCAAGTAGCGACCGGTCAACCCCTGCACGTCGTGGTAGTAGCCGGCCAGCAGTTCGCCGCTGACCTGCACCTCGCCGACTTCCTCGGCGCTCTGGCCGTAGCCGGTCGCCCAGTCGTCGAACGGCAGGCCGAACTTCTCCCGCCAGGCCGGCCAGGCCTGATCGACGCCGGCCAGGTCGGCGACATGGTCGTCCTGCACCCGAGACGCGTGCCAGACCAACCAGGCAATGGAATTGGCGTGATCATCGGGACGATAGGTCGCCTGCGCCTCGCTGAGATCCCGGGTGATCTGATCAACCAGTTCCTGCACACGGCTGAAGGCGTCGCTCACCAGGGCGCGCAGAGCTTCGATGTCGCTCATCGGATTCCTCCCTCGAATTCGCTTCCCGACAGCCTGCCACCGGTGCCGTTCCTGGCCAACAGGGGTGCCGATCGCACGCCGATAGCTTCAGCTGGTCGGATTCAGGGTCAGCGTGGAGGTCGCCGCCCGACGAATGCTCGCCGGTTCGGATCGGAACGGCAGCATCCGATTGGCCGCCCACAGCGGAAGTTGATCATCGTAGTTGTGCTGGAAGGCGTGGCCGGAGTTGCCGCTCTGGTTGATCCAGCGGCTGTCGTCCACATCGGCCCAGTTGATCAACATCCGCATCGCCGGCCCGTTGGTGACGGCGAACCCCTGCCGGTCGTCGAAGGAGAGGGCGTTCACGATCGCCGGACCGCCGGGCGCCGGGTAGTCGCCGCGGTTGAAGAGTCGGTCGATGCCGCCGACCTCGCCGAAGGCCTGATGTCGCAGGGTGATCCGGTGCAGTTGTCCCCAGCGCCACTGCTGCGAATCCTCGGCCATCATGGCGGTGATGTCCTTGCGGGCCGTCGTCATCGCCCGGATGATCATGTCGTCACGGGTCTCCCGCACGTTCTCGGTCCGGACGTCGTCCCACCACGGGTCGTCCGGCTTCGTGATCAACTCCGCCAGCACCGCGTACCAGCGATCTCCGCTGCTGGGCTGCAGGTCGGCCGGGAGTTGATCATCGAAGGTCTGATGCAACAGGTCGCGCATCAGCACGTTGAAGAAGGCGGCGCCGGCCGAGTCGGCCGAGGCTCGGCGATCCCAGGATCTCAATACCTGTTGGCCTTCGGCGACCCACCGATCGGTGATCTTGACCTGCAGCAGGGCCGGCAGCAGCGGGTCGGCGTACCGCACCCGGTCGTCGGCGAAGAAGGTCTCGGCGGTCGCGGGATCGATCTTGCCGGCCGCGGTGATCCGATCGATCAGCTGCTGGCTCCGCCAGCCGTACGACTCGCCGGCCGACAGCGGGTAGGGGTAATCCGCGCTGACGATCGGCTGGTTGGCCGCGACGATGTAGCCGCTGGGCGGGTTGTAGCTGTACGGCAGTTCAGCGAACTTGATCATGCCGGTCCAGTCGTACCGCCGGTCCCAGCCGGGCACCGGCACCGAGCCTTCGCCGCGGCCGCGGATCGGGATCGCGCCCGGCAGTTGGTAGCCGATGTTGCCCTGCCGATCCGCGTAGAGCAGGTTCTGGGACGGGGACGACAGCAGCTTCGCCGCGGCGCGGAAGCCGGTGAAGTCGGTAGCTCGATCCAGCGCGAACACCGCGTCCATCGACCTTGACGGCGTCAGCGCGGTCCAGTTCAGAGCGACTGCGGTGGCGGGCTTCTCGGCCGCACCGACCCGGTGGAATTGATCATCGACGTCCGACATCAACGGGCCGTGCCGGGACTGCCGGATGGTGATCTTGTACGGCTCGTCCTGCCCTTTGATCTTGATCTCCTCGGTCCGGATCGTCAGCGGCTGCCAGTCGTTGCCGACTCGGACCTGATCACCGCGAACCCTTTCCAGATAGAGATCCTGCACGTCGACGTAGGAGGTGGTCAGGCCCCAGCTGATCTGCTGGTTGTGGCCGATGATCACGCCGGGCATGCCGGAGAAGGTGAAGCCGCTGACGTCGAACGGGCACTGCGCATTCAGGTTGCGGCAGTGCAGACCCATCTGCTCGAAGATTGACGGGATCGAGGTGGCCAGATGCGGGTCGTTGGCCAGCATCGCCGCCCCGGTGGTGGTCCGGGATCCCGAGACTGCCCAGGAGTTCGAGCCGACCCCCGCGTCCGCGCCACCGCCGCCGACCAGCTGCGGGATCGACTGCAGACTCCTCGCCACCCGGCCGAGCGCCGCCTGCGCGTCCGGCGTCTCGACATCGGCGACCGGCGGGCGTCCGGACGCCGGACGTGCCTGTGGGTCGAACCGTCCGGCCCGCACCGCGCCCCGAGAGATGATCGGCTGGAACTGATCAAGATCGTAGGGCGGGAACAGCTCGGCCACCTGGTCGGCGCCGTACTTGGGAGTCAGCAGGGCACGTTCGATCTCGTCGTCCTTGTTGCTGCTCAGATCCCAGGCCATCGCCTTCAACCAGGACACGGTGTCGACCGCGGTCCACGGCTCCGGCCGGTAGTCCAGCCCGGTCAGCCCGAGCACGCTGTATTCCAGCGACAGCTCGCTCGGCGACTGGCTACGCAGATAGGCGTTCACCCCGTCGGCGTACGCGTCCAGGTAGCGCCGCGTGCTCGACGACAGCAGCTGCACCTCCTGTTCGGCGACCTGCCGCCAGCCCATCGTCCGGATGGTCTTGTCGGTCTCCAACTGGGAGGGGCCGAACAGCTCCGACAGCCGTCCGGCGGTGATGTGCCGGCGGAAGTCCATCTCCCAGAACCGATCCTGAGCATGGACGAAGCCCTGCGCCAGGAACAGGTCCTCGGCGTTGTCGGCGTAGATGTCGGGCACGCCGTACTGATTGCGGATCACCTCGACCCGCGAGCGCAGGCCCGGCAACTTCAGCTCGCCGTCGGCCTGCGGAAAGGAGGATCGGGTTGTGGTCACGGCCAGGCTGGAGAGCGCGCCGATGATCAACACCAGCACGAAGATCACGAACAGCATCCACCGATGCACCCGACGCACTCCGGCAGCGTACAGACAGCCGGAATACGCTCCGGCGGGCCACGCGGGAATAAGATCGGCTTAGCAGTCGCTATGCTTGAGTGCCAGCCGGCTCGGCGGGTTCCGTCGACCGGCACTTCTTTGCCGAGTGTGATCCGAAGAGAGCCCAGATGCCGACCTACCAATACCGTTGCTCCGAGTGCGGCCAGGACCTGGAAGTGGTCCAGAAGTTCAGCGACGCCGCGCTCACCGAGTGCCCGAACTGCCACGGCCAGCTGCGCAAGGTCTACAACGCGGTCGGCGTGGTCTTCAAGGGATCCGGCTTCTACAGCACCGACAATCGCAGTGGTTCCAAGGCGGGCACGGCCACCGCGACCAGCGATTCGGGCAGCAGCAGCAAGTCCGACTCCGCCAGCAACGGATCGTCGTCCAACGGTTCGTCCTCGTCGGGTTCGAAGGAATCCAGCAGCAAGGCGGCACCGGCGAAGGCTGCCGCCGGCTGATTTGTTCCCGGCCTGTGGATAACTCGGGCCGGAACCTCCCGAACACTCCTTAGGTTCGGGACATGGCACGTACCTCAACCTCACCGCTGTCCGAATTCACCCGGCTGATCTCCTGGCACCGGCGCAAGCTGGCGGTGCTGGCCGCCATGGGCGCGGCCGTCGCCGGCATCAGCGCAGCCACACCCGAACCGCCGCCCAGCGTCAGCGTGGTGGTGGCGTCGCGCCAGTTGTCCGGCGGGCGGCAACTGACCGCCTCCGACCTGAGCACCGTGGATCTACCGGAGTCGGCGGTGCCGTCGGCTGCTCTCACCGACCCGGCGCCGCTGATCGGCCGCACCCTGGTCGCCCCACTCAGCGAAGGTTCGGTGCTGACCGACCTCAGCGTGCTCGGTCCCCGACCGGACGTCCGGGCCGGCATGGTGATCGCGCCGCTGCGAATCTCTGACGCCGCCGTCGTCGGGCTGCTGCGGGTCGGCGATCGCGTCGATGTGGTCGCGTCGAATCCGGAGTCCGACGCCGGCGCGAAGGTGATCGCCGATCAGGTCCGAGTGGTCACCATTCCCAAACCGGCCGAGGACACCAGCCAACTCTCTCCCACCAGCGGCGACCCGCAGACCCTGCTGCTGATCGAGGTCACCCGAGACCAGGCCACCGCGCTGGCCGACGCCGCCGCGACCAGCCAACTCAGCGTGCTGCTGGGTTGACCGGATCTGACCGACGGAGCATCTAGATGGATAGACTTATTTCATCTACCAGGGTAGTCTTATGAAGCGCAGGGACCTTCTGGACCTCATTGCCGAGTACGCAGCCGAGAACGGCCTGCCGTACACCGAATTGGAAGGTGCTAACCACACCAAGATCAGGGTCGGCAGTAAACAGGCGACGATCCGGCGTCACCGCGAGGTGAACGAGTTGACCGCTCGGGCCATCCTGAAGCAGATCGGAGTAACGCCATGAAGATCACCGCCGTCGCCCAACGGTCGAGCGCCTGGTGGGCGATCCGCATCCCCGAGGTGGAAGGTGCGTTCACCCAGGCGCGCCGCCTTGACCTGGTGCCCGGCATGGCTGCCGAGGCTGTCGGAATGCTGTTGGACATAGATCCCGCCAGTATCGAGGTGACGGTCGAACCGCATACCGATCAGGACTCGCTGATCGCCCAGGCCCGAGAAGCACGTCGGGCTGCCGACGAAGCAGCCACCGAGGCAGCGCGAACGATGCGCCAGGCTGCCCAGCATCTGCTCGCCGAGAATTACACAGTCCGCGATGCTGGGCGGCTGCTCGGACTGTCGCCACAGCGGGTTTCCCAACTGGCGCATCAAGAGCTGGTTGACGCCTGACCTCAGTGGCCGTGGTGCGGGGGGACGTCGGCGAGTAGGCGGCGCTCGTCGGCGTCCGGGGCGCGGTCGCTGAGCACGGGGCGTTCCGGGTTGTCCAGGTCGAGGCGTTGCCGCAACGCGTTGAGTGCGGCGATCCACTGGGCGGCGCCGATGCCCTGCCGCAGCTCTGCCGGCACCGGATAGGGCCACGGCTCGCCGGCTGCGCGCCGCTGCCGGATCAGTTCGCGCAGACCGTCCGGGCCGCCGTCGCTGCGGTCCGCGATTGCTGCTGCAACCACCTGAAGGTCCGGCGTGGGCTGGGTACCGAGGCCGTCGAGCCGCTGACCGGTGATCGCGTACGCCAGCGCCTCGTGCCAACGGACTCCGACGGCATCACGTCCGCTGTCTTCGCTGCCCGTCACGTTGGGCATCGTACGGCGGCCGCTGCCCCACCGGCGACCACGCCGGAGGAGCCTTTAGGGTTAGGGCCAAACGAGCAACAAGGAGGTGACCGGGTGAAGGTGTCGTTGTTCGTCACCTGCCTGGCCGACACGCTGTTTCCCGACGTCGGCAAGGCCACGGTCACCCTGCTGGAGCGGCTGGGATGCGAGGTCGGATTCCCGGTCGAGCAGACCTGTTGCGGTCAGATGCACATGAACACCGGCTACGCCCGACCGGCCGGCGACATGGTGCGCGGCTTCGCCGACACGTTCGCCGACGCCGAAGCCGTCGTCGTCCCTTCGGGATCCTGCACCGGAATGTTGCGCGAGTACGGTCAGAGCGTCGCTCCCGGCGTCCACCTCCCACCGGTGTACGAGTTGACCGAGTTCCTGGTCGACGTGCTCGGCGTCACCGACGTCGGAGCCTCGTTCCCGCACAGCGTCACCTATCACCCCACCTGCCACTCGCTGCGACTGATCGGCGTCGGCGACCGCCCCTACCGGCTGCTCGAGGCGGTCAAGGGCATCGAGCTGCGCGAACTGCCCGAGGCCGAGCAGTGTTGCGGCTTCGGCGGCACCTTCGCACTGAAGAACGCCGACACCTCCTCGGCGATGGGCGAGGACAAGATCAAGAACGTGATCAAGACCGGCGCCGAGGTGGTCTGCACCTCCGACTCCTCTTGCATGATGAACATCGGTGGCTTCGCCAGCCGGCACAAGACCGGGATCCGGTCCATGCACCTGGCCGAGATCCTCGCCAGTCAGGAGTGATCATGACCAGCCAGCAGGTAGGGCTACATCCCAAGCCGGGTGAGGCATTCCTGGGCATGCCGACCTTCACCAAGGCCGCCCACATCGCGCTCGCCGATGATCAACTTCGACGCAACCTCGGTCACGCCACCCACACCATCCGGGACAAACGCAAGCGGGTGGTCGGCGAGCTGGAGGACTGGCAGGACCTTCGCAGCACGGCCGCGGCGATCAAGGACAACACGCTCGCCAATCTCGATCGGCACCTGGAGCAGTTCGAGGCCGCCGCCACCGCGGCCGGCGCCACCGTGCACTGGGCCGCCGATGCTGCCGAGGCCTGCAAGATCGGGATCGAGATCGCTCAGCGCCACCGGGCCACCGACGTGATCAAGGTGAAGTCGATGGCCACCCAGGAGATCGGGCTCAACGAGGAGCTGGAGAAGAACGGCATCCACGCCTGGGAGACCGATCTGGCCGAGCTGATCGTCCAGCTCGGCGGCGACACCCCCAGCCACTTCCTGGTGCCGGCGATCCACCGCAACCGGGACGAGATCCGGCAGATCTTCGCCGACAAGATGGGTGAGGTCGGCCGACCCGCACCGGCCGACCTGACCGACGAGCCGCGCCGCCTGGCCGAGGCCGCCCGGCTGCATCTGCGGGAGAAGTTCCTGGCAGGAAAGGTGGCCTTCTCCGGCGCCAACTTCGCCATCGCCGAGACCGGCACCCTGGTCGTGCTGGAGTCCGAGGGCAACGGCCGGATGTGTCTGACCCTGCCGGACGTGCTGGTCTCGGTGGTCGGGATCGAGAAGCTACTGCCGACGTTCGCCGATCTCGAGGTGTTCCTGCAGGTGCTGCCCCGGTCGTCGACCGCGGAGCGGATGAACCCGTACACCACGATGTGGACCGGCGTGACTGAGGGCGACGGACCGCAGGAGGTGCACATCATCCTGCTGGACAACGGCCGCACCCGGGCGCTGGCCGACACCACCGGCCGGCAGGCGCTGCGTTGCATCCGCTGCTCGGCCTGCCTGAACGTGTGTCCGGTGTACGAGCGGGTCGGCGGCCACGCCTACGGCTCGGTCTACCCCGGCCCGATCGGTGCGATCCTGAATCCCTTGCTGCACGGGGTTTCCGAGCCGCACGACGCCGCGCTCCCCTACGCGTCCAGCCTGTGCGGTGCCTGCTACGAGGCCTGCCCGGTCAAGATCGACATCCCCTCGGTGCTGGTCGAGCAACGGGCCGAGGTGATCGAGGATCGTGCCGAGCGCGGCGGTCCGAACGCCGAGGCGCTGGCGATGCGGATCGCGGCCTGGACGTTTGCCGATCATCGCCGGCTGGAGCGTGCGCAACGGCTGGCCGGCCGGGTCGGCCCGGCCGCAAAGTACGTACGGCGGCTGCCCGGCATGCTGGGCGGCTGGACGCAGAGCCGGGACCTCCCGCCGGTCCCGAGGGAGTCCTTCCACCAGTGGTGGGAACGGACCCGAGCCGCAGGCAAGGAGGGCGGCCGATGAGCAGTCGAGAACAGGTGCTGGCGGCGGTTCGCGGCGCGATCCGGGACGCAGCAGCACCGCCGATCCCCCGCGACTATCAACGCGACCTCGGGATGGACTCGGCCGGGCTGATCGCGCTGTTCGCCGAGCGGGTCGGTGACTACAAGGCCGACGTGGAGGTGATCAAGCGAGCCGACGTCGGCCGGGTGATCGGCAATCAGCTGGCGACCCGGCAGATCGGCTCCGTGGTGGTCCCCGATGATCTTGATCCGGGTTGGCTGACAACCGTTACCAGCAAGGTGATCCGGGATCATGCGGACCTTTCCGCCGTTGATCTTGATCAGATCGACGCGGTGATCACTGGCAGCGCTGCTGCCGTCGCGTTGACCGGGACCATCGTGCTCGACGGCGGCCGGATCCAGGGCCGGCGAGCGATCAGCCTGGTGCCCGACACCCACGTCTGCGTGGTCGACGCCGACGACATCGTCGGCACCGTGCCCGAGGTGATCGGCCGGCTCGACCCGACCCGTCCGTTGACCTGGATCGCCGGCCCGAGCGCGACCAGCGACATCGAACTGGACCGGGTCGAGGGTGTGCACGGTCCCCGCAACCTTGTGGTGTTGATCACGACGTCGTGACCGAACGCGAGCACCGTGAGCAGCGTCACAGTCCATAGTGGAACAATCATTCCTCACTTGAATGTTCAAGCAATCATGACGGACACCACCAACACCTCCGCGGACCTGGCCGAGTTCGAGGCCGAGTTCGCCGCACAGCTGGCGCTCGCCCCCGAGGCCCAGGACCTGCTCTTCCGCTCCGCCCGTACGGCGAACACGTTCACCGACGAGCCGGTCAGCGACGAGCAGCTGCGCGCCATCTACGAACTGATCAAGTACGCCCCGACCGCGGCCAACAGCCAGCCGCTGCGGATCGTCTTCCTGCGTTCGGCCGAGGCCAAGGAGCGGCTGCTCCCGCTGCTGGGCGAGGGCAACCGGGCCAAGACCTCGGCCGCCCCGCTGGTCGCGATCCTGGCCGCCGACACGGACTTCCACGACGAACTGCCGAAGGTGTTCCCGCACGCCGGTGCCGCCTACCGGGAGATGTACGCGGGCAACGACGACGCCCGGATCGGCAGCGCCCGGCTGAGCGCCGCCCTGCAGGTCGGCTACTTCATCCTCGGCGTCCGCGCCGCCGGCCTGGCCGCGGGTCCGATGGGCGGCTTCGACGCCGACGCGGTGAGCCGGGAGTTCTTCCCTGACGGCAAGCACCAGGCGCTGGTCATCGTCAACATCGGCAAGCCCGGCGAGAACGCCTACTTCGAGCGCAACCCGCGGCTGAGCTTCGACGAGGTCGCCAGCTTCATCTGAGCAAGATCAACTTCCACATCGTTGCGAACGCTCCCTGCCCGATCCGGGCAGGGAGCGTTTCCTTGTTGGGAACAGATTCAGGCCGGCCGGAGACCGAGCCGCTCCACGAACGGCAGGAAGTCACGGTCGGCAAAGAGCAACTGATGGTCGTGCTCGATGCAGAAGGAAGCGATCATCACGTCGATCGTCTTGCGTACGGTGATTCCGCTCCGTCTCAACTGCCGAAAGTTGGCCGCGCTCAGAAGCGCCATCTCGACGCCGAGCATCGGAAACTGCGTCAGAGAATCCATCGCAGCCCGCGCCCGTTCTGCATCGGCCTCGGATCGAAAGCCCTGCAGAACTTCGGCCAAGATGAGATCGCCGACCGCCAGCAACTCAGTCGACAGCAGGGCATCCAGCCGATCGGTTTCACGGCTGACGATGCCGTTGAAGTAGTCGATCCAGACGCTCGAGTCGACGATGATCACGACGCGACGTCGGTGCGCATCTGGTCAAGATCACCGGTCCAGACGAGCTTGCCCCTGAGCTCTCGAATGTCCGACTGTGCACCGAGACGCACCAGCAGCTCGAGTCCGCGCTCGACGGTTTCCTTCTTGGTCGACGTGCCGGCGGCAGCCTGAGCGGCCGCCATCAGCCGGTCGTCAATCTCGATGTTGGTTCGCACCCTGACTCCATGTGTATGACTGTCCTTCATCATACACACGCCCGCGGCGGAGTGTGCGCGCTACTCGATCACCGCGTTGTCGGCGATGGTCTGCGGTTCGCCGGTGTCGGTGAGCTTCACGGCACCCTCCACCCGGACGCCGGAACCGAAGGTCCAGTCGCCCTCGACGGTCAGACTCTTGGCCTGTTGCAGCGACGGCGGACCGGCCGGAAAGCGGGCGTCGAAGTCGGCGATCTTCTTGTAGTAACGGGAATCCAGCTTGATCAACGGCGCCTCGGGCACCGACTTGTTGATCTTGCCGTCGGCGCCGACGGTGTAGCTGTCGGAGCGCAGCAACAGCAGATCGTTGGTGGTCTTCACCGGCAGGAAGCGTTCCCGGCCGACCACGATCGCGGTCGCCCCCTGGAAAACCTCGATCGCCGCACCCATCGCCGACTCGACCTGGATCACCTCCGGCGAGGACGAATCGGAGGGGTCGACGTTCTTCACGTTCTTGATCAACGGCAGCCCGAGCACCCCCTTGCGTTCGGCCAACGTACGCTGCAGCGCCCGCAGGTCGAACCACAGATTGTTGGTGTGGAAGTACGGATGCCGGTGCTCGTCGGTGAAGTAGCTCAGCTCGTCCTCCGGCGTCTGCGCGGTGTCGCGCAGGATCAGCCGGCCGTCGGACTTGCGGATGGCCAGGTGCCCGCCCTTCAGGTCGGCCTTCGTACGCCGGCACAGCTCGGCCGCGTACGGGGCCCGCGAGTCGGCGAACCAGCCGGCGATCGCCGCGTTCGGCGCCGCGCCCAAGTTGTCGGAGTTGGACACCGAGGCGTAGCGGTAGCCGGCGTCGATCAGCTGCTGCAGCACACCGGATGCCAGCAAAGCGGTGTAGAGATCACCGTGCCCGGGCGGACACCACTCCAGGCTCGGGTCGGCGGGCCACTCGACCGGGGTCAGGTCCGAGGCCAGCAGCTTCGGCTCCCGGTTCTGCAGGAAATCCAGCGGCAGCCCGTCCACCGCCAACTTCTTGTACGGCTTCAACGCTTCCAGGGTGTCGTCGCGCGTCCGAAAACTGTTCATGAAGATCAACGGCAGCGGTACGTCGTACGTCTTCCGGGCCGCCTTCACCTGGGCCACGATCAGGTCCAGGAAGGATTTGCCGTCGCGGACCGGCAGCAGCGACTTGGCGTTCTCCATCCCCATCGAGGTGCCCAGACCGCCGTTCAGCTTGATCATCACCGTCTGGGACAGCGCCGCTCGCTGATGCCCCTCGCTGATCGCGGTGTCGGCCAGCTCGTCCGGATCGGTCAGTGGCGCGATGGTGTCCTCAGGAATCAGGCCGGTCGCCCCGGACTCCAGTTGCCGGTAGTAGTGATCGAAGACCTCGATCGCCTCCGGCGCCACTCCGGCCGCCGCCATCTTCTCCCGGGCAAGAGTCAGTCCGCTCATGGGCTGATCGTAGGGGACGTGAGATATTGACAGCCAACCACCGACGCACGATCAGGACGGACGACATGCTGCGACTGGGCCGCCGAGGATTCCTCGGCCTGACCCTGGCCGCCGGCAGCATCCCGCTGCTCGGCGCCTGCAGCTCCGGATCCGATGCACCGCAGATCACCCAGGACGAGGTCCAGCAACTGCAGGACAGCTTTGCCCACAAGAGTTTCCAGGCGATGCGGACCCGAGATCGGCAGTTGATCAAGACCGTGGAGACGGGCGAGTTGCTGCAGCGAGACCTGGACACCATGGACCTGGCCGACCGGCTGAAGCTGCCCAAGACCGCACAGGAATTCACCCTGCCCAACTCACGCGGCTACCCGGTCGCGGGCTCGGGTGACCAACAACAACTGGTCACCGTTTCCGACTACAGCAACGCACCGCAGAACTGGCAGAACCTCGGCCTCTACCAGCGGACTTCGCCCGATGCGGCCTGGCTGCGTGCCTTCAGCGCCGGGATGTACGCCGCCGACGTACCGGACTGGTCGACGGACAAGCCGCTGACCACGGTCGATCCCAGCGACGACGAGTACGCCGCCGAGCCCCAGGAGATCCCCGGCATCGTGGCCGCGGCACTGCAACACCCGAATGGCGCCGACGGCCGCAGGTTCGCCGCCAGCGATGTGCTGCAGCGCTACGCCGACGACCTCGCCGCCAACAATCAGAAGGCCGCGTCGATGGGGCCGGTCACCCGCAGCTATCACCCGGGCCGGTTGTTGATCGCGGTGGCCACCGACGGCGGCTATCTGGCGTTGGGCACCTTGACGTTCACCCAGACGGTGACCGCCAAGCCCGGTTCGTCGGTGACGTTCAGCCCGAACTCCGATCAGCACAAGGTCTATCCCGACAAGTACAGGGTGGCCACTGCGAGCTACTCCGGCATGATCGCGGTTCAGGTGCCGACCGCGGGTAAGCTCACCCTGGTCGCCGGCGAGGAACGGCAGACCGGGCTGGCGGTGAAGTAGCCTGGCTTGTTACAAGGCAGCCTTGTATCTCCACAAGACTTGAGGGACTACTCCGGCTCGCTTCGGCAACGCAGCATGGATGCCGAGATGAGAACGGTGCAGATCCAGCGGTCCTCCGCTGCACACAACGTGGCCACAACCCTGCCTGGTATCGGCGTCGCCGTCCTGATCGCCGTGCTGGCGACCATGATCGGACGCCTGGTGCCGGTGCTGGGCGGGGCCGTGCCCGGGATCGTGATCGGTGTCGGGGTCGCGGTCGTGGTGAAGCCGGGCGAACTGCTGGCACCGGGGATCCGGTTCGCCGGCAAGTATGTGCTGCAGTTCGCCGTGGTACTGCTGGGCACCCAGCTGTCCATCGCCGAGGTCGGCCGGGTCGGCGTTGAGTCGCTGCCGGTGATGCTCGGCACGCTGACTGCCTGCCTGGGCGGTGCCTGGCTGTTCGGCCGGCTGCTCGGGGTGGTCGGTGACCTGCGGACCTTGATCGGCGTCGGCACCGGGGTCTGCGGCGCATCCGCGATCGCGGCCGCCGCGCCGGTGGTCGGCGCGGTCAGCATGGACGTCGCGTACGCGGTGTCGACGATCTTCCTGTTCAACATCGCCGCCGTGATCACGTTCCCGCTGATCGGGCACCTGCTCGGGCTGAGCCAGCAGGCGTTCGGCCTGTTCGCCGGCACCGCGGTCAACGACACCTCCTCGGTGGTCGCCGCGGCCACCACCTACGGCGCGGAGGCCGGCCAGTACGCGATCGTGGTGAAGCTGGTCCGGTCGTTGATGATCATCCCGATCTGCATCGGCCTGGCGGCGCTGGCCGCCCGCCGAGCTCGTTCCGGCGGAGCGTTGCAGCCGGCGGCAGGCAGGCCGAGCATGATCACCCAGCTGAGCCGCTGGGTGCCGTGGTTCCTGGTCGGCTTCGCGCTGATGGCGGCGATCAACTCGCTCGGGTTCATCCCGGACGCCGCGCACCCCGGACTGAGCACCGCGTCCACCTTCATGATCACCGTCGCACTGTCGGCCATCGGGCTGTCCACCGATGTCCGCGCACTGCGCCGCGCCGGCGCCCGACCGCTGGCCCTCGGCGCCTTGCTCTGGGTCACCGTCGGCCTCACCAGCCTCGGCCTGCAGTGGCTGACCGGCGCTCTCTAACCGACTTGTCAGCGTTAGAGAGCGCTATGGCGCGTTGTGGCGCTGACAAGTCGGTGGGATTGGCGCCCTCGGTCAGATTCGAACTGACGACCTACCGCTTAGGAGGCGGTTGCTCTATCCCCTGAGCTACGAGGGCAGGACCCGTGCTGGGCCGCGGACCAGCGTACGGCATCGGGTTGAAACAGGCGGGGCCCGCGCCGAAGCGCGGACCCCGCCCGAAGTGATTCAGCCGTGATCAGCTGATCAGCATGGTGATCAATCGATCACTTCTGCCAACCGAAGTTCTGGACCGGCTGCACACCGAATCCGTCCAGACCGGAGTACGGCTCCGGGGTCAGGTTGGCCAGACCCTTCTTGGTAGCAACGACCGTCGGACCGTTGAACATCGGCATCATGCCCCAGGTCTGCTTGAAGACCTCGACCTCGAGGTTCATGCCGGCCTCGGTCTGCTTGGTCTGATCGGCGATCTTCCAGAGCGCCTCGATCTTCTTGTCCATCTCCGGGGTGCCCGTCTGGGTCTTGTTCAGCGAGGTGGAGGTGGAGCAGTACAGCTGGCACATGTAGGCCACGCCGAACGGGTCACTGGAGGTGAACCCGAGCATGAACGCGTCCCACTGTCCGCCGGAGAAGATCTTGGAGAAGTCGGCGCTGGCGATCTGCTTGATCTGCATGTCGACGCCGATTTCCTTCTCCATCGACTGGATCGCCTTGCCCTGGGCGATGATCGACGGATCGTCACCGGTCAGCGGCAGCTCGAAGCTCAGCTTCTTGCCGTCCTTCTCGCGGATGCCGTCGGAGCCCTTGGTCCAGCCGGCCTCGTCCAGCAGCTTGCCGGCCGCGGCGGTGTCGTACTTGTAACCGGCCTCGGTGAAGGCGTCCTTGTAGCCCGGCTGGAACGGCAGCAGGTTGAAGGAGCCCGGGGGCTGCTCGGTGTAGTCCAGACCGTTGAACCGGATCTTGGCGACGGTCTTCCGGTCGATGCCCTCCATGATCGCCTGGCGGACCTTGGGGTCCTTCAGGATCGGAGTGCCGGCGTTGAGCTCCAGCACACCGTTGTACAGCCGGGAAGCCCGGTGCACGGTGATGTCGGACATGCTCTTGACCTGGGCCAGCCGGTCCTTGGTGGCAACGCTGACCATGTCGATCTCGCCGTTCTTGAAGGCGTTGATCGAGGCGGTGTCCTCGTACTGCTGGAAGACGACCTTGTCCAGCTTGCCCTTGTCACCCCACCAGTTCGGGTTCTGCTTGAAGGTGACCCGGCCGGTCTTGAAGTCGGCGCTGTCGATCGTGTACGGGCCGGCGCCCCACTCCGGGCGCATCTTGTTCAAGTAGCCCGTGTTGTACACGTCCGGGGTGTTCACGTGCGGGTTCAGCACCGTGTTGAACAGACCCTGCCACCAGGCCCACGGTCCGTCGAAGGTGACGACGGCCTGACGATCGTCGGTGCCCTTGGTGACCGACTTGATCTGGGAGTAACCGTCGGTGCTGCTGGCGATGAACTTGGAGTTCTTACCGCTGTTGTCCTGCCAGGTGGTCTTGAAGGTCTCCCACGTCATCGGGGAGCCGTCGTTCCACTTCGCCTTCGGGTTGATCGTGTACGTGATGACGGTGTTGCCGTCCTTCTGCTCATCCTTCACGTCGGTCAGGTAGTCCGGGTTGGCGGACCACTTGCCCTCGGGGCTGAAGAACATCATCTGCGGGTTGTACCAGGTCCAGATCTGGTTCGTGTAGGCCGAGCCGTCCGCCTGGAAGGTGTTCTGCTGGGCAGACACCTCGACGATCGGCATCGTGACGGTGCCGCCGTCCTTGATGTTGTCGCGCGGCTGCGGGTTGTAGTCGGCCAGCAACTTCGTGCTGCCCTGCGCGGCCGAGCTCTGGTCGCTCGAACCCTGGTCGTTGTTGTCACCGCTGCCGCCACCACAGGCGGCCAGCGAGAGGGAAAGCGCAATGGCCGCGACCCCCGCGACCAAGCCCTTCTTTCCGAATCTCATGACTTTCCTTTCGAATGCTCTGACATTTATCTGGGGTTGCTGTTCTCAACTCATCACTCGATAGCCAGAACCTTTCCCCCGGGCTGCACCGGACGGAGCACCCGAGAACGCGCCTCGTTGCCGCAGGCTCGATCTTGATCTGCATGGTCAGCGCCAGTGGCACGCATTGGTATGGACCCCCTCCGTTCCGGTGAGCAGTGGTGTTTCCTGCCGGCAGCGGACTTGTTTGTCCTCCGGCAGCGTCTGGTAGAGCGGGCAGCGGGAAACGAACCGGCAGCCCGGAGAGTTGTCGATCGGACTGGGCAGGTCGCCGGTCAGCAGGATCCGTTCCCGGGTCCGTTCCTTGACCGGATCCGGCAGCGGGATCGCCGACAACAACGCCTGCGTGTACGGGTGTTGCGGATTGTCGAAGACCGCGTCGATATCGCCGTACTCGACGAACTTGCCCAGATACATCACCGCGACCCGGTCGGCGATGTGGCGAACCACCGACAGATCGTGGGCCACGAACAGGAACGAGATGCCGAGCTTGGCCTTCAACTCGTCCAGCAGGTTGATCACGCCGGCCTGGATCGACACGTCCAACGCCGACACCGGCTCGTCCAGCACGATCAGCTTCGGATTCGTCGACAACGCCCGCGCGATCCCGATCCGCTGGCGCTGACCACCGGAGAACGCCGCCGGGAAACGATCACTGTGCTCGGGATTCAACCCGACCAGGCTCATCAGTTCCTCGACCCGGGCGTCCACCTCGGACTCGGAATGGGCGAAGGCCCGCAGTGGCTCGGCGATGATGTCGAACACGGTCAGCCGCGGGTCGAGAGCGCCCATCGGGTCCTGGAAAACGATCTGCAGATCACGGCGTACGTTCCGGGTCTCCCGGCGGCCGAGCTCGGTGACACCGCGTCCGCCGACCTCGATCACGCCGCCGTGCTCCGGGGCCAGGTCCATGATCTCCAGCAGCGTGGTGGTCTTGCCGCAGCCGGACTCGCCGACCAGCGCCATGGTCTCGCCCTCGCGGATGTCGAACGACACCCCGTTGACGGCGTACACGGTGCCGACCCGACGCTTGATCACCGCCCCCTTCAACAAGGGGAACTGCTTGACCAGGTTGTCCACCTTCAGCACCGCCGGACGCTGTTCGCGCGGCACCGCCGCCAGTTCGCCCTCGGGGATCTGCGGCACCGGATACACCGGCTCGCCGTGGATCATCCCGCCGGCGTCGATCTCGTCGGCACGGATACACGCCGCCACGTGCGGAATCCCGAGTTGATCATGACCGACGGACGGGTCGACCATCCCCTTCGGCGGCACCGGCAACAACTCCGGATCCACCGAGAAACACGCCTCGATCGCGATCGGACACCGATCGGCGAACCGGCACCGCTCGGGCAGATCGATCAAGATCGGCGGATTGCCCTTGATCGGGATCAACGGCTCCTTCTCCGCCTTGTCCGCCCGCGGAATCGCTGCCAGCAAGCCGATCGTGTACGGCATCCGCGGCTCGGCGAACGTCTCGTACACCGGCGCCTGCTCCACCGGCCGACCGGCGTACATCACCACCACATCATCGGCGGTGCCGGCCACCACACCCATGTCGTGGGTGATCATGATCACCGCGGCCCCGGTCTCCTCCTGGGCCCGCTTCAACACCTGCAGGATCTGCGCCTGGATCGTCACGTCCAGCGCCGTGGTCGGCTCGTCGGCGATGATCACCTTCGGGTCGTTGGCCATCGCAATTGCGATCACCACCCGCTGCCGCATCCCCCCGGAGAACTCGTGCGGGAACGACTTCATCCGCGACTCCGGCTGCGGAATGCCGACCAACCGCAACAATTCCACCGCCCGCGCTGCGGCCTGCCGCTTCGTCATCGTGCCGTGGATCGTCAACGCTTCGATCAGTTGATCACCGATGGTGAAGACCGGCGTCAGCGAGCTCAACGGATCCTGGAAGATCATCGCGATGTCGCGACCGCGGATCTTCGACATCTGCTTGTCGTCGAGGTCCAGCAACTCGCGATCACCGAGCTTGATCGACCCGCGGATCCGCGCGGTCTCGGCCAACAGACCCATGATCGCCATCGAGGTGACGGACTTGCCCGAGCCGGACTCGCCGACGATGCCGAGCGTGCGCCCCGGCATCAGGTCGAAGGAGACTCCGTCGACCGCGTCCACCCGGCCGGCCTCGGACGGGAAGCTGACCCGAAGGTCACGAACAGAAAGTACGGGGTCGGTCATGCCTGCCCTCCCGCCGCCGAGGTCGGATCCAGCGCATCGCGCAGACCGTCGGCGACCAACGCCATCGACACGGTGAGCAGCGTCAAGGCCGCAGCCGGGAAGTAGAACAGCCAGGGCGCACTGGTGATGGTGTCCGCGCCGCCGCCGATCAACGAGCCCAGCGACACGTCCGGCGCCTTCACGCCGAACCCGATGAACGACAGGCTGGTCTCGGCCAGCACCGCGCCGACCACGCCGAGGGTGAACTGGATGATCAACAACGAGCCGATGTTGGGCACGATGTGCCGCAGCACCACCTTGAAGCCGCCGACGCCCATGTAGCGCGACGCCCGGACGTAATCCCGTTCCCGGATCGACAAGGACAGCGTCCAGACCACCCGAGCAGGGAAGAACCAGTTGATCAACAACAGGATGATCGCGATCACCAGCCAGTTGCCGCCGGAGCTGTTGGAGAACAGCGCCAAGATCAAGAACGCCGGGACCACCATCAGGAAGTGGATCACCGCGAGCACAACTCGCTCGTAGTAACCGCCGAAGTAGGCAGCGGTGGCACCGATGATGGCGGCGATGATCGTGCTGCCCGCACCGACGATCAGAGCAATGATCAAGGACCGCTGCAGACCGTGCACGACCTCGGCGTACAGATCGTTGCCGGCGTCGTTCGTGCCGAACCAGTGGTCGGCCGTCGGGCCGGTGGACAGGTTCATGAAGTCGGTGGCGAGATAGTCGTGCTTGGCGAACAGGCCACCCAGGATGGCGAACAACGCCAGCAGGACGAAGATGAACAACCCGGCCACCGCGGGCCGGTTGCGGACGAAGCGCCGGGTGTAGAGGGCACGCCGGGAGAGCCTGCGCCGGCCGACCGCGGCCGGAGTCGCTTCCTCGGTGTGGATCTCGGGATCGCGCAGGTCGCCGTTCTCCAGATCGGTCAAGCTCATCTCAGCTCACCCGCACTCTCGGGTCGAGGGCCACCACGGCGATGTCGGCCAGCACCGCGCCGACGGCCGTCATCAGCGCACCGAAGGCAGCGACCGCAACCACACCGTTGACGTCCATCTTGTTGATGGTGTCGATGAAGTACTTGCCCATGCCTTCCCAGTTGAAGATGGTCTCGGTCAGCACCGCGCCGGTGAACAGCGCCGGGATCGAGAACGCCACCTGAGTGGCCACCGGGATCAGCGACGGACGCAACGCGTGCTTGCGAATCGCATGCGACTTGGTCAGACCCTTCGCCCGCGCCATCCGGACGTAGTCGGCCGAGATGTTGTCCAGCAACAGCGACCGCTGCAGCATCTGGGTGGACGCGTACTGGGTGATGATCAACACGATCGTCGGTAACGCCAGGTGCTGCAGGATGTCCGGAATCGCCGCCAATCCGTGCACATCGGCTGATCGAGATCCGGTGACGTAGAAGACGCGATGCCCGACGGCCTGATTGAACTTGATCGCCAGCAACACGATGCCGAGACCGGCCACGACCACCGGGATGTTCAGGGTGATGATGGACAACGCCTGGTTGATCCGGTCGGCCGGCCGGTACTGCCGCGACGCGGCGTACACACCGAGACCGATGCCGATCAGCGTGTAGAGAATGAACGCGCCCATCATCAACTCGGCGCTGACCGGGATGCGGAAGGCGATCTGCCCGTTCACCGGATCCCCGGTCGGGCTGTTGCCCCAGTCCCAGTGCAGCACGATGCCCTTGATCCACACCCACCAGCGTTCGAAGATCGGAACCTTGTCGTTCAAATTGTTTGCGTCCAACAACGCATCCACCTGCGCCTCCGGCAGCGGCGGGCGCCGACCGACGTACAGCGAACGGGGATGCAAAAAGAAGTTGGCCAGGAAGTAGGTGATGTTGGTAGCGATGATGATCATCAGCAGCCAGCCACCGACTCTGCGCAGCAGGTACTTGACCACTTACCGAATCCTCCAGGGAATTGGCCGCGGCGACCCCTCGCTCGCGGCTGCGGCCGAGCCGACGTACTCGTCCGCCGAAGGACGGTAACTCACAAACCCGCGACGCAACAAAACGCCCCCAGGAGCCGATGCTCCTGAGGATGTGGTTTCTGGGGCGCTCGATGCGCCAAAACGTTGCGAATCCACGCGGGTTGCCCTCCAACTGATGCCATCCCCGCGTGACTATAGACGGCAGTTTCGCCGGGTTCACTCAGTTCGGTTCGCAGGACAGTCACAGTGTTGCAACAGTCCGAGTACGGAATGGTTTCGGGCAGCGCAAAGGGCCCGCCCGGTAGACCGGACGGGCCCTTCGGTGGCTCGGAGCGCCGGGGTCAGCCCTCGGGCTGCTCGCCCTGCTCTGCCTTCATCTTCTCGACCTGGGAGTGGACCTCGGCCATGTCCAGACCCTTGACCGCGGTGACCACCTCTTCCAGCGACTGCGGCGGCAATGCGCCGGCCTGGTTGAAGACCAGCACCCCCTCGCGGAAGGCCATCAGGGTCGGGATGCCCTGGATGCCCAGTGCGTCCCGCAACTCGGCGTTGGCGTCGGTGTCGAGCTTGGCGTAGACCACGTCCTCGTGCTTGTCGGAGGACTTGCTGAAGACCGGACCGAACTGCCTGCAGGGACCGCACCACTCGGCCCAGAAGTCGACCAGCACGATGTCGTTCTCGGTGATCGTCTTCTCGAACGTGTCGGCGCTGATGTCGACCGTTGCCATAGCCTGACTCCTCCATCGTCGCCCGGGCGGGCGGCGTACTCGATTGATTGGGTTCACTCGATCGGTGACGTCTTGGGCAACGTCACGCGGCGGTCGACTATTCCGTTCTGCTACTTGATCGCGACGAGGCTCTACTTGATCGCAACAAGGCTCTACTTGATCGCGACGAGTCGACGCATCGGGATGGCCAGTTCGAACGGGCCGCGGCTGCGGACCCGGTCCTCCAGATGCTCGATCGCCGATTCCACCCGGGACCAGCGGGTCTCCGGCAGGTACAACGCCGACATCACGGTCTCCGCGTCGGCCCGCGACGTCACCCAGAATCCGTAGCGCTGCCGCGCGTCCTCGACCCGCCGCATCCCGCACCGGATCAGCGCCTGCTTGAAGCCCGCCACCTCGACGTTGCCGGGGAACTGCGGTTTGGTGTGCAGCCGTGCGGTGACCCGGGTCAGCACCCGCAGGTCTCGCGGCGCGATCCCGCGCAGCGCCGGCGCGATCGCCGCCAACACACCACCGGGCCTGAGCACCCGGGCCACCTCGGCCAGCACCCGGTCGAGTTCGGGCACCACGATCAGCCCGAGCGAGGCGGTCACCGCGTCCACCGAACCGTCCCGCAGCGGCAGCCGCCGGATGTCGCCCTCGATCCACGGTCCGGGGCTGCGTTCGGCGGCCAGCTTCAACTCGGCCGCGGAGATGTCGATGCCGATCACGGTGCGATCCGGGGCCGCGAGTTCGCGCGACATCGCACCGGATCCGCAGGCCAGATCCAGCACCGTACGGACCGGGCCGGAGATCGCTCGGGCCAGCCAGCGGTACGGAGTGTGGTCGCCTGCCGTCGCCTGCGACAGCACGGCCTCGACCGCACCGGGCCGGCGGGTGTGGAAGTCAGCCAGGTAGCTTTCCCAGTCCACCTCGTCGCCGGCCATCAGCTCCTCCTGGCTCGTCGTCGAGCCCAGCTCGTGGTCACGCCTTGCTGACGAACAGGTGGGCGGCGGAGGCGCGATCGACCTCGCAGGCGACGCCCTCGGTCGGCGTCAACACCACCCCGAGTCCGCCGCTACCCGCCTTCACCTCGACGCCGGGCTTGATCCCGGCCTCGCGCAGGGTGGCCATCAACTCGACGTCCTTCTGCAGTTCCTCACCGATCCGGACCAGCCGGGTCCGGACCTCGACACCGGACTCGTCGACCGCGTCAGCCAGCGGCTCGTTGCCCTCGCGAAACGACTCGACCTGCTCCCGCACGCCGAGCTCTTCCATGCCCGGGATCGGGTTGCCGTAGGGCGACAGCTGCGGCGCCTTCAGCAGCTCGATCAGATGCTCCTCGACCTCCTCGGAGATCACGTGCTCCCAGCGGCAGGCCTCGTCGTGCACGAGCTCCCACTCGAGCCCGATCACGTCGGTCAGCAGCCGTTCGGCCAGCCGATGCTTGCGCATCACCCGGGTGGCCCGTTCGCGGCCGAGCTTGCTCAACTCCAGATGCCGATCGCCCTCGACGTGCAGCAGACCGTCCCGCTCCATCCGGGCCACCGTCTGGGACACCGTCGGGCCGCTGTGGTGGAGTCGCTCGGCGATCCGCGCCCGCAGCGGGACGATGCCCTCCTCCTCCAGTTCGAAGATGGTCTTCAGGTACATCTCGGTGGTGTCGATCAGGTCTCGCACGTCGCCATCTCCTGACTGGTGGGGGCCGCCGACCGTACGGCAGAAATCTGGAACGATGCAAGATTATCTTGCATCCGCCGATTTGCGGCGTCGCGAGCGGCGCCAGACGGGTGTGCTGGCAAGGCGCCGCTGCGAAGGGCTACCGGGCGTAACGCGAGCGGCGGCAACGCCGCCAGCGCGCCCGTATGGGGCCGCGCAGCAGCCGGAAATCGGCGGATGCAAGATTAGTCCACGGGCGCCCCGTGCAGCATCCCCAGCAGACGCGCCACCTCGGCGGCCACCGCGTCCCGGGCCGGGCCGAGATACTTGCGGCTGTCGACCAGCTTCGGATCGTCGCCGAGTAGGTCCCGGACGGTGCCGGTGAACACCACGTTCAGGTGGGTGGCGATGTTGATCTTGGTCATCCCGGCCCGGACCGCGCGGACGATCTCGTCGTCGGGGACGCCGGACGATCCGTGCAGCACCAGCGGCACCGGGACCGCGGCCTTGAGTTCGGCGATCAGCGCCAGATCGAGTACGGCGGTCCGGCTGGTCATCGCGTGCGAGGAGCCGACCGCGACGGCGAGCGCGTCCACCCCGGTCGCCTCGACGAACTGCCGGGCTTCTTGCGGCTCGGTCCGCGCTCCCGGTGCGTGCACCCCGTCCTTGCCGCCGACCTCGCCGAGCTCGGCCTCGGCGTCGATCCCGGCGCGGTGACAGCGGAGGACGACGTCGGCGGTGGCGGCGACGTTGGCGTCGTAGTCCAGCTTCGAGCCGTCGTACATCACCGACCCGAAGCCGAGCGCGATCGCCTGGTCGACCAGCTCCTGATCGTCGGCGTGATCGAGATGGACGACCACCGGTACGGCCGCCGACCGCGCGATCGACAAGGTGGCCAGGGCGATCGGCTCCAGGCCGCGGTGATACCTGACCGCGTTCTGGGAGATCTGCAGCACCACCGGCAGACCGGCCTGCTCGGCGCCGGCGACGTGCGCCTCCGCGTGCTCGATGCTGAACACGTTGAACGCACCCACTCCGGTGCCGTCGGCTGCGGCCGGCTGGAGCAGGTCGGTGAGTCGGGCCAGGCTCATACCTCGTCCTTCCTTCTTTGCCACTCGCTCTGCCACTGACCGCCGGCCATCACCTGGAGCAGGTTTCCTTGATCATCGACGACGGCCAGGTCGGCACGCTTTCCGGACTCCAGTCGGCCGACGTCGTCCAGGCCGTGGGTACGGGCCGGGGTGGTCGCCGCCATGGTGGCGACGTCGGCAATCGGCAGGCCGAGGGTCTGCACGCAGAAGGCGACCGCGCCCTGCATGGTCAGCGTCGAGCCGGCGATCGAACCCTCACTGCCGTCGGTGGTCTGCAACCGGGCCACCCCGTCGCTGACCCGGACGTCCAGCCCGCCGAGCCGGTAGTCGCCGTCGGACATCCCGGTCGCCACCATCGCGTCGGTGATCAGGGCGACCCGGTCCGGACCGGCCGTCCGGATCGCCATCCGTGCGATCTCGGGATGCAGATGCACGCCGTCACAGATCAACTCGACGGTGGCCCGCGGATCGGTCAACAACACCGGCACCGGACCCGGCTTGCGGTGATGGATCGACGGCATCGCGTTGAACAGGTGGGTGACGACGGTGGCGCCGGCGTCCAACGCATCCAGCGTCACCCGGTCGTCGGCGGTGGTGTGGCCGATCGCAACGGTCACCCCGGCGGCGACGAAACGGCGGACGGCATCGAGCGCACCCGGCAGTTCGGGCGCGATGGTGATCATGGAGATCCGGCCGTCGGCGGCGGTCAGCAGCCGGTCGACGGCGCTGGGATCCGGTACCTGCAAGAGATCCGGATCGTGTGCGCCGCGCTTGGCGGCCGACAGGAACGGCCCCTCCAGGTGGATGCCGGCGATCTCGCCGGCGACCAGCAGCGGCGACAGCGTACGAAGTTGATCTTCCAGGGTGTCCAGCGAAGCCGTGACCAGGCTGGCGAAGATGCTGGTGCTGCCGTGGCTGCGAGCAAACGCCGCGACCCGGCGTACCGCATCGGGATCCTCGGTGGCCAGGTCGTCCCCGCCGCCGCCGTGGGTGTGGGTGTCCACGAAACCCGGCAGCACCCAGCCGTTGATCAACTCCGTCGAGCGTTCCTGATCGGGGACGTACGGCTCGACGGCTTGGATCCTCGACCCGTCGATGATCAACATCGCGTCCTCGAGCACCCCGTCCGGGGTGACCAGCTTGCGACAGCGCAGTCGTCGAATGCTCACGACGGCACGCTATTCCAGCCGAGCAGCCCGGCGCCGACCATGCCGGCCTGACTGCCGAACGCGGAGATGATCAAGGACGGCCGGCGTTGGAAGGTGAGTCGACGGTCGAACTCCTGCTCGATCCGTGGCAGCAGCAGGTCCGCGGCTCCGGACAGCCCGCCACCGATCACGATCGTCTCCGGGCCGAACAACGTCACCGCGATCACGAATGCCTCGGCCAGCGCCGTCGCGGCCAACTCGAACGCCGACTGCGCCGCATGATCACCGTTGCGGGCGGAGGCGGCGATCTCCTCCGCGCTCGGCACCCGGTCGAAGTTGGTCACGCGGGTGTAGTTGCGGACCACTCCGGCCGCCGAGGCGACGATCTCCAGGCAGCCGATGCCGCCGCAGGCACAGACCAACTCGCCGGCGGCCGGGACCGGGGTGTGGCCGAGCTCGCCGGCGTAGCCGTCGGCCTCCAGCAACCGGCCGTCGACCACCACGGCGGCGGCGATGCCGGTGCCGAGCGGCACGAAGAGCAGATTGCTGCTCCCCCGAGCCGCGCCGAGCTGCCATTCGGCCAGCCCGGCGGTCCGGACGTCGTGCCCGATCGCACCGGGCAGCCCGAGGCGCTCGGTCAGCGGTCCGGCGACCTCGACCTCGTACCAGCCGATGTTGGGGGCGGCGATCACGGTGCCGGATTCGGAGTTGATGATGCCGGGCACGATCACACCGAAGCCGACGACCTGCTGCGCCGGCCGGGGCGCCTCGGCTTCGACGAAGGCGGCGATCTCGTCACCCAGCCAGCTGACCGTGCCGAGGCCGCCGTCGCCGTCCGGGCCGGCGGTGATCTTGGTGGGCACCTTCGTCTCGGCCAGCACCGTCGCGTTGCGGTCGATCAGGCCGATCTTGGTGTAGGTGCCGCCAAGATCAACAGCGGCCACCAGCGGGGTCGGTTCGGATTCTGTTGTCATGATCAACTTCCGGCAGGACGCGCGGTCAGGAGGAGAGGACGACGGAGCGGGTGAGGTTGCGCGGCTCGTCGGGATTGCCACCCAGCTTGAGCGCTCGGGCCACAGCCACCCGTTGTGCCAGCACCAGATCGACCAGCGGATCAAGATCATGATCAACGAATTCTGCACCGGTCGCGGCGACCTGATCGGCCAGACCGGCCGGGGCCTCGCCGAACACCCAGGTCAGTCGACCGGGCTGGGCGATGCTGATCGGGCCGTGCCGATACTCCATCGCCGAGTACGACTCCGCCCAACTGGAGGAGGTCTCGCGGAATTTCAGCGCGGCCTCGTTGGCGATGCCGATGCTCCAGCCCCGGCCCAGGAAGCTGATCTGCTCGGCATCGACATGGCGCTCGGGCAAGTCGGCCTCGACCGCGGCCCGGCAGGCATCGACGATGCCATCGGGCACCAGGCCGAGTTGTCGGCGGAACAACATCAGCGCGGTGGTGGCGAAACGGGTCTGCACCACCGACGTCTCGTCGGCGAAGGACAGGTCGATCACCTCGTCGGCCGCATCGACGATCGGCGTGTTCAGGTCGGCGGTCAGCGACACCGTCGGCGTCCTGCCCTTCACCTGCTCCAGCAACTCGATCACCTCGGTGGTGGTGCCGGAGCGGGTGATGGTGACGATCCGGTCGTAACTGCGACGCAGCGGGGTCTCGGTGGCGGTGAAGGCGTCGGACTCGCCGAGCCCGGCCGCTTCCCGCCAGGATGCGAGCACCTGGCTGACGAACCAGGACGTACCGCAGCCGACGAACGCGACCCGTTCGCCGGTCCTGGGCAGGCGATCGGCGACCTGGGCGGCCAGGTCGACGGCCCGGGACCAGGTCTCGGGCTGAGAAGCGATCTCTGCGGTGACGTACTGGCCGGGCGCTGTGACCACCGGGTCCTCCAGGGATGTCGTACGGGATGAAAGTCCCGCTCGAACGGATGAATTGTGCTTATTTCCTACGCAAACAAGCAGATATGAACATATCATGCTGGGAACCCGCCGGGGTCCGAAAAGCCCGCGGGACAGGAGGCAACGATGACCCGAGCCGAGCGGTTGACCGCCCTTCTCGAGCGACTGGTCGAGAACGGCAGGATCGACGTCGAGCAGACCGCTGATCATTTCGGCGTTTCCGCGGCGACCATCCGCCGCGACCTGGATCATCTTGCCGATCAGCAACTGTTGTCCAGGACGCACGGCGGCGCCGTCCCCAATGCCACCAGCTACGACCTGCCGATCCGCTACAAGTCCACCAATCGGGCAGAGGCGAAGACTCGGATCGCGCAGCGGGCGGTGGAAATGCTCTGGCCCGGCTGCACGGTGGCGATGAACGGCGGCACCACGACCGTCGAGATCGCCCGCGCGATCCCCACCTCGGCACCGCTGCGCGGCGGCGTCACCGTGGTGACCAACGCGATCAACATCGCCACCGAGCTGACCGTCCGGCCGTTCATCAAGATCGTGGTCTGCGGCGGGGTCGCGCGGCCGCAGAGTTACGAATTGGTCGGGTCGCTGGCCTCGGAGACGCTGAGCCAGCTGACGCCCGATCTGTGCTTTCTCGGCGCGACCGGGATCGATGCGGACGCCGGTGTCAGCACCAACGACGAGGCGGAGGCCGCGATCAACCGGATCATGGTGACCCGGGCCAAGCAGGCCTTCGTGGTGGTCGATGCGACCAAGTTCGGCGAGGTCGGCTTCTCCCGGATCTGTCACCTGTCGGAGGTGACCGCGGTGCTGACCGACACCGACGCCGATCCGGATCAGGTCAAGCGGATGCGGGCGTCCGGCGTCGAGGTGATCCTGGCCTGACCGGTGATCCCGGCCTGAAAAGGCGCCGGGAGAAATCCATTGACCGGGGTGGGTCGGCCGACCTAGCGTGGGCCGCACACGGAAAGGAGGTGGTCCGAAGGATGTATGACTTACGGACAAGTGAGGTGACGGCTAGCTAGCCGCCCCAGGACAGGTCAGCTGGATACGTTCCAGCGCGGATGACTGGCCCGAGCGGCCGGCGAATCCACAGCCAACACCCGAACCCGCGAGCGCCGGATTTGTCCCCCGGCCGCGTACCTCCACCTCCTACGAGGAACCGATCCTCATGTTCGGTTGGGTACGACGACCAGCTCGCGGGTTTGTCCTGCCCGGGATGCCTGGTCGCCGCTGCATTTTTAGATAGCACTTGTGCTACTTCGGAGTAGGGTGGCGCCATGAGCATCCACGTCGGCCTACGCGAACTACGCCAGAATGCCTCCGAACTTGTCCGGCGCGTGGAAGCAGGAGAAGACATCACGGTCACAGTTGCCGGCCGGCCGGCGGTGCACTTGGTGGCCGCTGCCGGCGTCACCAGTCCGTGGCGCACCTGGGATCAGGTCGCGGACCTGTTCAATGGCCCAGCGGACACTGCGTGGGAACATGACCGGGAGCGGCTCGACGACCTTCCACAAGATCCCTGGACAGTCGCATGAGGGCAATCCTGGACACATCCGTGGTCATCGCCACCGATGTCGCGCCCCTGGACGGTGAACTAGCGATCAGCGCTATCACGTTGGCCGAGCTTCACTTCGGAGTGCTGATTGCCACCGACCTAGCTACCCGAGCCGAACGACTGCGCCGACTGACGATCTTGCAGCGCCGGTTTGACGCACCGTTGCCCGTTGACGAGCCTGTCGCCGACAGCTACGGCCGACTCGCCTCTGCTGTAGTCGATGCCGGCCGGCAGCCCCGGCGTCGCAACATGGACTTGTTGATCGCTGCAACCGCGCACGCCCACTCCGCCCGCTTGTACACCCGCAACCCGGACGACTTTCGGGGGCTCGAGGACCTCGTCGAGGTCACCGAGATCTGACGGTTCACGCGCATGTCCGGGTCACCGCCGGTGTTCGTCCGCATCACCCCTGGCCGGGGACTCCCGCAATCCGTAGCGTCGCTGTCACACGGCAACCGCTCCAGGAGAGTTCTTGATCATGACCACCACCGACGACGTCGTACCGCTGACCGATCTGACCGCGCCGGCACCGCACTATTCCCCTGACCAGCTTGAGATGTACGCCGCCGCGTACGCGGAGCAGGGCTTCGTCAAGGTGGACGGCCTGCTCGGTCCGACCGAGGCGGCCGCGTACCGGAGCGAGACCCATCGGCTGCTTGCCCAGCTCGCCCGCGACGACGACCCGACCTGGGCTTCGGCGGCCACGGTGTCGATGGGCGCGACCACGCATCTGAAGCACCTGCACGACGCGCAGTTCTACTCGGCCGCGTACTCCCGGCTTCTGGTCGATCCGCGCTTCACCGAGGTCGCAGCGGCCGTGCTGGGCACCCCCAATGTGCAACTGCATCACACCAAGGCATTCGTGAAGCCGCCGGAGAACGGGTCGCCGTTCCCGATGCACCAGGACTACCCGTTCTTCCCGCACACCCATCACCGGGTCGGCGCGGTGATCTTCTTCTTCGACGACGCGCCGGTCGAGCGCGGGTGCCTGCGAGTAGTCCCCGGCAGCCATCTGGCCGGGCCGCGCAAGCATGACGAGACCGGCGGCTATCACCTGCCCGAGGTGCCGATCGAGGACGCGATCGACATTCCCGCCAAGGCCGGCGACGCGATCTTCTTCCCCTACCTGACCGTGCACGGCTCGGGTGTGAACGTGAGCGACGAGATGCGGACCACCTGGCTGGTGCAGTTCCGCGATCCGGCCGATCCGCCCGCGATCAAGGCCCATGATCATTCGCTCGGCCAGGGCATGATCTTGACCGGGATCGACCCGACCGGACGCCAGGGGGCATGATCACCGGGTGACTTCCGACCTCGCCGCGCCCGGCACCGCCTTGGCGGAGATCGCTTCGGCGGGCGCGATCGTCCGGTTGCCCGGACTGCTCGATCACTGCCGGGTCGAGGGATTCGAGGCCGACTTCACCAGTTGGGGCTTCTACGAACCGGAGCCATGGCGCAACTACTGGCACCGTCACTCCTTCTACGAGGTGTGCCTGTGCTACGCCGGCACCGGGCGGTTCAGCCACGGAGACGACGAGTACACCGTCGGGCCGGGCCAACTCTTCCTGGCCCGGCCGGGCGTGGTGCACGAGATCGAGTCGGACCCGGATGATCCGCTCGGGATCGCCTTCTGGGGCTTCGGTCTGCTGGCTCGATCGTCGGCGCCGCGGATCGGCAGCCGGGGTTGGTGGACCGGCCTCGACACCGGTCCGGTGGTGTCGAGGAGGCTCGGTTCGATCCCGGCGTTGTTGTCGGCGCTGGCCACCGAGGCGGACCGGCCTCGGTCCGGCCATCGCGGACTGTGCCGGTCGCTCGGCGCGGCATTGATCATCGAGACCGGCCGGGCGTTCGCCGACGATTCGGTGATCGAGGTGACGCCGGTGAGGCAGCAGCCGGGGCAACAGGCGTACGCGTTGATGCATCGCTACCTGCGGGACAATCTCGCCCGGCCGATCACGGTACGCGAGGTCGCGGCCGCGGTGCATCTGTCCCAGCGCCACGCCGAACGGTTGTTCATCGACAACGGGGGCCGGCCGATGATGGCGACGCTACGCGAGTTGCGGATGGCGTCCGCGGCCCAGCTGTTACTGGAGGACCGCACGGTGACCGAGACCGCGGCCCAGGTCGGCTACGGCGACCTGCCGTCCTTCCGGGCGGCCTTCCGGAGTCGATACGGCCAGTCACCGGTGGAGTTTCGCCGGACCCGCGGCACCAGACACGAGGCCGACTGAATCGTGGCCGCCGAATCACGCAAGATCAGCATCGAACGCTCCCGGCTGCTCCGCTGGCTGCAGAATTTCGCCGTCCGGCACGGCGAGCCGAGCGCGACTCTTCATGATCAACAACTCGCGCTGGCGGCACCCGACGGTGCCGAGGCCATGATCACCGTCCCGTTCCCGCCGTTGTCCGAGTCGACCGGATCGCTGCAGCAGCGGCTGGTTGATCATGTGCTGCTCGATCGACGCGTCGGGGTGATCTTGGTCCGCCGCGGCGGCTTCGGAGTCGGCCTGTTCGACGGCGATCGGCTGCTCGGACACAAGACCGGAACCGGTTACGTACAAGGGAAAACCAAGGCCGGCGGTTGGTCCCAGCAGCGCTATGCGCGACGCCGTGACAATCAGGCGCGGCAGCTCTATCAGAAGGCGTCGGCGGCCGTTTCCGAGCTGCTGCTGCCCGCCGTCGATGATCTTGCCGCGGTGGTCGGCGGCGGCGACCGCGCCGGCGTACTGGCGGCTCTCGAACCCGCCGAACTGACTCCGATCAAGGAGCTCCTGCAACCGCGGCTGCTGCCCGTCCCCGATCCTCGGCTGCGGGTGCTGGAGGAGTTTGCCGATCAGTTTCTCGGCGTCGAGATCGAGCTCAACGAGCTCGCTTGATTGTTGTGTTCCGTATGTCGCCATCTGACCCATCAGATCGGCCAGTAGCGGCTCGGGCCACCGCAGAACTTCGGACAACCTACCCAACACGGAAGAAAAGTCCACTTTCTCACGTGAACGCCTCGTCATCACGAATTCCCTAACGAAACGAACACTCGCGGCGGCGAGCATTCGACGGCATTTAGAGTCGCGATCGGCCGGGTCGGCCGGAATCCGCAGTCAATCGACCGCAGACACGCCCGTTCGTAGCAGTGAATACCAGTAGGCGTTAGTACGACTAGCTACAGAACTTGTTCGCAGAGCAGTCGATAATTACACCGCCGCCTCCACTGCATGAATCACACATATGCCTCTGAACTGCTTGCGCTTCTGCGGCACCGAGGCTGCCCAGTAGAATTAGCGCAGTCGCCACCGAGACACCACATGCGCGAACATACTTGCGCATCTTCCGATGACCTTTCGTACTCTTGCCACTCGCGTACTTTCGCTGAACGTTAACGTAATACGGGAGATTGTCAAGAGGCCTACGATCTCGCGCTGCCTTCAGGAATGTGGCTCGTAGGCTCGGCAATCACTGGAGAACGTCCAACGACGCGTTCACCCGATCGCTAGCCGGCTACCGGCCCGTCGATCCGTGGATGGCAGCCGACGCCAGCGCCTTCGAAGCTTATGGCTTGTGTCCGATCAACTGTGTGCAACTCAGGTCTGATCTGACTCTCGAGAGATCCTGTCCGCGCAGGGCGACGGTGAGAACCAGATCTTCCATCAGGGTCCGCTGATCTGGTCATCCTATCGCCCTCGGTGGCGCGCCCGCGAGCAGAGGAGTCGGTACGCAGGGGCAACCACAAATCAGGGCGGTGCCCCGGCGCTTCTATCCGCTGGCCAACCCAAGGCGCCGTGAGATTCGAGAGAGAGGCCTTACGTCGCCTTGGCCCAGGTATCCCCTGGATCTACATGCGACCCGTGTACCCCGCCGGAACATGCAGACCATCCGTTGAGACCAGTTGTATAGACCTCGGGCGATCCGGCGTGGTCGCCCGAGGAAAACCAACGGAAACGGCGCAGCTGTCGATATTGCAGCGCACTGTCCAACCGTCGTCGCCCTCCGACATGAGCCCGGTAACGGGCGCACCATCGACATAGACAATCACTTCCACGTCAGACGGGTCCATGTTGATCGAACCGTGGCGCATTTCAACCGAATATGTGCATTCGGCGATTTCCCCCTCAGGTAGACCGTGTTGCCGGAGGCGGCCCGAGCCATGCACTCGGACCACTGAGTCGAGGACTGCAACCACTTCGTCAGGCCCAGTGAGATACCAGCGCAAACCAGAGGCAATCTCGTCCTCTACGGGTACAGGAACCCTGTACAGGGCGTCGAAGTGCTCCAGCAAGAACTCCTGCACCTGCCGTCGAGACCTCAGATCCCGCAATGGATATCCTCATCAAATTTGTCGTAGGCGGAAGCATGATACTCCGTGCCGCCTATGGCCAATGACCCCTGGGTGTTGGTCCTGAAGCCCGAGAGGTTCGTGTTGTTGCAGTTCCAGTGGTACTCAAGCACCGCGCTGGTCTCGCCAGTGTAGTTCGCAGTCTTGCCGGCGACTTGCTGTGAAATCCGCGTTGTGTGATGGATCAGATAGAGCTGTGACGTCATCGTTGCAAACTGGAATGTTGTCTTGCAGGCAGTCATGTTGCTGCTTTCAACGTATCCAGCGTCATTGAAGATGTACACATAAAGGGCTCTTCAGAATCGACGGTGTAGTTGGGGTCTGAATCCTCCGGCTTCGAGCAGGCTACGGGCGATGTAGTTGGTGAGGTTGCGGAATCCGAGGGCGGAGCCGCGGAGGTGTTCGAGGCGGCCGTTGATCGCTTCGGTAGGTCCGTTGGAGGTGTGGGGCCGGTCGAAGTAGGCGATCACGTCAGCAGCGCGGCGTTTCAGGGTGCGGCCGAGTTTGCCGATCTCGACCAGCGCGGCCGGAACGTTGTCGGAGATCGCGTCGACGACTCGTTTCATGATCATCTTCCCGGCCGTCCGGTCGGGCGCCCGGTAGGCAGCGATCACCTGTTGGTAGATGCCCCAGGTCACTTCGACCTCGACATGCCGGTCGGTGGCGAACAGGTTGGCCAGTCGGTCACGTTGTTTGTCGGTGAGGAGATCTTGCCCGGTGAGCAGGGTCCGGCGGGCACTGTAGAGAGGATCACCCTTGCGGCCGCGGTGGCCCAGAGTTTGCTGCTGGACCCGTTGCCGGCACTGTTCCAACGCGTCCCCGGCCAGGCGGACCATGTGGAATGGGTCCATCACGGTGACCGCCTCGGGTAGTTCCTCGGTGGCCGCGGTTTTGTAGCCGGTGAACCCGTCCATGCCGACGACCTCGATCTGGTCGCGCCAGGCTTGTGGTCGATCGTTCAGCCAGGTCTTGAACACCTGCTTGGAGCGGCCCTCGATCATGTCCAGCAGCCGCGCGGGTCCCCTCCGATCCCGCACCGGCGTCATGTCGATGATCACGGTGACGAACTTGTCCCCGTGGCGGGTGTGCCGCCAGGAGTGTTCGTCGATCCCGATCACCCGCACACCGTCGAACCGGGCCGGATCATCAATCAAGACCCGCTTGCCTTCGGCCAGGATCGCGGTGTTGGCGGTGTTCCATGACACCGCGAGTCCTTCGGCGATCCGGGCCACCGTCAGGTGCTGACACACGATCCCTTCCAAGGCCCACCGCAAACCAGCTCGCGACAGTTTGGCTCGTGGTTCGGCCGCCCGGCTGGTGTCTTGGCGCCACACATGCCCGCAGCCCGTACAGCGGTACCGGCGGACCGTGACGACCAACGTGGTGGGCCGCCACCCGAGCGGCTCGTGCGCCAGCCGCCGCACCACACTGTCGCGGGCAATGCCCTGACAGCCGCAGCGGTGACACCAATCATCAGCATCGACGACCCGGCAGGCCAGCTCGGCCCGGCCGGCTTCGAGCCGCTGACCGACGACCTGAAGCCCGAGCGCGTCGAGCCGGCAGAACGTGGTCAGATCAGGGCACTGGAAGGTAGCGTTGTGCAACGTCGGGGTCTTTCCGATGGGCCGGTGTGAGAACCTCCATCATCGAAAGACCCCGACACCCACCAGCTCACCGACGCGCCGCCACTCGAGCGCGTTTGATCACATCCCAGCTACACCCTCAACTGCGAAGAGCCACATAAAGGCCACAGCCACTGGGGAATGCCATCGGCGAAACTCCGCCTGGGGTCGCCGAAGATGCCGGCGTATAGTTTGAAACTGACAGTGCGACTTCTGTTCCCCCGAGCTTGATCGAGGACTCCAGCTTCTTTGTTGCCCACTCTTTGACAACAGGATCATCCATGGCTTGGATCTGCGCCTGAACTTTGTCGATGCTCGACGACGTTTCCGGGGATGCGTGGGCTTCCTGAGGAAACATCCTGGCGAGGATGCTCACCGAGATGAAGGCTGTGAGAAGCAACCCACGACTGCGCAGCGATTTCTTGAGTTGGACTCCTTCGTCCGTCGTTTCTTCGGTTCTTGCTCTTGCATTCACCAAAGTGCGCAAAAACACTTCTCGACACCATGTCGAGATACCCGAGGAGGCCCTTTTTTCGATGGGCCTTTGCTATGTAAGGGCAAATGTTGGCGAAGCTATGGTTCGACGTCAATCTCCTCCTCAGGCTGGACTCAGCTTCAGAGCGTGATTCGGCCTCGTCGCGCCATCGCTCCGCGTCCTCACCAGGCGATCGTTCAGTCAGGGACGCTCTTGAGATCAGTTGGGATCAACGACGCCGGTCAACCGAGTCGATTGAGGACCCAAGGTCCAGCGACGTGATTCAGCGACTCGTTCGCCTGTCCCGGTTGTGATGGGTCGACCGATTCCACTGCGCCCGTAGGGGCAACCAATGTCATGCCTGACATAGCGAAGCACTGGTAGTAATGCCAGCCAGGCGGGATGCCCGGCCAGATCTGCTTCGCGAACGGCACAGCAGCGATCGGCAGGGACGTGCACCGAGTGCGGCGCACAGCGCGAGCCGACCCCACATGCTCCAGGATCTGACGCCGGCCATTGCGCTTCTCCACGACAGCTATAGCGCCCGACGCGGTCTTCACCTTCCGCACAAATGGGGCCACCCCGCAGGCTATCCGTCCACCCATTAGTGCCCCAGACCAGCACACTTCCCAGCCTCTGATAAGGCCCTCTAACCCGCCCAACCCGACAAATTCGACTCAACTGTGCACCTCAGGATCAACATCGCCCCGTTACCGATCAGCGCCCAACCCCGAATCGACGCCGACACCGAAGCCATGATGAACAAGATCACCGACCCTCCGCGGCACTAAAACCACGATCAGTTGTGCAAGTCAGCTCCGACCCTGCGTCCAGGTTCAGGTTCTAACGACAACTGGCGGGGGCGAGACCGACGCATGGTTCGACTGCTTAAGGGAAGGCCAGTCCAGGCAGAGTAGCCGTTGGATTTGTTCTGTTCCAGCCGACCTGTCATCCACTCTCAGCGGGTGATCGACTTCTGCTGGGTCTTGCCGGCGACGGCGGCTCGATCGGTGGCGGGTGCCAGTGGCGCGGTGGAGTTGCTGCCGCGGAAGACCCACAGTCGCATCATCAGATACAGGTAGAGGCCCTCCACGCAGGCCGAGATGATCCGAGCCACCTGATACTGCACGCCGATCACGTCCAGCACGGTGGAGAAGCCGAGGATCCAGATCAGGTAGTTGCTGACGACGACCACCAGCTGCTTGCTGGACTGCTTGGCGATGTCGCCGTGGACCTGGAAGTTGAGCCAGCGGTTGAGGATGAAGTTGGCGACGCTGGCCACCGTGTAGCTGAGCGTCACCGCGATCGGGTACGGGACGTGCACGCCGCCGTGCAGCAGCGTCAGCATGCCGATGTCGATTCCGAAGCCGGTCAGCCCGATCATCGCGAAGCCGATCCAGGTGATCGGGATCCAGCTCAGGAATCGTGGCAGCAGGCCGTGCAGCCACACAGTGAGCCGGGAGTAATGTTCGGCGGCGCTGGCTCGCGCCGGCTGTTTGATCCCCGACAACACGGGATCATCCTTCCACCGCAACACAAACCCTTCACAGCGGGTATCCAGTGTCCGGCCTCAGCGGCAACTCACCATTGCCCGTTCGGTCGGATCCCGGGTGGTCACGGCGCGACTCGGGTGATGGTCCAACCGGTGCCGGTCCGGCGGTAGAGCAGCCGGTCATGCATCCGGCTCGGCTGTCCCTGCCAGAACTCGATCGTCTCGGGCCGGATCCGGTAGCCGCCCCAATGCTCCGGTCGCGGCACGTCGGCGCCGTCGAAGCGGCGCTCGGCCCGGGCGTACGACTCCTGCAGCTCGGTCAGTGATCCGACCTCGCTGGACTGGGCCGAGGCCCAGGCGCCGAGCTGCGAACCCCGCGGCCGGGTGGCGAAGTAGGCGTCAGAGTCGGCCACCGGCAACCGTTCGGCCACGCCCTCGATCCGGACCTGCCGCTGCAGCGGATACCAGCCGAACAGCAACGCGGCGTGCGGGTTGGCCTCCAACTCGGCGCCCTTGCGGGAGTTGTAGTTGGTGAAGATCACGAAGTCGCCATCCGTCACCGCCTTGAGCAGGACGGTGCGCGAACTCGGCCGGCCGGTCGCGTCGACGGTACTGACCACGACGGCCGTCGGCTCCGGCAGCACGCCGCGTTCCTTGGCCGCGAACGCGTCGTCCATCCACCGGTCGAACAACCGGTACGGGTCGGCCGGTGCGGTGGCCTCCAGCAGATGATCACCGGAGTAGTCGATCCGTTCCGCGGCCAGGTCGTGCGCATCGTTCATGTCGGCCAGTCTTGCAGCCATCACCGACACCACCGGAGGGACCGACGGGCGAGGCGTGGGAACCGGTCGGGGCCGTGGCGGTGACGATGAAAGAATCAGCCCGTGACCGATCTCGTCATCCCTGCTGAGCTGCTTCCCGCCGACGGCCGTTTCGGCTGCGGCCCGTCCAAGATCAGGCCCGAGGCCTTCGCTGCGTTGGCCGCGGCCGGCCGGCTGCCGATGGGCACCTCCCATCGCCAGGCTCCGGTACGAGATCTGGTCGGTCGGGTGCGTGCCGGACTGGCCGAGCTGTTCGACCTGCCGGACGGCTATCAGGTGGTGCTCGGCAACGGCGGCTCCACCACCTTCTGGGACGTCGCCGTCAGCTCGCTGATCCGCAACCGCAGCGCGCACGGCAGCTTCGGCGAGTTCTCGGCCAAGTTCGCCGCAGCCGCGGCAGCAGCTCCGTACCTGGACGAGCCGGTGCTGACGTCCGCACCGATGGGATCGGTGGCGCTGCCCGAACCGACCGACGGCGTGGACGCCTACGCCTGGGCGCACAACGAGACCTCGACCGGGGCGATCGCACCGGTCCGGCGCATCGTCGCCGATGATGGCGGCGGCAAGCCGGCGCTGACGGTGGTCGATGGCACCTCCGCCGCAGGAGGGGTAGAGGTCGACATCAGCCAGACCGACGTCTACTACTTCGCCCCGCAGAAGAATTTCGGCTCCGACGGAGGGCTGTGGATCGCCCTCTGCTCCCCTGCGGCCCTGGAACGGGTCGCCGAGATCGCAGCGACCGACCGCTGGATCCCGCCGACGCTGAGCCTGGCCACTGCCGTCTCCAACTCGGCCAAGAACCAGACCTACAACACGCCCGCGGTCGCCACCCTGATCCTGCTCGCCGAGCAGTTGGACTGGCTGAACGGCAACGGCGGCCTGTCCTACGCGGCCGGCCGGACCGGCGAATCCGCCCGCCGGCTGTACGCCTGGGCCGAGGCGACCGACGGAGCTACCCCGTTCGTCCAGGACCCGGCCCTGCGCTCACCGGTGGTAGGCACGATCGACTTCGCGCCCGAGATCGACGCCGCATGGCTGGCGAAAACCCTGCGCAGCAACGGAATTCTGGACACCGAGCCGTACCGGAGCCTGGGCCGCAACCAGCTGCGGATCGGCATGTTCGCCGGCATCGAACCCGACGATGTCAGCGCCCTGTGCGGGGCGTTGGATTATCTCCTGGCGCGGGCGAAGTAGACGCCGGCGGCGGCGACCACGGCGACCAGACCGGCCAGCCCGATCGCACCCCAGGTCCCTCGCCGGCCGGGACCGGAGGTGTTCTCCACGTCGGTGTCCTGCGGAGCCTCGCTGCGCCGGGCCGTCGCGCTCGGCGTCGGCGTCGGGGTGGCGCTCTCGGCCGGCGGTGAGGCGCCGGCCGACGGGGCCTGTCCGACGCTCTGCGGAATCGGCATCGAATAGACCGCCGAGTCCTTGCCCTCGCTGCCGACCAGCAGACTCTTGCCGTCCAGCGAGGTGGTGATCGACTCGCCCTGCGGCTGGAACGGTGTCGCCGCCTGAGCGACCACCTTGTAGTCCTGGCCGGGATCGACGATCTTGACGTCGACATAGCTGCGCAGCGCCATCCGGCCATCGGCGAGGAACGTGCCGTCGGTCACGTACGGCGGTGCGTCGGCGACCCGGGTCAGCTGGTTGACCTGCTGCCGGGACGGGTCCTTCGGAGCCCGGTAGATGCCGCCGTCGGCGCCCTTGGTGACGATGTAGATCCGGCCGGTGTCCTTGATCAACAACGCTTCGGCGTCGTGGGCGCCGTCCGGGTAGGCGAAGTCGTAGGCGTGATAGAGCACGGTGCCGTTGTCGGGCGCCGGATTGGACAGTTCGTAGACGGTGACGAAGTCGCGTTTGCCGTCGTTGTCGCCGATGTCACCGATGTAGAGCGAGCCGTCGTGATAGGCGACCGCCTCGACGTCGGTGACCTGCGCACGAAAACCGAGCGTCCCCCGGACCTGGCCGGACTCGTTCAGCGCGAACGCCCGGGCCTCGTCGCCGGAGTCGTTCACGGTCCAGTAGAGGCCCTGGTTGGTGTCGGTGGCCAGGCCGCTGGATTCGCTGATCCGCGCGTCGCTGATGGTGAAGACGGGCTGGTCGTCCGCGTACGCCGGTGCAGCGGCCCAGCCCGCCAGCAGCAACCCGACGAGCAGCAACCCGATCAGTGCGGGCAACGGGCGCGCCGGACGCGCGCTCACCCGGCGTGTGCCTGGTGCTGGGATCGGCAGCACTCGTGTTCCCCTCGTCAGCCCGACTCGTCGACGGCGACCGACCCTACTACGAGAGGGCGCGGACGATGGCGGCCACAACGACGACGGCCACCAGGAGAAGCAGAAGTCCCGTGACGATCAGTTGCCGGGACTTGGTGTTCATACCGCGAGCCTATAGCCGGTGCCGCGCGGGTGAATTAGGTTGAGCCCATGGGCGAGCTACGGCTGTACGCCATCGGGATCGAGGAGGTCCGCAGCATGTTCGGCGCCCCGCCACAGTGGGCGGAGCGGCTCCGGCAGCAGGCAGTCGTCGCCCTGGCTCCGCCGCACACCGCCGATCATGGCGGGCTGTTGTCCAAGCTCGGGCCGATCTTCCGCCGACCTCCCGGGACGCCGGTGCTGGACCCGGACGATCCGGTGCCCGCAGATCTTGAACGGATCCTGGCCGGTGCGTTCGTACCGGCCGAGCGGAGGGCGGCCAGCTGGCGGCTGCTGGAGTTGTTGATCAAGGAAAACGCCTGGGGTTTCACCAGTCTGTCACTGCACGGTGAGAAGCTGGACAGCCTGGATTTCGCGCTCGCGCGTGGTGGGGTGCATGCGGCCGCCGGCCTGCGGCACCTGCTCAGCAGCCACACGGAATTGCCGCTGATCGCACCCCGCGGGCTGCTGGTCGGTTTTCAGTCCGGCGAGGAGGCCACCTGGATGGCCGACTCGTATCGGCAGGCGATCGACGAGATCGAGGACGGCGACGACCGCGAACGGGTCTATGCGCTCGCGAACTGGCTGGACGGCTTCAGCCATTGGGCCGATGTCGCACCGACCTTGCAGCGCCCGGCACCCGATCTGATCGGCTTTTGGGGTGTGACCTGATTGGCCACGCTTCGGGTTGCCGGTCTGATGAGCGGGACCTCGTTCGACGGCATCGACGCCGCGGTGGCCGAATTCGATCTTGTCGGGACGGAACTGTCCTGCCGTCCGCTCGGACTCCTCAGTCGTGGGCTGTCGGACGAACTGCGCTCCCGGATCGCGGCCGTGTTGCCGCCGCAGCGCACCGACATCGCCGAGGTCTGCCGACTGGACACCGAATTGGGGCGGTTGTTCGGCGAGGTGGCCGCCGAGGCGATCAACACGTACGGCGATGTTGATCTTGTCGTCTCACCCGGGCAGACGGTGTTTCACTGGGTGTCCGACGGGCACGCGTTGGGCACCCTGCAACTGGGTGCGGCTGCCTGGATCGCGGAGGCGACCGGGACGCCGGTGCTGTCGGATCTGCGGACCCGCGACATCGCTCGCGGCGGCCAGGGCGCGCCACTGGCTCCGATGCTGGATTCCCTGCTGCTGTTGGAAGATGACGTACGCCGCGGGGTGCTCAATCTTGGTGGGATCGCCAATCTCACCGTCCGCGATGATGATCATCGGGTGATCGGTTACGACCTGGGCCCGGCGAGCGCGTTGATCGATCTGGCGGTCAGCAGGGCAACCGGTGGAGTCGAGCGAATGGACACCGACGGGGTGCGTGCGGACCGCGGTGTTGTTGATCATGAACTGCTGTGTCGGCTGTTGGACGAGCCGTACTATCGAACCGATCCACCGAAGTCCACCGGCAAGGAACTCTTCGACGCCGACTACCTGTCTGCCAAGGTCGGCGATCATGATCTTGGTCTTGACGATCTTGTCGGGACCTTGACCGAGCTGACCGCGGCCCTGGTCGGCGATGCCTGCTCCCGTTGGCAGCTGGAAGAACTCGTGGTTTCCGGTGGCGGCGTACGCAATCCCACCATGATGCGCCGGATCGCGGCGCTGGCGGGGACGACGGTCGTGCGTACCTCGGAGGACTTCGGTATCCCGGCGCAGGCCAAGGAGTGTTACCTGATGGCACTGCTCGGATTCCTCAGCTGGTACGGACTTCCGGGCACGATTGCATCGGCCACCGGCGCCAGTTCGCTGCTGGGATCGTTCACCCCTGGGGCGCGCCCGCTGCAGCTTCCCGCACCGCCGCCCCAGCCGCCGACCCGGTTGATCATGCGGGGCTGATCAACTGCTGGTGATCACCGTTGCGCCGCCTTGGCGATCACGATCGACTGGGTGACCCAGTCGTCGTCCGGGGACTTGTCGCCGTCCACCAGAGCCCACAGCACGTTGACCAACTCGCGCACGATCACCCAGTCCCGGACGCGATCCTCGTCGAGGCCGGTCGCGTCGACCACGGTGTAGATGCGGTCCAGGACGGCGTTGCGCAGGTCGCCGGTGGCGACTGCCTCGTCCCAACGGTTCCAGAGCAGTGGAGCCACCTCGTACGCCGGATCGCCCGACATCGGCTTCGGATCGATCGCCAGCCATTCCTCCTTGCCACGCAGCGATCCGAGCACGTTGTCGAAATGCAGGTCAGTGTGGATCAGCCGACCGTCGGTGTCCGGATCCGTGGCGAATTCGCGCGCGAGTGCCGTCGCGTGCTCGACCAGGCGCCGCGGAACCGCCCGATGATCAAGCAGTGACGTCAGGCGGTCCGCCCAGCCGGCAGTGGCGTCGGACAGCTTGATCAACTGCGGAATCGCGGGGACGTGCAGGTTCGCGTACAACTCGGCGACTGTTTCACACGCGTCGGTGATCGGCAGTTGATTCGGATCCTTGGTCGCGTCCGCGCGCTCGAGCAGCATCGCCCAACGCCGCGGATCGGCCCGCAGCAGCCGGATCGCACCGTTGCCGTCCCAGGTCCGCAGCGCCAGATGTTCGTGGTCTGCCTCGGGATGCGGCATAGTGATCTTGAGCGCTGCAAGCTGACCCTGCGCGTCCCGGACCGGGAGCACATAGGCCGCCGCACCGTGCATCGCCGGCCCGTCAGGGCGGAGCCCCCACTCCCCCACCAGTTCCTTGATCAACTTCGGCAGCCGGTCCAACCACTCGTCCCATTTCGGGTCGCCATGGTTGCGCGTCAGGCCGTCGGGAATTGCCTCAATCATCGTGTCGGCATCCTCGCACAGAGGAGTGATCAGGTTACGCCACCGGCCACATCACCTCATCGCCAACCAACCATCTCATCGGCCCGGCCGAACAACGACGCGTACCACTCCAACCCGGTTATTGTGTTTGATCGATGATCAACCCGGAAGCCGTTTCACTGCGACCCGCAGAGCCCGCAGACGTCGAGACCCTCCGTCGTCTTGCACGGCTGGCCTACCAGCCGTACGTGGAACGGATGGGATGCGAACCCGCCCCGATGGCCACCGACTACAGCCAGGCCGTCAACGACGGCCGCACCTGGGTAGCGCAGCAAGGCGATGCGCTGATCGGGCTGCTCGTGGTCGCAGTCGCCAAGGACCATCTGCTGCTGGAGAACGTGGCCGTCGCACCGCACGCCCAAGGCCTCGGCGTGGGCACCCGACTCCTGCGCCTCGCCGAGGACCAGGCCCGCGCGAACGGTTTGTACGAAGTCCGCCTCTACACCAACGAGGCGATGACGGAAAACCTGGATTACTACCGACACCACGGCTACCAGCAGACCCACCGTGCGACCCAGGACGGCTTCCGCCGCGTCTTCTTCACAAAGCAAGTCAGCTGACCACCGCCTGACCAACCCCTCACTGGGAGAAGTTCGACCACGGGGCCGGCAGAGGACGATCAGTCGACGCGCAGCCCATATCACACGCCACCGACAACCAACCCGCCCAGTTTTTCCTTACCTGCAAGAGATTTCTCGCCTCAATCTCTTGATCGAACACCTGTTCGATAGTAGAATCAGGGCATGGCACCTGTCGATCAACCAGCCCCCGCGGCATCCGACCTCGGGCACACGCTGCAGCAGCTGGACACCGCCCTCGATGCGGTGATCGACACCCTCGCCCACGACCGCCTCGCCGGGGTCGGCGATGATCAACTCATCGACTTCGCCCGCCGATTCGAAACCGTCCGATCCCGGACGTCGGTGGTGGATCAGGAGATCGTGACCGCCTGCCAGGCGACCGGGCTGGCCCGTCGGCTGGCCCAATGCGCCACCTCGAAACTACTGGTCGACCTGCTCCACATCGACCACAGCGAAGCCCACCGGCGCGTCCGCGCCGCCAAGGCGCTGCGCGGCGAAACGACGATGCTCGGTGAGCGGTTGGAGCCGAAACGGCCCCGGCTGGCCGCCGCAGTCGCCGCCGGCCACGTCCCGGCCGGGAACGCCGACCGGGTGATCCAAGCCCTCCGCGACCTGGACCAGTTGCCGTGGACCACGACCGAGCAACTCGACGAGGCCGAAGAAATCCTCACCGACGCCGCCACCACCCTGCCACCCACCGAACTCGGCTACGTGATCGACGAACTGGCCGACCGGATCAACCCCGACGGCACCTTCAGCGAAGAACAAGTCCACCAGGCCCAACGCGCCGTCTACCTCTGGAAAGGCCGCGACGGCGCCTGGCACCTGCGCGGCCGACTCACCCCAGCCCTCGGCCAGAAACTCAACGCCATCCTCGAACCCCTCACCGCACCCCAACACAGCTATCCCGACCCCGACCACGAAGCCGAACAAGATCAACAAGCCGCGAGACAAGAGCAACCCGACGGTCAAGATCAACAACCCGACGAAAATCAACAGCTGAGTGACGATCACCAGGCCGGCGACGATCAACAGGCGGGCGAGGATCAACCGTCGAACCCGAACCGGCCACCGGTCGAACCCGACCTGCGTACCCGCGGGCAACGGCTGCACGACGCCCTGGACGAAGCGTTCAGCCGGCTGCTCCAGGCTGGCGACAACCCATCGGTCGGCGGCACCCCGGCCACCGTGATCATCACCATCGACCACGACAACCTGATCGGCCAGTACGGCCACGGCCGCTACGGCGACGGCACCCCCATCTCACCCGAGATGGTGCGCAAACTCGCCGACAACTCCGACATCGTCCCCACCATCCTCAGCGCCAAAGGCAAAGTGCTGTGGCTCGGCCGCGACCGCCGGATCGCCGACAAGAACCAGACCGCCGCCCTGATCGCCCGCGACGGCGGATGCTCCTTCCCCGGCTGCAACCGGCCACCCCAATGGTGCCAACGACACCACATCATCTCCTGGCTCAACGGTGGCCCGACCGACATTGACAATCTCACGTTGACGTGTTTGTTTCACCACAGCAACTTCGAAGCACTCGGCTGGCAATGCCGGATGATCGACGGACTCCCGTACTGGATCCCACCCCGCTGGATCGACCATGATCAAAAACCCAGGCTCAACTACCGCATCCGAATACGCCACCATCTCGACAAGCCCCCGACACCGTCTGTTGTGCTGGGTGCCTGACCGGTCGAGATGATCATGACAGCCGCCGCGCGATGGTTGCGGTGTTCGTCGAGCCGCTATCGTGCTGTTGATTGACCGAGGCGCATTCGAGAGGGAGTCCGTTCCATGGCAAGCCGAGTTGCCAGCAGGCCCAACGTCGTGTTGATCATTTCCGATGATCAGGGAGCCTGGGCGCTGGGTGCCGCCGGGAATCCGGAGATTCAGACGCCCCATCTGGATGCGCTGGCGGCCAGCGGGACCCGGTTCAGCAACTTCTTCTGCACGTCGCCGGTCTGTTCGCCGGCACGAGCGACGCTGTTCACCGGCCAGCCGCCGTCCAAACACGGCGTGCACGACTGGATCAGTGCGCATCACGTCGGCGCCGACGGCATCGACTTCCTGCGCGGCCAGCCTCTGGTGACCGACGTGCTGTCCGATCACGGCTACCGCTGCGGGCTGTCCGGCAAGTGGCACCTGGGCGCCAATGATCAACCGCACAGGGGATTCGAGCACTGGTTCGCCCATCAGCTGGGCGGCGGTCCCTACTACGGCGCGCCGGTGGTCCGCGACGGCGAGTTGATCAACGAACCGAACTACCTGACCGAGGCGATCGGCGATGACGCGCGGACCTTCCTGGAATCGGCCGACGGGCACCAGGATCCGTTCTGGCTGAGCGTCAACTTCACCGCGCCGCATGCGCCGTGGAAGGACAACCACCCCGAAGAGTTCACCAAGCTCTACCAGGACACGGAATTCGCCAGTTGTCCGCAGGAGCCCGATCACCCGTGGACGCGCTACAGCTCCGGCGGCTGGCCGCTCGGTCGCGAGCAGGATGTCCGCCAGTCGTTGGTCGGCTACTTCGCCGCGATCTCGGCGATGGATCGGCAGATCGGCCGGATCGTCGATGATCTTCGTGACCGCGGCCTGCTGGAGAGCACCGTGATCATGTTCCTCAGCGACAACGGCTACAGCTGCGGCCAGCACGGTGTCTGGGGCAAGGGCAACGGCACCTACCCGCTGAACATGTACGAGGAAGCGGTCAAGGTGCCGGCCATGATCAGCATGCCCGGCACCATCCCCGCACAGATCTGCGATGAGTTGATCTCCGGCTACGACCTGGCGCCGACGCTGTTGGAGCTGGCCGGTCTGCGGCCGGACGCTCTCGGCGACGGACCCGGCAGCAGTTTCGCCGATCTGATCACCGGCGGTGATCAGCCGCGCGACCGGGTGGTGATCTTCGACGAGTACGGCGCAACCCGGATGATTCGTACCAGGCAATGGAAGTACGTGCTTCGCCGCGGCGACGAGCCGGACGAGCTCTACGACCTGGACGCCGACCCCGGCGAGCGCAACAATCTGGTGGAGGATCCCGGCCGGCGCGACCGGGTCGCCGGGCTGCGGGCAGAACTCGAGGATTGGTTCGGCCGATACGCCGATCCCGCCTTCGACAGCAGCAATCTCGAGGTCACCGGGCTGGGCCAGACCGAGGTCCTGGTTCAAACCGAGGTGCTGGGCCGGTCCTGACGCGCTCGCCCGGCCGGCCGAGCAATGACCAGCAGCCCGATCATCGACACCGCCGCACCGCCGATGATCAACACCGCCATCGGCACGGCTGTGTGTGAACCGCCGAGACCGGCGATCGGCGGGATCACGCCCGCGGCGATCCACTGCACGCAACCGAGCACGGCCGAGCCGGTGCCGGGGTGGTCGGGCACCGCGGCTGAGGCGAGCGCCCCGCCGTTGGGGCCGATCAGTCCCTGCGCCGACATCAGCACAAAGAAGGCGATCAGCGCCACGATCAGCGGCGTGTCGAAGAACAGCGCGCCGACCAACATCACCAGCCCCGCCGCCAACGCCGCCAGTTGACCGACGAAGATGATCTTGCGGGTGGCGACCCGCCCGGCCAGCCTCGACGCGACCGCCGCTGCCAGCGTCATCCCGGCCGCGTTGGCGGCGAAGTCGATCGAGTACGCCACCGGCGACAGGCCGTTCATCGACTGCAGTACGAACGCCGACGTCGCGACGTAGGCGAACAGCGCCGCCATCGCCGAACCCGCCACCACCAGATAGCCGACATAGCTTCGATGGCCGAGCACCTGACGCCCTGCACGGACGAAGGTCCGCAGCCCGCCGCCGTGCCGGCGCTGGATCGGCAACGACTCCGGCACCGCGATCGCGATGCTGATGGTCATCGCCAGGCCGAGCACGGCCACCACCCAGAACGAGACCCGCCAGTGCGACAACTGCAGGATCACCGCACCGAGCAGCGGACCCACGATCGGCGCGATCCCGCCGACGGCGGCAATCGCGTTCAGCACCCGGACCAGCCGCGCACCGGTAGCCAGATCAACAACGACCGCCCGCCCGATCACCATCGCCCAGCCGCCGGCGAAGCCCTGCAGGAATCGGGCCGCCATCATGATCGCGATCGACGGCGCGACAGCACAGCCGACCGATGCCACCGTCATGATCATCGTCGACACGAGCAACAACCGGCGCCGGCCGTACTGATCGGACACCGGTCCGCCGATCAGCTGTCCCAATCCCATCCCGGCAAAGAAGGCCGTCAGAGTCAGCTGCACGCCGGTGGCGCCGGTCGACAGGTCGGCCGCCACCTGCGGGAAGGCCGGCACGTACATGTCGGTGGCCAGCGGGGCCATCGCGGTCAGGAAGATCACCGTGCCGACCAACGCGCTCGTCAGCCGAGCACCGGGCTGGTCGACGCCGCGGCGCGGCGACGTGCCCGATGCTTCGTCGCCGGAGAGTGCTGCCGGAGTTGTCACGGCCGCAGCAGCACCTTGATCGCGCGCCGCTCGTCCATCGCCCGGTAGCCCTCGGCGGCCTGGTCCAGCGGCAGTTCGAGATCGAACACCTCGCCCGGATCGATGACCCGGTTCACGATCAGCTCGATCAGCTCCGGCAGGAACCGGCGTACCGGAGCCGGGCCGCCGTGCAGGTGCACGTGGGTCATGAAGATGTCGTCGCCCTTGATCTCCACGTCGTGCAGCACGCCGACGAAACCGACATGACCACCTGGGCGGGTGGCACCGATCGCCTGTCGCATCGACTCCTGGGTGCCGACCGCCTCGATCACGCTGTGCGCGCCGAGTCCACCGGTCAGCTCCTTCACCCGGGCAACGCCTTCCTCGCCGCGTTCCTCGACGATGTCGGTGGCGCCGAACTTGACGGCCAGCTGCTGCCGCGACGCGTGCCGCGACATCGCGATGATCCGCTCGGCACCGAGTTGCTTGGCCGCCAGCACCGCCAGCAACCCGACCGCACCGTCACCGACGACGGCAACCGTTTTGCCCGGTCCGGCCTCGGCCGCGACGGCACCGAACCACCCGGTACCGAGCACATCGGAAGCGGCCAGCAAGCTCGGCACCAGATCGGCGTCCGGCAGGCTCGGGGTCGCGACCAGGGTGCCGTCGGCCAGCGGCACCCGCATCCGTTCGGCCTGCGCTCCGCCGCTGGTGCCCAGCACCTCACGGTGGACGCACGACGTCTGGTAGCCGGCCCGGCAGATCTCGCAGGTGTTGTCGGAGGCGAAGAACGAGCCGACCACGAACTGGCCGGGCTTGATCGTCGTCACCGCCGAGCCGACCTCCTCGACCACACCGGCATACTCGTGGCCCATCGACAACGGTTCGGTGACCGCATCGGCGCCGCGATAGGGCCACAGGTCGGATCCGCAGACGCACGTCGCGGCCAGCCGGATGATCGCATCCGTCGGCTCCTTGATCACCGGATCGGGCAGGTCTTCGACCCGGACGTCGCCGGGGGCATGCATCACGACACCACGCATCGAAAGGTTCTCCTCGTACTGATCTGTATCGACCGGCAGGGTTCGCGCCGGCAGCTGTCGTCCAGCTAACGCGATCGGGCGAATCCGGAGAAGTCACTGTCGTGGGGTGTACCGGCAGGGCACCTCTGGCGGGTCTGGACCGGCGGGGATGGCCTTAACCTCGTCCCATGGACAACAAGGCCCCCAGCAACAAGGCAGAGGTACGCGAGTTCCTGATGTCGCGACGGGCCAAGCTCACTCCGGAGCGCGCCGGCATCCCGGCCGGGCTCAATCGGCGGGTGGCCGGACTTCGCCGTTCCGAGGTCGCCCTGCTCGCCGGCGTCAGCGTGGAGTACTACGCCAGGTTGGAGCGGGGCGCCATCGGCGGTGCGTCCGCCTCCGTCCTCGATGCGGTCAGCCAGGCGCTGCAACTGGACGACACCGAGCGGGCGCACCTTCTTGATCTTGCTCGCGCCGCCGACGGCGTCCCCGCTTCGGCCCGGAATCGGCGTCGTACCAGCAAGAATCCGGCCACCCGGGCGAGCCTGCACTGGGCGTTGAATTCGATCACCGACGGTGTTGCGTTCGTCCGCAACGCCCATCAGGATCTACTGGCCACCAACGAACTCGGCCGGGCGTTCTACTCGCCGCTGATCGGCGACGGAGGTCGGACGCCGAACCTTGCCCGGTTCCAATTCCTCGACCCCGCCTCCCGGGATTTCTATCCTGATTGGGATCTGTTCGCCCAGATGTGTGTGGCGATCATGCGCGCCGAAGCCGGACGAGACCCACACAACCGCAATCTGCAGGACCTGGTCGGCGAGCTGTCGACCTGCAGCGAGACCTTCCGCACGCTCTGGGGATCGCACGACGTACGGACGCACGGCTCGGGCACCAAACGCTTCAACCATCCGGTGGTCGGCGAAGTGATCTTCGCCTACGAGGAACTGGCGATCACCAACGATCCAGGACACATCCTGATGCTCTACACGGCCGAGCCCGGCTCACCCTCACACGAAAGGCTGCGGCTGTTGGCGTCGTGGGCTGCCGAGCAGCCGTCACCGGCCGCGCCCGCCGCGTCGTGACAGGACACCCAGCGATCACGCGAGGTGGTAGACCGACGCGGCGGTGTGGTGGGTGACCTGTTCGAACTCGTCGCCGCTGAATCCGAAGCCGGTAAGGGCTTGCAGCGATTCGGTCGGTGAGAACAGCGGGTAGTCGCTGCCCCACAGCACCCGGTCGAGGCCGTGCCGGCGACACAGCCAGGCCAGTTGCTCGACGTACGGGCTGTCGGCGAACATGCAGACCGTGGCCGACAGTTCGAGGTAGACGTTGCGCCGGGTGCCCGGATAGCGGCTCAGCACCGAGAACATGACGGCCTGGACGAACTTCGGGCCGAACGTGTGGGCCAGCACCAGCTCCGTGTCCGGACAGGACATCGCGAGCCCGACGAACTTCTCCGGCTGGCCCGGATCGGCGACGGCCACGCTGTCGAACAGAACCGGCAGACCATGATCACCGGCCCGCCTGACCACCGCCAGTAGTTCCTCGGACGCGACGTCGAACTGCTGAGTGCTTGGATGAAGCTTCAGTCCCGCGGCACCCGCCCGCGCGACCCGGTCGATCTCCGCCAGGGCCCGATCGCCGTCGTCGGGATGGACCGAGCACAGGGCGAACGCTCGCTCGTCGCTGCCGGCGACGGACAGTGCGTAGTCGTTCTGCGCCCGGGTCCGGTGCAGGTCGCCCGCCGGCGCCATCACCAGGACGGCGAACCGCGACAGCTGAAGATCGGCAGTTGCCTGCTGGTAGTCCGGCAGTCGGTGCGGTGCATCCACCCAGGCTTCCTCGTCGGACAACTGCAGATGCGCGTGCGCGTCGATGATCTTGCCCATCACGACAGCAACTCGAGTTCGCTCAAGGCAGCCGACTCGTCAGCAGCCAGGATCACCAACCGATAGTCGCGGTACGAGCCGGGTTCGGTGATCTTGAACGGCCGGGTCTGCCGGCGCCAGCGGAACTGTTGATCGAATCGTTCGTCGAGCACTGTCCAGGCTCGACCGTCGACAGAACCTTCCAGCCGCCAGGAGTGTGGGTCGCCGTCGGCCGATCCGGAGCTCAGCGTGTAGAACTCGGCCGCGGCCGGTTCGTCCAAACTCCAGCTGATCGATTCTTCAACCCTGACGGGCAATTCCGTACGCGAGTCGTCGTCGAAAAGCGCCGCGTAGGGGCCCTCTTGGGATCCGATCCGATCGGTCAACACGGCCGGTTCATGATCAACTCCGGTCAGCGACGGCGGCATTTCGTCGGCGGCGGTCGCCCAGTCGGACGGTTCCGGACCAAGATCGAATTCCAGCGTTCCGGTCAGCTCCTGTGCACCGATCGATGCACTGCGCAGCGCCTCTGTGTTGATCGTCACCTGCTGCACGTAGTGATGATCCCGGTCCTGATTCCGAGCCACGATCGTGATCGGCCGACCGCCCAGCGGCCGCACCTCGGCTCGGCTGAACAGGGGTGCGTTGAGCGCGTAGTCGGGTGCCCCGACACGCAGCGGATACAGGCCGAGCGCGGAGAAGATGTACCAGGCCGACATCTCGCCGTTGTCCTCGTCGCCCGGATAACCCTGACCGATCTGCTCGCCCACGAACAGCCGTTGCAGCACCTCGCGGACGATCCGTTGCGCCTTGTACGGCGTGGCCGTGTAGTTGTAGAGGTGAGCGATGTGATGGGCGGGCTGATTGCTGAAGCCGTACTGCCCCATCCGGACGGCTCGGGCCTCGAGCATCTCGTGGATGATCGAGCCGTAGGTGCCCTTCTTGTCCGCGAGCTCCGGCGTGCTGAAGAACTCGTCCAGCTTGGCTTCGAGCCCGTCCCGGCTGCCGTACAGCTTCGCCAGACCGACGCCGTCGTGCGGTACGTGGAAGGCGAAGTTCCAGCCGTCGGTCTCGGTGAAGTCGCCGCCCCACTCGCACGGATCGAAATCCTGCACGCTGCGGGCGAAGCTGCCGTCCGGTCGCCGTCCCTGAAAGAAGTTGATCTTGGGGTCGAAGAGCAGCCGATAGTTCTCCGCCCGGCGGCGGAAGTAGCCGGCTTCCTCACGGAGTTGTTCACGCCGTTCGTCGGGAGTGACCGGATCGTCGGCCAAGCGTTCGGCCATCAGCGCCAGACCGAAGTCGTTGATGTAGCCCTCCAGCGTCCAGGAGACGCTCTCGTCGGTGTCGGTGTCGACGTAGCCGGCGAAGAACCCGCGGTCGACGCCTTTGCGTCCGACCACGGATTCGGGTGAGGCGACGGTGGCGTTCCGCAGCCCGGCATCGTACGTGGCCAGCGGGTCCGGCAGTTGCACGCCCTTCAGGTAGGCGTCGGCGAAGGCGACATCCGAGCTGGTGCCGGTCATGCAGTCGGCATAACCCGGCGACGACCAGCGCGCGATCCAGCCGCCGTCGCGATACTGCTGGACGAAGCCGTCCACCAGCTCGCCGGCCAACGTCGGGTACAGGAACGCGTAGGCCGGCCACGCCGTCCGGTACGTGTCCCAGAATCCGTTGTTCACATAGCATTTCCCGGATCTGATCACCGCGTTGGTTCGCTCGTCGCCCGGCTCACCGATCGGTGCGATCACCGGGCTGGCGTGACGGAAGTCGGGTTGATCGACGCTGCCGGTGTTCTCGAAGTGTGAATTGGGATAGAGGTTGAGCCGATAGAGGCAGCCGTAGAGCGTCCGCAGCTGCGGTTGGGTCGCGTCCGCGACGCGGATCACCGAGAGCCGATCGTTCCACGCCTTGTTGGCTGCACGCCGCACCTCGGCAAAGCTGCGATCGGCCAGCTCCAACTCCAGGTTGTGCCGGGCTTGATCGACGCCGATGAACGAGGTCGCGATCCGAAGCGTCAGCTCGGTGATCTCACCAAAGCTCGCGGCCCGAGCCGGTGCCCGACCGTCTGCGGTCGGCGCGAACTCAATCGGAGTCGAGGAAAAGACGCCGTAGCAGTACATCCGCGTCATCCCGGACTCCGAACGCGGCGACCCGCTGTCCACCCAACCGGTCAGTGCCGTGCCGTCGAAGGAGAACGAACCATGATCATCAACGGTGTCGAAGATCAGGTGTCGAGACCCGGTGGTGTCGCCGTAGTCGAAGCGGAAGATCGCGCCGTGGTCGGTCGGTGCCAGCTCCGCAAGCACCCCGTTGTCCAGCCGGACCGAGTAGTGGTCGGGTCGGGCGATCTCGTTGTCGTGGCTGAACGCAACCGCTCGAGCGGCGGGATCTCCGAGCGGTTCGGCGCCGAGACACGGCATGATCGACAACTGGTTGCGATCACCCATCCACGGGCTGGGTTGGTGGGAGAAGCTGAGCCCCTGCAACTCGGGCCGGTTGTCGGCGTTGTTGGCCCGGTGATACTCGTACGGCCAGCGATGGGTGCTCGCGTCGGTCACCGGGGTGACGAAGTTGAAGCCGTTCGGCCAGGCCGTGATCGGCAGATTGTTACCGCGGGAGAAGCCGCCGCTGGCGTTGGTGCCACGCCGGGTGTCCACGTAGCCGACCAGGTCGGAGCCGTCCGGCACCGCCGGCCAGGGCCCGATCTCGATGTCGTCCAGCCAACCCGAGAACGCCTGTCCGGCAAGGGATTCCGGCGGGTCGACGACCAGCAGGATCTCCTCCACGCGACGGCCGGCGGCGGCCGACAGGTCGATCTGGACGTCGTTCCACTGGTCGGCGTAGAGGATCTTGGCCGCCCCCTGTCCGGCCGCGTCAGCGGGCATCCCGTACTGATCGCGGACGCCCAGCTCGGACAACAGCGAACCGTCGTCGAAGCGAAGCTCAATCGCCGCGTAGGTGGCCGGGTAGTCGAGTCGGTCGTCCAGCTCGGGATAGATCTTGTAGCGCAGCCGGTCGTTCGGGCCCAGAGCCCGGGCGGGCTGCGCGATCACCGCCGACTGACGGCCCGACGCCGTACCGGTGTAGTGGGTCGCGTCGACACTGCCGAAGCCGGCGCCGTCCTTGCTGGTCGGTCCGCCGACGGGACCTCCCCCTACCTGAATGAGCACGCCGCTATGCTACGGGCTGGAAACGTTTCCCCATGGAGGGGCCAGCACGATCAGGTGCTGGACCGACTCGATCCGAGGAGTCATGCAATGAAGCATTCCGTTCCCATCTCGCGTCCCTTCTCAACGTCACGCAGGGGCGCGTTGGCCGGCGGTCTCGGCCTGGCAGCGGTCGCCGCCACCGGCTGGCAGGCGGCGCCGTCTGCACACGCCGACGGGACCACCGCACCGGCCCACGGCCGCTTGCCCGCCCATCTGATCCGTGCGCAGCAGGCGTACAACGCGCTGCAGAAGTACTTCTACGACCCGGACAGCCACTTCTATCTGGAGCAGTACCCGTACACCGACGGCAACCCGTGGAGCTACGTCTGGCCGTTCGGCCAGGCCATGGTGGCCACCCAGGTGATGTCCGGCATTCCCGGCATCGGCCGCCGCTACCGTTCCGACGTCGACGATCGCTTCCGCGCGCTGGAGGCGTACTGGAACAACCAGACCGATCCGCCGGGCTACGACTCCTACCTGCGGCCGCCGGCCGGGCAGGGCGGCGACAAGTTCTACGACGACAACGAGTGGCTCGGGCTGGGCTTCCTGCTCCGGCACAACCTGAACGGTCGCGGCGACCGCACCGCGCTGACCAAGGCCGAGCAGATCTTCGATCTGGTCACCTACGGCTGGGACACCGACGCCAGTCATCCCTGTCCTGGTGGGGTTTTCTGGACCCAGGCCAGTTGGAGTCACGACCGCAACACGGTGTCGAACGCGCCCGGTGCGGAGATCGGGCTGCGGCTGTATCTGCTGACCGGCAAGAGGTCCTACCTGGACTGGTCGCTCAAGATGTACGACTGGGTGCGCAGCTATCTGCTCGCGCCGAACGAGCTCTACTGGGACAACGTGCACATGGACGGCAGCATCGACCGGACCCAGTGGTCGTACAACCAGGGCGTGATGATCGGCGCCGGGGCGCTGCTCTACCGGGCCACCGGCCGGCGGCAATATCTTGATCAAGCTCGGCGTACGGCTGCTGCCGCACTCGACTTCTACGCCGCTGACGAGCACTACTTCGACCAGCCGGCCGAGTTCAACGCGATCTTCTTCGCCAACCTGCTGCAGTTGTCCACGATCGCCCCGGATCGCTTGTACCAGAAGGCGATCCGTTGGTACGCCGACCAGTCCTATCAGCGCTACCGCGACCCGGCCACCGGGCTCTACCGCTTCGACGGCGACAACCCGGTGACCCTGCTGCACCAGTCCGCGATGGTCCGGATCGAGGGCATGCTGTCCTGGAGCCCGCGCGACTACCGCAAACTAACCTGACCCACCCGAGTTGTCAGTCGCTGGTTTGGCTATAGCAACACCAGCGATTGACAAGTCGGCTAGGAGAGGACGAGGACGAGGTCGCCGCCCTCGACCTGCTGGACACCACCGATCGCCAACCGCTGTACGACGCCGGCCTTCGGGGCGGTGATGGATGCCTCCATCTTCATCGCCTCGATGGTCGCGACGGTGGCGCCGGCCTCGACCCGGTCGCCCTCGGCGACCTTGAGGCTCACCACGCCGGAGAACGGTGCCGCGACGTGATTCGGGTTGTTCGGGTCGGCCTGTTCGGCGGCCTTGATGTCGACCTTGATCGAGTTGTCCCGGACCCGGATCGGCCGCAGTTGGCCGTTCAGCGTGCACATCACCGTCCGCAGGCCGCGCTCGTCGGCCTCGCCGATCGCTTCCAGGCCGAGGATCACGCTGACCCCGCGGCCGATCCGGGCCACGTGCTCGGTCTCCGGCTGCAGCCCGTAGAGGAAGTCGGCGGTGTCCAGCCGGTTGATGTCGCCGTAGTCCTCGCGGCCGGCCAGGTAGTCCTTGGTCGGTCCCGGGAAGAGCAGCCGATTCAACGTGTGGCGGGCGGTCGCGCCGCCCTCGTCCAGCGCCTTCTCGTCCTCCGGGCTGAGCGTCTCCTCCCGGATCGGCACCGTACGACCGGCCAGCGCCTTGGTCCGGAACGGCTCCGGCCAGCCACCCGACGGAGTGCCGAGCTCGCCGGCCAGGAAGCCGATCACCGAGTCCGGGATGTCGTACTTGTTCGGATTCTCCTCGAAGTCCATCGGGTCGGCGCCGACCGCGACCAGGTGCAGCGCAAGATCACCGACCACCTTCGACGACGGGGTGACCTTGGTCGGCCGGCCGACGATCTTGTCCGCGGCGGCGTACATCGCCTCGATCTGCTCGAACTTCTCCCCCAGCCCGAGCGCGATCGCCTGCTGCCGCAGGTTGGACAGCTGCCCGCCGGGAATTTCATGATCGTAAACGCGGCCGGTCGGGCTCGGCAGGCCGGACTCGAACGGCTTGTAGATCCGCCGCACCGCTTCCCAGTACGGCTCCAGATCCATCACCTTACGAAGATCAAGATTGGTCGATCGCTCGGTGTTGGCCAGCGCCGCGACCAACGCCGAAGCCGGCGGCTGGCTGGTGGTCGACGACATCGGCGCACTGGCCACGTCGACCGCGTCCACGCCGGCGTCGACCGCCGCCAGCAGGGTGCCGATCTGGCCACCGGCGGTGTCGTGGGTGTGCAGGTGCACCGGAAGATCGAATCGCTCCCGCAGTGCGGTCACCAGCTTTCCGGCCGCCGGCGGCCGGAGCAGACCGGCCATGTCCTTGATCGCCAGGATGTGCGCCCCCGCAGCGACCGCCTGCTCGGCCAGCCGCAGGTAGTAGTCGAGGGTGTAGATCTTCTCGCCGGGATCGTTCAGGTCGCTGGTGTAGCAGAGCGCGACCTCGGCCACGGTGGTGTTGGTCTCCAGCACGGCCTCGATCGCCGGCCGCATCTGCTCGACGTCGTTCAGCGCGTCGAAGATGCGGAAGATGTCGATGCCGGTCCCGGCTGCCTGCTGGACAAAGGATTTCGTCACCTTCGTCGGGTACGGGGTGTAGCCGACGGTGTTGCGTCCGCGCAGCAGCATCTGCAGCGCCAGCCCCGGCATGTTGTACCGCAGCGCGGCCAGCCGATCCCACGGATCCTCGTGCAGGAAGCGAAGTGCGACGTCGTAGGTGGCGCCGCCCCAGCACTCGACCGAGAACAACTCCGGCAGCATCCGGCCGACGTACGGCGCGATCCGCAGCAGATCCTTGGTCCGCACCCGGGTCGCCAGCAGCGACTGATGGGCGTCCCGGAAGGTGGTGTCGGTGACCTCGACATGATCACGGGACCGCAGGTCCGCGGCGAAACCGGCCGGACCAAGATCAAGAAGTCGCTGCCGCGAACCCGACGGCGACGGCGAGGCAAGATCGACGCCCTCCGGCCGCTTCTCACCCGGATCCAGCAGCGTCGGCCGATCGCCGTGCGGCTTGTTGACCGTCACCTCGGCGAGATAGCGCAGCAGCTTGGTGCCGCGGTCGCCCGGGGTGCGGGAGTTCAGCAGCTCCGGTCGTTCCTCGATGAAGTGGGTGGAGACGTTGCCCGCCAGGAACTCCGGATCCTCCAGAACCGCTTGCAGGAAAGGAATGTTGGTGCTGACACCGCGGATCCGGAATTCGGCCAGCGCGCGCCGGGCCCGGGCCACCGCGGTGGTGAAGTCACGGCCGCGACAGGTCAGCTTGACCAGCATCGAGTCGAAGTGGGCGCTGATCTCCGCGCCGGTGTCGGCGGTGCCGCCGTCCAATCGGACCCCGGCACCGCCGGCGGAACGGTAGGCGGTGATGGTGCCGGTGTCCGGACGGAATCCGTTGGCCGGGTCCTCGGTGGTGATCCGGCACTGCAAAGCGGCCGCGATGATCTTGATCTCGTCCTGCCGCAGACCAAGATCATCGAGGGTTTCGCCGGCGGCGATCCGCATCTGCGACTGGACCAGATCGACACCGGTGATCTCCTCGGTCACCGTGTGCTCGACCTGGATTCGCGGGTTCATCTCGATGAAGACGTGTTCACCGGCGCGCGGCCCGTCCGTCTCCACCAGGAATTCGACCGTGCCGGCGCAGGAGTAGTTCAGCGACTCGGCGAACTTGACCGCGTCGGAGGTGAGCGCCTCCCGCAACTCGGCGCTGATATTCGGCGCCGGAGCGAGCTCGATCACCTTCTGGTGCCGGCGCTGCAGCGAGCAGTCGCGTTCGAAGAGGTGGATGGTGTTGCCCTGGCCGTCGGCGAGGATCTGCACCTCGATGTGCCGCGGTCGGCTGACGGCCTGCTCGATGAAGACGGTCGGATCGCCGAAGGCGCTGTCGGCCTCCCGCATCGCCTGGTCCAGGGCATCCCGTAGCTCGCCCGGCTCGTTCACCCGGCGCATGCCGCGACCGCCGCCACCGGCGACCGCCTTGACGAAGACGGGGAAGCCGATCTGCTCGGCGCCGGCGATCAGCGCGTCGACGTCGGTGGAGGGTTGGGTCGACTGCAGCGTCGGGATGCCGGCCGCGCGGGCAGCACCGATCGCCCGGACCTTGTTGCCGGCCAACTCGAGCACGTCGGCCGGCGGGCCGATGAACGTGATGCCGGCATCGTCGCAGGCCCGGGCCAGGTCCGGATTCTCACTCAGGAAGCCGTAGCCGGGGTAGATCGCGTCGGCGCCGCAGGCGGTGGCCGCGCGGACGATCTCGGCCACGTCCAGGTAGGCGCGGACCGGGTGCCCCTTCTCACCGATCAGGTACGCCTCGTCGGCCTTGATCCGGTGGATCGCGTTGCGATCCTCGTACGGATACACGGCGACCGTCTTGGCCCCGAGCTCGTAGGCAGCACGGAAGGCGCGTACGGCGATCTCCCCGCGATTGGCAACCAGAACCTTGGCGAACATGGCGACGAATCTAATGGGTCGGACGTGACAGCCCGCACACGGTCCCACAGTGCTGGATTCAGCGGGCCCGCTCGACCCTGGCTGGCTAGGGCAGCGCCGTACAAGAACACACTGGTGACCAGGCTGCTGGCGGGTCCCGTCCTGACATGATGCCCGGGTGATCAACATCCCGGAGACGTTGGCCGTCGCCACGATCGCCCGCGAAGGTGATGCGGGCCGGAGCTGGATCGACGAGCTGCCGGTCCTGGTGCAGCGGTATCTGACTCGCTGGGCTTGTGCGCCCAGCGGACCGCCCACCCACGGTGGCGTCGGAATGATCATCCCGGTCGAGTCGCCGTATGGGCCCGCGATGATCAAGATCTCTTTCCGGCATCCCGGTAACGTCGACGAACCGGCCGCCTTGCAAGCCTGGCAGGGAAACGGGGCCGTACGACTCTACGAGCACGAGCCGGCCGACTTGGCCATGTTGATCGAACGGGTCGAACAACGCAGTCTCGACCTATCGGCGGACGAGGGCTTGATCGTAGGGGCCGAGCTGTCGGCGCGGTTGGCCATCCGTGCGCCCGCCCGCGTGCCGAGCTTGGCGAACGACTGTCCCGGCTGGGCCGAACAGCTGCGTGACCAAGATCAACAACTCGGGCACCCGTTGCCGGACCGGGTCATCGACGGCGCGCTGGAAGTCATCGATGATCTTGGCCGGGATCGGACGGAGACGATGATCCACGGCGACCTGCACGGGCAAAACATCCTGCACGCCGACCGCGGCTGGGTAGTGGTCGACCCCAAGGGCCGATCCGGAACCGGCGGCTTCGATGCGATGACGATGTGCCTGTACCGGCACGAAGAGCTGCTGGGCGCACCGGACCCGGTCGCCGAGCTACGCCGCCGGATCACCATCTTCGCCGAGGCCGCCGGGGTGGACACCGCGCTTGCGATCCGATGCACCCAGGCCCGCCTGACCAGCTCAGCGCTGTGGGACCTGCTGCATGCCAACACACCGATCCAGCAGCAGTGGGCCCGAATCGCCGCGGACGCCGCCCAATCGCTGCTCTGATCGAACGTCCAACGCGCAAGCTGAGAGCCATGCTGTTGTCTAGCGTGGAGATAGCCGGCGTAGAAGGTCGGGCCAGGAGTCCGGTACCCCGCTGGAGATGAATGCGAGGATGTCGAGCAGTGTCGCCTGCCGTGGCGCTGCCCAGTTTCGGTCTTCCGATGTGGAGGGTTGTTTCAAGAGAATGGCCAGTGCCAGATACAGGTGGAACCACAAGGCGTCCCGCTCAAGCGACAGCTCATTGTCGTGGTCGTGTAGTGGCGGCGTGGCGACGTTGACCGCTGATCGGTAACCGGACACGAGGTCGGGTAGGGCTCGAAGCGGCAGACCGACAAGAACGCGGGCTCGGGATCCCCATTCGGCACAGCCCCAGTCCAATAGTGCGGTTACGCGTCCTTGTCGGTCGATGATCAGGTTCGATGGGATGACGTCGCGGTGGAGCAGCACCGGGTCTGCGTGTGAGGGGCCGTCTGGCTTCAGCAGGTCGAATTGCTCGAGGAGCCAACCGGACTGGGCAGTCCCTACAACAGCCCTGGCTGGCACAGGATCAATTGGCCCAACGACTGGCCGTCAGTGACCTCGATTGGTCAGCCGTCGATGTCGACGCACGGTTCCCGGCAATCTGGGCCCGACGCGACAACTACCTGGCGCAGCTGTCGAACCTGCAAAGGAGCATCGCGCACGGAGACTTCAGCGTCGGAAATCTTCACACCGACGAAGCTGGGGTGATCGCGCTGGACTGGGCAACGCTCGGTTCATCGCCGGTCGGGTTCGACCTGGCGCACCTGGCGCTGTCGACCCAGGCTGAGTCGCTGCTACCGGTCTATCTTGATGGGCTCAACGGGCAATTCGACGCTGATCACGTCGAGCGGGGATACCGAACCGCCGTATGCCTCGTAGGTGCCAGCAGAGCCCACTGGATGGCAACTCGATCGAAAGCGCTCCCACCGACCTATGCCGACTTCATCGCGGGGCATCAACTCTGAGAATGCACGGTCATGGATCCCTTCTGACGTGGGTTCGTGTTACGGCCGGAATGGCGACTCGCTGGCGGCGTCCTGGGTCCTTCTCCTGCCACGCAATCTACATATCGTCTACACTCGTTCGTATGGCTTCCGAGGACACCACAACGGTCCGGGTTCGCCGGCCGGATTCCGAGCGACTCCGGTCGATGGCCCGAGAGCGCCACACCACCGTCATCGACGTGCTCCATGCGGCCGTCGACGCTTTGGAGCGCCGGGATTTCCAGCTCGGGCTGAACCAGGACTATCAGCGGCTACGTGCCGATCCCGAGCTCTGGCAACAGTATTTGGCCGAGCGTCAGGAATGGGATGGGCTGGCTTGATCTGGCGCGGGGAGCTGTACAGCGTCGACCTCGGCCAGCCGGTCGGGCACGAACCCGCTTTTACCCGCCCTGCCGTTGTGGTTTCTGCTGACATCCTCAACAACGGTTCCGGCGGACTCGTGGTGGTGGTGCCCGTTACGTCGGCTGACTATCGGCTACGAAGTCACATCGAAATCGAGCCTGGCAGCAGCGGCTTGGATCACACGTCCTACGCCCGCTGCGATCAGCTCCGGGTGGTCTCCACCGAGCGCCTGATGACGCGTCAGGGAAAGCTCGGACCCGCGGAGATGCAATCCATCGACCATGCGATGCGGTTCGTACTCGACCTGTGACCCGTTTGCGGATCCCCTGCGGACGTTCCCGAGCTGTCCACCGGCCTGTCCGGTAAGGGACCGCTGTGGGCGTCGCCGGTCGCATCCGCAGCGGTCCCTCGGGATGACGTTGCCATCGGGCGCGAGTCTGCACTTGAGTGAGCACAACGGCGACGGCACTCCACGGAGCATTCTGCTGGTGCCGGTGGAGGACCTGGACCGAGAGGTTGCAGAGATGACCGCCTCCGGGTGGGGTGCGCCGCCGACGATCGAAGAGTCCCGGATGGGCCGAAGCATCATCGTGCATGATTCGACGGGCAATCGGATCGTGTTCGTGTCGACACTGGCTGTTGGTCATCGATACTCCGACGAGTCCCTCCGATTGTGAACGAGGTGATGTTGCCGCTGCCGCCTGCTGCTGCCGTCAATCGATTCACATCGTTCAGTTGGTGGCATGACTACGATCTGACAGACGACAGTCATGTCTCGATCGATGACGGTGCAGTCGTCTTTCACGACCCCGACAGTTCGTTCTCGATCGGCCGTGTGATGGCCTGGGAGCCCGGAGCACGATATGCCCAGTGGCGCTCAACGCCCGTAATTGATCATCGCTCCACCAGATAGATGTGGGTGAGTGCCAGCACCGTCTCGCCGTCCTGATTGGCGACGGTGACGAGCTCGTCCACGAAACCGGCATCGTCGCGACGAGGATGATCACGCTTGCCGGTGATCTCGGCGCTGACGGTGATGGTGTCGCCGATGTGCACCGGTCGGATGAATCTGATCTTGTCGTAGCCGTAACTGAAGGCGCGCGGGTTGATGTCGCCGGCGGTCATCCCGACCGCGATCGACACGATCAGCGTGCCGTGAGCGATCCGCTGGCCGAACGGCTGACCCGCACACCACTCGGCGTCGACGTGGTGCGGGAACCAGTCGCCGGTCTGACCGGCATGCAGCACGATGTCGGCCTCGGTGATCGTTCGCCCGGTGGTCGTCCTGGTCTCGCCGATCTCGAAGTCGGTGAAACTCCTACTGACCGTCTGCATGTCTCACCTCAACGTCGGGGGTCGTTGTCTGCCCAAAGCCGATCATCAGTCAGCCAGTAGCTGATCCTTGATCAACACGGCCAGAAGCGCTGTCCTGGCAGGGATCTTCTCCACCAGTACGTGCTCGTCGTCGGCGTGCGCACCGCCACCGACGGCACCCAGACCGTCGAGAGTGGGGACGCCGATGCCGGCGGTGAAGTTACCGTCCGACGCGCCGCCGACGGCCATCGATTCGAGCGAGCCGAGGCCCTCGGCTTCGGCCAGCTTCACCGCCCGATCGAACAGTGCCGCCGATGCGCTGCCGGGTAGCGGCGGCCGGTTCGGGCGGCCGCCGATGATCAACTCGGCACCCGGCAGCTGCGGCTCGAGCGCATGCATGTCGTTGTCGACTCGTTGCTGCTCCCCCTTGCTGCGAACCCGGACGTCGACCTTGATCTCGGCTCGGGCCGGCACCGTGTTGGTGGTGGTACCGGCAGACAACACGGTCGGCGTCACTGTCGTCCCAAGATCAGCATTGCCTAGTTGGGCGATCCTGAGAACCTGGTGCGCCAGTTCGATGCCGGCGTTGATGCCCTTCTCCGGTTCGAGTCCGGCATGGGCGGCTCGGCCGGTGATCTTGATCTGGTAGTCCGAGGTGCCCTTACGTTCGGTCTTGATCGCGCCACCCGGTCCGGATGCCTCCAACACGAACGCGGCCCGGCATCCGGCGGCCTCGGTCTCGATCAACTTCCGCGAGGTGCGGGAGCCGATCTCCTCGTCCGCCGTGACCAACAGCGTCACCCCGTCGACCGAGCTGCCGTCCTCGATCAGCAGCCGAATCCCCAACAGGGCTTGCAGAATCCCGGTGATCATGTCGAAGCAACCCGGACCGCGGATCACGCCGTCGACCAGGCTCCACGGATCCTCACCCCAGGAACCGATCGGCCAGACGGTGTCGTGATGGGCCAAGATCACCACCTTGCGCGGTCCGTCACCGAGGCGCCAGACCAGATGCGGCCGACCCTCGACGTCGACCCGCTCCGGTTCGACGCCGAGATACTTGGCGCCGATCTCGGCCACCAGGTCGGCACTGCGGCGTACCGCTTCAAGATCATCGGACGGCGACTCCAGCCGCACCAACGCCTCGATGTCCTTGATCAACTCGGGCAACCGCTGCTCGGCCCGCACCGCCAACTCAGTCACGTCAGTCCTTCCGGGTGGTTTCGTTCACCCTAGCGATCGCGACGCTCTACTCGGGCCGATCGGCTAGCACAGCAGGCTTGGACGTCGCTGGGACCGAGACGACATCCCGACATGTGAGAGTCGTTGGAAACGCTCCCGATATTTCCTACAGTTACCGCAGGTATTACCGGCAACTGTACACTTCCACACCCAGGAGAACGTCATGACCATCACCACCGACCGCCCCACAGTTACCGAGTCGGCGAACCGCCCGGACGCGTACGACCCGAGCTACTCCCACATCCAGGTCGCCAAGACCGGCGAACTGATCGGCGCCCGGATCGGCGGCGTCCGGCTCAGCGGCGACCTCGACGACGCCGTGGTGGCCGAGATCCGCCGGGCCCTGCTGGAGAACAAGGTGATCTTCTTCTCGGGTCAAGATCATCTGGACGACGGGATCCAACACGAGTTCGCCAGCCGGCTCGGCACCCCGACGCTGCCGCATCCGAACGTCCGCGGTGACGGCAAGTCGGTGCTGTCGATCGACTCCGACTACAGCAAGGCCAACAGCTGGCACACCGACGTCACCTTCGTCGACCGGATCCCGGCGATCAGCCTGCTGCGCGCCATCACGTTGCCCACCCACGGCGGGAACACCGTCTGGGCCAACACCGTCACCGCGTACGAGGCGCTGCATCCTGCCGTCAAGGCGCTGGTGAATCAACTCTGGGCCGTACACACCAATCTGTACGACTACGCCGCGGATCGCGACGAGAAGCGGATCGGTGGCATCGACGTCAAGGAGCAGTCCTACTACGACGAATTCCGCAAGCAGGCCTTCGAGACCGAACACCCGGTGGTCCGAGTGCATCCGGAGACCGGGGAACGGTCGCTGCTGCTCGGCCACTTCGTGAAGTACTTCGTCGGACTCAAGTCGGCCGACTCCAGCGACCTCTTCCAGCTGCTGCAGCGCCAGGTCACCAAGCTGGAGAACACCGTCCGCTGGAACTGGTCGCTCGGCGACCTGGCGATCTGGGACAACCGGGCAACCCAGCACTACGGCGTCGCCGACTACGGCCAGCAGAAGCGGGTCCTGCACCGGATCACGCTGGCCGGCGACGTACCGGTCAGCATCGACGGCGTCACCTCCACGCCGCGCAAGGGCGATGCATCGCACTTCTCCGATCTCGGCTGACGAAGCCGTTTTCCTGAACGCAAGAACGAGGCTTTCGATGACCACACCACCGGCGTTCGGGACGACCACCCGGCGCACTTTGCTGCAGGCGGCCGCGGTCGGCGGGGCGGGCACCGCGCTGCTCGGCGCGGCCGGTTGCGAGTCCGCGGTCAGCCAGGCCCGGGAGTTGGGCAAGAGCGGCAGCAACCAGCCCCGGCGCGGTGGCCGACTCGCGGCCGGGCTGGCCCAGGACGTCATTCCGGCCAACTTCTTCACCAACACCAGTTCGATCACCGTGATCATCGGGCTCGCCTACGAATCACTGACCCGCTACCGCAATGACAAGATCATTCCGCAGCCCCGGCTGGCGACCCACTGGCAGCTGGCCTCGGACGGCAAGTCGATCAAGCTCTGGCTGCGGAAGGGGGTGAAATTCCACAACGGCAGGGAATTCACCGCTCCGGACGTCAGGGCGTCGATCCGGACCTACGCTGCCGCCAAGTGGAACGGGCAGCTGCGCAGCACCGCCGCAGCGGTGACCGGCTTCGAGCTGCACGACGATCACACCATCACGCTGCGATTCGGTCATCCGCTCGCCAACATCTTCGACCTGCTCGACACCGTCCCGATCATCGACATCGACTCTCTTGATCAACTCGCCACGGGTGAGGCGTTCATCGGCACCGGCCCGTTGAAGGTGACGAAGTGGCTGCCGAACACGTCGATCACCTTCGACCGGTTCGACGACTACTGGCAACCGGAGCGGCCCTATCTGGACGGCGTCGACGCGCGGATCATGAAGGACGCCAAGGCATCGCTGTCTGCGTTGCGATCCGGACAGATCGACCTGAGCAACAACGTCGGCAACCTCGACCTGCTCAACCTCAGCAAGCGCGGCGGTTTCCGGGCCGTCCGGTTCGACGGCGCCGAGTTGCAGTTGTACGTCGGTGCCAACGTGACCGCGAAACCACTGGACGACCTTCGTGTCCGGCAGGCGATCGCGTACGCCTTGGATCGCGAACGGATCGTCAGCGACGTGCTGCGCGGTGCCGGCTATCCGATCAACGTCCCGTGGCCGAAGTACTCCCCCGCCTACGACGAGCAACGAAACCGGACGTACCGCCGCGATCTGGACAAGGCCCGGGAGTTGATCAAGGACGTCGGCAGCATCGGCACCATCCCGTTCAACTACTCGACGCCGTCCCCGGAGGTGGCCGCGTTGGCCACCATCGTGCAATCCAACCTGGCCGATGCCGGCATCGACGTGGAGCTGATTCCGACCGAGACCGCCCAGCACACCAAACTGCTGATCGGGGCGAAGTTTCCAGGCCTGTGGTTCAACTACCACTCCTGAGCGCAGTATGTGCCTTCCACATTGACCGTCAGCGCCTACCCGTTCAACGCCGAGCACAACGCCTCCCGCTATCAGCCCGAGCAGTACCGGTCCGATGCGACCGGCGTCTGGACGCTACCGGCCACCAACGACGGCTCCGGCCGCGCAGCGACAGACGCGCTCTCGCACGCGACCTGCGCCTACGACCGGCTCTCCGAAGACCTGATCAACTCGCTGTTCCTGATCGAGATGGCCGTGAAGTTCCCGCAGGTCGCGGTCTCCAACCGGCTGCAGGGCGTCGACCACACCAAGCGCTCCGAGTTGATCTTGACCGACGCCTATCTGACCGCCTGACTGTTTCGAGCTGGAGTTCTCTCATGATCAGTTATCTGCTCCGTCGGCTGCCGTCGGCGATCCTGGTGCTGTTCCTCGCCTCGGTGTTGATCTTCGCGGTGCTGCGGCTGGTGCCCGGTGACCCGGCCACCACCTTGGCCGGGGTGGATGCCACGGCGGAGGCGATCGCACAGATCCGGCACAACCTCGGCCTTGATCGCCCGGTGGCCGAGCAATATCTCACCTGGATCCGTGGCGTCGTCACCGGGGAGCTGGGCACCTCGTACACGATCGGCGGCAAGATCAGTTCGCTGATCGCTCACGGTGCGGTCAACACGCTGATCCTGACCGGCGCCGCGCTCGCCCTGACGATCCTGATCAGTTTGATCACGGCGTGCGTCTGGGTCTGGACCAAGAGCAAGATCATCGACTCGATCATCACCGGTTTCAACACGATCGCCCTCGGCCTGCCGACCTTCGTCACCGGCATCGTGCTGGTGTTGATCTTCGGGATCCTGCTGCCGATCCTGCCAGCCGGCGGCACCCCGCCGAAGGGATTCGCGGATCGGATCGACATTTCCGCGCAGTATCTGCTGATGCCTGCGCTGTGTCTGGCGTTGCCGGCCTCGGCCGGGCTGACCCGATTCCTGGCCGAGTCGTTGCGGACCGAGTTGCACGCGCCCTACATCACCACCGCGCGGGCCGCCGGCGTCAGCGAACGGCGGCTGCTGGCGCACGCCTTGCCGGCCGCCCTGCCGACCTACCTCACCGCGCTCGGCATCCACATCGGCGGCCTGCTGGGCGGAGCGGTCCTGGTCGAAGCGGTCTTCACCTGGCCCGGCCTCGGCCAGCTGATCGCGCAGGCCATCGACAACCGCGACTATCCGGTCGTGCAGATCCTGCTGTTGATCTCGGTCGGCGTCTTCATCGTCATCCAATTGATCACCGACGCCGCTCACGCAGCGCTCGATCCGCGAATCCGGATCGGCGGATGATCATGCACCATCACCAACGGGAGCACTCCTGATGACCGTCTCCACCTCGACCCGAACCGCTGAAGAACTCGCCCCCCGCCGGCTTCGGCGCGGATCGCGATTTCGCCAGCAGCCGCAAGCATTCGTCGACACTCTCCCGGCTCGTACGCGGCCGCGGGCTGGTCGGTCTGGTGCTGCTCGGGCTGTTGATCTTGATCGGCGTCTGCGCTCCGCTGCTGGCGCCGTACCCGCCGAATCTCCAACTGGACAACGCCAATCTGCTGACGCCGAGCGCCCAGCACCTGCTGGGCACCGACTACGTCAACCGGGACGTCTTCTCCCGTACGCTGTACGGGCTGCGCACCGACCTGGTGGTCGTCTTCGTCGCGGTTCCGATCGGCGCCGTCTGCGGCACCCTGCTCGCCCTGGCCGGCACACTGAGCTCGGCCGTCGACGTTGCGCTGCAACGATTCTTCGACGTCATCCTCGCCTTCCCGGCGTTGATCATGGCCATCGGGCTGACCGCGGTCACCGGCACCGGGATCGGCACGGTGGTCGCGGTGATCGCCATCGTGGAGACGCCGATCTTCGGCCGGATGCTGCGATCCTCGATCCTCAAGGTGCGCGCGATGCCCTACGTCGAGGCGGCAGAGACCATCGGCGCCGGCCGACTCTGGGTGCTGCGCAGGCACGTGCTGCCCAACGCCGCCGAGCCGATCGGGGTCCAGCTTGCCCTGTCGTTGTCGATGGCGGTGTTCGTCGAGAGCGCCATGAGCTTCCTCGGCATCGGCGTTCGCCCACCAGCTCCGTCGCTGGGCAGTCTGATCAGCGACGGCATCAACTACGCAGACAACAATCTCGCCTTCGTGCTCGGTCCGCTCGCCATGGTGATCATCCTGGTGCTCGCCCTGCAGCTGTTGGCCCAAGCACTCGGCGCGGCCAGGAGGGTGAACTGATGAGCGAACCGAGCACGGATCCGTACGCCGGCTTCGGCGGCACGATCGGACGCACCTTCGGTGAATCGACGCCCTGGTGGCGACCCGAACCGAACGCGTACGGCCGTCCCAACGTCGTGATCACCTATCTCGATGATCTTGGTTTTGCCGACATCGGACCGTACGGCAGCGAGATCCGCACGCCGCATCTGGATCGGCTGGCCGACGGTGGGGTCCGATTCACCAACTGCCACACCACTGCGTTGTGCTCGCCGTCGCGGGCCGCGCTGCTGACCGGGTTGAATCCGCACCGCGCCGGGTTCGCGGTGCCGGCCAACTCCGATCCCGGCTATCCGGCGTACACCTTCGAGCTGCCCGAGGACACCCCGACCCTGGCCGAGTCGCTGCGTGACGCGGGCTACGCGACCTTCGCCGTCGGCAAGTGGCACCTGACCGGCGACCGGTCGCTGCACGACGCCGCCGATCGGCGGTCCTGGCCGCTGCAACGCGGCTTCGATCGCTATTTCGGCAGCATGGAAGGGCTCACCAGCCTGCACGCGCCGCACCGGCTGATCTGGGACAACTCACCGTACGAGGTCGATCACTTCGACGAGAACTACTACCTCACCGACGATCTGACCGACCGCGCCGTTTCCATGATCAGGTCGCTGCGCGCGAATGATCAGCGCAAGCCGTTCCTGCTCTACTTCGCCCATCACGCGGTGCACGGTCCGATCCAGGCCAAGGCCGCCGACATCGCAACCTATCAAGGGATCTACGACGCCGGCTGGGACCACATCAGGGATGCCCGGTTCCGTCGTCAGATCGAGCTCGGCTTGTTCGCCGAGGACACCCGGCTGCCGGCATCGAACTGTGAACCGGGCAAGGACGTCCCGGCCTGGGTCGGCCTGACCGATGATCAGCGACGGCTGTTCGCCCGCTACATGGAGACCTATGCCGCCGCGGTCACCGCGGTCGACGACAGCGTCGGCCGGATCGTGGCGACGCTGGAGCAGTACGGCGAGTTGGACAACACGATCATCGTCTTCGCTTCCGACAACGGCGGCACCGCCGAAGGCGGCCAGGACGGCACACGCAGCTACTTCAGTCAATTCGCCCACCTGCAAGGACTTCCCGACGACTGGGACCGCGACGTCGAACGCGATCTGGACCTGGTCGGCGGGCCGCAGACCACGGTGCACTACCCGCGGGGCTGGGGTCAGGTCTCGAACACGCCTTTCCGGCTGTACAAGTCCGACACCTTTGCCGGCGGCATCCGTGCACCTCTGCTGGTGCACTGGCCGGCCGGCCGGATCCGTGGCGATTGCGACGGAGGTTTGCGCCGGCAGTACGTACACGTCACCGATCTGACCCCGACCCTGCTGGAGCTGGCCGGGGTGGCCCGATCGACGCATCGGCACGGAATCCCGGCGCCGGAGGTCGACGGCGTCAGCGCCGCCGCGCTGGTGCGGTCGGCCGACGCGGTCACCCGGCACGTCGAGCAGTACAACGAGACCGGTGGCAATCGCGCCTATCAGAACGAGCACTTCAAGATCGTCACCAGCCATCGGCCCGGCACACCCTGTGACGACAAGGAATGGCAGCTCTACGATCTGATCACCGATCCGACCGAGACCACCGACCTCGCCGCCGCACGACCGGAGGTGCTGGTCGAGTTGGCCGCGGCCTGGGAGCGGGCGGCCCGGCAGAACCGGGTCTTCCCGCTCAATGATCATGGTCCTGCGGGCGCCCTGCGGCGACCCGACGATGATCATTTCGCTGACCCGGTGACCCTGTACCCGGGCACCCCGACCCTGGAACGGGTCCGGTCGGCACGGCTGCTGCAGCACCGAGACCTGGAGATCGTCATCGATCTCCAGGTGGCAGCGGGCGATCAAGGGGTCTTGATCAGTCATGGCGATCAAGGGGGCGGCTACCTGGTCGCCGTCGAGCCGGACGACCGTGGCGAGCCGGCGGCCTTCTTGACCTTCAACGCGTACGGCCGGATCCACCACAGCGGCATGATCAATCTCGGACTCGGACACCAGCGACTGTCCGTGCGCTTCCAGGCGCTGCCGGAATTCCGTTGGAATCTGATCTTGACCGACGGCGTCGCGGTTGTTGATCTTGCCGAAGTGCCGCAGTTGGTCGGGAGATGGCTCCGTTCACCGGGATCAGCATCGGCGCCGACCGCGGTGGCCCGGTCGACTGGGAGTTGACGAAGGGACGCGGCAGCTTCGGCTACACCGGAACGCTGCACCGGTCCGCTATCTCCCCGGCGCCTACTCGTCCACGGCGCCATCGGAACGTGCCCGAGTCTGGGCCGAAGGAGCGAAGATCTATGACTGAGCAGAATGTCGCCGGCCGGCCGACCGGGTCCTCGTCCGGCCGGCATCCGGTGCTGACGGTGTCGGACCTGACCATCCGTTTCGACGGCAGCAGCGGTCCACCGGCGGTCGACGATGTCTCCTTCACGGTGTCGCACGGTGAGGTGCTGGCGCTGGTCGGCGAGTCCGGATCGGGCAAGACGATCACGGCCCGATCGGTGCTCGGACTGTTGCCTCCCACCGCCCGCGCGACCGGCACCATCCGACTGGCGGTGCCCGGGCGTGATGATCATGACGATGCGCTGACCGACAACCTGCTGTCCGGTCGGGTCGACTGGCGTACGGTGCGGGGCCGCGGAGCCGCGATGGTCTTCCAGGAGCCGCAGACCGCGTTGAATCCGGTACGGACGATCGGCTGGCAGCTGGCCGAAGCGCTCCGGGCGCACGGCAGACACGGCCGCCGTGCGGCCCGCGATCGTGCGGCGGACCTGCTGTCGATGGTGGAGCTGACGGACACCCGGCGCATCCTCGCCGGCTACCCGCATCAGCTGTCTGGCGGCCAGAAGCAGCGGATCGTGATCGCGCTCGCGCTGGCCGGCGAGCCGTCGCTGCTGATCGCCGACGAACCGACCACCGCGCTCGATGTCACCGTCCAGGAAGAGATTCTGGCGTTGTTGGCGCGACTGCGGGATCGCAACGGAGTTGCGATCTTGTTGATCACCCACAACATGGGTGTGGTGGCCGACCTCGCTGATCACGTGCTGGTGCTGCGGCGCGGCCGGATGGTCGAGCGCGGCGACGTGATCTCGCTGTTCGGGGCGCCACGGACCACGTACACCCGGGAACTACTCGCCGCTGTGCCGCGGCTTCCTGATCCGGTGTCGACACCGGGACCGATCCCGGCTCGCGCGGCGGCCGATCCGGCGAGCATTGCCGCCGTCGATGCCGGCGTCGATGCCGGCGCCGCCGTTCAGTTCATCGACGTCACGCTCAGCTATCGCGGCCGTGGCGGGAGGTCCAGCTTCACCGCGTTGCGGAACGTGTCCGCCGTGCTTCCTCGTGGCTCGGTTCTCGGAGTTGTCGGCGAGTCCGGTTCGGGCAAGTCGACCTTGGCCCGCACGGCCAGTGGCACCCTGCACCCGGACAGCGGCAGAGTTCTGGTCGGCGGCACTGGATTGGCAGGTCTGGACCAAGGGTCACTGCGCCGACTGCGGCGTGACATCGGCTTCGTACAACAGGATCCGGCGACAACGCTCGATCCGCGGCTGACGGTGGCCGACTGCGTGGCCGAACCGCTCCAGGTGCACAAGATCGCGTCCGGGCGCGAGTTGACCGACCGAGTCGGCGGGTTGCTGGAACAGGTCCAGCTACCTCGGCATTTCGGCCGGCGACTGCCGGGCGAGTTGTCCGGCGGCCAACGCCAACGGGTGGCTCTGGCGCGTGCCCTCGCGCTGCGGCCGAGTCTGCTGATCGCCGACGAACCGACTAGTGCGTTGGACGTCTCGGTGCAGGCGGAGGTGCTGGCGCTCTTCGCGGATCTTCAAGCGGAGTTGGGATTCGCGTGCATCTTTATCAGCCATGATCTTGCGGTGGTTGATCAGATCAGTGATCAGGTGCTGGTGATGCGCAGCGGTGAGGTGGTCGAGTCCGGTCCGACTGGGAAGGTGCTGACGGACCCGGCGACGGATTACACCCGAGCGTTGCTGGCTGCCGCGCCGGTGCCGGATCCGGAGCAGATGCGGATCCGGCGCGCGCGAGCAGAACAGGACGCGGGAGATCAGGAACTGGCCGTCGCGGTCAGGTGATACATCCGACCGCCCCAGCCGTCATTCGGGAAGGAGTCGCCGACGCGCAGGTAGACGACCTTGTCGATGCCCAAGTACGGCGTCAGGTCGACAGTGTGCTCGGCCCTGTTCTCACCGTCGTGGATCTGCTGATCTTCCTTGGCCAACGCGGTCCAGGTCTTGCCGTCCGCGCTGGCCTCGATCGTGTACTCGTTGTCGATGTCGAGTGTTGCTTTGGCACTGGCACTGTCGGCAGGGAACGGGAATCGGTAGCTGAAGTGGCTGTTGCCGTCGGCAAAGCGGCTGCCCGCTTGGTTGCTCTGCGAGCCGTCCGCGTCGTACAGCCAGGGAGTCTCGGCTGCCGTACCGGCATCGAAGTCGATCTTGCTGGCGATCAGCACGTCGGTCTGCGCGGTGAAGCTCAGGCCGTGTCCGGCGCTGACCTCGACAGTCACCGTGTAGTGGCCGTCGGCAACGCCTGCCGGAATGTTGATCTTGACAGGTACGACGGTACGCACCGGCTCGGCGTTGCCGTGCGGCCGCAGAAGCACGGATCGCTGCGCGGACCGGGCGGTCCAGCCCTTCGGCGCTGTCAGATCGAGCCGGACGTTCAGCTTCTCCGAGCGGGTGGCCGTGGCGGTCACCGCAAGATCAACAGTGATCGCGGTCCGGGCGTTGCCGGGCATGATCACCGGCTGCGCCGGGTCCATCGTTGCCGACAACGACCTGGCCGGCGTACGACGCGGAACGTCGGCGATCAAGGCGCTCAGCGCGCTGGCCTGAGTCCGCCAGTCGAACGCGTTGGGATGATCGGCGTCCCCGGCAGCACCGCTCCAGCGGGTGCCCAGCCGGTTGGCCGCGTCGCGATCTTGGCCCCAGATGGTGTCGGCCTGTTCGGCGACGAACGCGGTGAGCTCGGGAGCCTGGGTGGTTTCGGCGAGGTCGGCGAAGTAGCGCAGGAAGATCCCCTTGAACTGCTTGCCGTTGTCGTCGCAGGTCTTGTCGTCAGCGTCGCAGGACTCGGTCAGAATGCCGTTCGAGGTCAACTCGTCGGAGTTGATCGCGGCGTCGGCGAGCTTCCGCGCGGTGTGCAGAAGTTGATCATCGCTGGTGGCCCGCCACAGCTCGACCGCCGCGCCGATCGCCAGGCCCTGGTTGTAGCTCCACACCGTCTGACCGTTGTTCTTGCAGTTGTCCAGCCCGTCGTTGACCAGGTTGTCGGAGTTGATCATCCCGCTGCCGGTGAACCAGTCCCAGGCCCGCTGGGATCGGTCCAGCCAGGTCCGGTCACCGTGCAGCCGATTGTGCAGCTCGGCGGTCATTCGGATGTAGAGCCCGTTGGTGATCGCGTTCTTGTACGTCCGTTCCGCATTCCACCAGACACCACCGCCGCAGGTGTCGTCCCAGTAGCCCTGCACATAGTCGGCGATCTTGACCGCCATGTTCAGGTACTTCTGCTGGCCGGTGAGGTCGTAGGCCTCGATCCAGGTGAGCGCCCACCACTCCGAATCGTCGATGGCGCGACTGGTGAAGTTGCCCAGCAGCGGGTCGCCGGACAACTCTCCGGGTGGGAAGACTCCCTGGTCCTGTTCGAAAGTCCGGTCGAGTTGAGGCAGGTAGCTGAGATTTCCCCGAAATCGTGAAGGGTTTCGGTTTAGGCCGCTGCCGGTTGGTCAGCGGTGATCATCTCGTATTGGTCGGGTGGCAGCAAGGCCGCGCCGCTGTGCCGTCGTTGGACGTTGTAGAACTGGTGGCACCAGGCCAGGACGACAGCCCTGGCTTGGGCTTTGGTTTCGAAGTGGTGGCGGGACAGGACTTCGTGTTCGAGGGTGGAGAAGAACGACTCCGCTGCCGCGTTGTCGAAACAGGATCCGACCCGTCCCATCGACTGTCGGATCCCGAGTTTCTTCTTACACAGCAGGGAAAAGTCCTTCGCTGTATACGTTGATCCACGGTCGGAGTGGAAGATCACACCCTCGATGTGGTCCCGGCCACCGCGGACCGCCGCGGCGATCTTGATCGCATCACAGACCAATGGCGCGTCGGGGTGATCGCTGATCGGGCAGGCCAGCAGCTTGCGCGAGAACAAGTCGATCACCGTGGCCATGTAGAGCTTGCCCTCATCGGTCGGAATCTCAGTGATATCGCCACACCATTTGCAGTTCGGCGCCCGGGCGGAGAAGTCCCGCTGCACCAGGTCCGGGAACTTGGCCGCCTTGCGGTCCTGTTTGGTCAATCCCTTACGGTGTTTGCGTTTTCTGCCCTGCAGGCCTTGGCGGGTCATCGAGTCGGCGACCGTGTTGTGGCCCACCCTCCAGCCGGCATCGACCAGATCCCGGTGGATCCGCGGTGAGCCGTAGGTACGACCGGACGCCTCAAACATGGCCAGCACCGCAGCATCCAGCTCGCGGCGCCGCTGCTGTCGGTCGGTGACCGGGGACTTGATCCACTTGTAGAACCAGCCCACACTCAGGCCGAGGATGGCGCAGCAGACCGCGATCGGGACGCGGTAGAAGGTCCTCTGGTCGGCGATGAAGCGTGCCACGCTCACCTCATCGCCTCCTTCACCCACAGGACCACGGAACGCTTGAGAACATCACGCTCCATCCGCAGCTCGGCGTTCTCAGAGCGCAGCCGCTTCAACTCGTCAAGATCATCTTTGGACAGGCTATTGACGCCTTCACGCTGTTCACGGTCCCGGGCCACCCAGTTGCCCAGGGTGCCCTCGTTGACCCCCAGGTCACGGGCGACCTGCGCGATCGACTTGTTGGACTCGTGCACCAGCCGCACAGCGCCCTCGCGGAACTCCGCGTCGAACTTCCGTCGCTTCTCTGGCATGACAACTCCTCATAGTGCATGCCTTCACGAAAGTGGGGGATTTCCAAGCGGCGGTCGCCGGTGCGCTGCATGTAGTCGCCGATGGTCTCCAGCGCGACCGCGGAATTCCACCAGCTGGAAGGAAACCACGCCTTGCCGGGATCGTAGGAGCCCATCAACACATCGGCGGCGACCCTCGCCCGTGCCATCGCTGTCGCACCGTCCGTCGGCCGCTGATGTCGCGGGCCGGCATGCGCCCCGACCGTCGAGGTCAGGACCAGCGCCAACGCGCTGACGAAGATCAAGATCGTACGAATCGGGCGAAGGGTGCGCACGGCTCTCATCGAGGTAGGACTCCTTCGGGCGGCGTTGCCGAATCCTGTCCGCTTCCATCCTGGTTTGGAAACGTTTCCGGGCGATTCTGCTGCGGCCCGGGTGGCGCTGTCAAGAGCACGCCCGGCCGTGTTGCTGGTCAGCGGCCGATCACGACCTCAAGATCAAGAGCGCAACCGACCAGCGTCGCCACGGTTCCGTCACGTTGTGGTTCGTCGAACCAGACGCCCTGCTCGAACCCGGTCTTGGCCAGGATGCGCAGTGACGCGGTGTTGCGATGGTCGGGTGCCACGAACACCTTGCTGCTGGCGGGATGCTGATCCGGCAGACCGGTGAGCCAGGTCCAGATCAGTCGGGTGCCGATGCCGCGCCCGATCCAACTCGGCTCTCCGATCAGGTAGTCGCCACCGATCGCATCGGCATCGGGCGTCAAGATCGCGTACTCGGGATAGTCCTTGATCACGTAGTCCTGGATGAAACCGATCGATCGCCCGTTCACCTCGACCACCGACATCCGCGTCGGCTCGTCGCCGTCGATCCGCGGCCCATAGCGGTCACTGATCTCCTGAAGGGTCGAGCGCCCACCGAACCAGCGCTGAACGTGATCGGCTTGCCGCCACCGCAGGACGTCAGCAAGATCACCTCGCGTCATCGGTCGTAGCACGATCCGCAGATCATGATCAACAGCGAACAGCTTGCAGTCGCCGGAGAGATCATCAGCCACCGGTTCGTCCGGCGCCGCGATCCGGCGTGCAGCCGCCAGCCAACTCTCCGCCCGTTCCGTATCGGTCTCGGATTCGCACACCCCGTCCCGAACCACAACCCGCGTCACCGACCGCACCCGCCTTCATGCCCTTCCCCGTTCACGAACACCCAACAACATCCGAACAACTCAGCCACCCGAACGCAACCCATATGTCCTGAGCATTGATTCGAATCGTGAGCGCACTCCAAGGGCCCTGAGCTTGTCGAAGGGCCGGTCAGCTCGTGCGGACGTCCCGGCCATCCACGTTCGGGGCGAGAGACCCGACACCCGACCTCGCGACTAGCGGGCCGACCCCTCTGGGCCGAACAGGCACGCGGCCAGCCAACTCGACTCAAGGGTCCTGAGATTGTCGAAGCGCTGGTAGCCGGGGTGCGGTCGGTCGGGTGTTCGGCTCTCTGCGCGACGGACCATCGATGCGACGTGAACCTCCGGAGCCCAGGGGACGCAACCGACGGGTCCCGATCCGGTCGAAGGACCACCACAGCCGCCGGGCCATGAGTACAGCGTCCGGCCCGTCGACAAGGTCAGGGCCCCGACTCCAGAGCGTGATCACAGCCGCCGCACCCTACCCCAGACCGGACGCACGTTCGGCAGAACATTCGGAGATTTCTCTTGCAGGGTTGGGCTTTCGACGGGCATGTTTTGTCAGAGGTCGTCTGTACCGTCAGGTGCATGATCAACGAGGGCGGTCGGGACGCGGCGCAGATCTTGCGCGGCCTCGATGATGCCGACCGGCAGGAGTTGATCGGTCGCAACACCAAACTGATCCAGGCCGTCGAATGGGCCCATTACCATCCGGCCGAGTCGATCGACCCGCATCAGCTCGCGATCCCGGGTGGGGACAGGCCGATCCATCCCGGCGGCGCCGGCACCCCGGCGATGGCCGAGTTCGCGATCCCGGAGTTCGCCACCCACCTGCGTAAATCGATCACGGCCGGCCGGTACTTCATCGCCGACGCCCTCGACCTGCGCTATCGGCTGCCCCGACTCTTGGCCCGCGTCCGCACCTTCGAGATCGAGGGCGCCGATGCGCAACTGATCGCCCAAGCCACCCGGCACCTCAGTGTGGAGCAGGCCGGCCTGGTCGACGCCGCCGTCGCCGACTATGTCGGTCGGTTGGGCCGGGCGGCCCTGATGCGCCTGGTGGAAGCGAAGATCATCGAGGTCGACGCCGACCGGATCGCCGCCGAGGCCGAACGCCGCCAACGCGAGAAGGGCGTCTGGGTCGGCCAGGCGACCGAACACGGTTGCAAGACCGTGTTCGCCCGGGCCGATGCCTGTGACGTGATCTGGTTCGACGCGATGGTCGACCGGTTCGCCGACCTCCTCGGACGCCGCGGTGACGACCGGACCAAGGACGAACGCCGCGCGGCCGCAATCGGGATCCTGGCCAACCCCGCCTACGCCCTACGGCTGCTGGCCGAAGACGACGCACCCTCTCTGTTCGACTCCGCACTCGGTGATGAGGATCTGCCCGAGGATGATCATGATCCGGCCGGCGAGCACCCAGCCCAGCCCGAGGGTCCTGAGCTTGTCGAAGGACCAGAGACCCAACCCGGCCACGATCATCCGGTCCGCTATCCCCGGTTCGATCATGATCACAACCTGGCCCGGGCCGCGATCCGGGCGATCAGCCAACCGACCCCGCGAAGTTGCGGCCCGACGCCACCCTCTACCTGCACATCGCCCACGAAACCCTGCAACACGGACTCGGCGTGGTCCGGGTCGAGGACATCGGGCCGGTCGTGTCCAGCCTGGTCGCCGACTGGCTGCACGGCTGCCAGGTCACCATCAAACCGGTGATCGACCTGAACACCGACCTGCTTCCGGTTGACGCCTACGAAATCCCAAGGCCGATGCGAGAACGGATGTTCCTCAAACGCCCCGGCAGCGACTTCCCGTTCTCCACCTCCACCGGCCCACATCTCGACCTGGACCACAGCGACCCCTACCGACCCGGCCGCACAGGACAAACCCGAGAGAACAACCTCGGCCCCGAAGCCCGACCCGAACACCGAGTGATCACCCACGGACTGTGGAACCGACGACAACCCGAGCCCGGAACCGTCCTGTTCCGGGCGCCGTACGGCAGAGTCTTCCTGGTCAATTCGACCGGAGCCCACGATCTCGGCGAAGGACCCTTCGCCCACCACATCTGGCAAGCCGCCGCGCCCACACACGACTGACCCACCAACCCATCAGTGGCGGCCGTCAGCAGCTGGAGTCCGCGCCGTCGTGCGGCAGCCCTGATTGCACCCTGCGGCAGTGCGCGGGTACACCTCGACTGGGTGGCGGCGACAGTGCCCGAGCAGGCAGCGCAGACCGGGCTCAGGGGCCTTGAGAACGGCCGAATCGGTACGGCCCGATGCCCGGCGATGCCGCGTGTGTCGACGGCCGACCACCGACGGGCCCAACCATGCGCCGAGGTCGGGGGTTCGGGGCTCTCCGCGCGGAACGTGGATGGGCCTGGCCGTCCGTACGATGCCCGACCGACACGCAGGACCAGCCGCCAGAATCCTTACCAGGCAAGGGATCCAGGGCATCGTGCGGACTGGTTGTCCGCGCGGAGAGCCCCGAACACCCGACCGACCGCACCCAGTTACCAGCCCTTCGACAGGCTCAGGGCCTTGGGCGGGGCCCCTCAGATCGGTGCAGCCTTGTCAGCGGGTGCGGGTGTGCATGCCCAGGCGGGGTGGGCGCAGGCTGATCTGGGGCGAGATGGTGATGCCGCCACGGCGGGCCATGATCGCTACCGATGCCATCACGCCGAGCAGGGCGATCAGGCCGCCGCCGATCAACGTCCAGCGGGCGCCGAAGACGCCGGCAACCCAACCCAGCAAGGGCGCACCGATCGGCGTACCGCCTTGCATCACCATCATGTAGATCGCCATCACGCGCCCGCGCAGCTTCGGATCGACGCCCATCTGCACGCTCATGTTGGCCGCGTTCAGCGTCAGCATCGACGCGAGCCCCATGATCGGCAACAGCGCTGCGTACGTCCAGTAGGTCGGCATCATGCCGACGACCATCTCGATCGCACAGAACGCCATCGCCACCGCGATGATGAACCGGCCCCTGGGCGCGGTCTTGCGCCGGGCACCGATCAACGCGCCGGCCAGCGAACCGACCGCCATGAAGGTGCCGAGGATGCCGTACTGCCCGGCGCCCTTGTGGAAGACCTGCTGCGCCATCAGCGCCGACGTCATCTGGAAATTCAGCCCGAAGGTGCCGACGAAGAAGGCGATACAGAGCACCAGGATGATGTCGGAGCGGCCGCGGATGTACGCCAGTCCTTCGCGGATCTGCCGCTTGGCTCGTTTGGTCAGCACCGTCGGCTGCAGCTTCGTCGGATCGATCATGCTCAACGCGATGATGAACGACAGATAACTGACCGCGTTGGCCAGAATCGCCCAGCCGGACCCGAACGCCGCGATCACGATGCCCGCCACCGCCGGCCCGACAATCCTTGCAGCGTTGAAACTTGCCGAATTCAGCCCGATCGCATTCGGCAGGTGTTCCCGGCCGACCACTTCGGAGACGAACGCCTGCCGGGCCGGGTTGTCGAAGGCGGTACCGACGCCGAAGACGAAGGCCAGTACGAAGACGTGCCAGGTCTGCGCAACTCCCAGCACGGCCAGCAATCCGAGCGCCGCAGCCGACAGCGCCATCCAGGTCTGGGTGATCCGCAGCACCATCCGCTTGTCGAAGCGGTCGGCGATCAGACCTCCGTACGGGGTGATCAACAGCATCGGCAGGAACTGCAGCGCGGTGGTGACGCCGACGGCGAGGCCGGATCCGTGGGACAGCTCCAGCACCAGCCAGTCCTGGGCAACCCGTTGCATCCAGGTGCCGATGTTGGAGAAGAGTGCGCCGGAGAAGTAGATCCGGTAGTTACGGACACTGAGAGCGGCGAAGGTACGGCCGGCTGAGCTCAGGCCGGGCAGCCGGCGGCGGCCCGGTTGTTGATCGGGTTCGGGAAGCGTCGAGGACGCTTGCGTCACGCGCGGTTCACCTTCTCCAAGATCGGTATGGCCTTGCGGAGGATGTCGCGTTCCTGCGGCTCCAGCTCGGCGATCCTCCGGGCCAGCCAGTCGTTGCGACGTTTGCGGTTGGCCAGCAGCACTTCGCGGCCGGCGTCGGTGAGCGAAACCCTGGCCTGTCGTCGGTCATCCGAACCCGCCGACCGGCGGACGTAACCGCGGCGCTCGAGTTCGTTGACGATCCGGGTCATCGACGGCGGTTGCACCGTCTCGTGCGCGGCCAGCTCCCCCATCAGTTGATCACCGTGGTTGAGCAGCACGCCCATCGCCGACAGCTGATTGGGACTCAGCTCCAGCGACTCGTCGCGCATCTGCCGCAACCGTCGCGCCAGCCGCAACAGGGCAGGCCGCAGAGCACCGGCCAGGCCGGCGTTGCTGCGCAGATCGGTCGGCCGCGCGGACTTCATCCCGGGATCACGTGTCGTCACCGGGAGGCAGTCTAATGTTTAGCGGCGCTAATTACAAAGGCTAAGCATCTGATCTCAGGACGCGGGACGATCGTCCTCGTCCAGGCCCACGATCACCTTCTCCAGCAGGTTCGCCAGCTCGCGGGTCTGCCGCTCGGTGAGCGGGGCGACGATGTCGCTCTCGACCACGTTGGCCTCCCGGATCGCGGCAGTGAAAAGCTCCCGGCCACCGTCGGAGAGCTGGACCAGCACCCGAGTTCGGTTGTCCGGATCCGGCTCACGCTCGACCAGCTTGCGCTCGACCAGGCCGTCGAGTCGGTGCGTCATCGAGGACGGGGCGACGTCGGTCGCGGCAGCGAGCTGGCTCGGCGTCATCGGGCCGTCCTTGCGCGCGAGCTCCTTCAGCACCGCCCACTCGCCGGACGACACGTTCAGGTCGGCGAGCTGGCTGTCGTACCAGGCCGACAGCCGCTTGGCCAGCCGATACACCGACTCCACCACCCGCTGCACCTGCTCGTCGGCGCCGGCCGCGACGAAGGTGGCGACCGCTGCGCGGTAGTCGTCGGTCAGGGACGTGCGCTGTGCTCTGGCCATCGGAGAACCCCGTTCCGGGCGTGATATTATTTCGACGTCGAAGTCTTCTGCCTTGAAGTCTTCGTAGTTCTCAGTCTAGGACCCGGCCCGGCAGTGATGCCGATCGCCGGGTCTTGTTACGTCTTCGGGGAGGTTCGCCGTGCGCCGCCGCGCCGTTCTGCTCATCGTCGCTTCCGTCGTCGCCATGCTCGGCTGGGGTGCGGTGCTGCCCTATCAGTACGCCTATGCAGCGCAGACCCGCGGCTGGGGCGGGATGATCGGTGCCGCGGCGGCCAGCCTGTTCTCCGTCGGCGCGCTGATCGCCGCTCCGCTCGGTGGGCGGCTGGCCGATCGGCACAACCCGGCGCTGATCGCGATGATCACCCGGGCACTGGCCGCGGTCGCGGCGGCGACGTTGATCATCGCCGACAACCCGGCCACTTTTCTTGCCGGGATGGCTTTCTTCGGCTTCGGGCTGGCCGGCGGCAACCCTGCACAATCGGTGCTGGCCCTGCGCTGGTCGTCCGACGGTACCGATCGGCGGCGGCTGTTCGCCTGGATCGTCAGCGGGCAGGCGCTCGGCATGGGGCTGGGGTCCTTCCTCGGCGGCTTCGTTGTTGATCTTGATCACCCGGACGGCATGCTGCCGGCCTTCGCGCTGGCGGCCGGCGGGTTCGCCCTCTCTGCGGTGCTCGTCGGCGCCGCCGCCCGCGGTGCGTCCGATCTGAGCGGTGACGCGATCAGCTCCCGCGAACTGGACGCGCGGCCCTCGCAGTTTTCTCCACAGCCGCGCTCCGCGCGGACGGCGTGGAAGTTGATCAAGTCGTCCCGGCCGCTGTTGTTGATCGCGGTGATCAGTTTCGCCCTGCAGCTGGCCTACAACGGGCAGTTCGAGAGTGGCCTGCCGGCGTACGGATTGACCGTGCTGAACGTCTCCGAGCAGACCATCGGCATCGCGGCTGCGGTGAACTGCGCGGTGCTGCTCGGGCTGCAACTGCTGGTGATCCGCTGGACCGCCCACCGCTCGGCGCCCGGTCTGTTGATGATCGTCGGGGCGGTCTGGGTCGCCTGCTGGGCGGTACTCGGCCTGGCCGCGCAGCTTCCCGGACTGTCCTCGATGATCTTCGTCGGCAGCTTCGGCCTGTTCGCGGCCGGCGAGACGCTGTTCGCGCCGGTGCTCAATCCCCTGGTTGCCTCGCTCACTCCGGCGCACATGGTCGGCAGCACGCTGGGCCTGTTCACCGCATTCAACACTGCCGCCACCGCGCTCGGCCCGCTGATCTCCGGACTCACCCTCGGCGCCGGAATGAGCTGGCTGTTGATCGTCGGCAACATCGCCATCAGCGCGGTCGCGATCGGCGCCGCTCGACGGCTCGAGTTGGTTCTGTGCCGTCCGACCACGGTCCCGGCAGAGGTGGCGCCCAGCGTCGCCTGACCAACGCCGATTGCCACATAAGGTTAGGCACACCTAATGTGACTTCGTACTTTCGTTCGACTCCGGCCCCCAAGGCCCGGCTGTGGCTTCGACTTCGCCGCTGCCCGAACGCGTGGTGCCCGCCCGGGTCGGCCGACTGCTGCAGGCCGCGGCGGGCACGCCGGTCGATCGTCGCGCTCGGCTGATAGCCGCCTTCTGCGCGGCGGCCGGCCGATCCGGTACGCCTCTGGTCGACCCTGTCGACGGCGACCCGTACCGGTGTGAGGTGACCTTTCTGTGGCGCGGCGAGGCCGATGGTGTCGGGCTGGTGATGAGCGGTCTGCCCCGCTCTCCGATCAGCCGGACCGCACTGGAACGGGTCCCCGGCACCGATCTCTGGTACGCCGGCTACCGGCTGCGCTCCGACCATCGCGCCTCCTACCGTTTCGCCGTTCGCCACGGCAGTCCGGGGACGAAACCTCAAGACGAGTCGGCCCAGTGGCGCACGCTGATGCGGACCGCGGTCGCCGACCCGCTCAACCCGAACCTGCTGCCCGGCCGATGGGGACAGAACGCTGCGTCCGTGTTCGCGTTGCCCGATGCTCCCGCCGAATCCTGGACCACAGTTGATCATGGTCGAGTTGATCATGAGGAAGTCGATCAAGACCGGCCGGTGCTGGTGCTGTGCGACGGCGACCGTTGGTTCGGCGAACTGGGCCTGCAGCGCACCCTGGATCGGATGATCAACTCCGGCGCCCTGCCGCCGGTCGTCGTGCTTGCCCCGGACGCGGTTGATCTTGACACCCGCTGGCGGGAGCTGACCACCCACCACCCCTATCTCGACTTCCTCGCCGACGAGTTGCTGGGTTGGGCGGCCGAGCGCTGGCGATTCACCGGCGACCCCGCCCGGACGGTGATCGCCGGCCAGAGTCTCGGCGGTCTGACCGCGCTCTACGCCGGACTACGCCGGCCGGATCGATTCGGTGTCCTGCTGGGCCAGTCGCCCTCGCTGTGGTGGCATTCGGGACGGCCCGTCGGCAATCCGCATCCGGCGGGCGTCGACAATTGCTGGCTCGCCGACCGGTTCGCCGAGGCGGACACGTTGCCGTTCCGAGTTGATCTTCAAGGTCGGCCTGCTGGAAGGCAAGCTGGCCGACCTGACCCGCGAACTGGCCGACGTGCTGCACCGGCGCGGCGTGCCGGTCACCCGTACCGAATACGCCGGCGGACACGACTACGCCTGGTGGCGTGGCGGATTGCCCGCCGGACTGTCTCGACTGCTCACCGGCGTGCCGTCGCGATCTTGAACATTTCCCTGACCAGCAAAGAGAGAAGCATGCCCATCGCGTCGCGAATGTTCCGCCGGATCCTGCCCCCTGTGGGAGACGTCCTTCCTGGCCGCCGGCGACGCGCTCGGCCAGAAGGCAGCTGCGCAGACCGGGCTGGACGAGTTCCATGATCAGCAGACCAAGATCAAGAACGAGCTCGGCGACAACGCCGGCAGCAAGATCAGCGTGATCCGCTGGGTGGGCGACGCGCCGACTGAGATCGGGTGGGCAACGGCCACGTCGCCACCACCCTGAAGGGGCTCGGCCTGACCCGCCCGGCCAATCAACAGAAGTCGATGTCGGGGCACAGCGACCCGGTCAGTCTGGAGCGGCTGGACGCGATCGACGCGGACTGGATGTTCTTCGGCGCACTGGGCGACAAGGCGGCCTCACAGCAGGCCTATCGGCAGGCGCAGAAGGTGAAGACGTTCCAGCAGTTGAGCGTGCAGCAGGCCCATCAGGTTGTCCCGGTGGACGGATCTGCTTGGACCAGTGCCGGTGGCCCGCTGGCGACCCGACTCGTCCTCCAGGACACGGCCGCAGCTCTGGCCCCCTGACGCGCCCAGCAGGTGATGTAACCTTACATCATGTCGCACCGGACCCAGATTACGCTCGCCGACGAGCAGTACGAACGACTCCTCACCGAGTCGAGCCGCAGCGGCCTCGGTCTCGCCGAGTTGGTCCGTCGGGCCATCGATCAAACCTACGGGTGCAACGATGTGGCTAAGGTCCTGCAGGCTCTGGACCTCAGCTATGCAAGTTGGTCCGAGGAAGGTGACCGCGGCGAGGTGTACGTCGAGAGTCTCCGCCAGGGTATGGCCCGCCGGCTCGAAGCGACTCGATGATCATTCTCGACACTTCGGTCCTGATCGATCACCTTCGCGGCGTCGCCGATGCCCGGCGAGCCATGACCTCGGCGGTTGAGCGTGGTGACTTGCTGGCCGCGTCGGTCCTGACGAAGGTCGAGGTTCTTGCCGGGATGCGTGCCGGCGAGGAGACACAAACTCGGATCTTGTTGGACAGTCTGCGCTGGGTCGAGGTCACCGATGCCATCGCCGAACGGGCCGGCGCCCTGGCCGGCCACTTCCTGAGATCGCATCCTGGAGTCGATCCGGTTGACTACGTGATCGCTGCTACTGCTCAACAGCTGAACGCCCGGCTCTGGACGATGAACCTCAAGCACTTCCCGATGTTTGGTGATCTGCAGCACCCGTACTGATTCAGTCGAACAGGCCGCCGGTCTCGTCCCAGGCGATGGTGTCCCACACCGGGGCCGGCGGCTCGGTCGTCCGCTCCGGCTCGGCCACCGACGAGTGCGCTCCGCAGCCGTGATCGGTACTGACCACAGAGGCATCCGAGGGCGAGTACGCGTTGGCACAGACCCCGAACTCGCGTCCGAGACTGCCGCGCAGCCGGACGAAGAAGCCGCACGTGACACAGGTCGCCGGAGCCTGTTTGCTGAGTGGATTGTCCGGGCCGCCGTCGCCGGCCAGCCAACGCTCGGCGGCCTCGTCCCGGCCGTCGACGGAGAGCACCCGCTCTCGGCCCAGCCCGAGCTCGGCGACCACCGCGCGGACCTGAGACGCCTCGGCCGGATCGGCGTCCTCGGCGTTCTCGCCTCCGGTGTAGCCGGGCTCCAGGCGCGGATCGGTGTCCGGTGACGGCATCAGCATGCCGGGGCCGACGTCGCCCGGCTGGACCCGATCGGCCCACGGAACCCAGTCGGCGGCCAGCAGCGAATCGTCGCCCGGCAGCAGCACGACCTCGTCCACGGTCGGCTGCTTGGCCCGGGACGCTCGGGCCACCGTCACCGACCACTTCCAGCCGACGTAGCCCGGATGCGGGCAGGCGAAGTGATGCGTGACGACGCGTTCGGCCTCGGCCACACAGCCGAGGTAATCGCCGACCCCGAGCACACCGGCCGACTCCTCGACCGCTTCGCGGGCGAGGTCGACGGCGCCCGCACAGATCGTGTCGAGTTTTATCGCGCGGGTGCGACCGGTGGTAGCCATGCGCCCTATTCTGGCAGCCGAGGACGCACCGGCTGTAATCCCAGCAACACCGTTCGGTGACGAGGCCGTCCCAGGACGTCGGCGCAGGGGTCGTAGATGACACAGAGCAGGTCGGGGCTGGTGGCCGGGGCCGCCAACGCCGTCGGTTCCGGCGCGAAGTCGATCGGGCATGGCATCGGTGCCGGCTTCGGCAGGCTGGTGGGACTGGTCAACTCCGGCGGCTCGCGGGAGAGCGGGCTGGCCCGGCTGCTCTATCTGGAGTTCATGAACTCCGCCGGCGACGCGGCCGTGGCGATCGCGCTGGCCGGCACCATCTTCTTCGGTACGCCGACCGATCAGGCTCGGCCACAGGTGGCGCTGTTCCTGGCCATGACGATGGCGCCGCTGGCGATCCTGGCCCCGTTCATCGGTCCGTTCCTTGATCGTTTCCGGCACGGCCGACGCTGGGCGATCGGGATCACCGCCGCGCTGCGCGCCTTCCTGTGCTGGGTGCTGGCCGGCGTGCTGGACGACAGTTCTGTCTGGCTTTTCGTGTGTGCGTTGGGAGTGCTGGTCGCCAACAAGGCGTACGCGGTCAGCCGGGCGGCCGCCGTACCGCGCCTGCTGCCGGAATCCTTCACCCTCGTCCAGGCCAACTCGCGCATCGCCATCGCCAACATCGTCGGGCTCGGTGTCGGCGGCGGACTGGCCGCGCTGATCGCCAGGATCGGCCCGGACTGGACGCTGAGGTTCGCCTTCTTGATCTTCATCGCGGCCACCGTGTTGTCGATCCTGCTGCCGGCCCGGGTCGACTCCGCCCGCGGCGAAACCGATGCAGGGCTGGCGTTCTGGCGCCGGCGACGCGACGACAAGCTCTCCCAGCTGCGCCGGTTCCGCTCAATGACAGCTCGGCTGCAACGCGCACTGCTGGCAACCATCGGCGCCCGGCTGATGTCGGGCTTCCTGACCTTCTTCCTGGCATTCCTGTTTCGCGAGCATCCGATCGGCGACCTGCCGACCATCCTGGCGCTCGGGATCGTGGTCGCCGCGTCGGGCATCGGCAGCGCGATCGGCACCGTGATCGGCAACGTGATCAAGGACCGGTGGCGGCCGGAAACCGTTGCCTGGTTGGCTTTGCTGCTCGACGCCGGAATGGCGATCACCACCACCCTGCTCTACTCGGCGGCGACGGTGATCGCGATGGGCTTCGTCACCGGGCTGGCCTCCCGGCTGGCCAAGCTGTGTTACGACGCGCTGGTGCAGAGCGACGTGGACGAGTCGGTACGGACCTCGGTGTTCGGCCGGTCCGAGGCGGTGTTCCAGGTCTTCTGGGTGGCCGGTGGTTTCCTCGGCATCGGTCTGCCGCTGTTGCCCCGGCTCGGCTTCGGGATGATCGCCGGGCTGTTGTTGATCGTGATCGTGTTGATCTTCATCCAGTCCCGGTTCGCTCGCCCGGACCTGGTCAGGACGTCGACGAGTCAGCCACCGGCCGGAACACCGTCCGAATCAGGTGGCCGATCATCACCACCACGGTGATGATCCAGGCGGCAACGGCAACCCACAACTCGACGCTGCCGATGGCGCCCACCAGCGGCAGCGAGTCGGCCTCGCCGAGGTACATGCCGGCGACCGCGTACATTCCCAGCGGGAAGACGATGCTCCACCAGGTCGCTTGATAGGTGAAGGGCATCCGATGGGTCCGGTGCCGCCACCAGCCGGCCGCCACCAGCGGCGGAAACAGCCAGGTGGCGAACGCCCAGAACACCACCGCCAGACCCGCGATCAGGCCACGGGTGGCGTCGACCATCGGCGCGTCGGCCATCTCCACGATCCGGGCGCCGGCCAGCACCGTGATCGAGCTCGCTCCCATCGCCACCCAGTAGGGCGGGGTGAGGTCGGCCGGCCGCAGCGGGTGCACGATCAGCCGCGCGGCCACCAACCCGCCGACCAGCAGATAGAGAAAGACGCCGACCGACCAGGACAGCACGGCCACCACCGCCAGCACGTCCCGGGCGGACGGGTAGACCGGTTCCAGGGTGGCCGAGGAGACGGCGACGGACTGGCTGGCGACCACCCAGATGAACCAGGTCCCGTTCGCGGTCGACAGCAGCGGCCGGTGCGGGTTGCCCAGCACCGCGGTCCACGGGATCACGTAGCCGAGCAGCAGCCAGAGCAGGCCGCCGATCACCAGGAGTACTGCGGTCGCCTGGTGGTAGCCGGCGACCGCGAGCCGGACCCCGAGCACGTTGGTGGCCGCGATCACGGTGAAGAAGCCGAACGCACGCGTCGGGTCGGCGAAGTCGGCGCGGATCGCGTCGCGGTGTTTCACCAGCCGCCAACCGGTCAACAGCAACAAGATCACGTACGCGATCAGGTCGATGATCATCAGCACCAGCGACAACACCTGGAAGCCGCCGAGGTGCAGGCCGGTGGAGATGATGCCGCTGGCCATCACCAGCGCGAAGTACCCCGGGTTCAGGCCGCGGATCGCGACGTCCGCACGATCCCGGAGCCCTGTCGTCACCCGAGCAGAATAGCCTCTTGTTTTTACTAGTTTTATTGTGGTAATTGCTAGAGGTGTTGTTCCCGTTGCCAGCAGAGGAGCGTTCGGATGACGTACGTGATCGCTGAGCCGTGCGTCGATGTCGTCGACCGTGCCTGTGTCGAGGAGTGTCCGGTCGACTGCATCTACGAAGGTGCGCGCTCGCTCTACATTCATCCCGACGAGTGTGTGGACTGCGGCGCGTGCGAACCGGTCTGCCCGGTCCAGGCCATCTATTACGAGGACGACCTGCCTGCCGACCTGCAGCCGTACTTGCTGGACAACGCCGACTTCTTCACCCTCACCTTGCCGGGTCGAACCGGTCCGATCGGCTCCCCCGCGGGCGCGGCAAAACTCGGCCGGCTCGGCGTCGACACTCCGCTGATCGCCTCGCATCCACAGCGCGAGTGATCACAGCTTCCTCGTTAGGCTCCGGCCCATGACACATCAGGAACTGCGGCGCGCACTGCGGGTGGAGCCCGAGAACGGGCTGGTCGACCTGGGGGACTACTCCACCGACCGGGTGCACGTGGGACCGAAGTCGAAGAAGAAGTCGCAGCATCGGCTGGACGCGATGGCCGACGGACTGGCCGAGCTGCAGGAGCGGCTGTATGCCGCGGCGACCGACGGCGACCACCGTTCGGTGCTGCTGGTGCTGCAGGGCATGGACACCGCAGGCAAGGGCGGGGTGATCGATCATGTGGTCGGGCTGGTCGGCCCGAGCGGCACTCAGATCAGGGCGTTCAAGCAGCCGACGGCAGCCGAACGCAAACACAACTTCCTCTGGCGGATCCGCAAGGCGCTGCCGGCGGCCGGCATGATCGGGGTCTTCGACCGATCCCACTACGAGGACGTGCTGGTCCCGGTCGTCCATGATCAACTCGACGACGCCGAACGGCGGCACCGGTACAAGTTGATCAACGACTTCGAGGCGGAGCTCAGCGAGAGTGGCACCACCTTGATCAAATGCTTCCTGAACGTGAGTTACGACCGGCAGCGAGATCGGCTCCTGGCCCGACTGGACGATCCGACCAAGTACTGGAAATTCAACGAGGGCGACATCGACTCCCGTCGGCAGTGGCCGGATTACCGATGGGCCTACGCCGAGGCGCTGGCGGCGACCTCGACCGAGATCGCGCCCTGGTACGCCGTACCGAGTGATCACAAGTGGTATCGCAACTGGGCGGTCGCCACGTTGCTGCTGGACACCCTGCGTGATCTTGATCCGCAGTATCCGCTCACCGATCTTGATCTGCCCCGGCTGCGCAAGCGCCTCGCCCCACCGAACTGACCCGCCCCATCAGCCGCGCGCAAGAACGACCGCCGCACCCGAAATTTCGGATGCGGCGGTCGTTTTGGGGTGCGGCTGTGTCGGTCAGCTGACCAACTTCATGATCAGGCCCTGCAGGAAGTAGATCAGGAACGCGACGGCGATCCCGTACAGCAGCGGGTGGATCTCGCGCGCCTTGCCGCGGACCAGCTTCAAGATCACCATCATCAGGAAGCCGGCGCCGATACCGGTGGTGATCGAGTAGGTGAACGGCATCAGGATGATCGTCAGGAACGCCGGCAGGCCGATCTCCACGTCGGCCCAGTTGATCTTGGTGACCTGCGACATCATCAGGAAGCCGACGAACACCAGCACCGGTGCGGCCGCCTCCGACGGGACGATGGTGGCCAGCGGCGCGAAGAACATCGCCAGCAGGAAGCCGAGCCCGGTGACGACCGACGCGAGGCCGGTCCGGGCACCCTCACCGACACCGGCTGCGGACTCGATGTAGGCGGTGTTGGAGGACACCGAGCCGATGCCGCCGGCGGTGGCCGACAGGGCATCGACCATCAGCACCGGACCGAGGTGCGGCGGATTTCCGTTGTCGTCCAACAGATTGCCCTCGGCACCGACACCGACCACCGTGCCCATGGTGTCGAAGAAGTCGGACAGGATCAGCGCGAAGATCAACATCACCAGCGGCAGGAATCGATGGATCCCCTCGCCGAACGCGCCGAAGACGCTGACCTGGCCGATCAGGCTGAGATCGGGCACCGACACCAGGTGGCCGATCGTCGGTACGTTCAGTGCCCAGCCGGTCGGATGTTGATCACTCTGCGCCGGTAGGTGCGCGGCCGCCTGGATGATCACCGCGATCACGGTGGCGATCACGATCGACAGCAGCAGGGCGCCCTTCACCTTGCGGACATGGAGAATCGCCACCACGAACAGCCCGATCGCGAACACCAGCATCGGCCAGCCAGTGAGCGATCCGTCGATGCCCAACTGCACCGGCACCGAACCCTCGGGCTTGCGGATCACACCGGAGTCGACCAACCCGGCGAACGCGATGAACAGGCCGAGGCCGACTGAGATCGCGGCCCGCATCGACGGCGGTACCGCTCGGAAGACCGCGGTACGGAAACCGGTCAGCACCAGCAGCGCGATCACCAGGCCCTCGATCACCACCAGGCCCATCGCCTGCGGCCAGGTCATCTGCGGGGCAATGGTGAAGGCCAACAGCGCGTTCAGCCCGAGGCCGGTGGCGATGCCCAGCGGGTACCGGCCGATCACCCCCATCGCGATCGTCGCCAGCCCGGCGATCAGTGCGGTAGCGCCGGCGACCAGGGTGATCGCGTGACTGACGTTGGCGCCGATCACCTGCCCGGCCGCATCCTGGTACGGGAGACCGCCGAGCAGATTGCCCGCGCCGTCGGGGGCGGTGCCGATGATCAACGGGTTCAGCGCGACGATGTAGGCCATCGCGAAGAAGGTGACCAAACCGCCGCGGATCTCCCGTCCGAAGGTCGAGCCGCGCTGAGTGATCTCGAACCAGCGGTCGATCGCACCCCATCGCGAGTTCGGCGGGGTGGTGTTCGACGCAGTCTGTCGTGCCTCGGTCGCCATGGTTCCCAGATCGTAGTGGCCGGGACCCGTTCAGCTCACATCGCTCAGACGTCCAGTTCGTCGGCCACCGCACGAAGCACGCTGGCGACCTTCTGGCCGACCTTGTGGTCGGGGTGCCGACCGCGCCGGTAGCCGTTGCTGATCGAGTCCAGCATCTTGATCAGGTCCTCGGTGATCGCGGCCATCTGTTCGGCGGACTTGCGATTCTGCTTGGCCAGAGACACCGGCTGCTCCAGCAGTCGTACCGACAGAGCCTGCTCACCCTTGCGGCCCTCGACGACACCGAATTCGACTCGCTGGCCCGGCTTGAGACTGGTGACCCCAGGCGGGAGCGCGGTCGAACGCACGTAGACGTCCCCGCCGTCTTCCTTGCTCAGGAATCCGAACCCCTTGGCGGAGTCGTAGAACCTGACCTTCCCTGTTGGCACCGCTACCTCACTTGCTCGATCCGTGGTGTTGTCCTCATTGGCCAACACCCGCCTGACCCCGGTCCATTCCGGGCGCCGCCCAGCGTAACGACTCCCTCCGGATCCGCGGCACGATTTCAGCCGTCGGCCCGGGGCCGCGCGACTATGCGGTACCCGGCCCCCTACGACTCTCACGGGCGCGGGTCGCGCCGTACCGTTCAGATTCCTCCGAGCCAGCGGAGATTTCTCCGAGGTACGAGCAATTTCGCCGAGCGTACGCGCGTCATACGGGGCCGTTCGGTTGCATTGACTCGGCGAGGTTCTCGTTAGCTCGGACAAGTTCACGAATCGTCGGCCCGGCCGTAGGCCAGATCGAACCACCAGCATTGGAGAGCGCGACACACCGGATGCTACGAGTCGGCGCTACGGCCGCAGCGGGGCGAGCGGGAGGTTGTGGATGGCGCGGGCCAGGGCTTCGACCGGTTCGCGCGGGGCCAGCGGGTTATCGACCAGGGCCATCTCCACGTCCGGCAGGGTCGGCAGGGCGAAACGGCCGGCCAGCGAACGCAGGTCGCCGGGGATGCGGCTCTGAGCGAGCACGCAGATGCCGAGTCCGGCGCGAGTGGCGGCCAGGATGGCGTTGATCTCGCGGGTGTTGCAGGTGATCCGCCAGGTCCGACCGGCCGCCTCCAGCGCGTTGATCGCGGCGCTGCGGCTGTAGCTGGGGGCGTGATAGGTGATCAGCGGCACCGGCTGCAGCGGGTCGAGTTCGGTCTTCTCCAGCCCGACCCAGACCAGCCGGTCGCGGCGGACCAGCCGGCCGCGGTCGGTGTCCGGCTCCTGATTGATGAAGATCAGGTCCAGATGGTTGGCGATCAGCCGCCGTTGCAGGATGCCGGACTGGGTCACCGTGAGCTCCAAGTTGATCTTGGGATAGAGCTGGCGGAAGTCGCGCAGGATGTGCGGCAATTCGCTCAGCGCCAGTTCGTCGGCTGCCCCGAAACGCAGCCGGCCGGCCATCGCCGACCCGCGGAAGTACGCGATCGCCTCGTCGTTGGCGGCCAGGATCGTCCGGGCGAAACCGGCCATCGCCTCGCCGTTGTCGGTCAGTCGCACCGTCCGGGTGTCCCGCGCGACCAGCTGACGGCCGGCCGCATCCTCCAACCGGCGGATGTGCTGGGAGACGGTCGGCTGGCTCAACCCGAGTTGTTCGGCGGCCCGGGTGAAGCTGAGCCCCTCCACCACCGCCAGATAGGTACGCAACAGCACCGGGTCGAAGGTCTGCTGATCGGCCATCGTCAACCTCTCTGGGGCCACAACCGCTCGCGGTCATTACGAACGTCAATGGTAGATATAGCGGCAATGATGGCGGCAAATATTGCCACCGCCCTTAGGCTTGCCGACAAGCCTCGCATCCGAGCACTCTCCAACGCCGATCGTCGTGATCATGACCCGATCACGAGCCAGTCCCGCCTGCCCTCGGCACCCGGGCCGAGCCCAACGACACCGGCGCCCGACGTTGCTCGAGCACACCGGAGTGTGCGCGGCCACGCCTACCCAGTGGTTCCTTTGATCAGAGTTTGGTGATTGCCCCGTGTCCACGGTGCCCGCAGTACGCCGTGCGTCCCGTATCGACGATTCGACTCTCGACGCTCCGCCCCTGGAGCTCGATCGAGACGAGCCGACCCCACACCTCGACACCGCGCCGGAGTCGATGGCGGCAGCCAAGTTCCGCTGGCCGCGCGCCTTCTCCGCACTCCAGGTCCGCAACTATCGGATCTACGTCTGCAGCCAACTGGTCGCCAACACCGGCCTGTGGATGCAGCGGATCGCCCAGGACTGGCTGATCCGCGAGCTCACCGGCAGCGCCACGGCCGTCGGCATCACCGTCGCCTGCCAGTTCCTGCCGGTGTTGCTCTTCGGCATGTTCGGCGGACTCGTCGCCGACCGCTTCCCCAAGCGCAAGGTGCTGATGATCACCCAGTCGGTCGCTGCCGCGCTGGCGATCCTGCTCGGCGTGCTGGCCGTCACCGGGGCGGTACAAGCCTGGCATGTGTTCGGCATCGCGATCATGCTCGGCTTCGTCACTGTGGTGGACAACCCCACCCGGCAGGCGTTCGTCTCCGAACTGGTCGGACACCGGCACATCCGCAACGCGATCAGCCTCAACTCCTCGGTCTTCCAACTCGGCGGCCTGATCGGCCCGGCCATCTCCGGCATCCTCATCCACGCCGTCGGCCAGGGGCCGTCGTTCATGATCAACGGCGCCGCCTGCCTGCTCGTTGTCACCCTGCTCGGCATCATGGCGGTGCCGGACGAGATCAGCTCGACGAAGTCGGCGGAGGCGTACTCGATCAAGGAACAGTTCGCCGAAGGACTGGACTACATCCGGCGTACTCCGGAGATCACCTGGACGATCGTGCTGGTCGCCGCGCTGGCCCTGTTCGGGCTGAACATGCCGGTGATCCTGACCGCCTTCGCAACCACCGAATTCAGCAGCGGGGTCGGCGGCTACAGCCTGTTCAACACCTTGGTCGCGATCGGCTCGCTGACCGGCGCGTTGCTGTCGGCTCGGCGCTCCGGTGGGCCGCGGTTGCGGTTCCTGGTCAGCTGCCTGGTCGGGCTGGGTGCGGCCCTGATGCTGGCATCGGTGTGGCACGTCGAACCGTTGTTCTGCGCAACGCTGATCGGCATAGGCATCGTCACCATGCTGTTCATGACCAGCGCCAACTCGCTGGTGCAGATGACCGCGCCGGCCGCGGTCCGTGGCCGGGTGATGAGCGTCTACCTGCTGGTGCTGCTGGGTTGTCAGGCGATCGGCGGACCGATCGTCGGCAGCGCGATCGACCACGTCGGCGTCCGTACGACGATGCTCACCTGCGGCGCGATCGTCGCGCTGGTGGCATTGATCGCCGGTCTGGGAATGGCCCGGCAGTCGCAGCTGCGGCTGGCCGTCGGCCGCAGCACCGGCCGACTCGCGCCGGTCCAGATCGTCCACCGCTGATCCTCACCGACTTGTCAGCGGCACAAAGCGCTGTAGCGCGTTCTGCCGCTGACAACTCGGTCAGAGATCGGCCAACACCCGATCCAGGTCGCGGCCTTCGCGGTCGAAGTCGAAGGTGAAGCCGGAGCGGAAGGCGTCGTAGGACCAGCCGCCGTCGGGATGGTCAAGATCGGGAACGCTGTCGATCAGGTGGACGGAGTTACCCAGCACCGAACTGATCAAGTACTCGTTCACCGAGGTGTACGAGCGTGGCCGGATGATGATCACCGTCGCCGGCTCGGTCCGGAAGAGCAGGTTGAACATGCCGCTGCCGCCGAAGCCGGCGACCACCGTGGCGGCGCGAAACATCCGCACCTGTTCGGCCATCGGATGCAACTCCGGCCGGACGATCTCGAAACCGGCCCGCCGGAACCGATGCTCGACCTGCTCGCGATTGTGGCACTCCCGCAGCCGGTTGTCCGGCGCGCGGGTGACGAAGATCTTGTCCGGGTACGATCCCGCCGGCCCGCCGGCCGCCAGCCGGTCACCGACCCGTCGCCACAGCTGCTCGATCTCCGGGTGGATGTAGTTGGGCAGCGAGGACATCGGCGTCGCACCGATCAGTTCCTCGACCTGGGTCGGACCGAAGATCGGCACCACCTCCTCGGCCGCGACACCGGCGGCGGCGAGGACGTCGAGCTGCCACTGCCCCGGTTTGCTGTGACCGCGCTGCAGCGACAGCACGACTTTCAGGTCCGGCAGCTCGGCTTTCAGCTGCGGCCAGGCCCACAGCCGCGGCAGCTGCTCGGTGGTGAAATGACCGAAGTGCTCCCGCCATTCGATGTCCAGGAAGAAATACCGGCCGTGCAGCCGAGCGCCGGCGTCGGCGTCGGCGACGGTCGCGAACAGCGGGCTCAGGTCGATCAACCTGCGGTGCTTCAGCCGACGGAACTGGTTGTGCCGAAAGGTCTCGGGCAGGATCAGGTTGCCCTGCAAGGCGATCCCGGCCGGTAACAGGGTGACGTCCCGATAGCGGCGGATCGACAACTCGGGGACGTCGTAATGGCGGGCGAAGCGATCATCGGTGTCGTAGAGTTCGGCCGGCTCGAGCGTTGCCCGGGAGTCGAAGCCGACCGGCGGTTTGGTCATGATCAACTCGGCTCGATCGTCGGCGCGTTTCATGATCAACGCGTTGAACTCGTGCTCGCGGAGCTTGGCGTAGCCGGTGACTCGGTTCTCCAGGATCAGATGTTCTTCGCCGAGCACCACCCGGCCAAGGGATTCGGCGCGGCGTCGCTCGTCCCGTACTCGCCAGTCACTCTCGTCGGCCGGCGGTTCGCCGCGACGGTTGATCAACTCGACCGCGTACGGCCAGATCACGTTGTCGTAGGAGCGTCGGTCGTTCGGCCACGGCTTCGCGCGGACGTCGCGGACCACGTACGCGCCGCCCGGTTTGAGGTGATACCAGCTGTTGCCGAAGACCCGCAACCGGCGGGCGACCCGGCGGGTGTCGTCGATGATCAGGTCATACGGCCCGAACGCGGCAAGGTCAACATGCAGCTCGGACTGCTTCGCCAGGAACTCGAATCGGTGCAGGTCGGTCTGGGGGAACGCCCTGGTGATCATCTGCCCGAGCGGACTGGCCCGATCGCCGACCAGCAACGCGATCCGCGCCCGCGGCCGCTGGGTCAGCTCCCGCTCGACGTCGAGCAGCATGGTCCACTCGGGTTCGCGAACCGACCAGTTCGACTGTCGCGCCGCCTCCAGCAGCGGATGGGCGAGCTGCTGGCGGTCCGGCTGCAAGCCTCGGAGACCGAACCGTCTGAATCGTCGCAGCCCGCGCACGTCTACTCTCCTGGTCAGCGTTCGGTCGTCGGAATGCTTACCACCAGTTCGTGTCCTGGACCTTAACCTGGATCCACCGATTTGCAGCGTAGCGAGCGGCACCAGACGGGTGTGCTGGCAAGGCGCCGCCGCGAAGGGCTACCGGGCGTAACGCGAGCGGCGGCAACGCCGCCAGCGCACCCGTATGGGCCGCGCAGCAGCTGGAAATCGGTGGATCCAGGCTGAGGCCGAGCGACGGGCGATGTCTAGGCTGGCCGCATGCCCCGAACTCGGTTGGCTGCCGCGGCCGCGATCATCCTGGTCGCGGCCGCGGCCGGTGCCTGCTCGGGCGCTCCTGCGGCTTCCTCGTCGACCTCCCCGAGCGCGGCCGCCTCCAGTCCGGCCGACACCTCGGGACCACCGACGTCGACCGCCTCGGCCGGCGCCTCGGCACCGACCTCGTCGTCGCCGAGTGTGTCGTCGCCGTCGGCCACCGCCTCCGCAGGTGCGGCCCACGGCTCGGTCAAGGTCGACCGGCAGATCGCCGACGATCTCAACGTGCCTTGGGGACTGGCGTTGTTGCCCGGCGGCGACCTGCTGGTCACCTCACGTGACACCCGGCAGATCACCCGGATCGACCTGTCCACCGGGAAGAAGACGCTGCTGGGCACCGTCGACCAAGCCGTGTCCAATGGCAACTCCGGCGGCGAGGGCGGCCTGCTCGGGATCGCGATCTCCCCCGACTTCGCCCATGATCATCGGCTCTACCTCTATTACTCGACCGCCAACGACAACCGGATCGGCTGGCTGACCTATCGGCCCGACGCAACCGCCGGCCACCAGCTGTCAGCACCGCAGGTGATCTTGAAAGGCATCCCGCACGGACTGCATCACAACGGCGGGCGGATCGCGTTCGGCCCCGACGGCATGCTGTACGCGTCCACCGGCGAAGCCGGAGATCCGCCACTGGCTCAGGACAAGAACTCGCTCGGCGGCAAGATCCTGCGGATGACGCCGGAAGGCAAGCCGGCCAAGGGAAATCCGATCGCGGGATCGGTGATGTGGTCGTACGGGCACCGCAACGTCCAAGGGCTGGCCTGGGATCCGGCCGGCCGGCTGTGGGCGTCGGAATTCGGTGACCGGACGGCCGACGAACTGAATCTGATCAAGCCCGATCACAACTACGGCTGGCCGGCCACCCAGGGCAAGACCAGCAATCCGAAGTACACCAGCCCGGTCGCCCAGTGGGGCACCGAAGTCGACTCACCGAGCGGCATCGCGTACGCCGCCGGCTCGATCTGGATGGCTGCGCTCAAGGGCGAGCGGCTCTGGCGGATCCCGCTCAACGGCACCAAGGTCGTCGCTGAATCTCAGGACTTCCTGGTCGGGACGTACGGCCGGTTGCGGAGCGTGATCGCCCTCGACGATCACACCCTGCTGATCACCACCAGCAACACCGATCACCGCGCCGGCCCACGTCCTGGAGACGATCGGATCCTGGAATTGACCGTCCGGTGAGCCGTTTAGACTGACCCGCATGGCTACCTGGCAGGACGGTCCCGAGTACGCGCCCGCGACCCCGCCGGACGAGTACGCCGTCCCGGACGTCAAGCCGCTGGACAGCGCACCGCCAGCGGATCAGCTGGGGGACGCACCCGGGGCACGGCCGGTCTTCGGCAATCCCGGCGAACCGGTCGCGCCGCTGGCCACCCTGATTCCCGACGAGGGCGAGGACGTCCGCGATCCCAGGTCGCCCTTCGACGTCGACAGCGACACCATGACCAGCAGCTCCGGCGGCGCCTGGGGCGCTGCGCACTGGCGACAGCCCGCCGGCCAACCGGTGACCGCGGCAGGACCGTGGGGCCCGCCCACCGGCACACCGGCCGGCCTGCCGACCGATCCGATGCAACTGCGAGCCGGCGCACCGCCAACGGTCGGCAACCTGCCCGCTCCGGGCACCCCCGGCTGGTTCGGCCCCGGGCCGTCGATGCCGGCACCGGCCGGCCCGCCGCCGTCGCTGTGGAAGGCCACCCCGCCCGGCGCGATCATCGCACTGGCGCTGTCGGTGATCTTCCCGATCGCGCCGATCACCTTCCTGATCGGCTTGCTGTTGTCGGCCCGGGCCCGATACGCCCGGCGCAAGATCATGATCGGGTTCGCCGTGAGCACGGCGTCGATGCTGTTGATCGCCACCGTCTCGACAATCGCCAACTACGGCGACTTCTCCACCTGGTGGGACACCCTGCGCGGTTGGGCGTTGCTCGGATCGCTGGTGATGATCGTGTTGATCTTGGTGTTGGTGAACACCGAGCTGAAGAACGGACAGCCGCCGCGGCCGGGTCCGTACGGTCCCGGGCCCTACGGTCGGAGCCCCTACGATCAGGGCCCGGATCAGCAACAGCAGCCCCCGCATCATTCGTGGTGACGGCCGGCACTCATGGTGACTGCACCCCGTACCTTGACCGAAGCCGTCCGGCTGCTTGACCAAGATCAACTGATCGAGTTGCTCCGGCTGCGTCCGGACCTGCGCTACCCACTGCCCCGCCACATCGCGGAGTTGGTCGGCCAGGCCACCACGTCCACCTCGATCGCCCGGGCACTGGACGGTCTGAACGCGTGGCAGGCCGCAGTCGCCGAAGCGCTGGCGGTGCTCGGTGACGGCACCGACATCGACGAGATCTCTTACCTGCTGGGGAATCCGGCCTCCGCGATCACCCCGGCCGTCGCGGCCTTGCGCCATCGCGCGCTGCTCTGGGGCAGCGATGATGATCTTCATCTGGTCCGTGCGGTCCGTGATCATTTCGGCAACTATCCGGCCGGTCTGGCGCCGGTGTCACCCCATCCGCTGACCGACCGCCAGATCGATGCCGCGCTGCGTGCCTGCGGTGATCAGGTCCGACCGGTCCTGGATCGACTGCTGTGGGGGCCGCCGACCGGCACCGTCCGCAACGCGGACCGGCCGATCAGCACCGACGCCGCCCGCACCCCGGTCGAACTGCTGCTGGCCCACCGGTTGTTGCGGCCACTCGATCGGGACACCGTGATGCTGTCCCGCGAGGTGGCGCTGCTGCTGCGCGGCCGGGAGTCGAGCTGGCTGCTCGGCCGCGAACCGGTGCCGCCGCAGCCGCCGGAACTGACCGGCCCCGGCCGGACTCGTACGGTGATCAGGTTGGCCGCCGTCGGTGCCGCCAACGAGATCGTGCACGATGTGGAGTTGATCATCGCCGAGCTCGACCTCGATCCCCGTCGACTGCTGCGCGACGGCGGGCTGTCCACCCGGGACGTGCAACAGTTGGCGCGCGACTTCGACGGCCGGCTGCCGTACACCGGATTCCTGCTGGAGATCGCGGCAGCCGCCGGACTGGTCGGCAGCCAGGACAAGATCACCCTGGTGCCGACGGTGGACTACGACCGGTGGGTCGGCCAGCCCGGCCCGCTGCGATGGTTGCGGCTGGCGCGGGCCTGGCTGGGCGCCGACCGCTACTTCTCCGCGGCCGCCGAGACTCATCCGCTGCGGGCCGATGCGCACGCCGCGCGGGCCGTCGACAACCGGAAGTTGATCATCGAGATGGCCGCCGGGGCGGCGATCGGCACGGTTCTGAACACCGATCAACTGCGGACCGCAGCCGGTTGGCATCGACCGGGCGCGGCCCGGCACGGACACCGGCTGGACGAGGTGATCGACTGGACCTGGCAGGAGGCCGGCTGGCTCGGCCTGGTCGCGCTGGGCGGCGTGTCCGAGCTGCTCGGCGTGCTCGCCGACGGCCGCGAGCTGCCAGCGGAGCTGGCCAGGCTGTTTCCGGAGCCGCTGGATCACGTGATCATTCAGTCCGACCTGACCGCGGTCGCTCAGGGACCGCTGGAGGCGGCGGTGTCCAGCAGCCTGCGGCTGCTGGCCGATCAGGAGTCTCGCGGCGGCGGCGCGGTCTACCGGTTCAGCCAGAAGTCGATCCGCCGGGGGTTCGACGCCGGCTGGGCGGGCGCCGAGATCGGCGACTGGTTGCAACGCCACTCCAGCACCGGTGTCCCGCAGCCGCTGCGCTACCTGATCGACGACGTGGCACGGCAGTACGGCGCGATCCGGGTCGGCGCGGCCACCAGCTATCTACGGGTCGAGGACCCGGCTCAACAGGCCGCGATCCTGTCCCACCCGCAAGCCGCCCGGCTGCAGTTGCGTTCGATCGCACCGGGGGTGCTGGTCTCGCCGGCGGATCCGGACGAGGTGGTGACCGTGTTGCAGGACATCGGCCTCAAACCGGCCGCCGAGGACGCCCGGGGTCAGCTGCTCACCACCGGTCCGCGACGCCGAGCGCCGGCGCACACCGAAGCCGGCACCCAGGCGTGGTCGGTGGCGGCCGAGGAGGCTGCGGCCGCGATCCTGGCTGCGGAGCAGCGCCTGCCGGCTGCTGCCCGGATGCCGCTGGAGGACGGCATCGCCCTGCTGGCCGAGGCGGTCGGCACCAGAGCCCTGGTACGGGTCAGTTACGTCGATCCGAACGGCACTCCGGCGACCCGCGAGCTGCAGCCGGTCGAGGTCGCCGCCGGCAGCGTACGGGCCGTCGACCCGGCCAACTCTGAAATCGTTTCACTTCCGATATCGCGCATATCCGGCGTGTCACTGGCGGCCGACAGGGCTTAGACTCCGGCCAATGCGCGAAACGACCCTGCGGCGAACGCTGGTGTTTGTGCTGTGCGCATTGGGCGTGGTCGGACTGTGGCTGGTCAACGATCGGCTGCGCTCACACCCGTCGGCCGAGCAGACCGTACCGATCACCACGCGCCCGTCCTCCTCGTCGGATCCGCCCTTCTCCTCGGATCGACCCGTCTCCTCGGATCAAGTGGCCACGCCGCTGGCGACCGGGGTCCGCGACTCCCGGCAGACCCACCCGCCGACCCGCGATCGGTATGCGGGCGGGCCGGTGATCGATCCGCACCACCCGAACCCGACAGCTACCGGCGACGACACGCCGCCGGGCCCGGTGACCGGACTGCATCTGATCCAGAACAGCCATCAGGCGGTAACCGTCGGCTGGCGCGATGTCGCCGACCCGAGTGGCATCGCCTACTACGAGGTAACGCTGAACGCGATCCCGGTCGGTCAGACCGGCAGTCGGGAGTTGACGGCCGACTGGCTGAACGACGACATGAGCGCTCACTTCATCCAGGTCCGCGCGGTCGACGGTGCCGGCAACCGGGGCCCGCGGGGCCGGCCGCTGATGGTGACCCGACCGCCGACTCCGCCGACTCCGCCGACCCCGCCGGCCCGATCGACTCAGCGGGCGCCTTCGACTCAGCGGGCGCCTTCGACTCAACGGGCACAACCATCGGAATCGGCGCCCCCGCGGGAGCAACCCGCATCGCGTCCGAACGCTTCGACCAAGCCGTCGACGCAGCCCGATCGGCATCCGGCCCAACCGGATCGCGGGCCGGTGCCCGGCACGCCACCGCTGGGCACTCCGCCACTGGGCACCCCGCAGCCCGGCGACACGCCGACCAGTCCGGTACCGACTCCGGATCCCACGGCGACGACTCCGGAGCCCGGCGCGACCACCGGTGAACCGACCGAGACTCCGGGCCAACCGCCGGCCACGACTCCGACAGCATCCCCCTCGTCGACTTCGACGTCGTCCTCGTCGTCCTCGCCGAGCAGGTAGCCTCGATCGCGCACCGCCACCCATCGCTTACCTTGTGAGGTCCACCCGACTATGAATCAAGGCCCTCTTGTCGTGCAGTCCGATCGGACCCTGCTGCTCGAGGTCGATCATCCCGACGCGGCCGCCTGCCGAATCGCGATCGCCCCGTTCGCCGAGTTGGAGCGAGCGCCCGAACACATCCACACCTACCGGTTGACTCCGCTCGGGTTGTGGAACGCGCGGGCTGCCGGGCATGACGCCGAGCAGGTGGTCGACGTGCTGCTCACCTACAGCCGCTACCCGGTGCCGTCGTCCTTGTTGGTCGACGTCGCCGACACGATGGACCGGTACGGCCGGTTGCGGATCGAGAAGCACCCCACGCACGGTCTGGTGCTGGCCAGCACCGACCGGGCCGTGCTCGCCGAAGTGATCAAGAGCGCCAAGGTCAAGGGACTGATCGGCGCCCGGGTCGACGACGACACGGTGGTCGTCCACCCCAGCGAACGAGGCCACCTGAAGCAGGTCCTGCTGAAGCTGGGCTGGCCGGCCGAGGACCTGGCCGGCTATGTCGACGGCGAAGCCCATGCCATCGATCTTGACGAGCACGGCTGGCAGCTGCGGCCGTACCAGAAGGACGCCGCCGAATCGTTCTGGCACGGCGGCTCCGGAGTCGTCGTACTTCCTTGTGGAGCAGGGAAAACCGTGGTCGGCGCGGCCTCGATGGCTCAAGCCCGGGCGACGACGTTGATCTTGGTCACCAACACCGTGTCGGCGCGGCAGTGGCGCGACGAGTTGATCAAGAAGACCTCGTTGACCGCGGACGAGATCGGCGAGTATTCCGGCGCCAAGAAGGAGATCAAGCCGGTCACCATCGCCACCTATCAGGTGATCACCACCAAGCGCGGCGGCGTGCATCCGCATCTGGAACTGTTCGACGCGCGCGACTGGGGCTTGATCATTTACGACGAGGTGCATCTGCTGCCGGCACCGGTGTTCCGGATGACGGCCGATCTGCAGGCCAGGCGTCGGCTCGGGCTGACCGCGACCCTGGTCCGGGAGGACGGCCGGGAAGGTGACGTGTTCAGCCTGATCGGGCCGAAGCGGTACGACGCCCCGTGGAAGGATCTGGAGCAGCAGGGCTACATCGCGCCGGCCGACTGCGTCGAGGTCCGAGTGACCCTCACCGACGACGAGCGGATGACATACGCGGTGGCCGAGGAGGACGTGAAGTATCGGCTGGCCTCCACAGCCGATTCCAAGACCGAGGTCGTTGTTGATCTTGTCGCCAAGCATCGCGGTCAGCCGACCCTGGTGATCGGTCAGTACGTTGATCAACTCGACGATCTGGCGATGAGGCTCGGTGCCCCCTTGATCAAGGGCGAGACCACGGTGAAGCAGCGGGAGAAGCTGTACGAGGAATTCCGCTCCGGCGAGATCGACCTGCTGGTGGTCAGCAAGGTGGCGAACTTCTCCATCGACCTGCCCAGCGCCGAGGTCGCGATCCAGGTGTCCGGCGCCTTCGGTTCCCGGCAGGAGGAGGCGCAACGCCTGGGACGGCTGCTCCGCCCCAAGGGAGCCGGGCTGTCCGCCCGCTTCTACGCGGTGGTCGCCCGGGACACGGTCGACGCCGACTTTGCCCAACACAGACAGCGTTTCCTCGCCGAGCAGGGCTACGCCTACCGCATCCTCGACGCCGCCGACGCGGTCTGAGCGGTTCGCGTCGGGATCCCGTCGGGAACTGCTGCTGAGGCATCCGCGAGATTTGCCATCATCGTCGGACAGTGCTGCGAAACGCGGCGGATCATTCGGCCGGCGCCGAGAGCCCTGAAACGGGGCCACATCCTCGGCTCGATCGTGACCTGGCCCGACCGGCCTATCCGCAGGTCTGCTCGCCGAGGTCGGCGGGGTTGACGATCGGGCGCATGCCGGACGCGGCGTTGCTCTGGTTCACCGGGGCGTTGTACCAGGCTCCGGTCATCGTGATCTTGCCGTCGGCGGTGGCGAAGGCGCCGATCGGCAGCGGGTATTCGCTGCCCGAGGCCGCGCCGAATCGGGCCACGTCCAGGTAGGCGTCGGCCGGCGCTTTGGTGGTGACCAGCGCGTCGCCCTGGCCGTTGGTCGCGGTGGCGGTGGTCGCGGTGGCGAGCGCGGGAACCACGCCGTTGGCCGGGATCAGCAGTCCGGCCGTGTCCCGCCTGATCGGGAAGTTGATCTTGCCGCGTACGCCGACGGTCGCCTTGCTGGATTCGGCAAGGTCGATCGCGGTCCCGGTCTGGTTGTCCTCGCCGTTGAAGGCCAGCCGTGCCCCGCCGAGCTTCTCGCCGTCCTGGGTGTGGACGGTCGGCTTCCAGCAGATGCCCGACTCGTACCCGCCACCCAGCGACTCCGCCGTCAGAACCCGCTGGGGTTTGTCCAGCAGGCCGACGACCCAACTCGTCTCGCTCGGATCATCCACGTAGCCGCTGACACCGACCAGGCCGGCGTCGTATCCGTGCGCCGGCAGTTGCGCGACGGCGGAGTTGATCTTGCTCGGATTCTCGCCCGCGAACAGCCGGACCGGAGTGTTGCCGATCATGGTGATCTTGTAGGAAGCCTTGCCTGACGAGGCTCCTGCCCCGTCCTTGATCGTCCGGTAGTGAGTCCGGAAGCTGAGTTGATCATGGTCGGCGCTGGTGCTGATCTTGCTGCCGGTGGCGACGATGCCCAGGTCGGCCGGCTTTCCGTCGACGACGCCGACCAGGTGCACGGCTGCGATCTTGTCCTGGCCGACCGTGCAGGAGAATTCGGCCAATGCATACTGCCGACCGGCCAGGGTGATCTCGCGATGTCCGGTCAGCGTCGCGGTGCTGTGCTCGCCGTCGAACGACGGGGTCCGATTGCTCTGCTTGTCGTTCTTCACCTCGAGCGTCGCGGCCGGCACCTCCCATCCGCAGCCACCGAGATAGCTGAAGTTGGGGAGGTCGACGTCTCCGACCCGTACCTCACCGGACGCCGCAGCCGACGGCGTCGCGGCGGACGGCGTCGCGGCGGACGGCGTCGTGGCGGACCCCGGAGCCGTCCGAACCGGACCGGACTGTGCCGGGGCGTTCGGCGTGGGTGACTGGGACGGGGTGCTGGCGGAACTGCACCCGGCGAGGGCGACTGCTGCGCCCATCACCAGGGCTGCGGTCCGCAGGGGCCGAATCACGCCGTCACTGTAACGGTCCGATGCTCGGTCGCCGATCGGCCCGGTCGGCGAGCGGCCCGCTACGCCTCACGACTGCGATAGCTGAGAAGTCCTTCGACTCCCCGCAGGAAGGTCTCGCCGACGGATTTCGGATCGGCGAGACAGCCTTCGGCCATCGCGCCGTCGCGCAACTACCACCCCGGCCGCGTCCACCGGCCCCATCGACGGCCTCAAGACGCTGCGTACCCTGTACTACGTCCGATTCGGGTTCGCCGTCGGTTGGGCGGCACTGACGGTCGCGATCGCGCGGACCGTGAATCCGGGCGCCATCTCCCTGCTGGTGATCTATCCGCTGTTCGATGTCGTGGCGGCGATGATCGATTTCCGTTCCTCGGGCGCAACCCGCGCGAAGGCGCGGCTCTACCTCAACATGGCCCTGAGCCTGCTCGCAGCCATCGGCCTGGCCGTCGCCGCGACGTCCGGGATCCCGAGCGTGCTGCGGGTCTGGGGCGCCTGGGCGATCACCGCCGGAATCGTCCAGCTGGTGGTCGCGATTCTGCGCTATCGACTCGGTGGGCAGTGGGCGATGATCCTCAGCGGCGGCATCTCCGTCATCGCCGGCGGCAGCTTCATCGCGATGGCTGCCCAGTCGCAAGCGTCCCTCGGCTCGATCGCCGGTTACGCGACTCTCGGGGGCGTCTTCTTCCTGGCCTCCGCGATTCGACTGCACCGCCTCGCGACAAGATCGAACTGGCTTCTCCGGGACCCAACCACAGGCGATGGAGGCCGACCCGATCGATCAGGACGCCAACCGGGTGCGGATGATGGTCGGTTCGGTGTCCTCGTCCAGGTCGGTGACGAACAGCTCGGTCGCCGCCGGTTCCAGCCAGTCGTAGTTCTTCGGCGTGCTCGGCGCCAGGAACCACCGCGCCGTGTAGTAGGCGAACACGACGAAGCTGATCGTGGAGGCGAAAAGCAGCGGCCAGACCGCGGCGTCGAGTGCACCCTCCGGCAGCCCGGTGCGGCCGTGATCGTACGCCGCCCACCAGACGGCGATGTGCAGGCCGCCGAGGAACAGCCAGCAGGCTCCGGCCAGCCGCGCGCGGCGCCGTAGCCGTCGACGGTGGATGACCCGCAGCAGCAGCGGGTTGGTGGTCGGTGTCATCGCGAGAACCCAACCACATCAGTCAGATCAGGCACATCAGTCAGATTGGACACATCAGTCACAGCGGAAACTCTAATCACGCTGTTCGGCCCCGTCGGGCGCGACGCGACCGGCCGATTCCAAGTTGTGATCAGGCCAGCGGCACCCGCAGCGGATCGGCGCGCAACAACGAGGCGTAGATGCCGAGCAACGTGTCGGTCGCCGAGGCCCAGTCCCAGGCCAGTGCCCTCGCCCGCGCGGCCGCCGCGGCAGCCGGCCGGCGATCCTCGCCGATCAGATCAGTGATCCGGGACGCAGCGTCGTTCCACTCGTACGGCCGCAACATCATCCCGCCGGCGCAGCCGCCGAGGATCTCGGCCGTCGGCTCGCTCGCCGCTGCCAGCACCGGCAGCCCGGAGGCCAGGGCCTCGATCAGCGCGAACCCGAGCGTCTCGGTGTTGGACGGGAAGGTCAGTACGTCGGCGGCGGCGTACGCGTCGGCCAGATCGTCGCCGGTCAGCCAACCGGTGAAGTGCGCGCCGGAGTTCGACAGCTCGCGTTCGAGCTCACGTCGCTGCGGACCGTCGCCGACCAGCACCAGGCGGATCCCCGGCGTCCGAGCCAGCCGATGGAGCCGGCGCAGATCCTTCTCCGGGGCGAGCCGGCCCACGTACAGCGCGATCGTGTCCGATCCGGCGCCGAACAGCCGCTGCCGCGCGATCGGATCCCGGCGAGCGGGTGTGAATCGCACCGAATCCACCCCGAACGGCCACAATTCGACCGATCCGATCCGCTGCCGATGCATCAGGTCGATCATGGCCCGCGAGGTCACCAGGTTGCGATCGGACAGCCCGTGCTGATGCCGGAAGTAGGCCCAGATCGGCCCGGCCATGAAGCCCAGGCCGGCCTCCCGGCTGACCGCGGCGAGGTCCTGATGGAAGGACGACACCACCGGCAGCTCGAGTGCCCGAGCGGCCGAAATCCCTGCCCTGCCGAGGATGTACGGGCTCAGTGCATGCACCAGGTCCGGGGCGAAGTGCCGCAGCACCCGCTGGACTCGACCCTGCAGCGGAATCGCGAACAGCCTCCCACCGGAGACCCACTGCCAACCGACCGACGGGATCTCTACCACCTCGACGCCCGCCGGGTGTTCGGAGACACCGTGACCGTCCGGGACGATCAACATCACCTCGATGCCCCGCCGGGTCAGCTCTGCGAGCGTTGCCCGCAGCCGGCTCACCACGCCGTCGATGGACGGCGCCCAGGTCTCGCTGACGTAGGCGATCCGCATGGCAGCAGCGTAGGTGCCGCGAACGTCGAGAGCTGAGGGCCATTCAGCCTGGCCGGGGCCTCGGTTCAGCTGAGAAGGTGCAGCCCGGCTCAGCCTGGCTCAGCGAATCGCGGTTCAGACCGGGCGGGTGGATTCGTCGGTGACCAGACCGAGATCGACCGGGACCCCTGGCCCCTCGTCGGCCAGCGCCAGCAGTTGCCGCAACTGTTGCGGCCAGATCCATTCGGTGGTCTCGCTCAACTCCCGCGGCGACCACCAGCGATGCTCGACCAGGGTGATCTTCTCCTCCTCGGTGAAACCCGAAGAGTCGAGCTCGAAGGCGGCGGTCCGCAGCACGAAGAAGACCTCGTCCTGATCCAGCACCTGATCGGAGTAGCCGTGCTGCACCCGCCGCCGGGCCACCGGCCCGATCAACTCGGTCTCGGCGATCCGCAGGCCGTTCTCCTCGGCCAACTCGCGGACCGCCGCCTCGCGTTCGGTCTCGCCGGGATCGATGCCGCCACCGGGCGTGACCCACCAACGCTGCCCGGGGCATCCGGGATCGGTGTCGCAGAACAGCAGAATCCGGTCGTTCGGATCGACGACGATCACCCGAGCCGCGGTCCGCCGCCGCCGCAGCCGGTCGGCGGGGTCATCGGGGATCACGAAGTTGCGCGGCGGCGTACTCATCGGGACACAGTAGCGATTGCGCCGGACCGACAGGCGGCGTCGCAAGTCGCGGTCGAATATTCGTTTTGCCGACGGCTATCGACAGGAGTAACGTCTCCCCGCTCCTCAAACCCTCCCGATGCGTATCGGAGTGTCTCGCATGCCCGAAACTCTGCCCGCAACCGACGACACAACCAGCCTGTTCCCGACGCCGGCGGACGACGTGATCGCCGCCGAACAGAACCACATGGACGTCTCCCGCGCAGCGTTGCGCCAGATGCGTGCACGCGCCGCCGGGCTCGACGCGGTCGGCGCCGCCGCCGTCAGCGAAGGCCCGAACGTCTCCACCGAACACCTGAAACAAGCGCTCTACCGGCGGATGAAGTCGCTCGAGGACGACCCGACGGTCCCGCTCTTCTTCGGCCGGCTGAACTACGAGGCGGTAGATCTGCCGGGCACCATCTACATCGGTCGCCGGCACGTCACCGGCGAGGCCGGCGGTGAACCGATGGTGATCGACTGGCGGGCGCCGGTCTCGCTGCCGTTCTATCAGGCCACTCGAGACAACCGGATGCAGGTGCGATTGCGCCGCCGGTTCGGCTTCTCCCACGGCCGGCTCACCGCGTACGAGGACGAGGACCTGGTCGCGGGTGATCGGCTGGAGAACTCCGACATCCTGGAGGCCGAGATCGAGCGGCCGCGTACCGGGCCGATGCGCGACATCGTGGCCACCATCCAGCCCGAGCAGGACGTGATCGTGCGGACCGATCTGGCCCGCTCGGTCTGCGTGCAGGGCGCGCCGGGCACCGGAAAGACCGCGGTCGGTCTGCACCGGGCGGCCTTCCTGCTGTACGCCTTCCGCGATCAGCTGTCCCGCTCCGGTGTGCTGGTGGTCGGCCCGAACGACAGCTTCCTGTCCTACATCGCCGACGTGCTCCCGGCGCTGGGCGAGATCGACGCCACCCAGACCACGGTGGAGACGCTGGTCGGCAAGGCGACCGGGCTGCAGGTCGGTCGGCTGGAGGATGCGACGGCGGCGGTGATCAAGGGCGACGCCCGGCTGGCGGAGGTGATCAAGCGAGCGATCTGGAGCCAGTTGCGACCGGCAGCCGAAAACCTGGTGGTGCCGCGCGGTTCACACCAGTGGCGGGTCGCCGCCTACCTGGCCGACGAGATCGTCGGCTCGATCAAGGACCGCGGGGTGCGGTACGCCGCCGGCCGCGAGATGCTGCCGCAGCGGCTGGCGCACCAGGTGCTACTGCGGATGGAGGCCGCCGGCGACTCCCCCGACGACCGGGTGCAGAACGCGGTCGCCCGCAGCAAGCCGGTGAAGACGTACGCCGACACGCTCTGGCCCGCTGTCGATGCGGCGAAGTTGATCATGCGGCTGCTGACCGAAGTTGACTTCCTGGCCGAGCATGCCGAAGGGCTGCTGACGGCGGAGGAGCAGAAGTTGATCTTGCTGCCCAAGCCGCCGCGTTCGGTGAAGTCGATGAAATGGTCGCTGGCCGACCTCGTGCTGGTGGACGAGGCCGCCGACGTGCTGAACCGGACGCCGAGCCTGGGCCACGTGATCATCGACGAGGCGCAGGACCTGTCCGCGATGCAGCTGCGCGCGGTCGGCCGCCGGGCCAGCACCGGATCGGTGACCGTGCTCGGTGATCTTGCCCAGGCGACGACTCCCTGGGCGACCACCTCCTGGTCGGATTCTCTTGCTCACCTGGGAAAGCAGGATGCCGTCGTCGAGGAGCTGGTGGCGGGCTTCCGGGTGCCGGCGGCGGTGATCGAATTCGCCGGCCGGCTGCTGCCCGACATCGCACCCGATCTCACTCCCCCGCACTCGATCCGACGGACCCGCGGTGATCTTGTGCTCAGGTCAACGACCGAACCCGAAGTTGATCTTGCGGCTGCGGTGAACACCGCGCTGACGTCGGAGGGCAGCATCGGCCTGATCACTCCGGATGCGTTGATCAACGACGTCGAGGCCGCGCTCGATGCTGATGGCATCTCGTACGCAATCCTCGGTCGGGAGACCGACCCGATCGACACCGAAGCCTTCACCCGGCGGGTGGATGTGGTGCCGGCTTCGATCGCCAAGGGCCTGGAGTTCGATCACGTCGTCCTGTACGAGCCGGCAGCGATCGTGGCCGGCGAGGCGGATCGGACAACCGGCCTGCGCCGGCTCTACGTCTGCCTGACCCGGGCGGTCACCTCACTGCAGATCGTGCACACCGAACCGCTGCCCGCACAGCTGTCGGCGGCCTGATCCCTTCACTGCCAAGGAAAAGTCCGCACCCCGTCGAAGGCCAACAGCGTGTCCAGCAAGAACCTCACTTCTGATCGCCTTCCCAGGCTGCGAGCTCACTCTCCGGCAAGTCTTCGAAAAATTCGTCCGGCACCACCAGGCCGTCGATGAGGCCACCGAATGTCGGCTGCCGGGGCTGGACCTGCCCGTGACCAGATCAGCATCGATCAGGCCGGATGCGGGCGCGGCAAGCCGAAGTTGGGTGCCCACGGGGCGTCGTCGACGCCGACTCGATCCAACGCCTCGGCCGTCCGGACGGCCAACGCCTCGAGAGCAGCGATCTCGTCGATCGTTGCTTGGTGGTTCGTGCTCCAGTAGCAGCCGATCGCGGCCAGCGGCGTCGGCAGCCCGACCGGCATCATCAGCAGGCTGCGTACGAAGGTCGGCCGATAGGCCTCCTGCGGGATCCGTTCGTCGGTGAAGATGTCGGCGATCACCGCCGGCTCAGCGTGCAACATCGCCCACCCGGAGATGCAGGACTCGATCGGAAACCGCTGCCCCTTCCACAGCGGGGCGATCGCGTCCTCGTCCACGTAGAAGCAGAAGTCGCCGTCGCGCAGGACAAACGTTGCGCCGTCGGCACGACAGCTTCGGCGCGCCAGATGACGCACCTCCGCGGCAACTTCGAAGACCGAGGTCGCATGATCAAGATCGAGGTTGAAGTCCATCCCGAGCTCCTTCCAGATCAGTGTCACCCGCCGAGCGCCGGCCGTCCACTCTCCGATAGCCGACCTATATCAACGTCAGCTCGCCGCTCTCGGCGTCCAACCTGACCAGCGCACCCAACGGCAGCGCCAAATTGCGATCGGCATGGCCGAACGGCGCCCGCCAGAGGATCGGGATGCGCAGGTCGGTGAGCCGTTCCGCCAGGACCGCCTCGACCAGCGTCGGGTCGTCGGCCTCGGTGAACTCGCCGAGCACCACGCCGGTGACATGAGCGAACCAACCGGACCGCCGCAACTGGGTCAGCATCCGATCGAGCCGGTAGGCCTCCTCGCCGACATCCTCCAAGATCACGACGGCGGGCTCGGCCGGAGCCGGTTCGACACCTTGATCATTGGCAATCAACGCCAGGTTGCCGCCGATCAGCCGACCCTCGGCTCGCCCGGCCACCAGCGGCGCTCCGGTGATCAACGGCTGTCCCGGCTGTGGCCGGCCGAAGATCAACTTCCGCAGGCTTTGGGCCGACGGCGGATCGGTCAGTTGAGTGCCGGTGCCGACCGGCCCGTGCACGGTGATCTGGCCGAGCTCTCGACCGAGCCGGGTGTGCAGCGCGGTGATGTCGGAGAAGCCGATGAAGTGTTTCGGTCCGGCGGCACGCAACGCGTCGAAGTCCAGCAGGTCGACCATCCGCTGTGCCCCGTACCCGCCGCGGGCACACCAGATCGCGGCCACCTCCGGATCCGTCCACGCCGTCAGCAGATCCGACGCGCGATCCTCGTCGTTGCCTGCCAGATAAGGAAGAACGCGATGATGATCAAACAGATGCTTGCCGGGGTGAACGTCGAATCCCCAGCCGGTCAGCTGAGCAATTCCGCGTTCGATGCGTGCCGGCGGCATCGGTCCGCTCGGCGCCACCAGGGCCACCACCGACCCTTGGCGCAGCGGCGTCGGCCACTGCCGGGTCGTCAGCGTGCTAGTCGTGATCGTTTCCTCCTGCGCAGGCCGGCCGCGTTGAGCAGGGCCACCAATTCCCGGGACCGACGCTGTTGCGCGCCGGCGGCCAGGCACTCGGCGAACCGCTCAGCCGGCACGTCGTAATGATCATCGTCGAACGCGCGGCGAGGAATCCCTGTCCGGGCAGCAAATCCGTGCAGTTCAGCGAACGAGGTGTCGCTGATCAGGTGCGACCACAGATGTCCGTGGCCGGGCCAGTTCGGCGCATCGATGAAGATCGTCATGGCGATCCTGCAGGCCCGGACACCTCACCGGCGTTCTCCGCCCGCCGGACCGCGTCGTTGATCAGATTGCGCCAACTGCGGACCAGATCGGCATCGACGTACGCCTTCCAGGAGCCGGTCGGCCGCGCCGAGCTGCCGATGTGGAAGGCCCGGACTCCGGCCTGTGCCAACCAGGGCACGTGTTCGGCGCGCAAACCGCCGCCGGCCATGATCACCTGCCGGGCGAATTGATCTTGTTCGGCGCGGCGCAGCAGATCGTCCAGGCCGTCCTCGACGCCGCGAGCCGAGCCCGCGGTGAGCACCTGGTCCAGCCGCGGCAGGCGGCGCAGTTCACGCCAGGCACGGTCGGGCGAGATGCAGGCGTCGACGGCGCGGTGAAAGGTCCAGCCGCACGCCAGGTCACCGATCACCTCGGTAATCACGTCGGCGTCGATTTCGGTGTGTCCGTTGAGAAATCCGAGCACCAGTCCGTCGGCGCCGACCTCGAGATAGCTCTCCGCCAGCCCCTTCAGCCGAACTGCCTCGCCGCCGTCGGTGCTGAACCCGTCGCGCAGTCGCAACATCACCCGGATCGACAGGTCGGTGACCCGAGCGATCCGGCCGATCAGAGCCGGTTCGGGCGACAGTCCGTCGTGGTCCATGGTGCCGACCACCTCCAGCCGATCGGCGCCACCCAGCTGGGCTCGCTCCGCGTCCGCCGGATGCAGGGCGATCACTTCCAGCAGGCCGCGACGTGCCTCGCCGGCGGCCTCATCGTCCATGATCGGCCCCTTCACCGTCATCGGCTTCATGATCAACAGCGACAGTGGCCAGTGACGGGCCACGTTCGGCGCGGATCTCGGCGGCTCGTTCCTCCACAGCGGCAAAGGTCCGGCAGATGTTGCCGTGAGCGAGCTTCGCCAGGTCGCCGTCGCTCCACCCGCGCTCGGCCAGGGCGGCGAACAGCACCGGATACGTGGACACGTCCTGCAGCCCTTCTGGCAGCGATCCGACGCCGTCGAAGTCACCGCCGACGCCGATGTGATCGATCCCGGCCACTTCGCGTACGTGTTCGGCATGGGCGACCACGTCGGCCAGGTTTGCGGTCGGTCGCGGGGTCGGATAGTACTTCTGGAAGTCCGAGACCGCTGCGAGGTCGCGGGGGTCGACGCCGGCCCGCTCGGCGGCCGCGTCCAGCTCAAGTGTCCACTCCCGTACCGCTGGACTGACGAAACCCGGCACGAAGGTGATCATGCAGGTGCCGCCGTTGTCGGCCAGCCGGGACAGCACGTCGTCGGGCACATCGCGGGGATGATCACAGACCGCGCGAGCCGAGGAGTGCGAGAAGATCACCGGTGCCTCGGTGACGTCGAGCGCGGCGTGCATGGTGGCCGGCGCGACGTGGGACAGATCGACCATCATGCCCAACCGGTTCATCTCCCGGACCACCTCGCGACCGAACGCGGTGAGCCCGTCGTGCGCCGGGGTGTCGGTGGCGGAGTCGGCCCAGTCGGTGTTCTCGTTGTGCGTGAGTGTCATGTACCTGACACCCAATCGGTAGAGCGATCGCAGCACGCCCAGCGAGTTGTCGATCGAGTGCCCGCCCTCGGCGCCCATCAGCGAGGCGATCGGGCCGCCGGCGCCGACCTCGCCCAATGCGGTCCGCAGTCCGGCGGCGCTGGTCACCAGTTCGAGCCGGTCGGGATAGCGTTCGATCATCGAGTAGACGGCGTCGATCTGTTCCAGGGTTGCGGTGACGGCCTGTTGCCCGGTCAGCGAGCAGGGCACGAACACCGACCAGAACTGCCCACCAACCTGCCCGGTACGCAGCCGGTCCAGATCGGTGTGCATCGTCGGCTGGTGCTGTGCGATGTCGCGAACGGCGAAGTCGTAGCCGATCTCCCGCATCACCCACGGCAGGTCGTTGTGCCCGTCGACGACCGCCAGATAGTTCTCGGTCACTCGTGCATCATCGCAGCACCGGATCGGCCGGTGGCGCAGACACGACAGGTAACCGGGCTTTGGGCAACCGGGACCATTAGGTTGTTGCGGTGACGACGGCTGATGATCGCGTTCCGGTACAGATGTGGACCGACGGCGCCTGCAAGGGAAACCCCGGCGTCGGCGGCTGGGGTGTGCTGATGCGCTACGGCGATCACGAGAAGGAGCTCTACGGCGGCGAGGCGCTGACCACCAACAACCGGATGGAGTTGACCGCTGTGATCGAGGGTCTGCGGGCGCTCAACCGGCCCTGCCGGGTCGCACTGCACGTCGACTCCGCGTACGTGATGAACGGCATCCAGAAGTGGATGCACGGTTGGAAGCGCAACGGCTGGCAGACGGCGGACAAGAAGCCGGTGAAGAACGAGGAGCTGTGGCGTGCGTTGGACGCCGAGATCGCCCGACACGAGGTGACGTGGACCTGGGTCAAGGGCCATTCCGGCGACCCCGGCAACGAGAAGGCCGATCAGTTGGCCAACAAGGGAGTGCTCGGCGTCAGCAACGTCTGAGGCGCCACACGATCACCGGGGATCTACCGATGGGCGTCGAAGATGCTCAACACGCGGCGTGCGGCGGTGCCGCGCAGGTAGCTCCGCTTCGGGTCAGCGCCGTACTCGACGGTCAGCGCCGTGCCGTTCAGATTGCGGTTGAACCACATCGTCATGGTGCCGTGGCAGCCGCCGTTGCAGCTGAACTTCTTGTTCGGCAGATGCAGCGTCTTGGCCACTTTCCGGGAGAACTTCTTGTCCGGGGTCAACGTGTCGACGCCGTGCAACGGCTGGTGAAAACTCAACAGATAGTCGGGATCGACCCGCTTCAGGAACGCCATCATCGCGCGGGTCTCCGGCTCGGACCCCGCCTTGCGGCCCGAGTTGAAGTAGCCCTTGACCCGCTTCCACGAGGCCGGGTAGTTGCGGTTGAGATCGACGCCGTGGGCGTTCTGCCGACGGTCGTGCGCGTGCCCGTCCGGGTTGTAGCGCGGCACCACCCACAGGTTCACGCCGCGGATCCGCCGGCCGTCGCGAAGGCTGGTCAGGATGTTGGCCACCTTCTGCTCGTCGCCGTGCATCTGCGCGACCAGCACCACGGTCTCGATGCCGCGGCCCTGCTGGCCGAGGTGCCAGGCGCGGATGGGCCGGCCCTGCACCGAGTGGCCGATCACCCGGCTGCTGATGACCGCCGGCCGAGCCGCCTCGGCCGGCACCCGATCGACGGCCAGCGCGACGACCAGGGCCAGCGCGAACATCGGCACCAGCCGACGCCTCACCATGATCAACAACTGACGACGGTCGACGGCCATCACGGCCTCCAGATGCTGGTGTCACGGGCCCCGGCCGGGACCCTTGACTGCATCATGGACGCCACCGGTCGGGTGCCGCAACAGCACGCCGAGTGAACCGGTGCTGCGCGACGGTCTGCGATGATCGGCAGGGTGAGTGGCGAACGCGATCTTCGCGGCACCTTCGATCAAGCCGCCGACAGCTATCAGAACGCCCGGCCTGCGTATCCGGATCGGCTGTATGACGACCTTGTTGATCTTGCCGGGCTGGCACCCGACGCGACGCTGCTGGAGGTCGGTCCGGGTCCGGGCAAGGCGACATTGCCGTTGGCCCGACGCGGTTTCAAGATCATCGCCCTCGAACCGGGACCGAACCTGGCCGCACAGGCCCGCCGAAACCTTGCCGGCCTCGGAAACGTCGAGGTGATCACCACGACCTTCGAGGACTGGCGGCCGCCGGCGACCGCGGCCTTCGATCTCGTCTATTCGGCGACTGCCTGGCACTGGGTGGATCCGAAGATCGGCTGGCCGAAGGCTGCCTCATTGCTCAAGCCGGACGGGCAGCTTGCGATCTTCGGCGCAGGCCACGCCTTTCCCGACGGCTACGACCCGATCTTCGACGACTTCCAGCAGCTCTACCGCGAGATCGGCGAGGACGATGTTGATCAATGGCCCCCGACACCGCCGCGCGAGGACTCCGGTCTGCCCGAGGGCGACTACGAGGGTTCGGACTACTTCACCGCCGAATCGGCACGACGCTACGTCTGGGCACAGCAATACACGGTCGACAGCTACATCGCCTTGCTGAACACGTTCTCCGGCCACATCGCGATGGAGCAGGCCAAACGTGATCAGCTCTACACCGGCATCCGCCGGCTGATCAGCGCGCGGCCGGACGGACTGATCACTCGGCACTGGGCCTCCACCCTGACCCTCTACCGGCGCCTGCCGACTTAGCGTTGACGTAGCCCACGCCGTCGAACACCTCGACCGGGACCCCGTACCGGGTGCTTCCTGGTGTTTGCGATCCGTCGTGACCAGCGGGCACCGGAGTCCCACGGCCCGGGATCAGGGCCGGAATCGGCGGATTATCGACCAGCACGCTGACGGTCGCCGACGCGCCCACGACGATCATGAAGCCGCGCGCGTCTTGCGAATCTCTGCGACGGTGTCTGCAGACGCCGAAGGGCGGCCCCATTGCGGGACCGCCCAACGTAGGTTGTGTTGCTGGGTTGAGCGCGGACTCAGAAGTCCATGCCGCCCATGCCACCCATGCCACCGTCGCCGGCCGGGGCGGCCGGAGCCTTCTCCGGCTTGTCGGCGATGACGGCCTCGGTGGTGAGGAAGAGGCCGGCGATCGAGGCGGCGTTCTGCAGCGCGGAACGGGTCACCTTGACCGGGTCGTTGATGCCGGCGCCGAGCATGTCGACGTACTCACCGGTGGCAGCGTTCAGACCCTGACCGGCGGGCAGCGAAGCAACCTTCTCCACCACAACGCCACCCTCGAGGCCGGCGTTGAAGGCGATCTGCTTCAGCGGTGCGGCGGCTGCCGACAGCACGATCTGCGCACCGACGGCCTCCTCACCCTCCAGCTTGACGTCGGCCAGCTTGGCGGCCTGCAGCAGCGCCACGCCACCGCCGGGGACGATGCCCTCCTCGACCGCAGCCTTGGCGTTGCGGACGGCGTCCTCGATCCGGTGCTTGCGCTCCTTCAGCTCGACCTCGGTGGCCGCGCCGACCTTGATCACCGCAACGCCGCCGGCCAGCTTGGCCAGCCGCTCCTGCAGCTTCTCCCGGTCGTAGTCGGAGTCGCTGTTCTCGATCTCGGCGCGGATCTGCTGGACCCGTCCGGCGATCGCGTCGGAGTCACCGGCGCCCTCGATGATGGTGGTCTCGTCCTTGGTGACGACGACCTGGCGGGCCTGGCCCAGCAGATCGACCTCGACCTGGTCGAGCTTGAGGCCGACCTCCTCGCTGATCACCTGGCCACCGGTGAGGATGGCGATGTCGGCGAGCATCGCCTTGCGGCGATCGCCGAAGCCCGGAGCCTTGACAGCGACGGACTTGAAGACGCCACGGACCTTGTTCACGATCAGGCCGGCCAGCGCCTCGCCCTCAACGTCCTCGGCGATGACGACCAGCGGCTTGCCGGACTGGATGACCTTCTCCAGCACCGGGAGCAGGTCCTTCAGGCTGGAGATCTTGGAGTTGGCGATCAGGATGTACGGATCGTCGATCACCGTCTCCTGACGCTCGGCGTCGGTGACGAAGTAGCCGGAGATGTAGCCCTTGTCGAACCGCATGCCCTCGGTGAGCTCGAGCTCCAGGCCGAAGGTGTTGGACTCGTCGACGGTGATGACACCTTCCTTGCCGACCTTGTCCATGGCCTCGGCGATGATCTCGCCGACCTGCGGGTCACCGGCGGAGATCGACGCGGTGGCGGCGATCTGCTCGCGGGTCTCGACCTCGGTGGCCAGCCCGATCAGCTGCTCGTTGATCGCGGCGACGGCCTTGTCGATGCCCCGCTTGAGGTCCATCGGGTTGGCGCCGGCGGCAACGTTGCGCAGGCCCTCGCGGACCAGCGCCTGGGCGAGCACGGTGGCGGTGGTGGTGCCGTCACCCGCGACATCGTCGGTCTTCTTGGCGACTTCCTTGACGAGCTCGGCGCCGATCTTCTCGTACGGCTCCTCCAGCTCGATCTCCTTGGCGATCGACACACCATCGTTGGTGATGGTGGGCGCGCCCCACTTCTTCTCGAGCACGACGTTGCGGCCCTTCGGGCCAAGGGTGACCTTGACCGCGTCGGCGAGGGTGTTCATCCCCCGCTCGAGGCCGCGCCGCGCCTCGGTGTCGAATTCAATGAGTTTGGGCATGTTGCTCCGCGAGTCCTCCCGCGTCAGGCGACCGGGGCCGCCGTCTTGACTGTCATGGATGTCTTCTTCGTCCCCAGAGCGGTGCCCGCGACGGACGGCCGGGCCGTTGCGGACCCGACCTCACCGGACTTGGGTGGGTGGCACTCTCACCTGGAGAGTGCTAGCTCAATGTTTAGCACTCGACGGGTACGAGTGCAAACGGTTGGGCCAACCTTTCGACCCGATCGGGCCGGCCGCTCCGGGTTCGGCGGGCACGATCCGAACTCAACCTCCAGCCCGAACGCGCCAGTCCGCCAGGCTCCCCAAACCCCGGCGACACACGACGTCCGCGGCACCGTCGGCACACGCCCGGCCAGCACCGTCGACACACGCCCGGCCAGCACCGTCGACACAGGCCGACCCGGCGCGGTCACATCGCCACGGACTCCTGCGGCCAACGCGCCGTCCGGCCCCAAAGTCGCGTCCCCTAGCCTCGTCGTACGCGGTTGACTTCGGGGACGAACTGGATTCAAGGAGGTGTCGCCTGCCAGGAGGAAGGGACCACCGGTTTGCCATGAGGATGGGACCGGGTTCGTCCCCGGTGGTCGACCGTGGGACCGATGATTGCTGATGGGTGGGGTTCTGGTCAATCCTGCTGGTCGGACTCGGCTGGTTTGCCGGGTCGGGGCCGTTGTCGTTGGCGGTAGGACTCGCCTTCGACGACGAGTTCGTAGGCGGCTGATTGGAACCGGTCCATCGCGGATTGGGCGAGCAGCGGGTCGGCCATCATGGTCAGGATTTCGGGTGGCTCGCGGTTGCTGGTGATGATCATGGAGCCTTTGCGGTGTCGTTCGACGATGAGTTCGTAGAAGTCGCTGGTTTCGGTGGTTTCGAGGCGGTGCAGGGCGAGGTCGTCCATGATCAACAAGTCGACGCGGTGGAGTTTACGCATCTCGTCGTCGTAACTGCCGTCGAGCCGGGCGCCGCGGAGTCGTTTGAACAGTTTGTCGGCGCGTTCGGCGTGCACGCTGTGGTGACGTCTGACGGCGATGTGGCCGAGTGCGTTGGCCAGGAACGTCTTCCCGACGCCGACGGGTCCCATGATCAGAACGTTGTAGGCATCGGCCAGGAACCTCAGTGAGGTGAGTTCCTGCCATAGGTCCTGATCGAAGCTGGCCGGCGTGGTGTCGTCCCAGGCCTGGAGCTGCATCTGCGGGTCGAGGTGGGCTGCTTTGGCGCGGCGTTGGGCGGATTGGCGGTCGCGGCGGGTGACTTCGTCGGAGAAGATCATTTCCAGGAAGTCGTGGTGCGGCATCCGGTTCGACCGTGCCAACGCGAGCCGGTCGGGCAGGGTGTCGAGGAGTTGACCGAGTTTCAACCTGCGCATCAACGACTTCAACTCCGGGGTGACCTCGATCGGCTTGACCGCAGGCTCGGCATCCGGTCGACGACTCGCGCGCTGGCTCGTGCTCATGGCAACCTCCGGACCGTCTCCGACGACGAGTCGGAGCCTGTTGTTGATCTTGAAAGTGTTGGTCTCGACGTTGATCTTGATGTTGACGTTGATCGCCGGATGGCGAAGTCGCCGGTGTCTCGGACGAACCGGGACGGCGCTGACACCGATCTCGCTGGACCCGGTGTCGCCGAGTCCGCTGTTGCTGGCAGCAGCGCGGGCTGGGCCTGGATGGCTTGGGTGGTGGCGCGGGTGAGCATGCGGTCGATCAGGCCGATGTCGATGACTTCGGCTTCCAACGCCCGCCGGCAGGCGTCATCGACCGCTTCCGGGCCGTGGCGTTTGACCAGGCCGAGGAGCCGGTAGACCTGCCGCATCTTGGTCCACGGCAACGGATGCTCCAACACCTGCGCGGCATAGACACCGATGTGGTCGCCGTGGATCGCGGCTTTGCGTTGCAGGGCGTCGATATCACGCATCGCATAGACCGACTGATGCGCCGGCAGATCAGCCGGATCGGTCTGCCGACGACCAGGTCCCACCCTCGGGTGGACCTTGATCAACTCGGCCCGCCAATACAGCTTCACCGTCGCCGCATCGGCGCGGGCGGTGATCCGTTGCCCGATCAGATCGCCCGGGACGCTATAGAGGGCCTTGGCGACCTGGACGTGCCGGTCCGGGGCCACCTTCGGCCGGGTCCAGGACGGCACGTCGAACGGCGTCACAGGGCGGGCCAGCAGCTTCGGCTGCTCGTCGGCGGTGAACACCTCGGCCGGATGGAGCCGGGTCGTGCCATGGACCCGCATCCCGGCGGTCTCAGCACACCACCGCTCGGCCCGAGCCCGGCAATCGTCCAGGCCGTTGAAGGACTCGCCGGCGAAGAAGTTCGAGCGCGCATACTGCACGCACCGCTCGACCCTCGGTTTGTCCTGCGGGCTGCGGACCCGGGCCGGGTCGATCACGAACCCGCGGGACTCGGCATACTCCCGGAACGATTCGTTCAACCGCGGATCGGTCGCGTCCGCGCGGTCGACGATGGCCTTCATGTTGTCCGGAATCACCACCGCGAACACGCCGTCGAAGAACTCCCACGCCGCCTCGAACCCGGCAATCACCTCCTGCAATGTTTCACCGAAGGTCGGATAGACGAACATGTGCCGCGAATAGACCGCGGTGAAGATCAACCCCTTCGTCACCCGACGACGAACCTGACCGGAACCATGATCAACTTCGATCATCCCGAGTCGTCCGAAGTCGACCTGCAACTCTGCACCCGGCTCACAATCAGCGACTCGAACCGTGGCCCGCCGACGACCGAAGTCCAACTCACTGGTCGCATACCGATTCAGGGTCCGATACGACACCACCACACCCCGACGACCCAACAAGATGTTGATCTTGGTCAACGTCAGGCCCTGATCCAACCAGGCCTTGAGTTGATCATGATGAACAGCGATCGTCTCCCACGCCTCACCCTTGCCGTTGGGACGCTTGCTACGAACTCCACCGACCACCGCGGTGATCAACTCACTGGTCAGCTGGGACGCGTCCCCGTCACGGTCCAGGCCGTGGGACTGCGCCATCTCCACATACCGGCGGACCGTCTTCCGATCGGTGCCCGACAACCGGGCCACCTCCCGCAGACCGGTACCCGCCAGCCACAATCGCAAGATCTCTCGGATCTCGACCACCGAAACCTCCCGGAAGCTCATAGGGCCAATAGATCGGCCGAACAACCGAGACCCCGGCAGGCGCGCCAACGGTGGTCCCATCACTGGCAAAACCGTCAGCCAGGTGGTCCCATCACTGGCAAACCAGTGGTCCCATCCTCATGGCAAAACCGGCTCCAAAGCGGTCCCTTCCCGCTGGCAACCGACACAAGGAGGTTCCGGCCGCCCAGAGCACCTTATGCGTGCCGAAGCTCCTGGAATACGTCGCGGACCAACACGTCCGGCGGTGACGAGCCCATCGATCCCCAACTCGCGTTGTCACGATTTCCGGCGGTCACGAGTCCGGCCTCGTCGCCGAAAGTCGCGTTGCCACGACTTCGAGCGGTCAACCCGAGCCTCCGCGCAACCACAACTCGCATGGTCACGACTTCGCGCAGCCACCAACCCCGACCGCAACCACAACTCGCGTTGTCACGACTTCGGGAGACGTGGATCCCGACTGAATCCCGGGTTGTCCCAGCGACTTCTCCTCGCACGTCCTCGGATTCCAGGAGGTTCCGGCCGCCAACAGCGCCTTATGGGTGCGCGAGCTCCTGGAATCCGTCGCGATCCGCTGCTGTCGGTGATCTCAAGATCGCCGGATCGCCGAAAGTCGCGTTGTCACGACTTCCTGCGGTCAACCCGAGCCTCCGCGCAACCACAACTCGTGTTGTCACGACTTCCCGCGGTCACCCGAGCGCCGAGCGCAACCACAACTCGTGTTGTCGCGACTTTGCGCGGCCACCCCCACGAGACGGGCTTGGAAGTCGCGGTGTACGACGGGAGCCGGACCGGGCGGGGTGGTCAGGCGGCCGGGTGGATGCCGGCTCGGATGATGCCGAGCTGGGTGTCTACGTCGACGGTGCCGGCGGGTGACTGGTCGACGAGGAAGGCGATGCCGCTGACCATCTGACAGACAGTCTTGGCCTCGACGTCGGTACGGACCAGGCCGGCAACCTTGGCTCGGTCGATCACCCGCGTACTGATGCCGGTGAGGATGCCCTTGCACTCACCCAACGCGGACTGATCGTTGTCGCCGGGCACCTCGAGCAACGCGACATGCAGGCCGCGGAAGAAGTTCTTGTAACCCATGTAGCGACGCAGCCACTCGTCCAGCGCCTGCTCGGGATCTTCCAGCGCCAGGATCCGGTCACCCTCGGTCTGCACGTCGGCGATCCAGTCCTGCAGCACCGCCAGATGGAGATCGGCGCGCGTCGGGAAGTGCCGATACAGCGTCCCGGGGCCGACGCCGGCCCGTTTGGCGATGTCGTCGAGGGAGGCGTTGGCGCCGTACTCACTGAAGGCATCGCGCGCGACCGCAACCAGCTTGTCGTAGTTGCGCTGGGCGTCGGCGCGCAGCTTTCGACCCGATTCCTGAGCCGGCGACGTTGCTGTGGCGCGCATCACACTTCCAAATCCCTTGATAACCGGAGGCTGTCTCCGTTAGTGTATCCGGAGATGGTCTCCGATTAACCGGTCTCCACTCCGGTTCTGTCGACAGCACCGAGCATAGCGGCAAATCGGAGTCCGTCTCCGAATCAGTCTGACTTCCTCGTCACATCCACGACTTTTCTCGTCACAAAAACCCGCCGACCACCGTCGTACGGGTGGATCAAACCTCCATGAAGGATCGCTGTGACTGTTCAAACCTCACCCCGACTCGACGGCGTCACCGCCTCGCCGAGCCGTTTCCGGGCCGGCATCACGCTGGCCGTCATCCTCACCGCCCAGCTGATGCTCGTGCTGGACTCCACCATCGTCAACGTCGCGCTGCCAGTGATCCGCCAGCAGTTCGGCTTCACCCCCGCCTCGCTGAGCTGGGTGCTGAACGCCTACACCCTCGCCTTCGGCGGTCTGCTGCTGCTCGGCGGCCGACTCGGCGACGTGCTCGGTTATCGCCGTACGTTCATGATCGGGTTGGTGATCTTCGTCATCAGTTCGGCACTCGGTGGTGCCGCTCAGTCCAGCGAATGGCTGATCACCGTACGGGCGACCCAGGGCATCGGCGCCGCACTGGCCGCACCGGCCGCCCTGTCGCTGCTCACCCGCTCGCACCCCGAAGGACCCGAGCGCAACCGCGCCCTCGGCCTGTTCGCCGCGGTCAGCTCCGGCGGCGCCTCGATCGGACTGATCCTCGGCGGCATCCTCACCTCGAGCGCCTCCTGGCGCTGGTCGTTGTTGATCAACGTGCCGATCGGCATCGCCGCGCTGATCATCGGCTCCCGGGTACTGCCGGACACCGAACGCCGGCGCGAACCGTTCGACCTGCCCGGCGCGCTGGCCGCCGTGGTCGGGATGACCTCGCTGGTCGCCGGTTTCGTCTGGATGCCGGAGTACGGCTGGTCGGTCCGGACCGTGGTCAGCATCGCGATCGGAGTCGCCGCGATGGCGACCTTCGGCATCATCGAACGCCGTACGACCTACCCGCTGTTCGCCCTGCGGCTGCTCCGGGATCCCAACCGGGTAACGGCTTTGCTGGCCTTCATGCTGGTCGTCGGCGGCCAGATGGGCGGCTTCTTCTTCCTGGTGCAATACCTGCAGGTGGTGCACGGCTTCAACCCGTTCACCTCGGGCCTGGCCTTCCTGCCGCTGACCGTCGGCATCTTCGTGATGTCGCGGATCGCTCCTCGGCTGATCACCCGGTTCGGGCCGATGCTGGTGGGGCTGGGCGGCATGTTGATCTTGATCAGTGCGCATCTGATGCTGAGCCGGCTCACCGCCGACAGCAGCCTGATCTGGCTGCTGGTCCCGATGACGTTGATCGGCGTCGGCGGCGGCGCGAGCTTCCTGCCGCTGAACGTACGGATCCTGTCCGGCGTACCGGCGCGCGACGCCGGTTCGGCCTCGGGCATGTTGCAGACCGCACAGCAGGCCGGCGGCGCGGCGCTCGGACTGGCCGTACTGATCGCAGCCTCCGGGCTCGGCTCGAACGGCGCCGGCGCGATCGAGGTGCCGGCGATGATCACCGGAATGCACCGGGCCTTCAGCACGGCAGCGATCTTCGTCAGCATCGGCTTCCTGATCACCACCGGAATGCTGCTGTGGCAGCGGGTCGTCGCCCGCCGGGAGGTGGCGGCGGTGGATGCCGAGGCGTGATCGGTGTGTTGACCTCGACCGGACTTCAGGTCCTACGGTGTTGCTGACACCGCCAGGAAGAGAGTCATGACCCAGTCCAGCACACCGAGCCGGGCCAGCGTCGGATTGCGATCCGAACGCGGGCCCGTGCTCGGCTCGCTGATGCTGGGTACGGCGTTGATCGCGCTGGACGCGACCATCCTCGCCACCGCCGTCCCGTCGGTCGTCAACACCCTCGGTGGTTTCTCTCAGTTCCCTTGGCTGTTCTCGATCTACGTGCTGGCGCAGGCGGTGTCCGTGCCGATCTACGGCAAGCTGTCCGATCAGATCGGCCGCAAGCCGATCATGATGTTCGGTATCGGCCTGTTCGTGGTCGGCTCAATCCTGTGTGGACTGGCCACCTCGATGCCGATGTTGATCATCTTCCGAGCCGTGCAGGGCCTCGGCGCCGGCGCGATCGGGCCGATGGCGATGACCATCATCGGCGACATCTACACCGTCGCCGAACGGGCCAAGGTGCAGGGCTACACCGCCAGCGTCTGGGGCATCTCGTCCGTGGTGGGCCCCACCCTTGGCGGTGTCTTCACCGACTTCGTCAGCTGGCGGGCGATCTTCTTGATCAACATCCCGGTCGGCATCCTGGCCGGCTGGATGCTCTACCGGCACTTCCACGAGTCCGTCAAGATCACCAAGCACAAGATCGACTTCGCCGGCGCCGGCGCGCTGACGGTCGGCGCCTCCTTGATCATTCTCGGCCTGCTCGAAGGCGGCGTGTTGTGGTCCTGGCTGTCGCTGCCGAGCGTGTTGATCTTCGTCGTCGGCGCCGCGGTGCTGGTCGCGTTCCTGATCATCGAACGTCGCGCCGCCGAGCCGGTGTTGCCGAGTTGGGCGTTCAGCCGGCGGATCTTCGACGGCGTCTACATCACCGCGATGGCGGTCGGTGTGCTGACGCTGGGGCTGAGTTCGTACGTGCCGATCTTCGTCCAGGACGTGCTCGGCAGCAGTGCGCTGATCGCCGGCTTCGCGTTGGCCGGGCAGAGCATCGGCTGGCCGTTGGCCGCCAGCCAGTCCGGGCGGATCTATCTGCGGATCGGCTTCCGCAACACCGCGTTGATCGGCGGCGCCTTCGCCCTGGTCGGTTCGCTCTCGCTGCTGCTGCTCGGACCCGGCAGCACTCCGCTGCAGGTGGGCATCAGCTGCGCGGTGGTCGGCCTCGGTCTCGGCCTGACCACCAGCCCGACCTTGGTCGCTGCCCAATCGGTGGTCGGCTGGGAACAGCGGGGCGTGATCACCGCGACCAACATGTTCGCCCGGTCGATGGGCAGCGCACTGGGCACCGCCGTCTTCGGTGCGATCGCGAACGCGACCATCGGCCGCAGCGGCGCCACCACCGGCCACGGCGCCACCGCCAGCGGAGTGCCGCGGCCGGTGCTGAACGAGGCCATCGGCAACGTGTTCGTCGCCTCGGTCGTGGTGTCGGCGATCATGATCGCCGCCATCCTGGTGATCCCGCGCAAGATCAACACCACCGACTGACGCGCGCCCGTTGCACCCGTCCGTTACGCCGCCGCCCAGGCCGAGGTGTCCCGCCCGGTCCAGTTGACGAACCGCTCGGTCGGCGTCGCCGTCGGGGCCGACTCCACCACCGGGCCGAACGGCACCCGGCCGCCGCGCACCTCGGCCGGGATCCGCCGCCGAGACACCTGCAGAGCGATCTCGGCCAGGTCCTGGTCGGCCTCGGCCGGCTGACCGGTGGCCACGGCCAGATCCCAGCCATGGGCCAGCGCCTCGCAGAGGTAGTTGCCGATCGCCTCGGCTGCGGGCACCTCGCCGAACGGAGCCCGTACGACGCCGGTCAGGTCGTTGTCCTGCCAGGCCCGCTGGGACGCCAGCGCCCGTTCTCCATAGCCGCCCGCAAGATCATCTTCGGGCAACTCACTGATGAACGGGATGCTCAGCGCGTCGCCGCCGGCGGCCATCACGGCGACCCGATCGGCGCCGGTGTAGAGATGGCCGATCAACGCCCGAACGTCGAATTCCGGGCACGGCGTCGGCCGGTCCAGCTGATCGTGGGTGACGCCGGCCATCACCCCCTGCACCCAGTCCTGGGCACGGGCCAGTTCGGTACGGAGGTCGGGGTAGGTCTGCTCGTTCATGGTGACTCCTGGGTTGGTTGATCAGGGCGATGACAACCAGGATGTATCCCGATAAGTGACATCCGATGTCGTGTATTTCTGACAGAGTTTCATTCATGTGGGGAGCGTCTCGGTGAGGGCCGACCGCCTGTTGAGCCTGGTCGCGCTGCTACGACGGCACGGCAAGCTGTCCGCGGCCGAACTGGCGCGCCGACTGGAGGTGGATCGGCGGACGATTCTGCGTGACGTCGAGGCGCTGTCGACCGCAGGCTTCCCGATCTACGCCGAACGCGGTCGAAACGGCGGTTTCGCGCTGTTGCCGGAATTCCGGCCGGACGTCGGAGGTCTGACCGCCGACGAGACCCGCGCCCTGTTCCTGGCCGGCGGGCAGCCGGCGCTGGACCGGCTCGGGCTGGCCGGCCCCTTGGCGTCGGCGCTGACCAAACTGGGGGCCGAACTGCCCGAGGACCGGCAACGCCAGTTGGCCCGCAGCGAGCAGCGGATCATCTTCGACGCGGCCGGCTGGATGGCCGGACCCGAGCCGTTGCCGGATCTGGAAACGCTGCAGCGGGCGGTGTTGACCGATCACCGGGTGCGGTTCGACTATCAGCCGATGCCGCCGGCCCGCCCCGGCGTGCGCACGGTCGACCCGTACGGGTTGTTGCAGGCGGCCGGCAGTTGGTATCTGATCGCCGCCCACCGCGGCCGACCTCGTACCTATCGGGTGTCGAGGATGCAGTCGGCCCGGCTGTTGCCCCAAGCCAGCAACCGACCTGTCGATCTTGATCTTCGTACGCTGTGGGAGCAGCTCCGCGGCCGCTACGCCGAGAAGCGTCCGGGAATCAAGATCAAATTACGTACCACACCGCAATGGGTCGACATCGTCCGCCGCAACCTGTCGATTCAACTCATCGGCGAACCGACGATCACCAAGGTCGGCCAGGAGATGATCTTGGAAGCCAAGGTCGCCGGCATCCGCGGCACCGTTGGCGTGCTGGCGGGTTTCGGCACCATGATCACGATCCTGGAGCCGCCGGAGTTGATCACCGCGATCCTCGAGGTCGCCGACCAGCTCCAAGATCAATATCGGCGTCGCTAATCGGCGCTCAACTCTTCGTCCTCCGTGGGTGTCAACTCCTTGACCAACGGAACCACGTCAGCGATCGACTCCATGATCCTGGTCGGCCGGTACGGGAAGGAGCCGACCTTGTCGCGCGGCGTGGAGCCGGTCAGCACCAGGATGGTCCGCAGCCCTGCTTCCAGGCCGGAGATCACGTCGGTGTCCATCCGATCGCCGATCATGATCGTCGTCTCGGAGTGCGCTTCGAGCCGGTTCAGGGCCGACCGCATCATCAGCGGGTTCGGCTTGCCCACGTAGTAGGGCGCCAGCCCGGTCGCTCGGGCTATCAAGGCGGCCACCGATCCGGTGGCCGGCAGCGATCCCTCGGCCGACGGGCCGGTGGCGTCAGGATTGGTGGCGATGAACTTCGCGCCGCGTTCGAGCAGCCGGATCGCCTTGGTGATGGCTTCGAACGAGTAGGTGCGCGTCTCGCCGAGCACGACGTAGTCCGGGTTGGTCTCGGTCAGGACGAAACCGGCATCGTGCAACGCCGTGGTCAGGCCGGCTTCGCCGATCACGAACGCCGTGCCGCCAGGGCTCTGCTCGGACAGGAATTGCGCGGTCGCCAACGCCGAGGTCCAGATAGCGTCCTCCGGCACCTCGATGCCGCTGATCAGCAGCCGCGCCCGCAGGTCACGCGGGGTGTAGATGGAGTTGTTGGTCAGCACCAGGAAGCGTCGGCCGTTGTCCTGCAACGCCTGGATGAAGTCGGCGGCGCCGGGCAGTGCCTCCTGTTCATGCACCAGCACGCCATCCATGTCGGTCAGCCAGCAATGTACGGGCCTGTGCTCGCTCATGTCCTCAGTCTTGGGGCTCTGTGGGCCAGCGCCAAACCCGTGCCGTAACGATCTCTCGTTGCCGGGTTACGGTTTGCCGGTGACCGACACCGCCACCCTGCTGAAGGATCTGCATCGGGACCTGCCAGCCGGTCGACTCGTCACCGACCCGCAGGTGATGGCCGGCCTGGCTCATGACGACGCCGAGTGGGCGCCGTGGGAGTTGCCGGCCGCGGTGGTCCGGGCGGAATCGGCTCGCGAGGTGCAGCTGGTGGTCGGACTGGCGATCGAGCATCGGGTGCCGGTTATCCCTCGCGGCTCCGGCACCGGACTGTCCGGCGGCGCCAACGCCGTCGCGGGCTCGATCGTGATCGACCTGTCCCGGATGAACGAGATCAAGATCATCGATCCGGTCGAGCGGCTGGCGGTGGTCGGCCCGGGCGTGATCAACGATGATCTTCGCGCGGCCTGTGCGCAGCAGGGCTTGTGGTATCCGCCGGATCCGGCGAGCTCACCCTGGTCGTCGATCGGCGGCAACGTCGCGACCAACGCGGGCGGCGTCTGTTGCGTGAAGTACGGCGTCACCGGCGACTACGTGCTGGAGCTTGAGGTCGTCAACGGACGCGGCGAACTCGTACGGCTCGGTCGACGGACCGCGAAGGGGGTCGCCGGCTACGACCTGACCTCGTTGCTGGTCGGTTCGGAGGGCACGCTCGGCATCGTCACCGAGATCTCCGTACGGTTGCGGCAGCAGCGGCCGATCGAGCACACCGTCGTCGGCTACTTCGATTCGGTCACCGACGCCGGCGTCGCCGTGACGAAGATCGCCGAAGCAGGTTTGACCCCGTCGGCGCTGGAGCTGGTCGACCGGCACTGCCTGGAAGCCGTCGACGCCTGGAAGAACATGGGCCTCTCGGCGGACGCGAACGTGATCTTGCTCGGTCGTACCGATGCGCCCGGCGAGGCGGGTGCCGCCGAGGCGTCGGCGATGATCACGGCGTTCGAGACGGGCGGCGCGACCTGGAGCGCGCAGACCGATGATCAACAAGAGGGCGATGCGCTGTTTGCGGCCCGCCGCCTCGCCTACCCCGCGCTGGAACGTCTCGGACCGGTGCTCACCGAGGACATCTGCCTGCCGCTGCGCAACGTGCCGGCGATGCTGTCCCGGATCGAGCAGATCGCTGTTGATCATGACACCAAGATCGCTAACATCGCGCATGCGGGCGACGGCAATCTGCATCCGTTGTTGATCACCCCGATCGGCGACGAACAGGCCAAGATCCGTGCCCAGCAAGCATTCTCCGACATCATCGCCGGCTGCCTGGAGCTCGGCGGCACCGTCACCGGCGAGCACGGCGTCGGGCTGCTGAAGCTGCCCGGGCTGGCCGACGAGCTGTCGCCCGCCGTGCAGCAGATGCAGGCCGACGTCAAGGCCGCGTTGGATCCCTACGGAATCCTCAACCCCGGCAAGGCAATCGTCTGATCCGGGTCGGTCAGCGAGCAGTGATCAGCAGCGGCTGGCCGTCCGGGTCGGTCACCTCGATCCCGGACTCGCCGGTGTCGACGTGCCGGGTCGCGAACCCGGCGGACCGCAGCAATTCGTCGACCGCGTCGAGGTCCTGCTCGATCTCCAGGCCGACCAGGTAGCGATCGGGTCCGCCGACGATCGGATGCAGGCAGATCACACCGGAGGATTCGCTCGCCTGCAAGCGAATCCGGTCATCCGGCCCGCCCGCCGGGTCGACCGCCGCGAAGCCCAGCTCGGCGAACGCGCTCCGGGTCGTCTCGACGTCGTCGGTGTAGCAGTGTCCGACCACGGTGACCGGCCCCGGCTTCGGATCGGACACCTGATAGCCGTACGGATCCGACTGCTGTTCGTTGATGCTGATCGTGCGCTCTCCAACCGTCATCGTCGCCTGTCGGCCGAACGCCTCGTCCCAGACGTCCACGGAAATGTTCCCGTCGGCACGCAACTGCTCGGCCAGCGCGATCAGGTCGGGGGTGATCACGATCACGTCGGTGGTCCCTGGCTCCGCGGTGGTGCCGCCGAGCTCCCCTGCCCCGTGGATGCTGATCGATCCGGCGGCGCCCTGCAGCTCGTACCAATTGCCGGCGGAGTTCGACACCCGCACGCTCAGCCCCAGCAGCGACAGGAAGTCGACCAACGCGGTGGGATCGGCGGAGAAGCGGAACGCCGACACCTCCAGGGTTTGGGTGACTCGTGCGGACCCGGTCCGGCCCTGGTTGGTGATCATGACTTCTTTCCCTTCGTCGTCGAAGCATTCAGGTAGGCCGTGAGCGCGGACTCGACCAGCGCCGACAGGCTGCTGCCGTCATCGATGGCCCGGTGCTTGACCTCGCGCACCAGGTCCTGCGGTAGATAGACGTTGAACTGCACCTTGGGTGCGCTCTGCTCGGTCATGCGAGGATGCTAGCATCCTAGCTGCCGCGCGTGAAGGTCACCTTTGCAGCAGGGCCTGAATCGCCCGAACCGCGACCGCGACCTCGGCGAAGCTGGTGGACAGTGGCGAGAGTCCGAGCCGCAGGCCATCCGGCTGGCGGTAGTCGGGCAGGATCCCGCGCCGCCACAACTGGTCCTTGATCATCCGGAAGTCGCGATGGGTGATCATGATGTGGCCGCCGCGATGATCGTGATCACGCGGTGAAGCGAGCTGCACGTCCAGCGGGGCCAGGTGCTCGTCGACAAGCCCGACAGCGAAGTCGGTCAACGCCAGCGACTTGGCCCGGATGGCGCCGATGCCGACCTCGTTGATCATGGATACCATCTGCCGCATCGGTACCATCCCGAGGATCGGCGGCCCACCGGTGAGGTAGCCGCGGATGCCGCGATGCGGCTCGTACTCGGGCCCCATCTCGAACGGCTCGGCGTGGCCCATCCATCCGTGCAGCGGCTGCCGGGTCCGGTCCTGATGTCGCGTGGCCACATACCCGAAGGCGGGCGAACCCGGTCCACCGTTCAGGTACTTGTAGCTGCACCCGACGGCGAAGTCGGCGTCCCACTCGTCCAACTGGATCGGCACCGCACCGACCGAGTGACAGCAGTCCCACAACACCAGACCGCCGGCGCCGTGGACGATCTCGGTGATCAACTTCGCCTCGGCGACGTAGCCGGAGAGGTACGACGCGTGGCTGGCCAGGAACAGTGCGGTGCGCTCGTTCACCGCATCGCGGACCTGGTCCGGAATGATGCCGAATCCGAGGTCGGACCGGATCCAGACCACCTCCAGACGGAGTTCGGAGGCGATGCCCTCGAGCAGGTAGCGATCGGTCGGGAAATTGTCCACGTCGAGCACGATCTGATCCCGCACCGGATCGGCCAGCGACAGCGCCGCGCGGGCGAGCTTGTAGATCGCCACCGAGGTCTGGTCGGCAACGTAGGTCTGTCCCGGCGCGGCACCCAGCGCGGCCGCGGCCAGCTCGTCGCCGACGACGGTCGGCCAGTCCAACCACGCCTCGTCCCAGCTGCGTATCAGCCGGGTTCCCCAATCCTGCTTGATGAAACCACTCATCACCTCCGGCAGATCCGCGGTCGGCCGACCGAGCGAGTTGCCGTCGAGGTAGGCCACCATCGAGTCGTCCTCCGGCGGCACGAAACGGCGCCGGTAGGCGGCGAGCGGATCTTGATCATCGAGCTCGGCAGCCCGGTCGGTCATCTCAGCCATGCCCCTGACGGTAGCCCTCGATCCACGTCACCGACCCCGGAGTGCCGCGAGTTCACAACGGCCAGTCGATGCCGTAGATGCCCACCCAGCCGGGCTCCGCGGCGACCATCAGGTTGTTGATCACCAGATGATGCGACCGGCCGTCGTTGGTCCGCAGCACGGCCGCGGTCAACAATCGCGCGTCCGCCGGATCGGCTCGCCGGACGACAGCCAGAAAATCGGCCAGCACCTGCAGATCATCGAAGTCCGCCTCGATCCGGCCGATTCCGTCCTGCTGGCCGATGATCGTGATCGTGCCCTCGTCCCCGAGCACGGTGGCGTCGACGTCGTCGCAGTCCCGTTCGGCTCCGGCGTCGGCGCAGTCGTAGCCGAGATCGTCGAGAATCCCGGCCGCTGCGTCGGCGCTGAGCGGCAGGATCCGTGGAGCCAGGAACCGTCCGTCGCGGTCGCCGGTGCTGTTCAGCCGCAGCGAGAATTCGTTGCCGTACTGGTCGGCGTTGGTGCTCACGGTCCCACTCCAGCCGCGGGCCGAGGTGGTGTCGACGGTCACCGGACCGTTCCGGGCAGCGGCTCGATCGACTCCGCCCAACACCTGGTGCACCGTCGCGGCGTCCATGGCGGTCGACGCGATGATCTTGACCTGTCGCCGGAACTCCACCGAGTCGCCGTTGTCGTAGGAGCCGCCGTCGAGGCTGATGCCGACGATCGCACCGTGCACCGTACGGAATCGCAGGTCGACCCAGAGATCATCGTCGTAGCGGTAACAGCCGGTGATCGCCAACCGCCGCGACGATTCGATCAGGCAGTCGTAGCCGGCGCCGGTCAGCGTGGCGGCGACGTCGGCCCGCTGTTGTTTCGGCAGCACCACGGTCGGGTCATCCGCCGGAAGTGTCGACGTCTCGGGTGCACTGAGCGCGCTCAGCTCGGCTGAGATGCGGTCGATGTTGCTGATCAGCAAGCCGATGCCGAGCAGTTCACTGGCGCGGACCAGTCCGGCGATGATGACCAACGCGATGATCGATCGCGGCCACCGAGCGCGCATGCAGTCCCCTTGATGTGAACGGCTCCTCAGACGATGGCGTACATCATCTCCGAAGAAACGCCGCCATCTGCGATCGATGCCTGATTCGTTACGGCAGCTGGTGGATCGCGAACGGCAGCACCTCACTCGCACCGGCGTCTGTGAGCAGCTTGCCGGCGACGGTCATCGTCCAGCGGGTCCGGACGGTGTCGTCGACCAGAAGCACCGGGCCGTCGAGCCGGACCCCGGACTGAAGTCCGAGACCGGCCAGGAGTTCGCGGACGCGTACACCGGAGGCTGCGTCGTCGGTCGGCGTGGGTCCGGTGATCATCAAGGCGTCGCTCAGCGGCAATCGACCGACCGTGGCCAAGTGGCCGGCGACGGAGTTGATCAAGGTCGGGAACCGTCGCGACGGCATCGGCACCACCGCGGTCGGTCGGCGCCAGTGCCGCGACCAGCGCTTCAGCACCTCGACTGCGGCATCCAGAATCTCCTGCGGGGCTTCGACATCGCGGCGCCACAGGTGATCAAGCGTGTCCTGCCAGGCCGGATCATCGGCGTACGCGATGGCCCGACCCTCGTCGAGGAAGTTGATCTTGCCCTTGACGCCGTCGATCCTGGACGGCCACAGCTTGCGCGGTTCGATCATCACGTCCAGGCCGCGGAAGAACCGCTGCGCCGACTGCACCGTCTCGGTCGCTGGGTGTGCGCCGGGTTCAGGCAGCCGGCCGGTGCAGACCGAGCACCGGCCGCACGGTGTGGGATCGGGATCGTCCAACGCCTGTTGCAGAAACTGCATCAGGCAGCCCTCGCCGTGGGCGTAACTTCGCATCAGATCGGCCTCGGCCGACCGGACCCGGCGCAGCTCGGCCCACTTGCGCTGGTCGTAGGTCCAGCCCTTGCCGGTCGACACCCAGCCTCCGGTGACCTTCTGCACCGCATCGTCCACGGCGATGATCTTGAGCAGGGTGGACAGCCGGCCGGGCCGGATGCCGGTCGCAGTGCTGATGGCGCTCTCACTCAGCGGCTCGTCGGTGATCAACTCCAGCACCCGATCGACCTGATCCGGATCGGGAATGCCGGCCGTTGCGAAGTAGTCCCAGATCCGTTCGTCGGCCTTCGACGGCACCAGCACCGCGACCGCCTCGTCGAGGGCGCGGCCGGCGCGGCCGACCTGCTGGTAGTAGGCCACAGGCGAGGCCGGCGAGCCCAGGTGAATGCAGAACGCAAGATCGGGTTTGTCGTAGCCCATGCCCAGCGCCGAGGTCGCCACCAGCGCCTTGATCTTGTTGTCGCGAAGCCTGTCCTCCAACTCGGTACGGTTCTCGGTCTGCCCGGTGTACGCGGCCACGTCGAGTCCCTGTTCGGTCAGGAACCCGGCCACTCGATCGGCTTCGGCGACCGTCAGCACGTACACGATTCCCGAACCAGGCAAGGACTTGACCGCCTCGGCAACCCAGGCGTAGCGCTCCAGCGGCGACAACTCCGGCACCACCGCCAGCCGAAGGGAGGACCGGGCCAAAGACCCGCGGAGGGTGACGGTTTCGGCGCGGTCGGCCGCGTCGGCGGAGAGCTGACGCGCCACATCAGCGGTCACCCGTTCGTTGGCAGTTGCGGTGGTGGCCAGCACCGGCGTGCCCGGCGACAGCGACAACAGGGTCCGGGTGAGGCGTTGATAGTCCGGCCGGAAGTCGAACCCCCAGTCCGAGACACAGTGCGCCTCGTCGATCACCAGCAGCCCGCAGGCCGCCAGCAGGCCGGGCAGCCGTTCGGCGAACCGCGGATTGCCCAGCCGCTCCGGAGACACCAGCAGCACGTCCAACCGATCGGCGTCCAACGCGGCGAAGATCTCGTCCCACGCCTCGAAGTTGGTCGAGTTCACCGTGGCCGCGCGGAGGCCGGCCCGTTCGGCGGCGGCGATCTGATCCCGCATCAGCGCCAGCAGTGGCGACACCACCAGCGTCGGTCCCCCGCCGGCCGCCCGGATCGCCGCCGTGGCACCCCAGTAGACGACCGACTTGCCCCAGCCGGTGGCCTGCACCAGCAGCACTCGGCTGCGGTCGTCGACCAGCGCCTCGACCGCACGCCGTTGATCTTCGCGGGGTTCGGCGCCGGGCCCGGCGGCTGCCTTGACGGTCGCGGTCAGCGTTTCAGCGGTCGTCTGCGTCATGCGAGCCATCCTGCCCCGGCCGTCGGACAACTCCCCCCTCGTCATCCACAGGTCAGGTCGAGCGGGGCGTCAGGACGGGTGCGGTACGGGGCATCCGGGCTGAGGCGGCTACCCCGACGAGGAGGAGGGTGGCGCCGACGGCGAAGGCCGCGGGATACGAGACGCGGTCGGACAGGGCGCCGGCCACCAGCGGGCCGACGATGGCGCCGATGTCGGAACACATCGAGAAAATCGCCACCGGACGTCCCGCCCTCCCGCCGGCCGCATCACCGACGGCAGCTGCGGGCGCCGTACCGAGGAAAGCGGATGCGGCGCCGTACCCGCACAGGGCCAGGCCGAGCAGCCAGATGTTCGGCGCGAACGCGACGATCATGATCATCGCGGTGGCCAGAGCGCCGCCGATGATCATCGCCGGTCGACGACCCACCGTGTCGGAGAAACGGCCGGCCGGACCGAGCATGATCGTTTGCACCACCGCGGCACAGGCGAAGGCGATCCCGGTCCAGGCCGGTTTGCCGTGCAGGACCTCGACGATCAACACCGGCACCAATGCTGAGCGGACCCCCATCGACGTCCAGCCCTGGGCGAGATTGGTCAGGCAGGCCGCCTGATATCGCTTGTCTGCAACGACTTCCCGGAACGGAACCGGCGGTTGCTCCGTGCCACCCAGCTGCTGCCCGGAGGTGTGCAACAGCAGCAACCCGACCGTGCCGGCAACGATCAAGGTGCCGGCATAGAAGACAAACGGAGCGGTCAGCGAGATCGTCGCCAGTACGCCACCGACCGCGGGCCCGGCCATCCCACCCAACAGGAATCCGCCCTGATAGATGCCGGTGGCGCGTCCGCGGCGATCAGCCGGAACCGAGGTCAACAACAACGTCATCGCCGACACGGTGAACATCGCCGAACCGATGCCACCCAGCCCCCGCAGGATCAACAACTGCGGATAGTCCTGCGCCAACGCGGTCAGTCCGCTGGACACCGCGACGATGTAGATGCCGATGCCGAGCACCAGCCGCTCGCCCAGCAGGTTGATCAACCGCGGGCAGAACGGGCTGCAGATCAGCCGCATCAGGGCGAACGCCGACACGACTGCGCCGACCTCGAAATTGCCGACCCCGAAGGACGCCGCGTAGACCGGCAGCACCGGTAGCACCACGCCGAAGCCGACCATCACGCAGAACGCGATCACGCCCAGCACGAAGACCTCGCGTGGCATGCCGACGAACCGGGAACGGGTGCTGATCACGCGCCCAGAGCGTACGCGATGGGCCCGGGAGGAGGATCTCGGCGGCTTCAGCCGCGCACACTCGGAGCCGACGCGAGTGCTGCAGAATGAACCTGTCGCCCGACACGACCGTGCGCTGGGCGAGGTCGGGGGTGACGATGCGTATCGATCAGTATTTCGACGTCATCTATGACCTTCTTGGCATCGCGTTGTTGTGCGGTCTGGCGATCGCGCTGGTACGCGGCGTCGTGATCAGTCGGCGGCACGCGGTACCGGCGGATGCACGACACGGACGGGGAGTCGCGCTGATTGCCTTCGGTACGGCGTTGGCGTTCGGCGGCGGCCTGTTCGCCGATGCCCAACTGAAGGATTCTCGCTGGTTCCAGCAGGTCCGGTTCGGGATCTACTTCCTCGGGTTTGCGTTCGTGGTGGCCGGACTGGTTGCCGTGCTGCGCGCGTCACTCGGACCGGACGGGCGCGGTGCGCGGCGCTGGTCTCTGCTGCTGTGGATTCTCTATCTGGCATCACTTGTCGTTGCCGGCATCCTTCTCGTCGCGCCGGCAACGTTCGTGCTGAATCAGTACGGCGACCAGGTGCAGCGGCCCCTTTATTGGGCACCGCTTCTGATAGCGACGGCAAGCGGCGCCGTCGCCCTCGGGCTTGCCCGCCGCGGTCGGTCAACCGACGACGCGCACCGGCCGCAAAGCGGCTCTTCGCAGTTGAGGGTGTAGCTGGGATGTGATCAAACGCGCTCGAGTGGCGGCGCGTCGGTGAGCTGGTGGGTGTCGGGGTCTTTCGATGATGGAGGTTCTCACACCGGCCCATCGGAAAGACCCCGACGTTGCACAACGCTACCTTCCAGTGCCCTGATCTGACCACGTTCTGCCGGCTCGACGCGCTCGGGCTTCAGGTCGTCGGTCAGCGGCTCGAAGCCGGCCGGGCCGAGCTGGCCTGCCGGGTCGTCGATGCTGATGATTGGTGTCACCGCTGCGGCTGTCAGGGCATTGCCCGCGACAGTGTGGTGCGGCGGCTGGCGCACGAGCCGCTCGGGTGGCGGCCCACCACGTTGGTCGTCACGGTCCGCCGGTACCGCTGTACGGGCTGCGGGCATGTGTGGCGCCAAGACACCAGCCGGGCGGCCGAACCACGAGCCAAACTGTCGCGAGCTGGTTTGCGGTGGGCCTTGGAAGGGATCGTGTGTCAGCACCTGACGGTGGCCCGGATCGCCGAAGGACTCGCGGTGTCATGGAACACCGCCAACACCGCGATCCTGGCCGAAGGCAAGCGGGTCTTGATTGATGATCCGGCCCGGTTCGACGGTGTGCGGGTGATCGGGATCGACGAACACTCCTGGCGGCACACCCGCCACGGGGACAAGTTCGTCACCGTGATCATCGACATGACGCCGGTGCGGGATCGGAGGGGACCCGCGCGGCTGCTGGACATGATCGAGGGCCGCTCCAAGCAGGTGTTCAAGACCTGGCTGAACGATCGACCACAAGCCTGGCGCGACCAGATCGAGGTCGTCGGCATGGACGGGTTCACCGGCTACAAAACCGCGGCCACCGAGGAACTACCCGAGGCGGTCACCGTGATGGACCCATTCCACATGGTCCGCCTGGCCGGGGACGCGTTGGAACAGTGCCGGCAACGGGTCCAGCAGCAAACTCTGGGCCACCGCGGCCGCAAGGGTGATCCTCTCTACAGTGCCCGCCGGACCCTGCTCACCGGGCAAGATCTCCTCACCGACAAACAACGTGACCGACTGGCCAACCTGTTCGCCACCGACCGGCATGTCGAGGTCGAAGTGACCTGGGGCATCTACCAACAGGTGATCGCTGCCTACCGGGCGCCCGACCGGACGGCCGGGAAGATGATCATGAAACGAGTCGTCGACGCGATCTCCGACAACGTTCCGGCCGCGCTGGTCGAGATCGGCAAACTCGGCCGCACCCTGAAACGCCGCGCTGCTGACGTGATCGCCTACTTCGACCGGCCCCACACCTCCAACGGACCTACCGAAGCGATCAACGGCCGCCTCGAACACCTCCGCGGCTCCGCCCTCGGATTCCGCAACCTCACCAACTACATCGCCCGTAGCCTGCTCGAAGCCGGAGGATTCAGACCCCAACTACACCGTCGATTCTGAAGAGCCCGCAAAGCTCGCGTGCGGGTTGGGTGGCCGGCTTCGCGATCCTGATCTTCGTGGGTCTGCTGCGCGAGTCGAAGATCCTGCCCGATCTCGGCGATCCGGTCGCCAATCTGGCGGTGGCTTTCGTACCGTTCGTGGCAGCCAGCGTGATGCTGATCATCGGAGCCCGATCGGCGGCGGGACGAAACTAGGACACTCGACCGGCCGCGCTCACCGGCGGCTGGCAGTGCGACTCGATCGCCAACCCGCGACGATCACGGCACGGGCCATCACGATCAGCCCGGCGGCGGTCAGCACGCCGCCGATCGCCGTCACGGCAGCGAGGATCGAGACGATGGTCGCGTCGTCGACCACGCCGAGATAGCGGTAGACCAGCCATTGATAGACGAAGCGGCCGAGCAGCCCGAGCAAGATCAACACCGTACCGATCATCGTCAGCATCCGGGAGCCCTTGCGGGCAACGGTGATCCACAGCGACAGCCCGACCACGGCGACCACCACGACCACGACCGAGCCGACGACGAACACGGTGGACTTCGTCCCGTACGCGCTGCCCAACGATCCGGTGAAGGAGTACAGGATCATGGCGAGGAACACCAGCACGACTCCCGCGACACCGAGGGTGCGGGTGCTGCCCCGCGAGAGGCGCAGGGTGATCATGACCACCGCTATCACGAAGCAGACAACGATGAGTGCTGCGGAGAGAAACTCCGCGGCCGGAATCCAGGATGAAACCATCGATGCCGACCCTAACGCGTCGGTGGACCGAATTCGCGCAGTTGTCGACCGACATCCCGCCGTTCGGGCGATACGAGGTGCTCAGCAGCCGCCGGCGACCGCGGGGATGATCGAGACCTGAGCCCCGTCGTCGATCTTGGCGTCCAGGCCGCCGATGAAGCGGACGTCGTCATCGCCGACGTAGACGTTGACGAAGCGCCGCAGCGCACCCGTGTCGTCCAGCACCCGGGCCTTGATGCCGGGATGGTTGGACTCGAGATCGTCGATCAGCTCGGTCAGCGTCGCCCCTTGCGCGCTGACCTCCTTCTCGCCACCGGTGTAGTTGCGCAGGATGGTCGGGATCCGTACGGATGCGGTCATGATCAGTTGTTGCCCTTCCAGAAGTCCTCGAACGCGTCGTAGCGCGGCGGAATGGTGATCTTCGGCCCGACCTGGTCGGCGACCGCGTCCAGTGTCTTCAGTCCGTCGCCGGAGTTGATGAACACGGTCTCGGCGTTCGGATCAAGATCACCGTCGTTGATCAACTTCGCGGTGACGCCGAGTGTCACTCCACCGGCGGTCTCGCCGAAGATCCCTTCGGTGCGAGCCAATCGACGGATGTTGGTGACCACGGTGGCGTCGTCCACGTCCGCGATCTTGCCGCCGGTGCGCCGGATCACGTCCAGCACGTACGGACCGTCGGCGGGGTTGCCGATCGCCAGCGACTTGGCGATGGTGTCCGGCTTCACCGGAGCGACCACGTCGTGCCCGGCCCGATAGGCCTGGGCGATCGGGGAGCAGCCGGTGGCCTGCGCACCGAAGACCTTGTACGGCTTCTCCTCCACCAGACCGAGCTTGATCAACTCGGTGAAACCCTTGTCGATCTTGGTCAGCTGGGAGCCGGAGGCGACCGGGATGACGACCTGGTCGGGCAACCGCCAGCCGAGCTGCTCGGCGATCTCGTACGCCAGCGTCTTGGAGCCCTCGGCGTAGTACGGCCGGACATTGACGTTGACGAACGCCCAGCCGTCCTCCTCGCCGGCGATCTCGCTGGCCAGCTTGTTGACGTCGTCGTAGGTGCCTTCGATCGCGATCAAGGTGGTGTCGTAGACCGCGGAGGCGAGGATCTTCTGCTGCTCCAGGTTGCTCGGCACCAGCACCACCGAGCGGATGCCGGCCCGGGCGGCGGCCGCGGCGACCGCGTTCGCCAGGTTGCCGGTGGAGGGGCAGGCCAACACCTGCAGGCCGAGCTCACGGGCGGCGGACAGCGCGACCGCGACCACCCGGTCCTTGAACGAGTGGGTCGGGTTGCCGGAGTCGTCCTTCACCCAGAGCTGCCGCAGACCAAGATCATCGGCGAGGTTGCGGGCGTCGACCAGCCGGGTGAATCCGGGGTCGGTGGAGCGGAAGCTCGCGATGTCGGCCGGCACCGGCAGCAGCGGCGCGTAGCGCCAGATGCTCTTCGGGCCGCGCTCGATCTGCTCGCGGGTGATCTCGGGATACTCGTAGCCGACCTCGAGCGGGCCGAAGCACTCCAGGCATGCGTAGAACGGGCCGAGCGGGCTCTTGGCGCCGCAGGCGCGGCAGATCAGATGGGTGGCGTTGCCGAAAGCTCCCGGGCGACATCCTGCGGGGGCGTCTGACGCGACGGCTGTGGTCACAGCGAGTACCTGTCCTTCATCATCTTTCCCGGGCGACCTTCGCTCCGAGTCGGAGTTGGCACCGTGGCCGCCGACCGAACGTGGCGAGCTGGTTGCCGGGGGGTCATCGGGCCGAATCCCTCGCCCCCTCTGGATGAGCTCTGCACAGCGTACGGGTCGGGCCCGGCCCAATACCTAATCGAGTCCCAGATTGCGGCCAGATCGACCACATAGTGAGATTCGCCGCGTAGAGCCGCCCCCGATGAACCAACGGACAGTCACGGACGAACAGTCAGGAGCGCAGTCAGAGGCGGCCCGGCACCCCGCGGACGATGTCCATCACGTCAGCGCCGGCAACCGACTTCTGCATTCGCTGCATCATCGGCCGGCTCGAACCGCTGAACGGTTGCGCGTTGCCGAGGCAACGGGCGCCCTTGGCCGGCAGCTTCACCGAGATCAGCGCCCGGTTGACGGCCTTGGTCACGCAGGCCGAGGTGCCGTAGGCGGTGTGGCCCCAGTTGTCGCTCAACAGCAGCCGACTGTGCGGGAGCATCCGGGCCACCTTCTTCGCGTTCAGGTAGTACGTCGCCGGGTCCCAGTAGTTGCCGACCACCAGCACCGGCCCGGCGGTCCTCCGGGTGAACGGACCGCGGTAGGCGTCCTCGTCGTGCACCGTCCAGCCGGTCCGGGCGCACGGCCGCGACGACCATGCCCAGAGTTCGCCGAAGTACTTCGCGCTGCTGGGCGTGCGGGTGGCGGCGTTCTGCCAGGCGGCGCCGTGCCGCGGGTTGAGGGCGTCGGTACACATCACCGACCAGTAGGCGTCCGAGCTGTTGTCGTAGGAGAAGCCGAGCGGATTCTGCTGCCGAGCCGCCAGCCGCTGGTGGGCGAATCCGAGTCGTCCCAGCGCGGAGGCGCCGGCGGCGGTGCCGATCTTCGCCGGTGCGGTCAGCGCCCACAGCTCGGTCAGCTCGTCGATGATGTACTCGTAGCCCTCCGGGTCGTACAGCCCGGACAGCGTGTCGGAGATCAGCGCCGGGTAGTCGAAGGTGAAGTCGCCGAAGAACGGGTCGTGCACCTTCAGCGGGTGCTTCTGCAGCCGACGCACCAGCCGGTCGAACTTTTTGCCGGAATCGGCCGAGGCGAAACTGCAACGCTTCCGGCCGGCCGCATCGCAGCGACTCAGCAGCTTCGTCAGCGCCTTGTGGCCGCCCTGGCCCGACCGCAGTCGTACGGTCTGCGGCGTCGCCCGAGTCTTGCTGGTCCCGGCCCAGGCGACCGGGTCGACCACGCCGTCGATCACCATCGACCGCACCCGATCCGGAAACAGACCTGCATAGACCTGCCCCAGGTAGGTGCCGTAGGAGAAGCCGAGGTAGGTGACCTTGCTGTCGCCGACGGCGCGCCGGATCACGTCCATGTCCCGGGCGTCCTCGGCGGTCGAGACGGCGCCGGTGAGCGGGCGACCGTGGCCGGAGCAGGCTCGGCCGAGCTCGGTCGAACCGGCACCGAAGCTGCGTACCTCGGCCTTGGTGTAGGGAAAGGCGACGGCCAGCTTGGCCATCGTCGGCTGCTGCCGGCGGGCATCGGGGAAGCACTTCACCCGGGCGCTGTAGTTGGTGCCGCGCGGATCGATGCCGATGACGTCGAACCGGCGCAGCACCGATGCGGAGAACAGGTACGGCGCGTACGCGGCCAGCTCGGTCGCCGAACCGCCCGGCCCACCCGGATTGACGAACAGCGAACCGATCTTGTGCTTCTGGTCCGTCGCCGGCGTCTTCACCACCGCCAACTGGACCTTCGCGCCGTGCGGCTTGTCGTAGTCCCGTGGCAGTTTGACGGTGGCGCAGCGGGCGCCGGGATAGTCGTCGCAGCCGTACCAGTGCAGCTTCGGCGTCGGCACCCGGTCGACTCGGCGGGCCTCGACGGCCTTGGTCCGGCCGGGCTTCGCGGTCGCAGCGGTGGCCAGGGTGGGGCCGGTGGCCAGCGGCAGGACCGCCGCCGGAAGGATCAGGGCAACGCTCGCGAGTGCGACCGGCAACAACCGCCGGACGCGAGCGGGCGGGCGGTTCGGGGCGCGCTGGACGATCGGCACGACAACACTCCGGGAAGCCTGGAGCCTCTACCTGCGGAGGCTGTCTGGCCAGAAAGCTACAAAGCCGGCCCACAGCTCAGACCAAGACCGACAAGCCGTTATGGAACCGCAATCCGGTCGATCCTCGGCCGAGTCAGGCCAGCGCGTTGCGGGCCATTGCCAGTCGGCTCGCGCACCGCTGCGGCATGGTGTGCCAGTAGTACGGGAACGTCATCACCGCGATCGACAGCGCCCAGGCCCGGCCACGCTGCCACTCGGCCTCGTCGATGCCTGCGCGCTCGCGCACGATCTCCCGGCTCGGCTCATCGAAGAGCTCCCAGACACCGTGCAGATCGATGGCCGGATCGCCGATCGCCAGCCCGCCGAAGTCGAGCACCGCGGTCAGCCGGCCGTCGCGGACGAGCAGGTTCTCGGCCAGCAGGTCGCAGTGATACCAGCGCGGTGGCGTTTCGTCGGCGACACCCGGCAGTCGCATCGCCTGCTCCCAGAACCGCAGCGCCGCATCAAGATCAAGATCGAGGCCGTCGATCCGGCGGCAGGCCTCGATGTCGCGGCGGGTCGCCTCGGCGCGGGTGATCAGCGGCAGGCCGCGATAGTTGCGCAAGGCCGGATCGGCGTACGCGTCCGCCGGCACCTCGGTCTCGCGGAGCGCGAGGAGAACGTCGGCGAAGTCGCCCGCGAACTGCGTACGGGATTCGTCGGCCGCGTGGTCGGGCCCGACCACGTCGGGATGCCGGCCGTCGATCCAGCGCACCACCGACCAGTGCTCCGGATAGCCGAAGCCGGGCTCGCCGACGGCGAGGATCTCGGGCACCTCGACCGGCAGGTTGGCGGCCATCAGCGGCGACCAACGCCGTTCGAGGTTGATCGAGCCGCTGCCACCGGGCTGGCGCGGCATCCGCACCAGGAGATCATCACCGAGTCGGAAGAGTGCGTTGCTGGAGCCGGAGGCGCCGAGCCTGCTGAGCGGAAGTTCCGCGTGCTCGGGCAGATCGCGATCGACCAGGCGGCGTACCAGGTCACGATCGATCGCCAGCTCGTCGTCATGCAGGATGTCGGTCACCGGCGCCATCCAACCACCGACTTGTCAGCGTCAGGAAGCGCTATAACGCCCTGTCCCGCTGACAACTCGCGGGGCGTTAGACGTCGAGGTTGATGCCGAGGCGGCGGGCGGAGCGGTTGCGCTGCCGGGTGGCGCGCAGCCGGCGCAGCCGCTTGACCAACAACGGGTCGGCGGCGAGCGCCTCGGGACGGTCGATCAGGGCGTTGAGCAGCTGGTAGTAGCGGGTGGCCGACATCTCGAACTTGTCCCGGATCGCCTGCTCCTTGGCGCCGGCGAACTTCCACCATTGACGCTCGAAGGACAGGATCTCGGCATCGCGCTCGCTGAGTTCGCCGACCGGCTCGTCGCCGGGGAGGGCTGCTGCCTCGTTCGCTGACACCATGGGTGCATCCTAAATCGGGAATGACACTCGTGTCATTCCCAGCCTCGGCGAGCCGCTCATCCAGCGGCCGACCGGTGCTCATCGGGACCAAATGCGGTTGGATGGGTCCGTGACCAATCATCGGACCCGCTGGGGTGTATTGAGCACCGGCCACATCGCCGGCGTCTTCGCGCGTGACCTGGCGCTGCTGCCGGACGAGGCCGAGTTGGCGGCGGTGGCGTCGCGGACGAGTGAGAAGGCGGAGAAGTTCGCTGCCGAGTACGGCTTCGAGCGGGCCTACGGCAGCTACGCCGAGCTGGCCGCCGATCCGCAGATCGACGTGGTCTACATCGCCTCCCCGCATCATGATCATTTCGACTCGGCCCGGCTCTGCCTCCAGGGTGGCAAGTCCGTGCTGGTGGAGAAGCCGCTGACCACCAGCGCGGCCGACACCGAGGAGTTGATCAAGCTCGCCGAACGGCACGGGCTGTTTCTGATGGAGGCCCTGTGGACGCGGACGAATCCCCTGCTGCGCAAGGCGGTTCAGGTGGTACGCAGTGGCGAGCTCGGCTCGGTGCGCCATCTGGAGATCAGCTTCGGATTCCGGTTCACCGGTCCCGATGATCATCGTCTGCTCGACCCTGCGCAGGCCGGCGGCGCGATCTGGGACCTCGGCGTCTACCCGGCGCACGTCAGCAACGCGTTCCTGGGCGAACCGGCCGAGTTGCTGGGATTCGGTCATCATCACCCCCGCACCGGCGTTGACTCCCACGCGGCCGCCCTGCTGCGTTTCCCTTGCACAGAAGGCGATCCGGCACCCACCGGTTCGTTGCTGGCCACCTTGGAGACGGATCCGGCCAACCGCACCACCGTCTACTGCACCGAGGGACGGGTCGAGCTGGACAACGTGGTGAAGCCCGACGTGCTCAAGATCATCCGCGGGTCCGGCTCCGACGCCGAGACCGAAGAGGTGATCACCCAACTACCGGGCGGCGGCTACACCCTGCAAGCCCAGGAGGTCATGTTCCGGCTGCGATCCGGCGAGTTGGAGTCGCCGCTGGTGCCCTGGCAGGACACCCTGGCGGTCGCCCGTACGCTGGACCGCTGGTTGCTGGCGGTCGGTGATGGGTCTCGGGAATCGACGAGAGGTGTGGATCGATGAAGCGTCTGACCGGAAAGATTCAGCCGTACGCCTGGGGATCGAAGTCGGCCATCCCGAAGCTCATCGGCACCGAGCCGAGTGGTGAGCCACAGGCCGAGCTGTGGCTCGGTGCGCATCCGCTGGCTCCGTCACTGCTGGTCGACCATGGCGGCGCCGGCGAGGGGCTCGATGCTGCGATCGAGGCCGATCCCCAGAGCTGGGTCGGCAAGGCGCCGGTGCAGGAGTTCGGGCCGCGACTGCCGTACCTGATGAAGGTGCTGGCAGCGGCCCAGCCACTGTCCCTGCAGGCCCACCCGAATCGACAGCAAGCCGAAGAGGGTTTCGCCCGCGAGGAGGCGGCCGGAATTGCCCGCAATGCGCCGGAGCGCACCTACCGGGACGACTGGCCGAAGCCGGAAGCCCTGTGTGCGTTGGGAGAATTCCATGCCCTCTGCGGATTCCGGGAGCCTGCGGAGACCTATCGGCTGTTCGAGGAGTTGGAGGTGCCGGCCGCGCTGCAGTTGGTCGCACCGCTCAAGGGCGGCGGGCCGGCCGAGCTGAAACAGGTGTTCGGCGACCTGCTGCGGATGCGGCATGCCGGTGACCTGGTCGATCACGTCGTCCGGGCTGCGATGGCGTGGGCCGCGGAGACCGGTCCGACGGGCCGGTTTGCGCGGACGGCGGTCGAGGTCGCCGGTTTCTATCCAGGCGACCCGGGCGTGCTGGCGGCGTTGCTGATGAACCGGGTGATCTTGAACCGGCATCAAGCGCTGTTCCTGCCGGCGGGCAATCTGCACGCCTACCTGCGCGGCCTCGGTGTGGAGATCATGGCCAACTCCGACAACGTGCTGCGCGGCGGTCTGACCGGCAAGCACATCGACGTCGACGAGTTGCTGAAGCTGCTGGACTTCACCCCGGGAGCGGCCCGACCGGTGCCGACGGTCGAGAACTCCCCCGGCGTCGTTCGCTATCAGACTCCGGCGCCCGAGTTTGCGCTCTGGCGGCTCGATGTCGATCATGAACCGGACGCCGGACTGACGTTGCCGGCTGACGACCTCGGCCGGGTGGCGCTGTCCACGGATGGCTCGGTTTCCCTGCACACACAGGACAGTACGCTGCACATCGGCCAAGGGCAGGCGGCTTTCCTGCGACCCGGAGAGCAGGTCACGGTGTCCGGCGACGGGACCGTCTTCGTCGGATCGGCCGGATCGAGCGCGTCGTAACTCAGGCGAAGGTGTGCCGCCGCTCGGGCGGGACCTGGAACTGCAGCGGCCGGTCGGTCAGGATCCGTTCCGCCTCGTCGATCGCGCCGTTGGCCATCCGGCGTACCTCGACCCCCTTGGAGCCGGCGATGTGCGGCGTCAGCACCACGTTCGGCAACGTCCACAGCGGTGAGCCGGGCTCCGGCGGTTCCGGGTGCGTGACGTCCAGGATCGCCCGGATCCGTCCGGTCTGCAGTTCCTTGATCAACGCGGGTTCGTCGATGATCTTGCCGCGGGAGGTGTTGATCAAGGTCGCTCCGTCGCGCAGCCGGGCCAGCAGGTCGGCGTTGATCATGCCGATGGTCTCCGGCAGCAACGGCGCGTGCACGCTGACGATGTCGGAGGTCCTGAACAGTTCGTCGAGTTCGACCTTGCGAGCGCCCAGTGCCGCGATCTCGTCCGCGTCGCAGAACGGATCACTGATGATCACGTCGAACTCGAATGCCCGCAGCAGTTCGGCAACCCGACGGCCGATCCGCGAGGCACTCACCAGCCCGATCGTCTTGCCGTAGTTGCCCAGCCGGTCGCCGTACCAGTCGCCGGTCGGCCGATCTCGACGTCGGGCGAACTCCTCGATCGACTCGAGCACCCGCTTGTTCTCCAGCAAGATCATCGCCAGCACGTACTCCGCAACCGGCAGACCGTTCAGGTCCGCCATCGACGACACGGTGATGCCGCGATCCCAGACCGCGTCGCCGGCAATGGCCCGTACCGATCCGGCGGCATGCACCAGTGCGCGCAACCGCGGCGCCGCGGCCACCACCCGGTCGTCGACCGTCGGGCAGCCCCAGGAGGTGATCAAGATCTCCGCATCGGCCAGCAACGGCAGCGACGCGTCGTCGAAGGCCGTGAGCACCCGCTGCTGCGGCCGGCTGATCGACCGCAGCCGCTCCCACTCGGCCGGCCCGAACTGCAGCTCGGCCGTCTCGGCGGCCATCGCCAGGACCACCGTGGCCGACCCGGCGGGACGAACTTGATCTTCGCTGTGCAACGCTTCTCCTTGGACCGGTTTGTTGGGTGCCGACGAGACACGATCGGCGGCTGCTGCCACCTGCGGCAGCGTACCGGGGCGGGCTTCGGAGAGGAGGGGCCATGGCGAAGAAGGCCGAGGTTCGGCGGGTCTACGACGAGCCGCAGGACGACGACGGCCGGCGGGTGCTGGTCGACCGGCTGTGGCCGCGCGGAGTCAGCAAGGAGCGTGCCGACCTGACCGAGTGGTGCAAGGAGGTCGCCCCGTCGACCGAACTGCGTAAGTGGTACGGCCACGTACCGGAGCGGTTCGACGAATTCAGCCGTCGCTATCGCTCCGAGTTGGAGGACGCCGATCACGCCGACGCGCTGAAACACCTGCAGGAGTTGGCATCCAAGGGAAAGCTGACCCTGCTGACGGGCACCAAGGAGCCCGAGATCAGTGAGGCCGCCGTGCTCGCCGACCTGCTGAACAAGGCGTGACAGGGATGCGCGAACGGATGATCCGGGTCGGCCTGATCGGCGTCGCCGATCCTCGGCATCGGTGGTTCCTGGCCGCCGCTGTACGACGCCGGGCGGGTGTCGGCATCGTCGGCCTGAGCGAGCCCGATCCGGTGGCCAGGACTGAGGTCGGCGACCGCTACGACCTGCCGACCTGGGATGATCATCAGGCGATGCTGCAGTCGGTTCGGCCGACGCTGGTTGCGGTGACCCAACCGGATCCCGGACCGCTGGTGATCGACGCGCTGCAGCATGGGGCCGACGTGCTGGTGCTGCCGCCGATCGCGGATTCCCTTGCAGGGTTGGAGAATGTCGCCGCGGCAGCCGACGCGACCGGACGTCGGGTGATCGCCGCCCACACCTATCGCGGACATCCGGCGACCCGGACGGTGCAGCAGCTGACCGGGCGGCTCGGCCGGCTCGACGTCGTCTCGCTGATGATCAGCGGGCGGCTCGACGACCACGCTCGCCGGGCCGCGATCGTGGAAGGACTGGACGTCTTCCGGTTGCTCACCGGTTCGACACCCAGCGTGATCACCGAGATCGGCGACGGCGATCGGTTGCGGGAGGAGGACCCGGCCGAGCTGCGTACCGGATTCGGTGAGTTGATCATGGTCGCCCCCGCCGACGCCGCCGACGCCGCGGACGAGGAGGCACCGGTCTTCGAGGTACGCGTCCGGCCGGACACCGACGAGCTGCAGCAGACGATCCAGGTCGTCGGCGAGGGCGGCGCGGTCGAGTGGGACACCCGGACCGGACTGATGCACTCGGCCTTCGACGGCACCGGCGGAGGCGAACCGATCACGGTCAGTTGCGGTCACCCCGAACCAGCCGAATGGGTGTTGAACAACCTGATCCGCCGGCGCCGACCGCTGTTCAGCACGGAGGAGTCGCTGGAACTCACCCGGCTGCTGTTGTCGAGGTCAGCGCCCGTCGGTTGACGGCGGTCGCTGCGCGACGCGATCGGGACGGAATCCGTGCTCGATGCCCCACAGGACGGCCTGCGTCCGGCTGGTCGCGCCGATCCGGCGATAGCAGCTGCGGATGTAGGACTTGATCGAGTTGATCGACAGGTGGGCGCGCTCGGCGATCTCCTGATTGCTGAGCCCCTGGGTGATCAGGGCCAGGATCTCGGCCTCGCGTGCGGTGAGGCCCTCCTCCCGGCCCGGCCAGTCTCCGCCGACGACGGCCGACGTCTTGGCCGAGCCGTCCGGTCGCACCCGGACGCCGCGGTGCACCTCGGTCAGGGCGTTTACGAGCTCGGCTGCGGGCAGTGCCTTCGACAGGTAGCCGCTGGCTCCGTTGTCCAGTGCCGCCGTGACCAGAGCCGGCTCGACGTTCCAGGAATAGACGACGACCTTGCCGACGCGTGGGTTGGCGGTCAGCTTCCGTACCTCGGCCCGGTCACCCTGATTACTGGCGAAGGTGTCATACATCGCGATGTCGACCGGATGATCGACCTGACCGTCGGCGTCCAGCTCCACCACCAGGACCTTGTCCTGGTACGAGCGAAGCATCGTCGCGAGCCCGTGCACGACGACCTCGTAGTCGTTGACCAATGCCACTCGGATGACCATTGGGCCACCATAGAGGACAAATGCCACCCGCAAGGGTGAAGTGCGATACCCGTCGTCCGCCTACGCTGAAACCCGGTTGGTCACGTCCGGCAGGCATCCGGGCCGACCGACCTCGACCCGTTGCCCCAGGCCGACTTGGCGGCGGCTCATTGCACGGCGGTGGTTGAGATCGGACGCCGCCCGCAAGGAACTGGTCCTCATGGAACCGAGCCGGATCCATGAGGACCAGTTCTTGTCCGGGGCGCGGGAACTGAACCGATCCGACGAATGCGGGCTTGAAGAACGGAGTTGCGGGTGGAAAGCGGTGCGGGCGGCGATCAGCAGGTTGAGTTCGCTCGCGCGGTCGACGGCTCCCGGCCGACCCGTGAAATCATCGACCTGGCGGCGCTGCAGGAGGCGCTCGCCGAAGCGGAGAACGAGATAGCCTCGCTGCGGACAGCACTGGAGGCGAACCGCGTCATCGCCGTCGCTCTGGGCATCCTGATCGAACGCTACGGCATCAGCCAGGACACCGCGTTCGCCTACCTCAAGCGACTCAGCCAGGACAACAACCGCAAGCTCCGCGACCTCGCCGCCGAACTCGTCGACACCGGCAAGCTCAGCGACGACGGTGAGGTCAGCTGGCCTGACGGTCCGTGAAGTTGATCATGAAACGTTGTGGAGCCGCGTGGGAGAATCGAACTCCCGACATTCGATTTACAAGATCGACGCTCTGCCAACTGAGCTAACGCGGCCTGCGCCCTGGGAGCGTGCCAAACAATCCGCTCTGCTGCGCGACGCGCTGCACGCACATCACGCCGCTCGCTACGAGCGTCATATTCAGCACCCTCCTGGGAGCGCCTGCCAATACTAACGGTGCAATCGGCACACCTCGGACGGCAGGTCTTCCACGGGCGCAGGCCGCCGGCTCCCCCGAAGCCGGGTTGCTCCCCGATGTCGCGTCAGCTCAGGGTCGGATCTCGTACACCAGGTTGAACGGCGTCTGCGCGACGGTGTCGAAGCGGGTGAAACCGGCCGTGGTCACCACGTCGCGGATCCGCGCCGGACCGGCCTGGGCACCCAACGCCAGCCCGACCTCCTGCGACAGCGAGCTCGGCGTACAGAGCAGTGTGGAGAAGCCGTAGTAGGTCCGGCCGACGGGGTTGAGGTTGTCCTCGACCCGATCACCGGCCATCGGCTCGACCACCATCCAGGTGCCGTCGTCGGCCAACGATTCGCGGACATGCCGAGCCGTGCCGACCGGGTCACCCATGTCGTGCAGCGCGTCGAAGGTGGTCACCAGGTCGAACCCGCTTCCGCTGTACGCCGCCGCGGCCGCCTGCTCGAAGCTCACCCTGTCGTCGATCCCGGCGGCCCGGGCCGCCTCCCGCGCCGCGGCGATCGAGTCGGCGTGATAGTCCGAGCCGGTGAAACGCGAGGCCGGGAACGCACCAGCCATGATGATGGTCGAGGAGCCGAACCCGCAGCCGATGTCGGCCACCCGTCCACCGGCCTCGAGTTTGGCCACCACACCGTCCAGCGCGGGCAGCCACTCGGTCAACAAGTTCGCGTTGTAGCCCGGCCGGAAGAACCGTTCACAGCCTTCGTGGACATCGTGGTTGTGCTCGTCCCAGCCGTAGCCGTCCCCGGTGCGAGCGGCGTCGATGATCTTTTCGGTGGCTGCCAGCGATCCCAACGCCAGTTGGAAGAACCCGGGCAGATAGGCGGGGCTGGATTCGTCGGTCATCGCCATCGCCTGCTCCGGCGGCAGCAGGTAACTGCCGTCCTGGGCGTCGTAGCTGACGAACCCACCGGCCGCTTGGGCGTTGAGCCACTCCCGGGCGTACCGTTCGGCGGTGCCGGTGTCCTGGGCGAGCTTGCTGGGTGTCGTCGACCCGTCGGCCATCGCCCGGTAGTAGCCCAGCCGGTCGCCCATCACGACTTGAGCGGTCGTGAGACTGGCGCCGACCTCGTCGACGCAGCGGAAGACGAAAGCCATCAGCTTGTCGAAATCGACCGCCGCAGGTTCCTTCAGTTCCGTCATGATTTCCTTCCCCCATTGGAAAGATAGCCAATTGATCTTGAGCCGAGACCGCAACCGGACGCGGCGTACCGACGCTAAGTCGCCGGCACTTCCGGTCGCATCCGGTGCCCCACCTAGTCGTTCGGCCCCGCGAGCGGACGCAGCTTCCTAGACTGAGGTGATGCTGGCCGGGCGGGAGACCGAGCAGAGAACCATCGGTACGCTGCTGGCCGGCGCGCGGATGGGCGACAGTCATGTCCTGGTGTTGACCGGCGATCCCGGCATCGGCAAGACGGCGCTGCTGACCGAGGCCGCATCGATGGCCGGTTCGATGCGGATGCTGCGAGTCCAGGCCACCGAGGCCGAGCAGCAGATTCCCTTCGCCGGTCTGTTCCAACTGCTCCGGCCGATCCTCGATCTGCGGGAGCGGATCCCGCGTGCCCAGCAGCGTGCGCTGTCCACCGCGCTGCTGCTCGGCGGTCCGGCCGACGACGATCCTGGGACCGTCGGACCGCAGCGCTTCGCCATCGGTGCCGCCACCCTCAACCTGATCACGATGGCCGCCGAGGACAGGCCGACCATGATCATCATCGACGACGCACACCTGCTGGACGAGTCTTCGGCCGAAGCGATCACGTTCGTGGCACGGCGGTTCGCCGCCGACGCGGTGGCGCTGCTCGCCGGCGTACGCTCCGGTGCGCCCGGAGGCGAACCCTGGCTGAGCCTGCCGGTGCTGCCGATCGGCGGCATCGACCTGCCTGCGGCCAAGGACCTGATCGGCGACCTGCCGATCCGACCGGATCAACTGCTCCGGTGGCATCGGCTGACCGGCGGGAATCCATTGGCGCTGTTGGAGTTGCGCGACCATGTCGACGAGTTGGACGCCGTCCCGGAGGACTTCCCGGTGGCCGTCTCCGATCGGCTCAGCCGGGCTTTCGCCGCCCGCGTCGCCGGCTTCAGCGACAGCGGCCGGACCGCGCTGTTGCTGGCCGCCGCGGACTGCAGCAGTGCCGCCGCCGTGTACGCCGCCTGTCACGAACTCGGGGTCGACGAGCACTGCCTCGGCGAGGCGATCGACGCCGACCTGCTACGGATCCATCATGATCAACTTCGCTTCCGGCATCCGTTGATCAGGTCGGCGGTTTACGGAGCCGCGACGCCCCAGCAGCGCCGCGCCGCACATCGGGCGTTGGCTCGGGTGCTCGGCACGGAGCAAGTGCACCGGCTCGCCTGGCATCTGGCCGCCAGCGCCGTGGATCCCGACGAGACGACGGCGGCGGCGTTGGCCGACGTCGCCGCGCGTGCCGCCGGACAAGGCGCTCACGCCGTCGCCGCCAACGCGTACGAGCGAGCCGCGGCGCTGAGCGCGCAGCCGACGATCGGGATGCGGCGGCTCGTCGAGGCAGCCGACGCTGCCTGGTCCGCCGGCCAGCCCGACCGTACGTTGCGGCTGGTCAACCAGGCGATCGGCGCCGATCCGCCGGCACCGACCCGGATCCACCTCTACGAGCTGCGCGGCGCCGTCGAGAGCCGCGCCGGTCGGTTGGATCACGCTCTGCTGACGCTGCTCGACGCGGCCGAGTTGATCATGGAACAGGACCCGGCCGCAAGCATCCGGCTGCTGTCCGACGCGATCCACGTCGCGTTCTATCTCGGCACGCCCGAACCGGCACGACTGGCCGCCGACCGCATCGACTGCCTGACCGCATCCACCACCGACGCGGCCAGCCTGGCCCTCGGCAGGCTGGCCAGCGGGATGGCGTTGATCATCGCCGGGGACGGTGCCCGAGGCACCGGACTGATCCGCAGCACGGCCGGTCGGGTGGCCGACAGCGAAGAGCTGCGAGCCGAACGCTTCCGGATGCCGCTGCGGGTTCAGAGCGCGTTGTGGATGCGCGAGTCCGGCCCGGTCCGGGAGTTCGTCGACGCGGCGATCGAGGATGCCCGGGAGCAGGCCGCGCTCGGATCGCTGCCCTACCTGCTGATGCACATCGGCCGTGATGCCGCCACCTCCGACCGCTGGAGCGACGCCGAAGCCGCTTACCTGGAAGGGATCCGGCTGGCCCGCGAGACCGGCCAGAGCACCGACCTCGCGGTCGGACAGGCCGGCATGGCCTGGTTGTATGCGCGTCGCGGCCAGTCCGACCGCTGCCTGGAACTGATCTCGGCAACCGAGCCGATCGCCGACGAGCGGCGGATCCGGCTGGCCTCGTTCTGGCTGACGTTCGCCCGCGGCGATCTTGCCGCCGGTCTCGGCCGACCCGACGAGGCCGTCGAACACTACCGGCTGCTGCAGAGCTGGTTCGCCGAGACGGGTTTCGCCGATCCGGACCAATGGTGTGTGCCCGAACTGATCGAGTGCGAACGCCACCTCGGCCGAGACGTCGAGCAGGACGAACTCAGCAAGATGACCGAAGACTTCGTCGCGTTGACCCGCGCGAAGGGCCAGCCCTGGTCGCTGGCCCGCGGCGAGCGGACCCTGGCCCTGCGGGACGAGCCGGCCGCCGAGCCCCACTTCGAGGCCGCGTTGCAGTGGCACGCCAAGTCACCGGACGCGTACGAGACCGCCCGCACCGAACTCGCGTACGGGGCCTGGCTGCGCCGGAACCGGCGACGTACCGATGCCCGCCCGCATCTGCGCCGAGCGCTCGACATCTTCGATCGGCTCGGCGCCACACCCTGGGCCGACACCAGCAGCCAGGAACTGACGGCCACCGGTGCCACCGTCCGACGCCGCACCGAGAACCCGGTCGATCAACTGACCCCGCAGGAGCGCCAGATCGCGCAACTGCTGGCCTCCGGGCGGACCACCCGGGAAGCCGCCGCGGCGCTGTTCGTCAGTCCCAAGACCGTCGAGTATCACCTGCGCCACGTCTACGCGAAGCTGGGCATCGGTTCCCGTACCGAACTCGCCGCCCGGATGGCCGGTTGACGGGCTTGATGTCTCAGGACGCGATGCCGTGGCGGTAGGCGTACACGACCGCCTGGACCCGGTCGCGCAGGTCGAGTTTGGTGAGGATGCGGGAAACGTAGGTCTTGACCGTCTCCCGGCTGATCACCAGAGTCGCCGCGATCTCGCTGTTGGATCTGCCGTCGGCGATCAGCCGCAGCACCTCCAGCTCACGTGGAGTCAGGGCGTCATCTGGCGTGCTGTCCTCGCCGGACCATTCCTGCGTACGCGATCAGCGCCGCCACGGCGGTCGCGACTCCGGCCGTCAGCGTGAGCACGGCGTTCCCGGTCACCCGCGGCGACCGCGCGGTTGCCGAGCAACGCGATGGCTTCGACGACTGCCAGCTGGCCGAGCTGTTTGAGCAGCTTCACTACCTGCACGATGTCTCCTTGACGCTGTAGAGGACGGTTGTTCACCCGTCTCTGACGCTACGGAGATGGCGCCGGCAAATCGTCGCCTTGTGGTGGACAGTCCGGGTAGCTCGCGCGGGGGACAACCGCTACGGGACCTGCAGTTGATCAACTTCGGCGGCGTCGCTCAGGCGCTGCCGGATCACGTAGTGCATCTTCTTCCCGGTCGCGGTGCGCGGCAGATCGTCGACGAAGCGGTAGCGGCGAGGGCGCTTGAAGTCGGCCAGCATCGGGCTGGCCAGGCAGTGCTTGTCGAGTTCGGTGGCGGTCAGCTCATGATCATTCGTCTGCACGTACGCGACGACGATCTCGCCCCAGCGCTCGTCCGGCAGCCCGATCACGATCGCGTCGGTCACCGTCGGGTGCTCGTTCAGCACCTCTTCGACCTGCACCGGATGCACGTTCTCCCCGCCGGAGATGATCATGTCGTCCTTGCGGCCGACGATGGTGACGAACTCGCTGGCGTCCCAGGTGCCGAGGTCGCCGGAGTAGAGCCAGCCGTCGCGGAATTTCGCCTGCTGTTCGTCCGGCTTGTTCACGTACGCATAACCCGACTTGAGCGATCTCATGATCACCTCGCCGGTGGTCGCGCCGTCCTTGGCGACAAGATCATCCGGTTCGGCCGGCCGATCCTCGTACACGCTGACGACCCGGACGTCGTCGTCGGTGCATGCCTGCCCGGCGGTGCCGGCATGATCAGGCAGGTCCGCCGGCCGCAGGAAGGTGTTCCAGAACGCCTCGGTTGTCCCGTACCCGTTGAAGATTCGTGGGGTGAGCACCGACTGGTAGCGCAGGCAGGCGGCACGCTCCAGCGGGGCGCCCATGGTGACGATGCCGCGCAGCGTGGACAGATCGCGCGGCTTCGCCTCCTGCGCGGCGGCCAGCAGCGCCAGGTTGGTCGGGGCGCCGATCAGGTAGGTCAGCCCCTCGCTCTGCACAAGATCAAGTACGGCGTCGGCGTCGAAGTGTTTCAAGATCACCGACGCCGCGCCGACGTAGAACACGGGCTGCGGACCGGCCGACGAGATGCCGCCGCGATGGAACCACGGCGTCATGTTCAGGGTCTTGTCCTGCGGCGCCAGCGGGAAGTGCATGATCACGTCGTGCGCGCTGAGCACCTCGGCGGCGTTGTTCAGGGAGACGCCCTTGGGCATACCGGTGGTGCCGGAGGTGTAGAGCCGCAGCGTCTCGTCCCACGCGGTGGTCGGGTGCGGGGTGTCGAATCCGGTCTCGGACGCCAGCTCCTCGTACCGTTCGGCTCCGTCGATGCCGGGCTCACCGCCGACCGCGATCAAGGTGCCGGGACGATGATCGGCCAGTTCGATCGCGGTGCCGACCTGCTCGCTCAACGACGCGTCGTAGACGAAGATCACCGGTCGGCTGTCGTCGAGTACGTGCGCGGTCTCGCCGGGTGAGAAGCGGAAGTTGATCGGCGATGCGATCGCACCGACTTGTTCGACGGCGAGATAGAGCTGGGCGAACTCGGCGCAGTTGTAGAGCTGGAAGGTGACCACATCGCCGGGTTGTACGCCGCGATCGGCGAGTCCCTGCGCCAGCCTGGTCACCTCGTCGCCGAGCTCGGCGTAGGACCAGCTCCGCCGTTCCCCGGTCAACCCGGGATCGATCAGCGCCGGCCGATCGCCGAAGCGGCGTACGTTGCGCCAGAACCCTGCCAGGTAATTGAAGTTCGCGTCGAAGGTCGCGCGGTAGGCCCTGCTGTCATAGCGGTACGACATCGATTCCCCCTCTGGTCGGCCGTTCGTCCATCATTCCGGAGCGCTGAAGACAGCGACGCAGTTCTGCCCACCGAAACCGAACGCATTGGTGGCGGTCACCCCGACCGGCATCCGCCGGGCCTGATTCGGTACGTAGTCCAGGTCGCACTCCGGATCGGCGGTGTCCAGATTGATCGTCGGCGGCACGATCTGGTCCCGGATCGCCAGCACCGACACCAGGGCACCGAGAGCACCGGCCGCACCGATCAGGTGCCCGACCATCGACTTCGGGCTGCTGATCGCGAGCTTGCCGGCCGCCTCTCCGTACGCCTGATGCAAGGCTGCCGTCTCGGTCCGGTCGTTGGCCTTGGTGGAGGTGCCGTGGGCACAGACGTAGTCGACCTCGTCGGGCTTGACGCCGCCGCTGCGCAGGGCGTTGGTGATCGAATGCGCGGCGAAGCTGCCGGTGGGCTCGGGAGCGCTGACGTGAAAGGCGTCGGCGGTCAACGCGCCGCCGGCAACGCTGGCATAGACCCGGGCGCCGCGCCGGCGAGCGTGGTCGGCCGACTCGACCACCGCCACCACCGCACCCTCACCGAAGACGAACCCGTCGCGTTCGGCGTCGAACGGCCGCGACGCCTTGGCCGGGTCACCGTCGTACTTGCTGAGCGCACCCATCGTCTGCAGGCCGTGGAACATCACCGGGGTGATCGCCGCGTCGGTCCCGCCGCAGACCACGACGTCGGCCTCGCCGGCGAGGATCAGCCGCCGCGCCTCCAGGAAGGCGTAGACGCCGCTGGCGCAGGCCAGCGCACTGGCGGTGACGGGGCCGTGCGCACCCAGATCGATGGCGACCTCGCAGGCCGGCATGTTGGTCAGCGACGACGACACGAAGTAGGGGCTGACCCGGCCGCCGACGTCTCCCAGCACCTGCCGGGTGGCGTGCTCGATCGTGTCGAAGCCGGCGCAGGCGGCGTTGATCACCACTCCGACCCGGTGCGGATCGATCCCCTCGACCGGCTCGACCTTGTCCCGTTCGTCTCGCGGGCGGTCCGCCTCCGGGGGAATGATCCCGGCGTCCAGCGCGGCCTCCCGGGCTGCCGCGACCGCCAGGTGGGTGAAGCGGGCCGAACGCCGCAGCCGTTTGCCGGTCAGCACCTGTGACGGGTCGAACCCCTTCACCTCGGCGGCAATGTGCACGCCCAACTCGCTGGAATCGAACGCGCTGATCGGAGCCACCCCGGACTGCCCGGCCAGCAACGCCTGCCAGGTGCTCTCCCGGTCGTTGCCGACCGGTGTGATCGCCCCGAATCCCGTGATGACGACATCGTTGGTCAACACACCCTGGTCGTTGGTCAAGACTCCCTGCGATTCCTGGTCCGGCGCCCAGCCGGTCCGGATCACCGTCCCGGTCATTTGGCGTACGAGTGGTCGTTAAGTGCTCTCCCAACATAGAACCGCGGGGGCGGGATCTGCCAGTGGGGGCCGCGTGTTGCCGATCGTGCGGACTGTCCCCGCCGAAGACTGTAAGAACGTCGGACGAGATGACCAGAACCCCGCAGAACCAGGGGTTGGATGCGATCTCGCCCGACGTTCTTACCGCCCCGAAGCGGACCTCCCCTGCGGTTACCGTTCGACGGCGCGACCGGCTTCGGGAAAGATGTGACCTTGAGGTTCCGATCACGTCCGGCCGGCATGGGAGCACTGCGATGTCACTCGTACGAGTCCACAATTTCTCGATCTCGCTCGACGGTTTCGGCGCCGGCGAACCACAGACCGAAGACACCCCGATGGGTCACGCCGGGCACCGGCTGCATGAGTGGATGACCGCCACGCACGCCTGGCAGCACACCGGCGGTAGCCGCGGCGTAGACAATCTCTACACGCAGGACACCGACACCGGGATCGGCGCGGAGATCATGGGTGCGGGCAAGTATGGCTACCCCGGCTGGCACGACGACGCGGACTGGACCGGCTGGTGGGGCTCGAATCCGCCGTTCCACACACCGGTCTTCGTCCTCACCCACCATCCCCGTCCGCCGCTCGAGATGGACGGCGGCACCACGTTCCACTTCATCGACGCCGCGCCCGCCGAGGCGCTGGCGGCCGCGCGCGAAGCAGCGGGCGATGCCGACGTACGGATCGGCGGCGGAGCGACCGTGATCCGCGACTTCATGGCCGCCGGCTTGATCGACTATCTGCATGCCGTCGTGGTCCCGATCGTGCTCGGCCACGGATCGCGTCTCTGGGACGGCCTCGAAGGCCAGGAGGCCGACTACCAGATCGAGTCGATCTGCTCGCCGAGTGGCGTAACGCACCTGACCTTCACCCGTCGTGGTCTGTGAGGCTCACTCCCCGCCGACCTCGGACAGCCCCGGCAGGTTACGGCGTCAGAATCCAGCTCGAGCTGGAATTTGCGGTGGTGGTCAGCGACGGCCGGCGCTAGGGTCCGGCGGGTGAACGGGCCGCGAGCGGGTTTTCCGAACGAGACGATCAGCCGGGATCAGGTGTCCCTGCGCGAACTGCTGCCCGAGGACGCGCCGACGGTCGCCGCAGCGGTGGACGCGGAGATCCTGCGCTGGTTGCCGTTGCTGCCGAATCCTTACCGGCTTGAGGATGCGGCGTTCTTCTGCACCGAAGTCGCTCCGGCCACACTTCGATCGGGCAAGGGAATCGTCCGAGCGGTCGAGGTTGACGGACAGCTTGCCGGAGTGATCGATCTGAAGAAGGCCGACTGGCGGGCACGTACCGTCGAGGTCGGCTATTGGACGGCGGGCTGGGCGCGCGGTCGCGGACTGACGTCTGCGACGGTGGACCTGTTGAGTCGCTGGGCGCTGACCGAGCAGGGCTTCCGGAGGGTCGAGTTGCGGGCAGCGGTGGGCAACGTCGGCTCCCAACGGGTTGCGGAGAGGGCCGGCTTCGCCCGCGAAGGCGTGTTGCGGTGGGCGGGGCTGACCGCCGACGAACCGACTGACATCGTCGTGTTCTCCCGAATCCGTACCGATCTCGGCGACGCGTTAGCGTGATCGCATGCCGGAGTTGCAGTTCGTTCAGGGCGACATCACCGAGCAGTCGGTGGATGCGATCGTCAACGCGGCCAACTCGTCGCTGATGGGTGGCGGCGGGGTTGACGGAGCCATCCATCGGCGCGGTGGACCGGAGATTCTCCAAGCCTGCAGGGAAATCCGACGTACGACGTTTCCCGGCGGGTTGCCGACCGGGCAGGCCGTCGCCACCACGGCAGGACGGCTGCCGGCGCGCTGGGTGATTCACACCGTCGGGCCGGTCTACGCCAAGTCCGAGGATCGCTCGGACTTGCTCGCCTCGGCCTACCGCGAATCCTTGCGAGTGGCCGACGAAGTCGGCGCCGTTTCGGTCGCGTTTCCGGCCATCTCGGCCGGTATCTACGGCTGGCCGATGGACGACGCCGCTCGGATCGCGGTGACGACCGCGCGAGAGGGCGCGACCTCGGTCGAGCGGGTGATCTTCGTCCTCTACGGCCGCGACGCCTACGCCGCGTTCACGTCAGTTCGCTGAGGCGTCGGCGCAGATAGCTCCGTTCGCCGCCGTTGCTGGTCAACCGGATCGCCTTGCGGTATTGAGTTTCCGCCTCACTCGACCGTCCTAGCCGGCGCAGTAGATCGGCCCGGGTTGCGGGCAGCAGATGATCATCCGGCAGCGTGTCCGGCGTTGCTTCAGCCAGCATGGCCAGCCCGACCCCGGGTCCGTCTCGCATCGAGATCGCGACGATCCGGTTCAGCCGGACGGTCGGCGACGGCGCCACGGCCAGCAGCGCGTCGTACAAGATCACGATCCGGGCCCAGTCGGTCTCCTCCGCGCGTGCGGCAATCACGTGGCAGCCGGCGATCATCGCCTGCAGCTGGTACGGTCCCGGTCGATCCCGATGGCGGGCCTGCACCAGCAGTCGCAGTCCGTTGCCGATCATGTCGCGATCCCACAGGAGTCGATCTTGTTCCTCCATCGGAATCAGCACGCCATCCGGGTTCATCCGGGCTGTCGCCCGCGCGGCGTGCAAGATCAACAACACCTGCAACCCGATCACCTCCGGCTCGTCCGGCATCAACCGAGCGACCAGATCTGCCAACCGCAGTGCCTCATCGAAAAAGGTCGCCGCGGATCAGCCGATCCCCACCGGTGCCGGCGTAGCCCTCGTTGGACAGCAGGTAGATCGCGCCGAGGACACCGTCGATACGCTCGGCCAGCTGAGCCGCAGGCGGCACCCGGTAAGGGATGCCGGCGTCCCTGATCTTGATCTTGGTACGCGTCAGCCGCTTGGCCATCGCCACTTCGCTGACCCCGAAACCCCGGGCGATCTCGGCCACCGACAGCCCGAGCAGTGTCCGCAGCGCCAGAGCGGCTTGTGATTCGACGGCCAGCGCCGGATGGCAGCAGGTGAAGAGAAGTCGCAACCGTTCGTCGGCAACTCCGCTTTCCAGTTGATCTTGCTCCAGTTGATCTTGTGCTGGTTGCCCGGCGCCGGCCTGCGCGGAGTGGTCGGAGCCGGCGATGATCCGCAGCTTGTCCCGGCCGACCCGATCTCGACGAATCCGGTCCACCGCTCGTCGTCGTGCAGCGGTCACCAGCCAGCCCTCGGGACTGTCCGGGATCCCGGCCGACGGCCAACGGTCCAGCGCCTGGGCGAATGCCTCCTGCACGCACTCCTCCGCCAATTCGATCTCGCCTGTCTGCCCGATCACGATCGACAGCAACCTGCCCCACTGATCACGAAAGAGCCGATCGACCAGTGCGGCAACAGCGGGCTCGGCCTCGGTCACGAGGAGGCGATCTGCCGGATCGGCCGGACCTCCACCTGGCCCCAGGCACAGGCCGGATGGCCGGCGGCAATGGCGATCGCGGCATCAAGATCATCAACCTCGACGATCGCCATCCCGCCGATCTGATCCTTCGCCTCGATGTACGGCCCGTCGGTGAGCAGGGTGTGGCCGTCGCGGACCCGTACGGTAGTCGCCGTCCGGCTGGGCTGCAGTCCCTCGTGACTCAGCAGCACACCGCGGCGGACCAGATCGTCCATCCAGTCGGTGAATACCTTGATCGCCTCGTCGGACGGTTCGCCGTCGTCGATCCGGGACTCGTCGGCGCTGATCAACAACAGATAGCGCATGATCATCTCCTCATTGCGGGCTCGGCCGGTGAGCCGACTCGGTCCCCGGTCGTACGAGCTCAGCCTGCCAGGACACCGCGGAAGAAATCGCAGCAGAAGTTGAGCAGAATGTGTCCAGATCGGCTGATCCGCTTCGACCAAGGGGCATCAGTCATCACCAACTCGAGGAAGCGTCATGGAAAAGACAACCTCCGCCGACGGCACCGTGATCGCGTACGAGGGGAGCGGCAGCGGCGCAGCGCTGGTCTGCGTCTCTCCCGCCTTCGGTCTGCGCGGCGTCTTCGACGACCTGGCGGCCGAATTCGCCGCCGAGCACACCGTGGTGCGCTACGACCGGCGAGGTCGCGGCGACAGTACCGATGCGATCGCCCCGGCCGATGTGGCCTCGTACCGGATCGAACGTGAGGTCGAGGACCTGGCCGCGGTGATCGCCGCAGTCGGCGGCCCGGTCGCGGTGCTCGGCTACTCCTCCGGCTGCCACCTGGCCTTGGCGGCAGCGGCCGCCGGGCTGCCGGTCGACCGGATCGCCCTGTACGAGCCGCCGTTCCGGCGCGGCGATACCGTGATCAAGTCCGAGCTGGTCGACAAGCTGGCCGGGCTGGTGGCGGCCGGTCGCCTCGGTGACGCGGTCGCGACGTTCCAGATCGAAGGCGTCGGCGCACCGGCGGAGATGGTCAACGACATGCGCCGGACGCCGATGTTCGCGGCGCTGGAGGCGGTCGGACAAACCGTCGTCTACGACGCCACCCTGACCGCCGATCCGGCGCCGAGCCAGGCCGTCCGTTCACTGTCCCAGCCGGTGCTGGCGATCGCCGGCGCCGACACCTGGCCGATGCTCATCGACGGTGCCCGCTACGTCGCCGAGTCGGTTCCCCACGGCGAATTCATCGAGGTGCCCGGCGGCGCGAACCACGCGATGGGTGCGGTCGAAACGGCCGCCGCGCTACGCCCGTTCCTGAGCTGACGCGATCCGGGGTTCGGCCCTTCGACAAGCTCAGGGCCCTTCTACTGGCGGGCGCGTTCGAAGGCGGCGAGGGCGCGATCAAGATCATCGCGGGTGTGTGCGGCAGACATCTGGGTTCGGATCCGGGCCTTGCCGCGCGGCACCACCGGGTAGGAGAAGGCGCGGACGTAGATGCCGTCGGCCAGCAGCTTGTCGGCCATCTCGGCGGCCTTGACGGCATCGCCGATCATCACCGGCACGATCGCGTGGTCGGATTCGGGGATGTCGAAGCCTCGTTGGCCCATCTCCGCACGGAAGTACGCGGTGTTGTCACGCAACTGCTGCAGCAGTTCGCCGGAGGACTCGAGCAGATCGATCGCGGCCACCGCGGCGGCCGCGATCGACGGCGCCAGCGAGTTGGAGAACAGGTACGGCCGCGAGCGCTGCCGCAACATCTCCACGATCTCGGCTCGGGCCGCGGTGTAGCCGCCACTCGCTCCACCCAGCGCCTTGCCCAGAGTGCCGGTGACGATGTCGATCTTGTCCTGCACCCCGAACAGCTCCGGGGTGCCGGCTCCGGACGGGCCGACGAAGCCGACGGCGTGTGAGTCGTCGACCATCACCAGCGCGTCGTACTGCTCGGCCAGCTCGACGATCTTGTCCAGCGGCGCGACGTAGCCGTCCATCGAGAACACCCCGTCGGTGGCGATCAGCCGGTACCGCGCATCGGCTGCGCTTTCCAACTGGGCTTGAAGATCTGCCATGTCCCGGTTCTTGTAACGCAACCGCCGGGCCTTGCTCAGCCGGACCCCGTCGATGATGCTGGCATGGTTCAGCTCGTCGGAGATGATCGCGTCCTGATCGGTCAGCAGGGTCTCGAACAGACCGCCATTGGCGTCGAAACAGGACCCGTACAGGATCGCGTCGTCGGTGCGCAGGAAGCCGGCGATCTTGGCTTCCAACTGCTTGTGCAACGCAGTGGTGCCGCAGATGAATCTGACCGACGCCATCCCGAAACCCCAACGGTCCAAGGCTTCATGGGCTGCGGTGATCATCGCCGGGTGGTCGGCCAGTCCGAGATAGTTGTTGGCACACAGGTTGAGTACGGTCTCGCCGCCGACGCCGATCGAGGCCGACTGCGGGGTGTCGATCACCGCCTCTGCCTTGTACAGCCCCTCGGTCCGCAGCTGCTCGAGACCGGCCGCGAGCTGGTTCTTCATCGAGGTGTACATCATTTCTCCCAGTTCATGATCACTTTGCCGCCGTGGCCCGACCGCGCGGTGGCGAACGCCTGCTCGTACTCGGTGTGATCGAACCGGTCGGTGATCACTCCGGAGATGTCCAGTCCACTCTGCAACAGCACCGACATCGCATACCACGTCTCGAACATCTCCCGGCCGTAGATGCCCTTGATGGTCAGCATGTTCAGCACCACGGTGGCGAAGTCGATGCTGATCTCGTCCGACGGCAGCCCCAGCATCGCGATCCGGCCGCCGTGCGTCATCGAGGCGATCATGCCGCGCAGCGCCACCGGACTGCCGGACATCTCCAGCCCTACGTCGAATCCTTCCTTCATCCCGAGTTGATCATGGGCGTCCTGCAACGTCCGAGTACGCGGATTCAGAGCAAGATCAACACCGAGCCGGGAGGCCAACTCCAGCCGTTGATCACTGAGATCGGTGATCACCACGTTCCGGGCCCCGGCGTGGTGGGACACCATCGCGGCCAGGATGCCGATCGGGCCGGCGCCGGTGACCAGCACGTCCTCGCCGAGCATCGGGAAGGTCAGCGCGGTGTGCACGGCGTTGCCGAACGGGTCGAAGATCGCGGCCACGTCGAAACCGATCGGGTGCTCGTGCACCCACAGATTGCCCGACGGCATCGCGACGTACTCGGCGAACGCGCCATCGATCTGAACCCCGATGCCGCGGGTGTTGATACACAGGTGCCGTCGCCCGGCGCGGCAGTTGCGGCACCGCCCGCAGGTGAGATGGCCCTCGCCGCTGACGACGTCGCCGACCGACACGTCGGTCACCGACTCGCCGATCTCAACCACGACTCCGGAGAACTCGTGCCCGACCACCAGGGGCGCCCGCACATGGCTCGCCGCCCAGTCGTCCCACGCCTCGATGTGCAGATCGGTGCCGCAGATCCCGGTCTGCTTGACCTGCACCAACGCCTCGCCGGGGCCGACCTGCGGAACGTCGACGTCGGTCAACTCCAGGCCGGGACCGGCCGTCCTCTTCACCAGCGCCTTCACACCGCAGACCGTACGGCATCGGGCGTCGGCGCGACGAGCCTGGCTAAACGATTGACCAACCTGTGAGCAACGCCTCACCGTGTCGGTGCTGGACCCGGGCGTTGCGAGCACATAGAACTGGGGCCGTACGCGGGTTACCCCTTTCGCACAGGACTGCGTACGCGCCCATGCCGGGTATGAGCCGGCATGGGCGCGGAATGCTCGTGAACACAATCGCCCGCCGCTTGAGCGATATCGCAAGAATCCCGACGATATCCAGCAATCAGCGGGCGATGGTGTTCGCGAGGTTCCCGCCTCGACACGATCACACTGCGGTTCTACGGCGACCGATGGAAGACTGACGGCGTGGTGAGTGTCTTCGATCTGTTGAGCATCGGCATCGGGCCGTCGAGTTCGCACACGGTCGGGCCGATGCGCGCTGCGGGCCGGTTCGTTCGAGAACTCGCCGACTCCGACCAGCTGCATCGGGTCGATCGGGTGCAGGCACAGCTGTTCGGGTCCTTGGGCGCCACCGGTCACGGGCATGGCAGCGAGAACGCGGTGTTGTGGGGGCTTGAGGGCGAGGATCCGGAATCGGTAGACACCGACACCGCTCCGGCCCGGGCCGAGAAGATCCGCAGCACCCGTCGGATCCGCCTCGACGGCAGCCGCGAGATCGACTTCGATCCCGACGTCGACCTGGTGCTGCATCGCCGCAAGTCCCTGCCGTTCCACCCCAACGGGATGACCTTCACCGCCTGGACCGGGCGCGCCGGCGAGCAGCCGCAACTCGTCACCGAACGCACCTACTACTCCATCGGCGGCGGTTTCGTGCTGGCAGACGACGGCTCCGGACAGCCCGAGCTGCGGCCCGATCCGACGCCAATGCCCTACCCGTTCCGGACGGCCGCGGAGTTGTTGGCGATCTGCGCCCGGGAAGGGCTGCGGATCAGCGACGTCGCACTGGCCAACGAGTGCGCTCGCCTGCCCGAGACCGAGATCCGGGCCGGGCTGCTGCGGATCTGGCGGGTGATGGCCGACTGCGTACGGCACGGCTGCGACACTCCGGGCGTGCTGCCGGGCGGTCTGAAGGTACGCCGCCGCTCTCACGAGCTGCAGGAACAATTGCTCCGCACCGCCAGCACCGAGCGTCCGGTGAACGCCGATCCGCTGGCCGCGATGGACTGGGTGACGCTGTGGGCGCTGGCGGTGAACGAGGAGAACGCCGCCGGCGGCCGGGTCGTCACCGCGCCGACCAACGGAGCTGCCGGCATCATCCCGGCGGTGCTGCACTACGCCGTACGGTTCGTGCCCGGCACCGACGACGACGCAATCGTCCGGTTCCTGCTGACGGCCGGTGCGATCGGCGCGATCTACCAGCAGACCGGTTCCATCTCCGGTGCCCAGGTGGGCTGCCAGGGCGAGGTCGGCACCGCCTGCTCGATGGCCGCCGGGGCCCTGGCCGAGCTGCTCGGCGGCACCGTCGACCAGGTCGAGAACGCGGCCGAAATCGGCATGGAACACCACCTCGGGCTGACCTGCGATCCGGTCGGCGGACTGGTCCAGATCCCTTGTATAGAACGAAATGCGGTCGCCTCGGTGAAGGCGATCACCGCGGCTCGGCTGGCCCTGCACGGCGACGGTCAGCACACCGTCAGCCTGGACAAGGTGATCAAGACCATGATGGAGACCGGCCGGGACATGAAGATCAAATACAAGGAGACCGCGCGCGGCGGGCTGGCCGTCAACATCGTCGAGTGCTGAGCAGGCGCACGGATACCGTTTTCCGCAACATCCCGGCCCGGGCTTGTCCCGCCGGGATCGGCATGTAAAGCTTGCGCCACCAATTTCTGTTCCACTACGGATCGTCGGGCACGTACCTGCCCGTGGAGAGGAAGTGCGGCATGGCTGCCGTTGCTTACAACGACGCAACTCGGATCTACCCGGGTGGCGATCGCCCCGCCGTCGACAAGCTGAATCTCGAGATCGGCGACGGCGAGTTCATGGTTCTGGTCGGCCCCTCCGGCTGTGGCAAGTCCACCTCGTTGCGGATGCTGGCCGGCCTGGAAGAGGTCAACTCGGGCTCCATCACCATCGGCGATCGGGACGTCACCGACCTCCCGCCGAAGGATCGCGACATCGCGATGGTGTTCCAGAACTACGCGCTGTACCCGCACATGACCGTCGCCGACAACATGGGCTTCGCGCTGAAGATGGCCAACGTGCCGAAGGCCGAGCGTCAGCAGCGTGTGCTCGATGCGGCCAAGCTGCTGGGCCTGGAGGAGTTCCTCAACCGCAAGCCGAAGGCCCTGTCCGGCGGTCAGCGCCAGCGGGTTGCGATGGGCCGTGCGATCGTCCGCCAGCCGCAGGTCTTCCTGATGGACGAGCCGCTGTCCAACCTGGACGCCAAGCTCCGCGTCTCCACCCGTACTCAGATCGGCGCCCTGCAGGCCCGGCTGGGTGTCACCACCGTGTACGTGACCCACGACCAGATCGAGGCCATGACCATGGGCGACCGGGTGGCCGTGATGCGCGACGGTCTGCTGCAGCAGTGCGACAGCCCGCTGTCCCTCTACGACAAGCCCGCCAACCTGTTCGTGGCCGGCTTCATCGGTTCGCCCGCGATGAACCTGATCGAGGGCACCGCGACCGAGGGCGGCATCAAGATCGCCGACGTCACCGTGCCGGTTTCCCGTGAGGTGCTGGCCAAGGCCGGCAACGAGAAGAACCTCACCCTGGGCGTCCGGCCGGAGAACTTCGCGATCGCCGATCAGGGCATCCCGCTGGACGTGGTGATGGTCGAGGAGCTCGGCGCCGACAGCTACCTCTACGGCACCCTCAGCGGCGCCGGCGAGAGCGAGATCACCGGTCATCAGTACATCGCCCGCATCCCCGCCCGGCAGGCGCCGGGCCGCGGCAACACCGTACGGCTGACCGCCGATCCGGAGCACCTGCACGTGTTCTCCACCGCCTCCGGAGAGCGCATCTCGGACTGATCCGAGACCGTCTCGACCGAGGCCGAGAAACACTCAGCCTGCGAGCCCCCGGCGCCTTGCGCGTCCGGGGGCTTTCGGGTTTCGATGGACCGTTCGCTCCCGCCACACCCGACTGATTGAGGACCACCGGTGCCCCGCTTCCTGTCCGCACGGCCTGACGCCCGGCTGATCACCCTGCCCTGGGAAACGCCCCTGGAGGCGTGGCCGCTGGACAACCTGGTCGCCCTGCCCCGCGGCATCTCCCGGCACGTGGTCCGCTTCATCAAGGTCGGCCAGGACATCTACGCCGCCAAAGAGGTCGTCGAGCATCTGGCCCGGCACGAGTACGAGTTGCTCCGCGACCTGAACCGGCTGGACACCCCGTCGGTCGAGCCGGTCGGCGTGGTCACCGAACGGTTCGCCCCCGACGGCACCCCGCTGGACCCGATCCTGCTCACCAGACACCTGCAGTTCTCGCTGCCGTACCGCTCGCTGTTCAACCGCGGCGTCCGACTGGACACGGTGAATCGGCTGGTCGACGCGATGGTGGTGCTGCTCGCCCGGCTGCACCTCGTGGGCTTCCTGTGGGGCGACGTGTCGCTGTCCAACACGCTCTTCCGCCGCGACGCCGGCTCGTTCGCCGCCTACCTGGTGGACGCCGAGACCGGCGAGCTGCACGACGAACTGTCCGACGGGCAGCGCGAACACGACCTGTCCATCGCCCGGACCAACCTGTTCGGCGAATTCCTCGACGTCGAGGCTGGCGGGCTGCTGGACGAGGCGCTCGACCCGCAGACGCTGGTGGAGAGCATCGAGAACCGCTACCGCGAGCTGTGGGCCGAACTGACCGAGGTGGAGGAGTTCGACGGCAGCGAGATGCACCGGATCGAGAGCCGGGTGCGCCGGTTGAACGCGCTCGGCTTCGACGTGGCCGAGCTGGACATCACCACCGACTTCGCCGGTTCCACCGTCCGGATCCAGCCGAAGGTGGTCGACGCCGGACACCACACCCGCCGGCTGTTGCGGCTGACCGGTTTGGACGTCGAGGAGAACCAGGCTCGCCGGCTGCTGAACGATCTCGACTACTTCCGGGCGCAGACCGATCAGCAGAACGCCGACGAGGCGATCGTGGCGCATCAGTGGCTGCAACAGCGGTTCGAGCCGGTGATCGACCAGGTGCCGTCGGACCTGCGGGGCAAGTTGGAGCCGGCGCAGTTCTATCACGAGGTGCTGGAGCATCGCTGGTTCGAGTCGGAGCGGGCCGGCCGGGAGATCCCGATGATCGAAGCGGCGAAGAGCTACGTCCGTACGGTGCTGCGCAACCTCCCGGACGAGCAGGTCGAGGTGCCCGGCCGGGCCGAGCTCGCCGAGCTGGCCAACCCGTACGACCCGTCCCAGGGGTACGCCGACGAGGAGGACGAGGAGAAGCCGTACGATCCGTGGGAGGACGATGATCTCGGACCGGACGCCGGCGTGAGTGCGGCCCCGGACTTCCTCGACATCGAGGCCCTGCGGCAGAAGGCACGGAAGCATTCCTAGGAGATCGATATGACGATCAACGTCAACGACGTACCGGAGCAGAAGCGTTTCGAGGCCCGCGACGAGCAGGATCAACTCCTCGGCTTCGTCGACTACCGGCAGGCCGACGACACCATCACCTTCATCCACACCGAGGTGCAGCCGGCGGCCGAGGGAAATGGTGTCGGCAGCACGCTGGCGCGGGCCGTGCTGGATCAGGCCCGGGCCGACGGTTTCACGGTTGTTCCGCAGTGCTCCTTCATCCGGGGCTGGATCGACCGGCACCCCGACTATGCCGATCTGGTCTCCGAGCTCTGAACCTCACCCCACATCGCTGTGTCGTAAGGAAGGTCTTCGATGTCGACACCCAGCTCTGCCGACCGCCCGCTGCGGATCGGCGTCCAACTCCAGCCCCAGCACGCCGACTACGCCGACATCCGCCGCGCGGTCGCCGCGGCCGAGGATCTCGGCGTCGACGTGATCTTCAACTGGGATCACTTCTTCCCGCTGTCCGGCGACCCGGACGGCAAGCATTTCGAGTGCTGGTCGCTGCTCGCGGCCTGGGCCGAGCAGACCAGCCACGCCGAACTCGGCGCCCTGGTGACCTGCAACAGCTACCGCAATCCGGATCTGCTGGCGGACCTGGCCCGGACGGTCGATCACATCAGCGGCGGCCGGCTGATCCTGAGCATCGGCGCCGGCTGGTTCCAGCGTGACTACGACGAGTACGGCTACGACTTCGGCACCGCGGGCAAGCGGCTGGACGCGCTGGCCGAGGCGCTGCCCCGGATCAAGGCCCGCTGGGCCAAGCTGAATCCGCAACCGACCCGCGACATCCCCATCCTGATCGGCGGCGGCGGGGAGAAGAAGACGCTGCGGATCGTGGCCGAGCACGCCACCATCTGGCACTCCTTCAGCGACGCCGAAACCCTTGCCCGCAAGGGAAAAGTGCTGGACGACTGGTGCGAGCAGGTCGGCCGCAACCCGGCCGAGATCGAACGCTCCGTCGGCGCGTCCGGTGATCCGGCCAAGATCGGCGACGCCCTCTACGACGCCGGCGCCCGCTTGATCACCATCGAATGCGACGGCGCAGGGGGCTACGACCTAGCCCCGCTCGAGGACTGGCTGGCCTTCCGCGACCAGAAGAACGCCTGAACCACGGTCGCGCCGCCAAGCACCTGATCACCGCAGCAGTTCCCTGGCGATCACCAAACGTTGTATCTGGTTCGTACCTTCGAAGATCTGGGTTGCTTTCGCCTCGCGCAGATAGCGCTCGACCGGGTAGTCGCGGGTGTAGCCGTAGCCGCCGAGCACCTGCACCGCGTCGGTGCTGACCTTCATCGCTGCATCGGTGGCGGTCAGCTTCGCCACGGCCGCGTCCCGGCTGAATCGCTTGCCGGCGTCGCGTTTGCGCGCCGCCATCAGATAGCTCGCCCGCGCGTTGTCGACCGCGGCGGCCATGTCGGCCAGCAGGAACTGCAGCCCCTCGAATTCGGCGATCGGCCGGCCGAACTGCACCCGCTGCTTCGCGTACGAGGCCGCGATGTCGAGCGCGGCCTGCGCCAGCCCGGTCGCTCCGGCAGCGATGCCCAACCGGCCGGAATCCAACGCCGACAAGGCGATCTTCATCCCGTCACCTTCGGCACCGATCAACCGATCGTCACCCACCGCGACCCCGTCGAAGTAGACGGCAGCGGTGGTCGAGGCGGTCAGCCCCATCTTGCGTTCCGGCTCGCCGAAGGACAGCCCGTCGGCGTCGGCCGGGACCAGGAAACAGCTCACCCCGTGGCTGCGGTCCGGACCGGTCCGGGCGAAGGTCAGGTAGTAGTCGGCGTGACCGGCGTGGCTAATCCACGCCTTCTGCCCGTGCAGCTCGTAGCCGGAGTCGGTGCGCTTGGCCCGGGTTGTCATCGCCGCCACGTCGGAGCCGGCCTGCGGTTCGGACAACGCGTACGCCCCGAGCAGGTCGCCGCCGAGCATGTCCGGCAGGAACCGGTCGCGTTGATCGTCACTGCCGAAGCGCACCAACGCCAGGCAGGTCATCACGTGCACCGAGGCGCCGACGCCCACCCCCATCCAGGCGGTGGCCACCTCCTCCAACGCCTGCAGGTAGACCTCGTACGGCTGATCGAGGCCGCCCCAGCGCTCGGGGTAGGGCATGCCGAACAGCCCTGCGCGTCCGAGCACCCGAAACGCTTCCCGCGGGAACACCTCCTGCGCCTCGGCCTCCGCGGCCCTCGGCGCCAGCTGTTCGCGGGCGATCTCGGACACCAGTGCGACGAGTTCGGTTGCCTCGGTGTCGGGCAACATCCGATCAACGGGCATGAACGCTCCCAGCTCAGACGAATGCAGTCCTGCGGCGCTCGAAGGATTTCGCAGCTCGGCGCCGATTCATTTCCGACGTTACCGCCGACGTGTTTCGCCCACGCGCCTGTGCTGCAACGGATACGATCGGCCAATGACCGAAGATCTCCACCACTTGGGTGAAGACCTGATCAGCATTTCCGCGCGGGTGGTCCGATGGGCACCCGCCGAGCAGTCTGGGCTGAGCGTGGCGGCGGCCAGGATTCTCAGCAGACTTCGAGACGCCGGGCAGATGAAGATCAGTGATCTTGCTGTTGCCGAGCGCAGTTCGCAGCCCACCATCACCAACCACATCAAGCGTTTGGAGGAGGCCGGACTGGTCGAGCGACACTCCGATCCGAACGACGCCCGGGTGTCGCTGATCTCGGCCACCTCGCACGGCAGGGCCAAGTTGTCGGCGATCCGGCACGAGCTCGGCACCTTCCTGGCGCCCCGTCTGGGCGCGCTGTCGGAGTCCGACCGGGAGACGCTGGAGCGGGCGATCAAGGTGCTCAACGACCTGGTCGAACAGGACCGCTGACCTCGGTCGACCGGCCGGGCCGATGACGGCGCAGGCGGTCGGCGTGCGGACCATTAAGCTCTCGGTGTGACTTTTCGACTTTATGACTCCGCCACGCAGGCCGTGCGGGACCTCGAAACCGTGGTTCCGGGTCAGGTGTCGATCTATCACTGTGGCTTGACGGTCCAGTCGGCGCCGCATGTCGGGCACATCCGCAAGGAGGTCGTCTTCGACGTGCTCCGGCGCTGGCTGACTCACCTGGGTTACCAGGTGACGGTGGTCGCCAACGTCACCGACATCGACGACAAGATCCTGGCCAAGTCCGCCGAGGCCGGGGTGCCGTGGTGGGCGCACGCCTACCGGTTCGAGCGTGAGCTGCACGAGGCGTACGCGGCGCTGGGTTGCGTGCCGCCGACGTACGAGCCGAGGGCGACCGGGCACATCCCGGAGATGGTCGAGTTGATCAAGATCTTGATCGACCGCGGACATGCCTATCCGGCGGCCGACGGCTCCGGCGACGTCTACTTCGACGTACGTTCCTGGCCGGACTACGGGATGCTGTCCCGGCAGAAGATCGATGACATGGAACCGGCAGCGGACTCCGAGCCGCGAGGCAAGAAGGACCCCCGCGACTTCGCGCTGTGGAAGGGGCACAAACCGGACGAGCCCGAGACGGCGTCCTGGGACACGTCCTGGGGTCGCGGTCGGCCCGGCTGGCATCTGGAGTGCTCGGCAATGGCCGGCAAGTATCTCGGCGACGAGTTCGACATCCACGGCGGCGGCATCGATCTGCGCTTCCCGCATCACGAGAACGAGCTGGCTCAGTCCACCGCGGCCGGTCGCCCCTTCGCCCGCTACTGGATGCACAACGCGTTCGTCACCGCTGCCGGGGAGAAGATGAGCAAGTCCCTGGGCAACGGTGCGCTGGTCAATCAGGTGACCAAGAACTATCCGCCGCGCGCCGTCCGTTTCTACCTGCTGGGGCCGCATTATCGTTCGACGATCGAATTCGCCGACACCTCGTTGGCCGAGGCCACGGCTTCGTTGGATCGGATCGACAACTTCGTCGCCCGGGCGAGCGATCAGGTCGGCCCGGTGACGTCGGTGGTGCCTGATGCGTTCGCCGAGGCGATGAATGATGATCTTGGTACGCCTGGCGCGCTCGCGGTCCTCTACAACACCGTCCGTGAGGGAAATTCGGCCATCGAGGCCGGCGATCAAGCCGCGGTTGCCGAGGCGCTGGCACGGGTGACCGGCATGCTCGAGGTGCTCGGGCTGGCCGCCGACGATCCGATCTGGCAAGGCCAGGGTGGTCGGGACGAGACGCTGACCTCGGTGGTCGACGCGCTGGTCGGCGAGCTGCTGAAGCAGCGCGAGGATGCCCGTGCCCGCAAGGATTTCGCCGCCGCCGACGGCATCCGCGACACCCTGATCAAACTCGGCGTGGAAATCTCCGACACCCCGGCCGGCCCGAAGTGGCGGCTGACCCGATGACACAGTGGAAGGTTGTTGATCTTGCCCGGTAACAGTCAGCGCAAGGGCGCGGTACGCCGCAAGGGCAAGGGCAACACGGCCGGATCCGGTGGCCGGGTTCGCCGCGGTTTGGAGGGCAAGGGTCCTACTCCGAAGGCCGAGGATCGCCCGTATCACAAGGCGTACAAGGCAAAACAGGACCAGCAGCGGCAGCAGGGAGCTCGGCCCAAGCGGCCGTCCGTTGCCCGCACCGGCGGACCGGAGTGGATCGCCGGACGCAACCCTGTGCTGGAGGCGTTGCAGGCCGAGTTGCCGATCAGCGCCGGGTACGTGGCCGAGGGTGCGGAGCGCGACGATCGGCTGCGGGACATCTTCAAGATCACCGCGGATCGTGGGATCTCGCTGTTGCAGACCAGCCGTGGTGATCTTGATCGGTTGACCGGCGGCGCCGTGCACCAAGGTGTTGCGCTGCAGTTGCCGGCGTTCGACTACAAGCATCCCGACGACCTGCTGGCCGACACGGACGGTGCACCGCTGATCGTCGCTCTTGACCACGTCACCGATCCGCGCAACCTGGGTGCCGTGGTTCGTTCGGCGGCGGCGTTCGGCGCGAACGGCATCCTGATTCCGGAGCGACGGTCGGCCGGGATGACCGCCGCTGCCTGGAAGAGTTCTGCCGGTGCGGCGGCCCGGTTGCCGATCGCACGGGCCACCAACCTGACCCGGACTCTGCAGAGTTACGCCAAGGCCGGACTCTTCGTGGTCGGTCTGGCCGGCGATGGCGAGGTGGACATCGCCGACCTGCCCCAGGCCGCCGATCCGCTCGTCCTGGTGGTCGGCAGCGAAGGAGAAGGCTTGTCCCGGCTCGTACGGGAGACCTGCGACGTCGTCGCCTCGATTCCGATCAGCTCGTCGATCGAGTCGCTGAACGCCGGTGTCGCCACCAGCATCGCCCTCTACGAGGTCGCCAAGAGCCGAAGCTGATCATGCAACATCACGATGACAGCATCGCCGCCTTCGTCGACCGGGCGCGCGACAACTACGCCGTGCTGGCGGTGATCGTGGACGGGTCGGTGTCATCGGGCACCGAACGCCCAGACTCCGATGTCGATCTTGTGCTGGTGCTCACCGAGGACGCGTTTGCCCAAGCCTGGCAGGAGAATCGGCTCAGTTACGTCGAACGCGACGGCATAACGTACGAGGGTGGCTACTACGACATCAAGGTCGCCAGCGTGGCCTATCTGCGCCGGGCAGCTGATCATGCCGACGACCCGATGCGGGCCTCGCTCCTGCATGCGCGGATCGCCTGGTCTCGGCTCGATGATCTTGCTGACCTCGTGGCGGCGATCCCGCGGCTGCCGGAGGAGGTCTGGGAGCGGCGGATGGCGTCCTTCATCGCCCAGGTCCGGCTGCACGGCGGCTACTTCCTCAAGCAGGCGGTGCAACTTGACAACGAATTCCTGCTGCACCACGCCGCCGTGCATCTGGTCGGCGCCGGTGGCCGCGCCCTGCTGGCCCTGAACCGCACCCTGTTCCAGGGCCAGAAGTATCTCGACCGGACCCTGGCTCGACTCGAACGCGTGCCCGCCGGTTACGCCGACGCCGCCCACGCAGTGCTGTCGACCCCGAGCCTGCAGACCGGCACCGCCTACCGCGATCTGATCGAGAACTTCGCCGCCTGGCCGATCACCGCCGAAGAGACCCTCTCCACCTTCGTTCGCGACAACGAGCTGTCCTGGTACACCGGCCGCTCCCCGATCGAGTACGCCTGACCTCGCCGATGTTGTCACTCCAGGCCCATTTCGAGCTCTCTTTCGATCTGCTCGATGGTCGGAAGACTCGTCTGCAAGTCGTAGGTAGCGACTCCGCGAGTTGGTAGTCAGCAATTCCAAGTGGGCCAGTGCTGTCCCGCATCGCGTACTCGGCGACTACGGCGTTCTTACCTCTACAGAGCAAGAGTCCGATCGTCGGCCCGTCTACGTGAGACTTCATCTCGTTGTCTACGGCAGTCAGGTAGAACGCCAGCTGACCCAAATGCTCAGGTCTGAACTTCTCGGCCTTGAGCTCGATAACCATGTAGCGGTGCAACTTCAGGTGATAGAACAGCAGATCGATGAAGAAGTCATCGCCGCCGACCTCGGTGAGCGCCCCTCCCTGACGCTCGAGCACACGACGCTCGATCTGAGCGCCCAGAACGTTACGGGACCACCCGTGCCTGACCGCAGCCTCCGCGTAGGCCAGTCGTTCTCCGGGAGCCTTGAGCATGGTGAGCAGTACCACATTGTGGCCCCACGGCAATTGTCCAACAGCCTGTTGGACAATTGCCGCTCGTGGCCACGCCTCGGCGAAGGCACGCTGTACATGAGGTTCGCGCGAGAGAAGCCCTTCAACTCCGGAAAAGCGCCGCGCAGGTCGTGCGCAAGACGAGCAACAACCTTGCTACCCCAGCCCTGTCTCGCCTGCCGATCCAGGATGTCGCGACCGATCTGCCAGTAGAGCGAGATCAGCTCGATGTTGACTGCGAGCGCGGCTCGCTGCTGCGCAGTTTGGATACGCGTCTTCAGCTCGGCGAGCCACTCCGCGTAGCCGTCAGGTGGCGGTGTCAGGCCGGGCGGCTTCGTCGCCCCGGCTTCGTTGCCCTCTCTTCCCATAGCGGTGACTGCAGTCACCGCTGACAGTTCTGTCCCTGTCGGACAAGACCTCAGGAGGGTTGGCTGACGATCTGGATCAGGTTGCCGCAGGTGTCGTCGAAGACGGCGGTGGTCACGTTGCCCATTTGGGTGGGCGGCTGGGTGAACCGCACACCAAGATCAACAAGTCGGTCGTACTCGGACTGAATGTCGTTCACCGCAAAGGATGTCGCGGGAATCCCGTCGGCGACCAACGCCTTCTTGTACGGACCGACGGCCGGGTGGCCGTCCGGCTCGAGCAGCAACTCGGTGCCGTCGGGCGCATCCGGGGACACCACGGTCAGCCAGGACGCCTGGCCGAGCGGGATGTCGTTCTTCTTCACGAACCCGAGCTTCTCGGTGTAGAAAGCCAACGCCTTCGCCTGATCGTCGACGAAGACGGAGGTGATGTAAATCTTCATGGGTCCTCACTTGATCATCGGTGATCTTGGTCCGTCGGCCGTACGAGCCAGCCGTCGACCGCTCGATGCAACGGCTCAAGATCAAGATCGTGGAATTTGTAGCGGCCCTCGCGGCGGGTGTGCAGCAGTCCGGCTCCTTCGAGCACGTCCAGGTGTTGCGACACCGCCTGCCGGCTGAGGTTGACCTGATGCCGCATCGTCAGCCGGCTGCACAACTCGAACAGCGTCTGACCGTCCCGCTCGCACAGCTCGTCGATGATCAACCGACGCACCGGTGCGGACAAGGCATGAAAGACGTTATCCATCACCCAGCACAATAGGCAAGTCGCTGCTTGCCTGTCAATCGCTGGCGCCGGTGCCTTCAAGATCGCGGATAGGCGACGAATGCCAGCATTTCGCTGTCCGGGGCCCAACTGTTGACGTTCAGCGTGCCCTGCCCGCCGAACACCGGGTAGCGCTGCCGTACGGTGCCCCAGTCGCTGGTCGAGACCACCCGGACCTCGACGTCGAGATCGGCCGGATGGCCGATCGTGCCCGCCGGGAACGTGATGTACGAAGCCCAATTTCCGTCCGGCGATAGGTGCGGGAACCAGTCGACGGTGTCGCTGGCGACGAGCCGCTCGGCCGGACCGCCACCGTCCGGCACTCGAGCCAGCTGGGCATGGCCGGGAGCCTTGGTGAACGCCTCGGTGTTGAGGTAGATCCACTGCCCGTCCGGTGACCATTCCGGACCGTCCAGGTGCCCGTCGCCGACCGGCACCCGATCCGGCGCGGCCGGCGAGTCGGCGTCCAAGATCATCAACTGCCCGGGTCGGGAGAAGTCCTCGATCTCCACGTAGGCGAGCCGCGCACCGTCCGGGGAGACGCCGTGCAGGAAGTGCCAGCGGCCGTCGTCCGGCGTCACCCGGGTCACCGGACCGCCGGCCAGCGATCCGCGATAGATGTGCCGATCCGCAGCGGACAGGTAGATGTGCTCGCCGTCGGGATCCAATACATGATCATTGTTGATCGGCGGCAGCCCGGAGAATTCGATCGCCTCCAGCCGGGCACCGGAGCGCGGCGCCAACCGCCAGAGTGTCCCGTTTCCGTTCAAGATCAACGATTCGCCGTCCAGCGTCCAGTTCGGCGCCTCGATCAAGATCGCGTCGGTTTCGAAGATCAACTCACCTTGATCAAGATCGGGCCCACCGAGCCACACCTGCGAACGTTGTCGGGGACCGAGAACGCGGTACGCGGGCACTGATTCTCCTTCGTGCATCGTCGCTGCCATAGGAACCGTAGCGGTCCGATCCGGCTGCCGTAAGTCGCGTTGTCACGAGTTCGGGACCCCGAGATCGACCGACACCGCCCAAAGTCGCGTTGTCACGAGTTCCGGACCCCGAGATCGACCGACACCGCCCAAAGTCGCGTTGTCGCGACTTTGGTGCGGCACGGTCGGGTGGTCAGGTGGCTGCGCCGACGCTGGCCATTCGGCGGAGCGGTCCAGACAAGCCGCGCGCCAACCGGGAGATGCTGGCCGTAGTGGACGGCGCAGCTATGCGACGGTGCCGCTGTACGACGGTGCCGCTGTACGACGGTGCCGCTGTACGACAGTGCCGCTGTACGACAGTGCCGCTGTACGACAGTGCCGCTGTACGACAGTGCCGCTGTACGACAGTGCTGCCCAGTTGGGAGTCGTGCGGGCCGACGACGGTGCGGGTGCAGAACGAGCCCGGCCGATCACACCCCGAAGGGTGGATGGCCGGGCTCTTCGGCCGCGGTCGGTATGACCGCGGCATCAAGATCGGAGCGGGGAGAGCTCAGATCGCGCGGATGTTCGAGGCCTGGAGGCCCTTGGGACCCTCGGTGATCTCGAACTCCACCTGCTGGTTCTCCTCCAGCGACCGGAAGCCGCTGCCGGCGATCTCGGAGAAGTGAGCGAAGACGTCCTTGCTCCCGTCATCGGGAGTGATGAAGCCGTAGCCCTTTTCGGAGTTGAACCACTTGACGGTTCCTGTTGCCATGATCATTCCTTCTGTATTGCTCCCGGCCCGTGCTTCGGACCGGATCCCGACGTGCCTCCCTGGCACGCCAAGTCTGTGGGGGACACGCTATCGGCGTCCCAGTTGTGATGCGACCGGGCACGCGAACGGATCGCGCGCGGCCAGTCCGACCCGGTTGAGATAGCTCACCACCGTGCCGTACGACGATGCCAGCGACACCTCGGTGTACGGCACGTCATGGTCCTGACAATGCTGCCGAACCAGCAACCGGGCCCTGGCCAGATGCGGCCGCGCCATCGACGGGAACAGATGATGTTCGACCTGGTAGTTCAGCCCGCCCATCAGCACGGTCGGCCAGAACCGGCCGGCGATGTTACGCGACGTCCGCACCTGGCGGCTGAAGAAGTCGAGCTTGACCTCGGCCGGGATGATCGGCATGCCCTTGTGGTTGGGAGCGAAACTCGCGCCCATGTACAGACCGAAGATCGCCAACTGCACCCCGAGGAAGGCGAACGCCATGCCGACCGGCAGCACCCAGAACACCGCGCCGAGGTAGAGGGCGAACCGGCCGGCGAGCATGCCGATCTCAACGAAGCGACCCTTGGTCGGCTTCTCGCTGCGGGTCACCAGCGACTTCACCGACGCGTAATGCAGGTTGAGACCTTCCAAGATCAACATCGGAAAGAAGAGGTAGCCCTGCTTGCGGGCGATGATCGCGCGCAACCCCGTACGCGGGACGGCTTTCTCCTCGTAGAACGCCAGCGCCTCGCCCTCGATGTCAGGATCCTTACCGACCCGGTTCGGGTTGGCGTGATGCCGGCTGTGCTTGTTCATCCACCAGGAGTAGCTGATACCGACGAACGCGGTGCCGAGGATCCGTCCGTACCGGTCGTTGGTGGTGCCCTTGGCGAAGATCTGCCGGTGCGCGGCCTCGTGAGCCAGGAAGGCGAACTGGGTGAAGATGATGCCCAGCGCCCCGGCGATCAGCAACTGCAGCCAGGAATGCCCCAGCAGTACGAAGCCGGCCACCGCGCCGCACAGGGCGACCATCAGCATCCCGAAGACCAGGTAGTAGAAGCGACGCGTCCGACCGAGCAGACCCTGCTCCTTCACCAGCCGGGACAGCTCGGTGTAGCTGCTGGTGAGCTTCTGCCCCGCGACGCGGCGATGGGCAGCATCGGCAATCTGCAGTTCGGTCACGTTGTGTGCCTTCCTGGGATCGAAACAGTCCCAGTCCTTGGCACCCGTGAGCGCTATATCGTGGGGTCTTGCCGGGCCAGCCTAGCGGCACCAACGCGGATCCGACGAAGTTGGCGCGTGATCTTCACAGCCCGAGCGTTGTCCTGACCAAATCCTTGCACTCGGCCGAGTCTCGACCGGTTGCGGACACCGGATGCCGCCCCGCCGAGCACCCGGATAGATTTGGGCCGAACCTGACGAACGCGTCATTGCGCCACCCGACCAGCTTGGAGTCTGTCGTGTCCCAACCCACCCCTGAGACGCTGGCCGCCAAGGCCTCGGAGTCCTACCGCGCCGCACTCTCGGTGATCGAGACGGTGGAACCGCGGATTGCCGGTGCCATCCGCTCCGAACTGGCCGATCAGCGGGACTCGCTGAAGCTGATCGCCTCGGAGAACTACGCCTCCCCCGCCGTCCTGCTGACGATGGGCAACTGGCTCAGCGACAAGTACGCCGAGGGCACCGTCGGGCACCGTTTCTACGCCGGCTGCCAGAACGTCGACACGGTCGAGACGGTGGCCGCCGAGCACGCCCGCGAGCTGTTCGGCGCGGAGTATGCCTACGCCCAGCCGCACTCGGGCATCGACGCCAACCTGGTCGCGTTCTGGTCGATCCTGGCGCATCGGGTGGAGACGCCGGCGCTGGAGGAATTCGGCGTACGGCAGATCAACGACCTGTCCGAGGCGGACTGGGAGACCCTGCGCAAGCGGTTCGGTGAGCAGCGTGCGCTGGGTATGTCGCTGGACGCCGGCGGCCACCTCACGCACGGTTTCCGGCCGAACATCTCCGGCAAGATGTTCCACCAGCGCTCCTACGGCACCGATCCCGAGACCCAGCTGCTGGACTACGACGAGGTCGCCCGGATCGCGCGCGAGTTCAAGCCGCTGGTGCTGATCGCGGGCTACTCGGCCTACCCGCGGCGGATCAACTTCGCCAAGATGGCCGAGATCGCCGACGAGGTCGGCGCGACCTTGATGGTCGACATGGCCCATTTCGCCGGTCTGGTGGCCGGCAAGGTGTTCACCGGCGACGAGGATCCGGTGCCGCACGCCGACATCGTCACCACCACCACGCACAAGTCGCTGCGCGGTCCGCGCGGAGGTCTGGTGCTGGCCAAGCAGGAGTACGCCGCCGATGTCGACCGCGGCTGCCCGATGGTGCTCGGCGGACCGCTGTCGCACGTGATGGCGGCCAAGGCGGTGGCGCTGGCCGAGGCGCGCCGGCCGGAGTTCCGGACGTACGCACAGAACGTCGCCGACAACGCGAAGGCGCTGGCCGACGGCTTCCTTTCCCGCGGCGCGAAGCTGGTCACCGGCGGCACCGACAACCACCTGGTGCTGCTGGATGTTGCCGGCTACGGACTGACCGGCCGGCAGGCCGAGTCCGCGCTGCTCGACTCCGGCATCGTCACCAACCGCAACGCGGTGCCGAACGATCCGAACGGCGCCTGGTACACCTCCGGCGTACGGCTGGGCACGCCCGCGCTGACCTCGCGCGGCTTCGGGCCCGACGACTTCGACCGGGTCGCGGAGTTGATCATCGGCGTGCTGACCAAGACCACTCCGACCACCACCAAGTCGGGTGCACCGGGCAAGGCGAAGTACACGATCTCCGACGGGATTGCCGAGGCCACCCACCAGGCGGCTGAAGAGTTGCTGGGAAATCACCCACTTTATCCGGGCCTGGACCTCTGAGCGGGTTTCGCACACGCACGCCCACCTACACTGACGGGCGTGCTCGGGATCAAGATCGCGTCGGCTTCGGCCGCCATGGCTGCCATGGTGGGCCTGGCCGGTTGTTCCCATACCAGCCTGACCACCGAGGACGCGTACAAGATCGGCTGTCCTGCGATCGACGCCACCGCGGCCAGCGGCTCGGTGGCCAACGAGGTGGCGGTTTCGACGCTGCGGGAGATCCGCGATCATGCGCATCCGTCCAAGCAGACCAAGCACTGGTTGAACGCCGCGATCGACCTGCTCACCTCGGACCATCCGAGTGAGGCGTCGAAGCAGACCAAGAAGATGATCATCGACGGCTGCAAGCGCAACGGCTACCCGCTGCAGAATCTGAAGTAGCCGCCGTCGGTAGGTTATGGGGGCATGTCGTTCTCCCATCTGATGTACGCGCTGGTGCTGGCGGCGATCGCGGTGGCCGGAACACTCCTCGGCGTCACCGCGGTGACCCTCGTGCTGCGCGTCCGACGTCAGAAGTGGCCGCGCGCCTGGCGCGGCTGGGCACGGCTGCGCAGACCGTTCGCGCTGGCGCTGTGCTCGGTGTTGGTCTTCGTGATCGCGCAGTCCGCACTCCCCAAGGGCGACTGGGAAGACGCCGTCCGGCACGTCACGCTGATGCTGGCGATCGCCGGAGTCGTCTGGCTGGCCGCGACGATTCTGCTGTACGCCCTCGCGGCAAGCGAGGAGCGACTGCTGGAGCGCTACAGCGTCGACCGGGACCGCCGCCGCGCGCAGACCAGATTCCGGCTGACCCGCCGGTTGATCACGGTCGGGTTCGTCATCGTCGGCATCGGCTTGGTGTTGCTGACCTTCCCCGCGGTGAATGTTCTCGGAGCCGGCGTGTTGGCATCGGCCGGAGTTCTGGGTGTGGTCTTCGGCATCGCCGCGCAATCCAGCCTCGGCAACGTCTTCGCCGGCATCCAACTGGCCTTCTCGGATGCGATTCGCCTCGATGACCTGGTGGTGGTGGAGGACGAGTCGGGTCGGATCGAGGACATCACGCTGACCTACGTGGTGGTCCGGATCTGGGATGAGCGACGGCTGATCCTGCCGTCCGCGTACTTCATCACCACCCCGTTCACCAACTCGACCCGGACCGGAACCGAGTTGAACGGAACGGTGACCTTCGAGCTGGACTGGCGGGCCGACATCGACGGCATGCGATCACGGCTGGACGAACTACTGCACAACACTCCGTTGTGGGACGGCCGCTCGAAATCGTTGCAGGTAACGGAATCGATCGGTGATCGGCTCACCGTGCGGATCGTCGCCTCGGCCGGCGATTCGGGTGACCTGTTCGACCTGCAGTGCTTGATCCGCGAGACGCTGGTGCGGTGGCTGCGCGAACACAACCCCGAAGGACTTCCCGTGCAACGGATCCTTCGCACCGACAACTCCGACGTGTCAGCGGGAGAAGGCGCTACAGCGCATCCTGACGCTGACAAGTCGGTGTGATCACTGGGCAGCGCCGCGCAGGGTGGCGTTCTGCTGGGCCACCAGGGCCAGCCGCATGGTCTCGAAGGTGTGTTCCTGCGGGGCCGCCGTCTCGGTCCGATTGCGTACGTCGTTGACCACGTCGGCGTAGTAGCTCAGCTCGACGTCCGAGGAGTCGACGTACTGGGTGCCTTCTTGGTCAACAAGGAAGAGGTGGTTGCCGCCGTCGCGGCCGGCGATGTCGACGTACTTGCGCATCTCGATGTAGCCCTCGGTGCCCAAGATCATCAATCGGCCGTCACCCCAGGTCGGCAAACCCTGCGGGGTGTACCAGTCGACCCGGATGTAACCCTGCGCGCTCTCGCTACGCAGCAGGATCTCGCCGAAGTCCTGCAGACCTGGGGTGTCCGGGTTGGCGAAATTGCCGACCGTGCTGCTGACCACCTCACCCTGGGTCGAGCCGGTGAACCAGAGGAACTGATCGATCTGGTGGGAGGCGATGTCGGCCAGGATGCCGCCGTAGCGGGATTTGTCGTAGAACCACTCCGGTCGTCCGGCGCCGCCGGCCAGGTGGGCCCGGTCGCCGATCCGGTGTGGGCCGAGTCCGAGGGTCTGCACCACCTTGCCGATGCGCCCTTGCCGGACCAACTCGCCGGCCTTGGTGACGCACTTGACCCCGAACCGCTCGGAGAAGGTGACCGACCAGAACCGGCCGGTCTCGGCGACGGTCTTCTTGATCTCCTCGAGTTGATCAAGACTGATGCAGCCGGGTTTGTCGGTGACGACGTCCTTGCCGGCCTGCATCGCCTGGACGGCGATCGGGCCGCGCCGGTCGGGTACCGCAGCGGTGGTGATCAGATCGATCCCGTCGGCCTCGATCAGGTCGCCGGGATTGTCGAAGACGCGCGCGTCCGGGTACTTTTCCCTGACCTGCTTGGCCACCGACGCATCCGGGTCGTCGGTAGCCAGACCGACCAGTTCACAGCCCGCGTCGAGAAGGCCGGCGATCTGGCCGAAGATGTGGGCATGATCAAGTCCGACCGCGGCAAAGCGGACAGGCTGCGAGGTCATCGTCGTCCTTTCGACAGGGGTACGCATCGGGGTCGTCCCGACGGGCGCTGGCCAGTCTGCCGACGATTCCGTCGAGTTCCTACCTGTTGCACTGTATTGCCAGCCTCGGCTCGACTGCAAACGTTTGCGAGTACAGTGCGATCACCGGTCGACGGAAGGAGTGGCGATGGCGCCCGACCGCGCGACTCCGACCATCCACGACGTCGCGGCCGCAGCAGAGGTTTCACCGGCCACCGTGTCCCGTGCGTTGTCGCGTCCGCAACTGGTGGCCGAGGCCACCGTGCAGCGGGTGTTGCTGGCGGCCGGCAAGCTTGGCTACTCCCCCAGTCCGCAGGCGCGGTGGCTGCACACCGGCAAGTCCAACGCACTGACGCTGGTGCTGCCCGACATCACCAACCCGTTCTTCTTCGACCTGATCCGTGGCGCCCAGCACGAGGCGGCGGGGGCCGGCTACACCCAGGTGCTGGTCGACACCGAGGAGTCTGCGGACCAGGAGCGCGATCAGCTGATCGCCGCTCGGAACGCCTCCGACGGAGCGGTGCTCGGCGGCTCGCGGCTGCCCGGAGCGGCCCTGGGCGAGCTCGCGGCGAAGTTTCCGCTGGTGCTGGTGAACCGGCAGGCACGCGGGGTTCCGAGTGTCGTGATCGATACCCTGCCGGCGCTCACCGAGGCCGTGGATCTGCTGTTCCGGTTGGGACATCGGCGGATCGGCTATCTCGGCGGGCCGGAGTCGGCCTGGTTCGAGCCGCGCCGCTGGCAGGCGATCCGGACCGCCGCAGTTGATCATGGAATGAGTTGCCGGCGGTTGGGTTCGCAACCGCCGACCCGGGCGGCAGGCGAGGCAGCGGCCGCGGAGGTTGCGGTCACCGAGGAGACCGCAGTGATCACCTACAACGACCTGCAGGCCCTCGGATTGCTGCACGGCTTGGAAGAACTGGGGGTCTCGGTGCCCGACCAGGTGAGCATCGTCGGCTGCGACGACATCTTCGGAGCCGACCTGACCAAGCCCGCCCTGACCACGGTGTCCGGTGCCGCGGAGCAGGCGGGCGAACTCGCCACCCGGGCGCTGGTCGACCGGCTGCGTACCGGCGAGGCGCCCCGACGGGTGAACCAGGTCGTACCGGCGAAGTTGATCATCCGCAACTCCACCGGCCCCAGCTCGGTGGCTAGGCGAGGGTGAGGGCGGCCCAGGACAGCGGCGGGAGCTCGACGGTCAGGGTGCCGTTGTCGATCTTGTACGAGGTCAGCTCGGCCAGGGCGACTCGATTCTGATCATCCTTGGTGTTGGCGGCCAACCTGTCGGAATCGGCCAGCACAAAGGCATCCTGAACGGTCGCACCGGACAGTCCGGCAAGATCAACGTCGACGGTGCTGGCGGCCTGATGATCACGGTTGACCAGGAACAGGCTGGTCACACCGGACTGATCATCGTGGGTGGCGGCCGCATCGATGCTGTTGACCACGCCGTACTTGGCGGTGTCGTGGGTGTCGGAGTCGACCCGCAGCCGCAGCGCCGAACTGACCGCCCGGCGAGCGGTCTCGGCGAACGGGAAGAAGGTGGTCTGCCGCCAAACGTCGCCGCCGGGCTCGGTCATGATCGGAGCGATCACGTTCACCAACTGGGCCAGACTGGCCGCCTTGACCCGGTCCGCGTGATTGAGCAGCGAGATCAGCAGATCGCCGACCACGACCGCGTCGGTGAGGTTGTAGACGTCCTCCAGGATGCGCGGCGCCTGTGGCCAGTTGTCGATGCCGCGGATCGTGTTCTTCTCCGCGTCCCGGCGCAGATACCAGACATTCCACTCGTCGAAGCTGATGTTGATCCGTTTGTCGTTCTTCAGCTCCGCGCCGACGCTGTCCGCGACGGCCACCACCGACTCGATGAACCGGTCCATGTCCACCCCGGAGGCGAGGAAGCTGTCAAGATCATCTTCGCCCTCCTCGTAGTAGGCGTGGCAGGAGATGAAGTCGACGTCTTCGTAGGTGTGCCGCAGCACCGTACGTTCCCAGGAGCCGAAGGTCGGCATCGCCCGGCTGGAGCTGCCACAGGCGACCAACTCGACCGACGGGTCCAACTGCCGCAATCCCTTGGCTGTCTGGGATGCGAGCTTGCCGTAGTCGTCGGCGTTGCGGTGACCGAGCTGCCACGGACCGTCCATCTCGTTGCCCAGGCACCACATCTTGATCTTGAAGGGATCCGTTGCCCCGTTGGCGATCCGCTGATCGGCCAGCGCGGATCCGGACGGCACGTTGCTGTACTCCAGCAGGTCGATCGCCTCCAGCACGCCTCGGGTGCCGAGGTTGATCGCCATCATCGGCTCGACACCCGCCTGTTCGGCCCAGGCCGCGAATTCGTGCAGGCCGAACTGATTGGTCTCGGTCGAGTGCCAGGCAAGATCGAGCCGGGTCGGCCGCTGATCGCGCGGGCCGACACCGTCCTCCCAGCGATAGCCCGAGACGAAGTTGCCACCGGGGTAGCGAATGGTGGTCACTCCGAGCTCGCGGACCAGCTCCAGCACGTCGGACCGGAAGCCGTCGGCATCGGCCCGCGGGTGACCGGGCTCGTAGATCCCGTCGTACACACATCGGCCGAGGTGCTCCACGAAAGAGCCGAACAGGCGCCGGTCGATCCGTCCCACCTCGAATGCCGGATCGATCGCAATCCGCGCGCGTGCCATCTGTTTCTCCTTCTCGCTGAAGCCTTCGGGCCAACGCCCGACACTACGCTAGTACATCGTTGTAACGCACACATCCTCGTGCCACTCCCCGGCGCCGATTAGTGTCGGCACCACACGTTGACCACGCTGCCGAGGACCTCGCATGGCTGTTGCCACACCGTTCGATCTGACTGGACGAACCGCGCTGATCACCGGCGGTGCCCGGGGCCTGGGCCGCGGCATGACGGAAGGGCTGCTTGACGCCGGCGCCGACGTGATCAGCGTGCAGCGCGGGAGTGTTCCGGACTCCGTGGAGCAGCACGCGGTCGCAGCCGGTCGCCGGCTGACCTCGCTGCGAGTCGACCTGAGCAACCGGCAGCAGATCGCCGACCGGGTGGCGCCGCTGCTGGCCGAGCAGCAGGTGGACATCTTGATCAACAACGCCGGACTGCAGCACCGCGAGGACTCCGTCGACTTCGCACTGGATGCCTTCGACCGGGTGCTCGACGTGAACCTGCGGGCGGCTTTCCAGCTCAGTCAGCTGGTCGCCCGGCCGATGCTCGAGCGCGGCTACGGCAAGATCATCAACATCGCGTCCATGGTCAGCTTCTCCGGCGGCTATCGGGTGCCGGCCTACGCGGCCAGCAAGGGCGCGATTGCCCAACTGACCAAGGCTTTGTGCAACGAATGGGCGGGGCGCGGGATCAACGTGAACGCGATCGCGCCCGGCTACATGGACACCGAGATGAATGAGGCGCTGATCGCCGATCAGCAGCGCAACAGCGAGATCACCGCGCGGATCCCGGCGGGTCGTTGGGGCACCGGCGGCGACCTCGCGGGCGCGGCGGTGTTCCTGGCTTCAGCGGCCAGCGACTACGTCCACGGTGCGATCATCCCGGTCGACGGCGGCTGGTTGGCGCGCTGAAGCTGGATACTGGGCCGGTGACGCCCGACCAACTGACGTACGACGATGTCGCCGACTTCCTGGTCGACCGGATCGGCGAGGTTCGTGATCTTGAACCGTTGACCGGTGGCGCCTGGTCCTCGGCCTGGGCCTACCGGTGCGGTGACGAGGAACTCGTCGTCCGATTCGGCAACGAGCGGACCTGGTACGAGGCCGACCGGACGGCAATGGGGTTCGCCGGAACGGATCTGCCGGTGCCCGAGGTTCGCGAGGTCGGCAGCACTCCGTCCGGCGGCGCGTACGCGATCTCGGTCCGCCACCACGGGGAGTTCCTGGAGGACACTCCGGTCGAGCGTGGCGCCACGGTCGGGCCGACGCTGACCCGCTTGCTGGTGGCGCTGTTCCGGATCCGGGCGGACGCGCAGGCGCCGGTGATGTGGCATCAGGGCGGCCCGCCGGCCGCGAGCTGGCGCGACTTCCTGCTGGCCGGGCTGCGCGACGATCCCGGAAAGATCGTGCACGGATGGGGTGCGATGCTCGCGGCTGACCCGAAACTCGGGCCGTTGGGCGCTGCCGCCACGGCTCGGGTGACAGAGCTGGTGGATGCGTGCCCGGAGCGCCGCGATCTGGTCCACGGCGACCTGTTGCACGGCAACGTGCTGGTCAGTCCGGACAGCCGCCAGGTCGAGGCGGTGCTGTCGTGGAAATGCTCGGTCCGCGGCGATTTCCTGTACGACGCCGCCTGGTGCACCTTCTGGTCGCCCTGGCACCCGGGCATCGCGGCCGCCGACCCGCTGACCCGGCTGCTCCAGGATGCGGCAATCCGCGCAGATCCGGCGGCCCTGGTCGATGCCGCCGAACGCCACCACTGCTACGAACTCCAGATCGGCTACAGCCACCTGGGCTGGAACATCTGGACCGACAACCGCCAAGCCCTGAAGGAAACCGCCGATCGTCTGGCCGAGGTTCTCGAGCGCGGCCCAGTCCGGTTGCAAATGTGATGCTTCGCGAGGAGCTGAGTTGATCATGGCCATCGACACCAATCCTGTCGTGCGGGTTGCGGTGCCGAACGATGTCGCGGCGATCTGCCAGTTCGGACTCGAGCACATCCCGACGCATTACGCGCCCTTGATCGGAGCGCAGGCCGCGCAAGATCAAATTGATCGGTGGTGGAACGAGGCCTACCTCGCCAACGCCGTAGGAAGCGGTCAGGTAGTCGTCGCCGATGCTGCCGGCGAGCTGGTCGGTGTCGGGCAACGTGGCCTGGCAGGCGAAGATCACGTCATCTACAAGTTGTACGTCCATCCCGACTGGCGCGGCCACGGGCTGGGCCCGCGCCTGATCGAGGGACTCGTCGATCAGCTGCCACCTGATACGGATCGGATCTATGTGGAGGTCTTCGCTTCCAACGAGCGAGCCATCGCGTTCTATCAGCGCGAGGGCTTCACCTTGAGAGGCACCACCTCGAACCCGGCCGGAGGCCCGGCTATGGCGCAACAATGGCGGGCGCGAGAACTACCGCGCAGCGCGGTCAGCCCTTGACGGCGCCGCTGGCCAGACCACGAACGTAGAACCGCTGCAGGGCCGCGTACAAGATCACGCAGGGGATCATCGCGACCACCGCTCCGGCCGCCAGCAGCCCGTAGTCGACCTGCCCGTAGGCACCCTGCTGCAGGTTCACCAGGTTGACCGGCAAGGTGAAGCGATCCGGATTGGTGATGAAGACCAACGCACCCAGGAACTCGGTCCAGGACACCAGAAAGGCGTACAACGCGGTGGTCGCGACACCGGGCACGACCAACGGCCAGAGCACCGAGAACAGCGTACGCAGCGGCCCGGCGCCGTCGACGTGACTGGAGTCCTCCAATTCGCTGGGCAAGCCGCTGAAGGAGTTGCGCATCACGAACACGCCGAACGGCAGGTTCACCGTGGCGTAGAACAAGATCAGTCCCAGCAGGTTGTTCGTCAGCCCCATCGCGTTGAGCTGCAGATACAGCGGGGTGAGGATCGCCTGGAAGGGCACCATCATCGACAGCAGGATGGCCGCGAACAGCACCGGCGATATCCGGAACCGGAACTTGGCAAACCCGTAACCGGCGAACAACGCCAGGGCCGAGCACAGCACCGCAGCACCCAGGGAGACGATCAGACTGTTCAGCACCGAGCGGCCGAGATTGCTTTCGGAGAAGAGTTTCGCGAAGTTGGAGAAGGTCAGGTCGAAGAAGGTGTTCGGATCCGGTGGCGCACTGATCACGTCGCTCGGCTGCATCGAACGCAACAGCGCCCACAGCAACGGCACCACGATGATGATCAAGGTCAGGATGCCGCCGACGGCGTAGAGGACCTGTTTGGTCGGTGTGTCTCGTTCTACCCCACTGATCGCAGCCATCGGATCAATCCCTTTCCCTGAGCAGCCAGAACTGCGCCGCCGTGATCAGTCCGACGATCACGACCAGTACCAGTGACATGGCCGTCGCCGCACCGAGTTGGAGTTGCACGAAGCCACGGCGGTAGATCTGCAGCACGACCGTCGTGGTTGCCGAGCCCGGCCCGCCCTGGGTCAGGATGAAAAACTGGTTGAACGCCAGGAACGAGCCGATCACCGAAATGATCAAGCTCAAGGCGATCTGCTGGCGCAACAACGGGATCGTGACCTGCCGTTCACGGCCCCACCAGCTGGCCCCGTCGATCTCGGCGGACTCGTACAGATTCGCATCGATGCCCTGCATCCCCGACATCAGCAACATCATGGTGAGACCCGAAACGGCCCACACCACCAGGACGCAGATCAGCCCGGTGCCCAGCGGACCACTGACCAACCAGGCCGTCGATCCGTCGGTGATGCCCAGCGCCTTGAGTACCAGGTTCACCGCACCGCTGTTGGGCTGAGCCTCCAAGACGGCCAGGAAACTCAACGTCGCCAGGCCCACCACGTACGGCAGGAAGATGATCGTCCGCAGCACCTTGGCACCGCGTCGGTTGGATCGCACCATCACGGCCAGCAGATACCCCACAACGAGGATCGGGCCGGTGACGATGCCGGTGTAGATCAACGTGTAGAGCAGCGACCAGCCGAACGCCGGATCGGTGAAGATGTCGGCATAGTTCTTCAGACCGATGAACCGGTAGTTGCCGATCAGCGGGAAGTTCGTCAACGAGATGAAGATCGCGCCGACCAGAGGTGCCAGCGCGAAGACGGCAACGAAGACCACCGCCGGCAACACCATCAGCAAACCGACCCTCGGCGGATGGGTCAGCGAGTAGCGCTTGGCGGCTGCCTGATCCGAGGTCGCGTTCTTGACGCCACTGGGCTGTACGGCGGTGGTCATGCTTGTGCCTGCTTCAGGAGTCGGTTGTATCCGGATTCGGCGGCCTGCATCGCGGCCTCGACCTGGCCGGAGAAGACGGCACGCCGGAACATGGCCAGCCACGGGCCGTCGGCCTGGTTGTAGATCACGTTGTAGGCCAGCGTCTTGGGCGCGTATCCGGCATCCAGATGGGTTGCGGTGAGCACGGCCAGTGGGAAGCTCCTCCGGAAGTCGGCCGTGATCGCATCGGACCGGATCGGCACGAATCCCGACTTCGGAAGTTGCTCCTGCTGCTCGGGCGCGACGCAGAAGGAGGCGAATTCCCAAGCTGCGCTGGGATTCGGAGCCCCGTTCAGCATGCACAGATTGTCGCCGCCGTCGAAGAACGCGCCGCCGCCGTCCGGTCCGGGAAGCAGCCGGACCTCGAGCTTGTCCAGAAAGGACTTCGAGGCGCCGTTGACGACGCTCTGGAAGTTGCCCGGAAACATCCCGATGGTCCCGGCGCGGAAGTCGGCTCCCCATTGGGTGCCACTGTCGGCGTAGCTGCCGGGTGGCACGAGCTTCTCCTGCCACAGTGAACGCATGAACTTCAGCGTCTCGGTGACGGCGTCGTTGCCGACCAGATTGGCCCGCTGATTGCCGACCGGGCCCGCGATCAGATCGGTTTGTGCGGCCCAGATGTGCGGCTGGACGGTGAATCCGAGGATGCCGGACGAGTTGCCGGCGTAGGTCCAACCGTAGATGTTGTCGCCGAGCCGGCTGATCTTCCGGGCGGCGTCCAGCAGTCCGTCCAGCGACTTCGTCGCTTGGTCAAGATCAACACCGGCGCGCTCGAAGAGTTCGGTGTTGCAGAACAGCACCGAGTTGTCAGCCAGCAGAGGTAACCCGTAGATCCGCTTGTCGATCGTTGCCAGCCGCAGGTGCCCCGGGCTCAGCGCGGACCGGTTGGGAATCCGGGACACCGGATCGGTGATGTCGGCAAAGGCTCCGCGTGAGCTGAACAGCAACGAGTTGATGTCGTCGAAGTCGACCATGTCCGGGACTTCGCCGCTGCGGATCGCCGTGGCGAGCTTGGTGACGAACTGGCCGTCCGGGACCGGCGTGATCCGGACCGAGATCCTCTGCTGTCGCTGGTTGAACGCGTCGGCGAACGCTTGGATCCCGGCCTGGGTGGCGCCGCGGCACCAGATCTCGACCTGGCCGGTTCCGCCCTGGCCGAAGCCGGCACCGGTAGTGTCGATCTTCGGCAGTGCGCCGGAACAGCCGGAGACAACGCCACCCAACGCGCCCACTCCAGCCAGCGCCAGCAGACTCCTGCGGGTCAACGACATCGCATCTCAGCTCCCTTGCCGATTCGTCCGACTTGTCAGCGTCACGACGCGCCATAGCGCTCTGAAATGCTGACAAGTCGGGGTTGTTACGCGGTGGGGATCCAAACCCGCATGGCCTGCGGGCCCCGGTTGCACCAGGCGTAGTACGGGATCGCGACCAGTTCGGTGTCGCGGGTCGCCGGCGCCGGGCGCGGGTGCGGACGCGATCCCGGCTGTTCGGTTGCCCGGTCGATGACCTTTCCCTGCGCAGTCACCACGACGATGCCGTCGAGCAGGTCGGATTGCTCCCGCTCGGCGAAGCCGGCGTCGGCGGTGATGGCAAGATCATCGGGCGCCACCCCGCCCGGCTGATCGGTCTTCTCCAGCGCGTAGACCAGCGGGCCGCGTTCGATCGCCAGGCAACCTCGTACGGCGTCGACGCGCGGGTCCGGCGCGGTCAGCCGCGGCCGCAGCGGCAACTCCAGGACAAGTTGATCATCGGCCTGCCAGGTCCGTTCGACGGTCGCGTAACCGCCGGCTTCGACCACTGCCCCGTCCACGGTCGCGTCCTCGGCCCAGGCCGGGATCCGGAAGCTGATCTTGGTCGCGGTGGCCGAGGCCTGTTCGATGATGATCTTGATCCGGCCGTGCCACGGGTAGTCGGTCTCGACCCGCAGCCTCAGGTCACCGGAGTCGATCAAGCCCGGCACGTACTGGTGGATCTGCACACCGCCGGCATCCGTGCTGGCGATGTAGCCTTCCAGGCTGGCGAAGGTGCGCATCACGTTCGGCGGGCAGCACGCACAGTCGAACCAACCGAGCCGACCGTTCTGCACGCTGCGCTGGGTGTCGGCCAGCGCATGATCACGATGTTGCAGCGGATTGACGTAGAAGTATTCGGTGCCGGGCAGCGAAACGCCTGCCAGGAAGCCGTTGTAGAGCATCCGCTCGATCTGATCTGCGTACGAGGACTTGCCGGTGGCCAGCAGCAATCGCCACGCCCACTGGATGCCACCGATCGCCGCGCAGGTCTCGGCATAGGCACGATCCGGCGGCAACTCGTACGGGTCACCGAACGCCTCACCCTCCCAACGGGAGCCGAGCCCGCCGGTCAGATACTCTTTCTCGTCCACCATGGCGGCGAACTGGGCCTCCAGCGCTGCCAGCAGTTCTTGATCATCCAACTCGGCGGCGACATCGGTCGCGCCGGCCCCGAGATAAACCGCGCGGACCGCATGCCCTTCGACCGTGGTCTGCTCGCGGACCGGCACCCGATCGGAGAAGTACGCCGGCTGGAAGCCGTAACCCTCGATCAGCCCCCTGCCGCGGGCCTCGACGAAGTAGCGAGCCAGCTCCAGATAGGCCGCGGTGCCGGTCTCCCGATACAGCTCGACCAACGCCATCTCGATCACCGGATGGCCGTCGACGTCGTGCCGCTTGTCCTCGCCGAAGGTGGCCACCAGGTGATCGGCGATCTTCATCGCGACCTCCAGCAGCTGCCGCCGGTCGGTGGTCCGGGCGGTGGCGACCGCGGCCTGGATGAGATGCCCGTAGCAGTAGAACTCGTGATGCTGCGGAAGATCGACGTAACGGCCGCCGTCGCGCGTCGGCACCATCGAGTTGAGGTAGCCGTCCTCCTCCTGCGCCGCCGCGATCAGCTCGACCACCCCGTCGATGTCGGCCAGCAGTCGCTCGTCGGCTTTGCGGCCGTACTCCCAGGCGGCCGCCTCCAACCACTTGTACACGTCGGAATCGGCGAAGATCGGGCCGACCGGCTGTCCGCTGGTACGGCCGGCGGCCAGTTCGAGGTTGAACAGGTTCTTCGCCTCGCCCAGCTGCTTCAGACCGGACGGGATGGCGGCGGCCCGGTTGCGTTCGGCGCGGGTTGCCCAGAGTCCGCCGGTGATCTTGACCTCCCCCGGCGACAGCGGGCGGTAGACGGACCGGGCCTGGTCGGTTGGCTGTGCGGGCCCACCTCGTGCCATCGAGCTACTCCTTCGTGGATCTGGATCCGGTCGCTGTCGACCGCGCAAGAAAGAAACGCAGGAAACACGTTTTCCGAAACGTTAGGGGCCTGGCCGCTCTATCGTCAATACCTGTACAGCAAGAAGTTCTTGGTTACGATGTGCGCCCACCCGCACAGCAGACGGAAACTGTGAGAACTGGTTCTGCAGGAGGCCAGATGACGAGCACCCAGCGGCCGGTTCGGATCACCGACGTCGCGGCGCTGGCCGGCGTCTCGCCCGGAACGGTGTCCAAGGCACTCAACAACACCGGCAGCCTGAAAGAGGCGACCCGGCAGCGAGTGCGGGCCGCCGCGGACAAGCTCGGCTTCGTACCCGACCCGGATGCGCGGTGGCTGGCGGCCCGGCGCAGCTACACGGTCGGCCTGCTCAGCGCCGATGCCGCCGGTCGTTTCAGCATCCCTGTGATGCTCGGTGCGGAGAATGCGCTGGCCGCCGGCGAGATGTCGGCGCTGCTCGCGACCACCCGCTACGACCCGGTCCGCGAGGCGTACCACCTGAAGGCGTTTCAGGCACGACGGGTGGACGGCATCATCGTCACCGGACGTACCACCGATCCGCGGCCACCGGTCGACGTCGACATCCCGGTGGTGTATGCGTTCGCACCGTCCAGCAATCCCGACGATGCGTCCGTGGTGCCCGACGACACCGACGGCACGACCAAGATCATCCAACACCTGCTGGCGACCGGACGGCGGCGGATCGCACACGTCGGCGGCCGGCCGCGCAAGCACACGTCGGAAGTCCGTGCGGCGGCAGCCGTCGCGGCGCTGGCTGATCACGGCCTCCGGTTGGTGTCCGAGCCGATGTTCGGTGATTGGAGCGAGAGTTGGGGGCGCCGAGCCGTTGATCAGCTTCTGCTGCGGCACGCCCTCACGGCAACTGGTGATCAACTTCTCGCCGCCGACCTGGTGCGCGCCGAACGACATCAGGCCGAGCTGTCCGATCTTGATCTCGGCCTGGACGCGATCATCTGCGGCAGTGATCAAATAGCCCGCGGCGTCACCGATCGGCTGCGTGAGCTCTCCATCGACGTGCCGGCGCAGCTTGCGGTCACCGGCTTCGACAACTGGGAGGTGATGGCGCTGTCCAGCCGGCCGCCGCTGACCACCATCGATCTCGGCCTGGAGGATCTCGGTCGCCGTGCTGCCGAGCAGTTGCTGGACGCGATCGCCGGCAACCCGCACCACGGCATCGAGTACACCCCGATGGAGCTGATCCCCCGCGCCTCCGCCTAACCGCGAGGAGCGACCCCTGCGGTCGCAGAAAACCCATAGGTTGGTTCTGTGACAAATCCCAAGGAACGGGCTGTCGCGATCACCATCGACGACGGACAGCTGCTCGTCATCCTGCGCCGGAAGGACGGGCGTTCCTACGCCGTGCTGCCCGGCGGAGGGATCGAGCCCGGAGAGTCGCCCCGCGAAGCCGTCGTACGTGAGCTGCGCGAAGAGACCCATCTCGAGGGGCACATCGAGCGAGAACTCTGGACAATCCGGCATCAGGATCGGCGGGCACACTACTTCCTGGTGTCCGTCGAGCGCAGCCGCCTGGTGCTGGGCGACCCCGAGGCCAGCAGTCAATCGTCGAGCAACGTCTACCAACCGACGTGGGTCGACACCGCGCGCGTCGACGACATCAACCTGCAGCCGGAAGAACTGCGCTCGCGCCTGCGCGAACTCCTCTGACCTGGCTGAGTGCCTCGGTGGGTCACGATGCACCGCAGCCCCACCAGCACAGGGAAATCCGCTACCGCATTCCGAACAGGCGGGCTAGCATCCCGGCATGCGTAGCGAGCGATTTCTTTGCCCCCGGCCGGGTCACGGCCGCGGGGTCGGTTGCGCACGCGCGCTGTCCTGACGGTTCTCCGTGTTGCCCGCCCGGGGGGGGCTTCGCCCTCATGATCACGGCAACCACTCAGGAGAACTTCCATGTCTGTAACAGATTCTGCGGCAACGCGACCGTCGACGAGCCGGCCGACAACGGCTCAGATCCAGACCGAACGGCGTTGGTCAGCACATCCTCTTCGCTACCTGTCGGCGGCAGAACTTGATCGCGCCCTGACTCTTCCCGATCTCACCGATCCCGCCGGCGGGACGCACGCGATCAACTTGATCGCCGCCGAGATCATCACGGCGCTGACCCGGCACTGGCGGATCGGTGTCGATCAGGTCCGAGTCCCGCCGCTGGTATCGGTGGCCGACAACTACGACCGGCTCGGCTACGCCGGCGCGGACGTCACCCGGGACAGCCGCTACACCCGCTACACCAGTCCGACCACGATGCTGCGCAGCCAGACCAGCGCCAACATCCCGTACGCCCTGCAGCGGTATGCCCAACCGCAGCACGCCGAGCATGATCAGCCGGTCGATGTGCTGATCACCGTTGCCGGCTTGGTCTATCGCCGTGACGTGGTCGACCGCACCCACGTCGGCGAACCGCACCAACTCGACCTGTGGCGACTGCGGTCCACCCCGGACACGACCGAGTCAGACCTCGAAGAGATGATCATGGTCCTGGTCGACGCGGTATTGCCGGGAGCGCGGTGGCGCACCACCCCGGCCACCCATCCGTACACCCTGCACGGGCGCCAGATCGACGTCCTGCAGGACGGTCAGTGGCTCGAACTGGCCGAATGCGGGCTGATCCATCCGCACGTCCTCGACAGCAGCGGACTGGATCCGAATCGATGGTCCGGGCTGGCGCTGGGGATGGGACTGGACCGCGCGGTGATGCTGCGCAAACGCATCCCGGACATCCGCTATCTGCGTTCGGCAGAACCACGGATCGCTGCCCAGCTTGGAGATCTGGAGCCTTGGCGACCCGTCTCGATGCTGCCGCCGATCACCCGTGACCTGTCCGTGGTGATCGACGAGGACACCGCCGACGAGACGCTGGGCGACGCGATCCGAGAGTCGCTCCAAGATCAGATCGACGACGTCGAGAGCATCGAGATCCTGCAGCGTACGCCGTACGCTCAGCTACCGCCGACCGCCCGGGAGCGTCTCGGACTCGGTGGTCATCAGCTGAACGCGCTGGTCCGCATCACCGTGCGTCCGTTGCAGCACACGCTGACCGATGAGCAGGCCAACGAGCTCCGCAACCGTGTCTATCGGGCGATCCATCGCGGCCCGCGACTCGAGCTCGCCTGAGTCTGGATCCACGCTGAGTCAGGAGATCAACGACTGAACAGGGTGCCGTTCACCGTGGTGACGAAGTTCTGCAGCGAGTGCGGCAGGTCCGACAGTTGCCAGTCGGACGGGCCGTGATACCAGCTGAGATCCTCGGGATCCGGATCGTCGTCGTCATCGGCGGCGACGATGCCGTCCAGCCAGCGGTCGGCACCGCCCAGCACCACAGCGTAGGGCAGCACCTCGGACAGTTCGGACAACTCGCGCCCGGCCGGCATCCGATCGGTCGGCGTGGTCAGCAGATCCGACCGCAACGCGCCCAGCCCGGCCAGCAGCGCCGAGCCCTGCGCCGTACGCGCCGGCATCTCCTGGCCGATGAACATCAGCCCGAGCGCGAGCAAGATCAACGTGATGCCGACCAGTCCGAACTCGGTGAAGATCGCCAGCAGCGCGGTGATCACCACCGCGACCACCAGCCCGGCCAATGCCGCCCGGGTCCAGGTGTTCCGGGTCGCATCCGGACGCCGCTGGAACCAACCGTTGGCGACCATCTCGTCGTACAGCGCCGATTGCACTCCGGCCACCGCGTCCTGATGCACCCGGGTGCCCAGCTCGGAGACCAGCACGCTCTCCCCCTGCGGCGCGACGGCTTCGAGCAGTTCGCGTTCGAAGGGGCGCAGGTCGTCCGGCGCCTCGCCCTCGGCGGCCCGGGTCAGCCGCCAGTCGGCGCGGGCGTACGTGCTCTGCCGCGGCAACTCGGTGATCAACACGTGCCCGCGGACAGCAAGATCAAGAAGACTGGCGGTGATGTCGATCGGGTCGACCCGCTCGTCCACCACGGTGCCGACGTGACCGGGCCGGATGTCGCCGACGATCCGGAACTCGGCCTGCCCCTCGGCCACCGGGACGAACTCGGCCGGCTTGTGAATCTCGTTGGTGGGTTGGGAATCCCGGCCGATCCGGCGATGCGCGACCAGCAGACCGATGCCGCCGAGCACCAGCAGTCCCAGCGCGATGCCCAACGGCAGCGGCTTGGCCGAGAACGCCCGCGCCACGGTCCAGTGCTCATCGATCTTCTCGTTGATGGCCACCACGCCGGCCGGGAAGCCGATGTCGATCGCGACCACCTCACCCGGGCCGCGCGGCCCGTCGGTGAAGGTTGGTGTGTTGCTCACTCCGGCCGAGGCGCTGGTGCACGGGGTGGTCGCGTTCGGCGGCCCGGAGGTGCATCGTACGTAGCTGAAAGCACCAGGGATGTTGATCTTGGCGTCGAACTTGTCGACCGGCATCGACAGCCCCTGCAACACCCGCCATTGAAGCGCCGGGGTGCCGCTCTCGTTCACCACCGCACCGGTCACGGTGTAGCTGAGGGTGGCCGACTTGGCACCGGCCGGGTCGAAGCTGACCGTCTCCAGGTCGCCGTCGGTCTTGATCTGTGGTGACAGCTGCTTCCCGTCGGCGGTGACACTGATCTTGCTGAGTTCGAACTCACGGCTGCGATTGCCGACCAGGGTCTCGCTGGTCTCGAAGGTCTGACTGACGTTGCCGGGTGCCGAGCCGGAGAAGGTGATCTGCTGGTCGACCCGGAAGGTGCCGTTCTTGTCCAGGGTGCCGGTCACGTTGACGTTGCTCGCCGAGCCCTCGGCATGGGCGATCCCGGCCGGGCCGAACATCAGTCCGCCGACCATGATCAACATTGCGCCGGCGGCGGTGGCGATCCGCCCGGCCGTCACCGGCCGGCGGCCGGCATTCGAGGTCCTCGACGACAGGTGCCGGAGCGCTCGGAGATGTCGTTGCACGAAAGGGCCCTTCTGGTTCCCGTACGCCTGCCGGTGCAGGTCAGTAACGCCGGTTGTCTGCCGGAAACTATCGCACAGACAGGCCGCAGAGCCTCAGACCCCGGCTGTCGTTAGGGTTAGCAACCGTGACGCAGCAGCAGTGGGGGCAACCCGGCGGACAGTTCGGTCGTACGAGTCCGACGTGGGGCCGACCGGCAACCGCACCCGGTTGGGGCAACCCACCCGGCCGGCCGGGATCCTTCCCGACCGCCCCGGCACCGGCCGGCGGCGGTTCCTGGCAGCAGCCGCCCGCGGGCAGGCCGCGCAGCAATCCGCTGAAGAAGGTGCTGGCGGCAGTGATCGGGCTGGTCGCGCTGGCACTTGTGTCGCTGATCATCGTCAACCTGGTCAGCAATTCCGACCAGGTCGCCTACCAGAACGACGACTACCAGGTGCCCGCTCCGGACAAGAACCCGCCGCCGCTGCCGGCGCCGGAAACCAAGAGCCAGGCGGTCGACTGGACCCAGCACAACAAGCTCTACGACCAGACCATGCCGGTGCCGATCCGCTGCGAACTGGATCCGATCACCGCCGCCTCCACCGACGCCGAACTGCAGACCCACCTGAACAAGCTGGTCGCCTGCCTGATGCGGGCGTGGGAGCCGCCGGTGACCGCGGCCGGCTATCAACTGGTCCGGCCGTCGGTGACGATCTACGGCGACGCGATCGAGACCAAGTGCGGCAAGGCCGGCGGTGGCAACGCGTTCTACTGCCCGGCCGATCAGCAGATCTACTACAGCCGTACGTTGCCGGACGCGATCGCCGACCTGCAGGACTCGCCCTGGGGTCCCGACATCGTGATGGCGCACGAGTTCGGTCACGCCGTCCAGGCCCGGACCGGGATCCTGATCTCGGCCAACGGTCTGGAGCAACTGGCCGGTGACGACACCGAGGAGGGCCTGGAGATGAGCCGCCGGGTAGAGGTCCAGGCGGACTGCTTCTCCGGGCTGTTCCTGCAGGCCAGTTCTCGATCGCTGGGCATGCAGCAGAGCGATGTGGACGCGATCGAGACCATCTACGTGGCGATCGGCGACGACACGTTGAGCGGCAACCCGGACATCGAGGCCACCCACGGCCACGGTGACACCCGGCTCTACTGGGGCCGGCAGGGAATGGCCGACCCGCACATCAAGGTCTGCGACACGTTCACCGCACCGTCTGATCAGGTCAAGTAGGGCGGATCAGGTGGAGTAAGGATCCTTCCGCAGGATCACTCGTCGGTGTTGATCACCAGCGCGGTCGCGATCGCCGCCACGCCCTCACCCCGGCCGGTCAGCCCGAGCCCGTCGGTGGTGGTGCCGGACACCGACACCGGCGCGCCGACGAGACCCGTCAACAGCTCCTCCGCCTCGGCCCGCCGACGGCTGAGTCTGGGTCGGTTGCCGATCACCTGAACGGCGACATTGCCGACCCGGATTCCTGCCGCAGCAAGAAGTCGTACGGTCTCGGAGACGAAGTCACGCCCGGGCCGGCCGGCCCACTCCGGCCGGTCGGTGCCGAAGTTCGTACCAAGATCACCGAGGCCTGCGGCCGACAGCAACGCGTCGCAGATCGCGTGACAGGCGACGTCGCCGTCCGAGTGGCCCTCCGGCCCCGAATCCTCGTCTGCAAAGAGAAGTCCGGCCATCCACATCGGCCGGCCGGCGACCAGTCGATGCACGTCGACGCCGATACCGGTACGGATCCCGCCCGCTGTCATCGCACCTGCCGTTCGTTGTTGATCATGATCTCGGCCAGCGCCAGATCCGGCGGATGGGTGATCTTGAACGATGCCGAGTCGCCGTCCACCAAGGTGATCGGATGTCCGGCCCGCTCGCAGACTCCGGCATCGTCGGTGATCACGTCCGCGCCCAGCCGACGATAGGCCGCCAACAAGGTTTCAAGATCAAATCCCTGCGGTGTCTGGACGGCACGCAGCATCGACCGGTCCAACATCCTCGATCCGTGGCCATCGTCCTGCGGGCCGGTCAGTTCCCGGATCGTGTCGGTGACCGGGACCGCCGGCACCACCGCCGGCGCGCCGGCCGCGACCGCAGCGACCACCCGGCGCGTGACCTGGAGCGGGACCAGCGGCCGGGCGGCGTCGGTGATCAGCACGATCGGCGGACGATCCTCCGACGCGGCCAGGGCTGCCAGGCCGTTGCGTACCGAGTCCGTCCGCTCGGCACCGCCGGTGACCAGCGCGTCGACCGCGAGCCCGTGCAGCGCGCGGGCGAACCCGTCGGCGCCGCCGTCGGGAATGACCACGATCAGCCGTACGGCACCGGCGGCGAGCATCGACTCGGCCGCATGCCGCACCAGTGGACGTCCAGCCAACTCGAGCAGCGCCTTCGGCCGCTCGGCGCCGAAACGGGTGCCGGCGCCGGCGGCCACCACGATCGCGCCGAAGGACGTGTCCTGCGCCGAAGGTGAGGTGATCATCGAGCGAGATTCTTCCATCTCGTGGCCCGGCCGCCGACGGGCAGACAAGAACCGGGTGGGCACGTCCCTCGACGTACCCACCCGGTGGTTTCAGACTTGCTTGATCGCCCTTGTTTGATCGCGTCAGCGATGCTCAGGAGGCGAGAACCTCTTCGAGCAACTCCTCGGCCTTGTCCTCCTCGATCTTCTCGGCCAACGCCAGTTCGGAAACCAGAATGTGCCGGGCCTTGGCGAGAATCCGCTTCTCACCGGCGGAGAGGCCGCGCTCACGCTCCCGGCCCCACAGGTCGCGGACCACCTCGGCGACCCGCATCACGTTGCCGGAGTGCAGCTTCTCGATGTTGGCCTTGTACCGTCGCGACCAGTTGGTCGGCTCGACGGTGCGCGGGGCGCGAAGGATGCTGAAGACCCGCTCCAGGTCTTCCGAACCCACCACGTCCCTGACTCCAACGAGATCGAGATTGCAGGCCGGGACCCGGACGACGAGGTCGTTCTGGCCGACGATGCGTAGTACGAGATAGAGCTGGTCCTCGCCTTTGATCTTGCGAGTTTCGATGTCCTCGATGACGGCCGCCCCGTGATTGGGGTACACCACCGTTTCGCCGACTGTGAAGGTCATATTGTCTACCTACCCCTTTCGCAGCACCTAGTTTAGCACGCTCTCAGGGTGTTCCCCGAAGCGTTTCCGCTAGCCAGAGGCACAATCACCGGCCGCCTACCGCTTGACAAGACCACCCGGATGTGCTTCGCGTCGCTAACCATCAGGCCGGTCCGTCCCCTCGACGCCAGCCGGCGGGCCGCGCCGGGGCCGACCTTGGCTGCGCGGCCGGGCGTCGAGTCGCTAGGCTGACCGTCGACGATCGGCTGTAGTAGTTGGCGGGGCCGACGTCGTACGCCGGTTCGTTGCGTACGAGGTGGCCGCCGGCACGTCGAGGAGTAGACCACGGTGAAGCACATCGGCCTGAATCCCAGCAAGCGCAACTGCGGCAGGACCGGCCTGGCGACGAGCCCGTCACGCAGTCGTCGCAGCCGAGTCGGCACCCGGATCGGTGCGGCCGCGGCCTCCCTCACGCTGCTGGTCGGGGTCTCGGCCTGCGGCTTCGATGTGCAGACCCTGCAGCACTACCAGCCCTCCGACGGTGTGGACGTCAACGTCGGCCTCGGCGCAGGAGGCCAACCGGTCGCCAGCACCGCCAAGGTCCGCGGGCTGATGATCCTGGCCCGCACGCCCACCTCGGGCTTCCTGTCGGCCACCCTGAACTCCACCGCCGGGGACGAGCTCACCGACGTGACCGGCAACCTGCTGAAGGCCGACCTCAGCACCGGTGCCCCGTTGACGATCAAGATGCCCGGCCCGATCACTGTCGCCCCGGGCGAGCCGACCGTGCTGGTGAACCGGGCGCCGATCGAGGTCAGCGGCTCCGGGCTGCCGACGGGACAGACCGCCCGGCTCACGCTGACCTTCGAGAAGGCCGGCAGCCGGCAGGTCGAAGTGCCGATCATCGACGGCAACAACCGCACCTACAAGAACGTCACCCCGTCGCCGGCCCCGAGCAACGGCACCGTCTGAGCCCGGTTCAGTCCTCAGCCGTAGGTGGGTTCGTCGCTGAACAGGCTGCTCACCGACTCGCCACAGTTGATCCGCCGCACGGCTTCGGCGAACAGCGGAGCCACCGAGCGGGTGACCATGTTGGGCAGCTGCTTCTCCGGTGCCAGCGGGACCGTGTTGGTGGTGACGATCTCGTCGATGTCGGACTCGGCCCGCAGACGTTCGATCGCCGGCCCGGTGAACAGACCGTGCGTGCAGGCCAGCGAAATCCGCCGGGCTCCCTCCGATCGCAGCTTGCGCAGCACCTCGACGATCGAGCCTGCGGTGGCGATCTCGTCGTCGAAGACGATCACGTTCTTGCCCTGCACGTCTCCCACGATGTTGTCGACCACCACGGTGTCGTCGGCCAGCCGACGCTTCGACCCGGCGGCGACGCCGAGCCCGAGCTTGCGCGCCAGTTGGGTGGCGACCTTGGCGTTGCCCAGGTCCGGTGAGACCACCACGGTGTCGCTGAGGTCGGTCTGTTTGAAGTGATCGGCCAATTCGGCGACCGCGCTGAGGTGATCGACCGGGATCGAGAAGAAGCCGTGCACCTGCGGCGCGTGCAGGGCCATGGTGACCACCCGGGTGGCACCGGAGGCTGCGATCATGTCGGCCACCAGCCGGCCGCCGATCGAGATCCGCGGCGCGTCCTTCTTGTCCGAGCGGGCGTAGGCGTAGTGCGGGATCACCGCGGTGATGTGGGCGGCCGACGCACCTCGGGCGGCGTCCAGCATCAGGCACAGCTCGACCAGATGCTCCTGCACCGGCGGCACCAGCGGCTGCACGATGAACACGTCGCGTTGCCGGCAGTTGGCGCGCAGTTGCACCTGCAGACAGTCGTTGCTGAAGCGCGTCGTACGCGATGGGGCCAGATCGATGCCGAGGATCTCGCACATCTCTGCGGCGAACTCCGGGTGGGCCGAGCCGGTGAATACGGTGACGTCGCGAAGAGCGCGTTCGCTGAGCACGAGGTCACTCTATCGGCGCCGCGATGTCATCCGATTGTCACCATCGGTCAGAGCCACCGACCGTCTCGCATCAACGTACGGCCCTTGATCTCGTCTGCCTCGCGCCATGCCTGGATCCGGATCGGTCGGAGCACCAGATAGAGATACCCGTCGTCACCGCGCGGATCCCAGTCGGCCTGGCCCGCGTACCCCTCGACGATCTCGGCCGGCGCCTGCTGCACCGGGAGCGCCCGCTCCAGTTCGGCGTCGATGATCACCACATCCCGGGTCGGCCCGAGCGCCAGTCGGGCGCGACCGGAGTTGATCAAGTTCCGCGCCGTACGTGATCGTTCCTCGACCGCGATCACCACCCGATTCTCCAACCAGGCAAGGGAAAGCGGGACCAGGTACGGCGCCGCCGTACCGTCCTCGTCGATCGACGATGTGGACATCCAGACGTCGATCGCTGGCGTCGTCAACAGAGCGAGGGTGTCAGCACGGCGTTGTTCCCGGCTGCGGGGCGCGTCGGTCATGGCCCCCAATCATGCCGGGTGGGATCGGCCGTGCACCGGAGTGGCCGGACCAGCGTCGACCTCGTGTAGCTTCCGGGCCTGTGACAAACCGCAGAGCACGACAGACACACCACCTTCGTCGCGACCGCGATCTGATCACCAAGACGTACCGGACGTGGGGCCGGCAGGAGCATCACCGGGAGTGGACCACCCTCAACCTTTTGGCGCTCCACCAGCCCGGCCTGGCGCCCGAACCCATATCCGCAGAACTCGATCGAGAACCGCCATCCATCACCATGACCGCGCTTCCCGGCGACCCGATCGTCGGCTACTGGACCGACGATCAGATCCACCTGCTCGCCAAGGCAATGCGACGACTTTGGGACGTGCCCGGCGATCGGCCGGCGCCCATCGATATGCACAATGCACACTATTGGCGTCACCTCGCAGCGAGGTCACTACGGCCGGCGAGCGGAGTCGAACTGCGAGCATTCGACCTGACCGTGGACTGGATCACCGGTCCCGCGCTGAACTCCCTGCTGGACGGACGAACGCTCCAAATCCTCGGTCAGGGCGACCCGCAGCCGGGAAACATGCTGTACGACGGCAGAGGGATCCGACTGGTGGACTTCGAAGACGCCGGCGCCAGCGACGTGTGTTTCGAGTTGGCGAACTTCGCCGAGCATCTCGGCGCGCGCGGTACCGGCCTCGACCGACTCGCCGATCTCATCGACCACGACCATCGGCGCTATCACCTGTATCGACGCCTGATCGCCTCTTTCTGGTTGTTCCGACTGCTGCCTGACCCCACCGGAGCCAGGCCACCGAGGACAGCTGAGCTGCATGACCAGGCGGTCCGCCTGATCGACCTGTTCGACTAACACCAGACACGACGTGTCACCCGGAACCTTTGGCGCCACCACGCGGTCCGCACGGCGTCCCGCGCCCAGTTATCTCGCCCAATCGCGAATGGTGACGCGAATGTGCTCACCGGCATCGGCGGGCCGGAGCATCGACACTTCTGGCCCCAGAGGTCTGGCTTCGGGCGCGAGCGTTGCCATGACCGAGGACGTTGGCCCAGGACGAGGACGTACATTCGACGGCTCGCCTGGGTGAGCGAAGGGCGAAACGCGTCCGGTCAGGTACCCCCTGAGACACGGCCGGGGCGATGTTTCGTAGCCCGCTTGAACCGACCTGCTGTCTTCGTGGCTGGTCCGGGCTTACAGGTGCCGGGTCGGGTCCATCCGCTGGTGCAGGATGCGGACCACGTCCACACTGTCTTGGTTCACGACGTAGAAGATGATGTGGCTGCCGATCCCGTACCGGCGGTAGCCTTCGCGGATCTCGTCGCAGGCACGGCCGCGGTCGGGGCTCTCGGCGAGGCGCTCGACCGCGGCCCTAATCTCGTTGACATAGGTCTCGGCCTGACCGCCATCCCACCGCTCTACCGTGTAGTCCCAGATGGACGAGAGGTCCTGGACGGCGGCCGGAGTGAGCCGGTAGCTCCTCATGCCTTCTTCGCCGTGATGAACGCATCGAAGTCGAATGGCTTCGCCCCGCCGCTCTCCTCCCCGGACACCAGCGCGGCGCGCAGTGCAGCCATTTGGGACTCCTGGTCCTCCAGCAAACGCAATGCCGCGCGTACCACCTCGCTCGCCGATCGGTAGCGCCCCGTCGCGACCTCGTGGGCGAGGAAATCCGCGAAATGCTCGTCCAGACTGATCGACGTGTTCAAGCTCATGGGTGCAGAATACCAAGAGTTGGTAGGACAGTCCGTCGGCGTCGATCCCCTGGGATCAAGGCGTCAGATCGCGAAAATGGCGGTCCGCCGGTGATTTTGACCATCTGGCGCCTCATATTCAGGTCCCCGGACCCACCAGGCGAAACTCGTTCGTCGGCGATCCAGGTGAGACCCCGCCTGCCGAGGCCGTCAGCCTTCGAACTTGTAGCCCAGACCTCGTACGGTGACCAGGAACTGCGGGGCGGCGGGGTCGGGTTCGATCTTGGTCCGCAGCCGCTTCACGTGCACGTCCAGGGTCTTGGTGTCACCGACGTAGTCGGCGCCCCAGATCCGGTCGATCAACTGGCCGCGAGTCATCACCCGGCCGGCGTTGCGCAACAGCATCTCCAGCAGCTCGAACTCCTTCAGCGCCAGCTTGACCCGTTCGCCGTTGACCGACACCTCGTGCCGCTCGACGTCCATCCGGACACCGGCGGACTCGACCACGTCCGGCAACAACTCGAGGTCCTGGCCGCGGCGCAGCACCGCCCGGATCCGGGCGACGAGTTCGCGATGGCTGAACGGTTTGGTGACGTAGTCGTCGGCACCCAGTTCGAGCCCGACCACCTTGTCCACCTCGGAATCCCGGGCGGTGACCATGATCACCGGGACGGCGGCACGGGCACGCAGCTGCCGGCAGACCTCCGTACCGGGCAAGCCCGGCATCATCAGGTCGAGCAGCACGATGTCGGCGCCGACCCGATCGAATTCGGCCAGGCCCTGGGTCCCGTCGGCGGCCTCGACCACCTCGAAACCTTCCTTGCGCAACATGTAGGACGTGGCTTCGCGATAGGACTCTTCGTCCTCGATCACCAGCACACGGGTCATCTGACGATCTCCTGGGGTTCGGATGTACGGGGGTGCACCGACTCCGCATCGTCGCGGCGCTGGCGGGCAGGGACCGCTGCAGTGCTTGCGTTCCTGCCGGGACTGGATGAATCGGTACCGTCTGCCGGCGCCACGCCGTCGACCATTTCATGATCAACTTCGGGCAGCCGGGCGGTGAGGGGTGCCGCGGCGTCGCCGATCGGCGCGGGTAAGGCGACGGTGAACGTCGAGCCCTGCCCGGGCTGGCTCCAGACCGCCACATCACCGCCATGGGCGGCGGCGATGTGCTTGACGATCGACAGCCCCAGCCCGGTGCCGCCGTTGGCGCGGCTGCGGGCGTAGTCGACCCGGTAGAAACGTTCGAAGATCCGGTCCAGGTCGGCCGGGGCGATGCCGATGCCGTTGTCGGAGACGGTGATCTCGACCACGTCGTCGTCGCCGCGCTCGACCCGGTGGACGGCGACGGTGACCCGGGCGCCCGGGTCGGAGTAGAGGATTGCGTTCTCGACCAGATTGCCGACGGCGGCGACCAGTTGGAGCTCGCTGCCGAGGACGTAGCAGCCGGGCAGACCGGCGACAGCGAGCTGGACGTCCCGCTTCTGGGCATCCACCCGGCAGCGGTCCACCGCCTGGGTGAGGATGTCGTCCACCTCGACCGGTTCGGCCTGGACCAGCGGATCGTCGGCCTGCAACCGGGACAGTTCGATGATCTGGCCGACCAGCTCACTCAACCGCTGGGACTCGATCGTCATCCGCGCGGCGAACCGCAGCACCGCCTCGGGATCGTCGGCCGCGCTCTCCACCGCCTCGGCCAGCAGGGCCACCGCCCCGATCGGCGTCTTCAGCTCGTGGCTGACGTTGGCCACGAAGTCGCGGCGGGTCTCCTCCACCCGGACCGCGGTGGTCCGGTCCTCGGCCAGCACCACCACCAGTCCGTCGGCCAGCGGCGCGACGCGTACCGCCAGGAAGGTCGCGGCCCCGCCTGCACCGCCACGCTGCAGCTCCAGGTCGACGCTGCGGAGGACCTCGTCGGTGCGCACCGTACGGACCAGGTCGAGCAACTCGGCGATGCCGATCCGGCTGCCGCGTACGATGCCGACGGTCCGGGCCTGCGCGGTCGCCTCCAGGATCTCGTCGTGCGGACCGACCACCACCGCCGACGAGCCGAGCGCCGCCAACATCTGGGACACCCCCGGCGGGACCTCCACCGGTTCGTCGATGAAGTCCTCGGATTCGCCGGTCGCCTCGGCCGGCCGGCGCAACACCAGCACCGCGATCAGAGCACCGATGGCCAGGCCGACGATCAGCGCCAGGCCCGCGGCTGCTCCTGCGTTCACGTCGCTGATACTAAGCCGACACCACGGGTGGGTTTGACCGTTGCCCACCGCTCAGGCCGGATCGAGACCGAGGGTTCCGGCTTTGTTAACCCGGCGTTCACCGACCCTGGCCGGTCACGTACGGCTTGCACCTAGAGTGGGAGCGCATCCGGGCCGATCAGGGCCGCGGACCCGACGATGTGTTGAGGGTGAGAACCAGTGCGCGACTCCTACCGGGAGCAACTCGACGACATTCTGACCGACCTGGTGCAGATGTCGCAGACCGTTTCCACTGCCGTGCGGCAGGCGACCACGGCCCTGTTGGAGGTCGACATCCATGCCGCCGAGAAGGTGATCAGCTCCGACGCCGACATCGACGCGGCCCAGGCCGACATCGAGGCGAGAGCCTTTTCGCTGCTGGCCCGGCAGGCGCCGGTGGCGGGCGAGCTGCGGACGGTGGTGGCCACCCTGCGGATGGTCACCGAGCTGGAGCGGATGGGCGACCTGGCCGCGCACGTGGCCAAGATCGCCCGGCTGCGCTACCCGGAACCAGCGGTGCCCGAGGGGCTGCGGCCCAACTTCGTCCGGATGGGCGATGTGGCCGAGAAGATGGTGATCCGGGCCGGCCAGACGCTGAGCGAACGTGACCTGGACTCCGCGCAGGAGTTGCACGACCGCGACCAGGAGATGGACGAGCTGCGTCGCGACCAGTTCCGGCTGCTGCTCGGCGACGACTGGAGCTACGGGGTCGAGGCGGCCGTCGACGTCGCGCTGCTCGGCCGCTACTACGAGCGGATCGCCGACCATGCCGCCTCGGTGGCTCGCCGGGTGATCTACGTGGTCACCGGCAAGTTCCCCGATGACGAGGTCTGGCCCCAGCCGTGATCGACCGGGTCTACTCCGGATCTACTTCCGGCCCTGGTTCTTGACCGCCTCGATCGAGGCCTTGGCGGCTTCCGGGTCGAGGTAGCGACCGCCCGGCGTGACGGGCGTGAGGTCGTCGTTCAGCTCGTACAGCAACGGGATGCCGGTCGGGATGTTGAGCCCGACCACGTCGACGTCGCTGATCTGATCGAGGTGCTTGACGATCGCGCGCAGGGAGTTGCCGTGGGCGGCGACCAGCACGGTCTTCTCCGCCAGCAGGTCGGGCACGATCCGGTCGTACCAGTAGGGCAGCGCCCGGATCAGCACGTCCTTGAGGCACTCGGTGGCCGGCCGCGCATCCGGCGGCAGCGACCCGTACCGCGGGTCGGCGAAGTTGGCGTACTGGTCGTCCGGGCTGATCGCCGGCGGCGGGATGTCGTAGGACCGGCGCCAGATCATGAACTGTTCCTCGCCGAATTCGGCCAGGGTGGCGGCCTTGTCCTTGCCCTGCAGGGCGCCGTAATGACGTTCGTTCAGCCGCCAGGACCGCTGCACCGGCAGCCACGGCCGGCCGATCACGTCGAGCGCGATCTGTGCGGTGTGGATGGCGCGGGTCAGCAGCGACGTGTGCAGAACGTCCGGCAGCAGGTCGTTCTCGGCCAGCAGTTCGCCGCCGCGCTGCGCCTCCGCCCGACCCTTGTCGTTGAGGTCGACGTCGACCCAGCCGGTGAACAGATTCTTCGCGTTCCATTCACTTTCACCATGTCGCAGCAAGATCAATTTGAACGTCATGAGGCCGCAGCCTAATCCCCGCGGATCGGGCCGCCGTCCGCGGTCCACCGGGTGCGCGGCGGGCTCCCCGGCGGGCATTGCAACAATCTGCCCATGAGCGATCCGACAGCTAGCAGTCCTGACCGGCCGGTCGCGGTGGTCACTGGAGCCAGTAGCGGAATCGGTGCGGCGACCGCGCGCCGGCTCGCCGATGAGGGGTACGAGGTGGTGTGCGCCGCACGGCGTGCCGACCGGATCGAAGCGCTGGCCGACGAGATCGGCGGCGTCGCGGTGACCTGCGATGTGACCGACACCGAGTCGGTTGCGGCGTTGGCCCGGGCGGCCGGCGATCGGTGTTCGTTGTTGATCAACAACGCCGGCGGAGCTCTCGGTCTGGAGCCGGTGGCCGAGGCAGATCTTGCTGCCTGGCAAGCGATGTACGCCTCCAACGTGCTCGGCGCGACGTCCGTCACCAAGGCACTGCTGCCGACCTTGATCAACAACGTGGGCCAGGTGATCTTCGTGACCTCGGTGGCCGCGGACGGCGGCTACGAGGGCGGAGCCGGCTACTGCGGCGCCAAGGCCGCCGAGCGCGCGGTGGTCGAGTCGATGCGGCTGGAACTGGTCGACCAGCCGGTGCGGATCGCCGAGGTCTCCCCCGGGATGGTGCACACCGAAGAGTTCTCGCTGACCCGGTTCGGCGGTGATCAAGAACGCGCCGACAAGGTGTACGCCGGAGTGGAAAAGCCCTTGCTCGCCAGCGACATCGCCGACGTGATCGGCTGGATCGCCACCCGGCCGGACCACGTCAACATCGATCGGATCACCGTACGGCCCCGTGCGCAGGCTGCACAGCACAAGGTGCACCGCAGCAGCTGACTGCTCGGATTGCCTTGCAGACAAGACAAAACCGGCCGATCGAGGCTCGTACGCTTCGATCGGCCGGTTGTGTTCGACGGGATCCGGAGGCCGGTCAGCTCCAGGTCACGGTCAGGTTCGGATCGGTCAGATCGATCGACGGATCGTCGAAGGAGTTGCCCTCACCGTAGTAGCTGACCTTGCTCGAGCGACCGCTCTTTGTCGCGGTCACCGTGGTGGACACGTTGGCGTAGAACGAGTCCGCCTCGGCGACGGTCGGGGCGTCGTAGCTGAGCTCGCCCTTGATGTTCTTCACCTGAGACTTGTCGGAGGCGTCCATGGTCCGCTTGACCGAGTTCTCCTTGATCTTGTAGCCCTGGACTGTGCTGGCGACATCGAGTCCGCAGCCGGCCTTGAGCTTGTGCGAGGCGACGCAGGCGTTGATCGCGGCGGTGACCTTCTTCTGGAACATCGCCTGGCCGTCGCTGTCCAGCGCCGGCTTCAGCTGCACATCCGGGTAGTCGGACGGATCCTTGACCACGAAGTCGGCACCGCTGCCCAGATCGATGTACTTCTGCGAGGTGTCGATCTGGTAGCTGCCCGGGAAGAGGTACACCTTGTCGGCGGTCGCCTTGACACCGTTGATGGTGATCGGCAGGCCCTTGGTCTGGTAGCTCAGATCGACGTCGGCGTAGCCCTCGCTGAGGGTGTACTTGTCGCCGCTCTTGGTCACCGTGAAGGTGGCGTTGATGGCCTGATCGCCGAGCTTGTAGGAGGCGTTGACCGAGGCGTAGGAGCTCTCGGCCACGTCGGGCACGTTGATCGCGGTCAGCGGAGCCGCCTTGTTGGACGCCTGCAGCACCTCGTCGGTCAGGAACGTCTTGTCCGACGGCTGATCATCAACATAGCCGAGCGCCGTATCGGCCTTGCCGTCGGCCAACGCCTGCAGATAGCCCTTCACCGCATCCGACGGCTTTTGTGCTTCGGCCGGCTTCGTCGCCCCGCCGCCGGTGCTGCCGGTGGCCTCGTCGGTGTCGCCACCGGAGTTGACCACCGCGACCACGATCAGCACGACCACGATCACCAGCGCCAGAGCGCCGCCGCCGATGATGAACGGCAGCTTGCTCTTCCCGCCACCGGAACCCGGCGGCTGCTGTCCGCCGCCGTACGGTGACTGACCGTACTGAGGCTGCTGCGGCTGCTGACCGTATTGCGGCTGCTGACCGTACGGCAGCTGGCCGGCCGGCCCCGGCTGACCGTACTGATTCGGTTCGCCGTACTGGGGCTGTTGACCCTGCTGGCCGTACTGGCCCGGTTCGCCGTATTGCGGCTGCTCGGATCCCGGCCGCGGTGCCGACGGCTGACCGTACGGGGTCTGGCCGGAAGCCGGAGCGCCGTAGCCGGGCTGTTGGCTCGGGCCGTAGTTCGGCTGCCCCGGACCGAACCCGGGCTGCTGGCCGTACTCCGGGTTCGGACCGAAGCCGGGTTGATTCTGATCCGGCTCGCCGGAGTTCGGGGGATAGTTTGTGGTCACGGTTTCCTCTGTTCCTGATGCGCGGCGATTTCCCTGACGGGACACAAACAGGCCTTGAGAGTAGCCGAACAATAGTTCATCTCCGACATTTCGTGGGCCGCTGAGACGTGCACCACAAGACGTCGGTCATCACGCGTGGGCGGACTAACGAATCGGCGGATCCGTCCTGTCCGCGCGGCGCTCGAGCTGTGCTGTCTCCTGCTCCACGTAGCCGTACAGCTCGGGCAGAATGAACTTCGCCGACAGGAATCCGGTCAGTGACAGGGCCGACACCGCGAGCGTGGCGCCGACCGGTCCCCAGGCGGCGGTCATGATCGGAAACACGAAGGCGCCGAAGAACGAGGCGCCCTTGACGAACACGTAGCCGAAGCCGGACGCGGTGCCCTTGAACCGTGGCGGCGCCACCATCGAGGTGATCGTCATCCCGTTCGACGCGTCCCAGTAGTGGCCCCACATCAACACACAGGCAGCGATCACGATCAGCACCTTGAAATCCATGCCGATCGCGAAGGCGCCGACCACCAGGCCGACGAAGGCCATCCCGAAGCCCCACATCGCCACCCCACGATGACCGATCTTGGGCAGCATCAGCGGCGCCACGAATCCCGACACGGTCGCCAGGCAGTAGACCAGCGCGGTGACCAGATTGGTGCCGACGAGGTTCTGGGTCTCGCCGCTGCCGGTGACACCGACGCCGGCGGCGACCAAGATCACCGGTAGGTAGAAGCCGAACGCGGTGAACTCCGCACCCTGCATCGCGTTGGAGATCCAGCCGTAGATGGTGGCCCGCTTCTTGATCGGATCGGCCCACATCACCTTCAGGAAGTCGCCGACCTTCACCCGTTCGATGTGGACGTCCTCGTCCGGCAGCATGTCCAGCGGGTCGTCGAACAGTTGCTGGGACACTTCCTTCGCCTCGTGGAATCGGCCCCGTTGGACCAGCGACGACGGCGTCTCCGGCAGGCCCAGCCGGGAGATCAGCAAGATCACCGCGGGCACCGCGCCGAGTGCCAGACCGACGCGCCACAACAGATCATGATCAATTCCGGCGACGTACATGATCGTCACCACCACGATCGCGATCACCTCGCCCAGGCCGAACATGAACTGCCAGCGACTGCCCATCTGCTCGCGCTTGCCCTTGGGCATCGACTCCATGATGTAGGCGTAACCGTTGGAGATGTCGCTGCCGAGCGGAATGCCGATCAGGAACCTGATGATGATCAGATCCCAGATGTTCTGGGAGAATCCTTGGGCCACGGCCAACACGATGAACAGGGCCATGGTGAGGATGAAGACCCGCTTACGGCCGAGCTGATCGGCGATGTAACCGCCGATCAGTGCACCGACCAGGGCGCCGCCCTGCACCGCCGCGGTGGCCAGACCGAGTTGGACCGGCGTCGGGTTGTACTCGTTCTTGATGAAGATCAACAGGAACGAGATCGCGTACAGGTCCCAGGCCTCGATCAAGATCGTCGAGATCATCATCCAGCCGCCGCGACGGCTCGTCGTCGTGCCAGGCATGTTCTGCAGCTTGGCGGTGGCTTGATCCGAAAGGTCTCGCAGTTGCGCTTGATCCACGGTCGGTCCTTACCTCGTCGTCGACCAGTTAATCTCCCCCGTAGACGTGCGTGACATACAACGCCCCGCGACGGTGATCGTCAAGGGATGCCGAACAATCCGCGCGTCGCGAGCCGGACGGCTTCTTTTCGTCCAGGCGTGGTCAGTGATCGTGATCGTGGTCACCAGGTGCCAGGTGTCGGAAGGCCGCGAGGTTGGCGGTCGACTCGCCGCGGGCCAGTCGCCACTGCCATTCCTGCCGGATGCTGGAGGCGAAGCCGAGCTCCAGGATGGTGTTGAACGACGAGTCCGCGGCGTCGGCGACTGCGCCGAGCAGTCGGTCGATCTCGGCGGCAGTGATCGCGTCTCGATGGATCCGGGCGGTCAGGTAGATGTCACCGAGCGTGTCGATGGTGTAGCGAATCGCGTACAGCTTGAGATTGCGCTCCAGCAGCCAGCGGTAGACTCGTTCGTGGTTCTCGTCCGGGTTGCGGGCGACGAACGCCCGCAGTTCAAGATCATGTCGACCCAGCTGTAACGCGCACTCGGTGCTGAGTTTGCGAGTCCCGGGCAGGCTCACGGTGTAGAGACCGGGCCCCGTCGACTTCCAGTCCAGTCCGAGCTCACGGAGTCCTCGGACGATCTCGGCCTCGACCGGATCCTGCTGCACCGTTCTGCTCCCCTCCGGGCTGCTGTTCGACGCCAGACTAGTGTCGATTCAGGTGCGCTTGCCGTCCTCGAAGTACGACGGCAGTCGGCCGGGATAGGGCACGTCGGGTCGAAGCGCCTGCAGCCGGTCGATCTCTTTCCGGGACAGTTCGCCGCGCCGGGCCTGGGCCGCGACCTGCAGTGTCCGGGCATCCTGCGCCACCCCGGTCGGAACGTTCAGCGGCCCGGCAGGGCCGTCGGCCCAGTACTGCTGCATGATCGCCCACGCGTAGACGGCCCGCTGCTCCTTCGTGCTGCGGACAAACAGGCGGATCACGACGACCATGGTGATGATCAGCCCGATGCCGATCAGCAGGACCAGCAGGCCGCCGCCGGCGTTGTCGTCGCAGCCGCCGGCGGGGCAGGTCACGGAGTCCGGAGCGAACAGCAGGAATCCACCGGCTGCCAGGCACGCCAGACCGATGACGGCGCAGGCACCGATCTGCAGCACCCAATAGCCGGTGCCCCGATAGGTGCGTTTGGTCTTGCCGCGGTCAGCACGCGCTTCCATCGATCGACCCATCTGCCTCTCTGTCCAAGACGCCGCCCGTGCTGGAAAACTACCGCGCCATCAACCACCGACATCGGCCCGCCGCTTCCGCAGTTCGCGGGCCACGGCGGTTAGTGTGACCGGGCCCAATAGTGTTCGCCGCGAACTGATCCCCGGGAGCTCGACGCCACGATGCCCGCGAAACCGCACCAGCAGCGACCCGGCGCCGTCACGACCGGCCGGCGCCGTCGAGTCCGCGGACTGGTGGCAGGATTGTCCGGCGTCGTGCTGACGGTGTTGACCGCGTGTTCGCACACCGACGGCGGACTGCAGGCGAGCCCTGCGCCGTCGGGTGCCGACTGTACGGTGGCCAAGCTGCCGTTGAAGAATCCGGGCCGGTTCACCGTGGCGACCGACGAACCGGCGTACGCACCCTGGTTCGCCGACGACAATCCCAACAACGGCAAGGGATACGAGTCCGCGGTGCTGTTCGCAGTGGCCGCGCGGCTGGGCTTCAAGGCCGAGGACGTCGACTGGCTGCAGGTCCCGTTCAACTCCGCGATCGCCCCCGGCGAGAAGAGCTTCGACGTCGACATCGATCAGGTCACCATCACCGCCCAGCGGCAGCAGAATGTCGATCTCTCCGCCCCGTACTACGACACCTCGCAGGCGGTGATCGCCCTGGAGGGCAGCAAACTGGCCGGCATCTCCACCCTGGCCGAGCTCCGTGGCGCCAAGCTCGGCGCACAAGCCGACAGCACGAGCCTGGCCGCCATCAACGATCAGGTGAAGCCGGAGGTCCCGGCGGCGGTGCTGGACACCAACGAGGACGGCGTGAAAGCCCTGCAGGACAAGCGAATCGACGGCCTGGTCGTCGATCTGCCGACCGCGGTGCAGATGATCTCCGGACAGGTCGACGGCGGTCTGATGGTCGGTCGACTGCCCGACCCGGACGGTCAGCCGGAGCAGTTCGGGATGGTGCTCGATCACGGCAGCAAACTCACCGGCTGCATCAATCAGTCGATCAACAAGCTGCGCGACGACGGCACCCTGGCCAAGCTGGAGGGCAAGTGGCTGGGAGATCTGCCGGATGTGCCGCAGCTGACCTGATCATTTCCGTCGGATCGGAGCCATCCGTTTGCCGAACTCCTGCAGGAAAGCGTCCCGTACGGCGTTGGTGTCGACCGCGCCGCTCTGGGTGAGCAGCTGGCCGCCGGCCATCCGCTGGCAGACCACCAGCCAGGCCTGGCCGAGGGCGAAGGTGAACGACGATGCCACCGCGGCCCCGATCACGCCACCGGCCACCGAGCCCGCGCCGGGCACCATCTTCAACAGTCCGGTGAACGCCGCCCGGCCGCCCTGGGTGGCGGCCGTGGTAGTGGCGACCGCCATCAGCGCGGCCCGTTCGATCCTGATCTTGTAGATGTGCGCGATCCGGGCCATCAGCCCGAGTTGGATCGGGACCAGCATGGCGGCGTCGGAGAACGGGATCGGCACCGCCGCAGCGGTGGCCGCACTACCGGCCGCCATCACGATGTCCCGTTGCGCCGCCCACGCCTTCCTCTTCTGGTCGATGGTCTGGGCGGCGGTGAGGGCGAGCTCAACGCCCTCCGGCGCCACGCGAAAGGAGGCATCGAGCACCTCGTGCAGGCCGTGCACCGACGTCTGGGTGAAGGGATCGGGCTTGGCGTTGGTCAGGAACGGCCGGCCGTCGACGATCGGCAGTCCCATCGACCGGATGTGTTCGGCCAGCGTGACCGCATCCGGGTGGTACTGGCCGTCGCGCATCGGCACCTGGGTGAGCACCATGATCACCGGCAACCCGAGCTTGTCCAGCCGCCGGACGAAGTCGGCCTCGGCCTCCTCGAACCGGCGGTCCATGCCTCGTACGCAGAACCAGGCGAGGTGGATCTGATCGCTCAACGGCTGCTTGCGCATCGCCTTGATCGCCTTGTCCAGTTCGGAAAGGATCTCCCGGTCGTCCTTGCCGACCTCCATCCCCTGGGTGTCGACGATGCCCAGGTGGCCGATCCGGTCGATGTAGATGCGGCTGTCCTTGGTGACCGGCGCCCCGATCCCGGTGGCCGCCACCTCCTCGCCGAAGATCGCGTTGATCAGGGTGGACTTGCCGACGCCGGTCTTGCCGAAGATGGCCAGGTTGAAGCGGCCGATCGCGTCGTGCTGCTTGTCGTACTGGGCACGGAACTCGCTTGAGAACCAGTCGGAACCGGAAGGCACTGCCGTCTCCTCGAAACTCGGGCCGGACACTTCCGGCCATCACGACCAGCGTACGGGGGGGTGGCCAGGACCTCCGCGGCGAGCAAATGGGCTGCCCAGCTGCTTCGGCGGCCGGGCCATGCGTCCTGCGGCGATGCCGCTGCTTGTCCGAGGCTCTGCAGACTTCGCCGAGCTAGCGCAGCAAAATCGCCGAATCGAACTGCACACGCTCGGACAACCCGCCTGTGGATAACCAAGCCCGGGCAGCCGAGTCGTGCACCAGGCTTGACCGGTGTCCGAACTATCTCGTTTCCGACGCGAGCTGCCGGCAGCTCGGGCAACTGGGCTTGAGCAACGGCGAGCTCACCGAATATGCACTGTCGCATCATCGGTTGCATGGCGCCGAACAAGCAGTGCGGGCTAGCGCTTGGGCCGAACCTGGGATCGAGAGCCCGTGGGAAACACGGCTCAGGATCTGTTATCGGCAACAGGCCGGACTGCCCGCACCGCTGATCAACCAGCCGATCTTCGACCTCGAAGGGCGCTTTCTTGGAGAGCCCGACCTCTTCGATCCGGAGGCTGCAGTGGCCACCGAATTTGATGGCGAGTATCACCGGGACCGTTTCCAACATCGCGCCGACAACCTTCGGGAGGAAGTCCTTGAGGAGGCGAACGTGACCGTGCAACGAATCGACTCGCTCGATCTCATCCGAGATCGGATGCCGCTGATCGAGCGACTGCAACGCGGGCATCGGCGCGGCACCAGGCGGGATCGACGGCTCGATTCTTGGACCCTGACCCGGCCCGAGTGGTGGCTGCGACGACGACAACCAGAATGGTGAGTTTCTCCGAGGTTCTGCAGACTTCACCGAGCTACCGCAGCCAAGATCGCCGAATCGAGCTGCACACGCTCGGACAAATCCGGAGTCCGTATCGAATCATGCGACTGGAATCGTCAGCCCCGAGCGCGGCGGCGTTTGCCTTCGTGCATCGCCGCCACCCGGGCGATCGGGATCCGGTGTCCCTCGGCGATCAGCTCGGCGGGCAGCCGTTGCGGCGGCGGCATGGTTCCGCGCCAGGGATCGGTGACCTCGTCGGCGTCGAGCAGCGCGGGCACCGTACCGATGGTGAAGTCGGCTGGGCGGACGTCGGCCAACTCAGCCCACGTCAACGGGTACGAGACCGGCAGACCGGGCCGGGCACGTGGGCTGAAGGCGGCGGCAACCGTCGCGCCACCGGCTCGGGTGGAGTCGACGAACACCTTGCCGCCGCGCTGGTCCTTGACGTACGCGACGGTCGCGTTGTCGGGGTCGTGGGTTGCCGTGCGCTGAGCGATCGCCCTGGTCGCCGCCGCGACGTCATCGACCCCATGGTCGAGATCGACCGGCACCAGGATGTGGATGCCCTTCGAACCGCTGGTCTTCAACGCTGCTTGGAGTTCCAGCGCCTCGAGCACCTCCCGGACCGCGCCGGCGACCTTGCTCACCGCGTCGAAATCGGCGCCCTCGGGCGGATCCAGATCGATGATCAACATCGACTGCCGGCCAGCGAGGTCCAGCAGTGCAGGGTGGAATTCGACCGCTCGTTGATTGGCCAGCCACAACAACGTGCGTCGGTCCTCGCAGACCGGATAGTGCACGGTCCGGCGCGACGCCTCGGACCACTGGTCGACCCGCGGAATCCACTCGGGGGCGTAGTCGGGCAGGTTCTTCTGCATGAACGGCGGCTGCCCAGGACGTACCCGAATCACCGACAGAGCCCGGTGTGCGAGCCCCGGCAACAGCAGTCCCGAGACCCGGTCCAGATAGTCGACGAACTCACGCTTGGTCTGCCCCGAGCCGTCCAGCATCGGCTGATCGAGATGGGTCAGCTCCACCCCGTCCCGTACCTCGTCCACCTTGCGGCCGGCCATCAGAACCGCCACCGGGAGCTCGGAGACTGGGATTGAACTCCCGTCGAGCGCAGCGAGACCGGCCTCGGAGCGAAGCGGAGAGACCGCGGCGACTCAGCCGGTGAACGTGACCACCGGCGGGGTGCAGGGGTCGCCCCCGCAAGGTGACCTACAGCACCCGACCAGCGGCAGCGGCAGCAAGCGGACGTATTCAAGACTGGTACGTGCCGACGAGGATTGCCCGGGCGGCCGTCTTGAACGCCAGGTTGAAGCTCATCACCGCCGGGGACGAGTTCCGATCGATTCCGAGGGTCTCCTCGGTGACCGCGTGCACGACGAAGTAGTACCGGTGCACCTGGTCGCTCTGCGGCGGAGCGGCGCCCATGAACGCGTGCTGGCCGCCGTCATTGCGGAGCATGAAGGCGTTGCCGGGCAGGTTCGAGTCCTCCTCCCCCGCGCCGGTGTCCAGCGAGGTGACGTCGCCCGGCAGGTCGACCAGGGCCCAGTGCCAGAAGCCGCTCGGCGTCGGCGCGTCCGGGTCGAAGCAGCTGACCACGAAGCTCTGGGTCTGCTCCGGGAAGCCGGACCAGGACAGTTGCGGCGACGTGTTGCCGATGCTGGCGACCTGGGCATCCTTCAGCGGCTGCCCGTCGGTGACGTCGGTGCTGGTGACGGAGAACGAGCCGACCTTCGGCAGCAGTTCGTACGGGTCCGGTGCGACGGGACGTTCGAGGCTCATGGTTCGGACTCTAGCCTCGATTCAGTTGCCGACGCCTTGATACCGATTCAGGCCCTTGCGCCAGACCAGGGACGCAACCAGGGATGAGCCGGCCGCGGCGATCACCGGGGTGACGGCCCACCAGCCGGGTGCATCGCCCACCCCGAGGACCAACCGGCTCGGAAAGTAGCTGATCAACCCGTACGGCAGCAGCACCGTCACCACGAACCGGATGCCGGCACCGTAGATGTCCAGCGGGAACTTGGCGAAGTCCCGCATCAGCGCGATCAAGGTCGGAAACGCGCTCTGCGCACTCGGTTCCCAGAACGCGATCATGTTGGTCAGCAGGCTGATCGCCGTGGTCAGGATCGCGCCGCACAGCACCGTCAGGACCAGCAGCGGGACCGACCACCAGGCCCACTGCACACCGGAGTGCGCCAGTCCGATGATCAACACCACCACTCCGAGCCCGGCGTTGCCGACGCCGTGGATGGACGCGAGTGCGGTGAACTGCTGGACCACCGGCGGAACCGGACGGACCAGGACCCGGTCGAAGGACCCGCTGTTGACGTCGGCACGGAGCTGCCAGGCACCATCGGTGAACATCTCTCGCAGTCCATCGGCGGCCATCACCAGGCCTTGCAGGACGAGGATCTGCCACAGCGTCCAGCCACCCAGCGAGCTGACGTGCCCGAAGAATGTCACTAGGAACACGATGCTGACCAGCTGCTGCAGAATCGCACCGACCGCGGCGATCCAGAAGTCCGCACGGTATTCCATCGCCGACCGCAGTTGGACCAACTGCAACCGGAAAAAGATCTTGATCACGCTGATCATGATCAGCCGCCCTGGATCTCGACGATGCGGAACGCGCGTCGCCAGGCCAGATTGGCCAGTACCCACAAGGCGACCAGCCAGAACAGCTGCAAGCCGAGCAGGCCGACGGCATCCCAGCCCGTGCTCTGCCCCAGATACAACTGCAGCGGCGTGGAGACGATGCCGCGCAGTGGCAGCACTCCGGCGATCACCTGCAGCCAGGCCGGCATCAGCGCCAGCGGGACGATCGTGCCCGACAGGATCTGCATGATCGCCTGCTGGGACCACATCAGGCCCATGCCGTTGAGAGTCCAGAAGGTCAGCAACGACACCAGAAAGACCACCAGGACCTTGGTCAGGAAGCCGATGATCAACGCCAGCACGAAGAGCAACGCCGCGGCCACCGATGCCGGTGCCTCGATGTGCAGGAAGATCAATCCGATCGCCAGCGTGAAGGCCAGGCTGACAGCGCCCTCCACCACCGTGTAGCCGACCGATCGCGCCAGTTGGGTGGTGCAGTAATTGAGTGGCCGTACCATTTCGAAGACCACGTCGCCGGTGCGGATGGTCGCCATCATCGCCGAACCCGTACGCCACCCGACGAGTGCATTGATCCCGTACGCGATCACCACGTAGGTACGCATCTGGTCCCAGGTCAGACCGCCGATCGAGGTCCGTCCTGCGTACGCGGATCGCCACAGGTAGTAGAGGATGATCACCCAGATGAAAGTCAGCCCGACGTTGAACAGCGTCGTGATCCGGTACGCGATCGCCTGCTGCAGCGTTGTCCGCGCCAGCGACAGGTACTTCGGGCCGGGTTCGGTCCGGCCCCGCCAGGTCGTCTCCTCGACCGCGGTCACCGTTCGGTGCCTTCGGCCGGCTGGAAGCTGAGGTTGCCTTCGTACAGTCGGCGAACGATGGACTCGGCCGACGTCTCCTCCAGAGCAAGATCAACAACCGGCAGCGCGAGTGCGAGTTCCTTGATCACCTCGCCGGAGCTGATCACTCGGCTGTCGAAGGTGACGACCAGGCCGGTCGCCGTGGCTTCGATCAGCGGCTCGACCCGAGCCAGCGCAGCGCGCGCCCGCTCGGCCGCGTCGGGCGTGCCGTCACCGAGCGTGGCCACCACCTTCTGCTCCCAGCCGAACCGTCGGGTGACCTCGTCGAACTGGCCGTCGTAGACGATGCGGCCCTTGTCGATCATGATCATCCGCGGGCACAACTCCTCGATGTCGCCGAGGTCGTGCGAGGTCAGCAGGACGGTCAGACCACGACGGGCCCGCATGCTGCCGACGAACTCCCGCAGCCGTGCTTTCACGGCGACGTCGAGGCCGATCGTCGGCTCGTCCAGGAACAGCACCCGTGGTGAGTGGATGAGCGAGGCGCCGAGATCACAGCGCATCCGCTGCCCGAGGGACAACTGCCGGGCGGGCACCCCGAGCAGCGGGGCAAGGTCGAGGACGTCCACCAACTCGTCCATGGTGGTCCGGAAGTCGGCGCCCGGCACCGCATAGATGTCACCGAGCAGCCGGAACGACTCGCTCACCGGGATGTCCCACCACAGCTGGGTCCGCTGACCGAACACCACGCTGATGTTGCGGGCGTTGGCCGGCCGGTCGCTGTGCGGCCGCACCCCGCAGACGTCGATCGTTCCCGCGGACGGCATCAGGATCCCGGTCAGCAGCTTGATGGTCGTCGACTTGCCGGCACCGTTCGGCCCGACGTAGGCGACCGACTCGCCCTCGTCGATGCTCAGGTCGATGCCGTCGACGGCCGTCACCGTCTCGTGGCGCGGTCGCAACAGATGGCGTACGGCTCCGGCCAGGCCAGGCGCCTTCTGCGGCCGCCGGAACCTCTTCACCAGACCCTGAGCAGCGATGATCGGGGACATGGTCCCAGACCCTAACTTGCACGCCCGGTCCGCCGCAGGTGGGATCCTGACCAGCGACGAATCGGCCTCGTCGTCTCCGATCGGTAGAATCACCGGGTTGCCCGCCGGGCCTCCCCAACAACGTCGAAGGAAGAAGCATCCGCATGCCCACTCGCTCTGACCTGCGCAACGTCGCAATCGTCGCGCACGTCGACCACGGCAAGACCACCCTGGTGGACGCGATGTTGTGGCAGTCCGGCGCCTTCCGTACCGGTCAGGACGTGGCCACCCGAGTGATGGACTCGATGGACCTGGAGCGGGAGAAGGGCATCACCATCCTGGCCAAGAACACCGCGGTCCGGCACACCATGCCGGACGGCCACGAGGTCACGATCAACATCATCGACACCCCCGGGCACGCCGACTTCGGCGGCGAGGTGGAGCGCGGGTTGGAGATGGTCGACGGGGTGCTGCTGCTGGTGGACGCCTCCGAAGGTCCACTGCCGCAGACCCGGTTCGTGCTGCGCAAGGCGTTGGCCAAGAAGCTGCCGATCATCGTGGTGATCAACAAGGTCGACCGGCCCGACGCCCGGATCGCCGAGGTGATCGAGGAGACCAGCGAGCTCTTCCTCGACCTGGCCGGCGATGATGATCTTGAGATCCTGGACTTCCCGGTGGTGTACGCGTCCGCAAAGGCCGGCCGGGCGTCGGTCAACCAGCCCGAGGACGGCGGGATGCCGGACGCGGAGGATCTGCAGCCGTTGTTCGAGGTGCTGCTGGACAAGATCCCGGCACCGACCTATGTCGAGGGCGCGCCGCTGCAGGCACACGTGACCAACCTGGACTCGTCCCCGTACCTCGGCCGGCTGGCGCTGTGCCGGATCGTCGCCGGCGAGCTGAAGCGCAACCAGGCCGTGGCCTGGTGCAAGCGCGACGGTTCGATCAGCACCGTCAAGCTGTCCGAGTTGTTGATCACCAAGAACCTGGATCGGGAACCGGCCGAATCGGCCGGACCCGGCGACATCGTTGCTATTGCAGGGATTCCGGAGATCACCATCGGCGAGACGCTGGCCGACCCGGAGGATCCGCGGCCGCTGCCGTTGATCATGGTCGACGAGCCGAGCATCTCAATGACGATCGGCATCAACACCTCGCCGCTGGCCGGCAAGTCGGGCAAGAACCTGACCGCCCGGCTGGTCAAGGCTCGTCTTGATCAGGAACTGATCGGCAACGTGTCGATCAAGGTGCTGCCGACCGAACGGCCGGACACCTGGGAGGTGCAGGGTCGCGGCGAGCTGCAGTTGGCGGTGCTGGTGGAGACCATGCGGCGGGAGAGCTTCGAGCTGACCGTGGGCAAACCGCAGGTGGTGACCAAGCTGATCGACGGCAAGCTGCACGAGCCGGTGGAGCGGCTGACCGTCGACGTGCCGGACGACTTCGTCGGCGTCGTCACCCAGCTGCTCGGGCTGCGCAAGGGCCGGCTGGAGCAGATGATCAACCACGGTTCGGGCTGGGTGCGGATGGAGTATCTGGTGCCGGCGCGCGGGCTGATCGGCTTCCGGACCGAGTTCCTCACCGAGACCCGCGGCACCGGTCTGATGCACCACGTCTTCGAGCGCGAGGAGCCGTGGGCGGGCGACTTCAGGACCCGGCCGACCGGGTCGCTGGTGGCCGACCGGTCCGGGCAGGTCACCGGGTACGCGTCGTTCAATCTGCAGGAACGCGGCACCCTGTTCGTAGGCCCGGGCACCGACGTCTACGAGGGCATGATCATCGGCGAGAACCCGCGGCCGGAGGACATGGACGTCAACATCACCAAGGAGAAGAAGCTGACCAACGTGCGCTCCTCCACCGGTGAGGAGCTGGAGCGGCTGGTGCCGCCGAAGTTGATGAGCATGGAGCAGGCGCTGGAGTTCTGCCGCGAGGACGAGTGCATCGAGGTCACCCCGAACGCGGTACGGATCCGCAAGGTGATCTTGAACGCCGGCGAACGCGCCCGGGCTCGTACCCGGGTCAAGCGCTGACCCGGCGGCTCCTCGTGTGCGAGGCTCGGTGTGGATTTTTGACCGTACCGTGACCCGTTTTGTCGGCCCCTTGTGTCGACACCGGACCCGGCGTAGGGCAAAGTTAGCGCTCGCCGGGCAAACGCCGGCATTGCGCGCATCTTCCCCCAATGGCGCTGGTTAGATGTCAGCAGCATGAGCAAGATTCACAGGGGGGACACCACCGATGACCCGGTTGTCATCCGATCCGTCACGCGACGAATCGACTGCCGTGGCGGCACCAGCCACCGACGACGGCACCCAGCACACTGACCTGCGGCCGACCCGCCGGCTGCCGTTCGCGGCCCGGATCGGCCTGAGCGGTCTGGTCGCGATCATGATGGCGCTCGGCCTGCTGGTTGCCGGCAACGCGGCCACCGCCGAGGCGAAGACCACCTACCTGACCACGAAGTTCCAGCATCCCAAGTACGGCCAGACCAACAGCGCGGTGAAGAATCTGCAGCTGCGGCTGGCCGATGTGGGCCTGTTGAAGAAGAAGTACGCCACCTCGTACTTCGGGTCGATCACCCGCGACGCGGTGAAGGACTTCCGGCATTCGGTCGGGATGAAGCGCGGCAAGGGCACCGTGACCAAGAAGGTGTGGAAGAAGCTGGTCAAGAAGAGCGGCAAGGTCAAGGCTGCCAGCAGCACCGGCGGTTCCTCGCATGCGTCCAAGGGCGTGATCGACAAGCGCTGCAAGACCAACGGTCGGGTCATGTGCATCGACAAGACGACCCGCAAGCTCTACTACATGAACAAGGGCAAGGTCATCAAGACCCTGGACGCCCGCTTCGGTTGCTCCAACTCGCCGACCCGCAACGGCACCTGGAAGGTCTTCCGCAAGGTCCGTCACGACTGGTCTCGCGCCTACGGTTCGGCGATGCCGCTGTCGATGTACTTCAGCGGTGGTGAGGCGGTGCACTACTCCTCCGACTTCGCGGCCCGCGGCTACGCCGGCTGCAGCCACGGCTGTGTGAACATCCGCGACAAGAAGACCCTGACCTACGTCTACAACCGGATCCACGTCGGCGACCGCGTGGTCGTCTACTGGAGCTGATCGCTCGACCGCAGCCTTCAGGAGGCTTGCTCCTGCGCGGCCTCGGCTGCCGAGGCCGCGTTCTCCCGGACGAAGGACGCGTACACGTCGATCAGCACCCGCTTCTGGCGCTCGCTGATCGCGGTGTCGGCGAGCACGGCGGTCTCCACCGGCAGCGACGGATGATCATCGGGGTCCAGGATCCCGGCCCGGACGTACAGCTGTTCGGCGGAGATCCGCAGCGCCCGGGACAACTGCTGCAACACCTCGGCCGAGGGTTTGCGCAGACCCCGCTCGATCTGACTGAGGTACGGGTTGGAGACACCGGCCTGCTCGGACAGTTGGCGTAGCGACAGCCGCGCCGCCCGGCGCTGCGCCGCGATGAACTCCCCGAGTGAGCCGAACTGCTCCCCCAAATTCGGTGCCTTGATCCGTGTCATGCGGCCAGCCTGCTTGCAATAGCAAGCAGATTCAAGGGTTCGGCTAGCAGCGTCGCCCGGTCAGTGCCGGACGGAGCGCGGGACCGAGGCGGTGATCAGGCTGCCGTCCTCGCGACGGCCGCGGGTGGTGAAGGCCTTCTCGGCGTCGATCCGCGGACCTTGTCCGTCCAGCGGGACGGTCTTGGTCTCGCCGTTGCGCAGACGTACCTCGGTGCCGCGGACCGAGAAGTGCGCCTCGGTGCCTTCCTCGACGGTGAACTCGTACTGATCGTGCGTCAGCACCGCACGCACCCGGGTCCCGCGGACGGTGAAGCGGAAGGTCAGCGACGGCCACTCGTCCGGCAGTCGCGGGTCGAAGCTGATGTTGCCGTTGTAATCCCGCATGCCGCCGAAGCCGGACACCAGCGCGGTCCAGACGCCGCCGGCGTTGGCCACGTGCACACCGTCGCTGGTGTTGCCGTGCAGATCGGCAAGATCAACAAAGAGCGCCTGGGTGAAGTAGTTCATCGCCAGTTTGTGATAGCCGACCTCGGCCGCGATGATCGCCTGCACCACCCCGGACAGCGTCGAGTCACCGGTGGTGATCGAGTCGTAGTACTCGAAGTCGGCCTTCTTCTCCTCCAGGGTGAAATGATCACCCTGCAGGAAGAGCGCCAGCACCACGTCGGCCTGCTTGAGCACCTGGAAGCGGTAGATCACCAACGGGTGGTAGTAGAGCAGCAACGGCCGCCGATCCGACGGCGTGTTGGCCAGGTCCCACACCTCGCGCTCGAGGAAGTGGGCGTCCTGCGGATGCACACCGAGCCCTTCGTCATAAGGGATGTGCATGGCCTCGGCGGCCGACGCCCAGTCCTCGACCTCCTCCGGCTCCAACTGCAGCCGTTCGACCATCCGGCGGTATTCGTCCGGTGCCCGCTCGGCCATCCGGTTCACCGTCTCCGCGGCCTTACGCAGGTTGTAGCGGGCCATCACGTTGGTGAACAGGTTGTCGTTGACCACCGTGGTGTACTCGTCCGGCCCGGTCACGCTGTGGATGTGGAAGGCGCCGTCGCCGTTCTCCCGCCAGAAGCCGAGATCGGTCCACAGCCGCGCGGTCTCCACCAGAATGTCAATACCTTGACGTCTCATGAAGTCGTCGTCACCGGTGGCCGCGACGTATTTGCACAGGGCAAAGGAAATGTCGGCGTCGATGTGATACTGCGCGGTGCCGGCCGCGTAGTAGGCCGACGCCTCGTGGCCGTTGATCGTCCGCCACGGGAACAGCGCACCGCGTTCGGCAAGATCACCCGCCCGGGTGCGGGCCGCGTCCAGCAGGTTGTAGCGGAAGCGCATCGCGCTGCGCGCCATCGACGGGGTGGTGTAGATCAGGAACGGCAGCACGTAGATCTCGGTGTCCCAGAAGTAGTGCCCGCCGTAGCCGCTGCCGGTCACCCCCTTCGCCGGTACGCCGGCCTGCTCGGCTCGGCCGGCCGCCTGCGCCAGCTGGAAGATGTTCCAGCGAACGGCCTGCTGCAGTTGAGGACTGCCCTCGATCCGTACGTCGGAACGGGCCCAGTAGCCGTCCAGCCAGGCCCGCTGATCGTCGTACTGCTGCTGCACACCCTGATCGCGCGTCCGGTCCAACGTACGGCGGCACCGATCGACCAGCTCGCGCACCGGCACCCCGCGGGAGGTGTGGTAGGCGACCAGCTTGGTGATCTTGATCGGCACGCCGGGCTCGGCCTGCACCCGGTAGACCATCTTGCCGGCGTCCTCGTCGGTGTCGATCAATCCCTCGTGCCGGTTGGCGGTCTCGATCAGATGATCAACTCCGACCGCCAGCGTCATCCGCGAATTCGCGCACCGGTAGCCCAAGATCATCCGACCGTCGCCGTGCCAGTGACTCTGCGGTTCCAGCACCCGCGACTCGAAGGCGTCGGCCTTGCGCGGATCCCAACCCTCGCCCATCGCGGCCGATCGGACGTGGTACTCGTCCTTGCCGTCCTGCCGGTTCAGCACCTGCGAGGACACCACCACCGGCGCCGGTTGATCGAGAACGGTGATCTCCATCTCCATCACCGCCAGATGCCTTTGGGTGAAGGAAACCATCCGGCTCGACTTCACCAGCACCCGCTTGCCGCCCGGGGTTCGCCAGAGAATTTCACGGGTCAGCCGCCCGTTCTGGAAGTCCAGCGTCCGGTCGTAATGATCAAGGTCGGCCACCGACAGCAGCATCGGTTCGTCATCCACGTACAACTTCATCGTCTTGGTGTCGGGCACGTTGACGATGGTCTGCCCGACTCGGGCGAAGCCGAACGCCTCCTCGGCATGCCGGATCGGCCAGGTCTCGTGGAAGCCGTTGATGAAGGTGCCATGGGTGTGGGTCTCGCGGCCCTCCTCCACGTTGCCGCGGAAACCCAGATAACCGTTGCCGACCGCGAACAGCGTCTCAGTGGTACCAAGATCATCGGCGCCGTACGAGGCTTCGGTCAGTCGCCATTCGTCCACCGGGAAGCGCAGCCGATCGAGATGATCACGGACCGGGGCGGGCTCGTCGCCCGCGGTCCCCGGCGTCGCACCGGTGCTCAACCGCTGCCGGCCCAGGCTCTCTTCCCAGCCGTCGCTGACACCATCGCGCTCGGCGACCAGCCGGGCGTCGGTGCTGTCGGTCGGCTCGATCAGGTCATGACGGTCCATCGGTTACCAACTCTCCAAGATCGGCCACCACGATGTCAGCCCCTGATTCGATCAACTTGTCTGCTCCGGCGCCGCGGTCGACCCCGACCACCAGCCCGAAACCGCCGGCGCGGCCGGCGGCCACCCCGGACAACGCGTCCTCCATCACCACGGCCCGATCGACCGGTACGCCCAGCTCCTCCGCGGCGGCCACGAAGGTGTCCGGTGCCGGCTTGCCGGGGAGTTCGCGCTCGGTGGCGACGTTGCCGTCCACGATCACCTCGAACCGATCCAGCAGCCCGGCCGCCCGCAACACCGGCCGGGCGTTGCGGGAGCTCGACACGACGGCCACCGCGACCTTCTGGTCGGTCAGCTGGTCCAGCAGCCGGACCGACCCGGCGAAGGCCCGAACGCCATCGGTCTCCAGCACCCCGGAGAATTCGCGATTCTTGCGATTCCCCAACCCACACACCGTTTCCGCCTCCGGTTGATCGTCCGGACTGCCTTCCGGCAATTCGATCCCCCGCGAGGCCAGGAAGCTGCGTACGCCGTCGTAGCGCGGCTTCCCGTCCACATAGTCGTAGTAATCCTGCTCCGTGTACGGCCTGGTGTCACCGCGGCGCGCGAGGAAGTCGCTGAACATCCGCTCCCAGGCCCGCATGTGTACCTCAGCGGTCGGCGTCAGCACGCCGTCGAGATCGAACAGAACGGCCGCGTACGTGCCCAGAGTGGTTGTCACAGCCGTCAAGCGTAGGGCCCAGCCGATTGAAATCTCGACCGCCCGCACCGCGAGCGACGGCCTCCCCGGCGCAATCTGCCGGCCAGACGGCTGGGATGTGGGCCTTTTCGGGTGCGTTTCCCCGGCAGATCGGGGCCCGCCCGCACCCTTCGTCATCGCCGGTCAGGATCGATGAGGGTCCAGCTGTCGTGCGAGCGGTTGCGTTGTGTCCCACGTCGGTGACCGTCGAGGATCCTTCGCCTCAATCCTCGCCGGTCGCGGATGATGTCTGCCTTGGTGACCCGAACGACAGTCACGTTCGCCGACTCCAGCGCTTCCTCCCGCAGGTTGTCCAGCCGATGCTGCTGGCGATCGCGGTGTTGATCGCCGTCGTATTCGACCGCGAGCGCGGCATCGGGATCGAACAAGTCGGGAATTCCGAGCAGGCTCGCGTTCCGAGCGGAGAACACCGAGGAGTTGATCAGCGGCTCGGGCAGTCCGGCATCGAACCGATAGCAGTACCGCAGCCGGGACTCCCACGGACTGCGCACGTCGCGACGGGCCAACTTGACCGCGTGCTCCGCACGGGCATGACCGCTGATCCCCGGATGCTCCGCCAAGTAACTGGCCAGGTCCGCGTCGCGCACCGCGAGAAACGCCAGCACCGAGTCGACGAACACGATGGCCTCCGGGAGACTCGTCGCCCAGCGCGCGCCGTCGATACTGCTGCGGATCGGACCGGTGATCCGGATCCCGTTGCGCTGCTGGATTCTCGACATCGGTCCCAGCCGATGGAAGCGCTTCGTCGACGTACTGCGACGTTTGAGTCGATCAGTCAGCACGTCGATCGGCAACGGTCGCAGACTGAACGGATCCAGCCCGTCGAGCCAATCCACCCCCAACACGTACGCCGCCGCCCACCCGCCGATGACCACGTCGTCGCCCAGCTCGGCTACACAGTCGACGATCCGCTGGGCCGTCGTTGGTGCAGCGCCGTTCGTCGGCGCGTACACGCCGTACCCCGCCTTGCGCCACTTCGCCCCGCGCAGCGCGCCACGCCCGACACCTTGACTGCGAAGTTCCTCGACACGGAGCGGCTTGGCTGCGGTCGCCAACTCCCGCGCGAATCTCGATCTGGCCACCCGCCAACCCTGAGCCATCCACGAGGTACCTCCCCGCCAGTTATCCACAGGCCTCTGTTGCGTACCTCGGGAAAAGTCGAATCTGCCGGGCAGACGGCTGCGAATGGGCCGATTTCGGGTGCGCCTGGCCGGCAGATTCGGTTCAATCGAGGGGCCGGATCCACTCGCCGTGCTGATCGACCAAGGCCAGGTGGGAGGTGATGACAGGTTCGCCTGGGCGCCGCTCCTCCAGCGTGAGCAAGAAGGATCCTCGATGCCGACGGAATCTTGGGTCGGCAGATCCCTCCAAACTCAGGTGGAACAGCGTGTGCGACGCACCCATCTGGTTGATGGCGTCGTCGAACTCGGGTCGGTCCTCCGGCGGCACGTGCGCCCTGGTCGCAGCGTGGAAGATCACCACGGATAGCTCAGGCGGGAGATCGCGCACGACTGGCGCGATCAGACGTCGCGCGTCGCCGACGACCCGCCGCGGCGGATCAGTCGCGAGCACCGACAACGCAGCGTCCAGCAACGCGGCCTCGTGCAGGTTCTCGGGCCAGACCAACGCCTGCATCCAGGCCCGGTCGTCCGGATCACCGGGATCGATGGGGTTCAAATCGATCCCGACGGCGACTCGCAATTCGGGCGTCAGATCCAGGTCGGGCACCCGGTGGGTGGATCGCCACTCGAAGTCGATGTGCACGGGAGACTCGTTCGCTCCCCAGGTCGCGCCCGCGACGCTGTACCGGTAGCCGTCATGCGCCAGCAACAGCCCAGCACTACAACCGACTCGACCAACGCGACCGGCCCGTCGGTCCGGTCGGCGACGCTGGTCAGCCCGAGCCGCACTGCGGCCGCGCGCTTGACCACGTTCGTCTGCACCAGCCTGCTTGCGATCACCGAACCGAGGAAATCGGATCGGTCCCGGCAGTGCGCAATGAATGCTTCCCCGGCGTCGGGCGGGTTTCGGACGGCCTCCGGGCCAACGATCGAGGCGTACCACTGCGCCAGGTCGGCGGTCGGTTGCCGCATGAGCGAGAGGTGTACGGCGGCGAACAACATGTTCGGTGGCGGTTGCCCACGGCGACAATGACTCGCGAGCTCGAGCAAGTCGCTGTTGTCTGCAATCACGGGACACAGTGCCTGATACAGCGGCGACAATGCGAACGTCGGTGCCGCGCCGAAGAAGAGCTCCCGGAGATCGGAGTACGGATCCATAGCCGAGGATCCTGCACGTCTCCGCGGATCGGAGGTTGCTCCTCGCCGAGTTGTCTCACCTGGTTGGTGAATCTGCCGGCCAGACGGCTGCGAATGGGCCGATCTTGGGTGCGTTTCCTCGGCAGATTCGGTTCAATCGCGGGTGTGAACTCAGGTCAGCGGAACTGGGGGCGGAAGTGGTCGCCGATCTCGGGGTCGACCAGCACTTCCTGGGCGGCGGCGATGCCGTCGACGACGAAGTCGGCGTCGACCGGGGTGTTGCGCTTGACCAGGGCCAGGCCGATCGGGCCCTCCTCGTAGTGCCGGGCCGAGCTGCCCATCCGGCCGACCTGCCGCTCCCCCAGCATGATCGCCGCGCCGACGTCGGGCAGGGCGTCGGCCGAGCCGTCCAGTTGCAGCCGAACCAGGCGCCGCGGCGGACGGCCGAGTGCTTGTACCCGGCCGACCGTCTCCTGGCCGGGATAGCAGCCCTTGTTCAGATGGACCGCGGTTTCCAGCAGCCCGGCCTCGTTGGGGATCGCCCGCTCGTCGGTGTCGACGCCGATCCGCGGGATGCCGGCAGCGATCCGGCGGGCCTCGTACGCCCAGGTCCCGGCGGGATGCTCGGTCTCGGCCATCAACGTGGCGATCCGGTCGCGCGGTACGAAGACGTCGTGGCCGCCAAGTGAGTCGGGAGCGGTTCTGGTCAGGAGTCCGGTCAATGGTCCTTCGACCGGCTCAGGACCCTGGAGTTGCCAGACGATGCCGTAATCGGTCGTACGGTCGGCCACGTCGACTCGGAGCATGAAGCGCATCGAGTCCAGGAACGCGACCAGGGCGGTGGCCGCGCCGGGTTCGGTGTGGGCCCAGAAGGTCTCGCCGTCGTCGACGCCGTAGAGCACATGCTCGATGTGTCCCTGCGAGCCCGACAGCACCAGCGCCGTGGTGCCGACGCCGGGTGCGAGGTCGGTGAGGTGCTGGGTGGTCAGCGAATGCAGCCAGCTCAGCCGATCGGGCCCGGTCACGGTGAGCACGCCGCGATGCGACAGGTCGACCAGTCCGCGGCCGGCCTCGAGGTCGCGCTGCTCCCGCATCGGATTCCCGTAGTGCCAGGCGACACCCTGGTCGGGGCCGCTCTCGGCCATCACCGCATGCACCCTGCTCATCCTCCACTCATTCGTTCCCGCGCACCCGCGGCGCTGCCGCGGAAGTTCGAACCTACGCGGGAGCGCCAACGGTGCGCGGGAAGCTCACTTCCACGGCCGCGGGTCCGCCGCCCTACGGTCAGGCGGCGATCCGCTGCAACCGGCCCCACTGGTAGTTCTGCAGCGACTGCCCGTCGGCCGCCTTGTCGAAGGTCCACAGCAGATCACCCTCGACCTGGCCGTAGAGCCGATGTCCGGCGGTGTAGTCGGGGGCGCTGGCGGTACGAGCCACGGCGTCGGTGGCGATCTCGATCTTGGCGCCGGTGATGTGCCCGTACCAGACCTCGACCACCCCTTCGGGATGGCTCATCACCACCTCCAGCGAACCGTCGGACTGCGGCCGCCAGAAGCCGGTCTCCATCTGCAGCGGCTTGGTCGGGGTGCCGTCCTCGCCGACCTCGTACGTCTGCGACAGGTAGTGCAGATAGCTACCGCCGTTGTGACTGAAGTCGATCTGCTGCCCGAAGTCGATGTCGTCGCTGCCGGGATAGCTGGCCTTGCCACTGCCCTGCCAACTGCCGATCATCCAGGCCAGTGCGACCAGGTCGGGGTTCAGGTCGGACGGAATCTCAAATGGCACCCGTCAAGGATAGGGGTTTGCTGTAGGTGAAACAGACCGTCGCATAGCTGCGGCCGGGACCCTCCGGCCAGCCGTCGAGCACCAACCCGTCCTGAACGTAGCCGAGGCGCTGATACAGCGCTGCCGCGCGGGGATTGTCGTGTTCGACCCCGAGCGTGGCCCGGGACAGCCCGCGCCGCCGGATCCGATCCTCCAACTCGGTGATCAAGATCGTGCCGACGCCGAGGGACTGCCACTCATCCCGTACCGACAGCATCCACAGCTCGCCGGCCGCATCACGCTTGGCGAAGTCGACCGCGCCGACGGCGATCGGCAGGCCGTTGCCAAGGGTGATCAACACCAGCTCGACCTGATCGGCGAAGCTGCGCTCGTACGCCGCCGCCAGCGCCCGGATGTGGTGTGGGCCGCCGGACCAGTCCAGATCGGCAAGGTCGGTCGGTTCAAGATCACGAACGGCCAGTCCGACCTCGATCCGTACGTCGTGCATCACCCTCTCCTCCGTGTCCGCGTGAGCACCAGATCGCGCTGCCGATTAGGGTTCCAGACGTGGCGAGATATGTCTTCATCGGAGCCGGCGCGGTCGGCAGCGCGATCGGTGGCCTGTTGGCGCAGCAGCAGATCGACGTGCTGCTGGTCGCCCGCGGCGATCATGCCCAGGCCATGATCAACAACGGCCTGACCGTACGCTGCCCGGACCTCAGCTTCACCGTGCGGCCCAAGACCGTCACCGGTCCCGAACAGGCCCGGCTGCGGGTCGACGACGTACTGGTGCTGACCACCAAATCCCACCAGGCCGAGGCAGCCGTCCAGACCTGGGCCGATGCGCCGGTCTACGACGGGGACGCCGAGGTCGGGCGGGCCGGTGAGAGATTGCCGATCCTGATCGCGCTGAACGGGGTGGCCGGCGAGGAGATCGCGCTGCGTTACTTCGACCGGGTGTACGCGGTCTGCGTCTGGACCCCGGTGGTGATGATCGAACCGGGCGAGGTACTGGTCCGCTCCGTGCCCCGTCGCGGCGTCTTCCATGTCGGCCGCTACGGCGGCAGCACCGACCGCGCCGCCGATGACGCCCTGCTGGACACCGTGGCCAAGGACTGGCAGTCGGCAGCCTTCACCGTCCATCGTCCGGCCGCGGTGATGGAGTGGAAATACCGCAAGTTGATCAGCAACCTGTCGAACGTGTTTCAGGCGTTGCTCGGCGACACCAGCCAGGCCGGCGAGCTGAAGGAAGCAGCCGACGCCGAGGCTCGGCGGGTGCTGTCGGCCGCCGGGATCGCGGTCACCAGCGACGAGGACGAGCGGGCGGCCCGGGAGGACAGCTTCCACGTGCAGCCGATCCCCGGCGAGCCGGCCGAGCTGGGCGGCTCGACGTGGCAGTCGCTGGTCCGCGGCACCGGCAGCATCGAAACCGACTACCTCAACGGCGAGATCGCGTTGATCGGTCGCCGGGTCGGCCATCCGGCCCCGATCAACGCGCGACTCGCCGGCCTGGCCCGATCGGCGGCCCGCAACGGGCTTCGCCCCGGTGCCGTCGGTGTCGACGAGTTGACGGCGATCCTGACCGGGTCCGAGTAGACGATCTGGGCTGCGTCCGAGCAGAGGAGTCCCTGATGAGACTGGTGATTCAGCGGGTCAGCCGGGCCGCGGTCGAGGTCGAGGGCGAGATCGTCGGCGCGATCGACGAGCCCGGGTTGTTGATCTTGGTCGGCGCGACCCACGATGACACCCCGGCGGTGGCGCGCAAGCTTGCGGAGAAGGCGTGGTCACTGCGGATCATGCCGGGTGAGCGGTCCGCCTCCGATCTCGGCGCACCGATCCTGGTGGTCAGCCAATTCACCCTGTACGCCGACACCCGCAAGGGCCGCCGGCCGTCCTGGAACGCGGCCGCACCCCGGCCGATCAGCGAACCGCTGGTGGACGAGTTCGCCGCCGCACTGCGCGAGTTGGGAGCAGCCGTACAGACCGGAGTTTTCGGTGCCGAGATGGAGGTTTCCTTGATCAACAGCGGCCCGGTGACGATCCTGCTCGACTCTGCCGACTGAGCCTCCTGGGAGCTTCGAGCTTCCTGAGCCGCGGCTGCTCGGCGCCGATCCTGAGCGCCGGTTGCCAGCCGGCGCTCAGCAACACGTACGCGATTGCGTTGCTCTGCCGGTCGCAGCGGGTGACTATGGCAGTGGACCGGGCATCGCAGATGTTGCTCAGCGAGGGAGCCCGGCACTGGCGAGAGGTAGGCCGAGAAATGACATCGGTTCATCAAGATCTGACCCAGCCGCAGGGCCAGAACCCCCGGAATGCTCAGAGGGTTCAGGATGCCGAACAACAGTGTGAGCTGTTAGTGATCGGCGCCGGTTCGGCCGGCATCGCGGCCGCCGCGGCCGGGCAGCGGGCGGGCGCCAAGGTGACCGTGATCGAGCGGGAACGCCCCGGCGGCGCCTCCCTGTGGACCGGCACCGTACCGACGAAGGCGTTGATCGCCGCCGCTCGGGCCGCGCACCTGATGCGGACCGCGGACCGCTTCGCGATCACCCCGGTCGAGCCGCAGCTCAACTTCGGTGAACTGATGCGTGGCATCCAGGACCGGGTGTCCGCGGCGGCACCGACCGAACCGTCGGGTGCCTTGCAACGACTCGGCGTCGACGTGGTCGCCGGTGCGGCTCGCTTCACCGGACCGGAAACGATCATGGTCGGCGACGTCAGCTACCGCTTCTCCCGGGCCGTGATCGCCAGCGGCACCGCCCCGGCGATGCCGCCGATTCCCGGCCTGGTCGAGTGCAATCCGCTCACCGTCACCTCGTTCTGGGAGCTGCGTTTCCTGCCCGAACAGGTCACCCTGATCGGCGGCGGACCGACCGGTTGCGAATTCGCCCAGGCGCTGGCGCGGCTGGGTTCGAAGGTCCGGATCATCGAACTCGCCGACCGGCTGCTGCCGCGGGAGGAGCCCGAGGCCTCCGAGATGATCGCCGAGCGGCTGCGCTCCGAAGGGGTCGAGGTGTTGACCGGTACGGCGGTGCGGCGCGCGATCTCGTACGCGCATCATCAGCAGTTGATCATCGCCGGCCCGGACGGCGCCGAGCCGGTGACGATCGAGTCGGGCCGGATCATGGTCACCGCCGGACGGCGTCCGGTGACGGTGGGTCTGGATCTTCCGCGCGCCGGGGTTTTCCTCAATGAGCAGGGATACATCGCCGTCGACGATCGGCTGCGGACCGAGAACCGGAAGGTGTACGCCGCCGGTGACGCGGTCGGCGACCGGCCGCTGGCCAGCCTGGCCGAGTTGGACGGCGAGATCGCCGCAACCAACGCGGTCTCCGGACGGTCCCGGATCGCCCGGCACGAGCTCGGGCCGCAGGTGGTCTTCACCGATCCGGAGATCGGCCGGATCGGGCACACCGAGATGTCGGCCCGGGTCGGGTTGGGCGACTGGCTGCGGGTGCGCAAGTCCAGCGGCCGGATCGATCGCGCGATCGCCGAGAACGAGCCCAGCGGGCTGACCAAGATCATCAGCAACGGTCACGGCCGGATGGTCGGCGCGACGGTGATCTCACCGCGGGCCGGCGAGGTGATCACCGAACTGGCGACGGTTCTGCAACGCGGCGGCCGGATCGCCGACCTGGCGTCGGTCCCGCACGCCTACCCGACCTGGTCCGACGCCCTCTGGCACGCGGCCATGGATGATCAGGCGGAACGGCAGACCGCACCGACCGGACGAACCGCCGTACTGCGCCGCCGGTAACGCCACACAACCCCGACTTGTCAGCCCCAGAAAGCGTTGTAGCGCTTGCTGAAGCTGACAAGTCGGGGTTGTTGGTGTCCTGAGAGCTCAGGCCGGTTGGGCGGCCAGCTCGATGTCCACGTCGGCGACCGCACCGACCTTGGCCACCACGGCCCGGTCGATGGAGACGCCCGGCGCCAGGGTCCGCAGCGTCCAACGGCCGTCACCGGCGAAGAACCGGAACGTCCCGTCGGCCGACGTCGGCACCTCGGCCGTGAACTCGCCGGTGGAGTCCAGCAGCCGCACGTAGGCGGCCACTGGTGCACCGTCGCGCAGGACCCGGCCCTGCACCAGGGCCTGGTTGGACAGGTCGACACCGGCCAGGCTCACGCCGCCGGTCGTTGCTCCGCACATGTTCGAATCTCCTTGTCGCGGGGTTGGTGTCAGGCGTCGAGCTCTGCTCGCCCGATCACGGTTGGCCGGGCTCGTCGCCGAGGGCCACCGGCACCCCGACCAGCGAGCCGTACTCGGTCCAGGAGCCGTCGTAGTTCTTCACGTTCGGCTGATCCAGCAGCTCGTGCAGTACGAACCAGGTGTGCGCGCTGCGCTCGCCGATCCGGCAGTAGGCGATGGTGTCCTTGCCGAAGTCGACACCGGCGTCGCCGTAGATCTTCCGCAGCTCGTCCTCGGAGCGGAAGGTGCCGTCGTCGGCTGCCGACTTGCTCCACGGCACGTTCACCGCGGTCGGTACGTGGCCGGGACGCTGAGCCGACTCCTGCGGCAGGTGCGCCGGGGCCAGCAGCCGTCCGGCGTACTCGTCGGGGCTGCGTACGTCGACCAGGTTGAGCGAACCGATCGCCGCCACCGTGTCGTCACGGAAGGCGCGGATCGAGGTGTCCGGCTGCTGAGCGGTGTACGTGGTGGGCTCGCGCTTGACCTCGTCGCTGCTCAGCTCGCGCGCATCGAGCTCCCACTTCTTCCGGCCGCCGTCCAGCAGCTTGACGTCGGCATGCCCGTACAACTTGAAGTACCAGTAGGCGTAGGCCGCGAACCAGTTGTTGTTGCCGCCGTAGAGCACCACGGTGTCGCCATTGGCGACGCCGCGATCGGAGAGCAGGGTCTCGAACTGCTCCTTGTTGACGAAGTCGCGACGGACCGGATCCTGGAGGTCCTGCTTCCAGTCCAGCTTGATCGCGCCCTTGATGTGGCCGCCGTCGTAGGCGGTGGTGTCCTCGTCGACCTCGATCAGGACGACCTTGTCGTCGTCGAGATGCTCGGCCACCCAATCGGCGCTGACGAGAGCTTGATCTCTGCTCATCTGTGTCTCCTGACGTTCACGCTGCGGTCTGCTTGCTCAATATTTGGATGCCATGAATTTGGATGCCGCCGAAATCGCAGCGGCGACATCTCCGTCTGCTGCTTGCTTCGGATACGAACCCGCCCCCGATGCAGATCTGCTGAAATCCCATCCGCCGGAGCATCAGATTCGTGGCTCGTGGCGGGCCGCATCGGGATCGTTCCTCTTGAACCGACAACTCAGCTGGTCAAGACAGGAAGGCGAGTCCGTCAGCTCATTCGACACAACGACGACCGCATCCGACCGAAGTCGGTTGCCAGTCGCCGGGTGAGCAGGAGCGCCCACGGTGTCGTCGCGATCACGTGCCAAACACTAGGGGCGATCGCGGGCCGCACCAAGAGGGTGTCTTGAATGTCAAGACACCCGTCCACATTGTGGTCAGCGCGATCGGCCGATCGTCCCGCAACCGCCCGGGCTATCCGCCCGCAAACGGCGGCAGCACCTCGACCGTGACGTCGGTGTCCAGCCGGCGACGTCGATCGTCGTCGTGCAGCGCCCGGCCGTCGGTCAGCAGCGTGCTGCCGGCGAGGATCTGGGCGAATCGAGCATCGCGCGAGTCCGCCGCCAACTCCAGCGCCGTGGCGATGTCGTCGGCCGTGAAGGACTCCTGCTCCACCCCGGCTGCGGCACGGGCTCCCGCCCAGTAGTGCAAGAGCACCTGCGTCATGGGGGTATTGTCTCCCACGAGCGTGGAGGCTCGAAGCTGATCGGAATTCAGCTCCGGGCCTCTTTTCGTACCCAGACCGTTCAGCCATCGCCGCGTCCAGCCGAGGGAGAACTGATGGCCGCCCTGCTGCTGCTGACCAACGACATGCAGGTGTCGACCGAGGTGCTGCCCGCGCTCGAACTCCTGTCCCACCACGTACGCGTGACTTCCGCCGAACCGACAGCGCTGCTCGACGCACCGGTCGCCGACGTGATCCTGCTGGACGCCCGCCGCGACCTGGCCGGAGCCCGTGCCCTGTGCCGGCTGATCCAGACCGCCGGCAAGGAAGCGCCGCTGATCGTCATCGTCACCGACGGCGGACTGGCCGCGTTGTCCAACGACTGGGGCTTTGACGACGTGATCCTGTGCACCGCCGGGCCGGCCGAGGTGGATGCTCGGATCCGGCTGGCCACCAGCCCCAGCACGCCCGAGGACAGCGAACAGCTCATCCACTCCGGCAGCATCGTGATCGACGAGGCCGGCTACTCGGCCAAGCTGAACGGCCAGCAGCTCGACCTGACCTACACCGAGTTCGAACTGCTGAAGTACCTCGCCCAGCATCCCGGCCGGGTCTTCAGCCGGCAGCAGCTGCTCAGCGACGTGTGGGGCTACGACTACTACGGCGGCACCCGCACCGTCGACGTCCACGTCCGGCGTCTGCGCGCCAAGCTCGGGCCGGAGTACGAATCGGTGATCGGCACCGTACGCAATGTTGGCTATCGCTTCGTGGTGCCCGCCGACGACACCGCCGCCCAGCAGTCCCGGGTCAGCACCAGCTCCTGAAGCTCCTGAGGCTGCTGCCGGCCGTTGACCCGATGGTCCCAGCAGCCAACCGATCGGAAACTCACTAGAGTCGACACAGGGTAGGCGCACGCGTAGGGGGCGTGGGGCATGTCGACGTGGACGAGTACGACTCTGATCGGGTCGGTTCAGCGCGCCCTGAGGGTCCTCGACGTGGTCGCCGATGCGTCCCGGCCGTTGACGGTGAAGGCCGTGGCCACCCGGTCCGGGCTGAGCCTCGGCACCACGTACAACCTGGTTCGGACGCTGATCCACGAGGGCTATCTGCGCGGCGACACCGACGGATTGCTTCTCGGCCCCCGGTTTCCGGCGTTGCGAGCCCAGGATCAGCACGGCATCCTGCTCGCACGGGTGCGTGAGGCGCTGTCCCAGGTCTCGGACGAGATCGGCGCGGCGGCCTATCTGTCTCGCTATCAGGACGGCGAGATCAACGTGGTGGACATCGTCGATGCCGCCAGCCATCCGCGGGTCGCGCTCTGGGTCGGCATCCAGGACAGCGCGCACGCCACCGCACTGGGCAAGCAGATCCTGGCCACCCTGTCACCCGAGGAGCGGCTGGACTATCTCTCCCGGCATCCGCCGGCCGACCTGACCCAGAACACGATCAGCAATCGGCGGGTCCTGCTCCAGCACCTCGATCGGGTCCGGGACGCGGCCCTCGATCGCGGCGAGTACGCCGTCGGCTACACCTGCCTGGCGGTGCCGGTGCAGACCACCGACTCGATCGCGGCGTTGGCGATCTCGCTGCCGGCCGACGATCGCCGGATCGCCGACCTGGCCTCGATCACCGACAAACTGCGCGCGATAGCGGCCAACCTGTCGCTGCAACTGGCCGCCGACCGCTTCGACGAGTGATCTCGCCTCCATCGGCGACCCGGATTCCAGAGGCTTTGGACCCTGTTTCAGCATCTGAAGATCGACGGGCTGACGGGATCGCGGACGGCTCCTAAAGTCGGCTGTATCGACACCGGGTGACGCGCCCCCCACTCGAACTTCTGCCGAATCCGGCGTCGACCAGTCACCGCGCGAAGGGCGTTCGGAAACCCCCGATCCGGGTGCTCCGCCGCCGGTGCCGAGCGAAAGCGTCTCCTGGCCGGGAGGCTGCGCCCCAGCTGCCTCTCCCTACCTATCAGGCAGCGCCCTGGCCGGAGGCGCTTTCGCATGCTTCAAGACGGATCAGGTCGACTCCCTGATCACCAGCTTGTGGCGCACCTTCCGCCGGGCCCCCCGCGATCCGGCAGCGATGCTGCCGTCCAGCCGGCCGAGGGCGATGTCCACCGCAGCCGCGGCGACCTTGGTCATGTCCAGCGCCAGGCTGGTCAGCATCGGCGTGACGTAGGTGCCGGCGGCCAGCCCGTCGACGCCGACGACCCGGACGTCGCGTGGGACCTCGCGACCGTGTTGACGCAACGCCTTGAGCGCGCCGAAGGCGGTGATGTCGTTGAAGCACATGATCGCGTCCGTCCGCGGCATGGTGGTGATGATCTCGGTTGTCGCCCGGATCCCGTCGGAGAGTTGATCACCGCCGGCATGCAGTACCGGTGCCGAGATGCCGTGGCCTTGCATGAGTTTGATGAACTGCCGGGCGCGTTCGGTCAAGCCGGACTCGTCCCGGCTGGAGTCCAACATCACCGGACGCCGGACCCCGCGCTGCAGCAGATGATCAACCACCTCGGCCATCCCGCGACCAAGATCAAAATTCACCGAACCCGGTACTGCTGTCGGGTCCGGGGCGTCGATCCGTACCACCGGCACCCCGGGCAGCAGCCGGGACAGCTCCTCGTAGTCCAGATGTACGTAGCCGATCAGCGCGTCGACCTGATCGGCCAGTTGGCCGATCAGGTCGCGCTGGTTGTCGACTCCGCTGCAGTCCATCAACACCACCGTCCAGCCGCGTTCGGCGGCCCGGGTGACGACCGCCGAGGACAGCTCGGGATAGTACGGATTGACCAGGTTGTCGATCACCAGGCCGATGGTGTGATGATCATGGAGTACCAGACCGCGACCGAACCGGGACGGGTGATAGCCGAGCTCCCGGGCCGCCAGCAACACCCGTTCCTTGGTGCCGGCGTTGATCCCGGGCATGTCGTTCATCGCCCGGGTGACGGTTTGCCGGGACACCCGCGCCGCCTCGGCGACGTCGCGGATGGTGACCCGGCGCCCCGCCGACGCCGCCACCGGGGCCTTGATCATTTGCGCAGATCGAGCCAGGCCAACTGCTCCTCGGACAGCTCGACACCGACGCCCTGCAAGGAAGAACGGGTCTCGGTGATCGACCGCGGGCCGAACAACGGGAAGGTCGGGAACGGCTGACCCAACACGTACGCCAACGCGATCGCCGTGGCCGGCACGCCCAGCTCGGCACCCAGCTTCTCCGCCCGGCGGAGTCGTTCGAAGTTGTCGTCGCTGTAGTAGCAGCGGACCAACTCGGGATCGCTGCGATCATCGGGCCGGGCCGGTCGCGCGAAGAAGCCGCGCGCCTGCGAAGACCAAGGCAGCAAGGGAATCTTGCTCTCGGTCAGCCACTGCTTGGAGGCCGGGTCGGTGACGTGCTTACAGCCGTCCCAGGGCACGTCGTAGGCCTCGGCCAGCCCGAAGTGGTTGCTCAGCACACTGAAGCCCTGGCGGCCGTTGGCCTCGGCGTAGGCGTTGGCCTCCTCGAACCGTTCCCTGGTCCAGTTGGAGCCGCCGAAGACCTTGATCCGGCCCGCCCGGTAGTGCTCGTCCAGCACGTCGACGAATTCGCCGACCGGGATGTCCAGATTGTCGCGATGCATCATGTAGATGTCGGCGTAGTCGGACTGCTGGCGTTCCAGCGACTCCAGCAGCTGGGAGGTCAGCGACTCCGGATCGCAGTGCGGGGTGTGTGCCCCCTTCACGATCACCACCACGTCGTCACGGACGCCGCGATTGGCCATCCACTGACCGAGCAACTTCTCATGTCGTCCGCCGCCGTAGATGTAGCCGGTGTCGAACGCATTGCCACCGAGGCTGAAGAAGTGATCGAACATCGCCGATGCATGCGCCAGATCGGGCTGGTTGTCGCAACCCATCACCAACCGGGAGATCTGCTTGTCGATGCCGGGAATCGTTCCGTACTTCATCGGTGGGGTGTGCAGCCGTTCGCTCGGCCGGACATCCAGCGGTTCGCCGTCCACGGTGGGGATGTCGGCGGTGTCGCCCTCGAACGGGTACTGCAGTCCGATCGCGGCCCGCCACTGATCCAGCACCTTGGCGTTACCGAGTGTGTCGTCCAGGCTCATCTCGATCGGGCCGGTCGCGGCTTGATCACCGACCGATTCGGCGACGCCGTCGGCTTCCAGCGCGTACGGGAAGCTGCCGGCAAAGCTTTGCTGCACAGGGTCTTCGCCGATCTTGGTCACGGTGATCACCGGATCCTCGGACAGTGTCCAGGGATCGGCGATCTCGATCTTGCCGGCCGAGCCGTAGATGCTGACCGTGTTGGTGTCCTGCAGCCGGACACCGGTCCGCACCACGGCGGTGATGCCGCCGGCGAAGCCGAGATCGGCCACCGCCCACTCGTCCACCCCGGTGCTACCGATGCTGCCGGATGCGGTGAACGAGACCGGCTCGGCGACACGCTTGCCCAGGGCGGCGCCCGCGATCGCGCGGGCGTAGGAGACCGGGTAGCCGCCCACGTCGAGGATTCCGCCACCGGCGGTCTCCGGCGTGAACAGACGTCCCTCCTGCCGGCCGGCGCGGAAGGCGAAGGTGGCGTCGATGTGCCGGATCTCGCCGATCGCGCCCTCGGCCACCAGCCGCAGCACCTCCCGGGTCTGCGGGTGGAAGCGATACATGTACGCCTCGACCAGCACCTGGCCGGTGTCGCGGGCGGCGTCGACCACGGCCATCACCTGACCGTTGTTGGGCGCCAGCGGCTTCTCGCACAGCACCTGCTTGCCGGCCCTAAGCGCGGCGATCGTCAATCGGGCGTGGGTGGTGTGCACGGTCGACACGTAGACCGCGTCGATCTCGGGTGAGGCGAGAACGTCGTCGTAGCTGCCGATCACCGCGTTGTCGTCGAGGCCGAACTCGTCGGCGAACTTGCGCGCCCGGTCCGCATCGGAGCTGCCGACACCGGCCAGCGTGCCGTACCGGCTGTGCGGAAGCTGACCGGCGAAGCGGCGAGCGATGTTGCCCGGGCCGAGGACTGCCCAGCGCAGCGAGCGGGCTGAGTCTGTGGAAGGACTCATCGTTGACATCAATCCCATCGAAAGCTTTGAAGGTTGTGAGCGAACCCAACTATTGACATCCCGCACGGCGGCTGTCAATGTTCCAGCCAAAGGAATCGTGAACGTTCACGATTCGCACCTCGCGCCATGATCATCTTCGCGATGATCATGGTTCGTCCATGTCCGTGTTCACCTCAGAGCCGAGAGTGAGAGCCGATGGCCGGATTCTCTCGAAGATCGCTCCTCGCCGGCGCCGCCGGCCTGGGAGCACTAGCAACCGCCGGAGCCTTGTCAGGCTGCGGCTCGACCACGTCCATCTCGTCCGACCCCAAGGAACTGGTGCTCTGGTACTGGGACCGGTCGGCCGATCCGAAGCTCCTGGCCATCGCGGCCAAGGAAATCCCGGGAACCAACGGGATGCGATTGCGCGCCGACCTCGTCGGCGGCACCTTCGACACCAAACTCCGTACCAGTCTGGCCGGGAACGCCTACATCCCCGACCTGACCTACATCAACTCCAATGTGTCGCTGTACTTCCCGAACGAGTCGATGTTCCTGGACCTGAACGACCTCGGGGCGCAGCAGTACAAGGACCTCTACTTCGACTGGAAGTGGCAACTCGGCGTCACCCCGACGAACCGGTTCTGCTTCTTCCCGCTGGACACCGGTCCGACCGGCTTCTACTACCGCAAGGACGTCTTCGACAAGGCCCAGATCGAATCCGATCCGGACGCGGTCAGCGAGCAGATCAAGACCTGGGACGGCTATATCGAGCTGGGCCAGAAACTGAAGAAGAACGTCGGCTCGTTCATGGACATCAACGCCGGCGTGATCTTCGGCCAGTTCATCAACGCCAGCCCCGAGCGCTACTTCAACAAGGCCGGCAAGCTGCTCTACATGGAGCCGAACAGCGCGATCAAGCAGGCCTGGGACACCGCGGTGAAGGCGATCAAGGCCGGGGTCACCGGCAATCAGCAGAACAGCACCGATCAGAACGCGGCCTGGACCAGCGGCAAGACCGCCGGACACATCGAGGCCGTCTGGTGGGCGCAGATCCTGACCGACACCGCACCCGACACCAAGGGCAAGTGGCGACTGGCGTCGCAACCGGTCCGGCCCGGCAACAGCGGCGGATCGTTCGTCTGCCTGCCGCACACCTGCAAGGATCCGGAGGCCGCGTTCAAGTTGATCACCTGGATGAACAACCCGCAGAACCAGGCCCAGTCCTACAACAACATGCAGTTGTTCCCCTCCGCCCTCGACTCGTTCAAGGGCGATCTGATGAAGGGCAACAACAGCTTCTTCGCCGGTCAGGACACCCAGACGTTCTTCCTGAAGTCGGCCGAGTCCGTACCGACTGCCTTCATCAGCACGTTCGAGACCCAGGCGCAGTACTTCGGCACCGAGATCATCAACGTCGAGAGCGCGGGCAAGAATCCCGACCAGGCCTGGGAAGACGCGGTGAATCAGACCAACAAGACTCTGCGGAAGCGAGGGATCGACGTATGACAGCCACGAATCCCGCGGTCTCGACCACGACTCCCGCGATCAAACCCACCACGGCACCGGCCGGCCGGCCACGGAATCCGTTGAAGCGGTTCTGGCCGCAGTACGTGTCGGTGGCCCCGTTCTACATCCTCTTCCTGGTGTTCGGGCTGTTCCCGTTGGTGTTCTCGATCTATCTGTCGTTCACCAACTGGGACGGGATGGGCAAGCGGACCTTCGTCGGACTGGCCCAGTATCGCTATCTGATCACCGATGCGCGGTTCTGGAACGCGGTCGGCAACACGTTCATCATCTGGTTCATGTCGACGATCCCGATGTTGTTCTTCGCGTTGATCATCGCCTTCCTGCTGCATCAGAACATCCGGTTCAAGGGCTTCTACCGGGTCGCCTACTTCATCCCGAACGTGACCAGCATGGTCGCGATGGCGATCGTCTTCGGCTCGGTCTTCTCCAACAGCTTCGGCTTGATCAACTCCGCCCTGCAGGCCATCGGCGCCGCCCAGATCCCCTGGCTGTCCAGCCCGTGGGGGATCAAGTTCACCATCGCCATGATGGTGATCTGGCGCTGGACCGGTTACAACGCGATCTTGTATCTGGCCGGACTGCAGGCCATCCCCACCGAACTGTACGAATCCGCAAGAGTCGACGGCGCCGGCACCTGGAGCATCTTCGGCCGGATCACCGTGCCGATGCTGCGGCCGGTGATCTTGTTCACCGTGATCACCTCCACCATCGGCGGCCTGAGCTTGTTCACCGAACCTCAGGTCCTGCTCGGCAACTCTGGCGGCCCCGGTGAGGCCGGCATGACGATCGTGCTGTACCAGTACAACCAGGCCTTCACCCAGTTCGACTTCGGCTACGGCTCGGCGATCGCCTGGGCCCTGTTCATCATCGCCGCGATCTTTGCCATCATCAACTGGCGCCTGGTCTCCGAACGCGACACCGACGGCAACACGAAACGACGGATCCGCCGTCGGCGGGAGGTAGCCCGATGACTGCAACGCTGGATGTCGGCTCGGCCCGATTGGGCGATCCGACCGGCAAATCGACCAACGCCGCGGCCCGACGCAAGACGCTGGTGACACGGATCGTCACCCACATCTGCATCATCATCGGCGTGATCTTCTCGCTGTTCCCGTTCTACTGGCTGCTGGTGATGTCCACCCACACCACCGCCGAGATCTTCGGCTACCCGCCGAAACTGTGGGTCGGGTCCAGCTTCGCCGAGAACGTGAAGGGCGTGATCGACAACGTCGACCTGTTCCGGGCCCTGCTGAACACCTTTCTGATCTCGGCCGCGGTCGCGATCCTGGTGATGTTCTTCGACTCCCTGGCCGCCTACTCCTTCGCCAAGTACAACTTCCCGGCCAAGAACATCCTGTTCACCATCTTGATGGCAACGTTCCTGGTCCCCGGCAGCCTGTCCTTGGTGCCCAGCTTCGTGCTGATGAGCTGGCTGGGCTGGATCGGCAGCTTCGCCGCCCTGATCGTGCCCGGCGCCGCCAACGCGTTCGGCATCTTCCTGCTCAGACAGTTCGCCCAGTCCTCCATCCCCAACGAACTGGTCGAATCAGCACGCGTCGACGGTGCCGGCTTCTTCCGTACCTGGTGGAGCATCGGTGTACCGATGATGCGCGGCGGCATTGCCTTCCTCGGCATCTTCACCTTCATCGGCACCTGGAACGACTACGTCTGGCCACTGATCGTGCTGGTCAACCCGCAACGCCAGACCCTGCAGGTCGCCCTGTCCACCCTCAACTCCATCTACGCGACCGACTACGGCATGGTGATGGCCGGCGCCGTAATCAGCGTCGTACCGCTGATCGGCATCTTCATCATCGGCTCCCGCCACTTCATCGCCAACATCGCCGCCGGCGCCCTGAAGGGGTAGCTGTCAGCAGGCCCTGAGCCTGTCGAAGACCACCATCACAACCCCAAGGGTCCTGAGCCTGTCGAAGAAGGACCGGTATCACGCGCCGGTTCACGACCCTTCGACAAGCTCAGGGCCCTTTCAACGAGCTCAGGCCCTTTGGCGCTTGGCGGTGACTGAGGGTTCCGAACCTCGGTGCACCTTGCGTAAACATGCAGTGAGTGCAACGATCGTCCGTGCGTCGCGTTTCGGGGGCGGCGCACTCATCGACGACGTTGGGGTCTTCGCTATGAGTACGACGACGCGTGCACCGGCACAACTTGATCAACACCATCCGTCCGATCTGACGCACCAGCAGATCATGGTCGTCTTCGGCGGGTTGATGCTGTGCATGTTGCTGGCGGCGTTGGATCAGACCATCGTCAACACGGCGATGCCGACCATCGCCGGCGATCTGCACGGGCTGAACAAGATCAGTTGGGTGCTGACCTCGTACCTGCTCGCCTCCACCGTGGTGCTGTTGATCTACGGCAAGCTCGGCGATCAGTTCGGTCGCAAGGGCCTGTTCATGTTCGCGATCACGGTCTTCCTGATCGGCTCGATCCTGTCAGGGATCTCCCAGAGCATGAACCAGTTGATCGCTTTCCGTGCCCTGCAAGGGATCGGCGGCGGTGGTCTGATGATCGGCGCCCAGGCGATCATCGGCGACGTGGTCTCTCCCCGCGAGCGCGGGAAGTACATGGGGATGATCGGTGCGGTGTTCGGCGTCGCCACCGTGATCGGACCGTTGCTCGGCGGATTCTTCACCGATCACCTGTCCTGGCGCTGGTGTTTCTACGTCAACATCCCGATCGGCGCGGTCGCCTTGTTCGTGATCAGCACCGTGCTGCACCTGCCGAAGCGGCGGGAACACCATCGTCTCGACATCCTCGGCAGTTTCTTCATGGCAGCCGCCTCGGTCTGTTTGATCTTGGTCACCACCTGGGGCGGCACCAAGTACGACTGGAGCTCGCCGATGATCATTCTGCTGGCCGGCGGTTTCGTGGTCGCCGCGGTCGCGTTCGTCATCTCCGAGCACCGCGCCGCCGAGCCGATCCTGCCGCTGCGACTCTTCCGCGATCGCATCTTCGTGGTGTGCGCGGCGATGGGATTCATCGTCGGCATCGCCATGTTCGGCGCCGTCGGCTATCTGCCGACATTCATCCAGACGGTGGACGGCGTGAGCGCCACGGCCTCCGGCCTGCTGCTGTTGCCGTTCGTGGCCGGCATGCTGGTCGGCACCATCGGCTCCGGGCGGCTGATCACCTCGACCGGCCGGTACAAGGTCTTCCCCATCTTCGGCACCGCGATCGCCGCCTTCGGGTGCGGTCTGCTGTCGCTGATGAGCGCCGACACGAGCCGGGTGACCAACGGCATCTACATGGCAGTGGTCGGCCTCGGTATCGGCCTGACCATGCAAGTGCTGGTGCTGGCCGTGCAGAACTCGGCGCCATACCGGGACATGGGCTCGGCCACCGCGGCCACGAACTACTTCCGGCAGATGGGCGGTTCGGTCGGTGCGGCGGTCGTCGGCTCGGTCTTCATCCACCGGCTGACCGACAAGCTGGCCAGCAAGGTGCCGCCCGGGACCCATGTGCCGGCCTCGAACTCGATCACTCCGGCCATGATCAACAAGTTGCCCGAGCAGGTGCAGGTGATCTTCCGTCATGCGTTCGCCGACGCCCTGACGCCGATCTATCTCTACCTCGTACCGGTGGTGGCGGTCGCCTTCGTACTGGCGTGGTTCCTGAAGGAGATCCCGCTGCGGACCCGGGCACCGGCACCGCAGTCGGGCGCTGAACTTGACGCGGTACGACGGGACGCGCTGGCCGCTGGTCTGGTGCTGACCTTGATCGCTCGGCGAGTGAGCCGTTCCGGGGCGCCGGAGGGTGCGTTGAGCAGAGAGCTCGCGCGACTCGCCGGCGATCATCCGGGTACCACCACCGAGCGGGCCAGACACGCTGCTGATCATCTGATCAGACCGGCCGCGATCGGGCTGCTCGGCGTCGCGGCCGGCGACCGGGGTTGACATGTAGGAAGGGATTTCCATGACCAGAAGACTTGCCGGCGCGGTGGCATCCTGCCTGGCCCTGTTGGCCGGATTGTGGCTGATCCTGTCTCCGTTCGCGCTCGGCCTGCAGCCGAAGGACGTCGATTGGACGCATCAGACCGTCACCGACGTGTGGTCCGGGATCGGGCTCGGCGTGCTGGGTCTGCTCGGCATGATCATCTTCGCCGCGGCGTTGATGACGAACCTGCAGGAACGCGGGCTGGCCGAGCCGCGTGCCGCTCGACGTGGACCGGCCGAGGCAGCCGACGAGAGTCCGGCAGCCGCGCCGGCCGCACCGGCGACCACGCCGGCTCCGTCGAGTGATCTGGACAAGCTGCTGTCGCCCTTGGTGGCCGCACTGACCGAAGATCTGCAGCGGGAACGGGAGAACCGCTCGCCGAACGGTGAGCCGGCGTCCTGGAACGGCGACTCGGGGCGGCGGATCGGTGAACGGCCGGCGGCGACAACGCATCGGACGGAGGAGTCAGCATGATCAACAGCAGAGACAGGCTCGGTGTCGGCGTCCTGTGCCTGATCTTCCTGGGCGGCCTCTGGTTGATGGCCGCGCCGTTCATCGTCGGTTATCAACCGCGCAGCGGACATTGGTCGCACGGCACCATTTCCAGCTTCGCGGTCGGGGCCGGGATGTCGGCGCTCGCGCTCGCCACCGGGATCGTCTTCGTCGCGGGCATCCTGTACGAGTTGCCTCGCGTCGGGCGTTCGGCGCTAGACCCCGAGGTGGCGACGGCGAACCATTCCGAGGTCGAATAGCTGCGGTCTACCGCGTCGGATCAGCCCGCCGATTCCGGGTCCGCGGTCGTCACGGCTCGAATCCGAGGAGCTTGCGCACCCAAAGGTCACCCTGAGCGACTCGAACCTCCTGGAATCCGCGGTCGGCGGACCCGGTGACCAAGAGGTCGGTGCCGAAGCTCAGACAGACAGCGCGCTGCGCAGGGCGGCGATGGATTCGTCGATGTAGTCCTCCAGCGGCCGGTCGTCGGCGGCCGAGGTCCATCGGCGCATCGCGACCTTCATGGCGGTCACGGTCATGCCCGCCACCATCTGTGGGTAGGCGTCGGCGGTCGGATCGGTTCCGGTCCGGAACGCGATCGCCTCGATCAGGCTCTGTTCCAGCGCGGCGAACCGGGCATGCACGCGGGGCATCAGCGATGGGTGCTGCAACATCCGCCGGCGGGCCAGGAACTCCTCCCGGCGCACGCTGATCCTGGGCGCGTACGAGAGCAACAGGGCACCGAGGTCGTCCCACAACCGGTCCGGCCGCCCGTCCCGGATCCGTTCCAGCGCTGCCTGATCGAGATCGGGGGGTATGTCGCCGACCAGCGCCTCGTCCTTGCCGGCGAAGTGATTGAAGAAGGTCCGCGGGGCGATCTCGGCAACCTTGCAGATCTCCTCCACGGTGACCCGATCGACCCCACGTTCCAGCGCCAGCTGCAGTGCCGCGGCCTGGACGGACTGCCGGGTCGCCAGCTTCTTGCGCTCTCGGAGTCCGAGCCGCGCACCCGATAGCGGCGGGGCCTGTTTCGAACCCGGATCCATCCGCCGATTCTTGCAGAGACTGCAACTAACCACAACGACCCCATCAGCCGCGCGCAAGAACCACCGCCGCACCCGGAATTTCGCGCGCGGCGGCAGGTTTGGCGCGCGGCTGATGGGTCAGCGGAGGGATTGGACCTTCGCGTTGAGTTTGCGGAGGTAGGTGGGGATGGTGCCGGGCGGGCCGGATCGGCGCAGGAGCTGGGTGCCGCCGAGGATCTGGGCGAAGATCACCAGGATGAAGGTGATGCCGAGCAAGGTGCCGGACAGCGAATCCCAGTAGGCCAGGGCGCTGGCGGCCAGCGCCCCGTACATGGTGACCAGGACGGCTGGGTAGCTGGCCACGTGAGCGATCAGGGTGAGCCGCGCACGACCGTGATCGAGGCTCTGGTCTCCGGCCTGCCAGCGGCGGAGTTGCCCGAACCAGCAGACGGCGATCACCGCGCAGCACAACGCCAGGGCGGCAGCGCCGATCACCGCCGTGATCGCGTACGGCCGGGCGTCGGCGGCGTCGGCGGCCAGACCGACCAGGCCGCCGACGGCGGTGATCAGTCCGAGGATCGCGACCAGGGTGCCGACCAGCGCCAGCAATCGCTGACGACGGGCCCAGACGAGGTCCGGCGCGGCAGAGTGATCGGTTCCGGTGTGCTGTCGGTCGGCGGGCGTGCTGTCTTCCATAACCGGGCCACTGTATGTTCGCCCATCGATTCGGCCGGCATCGGGCCGCGCCGGGCTCGATACGGTAGGCCCGTGGACTCCGAGAACCAGCATCGTTACACGGTCACCGCGGCGGACGCGGTGCCGACGGCTGACCGCGACACCGTGCTGGAGATGGCCCGCCAGACCGAGGCTGTCGACGGCCATCCCCCACTCAACGACGAAGCACTGCAGGCGATCCAGCATCCGGAGTCCCTGCCGTCCGGACAGGCCCCGTTGCATGTCACCGTCCATCGGGTCGGTACCGATCCCGACGGCAACGAGTCGCTGGCCTGGGTCGGATACGCGTTCCTCCGGGACGCGCACAGTGATCCGACCGGGTCGTTGTTCGTGCTGCCGGATGCCCGTCGCGCCGGCGCCGGACGGCGGCTGCTGGCCGCGACCATCGAGGCGGCCGAGTCGTCGGTACGGATCTGGGCGCCGGGTAACTCGCTGGCCGCTCGGACGCTCGCGGCCAGCGCTCACTTCGTACCGGTCCGGGAGTTGTTGATCATGGCTCGGCCGCTGGACACGCCGATCCTCGACCCGGAGCTGCCGGACGGAGTGACCATCAGGGCGTTCCGGCCCGGCGTCGACGACGAGGCCTGGGTACGAGTCAACGCCCGAGCCTTCGCGCAGCATCCGGAGCAGGGCCGGGTGAGCCTCGACGGGCTGCACGCCACCATGGCCGAGTCGTGGTTCGATCCGGATGACTTCCTGGTTGCGGTCGGATCGAGTCCTTCGACAGGCTCGGCAACCTCGTTGCTCGGGTTTCATTGGCTGAAGCAGCACTCCGACACCCGGGGGGAGGTGTACGTGCTGGGGGTCGATCCCGACCATGCCGGCCGGGGCCTGGGCAAGGCGCTGCTGCGGGCGGGGCTGCGGCATCTGCGGGATGATCTCGGGCTGACCGAGGTCATCTTGTACGTGGAGGGAGACAATGAGCCCGCGGTCGGCCTGTACGTGCTGAACGGGTTCGACGAGATCAATCGCGACGTGCTGTACGCCCAACACCGTGAGACCGACGATCGAGCGGCCGATTGAACGAATCGGCAACCTGCCGTTCACCTGACGGTGAGGTCGGCATCAGCATGATCTGCAGAGCAGGATGAGAGTGACGATCGCGATCGGGCGAGCGTCGCGGTGAGGGCAGGAGTGAGCATGAACAGCACGGATACCCTTCTGGGCGGCGAGCCGACCGGCAACGGCAGGCTGTTGGGCAAGCCGGCAGAGCCGGACGCCTTCGAGCAGCGGGACGCCGCCGAGACGTCGCGGCAGGATCGTACGAAGGTGCCCGCGATCACCACTCGCACCGCGATGGCCGGAGCGCCGGCCGACACCGACCCGGACAACGAGACCGAGGTGATCGCCGGCAGCCAGACCCGGCTGCTGGACAAGAGCAGCCCGGCCGGCCGGACCAGTCAGGTGACCCGGTCGCTGGCCGACGACGAGGAGGTCGTCGACCCCGACCTGCCCGCCAACCGCTACCTCGACCGGGAGCTGAGCTGGCTGGCGTTCAACAACCGGGTGCTGGCACTGGCCAAGGACAAGGTCCGGATCCCGCTGCTGGAGCGGGTCCGCTTCCTGTCGATCTTCTCCACCAACCTGGACGAGCACTACATGGTCCGGGTGGCCGGGCTGAAGCGCCGGATCGCGGCCGGTGTCGCGGTGCCGAGCGCCAGCGGTCTGATGCCGCGCGAGATCCACGAAGCGACCTTGAACCGGACCCGCGAACTGGTGGCCGAGCAGGCCCGGATCTTCATCGACGAGGTGCGCCCGGAGCTGGCCGAGCACGGCATCGAGATCCTCCGCTGGGATCAGCTGGAGCCGGCCGAGAAGGACCGGATGCGGCAGCTCTTCGCCGAACGGATCTTCCCGGTGCTGACCCCGCTGGCGGTCGATCCGTCGCACCCGTTCCCCTACATCTCCGGGCTGAGCCTCAATCTCGCCGTGCTGGTGAAGAATCCCGACACCGGCGCCCGCCAGTTCGCCCGGGTCAAGGTGCCCGACGTACTCCCCCGCTTCCTGTCGCTGTCCGAGGGCCGGTTCGTTGCGTTGGAGGACATCATCGCCCGGCACCTTGATCAACTTTTCGGTGGCATGCAGGTCGTTGATCATCACGTCTTCCGGGTCACCCGCAACGAGGACGTCGAGGTCGAGGAGGACGACGCCGAGAATCTCCTGGTGGCGTTGGAGAAGGAGCTGCTGCGGCGCAAGGTCGGCCGGCCGCCGGTCCGCCTCGAGGTCGTCGACACGATGGACCCGAAGATGCTCGAACTGCTGATGACCGAGTTGGACGTCAGCGAGCAGGAGGTGTTCAAACTGCCGACTCCTCTTGACCTTGGTGGTTTGAGCGCCCTTGCTGATCTTGATCGGGCCGAGCTGAAGTATCCGGCCTTCCTGCCCAAGACGCATCCGCACCTGGCCGAGGTGGAGACCGCCAAACCGGCCGACATGTTCGCCGCGTTGAAGCAGCGCGATGTGCTGCTGCATCACCCGTACGACTCGTTCTCCACCAGCGTGCAGCGATTCATCGAGCAGGCCGCCGACGACCCGCAGGTCCTTGCCATCAAGCAGACCTTGTATCGCACCTCCGGCGACTCTCCGATCGTGGACGCACTGATCGACGCCGCCGAGGCCGGCAAGCAGGTCCTTGCGGTGGTGGAGATCAAGGCCCGCTTCGACGAGCAGGCCAACATCGCCTGGGCCCGTCGGCTGGAGCAGCACGGTTGCCATGTGGTGTACGGGTTGATCGGGTTGAAGACCCATTGCAAGCTGGCGATGGTGGTCCGCGACGAGCCCGAGGGTCTGCGCCGCTACGCCCACATCGGCACCGGCAACTACAACCCGAAGACCGCCCGGTTGTACGAGGACATGGGCCTGCTGACCGCGAACCCGATCGTCACCGAGGACATCGGCCGACTGTTCAACCACCTCTCCGGAATGACACAGGAGAAGGAGTATCGGCGACTGCTGGTCGCACCGCACGGCATCCGTACCGGGTTGATCGAGCGGATCGAGGCCGAGGTCGAGCATCACAAGGCCGGACGCCCGTCCGGGATCAAGATCAAAGTCAACTCGCTGGTCGACGAAGCGATCACCGATGCGCTGTACCGAGCGTCGATGGCAGGGGTCAACGTGGACTTGTGGGTGCGCGGCATCTGCACCCTGCGGCCGCAGATCCCGGGCCTGAGCGACAACATCCGGGTCCGCAGCATCGTCGGCCGTTTCCTGGAGCACAGTCGGCTCTTCTGGTTCGCCAACGGCGGCCAGCCGTCGGTGGGGATGGGATCGTCGGACCTGATGCACCGCAACCTCGATCGCCGGGTCGAGGTGCTGGTGCAGATCACCAACCAGGCCCACATCGACGAGATCTCCGAACTGTTCGACATCGCCTTCAACGAACGCACCGGCGCCTGGTGGCTGAGCGGCGACGGCACCTGGCACGAGCGGGTGCTGGATGCCGAGGGCAAGCCGCTGCGCGACATCCAGGAGATGATGATCAACCGGACCAGCCGTCGTTCCCGGGCCAAATGATCAACACCGAACGGCCCACCTGATCAACACCGAGGAGACCGAGTGAAGATCATCCAGGCAGCCGGCGCGGCCGTGCTTCGGGACGGTCCCCACGGCCGTGAGGTGTTGATCATCCACCGGCCGCGCTACGACGATTGGACACTGCCCAAGGGAAAGCTGGAACCGTTCGAGACGTTTCCCGAGGGCGCGGTCCGCGAGGTCGCCGAGGAGGCCTCGTCCTGGATCCGGCTGCTGTCCCCGCTGGATCGCACCAGCCATCTGCTGTCGGAGTCCGCGGAGAAGATCGTCGCCTGGTGGCGGGCGGACGCGATCGGACCCACCGACGGCCAGGTCAAGATCAACATCTCCAAGGACGGCCTGCCCGAGGTCGACGAGGTCCGCTGGTGCGGTATGGCAGAGGCGGCGGCACGACTGAGCTACGCGCAGGATCGTTCGGTGGTCGAGCAGGCCGCGAACCAGCCGTACACCACACCGCTGATCGTGGTCCGGCACGCCAAGGCGATCAACCGCAAGGACTGGGACGGCACCGAGGCCGACCGGCCGCTGCGGGCCCGCGGCCGGGTGCAGGCCCGGCGGCTCGCTCCGTTGCTGTCGGCCTACGGGGTGCAGGAGTTGGTCACCTCGCCCTGGCGACGTTGCGCAGCGACAGTTCAGCCGTACGCCTTGGCGCACAAGATCAAGTCCGAGCAGTTGCCGATCCTCAGTGAGGCCGAGGGCAGCGCCGATCCGGACGCGGTGGCGGCCACCATGCGCCGGATCGCCGAGCGAGCCGTGGTCGAGCACCGGCCGATCGCGGTCTGCGGACATCGGCCGGTGCTGCCGACGATGTTCGCCGCGCTCGAACTGCCCGAGCGCGCGGTCTCCACCGCCGAATGCGTGGTGGTGCACCTGACCGACACCGGAGCGGTGCACGCCGTCGAGACCCACCGCCCGCTGGCCTGATCAGCTGAGGACTTTGGCCTTGCCCTGTTGGAATTCTTCCTCGGTGATCGTGCCCGCGTCACGTAGCCGCCAACTTCTCGATCTCACCGACCGCTCCGTCGGAGCCGGCCACCGTCCGGATGTACGCGCGGCTCTGCTGCTCCTGTTCGAGCGCTCGGTGCTGGGCATGCTCACTGATCTTGCGACCCCGCGCGATCAGATAGACCAGCACCCCGAGGTAGGACAGCACGACGATGAAGATGGTCCACAGTGCCTTGGCCCAACCGGAGAGATCATGGCTGCGGAAGATGTCGGCGAAGACCATGATCATCAGCCAGATCCAGACGAAGAACAGCGTGAAGGGCCAGCATCGACCACCTCAGGTCCCAAAAAGTGAAGTTCATCTCGACCTCCTTCGCCGACCATCCTGACCGTGGAAAGGGTGGACCAAAGTCACCCATTTCCGGGTGGTTTGCCGAACCGCTTCGCCGTCGTCGCCGAGCGTCTTAGCCTGAGTTGGGGTCGGCATGGGCCACGTTCGACCCGAAGCCACCTGGGCCCGGCGTCATGTTCGGCCCGCAGTCACGTCGGCCGGGTGGCTTTCCGAGACACACGAGAGCTCGATCGTGGACAGTGATCCGGTAGCAACCACCATCAGCCGGGCGAAGCTGCAACCGCCGGCGTTGACGAACGGTTTCGTTCGGCGACAACGCCTGCACGTCCTCATCGATGAAGCGGTGACCGGACCGCTGACCCTGGTGATCGCGCCGGCCGGTTCGGGGAAGACGTCGTTGCTGTCGAGTTGGGCCGCCGAACACAGCCGATCCACCGCGTGGCTGTCACTGGACACCGCGGATCGAGATCCGGTCCAGCTCTGGACCGGCGTCATCGCCGCCCTGGACAGCATCGCACCGGGCTACGGTTCCGGCGCGCTGGCACTGCTCCGGCACCCGGGTGAACACTTCGAGGTCGTACAGGACCTGCTCAACGAGCTGTACGGCGAAGACCACGAGCCTGCGGTGTTGGTGATCGAGGACGTCCACCTCGTCGATGACACCCGGGAAACCGCCGAGTCGCTGGCCGCATTCGTCCAGGCGCTGCCGCCGTGGCTGCGGGTCGTGTTGACCTCGCGGCGGAAGGCCCGGCTGCCGGTCGACCGGCTTCGGGTACGAGGGCAGCTGCGCGAGCTGCACTTCGCCGAGTTGCGTTTCTCCCACGGTGAGGCCAAGGACATGCTCACCAAGATCGCCCCCGCGATGCCGGAGGAGGAGATGGCCTCGGCGGTACGACGGGCCGGCGGCTGGGCGGCGAGCATTCGACTTGCCGCGTTGGCCTGGCGTGAGGGCGCTGCCAGGCCCGACGCGCAGCAGGACGAGCCCTACGACTTCCTCATGCATGTCGACTACCTGTGGCACGAGCTCCTGGAAGGTGAGGACCCGGAGTTGGTGCAGACGCTGGTCGCGGTGTCGATCGTCGAACGGGTCAACGCGAGCCTGGCTACCGCGTTGACCGGTCGGGACAACGCTGCGGCGATCCTGGCCCGGGCGGAGGCGCACGGTCAGTTCGTCACCCGGCTCTCCTCGCCCGGCTGGTACGCCGTACACAGACTGGTCGCAGACCTGCTGACCGCCGAGTTGGAGGGGCGGTCGCCGGAACGACTTCACGAGCTGCACCGGCTGGCCGGCCGGTGGTTCGAGCAGCACGACGAGATCTCGATGGCGCTCACGCACTGGCTGAAGGGAGACCGGCCGCGAGAAGCACTCCGGCTGATCGCCGACCAGAACGCCGCCCTGTACGACAGCGGGCGCGAGTCGGTGATCGCCGGCACGCTGGCCCAGATCCCGATCGAGATCGCCACCGCGGACCTGACCTCGATGACCCGATACGCCTGGTGCCATCTTCTCGTCGACCGGCGGAAGTTCCTGACCTTGGTCGACCAGCTGATCCAGTGGGCCGAGGACGCTTCCGATCCTTCCCGACGCGACATCAGCGAGATCGAACGCTCACGGATCGACATCCTGGCGGCGATCGCGCACACGGTCCGTGGCGACTGGCTTCGGGGCGGTCAGGAGGCACGCCACGCGTTGTCGGAGTTGGGTCCGCGCTGGCCGCAGGACGGACTCGGCCGGTTCGGCTGGAACATGGTCGCCCGCGAGATCGCCCTGAGCGAGCGATGGGACGACAGCGTCGCCGAGGTGCGAGAGATGATGCAGCTGCTCAGCCTGGACCCGGAGCGCCGGGTCGCCTTCGAGGCGACACGCGCTCTCGGGGAGGCGTTGTCCGGTCATCCGGTGGACGCGCTCAGGGTGAGCGCCGGGATCCGGCGGCTCTCGGATTCCAACAACATGACGATCCTGCGCGCCGAGTCGTCGATCGCCGATGCGGTGGCCAGCCGCGAGTTGGGCGATCGGTCGCGCGCGATCAGGCTCCTGCAAGAGCTTGACGAGACCGCGGTCGGTCCGGCCGAGTACACCAAGCTGCTGGCCAAGATCGAGTTGAGCCTGGCCAACCTGGACGCCGGTGATCTTGATCGGGCCTGGGCGCTGTTCGACGATGCAGAGGACTTCATGCACAACCGGCTCGACGGCCCTGGTGCGCATGACTGGTTGGCCCGGGCCGGCAGCCTGCTGGCACTCGCGTCCGGGGATGCCGAGCAGGCGTCGACCTGGGCGGAGCGGATCGGCGATCCGTTCTGGGCCGGGTACTCCTCGGCCCGCATCCTGATCGCGTCGGGTGAGCGGGCACAGGCGGCCCGGCTGCTCGGTGAGCTGTCGCCTCGGTGCGTCCGCCACTCCGTCCTGCACCGCCTGTTGCTGGCCCGGGCGACAACGTCGTCGGAGGAGTCGCTGGAGCACGTCGTTGCCGCGGTCGAGCTAGCAACCCAGAACGGACTGCTGCAGACCATCGCCTCGGAGGGCCCGCAGGCCGTCGCCCTGATCGAACGTGCCGCCTGGCGGGCCCCGCGGACCTGGCTCAATCGATTGCGTCGGGCGGCAACCCCGGATCTGGAGCAACGGGCTCGTGACATGCCGGGCTTGGTGGAGTCGCTCACCGAACGAGAGCGGGACGTCCTGCGACTGCTGCCGAGCCGGCTGACCTTGCGGGAGATCGCCGACGAGCTCTACATCTCGGTGAACACGCTGAAATTCCACCTCAAGGTGATCTATCGCAAGCTGGGTTGCGGGTCGCGGGCAGAGGCTGCCGACCTGGCCAGGACCTTCGGCCGGATCAAATGGTCCGACCGATCACTGACCGGCTCCGCACACCCTCAATCGTTGAGCACCCGCCGCCTCTGACGTTCCAACTCCTCGGCCGACAACATTCCCTCGTCGGCCAGTCGGGCCAGTTCCCGGAGTTGCTCCACCTGATCAACCACGACGCTGGCGACCATCGGCCAGGTCCGATCGATCGGCAGCGACCGTGTCAGCAGGTCGGAATTCCGACTGCGTACCGGGCTCGGCCTGCCCAATCTTCGCCCCTTGTACGGCATCGGATTGCCTCCATCGGATCGTTCAACTGTCCAGCGCGTCATCGCGCGCCATCCTGGCCAGCGCACCGGCCACCCGGCGGTGAGAGACGCGCTCCCCGCCGGCAACCCTCCCGCCGACCCGACGAGCCGCGAGCGACAGCGGCTCGGCCCATCTCGTCTCGACCAAGATCAGCAGCGCCGTATCGTCGGGTTCCAACGACACCCCGATCAGCTCGATGTCGTGGTCGCTCAACAACGTCCCGAACGGCCGCTTCATCGTCACGAGTTCGGGCAGCAGATCGGCGTCCTCGATCTCCACCACTCGGCGCAGCGCCGCTCCGGGCTCGGAGAGGATCACCACCACGTCGAGGATCTGAATCGCGCCGTGTTCGACCGCGGCGACGAGCGCACGCGCCACCTCGGTCAGCCGGTCGGCATCGGGCGTGGTGACGACGATGTACTCAACGAGGTCCGGGTCGATGCCCAGTCGCTGATCTGCTGCGCCCGTCATTGCGCCGCCTTTCTGCCGCAGGGGCAGGTTGCGAGGCCAGTCACCGTGATCATCGCGCCGGCTTGGGTGGTCGCGAACCACCCGGCTCGGGGTGAGGTAGGACCACCCGTACGTCTTGCAGCCTGTAACCAAACGGGAGGAGCCTGAGATGGGCGAGAACGGAAATCGTGGACCGGTCGATGTGGTGGTGCTGAACTTCCCCGGCAACAGGTTCACCGGCGACATCATCCCCGCGCTGCGTGATCTCGTGGTCGCGGACGTGATCCGGGTGATCGACCTGTTGTTGGTCTACAAGGACACCGACGGCTCCGTCGGCACCGTCACTCTTGAAGGGCTCGGTCCCGACCTGCAACCGAGCTTCCTGAGCATCACCGGCCGATCGGCCGGCGGCCTGCTGGACAGCGAGGACGCCGAGGAAGTGGCACCCGGACTGGAGCCGGGCAACTCGGCCGCGATCCTGGCGGTGGAGAATCGGTGGCTGATTCCCTTCATCCGGGCGGTCCGGGACGCCGGCGGAGAGGTCGTCGATCAGGCCCGGGTGCCGGCGGACGTGATCGAAGCCCAGGAAGCCAAGCAGGCCGTCGGTTCCGGGGGTGCGTGATGGGACTCCTCGGCGGAATCGCCCGGACCGCGGTGGTGGCCGGGACGGCCACAGCCGTCTCGAACCGAGTCTCCCGACGGCAGGCCCGGCGTTGGCAGAACCAGGAGGCGCAGGCCGCGTACGGTCAGCCCGCCGACCCGTACGGCCCGTCGAACCAGCAGTATGCCCAGCCGCCAGAGCAGGACGCCCAGCAACCGGAGCCGTACGCCCAGCCGTTGCCGCCGGCCGATCCGACCACTGAACAGATCGAGCGACTGGCGTCGCTGCACAGCGCGGGAGTGCTCTCCGACGACGAGTTCGCCGCTGCCAAGGCCCGACTCCTGGGTCTGTAGAAGCGGTCTGAGTCCGAAGTGGAGAAGCGGTCTGAGTCCGAAGTGGGCGTCAGTGGGAGACTGCCGCCGGAGCGTCCGCGCTCGCGTTCTGTCGCAACTCCGCGGAGAACATCTCCAGTGCGGTGTGCGTCTTGGTCTGCTGCGGCGCCCCGAGATCGACCCCGTGCGAAGCCAGGAATGCCTTGGCCGTGGCCGCCACCGCGAACGCGTCGGCCGGCGCGCACTTGGTCGACAGCTCCAGCAACGGAGTGCCGTTCGGATAGAGCCAGAGCTCGGCCACCAGCCGCTGGTCCAAGCCGGCCGGCGTCCACTTGAGTTTCAGCACGTTGATCGGTCCGAGCACGTCGAGCCCGGTCAGCCAGCCGCTGCCCACGGTTTCGGTGATCAGCGCCCGCTGGTGCTTGTTGTAGAGGTCGCGGATCGGCCGGTCCCCGGCTATCACTTCCTTGACGTGATGGTCGGACACCTGCACCTTCATCGAACCCGAGCAGATGAATCCGCCGGGCAGCACGTCGACCTCCACCGAGTAGGTCGGATCGGCGCGCAGGCTCGCCGGCAGCGCGGCCGGATCGACCGGCCGGAGCTTGACCACCGAGTCGCCGGCCCGGCCCTGGACGCGGCGGGCCCGCAGGATCAACCCCTGTTTGTTCAAGGTCAGGTCCGGGGTGTCGAAGAAGACCACCTGGCGCAACTGACCGTCGAGCGGATCCATCCCCAGCGCGGTCACCGCGGCCCGCCGCGCCGACGACGGCACGGTCAGCTTGAGTTCGACACTGTCCACTCCCTTCAACAGGTCGACCAACTCGACGAGTTGCTCGGTGGACAGGACAGGTGCATCTGCGACAGACATGCGGCCAGCGTCCTCGGCTTCGGGGTGGATCGGCACCACCCGAGGTGGGGTGGTGTCAACCCACCCGATCGGGCGCGAACCTCGGACCATGGCCACCAACACGACCGCACCACCGGTGGTGCAGGACCGCTCGCCCGAATGGCATCTGCTGTCGGGACCGGACGTCTGCGTACGGCTCGGCGTCGATCCGTCTGTCGGATTGACCTCGACCGAGGTCGAGGCCCGCCGTCGCACGTACGGTCCGAACAAGCTGGCCGAACAGCCGAAGGAACCTGCCTGGCGGGCCTTCGTCCGGCAGTACCGCGATCTGATGCAACTGGTGCTGCTGGGCGCCGCGGTGGTCAGCATCGTTGCGCTGCAGGACCTCTCCACCGGCATCGTCGTGCTCGCGTTGACCGTGTTCAACGCGTTGATGGGCCTGCACCAGGAGGGCAAGGCGGCCGAGAGCGTGGAGAGCCTTCGGAAGATGTTGATCATCACCGCCGGCGTCCGGCGGGGCGGCGAGATCGTGAAGATCCCGGCCGAGGAGCTGGTGCCCGGTGACGTGGTCGGCTTCGAGGCCGGTGACAAGGTGCCGGCCGACGGCCGGATCCTGGTCGCGGCGACGCTGGAGATCGAGGAGGCCGGGCTGACCGGCGAGAGTACGCCGGCGGGCAAGATCACCGAACCGGTCGGGCTGCCGGACCTCGGGTCCGAGGTCGCCCTCGGCGACCGGATCGACATGGCCTACATGAATTCGCAGGTCACCCGCGGGCGCGGGGAGATCGTGGTCACCGCGACCGGGATGGACACCGAGGTCGGGCACATCTCCGGCATGCTCAGCGGCGTCGAGCAGGAGAAGTCGCCGCTGACCAAGCAGCTGGATCAGCTCACCGTGGCGATCACCCTGATGGCGGCGGCTGCGCTGGCGGCGATCGTGATCCTCGGCCTGGTCCGCGGCGAGGACTTCAACTCCCTCTTCCTGATCGGGATCAGCCTGGCCATCGCCGCGATCCCGACCGGGCTGCCGGCGGTGGTGACGATGCTGCTGTCCACCGGCACCCAGCAGTTGGCCGGACAGGGCGCGATCGTCAAGCGGCTGCGCTCGGTGGAGACGCTCGGCTCGACCTCGGCGATCTGCTCGGACAAGACCGGCACGCTGACGCTGAATCAGATGACCGCACGGGAGCTGGTGATCGCCGGCCGCCGCTTCAGCGTGGACGGCGAGGGCTACTCGACCACCGGCCGGATCCGGCACGTGGCCGGCACCGGCGAAGGGCCGCTGGAGCCGTTCCTGCTGCCGATGGCGCTCGCCAACGACGCGGTGATCCGGGACGAGGCCTGCATCGGCGATCCGACCGAGGGTGCGCTGGTGGTGCTGGCGGCCAAGGGCGGGCTGGATGTCGAGGCGACTCGGCGGCAGTACCCGCGGCTGGCCGAGGTGCCGTTCGACGCCGAGTACAAGCTGATGGCAACCTTTCACGACTTCCCCCTCGACACGGGTTCGGTGGTCCGCTGCCTGGTCAAGGGTGCCCCGGATGTGCTGCTGGGCAGGGCATCGCGAGTGGTACGGGCCGACGGGACAAGTCAGCCGATGACCGATGGCGACCGCGCCGTGGTGGCGGCCGAAAACGATCGGATGGCCGGCGCCGGACTGCGGGTGCTGGCGGTGGCCCGTCGTGATCTTGATCCGGCCGCGCTGCCCGCGTCGGGCCCGCAGCTGCTCGGCGTCGTACAGGACTTGGAGTTGCTCGCGTTGATCGGGATCGTCGATCCGCCGCGCAAGGAGGCCAAGGACGCGATCGCACTGTGCCGGCAGGCCGGCATCCGGGTGCGGATGATCACCGGCGACCATGCCACCACGGCGGAGGCGATCGCGCATCATCTCGGGATCGAGGGCCGAGCCCTGACCGGGGCCGAATTCGCCGCCCTGCCCGATGATCAACTTCTCGCCGAGGTGGACGACATCGGCGTGGTGGCCCGGGTGGCGCCGGAGGACAAGGTCCGGCTGGTGGACGTGCTCAAGCGGCGCGGTCAGATCGTGGCGATGACCGGCGACGGCGTCAACGACGCGCCGGCGCTGGCCCGGGCGGACATCGGGGTGGCGATGGGCATCACCGGCACCGAGGTGACCAAGGACGCCGCCGAGATGATCTTGACCGACGACAACTTCGCCACCATCGTCACCGCGGTCCGGGGCGGACGCGGGCTCTACGACAACCTGATGAAGTACGTCCGGGTGCAGTTGATCCTGCTGGCCGGCTTCATCCTCACCTTCGTCGGCGCCGGCATCTTCAACATCGCCAACGGCACTCCGCTGCTGCCGCTGCAGATCCTCTGGATCAATTTCGCCATCGACGTCGTGCTGGCGGTCGGACTCGGCTTCGACGCGGAGGCGCCGGGGCTGATGCAACGTCGGCCGCGGCCGCCGGATGCGCCGGTGGTGCGGCCGGCCCTGGCGGTACGGCTGGCGGTGGCCGGGTTGCTGATCGCGATCGGCACGTTGGCGGTGGTCGCCTGGGCCGAGGACGAGTACGGCGCAGCCGTCGCAACCACGATGGGGTTGACCGCGGCGTCGCTGCTGCACATCGTCGCCGCGATCGAGTGGCGCGACCCAACTCGTACGGTGTTCAACCGGGCCACGATCGCCAACGGCCGCTTCAACCTGCTGGTCCTCACCGCCGCCGGGCTGACGCTGCTGGCCACCGGGCTGGGCATCCTGAACCGCATCCTCGACACCGTGCAGCTCAGCGGCCGGCAGTGGGTGGTCTGCCTGCTCGCCGTCGTCGGCTACCTCGTCCTGTCGGAGATCGGAAAGATCCTCGTCCGCCGCTTCACCGCTCACCAGGAGCAGCCATGACCAGTACGACCAGCGTTGCCGATCAACGCAGCCGCATCCTCGCCGACCTGGTGGTGCAGCCCGGAGCACCCGCCGAACTCGACCGTCGCCACACCCGGTGGACCGGCGGCGCGGACGCCGAGCAACTGTCGTCAACGGAGCTGGAAACTCGGGCCGGCTCCGTCCTGACGCTCGGCGTCCGGGACCTGGCCGAAGCCCAGGAGCTCCTGTGGGCCAGCAATTCGTACGCGCTGTTGCTGGTCTTCCAGGCGATGGACGCGGCCGGCAAGGACTCGACCATCAAGCACGTGATGTCCGGGGTCAACCCGCAGGGCGTGCAGGTGGTGTCGTTCAAGAAGCCGTCCAACGAGGAACTCGACCACACCTTCCTGTGGCGGACCGCCCGGGCGCTGCCCGAGCGCGGGCGGATCGGCATCTTCAACCGCTCCCACTACGAGGAGGTCGTGGCGCTGCGGGTGCATCCGGAATGGCTGCAGCGGCAGCGGCTCCCCCGTACCGATCGTGGACCGGCGTTCTGGGCCGAACGCTACGACGACATCAACGCCTTCGAACATCACCTGGCCCGCAACGGCACCGTGGTGCTGAAGTTCTTCCTGCACGTGTCCCGCGCCGAGCAGCGGCGACGCTTCTTCGCCCGGCTGAACAACCCGGACAAGCAGTGGAAGTTCAACGCCGCCGACGTCGCCGAGCGAGCGCTCTGGGACGACTACCTGCAGGCCTACGACGACGCGATCGGTGCCACCTCCACCCCGTGGGCACCCTGGCACGTGATTCCGGCCGATCAGAAGAAGGTGCTGCAGGCGCTGACGGTCGCGACCATCGTTGATGCCGTCGAAGGACTGGACCTGCGCTGGCCCACCGTCTCCGACGACGATCGTCGCGCCAACGCCGTCGCCCGGCAGCGGCTCGAGCAGGAGTCGTGACATCGCCGGCGACCTCCCGCACCGGCGAAATGCTGCCCTGGACATTCACCGGTATCGCAACTCCGCGGGGCTGATCTACGGCGCAATCGTCGCCGCCGCGGCGCTGGCGGTGACCTCGTCGCACGAGGCCCAGGCCTACCGGGTGCTGGTGGCGGCGGGCGTGACGTTGGTCGTCTACTACCTTGCCCATGTCTTCACCGGAGTCGAGTCGGCCCGGCTCGCGCATCCGATGGAGACCTTCCTGCGGGATCTGCGCAAGTCCACCCGGCACGAGTCGAGCGTCCTGCTCGGTGGGCTGCCGGCCATGCTCGTCGTGGTGGTCGCGGTCCTGTTCGGAGTGTCCACCTCGGTCGCGGTCGACCTTGCTCTGTGGACGACCGTCGGTCTGCTCGGTCTGCTCGGCTGGTTCGTCGGCCGGGCCTCCCGGGCGACCGGCTGGCGGCTGGCCGCCGAGGTCGTCGGCGCCGCCCTGTTCGGGATGATCCTGGTGGTGCTCAAGAGCGTGTTGCACTGAGCTGCACCGTTTGCCCTGCCCTGCTGCCCGGCCGTTCGCCCACTCCGGCTTCGTGCCGACCCGGACCCACCCTTGGCGGGGTGATGTGTGTCCACCCAGCGGCCGGTGAGGATGCAGACACGCGTTAACCCGATGTTCATCTGTACTGAGCGATCCGGTCACGTCGACTGCCTAGCTTCGCTGGCGTCGGGGACATCTGTTCGGCTCGCTCGGACGGCTCCGGCGTTCCATGTCCCGGGGGCGACCCCAGTTCGAAGGGCTCACAACAGTGACGATTTCCGTTGCGCATCGGTCGGGCAAGCCGGCCAAGCGACTGGTGCAGGTGGCAGCCGTGGCGGCCGTCGGCGTACTCGGTCTGACGGCCTGCGGTTCCGATCCGAACCCGGCGGCGACCGGCGCCGCCAACGGCACGGCAGGCACGTCGGGTGCCTCGCTGGCCTGCCCGTCCGGCAAGTTGAACGCGGAGGGCTCGACCGCCCAGGCCAACGCGATCAGCCAGGCGATCTCGGCCTACGGCTCACAGTGCAACAACAAGGCCACCATCGAGTACAACGCGACCGGATCCGGTGCCGGCATCGAGAACTTCACCGGCGGTCTGGTGGACTTCGCCGGCTCCGATGCCGCTCTGGACGACGAGGAGGCGGCGGCCGCCGCAAAGCGCTGCAACGGCAACCCGGCTTGGAATCTGCCGATGGTGGCCGGGCCGGTGGCGCTGGTCTACAACCTGGATGGTGTGGACAAGCTCGTGCTCACGCCGAAGGTGACGTCGGAGATCTTCACCGGCAAGATCAAGAAGTGGACCGACCCGGCGATCGCCGCCCTCAACTCCGGGGTCAAGCTGCCGGACGAGAACATCACCGTCTTCTTCCGCTCCGATGAGTCCGGCACCACCCAGAATGTGGAGAACTTCCTCAAGCAGGCCGGCGAGGGTGCCTGGACCAAGGAGCCGTCGAAGAGCTGGGGCGGCGTCGGCGAGGGCAAGAACAAGTCCTCCGGCATCGCGCAGGCGATCGGCTCGACCAAGAACAGCATCTCCTACGTCGAGTGGAGCTACGCCAAGAACAGCAAGCTGGCGATGGCCCAGCTGGACAACGGAAACGGGCCGGTCGAGCTGACCGCCGAAAACGTCGCCAAGGCGGTGGGCGACGCCGAGGTGATCGGCGACGGCAACGACCTGAAGCTGCAGCTGAAGTACGCTGACACCGAAGCCGGTGCCTACCCGCTGCTGCTGGTGACGTACGAAATCGTGTGCAGCAAGGGCATGGACGCCGACAAGACTGCGTTGATCAAGGACTTCCTCGGCTACATGGCATCTGAGCAGACCCAGACCTCGTTCGAGCAGTTCGGCTACGCCCCGTTGCCGACCGAACTGCGGACCAAGGTCGCGACCGCGGTCAAGGCGATCAGTTGACCGATCGGACGACCGAATCACCGGTTGACACGCTGGCCCCGGATCATCATCCGGGGCCCAGCGTCACGTTGCGACACCTGACGCCGCTGCGCGCCGAGCCGACCCACGTCGATCGGACAGCCGGCGCGCACGGCGATCATCGGGGTGCTGACCACGCCGTACGTGATCACCCGGTCCGGTTCGCCAAGATCGGCCGCTTCGGCGATCGCCTCTTCCGCGGCGCCTCACTCGGCGCCAGCCTGGTGATCATCGCCATCGTCGTCTTCGTCGGCGTTTTCCTGCTCTGGATGGCGATTCCGAGCCTGGCCGCCGATCAGGTCAACTTCTTGACGTCACGGGAGTGGCAGGTCGGCGACAGCGGCAATCTGCGCTTCGGCATCGCCGGACTGCTGTGGACCACGGTGTTGTCCTCGGTGGTGGCGATGCTGATCGCGGTGCCGATCTCGGTCGGCGTCGCCCTGTTCATCACCCAGTACGCACCGCGCCGGCTGGCCGGCCCGCTGGCGTTCGTGGTCAACCTGCTGGCCGCCGTTCCGTCGATCGTGTTCGGCCTGTGGGGCATCATCGAGCTCGCACCCCGGATGCAGCCGATCAGCTCGTTCCTGGAGGACTCCCTGGGCTGGATTCCCTTGTTTCGTTCGGGAGTCTCGGCCGGCGGCACCGTGCTGGTCGCCTCGGTGGTGCTGGCGATCATGATCATCCCGATCGTCACCGCGATCTCCAAGGACGTGTTCGAGCAGACACCCGCCGATCAGCTGGAGGCGGCGTTGGCGCTGGGCGCCACCCGCTGGGAGAAGATCAGGATGACCGTGCTCCCGTACGGCCGGTCGGGCGTGATCAGCGCGTCGATGCTGGGCCTGGGCCGGGCCCTCGGCGAGACCATCGCGGTGATGATCATCTTGTCGATGCCGGCACCCGGCGACCCGTTCAACCCGTCGGTGCTGGCCGGCGGCGAGACGTTCGCCAGCAAGATCGCCAACAACGCCCAGGAGTTCGACACCCCGGAGAAGACCGGCGCCTACATCGCGGCCGGCCTGGTGCTGTTCGTGGTCACCTTCTGTGTGAACGCGGTCGCCCGGCTCATCGCCGACCGAGGACGGGCGAACCCATGACCGCCGAACTCGTCGACACTCGTCCCCAAGCCCAGCCGGAGCCGCTGGACCTGACTCGCCCCCGGGGTGCTCGGACGGCGAAGAATCTGCTGGCCACGGTGCTGGTCTCGGCGGCCACGCTGCTGGCCCTGGCACCGCTGGTGTGGATCCTCTACTCGGTGATCACCCGCGGCATCCGGGTCGTGCTCAACTCGAACTGGTGGTTGCAGAGTCAGCGCGGCATCACCCCGCTGATGGAGGGCGGCGGCGCCTACGCCGCGATCGTCGGCACGGTCGAGATCGCGTTGATCTGTACCGCAATCGCCGTCCCGCTCGGGGTGCTCGGCGCCATCTATCTGGTCGAGTACGCCCGCGGCACCAAGATCGCCCGGGTGATCAGCTTTGCGGTCGACATCCTGACCGGCATCCCGTCGATCGTGGCGGCGCTGTTCATCTTCGCCTTCCTGATCACCCTGCTGGGTCTGGGCCGGTCGGCGGTGGCGGCCTCGTTCGCCCTGGTGCTGTTGATGTTGCCGACGGTGCTGCGGTCCACCGAGGAGATGCTCAAGCTGGTCCCGGACAGTCTGCGGGAGGCCTCGTACGCGCTGGGGGTGCCGAAGTGGAAGACGATCGTGAAGGTCGTCATCCCGACCGCGCTCAGCGGCATCGTCACCGGCGTTCTGCTCGGCATCGCCCGGGTGATGGGCGAGACCGCGCCGTTGTTGATCTTGGTTTCCTATGCGATGGGGATCAACTTCAATCCCGGCTCCGGGGTGATGGCGTCACTGCCCACCATGATCAACTCGCTCCGTGATCAGCCGCCCGGACTGCCGGGATTCGACCGGGCCTGGGGTGCGGCGCTGACGTTGATCCTGATCGTGATCGCGCTCAATCTGATCGGCCGCGGGATCAGCCGATTCAGCAAGTTGAAGGAGAAGTAAGCCCAGATGGCCAAGCGCATCGACGTTAGCGACGTCGACATCTACTACGGCGATTTCCATGCCGTACAAGAGGTTTCGATGACCGTGCAGCCGCGCACCGTGACCGCCTTCATCGGACCGTCCGGCTGCGGCAAGTCCACCTTCCTGCGGACGCTGAACCGGATGCACGAGGTGATCCCCGGCGCGTACGTGAAGGGAAAGGTCGAGCTGGACGGCACCGATCTCTACGGCAGCGGCGTGGATCCGGTCGCCGTCCGCCGGATCGTCGGGATGGTCTTCCAGCGGCCGAACCCGTTCCCGTCGATGTCGATCTTCGACAACGTCGCGGCGGGGCTGCGGCTGAACGGGGTGAAGAACAAGAAGGTCCTCGGCGAGGCCGTGGAGAAGTCGCTGCGGGCGGCGAACCTGTGGAACGAGGTCAAGGATCGGCTCGGCAAGGCCGGCATCGGCCTGTCCGGCGGTCAACAGCAGCGGCTGTGCATCGCCCGGGCGATCGCGGTCGAGCCGCAGGTGCTGTTGATGGACGAGCCGTGCTCGGCGCTGGACCCGATCTCGACGCTGGCGATCGAGGACCTGATCGGCCAACTGAAGGAGGAGTACACGGTGGTGATCGTCACGCACAACATGCAGCAGGCCGCCCGAGTCAGTGATCAGACCGCCTTCTTCAACCTTGCTGCGCAGGGAAAACCGGGCCGGCTGATCGAGATCGGATCGACCGAGAAGATCTTCGCCAACCCCGATCAGAAGGCCACCGAGGACTACATCACCGGCCGCTTCGGCTGACCCTCGTCAACCGTCGGCCGCGAGGTCGCATCGCGGCCGATAACGTTGCCGGATGCCCTTCGCTGACGAATTCAATCCCGACGGTGTCGTCGTCGTTTCCTATCAAGAGTCCTGGGCCCGTCAGGGGGCCGACCTGATCAGCGAACTCCGAGCGTTGGTGCCGGACGCGATTGCGTTCGAGCACATCGGCTCGACCTCCATCCCCGGTATGGCGGCGAAGCCGTGCCTGGATCTGATGATCATCGTCGACGATCTGGATGCCTCGTCGGCCGAGCAGAATCTGTCCAGGGCCGGCTATCGCCGCCGGCCGGAGCCGTGGAACAACAGCGAGTCGGCCGACGGACGCGAGTGGCCGAAGATGGTGTTCGCGCCGCCGATCGACGGGCGCAACTGCAACATTCACGTACGACCTGCCGATGCGGGGACGACCCGCCGGGCGCTCCTGTTCCGGGACTACCTGATCGCCAACCCTGACAAGGTGGCGCTCTGGTCGGACTTCAAGCGGGCGGTCGCAGCCGCGCAGCCCGACCTCGCCGGCTACGGGCAGATCAAGTCGCCTGCCTGGACGCTTCTGATGGAGTGCGCCGAGCGTTGGGCCGCCGAATCGCACTCCTGACTTCGCGCGGCGTCTCTGTCGAAGGGTCGGATGCCCGCACCGATCCAGAGCCTCACCCGAAGGGCCCTGAGCTTGTCGAAGGGCCAGCAACCGCACCAATCCAGAGACTCACCCAAAGGACCTGAGCCTGTCGAAGGGCCAGCAACTGCGGGCGGGCTGCCAAGATCATCTTGCGATACCGGTCCCTCGACAGGCTCAGGACCCTTGGGTCCGCGCGCCTTGCCTAGGGTCCTTCAGTGCGCTCAGGTACCAAGATCATCTTGCGACACCGGTCCACGCGCCTTGCTCGGGACCCTTGGGTTGCGACTTCGTCCGTGGGGTGTGGTCAGGACTGTTGGGGCGCGGCGCAGTGCCAGATCTGGTCGGCGAAACGACTGTCGCCGAGATCGTGGGTTCCGGTCTGGTTGACCAGAAGAACTCTGCCGTGCGGCGCCCGGAACAGGAAGGTTCCGGGCTCGGGTTGTCGGCGATTCCACAAGCCACGGGTGATCAGGTTGTGTTCGCTCCGGCTCAATGGGGCGAGATTGTCCTCACGAGTCTGCCCGGGAACACCGTCTCGATACGGGTCGCTATGGTCAAGATCAAGACCTTGACCGCGTGATGATGAGAACGGGAAGACGCTGGTCGGCCGCTTCAGGAACATCCGCTCCCGCATCGCCCGCGGCCCCTCATACGCATCCACCGGAGTCAATTCGGCGTTCAGGTCGATCACCGGCTTGACGGTGACGTCGCAGCGCCCCAGCCAGTCGGCGACCAGGCTCGACACCACGGGCCCGATGTCCTCCACCCGGGCGACGCCGAGCCCGGACTCCAGGGTCTCCTTGGCGATGTGCACGTACAGCGTGGCGTCGGGACGCATCCGGGCCGGATCCAGCCGACCGATCGCCGCGACCATCGCCCGAGCCAACACCCGATCCTGATCGATCCGCGGGAACCGGACCGGATGATCATCCTCGGCTTGCCTTCCCGGTCCTTCGACAAGCTCAGGACCCTCCGGCTGCATTCCTGGCCCTTCAGTCTCACCCGCAGGACCAAGATCAACACCGGACAGATCCTCGACACCCTCAAGATCGGGATCGAACAGCGACGGCGCGTCATCCTCGGCCAGCAGCCGCAACGCGTGCAACGGATTGGCCAAGATCCCGACCGCCGCAGCCCGCCGCAGACCCTTCGACCGAGTGTCCCCACGGGTGCCCAGGATGTCGGCGATCCGGTCAACCATCGCGTCGAACCAGATCAGATCGGGTGCCTCGCCCCGCACGAACAGGGTCTTGGCGCCGTGCTCGGTGGCCTGACCGAGCCAGACGCCGAACTCGTTGCGATACTCCTCGGCCAGCTTGGCGATCCGCTCGGCGTCGATCTCGATGATCTTGGCGTCGAGCAGCCGCAACACCTGCCCCCACGCCGACCGGCCGACGTAGTCGGCCACAGCCGCATCCACCCGCAACGCCTGATCCAGGCTCAGCTGCCGGGTCTGCTGGGCGATGATCTGCGCCCGCCACCCGTCGATCTCGTTGCCACACACCCGGCCCACAGCCGCGGCAATCGATGCCGCAAATCCAGCCCGTCGGCGATCAACCGCGTTGCGCCCCCACACGACATGCCCAGGGTGCTGGCGAGCTCGGCCACCGCGAACCCGGCCATCCCCGGCGCACCCTCACCGGCTGGATGGATCGGCCGTTCCCCACCGCGAACGTCGAGCTGGTGCGGATCGATCGACTCCGGGGGATTACAGTGGGCCCAATCGACCGCGGTGATCAACTTCTTGTTTCTGGCGGCACGCTCCTGCCGGCACGCGATGCCCGCATTACGCAGCACCCGCACCGGATCAAGCTCGCCACCCTCAACCATGGAACCCATCCTAAAGACGACCACTGACGTCCTTGCCCGCCGAGAAGGTCAATCCAGCAAGAAACTTCTGCGGAAGCTCGGACATCGTCGTGCCACGGGCCGACCCCACCAACAGATACCGGTTGTGTGCCCAGGTCAGCGCCTTACTCAGGTCCCTTGGGGTTGCGTCACGGTTCGCACGCCTTGCCGGAGGCGTTGGTGCGGCCGGGGACTACGATCACCTTGCAGTTCCGTTCCGCGCGCCGTGCTCAGGACCTTCGGCGGGGTCGGATATCAAGATCACCTTGGGTTGACGGTCCGCGCGCCTTGCTCAGGACCCTTGTCGGGCTCAAGTGCCAAGATCATCTTGCGTTGACGGTCCGCGCGCGTTGCTCAGGAACCTTCGGTGGTGCTGTCAGATCCGAAGCGTTAGCAGGTGGGGGAATTGCAGGCTGGTCCAGAGTTCGCCGGCTGCGGCGCCCGAGTCGACGTATCCGATCTTGCTCAGCCAGGCGACCATGAACAGACCGTGGGCGGCGATGATCATGGTCTCGCCGGCGAGGTCGTCGACTCCGGACTGGAAGCGATCGGCGGCATCGTCGGGACTTTCCCAAATTGCGTGGCGGTGATCGAGCCGACCGGCCGGACTCGACGGCCACAACAACGGCGGCTGATCGGCGTGAGCGTCCGGTGGCGCATGCCGGGCGTAACGACCGTACGGCGCACCCCGGGAAGGGCCATCGGAACAGCCGGAACGCTATCGGCTCACCGATCCGTATGCTTTCGCCGTGGCGAGTGCAGGGTGGTATCCGGATCCGGGCGGACAACCCGGCATGTATCGCTACTGGGACGGGCAGTCGTGGTCCGCCGCGTTGTCGGCCAGTCCGACCGCCGCACCGCCTCATCCGGAACTGGGGCAACCGACCGAGCGGCCTGCCGATTCGGCGGCGGACGAGACCCGACCGACCGCGTACCAGAGCTACCGGCAACAGGCGGAGAAGAAGCGTCCGATCGGCTGGTGGATCGGCGGCGGGCTCGGCGTGATCGCCATCATCGTGGTGGTCGTTCTGCTGATCCGCACTCTGGGTGGCGGCACGTTCGGCGGCGGCAACGACCCGGGCGGGCCGGGATCGGCCAACCCCTGCCCTACCACGACCTTCTCGGCGAGCGCTGGCGCCGACCATCCGAACGATGGCCGGGTGCACGGCGGACCGCTCTCCTATCCGCGGCTCGGCGCCCCGTGGAGCGCGCCGCACGGCGACGATCGAGTGCCGTTCGGCAGTGACATCCAGTCCCAGACCGTGGTGACCGAGACGTACGGCTACAAGCAGCAGTGGCTGGCCGGCGTACTGATCGCCCAGCTGATCGCCGGCGACGGCTTCTTCACCCCGCAGCAGGGCTCGCAGATCGTCGCCAAGTGCGTTGTCGGCACCTTCTACGGCGACAATCCGGTGCAGCGGCACGATCTGGTCAGTAAGGCAACGAAGGTCGACGGACGCGACGCCTGGTATCTGAAATCCCACCTGCAGTTCGACATCAAGGGCCTGCAGGCCAAGGGCGAGACCATGATCATCGTGATCATCAACGTCGGCGCCATCTCGGGCCTCTACTACGCGTCGATTCCGGACAACGCCAAGCAGTACCAGGCCGACGCGGACAAGGTGCTGGACCAGCTCACCGTCGACTGATCCGCCCGCGTCCGGACCCTGAGCGTCTTTTGTGAGATGGCCCCGGATGCCGCATACACTCCCCCACGTGGCGAGCGCAGGATGGTATCCGGATCCGGGTGGCCAGCCCGGCATGTATCGCTATTGGGACGGGCATGCCTGGTCGGCCGCGACCTCGCCGAACCCTTCGGTCCCACCGCCCAGTCAGGGCATCGGTCAGCCGGGCGATCAAACAACCGGCCAACAGGCGTACGGCCAGCAGGGTGGGCAGCAGTTCGGCCAGCAGCCCTACGGCCAGTACGGCAGCGCGTACGAGGCCTATCAGCAGCAGGAGAAGAAGAAGAGCCCGATCGGCTGGTGGATCGGCGGCGGGCTCGGCCTGATCGCGATCATCGTGGTGATCGTGCTGCTGATCCGTACCCTCGGCGGCGGTTCGCTGCTCGGCGGTGACGAACCGGGGGGCCAGGGTTCGACCAACCCGTGCCCGACGACCACCGCATCGGCCAGCGCCAAGCCGCATCCCAACGATGGCCGGGTGCACGGCGGTCCGGTCTCCTATCCGGAACTCGGCTCGCCCTGGAGCACTCCACACGGTGACGACCGGGTCCCGTTCGGCAGCGATGTGCAGACGCAGGAAATCACCATCGAGCCGCACTACCAGGGCAACAACAGCTGGGTCGCGTCGGTGCTGATCGCCCAACTGATCGCCGGCGACGGGTTTTTCACTCCGCAGCAGGGCTCGGAGATCGTGGCCAAGTGCATCGTCGGCGCTTTCTACGGTGACAACCCGGTGCAGCGGCACGACGAGGAGAGCAAGGCGACGAAGGTCGACGGACACGATGCCTGGCTGCTGAAGTCGCATCTCACCTTCGACATCGAAGGGCTCAAGGCCAAGGGCGAGACGATGACGATCTTGATCATCGACGCCGGCGCCACCTCCGGGCTCTTCTACTCCTCCATCCCGGACAACGCCAAGCAGTATCAGCCCGACGCGGATCGGGTGATGAGCGAGATCACCGTCGACGGTTGATCTTGATCGTCCGGCCTTGGTGATCAGCTGCAGTCGGTCAGGCCGTAGCGTGCTTTCATGATCAGTACGCGGGTGGCCGAGTCGGCGATCCGCTGCCGCAGTTTCGGGTCCTGCGCGGCGGCGCGTCGGACCGTCTGAACCATCGGCTCGATCGTGCTCGGGTCGCCGACGATCGAGAGATCCCCGCCTGCCTTGAGGAAATCGAGGGCGCGGTCGCGGCTGGGCACGCTGCTCAGCGCCTTGCCGGCCAGGTCGTCGGAGATGATCACGCCGGTGAACCCGAGGTCGTCACGGACCATCCGGGAGACGATCGTGCTGGAGAAGGTGGCCGGACTGTCCGGGTCGATCTTGGTGTAGCGGGCCGAGGACACCATCACCATGTCCACGCCTGCCTTGACCGATCCGCGGAACGGGCGAAGGTCCGGATCGTCGCGGGTGGTGTGATCGTCGGTCACGTCGGTGGCGAAGTCGGTGTTGCCGATCACCCGGCCGAGATTCGGGAAGTGCTTCACGCTGGTCGCAACCCCGGCGGCCTGGATCCCTTTCAGGAAAGCGATGTCGTGCTGTTCGACGACCTTCGGGTCAGGTCCGTAGCCACGGTCCAGCGCGCCGATCGGCCGGTTCCGGTCGCCGATCGACGCCGGGACGACGTCGGCCACCGGAGCAAGATCGGCGTCGATGCCGGCGGCATGGAGTTGATCACCCCAGATGCGGGCCGAGGCGCGCAACTCGGTGGTGCTCATCCGAGCCTGATCGCGAGCGCTCGGGATGGTGTCGAACCCCGGGCCGGCCAGACGCTGCACCTGACCGCCTTCCTGGTCGGCGGCCAGCAACGGGCGTACGCCATGATCGGTACCGACGCGGTGGCGGATGCTGTCGGTGACCTGTTTGATCGTGGCGCGGCCGGCGGTTGAGTTCTCCAGCAGGATCACCGAGCCGACCTTCAACCGGGCCAGGCGTTCGGCCTCGGCGTCGGACATGCCGGCCGAACTCGTACCGGCCATGAAGAGTTGGCCGATCTGCTGCTTCAGCGACAACGCCCCGGCCAGCGAACGACAACTGTTGCTTGTGGCCGGGCTGGTTGATGTGGGCGCAGTGTTCGGCGTCTTCGTCTGCGAGGGTGCCGGGGTCATCGTGGTCGTCGAGTTCAGGGTGGTCTTCCCCGTCGCGGTCGGTGGACCGGTGGTCGGCTGAGTGGCGGTCGGCGCGGCGCTCGCCCGCGGGGTCGAGTGCGGTGTCGTCGAGGACCCGGGGCCGGAGCCGGACTGGTCGACCCCGCCGCAGCCGGTGATCAAGGTCAGACCGAGCAGCAGCCCGGCCGGTAGCCGGGCCCGGCGGCCGAGTCGATCAGTCATCGAACTTCAACGACAGCAGGGCATTCTCGACCAGCTCCGGCAGCGCCGGGTGGATCCAGTACTGGCCGCGGGCCATCTGGTGGGCCGGCAGACCGAAACTCATCGCCTGAATCAGTGGCTGAATCAGCGACGACGCCTGCGGGCCGATGATGTGGGCGCCGAGCAACTGCTGGGTCTGCCGGTCGGCGATCACCTTGGCGAAGTGACGGCTGTCCTCCATCGCCCAGCCGTACGCGACGCTGCCGTAGTCCTGGACTGCCGCGGTGTAGTCGATGCCGCGCTCGATCGCCTCGGCTTCGGTGATACCGACCGCTGCCACCTGCGGGTCGGAGAAGACCGCATGCGGGATGAACCGGTGATCGGATTCGATCATGGCGTCGGGATGCAGCAGATTGTGCTGGACCACCCTGGCCTCGTGATTGGCGACATGCTTGAGCTGATGCGGCGAGCAGACGTCGCCGAGCGCGAACACGCCGTCGACCGTGGTGCGCTGGTATTTGTCGACGATCACCTGACCTTGATCATCAAGGTCGATGCCGGCCGCGGTCACCTCGAGTTGATCACCGTTGGGGCGTCGGCCGGTCGCCACCAGCAACAGGTCGGCGGTCAGGTCACCGGCGTGACTGGTCCGAACCACGACACCGCCCGTCTCGCCCGGATCGACCCGCCGGATCCGGGCGTGCGGCTCGATCCGTACCCTCTCGGCCATCAGTTCGGTGAAGCGGACGGACACGTCGTCGTCCTCGTGCCGCAACATCCGGTCCGATCGCAGCAGCACCGTCACGTCGACCCCGAACGCGGAGAAGATGTGCGCGAACTCGGCGGCGATGAAACCGCCACCGATGATGATCATGGATTGCGGCAACGCATCGATCCGCATCACCGTGTCGGAGGTGTGCGCGGTGACGGCGTCGAGTCCGGGGATCTCTGGCAGGACCGCCCGGCTGCCGGCGGCGATCACGAAGCGGTCTGCGGTGAGTTGCCCGTCGCCGACCTGCACGGTGCCGGGTCCGACGAACCGAGCGTGCTCGCGGTAGAGGGTCACGTTGGGGGCGGTGGCTCGATACTCCTCGCCGCCGGCCGAGATCGGATCGATCCGGCCGAAGATCCGATCCCGGATGGCCGGCCAGTCCGCCTTGTTGAACGTCAGGTCGACGCCGAGCCGAGCGGCCTCGTACGGGCTGTTGGCGAGGTCGGCCGGCAGCACGAACATCTTGGTCGGGATACAGCCGACATTGAGGCAGGTGCCGCCGAAGACGGCGTCCGGTCCGATCCCCTGGTCGATCATGGCGATGTTCAGGTCGGCGAAGCGTTCGTCCACGATGGTGTTGCCGGAGCCGGATCCGATGATGCAGAGATCGAAGTGCCGCATGCGGGCATCGTCGCACGCCCGGCGGCGTTCGGGTGAGACGGTCCGGTCGCTCGTGTCCAGCGCTCGAGATGCGGCCGGTGGGCAGGCCGCGCGCCGGGTCGACGGCCGGCAACCTCACCCAAGCTCGTCGAGCAACGCCACCACCACGTCGGTCTTGCCGAAGGTGTAGGCACGCATGTCGGTGTGGTCGCGTTCGATCAGCTCCAGCTTGACGCCCTCGTAGCGTCGGCGCGCTTCCGGGCTGCGCCGGAGGAGATCACGCAAGCGCAGGTAGTTGCGCCATTCTCCGCTTTGATGATCAACAACGTGCAGGTGCGCCAGGCGGTGCAGCGGTCGCGTCTGGAGCATGAACACGTGCCCACCCTTGCTGCCGGCGTCGCCGCGATAGTCCCAGCCGTCGGCCTCCAATCGCTGTGTCACAACGGAAAGCGGCTGGTCCGGACCGAGTCCGACCGCGAGATCGATGATCGGCTTGGCGAGCAGACCGAGGACCGAGGATGAACCGACCTGCTCGATCCCGGCCGCGGCGCCGTCGAGCACCTCGGCCTCGCGGTCCCGCAACACGGCACCGGCGTCGAGCCACGCCTGAGTTGTCCTGGCCACCCGGATCGCGTTGCGGTCTCCGCCGAGGCCGGCCGTCGTCAACGCGGTCAGGATCGAATCGTCCACCCGATGATCATGGCATCAGCCGGCGTCGGGCGCGACCTCCGCGCGCATCACCCAACGCCACTTGGCGATCTTCCGGACGCGTTCGAACCCGAACCGGGTGAAGAGTTCCTCCGGACCTGTGTGCAGGTAGGCACCGCGCTGCGGCGGCCGGTCGGTGGTCTGCTCCGGGTACGCCTCGACGGTGCCGCCGCCGGACCGGACGATCTCCCGCATCACGGCTTCGACGGCGGTCGCGGCCACACCCTTTTCACGGTGCTTCGAGCCGGTGAACACGCAGCCGATCCGCCAGTCGGGAAGTTCGTCCAGGCCGTCGGTGTATTTGCGCAGGTTCTTGATGTTGGGCAGTTCGACCGGGTGGCCGAACTGGCACCAGCCGAGGCAGTCGTCGCCCTCGTACACCAACACCTGGCGTACGGTTCCGCGCTCGACGTGCCGGCGTTTGGCGTCGCGATTGCCTCCCACGGTGTGCTTCCCGGTCCCCACGCCCTCCGGGTGGAAGCCCATGCACCAACATCCACCCCAGACCCCGTTGTTGGCCTCGACGAGCGCCGCGAAATCGTCCCAGGTCGAAGTAGTCAACATCCGTGTCGTCAACGTCATGGTTCGATGATGCCGTCGAGGCCGCGAGATCGGGTTGATTTCGTACCGACCTCGGTGCGGAATCAACCCGTTGGGCGACCGCGATTCCGGAGCCGTACTGGTTAGGCTCACCCCTGTGCATCACCCCGGCTGGCAATCGACAACCCTGCAAACCATGATCAACGGGATGGCCGGTGTCGGTTCGATCGAGCCGTACGGGTCGATTCTCCGCCCGGACGAGCTCGACAACTGGAGCGACCTGGACGTACGCATCGAGCTGACCGAGCCGATCGACGTCGACATTCTCGGACTCGGTGAGATCTGGGCGTGGCAGGACGTGAGAAGTGGCGTCGGGCAGACTTTGCGGCTCGTGTTCTGCGACGGTCGGCGGATCGATCTCTCGGTGGTCGACTCCGTGATCATGGTGCCGGAGCCACCGGCAGACAATCAGATCCGATTCGACGCCTCACTGGCCGCGAGCCGTTATGGGCGAGGCAATCGGCTGATCGGGCTGCATCTGACCTTGGGCATCCTGCGGGAGGCGTTGGTGTTTTCGATGCTGCTGCGGGATCGTGCCGAGGGAACTGATCATCATCGGCTCGGCAGCGAGTTCGAGGAACGCGCGGAGCAGGTCGCGAAGATCATTTCCAGCACACAAATCGGCCGACGACCCACGGTCGTCCAACGTGCCTGCGAGCTCTACGGCCGCTGGCGCACAGAACTCGAATCCGACTACACGCCTGACTGGTCCGGTCTCACCGCAGTGATAGACCTCGGAACCGCCGGAACGCTCAAGGCTCGCGAGTCAAGCTCCTGACGGCCCGCCGCGTTGTTGATCTTCGATCTGCTGATGAAGATGGTCCGCGTAGCGGATGAGCCATCGCCGCAGCAGTTCCGCCTGCAGCGTTGCGAGCATGATCAACATCACAAAGACCCGTGGCGAGCGTAGTTGGAGCAGTCCGCGAATGCCCCGCCGTCGATGCCGCAACACCTGCATCACAGCAACGATTCCCGTGCCCCAGGCAACGAACTGAGAGGTCATCATCGGCAGCAGCCGAACCACGAACCGCCCGGTGAACTCGGCCGACGTCTGGTCATCGGCGATTCGGAGATCGGCCTGCAGCTGTTCGGATCGGCGTTGGCGCTCAGCCGCTCGTTCGGCCCGTTTCATGATCGCCAGACTACGACCGGGGAGGTCAGGGTGCGGTGGCGATGACCTGGAGCCAATCGTCGAATCGTCCGGGTCGATGCTCCAGCGACCTGATCGTCCAGCCGCGCCCCTTCACCATTGCGCGCAAAGCCGGCTCACGCCAGTAGACGAACCACCGTGGCAGGTCGAGCTTCTGCTCGGTCCAGGCCTCACCGTCGCCCTCCTTGAGGGTGAAGGCGAAGATGCCGCCGGGACGGACCGCCGCCAGCACCCGGCCGACGACCTCTGCGAAATCCGTACGGCTCAGGTGCAACAGCACCGCGTTGGCCAGCACCGCATCCCACGGTCCGCCAAGATCATCGCTGCGGGCATCGATGATCGTCGCCGGGTGGCCGTCGCGCCGCATCAGCTCCACGAACGCGGGGGCAGCGTCACTACGCTGCACCTGCAACCCGCGGGATTCGAGATATGCCGCATCCCGCCCCGGTCCGCTGCCGAACTCCAGCACCCGGCCTCCGGGCACCAGCTCGACAATCCTGTCCAGGAAGGGAATCCGTACGTCGGCGGACGGCCCGGGTGTCCGTTCGGCATAACGGTCCGCGGCCCGGTGGTACGTCTGCAGCGTGATGTCGTTGGGCGCCGGACGTTGATCATCGGCGAGCGCGAGCTCGATCACCTTCTCATCCAGTGGGTCGAGCCCTTCGAGCGGCGACGTCCTGTCCCACCATCGCAGCTCGGCGATCTCGTCGTTCGGCTCGAAGCCTGCGACCGGATCATGATCGACTTCCGTCCGGAAGATCGCCAGCCGCTCCTGTCGGCCGTCGGGCCATCGGTAGTGGGAGACTCCTGCGAAGCTCAACGCGTCCGTGCGCAGCCCGGTCTCCTCCGCCAATTCCCGCTCCGCTGCAGCCCGCGGCGACTCGGCACGCTCGCGCGCACCGCCGGGCAGTTCCCACTGCTGCTTCCACCGATCGAAGACCAGCAGGACCTCGGCACCTCGCCGAACCACCACCAAGGAGGCCGTCAGCGGGCTCTGATGATCATGATCGAGGGCGTGCTCCGGCGCGACCGGATCCCATCCGTTGAGCAGTTCTCCCGACGGAGCGGTCGCCAGCGATTCGGTCACCCGGTCACGGTAGCCATCCGGCCACGGCCGCACGAGTGGTTTGCCCCGGCTGTTCTGTCGCAGCCTCGCGCTGGCCTCGCCGAGATCGGCACAGGATCGAGCACCGATGCAACCGAGGCGAACGTGTGAGCAGCGCAGCAGCACCAACGATTCAGCTTCGGCTGATCAACCGCGCCTCCACTCGTACGGAGTTGTGGTCGACACCTTGACCAGCCCGGATCGTTCCAGGATCGGTCGGGAGTATTCGGTGGAGTCGCTGTGGATCAGGGTCTTGCCGAGCCGCAGCGCAGACCGGGCCCGTTCTGCGGTCAGGGCGCGATAGATCCCGCGGCCACGCCACTGCGGCAGGGTCGCGCCGCCCCAGATGCCGGCGAAGTCGGTGCCGGCGACCGGTTCCAGGCGTCCGGCGCTGATCATCGTCCCGTCGTGCTCGGCCACCCACAGCTCGACCGCATCACCGCGGTCGAGCCGGCGCAGCACGCCGTCGGCGATGTCGCTGGCGCGCTGCTCGTCCGGCGGATCACCGAAGACGCTCTCGGCCATCGCCATCATCACCCGGACGTCGGGCTCGGTGCTGAGTCGACGCAGCGTGACGCCGTCGGGCAACGGCACGACGCCGATTAGCGCTGCAGCCGGCCCGACCATGATCGACTCGGGTTCCTGGGCAACGAAACCATGATCAACCAGCGCCTGGTGCAGGCCGGGAGCATGATCATGCCCTCGGGTTTTCCACTCGACCTTCGCGATCTCGGCTCGCTCCCGGTAGTGATCAACAACCTGACCGACCCAATCGCGGATCGTCGCCTCGTCGGCACCGGCCAGGTCCCGATAGCTGACGAACCCACGTCCACTCGGCATGGTGGCAAGCCGCAGCGGGCCGAGCCGGGTGACATCAAGCGCACCGACGGTCTCGGCGTCCGTCCTCAGCTGTTCGTCGTACGCGCGCAGCAGCGCTGCCTTGTCGTAGCCGCTGGACGCGGGATCAGTCTGCATGCGCGATATGCTCCCGGGTCCGGCGGCCGATTGGCCAATGGATTCAGCAGCCACTCATTGTGAGCAACTCGCTACTGCAGGAGGGAGTTGATCACGGCGGCAAGTTCGGCCGGGCGGCTGAACATCGGCCAGTGCCCCGAATCCAGATCGACGTAATCGAGCCGTTTCGCCTTGCTGAGCTCGGGAACATGGCCCCCGTCGACAGCTTCCTTCGCCTCGGCCGGCGAGAATTCGGGGCAGATCACCGTGACCGGTACCTCGTAGCGCCGGTCATCGGTGAGCTGGACCGGCGCATGAGTGATGCCCTCTGGCACCGCGATCGACTCCTGTACGAAACGATCCCGGGTCGCAGCATCCAGGTCGGCCGAGTCCGGACCCTCGAACGGTTCCCAGCCCGGGAACGCCACCTTGCCGTCGACCGCCGGGAAGGGATTGAAGTAGCGGGCACCGTCGGATTCCGGGAATCCGCCGAGCATCAAGACACGGGAGACCTGATCGGGGCGCCGGTCGGCGGCGATCCAGGCCAATGTCGCCGCTGCCGAATGGCCGAGCACGACGGGACGGTCGGCGGAATCAATCGCGTCGACGACTGCAGCCGTCAGCTCCTCCAGGGTGGTCACAGCGGAATCTTCGCCGGCACCGGCGAGTGGGATCGGGTTGTGTCCGAGTTGCTTCAGCCGGCCGGTGATCGGAGCCCACGCGGAGCCGGTCAGCCACATGCCGGGGATGAGGATGATGTCCATTCGCCGAACCCTATCGACGGTCCCGGACACTCCGGTGTCAGCTTCACCGCCCACACCCGCGATCCCGACAAACCCAAAGTCGCGACAACACGACTTCCAGCGGTCAATTGGCGAAATCCACCGCCCAAAGTCGTGTTGTCGCGAGTTTGGGTGACCACGGACAACCGGACGGGGCGGCGGCCGTCAGGACGACCGTGGCCGTTGGGGGACGGTGGTCAGGACGGGCGGGTCAGATACCGGCGTAGGAGTGCAGGCCGGCGAACAGCAGGTTGACCCCGATGAAGTTGAACCAGAACGACGCCAGGCCGACGATCGCGATCACCGCTGCCCGGGTGCCCTTCCAGCCGGCGGTGGCGCGAGCGTGCAGGTAGCAGGCGAAGATCACCCAAGTGACCAGGGCCCAGACTTCCTTGGGATCCCAACCCCAGAAGCGACCCCAGGCGTACTGTGCCCAGATCGCGCCGGCGGCGATGGTGAAGGTCCAGATCGGGAAGGCGAAGGCGAGCACCCGGTAGGCCACCACGTCCATCCGACGTGCTTCCGGCAGCCGGGCCAGATAGCCCTTGACCGTGCCGCGCCGCTCGGCCCGCTTCTTGATCAAGTAGAGGATCGAGATCACGCCGCCGATGTTGAAGGCGGCGCCGCTGATCGAGGCCGCGGTGATGTGGATGACGAACCAGTACGAGTGCAGCGACGGCACCAGCGGCGCGACCGCAACGTAGAAGACGGTGACCGCCAGCCCGTTGCCGATGGTCGCGAGCATGGTGACCGGCAGGCCGAGCCAGCGCATCCCCATCGTCGCCAGCACCAGGTAGGCGGCCACGATGATCACCATCGCCATCGTGGTGAACTCGTACATGTTGCCCAGCGGCCACCGACCGGCGGCAATTCCGCGAGCGACCACGCCGGCCACCGCGCAGAGCCAGCCGATCAGGGTGAAGGAAAGCCCCAGCCGGCCGAAGGTCTCCATCCGCTGCCGCGGGGTGAGCTTGTGGTCGTTGTACGGCTTATCGCTCCCGCTCCCCGGTCCTTCGACAAGCTCAGGACCCTTGGTCCCGCTCCCCGGTCCTTCGAGAAGCTCAGGACCCTGGCCGGCGCCGACAGCGGCGAGTTCGCGATCACGGGCCGGCTCGGCGACCTCGTTCTTGATCTTGCGCGCCGAGGCCCATTCGACGGTGTGCATGCAGAAGGCCGCGAAGTAGATGACCACCGAGGTCACCATCGCCAGGTTCGAGAAGTACTGAACTGTCATGTCGTCTCCTGCGATTCCTTCTGCGCGAGCCCGTCGTCGTCCGCTGTCGCCGACCGTGTCTTTTCGGCCGACCCGTCCTGACCCGCCGAGCCGTCCAGTTCAGTTGTGGCTCTGTCCGGTCCGGGTTCGGATCGCGGCGTCAAGCCGAGTTGCTGGACCAGATCGTCCAGATCCTCGTTCAATCCCGTACGAGCGTCGGCGCGATCCAGGCCGGCGATCTCGAACACCGTACTACCTCGCGTAGTACGGACGCGAGCCCAGACCCGACGGGGCCGGATGAAGAGCGAGAAGCACAACCCGAACACCGCCAGCCCGATCGCGGTGATCGCGATGTAGGCACCCGGGGTGTCACCGACCTGCAGCTTCACCCAGCGCTGCACCCCGTCCAACTGGATCGAGCCCTGGCCGTTCGGCAGCTTCTGCACGTAGCCCGGCCGCAGGATGAACCGCAGCGGCTGACTCTTGTCCTTCGGGTTCATGATCTGGTTCAGCCCGGTGGTGTCCAGCGAGTAGACGCTCTCCGGCTGCCCGGTCTCCGGCGTCGGCTTGCCGGACCACGCGTTCAGGAACAGTTGCGGATTCAGCGGCCCCGGGAAGACCGACTGCGGACCGGACTTGCCGAGCGCCGCGCTGGGCAGGAACAGTCCCTCGAAGCCGAGCCGCAACGGCCGAGCGTCGGGGGCCTTGATCGCACCCGCCGAGGTGTAGTTGCCGTCCTGCGGCAGGAAGACCACCGGCCCGGAGTAGGCGACGTTGCCGTTGCCGTCCTTGACCGTGATCACCGGCGCATACCCCCAGGCGATCAGGTGCACGTTGGTGCCGTTGATCTTCAGCGGGTGGTTGACCTCGAGAAGTTCTTTACGGGGTTGGGCTCCCGGCTTGTCGGTCACCGTCACGTGCGCCTTGAACTCGCGGGCCGCGCCGCGTTGGACGTTGCCGGTCTCGAACTTCACGTCGAAGCTGTCGACCTTGATGCTGAACGGGGTCAGCGACGACTCCTTGAACAGCGGGCCGGCCTTGAAGTCGTCGTACTGAGCCAGGTTGTTGGCGAAGCCGCTGCCGACCACCACCGAACTGGTGCCGCGGAAGTTGGTCAGCCAGACCACCGCGACCCCGACCAGCACGAACACCAGGCTGACGTGGAAGAGCAGGTTGCCCGCCTCGCGCAGATAGCCGCGTTCGGCCGACACCGACCCGTCATCGTTGCGCACTACCCGATACCGCTTCTTCTTCAACGCCGCCGCAACCCGCGCCATCACCTGATCCGACTTGTCAGCGTCAGGACGCGCTATAGCGCCTTCTGAGGCTGACAAGTCGGCGGAGATATAGGCGGGGAGGCGGTGCAGGTAGCGCGGGGTCTTCGGGGGTTGGGCGCGCAGGGCCTTCAGGTAGACGGTGACCCGCGGGATGATGCAGCCGATCAGGCTGATGAACAGCAGCAGGTAGATGGCCGAGAACCAGGGCGAGGTGTAGACGTTGAACAGTCCGACCTTGTCGTAGATCGGCCCCAACGTCTTGTGCTGCTCCAGGAAACCGTCTACCTGGACCTGCGAGATGCTCCGCTGCGGGACCAGCGAGCCGGGGATCGCGGCCAGCGCCAGCAGGAACAGCAGACCGAGCGCGGTCCGCATGGTCGTCAGCTGGGTCCAGATGAACCGCAGCCCGCCGAGCAGGCCGAGCCGCGGTGCCCCGCCGGACTTGCCGGATTTGCCCGAGTTGCCGGATTTTCCGGCCTTGTTGATCAAGGTAGGAGGCTGGTCGCCGGAGGCGTCCTCGGAGCCGGCGATCGGCGTTTGGTCGGTTTCGGTGGTGGTGTCACTCATCATCAAATCCCCGGTACGAAGTTGCCGGCCCAGCTGGTCAGTTGCAGCATCAGTCGATTCCAGACCCCGGTCACCAGCAGCAGTCCGACGATCACCATGCCGATTCCCCCGATCCTCATCACCGCCTGTTGATGCCGGCGCAGGAAGCCGATCGCGGTCGCCGCCCGGCCGTAGGCGAGTCCGGCGATCACGAACGGAATCCCAAGCCCCAGTGCGAAAACCCCGGCCAGCACGGCACCCCGGGTCGCCGTCCCCTCGTTCAGCGCCAAGGTCAGCACCGCGCCCAGCGTCGGGCCGATGCACGGCGTCCAGCCGAGCGCGAACACGATCCCGACCAGCGGCGCGACGGCCACGCCGACGGCCGGGATCCGGTGGATCCGCAGATCACGTTGACCGAACTTGATCACACCGGCGAACATCAAGCCGAGAACGATGATCACCACGCCGAGCACTCGGGTGATCAGATCGGTGTGCCGGTAGAGCACGCTGCCCAGTCCGCCGGCCAGAGCGCCGGTGGTGACGAACACGGCGGCGATGCCGACCACGAACAGGCTGGTCCCGGCCAGGATCCGCAGCCGCTTCCCGCCGGCGTTGCCCTCGATCACGTCCGCGGCACCGAGACCGGTCGCGTAGGTGAGATAACCCGGCAGCAACGGCAGCACGCACGGAGAGAAGAAGGACACCAGGCCGGCGAGCAACGCGACCGGGATGGCCAGCAGCATCGTGCCGCCGACCGCCGACGCGGCCCACTGCCCGATGTCCAGCACCACCAGCCCTGGCCCGACCATGATCATTTACCCTCCGCGACGTCGTCGATCATGTCGACCAGCGTGGCCTTGGTGATGCTGCCGAGGATCCGGACCGCGACCCGGCCCTGCTTGTCGATGATCAAGGTCGACGGGATCGCGCTCGGTGGCAGGTTCTCGAATTTCACCACCTGGCTGCCGTCGGGGTCGTAGATGCTCGGGTAGGTGATCTTGTTGGCCCGGACGAACGCCTGCGGTTGCGCGGTGCCGGTGTCGCGGCTGTTGATGCCGATGAACTGGGAGACCTTGGCGGTCTCGTCGCTGGCGGCCTGCAGGTCCGGCGCCTCCTTGCGACACGGCGCGCACCAGGAACCCCAAACGTTGTAGACGATCACCTTGCCGGCGTAGTCGGAGCTGTTGATCGTCTTCTTCGGATCGGTCAGCGACGGCCCGCTGATCTCGGGCGCCTTGGCCCGATCCTTCGGTGCCACCCGGGTGAGTTGTTGATCACTGCCGACATAGCCGTTCTCGCTGCCGGTCTGGGAATCCGCGCCGGCCGAGTCGGTGCTGCAACCGGCCAGTCCGACCAAGATCATCACGATCGCCAGCAGGGGTGCGAGTTTGCGGCCCGGCGTCTTGCTCTGGGCCCTTGAATCAAAGCGAACAGACATCAGGCTCCGGCAACGAACTTCTGGGACTTCCCGGCGGGCAGCAGCTCGGCGGCGGGCTCGGCGTACGAGACCGCGACGATCCGGCCGTCCAGGAAGGTGAACGTGGTGATGCTGGCCAGGGTGCACTCGCGCTTGCGCGGGTCGTGGGCGAACCGGCGTCCCTCGACATCCAGGCGAGCGATCCAGATCGGCAGCTGATGCGAGACGATCAACGCCTGATGGCCCTGTGCGGCGGCGGCTGCATCGGCCAGCGCCGCCCGCATCCGGATCGCGATCTGCTTGTACGGCTCGCCCCAGGTCGGCTTCAGCGGATTGCGGAAGTAGCGCCAGTTCCGCGGATTGGTGAAGGCGGAGTTGCGGCTGCCGTCGAATCGCTTGCCCTGCAGGTAATTCTCGGCCTCGATCACCCTCCCGTCGATGCTCACCGGCAGGTCGAGGGCGGTGGCGATCGGCTTCATCGTCTCCTGCGCCCGTTCCAGCGGGGAGCAGCGCAAATGGGTGATGTCCCAGCCGGTCACGTACTCGGCGACTCGGTCGGCCATGGCCCGGCCGCGATCGGACAGGTGGAAGTCGGTCAACCGTCCGTAGAGCACGCCGGTGGGGTTGTGCACCTCGCCGTGCCGCACCAGGTGCACCAACGTGCGGGTCGGATTGTCCCCGGAATTCTCGCTCATGCCTCCGCCTCTGCCGTACGCCGTCTAAGCCTGCGCCGCGGCCCGTGCGGCCTTCGGCAACGCGGCCACGATACGGTCCAGAGCCGCCGAATCGTGAGCCGAGGACAGGAACCACCCCTCGAATGCGCTCGGCGGCAGGTAGACGCCGTCGGCGAGCATCGCATGGAAGAACGCGGTGTACGCCTCGGTCCGCTGCGCGGATGCAGCGGCGTAGTCGGTCACGGCGGTCACGCCGTCGCGCACGAAGAAGACGCTGAACAGGCTGCCGGCGTTGTTGATCACGTGCGGCACACCGGCCGCCTCCAGCGCCGCGTGCACCTCGGCCCGCAACTGCTCGGAGGTCTTGCCGACGGTCTCGTACACGTCGTCGGTGGCCAGCCGGAGGGTGGCCAGACCGGCCGCGGTGGCGACCGGATTGCCGGACAGCGTGCCGGCCTGGTAAACCGAACCGACCGGCGCCAGGTGGGACATGACGTCGGCCCGGCCGCCGAACGCCGCGGCCGGGAAGCCGCCACCCATCACCTTGCCGAAGGTCATCAGGTCACCACCGACACCGTCCAGTCCGTACTGCCCGGACCGGCTGACCCGGAAGCCGGTCATCACCTCGTCGGAGATCAACAAGGCGCCGTGATCGCGACAGAGGTCGGCCAGGAACCGGTTGAAACCGATCCCGTCCTCGACCGCGGGCTCGATCACGCCCATGTTGCCGGGCGCGGCCTCGGTGATCACGCAGGCGAGTTGATCACCGTACGTGTCGAAGGCGGACCGCAGCGCCGGCCGATCGTTGTACGGCAACACAATGGTGTCCGCGGTGGTCGCCGCGGTGACCCCCGGCGTACCGGGAATTCCCAACGTGGCAACGCCGGATCCGGCCGAGGCCAGCAGTGAGTCGACGTGGCCGTGGTAGCAGCCGGCGAACTTGATGATCTTGTCCCGGCCGGTGAAACCGCGGGCCAGCCGGATCGCGCTCAGCGTCGCCTCGGTGCCGGAGTTGACCAGCCGCACCTGCTCGATCGGGGTCCGGTCGATGATCTCGGCAGCAAGATCAACTTCGGCCTCGGTCGGGGCGCCGAACGAGGTGCCGTGCTGGGCCGCATCGGCCACCGCGGACAGCACCTGCGGATGGGCGTGGCCGAGCAGCATCGGACCCCAGCTGGAGACCAGGTCGACGTATTCGTTGCCGTCGATGTCGGTCAGGTAGGCGCCCTTGGCCTGCTTGATGAACCGCGGCGTCCCGCCGACGGCGAGGAAGGCGCGAACGGGCGAATTCACCCCGCCCGGGGTCACCTGCTTGGCCCGCTCGAAGGCGGCGGCTGATAGCTCCACGGGTTTCGGTTGTGGGGTCATCGCTGCAGTTCCTTCCGGTTGGCGTATTCCAGGGCCCAGTAGCTGAGGATGATGTCGGCGCCGGCCCGGCGGATCGAGGTCAGCGTCTCGGTGATCGCGGCGTCCCGGTCGATCCAGCCGCGCTCGGCGCTGGCCTCGACCATCGCGTACTCACCGGAGATGTTGTACGCGGCCACCGGCACGTCCACCGCGTCGGCGACCTGCCGGATCACGTCCAGGTAGCTCAACGCCGGCTTGATCATCACGATGTCGGCGCCCTGTTCAAGATCAAGTCGGACCTCCCGCAGCGCCTCCCGAACGTTGCCGAGATCCTGCTGGTAGGTCTTGCGATCTCCTTGCAGGGTTGACGAAACGGCCTCCCGGAAGGGGCCGTAGTAGGAGGACGAGTACTTCGCCGCGTAGGCCAGGATGACGGTGTCGAGCTGTCCGGCGGCGTCCAGCGCGGACCGGATCTCGCCGATTTGGCCGTCCATCATGCCGCTCGGCCCGACCACATGCGCGCCGGCCTGGGCATGCAACACCGACATCTGCGCGTACAGCTCGACGGTGGCATCGTTGTCCACCAGGCCGTCGGCGGTCAGCACGCCGCAGTGTCCGTGATCGGTGAACTCGTCCAGGCAGACGTCGCTCATCACCAGCAGGTCGTCGCCGACCTCGCCGCGGACCGCCTCGATTGCCCGAGTCAGGATCCCGTCGGTGGCCAGCGCCTGCGACCCGGTCGCGTCCTTCTTCTCCGGAAGCGGTACCCCGAACAGCATGATCCCGGCAATGCCGGCCTCGGCAGCGGAGGCGGCGACCTTGCGGATCGAGTCCAGGCTGTGTTGATCAACACCGGGCATGGACGAGATCGGCCGCGGCTCGGTCAACCCCTCGGCCACGAAGGCAGGCAGGATCAACTGCCGCGGCGCGACCGACGTCTCGGCCACCATCCGCCGCATCACCGGACTGGTCCGCAATCGGCGCGGACGATCCGGCAAGTTCAACCCGGCCACACGTCTCCCCATCCTCGACACAAATTACGACCGACTGTAGTACTGGAAGCTGTGAATGCCTTATCGAGCGGGCGGGGTCAGGAACTTGCAGCGTGGGCCCGAGGCGTTGCTCAGACGAACGTCGATCGTGCCCAGAGGAAGGTTGAGCGACTCGGCGACGGCGACGTACCACGCGTCGTATGGGGTCACGTTGTGCCGCAGCTCCCAGATTCGATCGGCGTGACGGCCGTATCCAATGTATCGGATGCGTCGCGAGGCCAAATCGGTGTGCGCCTCACGCGCCGCGGCCGATGTCAGCTTCTGCCCCAACTCCATCCGCCGAATCGTGTGAGCTACCTCGACCGGCAGGAAATGCGGAGCCACCAGATCCTGCCCAGTCATCGTTCCGCGCGCCCACTCACCGATGTGACCTCTGTCGGTCAGCGCAGCCGCCATCAGAGATGCGTCAATAACCAGGCTCACCGTCGGCCCGAGTCCCGGTCAGCAAGAATCTGTTCGGCAGTGACCGTGGTACCCGAACGACGAACCCGAGCACGCACACGGTCCATCCACTCGTCAGGATCCGGCTGACCGGCAAGGTCGTCGAGTTCCCGCCGCAGGTACTCCTGCAGCGACCTTCCTTGCCGTGCTGCCCGCTTCGCCAACTCGTTCCGGGTTTCCTCCGAGACGTCCCTGATCGTGATCGAGGTCATGCATGCATTTTGCTGCGAGCAGCGGCGCTTTGCAATCGCGTCAGGACGACTTGCGGCAGCCGGCCTTGCGCTGCGACGGCGGGTCGCGCATTTATGCCCTTTAGTGCACTTTACTAGATCTGGATAAAGCCTTCTAAAGCTCGTAAGATTCGGTCGTGGACCCACTGCGAAATCCGTACACGCCCAACGCCGGGGCCGAACCCGAGGCGATCGTCGGCAGAGACGACCAGCTTGCCTCTTTCGATCTCCTGCTCGCCCGATTGGAACGCGATCGGACCGAACAATCGATGATCATCACTGGGCTGCGCGGTGTGGGCAAGACCGTGTTGCTCGGCCAGTTCCGCGCAAAGGCGCTGGGCCGGAGATGGACCGTCGTCGAGCTCGAGGTCAGCAAACACGACGACTCGGGATTTCGCCTCGATCTGGCACATCGGCTTCGCTCCGCACTCTTGGATCTGTCACCAAAGGCTCGGTGGACCGATCGCTTCCATCACGCCGCAGGCGTGCTGAAGTCGTTCACGGTCAGCGTTCAGGCGGACGGCGGCTGGTCCTTCGGTCTCGATGTTGATGCCGCTGAGGGGTTCGCCGATCACGGCAACCTTGCCGCAGACCTGACAGATGTCCTCGTTGCGCTCGGTGAAGCAGCCAAGGAACGCGAGCGGGGTGTCGTGCTGCTCCTGGACGAGATCCAATTCCTCAGCCGACTCCAACTCGAAGCTGTGATCGGTGCACTGCACAAGCTCGTTCAGAGGAAGCTGCCGGTGACGCTCGTCGGCGCTGGACTGCCGCAGATCGCCGAACTCGCCGGCGATGCCAAGTCCTACGCGGAGCGCTTGTTCAAGTTCCCGGCGATCGGAAATCTCAGTGAGGCGGACGGCCGGGAGGCTCTGGCAGCGCCTGCCCGTGACGAGGGCGTCTCATGGACGCCTGACGCCCTGGACGAGGCTGTCACGATCACACAGGGGTATCCGTACTTCCTGCAGGAATTGGGCTACGTGACCTGGTCGATTGCCGAGGGGAACTCGATCAATGCAACCAATGTGCGGGAGGCGATTGACGCCTACCAGTCGAAACTGGATGGCTCGTTCTTCCGGGTTCGTCTCGACCGAGCGACCGAGCTTCAACGCGCCTACCTGCGCGCGATGGCGGACCTCGGGCCGAATGCGCACAAGGCGTCCGATGTGGCAGCACGGATGGGTCGCAGGTCGGAGAATCTCGGCCCCACCCGAGCAGAACTGATCAGTATGGGCTTGCTCTACACGCCGGAATTCGGCTACGCGGCGTTCACCGTGCCGCAGTTCGACAAATTCCTCATCCGTGCGATCCCGAAGCTCGAGGTGCCGAAGCCCAAGCCCCGCGGCCGACGACCGCGCTGAGCGATCCCGGCCGCAACGAGCCGAGAAGCCCGGACCGCAGCTCAGGACGTACGACGGCGGCCGGCCTTGCGCTGCGACGGCTTGGTCACCGGCTGCCCCTCGGCGACCAGCGCATCGCGCCGGTTGGCGGCGAAACCGGCCAGTGCGTCGGCCAGCTCCAGCGCGGACGGCTTCGGCGCGACCACGTCCACCCGCAGTCCGTGCTCCTCGCAGGTCTTCGCGGTGGCCGGGCCGATCGCGGCGATGATGGTGGAGGCGTGCGGCTTGCCGGCGATGCCGACCAGGTTGCGCACGGTCGAGGACGAGGTGAAGACGACCGCGTCGAACTTGCCGGTCTTGATCGCCTCCCGCACCGGCGCGGCCGGCGGCGCGGCCCGAACGGTGCGGTAGGCGGTGACGTCCTCGACCTCCCAGCCGAGCTCGGTGAGTGCCGCCGACAGGGTCTCGGTGGCGATGTCGGCGCGGGGCAGGAAGACCCGGTTGATCGGGTCCAGCACCTCGTCGTACGGAGGCCACTCGGCGGCCAGTCCGGCCGCGGACTGCTCACCGGTCGGCACCAGATCCGGCTCGATCCCCCAGGCCTGCAGGGCGGCGGCGGTGGTCTCGCCGACGGCGGCGACCTTGAGCCCGGAGAACGCCCGGGCGTCCAGTCCGTACTGCTCGAACTTCTCCCGGACCGCGCGGACCGCGTTCACCGAGGTGAAGGCGACCCACTCGTAGCGGCCCTCGACCAGACCCCGTACGGCCTTGTCCATCTGCAGCGGGCTGCGCGGCGGCTCGACCGAGATGGTCGGCACCTCCTCGCTGTGCGCGCCGTAGGTCCGCAGCCGCGCGGTCAGCGACGCGGCCTGGTCCTTGGTCCGCGGCACCAGCACCCGCCAGCCGAACAGCGGCTTGGTCTCGTACCAGCTCAGCGACTCGCGATTCTGCACCGCGGCGCCGAGGGTGATGTGGATCAGATCCGTCGGGTCGGCGGCGATCTTCGCCGTCTCGTCGGCGACCTCGGCCAGCGTGGTGGTGATGCTGAGCTGCTCGGTGCTGCCGCCGTGCAGGGTGATCAGTGCGAGCTCGTCGGCGGACCGCCCGACACTGGTGGCGACGTCGACGAACTCGGCCATCATGCCGACCCGGCTGCTGACGACCAGAGTGGCGACGCCGACCCATTCGGCAGCGGCGGTCTTGGCGAACCGGCCCTCGGTGGCGGACACGAAGTGCACTCCGCCGGCGTTGTTCAGCGCCACCCCGGCGTACTCCGGCACCGCGGTCAGACTGCTGACGCCGGGTACGACCTCGAAGTCGATGCCGCCGCGGACGCAGGCCGCGGCCTCGTCGGAGACCGCGTTGTCCAGAAACGGGTCACCGCTGACCAGCCGGACCACCCGGACACCGGAGCCGGCGTGCTTGAGCACGGTCTTGGCCCGGGCCGACGGCGGCAGCGGCTTGCCTGCTTCGGACAGCCCGAGGATGCTCACCTCGGCCCCGTCGGCGAGCTTGATCGAGGGGTGTTGCAGAATCTCTCGTTGACGCTCCGAGTCCAGGATCACCGCACCGGCATCGCCCAGTGCAGCAATCGCGCCCAGGGTGAGCAGATCGGGATCACCGGGCCCGGTGCCGACGAAGATCACCCGGCCCCGTGTGGTCTGGACGGCAGCGGCCGCTCCGTCCCGGGCCTGTTGCAGGGCCCTTCCGGACGCGGACGCAACGGGGTTGGCGGAGACGGGATTGGACGTGACCTGGGTGCGGGTCTTGCGGGCCGACGATGTGCTCACTGGCGATTCTCGCGTTCTATTTCCTGCCGGGGCCGTTCCCAGCTGTTGCTGCGACGGTCCCGGGTGGACGGCTCGACCGGCCTCGGCCGAGTCCGCCCGAAGATGTGCTGGATCCTGGACTTCCTAGCTCTGCTGCTTTTCGGTTGTCGCGGTCGGGGCGCACCGTCGGCGGTCAAGCCGTACGGAAGTCGCTCGGGTCAACCACGCTCAGCGCCAGCTGCGCGAGTCGGCTGCCGAGTGCGATCGGATCGTCTCGATGACCGCTCCCGCTGATCGTGACCAGACGTCCGTGGCTGCTCACGGAGTCGCCCTGCTCACCATCTGTCAACTGGCCCTGCAACTGCGAGGATTCGGTGCCGGTTCGGCTGCGCTGGCTCTCCTCATCCCCCCTCGTTCTCCCAATAACCGCGACCAGAGTCAAATCGGTGCCCGCATCTCGGACGCTCCCCGAATCCAACCCCTCGACCGTCGCCGCCCCGGCGCCCGTCGGCACCGCAGCGAGACTCGCTCGCGCCCCCACCGGGGCCGTGCATCCGGCCTCGAGGACGGCGAGGAATCGCCGCTCGGCAAGGACTTCTGCCCTGGTGACGGCGTCGTTGAGCCTAGTCAAAACGGCGCGAATCCTCGAATCGAGCGTGGTCGCCGCCTCGACCGCGAGGGCCCCCTGTCCCGGAGCCGGCAACAGCTCGTGGTAGGGCAGCACCGCGGCCGGCAGTCCGCCGACCATCAGTCCGGTCGATTCGTCGCGCTCCAGCCGGTGCAGTCGGCGCAACCCGGCAGCGGCCAGCACGGTTGCGTCGTACCGGCCGTCGCGGACCTTCTGCAGTCGGGTGTCGACGTTGCCGCGGATCGGCTCGATCGCCAGCTTGACGCCGCGTTCGGCGGCCAACTGCTCCAGTTGTACGGCGCGCCGGGGTGCGCCGGTGCCGATCAGCAGAGGTCGGCCTCGGTCGAGTTCGCGGTCCCCTTCGACAAGCTCAGGACACCGGTTCGACAAGCTCAGGACGCTCGGGTCGCGGGCGACGAGGACCTCGTGGGTGTCTTCGCGGGGCGGGTAGGCGACGACTTCCAGGCCGTCCACGTCGGCTGTCGGCAGGTCCTTCAGGGAATGCACGGCGACGTCGATGCCGCCGTCCAGCAGCCGATCTCGTACGGCGGCGGTGAAGACGCCGGTACCGCCGATCTGGGTGAGTTCCCGCCGATCGACGTCGCCCTGGGTCTGGATCGGGACGAACTCACAGTCCACTCCGAATCCGGCCAACGTGCCGGCCACCAGTTCGACTTGTGCCCGAGCAAGTGGCGAATTCCGGGCGCCGATCCTGATCATCATGGTTCGTCCCGGTCGAGGGCCGGTGTCGGTTCGATTGCGCTCAGGTCGGGCTGGGCGGACTCCGCCTCGACCGCATCGGTGGACATCACCGCGGCGACCGCGTGCGGATCAAGGGCGAACAACTCCCGCAGCGCGGCGGCGTAGTCCACCTGGCCCTGATGGGCGGCGTATTCGCGCACGCGCACGGTCGGGTGGTGCAGCAACTTCTCCACCACCCGATGCACGGTCTTGGCGAGCTCGGCCCGGGTCCTCGGATCGAGTTCCGGCAGCCGACCGTCCAGCCGGCGCAACTCGGCGTCGGTGACGTCGGCGGCCATCGACCGCAGTGCCACCACCGTCGGCGTCACCTGCGCTGCTCGCCGCCGCCCCAGGAAGTCGGCGACCTCGCGGCGTACCAGTTCGCGGGCGGCGTCGACCTCCGCGGTCGAGATCCGACCGGTCGACGCCCCGGTGCCTTGCTCGGCCGAGCGCAGCAGCAGTCCGAGATTGATCAGGGGCAGCCGATCGGCGATCGCCGGATCGGCATCGGCAGGCAGCGCCAGGTCGATCACCGCGCCGACCTCGGTGCCGTCCAGCATGTCCGCGGTCAACACCAGACCTTTGGCGCCGGTACAGGTGATCACCAGGTCTGCCTCGGTCACCGCCTCGGGCAACTCGGCCAGCGGACGGGCCCGGCCTCCGATCGCCTCGGCCAGCCGCAACGCCCGATCATGCGTACGGTTCAGGGCCGTCACCCGGGCGCCGGCCGCGGCCACCGTACGAGCGGCCAGACCGGCCATCGAACCGGCGCCGACCACCAGCACCCGCTTGCCCTCGATCGGGCCGACCAGGTCGGCGTACTGGGCCAGCGCGGCGCTGACCATGGACCGGCCGGCCGCGCCGATCGCGGTCTCGGTCTGTACCCGCTTGCCGACCCGGATTCCCTGCTGGAACAGGGAATTCAGCACCGTGCCAACGGTGCCGGCCTGCTGGCAGCCGATCAGTGCGGAACGCACTTGACCGAGGATCTGGTTCTCCCCGATCACCATCGAGTCGAGTCCACCGGACACGTTGAAGGCGTGCGCGACCGCGCCCTCGTCGAAGTAGACCGAGCAGATCCCACGCAGGGTTTCGACCGGCAGTCCGCAGCTGTGGGCGAGTTGTTCGGTGATGTCGTCCAGACCGGCGTGGAAGCGGTCGACCTCGGCGTAGATCTCGGTCCGGTTGCAGGTGGACAACACCACCGACTCGTCGATGTGCTCGCTGGTGACCAACGCGCCGGCCAGCTTGCCGGAGGCCTCGGCGTCCATCGCCAGCTCGCCCAGCATGTCGATCGACGTCGTCTTGTGCGAGACGCTCACCACTAGGATGCTCACGCCGTCACCCCATGAGGGTGTACGGAGCCGGTCCCGTCGGCGTTCGGCCCGGACTCGAGCGGATCGGCCATCTGCTGCTGCTCGTGGTAGGCCAGGATCTGCAGTTCCTGACCGAGATCGACCTTGCGCAGGTTGACCTCGGGCGGTACCGAGAGCGCCGTCGGGGCGAAGTTCAGGATGCTGCGGACACCGCAGGCGACCAGTCGGTCGCAGACCTCCTGGGCGCCGGCCGCCGGAGTGGCGATGATGGCGATCCGGACCTCGGTGCGCTCGACGATCTGTTCCAGGTCGGCGAGATCGGAGATCGGCACTCCGACCACGGTCCGGCCGATCAGGTCGGGTTTGGGATCGAGCAACGCGACGATCTTGAAACCGCGGGAGCCGAAGCCGGAGTAGTTGGCCAGCGCCGTACCGAGGTTGCCGAGGCCGACGATGACGACCGGCCATTCCTGGGCGGACCCGATCTGACTGCCGATCTGGAAGCGGAGATACCGCACGTCGTAGCCGACGCCGCGGGTGCCGTAGGTGCCGAGATAGGAGAGGTCCTTGCGCAGCTGGGCCGGATTGACCCCGGCGGCATCGGCGAGTTCGCCGCTGCTGATGGTGGCCACACCGTCGTCGGCCATCACGTTCAGCGTCCGCAGATAGACCGGAAGCCGGGCGATCGTGGCGTCGGGAATGCCCTTCTCGGCGATCGGCCGATCGGCTCGCACCGAGACCACCTGCGGACCGATTGCCTCCTCGGCCGGCCGAGGCTGTGAGGGCGTCACGTGCGTTGTGCCTCCGATGCTTGCAATCAACAGCTCCGCGACCACACTTTAGGAGCTTGTGAACGCGATAACAAACCTCGGAGGCGGTAACTCACGCCGGTCGGCCGTCCAGCCGACCGGCGCCGACGGATCCAGATCTCAGGCGCTCGCCTCCCGACCGTGGACGGCCAGCGCCCAGATCACGAAGACGTCCAGCGCGATGATCACGATGGTCCAGAACGGGTAGTACGGCATGAATCCGAAGGCACCCAGCGCCCCGATGCCGGCCATCACGATGCCGACCACCCTGCCCCAGCTCTGCCCGGACAGCACCGCGATGCCGGCGAGCAGCACCAACGCCCCCAGGATCAGGTGGATCCAGCCCCAGGCCGTGGTGTCGAACTGCAGGATGTAGTTGCGGGTGGCGACGTAGAACTCGTTGCGGACGATGGCGACCAGGCCCGTGAACGCCTGGAACGCACCCGCCATGATCATGATCACGCTGGCGAAGGTGAGGAATCCGCTGGCCTCGCCGGTGGATCGCGCACCTACCCTGTTCTGCTCGTGTGCCGCGAACTGCGGCGCAGCTTGCTCGGCCATCAGCCGACCCCCTTCGATGCCAGCCGGCGGGCTGGAGTTTGGTGGGCCAGCGGCCGTGCCGACCCAAAACAATCGAAGTCCCCAAGACCGTCACGGCGAATCACGCGCATCGCGTGAAATCGGCTGGCCCGGCCGCCCGGCCCGAAGCTCAACCGCCGAGCAAGCCGAGAGCCAGGGCGAGCTCCACGGCATGACTGCGGGAGGAGACGCCGAGCTTGCGATAGATCGAGCCGACCTCGGTGCTGACGGTGTTGCGGGACAGAAAAAGCCGGTCGCCGATCTCGCGGATGGTCAGATGCGTCTGCAGGTAGGGCAGCAGCCGCAACTCGGCCGGGCTGAGCGGCGGACGCAACGGCGAGGAGGCCGTGCTGTTGGCGTTCAGCACCCGGCGAACCACCGCCACTTCGTCCACCAACGCGCCGAGCTCCGGACGCTGCAGCAGGATGTCGTCGATCTCGCGGAGCAGCTGCCGGGCGGTCGGCCGGTTGTCCAGACTCAGGTAGACCCGTGCCAGTTGCAGTCGTCCGCGGACGGCGAGATACGGCAGCGCGACGGTGCAGACCGGACGCGTACGCATCCCGCGGACCAGCTGCCGGCTCGCGGCCTGCCGATCGTTGTCGTGCACCGCCAGCCGGGCCGCGCCGGCGAAACCGAGCAGGCTGGTCGGGTAGTCCTGGGTCCGGTGTTCCTCGATCACCGCCAGCGCATGCCGTACGTGCTCGCTCGCCTCGGTCCAATCACCGCGATCCATCGCCAGCAAGGCGAGCTCCGAACTCCCCAGCACGTACGCGTCGCTGATGCCCGAGCCGTTGGCGGTCGCCTCGGTGAACGATGCCTTCGCCTCTCCGACATCGCCCGTCAACAGGTAGGCCTCCCCGCGCAGGCACAGCGCCTGGTCCCGCCAGGGACTCCACGGCGGTTCTTCGGCGACCGCCTGGCGGGCGTCCCGCAGCGCACGTTGCGGCCCGTTTGCGCACATCATGCTTCGCAACATCGCCCGGGCGGACGCGAACGAGGCCGAGCCGTCGCCCGGGATCGAGTCGTACTCGGCGTCGTCGATGGCCGCCAACCAGCGCTGAGATTCGCCGACCTGACCGGACAGGGCCGCGATCCAGCCGGCGATCACCGCCAGCGGCGGATGCTCGGTGATGGCGGCGTTGCCGATCGTCTGCAGCCACCGCTGCAGGGTGGACAACTCGCCGGCAAGGTAGGTCGGCAGCGCCAGTGCGGTGATCAACTCGGCGCACCGCCGGCGTTCGCCCGTGCCGAGCAACTGCTCCAGCGCCTTGGCCGGCGAGCCGTGCTCCTCGTACCAATCGGCGGCGCGCAGCTGCAACCTGATCATCAGCTCCGGCTCGACCCGGCGCAGTTCGCCGAGCAGGAACTCGCGGAAGAGGGTGTGGTAGCGATACCATTCGCGTTGCCGGTCCAGCGGGATCAGGAAAACGCTGGACGTTTCCAACTCCTGCAGCAGCTGCTGCGAGCCGGGTCCACGGATCAGCGCATCACACAACGACGCGTTCAGGTGATCGAGTACGGCGGTTCGGCGCAGGAATCGCTGCACCCGCCGAGGCTGCTGCATCAGCGACTCGCGATACAGATAATCGGCGACATAGCGGTCGTCGCCGGACACCGACAGGGCCTCGCGCTGCCGGTCCCGAGCGATCAGCGCGGCGAGATAGAGGCCGACGGGCCAACCCTCGGTCCGCCCGGTCACCGCGATCGCCTGCTCCGCGGAGACCGGCACCCGCGCCTCGGCGAAGATCTGTGCGGCCGCGTTCACGTCCAGAGCCAGATCCGCGGCGCCGAACTCCAGCAGATCGTCGCCGGCCCGCAGCCGCGCCAGCTGACGCTGCTCGGTCCGACTGGCCAGCACCAACTGCGATCCCGGCGGTATCCCGGAGATGATCACGCTCAGCACGTCGCGACAGTGCGGCGCGCGGAGCTCGTGCAGGTCGTCGACGAACAGCACGAACGGATCGGTGCTCTCTTTGAGCGCCAGCGACAACATCGGCGCTGCTCGGCCCAGTGCCGAGACGCCCCGTCCCCGCATGTCGGCGGCCAGCGTGTCGTTCCCGGGGGTCACCCGCGCGTAGGCCGAGGCGAGCAAGGTCAGCAGCACCACCGGATCGTCGTCGAAGCGGTCCAGACTGACCCAGGCCGTCCGCCGCTCCTCGACCAGCGCCCATTCGGCCAGCATCGTGGTCTTGCCGTAGCCGGCCGGTGCGGTCAGCGCGACCACCCGGCACGTACTTCTCCGTGCCCGGTCGATCAAACCGGCACGACTGACCGATCCCGCACGCGGTGGCGGAATCGAGAGCTTGGCTTCCAGAAGATGTCGGTCGAGCCCCCCGACCATCGGCGCGGATTCCTCACGGATCCCGCTCACGGCTTGATTTTACGAACCGGTCAGCGACGTTTCCGACAGTTCGGCAAACTAGCGACGTTGGACCTATCGCCGGTCACGGTCCGGAGCACACCGATCATCGGTCGGCCGGTTGATCGCCACGCTCGATGATCTTGACGTCCTCGACAACACAATCATCGACCACCTGATCGGCGACAACGGCCGCCGAAGCGCCAGAGTCCCACGACCTGCAGATTCACCGACAAGATCAACTGGGTGCAGCTCGATCTCGGTGACGACGTCCATGATCACTTCGTCGACCCGGACGAGCGGCTGCGGATCACCCTGTCGCTTCAGTAGCCGTCGACACCACCGACTTGATCCGACGGCATCCTTGCCAACGGTGTGGTGATCATGGTTCGGTGTGATCATGGCCGCGGACAAAGTTGCCTCAGGGGTTCAGGGTCCGGCAGCACAAGCACTTCTGGATGCCGGGAGATTCTTCACGCGCTGGGAAGAATCCGATGACGGCCGGGTCGTTTTCCGCAAGGGCGGCCGGGCCGGGGACGCCTTCTATCGCGATCGCTGGAGCCACGACAAGATCGTCCGCTCCACCCACGGAGTGAATTGCACCGGATCATGTTCGTGGAAGGTTTACGTAAAAGACGGGGTGATCACCTGGGAGAGTCAGGCCACCGACTATCCGTCGGTGGGGCCCGATCGGCCGGAGTACGAGCCGCGCGGCTGCCCGCGCGGCGCGGCCTTCTCCTGGTACACCTACTCCCCCACTCGCGTTCGTTATCCGTACGCCCGGGAGGTGTTGATCGAGGCCTATAGGGCGGCCAAAAGATCACAGCCGGACCCGGTCGACGCCTGGGCGGCGGTGGTCGGCGATCCGCAGACCCGTCGGCGCTACCAGCAGGCCCGGGGCAAGGGCGGGCTGATCCGGGTCGGCTGGGACGAGGCGCTGGAGATCGCCGCAGCGGCGCACGTGCACACGATCAAGAAGTACGGCCCGGACCGCTGCGCCGGGTTCTCGCCGATCCCGGCGATGTCGATGGTCAGCCATTGCGTCGGCACCCGATTCATCCAGTTGATCGGCGGCGCGATGACCTCCTTCTACGACTGGTACGCCGATCTTCCGGTGGCCAGCCCGCAGGTCTTCGGTGACCAGACCGACGTACCCGAATCCGGCGACTGGTGGGACAGCACCTATCTGATGATGTGGGGTTCCAATGTGCCGGTCACCCGAACCCCGGACGCCCATTGGATGACCGAGGTCCGCTATCGCGGCACCAAGGTGGTCACCGTCAGCCCGGATTATTCGGACAACACGAAATTCGCCGACGAGTGGATGCCTGCCCAGGCCGGTTCCGATGCGGCGCTGGCGATGGCGATGGGACACGTGGTCCTGCGGGAATTCTTCGTCGATCGGCAGACCGACTTCTTCAACGACTACGTCGGCCAGTTCACCGACCTGCCGTTCCTGGTCCGGCTGGAGCAGCGCGAGGACGGATCCCTGGTGCCGGGCAAGTTCCTCACCGAGGCCGACCTCAGCAAGGTCGCCGACGCCTCGGATCTGCCGCCGGAGGACACCTGGAAGACGGTGTTGCTCGACGACGCCAGCGGGCAGCCGGTGGTGCCGAACGGCTCGATCGGCTTCCGCTACGCCGACTCCGGCGAGGGCCGGTGGAATCTTGATCTTGACGGCATCACCCCCAGGTTGAGCTTGTATGCCGGCAATGCGGCCGGCAACGCCGAGGTGCTGCTGCCGGCCTTCACCTCCCTGGACGGACAGGGCGAGGTGCTGCGTCGCGGCGTACCGACGACCATGATCGGTGATCATCGGGTGACCACGGTGTTCGACCTGATGCTGGCGCAGTACGGGGTCGGCCGGGACGGTCTGCCCGGCGACTGGCCGGCCGACTACACCGACACCGACCAGCCCTACACACCGGCCTGGCAGGCCGAGATCACCGGTGTGCCGGCCGAGCAGTGCATCCGGGTGGCCCGGGAATTCGCCCGCAACGCGGTGGATTCGCACGGCCGGTCCATGATCATCATGGGGTCTGGGATCTGCCAGTGGTTCCACGGCGACGCCACCTATCGGGCGGTGCTGGCGCTGTTGATGTTGACCGGTTGCCAGGGCCGCAACGGCGGCGGCTGGGCCCACTACGTCGGCCAGGAGAAGTGCCGGCCGATCACCGGCTGGATCTCGCTGGCCAACGGTTTGGACTGGTCCCGGCCGCCGCGGACGGTGCCGGGAACCTCGTACTGGTACATGCACACCGGGCAGTGGCGCAACGACGGGTACAGTGCCGACTCGCTGCTCAGCCCGCTGGCCAGTGATCAACTGAAGAATCGGCACACCGCCGACGCGATCGCCCAGTCCGCTCGGCTGGGCTGGATGCCGTTCTATCCGCAGTTCTCCACCAACCCGTTGGACGTTGCCGATCAGGCCCAGCAGGCGGTGGCCGAGAAGATGGCCGCCGACGTGCCGAGCTACGTCGCCGACGAGCTACGGTCCGGGCGGTTGCAGCCGGCCATCTCCGACATCGACGCCGAGCAGAACTGGCCGAGAACCCTTGTGCTGTGGCGATCCAACCTGTTCGGCTCCTCGGCCAAGGGCGACGAGTACTTCCTGCAGAACCTGCTCGGCACCCAGGCCAGCGTGCTCGGCACCGAGAACCCGAACGCGCCGCACCCCAAGGAGGTCGCCTGGCACGACGAGACCCCGCAGGGCAAGCTCGATCTGCTGGTCTCGGCCGACTTCCGGATGACCTCGACCACGCTCTACTCCGACATCGTCTTCCCGGCCGCGACCTGGTACGAGAAGCACGATCTGTCGTCGACCGACATGCATCCGTTCGTGCACGCCTTCACCCCGGCGATCGATTCGCCCTGGCAGTCGCGGACCGACTTCGAGTTGTTCCACGGGCTGGCCGAGCGGCTGTCCCAGTTGGCGGTCAAGCATCTGGGCACCCGGCGTGACCTGGTCGCGGTCCCGATGCAACACGACACCCCCGGCGAGACGTCGCAGCCGCGCGGTCAGGTACGCGACTGGCTGACCGATCCGAGCGTGGAAGCCGTACCCGGCAAGACGATGCCGATCTTCAGTGTGGTGGAACGCGACTACACCAAGATCGCCGACAAGCTGGCCGCGGTCGGGCCGCTGGCCGACAAGCTCGGGTTCACCCTCAAGGGCATCACCTACGACATGAAAGAAGCGGTGCGCGGGCTGGCCGGCACCAACGGGGTGATGATGGGCGGCGTCAGCGACGGCCGACCGGCGATCGACACCGACGCCAAACTCGCCGAGGCGATCTTGCGGTTCAGCGGCACCACCAACGGATCCCTTGCCGTGCAGGGATTCAAGACTTTGGAGCGCCGGGTCGGCCGACCGATGGCGGACCTGGCGGAGGGTTCGGAGGAACGCCGGATCAGCTTCGCCGACACTCAGATCTCGCCGCAGCCGGTGATCACCTCGCCGGAGTGGTCGGGATCGGAGACCGGTGGCCGCCGCTATGCCCCGTTCACCCAGAACATCGAACGGCTGAAGCCTTTCCACACCCTGACCGGGCGGATGCACTTCTATCTTGATCATGACTGGATGACCGATCTGGGCGAGGCGATGCCGATCTACCGGCCGCCGCTGGACATGCAGAAGCTGTTCGGCGAACCCCGACTCGGCCGCAACGGCGCCCAGGTCACCGTGCGTTACCTGACGCCGCATTCGAAGTGGTCGATCCACTCGGAGTATCAGGACAATCTGCTGATGCTGTCGTTGTCCCGCGGCGGTCCGACGGTGTGGATCAGCACCGGCGACGCGGACGCGATCGGCGTGGTGGACAACGACTGGGTCGAGTGCGAGAGCGCCAACGGTGTCTACGTGGCCCGGGCGATCGTCAGTCACCGGATCCCGGACGGACTGGTCTTCGTGCACCACGTCCAGGAACGCACCATCGACGTCCCGAAGTCCGAACGGACCGGACGGCGGGGCGGCATCCACAACTCGGTCACCCGGCTGCTCGTCAAACCGACGCACCTGATCGGCGGCTACGGCCAACTGTCGTACACCTTCAACTATCTCGGTCCGACCGGCAACCAACGCGACATCGTTGCGACGATCCGTCGCCGCAACCAGGAGGTGCGATACCGATGAGGGTGATGGCCCAGATGGGCATGGTGATGAACCTGGACAAGTGCATCGGCTGCCACACTTGTTCGGTCACCTGCAAGCAGACCTGGACCAACCGGGCCGGCACCGAGTACGTCTGGTTCAACAACGTGGAGACCCGGCCCGGGCAGGGCTATCCGCGCCGGTACGAAGATCAGGAACGCTGGCGCGGCGGCTGGAAGCTCAACAAGGCAGGCAAACTGCGGTTGCGCACCGGCAGCCGGCTGCGGCGGCTGGCGACGATCTTCGCCAGCCCGGTGCAGCCCAACATCAGCGACTACTACGAGCCGTGGACCTACGACTACCAGATGTTGATCGACGCCCCGTTGGGCGACGACTCCCCGGTGGCCCGGCCGAAGTCGCTGCTGACCGGTGACGACACCAAGATCACCTGGTCGGCGAACTGGGATGATGATCTTGGTGGTTCGGCTCAGCACGGCGACAAGGACGTGTTGGTGCAGAAGGTCCGGCAGGAGTCGGAGCACAAGATCAAGTTCGAGCTGGAACAAACCTTCATGTTCTATCTCCCGCGAATCTGCGAGCACTGTCTCAATCCCAGCTGCATGGCCTCCTGCCCGTCCGGCGCGATCTACAAGCGGGAAGAGGACGGCATCGTCCTGGTTGATCAAGAACGCTGCCGCGGCTGGCGGCAGTGCATCACCGGCTGCCCGTACAAGAAGATCTACTTCAACCACAAGTCCGGCAAGGCGGAGAAGTGCACCCTCTGCTATCCGCGGATCGAGGTCGGCATCCCGACCGTGTGCGCGGAGACCTGCGTCGGCCGGCTGCGTTATCTCGGCCTGTTCCTGTACGACGCCGACGCGGTCACCGCGGCCGCGTCGGTGCCGGACGAGAAGGATCTCTACCAAGCGCAGCTCGATCTGATCTTGGACCCGAACGATCCGGAGGTGATCCGCGGAGCCCGGGAGCAACACATCCCGGACGACTGGATGGAGGCCGCCCGCAAGTCGCCGATCTATCAACTGGCCAAGGTCTACAAGGTCGCGCTGCCGTTGCATCCGGAGTATCGGACGATGCCGATGGTCTGGTACGTGCCGCCGCTGTCGCCGGTGGTCGATCTGCTGACCTCGCAGGGGCATGACGGTGAGGACGCCGGCAATCTGTTCGGCGCGATCGAGTCGCTGCGGATCCCGGTGGAATACCTGGCCGAGCTGTTCACCGCCGGCGACACGAACGTGATCTTGGGCGTGCTGCATCGGCTGGCGGCGATGCGTTCGTATATGCGTGACATCACCCTCGGCAATCCCGGCAACGCCGACATCCCTGCTGCTGTGGGGATGAACGAGGAGTTGGTGCTGTCGATGTACCGGCTGCTGGCGCTGGCCAAGTACAACGAGCGCTACGTGATCCCGCCGGCGCATCTGGAACAGGCCCACGATCTGGAGGAGATCGGCTGCTCGCTGGAGTTCGAGGACGGACCCGGCATGTACGGCTCCGGTCCGATGGGTGAGGCCAGCGGGCGTCCGGTGCCGGTGGCGGTGGAGACCTTCCAGAGCCTGCGGCAGCGGCAGCAGACCGATGTCGCGGCGAATGAGAACAAGCTGCAGGGTCGGGTGAATCTGCTCAACTGGGACGGCAACGGACGACCGGAAGGGCTGTTCCCGCGGTCGCCGGCGACGGCTGAACCGGCCGAGACGACGACCACTCCCGCATCGACGCAGCGTCCGCCCGATCAAGGCGGCACACCATGATGATCACCAAGATCGGCCGCGCGGTACCGAAGACCAGTCAGGCCGATCGGCTGATTCGCCAAGCCGCCTCCTGGGCGTTGTCCTACCCGGATGAGGACGTGTCGGCGCGGCTGCCGCAACTGGTCGAGGTGATGGACGAGTTGCCGCCGGGCGAGGGTCGGGATGCGATGCTGCGTTTCCTGCGGACCTGGATCGACGTGCCGGCCGATCGTCGCCGACGCGACTACATCGAGCTTTTCGATCTTGATCGCAACTACGCGCTGCATCTGTCGTACTGGACGGACGGCGACACCCGCCGACGCGGGCAGGCGCTGGCCGACATCAAGCAGCTCTACCGGACCAGCGGCTTCCTGCTCACCGATGATCAGGAACTTCCCGACCATCTGACCATCGTGCTGGAGTTCGCCGCCGTGGTCGACCCGCAGGCGGGCAGCCGTTTGCTGCAGGACTACCGGCCGTCGCTGGAACTGATCCGGCTCGCACTGGCCGATCGGGGCAGCCCGTTCGCCGACGTGTTGGTTGCCGTTTGTTCAACCCTGCCAGGGGAATCGCCCAAGGACCGGGCGGCCGTGCAGGCTCTCGCCGGACCGCCTCCGATCGAGGCCGTGGGATTGGAGGGATATCGATGAGTCTCTTCCTGTGGGGCATTCTGCCGTACGCGATGATCGTGATCTTGGTCGGCGGCACCATCTGGCGCTATCGCTACGACAAGTTCGGCTGGACCACCCGCTCCTCGCAACTGTACGAGTCGCGGATCCTGCGTTACGCCTCGCCGCTGTTCCACTTCGGCATCCTGATGGTGATCGTCGGGCACCTCGGCGGGCTGGTGATTCCGCAGTCCTGGACGGACGCGGTCGGGTTGAGTGAGCACGGCTATCACCTGATGGCTCTGGTCGTCGGCACCATCGCCGGCGTCTGCACCCTGGTCGGCATCTCGGTCCTGATCTATCGGCGCCGGACCACCGGCCCGGTGTTCATGGCCACCACCAAGAACGACAAGGCCATGTACGTGGTGCTGGTCGCCGCGATCGTGTTCGGCCTGCTCACCACGCTGCTGTTCAGCGGCGTCGGCCCGGCGCAGTCGCACAACTACCGGGAGAGCGTCTCACCGTGGTTCCGGTCGATCTTCATCCTGCAGCCGAACATCGACTCGATGGCCGAGGCGCCGACCGCCTTTCACGTGCACACGCTGGTGGGGATGCTGCTGTTCGCGATCTTCCCGTTCACCCGGCTCGTGCACGCCTTCACCGCGCCGGTGCATTACCTGTTCCGCCCGTACATCGTCTATCGCAGCCGCGACACCAGCCCGTCCGGCAGCCGCTCTCCCCGACCCGGCTGGAGCCCGGTCGGCACTCGGGACCGTGATCAAGTGAGGTGATCCGATGGCAACCGCAGAGACCTCTACGTCACTCAAGACCCAAGGCCAGGCACGGAATCTGGCGGCTGCCACCGCAGCCTTCGCGATCAGCTTCTGGGCCTGGAACATGATCGCTCCGCTCGGTGTGCGCTACACCGAGCAACTGGGGCTCAGCAGCGGACAGAAGTCCTTGCTGGTGGCCATTCCGGTGCTGGTCGGCTCGCTCGGCCGGATCATCGCCGGCGGCCTGGCGGACAAACTCGGCGGCCGGCTGATGTTCACCATCCTGCTGGCCGTCTCGGCTCCGTTCGTGATCTTGGTCGCGGTGGCCGGCCAGGCGAACTCGTACGCGTTGCTGCTGGTGTTCGGCTTCTTCCTCGGCATCGCCGGCACCACGTTCGCCGTCGGCATCCCGTTCGTCAACGCCTGGTACGACCCGGCCCGGCGTGGGATGGCCACCGGCATCTTCGGCGCGGGCATGGGCGGCACCGCACTGTCGTCGTTCTTCACCCCGCGCTTCGTGAACTGGTTCGGCTACTTCACCACCCACGTGATCATCGCGATCGCGCTGCTGATCGGTGCCGCGCTGTGCTGGTTGGTGATGCGGAACGCGCCGACCTGGTCGCCGTCGACCCAGCCGGTAGCGCCCAAGATCATCAGCGTGCTGAAGCTCGGCGTCACCTGGCGGATGTCGTTCCTGTACGCGATCGCGTTCGGCGGATTCGTCGCCTTCTCGACCTACTTGCCGACTTATCTGAAGGACGTCTACCACTTCAGCCTGACCGAAGCAGGCACCCGGACCGCGATCTTCTCGATCATCGCCGTCATCGCCCGGCCGATCGGCGGCACGCTGTCCGATCGGCTCGGACCTCGTACGGTGGTGGCGATCTCGCTGGCCGGCACCGCGGTGATGGCCTTGATCGCCTCGTTCGAGCCACCGCCGGACATCCTGTCCGGTGGCACTTTCGCCATCCTGGCGGCGTTCCTCGGCCTGGGTACCGGCGGCGTCTTCGCCTGGGTGGCCCGGCAGGCGCCCGCGGACAAGGTGGGCAGCGTCACCGGCGTGGTCGGCGCGGCCGGCGGGCTCGGCGGCTTCTTCCCGCCGTTGATCATGGGCGCGACCTACCAGGTCCTGCTGCCCGACTACCGCTTCGGCCTCGACCTGCTGGTGCTACTGGCCATCGGTGGCCTGATCTTCACCCTCGTACACAAGGCCGGCCGCACCGGCCAGTGATCCCGGCCCTGCCCCGACAGCCGCGCGCAGAATCTACTCCCGCACCCGGTATTTCGCGTGCGCGAGTCGATTTCGGGTGCGGCTGTTTTCCGACGGCGGTTTCGAGTGCGGCTGTGCTGGTGGCGGGCTCAGTCGACGTGGAAGACCTCGTCGGCCGGGGCCCACCACTGGCCGTCGGCGACGGTGTCCAACGGCTGCTGCATCGGGTCGGTGATCTTCCACCAGCGTTGAGTGGTTTCGTCCTCCGCCATCCTCGCCATGTCGGCGGCGTAGTCGTCGCCGTGGTACTCCAGGTAGGCGAAGAGCAGGTTCTCCGGCTCACGCAGGAAGATCGAATAGTTCTTGATCTTGCTGGCGGCGATCTGGGCCAGCACTCCGGGCCACACCTCGGCGTGAATCCGTTTGTACTCGTCGATCTGGTCCGACTTGAGCTGGATGATCTGGGCGATGCGCTGCACGGTTCTTGATCACTTTCTCGAGGTCTCGGACAAAGCCTGGCGGAGTCGATCTTCGTCGACCCGCCAGAAGTCGTGCTGCCGACCGTCGACGAACGTCACCGGCACCTGATCGGTGAACTCGCGCTGCAACTGCGGATCGGAGTCGACGTCCACCTCGGCGTACGGCGTACCGGTCTCGGCACAAACCCTGGCAACCACGGCAACAGCGTCGGCGCAGAGATGGCAGCCGACTCGGGTGAGCAGCACCACCCGGGCGTCGCCGGCGTCGGCGAATTGGGCGGGATTGACGACCATGCCGGGAGTCTTCCACAGCGCCGGGACCGCGCATCACGCCCCTCGGACCAACCGCGCGACGTGCTTCTGTCCGCCGAACCCGGGCCTACCGTTGCGAATCCCCGCGGTGCGCAACGTGATTCCCGAATCACTCGTTAAAGCGAATCACTGGTTAGGGTTGGGGACCATGACGACGCCCGACGCCGGCACCGGTACGGCGGTGCCCGACGACGGCGCCGAGCCGACGGCCGACGCCCGCCGCGACGCGCAGGCGTCGGTCGAGAAGGCGACCGCACTCTCACCGAATCTGCCGGGCCCGCTGATCCAGCCCGATCCGACGGCAGCGGCCTTCTTCGACCTGGACAACACGGTCATTCAAGGCGCGTCCTTGTTCCACCTGGCCCGAGGTCTCTACAAGCGGGGGTTCTTCCCCACCCGCGCGATCCTCAAGGGAGTCTGGCTGCAGGCCTACTTCCGCATCGTCGGCCGGGAGAACGACAACCACATGCAGCAGGCGCGGGATTCGGCGCTCAGTTTCATCGCCGGGCGCACCGTCCAGGAGGTCGCCCAGGCCGGCGAGGAGATCTACGAGGAGTCGATCCTGCCGAAGATCTGGCCGGGCACCCGGGCGTTGGTGCAGACCCACCTCGATGTCGGCCAGCAGGTCTGGGTCGTGACGGCCGCTCCGATCGAACTCGCCAGCATCATCGCGGCCCGGCTCGGGCTGACCGGCGCGCTGGCCACGGTGCCGGAGACGATCGATGGTGTCTACACCGGCCGGCTGAAGGGCGAGTTGCTGCACGGCTCGGCCAAGGCCGAAGCGGTACGCGGTCTGGCCGCCGAGAACGGTCTGGACCTGGCCCGCTGCTTCGCCTACTCCGACTCGTACAACGACCTGCCGATGCTGTCCCTGGTCGGCCATCCGTGCGCGGTCAACCCGGACCGCCGGCTGGCCCAGCACGCGCAGGAGCTGGACTGGCAGATCCGCGAATTCCGCACCCATCGACGCGCCGTCCGGCTGGGCCTGCTCGGCGCCGGTGCCACCGGTGTCGCGGCCGGGGCGCTCGCCGCCGGCTTCGGCGTCCGCCGGATCTTCAAGCACGACTGACCGACTCCGTACCAGCGAGCTCGCTTCGATCCGAGCAGGCGCCGGAAGTCTCCTTACCGCCCGCCGAAGGCCGACCAGCAGCCGCTACCGTGACCGGGTGAACTGCGACGACTACCAGCGTGCTGCATTACGAACCGCTCGTGATCGCGATGCCCCGGACGAGTTCATGCATCTTGTCCTGGGGTTGGTCGGTGAGGCCGGCGAGATCGCCGAGAAGGTCAAGAAGCTGGTCCGGGACAAGAACAGCGACCTCGCCCAACTCGACCGCGACGACATGGCCGCCGAACTGGGCGACGTCCTCTGGTACGCGGCCGTGCTGGCCAACTACCTGGATCTGTCCCTGGACGACATCGCCGAGCGCAACATCGCCAAGCTCGCCGACCGGCAGCGCCGCGCGGTCCTCGGCGGCTCCGGCGACCACCGCTGACCAGCGTCCGCCCGCTCCCGAGCGGACCCCGAGCGGACCCGAGCGGGCACCGTGAATCACCCTGGCTCAGTACGCTGTCGCTATCGAGTCGATCTGCCCGGAGGGACAAGGAAGTTGATCATGAACGGCGAGATGATCATGACCGCCGGCCTGACGGAGGTCACCGATGAGCGGCCATGATCATGGTTCGTCGGCGACCCAGAACCGCACCCGGCTGACGATCGCGTTCATGATCACCACCGGCATCCTGCTGGTGCAGATCGTCGGTGCCGCGATCACGGGATCGCTCGCCCTACTGGTCGATGCCGGGCACATGCTCACCGACGCCGGCGGTCTCGCCATTGCTTTGCTGGCCGCAAATCTGATGCTGCGGCCGGCCACCGACCGGCGGACCTGGGGCTTCGCCCGAGCCGAGGTGATCGCCGCCACCGCGCAGGCCGCTGTCCTCTTCGCGGTCGGACTCTTCGTCTTGGTGGAAGGGATTCAGCGGCTGTTCACACCGCCGGAGATCCCGTCCGGCAGCTTGTTGATCTTCGGCATCGTCGGGCTGATCGGCAACCTGATCTCGATCGCCGTCCTGGCCGGTGGACGGCAGGACAACTTCAACCTGCGAGCCGCCTTCCTCGAGGTGCTCAACGACGCCCTCGGCTCGGTCGGCGTGATCATTGCAGCGGTCGTGATCAACACCACCGGCTGGCAACGCGCCGACTCGGTCGCCGCGTTACTGATCGGGGTGTTGATCCTGCCGCGCGCGGTGAAGCTGCTGCGGGAGACGATCAACGTACTGATGGAGACGACACCGCCCGGCCTCGACCTGGACGCGGTTCGGACCCACCTGCTCGGCGTCCCGCACGTCCACGAGGTCCACGACCTGCACGCTTCCCAGATCTCCTCCGGACTGCCGGTGCTGACCGCCCACATCACGGTCGACGCCGGCTGCTTCAGCGACGGGCACGCACCGCAGATCCTTGATCAACTTCAGGACTGCGTCGCCGAGCACTTCGAGGTCAGCGTCGAGCACTCGACCTTCCAGCTCGAACCGGCAACGCATCAGCAGCACGAACACGTCCCGCACGCCTGAGCTACCTCGACTTGTCAGCGGCAGAAGGCGCTATAGCGCGCCGTAACGCTGACAAGTCGGTCGGTCAGCCGGCGAGGGCGCGGTCCACGGCGGCGGGGGCGAGCACCTGGCCGAGGGCGAGGGCGGCGCAACCGACGACGCCGGCGCGTTCGCCGTGGGTCAGCGGGACGATCGCCAACTCCCGGGTGGCCAGCGCGGATGCCTGTGCATACAGGGATTCCCGCAGTCCGGCGACGTAGCTGTCGTACGCCGCGGCAAGATCACCACCGACCACGACCACCTCCGGATTGAGCAGGTTCACCGCCGCCGCCAGCACCTCGCCGGTCCGCCGACCCGCGTCCCGGGTGAGCCGCCGAGCCACCGCATCGCCGGCCACCGCCCGGGCGGCCAGATCTCGTACGTGATCGACCTGCAGTCCGGCTTCGGCGGCGTGCCGGACCAACGCCCAGCCGCCGGCCAGCGCCTCCAGGCAGCCGGTGTCGCCGCACCGGCAGGCCAGCCCCTCGGCCGCGGTGATCTTGGTGTGCCCGATCTCGCCGGCCGCGCCGAGCCGGCCTCGTACCAGCCGGCCGTCGACGACCACGCCGATGCCGATCCCGGTGGAGGCCTTGAGGAAGGTCAGATCGCGATGTTGCTCCAGATGTCCGCGCCGCTCGGACAGCGCCATCGCGTTGGCGTCGTTCTCCACGAACACCGGTGCCCGGCTCAGGTCAGCAAGGTACGGAGCCAGCGGCACCCCGTCCCAGCCGGTCATGATCGGCGAGTCGAGGCTGGCGCCGCGTTCGATGTCCACGGTTCCGGGGATGCTCAGGCCGATCGTGCGTACGGCCGCGGCCGGGCGCGCGATCTCGTCGAGCAGGTCGGTGAGGGCGCCGACCACCGCGGGCATCAGCTGATCCGGCGACACCCCGATCTCCTGCTCCACGTCGGCGGCGGCCAGCACCGTGCCGTCAAGATCGCAGACCGCGACCTGGGTCCGGCTGCGGCCGATCGCCCCGGCCAGCACCACGCCGGCGTCACGGTTGAAGCGCAACTGACCGGGCGGGCGGCCGCCGGTCGACACGCTCGGTTCGTCGTCGGCTTCCACCAGCAGACCGGATCGCAGCAGTGCGGCCACCCGGGCCGCCACCGCCGTACGCGACAGCCCGGTCAGCCGACCGAGGTCGGATCGTGTGGTTGCCCCCTCGCGGACCAGCGCGAGCACGTCGCCGGCAGTCGATGGGCCCTGGATGCTGGCCATGGCTCGGAATTCAAGCACGACCACGTCCCTCAAGCACTACCGGGATCGGGACGTGAAACCGCCAAACCTTCATACTTTTGTCGTCCCAAATACGGAAGTATGTATTGCCAAGAGACACAAGTGGCTCTAGCGTGTTGCCCTCGCCCAGCTTTGAGCTCCAGTCTGCGAGGTCCCAATGACCAGCTCCGTCCACCACCCCGTCCTGGCCGCAGTGACGCAACGCGTCATCGATCGAAGCCGCCTCGAGCGGTCTGCCTACCTGGATCGGATCGATCGGGCAGCCGACCGGGAACCGGCCCGGGCTCGGCTCGCCTGCGCCAACCTCGCCCACGGTTTCGCCGCCGCGGGCCCCGCGGACAAGGAGGCGCTGCGCGCGACGATGAAGCCCAACGTCGCCATCGTCTCGGCCTACAACGACATGCTGTCGGCCCATCAGCCGTTCGAGACGTACCCGGCCCGGCTGAAGAAGCAGGTGCTGCGCTCGGGCGGGATCGCGCAGTTCGCCGGCGGCGTACCGGCGATGTGCGACGGCATCACCCAGGGCCGCGACGGCATGCAACTGTCTCTGTTCAGCCGGGACGTGATCGCGATGTCGACCGCGATTGCGCTGTCTCACGACATGTTTGACGCGGCGCTGATGCTCGGTGTCTGTGACAAGATCGTCCCCGGGTTGCTGATCGGGGCACTGTCCTTCGGCCACCTGCCGACGATCTTTGTTCCGGCCGGGCCGATGACCTCCGGGCTGCCGAATTCGGAGAAGTCCCGGATCCGGCAGGCGTACGCGGCCGGTGAGGTGGGCCGGGAGGAGTTGCTGGCCGCCGAGGCGGCCTCGTACCACTCCGCCGGCACCTGCACCTTCTACGGCACGGCTAACTCCAACCAGCTGCTGATGGAGGTGCTCGGGCTGCATCTGCCGGGCTCGAGTTTCGTCAACCCCGGTACGCCGTTGCGGGACGCGTTCACCGACGCGGCCGCGGCCAGGTCGGTGGCGATCAGCGGGCTCGCTCGACGAGGGGCAGACGGCTCAGCCGCCAACGAGTTCACTCCGATCGGCCGGGTGGTGGACGAGAAGTCGATCATGAACGCGGCGGTTGCGCTGCTGGCCACCGGCGGTTCCACCAACCACACCGTGCATCTGGTCGCCATCGCCCGCGCGGCCGGCATCACGCTGACCTGGGACGACCTGTCCGAGCTGTCCGAGATCGTGCCGCTGCTGGCCCGCGTCTACCCCAACGGCGCGGCCGACGTGAACCACTTCCACGCGGCCGGCGGGCTCGCGTTCACCATCGGCACGTTGCTCGACGCCGGACTGCTGCACGAGGACGTGCAGACCGTGGCCGGACCGGGGCTGCGCCGCTACACCCGCGAGGCTCGGCTGATCGACGGCCGGCTGGCCTATCTCGACGGCCCGGCCGAGAGCCACGATCGCGACGTGCTGCGCGGGGTGGACGATCCGTTCGCCGCCGACGGCGGATTGAAGATGCTGTCCGGCAACCTGGGTCGGGCCGTGATCAAGACGTCCGCGGTCGCCGACCGGCAGCGGACGATCACCGCACCGGCGCGAGTCTTCGACGATCAGGCGCAATTCCTGGCCGCGTTCGAGGCCGGCGAGCTGACCGGCGATCTGGTAGCCGCGATCCGATTCCAGGGACCGGCCGCCAACGGCATGCCCGAGTTGCACAAGCTCACCCCGCCGTTGGGCGTGCTGCAGGATCGCGGACAGCGGGTCGCGCTGGTCACCGACGGCCGGATGTCCGGCGCCTCCGGCAAGATCCCGGCGGCAATCCACCTGACCCCGGAGGCCTCGGCCGGCGGCGCCCTGGCGCGGCTGCGGGACGGCGACCTGGTCACCCTGAACTCGCTCACCGGGCGGCTCGAGGTGCACGTGTCGGACGACAAGCTCGCCGCCCGCACCCCGGCCGTGGCACCCGCTGCCGAGGTGTACGGCACCGGCCGCGAGCTGTTCGGCGCATTTCGTGCCCAGGTCGGCCCGGCCGACACCGGCGCCAGCGTCCTGTTCGCGAGCTCCGCCAGGGCGGATGCCACCGGAGGAGAGGTAAGAACGTCCGGCTGGATCGACTCAACCCCGGAATTTCAGCCCGTCCGGGCGATCCAGCCCGACGTTCTTGCCACTGTCCGGCCGGTCCCCGGGGCGGATGAACCCCGTCTCATAGGCCAGCACGATGGCTTGGATGCGGTCGCGAACCCCGAGCTTGGACAGTAGCCGCGCCACATGGGTCTTGACGGTCGCATCGCTGATCACCAATTCGCTGGCGATCTCGGCGTTGGACAGGCCACGCGCCAGCCTGGCCAGAACCTCGCGTTCACGATCGCTGAGCAGCCGCACCTTCTCCGGCAGCACCAGATCACCCGGCGGCGGTAGCCGGACGAACCGGTCGATCATCCGGCGGACGACTGTGGGAGCCAGCAGCGCGTCGCCGCGTGCCACAGCCCGGACCGCATCGACCAGTTGAGCCCGCGGGGCGTCCTTCACCAGATAGCCGCTGGCACCGGCCCGCAGCGCGGCATAGACATAATCGTCCAGGTCGAACGTGGTCAGGATCAGCACCCGGGCACCGCTGCCCGCGGCAGCCAACCGCTGGGTCGTCTCGATGCCGTCCAGAGCAGGCATCCGGATGTCCATCAGGACAACGTCGGGCTGCAGCGCGGAGACCAGGCGAAGACAGTCTCGGCCGTCCGTCGCCTCCCCCACCACGTCGATGTCGGGCTCGAAATCCAGGATCAGCCGGAACCCGGTCCGGACCAGCTCCTGATCGTCGACGATGAGCAGCCGGATCACAACGACTCCGCTCCCAGCGGCAGCCGGACGCTCACCCTGAATCCGTCGCCGTCTGGCCCGGACTCGAGTACGCCGCCGACCGCATGCGTCCGCTCGGTGATGCCGACCAGGCCGACGCCCGAGCCGAACGATCGGGCCGCGCCGGCGGGCGCACCGTTGACGACCTCGATCCGAAGCACCCGATCGACGATCTCCATCCGCAGATCGGCGACCGATCCCGGCGCGTGCCGGGCGACGTTGGTCAACGCCTCCTGGACGATCCGGTACGTCGCTCGGTCGATCGCCGGCGGCAACGGCTGCGATCGCAGCTCGACCCGGGATCTCAGCTGGATGCCCAGCAGCCGTGCGCTGTCGAGCAGCTGATCGAGCTGAGCCATCCCGACCGGCGGTCTTAAGCCGGATTCCGCGTCGTCGTCTCGCAGGTGATGCAACACGGTCCGGATCTCGCCCAGCGAGCGCCGTGCGCTGCCCGCGATCACGGTCAGCGGCTGCCGGGCCAACCCAGGATCGCGATCCAATGCGGCGCCGGCTGCTTCGGCCTGAACCGCGATCACGCTGAGGTTGTGCGCCACCGTGTCGTGCAACTCCCGGGCGATCTGCAACCGTTCCTCGGCGATGGCCAGCCGCACCAGTTGGGCGTGATCCTTCTCCACCGACCGGATCCGGTGCAGCCAGCGGCGACTGGATCGGCCGAGCAGCCACGTACCGCCGAACAGTACGGCGATGAAGACGTAGTCCACGCCGTTGTCGATCCGCTCCTGTGCCAGCAGCAGCGCCAACATGGCCAGCCCGATCAGGGCCGCGGTGCCCTCCTGATAGCCGGCGGCGACCGAATACATCACCAGAATCAGCACCACCAGTGACCAGAGCGATCCCGGCGACTGACTGAGCAACGCCTGCAGCAGGCCGGCGATACAGACCGCTGCCGCCGAGACGACCGGTGCCCGGGTCCGCCAGGCCAACGACCCGGTCATCACGACGGCGACCGGCAGGGTCAGCGCGAGCGGCCCCTCGTCGGGGTGACCAGTCAGCACGCTGATGACGGCGATCACGGTGAGCACGGCCGAGAGCGCCAGGTCGGAGCGCGGAAATCCCCCGATCCGACGGGTCCACCAGACACCGAACCGGCCGCCCACCACGCGATCACTCTATTCACCAGAAGGGCGGGCCGGCGTCGTCCGCGCGAATGATCTCTGCCCGCCGGACGGGCTACCCCGAGCCCGCCTCGGGCGTCAGCGGCCGTGGCGTTGCGGCGGTCTGCGACGGCCGCAGATTCGCTCCGCCGGCCGACGCGACAGAACCGGCCCCGGCGCCATCGTGGTCTGGTCCCCAGATCGGGACGAAACCACGAAAGGAACGCAATCATGCCTCAACAGACCTGGCGGATCATCGGAGCCATCACGCTCCTCATCGGCCTTGCCAGCCTGATCATCACCACCCCGATGCAGTGGGCACTGACCGCCGGCGGCGGCGATCCCGCGCGGGTGGCCGCGACGCACCCGGATGCCTGGACGGTGATGGGATTGTTTGCCGTACTCGGCCCGGCGGTGTGGATCATCGGGGTCCTGACTGTCGCGAGGTCAGCCAACGGCCGGGGCTGGCTGCTCAGCACGATCGGCGGACTGATCGCCTCGCTGGCGTTGGCCTGCGGCGTCGGGCACCTTGCGGTCTACTTCACGCTGCTGGGCGATCTGACCGGTGCCGGGCTCCAGCAGTCGACGATCCGCGCGGTGCTGTCAGCCGACGGCGCCAACCCCATCTCAACGACCCTGCTGCTGGTCTTCCTGGCCGGCTTCACCATCGGCCCGGTGCTGCTGAGCGTCGGCCTGCGACGAGCAGGCCTGGTGCCGGTCTGGCTGCCGGTCGCGGCGGTGATTGCCGGTGTCGCCAACTTCGCCGGCGGTCCTGTCGCCGGCTCGATCCAGCTGGTGATGCTGATCGCGACCTATCTGCCGATGGCAAGAGTCCTGCAACGTGCGAACCCGGAGAGCACAACAACCCGCGCCGGATCAGCAGACGACAACCGCCTTCGGGTCTGAAGGCGGTGCTGACATCGACGCGGGTATTGGGGGGCCAGCGAACCGGGGACGGTTCTCCTGGCGCCGGACTTACTTGCCTGCGCGGCGGCGCTGGATGCGCGTACGCTTCAGCAGCTTGCGGTGCTTCTTCTTCGCCATCCGCTTCCGGCGCTTCTTGATAACCGAACCCACGTGTGGACCTCTCCATCTCCCCAGGTCAGCGACCCGGGACCAACACCCTGTTGGCATTTGCACGATTGTCGACCGGGAACTCACACCTGACGGCGTGCCCCTCACAGTTTGCAGGGGCCGGACAAGACAGTGATGCTACCCGTGCGGGGCACACCCGCGCGAATCCGCGTTGACTCATCGAAAATGCCCGCGTAGGTCGTGTCGTTGACTCATCTCAAGTTGCCCGCGTGGGACCTCTCGTTGGATGGAGCTCTCGATGGCGGCGCGGAAGGCGATCACTCAAGCCCAGTTGGACAAGTGGCCGAAGGCGACGAAGGCGGAGAAGTCGGCGATCTTGGATGCGGTCTGCCAGGTGACGGGCTGGCATCGTGATCATGCCCGCAAGGCGATCCGGATCGCGTTGGCCCACCGTGCCCACGGTGGCCCGCCTCCGCGTAAGCAGCGTGAGCCGGTGCTGACCTACGACCAGGCCGCGGTCGATCTGCTGCAACGCTGTTGGGCCGTGCTGGACGGGCCGAGCGGCAAACGGTTGAAACCGGCCCTGGCCGACGTGTTGAACAACCTGGCCCGGCACGGCCACCTCGACGGCATCGACCCCACGGTGATCGCCCAGGTCCGGCAGATGTCACCGGCCACCATCGACCGCCGGCTGGCACCGGCCCGGATCGGTCTGGTCGCAGGCAAGGGCATCTCCCACACCCGGCCCGGATCGTTGCTGAAATCGTCGATCCCGATGAAAACCTGGCACGAGTGGAACGAGTCGATCCCCGGCATCATCCAGATCGACCTGGTCGGCCACGACGGCGGCGACGCCAACGGCCACTTCCACTACAGCCTCGATGCCACCGATGTGGCCACCGGCTGGACCGAAACGATCACCGTCAGGTCCAAGGGCGAGCGGATCGTGGCCGCCGGGCTGGAACAGCTCTGGCTGCGTTTTCCCTTCCACGTCAGTGGAATCCACTCCGACAACGGTTCGGAGTTCATCAACCACCACCTGCTGAAATGGTGCACCACCCGCAAGATCAACTTCTCCCGCGGCCGCGCCTCACACTCCAACGATCAAGCCCACGTCGAGCAGAAGAACTGGTCGGTGGTCCGCCGCAACGTGGGCTACTACCGCTACGACAGCCCGCGCGAGCTCGACCTGCTGAACCAGGTCTGGCCGCTGGTCTCACTCCAGGTCAACCTGTTCCTGCCCCAGCAACGCCTGATCTCCAAAACCCGCCACGGCGCCACCGTCACCAAACGCCACGACACCGCCGCCACCCCGATGGATCGACTCCTCACCCGGTTCGGCGACATGGTCGACCCCCACGACCTTGACCGGTTGCAGACCCTGCACCACGACACCGACATCGAGCAGCTGAAATATCAGATCACCGACCTCCAGGCCAACCTGCTCGAACTGGCCCGACGCCGAGGCCAGGTCCAACGCCGAGCCAAGACCAACCACGTCTACCTCAGCAAACGCAAAATGCCCCGAACCAAGCGGGCACCTTCCGATGAGTCAACGACTCAAAACACGCGGGCATCTTGACATGAGGCAACATGGAATCGTAGCCGCACGGCCGCCGGATGGGCGCTCGGCGGGCGACCGGCTCGTTGACGAGCGCGTCGGGTTCGGCTGGAATCGGTGCGTGCATCCTGCTGAGGTGACGGCGCTGGCCGGCCGGCTGGGCATCAGCCCCACCGGTGTGCCGACGCCGGTCACACCGGGTCTGAGCGGCAACGAGCTGTGGCGGTTGAGCACTGCGGACGGCGATCGGGTCCTGCGGGTGTTTCCGCCCGGAACACCGATCGAGCTCGCCGATCGCGAGGTCGCCGCGCACCGATCAGCCGCCGAGCACGGCCTTCGGACACCACGGGTGATCGGCACCGCCGAGGTCGCCAGTCGCCCGGCACTGGCGATGGACTGGGTCGAGGGCGTCTCGGTGGCGGACGCCCTGTGGTCCGGCGAAGACTCCGAACGACTGGGTGCCCGGTGCGGCGCCGAGCTGGCCCGCCTGCATCAGGTCGTCGACGTGCCGCCGATCATCGCCGGCCGGGACTGGATCGACTGGGCCGGTCCGCACGCCGACGAGCTGCGGCCCCGGCTCCGGCTCATCGGCAGCGATTATCGGCTGCTGCATCTGGATTTCCATCCGGAGAACCTGATCATCGGCGCAGACGCGCCGGATCAGCTCTGGGTCTTCGACTGGGCCAACGTACGCGTCGGGCCACCGGTCGCCGACCTGGCCCGGACGTTGTCGATCATGGACCTGGTCGCCGAAGCCGTGCCCGGCCTGACTGATCACCAACGGCGCAACGCCAACCGCTTCCGCGGCGGTCTGCTCAGCGGCTACGCGGCAGCCGGCGGCGATGTCGACGTGCCCCCGTTGATCATGGCCTGGGCGTACGCCGTACAGCTTGTTGATCTTGCCGCCAGCTGGGTGCCGCACTGGTACTTCGACCGGCTGCGGGCCCGGTATCGGGGATTGGTCCCCTCCGACGGTCAGCCCGGCTGAAGTCCCAACTTCGTGATCGACTCCTCCCGCATCTGCCCCTTCCTGATCTTGCCGGTGACGGTCATCGGGAAGTCGTCGGTCAAGATCACGTAGCGCGGGATCTTGTAGTGCGCCAGCCGGTCGCGGCAGTAGACCCGCAACGCCTTGGCCGTCAGGGGTTCGGCACCGGCACGGAGTCTGATCCAGGCGCAGATTTCCTCGCCGTACTTGGCATCCGGGACGCCGACCACCTGGACATCGGCGATGTCGGGATGGCCGTAGAGGAACTCCTCGATCTCGCGCGGGTAGACGTTCTCGCCGCCGCGGATGACCATGTCCTTGATCCGGCCGACGATGGTGAGGTAGCCGTCGGCGCGCATCACACCAAGATCACCGGTGTGCATCCAACCGTCGGCGTCGATCGCTGCCGCGGTCTTCTCCGGCTCCTGCCAGTACCCGAGCATCACCGAGTAGCCCCTGGTGCAGAACTCACCCGGTTCGCCGCGCGGCGCGGTGTTGCCGGACGGGTCGATGATCTTGACCTCGACATGCGGGTGCACCCGGCCGACGGTGGCCGTACGCGCTTCCACGTCGTCGTCGCGCAGCGTCTGGGTGGACACCGGTGAGGTCTCGGTCATCCCGTACGCGATGGACACCTCCCGCATGCCCATGTCGGTCATGCACCGCTTCATCACTTCGACCGGGCAGTTCGAGCCGGCCATGATGCCCGTCCGCAGGCTGCTCAGGTCGTAGCCGGCGAAGTCGGGCAGGTCGAGCTCGGCGATGAACATCGTCGGCACCCCGTACAACGCGGTCGCATGCTCGGCCTGCACCGCGGCCAGCGACGCCGCCGGGTCGAATCCCTCGCTGGGGATGATCATGGTTGCGCCGTGGGTGGTGCAGCCGAGGTTGCCCATCACCATCCCGAAGCAGTGGTAGAAGGGCACCGCGATCACCAGCCGATCGGCCTCGGTGAAGCCGATCGTCTCGGTGACGAAGTAGCCGTTGTTGGCGATGTTGCGGTGGCTGAGGGTTGCGCCCTTGGGATAGCCGGTGGTGCCGGACGTGTACTGGATGTTGATCGGATCGTCGGGCTGCAACGTCGCCGAGATCCGAGCCACCGCGTCGGCCGGGACCTCCGCCGCGGCCATGATCAACTCCTGCCAGGACGGTTCGCCGAGATAGATGATCTTGGTCAGCGCCGGGCAGTCGGGAGCCACCTCGTCCAGCATCGCTCGGTAGTCGCTGGACTTGAAGCTGGGCGCGCTGACCACCACCGAGCAGCCGGACTGGTTCAACGCATAGCGCAGCTCGTGGCTGCGGTAGGCCGGGTTGAGGTTGACCAGGATCACGCCGAGCTTCGCGGTGGCATACTGCACCAGCGTCCACTCGGCCCGATTCGGCGACCAGATGCCGAGCCGATCCCCGGTGCCGACGCCGAGCCCCAGCAGGCCGCGCGCGATCACGTCGACCTCGGCGTTGAATTCGGCGTAGCTCCAGCGCCGCCCGGTCGCACACTCGACCAGTGCGTCGTTGTCCGGATAGCACCCGGCGATCCGTTCGAGATTGGCGCCGATCGTCTCGTCCAGCAACGACGGTTGATCCGGCCCGGCGGCGTACGACAGGGTCTCGGCGTTGGTCCCGGCCTCATCGACAGGAGTCATGCTGCAACGCTAGTCCGGATTCGATCCTGCTGGACCGGATCCCTACGCTTGCTGCCCATGACCGAGTCCGCTCTCTCTGGGCGGCCGGCGCAGCAATCCGAGGAAGCTCGTACCCTCCAATCGCGGACCAAGCGTCCCGCTGCGCCGGCCTTCGCCACCGTTTCCAGTCCCTACTTCCCGATCCTGGTCGGCCTCTTCGTCGGCGTGATGATGATCAGCAACATCACCGGCACCAAGGGCGTCGTCCTGTTTCCGTTCATCAACTTCCACCTCGGCCCTTTCTCCATGCACGGCCTGGTCACCGACGGCGCCTTCTACCTCTTCCCCGCCGCGTACGTGCTGGGTGACGTGATCAGCGAGGTGTACGGCTTCAAGGCGATGCGCAAGGTGATCATCACCGGTTTCGCCGTGCTGCTGCTGGCCTCGTTGTGCTTCTGGCTCACCATCGAACTTCCGGCCGCCGACTTCTACACCGGGCAAGAGGCGTTCAAGACCGTTGCCGGTGTGGTCCCCCGCTTCCTCGCCGCCGGGCTGGCCGGCTATCTCGTCGGCGAATTCCTGAACTCTCTGGTGCTGGTGAAGATGAAGGCCCGCAGCGGCGAACGCCGGCTCTGGGCGCGCCTGCTCGGCAGCACCGTGGTCGGCGAGTTCGCAGACACGCTGGTCTTCTGCTCCATCGCCGCCGGCGCGCTGGGCATCGCGACCTGGCAGGACTTCGTCAACTACACCGCGATCGGCTTTCTCTGGAAGACCCTGGTCGAGATCCTGGTGATGCCGATCACCTATCGGGTCACCGCGTGGCTGAAGAAGAAGGAACCCAGTTACGGCGAGGCGCTCCGCGCCCAATCCGTGCTCTGATCCGAGCGCCCGGGCGAATCTGCCGGCGAGCTGCACCAGGAATCGGCAGAATCCCGACCATCTCGCCGGCAGATTTTCTGTGGCCCTAGATCTGCGCGTCGATGGCTCGCAGATTGGTGATCGTACGATTCCGCCGCTGAGCCGTCCAGGCGGTGGTGTGACCCTCGGGCGGCGGGGCGCCGATGATCGTCATCAGCAGGTGCACCGGCGGCCAGTCGGGAAGATCAACTCCGCGGGCGTTGCGGTAGCTGTCCCAGAATGCCTTGCGGAGCAAGGAAAACTCCAACTCGTGCTCCCAGATGCCGAAGCCCCACTCGCCGAAATCGAAGTCGCTCAGCGGGTGCTGTACGCCGGCGCTCTCCCAGTCGATCAGACCGCAGACGTCGCCGTCGCTGTTGATCATGATCTGACCCTCGTTGATGTCGCGATGGGTGAGCGTCGGCTGGAGCACAAGACACGGCTCGATCACCTGCAGCCACCGATCGACCCGGGTCGCCGGCAGCTCGGCTGCGACGGCGAGATCGAAGCTGAGCTTCTCCAACCGGGATTCGACCAGGTAGTCCTCGAAATGCCGCAGCTCGGCCTCCATCGGGTCCGGGCTGCCCGGCGTCGGATTGCCAATGGCAGCAGGGATTTCGGAGATGTTGATCTTGTGATAGGAGGCGACCAGCTCGCCCAACTGGGTCAGCGTCCGCTGCCAGCGACCAAGATCGACATTGTCCTGCAGGGCTGCCCAGGACCGCGCCCGATAGCGGGTGATCATGGTCACCGGATAGGGCCACAGCTCGTCGTCGACGATCCGGGCCAGCAGTCGCGGCACCGGAATCCCGTACGAGGTCAGCAGGGGCAACGCGACCGCTTCGCGTTCGAGACCCGGCACCCACCGATGGCTGCGCGGCAGCAACAGCACCCGGTCCTCGGCCAGGATCGCGAAGCGATGCCATCCCTCGCCGGTCAGTCGGACACCGGACAGGTCTGCGGTTTCGAGCACTTCGCGCAGCCGATTGCGCTGCGGCGGGGTGAGGACGACTTCGAGCGCACTGGAGTCGAGTGCGTTGGGATTGGTCACGTACGAGGATTCAAACAGTCTGGGAAGGCGTCTGGCTAACCGGTCTCGAAGTAGGAGCCGCGAAGGTAGTCGTGCACCGCCTTCTCGGGGACACGGAAGCTGCGGCCGAACCTGGCCGCCTCCAACTCACCGGAATGGATCATCCGGTAGACCGACATCTTCGAGACTCGCATCACCGAGGCGACCTCGGCAACGGTCAGGAACTTGACGCCCGCCAGCGACCCGCCGATCGGGGTCACGTCGGGTGAATCCGACTCGTTCGTCATCTGAGCACACCGTTTCCGACCCGCGTCGTGGCTGGCTTCCCCTCCAGCGTCGTGCGCGCGTCTAGTGTGAGAGTAGTGGCAAGCGAGGCTTTTGGGAAAGCCGCAGGGTGTACATTTCGCCGACACGCCGCAGCAGAGGCTTGACCCGGGCTCCGACGACTGGTGAGGACAGGCTCGCCTGGCTGGACGAAGCGTCGCAGCGAGAGCAATGTTGGACCCGCAGATCGCCGTCGATCCCGGAGGCTCGTCATGACCACCATCAGCTTGCCGCTCATCAACACCTGCACGGTCGAGGGTTGCTCCTACAACCACGATCACGACTGTCACGCCGGGGCGATCACGGTGATCGAGGAGACCTCGGCCTGCGGAACCTACTTCGCTCAGGGTGACAAGGGCGGTGTCCGGGAGACCGGCCACGTCGGCGCTTGTCACCGGGCCGACTGCGTACACAACTCCGAACTCGAGTGCACAGCGGACGGAATCATGATCGGCGCCGGCGGCGACGTCGCCGACTGCCTCACCTTCCAGCCCCGCTGAGCTTCAGAGTCCCGGGTCGAGGCCGAGTTCGGGGAACACCGCGCGCCGGGTCGCCAGGATGGCCTGATCGAGTCGACTGGCCGGGTCGATGCCGTCGGTGAACGGGGTGTAGTCGACCGGGCAGCCGTCGGTCATCACCGTCGGCGCGGTCGGCCCGATGGTGTCTCGCCAGCGCTGCGGAATCTCCGCCTCCGACGCGATCGGAGTACCCGAAACCACGCCGAGCAGGTGCGCCCAGGCCCGCGGCACCACGTCGACCAGCGCGTAGCCGCCGCCACCGGCGGCAACCCAGCGACCTTCGGTCAGTTCGTCGGCCAACTCGGCCAGCGCCAGGTACGACGCACGCTGCCCGTCCACGCTCAGCCGCAGGTCGGCCAGCGGATCGTGCTTGTGCGAATCACAGCCGTGCTGGGTGACCAGAACAGTCGGCTCGAACGCCGCCACCGCCTCCGGCACGATCGCGTGAAAGGCCCGCAGCCATTCCCGGTCGTTGGTGCCCGACGGTAGCGCCACGTTGACAGCGCTACCCGGCGCCTGCGGCCCGCCGGTCTCGTGCGGAAACCCGGTACCGGGGAAGAGTTTGACCGGCGTCTCGTGCAGGCTGACCGTCAGCACCCGCGGCTCGTTGTAGAAGATGGTCTGCACGCCGTCGCCGTGATGTACGTCGACGTCGACGTAGGCCACCCGTTCGCAGCCGGCATCGAGCAGCCAGCGGATGGCTGCCGCCAGGTCGTTGTAGATACAGAATCCGCTCGCAGCACCGGGCATCGCGTGATGCAGCCCGCCGGCGATGTTGACCGCCCGTCGCACCTCACCGCGCCAGACACTACGGGCGGCGTCGACGCTCGCGGTGACCACCTGGGCCGACACCTCGTGCATGCCTTCGAACACGGGATTGTCGTCGGTGCCCAACCCGTAGATCGGGTTCGGTTCGGCCGCACGGACGGCGTCGATGTAGTCGGCGGTGTGCACACTGGCGACCAGGTCGTCGTCGGCCGGTGACGGTTCGACGACCTGCAGCCGATCCAGCACGCCGAATTCCCGCGCCAGCGAGATCGCGCTGTCGACCCGTCCGGGCGCCATCGGATGCAACGGCCCGAAGTCGTACCGGGTCAGCGGATCCGAAAGGATCAGCCGAGCCCCCGCAGCAGTGTCGGCAACCATCAACGATCGCCGGCGCTGCGGGACGTGCTGCGGGCCCCGTCGGCCAGGTCGCGGCTGCGATCCCTGGCGGCCTCGGTAGCAGCGAGGAACGCTGCCCGCAGCTTGTGATCCTCCAGCACCCGGATGGCGGCGGCGGTGGTGCCGCCCGGCGAGGTCACCCGCTCCCGCAGCACCGACGGGTGATCACCGGTCTCCTTGAGCAGCTTGGCCGACCCGTACACGGTCTGCACGGCCAACTGGGTCGCGGTCTGCCGTGGCAGTCCGAGATGCACGCCGCCTTCGATCATCGACTCGACCAGCAGGAAGAGGTACGCCGGTCCGCTGCCGGAGATCGCGGTGACCGCGTCCTGATACTTCTCCGCGACGATCGCCACCTCGCCGGTGGCCGACAGCAACTTGGCCACCTGCTCGACCTGATCGTCGCTGGTGTGGGCACCGGCCGAGAGCGTGGCCATCCCCTCGTCCACCTGCGCCGCGGTGTTGGGCATCACCCGGACGACCGCGGCGCCGGCCGGCAGCCGTGCCTCGATCACTTCGGTGGCGACGCCGGCAGCCAGCGATACCACCAACGTCTCCGGCGACAGCACCGGAGCGATCTCGTCCAGAACGGTGCCGAGGTCCTGCGGTTTCACCGCGATCAGCACAGTCTCCGCCCCGGCCACCGCCTGGGCGTTGGCCGCGGCCGTCCGTACGCCGTGCCGTTCGGCCAGTTGCTCGCGTCGTTCGGGTCGCCGGGCGGTGACCACGATGTCGGTGGCCTCCCAGCCTGCCCGGAGCAGTCCGGAGAAGACCGTCTCCCCCATCACCCCGGCGCCGATCACGGCGAGTTTGGTCACGGCGCGACCAGTTCCTCGGGCTGTCCGTACGAGCCGGCCACCGGACGTGACGACACCAGCTCGGCAATCTGCACCGCGTTCAGCGCGGCACCCTTGCGCAGGTTGTCGTTGGCGATGAACAGCACCAGTCCGCGGCCGGCCGGCGCCGACTGGTCGGCCCGGATCCGGCCGACGAAGGACGGGTCCTGCCCGGCCGCCTGCAACGGAGTCGGGATGTCACTGAGCGCGACCCCCGGCGCGACGGACAGCAGCTCGGTCGCCCGCTCGGGGCTGATCGGCTCGGCGAATTCGGCATGAATGGCCAGCGAGTGACCGGTGTAGACGGGCACTCGGACGCAGGTGCCGGCGACGAGCAGCTCGGGCAGATGCAGGATCTTGCGGGACTCGTTGCGGAGCTTCTGCTCCTCGTCGGTCTCGGCGCTGCCGTCGTCGACGATCGAGCCGGCCAGCGGCAGCACGTTGTACGCGATCGGCCGGGCGTAGGCCGACGGCTCGGGAAAGTGGACGGCCGACCCGTCGAAGGCGAGCCGGGCGGACTCGGCGGTGACCGCCTGCGCCTGTCCCGCCAACTCGGCCACCCCGGCGCCGCCGGAGCCGGACACGGCTTGGTAGGTGGCGACGACCAGCCGGGTCAGTCGGGCGGCCTTGTTCAGCGGGGCGAGCACCGGCATCGCGGCCATGGTGGTGCAGTTCGGATTCGCGATGATGCCCTTCGGCGGGGCGATCGCATCCTCCGGGTTGACCTCGGAGACGACCAGCGGGACGTCCGGATCCATCCGCCAGGCCGACGAGTTGTCGATCACCACCGCGCCGGCGGCGGCAACCCGCGGCGCCAGCTGCTTGGAGGCGTGCTTGCCGTTGGAGAACAGCGCGATGTCCAGCCCGGAGAAGTCCGCGGTCTCGGAGTCCTCGACCGTGATCTGGGTGCCCTTCCACGGCAGTTTGGTGCCGGCGGACCGGGCGGAGGCAAAGAAACGGATCTCGGACACGTCGAAAGTGCGCTCGTCCAGCAGGCGACGCATCACGCCGCCGACCTGACCGGTCGCACCGAATACTCCAACTCGCATGTGCCGAGCATAAGAGCAGACCCGCCGACGGCCGCATTTTGCGCCAACGGATGGACGGCGCCCCGGGTAGCGGGAAGATAGCCGGGTGAGCGACGCCACCGCACCGGTCCCGGATCAGATCACCGGCAACCGATCGGGGATGCCGCCGCGCTGGGCCGGCATCGAGGTGGTGCTGGTGCTGGCAGTGTCGCTGGGACAGTCGGCGATCTATTCGATCTTGAGCATCATCGATCGGGTGACCCGGCAGCAGGCGTTGAATCAGCAGGCATCACAGCTCAACACCTCGGTCACGCCGGACCGGCCGTGGCTGGACCTGAGCTACCAACTGGTCAACATCATCTTCCCGCTGGTGCCGGTGCTACTGGCGCTGTATCTGCTGGCCCTGCACAACCCGTACGGTGAACGGCGGTCCTGGCGGGTGATCGGCTTCGACCTGCGTCGACCCGGATTTGATCTTGGTCTGGGTGCGTTGACCGCGCTCTGCATCGGCGTCCCCGGGCTCGGCCTCTATCTCGGTGCTCGGGCGCTGGGGCTGAACACTCAGGTGCAGGCGGCCAACCTCGCCGACAACTGGTGGACCATCCCGGTGTTGATCATCGCCGCTGCGCAGAACGCGATCCTGGAGGAAACGATCATGATCGGCTTCCTCTACACCCGCTTCCGGCAACTGAACTGGGCCTGGCCGGTGATCATCATCGTCAGCGCGGTGATCCGCGGCAGCTACCACCTCTACCAAGGATTCGGCGGCTTCGCCGGCAACTTGATCATGGGCGTGATCTTCGGATTGATCTACCTGAAGTGGAAGCGGGTGATGCCACTGGTGGTCACCCACACTCTGCTCGACATCGCGGCCTTCGTCGGCTACTGGCTACTGGCCCCGCACCTCAGCTGGCTCAAGTGAGGAATCAGACCGCGCTGGCGACACCGGTGGAGTCGACCGCATAGTCCGACCGCACCGGTGCGCACAGATGGCTGCGAGCAAAGGCCAACGACTCGGCCAGATCCGCTTCGCGCTGGGCCCGGGTGCCGCTGCGGCGGGAGTTCACCTCCAGCACCACGTGACCGGCGAAGTCGTTCTCCGCCAGCTGTCGCAGCACTTCCCCGGCGTGCTGATCACCGCGCCCGGGGACGAGATGCTCGTCCTTCATCGAGCCGCTGCCGTCGGTCAGGTGTACGTGGCCGAGTCGGTCGCCCCAGAGCGCCGCCAACTCCAGCGACTGCTGACCGGCAGTGGACGCGTGGGACAAATCGAGGGTCAGGTCGGGATAGTCGACCTCGGTCGGATCCCACTGCGGCAGGTAGGCCTTCAACTCCGTGCCGGCCATCCGCCACGGATACATGTTCTCCAGACAGAACCTGACCCCGGTCCGTTCGGTCAGGTCCCGCAGCTTCGGTACGAAGTCGCGCGCGTAGTCCCGCTGCCAGCGAAACGGCGGGTGCACCACCACGACGTCGGCGTCGAGCTGCTTCGCCGCCGCCGCGGAACGCTCCAGCTTGACCCAGTTGTCGGTGCCCCAGGTGCGCTGACTGATCAACAGACAGGGCGCGTGCACCGACAGCACCGGGATCTGGTGATAGTCGCGAAGCTTCTCCACCGCGTCGATGTCGGTGGACACCGGGTCGATACCCACCATCAACTCGATGCCGTCGTAACCGAGTCGACCGGCCAGTTCGAAGGCGCTCGAGGTCGTCTCCGGATAGACCGATGAGGTGGACAGGCCGACCAGCGCGGGGGCGAACTTCAGCGGCGGTTCCGCCAGCCCGGCGACCATGGGTCCGTCGTCGGCGGAGGACCCACCGCGGGGTGCGGAACGGTCGTCGAAGTTGGCTGACACGGCCCCCAGACTAGTGCGGTCCGGCTATGGACGTGCCCTGCAACTGCTTAACGATTGCGCCGCGTAGGCTGCGGCCGTGCCGGAAGTCATGATGGGTTTCCCCCGGGCGTACGCAGAATTCACCAACCCGGACGACGAGACCGAGGTGTATCGGATCGACCTGACCTGGTTGACCTCTCGGTGGGAGTGCATCTTCGGCAACGGCTGCCCCGGGATCTACGCCGACCGTCCGCACGACGGCTGCTGCACGCTCGGCGCCCACTTCGCCGACGAGGACGACGAGAAGCGCGTCCGCAAGGCGGTCAAACAGCTGACGCCCGAGCTGTGGCAGTACTACAAGGAGGGCAAGAAGCGCGGCTGGGTCGAACTGGAGGACGAGGAGACCCTCACCCGGGGCGAGGAACCCGACCGGAAAACGCGCCGGGTTGACGATGCCTGCATCTTCCTCAACCGTCCCGGCTTTCCCGCCGGCGAAGGTTGTGCCCTGCATCATCTGGCGGTGAAACAGGGCCGGCATTTCCACGAGACCAAGCCGGACGTCTGCTGGCAACTGCCGATCCGCCGGCAGTTCCGCGAGGTCGAGCGGACCGACGGCACCTCGTACACGGAGGTCAGCATCGGCGAATACTCCCGTGACGGCTGGGGACCGGGCGGTCACGATCTGGATTGGTACTGCACCGCCAACACCGACGCGCATCACGGCAAGGAACCCGTGTACGTGAACAACAAGCCCGAATTGGTGGCCCTGATGGGTGCCCGCGGCTACGAACTCCTCAAGCAGTACTGCGAGGAGTTCGAGAGCCGCCGCGGCACCCTGCTCCGGCACCCCGCCGATCCGCCCCGCTGACCACCTCCTCCGCCCCAGGTCGGTCTGGTCGAGTGACACTTCCCGCGCATCCACGGTTCTCCCGCGTAGGTTCGAACTTCCGCGGCAGCGCCGGAGGTGCGCGGGAAGCATCTTTGGCGTCAGGAAGGTACGCGGGAGCACCGGAGGTGCGCGGGAACAGGGGCGCCCGGCGCCGCCCGTGCTGGCCGTTCGTTTTCCAACCACAGTCGAGTTTGAGCACAGGGCGTGGTCGCTCTGCGCGTTCGTTTTCCAACCACGATTGAGTTCGTGCGGATTCGGCAGCGGCTCTGGTCGTGCGCTTCTCGACCGAGAACGAGTTCGAGCCTCGGTTGAGCGGCCGCCGGCGACCACGGGCCTCGGCGGTGACAGTGCGGCACTCTCACACGTGTCGCTCGGATCGGGTCCAGGCACGCTTCCCGCACATCCACGGTCCTCCCGCGTAGGTACGAACTTGCGCGGCCGCGCCGCAGGTGCGCGGGAACAGGTGCCAGGCGGCAGATCTGCGCGACCCCGGATCACGGAGCGGTTCGGGGTTCAGGCAGCATGAACCCCATGAGACTTGATCACCTCTCGTTCGCCGCCGGCCCGGAAGGCGCCGCCGCCACCGCAGAGCGACTCGGTGAGATGCTCGGCGCGCAGTTCGTCGACGGTGGTTTCCACCCGAGGTTCGGCACCCGCAACTGGACCCTGCCGCTGGCCGATGAGACCTACTTCGAGGTGGTCGAGGCACTGGATCACCCGGCCGCAGACAAGGCGCCCTTCGGCCAGGCCGTACGGGCTCGGATGAACGACGGTGGCGGCTGGCTGGGTTGGGTGGTCCGCGTTGATGATCTTGAACGGGTGGAGCAGCGGCTCGGACGCGAGGCCGTCCCCGGGATGCGGCACCTGCCCACCGGTGAGCAACTGGAGTGGAAACAGATCGGCGTCAAGGGACTGCAGGCCGATCCGCAGTTGCCGTTTTTCGTGCACTGGTTGAGCGATCCGTCGCTGCACCCGTCGCAGTCCTCCGGCGGCGAGGCGAAGGTGAAGCTGGTCAGCCTTGACATCGCCGGTGATCCGGAGCGGGTGGACGAGTGGCTCGGCGGCACTCCCGATCAGGTTGTCGCCGACGTCAAGATCAACTGGAACGCACCCAACGGGCAGCCGGGTCTGCTGGCCGCGACCTTCAGCACGCCGACCGGCGAGGTCCGGATCTAGTGGTCGTCTCGATCCGTCCGGCGGTCGCCTCGGTGCCTGTCTACCGGCCGGGCAAGCCAGCTCCGGTTGGTCCCGACGGGGTCAGTTTCAAGCTGTCCAGCAACGAGAATCCGTACCCTCCGTTGCCCGGAGTGCTGGCCGCCACCCAGCAGGCGTGCGAGCGGATGAACCGCTACCCGGACATGGCCAACACCGAGCTGACGGCGGAATTGGCCGCCAAGCTCGGCGTGGGCGTCGATCAGATCGCCGTCGGTACCGGCTCGGTGGCGGTGCTCTACAGCCTGTTGCAGGCGGTTGCCGGTGCGGGCGACGAGGTGATCTACCCGTGGCGGAGCTTCGAGGCCTACCCGATCGCGGTGCAGCTCACCGGTGCTCGCAGCGTGCAGGTGCCCAACCTGTCGGACGCCGGTCATGATCTCGAGGCGATCCGCCGGGCGGTCAGTGATGCCACCAAGGCCATCTTGATCTGTACGCCGAACAACCCGACCGGACCGGCCGTCGACCATGATCAACTCGCGGCATTCATCGATGACGTACCTGATCACATCATGATCATCATCGATGAGGCCTACCTGGAGTTCGGCACCGCGCCCCATCGTGCCCGCGGGCTGGAGCTTGTCCGACCGAACGTTGCGTCCCTGCGCACGTTCTCCAAGGCGTACGGGTTGGCCGGCTTCCGGGTCGGCTATCTCGTCGGCGACCCGCAGGTCGCCGGGGCGGTTCGCGCTGTCTCAGCTCCGTTCGGCGTTTCATTGCCGGCACAAGCCGCGGCTGTGGCTTCGCTGTCGGCCGAAGATCAACTACTTGAGCGCGTCGCAGAGTTGATCAAGGAACGCTCGCTCGTCCTGGACGGGCTTCGTGATCTTGGTTTCGCGGTGCCGGACAGTCAATCCAACTTCGTCTGGCTTCCGGCCGGCGAACGGACCGCCGAGTATTCCGACGCCTTCGCCGCTGCCGGGCTGATCACCCGGCCGTTCGTTGACGAGCCCGACGCTGGCATCCGGATCACCGTCGGCGAGCCGGAGGCGAATCGGCTGATCCTCCGAGTGGCGGAGTCGCTGCCCCGTTGAGTCCGGCCGCTCCGATGGGACTCCGGTCACACGGCATCCGCGCGGAGTTTTCTGCTGCTGACCCCTTAGCCCGGTAATGTTCCGTCGGCTTTGACGTCAAACAGCAAGGACCCCCATGAGCACGCAGAATCCGCAGCCCTCCTTCGAGCAGCCCGCCGCGCAGCCGAACCAGCAGTTCGCCGCCGGCCAGCCGGATCCCGCCAGCTACGGCCAGCAGGCCCCGTACGACCAGCAAACACCGTATGGTCAGCAGGCCCCGGCGCCCTACGGTCAGCAGAACCCGTACGGCGGACCGGATCAGCAGTTCGTCGGTCAGCCCGGCGTGCCCGGCTACGGACTGTCGGATCCGAACGCGCCGAAGAAGTGGTCCGGGATGGCGATCGGCAGCTTCGTGATCGGGCTCGTGGTGCTGTGCATCAGCCTGTTCTCGGGCTACGCGATCGCGGCCATTCTGCCGATCGCGCTGGGTGTTGCCGCTCTGCGGGACATCAAGTCCCATGGCAAGAAGGGCAAGGCGCTCGCCATCGTCGGTCTGGTCTTCGGCGGCATCAGCGCCATCCTCTACCTCATCGGCCTGATCCTCGGCTGACCGAACGCCGCCGGCGCCCGGCCGTCACGATCGATCGTCGTCGCGCGGAGTCGCCTTCGCGAGAGTTTTGATCCGATCTGATGGTTCGACTGAGGTGTCCTCGATTGCCTGCCTTGGTAGCTGCGACCATGATCACTTCGGCCAGTCGAGTTGCGATTCGGGGACACCGAGATCACGGCCGTACGCGATCGCCTCGGCTCGGCCGCGATCGTCACCCCGGGGGTAGTGGAACACCTGCCCCGGGAAGATCACGTACACGTCCCGATCACTGCGGAAATCGCAATACCAACCCGGCTCCTGCAGGGCAGCGGCCAACCCGTCGGCGAACGGCGGCGCGTGGTCGGCCGCGAGTTCGAACTCGATGATCGTCCACGTCTCCGGTTGCCCGGCCACGGTGTTGCCGGGCCGGACCCGGGCGATCTTGGTCAACGTGAGCCGCTGATCCAGCTCGGCACCGATCTTCAGACTCTCGGCGATCAGCACACCCTGATACACGGCCACCCCCTCGTGGGCATCGGATGATCACGAACGCTCGACGATTGCACCCACAAACCACGTGGTCCGCGCGATCGATCTTCCGCTGACCGCGGCTGCAGTACTGTCAGCCTGACCGCTGTCGGTCGTGACCGGACCCCGATCCGAGGACCGACCGATTTCAGAGCAGGGGACCAACGATGGCCTTGAGCACCTCCACCATGCCGGCCGGCAACCCGGTCGTCGGCTCAGCGCCCGGCGCGGCTCGGAGGGCGTCGACCCGGGTTGCGCGGACGCTGCTGCGAGCAGTCCTGTCGCTCGCCCTCGGCGTGATCTTGCTCGGCAGTGTCGCCGGCTGCGGCTCAGATGACCCAGAGCCGTTGCAGGCGGGCGTGAACGACCTGTCGATCCAGCACCGGAAGGTGGTCGTCCACGTACCGACTCATCCGGACGGTCCGCTGCCACTGGTGCTCGTGGTGCACCACTACACCGGCTCGATCGACGACGCGATGCTGTACGGCTTCGAGAATCTCGTGGACAGCAAGCGATTCGTGGCCGTCTATCCCGAAGGCGTCGACGGATCCTTCAACGCCGGGCACTGCTGCGGTGATGCCGCCGACAAGGGCACCGACGATGTTGCGCTCCTGACGTCGGTGGTGAAGTCCGTCGAGCAACGTGTCGACATCGATCCGGACCGGGTCTTCGTCACCGGCTTCTCCAACGGCGGCATGATGTCGTACCGGCTGGCCTGCCAGACCGACCTGTTCGCCGCCATCGCGCCCGTTTCGGGAGACATCGAAAGCACCTGCGACCACCCGTCGCGGGTGTCGGTGCTGCACGTCCACGGACTCGCCGACCCGATGGTCACGTTTCAGCCGGCCTCGGACGCACCGTGGCGGAAGGTCGACAACTGCGCGCAGCCCAAGAAGAGCACTCAAAAGACCGTGCACCGTTCGGTCGCCCGCTGTGCCGACGGCCGGGCGGTCGAGGTGATCACCGTCGACGGCGCGGGCCACCAAGTGCCGGAAACGTACGCCCAATTCAACGTTGCGAACACGATCTGGGCGTTCTTCGAGGCGCATCCCCTCGTCGCGAAGTGACGCTCCGCGTCGACACGGACCCCTGAGTCCTGAGCCGTCACCGACTTTGTCGGCGGCGCCGTCTAGGTTGCCGGGCATGGCCAAGACGAAGAACCGACCGGGCTATCACTGCACCGAGTGCGGCTGGACCTCCGCGCGCTGGGTGGGCCGCTGCGGCGAGTGTCAGACCTGGGGCAGCGTGGTGGACGACGCAGCACCGAAGCTGCAGCAGGTGCAGTCGCAGGTTCCGCAGGCCAAGGCGATGCCGATCGGCCAGGTCAGCGCCCGGGCCGCGATGCGAGCCAAGACCGGCGTCGGGGAACTCGACCGCGTTCTCGGTGACGGGCTGGTGCCGGGCGCGGTGGTGCTGTTGGCCGGCGAGCCGGGAGTCGGCAAGTCGACCCTGTTGTTGGAGGTCGCGGCGCGCTGGGCGAAGGCGGGCCGGCGCACGCTGTACGTGTCCGGCGAGGAGTCTGCCGCCCAGGTCCGACTGCGGGCGGGCCGGACCGACGCGCTCGCCGACGAGCTGTATCTGGCCGCGGAGACCGACCTGGGCACCGTGCTCGGCCACATCGAGGAGACCCAACCCTCATTGATGGTGCTGGACTCGGTGCAGACCGTCGGCACCGCCGAGGCGGACGGCTCACCGGGCGGTCCGAGTCAGGTCCGTGAGGTCACCGGCGCGCTGGTCCGGGTGGCCAAGCGCCGCGGGATGGCGGTGATGATCGTCGGCCATGTCACCAAGGACGGCGCGATCGCCGGGCCGCGGCTGCTGGAGCATCTGGTGGACGTGGTGCTCGCGTTCGAGGGCGACAAGCATTCGGGATTCCGGATGGTGCGGGCGACCAAGAACCGGTTCGGCCCGGCGGACGAGGTCGGCTGCTTCGAGATGGGTGAGAACGGGATCGTCGAGGTTCCCGACCCGTCCGGCCTGTTCACCTCCCGGCACGACGAAGCGGTTTCCGGCACCTGTGTGACGGTCACGATGGAGGGCAAACGGCCGCTGCTGGCCGAGCTGCAGGCCCTGGTCGCGCCGAGCAATCTGCAGGCGCCGCGCCGGACCACCCACGGCATCGAGTCGAGCCGGATGGCGATGGTGCTCGCGGTGATCGAACGACGAGCCGGGATCAAGCTTTACAACTGCGATGTGTACGCCTCGACCGTCGGCGGCGCACGGGTGCACGATCCGGCCGCGGACCTGGCAATCGCGGTGGCGGTCGCGTCGGCGGCGACGAATCAGGCAGTTGACCGTTCGACGATCGTGCTCGGCGAGGTCGGTCTGGCCGGGGAGCTACGTCGCGTGCCCGGCACCGAACGCCGCTTGGCCGAGGCCGCTCGGCTCGGTTTCACCGAGGCCGTGGTGCCGCCCGAGTCGAGCCAGGACCGCGCTGGTGGCCGGGAGCAGAAACACGGCATGACGCTGCATCGGGTCACCAACATCGGCAACGCGTTGGGTGTGCTCAACCTGCTGCCGGCGAAGCCGAATCGGGGCGGCAGACACGAATCCAGTAGCGATGCCGGCTCCGACCGACCGGTGCTGCACACGATCGGCTGACCCCGTGGTGCACGCGGCCCACTCGGCCACAGAATCCACCCTCCACTTCCCGATCCGCCGATGATCGGGATACGAACAGGACGTCCTCCCGGCCATCGACCAGGTTTCGCGAACACGATCACCCGCTGATCGCTTCGGATGACCAGAAATGGGCCGATTGGTGCGAATGGGCGGGGCATTCTGTTCACGAGCCGTCAGCGCCTGTCGCCGTTCCGATCGAGCGGACCGGCTCGTCAAGCAGCTCGGCGCTCCGATCCACGGTGACTTCCACGCAGCTTGCCAACCAGTCGAGTCCCGACCCGACAGACCTCCAGCCCGGCCTGCGCCGCCCGTGCCGCCCGGATTCCAGGAGGTTCGGGCTGCTCAGGGTACGGGTATGGGTGCGGTGGCTCCTGAAATCGGGAGGATGGCAGGTCTTGCGGCCGGGATGAGGACCGGTGTCCGCTCCGTTGACGCTGGGCGGGATCACCCGACCGGTCCCGTACGATGACGCGGACGATCAGACGCTGAGGCAGTGAGGGGAATCTGTGGCATCGGATCCGGCGCACCGTAACCGGGAACTCGAATACCTCGCCTTGTTGGCACCGGGCACGCCGTTGCGGGACGGATTCGAACGGATCCTCCGGGGGCGGACCGGCGCGCTGGTCGTGCTCGGCAACACGGCCGAGGTGCTCGCGCTGTGCACTGGCGGCTTCGAGCTGGACGTGCCGTACACCCCGACCTCGCTGCGGGAGCTGTCCAAGATGGACGGCGGCATCGTGATGACCAGCGACCTGAACAGAATCGTCCGGGCCGGCGTTCAGTTCATGCCCGACCCGCAACTGGAGACGCTGGAGACCGGCACTCGGCATCGCACCGCCGACCGGGTGTCCCGGCAGACCGGCATCCCGGTGGCCACCGTGTCGGCGTCGATGTCGACCATCGCCTTCTTCCTCGACGGCAGCCGGCGCCCGTTGGAGACCTCGGACCAGATCATGTCGCGGGCCAACCAGGCAGTGCAGACCATGGAGCGCTACCGCGAGCGACTCTGGCAGAACACCAGCCGGTTGTCCGCGCTCGAGGTCGAGGACCAGGTCACGATCAAGGATTTCGCGCTGGTCGCGCAACGGCTGGAGATGATCCGCCGGCTGGAGCTGGAACTGTCCGACTACGTGATCGAGCTCGGCACCGACGGCCGACTGCTCCGGTTGCAACTGCACGAGCTCGGCGCCGGTCTGGACGACCTGCGGGAACTGCTGGAGCTGGACTATCGACCGCAGGACGACGGCGCCACTTTCGGATTCGCCGGGCTGGTGGACCTGACGTCGGCACGACTGCTGGAGCCGCTGGAGGTTGCGCGGGCGATCGGCTTCGCCAACCAACACCTGGACACCAAGATCAGTGCCCGCGGATTCCGCCAGTTGGCCCAGATCAACCGGCTTCCGACGGCGTACAGCGCCCGACTGGTCGAACATTTCGGCAACCTGCAGGGCGTGTTCGGCGCGACCACGGCCGAGTTGCAGCAGGTCGAGGGCGTCGGCGAGAGTCGCGCCCGAATCATCCGGGAAGGACTGACCCGGCTGGCCGAATCGGCCTACTCGGAGCAGCTCGGCTGATCGTCGGGTGCGGCGGGTCGCGGCGGGTCGCGGCGGGTCGCGGCGACCCGATTGTCCTCGCGGGATCTGTCAGGCTGTGGGCTGTGGCGCTTGCGGTCTGCCTGCTGTTCGACCCGCGCAGCGATCGGCTGCTGCGCGACCTCTGGGCACGGCTGGAGCGGCAGGGAATCAGCACCTTGCAGTCCCACACCCATCGCCGCCATCAACCCCATCTGTCGTACGCGGTCATGTTGGAGTGGGATCTCGCTTCAGTGCGCGCCGCGGTCGAAGCGCTGCCGGGCGGAGATCCGTTGCAGCTGTCCGTCCAAGGCACGGTCTGCTTCCCCCGCGGCCGGGCAGCACTGGCGGTGGCCGGTTCGGCACAGCTGATGGAACGGCAGGAACGGGTCGCTGCCGCCGTGGCGGCGAGCGGAGCGATGCTGCATCGGCACTACCAGCCGGGCCGCTGGATCCCGCACATCTCGGTCGCCACCGGGTCGAACGCGACCACCTTGCCGTACGTGATCAAATCCGTCACCGACATCCTGCCGTTCACCGTGTGCGCCGGGCGCGCAGCACTGGTGGACAGTTCGACCGGCGAGGTGACACCCCTGCCACGACTGCCGTGATCACCAGCGTGACGTCACTCTCGGTCGCCTTGATCAACTTTCGGCGGCCAGCTGACGAGCTCAGCCGGACCAGTGATTCCCTGTCTACACAAGGTTTCTCGGTCTACACAGGGTTCTTGCGGTCTGGTCGCCAGGGGTGCAGCCGCGGGATCCAGGCAGGCACCGCGTTGCGGTACTGCGCATACGCTGTCCCGAACCGGCGCGCCAGCCGAGGCTGCTCGTAGTAGCGGACCGCTAACGCGCCGATCCCCCAGGCGACCGCCGTGTAGCCGAGCATTCCGGTCGAGCCGAAGATCAACGCCTGGCCCAGCAACACGATCAGGAACCCGACGTAGATCGGGTTGCGGACGTAGCGATACCAGCCGGTGATCACCAGCCGTGGCGGCGAAGCAGCCGGGATCGGCGTCCCGCCGGCGCGGACGAAGGCCGCAAACGCGCCGACGATCGGCACCAGCCCGAGCCCGACCAGGACCATCCCCAAAACAGCCGCCCAGAGGGCGATCTCGGCGGACCAACGGACCTGCCAATACCCGAGCCACCAGGGCACCAGACAGCCGAACATGCCACCCAGCGCGAGTCCCCAGCCGGCGGACAGAATCACCTCGCGACGTCGCCTCATGTATCGAGAGTACAACTCTCAGTTTGAGATCACCAGATTCATTTCTGTCGTGCCGGCGCAGCACCGGTCACAGGTCCAGCCGCATCACCACCTTGCGCTTGGTCGGCTGATGCACCTCGATGAAACCGGCTTGAGCGAAGGTCTCCCGAGTGCCGACGTAACCGCCTTCGACGAGATCGGGATAGCCCTCGATCGCGCGAGCGCCGCGTGATCTGGCGAAGGCGACCGCCGCCCGAGCCAGCGCGTGGCTGACGCCACGACCGCCGTACCCGCGACGGGTCAGGAAGCAGGTCAGCGCCCAGACGGTGTCGTCGGACTTGTCCTCGTCGCGGCCGTCCCAGGGCACCCGATTGTTGCGCAGCATCCGCAGATGATCAGGGCGCGGGGCCACCGCGCACCAGCCGACCGGTTCGCCGTCGAGGTAGCCGACCAAACCCGAGGTGGCGCCGGCCCCCGGCTGATCACAAGCCGTCTGCTCCCGGAGTCGGGCCGCGAGCTCCGCAGGGCCCTCGGAGGCCCACGACTCCCCAGGGCTCATCCTGAACCGCTGACACCAGCAGCGTGCCGGGTCGCCCCGAGAGCCGAACAGGGTCTGCAGGTCGGTCCAGCTCGCTTCATTGGCGGGGACGATGATCAACTCGTCCGAGCCGATCGGCGTTCGGGTACGAGGCCGCGGCGACGGTTCGCCGACGGCGGTCCGCTCGCGTTTGCCGGACCGCGCGCCAGCATCGCTTGGCGCATCGTCACTCACCATGGTTCGGCAGCATAGACACCGTTCCTGACGATCTGCGTCCTGATCCTCCGGCGGACCCGGGCAGCTGGCGATTGAGAGTGATACTTTCAATCCGTGGTCGCTGGGACGAGGTCAGGTCAGGACGGCACGGGCGCAATGGGCACGGGTGGGCAGGCGCGGACCCGGTTGGCCAGGGGTGCGGTGATCGCCGCCGCGCAGACACTGTTTCTGGAGCGGGGCTACGCGGCGACGACGATGGAGGCGATCAGCCGGCAGTCCGACGTCCCATCGGCGACCGTCTACCGGTTGTTCTCCTCCAAACTCGGCATCCTTCGAGCGATGATCGCCGTCAGCGTCGACGGTACCCCGGAGGCGATCCCGCTCCCGGAACAACCCGAGGCACGGGAACTGCTGAAGAGCCAAGACCCGACGGAACAGTTGGCCGGGTTCGCCGCGATCTGCCGGCAGGTGAACGATCGCACCTGCCAGCTGTATCAGGTGCTGGTCAGCGCAGCCGCATCGGATCCCGCCGCCGCCGACCTGCTCGCCGAGCTAGCCAAACAACGCAAGGCCGGGCAGGATCGGATCGCTCGCGCGTTGTCCCGCGACAAGTCCCTCAGGCCCGGCCTGCGGCAACGCGACGCGGCCGACATCATCCATGCGCTGATGTCTCCGGAGCTCTACCGGCTGCTGGTGATCGACCGCGGCTGGAAGCCGGACAAGTACCAAAGCTGGCTCGCCGGCACGCTGATTGATCAGCTGCTGTCCGCGCGCGACTGACCACGTGAAGCCTTCGGATAATTGAGGTTGTCGCTCTCGTTTTGAGAGTTACAGTGTCAATTGTGTGCGTCGGTGCACTGCCCGGAGCAGAGCCGACAACGAAAGGAGTCACGATGAGAACCGCACCCAGGCACCCGACAATGGACCTGCTCGAGAGAACCCGCCGTCCCGGCGGCGCCACGCTTCGGCTGACCATGATCATGAACGCCGTGCTGGCAATCGGCGTTCTTGCTCAGGGCTTGTTCGCCGGTGCCTTCCTGCAATCGCGACCGGGTTGGTTCACGGCCCACGAGGCCCTGGGCAACGCGTTGATCATTCCGGCGCTGATCGCCAGCATCACTGCTCTGACACTGCTGGTCCGCGGGCGCGCGGCGGCCACCCTGCTCGTCCGACAGGCAGTACTGCTCGGGCTGATCGTCGCCGTGATCGCGGCCGGGCACGCCGGCGGAGCGTGGCTGATGCTGCACATCCCGGCCGCGATCGCGGCACTCGGGATCGCCGTCCGCGAAGTTACCTTGTACGGCCGTCGGCGTCCGTCGCCGTGGCAGCAGCGTTGAGGTCAGCCCTCAATCGACTCGGCCGGCCGGGGCGAGACCGAGGACGTCGCACACCCACTGCAGGTTGATGGTCGCGAGCTCGAACAGCACCTGCCGCAACCAGGACGGGCCGTTCCGATCGCTCAGCGCGCGGGCGATCGCTGCCCCCGCGTGCCGGACAATCAGACCGGACGGCTCCGCCAGCAGTGTTGACGGACGGGGTCCGCCTTCCAGCCTGAGAGTCGGCAGCAACGTGATCAGATCCTGCAGCGGATGACCGGCACCGGCTTGCGACCAGTCGACGAACCGGGCCTGGGCGCTCGGCAGAATGCACAGGTTGTCGCTGCGTACGTCGCCGTGCACCAATGCGCGTTGGACGGTGGGGCCGGCCGGAAGCTCGCTGCTGATCAGGTCTGCGCCGTACGTTGCAATCCACCGCGGGCTGCACAACCCGGCGCCGATCAGCGCATCGCCGGCCAGCAGCCCTTCCCAGTGCGGCGCCACCTCCGGAATCGGCGACAGCTCCACGCCTGCCAGCGAGCTGAGCTGACCCAGGTCGTGCAGCACGATGTCCATGTCGCCCTGACGCCACTGCACGGTGCCGGTTCCGGCGGGCCAGTAGCCGTCGCTCAGATCCTGCGTGATCAGAACCGGGAACTCGTCATCGCTCAGCCAGCCGACGACCTCCGGTCCGAAGCGGGTACCGGCCGTCTGCAACGCGTCGGACTCGTTCCTCAGCCACCCGGCGGTGAGTTCGTCGGTCGCAGCCTTGACGAAAACGCTGCTACCGTCCGAGAAGCGCGCCACCCAACGCTCTGCGGCAGACAGTCCGCACTCGGGCCGCTCCCATCCGGCCACCGACTTCCTCAGCTGGGCTGCGACGCGTACCAGCACCGTGGGTGTCTGCATCCGCATCAACCTCCGCTCAGGCTCAGCCTCGCCCGGAGCTGCAACAGTCTGCCCCAACGTCGTTACTGCGGATCGTCGAGGTAGCGACCCAGGGCCGTGTTCTGGTCACTGGGAACGAATCCGGTCGATTTGATCTTGGTCAGGTCGAGCACGCTGTTGGCGGGACGCGGCGCGAGATCCTTGCCCTTGCCGTAGGTCTCGGTACTGACCGGGGTGACGGCGTCCGCCGACTTGCCGCGGGCAGCGAAGATGATCTTGGCCAGGCTCGCCCAGCTCTTCGGTTCGCCGTCGCTGGTCAGGTTGTAGACGCCGTACGCGGGCCGGACCCGGAGCAGGTGAGTAATCCCCCGGGCGAGATCGTCGGTGAAGGTCAGTCGGCCGAGTTGATCATCGACCACAGTCGGTTCGATGCCCTGGTCGGCGAGTTTGATCATGGTACGGACGAAGTTGTTGCCGTCCCCGATCACCCAGCTGGTGCGGACGATGTAGTGCTTTGGCACGCCGGCGATGATCAGGTCGCCGGCCGCCTTCGTCTGCCCGTACACCCCCAACGGGCTCAGCGGTTCTTCCTCGGCATGCAGTTCCTCGCTGCCGTCGAAGACGTAGTCGGAGGAGATGTGGACCACGGTCAACCGATGTCGACGGGCGATCTCGGCCAGCGCCGCCGGGCCGGTGACGTTGGTGACCCAGGCGTCTCGGCGACCCTGGGGCGTCTCGGCGGCATCGACGGCGGTGTGCGCGGCGGCGTTGATCACCACGTCGTAGTCGCGCCAGTCGAAGGCGGCTAACGACGAGGGTGAGGCAAGATCAAGAACGGAGCGATCGGTCGCCACCGCGTCGGGCAGCGCCGCGGCCAGCGCCCGGCCGAGCTGCCCGTTGCCGCCGATGATCACCGTTCGTTTGGGCCGCATCGGCCGGACCTCGGCCAGCCGCGGATGTCCCTTGTCCGCTTCGGAAAGCTCGCACTGCTCCAGCGGAATCGGCCAGTCGATCGCCGCAGTCTCGTCGGCCAGATTCAGGAATGTGTAGTCGGAGCGCGCCCCTTCGCTCCAGTGTTCGTTGACCAGATAGCTGTACGCGGTGTTCGGCTCCAGCGTCTGGTAGCCGTTGGCGACGCCGCGGGGCACGAAGATCGCGGTGTCCGGGCCCAGCTCGTGGGTGTAGACGGTGCCGAAACTGTCGCCTTCCCGCAGGTCGACCCAGGCGCCGAAGATCCGGCCGGTGGCCAACGCCACGTACTTGTCCCACGGTTCGGCATGCAGACCGCGGGTGACCCCGGCGGCCTCGTTGAACGAGATGTTGTTCTGCACCGGGCCGAAGTCCGGCAGCCCGAGCTTGATCATCTTCTCCCGCTGCCAGTTCTCCTTGAACCAGCCGCGATTGTCGCCCTGCAAGGGCAGCTCGATGATCGACAATCCGGGGATGGGTGACTCGGTGACGGTCAGATCGGCCATGTTCACTGCCCGGTGGCGGCGTATTTGGCTTCGGTGGCTTGTTTCTGGGGTCGCCACCAGTTCTCGTTGTTGCGGTACCAGTCGATGGTGTTGGCCAGGCCGGTACGGAAGTCGGAGTAGGCGGGTTGCCAGCCGAGTTCCTGGCGGAGTTTGGTGGAGTCGATGGCGTAGCGCAGGTCGTGGCCGGCTCGGTCGTTGACGTGGTCGTAGGCGTCCCGGGGTTGGCCGAGCAACTCCAAGATCAACTCGACGACGTCCTTGTTGTTCTGTTCACCGTCAGCGCCGATCAGGTAGGTCTCGCCGATCCGTCCGGCCTCGATGATCTTGAGCACGGCGGCGCTGTGATCCTCGGCGTGGATCCAGTCGCGCACGTTCTGCCCGGCCCCGTACAGCTTGGGCCGGCCACCGTCGAGGACGTTGGTGATCTGCCGCGGGATGAACTTCTCCACGTGCTGGTACGGCCCGTAGTTGTTGGAGCAGTTGCTGATCGTGGCCGCGACCTTGAACGAACGCACCCAGGCCCGGACCAGCAGGTCCGAGCCGGCCTTGGTCGAGGAGTACGGGCTGGACGGGTTGTACGGCGTCGACTCGCTGAATCGGGCCGGATCGTCCAACTCCAGGTCCCCGTACACCTCGTCGGTGGAGATGTGGTGGTAGCGCACGTCGTGTCGGCGGACCGCCTCCAGCAGGGTGTAGGTGCCGACCAGGTTGGTCTGTACGAACGGTGACGGATCGGTCAGCGAGTTGTCGTTGTGCGACTCGGCGGCGTAGTGAACCACACAGTCGTGTGACCCGACCAGTTCGTCGACGATCGCGGCGTCGCAGATGTCGCCGTGCACGAACCGAAACCGGTCGGCCGGCAACCCGTCCAGCGAGGCCAGATTGCCCGCGTAGGTCAGTTTGTCCAGCACCGTCACCGTGGCGTCGGTGTGGGCCAGCAGGTAGTGCACGAAGTTCGACCCGATGAACCCCGCGCCGCCGGTAACCAGATAGGAAGTCACCCGCGAGAGTCTAGAAGAACGAGAGGTTGCGTGCAGGAAGACCCGGATTGGGCCAGACTTGGCCGAATGCGAGGCATCATCCTGGCCGGCGGCTCCGGCACCCGACTGCATCCGGTCACCCTCGGCGTCAGCAAGCAACTGGTCCCGGTCTACGACAAGCCGATGATCTACTACCCGCTGTCCACGCTGATCTTCGCCGGCATCCGCGACGTGCTGGTGATCACCACCCCGCACGACGCGGACAGCTTCCGACGGCTGCTCGGCGACGGCTCCCAGTTCGGCATCGCGATCAGCTATGCCACCCAACCCGAACCGAACGGGCTGGCCCAGGCGTTCGTGATCGGCCGCGACTTCGTCGGCGACGACTCGGTCGCGCTGGTGCTGGGCGACAACATCTTCTACGGCCCCGGCCTGGGCAGCCAACTGCGCCGCTTCGCCACCGTCGACGGCGGCGCCGTTTTCGCCTACTGGGTGTCGGATCCCGAACGCTACGGCGTGGTTGAATTCGACGATCAGCAACGCGCGATCTCACTGGAGGAGAAGCCGGAGAAGCCGCAATCCAACTACGCCGTCCCGGGCCTCTACTTCTACGACAACCAGGTCCTCGACATCGCCGCCGACCTCGAACCATCACCCCGTGGCGAGTACGAGATCACCGACGTCAACAAGCACTACCTCGAACAGGGCAAACTCCAGGTCGGCGTGCTACCCCGCGGCACAGCCTGGCTCGACACCGGCACCTTCGACTCCCTCAACGACGCCGGCAACTTCGTCCGCACCCTGGAAGCCAGACAGGGCCTCAAGGTCGGCGCCCCCGAAGAAGCCGCCTGGCGCCAAGGATTCCTCACCGACGACCAACTCGCCGACCGCGCCCGAGCCCTGGCCAAGTCCGGCTACGGCACCTACCTCCTGCAGTTGCTCGACCGCGGCAAGGACTCCTGAGCGACTCGACTCGGTCGGACCGGCGGGAGTCTCGGCCCTCGACAGGTTCAGGCCCCCTTCGGGGCTCAGCTCTCGGAGACGCCGCGCCACATGTCGACGCCGGTTTCGTCGATCGCGTACTTGTCGATCTCGGCGAGTTCCTCGTCGCTGAGGTCGAGATTGTCCAACGCCTGAAGGTTTTCCTTGAGTTGGTGCACGCTGGAGGCGCCGACCAGGGTGGAGGTGACGGTCGGCCGACGCAGCACCCAGACCAGGGCGAGCTGGGCCAACGACTGACCGCGGCGATGCGCGATCTCGGCAAGCGCGTCGATCCGCGCGATGATCTTGGGATCGCGCGCGGCGTCCGAACTGAAACTGGGCCGTGAACTGCCGTGCTGGTTTGCTCTGCCCTTGCTGGTGAAGCGGTCGGTGAGCATGCCCTGTGCCAGTGCGGTGAAGGCAATCGCGCCCATCCCCAGATCGTCCAGGGCGTCGGTCAGGCCGCGTTCGATCCAGCGGTTCACCATCGAGTACGAGGGCTGGTGGATCACCAGGGGTGTGCCAAGATCATCGGCGATCGCCTTGGCCTGGCGGGTCCGCTCGGCGGAGTAGGAGGAGATGCCGACGAAGCGGGCTTTGCCGGAACGGACCGCGGTGTCCAGCGCCCCGATCGTCTCCTCCAGCGGAGTGTCCGGGTCGAAGCGGTGGCTGTAGAAGATGTCGACGTAGTCCAGATTCATCCGGCGCAGCGACTCGTCCAGGCTGTTCAGCAGATAGGTGCGGCCGCCGAGTTGGCCGTACGGGCCGGGCCACATGTCCCAGCCGGCCTTGCTGGAGATGATCATCTCGTGCCGGTACGGGCCGAAGTCCTTGATCATCATCCGGCCGAAGTTCTCCTCCGCCGACCCGTAGGGCGGACCGTAGTTGTTGGCCAGGTCGAAGTGACTGATGCCGTGATCTAACGCGCACCGCAGGATCTCCCGCTGCGTCGCGAACGGTCGGTCGTCGCCGAAGTTGTACCAGAGCCCGAGCGAGATCGGCGGCAACAGCAACCCCGACCGGCCCACCGGCCGATAGTCGGTGCCTCGATAGCGATCGGCCGCAGCCAGATAAGGATCGTGAGTACCGGGAACCGGAGAGTCGAATCGCACCATTGCGGCATCGTACGGCGCCGCCTCGAGCGGAGGTCCGAATCCCCGACGCGCGCCGGAAGCGCTGACGTAGCATCGCCCTCGTGACTTCACAGCCTTCAACGCAGCAGAATCCGGTTCCGGCACTCGACCTGTCCCTGACCGACGACTCGGTCCGGGCCCAAGACGATCTCTTCACCCATGTCAACGGCGGCTGGCTGAAGACCGCCGAAATCCCCGACGATCAGCCGATGACCGGTGCGTTCATCAAGCTGCGGGACGAGGCCGAGCAGGCCACGCAGGACATCATCACCGGGCTCTCCGCTGACGCCGCCGATGATCCGAGCACCGACGAGGGCAAGATCGCCACGCTGTACGCCAGCTTCATGGACACCGAGGCGATCGAGGCCGCCGGTGCCGAGCCGATCCGTGCGTTGCTCGCCGAGGTCGACCAGGTCGCCGACATCGACGGTTTCACCGAGTTGCTCGGCCGGTTCGCCCGGGTGGGTGTGCCAGGGCTGATCGGCTTCGACGCCGAGTCCGACCCCGGCGACCCGCAGCGGATGATCATGTTCGTCGGCCAGTCCGGCATCGGGCTGCCGGACGAGGAGTTCTACCGCGCCGACGACTACGCCGAGATCCGCAGCCACTACCTGGAGCATCTGCAGAAGTCGTTCGAGCTGGCCGGCTTCGACGACGCCGCCGAGCAGGCTGCTGCGGTGCTGGCGTTGGAGACCGACATCGCCGCCAAGCACTGGGACAAGGTGAAGACTCGCGACCTGCGGGCGATGTACAACCCGATGAAGCTGGCCGAGCTGGATCAGAGTGCGCCGGGGCTGCGGCTGCGCAACTTCCTGGCCGCGGCCGAAATCGACGAGTCGACCTTCGCCGAGGTGGTGGTCGAGCAGCCGTCCTTCTTCTCCGAAGCGGCGCCGTTGCTGGCCGCGGATCGGTTACCTGCTTGGAAGTCCTGGGCCCGGTGGAAGATCATCACCAGCTTCTCGCCGTACCTGTCCGGCAGCTTCGTCGACGAGCGGTTCCGCTTCTACGGCACGGTGCTGAACGGCATCCCGACGTTGAAGGAGCGGTGGAAGCGCGGCGTCGCGATCGTCGAGGGCGCGCTCGGCGAGGCCGTCGGCAAGGTGTACGTGGAGCGCCACTTCTCGCCGGTGGCCAAAGAGCGGATGGACGAGCTGGTGGCGAATCTGATCGCCGCCTACCGGGACTCGATCTCCGAGCTGGAGTGGATGACCGACGAGACCCGGGCCAAGGCGCTGGACAAGCTGAGCAAGTTCACCCCCAAGATCGGTTACCCGGACAAGTGGCGTGATTACAGCTCGCTGGAGATCAAGCCGGGCGATCTGATCGGCAACGTGATCCGGGCCCATCAGTTCGAGTTGAACCGGACGCTGAACAAGATCGGCAAGCCGGTCGACCGGGACGAGTGGCTGATGACGCCGCAGACGGTGAACGCCTACTACCACCCGCTGCGGAACGAGATCGTCTTCCCGGCAGCGATCCTGCAGCCGCCGTTCTTCAACGAGATGGCCGACGACGCGGTCAACTACGGCGGCATCGGTGCGGTGATCGGGCACGAGATCGGCCACGGTTTCGACGATCAAGGATCCACCTGCGACGGTGACGGCCGGCTGCTGAACTGGTGGACCGACGAAGATCGGGAGGCGTTCGAGCAGCGCACCAAGGCGCTGATCGCCCAGTACGACGCGCTGGAACCGGAGCAGACGCCCGGCCACCACGTCAACGGTTCACTGACCATCGGGGAGAACATCGGTGATCTTGGCGGCCTGTCGATCGCGTACAAGGCGTGGCGGATTTCCCTTGCCGGTAAGGAGCCTGAGGAGATCGACGGCCTGACCGGTGCGCAGCGGCTGTTCTTCAGCTACGCCACGATCTGGCAGACCAAGATCAGGTCCGAGGCGATGATCCAGCGGCTCGCCACCGATCCGCACTCCCCTGCGGAGTTCCGCTGCAACCAGATCGTCCGCAACATCGGCGTCTTCTACGACGCCTTCGACGTGACCGAGAACGACGCCCTCTACCTGCCGGAAGACCAGCGCGTCCGGATCTGGTAACCCGTACGACGACGGGTCGGGTTCTGCCGAGAGCAAGCGGCAGGACCCGACTCGGTTTCCACGCCGCGGATCGATCCGTACCTACAGTTCATGCATGACGTACGTGCGTACGCTGTCGGCAGGACCACGGTTACGGCGTCCGAGCTACGGCAGAACATCTATCGCCTGCTCGATCAGGTGCTTGACAGCGGCGAGCCCCTGGAGATCAGCCGCAAGGGACGGCTGCTGCGGCTCGTGGCTGACGAGCCGCGCGGTGATCGACTGGCCGGCATTCACACCAATCCGAATGTGATCGTCGGCGATCCGGACGATCTGGTCTCCATTGATTGGTCCGGCGAGTGGGATGCCGATCGTCAGGTCCGCCCGTGAAGCGGACCCTCCAGCTCGACACCCATGTGGTGGTGTGGCTGTACGCCGGAGAACATGACCGATTCCCGGACGCCTTACGCGCTCGGCTGAACGCCGACGACCTGCGCATCTCCCCAATGGTTCGCATAGAGCTGACGTACCTCCACGAGATCGGCAGAATCAACGACACTCCGGACAGGATCGTCGGTGAGTTGGCGACGGCGGTCGGGCTGGCCGAGGACGCGCAGTCGTTCTCCAGGGTGATCGAGGTGGCCCAGCGGGAGAGTTTCACCCGTGACCCGTTCGATCGAATCATCGTCGCGCAAGCACTTGCTGCTCATGATCAACTCGCGACAAAGGACGAACGCATACTCGCGGCCTATCCGGACAACGCGCTTTGGGATAAGGACCGGTCCTGATCCGTCCGCACGGATCAGGAACGAACGACGCCACGGTCGCGCATTGCGCGGTTGATCACGAAGGTCGCGGCCAGCAGCACCAGTCCGGCGATCAGGCCGGCCAGCCGCAGGCCGTCGGTGAACGCGACCTGAGCCGCCTGCAGCAGCGCCTGGCCGGTGTCGCCAGGCAGAGCTTCCGCCGCGTGTACGGCGCCGCCGAGCGACTCCCTAGCCGCAGCGACCACGTCGGCCGGAATCCCTGCCGGAGCAGCGAATCCGCGGAACACCGCCGTCACCACCGAACCGATCACCGCGATCCCCAGGGCCCCGCCCAGCTCGTACGCGGTCTCGGACACACCACTGGCCGCGCCGGCCTGCTCGGCCGGTGCGCTGCTCAAGATCAAATCGGCGGTCAGGGTGAAGGTCAACCCGGCTCCCGATCCGACCACCAACAAGATCACCGCCAACACCGGGTACGGCGTGGACGCGTGGATGAACACCAACGCGATCAACGGCAGGCTGAGGGCGAGCATGCCGATCAGGATCGCCGTTCGGGCACCGATCCGCTGCCCGATCCGGCCGGCCAGCAGCCCGAAGACGACCGACCCGACCACTGCCGGCAGCTCGGCCAGGCCGGCCATCAGCGGCCGATATCCCTGCACCAGTTGGAAATACTGGGACAGGAAGAAGACCAGACCGGACATCGCGAAGATCGCCAGCAGGTCGGCCAGCACCGATGACCCGAAACGACGGTTCTTGAACAGGGACAGATCCAACAAGGGCGTGGTCAACCGCTGCTGCCTGCGGACGTAGACGACGATTGCCGGGATGCCGATCAGGGTGGCGATCACCACGTCGATCCGCAGACCGACCGCGAACACCTCCTTGATCGCGTACACGATGCCGAACATGCCCGCCAGTGAGAGCCCGACGCTGGGCAGATCCCAGGCGCCGGCGTGACTGCTCTTCGACTCCGGCAGCAGCTTCGCTCCGACCACGACCAAGATCACCATCACCGGCACGTTGATCAAGAACACCGAACCCCACCAGAAGTGCTCCAGCAGGAAGCCGCCGAGGATCGGCCCGATCGCCATCCCGGCCGAGGACATCGCGCCCCAGACGCCGATCGCCAGCGTGCGCTCCCGGTCGTCGACGAAGATGTTCCTGATCAGAGCCAGGGTGGACGGCATCAGGGTCGCGCCGGCGACGCCGAGCAACGCCCGGGCCGCGATCATCACCTCGGCGTTCGGTGCGTAGGCGTTCAGGATCGAGATCAGGCCGAACGCGGTCGCGCCGGCCAGCAACAGCCGCTTGCGGCCGATCCGGTCCCCCAGGCTGCCCATCGAGACCAGCAGGCCGGCGATCACGAACCCGTACGCGTCGCCGATCCACAGCAGTTGCACGCCGGTCGGTTGCAGATCCTCGCTGAGGAAGGGCGTTGCCACCGCGAGCACGGTCGCGTCGACGGCGATCAACAGCACCGCGAGACTGAGCACGCCGAGCGCGAGCCAGCGCTGGGTCCGGCTCAGGCCGGCCGGTGCGAGCTGTTTGGTGCTCACGCCGGCCTCCGTACGCCGTCGAGCAGCAGGTCGACGATCATGGTCTGGAACTGCGCCTGGCCGGCCAGCCCGGCCTGGATCGACCAGACTGCGGCACTGACCAGCCCGTAGATCGCCTCGGCCAACCAGGCCGGCTGCTGATCGATGCGGAATTCGCCGTCTTCCTGGCCGCGGCGAAAGAGTGCGGTGATCCGCTGATCGATCCGATCCCAACCAGGGTTGGTGTTTCCACCCTCGAAGAGCTGCGCCTGCGACATCAGGAAGGCGAGCAGACCGGCGGACGGCTGGATCCGATCCGCCAGTCGGCGCAGTGCCTCCGACGCCTTGCCGTCCTCCAGCTCGGCCGCGTCCAGCGCCGCCTCGACCTCGCGGATGCCGAGTTCCTCCAGCTCGACCACCAGCCCGTCCCGGCCGGCGAACTGCCGATGCAAGGTTGCCCGGCTGATCCCGGCGGACTTCGCCATTTCGTCCATGGTCGCACTGGCTCGGCGCGACAACAGGTCCGCGGCGGCGCGCAGGCTCGCCTCACGCTTCAGGTCTTGCAGCTCACTCACGAAACGTGAGCGTAGCAATTGCGCCACTTATGTCGCAACCTCGGCTGGATCCTGAGCCCGTCGAAGGACCCCAAGTAGACACCCTTCGACAAGCTCAGGGCCCGGTTCGGTCAGCCGCCGAGCTGGCCGGAAACGACCTTCTGCTCGTAGTCGGGGTGCTTGGTCAGCCACTCTTGAACCGCTTTGTCCGGGTTCTTGTCGTCGTACTTGACGACCATCAGGCTCTCCAGCTCGACCATCTCGTCCTCGTTCAAGATCATGTTCTGCATCAGCTGCGCGGCCAGCGGATGATCATCACCGAAGCCCTCGCGGGTGAAGTCCCACAAGCCCTCCTTGGCGCTCATCGCCTTCTTCGGGTCGGAGAGCTTGCGCAGGTCGTACTTCTCGTAGGCCCAGTGCGGCGTCCACAGCGTGACGGCAATGTTCTTGTGCTGCTTGTAGGCCGTGTCCAGCGCCCGCAGCATCGCCGCGCTCGACGAGGTCTTGAACTGCAGATCCTGCAACCCGTAGGTCGGAATCGTGCTGTTCTGCATCGTCTGCGTCTCGCCGGCGCCGTCCTCGATGCCGATGATCTCGTCGTTGTACTTGTCGGCCATCGTCTTCAGATCGCCGATCGACTTCGCCGGAGAGTAGGCCGGGACAGCGATCTCGATCGTCGGGTTGTCGTACCAGCAGCCGTGCGGCTCCATCTTGTCGCCGTACTTGTTGATGTAGGCCTTGTGTGTGCTCGGCAGCTCGGAGTCGGTGAGGACGTCGTAATCGCCTTGCGCCACAGCGGTGTAGCCGGGCGCAGCGTCGATCACCTTGATCTCGGTCTGGTAGCCGGCCTTGTCCAGAAGGTATTTCATCAGGTGGGCGTTGGCCGCGCCGTCCGCCCAGCCGGCGAACTCGGTGATGGTGATCTTCTTGTCCTCGTCCGCGCCGATCTTCATCGACGACGCGTCCTTGACCCCATCGGTCACCTGACAGTCGGCGTACTTGCTGGCGATGTCGGCCTTGCTGCCGCTGTCGCCACCGCCGTCATCCGAGGCGCTGCCCGTGTTCGATGCGCCGCAGGCTGCCAGCGCCAACATGGCAACCGAGGCCGCCGCGACGATTCCCAACTTCGACTTCTTCATCTGATCCTCATCCATCGTTGATTGATCACGTAGCTCTGTCGTTGTCTCAGCGTTGGGTTCGAACCACTCCCTTCGACCGCGGAGTGCGATCTCGCGCTTTCGCTTGTGCACAAAGCAAGAACCGCACCGGTTGTCGCCGATGCGGTTCTTCGCTGCTTCTAGTACGGCAGTGGCCGGCCTACTTCTTCAGCTGCCCGGAGATGAGCTGCTGCTCGAAGTCCGGGTTGTCCTTCAGCCACTCCTGAACCGCCTTGTCGGGGTTCTTGTTGTCGTACTTGCCGACCATCAGATTCTCCAGCGAGTTGAGCTTGTCCTCCGGCCAGGTCAGGTTCTTGAACAACTGCGATGCCAGCGGATGATCATCGCCGAAGCCCTTGCGGGAGAAGTTCCAGATGCCCTCGGAGCCGCTCATCGACTTCTTCGGGTCCTCCAGCTTGCGCAGGTCGTACTTGGAGTAGGCCCAATGCGGCGACCAGAGCGTAACCGCGATGTTCTTCTTGGACTTGTACGCGGTGTCCAGGGCCTGCAACATCGCCGAGGTCGAGGACGTCTTGAACTGCAGGCCGTCCAGGCCGTAGTCCGGGATGGTCTTGTCCTGCATGGTCTTGGTCTCGCCGGCGCCGGGCTCGATGCCGATGATCTCGTTGTTGTAGTCCTTGGCCATCGTCTTCAGGTCGCCGATCGACTTGGCCGGCGAGTAGCTCGGCACCGCGATCTCGATCGTGGCCGCGTCGAACCAGCAGCCCTGCGGCTCCATCTTGTCGCCGTACTTGTCGATGTAACTCTTGTGCGTGCTGGGCAGCCAGACGTCGCTGAGCACGTCGTAGTCGCCCTGGGCCACTGCAGTGAAGGCGGGCGCGGCGTCGAGGGTCTTCACCTCGACCTGGTAGCCCTTCTCGGTCAGCACGTCCTTCATCACGTACGCGGTGGCGGCCGACTCGGCCCAGCCGCTGAACGCGGTCAGGGTGATCTTCTTGTCCTCGTCCGAACCGATTTTGTCCGAGGACGCGTCCTTCACGCCGGCGTTGACGTCGCAATTGGCGTACTTGCTGGCGATGTCCTGCTTGTCGCCGCCCTTGTCGTCACCACCCCCGGATGCGCTACCGGTGTTCGAGGCACCACAGGCGGCGAGCGCCAGGGCACCGATCGCCGCCACTGCGGCTACTCCGAGCTTCGTCTTCTTCATCTGGTATCGACCCTCTCTTCTGTATCTACCCGACGTAGCTACTCGTTGCCGAGCCGAGCTCGGCGTGTTTGCCCGACACAATCAGGCCTTGTCTGCACCTCGGCGTCGTCCTTGACCAGCGGCCGAGGTGACCCGGTCCAGGAAGACCGCGATGATCACAACACTCAAACCGGCCTCGACACCCAGCGGAGTGTCCAACTGCTGCAGGGATTCGTTGACGTCCTTGCCCAGTCCCTCGGCGCCCGCCATGCCGGCGATGACGACCATCGACAGGGCCAGCATGATCACCTGGTTGACGCCGGCCATGATCGTCGGCATCGCCAGCGGGATCTGGATCTGCCGCAGGATCCGGCCCGAGCTGGAGCCGAATGCCTGGCCCGCCTCGACGACCTCCTGATCGACCTGACGGATCGCCAGTTCGGTCAGCCGAACGCCCGGCGGCAAGGAGAACACCACGGTCGCCACCGCACCGGGAACCGAACCGATGCCGAAGAAGATGATCGCCGGAATCAGGTAGACCATGGTCGGCGTGGTCTGCATCAGGTCCATGATCGGCCGGACCACCGACGAGACACACTTACTCTTCGCCGACAGGATTCCCAACGGTATGGAGATGATCAGCGCGATCACCACCGCGACGATCACCAGGGCCAGCGTGTCCATTGCGTGCGGCCAGAGATCGAACGACCTGATCAACCAAAAGCCGATCACGGTGAAGACCGACAGCTTCCAGCCACTGGCGAAGAACGCGATCGCGGCGAAGATCAAGATCATGATCCAGTACGGCGGCGACGACAGCACCAGGTCGAGGCCGGAGTAGAGCCCGCCGATGACCGCCTTGATCACGTCGAACAGGCCGGAGACGTTGGCCAGCAGCCAGTCGAACAGGCTCTCGGCCCAATCGCCGAGCGGCACCGACGGATTCAGGATCCACTGGAAGATGTTCACTGCACACCACCTTCGACTGCCGTTCCATGATCAACAAAGGCACCGCCTCCGAGTTCGACGGACTGAACACCGTCGCTCGGCTCGGCAGAGGTGTCGACCATCGAGGCCAGCAACGCGACTCGCGGCACCACCCCTCGCAATCGATCGTGATCATCGACAACGGCCAACGGGATCGGCGAATCCGTCGCCGGGGCAAAGAGTTCGGAGATCGGCGTGTCCTGCTTCACCTTGATCAACTGCTCGGTCCGCAACAACGGCCGAAGATCGGACTTGTTCGCCTTGGCAGCGCCGATCGCATCATGATCAGTGACATAGCCTAGCAGGTGACGATTGCGATCGATCACCAGCACACCGGCGGACTGACGCTCACGCATCTCGTGCACCGCAGCCCGCGGGCCGGCGGTGACACTGACCACAGCAGAGGCCGGCTCCATCACCGAAGATGCCGTGAGCACCCGGGAACGGTCGACGTCGGCGATGAACTTGGCCACGTAGTCGTTGGCCGGATCGGTCAGGATCTGTTCGGCGCTGCCGATCTGAACGATCTTGCCCGAACGCATCACCGCGATCCGATCGCCGACGTACATCGCCTCGTTCAGATCGTGGGTGATGAAGACGATTGTCTTGCCCAGTGAGGATTGCAGCTCGATCAGTTGATCTTGCATCTCCCGACGAATCAGTGGATCCAAGGCGGAGAAGGCCTCGTCCATCAGCAGGATGTCGGTCTCCGCCGCGAGTGCACGCGCGAGACCGACGCGCTGCTGCATGCCGCCGGACAGCTGACTGGGCAGGCGATCGCCCCAACCCTTCAGGCCCACCACGTCGAGCCAGTGATCGGCTTGTTCCAGTCGCTTGGTCTTGATCACGCCTTGCTGTTCCAACCCGTACGCGGCGTTCTCCCGGACGGTGCGGTGCGGCAGTAGCGCGAAATGCTGGAAGACCATCGAGATCTCGCTGCGACGAACCGAGCGCAAGGTGGTGTCATTGACCGACGTGATGTCGGTGTCACCGACGTACACCTTGCCCGCCGACGGCTTCCAGAGTCCGTTCAACGTACGGATCAGGGTGGACTTCCCGGAGCCGGACAGGCCCATCACGACGAAGATCTCGCCCGATGCGACCTCGAAGCTGGCGTCGATGACGGCTGCGGTCCCCAGCTGTTTCACCTGCTCCGCGTCGGCACCCTCGCGCAGTCGCCGAACGGCCTCCGCCTCGCGCCGGCCGAACACCTTGAAAACGTGTTCGGCACGCAGCCGCGGCGCCGATCCTTCGGCAGTCGAATCACTCGTTCCAGTTTCAGCTGGAGAAGCCACACAAACCTTTCCCGGACTCGGGGCACGCCGAATATCGCCCGCTGCGGCTGCAGCGGGCGTCGACGAACTCGATCCCCCGCCCACGCGTCACCTGACGCACGCGACCCCACACCCGGCGCGACCTGTCGGCGCTGCACCCGGGGGAATCAAAGGCGGGCGGACACTCCGTGTCCCAATCGTCTTACGCTCTCGTATGCGCAAGCCACCTTAAACAATCGGAGCGCCGCGAATGGCTCCCGGCACCCCAAACAGTGCCGGGTCTGACCCTTGTGAGTGGGCCAGACCCGGCGCTGACTAGGCAAAACGCGGAGCCGACGATCGTTACTTCTTCGTGATCAAACGAGCCGTTTCGACTCAGATCCGTGAGTCGGTGATCAGTCGAGCACGTTGAGTACGGGAGCGATGGTCTTGTCCCGGGCGCTCTGGTAGGCGGCCAAGATCATTCCGAGCACCTGGATGCCCTCGTCCTCGGTGTGCGGGGGGCGTTCGCCGGTGGCCAGGCAGTGGGCGAAGTGGCCGATCTCGGCGGCGATGTTGTTCACCGGCTCGAAGCTGAAGGTCTCCTCACCGCCGTCGCGGAGCCGATAGCTCAGCGTGTTGCCGTCGCTGTGCAGGGAGCCGAGTTCACCGACCACCGAGAAGCGTTCGGTGCACTCGGCGGGCTGGTAGGCCCAGCTGGTCACCAACTGACCGACCACACCGTTGTCGAACCGGATCAGCACCTGAGCGCTGTCCTCACCCTCCATGAACTTCAACCGGTGCGTCGACAGCATCGCCGTCGCCTCCACCGGCACGCCACCGGCCAACTGCAACATCAGATAGCTCGGGTGATAGCCGGTGTCGATCAACTCACCGCCGCCGGAGGTCTCGGTGTGAGCACGCCAGCCCATGTTGGCCGGATCGAAGTTGTTGTAGAAGCTGTCCGTGGTGCGGACCTCGTACACGGTGCCGAGCAGGCCCGAGTCGAGCAGCTCCTTGGCCTTGGCCACGGCCGGCATGAACAGCTGATTGTGCGCACACATCAGCGTGATCTTGTTGTCCTTCACCGCTGCATTGACCCGGCGGGCCTCCTCCGGCGTCAGGCACAACGGCTTCTCACACAGCACGTCGAGTCCGGCCTCGGCAGCGGCGACGATCGCGTCGGCGTGCAGATGATGCGGCAGGCAGATGTCGACCGCATCAAGATCAGCTTCCTTGATCATCTCCCGGTAGTCGGTGTACGCGGTCGCGCCCAGTTCCTCGGCGCGGCTGTTCGCGGTCTCGGCGACCGCGTCCGCGACCGCGGTGACACCGATCTTGTCGGCGTGGGCCTGATAGCCACGGATGTGGGCGCCGGCGATGCCGCCGCCGCCGATGAGTCCGACCTTGATCATTTGGCTGTCCTTGATCATTTGTATGGGACCGTCCTTCCGGATGCTGCGGCTTCGTTGGCAGCCACCACCAGCCGAGTGAGCTCGACCGCGGCAGCGAGATTGACGTCGGCACGGGTGTCATCGGCAATGTGCTGCACCCACTGCTCGTAGGCACTGGGCCCCCGCGCCGGCACCGGCACCTCCTGCACCCCGTCGCCGTACGCGGCGCCGGAGACCTTGATCACATCGTCGCGGTCGCAGTAGCTGAGCCAGCCCTGGGTGCCGCCGATCTCGATCAAGAACGGATCCGGCGAGACAAATCCCGCCTCGATCACACCGATCGCACCCGACGGGTAGCCGACGGTGACCACCGCGTTGTCCTCGACCTTACGGTCGGTGACCTTGCCGTAGATCGCGTTCACCGTCGACGGTGACGGGCCCAGGAACAGCTGAGTCAGATAGACCGGATGACAACCGAGATCGGTGAGCGCACCACCGATCGCCGGCTCCGGTTCGTAGAACCGCTCGGGCAGCCAATTGGCCACCGATCCGTTGTGACACAGGCGAACCCGGGCGTAGGTGAGCTCACCGAGATTGCCGGAGGCGAGCTCGTCGTTGATCACCGTGGTGTAGCCGTCGTACAGCCGGGGCAGCGACACGATCAGCTTCACCCCATGATCATCGCAAGCCTTGATGATCTCCTCTGCCTCGGCGACCGTCGGCGCCAGCAACTTCTCGGTGAAGATGTGCTTACCGGCCCGGGCCGCCGCGACCATCACGTCACGATGGCGGCTGGTCTCGGTGGTCACCGTCACGGCGTCAAGATCATCTCGGGCCAGCAACTGGTCCAGATCGGCGACGTACTCGGTGTTGTACTGGGCTGCGGCCTCGCGACCGCGTTCGGCATCGTCGTCCCAGATCGCGACGAGCTCGGTGTTCGGATTCTGGACAGTTGACCTGGTGTAGTCGCCGGCATGAACATGCCAGAAACTCAGGGTTGCCACTCGGAGGGGCGCGGACACGGGCAATTGCTCCTTTGCCTTTGCAGGTAGAGATTCGTGGGCCGTACGCAGTGTGCAACTGCCATCCGATCACACCCTGGATACTTTCTCAAGCCCCTTTACTAATTCGCTTCGATTAGTCATGATCGGTGCCGGAGACCCATCGGGTCGACGGAAGGAGATCAATGTCGAGTTCAGTCCGGGTCGCCGCGCCACCGCGTACGACCGAGCAACCAGCGCCCAGTCGACGGCAGCACAGGATGAGCACTGCCGAGAAGCGGCGGCTGCGCACGGGGCTGCTGTTCATCTCGCCATGGATCGTGGGTGTGCTGGCCTTCGTGTTCTACCCGGTCATCTACTCCTTCATCATCAGCCTGACCCGCTACTCCGGCATGCAGAAGCCGAAGTTCGTCGGGCTGACCAACTACGTGACCGCCTTCACCGATCCGCTGGTTCGGCAGTCGACCGGCAACACGATCTTCTATGCTGCCCTGGCGGTGCCGATCGGCTTGGTGGTCGCGATCGTCTTGGCGCTGGCGATGAACCGGAACGTCCGCGAGGTCGGCGTCTACCGCGCTGCGCTTTACATCCCTTCCCTGGTGCCGATCTTCGCGCTGGCCTTCATCTTCGCGGTGTTCGTCAATCCGACCTACGGCGTGATCAACCGTTTCATCGCGCTCTTCGGCGGTCAGAACGTCGACCTGCTGGCAGAGCCGACCAGCGCCAAGCTGGTGATCGTGGCAATGGCCCAGATGAGTGCGGGGAATGCCGCGTTGATCTTCCTGGCGGGCCTGCGCAACGTGCCCAACACGCTGTACGAGGCCGCACGAGTCGACGGCGCGTCGCGGTTGCGCCAGTTCACCTCGATCACGCTTCCGCTGCTCAGTCCTGCGATCCTGTTCAACCTGATCACCGGAGTGTCCACCGGCATCCAGGTGTTCACCGAGGGCTTCGTGCTGACCAACGGCAAGGGCGATCCCGACAACGGAACGCTTTTCTACATGATGTATCTGTACAAGAATGCCTTCTCCTACGCCAATCTCGGCTTTGCCTCCGCAATGGCGGTGCTGCTGTTCCTGGTCGGAATGATCTTGGCGGTGCTGATCTATTGGCTGTCTCGCCGATTCGTCAACTACGACGTCTCCGCGGGCTGAGAGGACGACTGTGGCTATCTCCGATCTCGCCGCTCCCGGCGACAACCTCGCCGACAAGCCGACCCGCGACTACAACCGGGCACCCGACGGCAGCCGGCAGAAGTGGTACAGCTCAACCATCGCCCGGCTCGTGATGATCGCGCTCTGTCTGTTGTTCCTGATGCCGTTGTACTGGATGGTCAACTCGTCCCTGAAGAGCGACGAGGAGCTGAACTCCTACCCACCCACCTGGTGGCCGCACTCGATGCAGTTCAGCAACTACGTCGACGCGTTGACAGCGATGCCGTTCCTGCGGCTGTTCGCCAATACGGCGATCATCACGCTCGCGTCGGTGGGCCTGTCGGTCGTCTCCAGCTTCCTGGTCGCGTACGGCTTTGCCTGCATCGAGTGGCCGGGCCGCAACAAACTCTTCTACATCGTGCTGGCGACCCTGTTCCTGCCGTTCCCGGTGACGCTGATCCCGATGTTCGACCTGTACGCCAATCTCGGGTGGGTCGACACCTGGCTACCGCTGATCGTGCCGCACATGTTCGGGTCGGCGTTCTACATCTTCCTGTTACGACAGTTCCTGTTGCAGGTGCCGAAGGACATGCTGGACGCGGCCCGGATGGACGGTGCGAACGATTGGCAGATCGCCTGGCGACTGGTCTTCCCGTCGGCTCTTTCGGCGATCACCGCGGTCGCGATCTTCACCGCCGTCGCCACCTGGAACGACTTCATGGGCCCGCTGATCTACCTGCAGGACACCAACAAGCAGACCTTGTCCATCGGCCTGCAGACCTTCAAGCAGGTCGAGTCCCAGACGGTGCAGTACAACCAGATGATGGCGGCCTCGTTCATGGTCGTGCTGCCGTTGATCATCTTGTTCATCGTCTTCCAGCGCTACTTCCTCAAGGGCATCACCATCGGAGGTTTCAAGTGATCAGCAGACGGACCTTTCTCGGCGGCGCCGCAGCAGCCGGGATCGCCGCTGGTGCAGGGATCCTGAGCGGCTGCGGCAGCCAGCAACGCGGCGGCGACTACGTCTCGCTGTGGGGCGTCGGGGGCGACTCGCGGCCGGCGCAGCAGAAGGTGATCGACGGCTTCCGCAAGGATCATCCCGAGGTCACGATCGACGCCAAGAACGTTCCGAGCAACGGGAACGACGGTGATGCGACCAACGTGATCACCGCAGTCCGTGGCGGCACCGCCCCGGACCTGTGGTGGATGGACCGGTTCGCGGCCGCACAGTATGCCTCCCTCGGGCTGCTGGAACCGATCGATTCCTTGATCAAGAAGTACGAGGACGAGAACTTCCTCGACAGCTGGTTGACCTTCGCGGTGAACGAACTGAGCTACAACGGTCAGACCTTCGGGCTGCCGACCAGCACCGACACCCGCGGCCTGTACTACAACAAGAAGATGCTCCGCGACGCCGGCATCGACCCGGACGAACTGGCGATGAGCAACGGCCCGATCGCCCTGGACCGGTTGTTCGAGATCTGCGACAAGATCACCACCAAGGACAAACGCGGGAACTACACCAAGATGGGCTTCATTCCCTGGCACGGCCAGGGCTGGGGCTACACCTGGGGTGTCGGCCTCGGCGCGTCGTACTTCGACAACGAGTCGTGTGAGATGACCATGCTCACCGACGAGTCGCTGCGCGCGCACCAGATGATCTACGACTTCGCGCGCGAGTTCGACTACTCACGGATCAGCGCCTTCGTCTCCTCCTACGAGCCGAGCAACGCGCCGCCGGGCCAGACCGCCTTCTACACCGACCGACTCGCCTTCGACATCGGCACCAGCGGGACCATGAACGGCATCCGCCAGTACGCACCGAAGCTCGACTGGGGTTACACCCACCTGCCGATCTTCGACAAGGGCATGCGGCCGTACACCTGGTCCGGCGGATTCGGCCTGGTAATGCCCAAGGGATCGTCGATGACGAAGAACGTCTGGGACTTCATGAAGTACTACGCCGGGGTTCCCGGGCTGTCCATCTACTCGCCGGCCACGTTGGCGCTGCCGACCCGCCCGGAGGTGTTCAGCAACCCCGGTCTGAAGGAACTGCAGCCCGCCATCGCGCAGTTGAAGTTCTCCACCTCACGGCCTCCGGTGCCGGTCGGGCAACTGTGGTGGGATTCGCTCGTGCAGGCCCAGGAGAGCGTGACCATCGGATCGAAGACGGCCAAGGAAGCGTTGCAGACGGCACAAGCACGCGTCGGCGGTCAGATGCAGGCAAACTGCCCGTTCAAGCTGCCGCCCGACTACGGCCAACCGGGAACTTGATCTTCACCTCGGCACCCTTGACCGACTTGTCAGAAGCTAGTTGGGTTGTAGCACCACTACCTTCTGACAACTCGGGGATGAGGAGTTGATCATGATCGGAGATCGGGTTCGTGCGGCGGCGACGGTTGTTGCGGCCGGTGTGCTGTTGGCGTCGGCGGCGGTCGCGCCGGCAAGTGCGCACGGCCAGCATCACCATCCGAGTCGCGCGACCTGCCCGCCCGCAGCGTCCGCCGTCGGTTACAGTGACGCGCTGGACAAGCTGGTCGTCGACGGTCAGGAGATCGGCGGTTTGTCCAACCTGGCTTGGGATTCGCGGCGCGGCAGCTATGCGGCCAGCGTGGACAACCACGGCAGCGATCCGTCCCGGGTCTGGTTCATCCGTGATCTTTCTCATCCACGCCCGGTCGGGGATCCGCTGATCCTGCGGAAACTGGACGGCACCCCGTACACGGGCGAGACGGCGGACAACGAGGGCATGGCCGTGCTGCCGGACGGCCGGTTCGTGGTCAGCTCGGAGGTGGAGCCGTCGATCCGGATCTTCTCGCGTTCGGGGCTGCAGCAGCAGGAGCTGCCGGTGCCGGCCCGGTTCGCCGTGGCGCCGAAGGGTGAGGCGACCGAGAACGCGACGCTGGAGGGATTGACCATCAGCCGCTCCGGGCGGATCCTGATCGCCTCCATGGAGGGCACCCTGTCCGGGGACACCGGTGACGGCAGCTTCCGGCGGCTGCTCGTCTACGCCAAGTCCCGGCACGGCTTCCGGCTGACCAAGCAGATCGGCTACCGCGTGGACGACGGGATGCGGATCCCGGAGATCGCCGAGTACGCCCCCGGCAAGTTGTTGATCATGGAGGCGGCCTGGAGCGCCGACGTCGGCAACACGATCACCTTGTACGCCTCCGACATCTCTCACGCCCGTGACGTGAGCCGGGTGCAGGATCTGGCCACCACCCGGAATCTCGTTGTGCACAAGCGATTGATCGACGACGTGACCAAGTGTCCTGATCTTGGTGCGACCGCCAAGGAGACGCAGCTCAATCCGCTGATGGACAACTTCGAGGCAATGGCGGTCAAGCCTGCTATCAACGATCGCAGCTTCGGCGCGAGCGGGCATCGGGGCGCGTACGACGTGACCCTGCTCAGCGACGACAACTTCAACGAATCCCAGACCACGAGGGTGCTCGACCTGGTCGCTCAGCTCCCTTGATCTTCGTCCGCGCCCCCGACGTCGGCGTCCGGGACGCGACGAATCGGAGCCGACACCTCGATCAGGTGATCAAACGGCGAGAAGTCGTCGGTGTTCGCGGTCATCACCGTCGCACCGTGCCGATGGGCCTGCGCGGCGATCAGCGCGTCCTTGCTCCTGATCCTGGCTCCGGTGGCCCGTGCACCAGCGGCGACGATTCCGTACGAGCGCGTGGACTCGATGTCCACGGGGATCCAGTCGAATCGCTGATCGAGATCGTTCAGCCGCCGGGTGCGTTCGGCGATGTCGCCCGGGTTCGTCGCTGCGCGGACACCGAACTCCAGTTCAGCGCGCGACAGGATGCTTGCGCCGTAAACCTCCTGGGGGTCGAACTGATACTGGTCCAAGTCGATGAGGACGTTCGTGTCAAGCAGGATCACGCCTGCTCCCACGGATCCAGCACCTCGCCGGACGGCGACCGCTCGATATCTTCACGCCAACTTGCAACCCGTCCAGGTGCCATCGGCTGCACATCAGCGAGACTCGCACCGGTGACCCAACGGCGAGGCCCCGGTCGGACGGGGACGATGCGCACGCCGGTCGGCCGCCCATAGCTGGTGATCTCGAATTCCTCACCGCTCTCCCGCACCAGCTCAATCACGGTGTTTGGATTCTGCTTGAGTTCACGGGTTCCGATCGTCTTCATGGCGCCGAGTCTAGGCGCGCTGTAGACCTACGTCTACAGTCCGGAGATTTGGCTGAACCCTCCTCACTGCCACGGCCGCAGTTTCGCGGGGTTGGCCACCACCCAGATGTGCTGGATCCGGTCGCCGACGACGTCGAAGGCGAAGACCGTCCGCACCGTTCCGGCCCGAACGGCCACCAGGCCGGGCCGTCCGTTGACGGTGCGTTCCAGGAGGGCCTGGTCCGGGGTGGCTCGATCGGCGAGTGCCGCCCAGGCTGCGGCGACCTGGTCACCGCCGATGATCGGCTCGGTAAAGGTGGTCACTCGGCCGCCACCGTCGGCCGTCGCGACGGCGTCGGGAGCGAGCAAACCGATCAGCCGCTCGACATCCTTTGCCTGCCAGGCCTGTTTGAACTCCCGGACGATCTCGGCCTCGTCCCGCGACGGCGAGGTCGGCGCACGGGTCGACGCCTTGACCCGCCGGCGGGCCGAGGTGGCAAGTTGTCGGCAGGCGCCCGGCGTGCGACCGACGATCTGTGCGATCTCGGCGAACGGATAGCCGAAGACGTCGTGCAGGATGAACGCGACCCGCTCGGCCGGAGTCATCGATTCCAGGACGACGAGCAGGGGCATGTTGACCGACTCGTCGAGCGTGATCTGATCAGCGGGATCCGTCGTCGGCGGGACGAGGCGTCGATCCGCCGGTGCTGTGTCGGGCAACGGCTCGGGGATCCACTCTCCGACGTAGCTCTCGCGACGAGCACGCGCAGACCTCAGCACGTTGAGGCAGATGCGGCTGGTGACGGTGCTCAACCAGGCGCCGGGTGACACAACTCCGATTTGTTGCTCTGCCGACAAGGAATACCAACGGGTGTACGCCTCCTGGACCGCGTCCTCGGCTTCGGCCAGCGAGCCGAGCAGCCGATAGGCGACATTGAGCAGCCGTCGTCGCTCACCCATGATCACCGCGTCGAGCTCACCGCTACCGGGCAGCGGCTCCCGTACGGTCGGAGAGTCGGATGGGTCTGTCATCCGGTCACCTCCTTCGGTCGAATCTCCTCTGGTAATCGACAATCCGGCGCAGCGAAGTGTTTGGTCGTACGTGATCACCTCACACCTCGGGCCCAGCCGGTGACGAACTGGATGGGCGTGCAACCTGTACGCCCATCGCTCACTCCGGAGGCCAGAATGTCCGTCATACCGACCACACAGACCGTATTCGCCGAGCCGGCTTCGGAGGAACGCCTGCACCGGGTGATCGCGGCACTGCAAACCAACGGCTTCGGCGCCGAGTTGCTGGACGACGCCGCCGCCGCTCGGCGACGCGTGGCCGAGCTGATCCCGGCCGACGCAAGCGTCTACACCGGCACCAGCGAGACACTGCGGCTGTCTGGTATCGACGGCGACATCAACGGCACCGAACGCTACGACGCCGTGAAGGCCCGCTCCCGGACGATGGATCGCACGCTGGCGCTCGATGAGGTCTGGCGGATGATCTCCACGCCGCAGTTCATCGTCGGCAGCGCCCAGGCCGTCACCGAGACCGGTGCTCTGGTGCTGGCCTCGGCCAGCGGCGGCCAGTTGCCCGCGTACGCCGGCGGGGCGCCACACGCGATCTGGATCGTCGGCGCACAGAAGGTGGTGCCCGACCTGACCACCGCGCTCGTACGGGTGCAGGAGCACTGCCTGCCGCTGGAGAACGAACGTGCGATGACCGCGTACGGGAAACCCAGCGCCGTCAATCGCCTGCTGGTGCTCAACGCCGAGCCGGCTCCCAGGCGCGGCACCGTGCTGCTGCTGCGCGAAGCGATCGGCTTCTGATCCCGAGTTGTCAGCATCAGGAAGCGTCATAGCGCCCTCTCACGCTGACAACTCGGAAAGGTCAGGGGGTGCGGAGGGCGGTGATCATGGCGCGGAGACCGAGCACGATGCCGAAGAAGAACAGCAGCGTCCCGAGCACCGGATACAGCCGCAACGAGCCGGCGACCACCGGGCCGGCTTCGGCGGTGATCAACAGGATCGCGCCGAGCACGGCGGCGGCGGCGACCAGCGTGATGCTGAGCTGGCCGACCAGGCGGGAGACGAAGTTGCGATCATCGGGATCGGCGAACACCCGGACCCGGGCGGTGAATCGGCCGTTCTCCAGGTCGTCGGTGATCCGGTTCATCCGTTGCGGAAGTCGTTGCAGGGTTGGCAACAGTCGGAAGAGTTCGCGCTCCATCGTGCTGCGTACGGTGGCCGGGTCGGTCAGTTCTCCGACCAGGGCGACGCTTTCACCACGGGCCGTGGTGATCAGGTCGATCCGGGAGCTGATCATGGTGACGCTCGACTCCAGACCGGCCAGCGCGCGCATCGCGGCGGCCACCTGCGGCGGCACCGAGAACCTATGATTGGTGATCAACTTCCACAGCGCCGCGAACACGCCCGCGCCACCGACGGCTCCGAGACCGTTGCGATAGCGGACGATCAGTTGACCGACATCGCGTTCCAGGTCGCGCCGATCCAGTTGTTCGCCGCGGTCGAGCAGGTCGACCAGGGCGTCTGCGGCCCCGATCGGGTCGTCGCGTTCGACCGCGAGCAGCAGCAGACCGAGCGCCGTACGGGATGGTTGGTCGAGACGGCCGACCGAGCCGAAATCCAACAGGGTCAGCGATCCGTCGTCGCCGACGATGATGTTGCCGGGATGCAGGTCGGCGTGGAAGGTGCCGGTGAAGAGGATCTCTCGGAGCACTTCGGTCAACAGCCGTTCGGCCATCGCGGCGCGTTGTTGTTGATCAAGCTCGGCAAGCGCCTCTTCGGCTTGACCAAGCGGGGTCCCCGCAACGCGTTCCATGATCAACACCGCCGGTCCGGACAGGGCCCGATCGACGACCGGCACCTTGATCAACTCCGAGTCCGCCAGCGAGGCGGCGACCGCGGCCGCGTTCTCGGCCTCGATCCGATAGTCGAGCTCCTCGATCAGCGAGTCGGCAAAACCGCGCGCGAGTCGTACGGCGCCCAGAGTCCGGGCCCAGTCCGTGGTGCGTTCCAGCCGGACCGCCAACCTGATCATGATGTCCAGATCGACCTCCACCTGCTGTTCGGCTCCGGGGCGGCGGATCTTGATCACCACCTCGCGGCCGTCGATCAACCGGCCGGCATGGACCTGTCCGATCGAGGCGGTGGCCAGCGGCTGCGGGTCGATGGAGGCGAAGATTTCCTCGACAGGCTTGGGAAGTTCGCCCTCCAGCACCGGCCGGAGGGTGTCCCAGGGCAGCGGATCGACGTTGTCCTGGAGTCGGGCGAGTTCGCGCACGTAGGGTTCCGGGATCAGGTCCGGCCGACTGGACAAGGTCTGTCCCAGTTTGATGAAGGTCACCCCGGCGTCGTTCAACGCCGCCGCCAGCGAACGTGCGGTGGATCGCTGACGCCGTACCTCCGGACGGCGGGCGGCGACCCGCAGCGAGGACGACAGGCCGTGTTTCGCGATGATCGCCAGCACCTGGCCGTACCTTCGACCGCGGCGCATCCGGGCGCCCGCGTCGGTGATCACTCGGCACGGGTTGCCGACGGTTCCGGTCGGTACGATCACCTCGACGATCACCAGCGCGATCAGTGCGAACACGAACACCACGATCAGGCCGAGCAGGGTGACCACCACGGCCTCGGCCGGGGTGCCGACGAACTGCTGGTTCTTGATCAGGCCCAGCCGGCGGTAGACGCTCAGCTGCACCGGCACCGCGACCACGTACATCCCGCCGCCGATGATGATCGACCGTGGCCAGCCGACCGGCACCCCGAGCACACGCCGGCACAGCAGCGCCAGGAACACCGAGACGACGACGAAGCCGCCGGCGGCGAAGAGGAACTGGGCGATCCCGTTGACCACGGTCATGCCCCCATCTCAACAGATCGGCGACGTGCTTCCCCGGAATTTCGACGGCCCGCCCTGTCACACGATCCCCGGGAGATCGACGCCGACGTGACGAAATTTGTATACGCGTCCGGCAGAATCCGCGGAAACCGGCTCGAACGGGAGAACGCGTATACAAATCTCATTGCCCGACCAACAGGCCATCCGGCGGTGTCGGCCGTTCGGCGATCAGGTGGAGGTGCCGACCTCTTCGAGTACGAACGCGTACTCGATGTCGCGGGACGCATCGACCCTCAGCACGGCGTGTCCCGAGCCGCCCGGTATCGCCGGCGACTGCGCGCTGAAGAGGTTCGTGTCGTCGCAGCCGCTGGATCTGGTCCACAAGATCGACGTCGTGCCGCGCTTCGCGCTGAAGGTCGGGCCGTCGCCGGGGCCCCGGCAGACGAACACGCCGATCACCGAACCGCGCACACCGGTGAGGTCGACCGCGAGATGATCCGGTCCACTCGTCTGGGTGGCCGCCAGCAGCCTGCCGAACTGCGGCAACGTGTTCCTGCCGTTCGCCTGGCGATCGCGCAGCGACTGGTCGAGTTCACGGCCGGACACCAGCCGCGAGGCGCTCGACGGTGTGGGGCTCGCCGACACGCTGACAGACGGGAGCGGCGATGGATCGTGCGGTCGGGGCGCAGCGCACCCGGCCATCAACAAGATCGATGCAGTAACGACAACGGCACGTCGGCCGGCATGTGGCCGATCTCGGCGTACGACCATGTAGCGCTTCCCCAGGATGTGTCCGACTCGGACGCAACCGCGGCGAGTGTGCGCAAATCTATGCGATTACCGGCCCTTCGACAGGCTCAGGGACCTGGTGCGTCAGGATGTGCGGGTGACGACGGAGTCGCAGAGGTCGGAGAGGGCGTCCTTGGCGGGGCCGTCGGGCAGCGGGGCGAGGATCCGGCGGGCGGCTTCGGCACGGCGGGCGACGTCGGCGCGGGCTTCGGCGATGGCGGGGTGTTTGCGGAGCAGACCGAGGGCCTCGTCCACCTCGTCGTCGGTCCGCTCCCCCGCCAACAACTCCAGGAGTCGAGCGTCGGCCGGGTCGATGGAGCGCCGGGCCAGCAGGATCGGCAGTGTGTCGACACCCTCGCGCAGGTCGGTGCCCGGGGTCTTGCCGGTCTCGTCGCTGGTGATGTCGATGATGTCGTCGCTGAGCTGGAAGACGATGCCCAACTGCTCGCCGAAGTCGGCCAGCAGCCGTTGGGTTCCGGCGTCGGCACCGGCGATCATGCCGCCGACCTTCGTACTGACCGAGATCAGCGACGCGGTCTTGTCGGCCACCACCTGCAGGTAGTGCTCCAGCGGATCGGCACCCTCCTGCGGGCCGATCGTCTCGGCGATCTGGCCGCGGACCAGCCGGTTGAACATCTCCGCGTACGTCGCGACGATGTCGATGCCGAGGTCGGTGACCAGCACCGACGCCCGAGCGAACAGGTAGTCACCGACCAGGATCGCCAGCGAGTTGCCCCAGCGAGCGTTGGCGCTGTCGGAGCCTCGTCGTACGGTCGCGTCGTCCATCACATCGTCGTGGTACAGGCTGGCCACGTGGGTCAGCTCGACCACGATCGCGCCCCGCGCCACCCTGGCCTCGGCGCCGACTCCAGCCTCCGGACCGAACTTCGATCCGAGCACCACCAACTGCGGCCGGAATCGCTTCCCGCCGGCCTCGATGATGTGCTTGGCCGCCTCGCTGAGTACGGGGTTGTCGGACTCGACCGCGGCCAGCAACTTCGACTCGATCAGTTCCAGGTGGGCGCGCACGGACGCGTCGAAGTCCGTCGTGACGGATTCTGCGCTCGCAGCCATGTCAGCCCTCTCGAGGAAGCTGCTGGGGTCGCCCCAGCCGGGCGCCCCAGACTAACTCAGCGGAGGAACTCTCCGGCATTCGCGGCCAGGTCCAGGATCGGCCCCGGGTAGATACCGAGGACGACGGTCACCACCACGCCGAAGCCGATCGCGGTCAGCGTGGTCCAGCTCGGCCGAACCACTTCGGCGACCTGGTCCCCCGGCTTGGGCTCGGTGAAGAACATCACCACAATCACCCGCAGGTAGATCACCGCGGCGATCAGGCTGATCACCACGGCCGCAGCGACCAGCCAGTACTGGTGGCCGGCCCAGGCGGCGGCGAACACCGACCACTTGCCGATGAAGCCACCGGTCAGCGGGATGCCGGCAAAGCTCAACAGGAACAGCGAGAACACCGCTGCCGTGACCGGCGCCCGGCGCCCCAGTCCGGCCCAGCTGGACAGCGACGCGGACTCACCGCCGCGCCCCCGGACCATGGTCAAGATCGCGAACGCACCGAGCGTGGCCACGCTGTAGGCGACCAGGTAGAACAGCGCCGACGAAACGCTGGACAGGCTCATCGCCGGCTTGCCGTTGCCCACCTGGGACGCACCGACGACAGCCACCAGGATGAAACCGGCGTGGGCGATCGAGGAGTAGGCGAGCATCCGCTTGACGTCGTTCTGGGTGATGCCGAGCACCGCGCCGACGAGCATGGTGGCCAGCGCGACGATGATCAAGAACGGCTGCCAGTCCCACCGCATCCCGCCGAGGGCGACGTAGAAGACCCGCATCAGCGCGCCGACGGCGGCGATCTTGGTGCAGGTCGCCATGAAGCCGGTCACCGGGGTCGGCGCACCGACGTACACGTCCGGGGTCCAGGAGTGGAACGGAACCGCACCCAGCTTGAACAGCAGCCCGACGCCGACCATCACCATGCCGGCCAGCAACAGGCCGTCGTGCTGGGACGAGGTCTGCAGCGAGGTGGCGATCTGCCCCAGGTCGAACGATCCCGCGTAGCCGTACAGCATGGCGATGCCGTAGACGAAGATCGCCGACGACAGCGCGCCGAGCAGGAAGTACTTCATCGCCGATTCCTGGCTGAGCAGCCGACGCCGACGGGCCAGCCCGCAGAGGAGGTAGAGCGGCAGCGACAGCACCTCCAGGCCGACGAACATCATCACCAGGTCGTTGGCGGCCGGGAAGATCAACATCCCGGTCAGCGCGAACATCGCCAGCGGGTAGACCTCGGTGTGTTCCTGGCGGTTGGCGATCGCCTCGGCCTCACCGGCAGTACCCGGCACGGTCGCGGCCTGCGCGGTGAACGCGGAGGCGTTGCCTTCCAGCCGCCGTTCGGCGAAGACCAGGAACGAGATGCCGCCGAAGACCAGCAGCACCGTCCAGAGGAAGTACGTCGGTCCGTCGATCGCCAGGGCGCCGAGAGCGGTGATCGCGGTGGTGCCGCTGGCCCAGTTCAGGATGGTGAAGAACAGGGCCAGGATGATGCCGAGGAAGGTCACCAGCAACTGCAGCGAATGCCGCATCGCGCGGGGTGCCAGAGCCTCGACCAGGACGCCGACGCAGGCCGCCGCGAAGACCACGATGAACGGCATCAACAGGCCGTACTCGATCTTCGGCGCGGGTATCTGCAGTGCGGGCAGCTGCAGTACGGGAAGCTGCAGGACCGTCATCGTCAGCGCCCTCCTTCCGTGACATGGGGTTGCGGATCAGTCATGCCGACATGCTGCAAAGTTGTCGTCACGGTCGGTTCGATGATCGCCAGGAACGGCTTCGGGAAGAAGCCGAGGACCAAGATCACCAACACCAGCGGAATCAGTGCCAGCCGCTCGCGGCCGACCAGATCTTCGGTGAATTTCTCCTTCACCCGTTCGCCGGGCACACCGGTGGCGGTGCGCTGGTACATGATCAACGCGTACAGCGCGGCGAGCACGATACCGATGGTGGCGATCACCGCGTAGATCGGGTGCCGGGAGAACGTTCCGGCCAGCACCATGAACTCGCTGACGAACGTGGACAGGCCCGGCAGCCCGAGCGCGGTCAGTGCCGCGAACATCAACAAGCCCGCCAGCAACGGAGTCGCCTTGACCACACCGCCGAAGTCGCTGATGTCCCGCGAGCCCCGCCGCTTCATCATGAACCCGGCAGCCAGGAACAACGCCGCCGCGGACAGGCCGTGGTTGAGCATGTAGAACGTCGCACCGGTCGCGCTCTGGCTGGTGAAGGCGAAGATGCCCAGCACGATGAAGCCGAAGTGGCTGACCGAGGTCCAGCCGATCAGCCGCATCAGGTCCTTGCTGCCGATCGCCATCAGGGCGCCGTAGATGATCGAGATCAACGCCAGGACCAGCACCACCGGAGTCGCCCACTTCGACGCGTCCGGGAACAGCTGCAGGCAGAACCTGATCATGGCGAAGGTGCCCAGCTTGTCCATCACGCCGGTCAGCATGATCGCGCCGCCCGGGGTGTTCTGCTCCACCGAGTCCGGCAGCCAGGAGTGGAACGGCACCATCGGCGCCTTGATCGCGAACGCGATCATGAAACCGATGAACAGCCAGCGTTCCAGGGTCGGATCGATGTTGAGCTTGACCAGATCGCTGAGCAGGTAGCTCGGATCGCCGGCCTGGGCGGAGATGATGCCCAGACCGATCACCGCGGCCAGCATGACGAACCCGCCGAACAGACCGAACAGCAGGAACTTGGCGGAGGCGAAGGCCCGTCGGGTGCCGCCGAAGCCACCGATCAGGAAGTACATCGGGATCAGGATGACCTCGAAGAACAGATAGAACAGGAAGACGTCGGTGGCCAGGAAGGCGAACATCGCGAAGCCCTCGACCGCCAAGATCAATCCGACGTACGTGTGCGGGCCCCACTTGGGTGCGACCGGCTCACCGTCGGCGGTCTTGCTGCCGATGTGCGGCAGCTCGGCATCGTTCCAGGAGGCGATGATCACCACCGGAGTGAGGAACGCGGTCAGCAGCACCAGAGTCAGCCCGATGCCGTCCAGCCCGAGCGCGTAGTGCGCACCGATCTGCTTGATCCAGGTCAGCTGCTCGGTGAACTGCATGCCACCGCCGACGTGGTAGCTGATCGCGAGCACGATCGTGATCACCAGCACCGCCAGCGAGAACACCAGCCCGGTCAGCTTCGCCGCGTTGCCGCGGACGAAGATCATCGCCAACCCGCCGATCAACGGCAGCAGACCGATGATGGTCAGCCAGGGGAAAGACACTTTTTCTCCTTCCCGCTCAGCCGAGCCGGCCGAGGACGAGGACGCAGCCGATCACGAAGGCTCCGGCGATCATGGTCAGGGCGTAGGACCGGACGAAGCCGCTCTGCCAACGCCGCAGCCGTGCGGACAGCCCGGCGATGATGCCGGACACCCCCATCACGGTTCCGTCGACACCACCGGTGTCGGTCTTGGTCACTCCGGCGACCAGGCCGATGCCCGGGCGCATGAAGACCGCCTCGTTGAAGGCGTCGCCGTACAGGTCGTTGCGGCCGGCCAGGGTGAACGGCGACCGGCTGACCGGCTGTTCGACCGGGATCTCCTTGCCACGACCGAAGATCAAGATCGCGATCACCACACCCACCGCGACCGCTGCCAGAGTGATCACGCCGAGCAGGTTGATGTAGAGCAACCCGGTCGTGTGCACCGGCGTCTGGACACCGACGGCCGGAGCCAGCCAGTTGCCGATCCAGCCGTTCAACGCCACCCCGGCGACCGCCGAACCGATGGCCAGCAAGATCAACGGGATGGTCATGATCAACGGCGACTCGTGCGGATGCACGCCCTGCTGATGCCGCTTGGCACCGAAGTAGGTCATGATCATCAACCGGGTCATGTAGAACGCGGTCACCCCGGCACCGATCAGCGCCAGCGCACCCATGATCTTGTTGTGCTCCCAGGCCGCCTCGATGATGTGGTCCTTGGAGTAATAGCCACTCAGGAACGGGAATCCGATGATCGCCAGGTAGCCGATGCCGAAGGTGACGAAGGTGATCGGCATGAACTTGCGCAGCGCACCGTAGTGGCGCATGTCGACGTCGTCGTTCATCCCGTGCATCACCGAACCGGCGCCCAGGAACATGTTGGCCTTGAACCAGCCGTGGGTGACCAGGTGGAAGATCGCGAACGCGTACCCGGCCGGGCCGATGCCGGCGGCCAGCATCATGTAGCCGATCTGGCTCATGGTGGAGCCGGCCAGCACCTTCTTGATGTCGTCCTTCGCGCAGCCGATCCAGGCACCGAACAGCAACGTGACGGTGCCGACGATGGCCACGATCAACGCGGCGATCTCGGTCTGGGCGAAGATCGCGTGACTGCGCACCACCAGGTAGACGCCGGCGGTGACCATGGTCGCGGCGTGGATCAGCGCCGACACCGGGGTCGGGCCCTCCATCGCGTCCAGCAGCCAGGACTGCAGCGGCACCTGGGCGGACTTGGCACAGGCACCCAGCAGCAACAGCAGACCGAGGATGGTCGCCTGCGCCGAGCTCATCTGCGGGGCACCAGCGTTCACGTCGCTGAACTGCAGCGAACCGAACATGTACAGCATGAAGCCCATCGCGATGGACATGCCCATGTCGCCGACCCGGTTGACGATGAACGCCTTCTTGGCCGCGGTGGCCGCGGTCGGCCGTTCCTGCCAGAAACCGATCAACAGGTACGAGGCGAGGCCGACACCCTCCCAGCCGACGAACAGCGCGAAGTAGTTGTCGGCCATCACCAGCAGCAGCATCGCCGCCACGAAGAGGTTCAGGTAGGCGAAGAACCGGCGCCGATTCGGATCATGCGCCATGTAGCCGATCGAGTAGATGTGGATCAGGCTGCCGACGCTGGTGATCAACAACATGAACACGATCGACAGCTGATCGACCTGGAGCCCGGCGGTGATGTGCCAGTTGCCGACCTGGATCCATTCGTACAGCGTCTGCTGGATGCTGCGCTGATCGGCGTTCTGGCCGAGCAGCTGGACGAACATCAGCAGCGCGATCACGAAGGAGGCGATCGGCGCCAGCGCGGCCAGGATGTGGCCCCAGGCGTCGGAGAGTTTTCCCAGTGCCAGCAGCAGTGCAGCGGCCAGCCCGGGAATGGCGATCACCAACCAGGAGAGGGAGAAAACGCCGGTGGCCGGTGTGGCCACTTCTAGCAAATGCACGCTCTTCGTCCTCTCAGAACTTCAGCAGGTTGGCGTCATCGACCGAGGCCGAGCGACGGGTGCGGTAGATCGTGACGATGATCGCCAGACCGATCACGACTTCGGCTGCAGCCACCACCATCACGAAGAAGGCGGCGATCTGCCCGTCCAGCGATCCGTGCATCCGGGCGAAGGTGATCAACGCCAGGTTGGCGGCGTTCAACATCAACTCGACGCACATGAAAACGATCAGCATGTTGCGCCGGATCATCACGCCCAGCATGCCGATCGAGAACAGGATCGCCGACATCACGATGTAGACCTGGGGGTCCATCACTGCTCCCCTTCCTCGACAGCGCGACCGGGCTGTTCGCTGCCCGGCCCGCCGATCGGTTCGGCATGGGATTGATCATCGGGCTCGGGTCCTTCGACGGACTCGGGGCCCAGGTCCCGGCTGGGTTCGGTGGTGACCTCGGTACGCCGCGGGGCGGCCGGGTGCGGGACGAAGGAGGCAACCGCGGTGGCCGGGTTCTCCGCCCGCTCGGGTGCGATCGCCCGCTGGGTCTGCTGGGTGGGACGGATCAGGTCGCCCGGGTTCTGCACCACGCCGCGTGCGGTCAGGGTGCCGGAGACCGAGCTCTCGGCGATCTCGCCGCTGGCCAGCAGGGCCGGGGTGTCGACCGCGTTGTGCCGGGCGTAGACACCTGGCGGTGGCAGCGCACCCGGGTGGGCGCCGGTCTCGGCGTACGCCTTCAGCCGTTCGGCGACCAGGTCGGACTGAGTCTTCTTCTTGGCCAGGCGCTCCCGGTGCGCCAGCACCATCGCGCCCAGTGCCGCGGTGATCAACAGCGCCGAGGTCGCCTCGAAGGCGATCACGTAGCGGCCGAAGATCAACGACGCCAGCCCCTGAACGTTGCCGCCGTGCGCACTGTTGGCCTGGCCCAGACCGGCCGGCTGACCGACGAGGGCATGACCGATGGCGACGATCAGCAGGACGAAGAAGCCGAGTGCTGCCAGCAGCGCCAGGATCCGTTGTCCCTTGATCGTCTCGATCAGCGACTCGGAGGTGTCGACACCGACGATCATCATCACGAACAGGAACAGCATCAGGATCGCGCCGGTGTAGACGATGATCTGCACGGCGAACAGGAACGGCGCCTGCTGGGCCGCGTACTGCACCGCCAGGGACAGCATGACCGCGGCCAGCGACAGTGCCGAATGCACTGGCCGCTTGGCCAGGATGGTGCCGAGTGCTCCCAAGATCATCACCGGCATCAGCATCCAGAAGGCGACCTCGGGTCCGGTCGCCATCGGAACGATGATCATCGTTTCCCACCCTCTTGATCTTGGTCTGACCCGTGTCCCGAACCGTGTCCCGAACCGTGTCGTGGCTGGGTCGGATGCAAGGCCGGCGCCGACGCCTTGCCCATCTGGGCCAGCGCCGCCGCCGACTGCGGGGTGTCGGCGTACAACTCGGCAACCTCCGCCTGAGCCTTGGCCCGATCCCGTTTCTTCCAACCGGCGTTGGGCAGACCGGAGTTGAAGTCGGCCGGCATCGGCTGGGTCTCGGGGAGGCCCTGGAAGTATTCCTTCTCACTGTCGCCGAGCATCCGCTCGTGCGGCGGGGCGGTCATCCCGGGCAGCAGCGGCGCGAGCAGCTGATGCTTCTCGTAGATCATGTCCTCGCGGGTGAAGTCGCTCAGCTCGAAGTGATTGGTCATCGTCAACGCCCGGGTCGGGCAGGCTTCGATGCACAATCCGCAGAGGATGCAGCGCAAGTAGTTGATCTGATAGACGCGGCCGTACCGCTCACCGGGGCTGTAGCGCTCGGCGTCGGTGTTCTCCGCACCCTCGACGTAGATCGCGTCGGCCGGGCAGGCCCAGGCGCACAGCTCACAACCGACGCACTTCTCCAGGCCGTCCGGCCAACGGTTCAGCTGATGCCGACCGTGGTAGCGCGGGGCGGTGATCTTCGGCCCGGCCGGGTAGGCCTCGGTGAAGGTCTTGGTGAAGAAGGTCTTCAGCGTGATGCCGAATCCTGCGATCGGATCCAGGAATCCCATCAGCTTCCTCCCAACGTAGGCGGTTGAGCTTGCGGTTCGGTCTGCTGGTCGGGGGTTGCGTCAGCCGGTTCGGTGACGACCACCCCGGCCAGTTCGGGCAACACCTGCCCGGGCCGCGGCGGCACCGGGAACCCGCCCGCGAAGGCGTCGAATTCCTTCACCGGTTGAGGTTTCTCCTCCTCCGGCTCACGGCCACCGAAGAAGATGATCGCCAGGATCGCGATCACGATGGCCGCGCCGATCGCGATGAACAGCGGCTGGCCGAACCAGCCCTGGCTGCGGGCAACCCGGAAGGTGGCGACCAGCAGCACCCAGACCAGCGAGATCGGGATCAGCCAACGCCAGCCCAGCCGCATGAACTGGTCGTAGCGGAACCGGGGCACGGTGGCCCGGACCCAGACCATGAAGCCCATGAACAGGATGGTCTTGATCACGAACCAGAGCAGGCCCCAGTAGGCGTGATCCATGCCCAGCCAGTTGAACGGAATCGGCGCGTGGAAGCCGCCGAGGAAGATCGTCACGCAGACCGCGGACACGTTCGCCAGGGCCATGTACTCGGCCATGTAGAACATCGCGAACCGCATCGAGCTGTACTCGGTCAGGTAGCCGCCGACGATCTCCGACTCACCCTCCGGCAGGTCGAACGGGGTCCGGTTGGACTCACCGAAGATCGCGATCACGAAGATCACGAACGACGGGATCAGCACCAGGCAGTACCAGAGGTTCTTCTGCGCGTCGACCACCTCGGAGGTGGACAGCGACCCGGAGTACATGAAGACCGCGACCAGGCTGAGGCCCATCGCGACCTCGTAGCTGATCATCTGCGCACTGGCTCGGATGCCACCGAGCAGGGCGAACGTCTCGTTCGAGGCCCAGCCGGCCAGCACCACGCCGTAGATGCCGACCGAGGTGACGCCCAAGATCAACAAGATCGACACCGGCATGTCGGAGACCTGCAGCATGGTGGTGTGGCCACCGGGCACCGGCACCTTGCCGGCGAACGGGATCAGGGCGAAGATCAACACCGCCGGGATCACGTTCAGTGCCGGTGCCAGCATGAAGACGACCTTGTCCACGCCGGAGGGAGTCAGATCCTCCTTGAGCATGGACTTCAGGCCGTCGGCCAACGACTGCAGCGATCCGAAGGGGCCGTTCATGGTCGGGCCGGGACGGTTCTGCATCCGGCCCAGCACCTTGCGTTCGAAGACGATGCCGAACAGCGTGAACAAGATCAACAGGACGAAGCCGAACAACGCCTTCAAGATCACGACCCAGAGCGGGTCGTGCATGAAGATGTTCAGATCCATCGGCACGAGGGACATCACTTCGCTCCTTCGATCCGTACGACCTCGCCGGAACTTACCGCCAGATGTTCGCTGAGGGCCAATCCGCCGTGGCCGGTCTCGGTCAGCGCGCGGGACGGCAGCCAGATCACCCCGTCGGTCATCTCCGGCACGATCTCGGTGCGGAAACTGATCGACCCTCGATCGGTGGACACCACCACCCGGTCGGCGATGCCGGCTTCGGCCGCGGTCCGCGAACTCAGCCGGGCCACCGGCCCGCGCGCGGTGCCGGCCAGGTACGGCTCGCCGTCGATCGCCCGGGCGTCGTCCAGGTGCAGCCGCCAGCTGGCCAGGATCGCGGTGTTCGGTCCTTCGACGGGCTCAGGACCCTTGGCCCGAACTTGTCGAAGGGTGGCCCGCTCCCCTTCCCAGACACCCAACTCGGCCAACTCGGCGCGGGCCTGCTCGGCGGTACGGATGCCGAGGTCGGTGCCGAGTCCGTCGGCCAGAGCGGCGAGCACCCGCAGGTCGCTCATCGTGTTCGGCTTCTTGATCACCACGCCGAAGGACCGCTCGCGGCCCTCCCAGTTGACGAAACTGCCGGAGCGTTCCTCGATCAAGCCGACCGGGAGCACCACGTCGGCACGCTCGGTGACCTCGCTGACGCGGGTCTCCAGGCTGACCACGAAGCCGGCATTCTCCAGCCCGTGCCGGACCAGCACCGGATCGACGAAGTCGGACGGCTGGACACCGCCCACCACCAACGCCTTCAGGGCACCGGTCGCCGCCGCCACCAACTGCTCGTTGGCGGACCGGCCGACCCGGTCGGGCAACGACGGGAGCCCCCAGGCGGCGGCCACGTCGACCCGGGCGGCCGGATCGGTGACCGGACGTCCGTACGGCAACAGGTTCGGCAGGCAGCCGGCCTCGACCGCCCCGCGCTCACCGGCGCGGCGCGGGATCCAGGCCAGTCGGGCACCGGTCCTCGTCGCCAGCTCCACCGCCGCGGTCAGCGCGCCGGGCACCTGGGCCAGCCGCTCGCCGACGATGATCACCGACGTGCCGTCCAGTTCGACCGACGAGGGCAGCTTGGCCAGCACGTTCGCCTCGTCGCCCGGCACGGTCGGCAGCAGCGTGCCGCCGATCCGCCGGATCCCTTCGGAGGCGTACGGGGCGAGCTGGTAGCTGCGCAGCTTGTTCTTCCGGAAGGCCTTGCGGAGCCGGAGGAAGACGACGCCGCCCTCGTCCTCGGGCTCGAAGCCGGCCATCAGCACCGCGGACGCGTTCTCCAGGTCGGCGAAGGTGACACCCGGCTGCCCGTTGATCGGGCCGGTGCCGGCCACCGCGGCGGCCAGGAAGTCGGCCTCCTCGTCGGAGTAGGCCCGAGCCCGATGGTCGATGTCGTTGGTGCCGATCACGGCCCGGGCGAACTTGCTGTAGGCGTAGGCGTCCTCGTGGGTCAGCCGACCCCCGGGCAGGACGCCGACCGAGTCACCGGCCGCCTTCAGCCCGGCCACCGCGGCGTCGATCGCCTCCGGCCAGGAGGCGAACCGCAACGAACCGTCCTCGTCGCGTACCAGCGGCTGGGTCAGCCGATCCTCGCCCCGGCCGGAACGGAAGGCGAAGCGGTCCTTGTCGGAGATCCACTCCTCGTTGACCTCCGGATCGTCACCGCCCATCCGGCGCATCACGGTCTGCCGGCGATAGTCGACCCGGATCGCCGAACCCGAACTGTCGTGCTCGGCGATCGACGGCACGCTGACCAGGTCGAACGGCCGGGACCGGAAGCGGTAGGCGGCGCTGGTCAGCGCACCCACCGGGCAGATCTGGACCGTGTTGCCGGACCAGTAGCTGTCGAACGGCTCCTTGGCGTACAGGCTGACCTGCTGCAGCGGGCCGCGTTCGCCGAGCACGATCAACGGATCGCCGGCAATCTGGTCGGCGAACCGGGTGCAGCGCGCACACAGCACACACCGCTCGCGGTCCAGCAGGATCTGCGCGGACAGGTTGATCGGCTTGACGTAGAGCCGCTTGACGCCGTCGTAGCGGGACTCACCGTCGCCGTGCGACAGGGACTGATTCTGCAGCGGGCACTCGCCGCCCTTGTCGCAGATCGGGCAGTCCAGCGGGTGGTTGATCAGCAGGAATTCCATGATTCCGCGCTGCGCCTTGTCGGCCCGCTCACTGGTCAGCTGGGTCTTCACCTTCATCCCCGGCATCACCGTGATGGTGCAGGATGCCTGCGGCTTGGGCATGCCCCGGCCGTTGCCCATGTCCGGGATCTCCACCATGCACTGCCGGCAGGCGCCCACCGGGTCGAGCAGCGGATGGTCGCAGAAACGCGGGATGTCGATGCCGATCAACTCGGCTGCCCGGATCACCAGGGTGCCCTTCGGCACGCTCACCTCGACGTCGTCGATGGTGATGGTGATCAGGTCTTCCTTCTTCTCCACCTCGGCGGCGGAGGTGTTCTGCGTGACGGTCACTGCGCAACTCCTGCCGGCTGGACGTAGACCACGTTTCTCTCGTACGGGAACAGCTCCCAGGCGGGCGTGTGGTAGCCGGCCTCGAACTCGTCGCGGAAGTACTTGATCGCGGAGTTGACCGGGGTGACCAGGGCGTCGCCGAGCGCACAAAAGGCCTTACCGCCGATGTTGTCGGACAGGTCGAGCAACTTCTCCACGTCGCCCTCCTGCCCCTGCCCGGCCTCGATCCGCTGCATGATCTGGGCCAGCCACCAACTGCCCTCACGACACGGCGTGCACTTGCCGCAGGACTCGTGCTTGTAGAACTCGACCCACCGCGACACCGCACGAACCACGGAGACGGTCTCGTCGAAGATCTGCAGCGATCGGGTGCCGAGCATCGATCCGGCCTTGGCCACCGAGTCGTAGTCCAGCGGCACGTCCAGATGCTCGTCGGTGAAGACCGGCGAGCTGGAACCACCGGGCGTCCAGAACTTCAGCCGGTGCCCTTCGCGGATCCCGCCGGTCAGGTCAAGAAGCTGACGCAGCGTGGTGCCCAGCGGGACCTCCACCTGGCCCGGGTTCTTGACGTGGCCGGACAGGCTGAAGATGCCCATCCCCTTGCCGTTGTCCACGCCCATCGAGGTGAACCAGTCGATGCCGTTGGCGACGATCGCCGGCACGGTGGAGATCGACTCGACGTTGTTGATCACCGTCGGCGAACCGTACAGGCCGGCCACCGCCGGGAACGGCGGCTTCAGTCGCGGTTGTCCGCGGCGGCCTTCCAGCGAGTCCAGCAGCGCTGTTTCCTCACCGCAGATGTACGCGCCCGCGCCGGCATGCACGATCAGCTCCAGGTCGAACCCGGTGCCGAGGATGTTCTTGCCCAGGTAGCCGGCGGAGTAGGCCTCCATCACGGCCTGCTGCAGCCGACGGATGACGTGCAGCACCTCGCCGCGGACGTAGATGAAGGCGTGCTTGGCGCCGAACGCGAAACAGGAGATGATCACGCCCTCGACCAGGGTGTGCGGACTCGCCATCATCAGCGGCATGTCCTTGCAGGCACCGGGTTCGGACTCGTCGGCGTTCACCACCAGGTAGCGCGGCTTCGACTTGTCCGGATCCAGCAGCGACCACTTCACACCGGTCGGGAAGCCGGCTCCGCCACGGCCCCGCAGCTGCGAGTCCTTGATCATTCCGGCCAGCTCGTCGGGGCTCTTGTGCAACGCCGACCGCAGCGTGGCGTAGCCGCCCTGACGCTCGTAGTTGGTGAGCTTCCAGGCCCGTTCGTCGGCCCAGTTGCGGGTCAGGACCGGGGTAATCGGATCGGTCACTTCGCCTCACCCTCACCGTTGGCTTCTGCTTCGGCCTTCTCCCGCTCGGCGTCGGCCTTGGCCTGCGCCGCCTCCTCGGGCGTCGGCGCCCGCCAGCCGTTCTCGCTGGCGATCCTGACGCCCAGCTGGGACTGCGGTCCGGAGGTCGGGCCCTCGTCGGCGCGGCCGTCGGGGTAGCCGGCCAGTACGCGTTCGGACTGCCGCCAGGTGCAGATCCGGGCGCCGCGGGTGGAGGTCAGCTCCTGGCCGTCGCGCAGCTTGTCCACCAGTTCGACCGCCGAGTCGGGAGTCTGGTTGTCCATGAACTCCCAATTGACCATCACCACCGGGGCGAAATCGCAAGCAGCGTTGCATTCCACCCGCTCCAGGGTGATCTTGCCGTCGGCGGTGGTCTCGTCGTGGCCGACGCCGAGATGCTTGCTGAGCCGGTCGTACACGTCGTCGCCGCCCATGATCGCGCACAGCGCGGTGGTGCAGACACCGACGTTGTACTCGCCGTTGGGACGGCGCTTGTACATCGTGTAGAAGGTCGCCACCCCGGACACGTCGGCGGTGGAAAGGCCCAGAATCTCTGCACACGCTTCGATTCCGGCCGGGGTGACCCGGCCCTCGACGCTCTGCACCAGGTGCAGCATCGGCAGCAGCGCCGACCGCGACTGCGGATAGCGGGCCGCGATCTGGCGCAACTCCTCCAGCGTCTTCTCGCCGATCTCGGTCTCGGTCACGGTGGTGTCGATCGGCTCCGGACGATGCGCGTTCGGATCGGTCGGCGTCACCCCCGGCGGGACCTGACCGAACTGGTCGGTCCGCCGGCCGTCGAGCAGATTCTTCTGCTTGCTGTTGTTGTCGAGATTATCGGCGTTCACCGGTCGACACCTCCCAGAACCGGGTCCAGCGTTGCGATGTTGACCACCACGTCGGCCAGGAAGCCGCCCTCGCTGAGGGCCGGCAATGCCTGCAGGTGATGGAAACTGGGGTCCCGGAAGTGCACCCGGAACGGTCGGGTCCCGCCGTCGGAGACCACGTGCGCACCGAGCTCGCCCTTGGCGCTCTCGGTCGGCACGTACGCCTGACCCGGCGGCACCCGGAAGCCCTCGGTGACCAGCTTGAAGTGATGGATCAGCGCCTCCATCGACTGCCCCATGATGTGATTGAGGTGCTCGTTGGAGTTGCCCTGCCCGTCGGAGCCGATGGACAGCTGCGCCGGCCAGGCGATCTTGGGATCGTCGACCATCACCCGCTGCCCCAGGGTCTCCTCCAGCCGCTTCACGCACTGGTCGATGATCTTGACGCTCTCCCACATCTCGTCCACCCGGTTCAGGAAACGGGCGTAGCCGTCGGCCTCGTCGCGGACCGGGACGTCGAAGTCGTACGTCTCGTAATCGCAGTACGGCAACGCCTTGCGCAGGTCGTAGGAGTAGCCGGCCGCACGCAGCAACGGGCCGGTGACGCCGAGCGCCATGCAGGCAGCAAGATCAAGATGTCCGACCCCGATCAGCCGGCTGCGCACGATCGGGTTCATTCCTGCCAGCTTGCCGAACTCCGGCATCTGCTTCTTGATCGACTTGAGGGTGTCCTTGAGCAGCTGCAGACCATGATCAGGAAGGTCCTGGGCGACACCGCCGGGACGGATGTAGGCGTGGTTCATCCGCAAGCCCGTGACGGCCTCGAAGAAGTCCATGATCTTCTCGCGCTCGCGGAACGCGATGGTCATCATCGTGGTCGCGCCGAGCTCCATCCCGCCGGTGCCCAACGCCACCAGGTGGGACGCGATCCGCATCCACTCCGACATCAACACCCGGATGATCTTGGTCCGCTCGGTGATCTGATCCTCGATCTCCAGCAGCTTCTCCACGCTCAGGCAGTACGCGAGCTCGTTGTGCAACGGCATCACGTAGTCCATCCGGGTGCAGAAAGTCACGCCCTGGGTCCAGGTGCGGTACTCCATGCTCTTCTCGATGCCGGTGTGCAGGTGGCCGATGCTGGAGCGCAGCTCGGTCACCGTCTCGCCGTCGAGTTCCAAGATCACCCGGAGCACGCCGTGGGTGGACGGATGCTGCGGGCCCATGTTGACGACGATCCGTTCGTCGTCGCGTTCGGCCTGGCCGCCGGCGACCTCGTCCCAGTCGCCGCCCATCACCGTGTAGACGGTGCCCTCGGCCGCCTCCTCGCCCGGTGCGGCGAAGAGATCTTCGGTACTGCTGGCGCTCATCAGTTGTAGCTCCTTCTGTTATCAGGAGACGGAATCGTGGCGCCCTTGTACTCGACGGGGATGCCGCCGAGCGGGTAGTCCTTGCGTTGCGGGTGACCAGGCCAGTCGTCCGGCATCAGGATCCGGGTCAGGTGCGGGTGACCGTCGAAGATCAGCCCGAACATGTCGAAGGTCTCCCGCTCGTGCCAGTCGGCACTGGGATAGACGCTGACCACCGACGGGATGTGCGGGTCGCCGTCGGGGGCCGAGACCTCCAGCCGGATCCTCCGGTTGTGGGTCAGCGAGGCCAGGTGGTAGACGGCGTGCAACTCGCGACCGGTGTCGGTCGGATAGTGCACACCGGAGACTCCGCTGAACAGCTCGAACCGCAGGTAGGCGTCGTCGCGGAGGATCTTGGCCAGCGCCAGCAGATGATCACGATGTACGTGCAGGGTGAGATCACCGCGTTCGACCACGACCTTGGTGATCGCGTTCGGGGTGCTCGGCATCAGTTCGGCGATCCGGTCCACCGCGGCGTCGTACCAACCGCCGTAGGGACGCTGGCTCGGTGCGGGGAATTCGATCACGCGTCGCAGCCGGCCGTAGCCGGAGGTGTCCGGAGTGCCCTTGGCGCCGAACATGCCGTCGCGGACGGCGAGGATCTCCGGACCCTCGGCGCTGCCCGGGCCGCTCGGGGTCGGCTCCAGGTCGGCGCGCTCGTCCGGTCCGCCGCCGGGATGCGCGTCCGGCGGGGTCGGCGGCACCTTCTCCTTGGTCTCGGCGGCGTCCTTGCCCGGCTGCTGGGCGTTGGCGTCCTTCGGGTCTTTGTCGTCGGTCACCGCAGCAGGCCCTTCTGTTCGATGGTGGCCGGCTTGGCGAGGGCGAGCCGCTCGTTCTCCTGCTCGGCCCGCTCCTTGTTCGAACCCAGCGGGGCTCGCTCGACCTTCAGCTTGCGCAGCTTGAAGATGCCGTCGATCAACATCTCCGGCCGCGGCGGGCAACCGGGCACGTACACGTCGACCGGGACGATGTGGTCAACACCCTGGACGATCGCGTAGTTGTTGAACATGCCGCCGCTGGAGGCGCAGACACCCATCGACAGGACGAACTTCGGGTCGGCCATCTGGTCGTACACCTGCCGCACGATCGGGGCCATCTTCTGGCTGACGCGGCCGGCGACGATCATCAGATCGGCCTGCCGCGGGCTGTTCCGGAAGACTTCCTGACCCCAGCGCGCGGAGTCGAACCGCGGCGTACCCATGGTCATCATCTCGAACGAACAGCAGGCCAGGCCGAAGGTGACCGGCCAGAACGACGCGCTGCGGACAGCGCCGGCCAGTGCCTCGACGGTGGTCAGCAGGATCCCGCTGGGGACCTTTTCCTCAAGACCCATAGCGAATTCAGCTCCTGGTGACGTGAGTCGGATTGTGTACGTGCTGGTTCATGATCAGTCCCACTCCAGACCGCCGCGGCGCAGGATGTAGAAGTACGCAACGAACACGGTGATGATGAACAGCCCCATCTCGACCAGGGCAAAGACGCCCATCTGGTCGAAGGAAACCGCCCACGGGTAGAGGAAGACGATCTCGATGTCGAAGACGATGAACAGCATCGCGGTCAGGTAGTACTTGACCGGGAAATGTCCACCGCCGACCGGCTGCGGAGTCGGCTCGATACCGCATTCGTAGCTGTCCAACTTGGCCCGGTTGTATCGCTTCGGACCGACCAGCATGCTGGCCGTGATGGTCAGTGCCACGAACGCGGCAGCGATGATCAGGGCGATCACGAACCCGGTGTAGAAGCTCATCGCGTGGTTCCTTCCCTCTCCGACTTCATCGGCACGGCTGTGGGGCTGTCGTTGTGCTGGTCGTTGTTGATCTTGATCGCACTCGGCTGAGGTATGCTCAGGTAACCCGTGCTCAGGTCATCCGTGCTCATGTAGCCGGCGCGATCTTGGACAACCCGTTGACGATCTTGTCGTAGACGTCGCCGTCACGGTGATCGGTCAGATTGGACAGCATCTTCAGGGTGAACTGCATGACCACCTTGCGCGGCAGACCGTACTTGACCGCCGCCTTCATGAACGTCGGGCGTCCGATGATCTTGGTGAACACCCGGCCCAGCGTGTAGTAACCGCCCCAGGTCTCACGCAGCATCGCCGGGTAACCGTGCAACGCCTTCTCCGCACTGGACGTACCGACGCCGCGGTAGTGGGCTTCGGCGATCGCGTTGGCCGCCATCTCGGCCGACTCCATCGCGTACGGAATGCCCTCGCCGTTGAACGGGCTGACCATGCCGCCGGCATCGCCGATCAGCAACAAGCCGCGGTTGTAGTGCGGGGTGCGATTGAAGGCCATCGGCAGCGCGGCGCCGAGCACCTTGCCGACCTGGTTCTCGTCCCGGAACCCCCACTCCTGCGGCGTGTTGTCCATCCAGACCTTGAGCATCTGCCGGTAGTCGACCTTGCCGAATGCCTTGGAGGTGTTGAGAATCCCGAGGCCGACGTTGCAGGTGCCGTCGCCGAGCGGGAAGATCCAGCCGTAGCCGGGAAGCAGGTTGGACTCCCCCGGCTTGCCGTCCCACAGCTCCGGCCAGGACTCGATGTACGGGCTGTTGTGCAGCGGGCTCTTGTAGTAGGTGCGGACCGCGACCCCCATCGGCAGGTGCTCGCGCCGGTTGATGCCCATCGCGATGCTGATCCGGGTGGAGTTGCCGTCCGCGGCGACCACCAGCGGCGCGGTGAACCGGCGCCCGTCCTTGGTGATCACGCCGGCGATCCGGTCGGTGAGGGGGTCAATGATCGGTTCGGTCACGTTGGCCAGCTCGTACAGCTTGGCGCCCGCGGCGACCGCGTTGTTGGCCAGCAACTGATCGAAGTCGGCACGCTGCCGGGTGACACCGAATCCCGGCCAATCGGTCAGATCGGGCCAGTCCAGATCCCAGTGCCGGCCGCCGGCCCAGAACCGCAACCCCCGCTGATGCGCCCAGCCGTTCTCGGTCGAGATGTCGATGCCGAGCTTGATCAACTGCTTGGTGCCGCGCGGGGTCAGCCCGTCGCCGCAGACCTTCTCCCGCGGAAACTTCGTCTTCTCCAGCAGGGAGACATGCAGACCGCTCCGCGCCAGATAGGTAGCAGCCGCCGAACCGCCCGGTCCCGCGCCGACCACGATCACGTCGCTCTCGATCGATCCCGCGGCCGATCGTCTCGAACTCGTCGAAGGACCGGCACCCGTCCCCAGGAGTCCTGAGCTTGTCGAAGGACCGGCACTCGACACCACCTGGGAACCCGAATCCACCTCGGAGACGTTGGGCCGTTCGGAAGTGGGTGCGCCGGAGCCGGTCGCCGCGTGCACGCGATGCGACCCAACTCCCGATCTGGGAGTCGCGCTGCCGTTCATGGACCTCTCCGGGGACTTAGTGAAACTCTTCACTAGCTAGTCGTCACTCTACGACGCAACCGCCGCCCGAGTCACGCCGGTACCTGCGCTAGTGAACCGGCCGCGGCGGATTCGGTCAACTTGAGGCGGGAAGCGGCGTTTCCCCTTGCCAACAAGGACATTTACGCAACTTACATGTTGCGTAAAGACGGCAAGCACGGAGAGGTCGGAGCGGTTGCGGATCCCACCTCGGACACCTCGAAAGTGGGACCCGGACTCGTCCGGCCGCGATCCGATCAAATTCCAGCTCGGGTCGGGTTGTGGGCTCGCGCGATGTCGATCTCGCGGCCACTTTCCAGCACGAGCGGGCAAATGAGCAGCCACGTGACCAGCACCACGTACGACCGCACCGGTTACCGAACGACGCCACCTTGCATGACCAAGACGCGCTCAGCGGCCGTCGCGGGGGCCGAAGACGGTGAGCGCTTCGAAGTCGGAGATCGCGTCGGTCAGATAACTGTCGACCCACTCCTCGACCTGGGGGTAGTCGCTGCCGGCGACCACCCTCCTCCGCAGCTCGGTCAGGTCGACCTGGGTGTGCCGCAGGGTGACGTTGCCGTTGTCCAGCAGGGCCCAGTTGCCGCCCGCACGCCCGTACGGCATGCCGATGCTGCCCGGATTGATCACCAGCCGCCGATCGACCAGCCGAACGAACGGCATGTGCGTGTGCCCGCAGACCACGGTCCGGATCTCCGGGTCGAGATCGGCGAACACCTCGGCCCACTTGTCCATCCGGGTGTCGACCAACACCACCTCGTCGTCGTCTCGCGGAGTGCCGTGACAGAACGCGACCGATCCGAAGCCGTCGAGCTCCATGATCACCGGATGCGGGAGGCCGGCGAGCAGGTCGACCTGTTGATCATCGAGTTGCCGCGCTGCCCAGGCACAGACCGGATCCGGCACAGCCAAAGAGGGATCCGAACGCAGCGCCACCAGCTCCCGGTCCGCGTTGCCGCGCACCAAGATCAACTTCTCGCCGAGCTCGGAGAACCGTTGCAGTACGGCGGTCGGCTGCGGCCCGGACAGATGATCACCGGTGATCACGATCCGATCGCAGGACCGTACGTCGTCCTCGGCCAGCACCGCATCGAGCACCGGCAGTACGCCGTGCACGTCCGACATCACCGCAACTCTGCTGATCACCGGAGCAACGCTAGACGAGACCGGACGAGTGTTTCGAGGATCGCGGCGATGTCGCTGCTGGTCCGGCGGCGGACCTCAGGAGCCGAGGGCGTCACGCATCGGCACCAGCTTGGCCACCGACTCGGCCAGTTCGGCTGCCGGATCGGACTCGGCGACGATGCCGCACCCGGCGTACAGCCGGATCTGCCGCGGATCGTCGGGGTCGATCCGGCCGCAGCGCAGCGCGATCGCCCACTCCCCGTCACCGTCGGCGTCGATCCAGCCGACCGGACCGGTGTAGCGGTTGCGATCGAGCTGTTCGAGCTCGGCGATGGTCGCCCGCGCCGCATCGGTCGGAGTGCCACAGACGGCGGCGGACGGATGTAGCGCCGCCGCCATCGCCAGCGAGCTGGCATCGGGGCCGGCGACCGCGGTCACGTCGGTGGCCAGATGCAGCACGTTGGGCAGCTCCAACACGTACGGCGCATCGGGCACGTTCATCCCCGAGCAGTACGGAGCCAGCGCGCGAGCGACCGAGTCGACGGCGTACTCGTGCTCCTGAAGATCCTTGCTGGATTGAGAAAGCGCCGCCGCCAGAGCAAGATCATGATCGGCATCGTCGGAGCGGCGGATGGTGCCGGCGAGCACCCGCGAGGTGGCCAGACCGGACTCGCGCCTGATCAACATCTCCGGCGTCGCACCGACCAGACCGTCCACGTGATAAGTCCAGCAGGCCGGATAATCGGCGGCCAACCGGGCGACCAACCACCGTGGATCGATCGGGTTCGCGGCCAGCGCCAGCAGCTCCCGCGCCATCACCACCTTGCCGAGCTTCCCGGCGTTGATCCGGCGTACGGTCTCGCCGATCATGCTCTCCCACTCCGGCCCGGACAGCTTGCCGTCGGCGAAGCTGACCGCCCCCGGCGACTGCACCGGCAGCGCGCCTGCGCCCGCGGCCGGGCCGTCCTCCGACGGCCAGTCATCCCCGCCGACGTTGCTGATCGTGGTCCGCCAGGCGCGCCCGCCCCGACGCCCGATCACCACCTGCGGGATGATCAACACCGACTCGCTCGGGGTGTTGTCGTGATCGAAGCAGAAGCTGCCGAAGGCGACGAAACCGGCGCCGGCCGGCTCGTCGCCGTCCAGTCCACGATCGACAACCACCTGCGCACTGGTCTCTCGCCACCACTGCTCGGCCTCGGCGATCGAGGTCGCCTTGTGCCGGGCCACCTCGCCGAAGGCGATCATGCCTTCGCCGCGGCGGATCCAGGCCAGCGCGCCCGGCTCGGGCAGCAGCCCCGACAGTCTGCCGGGATCGGGAATCTCTTCGGTCGCCACGTGCAGCCGCGGTCGGTCGACCGCACCGCCGGCGGAGAGATTCGTGCTCACCCGGCTCAGCGTAGCCCGGCTGCGCTCCGCGAGGACGCCGCCAGCATGTGAGATCCGCCGCTCTCGGGAACCGGTTATCGACTGGCCGCGGCACACCGCGTTCGCCATCATCGTGATCACCGCGGACCGCGACGGGCGCGTCGGCGACGAGCAGAGGAGAACCGGTGCATCCACCGCCGAGCACAACCGTGCCGCTCAGCGTTCCGGTCGGGCAGACGGCCCAGCGACCGGAGTGGGTCGAGCTGCCGGCCGCGGTGCGGGACTGGGTCCAAGATCAACTCGGTGCCGCGGTGGTGGTTGGCCGTTCCCAACGTAGTGGGTACACACCCGGATTCGCCTCCCGGCTGGAGTTGGCCGACGGCCGACGCGTGTTCGTCAAGATCGCCGGCTGGGAGCGCGCCTGGCTGCTCGACTCGTACGCGAACGAGGCGATCAAACGGCGGACGCTGCCGGCCGGCGTGCCGGCGCCGAAGCTGCTGTGGGACGGCCGGGAAACCTTGCAGGGCACGGAATGGCTGGCGTTGATCTTCGAGGACATCGACGGCCGTCATCCCCGGCGACCGTGGCAACCGGCTGCGGCCGCGGCGGCAGTTGCCGCGGTGGAGCGGGCCGCACAGCTGTTGTCGCCGGCACCGGCAGGCTTCGACTGGCAGCCGTTGAGCACCGAGCTGGGCGGCATCACTGAGGACAAGGAGGAGGGGATCCGGCAGCATTTCGGTGACCATGCCGGCGAGCTGCGCGAGCTGGTGGCCGGCTTTGCAGAGCGTTGCTCCGGGACCACCTTGGTGCACGGCGACCTGCGCGACGACAACCTGATCATCGACGCGGGCGGTCGGGCCTGGATCTGCGACTGGAACTTCCCGATGCTGGCCAAGCCGTACGTCGACCTGGTCACGCTGCTGCTGTCGATGCGCGGTGACGGACTGGACGCCGATGCGATCCTGGCCGCCAGTCCGCTGGTGACCGCAGACGACACTGACGGCATCGACAGTCTGCTCGCCGATCTCGGCCTCTACTACCTGATCGCGGCCGAGGGGCCGGAGCCGGACGGTTCGCCTTATCTGCGCCGCCATCAGCGATGGAATCGGGATGTGACCCTCGGCTGGCTGGCCGATCGCCGCGGCTGGCGCTGACGACGGGACGCGCCGAGCGATGAATCCGGCCGGCTGATTCTGCCGTCGGCGGATCTGCTCCGGGCAGATTCGCTTCCGCAACCGACGGCAACCGAGCAGAGTTGATCATGACTTCGAAACCGAGGAGATTTCATGATCAACTCCATCGACCACCGCCGGGAAGGCGAGCCGCAATTCCGGGCCGGGCTTGATGATCAGCTCGCGCAACGTCTGCTGGAGCAGCGAATCGTGGTGCTCGGCCAGCAGGTCGACGACGCGATCGCCAACAGGTTGAGCGCGCAGTTGCTGTTGCTGTCGGCCGAGGATCCGCGCGCCGACATCAGCCTTTACATCAACTCCCCCGGCGGCTCGGTGACGGCCGGGTTGGCGATCTACGACGTGATGAAGCTGATCCCCAACGATGTCAGCACCCTGGGCATGGGGCTGGCCGCCAGCATGGGGCAGTTTCTGTTGTCCGCCGGGACCAAGGGCAAGCGCTACTGCCTGCCGCATGCCCGGGTGCTGATGCATCAGGGATCGGCCGGCATCGGCGGGACCGCCGCGGACATCGAGATCCAGGCCCAGAACCTCGACTACACCAACAACTTGGTCAACACGCTGATCAGCGAGCACACCGGCCAGACCAAGGCGACGATTGATGCCGACTCCGGACGAGACCGCTGGTTCACCGCCGACGAGGCCCTGCACTACGGGTTCATCGACAGTGTGGTCACCGAGTTGGCCGACGTCCGCCCGGCCGGCCGCAGCCGATCCGCCCGACTCTGAAACCTCAAGCCTGCAAGGGATCCAAGATAGGAGAAGTTGATCATGAGTCAGTACACGATTCCGTCGGTGTTGGAACGGACGCTGCGCGGCGAACGGGTGTCCGACATCTACTCTCGGTTGCTCAGTGATCGGGTCGTCTTCCTGGGCACGCCGATCGACGACGGCGTGGCCAACGTGATCATCGCCCAACTGCTGCATCTGGACTCGGAGAACGCCGAGACCGAGATCGGCCTCTACATCAACTCCCCGGGCGGTGACCTGACCGCACTGATGGCCATCTACGACACCATGCAGTTCATCAGCTCCGACGTGGCCACCGTCTGCATCGGCCAGGCCGCCTCGTCGGCCGCCGTGCTGCTGGCTGCGGGTACGGCCGGCAAGCGTTCGGTGCTGCCGCACTCCCGGGTGCTGCTGCATCAGCCCTCGGGTGGCGCCGAGGGCACGATTCCCGATCTCGCCATCCAGGCGAAGGAAGTCGCCCGGTTGCGCAGGCAGTTGAACGAGATCCTCAGCCGGCACACCGGCCAGTCGGTGGACAAGATCAAGACCGACACCGATCGCGATCTTGTGCTGACGCCCGAGGACGCCATCACGTACGGCCTCGTGGATCGGATCATGCAACCGCGGCAGGTGCCCGCGTACAAGGTCGGCTGATCAGGCAGGGCTTTCGCCGAGCGCCTCTTCCAGGGCGTGCGACGTCCGTACCAGGAAGTTGATCACCACCGCCCGCTCGGCGGCGGTGAGCTCGGCGGCCGGGGCGAATCGATGGGCGTGCTGGCGTCCGACGGTCTGCTCGGCGGCCAGTGCGGTCTCGGCGGTGATCTCCACCGCGATCCCTCGTCGATCGGTCGGGTGCGCGCTGCGGACGACGTGCCCGGCCTGCTCGAGCCGATCCAGCATCTTGGTCGTCGACGCGGTCGTGATGCCGAGGTGTCGGGCCAGCAGACTCGGCGTGGTCAGCCTGCCCTGATTGCGTTGCACGATCAGGAAGTGCAGTGCCCGCATGTCGGTCTCGTTCAGCCGCATGTAGCGGCGAGCGGCCTCGGACAGCCGGCGTTCGACGTCCCGCAGCCGGCCCATGGCGCGCATCAGTTCGCCGATCTGCGCCAACTCCTCTGGCTGCAAGCCGGCCCGATCGATCAGCCGCCCGGTCGGGTCGTTCCACTGCGGGTCGTAGACGGCGTCGGCTGCACGCACGGGGCTGTCATTGCCCTGTGCCGCTCGAGCGGTGCCCGCCATCTGTCCTCGCCTCCGGTGCCGGATTCGGTCAGCATCGTAGACCCCAGCATGTTTCTTGCTAGGCTCATTGCTAGCCAAGCTAGCGATTGACGAAGGCGAGTCGCCCGATGCCGTCCAGTTCAGCCGAATCCGCCACCGCTCCAACTGATCGACGGAGTCGAACGCCGCATCGACGGGTGCTGCGGGTCTTCGTCCCTGCCCTGCTGATCATCGGCTGGCTGGTCGCCGCGTCCATCGGCGGGCCGTACTTCGGCAAGGTCGACGAGGTGTCGTCCAACGAGGCCACCAGCTACCTGCCGGCCAGCGCCGACTCGACCCAGGTCCAGCAGCGACTGCCCGACTTTCTCGGCGGTGACACGATTCCGGCGATCGTCGTCTTCGTGTCCGATGCCGATGTTGATCAACAACAGCTCGGCGAGCTGCAGCAGGTCACCAAGAACCTCGGCGACGTGCCCGGCGTCGACAGCGTGTCACCCGCCGTACCGTCGAAGGACGGCAAGGCCGCGGAGGCCTTCGTGGCGGTCGATGCCGACGCCGACGTCGAGTCCGTGGTGAGCCAACTGCGTGATCAACTTCGCGCCCAGGCTCCGGCCGCCGTGACGGTGCACGTCACCGGACCGGCCGGCTTCACCGCAGACCTGACGGAAGCCTTCGCCGGCATCGACGGCCTGCTGCTCGGGGTCGCGCTGGCCGCGGTGTTGATCATCCTGGTGATCGTCTACCGGTCGCTGCTGCTGCCGCTGCTGGTGTTGATCACGAGCATGTTCGCGCTCTGTACGGCGCTGCTCACCGTCTGGTGGCTGGCCAAGGCCGGCGTGCTGGTGCTCACCGGCCAGACCCAGGGCATCCTCTTCATCCTGGTCATCGGCGCGGCCACCGACTACTCGCTGCTCTACACCGCCCGCTATCGCGAGGAGTTGCGACGGCATCGGGACAAGAGCGCAGCCACCTGGGCGGCGCTGCGTGCGGCGCGGGAACCTATCATCGCCTCGGCCGGCACGGTGATCGCCGGCCTGCTCTGCCTGCTGCTCAGCGATCTCAATTCCAACAAGTCGCTCGGACCGGTGGCCGCGATCGGGATCGGGTTCGCGCTGCTGGCGGCGCTGACCTTGTTGCCGGCCGCGCTGTTCGCGTTGGGCCGGGTTGCGTTCTGGCCTCGTACGCCCCGCTACGCAGCACATGCGATCGACGCGTCGGCCGTCGACACCGGCCTGTACGCGCGGATCGCTGCGTTGATCGGCCGCCGCGCCCGGCTGCTCTGGATCGTGATCACCGTGCTGCTGCTGGCCGCGGCCACCGGCCTCAGCCAGTTGCACGCCGATGGCGTGGCACAAAGTGAGCTGGTGACTGGACCATCCGATGCCCGGGACGGCCAGAACGCACTGTCACAGCACTTCCCCGGCGGCTCCGGCTCGCCCGTCTACATCATCGTGAAACAACAGGATCTGCAACGCGCGGCCGACATCGCCGCCGGCTTGGACGGCATTGCCTCGGTGTCGGTGACCAGTGCCGACGCCCCCGGTGGCTCGGCGCCGGTGACCGCCGACGGCATCACCCCGGTCCGAGGCAAGACACCGGCGCCGACGGTCAAGGACGGCGACGTGCTGCTGCAGGCGACCTTGAAGCCGGCTCCGGACAGCGCCGAGGCCGAACAGGTGGTGATCAACTTGCGTGATCAACTCGGCGATCTCGGCATCGTCGGCGGTGCCACCGCGACCGCGGTCGACACCAACGCCACAGCGATCCACGACCGGAACGTGATCATCCCGGTGGTGTTGGTCGTGATCATGTTGATCTTGATGCTGCTGTTGCGGTCGGTGATCGCTCCGGTGTTGTTGATCATCACCACGGTGCTGTCGCTCGCTGCGACGCTGGGCATCTCGGCACTGGTCTTCAACCACATCCTCGATCTGCCCGGAGCCGATCCGTCGGTTCCGCTGTACGGGTTCGTGTTCCTGGTCGCGCTCGGCGTGGACTACAACATCTTCCTGATGACCCGGGTGCGGGAGGAGTCCCTCGAACTCGGCACCCGGGCCGGGATCGCCAAGGGGCTGGCGATCACCGGCGGAGTGATCACCTCGGCCGGGCTCGTGCTGGCCGCGACCTTTGCCGCGCTGGCCGTGATTCCGATCCTGTTCCTGCTGCAGCTGGCGTTCATCGTCGCGTTCGGGGTGCTGCTGGACACGTTCGTCGTACGCACCCTGCTGCTGCCGGCCATCGCCCACGACCTCGGCCATCGAATCTGGTGGCCGTCCCGACTGGCCAGCGAGTCCAGCCGAACGGGCCGTCGTACGGAATCCAAGGAGCTTGCGAACCCATAGATCGCTCGTGGACACCGCAACCTCCTGAGATCCAAGCCTGGTGGGGCGGCCGTTCGCGGCCGGTGCCATGACCTGCTCGAATCCCGGCGTGCGCGCGGACTCAGAGAAGGCAAACAGATCGAACTGCCCCAGAACCCAGCTCGAGCTGGAAATTGATCCCACCGGCCCGAGGATTGCGTTAGGCCGCCAGTGCCAGCACCTCACCGGAGCGGGACATCGCGCGCCGACGATGATCAACGGACCGCGGCGGTGCGGCAGTTGGTTGATCGACCTGCCGGCGGAGCAACTCGACGTACGTCTTCGACACCAGCTCCAGCAGGTCCAGGCCGAGCGCCCGGGTGACCGCGGCCAGCATCTCCGAGGACGGCTCCTTGCGCCCCCGCTCCATCTCGGACAGGTACGGCACCGACACCCCGGCGTCACCGGCGACATCGGCCAGGGTGCGTTCTTGATCATGGCGTGCCTGCCGGATCACCGCGCCGAACAGGTCGCGCAACAAGGGATCCTGATCGGACGTCGGCCTGTCCAACGGAACAACCCGGTCCAACGGAACAACCCTGTCCAGCGGAACGCGCCTGTCCAGCGGAAGAACATTGTCCGGCCTTGCGTCCTGTGGCTCGGTCGGTTCGGCAACGGCAGGGTCGGTCATCGCGGTCTCCCGGTCGGGGTCGATTTCGCCCCACGCTAACCCCGGCCGGTCCGATTGCGCGCCGGCTTTCGCTACTGGCAGAAGGCACCGTCGAATCGGTTCAGCGCGCCCGCCGGTTAGTTCGCTCCCGCATCTTCGCTTCCCGCGCACCTGCGGCTCTCCCGCGCAAGTTCGTACCTGCGCGGCTGCGCCGAGGGTGCGCGGGAGCGGCTTCGTTCGGAGGCTCCTGAAGCGCCTGCCCCAACCCCGTCCCGACACCCGCTACGAGACCGTGGCGTGCTGCGTCGCGCGGACGGCTCGTGTGCCGGTGACGTCCAGCCCGACGACATAACTGCCCAGCGCGACGGCGAACAAACCGGCCATGATCATCGACGAGGCGTCGTAGTTGAAGTCGAGGAAGCTGGCCCCGTTGAAGGCTACCCCGATGATGGCGACCACGCCGACGATCGCCGTGGCCAGGGTGGCCCCGTCATGTCGACTCAACGCGGGCACCAGAGTGACCAGGCCGCCGAGGATCAGGACCATCCCGAGACCTGCGTGGAGGACGAGCCAGCCGTTGCCGTGGCTGACGGCCCAGCCGACGCTGCTGACCGATCGGCTGAAGTAGTTCGCGGTGCCGTCGGATCCGGGGTGGACCTTGGGGATGGTGACGAAGAGATTGGTGACCATGCCGAGCACGAACTGCACCAGTAACAGTAGCGCCATCACCAGGTAGAACCGGCCCACCAGCGACGCTCACTGTTGGCCGCTGAAGCTCTGCGAACCGCCGACCGTGGCCGGCTGCCGATCCAGCACCCGGCCATTGTTGTCCCGCAAATCCTCCGCCGGCGGCCGTTCTCAGCCCAGGTCGTGGTCCCGATTCAAGATGTCAGCGAGCAGCGTTGCGGCGGGCCTTCTCCGCGTTCACCGCCTTCTGTTGTTCTTCCGCCTGCGACTTCAGCGCGTCGAAGTCCAGCGTCAACAGCACCAGGGCGACGATGACGGCCAGCACCAGTGAGATCATCGGCGACAACCCGAGCAGCATCGGCGCGGTGATCACCAGGCACATGTCGAACCCGCGGATCATGCCGAAGATCAACCCCGGCGGGATGGCGCCGAACTGGCTGGCCATCGCGGGACCGCCGAAGTTCGGCGGCTTGCCGGTGGTCCACCGTACGGCGCCGAGGAAGCCGGCCGCGCCCGTGGCCAGAGCCATCTCGATCGCGGTCCCGATCGGCTGATGTTGGGCCGAGCCGAAGCCGAGGAAGGCCGGTACCGCCAGCGCGACCCAGATCAGCATGATCACCGCGGGCACCGCGACCACTGCACGCTTGACGGCCTTGGTGGCGAACGGCATGCAGCGCGCCAGGCCGCTGGTGCGCGTCAGCACCCGCAGCCCGTTCAACATCGGCACCAGCGCACCGAACAGCACCAGCGCGGCGAAGATCGGCATCACCGGACCCATCCCGAGCGCGTCGGCCGCGTACGGGACGACCAGGCTGAGGGCCACCCAGAGCAACGGCTGTGGGCTGCGGATCAGCCGTTGTGCCTCGCGCCAAATCAGCGGCTGCAGCCCGGTGCCGCGGCCCTTCTTCGGCTTGACGTGTCCGATCTCCATGGCCCGGCGGTCCACCACGATGTCGCGAATCAGACCGAAGTCGAGGGCGAAGAACGCGCCGGAGATGCCGCTGACCAAGGCGCCACCGCTCATCAACCGGGCCCGGCGGATCCGACCGAGGCGAGCCCGAGCCAGCGTCGCGGTGATGATCAACACCAGCAGCGCCGCGGCGCCGACGGTGAGCCCGATCTCGATGCCGCGGCGGTTGTTGACGACGAAGTCGATCCAGCCGGCGGCGACCGCGATCACCGCGAGCAGAGCCGCCAGGCCGATCAGTCCGAACAGATAGCCGAGCAGCCGGGTCAGCAGGTGCCGTTCGGCTCCCTGCTCGGCCGCGGCGAACGAGATCGCGGCGGCCGCTGCCAACCCGGTACCGACACCCCAGGCGAGGATCTCCATTCCGGGTGTCCCGGTCAACGCGGCGATCAGGGCCCCGATCGCGCCACCGAACACCAGCCCGGCCACCATCATCCCGATCAGCCGCGGGGCCAGGATGCGGGAACGCTGCACCGGCGCGTCCAGCAGCCAGAAGCCCTCGGCAGCCGACGCCAGCACCGGCCCGAACAGCCGGCTCAGCACCAACGCCGCGGCGACGGTGATCGCGAACGCCGCCCAGGGCAGCAGTCCGCGAGCCGATCCGCAGGCGGCGGAGCTGCACTGGGAGACGGTGCCTTGGGCCTGAACCACGACGTTGGCGATCATCGCGCCGACCAGCGCGAAGCCGAAGACCGCGATGTAGCCGTCGGAGATGGCCTCACCCAGCGAACGGGTCGCCCGCCCGGTCCGCCAGTCCTTGATCATCGCCTTGAGTTCCTTGGCGGTGGCCGGCTGGTCGGCGACCAGGCCGGCGCGCTGCGGATGCTCCCCGGCCGATTGCGGCGTCGAGGCGTCGTACGGAACGTCTGCGGTGCTCATCGGTTACGCGTCTCCGACGGCGACTTGGGCCGGTTCTGGTTCTTCTTGCGGCCCTGGCTCGGCTGCGGCTTCTTGCGCTGCTGCTGCTGCTGTTTCTTCGGCGCGTTCTGGTCGGCGGCCAGTTCGGGTTGCGGGCCGCCGACCTGCTCGGCGGCCAGTTGCGGCACCGGCGGTTCGGCCAGGCTTTCTCCGGTACGAGGCCCGACGGCACCGTCGCGGGCCGAGCCGAGATGCAGGATCCGGGTGGCCACCGCGTTCACCAGACTCGGTTCGTGACTGGCGAAGACGATCGCCAGCCCCTTGTCCCGCTCCTCCTTCAACCGGCCGGACAGCCAGGCGATGCCCTCGGTGTCCAGCCGGGCCTCCGGTTCGTCCAGGATCAGCAGCTTGCGCGGCCGGACGAAGGCGGTCGCCAGCGCCAACCGGCGCCGCTGGCCCGAGGACAGGGTTCCCGGCAGCTGGCCGGACTGCGGGATCAGCTGGACCTCGTTCAGGATCTCGTCCACCACCGGCTCGGGATCGCTCAGCCCGTGCGCCCGCGCCAGCAGGTCGAGGTGTTCGACCACGCTGAGGTCGGGGAAGAAGTCCAGGTCGTCGATCACGGTGGCCATGTCCCGGCGGATCTCCGGCGAGGTCTCGCTCAGCTTCGTACCGCAGACCTCGATCAGGCCGTCGTCCGGCTTGTCGGCGCCGACCAGGCAGCGCAGCAGGGTGGACTTGCCGGCGCCGTTGCGGCCGGTCAAGGCGACCGCGTCCCCCTCACGGACCTCGAGGTTGAACTTGTCCAGGATGGTCACCGGCCCGAAGGCTCGCCGGAGTCCCGACACCTTCAACACCACGTCGCCGCGTTTCGCCATAGTGCGGCCCATTCTGCTCTATCGCATCGCCGAGACCGATTTCGCCTGTCGAGATCCGGTGTTCGCCACCTGGATCCCCTGGCTGGGTCAGCGCCACGGCCAGGCGGTTCCGCGGTTCGGGAGCCGGGATGCCGTGCCGAACTGTCGGCGGTCAGTGGCATGGTTGGCCCCGTGATCGTCCTGGGAGCGTACGCGGCGCGCAGTTGCGCGGTGAAGACCCACAACGCGTTCGATCCGACGAGTCCGGCGCCGGTGCGCGAGATCGACGAGGCGCTGGCCGAGATCTTCGAGGGCGCCGAGCAGTTCGAGGACGCGGTGATCTCCCGGCTGGCGGCGGCCGCTTGCGGACGCGTGATCGATCTGCGACTCGCCGACGGGCTGCCGGCCCACGTGCAGTCCGGCGCCTGTGCCGAGGCGATGGCCGGCGGTGCCGAGCTGATCGTCGGCGGGTTGCTGCCGCTGGACGGCGAGCATCATCGCTCCGGTCGGCCGGACGTGCTGGTCCGCGGCGAGGACCAGGCCGACGGCCGTCCCGGCTATCACCCGGCGTTGATCAAGATGCACAAGATTCACGAGCGGAAGAAGCCGACCCGCTCGCCACGGCCGAATGCGTCATTGCTGCTCAGTCGGTTCGACGCTCCCGCGCCGGAGCATGCCGACGAGGTGCCGGGCTACGGCTTCCGGCTCAGCTCCCGGGACAGCGACCTGATCCAGTTGGCGCACTACCGGCGGATGCTGCAGGACCTGGGCTGGTCCGCACCCGGCCGTCCGTACGCGGGCCTGGTCGGCACCGACGACTGGATGGGTGGCCAGGACCTGATCACCTGGATGGATCTGGCCGAGCCGCTGCTGCGGACGTTCTCCCGGACCGGCGAGTCCGGCTGGACCGCCCGCAGTGCTCTGGAGCGGTACGACCATGAGCATGCGTTTCGGGTCGACGTCGCCAAGATCGCAAGCCAGCAAGGAAAGAACGGCTCCAGCCCGAGACCGCTGGTGCAACCGATCGTCACCGACGAGTGCAATCGCTGCCCGTGGTGGGATCACTGCCGTTCCCAGTTGGCCGACGACGATGTCAGCCTGCGGATCGGCAAGGGCGCCCTGGATGTACGTGAGATCGCCACCCTGAGGGCGCACGGCATCTCCACCGTCAGCGACCTCGCCGGCGTCGACCTTGATCAACTCTTCGGCTGGTATCTGCCCGAGGTCACCCACCGCGCGGGCGCCGAGGAGCGGCTGCGACAGGCTGCCCACCGGGCGAAGTTGATCACCACCGGGATCGAGTTCGAACGGATCACCAGCGGGCCGATCGAGGTTCCCGGTGCCGAGGTGGAGATCGATTTCGACATCGAGACCACCGTCGACGGCTGCATCTACCTGTGGGGATTCCGCAGCCATCGCGGCAGCTCGGCCGACACCGATCACGGCCGGCCGGCAGACGGCGTCTATCACCCGTTCGCCGCGTTCGATGATCTTGATGCCGACGGCGAACGCGCGCTCGCGGTGCGGGCGCTCAGCTGGCTTCGGCAACAGGCCGAGGTGAATCCGAGCATCCGCGTCTACCACTACAGCGGCTTCGAGCCGGCCGCCCTGCGCCGGTTGGCCGATGCGCATCCGGACGAGGAGATCCTCAGCTGGGCGGTCGATTTCGCCGAGCAGTACTTCTGCGATCTGTTGCCGTTGGTGAAGGAGAACTTCTTCGGCGTCAACGGCGTCGGGCTGAAGCCGGTGGCCACCGGCGCGGCCGGGTTCAATTGGCGTGACGACGACGCCGGTGGCCTGAATTCGACGCGGTGGTTCGTCGATGCGGTGCACGCGGACTCCGCCGAGCAACGCGAGCTCGCCCGCGCCCGGGTGCTGAACTACAACGAGGACGATGTGATCGCCACCGCCATGGTCAGAGCGTGGCTGCGAGGGAATTGAGTCGCTGATCAAGAGTTCGTCGATGCCGCCGGTCCACGGCGACGTCGACGATCTCCAGCCCCGCCGGCGGTTGCCGCAGAAGTTGATCAAGGTCGGCGAGTTCGTCGATCTTGGTGTACGCCGCCCCGACCGATCCGGCGACCGCACCCAGGTCGACGCGGTGCGCCGTACCGAAGACCCGCTCGAAGGCACTCAGCTGCGCCGGATGTCCCTGCTCCAGGGTGGCGAAGATGCTGCCGCCGTTGTCGTTGGCGACCACGATCCGCAACCGCGGCTGCGGCTCGGCAGCGCCGATGATCAGACCGTTGGAGTCGTGCAGGAAGGTCAGGTCGCCGAGCAACGCGTGCGTCGGTTGATCTGCGGCCAGCGCAATGCCGACGGCGGTGGAGATCGATCCGTCGATGCCGGCCAGGCCGCGGTTGGCGTACACCGCCGGACCGTCGGCGCGGACCGGCGCAAGATCAAGATCACGGATCGGGTTGGAGGAACCGACGAACAGCAGGTCGTCGGATCCGAGACGACCGAGCAGCGTACGCGCCAGAGCCGGACCGGTGATCGACGCCGAGTCGTTGATCAACTCGTCGATCCGGCCGCTGAGCTGGCGATCCGCCTGCTGCCAGCGTTCCAGCCAGTCCCGGTTGGCCGATTGCGGATGACCGATGTTGAATCGGGCGATCACCCGATCGGCGTTCATCGCGGGATCACGCCATTCCGGGCTGGGCTCGACGATGATCAACTCGACGTTGCTTCGGCTCATCAATGCGGTCACCGGCCGGGACAGCGTCGGATGACCGACCACGATCACCCGCTCGATCTCGTCCGCCAGGCCGGACTGCAACAACAGGCGGTAGCTGCCGATCGCGGTGGCCGCGGTACGAGCGTTGCTGGACGGTTCGGCCAGCAGCGGTACGGCCGCCCGGTCGGCGATCTCGGCAACCCGTCGACCGTCGTCGGTCGGCAGGTCGCCGGCCACGATCACGGTCAGCGGCTCGGCCGGCAGGTCGGTCGACTCGATCTCGCGGGTCAACCCGGTGATCTCGCGATACTCCTCCTCGATGCCGTCGATCGGCTCCGGCACCAGCGGTTCGGAGAAGGCGATGTTGAGATGGAACGGGCCGGCGATCATGGTCCGCTGTCCGGAGCAGGCCACCAGACCACGATGCAGCTCGAACCGCCAGGACCGCGGATCAAGATCATTTCCGGCCAGCTGGACCTCGGCCCGGACGTGCCCGGCGAACAGACCGCGCTGTCGGGTGGTCTGATTGGCGCCGGAGTTGATCATGGCCGCCGGACGATCCGCGGTGATCGCGATCAGCGGGATCCGGCTGTGCCAGGCCTCCATCACCGCGGGGTGCAGATTGCCTGCGGCGGTGCCCGAGGTGGTGATCACCGGCACCGGCAGCCCGGACGCCTTGGCGAGCCCGAGCGCCGTGAACGCCGCGCTTCGTTCGTCGATCCGGACGTGCAGCCGTAACAAGCCGATCTTGTCCGCCTCGAAGATCTCGTAGGACAACGGCGCATTCCGAGATCCCGGCGACAGCACCACCTCTCGTACGCCGAAGGAGATCAGCTCCTCCACCACGACCCGCGCGCACTCGGTCGACCCCGTCACCGCACACCCTCCCCCGAGGGTTCTGAGCCTGTCGAAGGACCGTAGCCCTCCGACGACTGCACCCCAAGATCATCCAGCTCCAGCCCGGCCAGCCCCAACGTGTCCGCCAACCGCAGTTGCCATGCCTGATCAAGATCATCCGGTGCGACGCAGCGCTCGATCGCAGCCGGATCAAGATCAAGATCATCGACCGGCAGCACGCCGGCATCGGCGATCAGCGGCGGCCGGCCAAGATCATCGGTGAGCAGCCGGATCGTGTTCAGCCCGCAGGCGTACGGCAGTTCGGGCAGCGCTGCCGCCAGGGCGATCCCGGCTCGGATGCCGACGCTCGTCTCGACCGCACTGGACACCACGACCGGCAGGCCGATCTTGTCCGCGATCTCCAGACAGGCCCGCACCCCGCCCAGCGGCTGCACCTTCAAGATCGCGATGTCGGCAGCTTCCAGCTCGGCCACGCGATACGGATCTTCGGCGCGACGGATCGATTCGTCGGCAGCGATCGGCACCGCGATGTCAGCCGCCCGGAGTCGCGATCGCAACGCTGCCAGGTCCTCGACCCTCGGACACGGCTGCTCGGCGTACTCCAGTCCGAAGGGGCTCAGCTCCCGCAGCGCGGCGAACGCCTCGTCGACGCCCCAGCCGCCGTTGGCATCCACCCGGATCCTCCCGTCGGGTCCGAGCGCATCCCGTACGGCGGCCACCCGAGCAAGATCATCAGCGGGTGACTGGCCCGGCTCGGCCACCTTGATCTTCGCCGTCCGGCAGCCGGACTCGATCGCCAGCCGGTGCGCCATCTCGGGCGCGACCACCGGGATGGTTACATTCACCGGAATCTCGTCCCGCCGCGGCGCTGGCCACGGTTGCGTTGCCTGCTCGATCGCCGCTCGCAGCCAGGGCACGATCTCGGGGCCGTAGTAGTCCTCGAACGGGCTCCATTCGGCCCAGCCCGCCGGTCCCCGCCAGATCATCCCGTGTCGTTCGGTGATCTTGCGGAACCGAGTCCGCATGCCGATCGCGTACGTGGTGATGGACGGCCCGGGCACGGCCGCCAGTCTAAGAGAGTGCAGCGGTTCCCGATTCCGAGCCCGGCGGACCGGCGCGGCAGACTGTCGGCCGTGAGTTCGTTGCGGGTGCTGGAGTCGGACGCATCGCTGCCGCAGGTGCGCGCAGCGATCGCGGACACGTTCGCGGGTGGCCAGCCGGTCGCTCCGCTGCCGGCCGATCCGGTGACCGCACCGCGGGTGCTGGCGATGCTGCAGCCCGACGAGCCGGTGGTCGAGCCGGACGCTGCGGTGATCGTCTCGACCTCGGGTTCTACCGGGGCGCCCAAGGGAGTGGTGCTGTCGCGGGCCGCGATCAGGGCTTCGGCCGAGGCCACCCATCGGCGGCTCGGAGGCCCCGGCCGCTGGCTGCTGGCGCTGCCCACGCACTACGTCGCCGGCTTCATGGTGGTGGCCCGGGCGACCGTCGCCGAAACCCCGGTGGAAGAGGTCGGCCGAGACCTGGCCGGGCTGGCTCGCGCGGTCGCAGCAACCGACCTGCCGACCTACCTGTCGCTGGTGCCGACCCAACTGGCCCGCGCACTGGATCAGCCCGAGTTGGTCACCGCGCTGCAGAGTGTCGGCGCCGTCCTGCTCGGCGGCGCGCCGGCACGGCCGACGCTGTTGCGGCGGAGCCGGGAGCTGGGCATCACCGTGTTGACCACGTACGGGATGAGCGAGACCTGCGGCGGCTGCGTGTACGACGGCGAGCCGCTGTCGGGCGTCGAGGTCGGGGTCGACGAGCCGGATTCGGACGGGGTGGGCCGGATCCTGCTCGGAGGCCCGGTCGCGTTCTCCGGCTACCGGTTGCAACCGAATCTGACCGCGTCCACGTTGCTCACGGAGCCCCGGCGCGCGAACGTTCCCGGGCCGCCGCCTTGCTCAGGACCCTTGACTCCCGATTCTCGCCGCTTGCCGACCGCTGGCCAGTTTGCTGGGGCAACACCTGAGCGTCGCTGGGTGCGGACCAACGATCGGGGGCGGTTGATCGGCGCCCGGCTGGAGGTGTTGGGGCGCTTCGACGACGTGATCGTCAGCGGTGGCCTGAAGATCGACCTGGCTGCGGTCGAGCGGACCGCTCGGGATTGGCCGGCGTTGGGATCCGGGGAGATCGTGATGCTCGGCCTGCCGGATCGAGAATGGGGCACTCGGCTGGTCGCCTTCGCCGAGACGCCGTCCGCCGGTTCCGTCGGGGCCGATGTGACAGCCGACCTGACCGCGTTGCAGGATTTCCTGTCCGGCCGGGTGGCCCGGCACGAACGTCCCAGGGAGTTGATCATGATGCCGCGATTGCCGCGTACGTCGAGCGGCAAGGTCGATCGACAGCGCCTGCTCGCCGACGCGATCGCCGAGCAGCAACGGTGAGCGCGGCCGCGATGCCGGGTGCACCGGGCATGCCGACGCCGGCCCAATGGGTCGCCGGCGCCCGGCCTCGTACCCTGCCGATCTCGATCGCACCGGTGATCGCCGGTTCGGCCACCGCGCACGCCGCAGGTGGCTTCATGATCATTCCTGCCGTGCTGGCGCTGCTGGTCAGCATCAGCCTGCAGATCGGAGTCAACTTCGCCAACGACTACTCCGACGGCATTCGCGGCACCGACGAGCAGCGGGTCGGACCGATGCGGTTGGTCGGCTCCGGCGTGGCCCGGCCGGTGCTGGTGAAGCGCGCGGCGTTCGGCTGTTTCGGGCTGGCCGCGCTGCTCGGTCTGGTCTTGATGATCTTGTCGGCCCAATGGTGGCTGCTGCCGGTCGGCGTCGCCTGCATCCTCGCGGCCTGGTACTACACCGGCGGCAAACATCCGTACGGCTACATCGGCCTCGGCGAGATCTTCGTCTTCGTCTTCTTCGGCCTGGTCGCGGTCGCCGGCACGACGCTGGTCCAGCTGGGGCGGATCGACCTGCCCACGATCCTGGTCGCGATCGGGATCGGGCTGCTGGCCGACGCGGTGCTGGTCTCCAACAACCTTCGCGACATCGGTGGCGACACGCTCTCCGGCAAACGCACCCTGGCCACCCGGATCGGCGACAAGGCGACCCGCCGACTGTTCGCCGGTCTGGCTCTCGGCGCGGCCGTCGCGTTCGTCATCGCCGCGGCGCTGACCAGCTGGTGGGCGCTGCTGGCGCTGATCGGCATCGGCTATCTGGCGCCGCAGGTGGTCACCGTGCTCCGCGGCGCCGTCGGCCCCGGCCTGATCCCCACCCTGAAGGCGGCCGGTCTGGCCGACCTGTTCTCGGCCATCGGTCTCGCCGCCGGCCTGGTCATCGCCGGCCTGATTTGACCGGCCCGATCTGACCGGCCCATCGGGTGGCCGACCAGATGCCCCGCGAACACAATCACCCGCTCAATGATCGGAACCGGCGTCGGTAAGCGCTGGACTGTGCCATCGGCGGGCGATCGTGTTCGCGAGGTCCAGGGGTCGGCGCCCGACGAAGCTGGCAGAATCCCGGCGTGACCGATGACCGAGCGGCGCTGGCCGCCGAGATCGATTCGTTGTGCCGGCTCAACGGGCAGTTCACCCTGCGCAGCGGGCTCGTGGTCGGCGAATACTTCGACAAGTATCGGTTCGAGGCCGAACCGCAGCTGTTGCGACGGGTCGCGGAGGCGATGGTGCCGCTGCTGCCCGAGGACACCCAGGCACTGGGCGGGTTGGAGTTGGGCGGCATCCCGATCGCGACCATGATCAGCTCGCTGACCGGTCTGCCGGCCCGGTTCATCCGCAAGGAAGCCAAGACCTACGGGACCCGTCGGCTCGCCGAGGGTGGTGACCTGGACGGGCTTCGGGTCACCCTGATCGAGGACATCGTCACCACCGGCGGCGCCGTCCGCAACGCCGCCGTCGCCCTGCGCGGGCTCGGCGCCGAGGTCGACACCGTGGTCTGTGCGATCGACCGTTCCGAACCCTGCGCCAACCGGCTGCACGAGGTCGGGGTGGCCACCCGTTCGGTGCTGACCAAGCAGGACCTGGACGCCGTACGCGTCGGGTAGCGCGTGGGTGTGTCTTCGCCGGTTGACGCCCGGTGACACCGCGGTGGCCGTAAGGTTAAGGCCATGCAGTCGGGTCCTCGGGTCAGCATCATCGTGCTGTCCATGGGTGATCGTCCCGAGGAGCTGGATCGTTGTCTTCGTAGCGCGCTGGCTCAGCGGTACGACTCCTTCGAAGTGTTCTGTGTCGGCATGGGCTGGCAGCCCGAGAACGTGCCCGACGGCGTACGGACCGAGGGTCTGGAGGAGAATCTCGGCTCACCCGGCGGTCGCAACTACGCCGCCACCCGGGTTCACACCGACGTTTTCATGTTCCTCGACGACGACGCGTGGCTGCCCGATCCGGACTTCCTGCACAAGGCGATGGTGATCTTCGATCGCTGGCCCAAGCTCGGCCTGCTGGCGCCGCGGCTGTCCGATCAGGACGGCACCACCCTGCGTCGCTGGGTCCCGCGCGCCCACGTCGGCGACCCGATGGATTCCGGCCCGGCCTTCACCTGCCCGGAGGGTGTGACCCTGTATCGGCGCGCCGCCTGGGAGTCGGTCGGCGGCTTCCCGGGCAACTTCTTCCACGGCCACGAGGGCGTCGACGTCTGCTGGCGGATGCGCGATCGCGGCTGGGACGCGTGGTACGAGTCCTCGCTGACCGTGCATCATCCCGCGTTGCCGCCGGGTCGCCACTCCTACTACCTGCGGCTGAACGCACGGAATCGGGTCTGGGTGGCCCGCCGGAACCTGCCGGTGCCGCTGATTCCCGTATACGTCGGCATCTGGACCGCGATCTCGCTGAGCCGCAACGCCCGCGACTGGGAATCAGTGAAGTCCTGGGTCGCCGGTTGGCGCGAGGGCTGGCGTACCTCCCCCGGCGAGCGCGACCCGATGCACTGGAAGACCGTCGCCAAACTGACCCGCCTGGGCCAACCGCCGATCATCTGAGCCGTGATCTCTGGGGCACCCCGATCCCGCGACTCCGCTCCACATCCGTCAGCCGCGCGCAAAATCCCCTCCCGCACCGGATATTTCGCGTGCGGCGGCAGATTCGGCGCGCGGCTGACGAGGAGCGACCACCACCTCGTACGTTTCCTCACCGAAGCTGGAATACGTCGCCGGGCCGGACGGCCCGCGACTCGAACGACTACTCCGCGGGCGGGTTGAGGCGGCTGGAGGCGAGGATCGAGATCAGGTAGCCGGCTGCGGTGAGGAAGGCCAGCGGCAGCCCGACCACCGCCCAGATCTGGAGCAGGAACTCGGCGCCCAGCGACGGCGGCGGATCGGAGTAGGCGTGCGCACCCGGCCCGTTCGGAATGAACCACTCCACACCGACCAGCCGCAGGACCAGGTCCGCAGTGGCGATCACGAGCAAGATCAACGAGTACTCGATCGCACCGAACGCCCGGAAGAACGGGAAGAACCGCAACAGCGACCGCAGCGAACGCAGGCCACCCGAACGCGGTGCGGCGATCTCCGCATCCTCGCTCAGCTTGGGATATCCCTGGTATGCGCGAGCGACGTGAACAAGATCACCGAACGCCTTCTTCAACAGCACCAGCACCGAGGTTGCCATCCCGATCAAGGTCCAGCCACCGAGCTGGGACAGTCCCCCGTCCAGGTGAATGCCGAAGCCGATCGGCAGCGCCATCTCGGTCACGTAATGGCAGATCCGGTCGATGTAGACCCCGGCCGCCGACCGCTGGTCACGCCAGCGAGCGATCTCGCCGTCGGTGCAGTCGATCATGATCGAGAACTGGATCAGCACCGCACAAGCCAGGAACGGCCACCAACCGGGAAAGATCAACACCGCGGCCGCGAGCAGCCCGATGATCGCGATCCACCAGGTCACCGCGTTTGCGCTGATCCCGGTCGGCAACAGCAGCCGGGTGATGTAGATCGACCCCTTGCGCAGATAGAGCGCACCGGCCCAGTGCTCGGAATTTCGGCGGCCCAGCACCGTCGGCGGTTGCGCCACCGCCCGCAGCTCGGCCATCGTCGGGTGGTTCGAGCGTACGGTTCCGGGCTCGCCGGAACCGGGCGGGTGGGGGTGTTCGGACATGGCCGACAGCATAAGGTCCGGTCGACACTCCTCCGGCGCGGACCGGTCCGCCCGCACCGGGTCGATGATCGTCCGAATGACCGAGCGCACCGATCCGGTGACAGAACTGGCGGGCCGCTGCCACCGGTACAGGTCCGGACTACGCTGAGGCCATGGGTCGGTATCTGCCAATCATCATGATGGTGTTGCTCGCCATCTACTGCGTGGTTGAGGTAGCCCAGGCCCCGACGTACGCCGTTCGCCGGATGCCTCGTTGGCTATGGGCAACTGCAATCATCTGCCTGCCTCTGGTCGGGCCGATCGGCTGGCTGGTCCTCGGCCGGCCGAACCGGGAGTCCCGCAACGATTCCGTCAAGCGTCCGAAAGCACCCGACGACGACAACGATTTCCTGCGCGGCCTGTGACTGCTGAATCCGACGCCGGGGATGTCCCGCGCCCGAGCGTCGTACATCCGCGCGTTGCTGCGATTGTCCTTGCGGGCGGTCGATCCCGGCGATTCGGTTCGGACAAACTCGCCGCCCACTTGGACGGCGTCGCGTTGATCGATCACGCCGTCGGTACGCTGCCGGACGACTGGCTCGTGATCATGGTCGGGCCGCCGCGAAGGCTCGATTCGGACCGCAAGATCATCACCGTACGAGAGCAGCCGCCGGGCAGCGGACCGGCCGCGGCCCTGGTGACCGGCTTCCGTACCGCCCTCGATCACGGGATCGATCGGGTGGTCACCCTGCCCGGTGACGCACCCGGAGCCGGCATCGCGGCGGTGCGCCTGGTCGACGAGCTGTCGACGCTCGGCCCGGACGCGGCCGTGGTCGGAGTCGACGCCGAAGAGGTCGAGCAGCCGCTTCAACTCGCCCTCAGCGGGTCCGTGCTGCATCGTTTGGCTGCCCGAACCGACGTCGCCGACTTCAGCGCCCGCAATCTGCTGCCCGACCTCGGCGATTACCGCCGACTCCGGCTACCCGCCGAGCTCGTCGACGATGTCGACACCCTTGACGATCTGGCCCGGCTGAGGCGGTCTCAGGCTCAGTAGCGGCCACGACGCGATGGCTCAGGCTGCTCGCTCGTCGGGGATCGGAAAGCTGACGCCCGTGACGCGTTCGGCGGCGGTCCACAGTCGGAGTCCGGACTGCGGGTCGCTCATCAGCCGACGCGGCCGCACCTTCCACGGCGTGCCCCGGCCGACCCACCGTGGACCGATGTAGTCGCCGCCGTTCACCTCCGGCGAGACTGCGGCGTGGACCTGACTGCGAGCGCCGTCGGCCGCGGTCGAACCCAACGGTGCGCCGGTTCGATGCAGCAGCCGCGGGATGAAGCCGGGGTGCTGGGCGAACAGCCCGGTGTTCGACCAGCCGGGGTGAGCAATCACCGAGCTGACCGCCGACTCGGCGGCACGCAATCGGCGGTCCAGTTCCAGCCCGATGGCCCCACAGGCCAGCTTGCTCTGCGCATACACCAGGCTCGGGTTGTAGTGCCCGGCCAGGCCCAGACTGGGATCGATCCGCCGCGGCGCCCAGGCCACCACACTGCTCAACCAGACCACGCGGCCCGCCCGCTGCTCCAGCGCCGGCATCATCAACGCGGTAAGGCGAAAGTGGCCGAGCAGGTTGGTGGCGTGTTGCAACTCGAAGCCGTCGGAGGTCAGCGTCCGCCGCGGCACCATCGACGTGCCGGCGTTGTTGATCAAGGCATCCAGCGGCCCTCGCCGAAGTTGATCTTGGGCGAAGGCGTCCACCGACGACTGATCGGCAAGATCAAGATCAGCGATCTCGAGGGCGGCGTGCTGCACCGTCATCCGGATCCGTTGCTCTGCAGCCTTACCGCGTTCGCGATTGCGGACCGCGAGCACGATCTGAGCACCGCGTGCCGCCAGTTGTTCGGCCGAGGCGAGGCCGAGGCCGCCGCTCGCTCCGGTGATCAGGATCCGCCGTCCGGCCAGGTCGTGGGTCATGGCCCAACCCTAGATTTCCTCACCCGGACAGCGAAACCGCGCCCGGCTCAGCTGCGCAGGCCGAGTTCGCGAACGGCCTGATCGACGATTCGTTCCGGAGCTTGATCAATGTCCACCACCAGGCCCGGCTCGTCCGGTTGCAACCGTTCCAGGGTGTCCAATTGCGAGTCCAGTAGAGCCGGCGGCATGAAATGATCTTGCCGCGCCGTCATCCGCCGCCTGATCACTTCCGGGTCGCCGTCCAGATGCAGGAACCTGACATCCGCGTCGGCTGTCTGCAGCAGATCCCGGTAGCTGCGCTTGAGTGCGGAGCAGGTGATGATCACACTGCCCGGCGCGGCACTGATCCAATTCCGCAGGGATTCCAACCAGGGCAACCGATCCGCGTCGGTCAGCGGGATCCCGTCGTGCATCTTGGCCACGTTGGCGGCCGGATGGAAGTCGTCCGCCTCGGCCTCCTGCCAGCCGAGTCGGCGGGCCAGCAACTCGGCCACCGTCGTCTTCCCCGACCCCGAAACTCCCATCACCACCACAGCCGACGTGTCAGCCACTGGTTTGGTCATAGCCAAACCACCGACTGACAACTCGGCGTTGAGGGAGGTGTCACTGCTGGGTTTCGGAGCGGTCGAGGCTCCACTCGGTGTGGAAGGTGCCTTCCTTGTCCACCCGGTGGTAGGTGTGCGCACCGAAGTAGTCGCGCTGGGCCTGGATCAACGCGGCCGGCAGCCGATCGGCGCGGATGCCGTCGTAGTAGGCCAGCGAGGACGAGAAGGCCGCCGTGGGTACGCCGTTCTGCGCGGCACCGGCGACGATCCGCCGCCAGGCCTCCAGGCCGGAGCTGACCGCCTCGGCGAAGTAGTCGTCGGCCAGCAGCAGCGGCAGCTCCGGGTCGCGCTCGTACGCCTCGGTGATCCGGTTCAGGAAGCGAGCCCGGATGATGCAGCCGCCGCGCCAGATCCGGGCCATCGCACCCCGGTCGATGTCCCAGCCGTACTCCTTGCTGGCGGCTGCGATCTGGTCGAAGCCCTGGGAGTAGGCGACCACCTTGGACGCGTACAACGCCTGCCGGACGTCCTCGATGAAGGCGTCACGATCCTTGATCTCCCAGTTCGCCGTCTTGCCGGCCAGCTTGGCCCGGGCGGCCTCACGCTGCGGCACCGAACCGGACAGCGCCCGGTCGAAGGTCGCCTCGGCGATACCGGTGATCGGCACACCGAGATCGAGAGCGTTCTGAACCGTCCAGCGGCCGGTGCCCTTCTGCTCGGCCCGGTCCAGGATGATGTCGACGAACGGCTTGCCCGTCTCGGCGTCGACGTGCGCCAGCACCTCGGCGGTGATCTCGATCAGGAACGACTCCAGGTCGCCGGTGTTCCACTGCTTGAAGATCTCGGCGATCTCGGCCGCGGAAGCGCCCAGCCCCTGCCGCAGCAGGTCGTAGGCCTCGGCGATCAGCTGCATGTCGGCGTACTCGATGCCGTTGTGCACCATCTTGACGAAGTGGCCGGCGCCGTCCGGGCCGATGTAGGTGCAGCAGGGCACGCCGTCGACGTGGGCGGAGATCTTCTCCAGCATCGGACCGAGGGACTCGTACGACTTGGCCGAGCCTCCGGGCATGATCGACGGCCCGTTCAGCGCGCCCTCCTCCCCACCGGAGACGCCCATCCCGACGAAGTGCAGATTGTGCTCGGCCAATTGCTGTTCCCGCCGGATGGTGTCCGGGAAGTGCGCGTTGCCGGCGTCGATCACGATGTCGTCCGGCTCCAGCAGCGGAATCAGTTCGTCGATCACCGCGTCGGTGCCGGCACCCGCCTGCACCATGATCACGATCCGCCGCGGCCGCTCCAGCGACGCCACGAAGTCCTTCATCGACTCGCTCGGGAGGAACGTGCCTTCGTCGCCGTGATCGGCGATCAGCGACTGGGTCCGCGCATAGGTGCGGTTGTGCAAGGCGACCCGGTAGCCGTTGCGGGCGAAGTTGCGCGCCAAGTTGCGCCCCATCACCGCCAGTCCGGTGACCCCGATCTGCGCGAGTTCTGACATCTACCGACTCCTTCGTACGTCTGCTGTCTGGCCTCAATTGCCCGGCGTCCATCGGCCCGGCGTCCGCTCCGTCAACCTGATCCGCGGCCCGGCCAGGCTCGATCCGGCGACCCATCTTCGCATCGACCGCGCGCGGGCGCGTACAGGTCTCATTCATGCCGGCCGAGATCGTCGGCTCGGCGGCCCTGACTGATCAGCTTTGGCGTCATCAGCTGGAATCGCCGTACCTGCCGCGCACGGTGCCGATCCGATTGCACTAGCCTGCGGATTGGACCTGCAGAACCGTAGGCAGGATCATGCCGCATCGGGAAAAAGCGCCATCGCTGCCGGCGACGTCGCGAAGGGGTCTGAATGCTCGAGATCTTCGACATCGACGAGGAGTCGGAGCGACTCTACGGACGGCTGCTGGCGGTCGGAAACGCGCCGATCGAGAAGCTCGCCGACGGACAGCCGATGGTCGAGATCGAGGAACGACTGGCGACCCTGCATGAGCGGGGGTTGGCGGTGCGCGAGGTGAGCGGCTGGTGGCTGGCCGTCCCGCTGCCGGACGCGTTGCGGGCGTTGCGGGCCAAGCGGACGGCAGAGCTGGATGCGCTGGTGGCGTCGGCGGATGCCGCCCAGACTCGGTTGATGGCGATGTCCGACGGCGGCGACAGCGGACTGCGGTCGCTGATCGGCCGGGAAGAGGTGCAGTCGGCGCTGAACGAGATCGCCGGTCGGGCTCGCTTCGAGATCTGCGGTTTCGACAAGCCCCCGTACGTGACCACCCGGGCCCCGACGCGGGAATGGCTGGAATCGAATTCGGCGGAATTCCAGGCCCTGCTGCGCGGAGTCCGGATCCGATCGATCTACCATCCGGGCTTCGATGAGAATCGGCTGGCCGAGATGGCGTTGTTCCACGAGGTCGGTGAACGTGCCCGGACCGGGGACGTACCGATGAAACTCGTGGTGGTGGATGCTGTCGTCGCCTTCACGCCGGCACCGGCCTCGTACGCGCCGGACCAGGAGACGCGGGCGACGCTGGTCCATCATCCGATCATGGTGGAGGCGTTGCAGTCGTTGTTCGAAGCGGTCTGGCATCGCTCGCTGCCGATCGACACCACCAGCAGCGGCGTGGCCGCCGATCCTCGCCGCGATCTGCTGGTTTCGTTGTTGATGAGCGGCGCGACCGACGTCGCGATTGCGAACCAACTCGGGGTCACCGAGCGATCAGTACGTCGTTGGATCGCCAGTCTGATGGACGACCTGGAAGTGCAGACACGTCTCCAACTCGGCGCCGCCCTGGCGCGGACCGAAGCACTTCGCTCCGACAACCGGCGGTTGGCCGAGGACGACGCCTAGGAGGGTGCTGAATAAGACGCTCGTCGCGAGCGGCGTGATGTGCGTGCATGTCGTCGCAGGGCGACGCTCCACGTCGACACGGCAAGGCGCGCGAGCGAGGGCGTGCGTCAGCACGTTGAGCGAGTGCATGTCGGCGCAGGGCGACGCTCCGCGTCAACACGCCGCCGATGTACGTGCAGCGCGTTGCTCAGCAGAGCGGATTGTTCAGCACGCTCCTGGGCCAACCTGGCTGGCTCGGGACGTGACCGCTCAGCTCAGTTGCTGAACAGCGAGTGAATGTCGGTCACGGACGCCTCGGCGGTCGCGGCACGCGCGCCGTTGAGGGTCGCGGCGCCGTTCAGACTGCCGGCCCCATTGAGCGAACCGGCACCGTTCAGCGAATCTGCACCGGTCAGACTACCTGCACCGTTGAGGGAACCGGCACCGTTCAAGGTGGCAGCACCGTTCAGCGAACCTGCGCCATTCAGACTGTCGGCCCCATTGAGCGATCCGGCACCGTTCAAGGTAGCAGCCCCATTCAGCGAGTCGGCACCGTTCAGACTCCCGGCGCCGTTCAAGCTGTCGGCACCGTTCAGCGAACCGGCGCCGTTCAAGGTGGCAGCCCCGTTGAGCGAGCCAGCACCGTTCAAGCTGTCGGCCCCGTTCAGCGAACCGGCGCCGTTCAAGGTGGCAGCGCCGTTAAGCGAGTCGGCACCGTTCAGCGAACCCGCGCCGTTCAAGTTGCCGGCACCGTTCAAGCTGCCGGCACCGTTGAGCGAACCAGCGCCGTTCAGGGTGGCGGCTCCGTTGAGACTTGCGGCACCATTCAGCGCGTCCGCACTCGCGGCCTGAACACCGCAGAATCCGACCGCCAAGGCGAGCGCCGTCGCAGCCCCAGCGATTCGGCCGGCACGCCGGACAGAGACCTCAGTCATGGATGATTTCCTTTCCCCCAAGCGCCAGCACCCTCGACCCTGGAGGCCCGGGTGACTCGGACCGGCGCCCGTGCTGTTCAACCTACTTTTGCTCTTCGTGACGTACCCGAGACCACGAACGTCCAAAACCGGACATGTCCGGTATAGGACAAGACGGTCGGATCGTGCTACTGTTCCCGATACCGGCAGCGCCCGTGGCTCTGAGACATCAGAACCACGGGCGTCACCCGGGGGATGTGATCAGTGCCCGCCTCGCGGCGGTCACTCATCGGCTAGCGATGGGCCGTTCGAGCAGCGCCGACCACTCGGGCCTGTCGCCAGACTAGGAGGGTATTGACCTCATCAGAGGCCAGCTACCCGCGCTCGCATCTTACCAAGAAAACTTCCGATCAGTTGCGGTCAGTCCATCAATCTGTCCGCATGCCCAGGGAGCTCGGGGACCCTTTGGCGGATGGGAGGTTTTCGGCAACGGTTGCGCGCCACGCGGGGCCAGACGACGTCGGGGGACGTCCCGGTCAATCCAAGCGTGGCGACGCATCCAGCCGTCCGAGTCCATGTCCAAGCTCGGCCAACCCTCTGGGCCCGGGACGGGGGTCATCATCCCGGTGCCCAACGACTGATCAACCGTCAAGATCGCTCCCGGGGGAATCGCTGAGCGATCTTTCGCAGCCGGCCCGTGGTGCGTCGGGTTCACCACGGCCGTACGGTCGAACGTCGGTCGAAGACTGGATGCGCCGCCCACGTCAGGAGCTCCAACGCCGATGATCAACTTCGGCCGACGGATCGCCCGCCGGAACCGGAGATCCAAGCGTTGCGGTGCAAGCACGATGCTAGTTGCCTGAGAACTGACCTCGGGTACCTTTCAGCCGTCCACTACCGGACATTTCCGGTAGTGGACAGCGTTTGTCCTAAGCCTGGATAAGGCGGTCTGCCGACGGCCCACCGCAACCCTCGCAGCTGCCTCCGTACGCCATGGCGACGCTGATGCCGACGTTTTGTCGGACCGCCGAGCTAGCGTCAACGACGCGATCAACTACGGCGTTGGAGGCTGCCATGTCCTGTCATTTCATTCCGACCTATCTCTTGCAGCACATCATCGACAACACGGCCGATGATGATCACCACGCAGCCCTGTGCCGGTCGACGCTGCAGATCGACGACCGGGTCAGACAGCGGCGCCGACTTGTTGATCATGGACCGGCAGCCGATGCGGACGACGCACGACGTACGGTCTACACCGCAGCCAACACCGAAGACCTGCCCGGAACCGTTGCCCGCAAAGAGGATGATCCGCCGGCCGGCGATGCTGCGGTCGACGAGGCATGGGCGTCGTCGGGTCAGATCTGGGATCTGTTCGCAGACGTCTGTCAACGGCAGTCCGTGGACGGTCGCGACACCCCGATCAAGATCACGGTCCATTACGGACGGGATTACGACAACGCCTTCTGGGACGGACAACAACTGGTTTTCGGTGATGGCGACGGGGTGATCTTCACCCGATTCACCAAGCCGATGGACGTGATGGCACACGAATTCACCCACGGCGTTACGCAATACACCGCCGCGCTCACCTACCAGGGCCAGTCCGGCGCCCTGAACGAGAGCATCTCCGACGCGTTCGCCGCGATCTGCAAGCAATGGGTCAACGGCCAAACGGCCGAGCAGGCCGATTGGCTGATCGGCGAGGGATTGTTCATGCCCGGAGTCCAGGCAAAGGCCTTGCGTTCGATGAAGGATCCCGGCACGGCCTACGACGACCCTCGTCTGGGCAAGGACCCGCAGGTCGGATCGATGGCCGACTACGACAACACCACTGACGACAACGGCGGCGTGCACATCAATTCCGGGATCCCCAACCGGGCGTTCTATCTGACGGCCACCGCACTGGGCGGTCACAGCTGGGATCAGGCCGGCCCTGTCTGGTATCGCGCGTTGACCGGCAGCGAGGTGGGCGCCGACACCGACTTCGCCGGCTTCGCCAACGCCACCGTCGAGGCCGCCCGGCAGCTGTATCCCGACCACGCGGATGTCGCGGACAAGGTCCGTCAGGCGTGGGCGACGGTGGGGGTGCTCGACGCGGACACCGCCCCGGCCGCGGCCGGCTCCGGCGGCGCGGTCGGCGCAGCGGTTCCGACGGTCGCCATCCGCCGCAGCGGCGGCATCACCGGGGTCAGCCGAAGTGCCACCATCGATGCCGACAGTGAGCGTGGCCGCCGGCTCAGCGCCCTGCTCGACCAGACCGACTTCTCCCGTCTCGCCAGTTCCCCGCCGCGACCGGACCGGTTCGTCTACACCGTTCAGTACGCCGGCCAGGAGATCACCGTCGGTGAGCAGGACCTGCCATCCGGCCTGTCGGCCGCGTTCCGGACGGCGCTGGACGAGTCCTGACCGACCTCGGGTCGGCTGGGCGTTACCCGAGGTTGGCCGCACCACCGAGTGCGGACAGCCGGGTTGACAGCGAGCGGCGGGCAGGTCGGCCACGCGCGGGCGAGCGGCAGATGGAATGATCCGTGATCATCAACTCTCAGCGGAAGGATGCAGGCATGGCCCTGCCGGCGTCACAGATCTGGTCCGGTTCACTTCCCCCTATCGAGGCCGGCGGCATCGCCCGGCCACGGATCGGGATCGGCGGCATGTCGATCGAGGCCAGCACCTTCTCCCCGCATGTCAGCGGACCCGAGGCGTTCACGGTGCGGCGCGGGAAGGAACTGATGGACTACTACCCCTTCTTCGTCGGTCCCGGATCGACTGTCGACGACCGGCTGTCCGAGGCGCGCGCGGCCGTTGATGATCTTGGCCCGGAGGCGGACTGGGTGCCGCTGGTGCACGCCCGGTCGCTGCCGGGCGGTGCGGTTGATCCCGACTTCTACGTCGCGGTCAAGGACGAACTGATCGCTGCGGTCCGCGCCTCGATCGCCGAGGACGGTCCGTTCGACGGCTTCTACTTCGACATCCACGGCGCGATGAGCGTGCTCGGCATGACCGACGCCGAGGGCGACCTGGCCACCGCACTGCGGGAGGCGCTCGGCCCCGACACCCTGATGTCCACCTCGATGGATCTGCACGGCAACGTGTCCCGGGAACTGCTGGACGCCACCGACCTGATCACCTGCTATCGGATGGCGCCGCACGAGGATGCGATGAACACCAAGCAGCGGGCGGTCTTCAACCTGCTGTCCCGATTGCGCGCAGGTACCGGGTCGGACCCGCAGGCTCGGCGGCCGTACAAGGCCTGGCGGCAGGTCCCGGTCCTGCTGCCGGGTGAGAAGACCAGCACCCGGCTGGAGCCGGCCAAGAGCATCTATGCCGAGGTCCCCGAGGTCGAAGCGCTCGACGGCGTCGTCGATGCGGCGATCTGGGTCGGCTACGCCTGGGCCGACGAGCCGCGCTGCCAGTGCGCGGTGGTCGTCACCGGGGACGATCAAGACGTAATTGCGCGGGAGGCCGAGCGGTTGGCCCGGCTCTACTGGGAGGCCCGGGAGGATTTCGTCTTCGTCGCCGATGCGCTACCGCTGGGCGAGGCTCTCGACGCGGCGCTGGCCGACGGCGCACCCCGCCCGTTCGTGATCTCCGACTCCGGTGACAATCCGACCGCCGGCGGCACCGGCGATGTGTCCTGGACGCTGGGCGAACTGCTGCAGCGACCGGAACTGTCCGACTCGGATGCGTCGAGGACGGAGCTCACCGTCATCCACGCGTCGATCTTCGATCCGGTCGCGGTGGCTGCCGCCGTCGAGGCCGGCGTCGGAGCAACCGTCCGGGTCGACGTCGGAGGCCACGTCGACGGCGGCCCGCGTGGCCCGGTGCCGATGACCGCCGAGGTGTTCTCGATCACCGCGGGGGATCCGACGGCGGGCACGCAGGTCGTGCTCCGGCAGGGTTCGGTGTACGAGATCGTGACCGAACGCCGCAAGCCGTTCCACAAACTCGCCGACTTCACCAAGCTCGGCCTCGATCCGCAGTCGGCGGACATCATCCTGGTCAAGATCGGCTACCTGGAGCCGGAGTTGTACGAGCTGGCCGCCGGCTGGAAGCTCGGCCTCACCCCCGGCGGCGTAGATCAAGATCTGCTCCGACTCGGCCACCATCGGCTGCAACCCGGCGTGTTCCCGTTCGACACCTCGGCGACCGATCCCGACCTGACGCCGGTGGTGACCCGCCGCTGATCCCTTGCGCGATCATCCCGGGCCGATCGCGGCAGTGCGCCCGTGACCTCCGCGGGGTGGCCGTGCCGGGCTCGCGAGCGCGCCCGACGCTTCAGCGGAGGCCGGCGGCGGTCAGCGCTGGACCGCGACGGCGCAACAGGCGCTGCATGGCCGCGGCCAGACTGGTCGGTCTGCTGTCCGGCCAGACCGCGCCGACCTCACGCTGGGCGACCGGCCGGGCGATCGCGACCTCGACTCCGCCACTGCCGGCGGCGGCTCGATCCTGCGGCACCAAGGCCACCCCGAGTCCGGCGGCGACCAGACCCCGTACGGTGTGCAGGTCGTCGCCCTCGAAGGCGACCCGGGGCTCGAAACCGGACTCGCCGGCCAACTCGTACAGGAGCGAATGCAGCCCGAAGCCCGGCTTCAGGCTGATGAAGCGCTCGTGGGCCGCTTCGGCCAGGTCCACTCGAGCGGCGGAGGAGAATCGGTGACCCGCCGGCACCAGCAGGACCAGCGGCTCGGTGTGCAGCGACACCGCGACCAGCTCCGGCCGGTGCTCGATCGGCGCGATCAGTGCGATCTCGGCGGCGCCCGAGTCCAGCGCGTCCAGACAGCTGCCGCGTGACCCTTGGGTGAGCTCGAACTTCGTCCGCGGATGGTCGGCCAGGAACGCCCTGATCAGGTTCGGCACCACCCGGTCGCCGAGGGTGTTCTGGAAGGCGATGCTCAACGTTCCGTACGCCTGGGAATCCCGTTCGCGGACGGCATCCGCCCCCGCCGCGGCGGCGGCCAGCGCGGCCCGGGCGTGCGGCAGCAGGGCCTCACCGGCCGGCGTCATCCGGATCCCGCGGCCGTGCTTCTCGACGATCGGTGCCCCGAGAACATCGCCCAGCCGCGCCAGTCCGCGGCTGACGGTCGGCTGCGGCAGCCCGAGCACGTCGGCCGCTGCTGTGACCTGGCCGGTGTCACCGACGGCGACCACCAGCGGGAGCAGCGGAAGCAGACGACGCTGAACAACCTCATCCACGGCAGACCACATCCATAGCAACAGCGTATTGAATGTCGAGGTGTGATGCATTGGACTCATGCGTTCTCGGTGCCTACCGTCGGATCCGTGAGCAAGACAGCCGCCGAACCGACCGCCGCGGTACCCGTCGCCTGGCCCGGCTACGCGCGCGGCAGCAGCGGCTACCGGCGGATTCTGATCGCCCTCGGCGCCGCCGGCGTCGCCACCTTCGCGCAGCTCTACGCGCCGCAAGGCATCCTCCCGTTGATCGGGGGATCACTGCAGGTCGACGCAGCCCGGTCGGCGATGACCGTCTCCGCCGGCACTTTCGGTCTGGCCATCTCGGTGCTGGGCTGGTCCTGGCTGGCGGACCGGATCGGCCGGGCGCCGGCGATGAAGATCGCTCTGGCGGCGGCTGCCGTCCTCGGTCTGCTGACCGTCCTGGCCCCGAACTTCGAGGCCATGCTCGGGTTGCGGATCGCCGAGGGCGTGGCTCTCGGTGGAGTTCCCGCGCTCGCCATCGCCTACCTGCACGAGGAAGTCGAGCCGGGCCAGGTGGCGATCGCTGCCGGCACGTACATCTCCGGGACGACGGTCGGCGGCCTGCTCGGCCGGCTGGTGGCCGCCCCGTTCGCCGACTGGGGCGGCTGGCGGATCGGCATGCTCAGTGTCGCGGTGATGGCGGGCATCGCCTCGGTGCTCTTCATCCTGCTGATACCGGCGGCACGTGGTTTCCGGCCGACCGGCGCGTCCGGGCGGCAGGTGACGGCCGGACTGCGGGCGAATCTGAAGAACCCGGCCATGCTGGTGCTCTACGCCCAGGCGTTCCTGCTGATGGGCGGCTTCGTGGCGATCTACAACTACCTCGGCTATCGGCTCGAGGCGGCGCCGTTCGGACTCCCGGTCAGCTTGGCGGCGCTGATCTTCCTGGCCTACCTGGCCGGCACGGTGTCGTCTCGGATCGCCGGTGGCCTGGCCGCTCGTCGTGGCCGTCGGCCGGTGCTGCTGATCTCGACCGTGATCATGATCATCGGCGTCGCGCTCACTTTGCCCGACTGGCTGCCGACGATCTTGATCGGCTTGGTGATCTTGACCGCGGGCTTCTTCGGTGCGCACTCGATCGCCGCCGGTTGGGTCGGCGCCCGCGCGCGAACCGGAAAGGCGCAGGCGACCTCGCTCTACAACCTCTTCTACTACGGCGGATCCAGCCTGTTCGGCTGGCTCGGCGGCGTCGCCTACCTGGTCGGCTGGTTCGGTACGGCGTCGATGGTGCTCCTGCTGGCCGCGGCGGCGTTGCTGATCGCCGTTGTCGGGGCCCGCGACTGAGACCGGATCCGGACAGCCGGCCCGGGCCCGTACTGGTTTCGGTGATCATCCTGGGGCAGTAGCCGATGATCGGCCTACAGGCTGACGACCACGGCGGGCCGATGCGGAAGAGTCTTCACCGTGAGCGTTCTGCGACGCACACATCGGCGGATGAGGTCGACGATCTTCGAGGGGTCGATCGACGATCGCGGCGCCGATCTGGTTCGAAGGTCGACCTGAGGTCTCGGGGGAACGTCCGGTCCGACCCGACGAACACGTCGAGGAGTTGGGATGGTGGCAGTCCGCCGCCCACCATCCCAACTCCTTTCGGTGCCGCCAGGCGACCGTCCGCTACGAGATCCGCGAAGCCCGGACGGATCAGGAGCTGCGGTCAGTCGAAGCCGACGACACCGTCCAACTGCTCACGGAGGATGTCCAGCTGACCCGCGTGACGGGCGATCTCCTCGATCATGTGGGCATAGATCCAGCGCAGCGAGACCACGCCCAGCCGCGGATGGGAGCCGGTGTCATCAAGATCATGTTCGGCCGCGATCAGGCGGGATCGCTGACAGGCCTGCTGAAACTCCGCGATCAAGTTGCCGAGTTGATCATCATCCTCGAGCCGGAACTGCCAGTCCGGGTCGACGTCGCGCCACTGCGGACGCGGCCGACCCTGTAGAACCTCGACGAACCAGGCTTCCTCGACCCAGCGCAGATGCTTGATCAAACCCGCCACCGTGGTCGGCGAATCGACCAGCCGACGTCGTGCCGCGGCCTCATCCAGTCCGGCGGCCTTGCGTACGGCAATGGCTCGATACTGCTCCAGGAATCCTTCCAGGACAGCACGTTCGGGGTCGGTGCCGTTCGGAGCCGGCAGCGCTTCGGGAATGATCATCGCCTCACTCTACGAATCGAACGACGGGCCGCTCCGCATGATCGCCTGATCATGAGATCGGTACGTCGGCGCTCGCAGCCAGCCAGCGATGGACCAGCGGCACCACCGACGCACCCTCGCCGCTGGCCGCCGCCACCCGCTTCATCGAACCGGAGCGGATGTCCCCGGCGGCGAACACGCCCGGCACCGTCGTGGCCAGATCGGTCGGCGGAATCCCTTGCTGCCAAGCACTCTGCGGCACGTCTCGTCCCGTCAGCACGAATCCATGATCATCGCGGGCAATGGCGTCGGGCAACCAGTCGCAGTGTGGCTGAGCACCCAGCAGCAGGAACAAGCCGCCCGCCGGTACGGTGCTCCGTTCGCCGGTCCGGGTGTCCTCCAGGCACAGCCACTCCAGCGCATCGTGGCCGCCGCCGTCGACGACCGTCGTACACGTTTGTACGGTTATCCCTGCCGTGTAAGCGATCTCGCCGATCAGATAGGAGGACATGGTCTCCTCCAACCCGGGTCGTCTGATCACCAACCGGACCGACCGGGCGAACCGAGCCAGGTGCACCGCTGCCTGACCGGCGGAGTTTCCGCCGCCGACCACCACCACGTCGCGGCCCTCCATCTCCCGCGCCGCAGTCAACGCGGCGCCGTAGTGGACGCCGGTGCCGACGAGTTGCTCCAGCGGTTCGACGCCGAGCTTGCGGTAGGTGACGCCGTTGGCGATCACCACCGAACGCGCACGGATCGTCCCACCCTCGGTGTGCAGCAGATGCGGTGAACCCGGCACCATCCGCTGCACCGGCCAACCGGTGAAGAATTCCGCACCGAATCGCAGCGCCTGGTTGCGTGCGCGTTGAGCCAGCCGCATGCCGGAGATGCCACGTGGGAAACCGAGATAGTTCCTGATCATGGAACTGGTCCCGGCCTGGCCACCGATCGCCCCGGACTCGATCACCACCGTGGACAAGCCTTCGGACGCGCCGTAGACCGCGGTGGCCAGCCCGGCCGGACCGGCGCCGACCACCGCAAGATCAACAACTCCCGGCACTCCGTCCGGCGCGCCGTAGATCGATCGGGCGACCTCGCTGACCGATTTCGGCGCCAGCGGATCCCGCACCACCGACCAGACCAGCGGATATTCCGCGTCGGCCGGGAACCGATCGCGCACCAGCCGGCCAACCTCGGAATCGGGATGGTAGAGCCCGGTCGGCATACCCATCCGGTCGAAGAAGTCACGGATCTCGGTGACCAGCGGGGTCGCCGTCGGCGCGATGATCTTGGCGGTCACCGCTTCCGGATCCGGCACGGTGGAGCCCCAGTCCGACAACAGATCGGTGATCGCGTTGTGGAATTCCTCGTCCCGCGGGCCGCGTGGCATCAGCAGGTACGCGTCGTACTTGCCCTTGGCCATGCCCTGGCGCAGCGACGGACCGTCGACCGTGAATCGCTCCATCGGCGTAACGATCGCGCGTCGCGCGGTCGGCACCGCCGCCCGCCACTTGCCGAACGCGACCAAGATCGATTCGTCCGGCAGCCGGGAATCGGCTACCAGCAAAGCAATCTGGCGGCCTTGCTGCTGAAGTTCGTCGATCACCTCCAACGCCGCGGCGCAGGAGGTGGCAGTCTGCAGCAGGTAGTCGCGCCCGTACCGCCAGAACTCCTCCAACAGACGATCCGCGTGCTCCCCGGAGATCAGCACGATCGCCGGCTGCGGCCCGGCACCGTGACGGTCGTGGGGTACGGCAACAGAGTCTGCGGCGAGTGCGGGGTCGGCGTCGGAGACGGCGGGGAACGGAGCCGGTACGGTCATGGCGCCCAACCTACTGACCGGGAATGCCCTGCTGCGGGGCCAGGGCGACCGCGCTGGTCCGGTGGTCCACCCCCGAGGCTTGCTCGTAGCCCGCCTCGCCTGGGCCGAACCTGAGACTCTGGGAAGCGGAGAGCCCTGGCGGGCAAGATGAAAGTGGCCGCCCGGATTCCACCCGATGCGCCAGGTTTTGCTACGAACCCGACGATGTGTGCTCTCCGGACCGCGACCGGACGATCGGTACACGTACGAGGAGGGGACGTGGCAGCGCGAAGGAGAAGGATCTGGCTCGGTGTCCTGGCGGTGGCCTCATCGCTGTCGTTGGTTGCCTGTAGCGGTTCGGGCAACAACAGCAGCGGGTCGCCGAGTTCGTCGGCGAAAAGTCCGGCAGCCTCCAGCAGTCCGAGCGCCAGCAGCCCGGACCTGAGCGGTAAGTCGTTCACGATCCTCGGACAGTGGACCGGCGGTGAGCAGAAGGCCTTCCAGGCGGTGATCGACGCCTTCGACAAGAAGACCGGCGCCAGCGGGAAGTACACCCCCGCGGCGGGCGGTGACGAGGCGACCGTCCTCGGCACCAAGGTGGCCGGCGGCAACCCGCCGGATGTGGCGATCCTGTCGCTGCCCGGCGCGATCGCCCAGTACGCCTCGTCCGGCAAGCTCCAGCCGGCTACCGCTGCGATGCAGTCCGCGACCAACGACAACTTCAGCAAGGAGTGGGCCACCCTGGGCTCGTACAAGGGCAAGTTGTACGGGGTTCCGGTGGACGCGTCGAACAAGTCGACCATCTGGTACAACGCGAAGTTGTTCTCCAATGCGGGACTCAAGTCTGCCCCGGCGACCTGGAACGATTTGATCAAGGACGGGCACACGTTGTCCGACTCCGGGGTCGCAGTGCCGATCTCGGTCGGGGGTGGCGACGGCTGGACGTTGACCGACTGGTTCGAGAACGTCTACCTGCGTACGGCAGGTTTGAGCATGTACGACAAGCTCACCAAGCACGAGATCAAATGGACCGATCCGTCCGTCACCAAGGCCCTGGACACGCTGAAGCAGATCTGGGGCAGCAAGGCGTTGATCGGTGACCCGGCGCAGGCGGTCAAGGTGCCGTTCACCGCGTCGGTGGACAACGTGTTCAAGGCGAACCCGAAGTCGGCGCTGGTCTACGAGGCGAGCTTCGTGGCGACCACGATCACCAGCGACAAGTTGCCGGCCAAGGTCGGCACCGACGCCAAGGTCGCTCCGTTCCCGTCCGTGGACGGTTCCAAGCCGGTGGTCGAGGCGGCCGGTGACTTCGCGGTCGGTTTCACCAAGAACGAGGCGGCCAGCCAGTTCATGGCCTATCTCGGCAGTGCCGAAGCCGCGAAACTCCTGGTCGGCACCGCCGGCAGCGGCTTCATCTCGGCGAACAAGAATCTGCAGGTCCCCGACTACAACGACCCGGTGTCCGGTCAACTGGGCAAGCAGATCGTCGATGTCGGCAACAACTTCCGCTTCGACATGTCGGACCAGGCTCCGGCCGCGTTCGGCGGCACCCCGAACAAGGGTGAATGGGCCGACCTGCAGTCCTTCCTGACCACCGGCAACGTCAAGGCCACACAGCAGCAGCTGGAGAAGGACGCCAGCGCGGTCAAGTGGCAGTGACTGTGCGACGTCGATCGCCGGGCGAAAGCGTCTGGGTCGGCCTGATCTTCCTGTTTCCTGCTGCTGTGTTCCTGCTGGCCATCGTGTTCTACCCGATGATCTACACGCTGATCCGCAGCTTCTTTCACGACGGGCCGAGCGGGCAGGCCACCGGATTCGCCGGATTGTCCAACTACATCTCGATCTTCACCTCCAGCGACTCGTTGAAGGCGTTCGAGAACAACATTCTCTGGGTGATCATCGTGCCCGCCGTGGTCACCGTGTTGGGCTTGTTCTTCGCCGTGCTCACCGAACGAATCCGCTGGCGGTCGGCGTTCAAGATCGTTTTGTTCATGCCGATGGCGATCTCCTTCCTGGCTTCGGGAGTCACCTGGTCGTTGATCTACGTCGACAACCCCAGCCAAGGTCTGGCCAACGCGGTTGCGACCGGCATCCACGACACCTTCCATCCGCAGCAGACCTATCCGGAGCTGCATCCCAGCGGCACCGCGACCGCGTTGAAGGGCAATGCGAGCCAGGGCTACACCTCCACCAAGGCCTACCCCGTGCCGAGTCAGGCGTTGTTGCCGTTGACCGGGCTCGACCTGACCAGTCCGCCGCCGAACGCGCACGCCGCGGTCGCGCCGGCCCCCGGCCGCGGTCTGAACGGCGTGGTCTGGAACGATTTCAAGCTCGGTGGCGGCGGCAAGCCCGGCGTGATCAACCCCGGCGAACTCGGCATTCCGCAGCTCACCGTCGAGGCGGTACGCAACGGGTCGGTCCAAGCCACCACAAAGACTGCCGACGACGGCTCGTTCAGCTTTGCCGATCTGCCGTCCGGCAACTACCAGCTCGTCTTGCCGGCCGGCGACTTCGCGCCGGCCTACGACGGGATCTCCTGGCTGGGCAAGGATCTGATCACGCCGTCGATCATGGTCGCCTACCTGTGGATCTATGCCGGCTTCGCGATGGTGCTGCTGGCCGCGGGGATGTCACAGCTGCCGCGCGACACGTTGGAGGCAGCCCGGATCGACGGCGCCTCGGAGTGGCAGGTGTTCCGGCGGATCACCGTGCCGCTGCTGTCCCCGGTGCTGCTGGTGGTGTTCGTCACGATGTTGATCAACGTGCTGAAGATCTTCGACATCGTCTTCATCATGCAGCAGGCCGCCGGCGGGAACGCCCGTTACGCCAACGTGCTGGCGGTCCAGCTCTACACCGACTACGGCAATCAGCAGTTCGGCGCAGCCAGCGCGATCGGGATCGTCCTGGTGCTGTTGGTGATTCCGGCGATGATCTTCCAGATTCGCCGCTTCAGAAGGGATGAGCGATGACCGCGATCAGCAACACCGGAATCGTTACCGGTCCGGCCCGGCGCGGCTGGGCGTCGCGGCTGGCGTCGAGCGCCGGCGGTGGCGTGTTGCAGATCGTTCTCATCGTCGTCGGGTTGCTGTGGCTGCTGCCGACCTTCGGTCTGCTGGTGGAGTCGCTGCGCGATCCGGCGCAGTACGCCAACGGCGGCTGGTGGCAGGCCATCGTCCACCCGGCCCAGCTGACGGTGGCGAACTACCAGACGTTGCTGCAGAACCCGATCATGCGCAGCAGCTTGATCAACACCGTGTTGATCACGGTCCCGGCAACGATCTTGGTGGTGCTGATCGGGTCCGCGGCCGGTTACGCCTTTGCCTGGATGCGTTTCCCGGGTCGAGACGCGATCTTCCTGGTGGTGGTCGGCCTGCTGGTGATTCCGATTCAGATCGCGCTGATCCCCGTGGTCAAGCTGTACGGGTTGCTCGGCCTGACCGGTTCGCTGATCTCGGTGATCTTCTTCCACGTCGGTTTCGGGTTGCCGTTCGCGATCTTCCTGCTGCGTAACTACTTCGCCGGGATCCCGCGCGATCTGATGGAGGCGGCCCGGATCGACGGCGCCGGCGAGGGACGGATCTTCTTCAGCGTCATCCTTCCGCTGGGGATGCCGGCGATCGCCTCGTTGGGCATCTTCCAGTTCCTGTGGGTGTGGAACGACCTGCTGGTGGCGTTGGTGTTCAGCAACAGTTCCAGTCAGCCGATCACGGTGGCGCTGGCGAGTCAGACCCGTCAGTTCGGCAGCAGCATCGACGTGCTCGCGCCGGGAGCCTTTCTGTCGTTGGTGATTCCGTTGATCGTCTTCCTCGCCTTCCAGCGCTACTTCGTCCAGGGCGTGATGGCCGGTTCGGTCAAGTAACAGCCTCGAGGTACGTGAGGATGGCACGGACCCGGCGATTATCGGTGGCCGCGTCGTCCAGGTCGAGCTTGATCAGGATGTTGGCGATGTGGGTTTCCACGGTCCGTTCCGACAGGCACAGTCGATTGCTGATCGCCGCGTTGGAACGGCCTTCTGCCATCAGTGCCAGCACCTCACGCTCTCGGCTGGTGAGCCGATCCAGCACAGTGCCGGAACGGTGCCGCCCGAGCAATCGCGCCACCACCTCGGGATCGAGGACAGAGCCGCCGGCGGCAACCCGTTCCAGCGCCACCAGGAATTCGTCCACGTCCAGCACCCGATCCTTCAACAGGTAGCCGAAGCCGTCGGTCCCGGACCCGACCAGCTCGACGGATCGCCGGACCTCGATGTGCTGGGAGAGCAGCAGCACCGGTGTGGGTGGATTCCAGGCCCGGATCTCCAACGCTGCTTGGATTCCTTCGTCACGGGCCGGCATCCGGACGTCGAGCACGACCACGTCGGGGCGATGCGCCCGGACCTGGGCCACCGCGGTCGCCGCGTCCGCGGCCCGTCCCACCACCTCGTGTCCGGCCGAGTTCAACAGGGCGGCCAGTCCCTCCCGGAACAGTGCGGAGTCCTCGCCGATCACGACGCGCATCTCAGGCCTCGGCTCGGACACCGGGACGTCGACCGGACCGGTCACGGGTGTCGGCCGGACGATCCCGTACCGGCTTCGGAGCGCTCGGCAGCGTGATCGAGATCGTGGTGCCACCACCGATCGGCGATCGGATGCCGAATCGTCCGCCGATCGCGAGCACCCGTTCCCGGATGCCCGCCAGACCGACCCCGATCGCCGGGTCGGCTCCGCCGCGGCCGTCGTCGGAAACGCTGACCAGCAAGGCGTTCTCGGTTCGGTTCGCGAAGATCCGGATGGTCGTGGCTCCGGCGTGCTTGAGTGCGTTCGCCACGGCTTCGGCCGCCACGTAGTAGGCCGTCGTACAGACCGCGTCCGGCAACTCGCCGGCGGTGGCCTCCACCGACACCAGCTGAGGCGCCTGCCGCGCCAACTCTGCCAAGGCCGCTTCCAGTCCGTCGTCCAGCGCGCTGGGCCTGACCCCGTGCGCCAACTGCCGCAACTCCGCGACTGCCGTGGCCAACTCCGCAACGGTCTGGTCCAAGGCGACCTCCACGTCGGCGTCGGCGATGCCGGACCGCTGCAGCACGCGCAGCCGCATCCCCAGCGCGACCAGTCGTTGCTGTGCGCCGTCATGCAGATCGCGTTCGAGGCGTCGGCGTTCCTCGTCGCCCGCGATCAGGATCCGCTGCCGTGATGCCGCGATCTCACCGAGCGCCTGAGTCAACTCCGTACGCAATCGGACGGCTTCCAGCACCGGTGCGGCCGCGACGGCAACGGCTCGCGCGGGCGGTTTGACGCGTTGCCGGGATCCGATGATGGCGCCGATCTCCTCTCCTCGGCTGCGGACCACCACAGCCCGTCGGTCCAGGTCGGCGTCGATCGCCAATTCATGATCAACTTCGTCGCCCTGCACGGTGACCGGGTGAGCGTCGCTGAGCCGGTGCAGGACGACGCGCAGCCCGGGGTCGCGCAACGCCTGCCGCAGAACGGTCTCGATCAGTTCCGGTTCGGCGGTGCCGGCATCGACCTGGCACCGCAACAGCCGGAGGGCGCGAATCGCGCGTTCTCGTTCGGGATAGACGACCCGGCCGATGGCTGGCCCGAGCAACCGGTACAGCGGGATCATCAGCAGCATCAGCACGGCCGTCGCCACGATCGTCACCGCCGGTGAGTCGGTGAGGATGTGGGGTCCGGCGGCCGAGGCGATCGCGATCAAGATCAACATCAATCCGGTCAGCGCCGTCGTTGTCGCGGTCGCCACCGTGGCCCGATCGATGTCGAACCAGGTCGGCCGCAGCAGCGCGACGGTGACCGCGGCCGGGATGACCACGTACATCACCAGCAGTCCGAAGACGACAAGATCGGGTTGTCCGCTGAGCAGGTAGCCGATCCAGCACAGCAGCAGAGTGAGCGGGAGACTGCTCCCGGCCAGCAGCATCCAGCGCAACTGCAGGCGCTGCCGTTCATCGCTGCGGCGGTAGCGAGGGATCAGCGAGGACACGGCTGCGATCAGGAGAGCGAAGAAGCCGAGCACCAACACGACTCCGATGACCTGGAGCACACCGGCGACGTCGCGGGCAGCCCCGGTGACAGTGTGATCATCCGGATTGACGCCGACGTACCAGGATGTCGCGATCAGCAGATTGAAGACCGCCGGCACTGCGACGACTGCGAAAGCCAGCCGTCGCCAGCCGGCCGAGCCGAACCAGCCGTCGGGCATCACCAGCACGATCAACGCGTACGGAAGGTAGAGCAGCATCCAACTGCCCGACAAGGCGCCGTTGTCGGGCAATTCGGTGACGATGGTGGCGACCGCGGCGGCGGCGAGCAACGGCCCTTGCGGCCGGCCCGGCGCCTTCCACGCCAGCAGTGTGGCCAAGATCAAATTGACCACGGCGACGACCGCGGTGACCAGCAGTTGGCCGGGATCGGTCGCGGCCGGCGAGGGCGCGGGGACAGCTGCGAGTTGATCATGATCCCGAGCGGGGTCCCGATCGCGGCGGTGATCGACAGCACGACGGCGGTTCGCGCGTTCTGTGGAGTCCGAAGTTGTCCGGACCGCAGATAGGCGGCGGTGCCGAGCGCTCCGGTGGCCACATGAGTAACGATCGCCGTGCCGGCCACTTCGGCCGGAGTCAGCGTGGTCAGAGCGACCAGACCGATGGTGGGAAGGACTCCTCCGGGGCCGATCGCCGTGATGCCGATCCCGCCGGCCAGACCGAGGATTGCGAGCAGGATCATGATCAACGGCGAGCTGCCGCCCATGGCGATTCTCCTTTACTGCAAGTCGACTCCGGCCACATCGATCGGATGGCGATCACAGCGGATCGGCGCGATGATCACGGTGGACGACGGCCTGCAGGGCAAAGCGGTCGGCCCGGATCTGCAGCACCTCGCTGTCGACGGCCATGCCGTCGTCGAGTCGAGTCAGTCGCTCGATGGTGAAGATCGCCGCGCCGTCCGGCAGGTCCAACAGTTCGGCGACGTGCGGCTCCGCGACAGCGGCGTGCACGGTGATCTCGGCCCGGCCCAACCGCGTACCGGTGGTCTGCTCGATCAACGCGAACACGTCGGAGCCGGCCAGATCCGCCGCCAGCAAGGGCTCACCGACCTCGTACGTCAAGTAGCTGACATCGTAGGACAGTGGCTCGTCGTTGATGAACCGCAGCCGCTCCAGGCGTACGCCGCCGGCCGTCGGGTCGATCTCGAGCTGGGCAGCCACCTGGTCCGGCAGCCTGGCGATCGACTCTGCGACCAGCACCCGGTTTCGTACGGTGCCGTAGCCGGCAAGCGTCTCCGCCAGCCCGGCCAGCCGATCCAGCCCGTGGCCGTACTTCGCTGACGCGACGGTGGTGCCGGCACCGCGTTTGCGGTCGATCAGGCCCTGCTGACTCAGCAGCTGCAGGGCTTCGCGAACGGTGTTGCGCGACGCTTCGAAGTCGCGCACCAGCACTGCCTCGTCGAGCCGGGCGCCGACTGCGAGTTTGCCGGCCAGGATCTGTCCGCGTAGTCGGTCCGCAAGGTCGTGTGCCCGGTCGGCCCGTGGGTGTGCCGAGGTCCATCCGGCCGGTATTCGTCGCGGCGTTGCACGGTGTTTGGTCGAGGGCACCGAGCAACCTTAGCAACTTCCGCCAGAGTTCCGCCACATTGCTGTTCGCCGCGGTCCCGAGCCGGCAGTGGTTAGCTTCTGGTAGCGGCTCGTCACTCCTGCGCATCCGCCGAGAGCGTTCGTAACCGCTCACTTTTACGGAATTCCTGACTTTCGGGAGATGGCCATGACCGCACAGGATGACCTGGTCGAACGTGTCCGCGCCGCGCTCGCGGACCACCCGTCGCTGCGGGAGGTCGCAATGTTCGGCGGCCGATCGTTCATGATCAACGACAAGATTGCCGTGGCCGCCCGCAAGGGTGGCGATCTCCTGGTCCGGGTGGCCGCGGCGGACCACGCCGAGCTCATCAAGCGTCCCGGCGCAGGCCAGGCGACGATGGGCACAGACCGAACCATGGGGCCGGGTTGGATCTCGGTCGAAGCCGCGTCGCTCGACACCGAAGCCGAATTGGCGTACTGGCTGGAGATCGCCGTGAACTACAACCGATCCGTCACCGACCAGGGCTGAAGCCCCAAGCCTGCAAAGGAGAACTCGGGACTCACGACCGGAGCGGCCCGGCCGTCGTGTGCCGACGTCGCAGCCCGAGCACCAGCAGGACCACCCCGCCGGCAGCCACCGCGGCTCCGATGTAGATCCAGACCCGCTCCCCCGTCATCGCGCTGCCGCCGATCAGGTTCAACCCCTGACCGACCCAGAGCGCTCCGACCAGCAGAGCGAGAACACCCACCACGATCATGGCGATACGAACCGGCCGAGAGTGCATCCTCAGCCCCTTCTCTCGTTGCCGACCTGCCGAGGCCGACAAGGACCCCGAAGCCGTTGGCCGCGGCCTCGACTCCAGCCTGGCACTCGGCCCGACAGCGGATAGAGGCGAAGATCCCGAGTTGCCGCAGTCGGGTTTGGGAAAATCCGAGCCCGCCGAGCTTGACCGCGTACGAGCGCCGGCGCCGCGGATCGGCGCGCCAGTTCCAGGTGGGCCCCGTGGGACTCGAACCCACAACCCGCGGATTAAAAGTCCGCTGCTCTGCCAATTGAGCTAGAGGCCCGTCGAACGCACTCGCGATCGAGCGACGCTCAAGCGTAGCGGTCGACGACCGATTCGCGTCGGCGGGCGGTGCGCGTCATGGGGTCACAGCGTCGCCGAGGAGGTAGCGCGATCACGTGCCGCGCTGATCGCGCCACTCGCCGACCACCCGATCGGCGCTGACCGTACGCAGGAAGGAGTCCGGGCCACGGTTGTGACCGGACGGCGGCCTCAGCCGCATCTCGCGGATCCGGCGGTTGAGTTCCTCGACGACATCTCGGACTTCCTGCTCGGTTCGCAGCTCCGACACCGTGTCGACGATCTTCTCGGCCTCCTTGCGCAGCGCCAACTCCGGCGGCAGCACCCCGGACAGGTCCTCGCGCTGCACCCATTGGGTCACCCAGTCGCGCGCGCCGTGCCCGGTCAGGTTGGGCAGCGGCTTGCCGTATCCCGGCAGGTTGTCGAATTCGCCGCGCTCCTGCGCCTCGCGGATCAGCCGGTCCTGCATCGATTCGCCGACCCTCGGCTTCTGTTGGTCATTCATCTCGGTCTCCCAAGGGACTATGTGAATGGCTTCACAAGCACCCTAGCGCGCCGGCCGCGATCGGTCGAGCCCCCGACGAGACCTGTCGCGCCCCATCAGCCGCGCGCGAAATCTGCCTTCGCACCGGAAATTTCGAGTGCGGCGGTCGATCTCGGGTGCGGCTGGGAGCAGTCGGACGCCGCTCGCCGATGGCTGCCGAAGCCGCGCTCGCGACCGATCGCCTGGCAGGCTGGGCGGCATGGATGCTTGGTTGATCGGGTTGATCGCGCTGCTGGTGGTCGGCATCGGCGTGATCGCGTACGGAGGTTTGTCGGACCGCCGCAAGCACCAGCGCGAGGTCACCGCGCTGCTGTCACCGCCGCCGCGCACAGTGCCGCAGTTGGACCCGAGCGCCAGGACCCCGCGATACGTCACCACGTTGCAGGCGCACCGACCGCCGGCCGCCGGCGAACGCCCCCAGCTCAGCGATGATCAACGCGAAACGATCAAGCACGAGTTGAGGTCAGCTGTCACGGTCCCGATCGGGTACTCCTCCGAGGCATTCCTGACCGACCGTTCCACCGGCTGGGCCGTCCTTGATCATCCCCGGGTACTGGTCAGCGCGGAGCCGATCATGAGCGTTCGCGAGCTGATCTCGATCATCGAACACATGATCACCGACGGGGACGGACTAGTGATCGCGGCCCCGTCGATGGCACCCGACGTGCTGGACACCCTGGAGGTCAATCACATCCAGCGCAAGATCGATCTGCTGGTCCTGCTGACCCGGGATCCGGCACCGATGGACAAGATCATCGAGACCACCGGAGCAACCCTGATCAGCCGGATCGATCTGCAGAACGGTTCGGTTGCCGATCGCGATCTCGGGCACTGCGATCGCTGGGTGAGCGACCGGCGCAGCAGCCATTTGATCATGAACCACTGACTCTTTTCGCTCCAGCCGGAGTCCCACAAATCCGGGCCGCCAGTGCCTCCGGTGCAGTTGACTTGTCAGACCGCAATCCCTGTGTGGGCAGGGATCCAGCTCGAACGGCTGCACCGATCAGCCGTATCCGAGTCTATGCAGTTGATCATCACTGATGCCGAAGTGATGCGCGATCTCATGTACGACAGTGATGTGGACCTCGTGCACCACCTCCTCCGCCGTGTTGCAGATCTGCAGGATCGTGCCGCGGAAGATCGTGATCCGATCGGGCAGCACCCCGGCGTAGTTGTGATCCCGTTCGGTCAGCGGGACGCCGTGATACAAGCCGAGCAGGTACGGCCCGCCCGGAGGTGGCCAGTCCTCGACCATGATCACCACGTTGTCGATCAAGTCCGCCAGCGCCCGCGGCACGTCCGCCAAGGCGCGTTCGACCAGACGGTCGAAGTCGTCGGCAGGCATCGTGATCGGCATCGGCCAAGTCTTGCCGATGATTCGCGTCGGACAACCACCAGGGCACCAGAATCACACCAGTGCAATTTGTACCCCGCGGTTCGGCGTGTCGGGTTGCGAGAGCCGTCGCAACGACACTCACCTGTTGATCTTCGTCGGGAATCGTAGTTAGTCTCCTGGGGAATTTGTGACTGCTGTTACTGACGTGATTGGGGATTCGCAGGGTGCAGCAGCGCACTGCAGAAGCCCCCACTGGCGGCCCGGGAAGGCCGCCCAAGGAGGAAGTCACAGTGAGTGAAGGCACGAGAAGCAAGGCATTACGCAAGGCGGGCGTCGCCACCGCCGCCATCACGGCGGGTGCGGCGCTCGCGATCGGCGGCGTTCAGTTCGCCACCGCGAAGTCGGCCACCGCAACCACCGGCGTGAACATCCGTTCCGGGCCGGGCACCTCGTACCGGATCGTCGGCGGACTGGTCCGCGGGCAATCGATCACCACGGTCGGCAAGGCGAGCGACGGCTGGGTAAAGGTCCGCTTCAACGGCGGTGCGGCCTACATCTCCGCGCAATATCTCGACACCGCCGGCACCAGCGTGAGCACCGCACCGGTGATGATCTACACCCAGGGCGTGAAGATTTCCAGTGCACCGCTGAACGTACGCCAGCAGCCGGCCCTCAACGCCAAGGTGATCGGCTACATCTCCGCCGGCCAGCAGGTCACCCTGACCGGCAAGCAGACACAGGGGTATGCCGAAGTGCTGTACGGAGGTCAACGGGCCTGGGTGTCGGCGCGGTACTTGATCAGTTCCACCTCGGCGCTGCCCAGCACCACCGGCACCCGCTACGCCACCGCCGACCTGTTGATCAGGACCAGCACCGACGCGGACTTCAAGATCATCACCACCGCACCGAAGGGATCCCGGCTGCAGGTGACCGGAACCACCAGCAACGGATACGCCCAGGTGATCTACAACAACGCGATCCGCTGGGTGACCGCGAAATACCTGGCCAGCAAGGCGATCCCGGGCCACAGCGCCACATCGAGCCGCCCGTCGACCGCACGCAGCACGGCACCGAAGACGATCAGCAAACCAAGATCAACCGCCGTCCAGCAGAGCAGCCAGCGGGCCGTCAACCGAGCGCCGCGCGCGATCGGCACCCGCTTCGCCACCACCGAGCTGCTGGTCCGCAGCACCTCGGGCAACGACTACAACACCGTGGCGACAGTGGCTCGTGGCAACACGGTCAAGATCACCGGCCGGACCAGCAACGGCCGTGCAGAGATCGTCTACAACGGCGGTTCTCGTTGGGTAACAGCACAGTATCTGTCCACCAGCAGGCCACAGAGCGCCGCGACCAACTCGACCTCGCGCAGCGGATCAAGATCAACATCGGTCCGGGCCACGTCGACCTCCAGCGGTGGCGTCGATCCCAGCTACTCGGGCAAGAGCCGCAACGTCTCCGACAGCACCTGGGATCAGCTGGCGATGTGCGAATCCAGCGGCAACTGGAGCATCAACACCGGCAACGGCTTCTACGGCGGCCTGCAGTTCACCCTGCAGACCTGGCGCGGCTTCGGCGGCACCGGAATGCCCAACCAGGCAAGCCGTTCCGAACAGATCCGGGTCGCCGAACGCATCCTCGCGGTTCAGGGCTGGGGCGCATGGCCGGCCTGCAGCAGCAAACTCGGCCTGCGCTGATCCGGTGTCGGTGCGACCATGATCAAATCTCGGACGTAGCCGACCGACCCAGCAAGATCGATTCGCTTCCGCCCATCCGCACCCACTGCGGATGGGCGGAGGCGGTTTCTCAGAAAACCCTGCCGGCAGGCAACCCTCAACCGATGATCGAGCCCACCTTGACCGCCGGTGATATTCCCGTGATTCGTTCGTGATCGGAACGTGATCGCGCTTGCGGACGAAACGGCCCGATCGGCCGAGATCGCCGATTCCCCGCCTGATCGGGGGCTTCACCGCTGTGCCAGCCCTCTCCGAACGCCTCCGAATCACACCGTTGCAACTTAATCAAGTCGCACGGCGTGTCGATTTGCCTAGGCGCCCCAGCACGTACTCGACGGTTGCCGCAAAGCCTGAGACGTGGATAAAGTCCTGCGCAGTTTGTGGCTGCTGTGACTGGCGTGATTGGGGAATCACAAGGTGACAGCGGTGAGTACATCCATCCACGGTCCGGGAAGGCCGTAGAGGAGGAACACAGTGAGCAGCGCCATGCGTAAAGCCGGCGCCGTGACGTCGTTGCTGGCCGCGGCCGGCGCGGCGATCACGGTGGGCGGCGTACAACTCGCCTCGGCCGATTCCGTGACGGCGACCGCCGGTGTCAACATCCGCTCCGGCCCCGGGACGAAGTACGCCATTGTCGGCGGACTGACCGCCGGGCAGCGGATCACCGCGGTCGGCAAGCCGACGAACGGCTGGATCAAGGTCCGCTTCAACGGCGACACCGCCTACGTCTCGGCGGCATACCTCGATCTCAAGAGCGGGGACACGTCGCCCGGACCGGCGAACATCTACACCAAGGGCACCAAGATCGCCACCGCGCCGCTGAATGTGCGCCAGGGCGCCAGCCTGGGCAGCAAGGTGATCGGCTACATCGCCGCCGGCCAGAACGTCACCCTCACCGGCAAGCAGTCGGCCGGCTTCGCCGAAATGCTGTACGGAGGCCAGCGGGCCTGGGTCTCGGGCCAGTACCTGGTCAGCTCGATGAACGCGCTGCCCAAGAAGACCGGCGCTCGTTACGCCACGGCCGACCTGCTGATCCGCACCAGCACGGATTCCGACTTCAACATCATCACCACGGTCAAGAAGGGCACCCGGCTGCAGGCCACCGGGGTCACCCGCAGCGGCTACGCCCAGATCGTCTACAACAGCGCGATCCGTTGGGTGACGGCAAAGTACCTGTCCACTCAGCCGGTCAGCAGCGCGCCCGCCAGCAACTCGGGTACGTCGTCGAGCGGTCCGGCGAAGCAGACCAAACCCGCCACCTCGCACTCCAACCCGGCCAAGACGAGCGGCTCCACGTCGGGCACCTCGAAGGCCGACCCGTCGAAGACGGGCAACGCTCGACCGACGACACCGGCCGTACCGAAGGTCGTCGGCAGCCGCTACGCGACCACGGAGCTGCTGATTCGCACCACCTCCGGCAGTGATTTCAAGACCGTCGCCGAGGTGCCGCGCGGCGCTCGGCTCCAGATCACCGGCGCCACCGCCAACGGCAAGGCGCAGGTCGTCTACGGCGGCGTCGCGCGCTGGGTCACCGCGCAGTACCTGTCGACCAGCAAGCCGAAGGCGCAAACCAGCCGGCCGGTCACGCCGGCGCTACCGCGGGTGGTCGGCACCCGGTACGCGACCACGGAGTTGTTGATCCGGACCACGTCGGGCTCCAACTACAAGACCGTCGACACGGTCCCGACCAGGACCAAACTCAAGATCACCGGCACGTACGCCAACGGCCGGGCACAGATCGTCTACAACGGCGCGGTCCGTTGGGTGACGTCGCAGTATCTGGCGAAGTCCAAGCCGGCGTCGCGGTCGTCCTCCGGCGGTTCCAGCTCGGTCGGCCTGGTCGGCTCGAACACGTCCAGCAACAAGGGCAAGATCGCGCTGAACTACGCCAAGGCGCAACTGGGCAAGCCGTACGTGTGGGGTGCCGAGGGGCCGAACAGCTTCGACTGCTCCGGCCTCACGCTGCGCGCCTGGCAGGCCGCCGGGGTGAATCTGCCGCGGACCTCACAGCAGCAGTTCCTGGCCAGCCCGCGGGTCTCGATGAGCAACCTCAAGGTCGGCGACCTGGTGTTCTTCTACGGGCCGAGCCCGAGCCACGTCGGCATCTACGCCGGCAACGGCAAGGTGATCAACGCGCCGCGGCCCGGCAAGGTGGTCGAGTACACCCCGATCGCGTACATGCCGGTCGCGGGAGCCACCCGGCCGGGCTGATCATCACGGTCGTACCCGCATGATGAGCGGCAGCAGCGGCGGTCCTTCCACATCTCGGCGGAAGGGCCGCTGCCGCCTCTGCACCCGGCACAGCTCGAGCCGATCTGGTTTGGGTGATCATGCCCGGGACCCCTATAGTCATGCGGTCAGGTCCCCATCGTCTAGAGGCCTAGGACACCGCCCTTTCAAGGCGGCAACGCGGGTTCGAATCCCGTTGGGGACACCCTGCCAAGCCTGCGAATCATTGAGCTGGCCGACGGCGGCATCGGTGTCCTCTGCAACCGGCCCCTGACGAACGGCACCACCATGGTCGATCCGGATCCCTTCACCGACGATGTGTACGCGATCGCTGCTCACTACGGCATTTCGGCCGGGGACGTGGCGCCCGCTCCGACTCAGGGACAGGTGAATGTGACCGTGTTCCTGGGCACGGAACTCGTCCTGCGTATCCCGCGCAACGCAAGAGCGCAGGAGCGACTTGCCAAAGAGGCCGAAGTCATTCCGCTGGTCCGCGCGGCGGGCGTGCCGACCCCCGCAATCGTCGGCTACGACGTAACCCGCCAGATCGCAGACGTACCGTACGTCGTTCTGGAGCGACTGCACGGCCTCACCTTGGCCGAGTTGGACCCTGCCAACCGCCGACTGGCCCACGAGTCCCTGGGTGAGATCCTCGTGGTCCTTCACCGGATCCGTCGCAGCAGCGTCGGAGCTACCGACACCATTCCGCAGCCCTTCACATTCTCCGCAGCGGAGGTGGTCCAGCGCCTCCGAGAAGCGGGTGAGATCGGCACTGCCCAGTCCGATTGGCTCCTGGAGCGATTCGAACTTCTGAACAGCGAGGGTCCCTCACCAGCCGACCCCGTCCTGGTCCACCGCGACGTCGCCCCATCGAACGTGATCGTCGACCGACAAGGGCGAGCAACGGCACTGTTGGACTGGGGTTGTGCCGAGTGGGGTGCCCCGGCTCGCGACCTGGTCGGCCTGCCGCTGCCGGCGCTGCCCGCCCTCCTGTCCGGTTATCGATCAGCCCTCCGTGGCGCCGCGTCCGGAGCGCAAGACATCGACCCCGATCTGGGGCTTGAGCGCGATGCCTTGTGGTTCCATCTCTATCTGGCGCTGGCCAGACTCTTGAAAGAGCCCTCGACCTCAGAAGATCGACACTGGGCCGCGCCGCGGCAGGCGACCCTGCTCGACATCCTTGCCTTCGTTTCCGGTGCGGTCCCGGACTCATGGCCCGCCCTCCTACGCCGCCCACATCCTCGTGAAGGTCGCTTCTGAACTCCGCGGGCCGACGGCACCGATCTCACGCTCGCGACCTGTCCGGGCGGGGCGTTCCCGCAAGGGATCGGTTTGCGGGAACCCGGTGGCGACGTTGTCGACCCGCTCTCACTCGCGGTGCAGAGCGACGTTGATCACGTGCCCGTCAGGGCTCCGGACGAAGAACCGGCGAATGCCCCACGGTTCATCGGTCAGCGGGTGCACAATCTCGTAGCCGCGTCGTTGCGCCTCCTCGTACGCGGCATCGACGTCGTCGACCTTGATCGTCATGACCGAGTCCTCCGGCGCAGTTGCGTCCCGGGTCACGACCTGGACGTTGGCAGCGCCGTCCGGCGAGCTGAATCGGGCCACCCAGCCCTGGTTCATGGTTTCCTCTGTCAGGCCGAGGAACCGGAAGAATTCTCTCGCCCGCTCAACATCGCCGGTGTGCAGGTTGGTCATCGCCTCAGTCGCCTCCATCGTCGAAGTCTGACATTCGGCTCGGACACAAACGGCATCCGGACGTACGGCTCGCAACCCTTGACGGCGCACTTGCATTTTGCAAGTATCAGTCGCATGAGCCTCTTCATCACCTGCCCGGTCGCGAACGTCGAGCGCGCGACCGCCTTCTACACCGCGCTCGGCTGGACCCTCAACCCGGAGATGTCCGATCACAGCGTTTCCTGCTTCGCGATCGCCCCCGAGCAGTACGTGATGCTCGGCAGCCGCGAGATGTACGCGAGCGTCGGCGGCGTCGACGAGCTGACCGGCGGACCCGATACGCCCTCGAAGGTCACGGTCTCCTTCGACCTCGGCAGCCGGCAGGCGGTCGACCAGCTCATCGAGCGGGCCGGGGCCGCCGGCGGGCGGATCGGCGACACCGACGACTACCCGTTCATGTACCAGCGCCAGTTCGACGACCCCGACGGCTACCACTACTCACCGTTCTGGAAGAAGCCCGACGCCGATCCGACCGCGTGAGCGACCTCGCCGCGGCCCTCGACGTTGTCGGAGCCCGCTGGGCCCTGCTGATCGTGGAGCGGCTGCTCGACGGGCCGCAGCGCTACGGCGACCTGCAGCGGGACCTCGGAGCGCCGACCAACATGCTCGCCACCCGACTGCGCGAGCTCGAAGCGGCCGGCGTGCTGTCCCGGCTGCCGCTGAGGCACAACACCCGGGCCTACGCGTTGACCGACCGCGGACTCGCTCTGCGCGCGGCAATCGTTGCGCTCGAACACTGGGGCGCCGAGAACACGTCGGACCCGTCTACCTGAACGGGCAGTGCCCCTCGGCCGGTGATCGCCTTCCGCGTCAAGACCGGCAGGATCGACAGAGCGCCCAACCAGGTCGATGCTCTCGAGTCCCGTCGGGACGTGCGGCCGCGCTCGCCGACGTCAATCAGCGCCGAAGAAGTCCGCTACCTCCAACTCAGCCAGCTTCGTGTTGATCTTGGTGGCGCTCCAGTCGGAGCGATCAGCCGGCTCGGTGTTGGCGGCGACCAGCCCGGCGAACGCGACCGCGGGCAATTCGTCGCGTTCGGCACGGCGACGGCCGTCTCGAGCAAGATCACCGATGATCAGGCCACGCATGAACGCGGCGCCGATCCGTGCCAGCACAGGGAAAGCGACGCGCGAGCGAAAGCCGAAGAACTCGACAAGGCGTCGGTAGTTGCCGGCGAGCCGTCCGGTCAAGCGGTCGTCGACGTCACGAACCGCGGTCGCGACGCGATCATGCAATGCTCCGTCCGGCATCGTCTGCACCGACATCACCAAGATCAAATAGGTACGCCACCGGGCCGTCTCGGCGCGATCGAGGTCGAAGTCGTCGGCCGCGGTGATCCGAACGATCTCGTCGAGCACGTCGGCGCGTCCGTCCGCGGTTGCCAGTCGATCCGCTCGCTCGCCGATCAGCGTCCGCAGTTGCCGGGTCGCCAGCTCATTGCGGGTCGGAACCGCCGGGATCGCCTGCTCGGCCAACTCGACGGCGACGTCGGCCAGGAACGCATCGCGCTGCGGCCAGCAGCGGTATGCGGCGGTCCGGGACACGTCGGCGTCTCGGATCGCGTCCTCGAAGTTGAGCCGGCTCAGATCCTGGCCGGCCACCCTGGCCACGCCCGCATCAAGGACCCGGCGACGCGTCGCGTCGAGGCTCAGTCGCGGCCGTCGCCCGCCCGTCGTACGGGTTCCCCCGGGTTTCGGTATTCGGGGTTCCAAACTGCCTGCCATGCCCGTACGGTACTTCACGTACCAACTTGGTACACGGAGTACCAACCGGAGGTCGTGATGAATCAACTCAATGGATCCCCACTCGTTCTGACCGCACCGCCGCCCGCAGCGCGGGTCTCGCGCGCGGCGGTCGGATTCTTCGTCGCGGGCTTGGTGATGACGGTCGCCGCGCTCGGCTACACACTGCTGGATCAGACCGTCCTCGGCGGGCTGAATGCGCAGCTGCACGCCGTTTATGACTCGTACGGAAAGCACGTGCGGCCCGGGGCGCTCTACGGCTACCTGTACGCGCTCGGCGGGCTGGGTGTCGTCGGCTGGCTGTGCTGCCTGAACCGGATTCGCAGAAGTCCCCGCGCTGCGCGGATCTGGAGCAGCTCGGTGCTCGTCTTGTCGGCGCCGGCGATCGCACCGCTACTGCTGCAGGAGTACGGACAGTTCGTCTTTCCGGTCTCGTTCGCCGCGATCTACTCGGGCATCTGGGTGCTCGGTCTGGTCGGGACCGTGCTGCTCTTCCGCCGAACCAAGTCCGGCTGATCCCTGACAGGTTCGGGACCGATCCGGCGCCACCGTTGCGGTGGTGTCGGACCCGGGCAAAGTGGGCGAGGCAGCGTCGCTGCCAGCTTTCGGCGCGGCAGCATCCGGGCGGCGGTGCGTCGGTCGGCGGTGGTCTGCGCCGGTTTTTCTTGGGCCCGGACCTACGCTATAGTTTCGCGGGCGCCAGCAATGGCGTACTGCAGCAAGGCCCAGTGGCGCAGTTGGTTAGCGCGTCGCCCTGTCACGGCGAAGGTCGCGGGTTCAAGTCCCGTCTGGGTCGCGGAAGCGGCGAGGTCGAAGCCTCGCCGTTTGTGGTTGTGGACAGCGTCCGCATCACTTGGCCAGGTAGCTCAGCCGGTAGCAGCGTTCGCCTGAAAAGCGAAAGGTCGGCGGTTCGATCCCGCCCCTGGCCACTCATTGGCGCGGTCGAGCTGGTTGCCGCTGCCGCCGGTCTACGTTGGCGGCTCACGTCGGGGGACCGACCCCCGCACCCCGCCCCACTCGCTCCCACAAGTCACTCGCCCCGCCTCCTCCGCTTCGCTCGGAGCCGGTCTCGCGCTGGAGCGCTCCACAGGCGTGCAACCTGCCGGTCCCGAACTCGCGCTCCAGCTCGCTGCCGCTGCCGCGATTCATGTTGGCGGCTTACGTTGGGGGTGACCGGATCTGCCGGCGAGATGCATCTGATTCGGGCACGATGACTGCCATCTGGCCGGCACATTCGTCGGCCACTCGTTTCGCGTGAGCCGGTCGCAGTCTCCGGGGTTGGCCGGGTCGGATTGCCTTGGCTCCTTCGATTTGCTCGATCCGGGCGGCACCTATCGGCCGGCAGACTCTCGGCCCCCGGAATGAAGGAGGTTCCGGTCGGTTACGCCGTGCGTATGGGTGCGCGAGCTCCTTCGATTTGCCCGAGCGGAATACAGGGCCGACACCAGCAAGCCATCATCCTCTCCGGAACCGGATTGAAGGAGGTTCCGGTGGGTCAGGCCGCGCACCGATGCCTTGGCTCCGTCAAGTTCTCCCGCCGGTCTGCATGCACGATTGCAGTGGCAAGCGTGGCGGAGTTCGCGTGCTCGACAAGCCCCAGACATTCTCTTGTTTATCGGCTACCCAGCCACAAGCCCACCTTGGGTGCACGTTCAGTGCTTGGGAGCACCACGGGCCGCGGCCCTTCGACAAGCTCAGAACCCTCTGATCACGACCGCGCTCGGCACCGACTCCCTGCCCTCTACAAGGGCGCGAGGCCCTTCGGATCAACACCGCGCGCCCTACCACCGAATCCCCCGCCCTTCGACAAGCTCCGGGCCCGTTGATCAAGAGTGCGCGCTGACCGCCGGTATCGGCCTTCGACAAGCTCAGGGCCCTGGGGTCACCGAATAGACGAGGGAACGATCTGGAGTGATCTTGCAAACTCAACCACTCCAACGCAACCTTCGGATGCCCGTCGAGCACCCCAGCACGAGACCGGTGCCGCAGCGCAGCGGAGGCGCCGAGGCGACGGGACCGCGGACGCAACCACGCCGGGGTCGGGTGGTCGCCCGTTACGCAGGACGCCAGACCAAGTCGCCGGCAGCAGGCAGAGACTCGACCGCGAATCAAGATTGCGAAGGAGGGCGGGCGACGTCGCCGATGATGGCACCGGTCTGCCGAGGCCAGATCACGTACCGGTAAGCCAAGTTGATCAAGGTCTCGACCCGGTTGCGACCACCGAGCAGGAACCACAGATGCAGCGCGACCCAGGCAATCCAGGCGAGGGTTCCGGTGATCTTGATGCCACCGGCGAGTTGTACGACGGCGGACCGATTGCCGATCGTGGCCAGGATTCCCTTGTCGTGATACTGGAACGGCTCGGTCGGCAAACCTCTTGTCCTGCGTACGATCTGCCGCGCGGCATGGGTGCCCATCTGCATCGCCGGCGGCGCCAGCTGCGGCAGCGGTGCGTCCGGATTGATCGCAGTGTCGCCGACCGCGTACAAGCGATCATGATCACGGACCTGAAGATCATCTCCGATGATCACGCGGCCGCCCTTGCCAGTGGGCAATCCCCAGTCGGCCAACTCGCGATAGCCGGCGACACCAGCCGCCCACACCACCAAGTCCGCGCGGATGGTCGAATCGCCCTTCAACCGGACATGATCCTTGGCGACCTCGGCGATCGCGGTCTTCAGTCGGACGTCGACGCCGCGCTGGATCAACTGCCGCAGTGCGTACTTCTGCAGCGACGGGTCGAACGGCGCCAGCAGCGAGTCGGTCATCTCGACCAAGATCACGTTCACCTCGGACGGGTTCAACTCCGGAAACGTCGGCGTCAGCATCGCGTGCTTCAACTCCGCGATCGCGCCCGCCATCTCCACACCCGTCGCGCCACCGCCGACCACGATCACATTGAATCGGCCGGTCCCGGTCTCCGATTCGCCGGCGATCTTCTCCAGACCGCCGAAGATCGCGTCCCGGACTCGCAGCGCGTCGGCGCGGGTGTACATCGACATGCTGTGCTCCGCAGCCCCCGGCACACCGAAGTGATTGGTGGTGCTGCCGATGCCGATGATCACGTAGTCGTAGTCGATCGGCGAGCCGTTGTCGACCAGGACCTGACGACGTTCCTCGTCGATTCCGGTCACCTTGGCCCGCCGATATCGGGCGTTGTTGCGTGCGCTCAGGTGGCGCAGCGGATAGGTGATGTCGCCCGGATTCAGACCACCGGTGGCGACCTGATACAGCAGCGGACGGAAAGTGTTGTACGGATGTTGGTCGATCACGGTCACCTGGACGTTCGCATGCGCCAACTCCATCAGGGCCGACGCACCAGCAAATCCGGCACCGAGAACGACCACGTGCGGGACGTGCTCGTTGCTCGTCATGCCTCCATTCAAACACTCATTGTGGATTCCCGAATGTGACCTTGGCTACCGCCTGGGGGACCCGGCGAACGCCACGCGATCGCCTTCCGGCCGGGATTTCTTTGCCGGCGGGACAATCAGCGACATCCAGTGCTACATCATGATCTCGAGTTTGATCTTCATCCCGATCATCGCGCTGCCCGATGATCTTGCACAATCCCGGTGCCGGCGTTACTCGTCCTCGATCGGGTCGAGCTCGTCGAGGTAGCCGAGCCAGGCCGTCATTTCGGCGAACACGGCGTCGCGGACCGGTTTGGCGCTGAGTACCAGGTCGTGCAACCCGTCCTCGAATCTGACCACCGTGACGTGCCGGCCCAACCGGGGCGCACGACGGGCGATCTGCTCGACGTCGAGGACGGTGTCGGCCGTCATCAGGTCCGGATCCCAACGACGGCGGAACTTCGTCCGAGCCGAACACATCACCAGGATCGGCACCTCGATGCCCAGCCCAGCGGCGACCCGAGCATGGCCCTGCCGGATCGCCCGGATCCAGCCGATCAGGATCGGCGGGCCCGGAGAACCCTTCCAGGTCAGGTCGTAGTCCCATTCGCCGTCGCGGTCCGCGCGCAGCGCACGCGCGTAGAAATCGCTGCCCGGCATCGGGATCGCGGTGGTAGCGAGGCCGCGGCTGGCCAGCGCGTCGATCACCGGCGTACCGATGGCGCGGACCATCGCCGAACCCTGCAGGTCGAGCCACGGTGAATTCAGGATGATGCCGTCCACACTGCCCGGCCGGTCGGCGGCGTACAACGAGGCGATCAAGCCGCCGGTGGAATGACCGGACAAGATCAACTGATCGCGTTCGCCGGCTGGCCCTTCGGAGTTGATGATCTTGATCGCGGCATCGAGTTCTTCGGTGTAGTGGTTGAGTGCGCTGATGTAGCCCTGCAACTGGCCCTCGCGTAGGCTGCGTCCGTAGCGCCGCAGGTCGACGGCGTAGAAGTCGTAGCCGTGGTCGGCGAAGAAGTCGCCGAGGTGGGTCTGGAAGAAGTAGTCGTTCCAGCCGTGCAGATACAGTGCCGCGCGGCGGTGCCGCTCGCCGGAGCGCCGGACCAGCGTCGCCGCCAGGGAACCCGCTGCCTCCTCGCCCACCAATTCGGCTTCGGGCAGCGGAAGGTCACGGCATTCGTAGCCGGGCAGCACATCCGGGCGCCAGTCATCGGCGTCGCTCGTGTTGGACTTCGGCGCGTCCGGGTCGACCAACTCGACCATCAGCGGCTGACCGAGTACGCGGTGGGTCGAGGACGCGGCCCTTCGACAAGCTCAGGGACCTTCAGCCGAGTCGGCGGCCCTCCGAGAGGCTCAGAGACCTTGCAACCGAGATTGAACACAGAATCACCGACGGCCGAAACCTGAGTGGTTCGGTCGTCGGTTCGATGCGTGTCCCTCGTCATGCCCGGCAGCTTAGTCGGGCTGGTGTCAGCGGCAGCGGCCGCTAACCGGACTTGCGGAGGTCCCCGTAATCGTCGTCTCGGGCCGGGGACGACTGCTCGTACTCCTCGGCAAGATCGGCATACGCCTCGGGTATGGCTTCCGTATCGCCCGTCGCTTCCTCCCCGCGCAACTCGCGCTCCAGGGAGGAGAAGTCCGTGTCAACCGCACGGTACTTCAACTCGCGGGCAACCTTCGTCTGCTTCGCCTTTGCACGGCCGCGCCCCATAGGGTCGACCCCCTCGCGTTATCCGCCTGCGGCGATGCCGCGGCTCATGTTGGTCAATGTCGTGGGCATAAGGCTACCCAATGCGATGCTGTGTGCAAACCCGACCCCCAGGGCGTGCCCATCCAGATCGCGGACCTGCCCTCAGCCGTCCGCGACACGACCGGTGAAACAGTTCAGCCGTGCCTGCCGACCATCTCCACCGTTCCGTCGCCGGCCACCGCCTCGCCGCAGATCCAGGACCGCACCCCGCGCTGGTTCAGCAGTCTCAGCGCCGCGTCGGCCTGATCGGCCGGCAGCAGCGCGATCATCCCGACGCCCTGGTTCAGGGTCGCCTCGATGTCGGGCTGCGAGATCGAACCGACCTCGCGAACCAGATCGAAGACGGCCGGCGGCTGCCAGCTCGCACGATCGATCCTGACCGTGATGCCGTCCGGCAGCACCCGGGCCAGATTGTTGGCCAGTCCGCCGCCGGTGATGTGACTCATCGCGTGCACCTCGTACGCCTCGATCAGGGCCAGCGCGTCCAGCGCGTACACCTTGGTCGGCTCGAGCAACTCCTCGCCCAGCGTGCGACCGAGCTCCGCGACGTCGCGATCCAGGGCCCACCCGGCGTCGGTCAGCAACACCTTGCGGACCAGCGAGTAGCCGTTGGAATGCAGACCGGACGAGGCCATCGCGATCGCCACGTCGCCGGCCCGGACCCGCTCCGGGCCGAGGATGTTGTCCTTCTCCAGCACTCCGGTGGTCGCGCCGGCCACGTCGTACTCGTCCGGTCCGAGCAGGCCGGGATGCTCCGCGGTCTCGCCACCCAGCAGCGCACACCCGGCCACCACACAGGCGTCCGCGATGCCCTTGACGATGGCCGCGATCCGCTCCGGTACGACCTTGCCGCAGGCGATGTAGTCGGTCACCCACAACGGTTCGGCGCCGCACACCACCAGGTCGTCGACCAGCATGCCCATCAGGTCGAAGCCGATCGTGTCGTGCTTGTCCAGGGCCTGGGCGATCGCGACCTTGGTGCCGACGCCATCGGTCGAAGTGGCCAGCACGGGATGCTGATAGCGGGCGATCTTGCTCGCGTCGAAGAGCCCGGCGAAGCCGCCGATGCCGCCGATCACCTCGCTGCGTTCGGTCCGCTTGACGAACCCCTTCATCAACGAGACCGCGCGATCACCGGCCTCGATGTCGACCCCGGCGCTCACGTAGGCCGACTGCTGGTCACTGCCGGAAGACGACTGTGCTGGCTGTGTCACGTCTGCACCCTATCCTTGCTGCGATTTCGAACCGAGAACACCAACAGCAGCGCCCCGAGCAGGGTCGGGATGGCGAACAGGATCGCCAGAAAACTGCCGAAGATCAGGCCGTAGCCGTGTGGGTCGGACGATGCGTCGCCGATCGCCGATCTGATGGCCAGGGACAGCGTGAACAGCATCGGTACGCCGCCCAGCACGATCAGTACGAGGCCGGCCACCCGGCCGACGATCGAGCGATGACTTCGGCCAGCGGGATTCTGAGTCATCAGCGGTCGACGTCAGGGCCGGCTGAGCGCGTCGACCGCGCCGACTCCGGCGGTGGAGGCGGGAAGTCCGTCGATGTCGGTCGGCTCCCGGTCGTAGTCGGGCAACTGCTTGCCGAGCCGTTCGGACAGCGGGATCTGCACCGGGTAGATGCCGTCGAAACAGGCGCGGCAGAAACTCGACTTCGGCAGCTCGGAGGCGGCGACCAGGCCGTCCAGGGAGACGTAGCCGAGCGAGTCGGCGCCGATCGAACGGCAGATCTCCTCGGTGTTCAGGCCGGTGGCGATCAGTTCGGCCCGGGTCGGGAAGTCGATGCCGTAGAAGCAGGGCCACTGCACCGGCGGGGAGGAGATTCGGATGTGTACCTCGGCCGCGCCGGCCTCGCGGAGCATCCGCACCAGGGCCCGCTGGGTGTTGCCGCGGACGATCGAATCGTCCACCACCACCAGCCGCTTGCCGGCGATCACGTCGCGGAGCGGATTGAGCTTCAGCCGGATGCCGAGCTGACGCAGCGTCTGGCTGGGTTTGATGAAGGTCCGGCCGACGTAGGAGTTCTTCACCAGCCCTTGCCCGTACGGGATACCCGACGCTTCGGCGTAGCCGATCGCCGCCGGTGTCCCGGACTCGGGCACCGGGATCACCAGATCGGCGTCGGCGGGATGTTCGGCGGCCAGCGTGCGGCCGACCTCGACGCGTACGGAGTGGAGTCGTTTGCCGGAGATGGTCGAGTCCGGTCGGGCGAGGTAGACGAACTCGAACAGGCAACCCTTCGGCTCCGGCTCGGCGAACCGACGGCTGCGCAGGCCGGCGGCGTCGACGGCGATCATCTCGCCGGGCTCGACCTCCCGGACGAAGCTGGCGCCGATGGTGTCCAGGGCCGCGCTCTCGCTGGCGACCACCCAGCCGTGCTCCAGCCGACCCAGGCAGAGCGGCCGGATGCCCTGCGGATCGCGGGCGGCGTACAGGGTCTCCTCGTCCATGAAGACCAGGCTGAACGCTCCGCGCAGGTGCGGCAGCACCTCGATCGCCGCTTCCTCCGTGTTCAGTTCCGTGTACGTGGCGATCAGGGCCGTGACCACGGAGGTGTCGTTGGTGACCTCCTTGCTCAGCGCGCCAGGGACCAGCGAGGTGCCCGGCAGATCACGGTCGGCCAGCCAGGCTTCCAACTCGGTCAGATTGGTCAGGTTTCCGTTGTGAGCCAGCGCAAGGCCGCCGGTGGCGGTCGGCCGGAAGGTCGGCTGGGAGTTCTGCCAGACGCTGGCGCCGGTGGTCGGATAGCGGGTGTGGCCGATCGCCAGATGCCCGCGCAGTGAATTCAGAGTGGCTTCGTCGAAGACCTGGCTGACCAGACCCATGTCCTTGAACACGGTGATCCGCTTGCCGTTACTGACCGCGATGCCGGCCGACTCCTGCCCACGATGCTGCAGGGTGTAGATGCCGAAGTAGGTGAGCTTGGCGACCTCTTCGCCGGGCGCCCAGACGCCGAACACGCCACACGCGTCCTGCGGGCTACGATCCTGCGGGTCCAGATCGTGGGTCAGACGGCCGTCTCCTCGTGCCACCCGCCAGAGTCTACGGGTGCGCGGCGACATTCCCATATCGCGCGCGTGCAAGAACGTCGGACGGGACGACACGGACCCGGCCCATTTCGCGGGTTGGGATCATCTCGACCGACGTTCTTGCACGTTCGGACCGCCACCGTTGTCAATCGAAGAGCTGCCAGTGCCCTTCGGAGACCACCTCGACAGCGCCGTCCACCACCGCGATCGCCGTCTGATCGTCGATCGCGTACGCGGGTGTGGTGATCTTCTTGGCCCACCGGCGGGCGCTGTCCAGGCTGTTGTCCGGCCAGCCGGGGAAGTCCAGATGCGGGAAGATCGAGAAGTCGACCACGCCCAGGGTCTTGTCGCCGCCGTCGGGCTGCCACTCGACGAACTCGTTGCCGATCCGGGGTGTCATCACCATGCTGCCGGCGCTGACGCCGACCCACACCAGCTCGGGCAGCGAGGTCAGCAGCTCGGCCAGTCCGGACTTCCGCATCCAGTGCGCCAGGTAGACCGCCTCACCTCCGTCGACCAGCAGCACGTCGGCCTCCCGGACCCAGGGCACCCAGCGGCGGTCGGCCATGCCGTCCAGGGCCGTCAGCTCGAGCACGCCGACCGACTTCCAGCCGAGATCGCACAGACCGCCGCCGGCGATGGCGCGCCACACCGACGCCGGCGTACAGGCGGGATGGCCGTACTGCGCAGTGGGAATGAAGAGCGCGTTGCACTGCTCGATCGGCTTGCCGAGCATGCCGACCAGCGCGTTCTTGATGGTCGGGTTCCTGACGCCTCCGGAGGTCAGCAGCAACTTCACGATCGGCTCGCGGCATTCGTCCCGTCGACTGCCTCCGGCCGGCGCGGCCCGGGAAACCGGTGCACCTCCTGCGGCCAGTCCAGGGCGACCGCGACGCGGCCGGCCCAATAGCGGGCGCTCTCGTCATCGGGCGCCTGGATCACGGTGAAACCACCGAGATGTTCCTTGGTCTCGACGTACGGCCCGTCGCAGAAGACCGGCTCGCCGTCCTTGGCCCGCACGTTGCAGATCGCGGTCGAGGCGTCGATCCCGCCGTCGGCGAACACGAAGACGCCGGCCTGTTTCATCTCGTCGAGGACAGCCATGCTGGCCTTGCTCTTCTGGACGAGTTCCTCGGGCGTGTGCTCCTGCACCCACTCGTCGTTGAACGCAATCAAGTACTGCGGCATCGTCGTACCTTTCCGGTTCGTCGGTCGAGGCCCGTCGCCTCGGGAGGACTTCGTCGCGGTTTGTCGGCCGCGCTCACCTACTCCACGAACGTCCTCGCCTCGATCCGACACCGAGTCGCGACAATGTTCAAGATCAATCTGCGCGACAGTTCAGCAGCAGCAGGGCCTCGCCGGCGCAGGCCTTGGCGAAGTCGCCGAGGTGCAGGGACTCGTTGCTGCCGTGCGGGCGCGAATCCGGGTCGGCGACGCCCGTGACCAGGACGGTCGCGTCCGGATAGGCCCGCGCGAAGTCGGCGATCATCGGAATCGAACCGCCCTGCCCCATGAACACCGGCTCGGTCCCCCAGGCCTCGCTGAAGGCCGACCGGGCAGCGTCTGCGTACCGGCCCTCGAACGGCACCACCGACGGGTCGCCGTTCTCGCCCGGGGTGACGGTGACCTGCGCACCCCACGGAACATGATCTTCGAGGTGCTTGATCAACTTCTGCTGCGCTTCGGCCGAATCCTGTCCGGGCGCCACCCGCATGCTGATCTTGGCCCGAGCCACCGGCCACAAGGTGTTCGACGCCTTGGCCACCGGGGTCGCGTCCAGGCCGACCACGGTGATCGCCGGCTTGGCCCAGATCCTCATGGCATAAGGACCTTCGCCGATGAAGTCGACACCGTCCAAGATCGCCGCCTCGGTCCGCAACCGTTCCTCCGGATAGTCGACCTCCGGCGCCGGTGCGGTGTTCAAACCGTCGACGGCGACATTTCCTTGATCATCATGCAGGGTGGCGAGCAGTCGGCAGATCGCTGTCAGCGCGTCCGGTACCAGGCCGCCGAACATGCCCGAGTGCAGAGCGTGATCGATGGTGCGCAGTTCTACGTACGCCTCGGCCAGTCCGCGCAGGGTGTTGGTGAAGGCCGGTACGCCGACCTCCCAGTTGCCGGAGTCGCCGATCACGAACACGTCGGCGGACAGCTCCTCGCGATGTTTGGCCAACAATGCTTGCAGGGTTGGCGATCCGACCTCTTCCTCGCCCTCGATGAAGAGCGTCACCCCGACCGGAGGTTGGCCGTTGAAGGCCCGCAGCGCTGCCAGGTGCATCGCCAAGCCACCCTTGTCGTCGGCAATTCCGCGGCCGAAGAGGCGGTCGCCGTCGCGGGCCACCCGGAACGGGTCACCGCGATCCCACAGATCCGGGTCGCCCTCGGGCTGTACGTCGTGATGGGCGTACAGACAAACCGTCGGCTGCCCTGCAGGGGCAGGGAAATGTCCGATCACGGCGGGCGCGCCGCCGTCGACCTGGCTTATCTTGACCTCGGCCGCACCAAGATCACGCAGCTGCTGGGCGACGAACTCCGCACTGCTGCGTACCTGGTCGGTGCGATCGGGGTCGGCGCTGACGGACTGAATCGCGACGTGGCGTTCGAGTTCGGCCAACACGGCCGGCAACTCCCGCTCGACGGCTGCGCGGACTTCTTGTGCGGTGCTGGGGACAGCGGTCATAGCCGGAGCTTAGCCAGCCACAGCACCGCGGTCACGCGCCCGCGTTCAGCGATAGCCGCGGGCCTGGATCTCGTACAACTCCGCGTAGGCGCCACCGGCTGCCATCAGTTGATCATGGGTGCCCTGCTCGACGATTCGGCCGCCTGCCAACACCAGCACGATGTCGGCCGCGGCGACCGTGGAGAACCGGTGCGTCACGAGCAAGGTCACACCGCCGCGGCCACCGGCGGATCGAGCCGCGACGGCGTAGCGATCGAACAGGGCGTGTTCGGTCGCGGCGTCCAGCGCGGACGTCGGCTCGTCCAGGGCCAGCAGCAACGGCTTCTGCCGCATCATGCCGCGGGCGATGGCGAGCCGCTGCCATTGACCGCCGGAAAGATCAACTCCAGCCGGCCAGCTCGGACCGAGCTGGGTGGCGAGCCCGTCCGGCAGCGCCGTCAGCACGTCGGACGCCGCGCCGTCATGCAGCGCTCGGCGGACCTCGCCTTCGTCGTCGACCCGACCGACCTCACCCAGTCCGACCGCGTGCAGAGCAGCGAATTCCAGGTCCGCGTGGTCTTGGAACGCCGCCGATGCCCGTTCCCGCCAAGCGGTCAGATCGATCTCGGCAAGATCAACACCGTCGACCAGGATCCTCCCCTCGGTCGGCTGATACATCCCGGTCAACAGTTTGACCAGGGTGGATTTGCCGGCGCCGTTCTCGCCGACCAACGCGACCACGCTGCCCGCCGGAAGATCAAGATCAATTCGGTGCACGGAGTCGTGCTCCGCTCCGTTGTAGCGGTAGCTGACGCCCTCCAGCCTGAGCCCGGTCGCCAATCGGGCAGGTGGTTGCAGCTCTCCGGTGTAGCGATGATGCACGCCGGCCGCGTAGTCACGCAGCCAGACGAATCGGACGGCCGACCGGGATGCCTCGCCCAGCCATTTGATGTTGGCGACCAGATTCGAGCTCACCTGCTGCAACGAGCCGATGGACGTGATCGCGATGGTCAGCACGGCAACCGAGACTGAGCCGTCGATGGCGTCGGAGATCATCCAGCCGATGATCGCGATCGCGCCGCCGAAGTAGAAGATGCCGTTGCAGAGATCGAGCAGCGCATGCTTGCTGTTGCGTACGAGATCGGGCTGCTGCGCGGCCCGGGCACTGTCGCGGATGCGCTGCATCATCACCCGACGCAGCCCGAAGACTCTCGCCTCGGCACCGGCATCCGGATCCCGGGTGAGATCGACCAACCGATCGGTGAGGCGGCGGTACGGACTGCCCTTCTCCTCGGCGATCTTGTCCCAGCGTGCGGTCCGGGCGATCAGCAACAACCGCGGCACCCCCAACGCCGCCAAGATCAGCAGCCGCCAGTCGGCGGTCAGCGCGACCACCACGGTGGTGCCGCTCCAGGCGACGGTGTGAATCAGGTTCAGCACCGCGTTCAGCGCCTGGCCGACACTGCCCGACCACGTCCGGAAGGTCTGCAACTTGTCCTGCAGCTCGGGATCCTCGTGGTGATCAAGCGTCTCGATGGTGGCCATCAGCAGCGACGTCTGCCGGGAGAATTCGAAGGCGACGTAGGTCTGTTGCTTGATCCGGGCGTTGACCCCGATCACTTGCAGGGCGCCGGTGATACCCGTACTGCAGGCCAGGCCGGCCACCGCGATGATCAACTGGGTCGGGTCGTGGTGCACCACCCCGGACGCGAACAGACCGAAGAACAACGGGTTCAGTCCGCGCAGTATCTGGCCGACGGTCTCGGTGAAGGCGGCAATGGTCTCCTTCTTGCTGACCCGGAACGCGGTGGCGCAGACCAGGGCCAACGCCCGCAGGGTGGCGATCATGCTCCCGCCCCGGCACTGTCGCCGGTCCCGCCGGCGAGGGCGAATCTCCTCGCCTGCAAGGTGAACATCTCCGCGTACGCGCCACCGGCGGCCATCAGTTCCTGGTGGCTGCCGTCCTCACTGATCCGGCCCGTGTTGCCGTCCAGCACCACGATGCGTTCGGCTCTCCGCACGGTGGAAAGACGGTGACTGACCAGGATGGTGGTGACACCGTGCGTCAGGTCAAGGAATCGGTCGAAGATGGCTGCCTCGGCGCGTACGTCGAGGGCGGCCGTCGGCTCGTCCAGGACCAGCACCCCGGCACCGCCGGCGACCGCGGCCAGCGCGCGTGCCAGCGCCACGCGCTGCCATTGGCCGCCGGACAGGTCGGTGCCACCCTCGAAGTCCTTCGACAACGGCGTGTCCCAGCCGTCGCCGAGAGCCGCGAGCAACTCGTCGCCGGCCGCCCGCTGCAGCGCCGTCGCGGCGACGTCGTCGCCGGCCCGGCCCATCGCGCCGAAGGCGACGTTGTCACGCAACGACAACGGATAGTGGACGAAGTCCTGGAACACCACGGCGACCCGACCGCTCTCGTCAACATCGACAAAGGGGTCGCCGCCGCCGACCCGGACGCTGCCCTGATCCGGCCGGTACAGTCCCGCAATCAGTTTGATCAAGGTCGACTTGCCGGCCCCGTTCACGCCGACGACGGCCAGCGACTGTCCCGGTGGGACCTCCAGCGACAGCCCGCGGAGCGTCGGTTCGGTACGCGACGGGTAGCCGAAGGTCAGATCCTTGACCTCGATCCCGAGCGCGCCGCCGGACGGAACGGTCGGCGCGGGGAGTTCGGCGGGCCGCAGATCGGGCAGACCGAGGGAGCGACGCAACGAGACCAGGTTGCGCAAGAAGACGGTCGTCCGCATCAGGCCGGACTCGACGTCGCCCATCGGGCCGAATGCCTCCAACCCCAGAATCGCGACCAGGTAGGTGGTGACCAGTCCGACCGCGACCGCGCCGACGTAGGCCTGGTAGCCGAGCAGGGCGAGCGAGCCGCCGATCACCAACGCCTCGGCCACCATGACCATGATCAAGATCAGCCGACGGCGGCCGGTGTGCGGCCAGAACACGTCCTGGGCAGCATGCCAGGAGCGAACGTACCGCTGCTCCAGCCAGCCGGCGATGCCGAAGACGCGGATCTCCTTGGCTGCTTCGGGATGGATCATCAGCCGGCTGATGTAGTCGGCCCGCTGCCGGTCGGCGTTCGGCCTCTCGAAGACGTTGTCCAGCAGTTCGTCCAGCCAGCCTCGTACCTGCCGGGAGACCAGCACGAAGCAGGCGATGATCACCAACGGCACCCACCAGTGCCAACTGAACACCACCGCGGCCGCGCCGAGTGCGGTCAGCTTGGTGACCAGGAACTCCCAGCTGCCGGTCATCCCGAACCGCAGCAGCCAACTCCGGCTGTTCTCGGCCAGCGTGCTCAGCCGCTGGGCAGTCTTTTCGTCCTCCAGCGTGCCGAGGTCCGCCGGCTGCAGACCGGCCTCGCCGATCAACTCGTCCAGTCGTGCTCGGTAACCGGCGCTGGTCCGCGCTCCGGCCCAGGTCATCGCCGCACCACTGATCTGGCCGAGGACCGCGGCGACCGCGAAGACCACGAACCAGCCCCACAGCGGCCGCGCCGCGGCGTCGTGCAACACGACCGCGGACAGCGCCCCGACCAACCGGCCGACGACGATCATGTTGGCGATGTTGCAGGCGACGCCGAGCAGGCTCGCGGCCAGGCAGAACGTGCTCCAGCCCGGGGCTACCGTCCACATCAGCCGGATGTGGGTGCCGAAGCCGGTCAGCCGTTCCAGCAGTGGAGCCTTGTCATCGGCCTCGCCCATTCCACGCCCCTGTCCGCCCCATTACGGCTGTCCGCCCCATTACGGCTGTCCGCCCCATTACGGCTGTCCGCCCCATTACGGCTGTCCGCCCCATCACGGCTGTCCGCCCCATCACGGTGTCCACTCGGTTAGGACCCGAAAGCACCCTGCACTCCAACGGGCGGACCCGCAACCCGTTAGCGGCTCGTTCGGACGCCGGACCCGAATCAGCCTTTGAGCAGACCGCTCTGATAGGCCAGCGCGACCGCCTGGGCCCGGTCGCGCGCTCCGGTCTTGGCGAAGACGCGGGAGACGTGGGTCTTCACCGTTGCCTCACTCAACACCAGGTGGGTGGCGATGTCTCCGTTGGTCATTCCTCGCGCCATCAGCACCAGAACCTCGGCCTCACGCGGCGTCAGCAGGTCGATCACCGTGTCGTGGTCGGTGCTGTCGGTCGGCGATTCCACCGCCCGCTGCATCACCCGGCCGGCGATCCGCGGGTCGAGCCAGGACTGCCCGGCGGCCACTGCCCGGATCGCCGACGGCAGATCCTGCGGCGCGGCGTGTTTGAGCAGGTAGCCGCTGGCGCCGGCACGAAGCGCCGGATAGAGCGCGTCGTCGTCGGTGAAGGTGGTCAAGATCAACACCCGGACGCCGGGTTGGCCATCGATGCGGGTCCGACGGACGATCTCCTCGGTGGCCTCGGCGCCTGCCAGCACGGGCATCTGCAGATCCATCAGCACCACGTCCGGCCGATCGCGTACGGCTGCCTCGACCGCCTGCGCGCCGTCGGCCGCCTCTCCGATCACGGTCAGGTCCTCGTGCGCGGACAGCAACATCAGCAGCCCGGCCCGGACGAGTTCTTGATCATCAGCCACCAGTACCGATGCCACCCTGGCCCGCCTTCCCCCGGTTGGCCGCATTGTAGGCCGCGCAGGTCCAGCGTTGGTTCCGCGCTCGCATTACAGACGCGGCCGCGATCTGCAGCGTGTCAGGTCGGGCGCCCGGCCGAAGCCGGCAGTACGGCCTTGATCGCAAAGCCGCCGTCCGGCAACGCTCCGGTCTCCAGTTCGCCGCCGACCAGGTGTACGCGTTCGGCCAGCCCGGCCAGGCCGTGTCCGGTGGACAACGCAGGCTTGTGGCCGGGCGACCGGGTGCCGCCGTCGTTGATCACGCTGGCACGCAGGCGGGGCGGTATCCAATCCAGGTTGACCTGCACCCTGGCCCCTTCGCCGGCATGCCGTACGGCGTTGTTCAACGCCTCCTGGACCAGCCGGTAGCAGGTCATCTCGACACTCGGGTCGAGGTCACAAGGCTGCCCTGTCACCACAAGCTCGACCGCCTGTCCGGCCTGGCGGGCCCGATCGATCAAGGCCGGCAGCTCACTCAACCGTGCCCGGGCCGACGGCGTCTCGACCGACTCGTCCTCGCTGCGCAGCAGCTCCAGCAGTCGCTGCAACTCGTTCATGGCCTGGATGCCGGACTGTTCGATCGCGTCCAGCGCCGGCCGCACCCGGCCCGGCTGCTGTCCCATCACTGCCAGCGCCCCGGCGGCCTGCAGCGTCATCGCGCTGACCGAGTGCGAGACGATGTCGTGCAGTTCTCGGCTCATCGCCAATCGTTCATGCCGGACCGCGGCTCGGATCTCCTGCTCCCGCAGCAACTCCAGTTCGGCAAGCCGACGCCGGGTCCGATGCCGCAACCGGGCCGCGACCCAGACTGCGGCCAGGATCAGCACATCGGTGATCACCGTGCCGAGCAGCCAGAATCCCACCATGTCGTTGCGACCGACCGGAAAGGTGTTGATCACTTCGACGGCGAAGACTCCCGCGGTTGCGACCAGCGACAGCACTGCACCCTGCCGACTGCTGCGCGAAGCGACGGTGAACATCGCCACCAGCAACGCACCGAACGGCTGCAACTCCGGAAACACCAGGGACGACATCGCCGCCGCCCAGCAGATCACGAAGACGGGCATCGGCCGGCGTCGGCGAAACAGCAGAGCGGTCGGCCCGATCAGCAGGATGACGATCCCGGCCGTGGTCGGCAGCTGCCCTCCCGGACGCAGCCCGGCATCCTCTGTCCGGGAGGCGAAGATGACGAGGTCGAAGGCACCGGCGGCGATCGCGAGCAGCAGGTCGATCAGCCGCGATCGCCACAACCGCCGGTTGTCGATCGCCATCGGCGGTCAACAACCCGAGCAGGACTTGAGGCAGAGAATGCGGCACCACCAGGGCTGATCCGCGACCGCCGCCCGCCCGCTGATCAACGGCTGAGCGGTCTCCAGGAAGACCAGATCCTGCTGGACCGGAAGCAGTTGCAGGCCGGGAGACTCGGCCGCCAGGATCTCCGCGGCCTGATCGGGGCGGATCAGGCCCGGCCGGATCCGATCGATCGGATAGCGTGCACCGTCGGCGAGATCGAACACCTCCAGGTGTTCGGCCCGATGCGGAACCGCGCACATGGCCGCCGCGAGGTCGTTGTCGACCTGGACGACATAGGGATGGACCACCCGGCCGACGCCGATCCGGCCGACCGCGGATGCCCCGGGCCGCCGACCGTGGACGGCGACCTCTGAACCGAGTTGCATAGCGCGATCATGCCGTACGGCGGCCGATTCGGGGGTCAACCTGTCGAAGATCGGTCTGCCGCGGTAGCGCCGTCGTCCGACAACCGTAGGGCGATATACATCCAGAGGATGACGACACCGGATCGTCGCGACGGCAGAGTTGTTCCCGGACAAGTCCTGGAGCGTCCACACTCCTCGGGGGGAAGGGTGTGGACGCTCCAGCCTTGTGAACCCATCCTGATTCCTGACTGAGACCGCCGACTTCTGCGCACTTCTTGCAGTCTGCAAGTCTTGCGTTGTGCAAGAGCGAAGATCATTCAGTCCGGCCGTCGATGCGTTGCAGGCAATAACCCGCGATCTGCTCGGTTTGGCGGTACGCAGCGTGGACGAGGTCAGCGAGGTGACCGTGCCGCAGATGCGATTGCTGTTCGCGGTCCATGATCACGGCCAAGCCTCCTGCACCGAACTGGCGCACGCGCTCGGTCTGAACGGCTCCTCGGTGACCCGGCTGGCGGACAAGCTGACCGTGTCCGGGCATCTGGTGCGTACCGGTGCGCAGGACAGCCGCAGCAAGGTCGTCCTGGAGCTCACCCAGCGTGGGCACGAGGTGATCGACGCCGTACTGGCCTGGCGATCTCGGGAGTTGACCCGGGTGTTGCACCATCTGGACGCGGACGCGCTGCGTTCGCTGACCGCGAGCCTGGATCTGCTGCATGACGGGCTGCGGAGGCGACACCACGATCTGACCGGGCCGGTGCCGCTGTGAGCCCGGGAGGAAGATCAGGTTCGCGTCCGGCTTCGGCGAGCGACGAACTCGGCGACTTCAACGTCCATCCTCGACTGTTGGTGATCACGGCCTGGGCACTGCCGATCGGCGCGCTCGGCGCGGTCGCGGCCTGGTTGCTGCAGATGCTGATCGGCGTCGTCACCAATGCGGTCTTCTATCACCGTTGGGACACCTCGCTGGTCGCCCCCGGGGCGACCCATCACGCGTGGTGGCTGGTGCTGCTGGCACCGATCGCCGGTGGCCTGGTGGTCGGCCTGATGGCCCGCTACGGGTCGGAGAAGATCCGCGGCCACGGCATGCCGGAGGCGATCGAGTCGATCCTGGTCGGCGGCAGTCGGGTGGAGCCGAAGGTGGCCGGACTGAAGCCGATCTCGGCGGCGGTCAGCATCGGCACCGGCGGCCCGTTCGGCGCCGAAGGGCCGATCATCATGACCGGCGGCGCGATCGGTTCGATCCTCGCCCAGCATTTCCGGCTGACCGCCGACGAGCGCAAGACCCTGCTGGTCGCCGGCGCCGCGGCCGGGATGGCAGCCACCTTCAACTCGCCGCTGGCTGCGGTGCTGCTGGCGGTTGAGTTGTTGCTGTTCGAGTGGCGGCCGCGCAGCTTCGTACCGGTGGTCGCGGCCGTGGTCTCCGGCACGGTGGTCCGCGGAATGCTGATCGGCACCGGGCCGATCTTTCCGGTGCCGCACGCACCGGTGACGATCAACTGGCACGACGACGCCCTGGCGGTCGTGGTGGGAATCAGCGGCGCGTTGGTGGCGTACGGGGCCACCCGGCTGGTGTACTTCGCCGAGGACCTGTTCCGCCGGCTGCCGATCCACTGGATGTGGTGGCCGGCCATCGGCGGCCTGATCATCGGGCTCGGCGGCCTGGTCGAACCACGCGCATTGGGCGTCGGCTACGACGTCATCGATCAACTGCTGACCGGGCACGCGACGATCGACCTGATCATCGGCATCCTGGTGGTCAAGACGCTGATCTGGTCGCTGTCGTTGGGATCCGGCACCTCCGGCGGCGTGCTGGCGCCGACGTTCATGATCGGCGGCGCGCTCGGTGCGGCCATGGGACTGGTGTTCCCGTCGGTCTTCCCCGGCTTCTGGGCGATGCTCGGACTGGCCGCCGTGGTCGGCGGTGTGATGCGGTCGCCACTGACCGGCGTGGTCTTCACCCTGGAGTTGACCCATGCCTGGGATGCGCTGGTGCCGCTGCTGGTCGCCTCGGTCACGGCGTACGCGGTCTCGGTGCTGGTGCTGAAGCGATCGGTGCTGACCGAGAAGATCGCCCGTCGCGGGCTGCATCTGAGTCGCGACTACACCACCGACCCACTGGAGACCTTCTTCGCCGCCGACGCGATGCGGACCGGCGACGACGCGATGGAACTGGCCCGCGAGCTGGCCGCCCGTGGTGCCCACTTCGTGGTCGGCGAACGGGACACCCTGCGTCATGTGGCCTACTCGTTCGCCCAGCACGGCCATCCCGAGGCCGCAGTGCTGGCCGAGGACGGGCAGGTGCTCGGCCACATCGATGTGCAGTCCCTGTTGACCGCGCGACTGCACGACCTGACCGAGGCCACCGAACGCACGCAGGTCTTCCGTCGGCCATTGGGCATCGGCAGCCGAGTGCCCGGCTGAGCTCAAGTTCGCGGCCCGTTAGGGTGTTTCTCGATCCCGACCGAGGAGTACGGATGTCCGTGATCACCGCCGCCGAGGCCATGCTCGCCGATCTTGAGGTGGAGACCGTCCGCACCGACGCGACCCAGAGTTTCGTCAAGCAGGAAACGATTCTGGTGTCGATCACCACTTCCGACGAGCTGACCGGGACCGGGTACGCGTACACCATCGGCACCGGCGGTCCGGCGGTGCTCTCGCTGCTGCGTGAATCGCTGTTGCCGCTGCTGATCGGCGAGGACGCCCGCAATGTCGAGTGGCTCTGGCGCAAACTGCACGACACCACTCATGCCACAACGGTCGGGGCGATCACTGCGCTGGCGTTGGCCGCGGTCGATACCGCACTGTGGGATCTGCGCTGTCTGGCGGCCGGCCAACCGCTGTGGCGACTGGCCGGCGGCTATCGGCAAGCTGTCCCGCTGTACGACACCGAGGGCGGCTGGCTGCACCTGGACACCGACGAACTGGTCCGCGGCGCACTGACCTCACAAGCTGCCCGCTGGCACGGTGTCAAGATCAAAGTCGGCAAGCCGGCGATCACCGAGGACGTGGCCCGGCTGCAAGCCGTCCGCGATGCGGTTGGTCCGGAGTTTCCGATCATGGTCGACGCCAACCAGTCGATGACCAGCGCCGAGGCGGTACGACGTGCCGCGGCCTATGAGCCGGTCGGGCTGGGTTGGTTCGAGGAACCGCTGCCGGCCGACGATGTCGGTGGCCACGCCCGGCTCGCCGCGGCCACCAGCATCCCGGTCGCCGTCGGCGAATCGCTCTACTCGATCGGCCAGTTCCGCGACTACCTGCAGCGTGAAGCCGCACACGTCATCCAGGTCGACGTGGCCCGGATCGGCGGCATTACACCTTGGCTCAAGGTGGCCCACCTGGCCGAGGCGCACAACGTGGCGGTCTGCCCGCACTTCCTGATGGAACTGCACGTCAGTCTGGTCGCCGCGGTGCCCAACGGGCGTTATGTGGAGCACATCCCGCAGCTGCGCGCGGTCACTACCGAGGAGATCACCATCGCCGACGGCCTCGCCTACGCCCCGGAGCGACCCGGGCTGGGCATCGCCTGGGACTGGGACGCGCTGGACGATCGTCGCGTCGGCTGATCCATCCGAGTTGTCAGTCGGTGGTTTGGCCATGGCGAAACCACCGACTGACAACTCAGTGGTCGAGGGCCGCTGGAATGGTCTGCCGCCACCTGTCGGCGAGCTCGGTCAGGTCCACGCTGAACTGGCCGGCGATCGACAGCGCGTCGCCGCCGACCAGGCCGAGCTCGCGAACCGACACGCCGTGCTGTGCGCACACCGCCGTGAAGGCGTCCCGCTGCTCCGGCGGCAGCGACACCAGCACCCGACCGGTGCTCTCGGAGAACAAAGCCACAAAGGGATCCTGGTCGTCCGGCAGCGACAGCTCGGCACCGCGATGATGACGCAGACTGCACTCGACCAGGGCCTGCGCCAGGCCGCCCTCGGACAGATCGTGAGCGCTGCTCAGCAGCTGTTGCCGGGCGCCGCTGATCAAGACCTCGGCCAGCCGCTGTTCATGATCAAGATCGAGCTGTGGCGGCAGACCGCCGAGATGATCATGGACGACATCGGCCCAGACCGAACCCGCCAGCTCGTCCCGGGTGTCGCCGAGCAGCATGATCACGTCGCCGGCGGCGCGGAAGCCGGCGGGCGTCCTGCGGGTGACGTCGTCGATCACACCGAGCACACCGACCACCGGCGTCGGCAGGATCGCCTGCTCGCCGGTCTGGTTGTAGAAGCTGACGTTGCCGCCGGTGACCGGCGTGCCGAGGGTGCGGCAGCCGTCCACCAGCCCGGCGATGGCGCGCTCGAACTGCCACATCACCGCCGGGTCCTCCGGTGAACCGAAGTTCAGGCAGTCCGAGACCGCGAGCGGGCTGGCGCCGGTGACGGCGACGTTGCGGTACGCCTCGGCCAACGCCAACTGCGCACCGGCGTACGGGTCGAGGTAGCTGAACCGGCCGTTGCAGTCGGTGGCCAGCGCGACGCCCAGGTTGGTGTCCTCGTCGATCCGCAGCATGCCGGAGTCCTCCGGCTGAGCCAGCACCGAGTTGCCGCGGACGTAGCGGTCGTACTGGTCGGTGATCCAGGACTTGTCGGCCAGGTTCGGCGACGAGATGATCTTGATCAGGGTTTCCTGGAGTTCGTCGGCGGACGCAGCTCGTTCAAGATCATCAACGCCGTCGACCTGGACCCCGTCCTGCCAGGTCGGGCGAGCGTACGGGCGTTCGTAGACCGGGCCCTCGGCGGCCACCGTACGCGGCTCGACGTCGACGATGGTCTCGCCGTGCCAGTCGATGATCAACCGTCCGGTGTCGGTGACCTCCCCGACCTCGGTGGCCAGCACGTCCCACTTGCGGCAGATCTCGAAGAACTGGTCCAGGTGCTGCGGCTCGACCACCGCCATCATCCGCTCCTGGGATTCGCTCATCAGAATCTCTTCGGGGCTGAGCGTGTGATCACGCAGCGGCACCCGGTCCAAGATCACGTGCATGCCGCCGTCGCCGGAGCTGGCCAGCTCGGCGGTGGCGCAGCTCAACCCGGCAGCGCCCAGATCGCTGATCCCGTTGATCACACCGGCCGCGAAGAGCTCCAGCGTGCATTCGATCAGCAGCTTCTCCTGGAACGGGTCGCCGACCTGCACGCTCGGTCGCTTGGCCGGCCCATCGGCGTCGAACGTCTCGCTGGCCAGCACCGAGGCGCCGCCGATCCCATCGCCGCCGGTTGCGGCCCCGTACAAGATCACCTTGTTGCCGGTACCGGTGGCCCGGCCGAGTTGCAGGTCCTCGTGCTTGAGCACGCCGATGCAGAGCGCGTTGACCAGCGGGTTGCCGAGGTAGGACTTGTCGAAGACGACCTCGCCGCCGATGTTGGGCAGGCCGAGGCAGTTGCCGTAGCCGCCGACGCCGGCGACCACCCCCGGCAGCACCCGGTGGGTGTCGGCCGCATCCAGCGGTCCGAACCGGAGCGCGTCCATCACGCCGATCGGCCGGGCGCCCATCGCGAGGATGTCGCGGACGATGCCGCCGACTCCGGTGGCCGCGCCCTGATACGGCTCGACGTAGGACGGGTGATTGTGGGACTCGATCTTGAAGGTGACCGCGTACCCCTGGCCGATGTCGATCACGCCGGCGTTCTCGCCGATGCCGGCCAGCAGCTTGCCGGTCCGGGTCTCGGCCGGGAGTTCGCCGAAGCGGCGCAGGTGGACCTTGGACGACTTGTAGGAGCAGTGCTCGGACCACATCACCGAGTACATCGCCAGCTCGCTGCCGGTCGGTCGCCGGCCGAGGATCTCTCGGATCCTGCTGTACTCGTCTTCCTTCAGCCCGAGTTCGCGCCACGGCTGGCTCTGCTCGGGTGTTTTCGCCGCCTGTTCCACGGTGTCCGCCACGGCGGTAAGGCTAATGCTTGGGACTGCCTGGCGACGAATGGCGATGTCGACCCTTGACGCGCTGTCTGTAAGCGGACATTGCGTACCCTTGTGGTTACGTAACTATCTGGGTACGCTGCTGGTATGGATGCGGTATTGCAGGCGCTGGCGGATCAGAGCCGGCGGACCGTGCTGGAGATTCTTCGTGATCATCCCGCCACGGCCGGTGAACTCGCGGCGGCACTTCCGATTGCCCGGCCGGGAGTGTCGCGGCATCTGCGCGTCCTCAGGGAAGCCGGATTGGTGACGGTGGATCAGGAAGCCCAACGACGGATCTACAGCCTCCATCCGGAGGCGCTGATGGAGGTCGATCAGTGGCTCGAGTCCTACCGCGCCCTGTGGGAGCAGCGGCTCGACGCTCTGCACACCGAGATTGCTCGAGGGAAGAAGGCACGCAAGTGAACATCATCGGAACCATGCGCCGACTCGACGAGAGCCGCGGCGCCGTACGGGTCAACGATCTCTACGACACCGACATCGACGACCTGTGGCAAGCCTGTACGACGCCGGACCGGCTTGCCCGGTGGATCGGTGAGGTGACCGGCGACCTGCGCGTCGGTGGCACGATCCACGCGTCCTGGACCAGCAGTTGGACGGGGCCGGGGAGGGTGGAAGTCTGCGAGGCTCCGCGGCATCTGCTGCTCACCCTGGAACCCGGTGCCGAGGATCAGACCCAGGTCGAGGCGTGGCTCAGCGAGGAGGGTTCGCAGACCCGGTTGGTGGTCGAGGAACGCGGGCTGCCGTTGGCGAACCTGCATTTCTACGGGTCCGGCTGGCAGGCACATCTGGAGGACCTCGGCAGGTCGCTGGTCGGCGAGCCGTCGGTCTGGCATGACCGTTGGACCGAACTCACGCCGGCCTACCAAGAGTTGGCGGTGAACTGATGTCGGACCAGATCAAACTCAGCGGGACCACGTTGAACGCACCCGACGCCATCGCGCTGGCGCGGTTCTATGCCGAGATCACCGGAGGGGTGGCCCACGGCGACGAGCATTGGGCGATCGTCACCGGTCCGAACGGAGAGATCGGATTCCAGCAGGTCGCCGGCTTCCGGCCGACTCAGTGGCCCGAGGGCGACGTACGGATGCAGCTGCATCTCGACTTCTTCGTGGACGACCTCGCCGCCACCGAGACGCGGGTGCTGGCCGCCGGAGCAACCCGGTACGACTTTCAGCCGAACTCCGACCACTGCTTCGTCTACGCCGACCCCGCCGGCCACCCCTTCTGCCTCTCCACCTGGGACACCGCGCGTGTGATGGATGAAACCGGAGCCTGACTGCGCACCTACTCGCCGGGGCAGTTGGTTTGCATCCAGCGTGGCGGCCGAGTCCGTGTTGGCTTCGGTCGACTCCGCGGGCGGCGGGCGCGTTCGTTTTCCAACCAGTGATGACTTCGATCGGGCCCCAAGGTGCAGAACGTGTCCGTTTCCCAACCAGCGTTGGGTTTCGTCACGAGCCCAGGGCAAGTGGTCGATTCCACCCCCGGGAGATTCAAGGAGTCGGCGTCCCCGATGCCGTGGACACCGGTCGGTCCGCTCGGGCGGCGAAGTTGCGCGACGGAAGTGCAGAAAATCCACGACAAGGGCTGCACCTTCGTCACGCAACTTCATTCGGGACCGAGCCGACGAAATCGACCCTACGGGCGGCGAAATCGCCGGCTGGCGCCTCGATCTCAGGGTTCAGCGCCGGCGGGACTTCGCGCGGAGGGCGGGATTGCCGGAGCGGGAGGCGTGTTTGCGATCGATCTCGGGCAGCAGACCGACTGCCGGCGTGGGCTGATCGGCGAAGTCGCTGCCGCGCAGCACCGCCGGCCAGCCGTACGGTCGCAGCCGGTAGTAGAGCATCCCGGCCGTGGTGGCGGCGAAGGGGCCGGTCAGGGTGAGGAAGACCGAGATGCCGGCATCGTTCAGCAGGGTGCCGATGATCGCGGTGACCAGGACGGCGATCGCCGTGACCTGGTAGCTCGACCAGAGGTCGGCGGTGATCGCGTGCCGCAGCCGGCGGAAGATCACGACCCAGATGATCACCCCGATGATCACACCGGCAATGCCGAGCGGCGCGATCAGGGTTGCGCCCGACGCCTCGGCCTTGCGGATGATGATCGGCCAGGCGTCCCCGCTGATCACCCGCTGGACGAAGTCGCCGAGATGGCTGCGGTGCCCCGCGCCGCGCGCCCAGTCCAGCACCGAGACGATGCCGACCACCACGACCGCGACCACGGCGATCACCGCCAGCCGCTGCCAGGTGATCTTGAAACCGGAGACCGCCAGCGCCAGGAACAGCACCGCCGGCGTCAGGCTGATCACGCCGCCGAAGTCCGCACCCATCGACGGCCACCCCTCACACGCCACGGCCAGCCCACCGATGATCAACACCGCAATCACCGGCATCCACTGGTGTGCACGGATGTTCTTGGCCCGACCGGTCCGCGCGAACCGGTGCGCGAGGTAGCCGGCGACGACCAGCGTCGCCGCCGCGTAGCAACCGAACGTGGTGTTGCCGAAGCCGTACCACCGACCACCGACCACGGGTCGCGAGTTCAGCAGCGATCCCGGCTGCATCACGCCGCCGAGGGCGGCGTCGACGGTGAAGGTCGCCATGGTGATGCCCGCGGCCGCGATCGGGATCGGAATCTTCAGCCAGCGGGACAGACCCAACGCCAGCGCCGGCAGGATCACCGCCCAGCAACACAGCGTGATCACCAGGGCCACGGCCGGATGTGATTGCGCGGCCCAGGGAAAGGAACCGGTCAGCATGAGTGATGCGGTCAGCGTGGTGAGCCCGGCGACCATGATCGCCACACCCCTCCAACGCCGCGTGGCGACGAACACCGTCAACAGCGCAGCCATCAGAACGCCGATGGCCGCACCGGCGGCGTACCCGATCGGGGCGACCGCGGACAGATTGCTGATCATGGTCAAGTGATCGCTGATGATCTTGGTCGAGACCGGCTGCTGGTCGACCTGGAACAGCGTGCCGTCCACCGGCGCGGACGCCGGCAGCGCGGCTGAGCCGCGACTGAAGTCGATCAAGGTACGGGTCAGGTCGATCAGCGTGACGATGCCGTGGCGCCGGGTGGTGTCCGAGGTCATCATCCCCGGCAGCGTGGTGCCGAGCCGGTAGATCAGCTGCAGATTCTGGTTGTGCGAGCCGGGATCGGGTCCGATCCCCGTCACGAGCACGGTGACGTCCTTGCGACCCGCCAACGCCGTGATGACCTGATCGGAACGCGACCCGGCATCGACCAGCGTCAACGGACAGGTCAGCCGATATCCGTTGCTGGCAAAGGAATCCGAAGTGCGGTAATCCTGCAGGCTGCCGTCAGGCTTCGCCGCCGCCAACGCTGCTCCCGGTCCGACTGCGCTCACACATCCGTTGCTGAGCTCGGCCAGGATGCCGAGTCGCGCGTCGCCGGAATTCGATGCGGCGACCTTGAGCCGGGCCTGCCAGTCGTCGACCCGGGCGTTCGCGCCGCTGCCGGTCACCGACGGCGTGCACAACCCTCCCGCACCGGTACGGCGTCCGGCACCGACGGTCAGCCAGCCCGCCGCCGCGCACTCACCTTGGTTGCGGGCGCGGATCGACATCGCACCGGTCTGCACGTCGCCGGCATGCTCGGAGATGATCTTGTCGTCCGTCGCGTCCGGTTGATAGCGGCCGGTGACACCGACCACCACGAGTTTGCTGGTGTAGATCGCGCTCGAACTCGGCGGCTCACCCAGCGTGCTGATCACCCGCAGCAGGGCGAAGATCAACGCCAGCGCGATCACGGCCAACATCGCCCGCACACTGAGCGGGAAGCGACGACGGGTGCTCATCGCGACATCCGGTACGGCGACTGCCGGCCGGTCATCGATCAGGCAGCCTGCAGCTGCTGGAGCACGCTGGCGAAGAAGCCGACCCCGTCCCGTCCCGGAGCAGTCAGCGGGTCGACGTTGTGCTCCGGGTGCGGCATCAGACCGACCACATTGCCACGCTGATTGGAGATTCCGGCGATGTCGCGGTAGGAACCGTTCGGGTTGCCGCCGTGATAGCGGAAGACGACCTGACCCTCCCCCTCGAGCCGATCGAGGGTGTCGTTGTCGGCGACGTAACGACCCTCGCCGTTCTTCAGCACGATGCTGATCTGCTCACCCTGCTCGTACTGATTGGTCCAGGCGGTGCGATTGGATTCGACGATCAGTTGTTGATCAACGCAGGTGAAGACCTGGACGTCGTTGCGGATCAGGGCGCCCGGCAGCAGATGTGCCTCGCACAGGACCTGAAAGCCGTTGCAGATGCCGAGCACCGGCATCCCCGCGTCGGCCTTCTCGATCACCTCGGTCATGATCGGCGCGAACCGCGAGATGGCACCGCAGCGCAGGTAATCGCCGTAGGAGAAGCCGCCGGGCAGGATCACCGCATCGATGCCCTGCAACGAATCGTCGGCGTGCCACAGCGACACCGCCTCCGCGCCGGACAGTCGGACCGCCCGGAGCGCGTCATGATCATCGAGCGTGCCCGGAAAGGTGACCACGCCGATCCGCGGTGCCATCAGGCCACACCCGCCGGTTCGGTCTCGACCCGTACGGTGAACCCCTCGATCACGGTGTTGGCCAACAACGTCTCGGCGGCCTTGGCGATCTCCGCCAGCCGGGCCTCGGTGAGCTCGCCGTCGACCTCGATCTCGAACCGCTTGCCCTGCCGCACCGTCAGCCCGTCGAAGCCGAGCCGCTGCAGCGCCCCGGTCACCGCCTTGCCCTGCGGGTCCAGGATCTCCGGTTTGGGCATCACATCGACCACCACTCGCGCCATGCGTGTGATCCTAATGGCCGAGTACGGATCCACCGATTTCGCCCGCGCTGACGACCGGCCGATGGCGAGGGAGGGTGGCCGATACGTCAGCCCGTGGTCAGGCCGAGCGCCGGCCGAGAGTCAGCCAGCGCGGGCCACGGCGGGCCGGCGCCTCCTCGGCCCGCAACTCAACCAACTCCGGGAACAGCTCACGGACGGCGGTCTCCAGCCGTTCGTGCAGCGTCACCCCGGCCGCCGGACAGTGCGAGCACGTGCCGGAGAGTTTGAGTACGGCTCGCCGGTCGGCAACCTCCACGATCTCGACCCGACCGCCGTGCGAGCCGATGTAGTCACCGACCGGGCCGGCGAGCACCTCTGCCAGAGCTGCGCGCAGCCGGCCGTCGGCGCCGGCATCTTCCGCCGGCTGCCATTGCGCCGGCTGCTCGAGCGCGGCCTGCAGCCCGTCCCGTACGGTTCCGCCGAGTTCGGCCCAACCGTGCGGCGGGGCCAGCCGGACGCGTACCGCACCGGCTTCGACGATCACCGCGGCAACCGTCCGATCGGCCAGCAACCGGCCGAAAGCGCCCGGTGCCGCGGCGACCGGACCGGCGAAGTCGAAGATGCCGGAGGGAATGATCCAGCGTACGGTGTCCGGCGCGTCCTGCACCGGCTCGGGATGCATCGGCACCGGTGCGCTGCGCGGCGTCGATGCGACGGTCGTCATCGACCGGGTCATGTCAGTGCCCCGACCACGGTGTGGGTCAGGAAGGCCATCCCCCAGGCCAGCACGAACATGTAGCCGAACGCGATCGCCGGCCACTTCCACGATCCGGTCTCCCGGCGCATCACGCCGATGGTCGACATGCATTGCAACGCGTACAGGAAGAAGACCAGCAGCGCGGCGACGGTCGGCGGGGTGAACAACGGCTTGCCCTGATCCGGCCCGTCGGTGATGGTCATCTTCTTCAACGCCGTCGACGGATCCTCCGGATCGGTGGCCGCGGCCACCTGCCCGAGGGTGGCGACGAACGTCTCCCGGGCCGACAGCGATGCCAGCACTCCGATATTGATCCGCCAGTCGAAGCCGAGTGGGGCGAACACCGGTTCGACCGCGTGGCCGAGGTCGGCGGCGTAGCTGTGGTCCAACACATAAGCAGACACCGCAGCCTCGTCGTTGGTGTTCACGCCGGCCGCCTTCATGCTCGCGATGCTCTGCACCGGCAGATTCAGCAGCAGCCACAGGATCACCGTCACCACCAGGATGATCCGGCCCACCTTGCGCAGGAACCCTTTGCAGGCGTCCCAAACCGACAATCCGACAGTCCGCAGCCGGGGCAGCCGGTAGGACGGCATCTCCATGTAGAACGGCATCACCGGCCCGCGCCGGCTGCCGATCCGCTTGAACACGAACGCCGTACCCATGGCCGACAGCGCACCGCCCAGATAGAGCGCGAACATCACCACGCCCTGCGCGCCGAACGGGCCGAACCGGACGTCGCGGTCGACCAGCAGCCCGATCAGCAACACATAAACCGGCAGCCGAGCCGAGCAGGTCATCAACGGTGCGCCCATCATGGTGGCGAACCGATCCTTCGCCGACGGCAGCGACCGGGTCGCCATGATGCCGGGGATCGCGCACGCCAGCGAGGACAGCAGCGCGACGAAGGCCCGACCCTCCAGGCCCACCTTGGCCATCAGCCGATCCATCAGGAACGCGGCCCGGGACAGATAGCCAGTGCCCTCCAGCAGTGAGATCAACAAGAACAGCAAGGCGATCTGTGGCAGGAACACCACCACACTGCCGACGCCGCCGATCAACGCCTGACCGAGCAGTCCGCTCAGCCAGCTGTTACCGACGTACTGCGCGACCAGGGAACCGAGCCAGTCGAAGATCGCCTGCACGCCGTCCTGCAACGGCGCGGCCACGGTGAAGATCACCTGGAAGAAGCAGAACATGGTGGCCAGGAAGATCAGCGTGCCCCAGACCGGATGCAGCAGCACCGCATCGATCCGCCGGGTGCGGTGATCGACGTCGGGCACCCGGTAGTGGCTGCTGCGCAGCACCGAGTCGGTCCAGGAACGGACCTGCTCGGATTCGGTCGGCGGCAGGATCATCGGCCGCGGCCAACCGGCCGGGTCGACCAGGCCGGTACGCAGATCTGCCAGCTCGGTACGAGATCCGGCGGCGACCGGGATCACCGGGACGCCGAGTGCCCGCTGCAGAGAGGCGACGTCGATCCAGCCGCCGCGTCGAATCAGTTCGTCGCGGAAGGTCAGCACCACGCAGACCGGCAGTCCGCGTTGCAGGACCTGCGCCAGCAGCGGCAGCGATCGGCGCAGGCTGGTCGCGTCCAGGGTGACCAGCAGCGCGTCCGGCGTCTGGATCGCGTCGACGTCCGGGTCGAGAACGTCGGCGACGACCAGTTCGTCCGGGCTGATCGGCTCCAGACTGTACGTCCCCGGCAGGTCCTCCACGATCACGTCCCGATCGGCCACTCGCAGGCTGCCCTCGTACCTGGCAACGGTGACGCCGGGATAGTTGCCGGTCTTGCTGCGCAGTCCGGTCAGCGCATTGAACAGCGTGGTCTTGCCCGAATTCGGGCTGCCGACCAGCGCCAGCCGGAGATCTCCGATCTCCGCGGCGGTGGCGACCGGGCCGCAGTGCGAGCTCATTCGGCGGATTCGGCGCTCGGAATCGGGCGCACCAAGATGTGTGCGGTCTGGGCCCGGCGCAACGCGATCTCGGTGTCGGCGACGCGATAGACGACCGGGTCGCCCAGCGGTGCCCGGCGCAGCACACTGACATCCCCACCCGGAGCAAAGCCGAGATCGCGCAGCCGGCGCGCGGTCAGCGTGTCCAGGTCGTCGGCGTAGCCGGTGATCCGACGGGTCGTCCCGGGCGGCAGCTCGGCCAGCGAGCCGACGGCCGCCGGGTCATCGCGTGGGGTCGCGTCACGACGTACCCGTGAACCAAGGAACGCGAGCGACATGGCACCTCCGAACAGCTCCGCCGAACAGCCCGCAACGACTGTTAGGGAAGCCTAACCGATGGTGTCCCGGTGTCGTCAATAGCGCTCTCAGCTTGGTGCAGGGTCTGCCTGAACGGTGCGGGGCGAGTTACCAGCCCTGACCGGTCAGGGTCTCGTACGCGTCCAGGTAGCGCTGCCGGGTGGCCTCGACGATGTCGACGGGCAGCGGCGGCGGGGCGACGTTGCTGCTGCGATCCCAGCCCGACCGGTCGGTCAGCCAGTCCCGCAGGAACTGCTTGTCGTACGAGTCGATCCGCACGCCCGGCTGCCAGGTCTTCGCATCCACGAATCGGGACGAGTCCGGGGTGAGCACCTCGTCGGCGAGCACGATGGTGCCGTCGGCGCGGCGGCCGAACTCGAACTTGGTGTCGGCCAGGATGATGCCGCGGTCGGAGGCGTACTGCTCGGCCTGCCGGTAGATGTCCAGGGTCAGGTCGCGGATCCGCTCGGCGGTCTCCTGCCCGATCCGCTCGACCGTCTGCTCGAAGCTGATGTTCTCGTCATGCTCGCCGAGCGGGGCCTTGGTGGCCGGGGTGAAGATCGGCTCCGGCAGCCGCGAACCGTTCTGCAGGCCCACCGGCAGCTCGATCCCGCAGACGGTGTGAGTGTGCTGGTATTCGGCCCAGCCCGAGCCCATCAGGTAGCCGCGCGCCACGCATTCGATGTCGATCATCTCCAGCCGTTCGCAGACCACGGCGCGGCCGGCAACGGCTTCGGGTACCTCGGTGGAGACGACGTGGTTGTCGACGTCGTGGAGTTGATCGAACCACCACAACGACATCCGGGTCAGGATCTCGCCCTTGTCCCGGATCGGCGGCTCCAGCACGAAGTCGAACGCCGAGATCTTGTCGGTGGCGACCATCAGCAGCCGGTCGTCCCCGATCGCGTACAGCTCACGGATTTTGCCGGCGTGCAGCAGCGGCAGGTCGAGCGCAGTCTCATACACGCCCGGAAGCCTATTGGATGCGCTTCGGCCCGGCTCATTCAGTCGATGTCGCGGCGCAGCACCAACAGATAGCCGACCGCCGCGGGCACCACGGCCCAGGCCACCAGTACGACGAAACCGGTGATCGCCGACTGGCCGTCGCCGAGGCCGGCGGCCTGCATCAGACTGCTCGCCCCGGACCCGAGCATGGCGTTGGTCGCGTTGGTCGGCATCTGATGGCTCAGCACCGTCCAGTGATTGGCGGTGAAGAGCGTCGCCAGCAGCGGTTCCACGATGTAGGCGAAGGCGACCGCGACGGTGATCGAGACGATCATGTTCCGGATCAGGATGCCCAGGCCGTACCCGATCATCGCCCACAGGGCGATGGTGACGATGTTCATCAGCAGCGCCTGCCAACTGGAGGCACTTCCCAGCTGCAACGATCCGCCCTTGATCAGGACGAAGATCACCGCGACCAGGAAGCCGAGCACCGTCGACGCCAGCCCGAGGGACAGCCCGAAGCCCAGCGTGATGCCGCCCTTGGCGAGCGCGACGCGGCTGCGTCGTGGTTCGGCGAGGTACGTGGTCGCCAGCGTCTTGTGCCGGTATTCCACACCCATCGCGATCGCGCCGGCCACGATCGCGATGATCCGGCTGAACTGGTTGCCGCCGGCGTAAATCATGGCGATCGCCGAGGATTTGTCGAGCACCAGGTCACTGCCGCCGCCGGCACTCAGCAACACGATCGCACCGTAGAGGCCGCCGCCGGCGGCACCGGCAGCCGCGCTGATGATCATCAGCACGATCCACATCCGAGTCGTGATCAACTTGCGCAGTTCGGCGATCAGCAACTGACCGAAGCCGAGCCGTCGCATGCCGGGCAGGCTGCCGGCGGCTGTCGCGACGCTCATGCCTCTCCTCCCAACAGGGCAAAGAATTCCGCCTCCAGATCGACCTGGAGGTCGGCCAGTTCGAGAACCGGCACACCGGCGTCGAACAGCGCCCGACCGAGGCCGGCCAGATCCGACCCTTCGACCCGCAGGTAGGTCCCGGACCGGTCCTCGGCCGACCGCCATGACAGCCCCAGGCCGTCCAGCACCGGTCCGGCGACCGCGACCTCGGGGACTCGCAGCCGTATCGCCGCCCGTTCGGTGGACAGTTCTCGCATCGGCGCCTGCCGGATCAGCTTGCCGTTGTTGATCACCACCACGTCGTCGACGGTGGCCTCGACCTCGTTCAGGATGTGCGACGACATCAGCACCACCCGACCCGGGGCGGCGAACGCCCGCAGGAAGCCGCGCAGCCACCGGATGCCCTCCGGATCCAGCCCGTTGGCCGGTTCGTCCAAGATCAAATAGTCCGGATCGCCGAGCAGTGCACCGGCCAGCGCCAACCGTTGCCGCATGCCGAGCGAGTAGCCACCGACCCGTCGATCCGCGGCGTCGGCCAGGGCCACCAACTCCAGCAGCTGATTGATCCGGTCATCGGTGGCACCGGCCGTCGCCGCCAGCACCCGCAGGTGATCGCGGCCGCTGCGCCCCGGATGGAACGCGGGCTCCAGCACGGCGCCGACGGTGCGTTGTGGTTGCGGCAGCTCGACGTAGGAGAGGGTGCCGAAGGTCGCCGACCCGGCGGTTGCAGCGACCAGGCCCAGGAGGGTACGCAGGGTGGTGGACTTGCCGGCACCGTTCGGCCCGAGGAAGCCGGTGATCCGTCCGGGCTCGACGGTGAAACTGAGTTGATCAACGGCTCGTACCCTGCCGAACGTCTTCACCAGCGAGTCGATGACGATCGGCGCAACACTCTGCTGTGGCTGCGACGGCGGCAGAGTCGCGCTCGGAGCCGACTGGGACATGACGACACCTCAAGGTGGTTGAGTCGGAAGGTTGACGCGGCTGTACGTGATCTTGCTGCCTGACCCTATGGCATGGTGGAGTCACCCCGCTGGGCTTCGATTAGCCGAGGTACGCGTTGTGTCGGGCCCGGCGAATCGACGCGGACCTCGGCAGATCCCGGGCGAGGGATGTCCGCGGGACGACGTTGCCGGGGTCCAGTGCAGTCAGGGTCTGCCCGACCGCATCCCTGAGGCGTCCCGGGCGGAACCGTCGAAACAAGGATCACGACCCTGCCGATGCGGCAGAGTAGTGGACGTCGCCGATCTCGTACCGGCGGCGAACAACCGACAAACCAGGAGTTAGGAATCCCATGTCCACCCTCGCCCGCCCTCGGAACGACCGCATGATCGCCGGCGTCTGCTCAGCATTGGGCCGACGGTTCGGGATTTCCGCCAACGTTGTCCGGCTGATCTTCGTGCTCAGCTGCCTGTTGCCCGGGCCGCAGTTCCTGATCTACATCCTCGGCTGGATCCTGATCCCCGAAGAGCGCTGATCCCAGAACCACACTCCACCCCCGAACGCTCCCGCACCCCTCCGGTGCGGGAGCGTTTCTGTTGCCCGTGCGACGCGCCGCCGACCTCACGATCGGTACGCCGCCGCCCCGCTCACCGCCCGCCCGAAGTCGCGACAACACGACTTCGAGCGGTCGATCCAGGTCTCCGGCCAGCCCAAACTCGCGTTGTCACGACTTCGTGCATCGGGACCGGCCCCGGCCCAGCCCAAACTCGCGTTGTCGCGACTTCGGGTTGCGGGCGCGGACCGATCCCCCGGACCTGCGGGCTCAGCGGTGGTAGAGGGTGCGGACGATGTCCTCGATGGCGGGTTCGGAGAGGGTGAGGTCCCGGACCTCGGCTACGGCGGTGACCTCGGCGAGAACCTTGGCCGCCGTGGTCTCGTCGGGGGCGAAGGAGAACTGCTGGCGGGCACCGTTGAGTTCGCTGCCGACATTGGTCGCGCTGGGCACCGCGATCGGCGATCGCGGTTCGGCCAGGTCGACGATGAGCACCCGCTGCATGGCCACCCGGCGGGCCAGCCCGTCCAGGGTTCCGTCGTAGGCGAGTCGTCCGTGATCAACGACCAGCACCCGTTCGCAGAGCCGTTCGATGTCGCTCATGTCGTGGGTGGTGAGCAACAGCGTGGTGCCGCGCTCGGCCCGTTCGGCGATCAGGAACTGCCGCAGCCGCTCCTTGCTGATCATGTCCAGCCCGATGGTCGGTTCGTCCAAGATCAACAACCGCGGCCGGTGCACCAGCGCGGCTGCCACCTCACCGCGCATCCGCTCACCCAACGACAACTGGCGTACCGGAGTGTTGAGGAATCCCGACAACTCCAGCCCGTCGATCAGTTCGTCGATCCGCGGCTTCGCTGCCTCGGCACTGATCCGGTGGACCGCGGCCAGGATGGTGAACGACTCGCCCAGCGGGAGGTCCCACCACAGTTGACTTCGCTGGCCGAAGACGACGCCGATCTCGCAGGCCAGGGTCCGGCGTTGCGGCACCGGATCGAAGCCGCAAGTCCGGACTCGCCCGGAGCTAGGCACGAGGATGCCGGTGAGCATCTTGATCGTGGTCGACTTTCCGGCCCCGTTGGCGCCGATGTAGCCGCACGCCTCACCGGCGTTGATGCTGGCGGTGATGCCGTCCACCGCATGCACCACCCGCTTGTCGCGGCGGATCCGGCCGGCTTTGGCGCGGACGACGAAGGATCGCCGCAGTTCGTCCAACTGGATGATCGGGTCGGACTTGTGTTCGATCGTCTCCATGATCAACCTCCGGCTCCGGTGTAGTGGCGAACGCCCAATCGCCAGATCAGATAGGCCAGCAGCCAGCTCCAGACCGCGAACACCGGCGCAAACCAGCCGAGCCACGCCGGCAGGAACGTCGGGCCGTCCAGTCCCAAGATCAACAAGCACGGCAGGTACGCGGTGACGGTGACGGGAAAGACGAAGGTGAACAGCACCCGCAGCGGCGCCAGCAGCACACTGCCGGGAAGGTGGCCGGCGTAAGAACCCCCGTACACAAAGGCATTGGTGAATTCTGACCCGTCGATGATCCAGAACTGGATCCCGCCCGCCAGGACGAACAGAGCGGCGTAGATCGCGGCCCCGTAGATCGGCGTGGTGATCAACAGGTAGATGTTCTGCGCACTCAGATCGAGGTCCAGCCAGAACACCATCGCGATCGCGACCAGCAGACCCAGCAGGGCCCGCCCGACCCGGCGGAGCTGGAAGTCGGAGGTGATCATCTGCGCCAGCACCGGCATCGGCCGGACCAGGAACGCCTCCAGCTTGCCTTCCCGGATGTAGCGCGGGATCTGATCGGTCTGGCCGAAGATCAGGTCTGCGAGGCTGAAACCGAGATTGGCCAACCCGAACACCAGCGTGGCCTGGCCGAAGGTCATTCCGCCCAACGTCGGCGTGTTGGTCAGCAGCACGTAGATCTCGACGAACTCCAACGCCCCGGTGAAGAACGAGTTCACCGCGTTGATCCAGAAGCTGGAACGGTAGGTCAGCTGGGCGCGGATCCGCGACCGCAGCACGGTCGCGTACGACTCCCGTACCGAGATCGAGGTCGGATCTCGACGAACCGATTGCAGCTCAGCCACCCTGCACCACCAATCGCGACTGTGCCCGCCACATCATCAACCGGGTGATCAACACCAGCACCGCGATCCAGATCAGCTGCACGCCGATGACTTGCAGCGCCGCGCCGCCGATCACCCGACCGGAGATCACGTCGATCGGGCTCTGGAACATCGACGGGAACGGCGACGCCTGGGCGATGGTCTGCAGCCAGCCCGGGAAGATGTGCACCGGCACGTAGAAGCCGCTGAGCAGCGACATCAGCAGCAGGTACAGATTGGCGTAGCCCTGCACGTCGAAGGTCCAGAAGCTGATCAGGTTGACCCCGTAGCGGAGCAGGAAACTGATCGACACCGCACAGGCCAGGCTGAAAAGTCCGAGCGGCGCGGCGGTCCAGGAGTCCGGCAGCGCCAGCCCGGTGGTCAGCGCCCCGATGATCAACGGCAACAGGCCACGAGCCGGCAGCATCAGCGCTGCCCGCCCGAAATCCCTTGCCCAGTAGGAAAGTTGCAGGTCCAGTGGCCGGGACAGGTCGATCGCGATCTCGCCGGTGCGAACCCGCTCGGACACCTCGTGCTGACTCATCAGCCCGATGCCGGCGAGCAGTCCCTGGCCGAGCCAGACGTACGTCGATGCCTCGGCCTTGTCGTAGCCGGCGATGGTTCCGCCGGCACCGATCAGCGCGGCGTAGAAAACGCTGAACCGGATGAAGCCGAAGATGCTGTTGGTGAAGACTCCGGCGGCCAGCGCCAGCCGATAGGTGCTCTGCCGCCTGAACTCTGCCGAAGCGAGGAGGAAGTAGCGGCGCACAAACGCAAGAACTTAGGACCTGCGGTTCCGGCCGTCAATGGCTTTGGCGTGTTGATGCGTACCACGGGCGTGTCCCCGGGCGGCCGAGCCCGAGAACCAGCGGCTCGGTCCCCGGCCGGGCCCCTAAGATCACCGCCATGCCGACTAGCCGACTCGAGGCGTTCAGCGACGGTGTACTGGCGATCATCATCACCATCATGGTGCTGGAGCTCAAGATCCCGCACGGCCCCACGGCGCACGACCTGCTGGCCGCCGCTCCGGGCCTGCTGACCTACCTGCTGAGCTTCGTCTACATCGGCATCTACTGGAACAACCACCACCATCTGTTCCAGTTGGTGTCGACGGTCAACGGTGCCGTTCTCTGGGCCAATCTGCACCTCCTGTTCTGGCTGTCGCTGCTGCCGTTCACCACCGCCTGGATGGACGACGAGCGACTCGCCCCGCTCCCCACCGCCGTGTACGGGGTGGACCTGCTGCTCTGTGCGATCGCCTGGTACGTCCTGCAGCAGGTGATCTTCCGGGCCGAGGGTGCGGGCTCTCGGCTGCGACGGGTCGTCGGCACGGACCTGAAGGGCAAACTGTCGCCGTTGCTCTACGTCCTCGGAATCGCCGCCGCGGCGTGGCAGACCTGGATCTCGATCGTGCTCTACACGGTCGTGGCGCTGGCCTGGCTGGTGCCCGACCGTCGGTTCGAGCGTGCGATCGCCGCTGCCGCCGATTCCTCCGACGGCGACGGCTCGGACCGGTAGCTCAACCACCTGGCGGAAATTCGACCACCGGTCTAAACTGTCGGTCGAACCGCAAGTCGAGGAGGCTGCTGATGAACGTGCTGATCGTGGGAGCCGGGATCGCCGGCCCGACGCTCGCGTACTGGTTGCTCCGGGCCGGCCACCAGCCGACTCTGGTCGAGCGCGCCCCGGAGCTGCGCCGCGGCGGATACCTGATCGATTTCTGGGGAGCGGGTTTCGACGTGGCCGACCGGATGGGCATCGTGCCGGAATTGCGCCGGCGTGGTTACGTGATGCATGAGGCGCGGTCGGTCGGCCGGGACGGTCGGCTGATCGGCTCGATCAAGACCTCGGCCATCATGGGCGCACTGGACCGATACGTGAGCATCGCTCGTACGGATCTGGCCGCGACGATCTACGCCGCACTCGACGGCGGTGCCGAGCTGATCCTCGACGACACGGTGCGGGCGCTGGATGACGACGGCGATCGGGTCCGGGTCACCTTCGAGAACTCGGCATCGCGGGACTTCGATCTCGTCGTCGGCGCGGACGGCCTGCACTCGCAGATCCGCCGGCTTGCCTTCGGCCCGGACGAGCAGTTCGAGCAGTACCAGGACATGGTCGTCTCGGTGTTCGACATCGAGGGCTATCGCCCGCGTGACGAACTCGTTGCGTTGATGCATGCGGAGCCCGGCTTCCAGGTCGTCCGGGTCTCGTTGCGTGACGACGTCACGATGGTGATCTTCACGGTCCGGCACGACGGACCGGTGCCACTGGGCAGCGTCGCCGAGCAGCAGGCGCTACTGCGCGAGCGTTTGCGAGGCGCGGGCTGGGAGACCTCGGCACTGCTGGACGCCATGCCGCAGGCGCGGAGCTTCTACTTCGATGCGGTCAGCCAGATCGAGATGCCGTCCTGGACGCGGGGCCGGGTCGCGCTGGTCGGCGATGCGGCGGCGTGTCCTTCCCTGTTGGCCGGGCAGGGCTCTGCGCTGGCGATGGTCGAGTCCTATGTGCTCGCCGCAGAGCTGGCGCGCTCTGCCGGTGATCATCAGCAGGCGTTCGCTCGCTACCGGGCGACGCTGGCGACGTTCCTGCAGTCCAAGCAGGCCGCGGCACGGCGGCTCGGCCTGGCGTTCGCACCCAGGAACCGCTTCCAACTGCTGGTTCGGGACACCACGATGCGGTTTATGGGGATCCCCAAGGTGACCGAGCTGGCGATGGGTCGCAGCTTCCGCGATGCCATCGAGTTGCCCGACTTCGCGGCTGTCTGAGGAGTCGATCAGATGGTGCGACCCCGATTCGCCAAGCTCCCTCCCGCGCAGCAGCAGGCCATCCTGTCGGCCGCGTCGGCGGAGTTCGCCGCGCACGGCTTCCACGACAGTTCGCTCAATCGCGTGATCGAGACGGCCGGCATCTCCAAAGGCTCGCTGTACTACTACTTCGACGGCAAGGAAGACCTGTACGCCCATGTCGTACGGGTCGAGCTCGAGCAGGTCTTTGCTCGGGTCGGCCCGTTCGATCTGCCGACCGACCCCGATCCGGACACCTATTGGGCGGCACTGGAGGCGTACTACCTGCAGCTGATGACCAGCCTCGAGGCAACTCCGCAACTGGCGGCGCTGATCCGCGGCTGGCTCGTCGCCTCGTCGACGCCGGCGATGCAGCAACTCCAAACCGAGCTCGAGCGGTCGGTCACCCCCTGGATGGAACGCGTTCTCGCCCGAGGACAGCAGATTGGAGCCGTCCGGACCGACCTGCCGTCAAGCCTGTTGATCGCGGTGGTCGGCGGGATGGGTCAGGCGATGGACGGCTGGCTGCTGACTCAATCAGCCGGCTCTCCCGACGCTGAATCTGCTGAGCGTCTACCCCGGCTGATCAGTGCGCTGGTCGGGATGATCCGTCGAGCACTGCGTCCGTGACCTCTCGGTCCGACTCCCAACGCAGAAGGTCACCCGGTTGACAGTCCAGGACCTCGCACAAGGCAGCCAGGGTTGAGAATCGGACGGCCTTGGCGCGTCCGTTCTTCAGGACGGCCAGGTTCGCCGGGGTGATGCCGATCCGTTCGGACAAGGTGCCGACCGACATCTTCCGCTTGGCGAGCATCACGTCGATGTCCACGACGATCGGCATCAGATCACCTCGTCCAACTCGGACTGAAGATGCTTTGCCTCCGAGTCGAGCGCCACCGCCTGCGCCAGGAGCACACGTAACACCAACACGATCAACGCGACGCCCGCCACCACCAGAGCAAGCCCACAGATGATGGCCACCAGTCCCGGCGCGATCTCGTCCCCGGGCGTCGTCCGGTTGCTGTATGCGGCGACCACCGCGACCCCGAACGTGAGCACCGACGCCGCGGCGATCGCGCCGATCACCACATCGACGTAGCGGAACGCCGCGTGAGAGAAGACCGTGCCGCGCCGCACCATGGTCAGCAGCCGCCAGATGCAGACGGCGGTGACCTGCATCGTGCCGACGCCGAGCACCACGATCACCACGAACGGCACGCGGATGCCGTCAGCCGTTCCTTCCATGTCCCGCCAGATCAGCGGTGCCATCACGCATTGCACCACCAGCGATCCCGCCAGCGCGACGACCAACACGATCCGCAGCGCCAAGATTGCAAGCCTGCCCATTTCAACCCTCGGTTGTCGTGAAACAGTAGTAATCTATCGATATTCGAGAGATTGAACAAGAACTAAGGCACTTTCCAGCTCTTCGACAAGCTCAGGGCCCCTGATCGGGAAGTCCGCTCAGAGGATGTCGCCGGGGCGGTAGGCGGCGGCCTCGGGGTGAGCCGCGGCGATGGCCTCGACCTCGGCGGCCAGGGTACGGATCTGGCTGACGGCGGTGCCGGCGAGCTCCAGCGGGTTGGCCAGCACGGTGTCAAGTTCCTGACGATTCAGACCCAGCCGCGGATCGGCGGCGAAGCGGTCGAGCAGATCGTTCTCACGCTTGCCCGTCTCGCGCATCTCCAGCGCGACGGCGACGGCATGCTCCTTGATCGCCTCGTGCGCGGCCTCCCGGCCGGTACCACTGCGTACGGCGGCCATCAACACCTTGGTGGTGGTCAGGAACGGCAGGTAGCGCTCCAGTTCGGTGTTGATCACCGCGGGGAACGGGCCGAAGTCTCCGAGCACCGAGAGGAACGTCTCGAACAAGCCGTCCAGGGCGAAGAACGCGTCGGGCAACGCGACCCGGCGCACCACCGAGTCCGAGACGTCGCCCTCGTTCCACTGATCGCCGGCGAGTTCTCCGATCATCGACACGTAACCGCGGATCACCACCGACAGCCCGTTGATCCGTTCGCAGGATCGGGTGTTCATCTTGTGCGGCATCGCCGAGGAGCCGACCTGACCCGGCCGGAAACCCTCGGTGACCAACTCGTTGCCGGCCATCAGCCGGATGCTGGTGGCGACGTTGGAGGGCGCTGCGGCGACCTGGGCCAGTGCGCTGACCACGTCGTAGTCGAGCGATCGGGGGTAGACCTGGCCGGTCGAGGTGAACACCTCGCTGAAGCCGAGGTGTTCGGCGATCCGGCGTTCCAGTTCGGCGACCTTGGCCTCGTCGCCGTTCATCAGGTCGAGCATGTCCTGGCTGGTGCCGACCGGACCCTTGATTCCGCGCAGCGGGTAGCGGTTGATCAATTCGGTCACTCGGGCATAGCTGACCAGCGCCTCGTCCGCGGCGGTGGCGAACCGCTTGCCCAAGGTGGTGACCTGCGCGGCGACGTTGTGCGAACGACCGGCCATCGGCAGCTCGCCGTGCTCGGCTGCCAACCGGGTGAGCTGCACGAGAGCGGCAACGATCCGATCGCGGATGATCCGCAGCGCGGAGACGATCTGCAGCTGTTCGACGTTCTCGGTCAGGTCGCGGCTGGTCATCCCCTTGTGGATGTGCTCGTAGCCCGCCAGCGCGTTGAACTCCTCGATCCGCGCCTTCACGTCGTGCCGCGTGATCCGCTCGCGGGCGGCGATGCTGGCCAGATCGACCGTGCCGATCACCTTCTCGTACGCGGCGATCACGGCGTCCGGATCGTCACCACCGAAGTCGACCCCGAGATCGCGTTGTGCCACCAGTACGGTGATCCACAACCGACGTTCGGTGATGATCTTGTTCTCCGGCGACCAGAGCTGCTGCATCTGGGCCGAGGCGTACCGGTTGGCGAGGACGTTCGGGACGCTCATGATCAACTTTCTTCAGATCCGTTGCGGTACGAGGAAATCGCGCCCTCGGCGGCAGCCCGGGCGATGTCGCGACGATAGAACGAGCCGTCGAGTTTGATCTTGGCGATCTCGGCGTAGGCCTGATCCCGGGCAGCGGCAAGATCGTCGCCGAGCCCGACCACGGTCAGCACCCGGCCGCCGGCGCTGACCAATCCGTCCCGGTCGGCGGTGCCGGCATGGAACGCCGGCGCGGCGAGTTGCTCCAGCCCGGTGATTCGGCGGCCGGTGATCGGCTTCTGCGGGTATCCCTCGGACGCCAGCACGACGCCGACGGCGGCACCTGGCTTCCACCGCAGCGGCGGGTGTCCGGCCAACTTGCCGGTGGCGGCCGCGTACAGCAATTGCCCCAGCGGGGTGTCGAGCTTTCTCAACAGGGGTTGGGTTTCCGGGTCGCCGAACCGTACGTTGAACTCGACCACTCGAATGCCGCGGGAGGTCAGTGCCAGACCGGCGTAGAGCAACCCGACGAACGGGCTGCCGCGTCGCGCCAACTCGTCCACGGTCGGTTGCAACACCGTGTCCAGCACGGTCTGCACCAGATCGTCGGGCGCCCACGGCAGCGGGGTGTAGGCGCCCATCCCGCCGGTGTTCGGCCCGGCATCGCCGTCGCCGACGCGTTTGAAGTCCTGGGCCGGTTGCATCGGCAACACCGTGCTGCCGTCGCAGATCGCGAACAGACTGACCTCGGGACCGTCCAGATAGTCCTCGATCACCACTCGCCCGCACTGCGCGGCATGATCAACTGCCGCCTGCAGGTCGTCAGTGACGATCACTCCCTTGCCGGCGGCCAGACCGTCGTCCTTGACCACGTACGGAGCACCGAACTTCTCCAACGCAGCCCGCACTTCGTCTGCGGAACTGCAGGCAACCGAGTCGGCGGTGGGCACGCCCGCGGCGGCCATCACGTCCTTGGCGAACTCCTTGCTGCCCTCCAGCCGCGCTGCTGCGCCGCTCGGGCCGAAGCAGGCGATCCCGGCAGCTCGTACCGCGTCGCAGACCCCGGCGACCAGCGGCGCCTCCGGTCCGACCACGACCAGGTCGACGGCCAACCGGCCGGCCAACTCGGCAACCGCCGAGCCGGAATTCGCATCGACGGGGTGGTTGGTGGCGACCGCGGCGGTGCCCGGATTGCCCGGTGCCACATGCACCGCACTGACCGCCGGATCGCGGCTGAGCGCGAGCGCGATGGCGTGCTCCCGTCCACCGTTGCCGACCACCAGCACCGAGATGCGTTCATCGTCCGTCGCCACGGCCGGAAGCCTACCGAGCGCGCGGGCAGCGGCAGAATCGATCGGCGGTCGGCATCGTCGGTCGGGCCACAGGTCACGGTTGATCACGTCTTGGCCACAAACGTTTGCAGACCCGGCGCTCAATCCGTACAGTCAGCCAGAACAGCAAGGTCTTGGCACACCCTGGGCCCGCTGCCCAGCCGCGCTCCGAGACGGAGCCGCCCGATCACACCGACCAATGGGGGTCGCAACATGAGTGGTTTCAATCGACGCACGCTGCTCTGGTCATCCGCGGTCGTGGCCGGCACGGTCGCCCTGGGGGCCTGCTCCGGCGGCGGATCGGACAACAACCCGACCGGTCAACCCAGCAACGGCAACTCCGCGTCCAACGGATCGGCAACCAAGCCGTTGCCGAAGCCTGCCAAATACCAACAGGCGCCGAGCCTGGACGGCAAAGGACTGCCGCCGGTGGAGGAACGGCTGCCGGACAATCCTTACGTCATTCCGCACAAGTGGGTGCAGCCGGGCAAGTACGGCGGCAACCTGAACATGATCACGTTCAGCAGCTCCGGCGCGGGCTCGGCCGACTCGGATCGGGAGTTCTACTACGGCCACTCGCTGCTGCGCTGGCTGAACGACGGCCAGACGGTCGGTCCGGGCCTGGTCGAGAGCTGGGAGACCAACGACGACGCCTCCGAGTGGACCTTCCACTTCCGCAAGGGTCTGAAGTGGTCCGACGGCGAGCCCTGGACCACCCAGGACATCCTGTGGTGGTGGAACGAGTTCGTCCTCAAGCAGAAGATGGCGGTGTCCCCACCGGACGAGGCCCGGTCCGGCAAGGGAACGCTGGCGAAGTTCGACGCGGTTGACGACGTCACGCTGAAGCTGACCTACGACACACCGGCGCCACTGACGGCCGACCGGCTGGCGGCGTACGTCAACGGCAACATCGGCAAGAACGGTTCCATCTGGATGATGCCGAGTCACTATCTGAAGCAGTTCTATCCCGGCACGGGCAAGAACGTGCCCAAGGACTGGGACGTCGTCGGCGGTCTGATGCAGACCAAGGCCGACTGGCACCGCAACCCCGACTGCCCGACGATGATCGGCTACAAGTGCAAGTCGTTCAACTCCGACAAGGGCGTGGTGCTGGAACGCAACCCGTACTACTGGGCGGTGATGCCGAACGGTGATCAACTTCCGTACATCGACGAGGTCCAGTTCACAGTCTTCTCCGACCCCGAGGCCGGCAAACTCCAACTCCAGCAGGGATCCGTGGACTACTGCCATGGTCCGTTCAACCAGATCACCCTGCAGGACGTCCAAGGTCTGCGCGATTCGGCGGACAAGGCCGGCACCGAGGTGATCTTGTGGGACAGCGGATCGGGCACGGGCTCGATCTTCTTCTTCAACTACGACTACATCGACGACGACCTCCGGGCGCTGATTCGTGAGCCGAAGTTCCGCCAGGCCATCTCGTACGCGTTCGACCGGGACGCAGTGCAGAAGTCCGTCTACTTCAACACCGGGGAGAAGACCACCGGCACCCATGGCACGAAGGCGGCCGAGTTCCTGGTCAACGACACCGGCAAGAAGCTGTATCAGCAGTGGCGGGACGCCTACGTCGCCCACGACCCGGAGAAGGCGAAGCAGCTGCTCGACGAGCTCGGAGTCAAGGACACCGACGGCGACGGGATGCGGGAGCTGCCGAGCGGCAAGAAGCTCAAGCTGCGGATCGACTACTCGGCCGATCAGTCGCCGGAGCACACCGCAAAGGACAACCAGCTCGTCGCCGACCTCAAGGCGGTCGGCTTGGAGATGACCCGCAATCCCGTTCCACCACAGGCATTCAACGACCAGTGGATGACCGGAAAGCTGATGGCACACTCCAACTGGGAGATCTCGAACGTCGGCATCTCGCTGATCCAGCCGATGTGGTTGGTGCCGATCGAGTACACCCGCTGGGCGCCGTTGGAAGGTCAGTGGTACCAGCAACTGGGCACCGGCACCAACGACAAGGAGACCGACGTCGACCCGTGGAAGCGGCACCCACCGCGGATGGAGGCCGAGAAGGACGGCCCGGTGGCCAAGCTGTGGGATCTCTACAATCGCGCCCGGGTCGAGCCGGACAAGCAACGCCAGTACGAGCTGGTCTGGGAGATCGAGAAGATCCACATCTCGGACGGACCGTTCTTCATGGGCTGTGTCGCCAACTACCCGCAGGTCATCGTTGCCAAGAAGGATCTCGGCAACATTCCCCGCAAGGAGAATCTCGCCACCGGCGGCCTGGTGAACCCGTGGGGCCACCCGACCCCGGCGGTGTACGACCCGGAGTGCTACTACTGGAAGACGCAGTCTTGATACGCGGTCGAGTCGCTGCAGCTGCCGCGATCTAGGTTGGCGGCTTGCGTTGCGGGGACAGTCCCCGCACCCCTTACCTCGGGTGCGTCCACAGACTCGTCGCGCCGGCACCTCCGCTACGCTGCGGTGCCGGTCTCGCGCTGGGGCGCTCGGCGGGCGTTCAATTCGACCTTCAAGCGATCGAGGCGCGGCAGCGGGGCCCGGCTTGTCGAGGGACCAGAAGGGTGGCCGAGTTGCGGTCCAAGGCGCGGGCGATGGGCCTGCCGGCGCCGATGAATGTGCCTGCAAGATGGCTGCGAATTTCGCCGGAACGGGTGCTTCTCGCCGGCAGATCCCGGCTGGCTCGGTGAGCGACGGCGCTGAGAGCTAGCGAACCCTGAGATTGAGGCGCCAGTTGGGCATTTCGGCGTTCTGGAGCCCGAATTCGCGAACTGGCGCCTCATCCTCAGGGTCAGAGGCTATACCTCGACCGCGTATTCAGTCAGAGCAGCTCGCGGAGCATCACGACCTCGCCGCGGCCGGGACCTACGCCGATGCCGGAGATCGGGGCGCCGACGAGTTCCTCCAGCCGCTTCACGTAGGCCTGGGTGTTGGCGGGCAGGTCGTCGAAGTCGCGGCAGCCGGAGATGTCCTCGGTCCAGCCGTCCATGAACTCGTAGACCGGCTTGGCGTGATGGAACTCGGTCTGCGTCATCGGCATCGTGTCGTGCCGGACGCCGTCCACTTCGTACGCGACGCAGATCGGGATCTGTTCCCAGCCGGTGAGCACGTCGAGCTTGGTCAGGAAGATGTCGGTGAACGAGTTGATCTTGTGCGCGTGCTCCACCACCAGCGCGTCGAACCAGCCGCAGCGCCGCTTGCGGCCGGTGGTGGTGCCGAACTCGCCGCCGTCGTTGCGGAGCTTGTCGCCGTCGGCGTCCAGCAGCTCGGTGGGCATCGGGCCCTCGCCGACTCGTGTGGTGTACGCCTTGGCAATGCCGATCACCCGATCGATTCGGGTCGGCCCCACCCCGGCACCGACGCAGGCCCCGGCGGCGACCGGGTTGGACGAGGTCACGTACGGATAGGTGCCATGATCAACATCGAGGTGATGCGCCTGCGCGCCCTCGAACAGGACGACTTTTCCGTTGTCCAGTTCATCATTCAGCAGTCGTGCGGTGTCGGCGACATGCGGTCGGATCCGATCGACGAAGGACAACAGATGCTCGGTCACCTCGGCCGGCTCGACCGCCCGGCGGTTGTACACCTTGACCAGCAGGTGATTCTTCTGATCCAGCGCTGCCTCGACCTTCTTGGCCAAGATCGACTCGTCGAAAAGATCTTGGATCCGGATGCCCAGCCGGTTGATCTTGTCCGAGTACGCCGGCCCGATGCCTCGGCCGGTGGTGCCGATCTTTGCCTTGCCCAGAAAGCGTTCGGTGACCTTGTCGATGGTCTGGTGGTAGCTGGTGATCACGTGCGCGTTGGCCGACACCAGCAGGCCCGAGGTGTCCACGCCGCGTTCGGCGAGCGCGTCGATCTCGGTGAAGAGCACGTCCAGGTCGACCACGACGCCGTTGCCGATCACCGGCCGGCAGCCCGGGTTCAGGGTGCCGGACGGCAGCAGGTGCAGGGCGAATCGCTCACCGTTGACGACGATCGTGTGGCCGGCGTTGTTGCCGCCGGAGTAACGCACGCAGTAGTCCGTGCGGTCCCCCAGCTGGTCGGTCGCCTTGCCCTTGCCCTCGTCGCCCCACTGGGAGCCCACCACCACGATGCCCGGCATGTCGTGCCCTTTATCTCTCGAAAGCGTGAAGTCCCGCGAGACGCAGGTCTCGGGGACTCTTGCGGCATCACTCTAGAGGATCACTCGGGCATGGATCGCGACCGCGCGAACCTACCCGGCCAGTTCGCGGTACGCGGTCTCCGACGAGTCGCGCAGGAATTGAGAGCAGCGGTCCTGTTCCTCGGCCTCGCCGATCCGACCGGCCGCCACCGACAACGCCCAGAGCGCGCGCAGGAAGCCACGGTTGGGTTCGTGCTCCCACGGCACCGGGCCGGAACCGCGCCAGCCCGCGCGGCGCAGTGCGTCCAACCCGCGGTGATAGCCGGTCCTGGCATAGGCGTACGCGATCAGAGTTTCGGCCGGGGTATCGGCAGCCAGCGACCGTTCGGCGAGGATCGCCCAGCCCAAGCTGGAGGCCGGATGCGCGCTGACGATCTCGACCACCCGTTCCGGACTCGCCGAGGCCAGTTCGGCGGCGGCGATATCGGTGGGCAGCTCGGTCTGCGGTACGCCGGCCGCGTGGGCCAGCAGGTTGCGATGCGTCGGCTCGGTCACGGGGCCATCCTGCCAGCAGCGTTGGGAAGTCTGGATCCGTGGTTGGGTTGAAGGTCCTTCGACAGGCTCAGGACTCTTGGCCAGATCGCGTCGCGCCGTACTCAGCAGCCTGGTCAGATCCAGGACTTGCGGCGGAAGACGACGTACAGGATCACTGCGGCGACGATCATCAGGGCCAGGTAGACGATGAAGCCGACGGTGGTGTCCTGCAGCCAGAAGTGCACGTTCATGCCGACGAAACCGGTGACCAGGGTGGGCACGGCGAGGATGCCTGCCCAGCCGCTGAGCTTCTTCATCACGTCCGACATCCGGGCGTTGTCCAACGCCAGGCTGGTGTCGAAGATCGTCTGCAGACTGTCGCCGAGGACCGCGACCGTGCTCGCCACCCGGTCGCCGTGATCAAGGATCAGCGTCCACCGCCGGGTGTCGATCTCGGTCATGTCCGCGGCACTGTCCAGCAGGTCCTGCATCGCTTCTCGGGTCGGATCGGCAACCCGACGCAATTCGGTCACCGCGCGCCGCAGCCGGAACGCGTCCAACTTCCCATCCCGGCTGAGCGGATCACCACCGAACAGTTGCTCGGCCAACTGATCGCTGGCCGCCTCCAGCTCGACTGCGATGTCAGCCAGTTGACTGATCACGTAGTCGATCACATGCCGGGCCGCGCCCTCGGCACCCACCGCAGCCAACCGCTTGCTCGCAGCCGCCAGCATCCGGGCCAGTTCGCTGCCGTACTGATCATCGACCAGAACGATCATGATCTGCTCGGCGATGATCAAGGAGACGTCGTTGCCGACCAGTTCCCGGCCCTGCAGCCGAACGGCCCGTAACCGGACCAGTCGAGTGCCGTCGATCTCGGCGAACCGCACCCGGTGGCCGGGCTTCAGCAGCTCGGCGAGGATCAGTTCGTCCAAGCCGAGCATCCGGACCAGTCGGCGCAGATCTCCCGTTTCGGTACGAGGTGCGATCGCCCAGGCCGACGCGTCGCCGTTCTGCTGCAACACGTCGGCCAGGTCGTCACCGTGTACGTCGTGGGCGATGATCCGATCGCCGATCCACACCTGACTCAGATCGACCGGACGACTCGCCAGGACGTCACTCATCTCCAACGGGGCATCTCCATGATCAAGTACGCGATTCCATGATCAACTACGTTCGGTCCCATGATCGCCACGGCCGGGTTCACCGCACGCGACACTGACCGGACGACGCCATGATCAACTGTTCGGCGAGGTGCCGGTGCTGCGCAGGTTCTCACACGCCGCGGCGACCCGTTCGGCCATGCCGGCTTCGGCGGCCTTGCCCCAGGCCCGCGGGTCGTACGCCTTCTTGTTGCCCACCTCCCCGTCGACCTTGAGCACGCCGTCGTAGTTGGTGAACATGTGCGCGGCGGCCGGCCGGGTGAACGCGTACTGGGTGTCGGTGTCGATGTTCATCTTGATCACGCCGTAGTCGACGGCGGCCCGGATCTCTTCCAGGGTTGAGCCGGAGCCACCGTGGAAGACCAGATCGAACGGACGCTGGATGCCGATCTTGGCGCCGACCTCGTCCTGGATCTGCTGCAACACCTCGGGCCGCAGCTTGACGGCTCCGGGCTTGTAGACACCGTGCACGTTGCCGAAGGTGAGGGCGGTGATGTAGCGGCCCTTCTCGCCGGCGCCCAGCACCTCGACGGTACGCAGCCCGTCGGCCGGGGTGGTGTAGAGCTTCTCGTTGATCTCGTTGCTCACCCCGTCCTCCTCACCACCGACCACGCCGACCTCGATCTCCAAGATGATCTTGGCCGCGGCGGTCAACTCGAGCAGCTCGGAGGCGATCGACAGGTTCTCCTCCAGCGGGACCGCCGAACCGTCCCACATGTGCGACTGGAAGAGCGGATTCTCGCCGCGCTGTACGCGTTCGGTCGAGATCGCCAGCAGCGGCCGGACGTAGCTGTCCAGCTTGTCCTTCGGACAGTGGTCGGTGTGCACCGCGATGTTGACCGGGTAGTTCTTGGCCACGGTGTGGGCGTACTCGGCCAGCGCCACGGCACCGGTGACCATGTTCTTGATCTTGGGGCCGGAGGCGTACTCGGCGCCGCCGGTGGAGACCTGCACGATCCCGTCCGAGCCGGCGTCGGTGAATCCCTGCAGCGCGGCGTTCAGGGTCTGGGAGGACGTGACGTTGATCGCCGGATAGGCGAACGAGCCGGCCTTGGCTCGGTCGATCATCTCGGCGTAGACCTCTGGTGTCGCAATGGGCATGGACGATCCCTTCGAGTGTTGCTTCGTTGCTTCGCCGACAGTCTTCCACGGCTGAGCCGCAGACGATGAACGGCGTGTCCTAACTGTCCAGCTCGCCGAGATCGACGCCGAACCGGCCGCCGGAGTAGGCACGCGCGGCAGTGTCCAAACTGGCCGGCCGGACCGGCAACTGCTCCAACGGCAGGGACACACTGGCGCCGTCGTGCCGGGTTGCCCGCAGCACCGGGCCGCCGGGCCAGGAGCCCTTCGCAGCGGCCAGCGATTCCAACTCGGTCCAGGCGATCGACGCGCCCGCCAATTCGACTCCGGTGCGATCGATCCGCAGGGCGAGACCGGTACCGACTCCGGCGGCTGCTCGCTGGGCGGCGCGGTAGCCGATCACCATCGCAACCACCCAGCCGATGCCGGCCAACAGCACCAGGCCGTAGATGATGATCATCGGCAACGGGTTGGCGATGAACCGGTCCCGCTGCCAGATGAAGATCACGATCAAGATCACGATGCTGATGCCGAGGCTGATCAGCCGGCTGCGTACCATCCCACGCCACCGGTCGACCCGCGCCCTGGTCTCGGTGCCGTCGTATTCCACGGACAGTTCGTCGATGACTCCGCTCACCCGGCCCATTCTGACCTACCGAGCCGGTCGGGTCGGCGCGGATCTTCGCGGCGCGCGAGTTCTCCCGACGCGTCAGTTCTCCCGGGCGCCGCGCGGGGTGATCGCCATGTGGATGCGGTACCGGTCGGCGCGATAGGCCGACGACGACATCTCGATCACCTGGTTGCCGGCGTAGGTGACTCGCTCCTGCACGAGCAGCGGGGCCCGCTTCGCGATGCCGAGAATCCTTGCCTGGTGGGCATCCGCGGCTTCGGCACGTACGGTCTGCTCACCGCTGGTGACCACCACCCCGTACTCGTGCGCGAACACGTCGTAGAGCGAACCGAGCTCGCGGTCGAGCAGGCCGGGGAAGAGCGCCGCCGGGTAGTAACCCACCTCGTACGCCATCGGGGTGCCGTCCGCGGTCCGCAGCCGCTCGACCCTGATCACCGCCCGCTTGGGCCGGATCCGCAGCGCGTAGGCGACGTCGTCGGACGCGAACTCCTCGGCCGCCGACAGCACCACCGTCGCCGGGATCAGGCCGCGGTCGCGCATCTCCCGCGAGAACGAGGTCAGGTGCAGCCGAGAGTCGACCTGCGGTCCGGTGACGTAGGTGCCCTTGCCGTGCACCCGTTCCAACGCGCCGGCCTCGACCAGATCGGCGATGGCCTGCCGGACCGTCACCCGGCTCACCCCCAGGCGGGTGACGAGGACGCGTTCGGACGGGATGGCGTCGCCGGGATGCAACTCGGAGTCGATCAATCGCTCCAGGATCTCCCGGACCTGGGCGCGTTTGGTCGGGGCGGGACCGGCCGGCCGGTCGACCCGGTAGCGCTCGACGAATCCGTCGGAGTTGCTGACCTCGCTGAACGACACGTCGTCGGGCACGTCGCTCCCTCCTTTGCTCTGCTCTGCTCGGCGCGTCGCCTGCCGCGTTGCTTGCCGCCGATGCGGGTTTGCGACGGCCGAAGACTCGGTGCTGAGGTCCCATCCGGATCCACCGGAAAGAGCCTGTCGACCCCTGACACCACGACCCGGGTCGACCATTACGATGATGGCGGTCCGCTAGACCAGTCCATACCAGTATGACGGAGGGTATTCGTGCCCAACAACACCGATGCGCCCGACGCTGCAGCCAACACACCTGCAGCCGACCCCACAGCAGACAACGGGGTTGGGCCATCGACGAACGATGCGCAGACGCTGATGTCTGCCGAGATCGGCGAGCAGCCCGCGGCACTGGAGGCGACCCTGGCCGGGTTGCTGCCGATGCGCCCGCGGATCGCGCAGTTGGCGGGCGGCCGCAAACGGGTGTTGCTGGTGGCGCGAGGCTCCAGCGACAACGCGGCCATCTACGGCCGTTACCTGGCCGAACTGCATGCCGGCATCTCGGCCTCGTTGGCCGCGCCCTCGGTGGCCACGCTGTACGACGCCCGGGTCGATCTGTCGGACACGCTGGCCATCTGCGTCAGCCAGTCCGGTTCGACCACCGAGATCGTCGAGACACTCGAATGGACGCGGCGCTGCGGAGCGATCACGATCGCGATCACCAACGTGGAGGACTCGCCGCTGGCCAGTGCTGCGGATCTGGCGTTGATCACCCGCGCCGGGATCGAGCGCGCGGTGCCGGCGACCAAGTCGTACACCACTCAGGTGGCCGCGTTGGCAGTCGCGATGGACGCGCTGGCCACTTCGGCGGGGAAGAAAGGCTTGCTGGACAAGGAATTCAGCCAGATCGGTGATCATGCTCGGGCGATGCTGGCGACCCCGGCCGAGACGCTGGACGCGATGGCCGGCGCACTGGCCGAGGTGGACGAAGTGCTGACCAGTGGCCGGGGCATCGCCTTCGGCACCACCCTGGAGACCGCGCTGAAGCTGGAAGAAACCTGCCTTCGGCCGGTACGAGGGTTGTCCTATGCCGACCTGAAACACGGCCCGATCGCCATTGTTGATCATGAACTGCTGACCGTCCTGGTGGCCGGTCCGAGCGGTCCGACCGTGCCCGGGCTGACCGAGCTGGCCGGAACCGTACGGGAGAAGCACAGCATGGTGCTCGGCATCGGCGGCGACGAGGAATTCCGCTCGGCTTGCGATCTGGCCGTTCCGGGCCCCGACGCCAGTGAGATCTTGGCGCCGCTGACCCTGATCATTCCTGCCCAGCTGATCGTCGAACGCCTGGCCCACAAGCTCGGCTTGAACCCGGACGTCCCGCGCGGACTGCGCAAAGTCACCCAGACCGACTGAGCCACCTGCGTACGCCCCTGCGACTCCCCCGCAGCCTCAGCCGCGCGCAACAGTTACCCCCGCGCGCGGAATATCCGGTGCGGGAGAAGGTTTCGCGCGCGGCCGTGTGGAGGCCCGGAGATTTCGCGCGCGGCTGTTCGGGGCGCGTTGGCTAGCGGGCGGTCTGCAGTTCTGCCCAGACCTCGCGGCGTTGCCGTTGCTCGTCCGGGTCGGCGACCGGTACGGCGGCCAGCAGCCGTTGGGTGTACGGGTCGACGGGCGAACGCAGCACGACGTCGGTCGGGCCGGACTCGACCTCTCTGCCGTCCTGCAGCACGACCACGGTGCGGGTCATCTCCGACACCACGGCAAGATCATGACTGATGAACAGCCAGGCGAACCCGTACTCGGCCTGCAGACTGCTGAACAGTTGCAGGACTTGATCTTGAACGGAGACGTCCAGCGCACTGGTCGGCTCGTCGGCGATCACCAGACTCGGCCGCAGTGCCAGCGCCCGGGCGATGGCGACACGCTGCCGCTGACCGCCGGAAAGCTCGTGTGGGTAGCGATCGGCGAGCTTGCCGCCCAGTTGCACCGCGTCCAGCAACTCGGCCACGCGGGTGGCCCGACCGGCCGACGAAGTGTCGGAGTGCAGTCGGATCGGTTCGCCGATGCTGCGGCCGATGGTGTGCCGCGGATTGAGACTCGAGGTCGGGTCCTGGAACACCATCCCCAGCCGGGTCCGCAACCGGCGCAGCTTCCGGCCGCGCAGACCCGACAGATCGATGCCGTCGATCCGGACCGTGCCGGCCGCGGGACTGATCAGCCCGGCCAGGGTACGGCCGATGGTCGACTTGCCGGAGCCGGATTCTCCAACCAGGCCTAGGGTTTCGCCAGGTTCGATCCGCAGCGAGACATCCCGGACCGCGGGCAGACCGCTGCCCAGTCCCCGACCGTGATAGACGACGCTGACATGATCAAGTTCCGCCGCCGGAGCCGCCGGGACGGTCTCGGCTGTCGGTGCGGCTGCCGATTCGGCGACCGGTGCGGCCCGCCTCCCGGTCTCGTCGATCCGCAGACTGGCCAACCGGGGCACGGCATCCAGCAGCCGACGGGTGTAATCCTGCTGCGGCCGGGCGAACAGCGCGACGGCCGGCGCCGCCTCGACGATCTCGCCGGATCGCATCACCGCCACGTCATCGGCCACGTCCGCCACCACGCCCATGTCGTGGGTGATCAACAACACCGAGGTGCCGAGCCGCTCGGTCAGGCCCCGGATGAGTTCCAGGATCTGCGCCTGCACCGTGACGTCCAGCGCGGTGGTCGGCTCGTCGGCGATCAACACGTACGGATCATTGCCGATCGCCATCGCGATCATGGCCCGTTGCAACTGACCGCCGGATGCCTCGTGCGGGTAGGCCCGAGCGATCCGACGCGGGTTGCGGACCTCCACCGATTCGAGCAACTCCAGCACGCGTTGCTCGGCCTGGGCACGGGTCAGGTCCCGGTGATGGGTCCGCAGCGCCTCGGCGATCTGGTTGCCGATGGTGAACACCGGGTTCAGAGCGTTCATCGGCTCCTGGAAGATGGTGCCGACCCGGCCACCGCGAACCGAACGCAGGGCGGCCGGATCCGCACCCAGCAACTCCTGGCCGGCCAGCCGGATGCTGCCGGTGACCCGAGCCGTACCCGGCAACAGATCGAGCACCGACATCGCGGTGACGCTCTTCCCGGAACCCGACTCCCCGACCAGCGCCAGCACCCGACCCGACTGCAGCTCGAAGTCGACACCGTGCACGACCTCGCGGGCCGGCCCCGAACTGCCGGCCCCCGCGGCGAACTCGATGTGCAGATCGGAAACGGCGAGCGTCGGGTCGTCGACCGGGGTGCGTTCCGGCCCTTCGACAGGCTCAGGACCCTGCTCGCGCTCAGTCACCTTCGTCGTCCGCTCTGCGCTCACTCATGATCAACTTCACTGCTGCTTCAGGGTCACCTTGAGGTAGTTCGGGTAGGCCGGGAAGGAGCCGATGAAGAAGTTCTGCACGTCGGAACCTCGCAGGAACGAGTTCTTGGCGTAGCTGATCGGGATCACCGGGGCGTCCTGCATGATCTGCTTGTCGATCGCCGCCCAGTCCTGCTGCGCCTTGGCTTGATCAACTTCTCCGGTCGCCTGCTGGATCGCCTTGTCCACCGCAGGATTGTCGTAGCGCGAGGTGTTGTAGCCTCCGCCACCGATCTGGCTGGAGTCGAACAGCGGCTGGATGTTGGCGTTCGGACTCGGGAAGTCCGGCTGCCAGCTGCCCAGATACATGTCGTAGTCGCCCTTCGATCCGGTGACCTTTTCCGACACCGCATTCGAGTCCAGCGACTGGATCTTGATCTTGACCCCGGCGCGCTCCAGGCCCTGCTCGACCGCCTGCGCCTGCGAGGTCGACATCGAGGTGTTCGAAGTGACCAGGGTGAAGCTCAGATCGGAGGCGTGCCCGGCTTCCTTCAGCAATTGCTTGGCCTTCGCGATGTTGCCGCTGTCGCCGGCCGGGTACAGGTCGTACTCCTGCCGACCCTCGATCCCCGGCGTGATCAGGGTGGTGGCCGGCGAGCCGGAGATGGCACCGCCGGAGGCCGCGATGAACGCCTTCCGGTCGATCGCGTACTGCAGTGCCTGCCGGACCTTGACGTCCTTCAACGCACCGCGCTGCGTGTTCATCGCGACGAAGTTGACGGCGCCCGGCTGCGAGGTGACCAGCCGATCCTTCACCTGCGGATTGTTCTGCGCCTGCGCCAACTGCGCGGCCGGCACGAAGTCGGCCCCGAACGAGGTCTTGGCGTCGCCGTTGTCACCGATCAACGCCTGCGCCGCGACCGTGTCGTCCTGGCCGAGTTTGAAGATGATCTTGTCCGGACCGCCGGTCCGCGCGGTGTCGGTGGAGGCTTTCCACTGCGGGTTGCGGACCAGGGTCATCTGCACGCCCTGCTGGTAGGAATCGACCTTGTACGGACCGGAGGCCGCCGGATCCTTGCCGTACTCTGCGGGCTTGGTGTCCTTGGACTTCTCCACCGGCGCGAAGGCCGGCATCGAGACGATCCACGGCCAGTCACCGTACGGAACCTTGAGCTTGAAGACGATGGTCTGATCATCCGGCGTCTCGATCGAGTCGAGTTCCTTGCCCGAGTACGGGCCCTTGTAGCTGTCGCCGCCGATCAGCAGTCCCTTGTGATATCCGAGGCCGCCGGACAACTCCGGCGCGAACGAACGCTCGACGCCGTACTTGATCGCCGCACTGGTGATCGGAGTTCCGTCGTCGAATTTCAAGCCCTGCTTGAGTTTGTACGTCCAGGTCTTGCCGCCGTCGCTGGGCGTGCCGGTGTCGGTGGCAAGGTCACTGACCACCTTGGACGGCTGTCCGGGGCCATTCTGCCAAGCCGTCAGCCGGCGGTTGACCAGGCCGTTGGAGGTGATCGCCAGGCTCTGGCTGGTGGCCGGATCGAAATTCATCTCGGTGCCCGAGGACAAGATCGTCAGCGTGCCACCCTTGGTCGACGCGGCGGTGTTGCCGCCGGACGAGTTCGACTGTTCGGGGTTGGCATTACACGCGGCGACCGCCAGCACGGTTGCCACTGCGGCGATACCGATGGCGATGCGTTTCATCGTGGTGGATCCTCTCGGGTTGAGCGGTGCGGAAACAACAGATCGGTGATCACGAATCGATCACCTTGACGCGTGGGTCGAGCAACCCGTAGGTGACGTCGACCACGAAGTTGGCGATGATGATCAAGAACGCGGAGAACAGGGTGACTCCGACCAGCACCTGCAGGTCGAGATTGCCCACCGCGTCCAGCAGCAGGGATCCCAAGCCCTGCATGGAAAAGACCTTCTCGGTGATCACCGCACCACCGAGCAGTCCGCCCAGGTCCAGGCCGAACACGGTACTGACCGGGATCAGCACATTGCGGAGCGCGTGCCGGCCGATCACCCGGCGTTCCTTCAGGCCCTTGGCCCGGGCAGTTCGGATGTAGTCCTCGCCGAGCACGTCGAGCATCTGGCCGCGGGTCAGCCTGGTGTAGATCGCGGCGTTCAGTAACGCCAACATGATCCAGGGCAGGATCAGGTGCCAGAGCCAGTCGACCGGGCTCTGGCTGAACGGCACGTAACCGCTGACCGGCACCATGTTGAGGGTGAAGCCGAAGATGAAGATGCCGAGCAGTCCGACCAGATAGGACGGCGCCGACACACCGGCGACGGAGATCGTGGTCAGGGTCCGATCGACCACAGTGCCGCGTTTCAGGGCCGCGATCACCCCGGTCGACACACCGAGGATGAGCCACAGAATCGCTGCCCCGATGGCGATCGAGAAGGTCACCGGAATCCGGGTCAAGATCAACTCGGTGACCGGTTCGTTCAACCGGAACGAATAGCCGAAGCACGGTGCCGAACACTGCACGGCGGCCGCCCCGGAGCCGAACGTGCGACCGGCGACGATGCCGCCGAGGAAGGTGAAGAACTGTCGCCACCAGGGCTCGTCGTATCCCATGAAGGCCCGTGCCTGTTCCAGCCGGTCGGGTGTGCAGGGCCGGCCGCAGGACAGCTGTGCCGGGTCGGACGGCAGCACGTAGAAGATCAGGTAGCTGATCACCGCGATGATCAACAACACCAGCAGCATGCCGCCGAACCGGCCGACGAAGAATCGTGCGTACGCCCACGCGCGGCGACCGGAGGTGATCGCCGGGGCGGTCGTGCGGGACCGTTCGGCCGGATTCAGGCCGGTCGAACGGGAATCGGTCGAGTTGGGCGCGGTCATCGGCCCGCCCCCGAACTCCGCGGATCCAGTACGTCGCGCAGCCCGTCGCCGAAGATGTTGAAGCCCAGGGTGACCAGGAACAGCGCGCCGCCGGGGAAGACCAGGAACATCGGGTCGACCGAGATCCAGTTGATCGCCTCGCCGATCGACCGGCCCCAGGCCGGCGTCGGCGGCGGCACTCCGACGCCGAGGAAGGACAGCGCCGCCTCGGTGCCGATCTTGCCCGGGATGGAGATGGTGGCGAACACGATGATGGTCGCGGTCAGGTTGGGCAGCAACTGGACCCAGAGGATGTGGCCCGGACCCGCGCCGGACGCCTGGGCCGCCACCACGTAGTTGCGTTCCCGCAGGCTGAGTGTCTGCCCGCGGACGACCCGGGCGATCGCCGGCCAGCCGAAGAAGCCGATCACGATGATGATCAACAGCGACTTGGGGAACGACGCCGGCACCACCGCCCCGAGGGTGATCATGAAGATCAGCCCAGGGAAGCCGAAGACGACGTCGGTCACCCGGCTGATGATCCGATCGGCCCAGCCGCCGAAGTAGCCGGCGATGATGCCGATGGCGACACCGAGGATCAGCGACACGACGGTCGCGGCGACGCCGACCAGCAACGACGTCCGGGCGCCGTACACGACGATGGAGAACAGGTCCCGGCCGGTCAGCGGCTCCACCCCGAACCAGTGATCGGCACTGATGCCGCCGAATCGTCCCTTCGGTGCGGTGTCCGGGCCGAGCTGGTCCAGGTGATAGGTGTACGGATCCTGCCCGGCCAGCTTGGTCAGCAGCGGCGCGAAGATGGCCGCCAGCACGAAGATCAGGATGATGATCCCACCCGCGACCACCGATGAGTCGGCCATCAACCGGCGCACCAGCGAGCGGCGCGTCGGCTCGGCTTCGACCACAGCAGTCGTCACGAGATGCGATCCTCCCAACAGTTCGGTGCCACGGCAACGGGTTCTCAGCCGCCCGGCGAGCCATGTTGACACCCGCCGACGGCATCGGCGGACAACAGCCAGCAGCCGGACAGCTATTCCCGGCCGGCGGAAAATGATGCTAGAGCCCGATCATCCAGAGCTCGACACGAACCCTACGCCAGGGGTAGGGAATGCGGCGATCCCGGACAGCCGCCGTCGCACCCATCAGCCGCGCGCGAGATCGACCGCCGCTCCCGAAGTATCGGCTGCGGGAGCCGGTTTTGCGCGCGGCTGTTCGGACAACCCGCGACCGGGCGATCAGTGGGCGACCACGACGGCACGGTCGATGCGGACCGCGTAGGCCAGCAGGGGTATGGCGACCAGGACGGCCATCAGCGACAGGCCGCCGAAGCCGACCAGGGCGAACAGCGGTCCGGAGATCAAGGCCGCCAATGCAGCGAAGCCGTTCATCGCGGTGTCGACCATGCCCTGAGAGGAGGTACGGACGTCGGCCGGCACCGACTCCGACAGCAGGATCGAGCCCGGCACCGTACCGCAGGACCAGCCGAGCCCGAGCAGGAACAAACTGATCATGGTCCAGCCCTCGTTGCCGCCGGAGATCATCGCCGCGACCGAACTGCCGATGAAGATCAACTGGCCGAGCATGATCACCCGCACCGGCCCGACCCGATCGCTGGCCCAACCAACCAGCGGCGACAGCGCGAACATGCCCAGAACGTGAATGCTGATGGTGATTCCGACGATCGTCAGGCTCGACCCGTGATGATGCATCTGTACCGGCGTCATCGTCATCAGGCTCACCATCGACAGGTGTGCGCCGATCACCACCACCAAGGCGAACCGCGCCGGCCGGATCGACCACAGCGTGCCGAACACCTGCCGGATCGAACGCCGCTTGATCGGCCGTCCGTCGCGATGCTCGTGCTCCGTGGCGGTCAGCAGCGGATCCGGCCTCAGAAAGATCAAGATCAACAAGCCGGCGATGATTAACATCACCAGCGCGATCACGAAGGCGCCGGCCAGCGGCGGCAGCCCGAGCCGGCGGGAGACCACCGTGCCGGGTTCACCGAGATTGGGCCCGAGAACCGAGCCGAGAGTGCCGCACCAGACGACCAGCGAGAGCGTACGTCCTCGGTTGAGCGGCCGGGCCAGGTCGGTCGCCGCGAACCGGGACTGCAGCATGGCCGCGGTGCCGGCGCCGAAGAGCAGCATGCCGCCGATCAGCAGCGCGATGTTGTCCGTCACCGTCGCGCAGATCAGGGCGACCGCGCCCAGCGCTGCCAGGAACCAGCCGGCCGAGAGTGCGATCCGGCGGCCGCCGCGGGTGGCCAGCAACGCCAGCGGGATGCCGAGCAGCGCCGCGCCGAGCGTGGCCGACGTGCGCGCCAGCCCGGCCAGCGTCTCGCTGCCGGTGACCTCCTCGGCCAGCAGGATCCCGACCGACGGTGATGCTCCCATCCCGAACGAGCCGAGCACCTGACCGACGATCAGCAGCACCAGGCTGCGCCGTTGCAGCGAGACGATCCGCGGCTCGTTCTGCCATTCGGAGAGGGAGCTGGATTCGGCGACAGAGCTGCCGGCCGGGGCGCCGGACTCGCTGGACTGATGCACGGTGAGTTTGCTGCCTGTTCTGCTGAGCGCGCGAATTTGTACTGGCAAGGAAGGAATCCGGGGGCAGCGTATCCGTTCCCGAGGCGCGGACGCAGTTCGATATCCGGGCGGTCGCGGCGCCGTCGGGCGGTCGATATCGTGGCCAGGTGAGTGACTCGCCCTACCCCGACAAGATCGACTTCGACACGATCGACGTCGACCGACTCCGCCGGATCGGCAGCGTCAAGTGGACGGCCAACGGCGACCGGCTCGGCGCGTTCATCGCCGAGATGGACTTCGGCGCCGCACCGCCGATCACCGAGGCGCTGCATCGAACGGTCGACGACGGCCTGTTCGGGTATCTGCCCGATCAACTGGCCGCGTCGATGTCGCGAGCCTGTGCCGGGTGGCAGGCCGACGCGTACGGCTGGCAGGTCGACCCGGGGCGGATCCATCCGCTGCCCGATGTGCTGAAGGGGTTGGAGATCGCCATCCAGCACTTCTCCCGGCCGGGCTCACCGGTGATCATGCCGGTGCCCGCCTACATGCCGTTCCTGCTGCTGCCGCCGGCGCTCGAACGGGAGATCATCCGGGTGCCGCTGCTGGAGCAGGACGGTCGGTACGGCTTCGACCTGGACGCGCTCGGCCGGGCTTTCGAACAGGGCGGCGATCTGGTCGTGCTGTGCAACCCGTACAACCCGGTCGGTCGGGTGTTCAGCGCCGAGGAGTTGACCGCGTTCAGCGAGGTGGTGGCCGCGCACGGCGGACAGGTGTTCGCCGATGAGATCCACGGTCCGTTGGTCTACCCGGGTGCCCGGCACATCCCGTACGCGTCGATCTCGGAAACCGCCGCCGGGCACACGCTGACCGCGACCGCCGCGTCCAAGGCCTGGAATCTGCCCGGGCTGAAGTGTGCGCAGTTGATCATCAACAACGATGCCGACGCAAAGATCTATGCCGGCATCAGCCCATTCCTGACCCACGGCGCCAGCAACCCCGGCGTGGTCGCGACCATTGCCGCCTACACCGCCGGAAAGCCCTGGCTGGACAGCGTTGTGGACTATCTGGACGGCAATCGCCGGTTGCTCGCCGAGCTGCTGGCCGACGAGCTGCCGATGATCAACTTCACCCCGCCGGAGGGCACCTACATCGGCTGGTTGGATTGTCGTGATCTTGGTCTGGAGTCCAGCCCGGCCGAGTTCTTCGCCGAGCACGCAGGCGTCGCACTCACCGACGGCGCAGCCTGCGGCACCCCCGGCTTCGCCCGGATGATCTTCGCCACTCCGCGCCCGATCCTGACCGAGATGGTCCACCGGATGGCCGACGCCGTCAGAACGCACCTCCGCTGACCCACGACGGACCTGCGCACGGCGAGCATTCCGCCGCCCACCGACCCGCCGCACCGACCCGCCGACCCGCCAGATTCCGTTCCCGCGCACCTGCGGTACTCGCGCGCAAGTACGAACCTGCGCGGCAGCGCCGCAGGTGCGCGGGAAGCGATGTTGGAGGGTCGGGCGGAGGCATGCCAGGACGACAGCGGGCTCAACTCCAGGAAAGGGACCAGTGGTACATCGCGATCGCGGCGGCGGCGCCGGCGTTGATCGAACGGGTGGATCCGTACTGGCTGATCGCGACCAACTGCTCACACTGCGCGACCATCTCGTCGGTCAGTCCGGGGCCCTCGGAGCCGAAGATCAAGCAGCTTCGCTCGGGCAGTTTCGCGGTCTCCAACGGCACCGAACCGGGCAGGTTGTCGACCCCGATCGGATGGTACTCCTGCTCGGCCAGGAAGTCGGTGAAGTCCGCGACAGTCGGGTGACGGTGGACGTGCAGATACTTGTCGGTCACCATCGCACCCCGCCGATTCCAGCGGCGGCGGCCGATGATGTGCACGCCAGCCACGTTGAAGGCGTTGGCTGTCCGCACGATCGAGCCGATGTTGAAGTCGTGCTCCCAGTTCTGGATCGCGATCCGCAGCGGGCGGCGACTGCGATCCAGGTCGGCGACGATCTCGTCCAGCTTCCAGTAGCGGTAGCGGTCGACCACGTTGCGCCGGTCGCCCGCGGCGAGCAGCTCCGGATCCAGCCGGGGGTCGTCCGGCCACGGCTCGGGATGCGGTCCGACGCCCGGTTCGGTGTCCGGTTGGGCGGCCCGCGCCAGCTCATCTTCGCTTAGGAAACCCACGGACAGCGACGGTACTCTCGCAGCTGTGATCCCAACCATTGACGCACCTGTCCAGCAGATCGCTGCGCTGGCTCCGATGCTGCTGCCGTCCTGGCTGGATCCGGAGAACCTGATCCATTGGTTCGGCCCGTACGCCCTGTGGGGTGTCGCCTTCATCATCTTCGCCGAGTGCGGACTGTTCGCGATCCTGCCCGGCGACTCGCTGCTCTTCACCGTCGGCATGTTCGTCGGTGCCGGTGTGATGCATCAGCCGCTGTGGTTCGTGATCGTGGTGCTGACGGTGTGTGCAGTGCTCGGCAACGCCTGCGGTTACTTGATCGGCTATCTGGTCGGGCCGGCCCTGTTCAAACCACGTAAGGGATTGATGGGCAAACTGTTCCAGCAGAAGCACGTCGATCGCACCCACACCTTCATGGAGCGGTACGGCAGTCGGGCGTTGATCCTGGCCCGGTTCGTACCGATCATCCGCACCTTCGTCACGTTCGTCGCCGGGGTGAGCCGGATGAGCTTCCGCAAGTTCATCGTCTACACCGCGATCGGCGGCGTGATCTGGGCGCCGGGCGTGACCCTGCTGGGATATTTCCTGGGCAACAACGTCCCGTTCGTTCGCCAGCACATCGACCTGGTGCTGGTGCTGGTCGTCTTCGTCTCGCTGATCCCGATGGGGTTGGAGTTCGTGCACGCCCGCCGCAGGCTGAAGTCGGCGCGGACGTCGACCGAGGAGCCCGTCGCCTGACCCGGGTGCCGGGCTTAACTCAGGAATCGACACACTCGTTGGGATTTCCGCGACCGCCGACCGCTCAACCCGGCGGATTCGGCCGAACGAGTGTGCCGGTTTCTGAGTTATTCGCGTCTCCCGAGCCCGGCTGAGCTGAGGTAGCCGCACTCCTGGGGTGCGATGGCGTGAGTTATCCACACAGTGTTGGACGGCCGAAGCGTCATCCACAGGGCCCGGCCACTTGGTGCTCGTCCGGCCCAATGTCCAGGTATGAGGCAGTTGTCGCGCACGCGCCTGAACGAGATCGCCCTGGCCATCCAAGCGGGCGGTGGAGTGATCCGGATCCGTGACCATCCGCAACTCGAAGGAACGATCCGATGGCTGGCCCGCGATGACAGGCTGGTCGCGATCCTTCCGGGGATCTTCACCACACCGGACACGCTGCAGGATCCGATCGTTCGGATCACCGCGGTGTGCGCCTGGGCGTCCGATGGAGTGATCGTCGGGCCTGCGGCCGCCCGGATCAGTTTCTGGCCGACGATCCGGGTCGACGACATCGGGGTTGCCCTGCGATCGGGTCGCGCGCATCGTGCCGGGATCCGGATCGAGCGCCGGACGATACCGCCGGACTTCGTTCGGAGGACAGGTCCGTTGGCCTACACCTGCCCGGCGCTCACGGCGATCGATCTGGTGCGGGCGACCGGGGTCGCCGATGCCTTCGACATCGTCCTGCGCGAACGATCGACCACCCTGGCCGAACTCCGGGAGGTCTTCGATCAACTGCCCAACCGTCGCGGCAACCAGCTGTGCGCCGAACTCATCGAGGACTCCCGGGACGAGCCTTGGTCGCCGCCGGAGCGAGACCTGCACCGGCTGATGCGCACAGCGGGGATCACCGGCTGGGTCGCGAACAGGCGCTCGCGGATCGGCACCCACACCTACGCCGCCGACCTCCGGTTCTCCAGGCTCAAGCTGGCTATCGAAGTGGACGGGTACGAGGTGCACAGCCGCCGAGACGTGTTCGAGAACGATCGTGCCCGCAACAACGACTTCGTCCTCGAAGGCTGGACCGTGCTGCATTTCACCCCTCGGCAGATCGCCGACCGGCCCGACTGGGTGATCGGTCAGATCCTCCGCGCGATCGAGATGCTGGCCGCGGCGTGGACGAGCGGAATCAGGCGGTGAGCCGGACCAACTCGTTGAGGTCGTCGTCAGTGGGCTCCCAGAGGCCGGCGGCGACGTTGGCCTCGATCTGCTCGACCTTGGTCGCGCCGGCGATCACCGACCCGACGGTCGGCATCGTCGCCAGGCCGCCGATGGCCACCTGCAACAGGCTGATGCCGCGGTCGTCGGCGTACTTGTGCAGCGCCTCGATCTTGTCGAAGTCCGCGGCGGCGAGCCGACCGGGATTGCCGGCCAACCGGCTGCCGTCGGGCGCCGCCTGATCCCGCTTGTACTTGCCCGTCAGCAGCCCCGAGGCGAGCGGGAAGTACGGCAGCAGCCCCTGGCCGGTGTGCTCGAGGGCCGGCACCACCTCGGCCTCGACCCCTCGCTTCAGCCAGGAGTACTCGTTCTGGGCGGAGATGAACGGCTCGTAGCCGCCGGTGTCTGCGGTCCAGTCGGCGTCGATGATCTGCCAGCCGGCAAAGTTGGACGAGCCAATGTATCTGATCTTGCCCTCGGCCACCAGCTCACTGAGCGCAGCCAGGGTCTCCTCGATCGGGGTGTTCGGATCGGGCCAGTGCAGCTGATAGAGGTCGATCCAGTCCGTGTCCAACCGTCGCAGGCTGTTCTCCACGGCGATCCGGACGTAGCGGCGCGATCCGCGCGCGCCCCAGTCCGGTCCGTTCTTCCCCTTCATGTCACCGCCGAACTTCGTGGCGACAATCACCTCGTCCCGTCGGCCCGCCAACGCCTTGCCCAGCAGGGTTTCCGAGCCGCCGCCTCCGCCGTACACGTCGGCGGTGTCGAACAGCGTGATGCCGGCGTCGATGGCGGCGTGCACCACCTTCGGCACATCCTCGTCGGGCATCCGGCCGGCGAAGTTGTTGCAACCCAACCCGACGGTGGAGACGGCCAGCCCGGACTTGCCGAGCTGCTGGTAGGTCATATCCGACACGGCACACTCCTGCAGAAGTTGATCATGAACGACCAAGATCGACTTCGCGATCGCGGCCACCCGATGATCCTAGGCCGCGCCCTTGGTGTGCCGACGAGGGCCGTCCGGCAACCGGACGAACGTGCCGACTACTGCCCCTGGTGGGGCGGCTGTTGTCCCTGCTGCGGCGGGTACTGCTGTTCGGTCTGCGGGTACGGCTGCTGCGGCGGATACTGCTGGCCCGGTTGCGGGTACGGCTGCTGCGCCGGTTGTTGCTGATAGTTCGGCGCCGTCGGCTGCTGCGGCGCGGGAGTCTGGGCCGGATTCGGTGTGCCGAAGCCCGGCACGGGATTGGACTGCTGCTGCGGCAGTTGCTGCTGGCCCTGCTGCGGCTGGACCTGCGGATCGCCGCGATAGGCGATCTCGCCGAAGTTGACACTCGGCGCGGTACGCGCCTGGGGATCGGTGACCTCAAAGTAGGTCGCCTTCTCGAAATGGAACAGCCCGGCGATCAGGTTCGAGGGGACGCTCTCCACTCGGGTGTTGTACTGCCGGACGTTGGCGTTGTAGAAACGCCGCCCGTTGGCGATCCGGTCCTCGGTCTCGGCCAGCGCGCGCTGCAACTCGAGGAAGTTCTGGTTGCTCTGCAGATTCGGGTAGGCCTCGACGCTGACCATCAGACCGTGTACGGCGCCGGTCAGCTGGTCCTCCACCGCCGCCCGCTCCGGGGTCGGGTTGCCGCCCTGGGCCAGCGATCGCGCCTGACCGCGGAGCCGGGTGATGTCCTCCAGGGTGTTGCGCTCGTGCGCGGCGTAGGCCCGTACGGTCTCGATCAGGTTGGGCAGCAGCTCGTACCGCCGATTCAGCTCGACGTCGACCTGCCGCCAGGACTCCTGGATCCGGTTCCGGTCGCGGACAAACCCGTTGTACGACGTGACCAGCAGCACCGCGACGATCGCGAGCACGATCAACACGATGATGATGACGATGGCGGCGTTCATCAGCTCATTCCTCGCAGTTCGACGACTCCCGGACCCGCCCGGGTGGTCTTGACCCTATGTGATCAAGGGTGATGTCAAGCCCAACTCGATCAGGCCAACTCGATCGGGCTCGATCAGGCCAGCCCGAGTTCGCTCGCGCTGATCGCGTAGCGGTACTCCAGCCCCTCGGCCGCGATCTTCTCCGCGGCGCCGGTGTCCCGGTCGATGATCACCGCTACCGCGACCACCTCGGCACCTGCCTGGCGCAGCGCCTGGACCGCGGTCAACACCGAACCGCCGGTGGTGCTGGTGTCCTCGACCGCGAGCACCCGCCGCCCGGCCACGTCGGTGCCCTCGATCAACCGCTGCAGCCCGTGCGCCTTCTGCGACTTGCGCACCACGAACGCATCCAGCCGTCCACCCGCCGCGGCCGCTGCATGCAGCATCGAGGTGGCGACCGGATCGGCGCCCAGGGTCAGCCCGCCGACCGCGTCGAAGTCAAGATCACGGGTCAGCTCCCGCATCACCCGGCCGACCAGCGGAGCCGCTGCCCCGTCCAACGTCACCCGGCGCATGTCGACGTAGTAGTCGGCCTGCCGTCCCGACGACAGGGTGACCTGCTGACGCACCACGGCAAGGTTCTGGATCGCCTCGACCAACTCGGCCCGATCCTGCTCGATCGTCATAGCCGAACCCTAACGGCTCTCAGCTCTTCTTCCTGCTGTCGATCAGATGGCCGAAGCCGACCGAGCGATCCGGCGAATGGAACAGGTCCTGGCAGGTGGTGAGCGTGATCAACTTCTTCGTCGGCTCGGCGTTCGGCTTGCCCGGCACGGGATCGAGCACCCAGCTGTCGGTGTCGGTGACGGTCAGCTTCTTCGGCGCATTGTCGATGGCGTAGGTGTAGATCTTGGTACGAGTTTCCACCACCACCTGATCGCCGCGGTTCAGTTCCAGCAGCTTGCTGAACGGCTCGCCGTGGGTGATCCGGTGCCCCGCAACGGCGAAGTTCCCGACCTGCCCCGGATCCGCGGTCTGGGAGTAGTGCCCGATGCCACGCGCCAGCACGTCGTCGGAAGTCCCTTCCAGGACAGGGATCTCGTGCAGACCGATGGCCGGGATGGACAGCAGCGCGATCGCATCGCCCGGGATCACGGTGTCCTTCTTCGACGTTCCCCCCTGCTGGGGATCGGCCGATGTCGCTGGCTGCTGCCACTGCCGTTTGAGCTGCTCGCGTTCGGAGTCGTACGCGTGCCGGGAGGTGATGTTGGTCCCGTACAACTGGTAGCCGACATAGCCGAGCACGCCGACGCCGAACGCGATCAACAGCACCCCGACGACGGTGAGGATCCGGCTGCCGCGGCGCCGCGGTCGGTCGCGCCGAGACGGCGTGGTCGGGTCGGCTGGAGAACTCACCCGGCCCATTTTGCCTGCTCGGCCTGATCTTGCCTGCTCCGCATGGCCCGCGGCGGACGCGGTTAGGCGGTTCGTCAGCCGGGGACGTCGGCCGGCCGCGTGCTGGTGCACCACTGGCTGACCGCCGGCGTCCACAAGATCAAGCAGGCGAAGGCGATGTAGGCGGCGCCGGGCAGAATCCAGATCAGTTCGTTGCTCAGCAACGCACCGGCCAGCACGATGCTGACCACGCCCACCGCGGAGATCACGATCCGCGGCCACGGTGCGCGTTTGAGCAGGAAGAAGCTCATCACCACCGCAACCGCAGGGGCCCCGAACAGCACCGCCGCCAGGCCGTTGATCATCCGCAGATGAAAACTCTCCAGCATGTGGTAGATCGCACCTTCGGCCCCGCCGTAGGCGAACGAGCCGCGGGCGACGTAAGCGAAGATCCAGGTGAAGCCCAGCGCCGCCATCCACAGTAGAGAACCGGTGATGATCATCACCAACGACAAGGTGATCATGGCCGGTCGTTGATCAACCTGGCGAATCGGCTCGGCGACCCGATACGGAAATCCGGCCACCCCGGGTCGCTGCGGTTGTTGCCGGGGCTGCTGCTGCATGCCCGGTTGCTGGATGCCCGGCTGCTGAGCACCGACCGGGCGCGGCCCACCCTGCGGAGCCGGGGCCGGGTAGCCCTGCGAGGGTGTGCTGCCCGTCGGCGGGCCGAAGTACGGTCCGGCACCCAGTCGGGAACCGGCGCGCGGATCCTGCGGGGCAGCGAACTCGGGATGCGGCTGCGACCCGTACTGTCCGCCCGTCTCGTCGGTCACCTCGCCCAGGCTAGTCTGACCGGCGCCCTCCTACTGCATCCCGATCCACAGGCTCGTCTCACCCTGGGATCGTGATCTCACCGCGCTGAAGGTCGCCGCCCGAGCGCCGCGAACTCAATGCAGCAAGGCGTCCAGCCGGTGGCCGGCAAGATCAAGTACGAGTTCGCACATCATCGCGTTCGCCCAGGAGAACCAGGCCCTGCTGAAGCGGGTCGGGTCGTTCGCGTCGAACGACTCGTGCATCTGGCCGGTGCCGCCGGTTGTCTCGACCAGCAGCCGTACCATCGCGAGCTTCTCCTCGCGATCGGTCGCGGTCAGTCCCTGCACCGCCAGCGCGATCGGCCAGACGTAGCCGGGAAAGGTGTGCGGGCTGCCGATGCCCTGGGCGTACCTGCCCGCATAGAAATACGGGTTGGCCGGGCTCAAGATCATCTTCCGGGTGCGCAGGTAGGCCGGATCGTCGGCGGCCAGGTAGCCGGACAGCGGCAGCGACAGCAGGCTCGGCATGTTGGCGTCGTCCATCAGGACGTGGTGGCCGAGCCCGTCGGTCTCGTAGCAGTAGACGTCGCCGAACTCGGCATGATCAACAACGCCGTACTTCTCGATCCCGGAGCGAATCGAGTCGCCGAGACGGGCGGCCCGCTCGGCCAACCGCGGATCACCGAGCAACTGATCGGCGATCGCCTCCAGGTAGCCGAGCACGACCACGGCGAACATGTTCCCGGGAACGTTGTAGTTGTACTGGCAGGCATCATCGCTGGGCCGGAACGCACTCCAGCTCATCCCGGTCGGACCGACCGGTTCTCCCCTGCCGCCGCGGGACAGCGTCTCGCTGGCCTGTTCATGATCACGTTCGAAGAAGTAGACCGAATTCTCATGATCGAGTTCGAGCTCCCAGACGTCCAAGATCAGCTTCGCGATTTCGGCGAACCGCCCGTCCAGGTGATCGGTGCGGCCGGTGATCCGCCACAACGCATAGCCCAACTCGATCGGGAAGCACAGCGAGTCGATCTCGTACTTGCGCTCCCACACCTGCGGCGGCGCGTCCGACCGGTCGGCAGCATGCGGGCTCGGCTCCGTTCCCCGCTTGAAGGAATTGGCGTAGCGGTCGATCGCGATGAACTCGACCTGCCGGCGAAACACGCCCACCAACGTCTCGGCCAGTGCCGGATCTTCGCCGCACAAGATCAAATACGGCCTGATCTGCGCGGCCGAGTCACGCAGCCACATGGCCGGGATGTCGCCGGTCAGCAGGTAGGTGGTGCCGTCGGCCGCCAACTCGGCGACCGCGGGCAGGTTGTCGGCCATCACCGACCGGAACAACCCGGTCACGGTCGCATCCCCGACCGCCGCATCGACCTCGGCGGTGATGGATTCCAACAGCACCGGGTCGATGCGAGCAGACGGATGGGCGGTGGAGATCATGCAGTGTTCCTCGGGAATGGTTTGGCTGGGGAGAGTCAGCCGGCCAGCAGGACGGCCGGGTTGGTGGAGAAGGTGTGGTCGAGCACCAGACTGGCGGCGCCGACGGCACCGACGTCCTCGCCGATCCGAGTGCCGGAGACGGTGATCGGCTGAATTGATTGCAAGGCGTGCCGGCGGTAGAGCTCGGAAAATCGTTCCTCGGTGAAGAACGGAGACAGGGTGCGCCAGTGCGGTCCGCCGAAGACGATCCGATCAAGATCAAGAAGCAGGGTGATGTCCTCGCAACCCTTCAGGATGCCGCGGACCATCTCGTCCATCACCCCGATCGCCTCGGCCCGTCCGGTCAGGGCGTTGTCGGCGAGTTGAACCAGCGCGGCCTCGACCTGCAGCCGGTCGTCCAGATCGACGTCGTCGTCGAGCGCGCCGACCGCCAACCCGTGCTGGACCAGCCGTCGCGGATGACTTCCCTCGCCGAGGCAGCCGGTGTAGCCGCAGGAACAGGGCAGACCGTCGTTGCTGACGATCATGTTGCCGATCTGGCCCGAGTTGTGGGTCTTGCCGCGGAAGACCTCGTCGTTGAGCACCAGTCCGGCTCCGACACCGGTGCCGAGATAGAAGAAGAGGAAGTTGCCGCCGCCGCCCTGCCACTTCTCCGCGCTGGCCGCCGCGGTGACGTCCTTGTCCAGCAGCACCGGCAGGTCGACGGCATCGCGGACCGCATCGCGCAACGGCACCGACTGCCAGCCGGACAGGTTGGGCGGGTCGACGAGCACGCCCCGATCGACGTCGATCGGGCCCGGGGCCGCCATTCCGACCCCGACGATCTTGCCCCGGCTCACCCCGGTCTCGGTGATCAACTCCTCGATCTGCGCGACGATCTCGCGGGTGGTGAGCTCCGGATCCGGGTCCGCCGGCGTCGGCCTGCTGGCGTGGGCCAACGTCTCACCGACCAGGTTCAAGATCACGTAGGTGATCACGGCCGGATCCAGATGAACGCCGATGGCGTACTGACCGTCCGGGTTGAGGTTGAGCATCGTACGAGGCTTGCCGCGGGCGATAGGTGCTCGGCGGCCCTCGGCGATCAAGCCGGACGCCAGCAATTGGCGAACGATGTTGGTGACCGCCTGAGCCGACAGCCCGGTGGCTGCGGCGAGTTCGACCCGGCTGACCCCGTCGGGGCTGCGACGGATGGCGTTGAGGATCACCGTCTGGTTGAAGTCGGCAATCCGACCCTGACTGGCCGCACGGCGGGTCGCCACTGACGAGCTCATCGGCCACTCCTTCCGTTCGCGAGCCGGACAGGGTGAGCCTGGATCCAGGCTCACCCCGAATCCAGGTTCGACCTGGTTCAATCTGCCTCATCCGGGTCCTACTGACAGCCGGATTTCGGGACCGTAATGGGCACAGGTTAGTCAAACGGATTGATTAATGTGGCCCGATATCAGATTTTGTCTGGATCGGCGGGTAGATCGCCGTCAGCGGAAGTGCGTGTCGGGCGGTTCGGGCGAGGGAGCGCTGTCGGCGTCGGTGAAGGGCGCGGCGCCGCCGATCAGCTGAGACAGCCGATCGCCGGTGACGACGCGGTAGGGATAGGCCGACTGGGCGGACCGGCGGGCCAACGCGTCCACCGGCAGCCGGTGATCGGCGGCCGCAAGCACGATGTTGCCGAACCGCCGCCCCTTCAGAGTCGAGGACTCGGCGCTGAGAGTCAGCTCGGTGAAGGACTTCGCCACCGCCGCGGCGACCCGACGCGCGTACTCCAGGCCCTTGTCGGTCAGATTGATCAGCAGCACACCGTCGTCCAGTACTCGGCGGACGTCGGCGAAGAATTCGGCGGTGGTCAGCTCGGCCGGCACCTGGGAGCCGGCGAAGGCGTCGATCACGATCGCGTCGGTGTAGTTGTCGCGCAGTGCGGCGATCCCCTCCCGGCCGGCGACGCCACGGACCTTGATCCCGCTGCGTTTGGGCAGCGGCACGTGTTCGCGGACGAACTCGGTCAGTTCGGTGTCCGGCTCCAGCACGATCTGGGCCGACTGCGGCCGGGTGGCGGCGACATAGCGCGGCAGGGTCATCAGCGCGCCGCCGACATGCACGACCCGGATCCGCTCGTTGGCCGGCGCGATCTCGTCGATGGTCTCCGCCAGCCGCTGGACGTAGTCGAACTCCAGACGCAGCGGATCGTCGAGGTCCACGTACGACTGATCGGTGCGGCCCATCCGCAGGGTGAACGCCCGCTCGTATGCGGCGTCCGGCACCAGGAACACCCCTGCGGCCCCTCGCCGCAACACCAACTCGTCCACCGTCACTCCCCTCTCCGGGCCCCGGAACCCTACCGCCGCCCACACAGCCGCGCGCAAAATCTGCCGCCGCGCCCGGAATACCCGGTGCGGCGGACGATTTTGCGCGCGGCTGTGGGTGGTCGGCCCCGGACGGCGGCGAACAGTAGGCTCGGCGGCATGTCTCGACCCCTGGTACTGATCGTCGGTCGATGGTCCGATCGGATCGGCAACGACACGCGCGGTTGCTACGTCCCGCAGAAGATGATGGACGCGGTGGCGCGGGCCGGCGGCGAGCCGATCATGGTCTGGCCGGACACCGACGAACGAGCCCGGCGCTTGGCGGACCTGGCCGACGGGGTGGTTCTGCCCGGCGGTGTTGATCTTGATCTACGTCCGTTCGGGATTGCCGAGGTGCATCCTCGAGAGACGCATGCGCCGAAGGAACAGGACGCGGCCGATCTCACCGTCGCCCGCGCCGCATTGTCTGCAGAGCTGCCGATCCTGGCGATCTGTCGCGGCATGCAGGTGCTCAACATCGTGCTCGGCGGCACCATCCACCAGCACTTCGACGAGACCACCGTCAGCCACACGAACAACCCGCATGAATTCGACGTGGTGCCTGGAACGCTGACCGAAACGATCATGGGCGGCCCGCGGATCAGCGGCTTCAGCAATCATCATCAGGCCTGCGACCGATTGGCGGACCGGCTGATCCTCAGCGCCAGCAGTGACGACAAGATCATCGAGGCGTTCGAGTCGACCGACGGCCGGATCCTCGGCCTGCAATGGCATCCCGAGGTCGACGCCGCGACGGACCCCGCCCAGCAGAGTCCGTTCGACTGGCTGGTGCGTGCCGCATCATGATCAAACTCGAGAACGTCGGCATCGCGGTACGCGACCTCGAAGCGACCATCGCATTCTTCACCGACCTGGGGCTGACCGTTCTCGGTCGGGACACGGTCAGCGGCGAGTGGACCGACACCGCGGTCGGCCTGGACGGCAATCACGCCAAGATCGCGATGCTGCAGACTCCCGACGGCAGCGGGCGGCTGGAGTTGTTCGAGTATCTCCATCCGGGTGCGATCGAGACCGAGCCCACCCGGCCGAACGAGATCGGCATGCACCGGGTCGCGTTCTCGGTCGACGACCTCGACGAAGCCCTTGCGATCGCCGCCCAACACGGCTGTTATCCGTTGCGCGGTGTGGCGACGTACGGCGACCTCTACAAGCTGACCTACCTTCGCGGCCCGAGCGGCATCCTCGTGATGCTCGCCGAGGACCTGACGCAAGATCGCTGATCTCGCCGGCGACTGAGCTCCCGGGACACTGATCAGCCGTGCCCTCTTTTGGTCGGTGGTTCGAGTACCCACCGCGGCCCAAAATCCCGCACGTGCAGGGACATCGGCGCACGATCAACCGCGGCCCCAAAATCCTGCACGTGCTGGAGAATGTCACCCGGTCGTCGACGCGTGACGGCCCGGGATCAGCGTGGATCCCGGGCCGTGTTGCGATCAGTTGATCTTGGTCAGATCGTGGCGACCTGCCGACTGGGCACGATCACCAGTCCGTCGGATTGATCTTCGACGTCAAAGGTGACGGTGTCGCCCTCGGCGATCCGACCTGCCAGCACCTCGCGAGCCAGTTGATCTTCGATCGTGGTCTGGATCAGCCGACGCAACGGGCGAGCGCCGTAGGTCGGATCGAACCCGGTGAGCGCCAGCCAATCACGGGCACCGTCGGTGACGTCCACCTTGATCCGCCGATCCGCCAACCGCTCGTTCAGCCGGTTGATGTTGATGTCGACGATCTTGGACAGTTCCTCGGTGCCGAGCGCGTCGAACAGCACCACCTCGTCCAGCCGGTTCAGGAACTCCGGCTTGAACGAAGCCCGGACCACGTTCATCACCGCCGTCTCCTTGGCCTCGGCGTCCATGGTCTGGTCGGCCAGGAACTGCGAGCCCAGGTTGGAGGTGAGGATCATGATCACGTTGCGGAAGTCGACCGTACGACCCTGGCCGTCGGTCAGCCGTCCGTCGTCCAGCACCTGCAGCAGGATGTCGAAGATCTCCGGGTGTGCCTTCTCCACCTCGTCCAGCAACACCACCGCGTACGGCCGACGCCGTACGGCCTCGGTCAGCTGACCGCCTTCCTCGTAACCGACGTAGCCCGGAGGAGCACCGACCAGCCGAGCGACCGAATGCTTCTCGGAGTATTCGCTCATGTCGATCCTGATCATGGCGTGTTCGTCATCGAAGAGGAACTCCGCCAGCGACTTGGCCAGCTCGGTCTTGCCGACACCGGTCGGACCGAGGAACAGGAAGGAACCCGTTGGCCTGTTGGGATCCGAGATCCCGGCCCGTGACCGACGAACCGCATCGGAGACGGCGCGAACGGCCTGCTTCTGGCCGATCAGCCGCTCGCCGAGTCGATCTTCCATCGACAGCAGCTTCTCCGATTCTCCTTGCAGCAAACGACCAACCGGGATGCCCGTCCAGTTCGACACCACCTCGGCGACGTCGTTGGGTCCGACCTCCTCGGAGACCATCGGCCCGTTGCCGGACTCCTCGGCCACCTTTTCTTCCTCGTCCGCCTTCTCCAATTGCTTTTGCAGGGCAGGGATCCTGCCGTACAGCAGCTCGCTGGCCCGACCAAGATCACCTTCGCGCTGCGCACGTTCGGCCTCGCCGCGCAGCTCGTCGATCTGCTTCTTCAGATCGCCGACCTGGTTCAGGCCTTCCTTCTCGGCCTCCCAGCGCTGCTCCAGGCCGCGGAGTTGTTCCTCGGAGTTGGCCAGATCCTCGCGGAGTCGATGCAACCGTTCGGCACTGCCCGGGTCGGTTTCCTTGGCCAGCGCGAATTCCTGCATCCGCATCCGTTCGACCTGACGGCGAAGTTGATCAATCTCCTCCGGTGAGGAATCGATCTCCATCCGCAGCCGGGACGCCGCCTCGTCGATCAGGTCGATCGCCTTGTCAGGAAGTTGACGCGAGGTGATGTAGCGATTGGACAGGCTGGCCGCGGCGACCAGGGCACCGTCGGTGATCGCGACCTTGTGGTGCGCCTCGTACCGCTCACGCAGCCCGCGCAGGATCGCGATGGTGTCCTCGACGCTCGGCTCGCCGACGAAGACCTGCTGGAAACGTCGTTCCAGGGCAGGATCCTTCTCGATCCGTTCCCGGTATTCATCCAGCGTGGTGGCGCCGATCATCCGCAGCTCGCCGCGGGCCAGCATCGGTTTCAGCATGTTCCCGGCGTCCATCGCACCCTCACCGGTCGCACCGGCTCCGACGACGGTGTGCAACTCGTCGATGAAGGTGATCACCTGACCCTCGGCGTCGCGGATCTCGGTCAGAACCGCCTTCAGCCGTTCCTCGAACTCGCCGCGATACTTCGCACCGGCCACCATCGAAGCAAGATCAAGAGAGATCAGCCGGCGACCCTTCAGCGAGTCCGGAACGTCGCCGGCGACCAGGCGGTGCGCCAGCCCTTCGACCACGGCGGTCTTCCCGACACCGGGTTCGCCGATCAGCACCGGATTGTTCTTGGTCCGGCGAGCCAGCACCTGGACGACCCGGCGGATCTCGGTGTCCCGGCCGATCACCGGGTCGAGCTTGCCCTCGCGGGCCTGCTCGGTGAGATCGACGCCGTACTGATCAAGGGCGGACGAGGTGCCTTCGGCCTCGGCGCTGGTCACCCGCTTGGAGCCGCGGGACTCGTTGAACGCAGCCACCAGCTTGTCCGCATCGACCCCGTCAGCGGAGAGGATCCGCTTGGCTTCGGAGTCGACCGCGGCGAGCGAGATCAGCAGGTGCTCGGTGGCTACGAAGGAGTCGCCGAGCTGCTCGGCCCGGGACTCGGCGTCGGCCAGCACGCGGGCCATCGAGCCGGACAGGCCGGGCTGGCTGACCGAGTTGCCCTTGGCCGACGGCAGCTTGGCGATCGCCTCCTGGGCCGATGCGTTGATCTTGGCGGGGTCGGCTCCGACCGCACTCAGCAGCGGTCCGACGGTGTTCTGCGGCACCGACAACAAGGCGCTCAGGAGGTGCTCCGGCTCGGCGTTCGGATTGCCGGCCAGCAGGGCGCTCCGCAGTGCAGCCGAGACGGCGTCACGGCTCTTCGTGGTCAGTTTTTCAGCTTCCATCTCTGGTCTTGGTTCCTCCGTTGGCGTCGATGGCGTGGTTGAGTCTACTGTGCTCAACTTTGATCCGTACGCCCGTATTCCAACTTGAGCGCACCTCGCTCAACTCTTCGGTGGACCGCGACAGCCGCACGAGCTGGCCACGCCGAGTGGTCGCCGGACGAGATGCGCTCCGGCACTTCTCCAGGCGACGGATTGCAGGAGGGTTAGCACCCATACCGGGCCGTTGAACGACCGGAGCCTCCTGAAATCCGGGATCCAGGTCGCGTCGGCTCCAAGCAATCAACCGCCGGGCCGCATCGCAGGAGGGTTCGCACCCATACCCCAACCCGAATGACCGCAAGCTCCTGAACTTCCGATGCCGGGTGCATTCGGGGTCTTACCGGCCCACCTGTGCGGCGCGCAGCCCCATCCGCGCCGCTCCGACAACGAGATTCCAGGAGGGTGTGCACCCATACCCGGATCCGAACGACCGGAACCTCCTCGAATCGTGTGCCGAGTCCTCCGGTCCACCCGACCTACCTACTGGCCGGTCACCAGTCCTGACGAGTCCATCGGGGCGAACTGCGGCGGGGCGTCACCGAACAACCCCGCCGCCCACAGGGTCCCCTCGGCCACCGCGCCGGCCCGCCCGGCACAGCCGCGCGCAAGACCGACCGCCGCACCCGATATTTCGCGCGCGGCGGCCCACTTCGCGCGCGGTTGTGGTGCCGGGCGGGAGATTTCGCGCGCGGCGGTAGGTATTGGGCGCGGCGCGGCTACGCGTGGCCGCGGAAGAAGCGGAAGTAGAAAGCACCGACGAGCAGGACGATGCCGATGTTGGCGGCGAGCCGGGGCCAGAAGTAGTGCCGGAAGAACACCACGTCGACGAAGATGATCAAGACGGCGACCACCCCGACGAACAGCAACGTTGCCGGGAACTTTCCCATGATCACCGTCATACCACCGCCGCTCATCGGGGTGGGCGGATGCTGAGCGCCCGTTCAGGATCGCGGCGACCTGACACCCTGCCGCAACCCGTTCTTCAAATGTCTACAACTTCGGCGACGCGTCCTTGTAGGTGTCCGACAGGCACAATCTGGCCCCGGCGTGAAAGGGTCGGGGCGTGTCGAGCTTGAGCAGAATCGCCATCGTGAATCGCGGCGAGCCCGCAATGCGACTGATCCACGCCGTACGCGATCTGAACGCACGCAGTCGACCCGACGGCCGGGCGATCCGGACCATCGCCCTCTACACCGATGTCGATGCTGGCGCCGCCTTCGTCCGCGAGGCCGACGAGGTGTACCTGCTCGGAGCCGCGGCCGACCGCCCGTACCTGGACCTGGCCGGGCTCGAGCGGGCCCTGCGGGAAACCGAGGCGGACGCCGTCTGGGTCGGCTGGGGCTTCGTGGCCGAGGACCCGAACTTCGCCGAGCTGTGCGCCCGGCTCGGCATCACGTTCATCGGACCGAGCGCGGAGGCGATGCGGCGACTGGGCGACAAGATCGGCTCGAAGCTGATCGCCGAGGAGGCCGGCGTCCCGGTGGCACCGTGGAGCCGCGGCCCGGTCGACACCCTGGAGCAGGCGCTCGAGGTCGCCGGCCGGATCGGCTACCCGCTGATGCTGAAGGCGACCGCCGGTGGCGGCGGCCGCGGCATCCGGATGGTGCAGCGGCCCGAGGAACTGGTCGACGCCTACCAGCGGACCCGGGACGAGGCCGAACGCGCCTTCGGCAGCGGCGTGGTGTTCATCGAGAAGCTGATGACGGATTCCCGGCACGTCGAGGTGCAGGTGATCGCCGACGGGCAGGGCACCGCCTGGGCCATCGGGGTCCGCGACTGTTCGGTGCAGCGGCGCAACCAGAAGGTGATCGAGGAGTCGGCGTCCCCGCTGCTCGCACCGGAGCAGGTCGACGAGCTGAAGTCGGCCGCCGAGCGGCTCGCCTTGGCGGTCGCCTACTCCGGGGCCGGCACGGTCGAGTTCCTCTACCAGCCCGGTACCCGGTCGTTCGCGTTCCTGGAGGTGAACACCCGGCTGCAGGTCGAACATCCGGTCACCGAACTGGTCACCGCGGTTGATCTGGTCGGTCTGCAACTCCAGGTCGCGTCCGGGGAGCCGCTGACCGGTGACCGCCCGGTCGAGCGGGGTCATGCCGTCGAGGCCCGGCTGAACGCGGAGGATCCGGACCGCGGCTTCGCGCCGGCACCGGGCCGGATCAGTCGGTTGGAGTTCCCGTCCGGCCCGGGCATCCGGGTCGACACCGGCGTCACCGAGGGCGACACGATCCCGGGCGATTTCGACTCGATGATCGCCAAGATCATCGGCTACGGCCGGGATCGGGACGAGGCCCTGGCGCGGCTGCGCCGGGCGATGGTGGAGACCACCGTGGTGATCGACGGCGGCGCCACCAACAAGAGCTTCGTGCTGGAACTGCTGGACGCCGGCGAGGTCAGCCGCGGCGAGCCGGCCTGGGCCGACACCAACTGGATCGACCGGACGATGGCCGCCGGCGGCCTGGTCGCCGACCGCTACGCCGGAGTGGCGCTGGTCGCGGCCGCGATCGAGACCTACGCCGAGCAGGAACGTACGGAGATCGCGCACTTCCTCAGCACCGCTCGGGGCGGGCGGCCGCAGCTGTCGCACGAGGCCGAGCAGCGGATCGAGCTCAAGCTCCGCGGCGTCAGCTACACCCTCGCGGTCGGCCGGATCGGGCTGGATCGGCATCGGGTCACCGTCGTCGACGGTGACGAGACCCGGTCGGTGGTCGCCCAGTTGGACCGGATCGACGACGTGCACAGCCGGCTGCGGATCGGCGATCAGCAGTACCGGCTGGTCACCGCCGGGCACGGACCCACCCGGCTGGTCGAGGTGTACGGAGTGGCTCACCGGATCAGTCGCGACGAAGGCGGCGTGCTGCGGGCGCCGAGCCCGGCGCTGGTGGTGGCGACCCCCGTCGCGGTCGGCGAGGAGGTCGAGGCCGGCGCGCGGGTGATCGTGCTGGAGTCGATGAAGATGGAGACGGCGATCACCGCCCCGACCGCCGGCCGGCTGAAGGAGTTGCTGGTCCGGACCGGCACGCAGGTCGAGGCCGGCGAGGCACTGGCCCGGCTGGAGCCGACCGGCGATCAGCCGGCCGCCGAACCGTCCTCCGGGCCGGCCGTCGAGCTGCCCGCCGATCCGATCCTGGAACTGGATCTGGCCGGCCGGTCCGCGCTGGTGCTGACCGTACTGCGCGATCTGGTGCTCGGCTACGACGTACGACCGGAACGGACCGCGCGGCTGCTGGAGGTCTATCTGGAGGGTCGCGACGCGCTGGCGAAGACGGGCGTCGACGTGCTTGCCCGGGAGATGGCACTGGTCGAGCTCTTCACCGACATCGCCGAGCTCACCCGCAATCGGCCGGGCGACGAGGAACTGCGTACCGAACTGCGGGTGCACAGCTCCCGGGAGCATTTCCACACCTACCTGCGGACGCTGGATCTCGAACGCGGCGGGGTGCCCGACCACTTCCGGGACAAGCTGCTGCGGGTGCTGGCGCACTACGGTGTCACCGAGTTGGACCGGACACCGGAACTGGAAGCGGCGCTGTTCCGGATCTTCCTGGCCCAGCAGAGCAGCTCCGACGTCGACGTCATCGTCGGCATCCTGCAGCGCTGGCACACCCTGCCGGCGCCGGAGGAGGACGTGGCCTGGCAGGCCCGCGCGCTGCTGGAGCGGATGGTCCGGGCGACCCAACGCCGGGTCCCGGCGATCGGCGACCTGGCCCGGTCGATCCGCTTCGGCTGGTTCGATCAGCCCCAGGTCGACGACCAGCGCCGGCAGGTGCTCGACCGGGTCGCCGGCGAGGTCGCCGCGCTGAGCGACCCGAACGCCGCGGACCGGGAGGCCCGGATCGAGGCGCTCACCGACATCCCCGAGCAGCTGGTCGGCTTCCTGCGTGATCGGCTCGCCGAATCGATCCCCGAGCACGAACCGCTGCTGGAGGTGTTGCTGCGCCGGCACTACCTCGAATACGACCTGCACGACCTGACGGTGATCAATCACCACGATCCGGCGACGAAGCAGACCCGGCCGGTCGTCAGCGCGGAGTATCTGAGCCAGGAGCACGGGCCGACCCGGGTGGTGTCGACCATCGGAACGTACGAGGAGCTCGCGCCGGGCGGACCGCTCGGGGCCGCGATCGCCGCGCAGCAGCCGACCGATCACGCAACCGTCACCGAGCTCTACCTGCGCTGGGCCCAACCGCCGTCCGACCGCGACGAGGTCTCCGACGAGCTGAACCGGATCCTGACCGGGCAGCCGTTCGTGACCGCGTCCCAGCGGGTGACGGTCGCGGTCTGTGCCGACGGCGCCGAACCGGTCGGCTACTACACCTTCCCACCGGACGGTGCCGGTGGGCTGGTCGAGGACAAGCTGCTGCGGGACATGCATCCGATGGTCTGGCGGCGGCTCAATCTGTGGCGGCTGCAGGACTTCGAGGTGACCCGCCTGGACGCCCCGTCGGATGTGCTGCTCTACGAGTGCGTGGCCAAGTCGAACCCCGACGACCGCCGGCTGGTCGCCGCGGCCCAGGTCCGGCAACTCGCGGTGGTTCGTTCCGAGGACGGCAAGCTGGTCGATCTGCCGCACGCCGAGCGGGCGGTGGAGAACTGCCTGGAGGCGATCCGCCGGGTGCGTACGGCACGGGGCCGGGCCGGTTCGCGGCTGGAGATGAACCACGTCTGGATCACGGTCTGGCCGCCGATCCGGGCCGATCTGGATCAACTCTCCGCGCTGCAGGAGAAGATCACCCCGCTCAGCGACGGCACCGGGATCGAGGAGGTGCTGGCCCAGGGCCGGGTGATCGACGAGCACGATCAGGTGCATCCGATCGCGATCCGCTTCCGGGCCCGGCCCGACGGCGGCACCAAGGCCGACGTGATCGCGCCGCCGACCAAGCCGCTGCGGCCGCTGGACGACTACCAGACCAAGGTCCGGCGGGCTCGGCGCCGCAACATGGTCTATCCGTACGAGCTGGCCGAGTCGCTGACCCGCGGCGGCAGCGTGGTGGAGTACGACCTGGACGAGTCCGGTGGGCTGGTCCCGGTGGACCGGCCGCGCGGCCGCAACAGCGCCGGCATGATCGTCGCGGTGGTGTCCACGCCGACCGAGCTGCATCCGCAGGGCATCACCCGGGTGGTGCTGTGCGGTGACCCGACCAAGTCGCTGGGAGCGCTGTCGCAGGCCGAGTGCAGCCGGGTGATCGCCGCCCTCGATCTGGCCGAAGAACTGCAGGTCCCGGTCGAGTGGTACGCGATCTCCTCCGGTGCCCGGGTGTCGATGACCAGCGGCACCGAGAACATGGACTGGGTAGCGGCCGCGTTGAAGCGGATCGTCGAGTTCACCCAGGACGGCGGCGAGATCAACGTGGTGGTCGCCGGCATCAACGTCGGCGCGCAGCCGTACTGGAACGCCGAAGCGACGATGTTGATGCACACCAAGGGAATCCTGGTGATGACACCGGACAGCGCGATGGTGCTGACCGGCAAGCAGACGCTGGACTTCGCCGGCAGCGTGTCGGCCGAGGACAACTTCGGCATCGGCGGCTACGACCGGATCATGGGCCCGAACGGCCAGGCCCAGTACTGGGCCCCCGACCTGGCGGGTGCGCTGGACATCGTGCTGGCTCACTACGAGCACAGCTACGTGGTCCCGGGCGAGACCGGGCCGCGCCGGGCGACGACCGACGACCCGGTCGATCGTGACGTCAGCGCGTACCCGCACCCGGGTGGCGACTTCAGCACCGTCGGTGAGATCTTCTCCGCCGTCCACAATCCCGACCGCAAACGGCCGTTCGACATCCGTACCGTGATGCGGTCGGTCGCCGACGCCGACCATCGACTGCTCGAGCGCTGGGCCTCGATGGCCGACGCGGAGACCGCCGTGGTGGTCGACACCCGGATGGGCGGGCACCCGGTCTGCTTGATCGGGATCGAGTCGACCCCGGTGCCGCGGGCGGGCTTCCCGCCGGCGGACGGACCGGACACGTACACCGCCGGCACGTTGTTCCCGCGGTCGTCGAAGAAGGTCGCGCGGGCGATCAACGCAGCCTCCGGCAACCGGCCGGTGGTGATCTTGGCCAACCTGTCCGGCTTCGACGGGTCACCGGAGTCGATGCGCAACCTGCAGCTGGAGTACGGCGCCGAGATCGGCCGGGCGATGGTCAACTTCGACGGCCCGATCGTGTTCTGCGTGATCTCCCGGTATCACGGCGGCGCGTTCGTGGTGTTCTCCAAGCGACTCAATCCGCAGCTCACCGTGCTGGCGGTGGAGGGCTCGTACGCGTCCGTGCTCGGTGGTGCACCGGCAGCGGCGGTGGTCTTCGCCTCGGAGGTGGCGAAGCGGGCCGCTGCCGATCCTCGGATCGCCGAGTTGGAGCAGCGGATCGCCGACGGCCCGCAAGATCAACGCGGCGCCCTGACCGTCGAGCTGGCGGACCTGCGCGCCGCGGCCCGGGCGGAGAAGATCTCCGAGCTGGCGGCCGAGTTCGACGGCATCCACAACATCCAGCGGGCCGTCGAGGTGGGCTCGGTGGACGAGGTGATCTCGGCCGCCGAGCTGCGGCCCAAGATCATCTCCGCGATCGAACGCGGCTTGTCCCGCTGATTTCCTCCGAGTTGTCAGCGTTAAAACGCGTTATAGCGCCTTCTAACGCTGACAACTCGGGTTGATTCAGCTCTGACAGAGACAGAACGGGTGGCCGGCCGGATCGAGGAAGACCCGGAAGGTGGTGCCGGGTTGATGATCATGCTTGGTCGCGCCCAGCTCCAGCACCGCCTGCTCGGCGGTGTCGAGGTCGTCGACCACGACATCGAGGTGGAACTGCTGCGGCTGTTGCTGACCGGGCCAGTCCGGCGGCGTGTAGTCCTTCACCTGCTGGAAGGAGATGCCCTGCCCGTAGTCGGCGCGGATGTCGACCCAGTCGTCGCCCGGCTCGACCTTCCAGTCGAGCATGGCGGCGTAGAAGTCGGCGAGTGCGGCCGGATCGGGACAATCGAGGACGACGGTTGGATAGCGTGCGATAGCCATGCCCAGCACCGTACGACCGGTTCCGGACAATTCGCGTCCGATTACCGGCGTCGCTCGATCACGGCCGCAACAACACCATGATCGCCTCCCGGTCGTCCATCGCCCGATAGGCGGCGGCGACGTCGGTCAGCGGGAGTTCAAGATCGAAAACCTTGCCCGGCTCGATCCGGCCGGTCAGTTCCATGATCATCTTCACCCCGTCGTCGTCGCGTTCGGCGACGATGTCGGTGGCGCCGAATTCCCGCGCCGGCTGCTGCCGCGATGCGTGCCGGCTCATCGCGATGATCTTGCCGGCGCCCAGTTCGCGGGCCGCCAGCACGGCCGACAGGCCGACCGCACAGTCGCCGACCCCGCCACGGTCGAGCCGGGACGTACTCCGGCGGTGACCGCCGCAGGCCAACCCGTGCTCATCACGTCGGAGACGGTGAGCAGGCTCGGGATCATCGCCGGATCGGGCTGCTGCGGGGTGGCAACCGGGTTCTGCCAGTACTCCACCCGGTCGACCGGTCGGCTCCGACGGGTACTGACAGGGCCTCCTTGGCGCGGCGCCGGATCCCTACAGTTGGCCGCATGCACACAAGGACTTTGGGCCAAGGGCTGACCGTATCGGCGATCGGACTTGGCTGTATGGGCATGTCGCAGAGCTACGGCCCCAACCCGGGCGACCGGGACGACATGATCGGCGTGATCCGCTACGCAGTTGATCAAGGAGTCAGCTTCTTCGACACCGCCGAGGTGTACGGGCCGTACGTCAACGAGGAGCTGGTCGGCGAGGCGCTGCGACCGGTCCGTGATCGGGTGGTGATCGCGACCAAGTTCGGCTGGAACATCGTCGACGGCCGGATGCAGGGCACCAACTCGCGTCCCGACCAGATCAAGGCGGTTGCCGACGCATCCCTGCGACGACTGGGCATCGACGTGATCGACCTGTTCTACCAGCACCGGGTCGATCCGGACGTGCCGATCGAGGACGTCGCCGGTGCGGTCGGCGAGTTGGTGCAGGCCGGCAAGGTCCGCCACTTCGGCCTGTCCGAGGCCGGCGCCGGCACCATCCGACGAGCGCACGCGGTGTTTCCGGTGAGCGCCGTACAGAGCGAGTATTCGTTGTGGACAAGGGATCCTGAGGCGGAGGTCCTACCGGCGTGCGCCGAGCTGGGGATCGGGTTCGTGCCGTTCAGCCCACTGGGCAAGGGATTTCTGACGGGCACGGTCAATTCGTCGACCTCGTTCACCGACGGTGACATCCGCACCCGAGTGCCACGGTTCAGCGTGGACAACCGGGTCGCCAACGAGGCATTGCTCAACCAGGTCAGGGATCTTGCCGAGTTGAAGCAGACCACGCCGGGGCAGATCGCCCTCGCCTGGCTGCTGGCCCAGCAGCCCTGGATCGTACCGATCCCGGGCACCCGGCGACGCGAACGCATCGACGAGAACAACGGCGCGACCGCGGTGCCGTTGTCGGCCGACGAGGTCGCGGAGTTGAACGGGCTGGCCGCCCGGGTCGGCGTCCACGGCGACCGTTACAACGAGGCCGGGATGAAGATGGTCGGTCTCTGACCGGTCGGCCTTCATCAGGACAACTCGTCCGAGGTTCTGCGGAGTGGGCCGACCCGTGGAACCTCGGACGAAGTCCGAGTCGAGTCCCTGACCGAAGTCACCGATCGAAACGCCCCGGCCCCCTTGCGAAGTGTGAGCCCGATGCCGTACCTTCGTGCTCGTATACGAAGTACGGAACACGGAGGCACGATGGTGAGCCCATCCGCAGGCAGCACCGCGGCTCAATCCCGCAGGCTGGTCGTCCCGCCCAGCCTGGCCGAGTTGGCGACCGACCAGCTGAAGGACATGATCTTCAGCGGCGAGTACCTGCCCGGTGACCGGCTCGTCGAGGACCGGCTGGCGGAGCGGATGGGCGTCTCTCGGCCGCCGTTGCGAGAAGCGCTCAAGAACCTGGAGCACGACGGTCTGGTCGAGCGTCTCCCCCGCGGCGGCACCGCCGTACGATCCCTGAGCCATCACGACGTCTACGAGATCTACACGCTGCGCGAAGATCTGGAGACGCTCGCGATCCGGCTGGCGCTGCCCACTCCCGACCCGGTACGGATGCAGCAGTCGGTCGCGGCCCTGGCCGAGATGCGGCAAGCGGCAGAGCTCTCCGACGAGGCGGCGATGACGCGCTGCGGTCTGGAGTTCCACATCCGCCTGGTTGCGCTGGCCGGCCACCGGCGAGTCGAGCAGACCTACCGTTCGATGGCTCTGCAGATGCAGTTGTGCATGGTGATGAACAACGACGCCCGACGTGATCTGGAAGACCTGCACGAGCACGTCGATCGGCACCAGCACATCCTCGACGTGATCGAGACCGGCGACGCCGACGCGGCGATCGTCGCACTCCGCGATCACGGCCACGACACCTTCCTGCTCGACGTGGTCGATCGGCTGGACGGTGCCACCGACGCGTCGGTCGCCTGGTTCGAGGCGCTTCGACGTCGCCACACGACCCAGTAACCCGGCCGCACAAACTGCTGCGATCACGGCTCACCCGGCCCCGAAAACCTCACCCATAAGACACCGCACCCAACACAAATCATCCGGCCGGACGGCCGCGAACCGGGACTGCTGCGCCGTCACGCGGCCGCACCAACCCGGATTTCATCGAATGGAGACCCCGTGACCCGCAAACCGCGCATAGCCCTCACCCTCGGCGACCCGTCCGGGGTCGGCCCCGAGCTTGCGGCGAAACTGCTCGCCGAACCGGAGACCACCGCGATCGCGGACGTCCTGGTGGTCGCCAGCCCCGACGAGCTTCGCCGCGCGGCCGGCCAGGCCGGCGTCGAGCTGAAGGTCACCGACGATCCGTACGACGCTCAGCCGACGCTGGTCGATCCCCAGCGGCCGGGCACGCTGCCGAGCGAGATCGGTGCCGCGAGTGCCGAGGCCGGCGAGTGGGCGCTCAGCGGGCTGCGGCACGCGCTCGCGCTGACTGCCGACGGGCAGGCGGACGCGATCTGCTTCACCCCGCTGAACAAGACCTCGCTGCATCTGGCCGGCATGCATGAGGAGGACGAGCTGCGCTGGTTCGCCAAGACGCTCGGCTACCAGGGCCGGACCTCGGAGTTCAACGTTCTCGACGGGTTGTGGACCGGCCGGGTCACCTCGCATATCGCGTTGGCCGATGTCCCGGCCCGGATCACCGCGGACGCTGTCGCCGAGACCGTTGCGCTGCTCGACCGTGCCCTGCGTGGTTCGGGTATCGCCACGCCGCGGATCGCGGTCGCGGCGCTCAATCCGCACGCCGGGGAGAACGGCAGCTTCGGCCGTCAGGAGATCGACGAGATCGCCCCCGGTATCAAGCGCGCACAGGACGACGGACTGACCGTCGACGGCCCGTTCCCTTCCGACACGGTCTTCCTCAAGGCCAAGGACGGTCTGTACGACGGCGTGGTCACCATGTATCACGACCAGGGCCAGATCGCCATGAAGATGATGGGCTTCGACCGCGGCGTCACCGTCCAGGGCGGTCTACCCGTCCCGATCACCACCCCGGCGCACGGCACGGCCTTCGACATCGTCGGCCGGCGCAAAGCCGACCTCGGCGCCACCCGCAACGCCTTCCGGCTGGCGGTCAGCCTGGCGCAGCAGGACCGCTGAACGACTGTCGGCCTACCCGGCCGCTGCCTGCCCGACCAACACCATTCGTTTCCTTTCGCTTGTGACAAGGGAGTCTTCGTTGTCCACCTCAGCCAGCACAGCCGACCCTCGGCGCACCCGCCCGAGCACGTCGGCGCGATCCTCTGTCCGCATCCGCGTCTTCGCCGTCCTGTTCGTGTTGATCTTGATCAACTTCCTGGACCGGACCGCACTGACCGTCGCCTTGCCGTACATCGGCAAGGAGATCACAATCACTCCTCAGTTGAAGGGCTGGATCCTCGGTGCCTTCTTCTGGACCTATCTGATCTTCCAGATCCCCGGTGGCTGGCTGCTCGACCGCTTCGGCCCGCGCAAGATCATCGGCATCGTCGGGACCGCCTGGGGGCTGGTCGAACTGGCCACCGGCTTCGTCACCGGTGCCTTCGGACTGCTGCTCTTCCGGCTCGGCCTGGGAGCATTCGAAGCGCCGGTCTACCCGGCCGGCGCCAAGATCAACAGCGCCTGGCTCCCGGCCAAGGAGCGAGCCCGCGGCGCAACCATCCTGGACGCGGCATCCCCGCTGGGCGCAGCGTTCGGCGGGCTGCTGGTGACCTTCCTGATCGGGATCTTCGGCAGCTGGCGTTGGGCCTTCTTCGCCACCGGCGCGCTGACCGTGCTGGCAGCGCTCGCCTGCTTCGCCTACCTGCGAGACAAGCCGGAACAGCATCCTGGCGTCTCGGAGTCGGAGCTCGATCACATCCGAAGTGATCAGCAGGAGGTCACCGCCGAATCCGGCCCGCTGCCGAAGATCGGCGACTACCTCCGGTCACTGTCCTTCTGGGGCATGATGTTCGGACGCCTGGGCTGGGCCTTCACCTGGTGGGGCATCATCTCCTGGACCCCGTCCTATCTGGTCGACTCGCTGCACTTCGACCTGGCCCAGGTCGGCTGGGGCACCTTCTTCGTCTACGGCATGGGCTTCGTCGGCGAGGTGCTGTCCGGCTTCCTGACCGACTATCTGCGTCGCCGGACCGGCCGACTGAATCTGGTCACCAAGATCATGCTGGTCGGATCGGGTGCTGCCGGCGCGGTGTCGATCTTTCTGATTCCTCTGACCAGCAACGGATATCTCGCCCTGGTCTGGCTGGGCATCGCGGTGTTCTTCATCCTCTTCGGCGGCATCTACTGGGCCGTGCCCGCCTGGCTGGCACCGCGTCGGCAGGTCGGCACGGTCGGCGGCGTGATGAACGTCGCTTCCGCCGCCGGCGGCGCACTGGCCCCGGTCGTGATGGGCTACGCCATCGCCGCCGCATCAGGCAGCTATTCCGGTGCATTCCTGTTCCTGGCCGGCGCAGCCGTGATCTACCTGATCGGCTCTCTCCTGATCAACTTCGAGAAGCCGCTCGCCGGCAGTGCGGGGACGGTGCGGGTCGGCACCGAGGAGCTCTGACCTCGTGCCACGCTACGACGGTCCGATCATCGATGCTCACCAGCACTTCTGGCGGCCCGGCAACGGACGTATCCCCTGGCTGAGGCCCGAGGCCAGGATCAACTTCCGGTACGGGGACTACGCGTCGATCAAGCGCGACTACCTGCCGCCGGATCTGCTGGCCGACGCCCACGGTCTCAAGATCGTCGGGACCGTATGGATGGAGACCGAGTGGGATCGCTCTGACCCGGTCGGCGAGATCGTCGACCTGCTGCGTACGCGAGAGCAGTTCGGGCTGCCGGACGCTGCAGTCGCCCACGCGGTGCTACGGGATCCCGCGGTGGACGAAACCCTCGCAGCCCTGGTTGAGACCAGCAGCCTGGTCAAGGCCATCCGCAACAAGCCGGGGCAAGCCCCCGGTCCGGAACAGGCCCATACGCGACCGACCCTGATGACCGATCTGCAATGGCAGCAGGGATATTCCCGGCTGCAGGAACACGGACTGGGATTCGAGTTGCAGACCGCCTGGTGGCACCTCGACGAGGCGCTGACGTTGGCCCGGACCTTTCCGGAGATTCCGATCATGATCAATCACGCGGCACTACCTGCAGACCGCAGCGCGGAAGGGATCGCCGGTTGGTCCGCTGCGCTGCGCCGGATCGCCACCGCAGAGCAGGTTTCGATCAAGGTCTCCGGCATCGGATTGCCGGGCCGGCCCTGGAGTGTCGTCGATCACCGAATCATTGTCGACACCATCGCCGAGATCTTCGGACCGCAGCGCATGTTGTTCGCCAGCAACTTCCCGGTGGACAGCCTGGTCGGCAGCTACCGCGACATCTACGACGGGTTTCTGGCCATCACCGCGGACTGGTCGGCGCAGGAACAGCAGGCAGCCTTCTTGGGCAACGCGATCCGCTGCTATCACCTCGACCCCGCCATCGCCGACCGCACCGGTCCCGATCCGCGCTGGTCGCGACGCTGACGCCGGACGGGCGAGTCCCGTCCGGCGCCCTGAGCCTGATCTGGGGCCCACGCTGTCCCCGGATCCACGCTGGATCTGGATCCACGCTGAGAGTTCGGCCGAGCCACCTGCCGACACTGGCCGATTCCGTTCAGAGAGCGAGACAGCTCACCGAGATGTTGCCGATTAGCATATGTTTCCTGCTGTTCCAGTAGGTTTAATCGGCAAGAGAAGCGTCGGGCTTCCTTGGTGACCTCGAGGGGTGGAGTCGGATGAGCAGGTCCAGAAATCGTCACGGGCGTCGGGAGCGTGGTCGCAGAATCGGCGTTCGAGGTGCGCTGATCACCGGCGTGGTTTCCCTGTCGGTCGCCTTGGCCGGATGCGTCGGAGGTTCGGCGTCGGGCTCGGACTCCGGGACGGCGGATGGAGCGGGTGGAACCCAACTGCACCTGGTCGGATACTCAACCCCCAAGACCGCCAACGACGCCGCCGAACAGGCATTCGCGGCCACCGACGCCGGCAAGGGTGTGACCTGGCAGGAGTCCTACGGCGCCTCCGGTGATCAGAGCCGTGCCGTTGCCGGAGGGCTGGCGGCCGACTATGTGAACTTCTCCACTCCACCCGACATGACCCGGCTGGCTGATGCCGGAATTGTCAACGCTGATTGGGATTCCGGACCGACCAAGGGGATCGTCAACGACACCGTCGTGGTCATGGTCGTCCGCCCCGGCAACCCGCAGCACATCACCGGCTGGGACGATCTGGTCAAGCCGGGGATCAAGATCGTGACACCGAATCCCTCGTCGTCCGGATCGGCCCGATGGAACATCCTGGCCGCCTATCAGCAAGTGATCACCTCGGGTGGCAGCAAGGCCGACGCCGAGGCGTACCTGAAGAAGTTCTTCAAGAACGTGCAGTCGTTGCCGACCAGTGGCCGGGAGGCCACCAACGCCTTCCTCAAGGGCGACGCGGATGTTCTGCTCAGCTACGAGAACGAGGCCATCCTGGCCCGGCAGTCCGGTGAGAAGCTCGACTACCTCGTGCCGTCCAGCACCTTGCTGATCGAGACGCCGGGCGCGGTGACGAAGAAGGCCAATGCCAAGGCCACGGACTTCCTGCACTACGTGCTCAGCCCGGCAGGTCAGGCGATCTACCAGCAGTACGGGTTTCGGCCGGTGATCTCCGATGCGGAGAAGGTGACGGTCAAGGGCGCCAACGATCCGAACGATCCGTTCCCGAAGCCGGATCACCTCAGCACTGTTGCGGACATGGGCGGCTGGCCCACGGTGTCCAAGGCCTTCTTCGACCCGGACACCGGCCTGGTTCCCAAGATCCAAGCCGAGACCGGCAAGACCCAGTGAGCCGACGCGCGACTGCGGACCTGCTCCGCGGGAGGTGATGATCGTGTCGGATGCGCTCATGGACACTCGCCCGGCGAAGGCTGTGCCGGCGTCGGGCATCGTCGGCCGGCGCCGGGCCCCGACCGGGCAACGCCTGGCCCTGACCCGTGCCTCCGGCATCGGTCTCGGCATCGCCATGGTCTGGTTCAGCCTGCTCGTGCTGATCCCGTTGATCGCGGTGGTCGTGCAGGCGTCGGCCGCAGGCTGGGCCGGATTCGCTCGTACCTTGGCCAACCCGCAGACTGCATCGGCCGTTCTGTTCACCATCTGGGTGTCCGTGCTGGTCACCCTGATCGACGTCGTTGTCGGTACGGCTGTCGCCTGGGTACTGGTCCGCGACGACTTCCCCGGCAAACGACTGCTGGAGATCGCCATCGACGTGCCCTTCGCACTGCCCACCATCGTTGCCGGTCTGGCACTGATCGCGATCTACGGACCGACCTCGGCGGTCAACATCAGCAACACCCGCGTCGGCGTACTGGTGGCCCTGCTGTTCGTCACCCTGCCATTCGTCGTACGGACCGTCGAGCCGGTGTTGAAGGAGCTCGAACCCGAGGTCGAGGAGGCCGCTCAGTCGCTCGGCGCGGGCCGGTTCACGGTGTTCCGCCGGATCCTTCTCCCGACCCTCGCACCGGCCGTCGCCTCCGGTGCGGCCCTGTCCTTCGCCCGGGGCGTCAGCGAGTACGGCTCGCTGGTCCTGGTCTCGGGGAACCTGCCGTTCCACACCGAGGTGGCATCCGTGCGGATCATCGCCTACATCGAAGGCGATCAGCGGACGAACGCTGCCGCGGTGGCGGCGATTCTGCTCGTGGTCGCCCTGATCGCCATCGTCAGCCTCGACCTGATCGCCCGGCGGGTGGCCCGATATGACCAGTAACACGTCCCGCCGATCGCATCGCGGACCGCTGCGGTACGTGCTGCGGTACGGAGTTCTGAGCTACCTGCTGTTGCTGGTCGGGTTGCCGATCGCGATGGTCGTCTGGCACACCTTCGGCGACGGGCTCCGGCCGGTTCTGAACTCGCTGACCAACCCAGCCCTGATCTTCGCCTTCGAGTTGTCCGTGCAGACGGCGGTCCTGGCCGTCACGGCGAACACGATCTTCGGAGTCGGCATCGCCCTGCTGTTGGTGCGATACCGCTTCCCCGGGCGGCGGGTCTTGTCGGCCCTGGTCGACCTTCCGCTGGCGGTTTCTCCGGTGGTCGCGGGGCTGGCGCTGCTGCTGGTGTACGACCAGCAGACCGGTTGGTTGTCCGGGCTGGTCGACGCGATCGGCATTCCCATCATCTACGCGCCGGCCGGGATCGTCCTGGCGACCACCTTCGTCGCGCTGCCGCTGGTGATCCGCGAGGTCGTCCCGGTTCTCCAGGAAGCGGGCTTCGACGCAGAGCAGGCAGCCTGGAGCCTCGGCGCGAACGGCTGGCAGACGTTCTGGCGGATCACCCTGCCGACGATTCGTTGGGGCGTCGTCTACGGTGTCGCGCTCTCGCTCGCCCGCTCGCTGGGCGAATTCGGTGCCGTCAACGTGGTGTCGGGCAATGTCGCGCTGCGGACCCAGACGGCGACCCTGTTCGTCCAGGAAAGCTTCAACCAATTCGGTGCGCAGAGCTCCACCGATGCGTACACGGCTGCGTTGATCCTGGCCGTGACAGGGGTGATCGCGCTGATCATCGTCGCCGTCGTACAGCCGAGGAACAGGACAGGATCATGAGCATCGAGATCAAGGGTGTGACCAAGCGGTTCGGTGACTTCATCGCCCTGGACAGCGTCGACCTGACCGTGCCCGGAGGGGAACTGACCGCCCTGCTGGGACCCAGCGGAGGGGGCAAGTCGACACTGCTGCGGATCATCGGTGGACTGGAGACCGCCGACTCCGGTTCGGTGGCGATCGGCGGATCTGATGCGACCGCACTGCCGGCCCGCAAGCGCAACGTCGGGTTCGTCTTCCAGCACTACGCAGCGTTCAAGCACTTGACCGTGGCGCGCAATGTCGCCTTCGGGCTGGAGATCTGCAAGCGGCCGAAGGCGGAGGTCCGAGCACGAGTTGATCAGATGCTCGAACTGGTGCACCTGGAACAGTTCGCCGATCGCCTGCCCTGGCAGCTGTCGGGCGGCCAGCGGCAGCGGATGGCGTTGGCCCGCGCCTTGGCGATCCAGCCTTCGGTGTTGTTGCTGGACGAACCGTTCGGGGCACTGGATGCCAAGGTACGCAAGGAACTGCGAGATTGGCTGCGACGCCTGCACGACGAGGTCCACGTGACCACGGTGTTCGTGACCCACGACCAGGAAGAGGCCCTCGAGGTGGCCGACCGCATTGTGGTGATCAACAACGGCCGGGTCGAACAGATCGGCACGCCGAGCGAGCTCTACGACGCGCCGGCGAACGAGTTCGTGATGAGCTTCCTCGGGCCGGTGACCACTCTGCAAGGGCAGCTGGTACGCCCTCACGACATCGCGATCGAGACCGGTCCTCTGCCCGGACACGTCCCCGGCAAGATCGTCAGGTACCAGCGGATCGGTTTCGAGGTACGCGTCGAGGTCGCCACCGAGCAGGAACACCACCCGGTGCTGGTCACGCTGACCCGCGGCGAGGCTCGCTCACTGCGCCTGGCCGAGGGTGCATCGGTGTGGATCTCTGCGTCGGACAACGCGCCCCGGATGCCGGCCGAGAACGTCGCCTGAACGGCCGACCGGCGTGCCATCGTCGTCGCCGACCGGCGTGCCATCGTCGACGCCCGGTGGACCCTCTTCAGATCGAACTCGGGACCGGCAGGTTGTCGGCCGCGACCTTCGTGGCGTCGGTGATCGCGCCGTCGCTGCCGACGATGATCTTGTGCTGGATCAGGTCGGTGCCGCTGACGGTCCACAGGGTCATCGCATAACCACCCGACTCGGCGACGGCCTCGGGCGGCGCGATCTGATCCCCGTACTTCTTGATCAACTCGTCCCGGCGGTCGGCCTGGAGGTCGGTCGGCTTCGGCAACCATTTGATCACCTCGACGCTCTCGACCCGGTACGACCAGCTGCCGGTGTCGCGGGTGAAGTCGAGGAACGTCTTGGCGGCGTCGACTGCGGAGTCGGCGGTCAGCTCGCCGAGGTTGGCACGGACCACGGCGTTGAACGCGTCCGGATCGCCCGACAACACCTTGCCGTCACCGGAATCCGACAACGCCACCGCGACCCGGCGCGGATGTGGCGGCCGCAGATTCTGTACGTCGACCAGCGTCCAGCCGGTCAGCCCGGCCAGCTTGATCTCGTTCAGCTTGGTGTCGGCATCCTTGATCAACTCCGCTGTCTGCGGGCTGCTGGACTCGAACGCCCGGGCGAGCTTGGACTGCATGTCGGTCCCCTGAGTGCTGGCGGTGGTGGGCGTCGCTGTCGGCAGCCCGGACGGACCGGACGTCGTCGCGTCGCAACCGGCCATGGCGAGCAGCAATCCCAGCACAGCCACCGGTGCGGCCTTCTGAACGAATCTCACCGGCTTCATTGTTCCATCGCCTGACAGGACATCAGTTCACGCTGTCCCAGTAGGAGCCGTAGTAGTCCGGGTAGGACTCACCGGTGGTGGAGGTGACGAAGCTGCCGTTGTAGAACAACTCGCTGACGGCGTCGGCCCCGGCCGACTGCGCCTCGGCCTGCGACTTGCCGTCCTTGATCGCCTGATCATAGGCAGCGGTGTAGGCGGACTCGCCCGGTTGCTGATCGACCTCGTGTCCGTGTTCGCGGAACTCCTGCGCAGCTTGGATCTCCTGCACCGTACCGTCGACCTCCTCGGCGATCGCCCCGTGCACATAGTCGTCCCGCGACTCGGTGCGCGCATCGGCGCTGCGCCCCTCCTTGGAGTACTTGGCGTGGTTCGCCTCGTGCACCAGCGTCGCCGCCGACTCCTGGCCGTCGCCGAGGACGATCTTGCTGCCGTCCCAGAAGGCACCCTGCTGATTCGGGTCGACCACGATCGGGATGTGATGGTCGGCCAGCCATTGCAGCGTCTGCCGGCCGCGTTCGGTGGTCAGCATCGTCTTGACCACCTCGGAGTCGGGATCGAGCCCGGCGGGGATGTCGACCGACGAGTCGTGATCGTCCTTCGGGCAGCCGATGCCGAACCAGTCGCAATACCAGGGCCGGTCGTCGTTGTCCTTGTTCGAGCCGCCGTCGCCCGACGAGCAGCCCAGGCCGAGCAGCTGGCAATACCAGGAGTCGGGGCCGGGGCTCTCACCCGAACCGGGCTGATCGCAAGCACCGGCTCCCTGCGATTTCACCTGGCAGACAGCCGATGCGGCCATTCCGCCGAGGTTGCCACCCTGACTGGTCAGCGCAAGAATGACCGCCACCGCGACCACCGCCGCAGCGGCGATGATCGCGACGTACTCCAGGGTTCCCTGACCCCGCTCGGCGGACGACTTCGAGGTGAACATCGATGATGATCATCGTCGGCCCAACGCGCGCAGGGAGGTGCTCACGGGCCCATTGCCGGGCCCACTGCGTTGGGCCCAAGCCGGGCTTGTGCCAGGGCTGATCGGCGCGGCGGCGCAGATCAGCGTGCGGGATCAGGTGTCAGCGCGGAGGTCCGGGCAGTGCGCGCTGGGTCCAGGCATGTTGCACCGTACGGCCCAGCCGTACGTCGCCGCCGCGGTCGGCGGTGAAGACCCGCGAACCGGGCGGTGCGGCACGACTGGCTGCCAGCAGGTCGGACAACTCCTGCACCTGCCGCTGCAACTGCTCGATCTCGTTCTCCATGGTCAGGATCCGGCGAATGCCCTCAAGGTTGATGCCCTCGTCCTGACTCAGCCGCTGGATCAGCCGCAACCGAGCCACGTCGCGCGGCGAATACCGCCGACCACGGCCCCGGGTACGCCGCGGCGACACCAGGCCCATCCGGTCGTAGGTCCGCAACGTCTGCGGATGCATACCGGCCAGCTGCGCCGCCACCGAGATCACGAACAGCGGCGCGTCATGGTCGATCGGCTGAGGTAGCGGCGCAGACATCAGCTCGTCCTGGCTCTACTGGCCGATTGGGCCTTGGCGAACAGCGCCTGCCGAGGATTGCTGACACCGGCCGCGGTGGCGAAGGTGCCAAGCGCCTCCCGCGCCTGTTCGCTCAGCTCCTCCGGTACGACCACCTCGACAGTGACCAGCAGATCACCGTGGGTCCCGTCCCGTCGGCCGACACCCTTGCCGCGGACCCGTAACGTCCGGCCGTTCGGCGTGCCCGGAGCGATCTTGATCCGCACCGCAGGCCCGTTCAGCGTCGGCACCTCGATCTCGGCGCCGAGCGCCGCCTCGGAGAACGTGACCGGGACGGTCAACGTCAGGTTGTCGCCCTTGCGACCGAACACCGGATGCGGACGGACGTGCACGACCACGTACAGGTCGCCGGCCGCACCGCCGTTCTCGCCGGCACCGCCCTTGCCCTTCAACCGGATCCGCTGGGCGTCGGTGACACCGGCCGGAATCCTTACCTGCATGGACTTTGTCGACCGGCCGCGGCCGGAGCCGTTGCACACCGGGCACGGATCGTCGACGATCATGCCGCGACCGCGGCAGTCGGTGCAGGGCTCGGTGACCGCGAACACGCCGCCCGAGGTGGAGGTCTGCATGCCACTGCCCTGGCAGGTCGGGCAGACCCGGGGCACAGTCCCAGCCTTGGCGCCGGTCCCATGGCAGGCCGAGCAAGCCGCATCGGAGATCATCTGGATCGGCACCGTGACACCGTTCACCGATTCGTCGAAGTCGATGGTGACCTCGCCCTCGATGTCGGTGCCGCGGCGCGGGCCGCGGCCGGTGCCCGCGGTGCTGGTGCTGCGGCTGCGGGTCTGTCCGTTGAACAGGCCGCTGAACAGGTCGGAGAAGCTGTCGCCGCCGCCGCCGGTGGCGTTGCGGAAGAGGTCGTCCATCGACCCGGCGCCGGCGGTGTTGCCGCCTCGCGGGAAGCGGAATCCTCCACCACCGAAGAGTTTCCGGGCGTCGTCGTACTCCTTGCGCTTGGCCGCGTCGGACAGTACGTCGTTGGCCTCGGAGACTTCCTTGAACTTCTTCTCCGCATCGGCGTTTCCGGGATTGGCGTCCGGGTGATTGGCCCGGGCCAGCTTTCGGTAGGCCTTCTTGATCTCTTCCGGCTTGGCGTTGGAGGAGACGCCCAGGACCTTGTAGTAGTCCTTCTCGAGCCAGTCCTTCGTACTCATCGACGCCTCCTTTCGGTCAAACCTACTGTCATCTGCTGATGGTGTTGATCACTCTTGTTCTGTCGATCACGGCTGTGGTGTTGATCATGGTCGCCGAGACCCTGGGCGACCATGATCAACACACGTCTCAGCAGCCGATCGGGGCGGTGATCACTGCCCCGTACCGGCGTTGTTGTCATCCTGGGCAGCTTCCTCGCCTGCTTCCGGCGTCGCGGCCGGCGCGGATTCATCCGGTTCGGCGACGGCTACCCGGGCCGGTCGGATCACCTGATCCTTGATCCGGTATCCGGGCTGCAGGATGGTCACGCAGGTCGGCCCGGTGAGCCCGTCGGCGTGCGCGTGCATCAACGCCTCATGGATCCGCGGATCGAAGGGATCGCCTTCTGCACCGTACGATTCCAGGTCGTGCTTGGCGGCGAGCTTCTCGATCTCGTCGGCCATGCCCTTGAACCCGCCGGTGAGTTCCTCGTGCTGCCGCGCAGCCTGCAGGCTGTCCAGCACCGGGAGCAACTCCCGCAGCACCGACTCGACCCCGCCCTTGCGAGCAAGATCACGATCCCGGTCGACCCGGCGCTTGTAGTTGACGTACTCGGCCTGGACCCGCTGCAGATCGGCGGTGCGATCGGCGAGTTGGGTCTTCAACGATGCGATCTCCTCGGCCGACGCGGACGATTCGGCGACTTGATCATCGACGCCGGAGGCGGCGGGGGCGCCGTTGCCGACGCCCTCCGCTGCTGCCGTCGACGGGGTCGAGCCCGCCGGATCGCGGACCTGGTAGGTCTGCGGATCAATCCGGCGCTTGTCCCGCACCGTGGGCCGGCCGGTCTCCTCAGGATCGCGATCGCCCGGGCGCTGTGCGTTCGGGCTGTCGGTCACTTGGCATCACCCTGCGACTTCTCGTCGTCGACGATCTCGGCGTCCACCACGTCGTCGTCGGAGCTGTCGCTCGTGCCGTCGGCGTTAGCGGAGTCAGCGGAGGCACCCGCGTCGCCAGTGGCCTCGCCGTCGGCGGCCGCACTGGCCTGCGACTGCTGCGCGGCGGCGTACATCGCCTGGCCGAGCGCGGCGCTGGTGGTGTTCAGCTTCTCCACCGCGGCCTTGACCTTGTCATTGTCCTCGCCCTCCAGCGCGGACTTGACCTCGGCGATCGCCTCCTCGACCGGCTTCTTGGTCTCGTCGGTGATCTTGTCGGCGTTCTCGCTGATCAACTTCTCGGTCCGGAAGACCAGGTTGTCAGCCTCGTTGCGGAGTTCGACCGCCTCGCGACGCTTCTTGTCCTCCTCGGCGTTCGCCTCGGCCTCCTTGACCATCCGGTCGATGTCGTCCTTGCCCAGCGCGGAACCGCCGGTCACGGTGATCGACTGCTCCTTGCCGGTGGCCAGATCCTTGGCGTGCACGTTGACGATGCCGTTGGCGTCGATGTCGAAGGCGACCTCGACCTGCGGTACGCCGCGCGGTGCCGGCGGCAGCCCCGTCAGCTCGAAGTTGCCCAGCGACTTGTTGTCGCGGGCGAAGTCGCGCTCACCCTGGTAGACCTGGATCATCACCGACGGCTGGTTGTCCTCGGCCGTGGTGAACACCTCAGACCGCTTGGTC